>NZ_CP192102.1:4967500-8475085 GCF_050955685.1 Actinoplanes sp. CA-015351
TTCATGTCCTTGCGGAACCGCTCGGCCCAGGTGACCTCCTGCGCGCCGCTGACGACGCCCAGCTTGGAGATCCGCTTGAGGTTGGCCGAGGTGGTGTTGCGCTTGATGTCCTCGATCAGGTTCAAGCCGAAGTGCTTGCGGTCCTCGGTCGCGTACGCGAGACCGTGCTTGATGGCCGCGTCGACAGTCTTGAGCGAGACTTCCTTGCCGTGCAGGAAGACCTTGCCGGAGATGTTCGTGCCGTAGCTGCGACCGAAGACGCTCATCGCGAGCTCGGTCCGGCCGGCGCCCATCAGTCCGGCGATGCCGACGATCTCGCCGCCGCGCACGTTGATGCTGGCGTGGTCGACGACGACCCGGGACGGGTCGTTCGGGTGGTGCACGGTCCAGTCCTCGATCCGCAGCACCTCCTCACCGATCTTCGGAGTGTGGTCCGGGTACCGGTGGGCCAGGTCGCGGCCGACCATGCCCCGGATGATGCGGTCCTCGGTGATCGGCTCCGCGCCGTGCATGTCGAGGGTCTCGATGCTCTGACCGTCACGAATGATCGTGGTGTTGTCGGAGATCGCCGCGATCTCGTTCAGCTTGTGCGAGATGATGATGGACGTGATGCCCTGATCCCGCAGGTGCCGCAGCAGGTCCAGCAGGTGCGCGCTGTCCTCGTCGTTGAGAGCCGCGGTGGGCTCGTCGAGGATGAGCAGCTTGACCTTCTTGGAGAGCGCCTTGGCGATCTCCACGAGCTGCTGCTTGCCGACACCGATGTCCATGATCTTGGTGTCCGGGGCCTCGCTGAGGCCGACCCGGGCGAGCAGCTCGGACGCCTGCCGGTTGGTCTGCGCCCAGTTGATGACGCCACCCTTGGCCCGCTCGTTGCCGAGGAAGATGTTCTCGGCGATCGAGAGGTACGGGCTGAGCGCCAGCTCCTGGTGGATGATGACGATGCCGAGCTCCTCGGAGTCACGCACCGTCTTGAAACGGCTGACCTCACCCTCGAAGACGATGTCGCCGTCGTAGGTGCCGTACGGGTAGACGCCGCTGAGCACCTTCATCAGGGTCGACTTACCCGCGCCGTTCTCGCCACAAATGGCGTGGACCTCCCCGCGGCGCACGCTCAGCGTGACGTCCGAGAGCGCCTTGACGCCCGGGAAGGTCTTGGTGATACCCCGCATTTCCAAAATCGGGGTGTTGTCGTTGGCCATCACAACTCGCTTGCTGTAGGGGGTCGGACCGGGGCCTTGGCCGGCCGGATTTTCCAAGATCAAAGCCGAGAACAGCCACGATCGAAGAAAACCCAGCCGGCCGGTCCCAGCAAGAGCTGAGGGGCGTTACAGACCGAGCTTGTCGGCGGTGTAGAAGCCGGAGTCGACGAGCTTCGTCTTCACGTCGTCCTTGGTGACGACGACCGGCGGGAGGAGGTACGACGGGACGACCTTGACACCGTTGTTGTAGGTGCTGGTGTCGTTCGTCTCGACGGTCTCGCCCTTGATGATCTGGTCGACCATCTTGGAGACCTGCTCACCCAGGGTGCGGGTGTCCTTCCAGACCGTCATCGACTGCTTGTCGGCCAGGATGTTCTTGACGTTCGCCAGGTCGGCGTCCTGACCGGTGATGATCGGCCAGTCGGTGCCCGGCTTGTAGCCCTGCGACTCGAGCGACTGCTCGATGCCCAGCGCCAGCGAGTCGTTCGGGGAGAGAACGACGTCGACCTTCTTGCCGCCGGTGTAGAACGAGTTCAGGCGGTTGTCCATCTCGGACTGGGCCTTCTGCGAGGTCCAGCCGTCGATCGCGACGTTCTTCCAGTCGTCGTTCGACGCCAGCTTCTTGCCGGACGGGATGACCAGCTTGCCGCTGTCCACGTACGGCTTGAGGACGTCCCACGCGCCGGAGAAGAAGAACTTGGCGTTGTTGTCGTCCGACGAGCCGGCGAAGGGCTCGAGGTTGAACGGGCCCTTGCCGTCCGCCAGGCCGAGCTTCTCGACGATGAACTCGCCCTGAAGCTTGCCGACCTGGTAGTTGTCGAAGGTCGCGTAGTAGTCGACGTTCGCGGTCGAGTTGATCAGGCGGTCGTACGCGATGACCTTGATCTTCTGCGCCGCGGCCTTCTCGAGGACCGGGCCGAGCGCGGTGCCGTCGATGGAGGCGACAACCAGAACCTTCGGGTTCAGGTTGATCATGTTCTGCAGCTGGGTGATCTGCTGGTCGACCTTGTTGTCGGCGTACTGGAGCGAGGTCTCGTAGCCGGCCTTCTTCAGCAGCGCGTCAAGGTTGGCGCCGTCGTTGTTCCAGCGCTCGAGGCTCTTGGTGGGCATCGCGATGCCGACCAGGTTGGAGCTGCTCGAGCTGGAACTGTCGTCGCTATCGCGGCTGCTGCTGCAACCCGACGCCGCGGCCAGAGTCGCGGCCAGGGTGACCGCCGCGAGAACCCGGAAGTTCTTGGACACCTCGACGTCTCCTTTCCCTATCGGGCCCGCAGCTCTGCGGGCCGACTTCAAGACCGGCAACCGATCGCTGCCGGAGTCTATTTGTTGGTGGACACAACATACGCCTCTGCGAGTGTTGCGCACGCGATGATCCGTAACGGCTCCGTAACACTGCCTGTGAGCGGATCACCAACTCTAGATCCGTGATCAAGGTACTGAACTGCCTGAATAATCACTCCGGCAGCACGGTGACGAACACGGCCCGTGACGTGGTGCGGGCCATAGTATTTGTTGCCTACTCCGACTAATGCGCCGAGGGGTGGCCACGCACCGACCGCTATCGTGGCGACACGAAGCGCGAGAGGAGCTGCGATGCCACCCGTAGCCACCAGAGCGGCCAAACCGGAGAAGCGCGGTGTCAATCCGCGAGCCGCCCACCTCGCCCTGGCCCTGCGTAACGTCGCCGAGAACGACGGCGAGATCTCCCGGGCCGGCATCTCCACCGCCACCGGCCTGAACCGTTCGACCGCCTGCTCGCTCATCGAGGAACTGATGGCCGGCGGCCTCGTCCGGGAAGTCAAGGAAGCCCGGAGGAACACCAGGGCCGGCCGCCCCGGAACCGCCCTCGGCCTGCGCTCCGACGGCCCGGCCGGTCTCGGCATCGACGTCAACGTCGACTACACCGCGGTCTGCGTCGTCGACCTCACCGGCGCGGTCCGCTACAAGCACGTCGTCGCCGAGGACCAGCGCGGGCAGAACTCCCGCGAGGTTCTCGACCGGATCGCCCGGCTCGCCCGCGGCGCGCAGAACGCCGCCGAGTCCTTCGGGCTCACCCTCTGCGGCAGCGCGGTCGCGGTCCCCGGCATCGTCGATCGCCGCGGCGCGACCGTCACCCTCGCGCCGAACCTCGGCTGGCACGACCTCGACGTGGCCGAGGTCCTCCCGGCCGACGTGCACGGGGAGCGCGCCACGCTCGACAACGAGGCGAACTTCGCGGCGCTCTCCGAGGAAGACCTGCTCCGCTCGGGCGCCAGCTATCTGTACGTCAGCGGCCAGATCGGCGTCGGCGCCGGCATCGTGCTCGACGGCACGCTGTACCGCGGGTCGCACGGCTGGAGCGGCGAGATCGGCCATCTCACGATCGATCGCGACGGTCCGGAATGTCCCTGCGGCCGGCGCGGCTGCCTCGAACGTTACGCCGGGCACGAGGCGATCCTCCGAGCCACCACCATCATGACCAGCGCCGGCACCACGCCGGGCGCCGGAACAACTCTGGGCGTCAGCCCGACCGCCGACCTCATCGCCGATCGCGCCCGCTCCGGCGACGCACCCACCCTCGCCGCGCTCGCGACCGCCGGGCGCACGCTCGGTTTCGCGCTCGCCGGCTGCCTCAACCTGCTCGACGTCGGCACGATCGTCCTCGGCGGCATCTACCGCGACCTCGCCCCGTGGATCGGGCCCGAGGTCGAGCGCGAGATTCAGGCTCAATTCGTCGGCGCAGGCTGGGCGCGCCCCGAGGTCCGCCCCGCGGCCTACGGCGCCGAGGCGCCCGCTCTCGGAGCAGCACGCTCGGTCGTCCGCGACGTCATCAACGACCCGATCCGCTGGCTTGTCCGATAGTGATCCCAGCCCACAGTGATGTCCCGGCCCACCTGGGGGCCGGGACAACCACGAAGCCGAGACAACCGTCACAGATGGCTTATCGGCACCTAACCGGCAAATCAGAGGTTTTACACCCGGCGCTTCGCTGCCGGCTCCCTGCCCGGTCCTTCTCGATTGCGTGGGTACGCCGAGAGCACCCGGCTATCGGTGCATAGTCGCCCCTTTGAGCACCTTGTCGACGGCCACCCGCGGCCCGTGAATCGCCAAGCCCACCAGATCCAGGTCCCCGGTCGGCACCGCTCGCACGGCGGCCCGGTTGTCCGCGTCGTTCCCGGTCGCGAAGAGATCGGCCGTGAAGATCGACAGCTGCACGTCCCGGCCGAGCGCCCGCCCGTGCGCGGCGGTCAGCGTCTCCTTGCCGCCCTCGAACACCAGCACCGGCTGGCGGAACATCGGCAGGTAACTCACGTCGCCGCCGTCCACGTACGGCTCACCGATCACCTCGGGCACGGCCGAACCGAGCCCGCTGACCAGGAACGCGGTCACGTTGAGCCGTTGCCAGACCGCCAGGTCGTCGCGGAGCAGCACAGCAATCTTGGTAGCGAAACGCAGCGGAGTGTTCATGCCCGCCATCGTCGTCCGGCCGTACCCACCAGGTCTTGTACGATTTTGACGTGCCCGCTGCTTCGCTGATTCCCGGGCCGCAGATCGACGCGTGGCGGCCGCCGCTGGACGGTGTCGTCGAGGTGCTGCACGCCCGTTTCGGCGAGCACGGTTATCCGATGCACGCCCACGACGCCTGGACGGTGCTGCTCGTCGACGACGGCGCGGTCCGTTACGACCTGGACCGGCACGAGCGCGGCGCGTACGGCGGCCTGGTCACCCTGCTGCCTCCGAAGGTCCCGCACAACGGCACCGCGGCCGGGCCGCGCGGTTTCCGCAAACGGGTCCTCTACCTGGAGCCGCACCTGCTCCCCCAGCGCCTGATCGGCGCTTCGGTGGACACTCCGGCGATCACCGACCGGACGCTGCATCGGCTGGTCTCGTCGGTGCACCGCGTTCTGCGTACCCAAGAAGAAGCCGCAGCCGAAGCGCTCATGATCATGGCGCTGGAGAGGCTGCGCACGCACCTGGGCGACGCCGCGGCACCGAGCGCGCCCACCCGCCACGCCGCGCATGGCCTGCGTGACCTGCTCGAAGAGCACATCGTCGAGGGTCTGCCGCTGAGCGCGGCCGCAGCTCAGCTGCACTTCGACCCGGCCCACCTGGTCCGCTCGTTCCGGCGCGAGTTCGGCATGAGCCCACACCAGTACCTGATCTCCCGCCGCGTCGACCTGGCCCGCCGCATGATCGTCACCGGCCGGCCACTGCGGGTGGCGGCGGCGGACGCCGGCTTCTACGACCAGCCCCACCTGACCCGCCACTTCAAACGAATCCTGGGCGTCCCCCCAAGCCACTTCACCCACCCCACCCGGGCATAGCCACCCACCCGGCAGCGCAGATCCACCGCCCCCAAGACCGCGCAGGCCCCCGCCACACCGCCGCTGGGGTCGCCATGCAGCCCGGCCTCGCGGGTCCCCCGAGGTCGCCCCTGCCGCCCCGAGTTGAGATCTTGTGCGTTTCGGCCGTCCGATCGACCGCACACTCACAAGTTCCGGAAGGCCGCCGTCCTGGCGTGTCGGTTTCGGGTCAGTCGCGCGCACATGTTCAGCTCTGCGGACGACGTTCGAGTCATCGCCGCTTGCTGATGCCTACCAAGGGTCTCACCTGCCGATCTTGCTGAACTGCGTCACGCCGGCACCCCGGAACTCACCAAGATCGACGGCGGACGGGTGTGCGGCACCGCGCCGAGAGCGGGCGGGCACCGCACCGAAAGCGGGCGGCATCGCGCCGACCGTCGAGCGCCGCTCCTGCCGGGTCAGTGGTGGCTGACTTTCCTCGATCATGGAGAGTTCCCCGGACACGGTGCCGCTCAAGTCACCTAGATCGACGAGGACCTCCCGATCTTGTTGACTTCGCCGCAAACGGTTCGGAGAAGTCCACAAGATCTGTGAGTGGGAGGGAAAGCGAGGACCCGCGAAGACGTGCGGCTGGCGGCTGGCGGCTGGCGGCTGGCGGCTGGCGGCTGGCGGCTGGCGGCTGGCGGCTGGCGGCTGGCGGCTGGCGGCTGGACCACGATCGCTCAGATCTGGTGAATCCGCCAGTGGCGGCAAACTCACCAGATCTGTGCGACACGACGAGAGGCAGCCGATCTTGTGATCTTTCGGCCGGCGTCGCGGCACAAACTCACAAGATCGGCGGGCGGCGCGGGGCGCACAAGATCGGCAGAGCGGAGCCGCGAAGACGGCAGCCGCTGAGCGGCGGGGCGGGCGAGCGGGCGAACGAACGGACGGGCGAACGAACTAGCGGGCGAACGAACGGACGAACGGACGGACGGACGGACGAACGGGCGGACGAACGGACGGGCTGTCTGTTGGGGGCCGGGCGGTCAGTGGGTTACTGCTCGGCCTCGGCCTTGGTTCTTGGCGTGGTAGAGGTTGCGGTCTGCTCCGGCGAGCAGGCCCGGCAGCTCCGCGCCGCCGCCGTGGTGGACGCCGATGCTGACCGATACTGACAGCCCGGCAGCCAGGTCGCGCCACGGGAAGGCGCGGACCGCGTCGACGATCTGCTGGGCGCGCTGGATCGGGATGCCGTCCGGCATGTCGGCGAGGATCACTACGAACTCGTCGCCGCCGAGGCGGGCCGCCAGGTCGCCCGGGCGGACGTGGTCGCCGAGGATTGCCGCGATCCGGGCCAGCACCAGGTCGCCGACGTCGTGGCCGAAGCCGTCGTTCACGCCCTTGAAGTGATCGACGTCGACCATCAGCACCGCGTAGCCGCCCGCGTCCCGGGCGTGGTCGTCGACGTACGCGTGGTAGCCCCGTCTGTTCGCCAGCCCGGTCAGTTCGTCGGTGAGCAGATCCAGCCGTAGCTGGTCATGTTCGCGCCGGCGCCGTTCCACCGCGATCGCCGAGCGGACGTTCGCCACCCGGTGCAGGCGGTCGTTCCAGCGCAGCGTCGCCTGTTCGTCGGCGTACCGCAGGGCGATCTCCGGAGCGCCGGCGCGCTCCGCGGCCAGGCGCATGGCGAGCATGCGGGCATGCGGCGGCACACCTGTCACTTTCTCGGGTACGAGTGACTCAGGGTCGTCGACCCGCACCGTCCCCCGGATCACCGCAGCCAGCAGGAGGGTGAACTCCCCGATCCGGCCGGTCACGGCCGGCGCCTCGATCCCGGCGAGGGCAGCGAGGAGGTGAAGGTGCCCGCGATACTGCTCGGCCCAGCTCGGCGGCCACTCGTCGGTGCGCAGCTCGGCGCCCTCCCCAGACGCCGGCCCCGCGACAGCAGGGGAGCCCGGTTCCACGACAGCAAGGGCGCCCGGCCCCACGACAGCAAGGGAGCCCGGCCCCACGACGGCAAGGGCGCCCGGCTCCGCGACAGCAACGGCGCCAGGCCCCGCGCTGGCGGGGAATGCGGTCACTGCCCGGGCGGCTGCGGCGTCCCAGTCGCCGATCATCGCGTGGGCGCAGGCCCAGTCCGCCACCAGCTCGATCCGGTTGATCGCCAGCACGATGCGCTGGCGCTGCGACGTCCGGTCCGGACGGCCCCGCAATGCCGGCGGGGGCGGTTCCGCCAGGGCCTGGTCGGCCTGGTCGTAATACTCGATCGCCAGTTCCCACAGGCCGAGCGTGTGCGAGACGCAGCCGAGCTCGATGAACGCCGACGCACGGTGGGCTTTCGGCCCGCCCGCGTGGTCCAGCAGGCCAACCGCCCGGACCAGCGGGCTCGCCGCGGACCCGGCCAGGTCCAGGGGGTGTTTCGAGGCGGCCAGGCGGCCGGCGCTCGCGGCCAGGGCCAGGGCGGTCAGCGCCGGCTCGTCCAGTTCGGCGGCCTGCTCGATCATGGCGCGGATGTGGTCGCTGTCGTCGCCGCCGGCCTCCATCACGGCCAGCGAGCGGGCGAAGCTCAGCAGCAACCGGACGTCGCCCCAGGCCGGCCGGGCCAGCCGGACCGCCGCCGCGTCGATCTCGGCCAGGCCGATCTCGCCCTGGGCCGCCTCGATCAGCGCGTAGGCCTCCTCGATCGCGGCCGCGTGCACCTCGTCCTCCACGCCTGTCCATCGGCAGCCCGCACGCACAGCTCAGCGAACCATCAAGCTCAAACGCGATCAAGAGCAAACGCGCTCACGGAACCATCCAGCCGAGCACCGGCGTGCCCTGCAGAGTCACCAGGACACACATGAACAGCAGCAGCACCAGGCTCCAGCCGACCACCCGGCGGAAGAGGTCGCCCTCCTTGCCGGCCATGCCCACCGCCGAGGCGGCGATCGCCAGGTTCTGCGGGCTGATCATCTTGCCGAGCACCCCACCGGACGAGTTGGCGGCGGCCAGCAGCAGCGGATCCAGGCCGGCTTTCGCGGCGGTCTGCACCTGCAGCGCGCCGAACAGGGCGTTCGACGAGGTGTCCGAGCCGGTCACGGCCACGCCGATCCAGCCGAGGATCGACGAGAGGAAGAGGAACACCCCACCGGCCGCCGCGAACAGCTCACCCAGGGTGTTGGTCTGGCCGGACTGGTTCAGGACGTACGCCAGCGCCAGGACCGCCATCACCGTCACGATGGCGTGCCTGAGTTCGGCGTACGTTCGGGCGTACGCTCGAAGGGCCGCAAGCGGGCCGATGCGAAGGACCACCGCGGTGAGGATCCCGGCGAGGATCATCAGAGTGCCGGCGGCGGGAAGCCAGCCGAAGGTGAAGTTGGTCGAGGCCAGAGGCTTGCCGTCGGCACCGATGATGTCGAGGCCGGGCCATCCGAAGACGACCGTCCAGGGTTCGGTGGCCAGGGCTTCCTTGATCGGGCCGAGGTTCGCGATCGAGAAGATGGCGATGATGATCAGGTAGGGAGCGTAGGCGCGGGCGACCTCAGCGGGTGCGTCACGACGCACGGCCTGCTTGGTGGTCCCCGGAGAAGCCGGCGACGACGGATCGGGGCCGATGACGGCCGGCTGGGATTCTGAAGGCGAGGCGTGCAGGTCCGGGGACTCGGCGGGGTGCCAGATGCGCAGGAGCAGGACCACCGCCGCGGCCGACACCAGCGACGCGACGATGTCGGTGAGCGGAACCGAGATGTAGTTCGACGCGACGAACTGGGCAAGCCCGAAGACCAGACCGGCGACGACCGCGGCCGGCCAGGTCTGGCGGACGCCACGGCGGCCGTCAACGACCGCCACCAGGACCAGCGGGACGATCACGGCGAGGATCGGGGTCTGCCGGCCGACCATCGCGCCGAGCGTGTCGGTGGTGAGGCGCGGGTCGGCGAGCGCTCCGGAGGTGACCGTGCCGAGGGTGACGATCGGGGTGGCCAGCGCGCCGAACGCGACCGGGGCGGTGTTGGCGATCAGCGCGACCGCGGCGGCGTGCAGCGGCCGGAAGCCGAGCGCCATCAGCATGACCACAGTGACGGCCACCGGCGTGCCGAACCCGGCCAGGGCTTCGAGCAGCGCGCCGAAACAGAACGCCACGATGATCGCCTGGATCCGCATGTCCGGGCTGACGCGTTCCATCGACCGGCGCAGCACGTCGAAGTGGCCGCTCACCACGGTCAGGTTGTAGACCCAGATGGCGTTCAGGACGATCCACAGGATCGGGAAGAACCCGAACGCGGCGCCCTCGCTCGCCGAGAGCAGCGCCTGGCCGACCGGCATCGAGTACACGACGATCGCCACCACCAGGGCGACGGCGAGCGAGATCAGACCGGCCAGCCAGGCCCGCATCCGCAGGACGCCGAGCAGCAGGAAGAGCGTGAGCAGCGACAACGAGGCGAAGATCGCGGACAGGCCGACCGAACCGGCTACCGGGTCGGTCACGATCCTGAACTGTTCGAACATGAG
Source organism: Actinoplanes sp. CA-015351 (assembly GCF_050955685.1). Taxonomy (NCBI): domain Bacteria; kingdom Bacillati; phylum Actinomycetota; class Actinomycetes; order Micromonosporales; family Micromonosporaceae; genus Actinoplanes; species Actinoplanes sp. CA-015351. The sequence continues at coordinate 4,977,450 of NZ_CP192102.1, forward strand.
AACCATCCAGATCTATCGATCCCCCTGCCCGCAATCTAGCCCTTCCGGTGTGAAGCGCAACATGGAGCGGCTAGCCCGCCGCGTCGACGACCGCGGTGAGCAGGCGTTGCGGGTCCTCGGCCAGGCGGTTGCAGACGTAGAGCCACCACTCGGTGCCGAACACCACGTACTCGCGGGTGGGGTGGCCGCGGCCGGCCATCGCGGTGAGGCGGTCCGGGCCGAGGCCCAGCAGGGTTTCGAATTCCCAGGGCGCGTCCGCGTGGCCGGCGCCCAGCAGGGCGTCGATGCGGTGAATCAGGTCCCAGTCGTGGGTGGCGAACGAGCACGAGTGCCCGGTGTTCGCGAGCGTCTCGGCGTACCGCAGGTAGGCGGCTGTCAGCGCCGGGTCCTCGCGGGCCCACGCGTGCGTCTCCGGCTCCAGGAATGCGCCCTTCACCAGGCGGATCCGGCCCGGCAGGCCGAGCACCGCGGGCAGGTCGGCGGCGGTGCGGTGCAGCCGTGCCTGGAGGGTGATCCCGACGTGACCGAAACGCTCGGACAGCCGGCGGTGCACCGCCAGGATCGCGTCGGTGCGCTCGGACCCCTCCGCCGAGATGATCATCTCCCGCCCGGTCGCCGCGGTGGCCTCGGCGATCCGGGTGGCGTTGCCGAAGGCGAGTTCCTCGTCGATGGCGAGGCCGATGTGTGACAGGTCGAGGGACACCGAACATCCCGGTGCGAGCTGGTGGGCCGCGTCGACGAACACGTCCGTCTCGGTGGTGGCCCGCCGCGGGTCGCGGCAGCTCTCCCCCATGTACTCGGCATTGGCGCGATGCCCGGCCGCGAGGATCCTGGCGACCCGGGGCAGCGCCTCCTTGAGGCTGTCACCGGCTACGAAGCGACGGGCCACCCGCCGTGCGATCGGGCCGAGCACCGGGTCGGCGGGCACCCGCCACTTGAGTTCCTCGTCGAGAGCGAGAGCACGCAGGGTCTGAGCAGCGGTGATCGTCATGGGACCAGCCTCACCGGAACACGGCCGTCCGCACAGTGGCAGGAATGCCGACTATCCTGCAATTCCTGCCACTGCCCGACGGGAGGTCCCGTGCTCCGCGATGTCGCCGTTCTCGCGCTGCCCGGCGCGCACGCGTTCGAACTCGGTGTCTTCTGCGAGTTCTTCGGGATCGACCGCACCGACGAGGGTCTGCCCGGTTACGACTTCGCGCTGGTCTCCGCCACCGGTGCCAGCGTGCCGACCCGGCATGGGTTCGCGGTCCAGGCGAGGCACGGACTGCAGCGGCTGGAGTCGGCCGACCTGATCGGTGTGCCGGCGACCGACCCCGGCGTACGGCAGCCGGAGGAGCTGTACGAGGCGTTGCGGGCCGCGGTCGGCCGGGGCGCCCGGGTGCTGAGCATCTGCTCCGGCGCCTTCGTGCTCGGCGAGGCCGGGCTGCTGGACGGCCGCCGCTGCACCACCCACTGGCGTTACGCCGCGGAGCTGGCCCGCCGGTACCCGCGCAGCAGCGTCGAGGTGGACACCCTCTACGTCGACGAGGACCCGGTGATCACCGGCGCCGGGACCGCCGCGGGCATCGACACCTGCCTGCACCTGGTCCGCAAGCTGCAGGGCAGCGCGGTCGCGAACGACATCGCCCGGCGGATGGTGACACCCCCGCACCGCGACGGCAGCCAGACCCAGTACGTCAAACGGCCGAGCCCGAAGGACCGGACCGGCCGGTTGGCACCGACGCTGGCCTGGATGGAGTCCCACCTGGAGCAGCAGCTGACCGTGGACGGCATCGCCCGCCGGGCGCACATGTCACCGCGTACCTTCGCCCGGCGCTTCCTGCAGGAGACCGGGTCCACTCCCCTGCAGTGGCTCACCGGCCAGCGCGTCCTGCTGGCGCAGCAGCACCTGGAGAACACCGACGAGCCCGTCACCGCGATCGCCGCGCGTACCGGGTTCGGTTCGGCGGACACGCTGCGCCACCACTTCGTCCGGCGCGTGGGCACGACCCCGCACGATTACCGCCGGACGTTCCGCGGCCGCCCGAACCAGGACCGCTAACCCTGCATCGCCTGCCAGATCTTGTCGGCGGTGAAGGGCAGATCCGTCATGCGTACGCCGATCGCGTCCCGGATCGCGTTGGCCAGGGCCGGTGCGACCGGGTTGAACGGGCTCTCGCTCATCGACTTCGCGCCGAGCGGGCCGATCGCGTCGACGGTGTCGGCGAAGTGCACCTCGGTACGCGGGATGTCGGCGAACGCCGGCAGGTGGTACTGCCGGAACACGGTCGTGGTGACCTCCCCGCCGGCCGAGATGTCGACGTGCTCGCTGAGGGTGGCGCCGATCGCCTGGGCCACGCCGCCCTCGATCTGGCCGCGCAGCTGCGCCGGGTTCATCACGGTTCCGGCGTCGGCGCTGTGCACGCTGCGCAGGATCCGCAGGTCACCGGTGTCCGGGTCGACCGCGACCCGGAACCACTGCGCGTTGAACGCCACCGACCGGGGTGTGCCGTCGAAGTGCCCGGTGCCCACCGGGGCGCCGGCACGCAGGGCCCGCGCGGCCCGCAGCACCGCCCGCCCGGCCACCACCACGCCGGTGGAGGCGAAGGCTCCGGTGTCGTGGCCGACCACGTCGGTGTCGGACTGCCGGATCACCACCTTGTCCGGGGTGGTCGACAACTCGTCGGCGACGATCTGGGTGAAGACCGTGGTGCTGCCGTTGCCGAACTCGGCGGTGCCGACGGAGAGCTCGTAACGCCCGTCACCGAGCGGCTTGATCGTGGCGTCGGCGAAGTGCCCGCCGGGCGGCCCGGCCGCGATCATCGCGATCGCCATGCCCTCACCGACGAGCCACCCCTCCGGAGCGGCCTCACCGGCGCCGGAGGAACCTGCGCCGGAAGAACCAGCATCCGAGGAAGAAACCGATCGGATGTGGTCCAGGCACTGGTCCAGGCCGTAACTCGCGATACCCAGGTCCTCCACGTGGTCACCGGGCGCGGTCAGGTCGTCCCCGTCACGGACCACGTTGAGCTCGCGGAACGTGACCGGGTCCATGCCGATCCGCCGGGCCACCTCGTCGAGGACCTGCTCGACCGCGAACGTGACCTGCCCGAGCCCGTACCCGCGGAAGGCTCCGGCCGGCACGGTGTTCGTGTAGACCGTGACCGCGTCGGTGCGGATGTTCGAGCACTGGTAGACCGCGACCGTCTCGTGACAGCCGTGGAACATCACCGACGGGCCGTGGTTGCCGTACGCGCCGGTGTTGTTCAGGACGTTCAGCTTCAGGGCGGTCAGGGTGCCGTCGGCGGTGGCGCCGGCTTTCACGGTCACCACGAACGGGTGCCGGGTGGTCGCGCCGTAGAACTGCTCGGACCGGGTGAACTCCCACTTCACCGGCCGGCCGGTGCGTAACACGGCCAGGGCGACGAGGTCCTCGACGAGCATCTCCTGCTTGCCGCCGAAGCCGCCGCCGACGCGGCCGGCGATCACGCGTACCCGATCGGCAGGAAGGTCGTAGAGCCGGGCGAGAGCCCGGCGGGTGAGGAACGGGGTCTGCGTGCTGGAGCGCAGTACCAGACGGCCGTCGTCGTCGAGCCAGCCGACCGCGCCGTGCGTCTCCAAGCTGGCGTGCTGCACCCGGGCCGTCCGGAACGTCTCCTCGTAGACGACGTCGGCGGCGGCGAACCCGGCCTCGACGTCGCCGATGCCGGCGTGCAGCTCGCCGATCACGTTGTTCCCGGCCCGGCAGATGCCCTCCTCGACGCCCTTGTCGGGGTGGATCACCGGGGCGCCGGGAGCCGAGGCAAGCTCCGGGTCGATCACGGCGGGCAGCACCTCGTAGGTGACCCGCAGCTGCCGGCAGCCCTCCTCGGCCGCGGCTTCGGAGGTGGCCACGACCGCGGCCACCCGCTGCCCGATGAACCGGACCACCTCGTCGAGGACCCGGGTGTCGTACGGGTCCTCGGCCTCCCGCTCGTGCTGGCCGGTGGAGAAGAGCCGGTCCGGCGAGTCCTTGTGGGTGAGCACGGCTTCGACGCCGGGGACCGCGAGTGCGGCCGAGGTGTCGACCGAGACGATCCGGGCGTGCGCGTGCGGCGACCGCAGCGCCTTCAGATGCAGCACGCCGGGAACGTCCAGGTCGAACGTGTAGCGCGCGGTGCCGGTCACCACCTGCGGACCGGCCGGGGCGCCGAGGCTGGACCCGACGGCCTTGGTGGAGCCCGCGCACGACTCGATCGATCGGCCGCAGATCGCGTCCTCGATCGACCGATATCCCGTACACCGGCAGAGGTTTCCCTTGAGCGCGCGTGGCAGATCCTCGCGCTGTTCCGCGGAGAGCGCGGCAGCGGTCATGATCATGCCCGCGGTGCAGAAGCCGCACTGGAAACCCTGCGCGTCCAGGAAGCTCTGCTGCATCGGATGCAACGCATCCGGCGTGCCGAGACCCTCGATCGTCGTGACGCTGCGGCCCTCGGCGCGGAACGCCGGGTAGACACAGGAGTGCACCGGTTTGCCGTCGACGTGGACCGTGCAGGCGCCGCAGTCGCCGGCGTCGCAGCCCTTCTTGACCCCGAAGCAGCCTTCGTCGCGCAGGTAGGTGCGCAGGCACTGGCCGGGACGCGGCGCGCGGTCATGTGACGTTCCGTTAATTTCGATCATGAGAGCTCCGCAAGGATCTGCGCTGCGTAATGGCGCGTCAGGTGCTGCCGCCAGACCGGCCGGCCGTGCACGTCATCCACGTATTCGCCGGCCGGAATGGCGGCGACGAGATCTTCCGACCCCGGCGGGAATCGAAGAACATAGGGCCGGCGGGTCGAGGCGGTCACGGTGAGTGCGATGCCTTCGGCATCAACCCTGCCGATCAGCAGCGCCGCCGAACGCCCATGTCGGTGCAAGGACCCACGACGGTACGCGGTACGCGCGGTCAACGCCGCCGCCGGCAGGTGGATGGACCGGAGCAGCTCGCCGTCGCGGAGCACCGTGGTCCCCTCGCCCGTCACGAACTCCGCGGCCGGCACCCGGCGCTCGGTCCCGTCCGGGCCGATCAGCAGCAGGGTGCCGCCGAGCGCGACGCTCAGCGAGATCATCGGGCCGGCCGGCAGCGCGGCGCAGAGGTTCCCGCCGACGGTCGCCACGTTCCAGATCTTGAACGAGGCCAGGAAGGCGTGGCAGCACTGCCGGACGATGGCGTGCTTGCCGAGGCGCTCGTTCAGCTCGGCGACCGTGCAGGTGGCGGCGATCTCGATGTCGCCGCCGCCGTGTTCGATGTCGCCGTGGAAGGTGATCGCCGGCCAGCCGGCGGCGGTCAGATCGAGCAGGCGCCGCACGTCCGGTCGTGGCTCGCCGAACAACGCGGTGCCGCCGCCCAGCCAGGCGTCGCCGGGACGCCAGGCGCCGGGACCGGCCGGACTGATCACTTCGGTGACGGTGTTCAGATCCACGTTCGTACGCTACAAGCTGTGTGTTTCCGATCTTGACCATCCGCGAGCCTGCTCCAGTTAACCCAACCGAAACATTGTCAGCCGACCGGGACGAACTCCGGGACCGGGGCCGGAACCACCGGCAGCATCAATGTGAAGGTGCTGCCCCGGCCCACCACCGACTGCACCGTGATCGTGCCGCCGTGGTCGCTGACGATGTCGCGGACGATCGCCAGGCCCAGACCCGGCCCCTGCACCGCCTGGTCGACAGCGTTCCCGGCCCGGTGGAACGGCGTGAACAAGCCCGGCACGTCCTCGGCCGGGATCCCGATTCCCGTGTCGGTCACCGCCACCGACACGCTGCGCTCGTCGGCGCTCAGCTCGCAGCGCACGCTGCCACCGGACGGCGTGAACTTGATGGCGTTCTCCATCAGTTTGCGCAGCGCTCGCTGCAACTGGATCCGGTCGCCGAGCACCCAGCACTCGTCCGCGTCGAACGTCACGGAGAGTTCCTTCGCGCGGGCCGCATTCTCCAGTTCGGTACGCACGTTCGTCGCCAGCTCGCCGAGATCCAGCGGCTCGGTGGAGACCTCGCTGCCCGCCTCGGGACGATCCAGAAGGACCAGGTCGGCAATCGTCTCGTGCAGCCGGTGGGCGTTGCGCATGATCGCGCTGAGCGACCGCTTCTGCATCGGCGACAGCTCGCCGGACTCCTCGGTGAGCATCTCGGTGTACCCGAGAATGCTGGTCAGCGGCGTGCGCAACTCGTGCGTGACGGTCTGGATGAAAACGTCCTTGCGGTGGTCCAGCATCCGCAGCTCGGTGATCAGCCGCGCCTGCCGGTACTGCAGCGTGAGCTGCCGCAACGCCCGCTCGATCGCACCGCAGACCCCAGCGAGCAACCTCCGCTCAGCGTCGGTCCAGGCCTGCCCTTCGGTACGCCGGACGCGCAGGAATCCTGGCTCACAGTCCGCGTCGCCACCGATCGTCACCCCGAGAGCCCCGTCGTCGAAGATCACGAGTTTTCCAGGCCCGCCGGCCAGCAGGGTGTGTATCAGGTCGTCGGGCAGTTCCTCGGTTCCGGCGGGCCAGTTGACCTCGACCGAGCCGGTACCGGGGATGGCGAGCTCGCAGTGCACCGTGCCGGTGCCCGCCCCGAACGAGCCGGCTCTGATGCCGACCGCCGTGCCGATCAGCTCGGCGATGCGGTGCACCGCCGCGTCCGGCGCCCGCAGATCCTGGAGTTCGGCGGCGACCGCCTGGCGCAGACCGGCACGCGCGGCCCGGGCCTTCTCCGCGGCGAGGAGGTCCTCGGTCTGCGCGGCCAGGTCGTTGAGGGCGTCCACGACGCTGCGCAACTCCTCGGCTCCGGCCGCCTGTGCCCGCGCCGACCGGTCACCCTGCGCGAGCCGGCGGATCGTGCCGCCGAGCAGGCCGAGCGGCACGAGCAGCTGACGCCGCCCGGTGCGCGCCACCGCGTACGCCACGGCCAGGAACGCCAGGAGCAGCAGCGCTGTGCCGATCTCGACGGCTCGCAGCGCGCTCGACCGGTGGTGGTCCTCAGCGCGCAGCTCGGCGTCGATGGCCTGCCCCGCGGCTTCGTTGACCAGGCGCAACTCGTCGAACATCTGCTTGCCCCGGGCGAGGTCGCCGGCCGCGCCCGCAGCGCCGGCTCCGCCGAGATCGGCCCCGTCAGCGCCGGCTCCGTCACGATCGGATCCGTCAGCGCCGGTGACGATCGGGGCGGCGTACTCCTCCAGCCACGCGTGGACCACGGCGCTCTCCCGGCCGAGGATCTGGCGTACCTCGAGGTCGCGGGTGCCCTCGGCCACCTCGTCGAGCGCGGCGATCGCGGCGCCGCGGCCCGTTTCGTACGGTTCCAGGAAGGAACGATCGCCGGTGAGCTGGAACCCGCGCACGCCGGTCTCGGCGTTAGTCATCTGCTGCAGCACCCGGTCGTTGGCGAAGCGGGCCGCGACGATCCGGGCGGCAGCCTCGTCATGGTCGGACCGAACCCGGCCGCCGACCACGAGCTGGACCACGAGAAACGCCGCGAAGAGCAGAAACAGGGCGGCAAAGCCCAGGTTGAGGCGTCGCTGCACGCTCATTGGCGGCGCTCCGCGCGGGCTTCCATGTCCATCAGATCGGCAGGAGGGTGCCCCGACCTAAGTCGAGCGGCACGTCGAACACGCTCAGCAAGCGTACAGCTTCGTTATGGACTCGTGATAATCGAGACCTTGCGTACCCGGGGTAACGGGTAACTTGGCACACCCGGATGTTTTGTCGGAAATATCGGACAGGGCGGTGGCGGGCATCACCGAGTGTCATGTTGATCAAAGGGATCTGGGTTACTGACTGGTAGCCCGGGCCCTTGTAGTCGGCGAGCCGCAGCGGCAACATTTCCGGCACATTACGGCCCCGGCATCGACAGCATTCGCTGTGAATCGTTGTCCCTCACGAGGCCGCAGCCGTCACAAGGAGGTTCCGTGAAGGATGCGCAAAGCGCACCGGCGTACGGGCGTACCAACTGGCGCCGGTTCGCCGTCGCGGTGGGTGTGCCGACGGTCGTCGCCGGTGGCCTGGTCCTCGCCCTCGCCGAGGGCGCTCTCGCCGCGAACTTCACCATCGCCGGCGAACAGTTCAAACTGTCCGCCAGCAAGCTGGTGGGTACCGGTTTCACCCAGTACAGCGGTGAGCTCGAGACCAAGGACGGGAAGATCCCGGCCGCGATGTCGGGCATCGAGCGCGCCACGCTGAACGATCTCTGCCAATCCGTGGCCGTCGGCCCGATCACCCTGCGGATCGAGGCCGGCACCGACCCCGATCACCCGGTCAAGGCGAACGATCTGCTCATCGGCATGTCGTCGCTGGGTGGCGACGCCACGTTCACCGAGATGCAGATCGGCCTGGACGCCGGAACTCTGGACCGGGCACAGGACGAGGCGAAGGGCGCACCCGGCGGTTTCGGCCAGCAGGCCAAGACCGTCACCATCGTCAACCTGCGCCAGCAGGCGTACTACACGTCGGCCTCGACCTTCACGCTCAACGGCATGAGCCTCAAGCTCCACGTCGGTGGCGAGCACGAGTGCTACTACGAGGATTGATCTTCTTCAGTTCCGGGCTCGCGGAGCACGCTCCGCGAGCCCTCCCCCTGTGCCGTTGGCTAGAGCTCGGAGGAACGTGTGGCGGCGGAGAGCTTCTGGATCCGGTTTCGTGAGTGGCGGCGCGGCCGGCCGTTCTGGGGTGGGCTGTTCCTGATCCTGTCGGGGCTGGAGATGTTCCTGAGCGCGAACATGGCGCTCGACAACATCGAGATCCATATCGGCCCGCAAGGTTTCCTGTCCTACCTCATTCCCGTGCTGATGCTGGTCAGTGGCGTGCTGGTCTGGTTCAGCCCGGCGCAGCGGCTGTTCTACGGCGTGATCGGCACGCTGACCGCGCTCTACTCGTTCATCGGGCTGAACCTCGGCGGCTGGTTCGCCGGGATGATCCTCGGCATCGTCGGCGGCGCGCTCGTGATCGCGTGGAGCCCGCCCCCGGTGCCCGCACCCGCGGAGACCGCCGTTGACTCGGGCGATGACTCCGGCGATGACTCGGGCGATGACTCCGGCACACCGAGCGCCGGCGTCCCGGTGCCGGACAGCGGGCCGCCGACCGCCGAGATCCCGGTGGTCAGCGGCCCGTCGATCGTGCCGGGCATCGAGGAGCGCGACCCGGGACACCGGCCGATGCACCGCAAGCTGACGATCGTGATCGCGCCGCTGCTGCTCGCCACCTCGGTCGTGGCCGCGGTGGCCGCCGGTGGCACCCGGCCGGCCGGCGCGGCTCCGCAGTGCCCCGAGGGCATGCCGTCCCGGACCGCCACCCCGTCCCCGTCACGCACCCTGGCCACGGCGAAACCGTCGAATAGCCCGGGCGCCGGCACGGCGCCCACCTCCAAGCCGGCGCCTTCGGCCGGCGCGAGCGAAACGGCCGGGAAAGAGGAGGCCGGACAGGACGAGGACACCGGGATCCCGATCCTGGACGGGATCGGCGACGTCATCGAGGACATCAACGACGGCCTGAACGACATCTTCAACCCGGACGCCGCGCCCTCTCCGGAGCCGAGCGCATCGCCGGAGCCGAGCAGGCCGGAGCCGAGCAGGCCGGAGCCGAGCAGGCCGGAGCCGAGCAGGCCGGCCGCGGCGACGACAACGCCCGCACCGCCGGCCCGCACGAAACCGCCCGTCACCACGGAAGCGAGCAAGCCGAGCACGAAACCCGAGGAGATCGCCTGCCTGGGCGCCCGGCAGGAGGGCCTGGTCGCCGACTCCGGCGGGATCCCGCGCGCCGGGATCAAGCCCGGCATTCTCAAGACCAAGTCGCTGACCATGTACAACTCGACCTATCAGGGCGTCGTCGACGTCCCGACCGCGAACGGGCCGATCAACTCGCTGTTCTTCAGCATGGACAAGGCGGTGAACAAGCCGTTCAGCCTGGAGATCGCCGAGCCGAACGGCGCCACCACGCTGATCAAGAGCGGTGAGCTGACCACCGACGGGAACGTGGAGTTCTACTCCCCCAGGTTCACCGGGAAGCTGTTCGGGCTGATCCCGGTGACGTTCACCCCGGAGCAGCCGCCCCCGCTGACCCTGCCGGTCCTCTGGTTCACCGACGTGACGATCGACCTCGCGTACGTGCAGTGTGACGTTCTGACCGCCAAGCCGATCAGCATCACCGAGGTATAGGCGCCGGCCACTCGCCGTTCTCGTGGCGGCGGACGGTGCCCTTGCCGGCGGCCTTCGCGGCGTACATCGCGGAGTCGGCGTTGCGCAGCAGCGCGCTGATGCCGACGCGCTCGCCACGCCGGGTCACCGCCACGCCGACGCTGCCGCCGACTTTCACGTGGTGGCCCTGGACCATCATCGGCTGGGCGATCCGGCGCAGCAGCCGGTCGGCGAGCACGGCGGCGCGGGGACCGGCGTCGATCAGCAGGATCGCGAACTCGTCGCCGCCGGCCCGGCAGATCAGGTCGGCGCCGCGCAGCTCGGCCTTGAGCCGGTTGGCGACGGAGACCAGCACGTCGTCGCCGGCCGCGTGCCCGAGCGTGTCGTTGACCGGCTTGAAGCCGTCCAGGTCGATGACGATGGCACAGGCTTCCAGATATCCCGCGGTGAGCCGGGCGGCGGCGCGGGTGTCGAAGGCCGACCGGTTCAGCAGACCGGTGAGCGGATCGTGATGGGCCTGGTACGCGAGCGCCTCCCGCTGGCGTTCCAGGGCGACGGTGAGCCGGCCGACCGTGACCAGGGTCAGGAACTGGCGCAGCAGGACCAGGGAGAAGCTGCTCAGCAGCAGCCAGACCAGGGTCGGGCTGAGTTCACCGTCGGTCAGCTGGCGGCCGGCGGCGACTCCGACCGCGGTGGCGACCGGGATGTACGGCAGCAGCGCCCACGGACTGAAGATCAGCTGTTCCACCCCGTCGGTGCCGGGCCGGGAGACCGCGAGTTTGCTGGAGGACGCCATCACCAGAGCAGCGAGCACGTAACCGAAGCCCACGCCGTTGGCCCACCACGGTTCCCCGGCGACGGTGTTGCGTGTCGAGGCCAGCAGGGTGATCGCCTGGACCAGCGCGGCGAACGCGAGCAGCTGCTGGGCGCTGACCTGCCTGCCGGGTTCCGAGGCGGCAAGGGTCACCAGCGCGACGGCCGCGCCGAATCCGAGCACCACGACGATCGTCAGGGCGTACCCGGAGAAGGCGTCCTCGGCCCCGGCGACCTGCTGCGCCTCGCCCACCGGCATGAACTCACGGACCAGCGCGAAGAAGGCGCCGGAGACCGCGGCCACGTCGATCAGCTGCCGGGCGGCGGCGATGCCGCGCAGACGCGGCCCGGCAAGGACCATGGCGATGGGTACGAGCATCGCGGCGAGCGTGGAGAGCACCACCGCCGGAGCACCGGCCCAGCCGGCGCCGAGGACGTTGACGAGGAACAGCGTGTTCGAGGTGGACCAGGCGGCGCAGGCCGCGGCGCCGAACCCGAAGGCGAGCTGGATGCGCGGCGGGTTGCTGGTGTCCCGTGCCCGGTCCCGGTAGTTGACCGCGGCGTAGCCACTGGCCAGCGCGATGATCACATCAGAGACAGCGAATCCCGCCGTATCGGGCAGGATCGGGTGCAGAAGCTGCATGATGGTCGCGAGCGCGAGGCTCGCCAGCAACGCAATGCGCAATCGCATGCCCACCCCGTGTTGCGGAGATCCGAAGTGGGCTGAGTATTACATGGACAGCGGTTACTGATCAGCCCACGAACCACGCACCGAGACGAAAGGCCTACCACGTGTGCCGGAGCATCCACCAGCTGCACAACTTCGAGCCGCCCGCGACGCCTGACGAGATCCACGCGGCGGCGCTGCAATATGTCCGGAAGATCGCCGGATCCACCAAGCCGTCGCAGGCCAACCAGGAGGTGTTCGACGCCGCGGTGGCAGCCGTCATGGCCGCCACCGCCGATCTCCTTGCCGGCCTGGTCACCAGCGCGCCGCCGAAGGACCGCGAGATCGAGGCCGCGAAGGCACGGGAGCGCGCGGAGAAGCGTTACGCGTCCTGATTCTCCGGGTTCTGCGCGGGCCGGCGGGGGCGAATGTTGCCCCTGCGCTGGGCCACCCGCAGCAGGTACCAGGTCGTGACCAGGCAGGCCAGCACCGCGAACACGCTCGCCTCCGGCCCGAAGCCGCCGCCGGTCAGCAGGGCCGGTCCGTCGAACACGCCCCGTAGCAGCCCCGTCGCGGCATTGTCCGAACCGGACACCTCGACTCCGAAGATGCCGCCCTCGGCGAAGTTCCACCCGAGGTGCAGGCCGATCGGCAGCCACAGGGCGCGGGTCGCGACGTACGCCGCTGCCGTCATCGAGCCGGCCGCGATGATCGCGAGGGCGCCGCCGATCGCCGACGGGTCGTTGACCAGGTGCAGCAGACCGAACAGCGTGGCCGACACGGCGAGGGCGATCCAGGTGCCGGTGCGCTGTTCGACGAGGCGGAACAGGATGCCCCGGAACAGCACCTCCTCGACCGTCGCTACCGCCATCATCAGACCGAAAATGGTCAGCATTCCGCCGAACGAGCCCCACCCGGCGATCCGGAACCCGCCGAACACCGCGATGGGCAGCACGGTCGCGACGAACAGCCCGACGCCGGCGAGCGTTCCCCGAGCGGTGGCCCGGAACCACCCCGCGCGGGGCACATCGGTGGGTTCACGTTTCTCGATGCGGCGCGCTGTCCACGCGTACAGAAGGATGGTGAGGATCGCGGCAGCGGCACCCAGCGTGAGCGAGAGGATCGCGCTGCCGGAGGCGGCGCTGACGACGGTGACCACCACCGCATCGACAGCGACAAAGATCAAAAGAAGAAACAACGACGACTTCATGGGTACGACGGTAGGGCGATCCGCATCGAAGATCATCGCCCTGTGGAGGGCGAACCGGGTAGCTCGCAAGAGGGATGGTCGGAAGATCGCGCCTGTTCAGGCCACTGTTCCTGTTTGGTAGGCGAGGATCACCGCCTGGACCCGGTCGCGCAGGGCGAGCTTGGTGAGGATGCGGGAGACGTAGGTCTTGACCGTCTCGTGGCTGATCACCAGCCTGGTCGCGATCTCCGCATTGGACAGGCCCTCGGCGATCAGGCGGAAGACTTCGAGTTCACGCGGAGTGAGTTCGGCGAGGCGCTCGTCGCGGGCCGGTGGCTTCACCCGGTCACCGAATCGTCCGACCAGTCCGCGGGTCACGGCCGGTGCCAGCAGTGCCTCGCCGCGGGAGACCGTCCGGATTCCCTCGATCAGCTCGGCCGGCTGGGCGTCCTTGAGCAGGAAGCCGCTGGCGCCGGCCCGGAGCGCCTGATAGACGTATCCGTCCAGGTTGAACGTGGTCACCACCAGGACTTTGACCGGCTCGGCGGCGTCCGGGCCGGCCAGCAGGCGAGTGGCCTCGATGCCGTCGAGCAGGGGCATCCGGATGTCCATCACGACGACGTCCGGTCGCAGCCGTCGCGCCTCGCGGACCGCCGCCTCACCGTCGGAGGCCTCGCCGACCACGTCGATGTCGGGCTGGAGTCCGAAAACGGTCACGAAGCCGGCTCGGATGAGGGCCTGGTCGTCGCAGACCAGCACGCGGATCATGCGGTGTCCTTGAGGGTCTCGTCGTGCGGCAACGACGCGCGTACCCGGAAGTCTCCGGATGGCGTGCCGCCCGCCTGGAGCGTTCCGCCGAAGATCTTGACACGCTCCCCCAGGCCGGTGAGGCCGCGGCCGGGCCGGTGCTCGCCGTTCAGCGACCCCTCGGTGACCACCTCGATCTCGGTGGCGTCTTCGGTGTGCCGGACGAACACCCTGGTCGGGCGGCCGCGCGCGTGTTTCACCGCGTTGGTGAGGCTCTCCTGGACGACGCGGTGGATCGCGAGGCCGAGGCCGCCGGCCGGGGCGTTCTCCGGGGAGTCCTCGGTGAAGTCGATGGGCTGGCCGGCCCGGCGCATCCTCTCCACCAGGCTGATGAGGGTGTCCTGCTCCTTCTGCGGGAGGTCGCTCCCTTCCAGGACGCCGAGCAGCCGCCGCAGTTCGGTGAGCGCCTCGCGGCCGGACCTGCTGACCGCGGCGACCGACTCGCCGGCGCGCTCCGGTTGCGGGCCGATCAGCAGGCCGGCCGTGTCGGACTGGACCACCATCGCGGTCACGTGGTGGGTGACGACATCGTGCAGCTCGCGGGCGATGCGGCCGCGTTCGGCGGTGATCGCGGCGCCGACGCTCGCCCGGCGTTTCCGGGCCTCCTCGGCCTGCCGGGCGCGCACCCAGGATCCGGCGCCCCAGCAGGCCGCGAGCACGGCGAAGAAGGTGAGGTAGTCGATCAGCCGCTCGGTGGAGCCGTTCGCGTGCAGGGTCAGCGCGAGCGCGGCGTAGGCGAGGGTCGCGACGATCGCCACGGTGCGCCGGTGGCTCTGCTGGTGCGTACCCACGCTGTAGAGCGCGACAAGCACCGCGAGCCCGGCCACCGTCGGCGGGTAACCGCCGATCTGGTAGGCGATGAACGTGGCGCCGGTGATCGCCAGGCAGAGAGCCGGCCATCTGCGGCGCAGGACCAGGGCCGCGGCCTGGATCAGCAGCAGGGCGAGGCTGAACCGATCGGCGCCGCGAAGGTTCAGCTCACCGACCGCGAGACCGAGCTCGGCGATGCCCGGGACGAACGCGGCAGCGATCAGCAGGGCCGCGGCCGCGACATCGTTCCGCCAATCTTTCTTGATCGTTCGGCCCCTTCTTGATCGTGGACCGGCCCTGATCAACTTATCGACGTTGATCGACGCTCTATGAAAGGTACTTCTCGTCGTGCGCGCGTTGTTCGTCCTTGCCGTCGCCGCCCTGATCGGCTTTCTGCTCAGCCCGCTGTTGCGCGCCGACGCGTCCTGTGTGCCGGCGCCCGCGGCATCTGCGGTGTCCCTGGAGAAGTGGTCCGACGATCAGGTCGCGAACGCCCGGGTCATCGTCACCATCGGCAACCAGCGCGGGGTTCCGGAGCAGGGCATCGTGATCGCGGTCGCCACCGCTCTGCAGGAGTCCCGGCTGCGCAACCTGCGCGGCGGCGACCGGGACTCCATCGGACTGTTCCAGCAGCGGCCGAGCCAGGGCTGGGGTACGCCGGGACAGCTTCGCGATCCGGCGTACCAGACCCAGAAGTTCTACGACAAACTGCTCACCGTCGACGGGTGGCCGGACATGAGGCTCACCGAGGCCGCCCAGGCCGTGCAGGTGTCGGCGTTCCCGGAGGCGTACACGAAGCACACCTCCTCGGCGACGCGGCTGGTGTCGGCGCTGAAGGCGCCGGCCTCGGCCTCGGCCTGCACGGTCTAGGCGTCGCGTTTTCAGGCGTCCCGGCCGTATTTGTCGAAGGAGACCGTCCAGTCGCCGAGGCCGTTCCAGATCGGCAGCTCGCGCGGGGTGTTCTTGACGTCGACGATGTCACCGACCCGGAAGTTGTTGTAGACCCACTTGGCGTCGGCGGTGCTGAGGTTGATGCACCCGTGCGACAGGTTCGCCCGGCCCAGCGAGCCGTTCCACGGAGCGGCGTGCAGGTACTCGCCGGAGTAGCTGATCCGGGTGCAGAACTCGATGTTCTCGGAGACGTAGTAGTTCGGGTCGTCCTTGTCGGTGACGCCGTAACTCGCCGAGCTCATCGTGTGCTTGCGCTTCTTGCCGAGCACGACGTGCGGGCCGCCTGCCGTCCAGTAGCTGATCTTCTGGCCGTTCGCGCCGGTGGTGCCGCCGCCCTTGCCGAGGCTGCTCTTCATCGTGCGGACCAGCTTGCCGTCGATGTAGACCTTCGTCAGGTGCGTCCGGTTGTCGCTGATCGCGATCAGCTGCCGGCCGATCTTGAAGCTGGTCGACGTGTTCTTCGCGCCGTACGTCGTCTTGCCGAGCTTCACGCCGAACGCGTTGACGCTGACCTTGATCGTCGAACCGGCGGCCCAGTATTTCGCCGGGCGCCAGTGCACGGTCTGGTCGTCTTTCCAGTAGAACTTGCCCTCGACCTTCGGCGACGTGGTGATCTCGATGGCCTTCTCGGCGGCCTTCTTGTTGACGGCCTTGCTGAACGCCACGATCACCGGCTGCCCGGCGCCGTACGTGCTGCCGTCCTTGAGAGCCAGCATCCCGTTGGCCTGGAAGGTCACCTTCGCGACGGCGGCCGGCTTCAGCGTGCTGAAGGTGGCGTCCTCGGTGCTCGTCGTTCCGGCGCTGTCCGCGGCCGTGGCGGTCACCTTGTACTTCTTGCCGTACGCGAGCTCACCCGTCGACTTCCAGGTGCCGTCGGACTGGATCTCGCCCTCGATCTTCGTCTTGCCCGAGGTGACGGTGACCGTCTGCAACGTGCCGTTCGCGGCGGTGACGACGATCGGCGTCAGCGGGGACACGTCCTTGTCCCCGGTCGCCGGCGTCACGCTGAACGCCACGGGCACGACCGGTGGCTCGATGTTCGCCACCGGCTCGACCCAGGTGGTGCCGCCGGCACCACTGGCCTTGCCGGACGAGGAACAGCCTGCCGCGGTGGCCGCAGCGGCCACGCCAACCGCGCCGATGATCACTTTACGTCGCCGAATCATTGCTCTCACAATCGAGGGGTCCCGGTCCGCGCCATCCGTGGCCATACATGAGACAAGACGCGAACAAGGCTCGAAAACGTTGCCTGCCGAGTCAATCAAGTTTTGGCGGAGGGTCATCCTTGCAGAATTTGATCATCTGCGGTAGACCGGCCGGTCAGGGCAAACGACTGCAGAACAGGGCATCTGGGATGTGCGTACACAGAAAATCTTTCGGTGTACGCGATCCCGGCCACACAGTGAAGACCATCGACGTCTTGCGGTACAGCCGCTTATGCCTTGGCGGCGACCGCCACGGTCAGCGCCTCCGCCGCGTGCTGGTTCATGTCCAGCTCGCTGTGGATCACGTCGAGGATCTTCTGGTCGGTGCCGATCACGAACGTCATCCGCTTGGTGCTCAGCGGGCCGAGGGCCAGCTTGCGCTTGACGCCGTACGCCGTGATGGTCGCCGAGTCCGGGTCGGACAGCAGCGGGTAGTCGAAGGTGTAGGCCTCGGCGAACTGCTTCTGCTTCTCGACCGGGTCCTTGCTGATGCCGACCCGCTGCACGCCGGCCGCGCGGTACTCCGCGCCCAGGTCGCGGAAGTGGCAGGCCTCCGCGGTGCAGCCCTTGGTCATCGCTCCGGGATAGAAGAAGAGCACGACGGGACCGTCCGCGAGGAGCTCGGTCAGCCGCCGCGGCGTACCGTCCTGGTCGGGAAGTGCGAAGTCAGGCGCGATGTCACCTTTACCGATACTCACCCGATCAGGGTACGTCGCTCCGGAAATTCTCAGGTCACGGCCGGACCGCCGATGTTATGCCGTGTGGCCGACAAGCAGTTGATGAAACCCGGTGACCGGGACGCCGTACTCGCCGCCCTGGTGGCGAAGTATCCGGACGCCTTCATCGCGGCGATCGCGTCGAACGGGATGTTCGCCCCGATGCCCCGGGAAGTCACCGACACCGGTCTGCGCCCGATCGAGGGTGCGTCCTCCATGCTCGGCCTGATCATCGAGGACGATCAGCGGCTGGTCATCGACGCCTGGTACCGGGTCGTCGCCGAAGGTGTGGCGAGCTGCCTGGTCCATCTGAAGGCCGCACCGGACTGCCGGGTGCGGATGCATTTCGTCGACGCCACGCACCGCTTCGGCGTTCACGTCGCCATCATCAACGGATCGGGCCTGTCGGCGGATCTGACGCTGCTCCCGGAGGTCGTCCGGCCCCGCCTGGTCACGATGATCAAGAACCAGGTCTCGGTGGTCACCGAGGTCGGTGCCGAGATCGGCCCGCTGCTCGGCTGGGCCCCGGCCGAGCTGATCGGGCAGCGCACCCTCGAACTCGTGCACCCCGGCGATCAGCAACGGGCCATCGCCAGCTGGATGGACATGCTGAGCACCCCGCACGGCTCGGCGCGGCGGGTACGGCTGCGCCACCTGCACCGGGACGGCCACACCGTGTGGTTCGAGGTGACCAACCACAACTACCTCGCCGACCCCGACGATCCGCGCGTGGTCGCCGAGATGCTGGACATCTCCGACGAGATGGCCGCACAGGAGGCCGTTCGCGCCGCCGAGCAGCTCATGCGGCGGCTCACCGAGACCATTCCGCTGTCCATCCTGCAGGTCACCCACGACGGCCGGATCACGTTCCTCAACGAACGCGCCGCGCGGCAGGTGAAAGCCCAGGTCGGCGACCTGCTCTCGCAAGCCGCGCTGGAATCGACCGAACCGGTGGACCGCCCGCTCGTCGCGCGGGCGCTGGCCGGAGTGCTGACCGGCCAGGACACCGATCTCGAGTACGGCCACCGGGAACCGGGCGCGGGGAACCGCCGGATCCGGGCGAACCTGCGGGCGCTGGCCGACGACTCGGGAGCCGTCACCGGAGCGATCGTCTGCCTGGCCGACGTCACCGAGGAGGCGTCACTGCGCGAGACGCTGTGGCGGCAGGCCACCTTCGACGCGCTGACCGGCTGCCACAACCGGGCCGCGACGGTGACCGCTCTCCAGGACGCGCTGACCACCACGGACCGGCACGCCGGCACCGCCGTGATCTTCCTCGACCTCAACTCCTTCAAACCCATAAACGATCGGTACGGGCACGCCGCGGGTGATCTGCTGCTCAGCCAGGTGGCGACCAGCCTGCGTGGCTCGGTGCCGCCCGGCGCCGTCGTGGGCCGCATCGGCGGCGACGAGTTCGTGGCCGTCTGCCGGGACGTCGGTGGCCGGGAGTCCGCCGAGCGGATCGGGGCCGATCTGCTCGCGGCGCTGAGCGCGGCCCGGGTCCAGGTCGACGGCGGCACTCTGGTGCCGCACGCCAGCCTGGGCGTCGCCTGGTCCGCGTACGGCGGCGGCAACCCGGACGAGCTCCTGGCGCAGGCCGACGCCGCCATGTACGCGATGAAGAGGAGCCGCAGCGACTCGCGGGCGCTCGACCTGACCCCGGTCACCGGGTGAGCGGGGCGCTTCAGGCGAACCGGCGGCGCCGTGGTCTCCAGCAGGGTTCGCGCCCGGTCGAGGCGACGGGAAAGCAGCCAGTGCGCCGGGGTCGTGCCGGTTCATGACCAACGACGGTGTGCTCGCCTCGGCCGCCGAGGGCTGAGCTGGCACCCGTGACCCGCGCGTCGGCCATCGCGGTCACGCCGTAAGGACTTTCGTATGGTGGCCTCATGGATCACGTAGAGGCCGGTGTACTGTCCGTCGCCTATGTCCAGGACGGCCCCTCGGACGGCTGGCCGGTCATTCTGTCGCACGGTTTTCCGTACGATGTGCAGGCTTTTGATCGGGTTGTTCCTGTGCTGACGGCGCAGGGTGCGCGGGTGATCCGGCCTTACCTGCGGGGTTTCGGGCCCACACGGTTCCGCGCTGCCGGCACGATTCGCAGCGGGCAGCAGGCCGCTCTCGGGTCCGATCTGATCGCGCTGGCCGGCGCGTTGCGGATCGAGCGGCCGATCGTGGCCGGGTACGACTGGGGTGGGCTGGCGTCCTGCGTCGCGGCCGCGTTGTGGCCGGAGCGGGTGAGCGGGCTGGTGTCGCTGGGCGGTTACGACATCATCGACATCGAGCGGCAACGGCACGCGTTCGATCCGGGCGTCGAGCACGCCGTGTGGTACCAGCACCTGTTCCAGAGCGAGCGCGGGCGCGAGGTTCTGGCCGCTCACCGCGCCGAGCTGTGCCGGATGCTGTGGCGGCAGTGGTCGCCGCGATGGGACTTCGGCGAGGAGACCTTCGCCCGGACCGCGCCGGCCTTCGACAATCCCGACTTCGTCGACGTCGTCGTCCACGCCTATCGGCACGCGCTCGGTGCGGCCGCGGGCGATCCGGCCTACGACGGCCTGGAGGCTCGCCTCGCCGGGCGGCCGGCGATCACCGTGCCGGCGGTGACGGTGGACGGCGCCACCGACACGCTGAAGCCGGGCGGCACGGCCGATCATGCGCCGATGTTCGCCGGCCGGCACGAGCACCGGCTGATCGATGCCGGTCACAACATCGCGCAGGAAGCGCCCGAGGCGTTCGCCGCCGCGGTGCTGACCGTGCGGGCCTGGACAGCCGGTCGGTGATGGCGCCACCCTCGCTGGAGAGCGCTCTCTCAGGTACGGTCACGTTTCGCATCCGGACGAGTTGAGGCGCCGATGGAGAGCATCACCAAGAACCGGCAGTCGCTGGACACGCTGCGCGCGATGATCAGTCGGGCTTACGGCCCTGCGCAGGTTCCTTCCGGTGACGACTGGGTGTCGGAGCTGGGGCACGGCTGGTTCAACGTGGCCTATCGGATCCGGCTGCGGGACGGAACCGAGGTGGTGCTCAAGATCGCGCCACCGCCGCACGTCGAGGTGATGACCTACGAACGTGGCGCGATGGCGATCGAGCTGGCGTCGTTGCGGCTCATCACCGAACGGACGAGTGTGCCGGTGCCGCGGGTCGATTACGCCGATCGCAGCCACGAGCTGTGTGACGCGGACTGGTTCGTCATGCCGTACATCGACGCGGACAACTTCGGCATCGTGAAGGGCAGCCTGACGGAGGCCGAGCTCGACGCGTACAACGAGGCGCTCGGCGCCGCCAACCGTGAACTCAACAGCATCCGAGGCAGCGCGTTCGGCCCGCTCGCCGGGCCCGGCGACCCCACCTGGCGGGCCTGCTTCACCCGCATGATCGGCGACGTCCTCACCGACGGTGAGCGTCGCGCCGTCGACCTCGGCTACGACTACGCCCTGGTCCGGGCCCTGATCGCCGCCAACCTGGACAGCCTGGACGAGGTGACCGAGCCTCGTTTCGTCGAGTGGGATCTCTGGAACGGCAACGTCATGATCCGCGACGGGAAGATCGTCGCGATCATCGACCATGAGCGCGCTTTCTACGGCGACCCCCTCATCGAGGCCGGTTTCACCGGCATCGACCTGCTCACGTTCGGAGACCCCACCGCATTTGTACGGGGATACGGCCAGCCCGAGTTGACCGAAACCGAGCGGCGGCAACGGCGGCTCTACACGCTCTACCTGGTCCTCATCATGATCATCGAGACGGACTACCGCGGGCACACCGGCACCGAGCAGTACGACTGGGCCCGCGAACGCCTGCAGGAGGTCGTGGCGCTGTTCGGCGCCGCGTGAGCGTCGCCATGCTCGGCAGCCGCCCGATCGGGCGGCTGCTCTGGCACACCTGTTCCCAGACCACCCTGTCGGTCGGCGTCTACGGCGTCTATGCCCTCACCAACGCCTGGTTCGTCGCCCGCGGGGTCGGGGCCGGCGCCATGGCCGCGGTCAACCTGGCCGCCCCGGTCCTGCTCGTCCTCGGCGCGATCTCCACCACCGTCGGGGCCGGCGGCGCGTCCCTGGTCTCGCGTCGGCTCGGCGCCGGCGACCCGGCCGGCGCCGCCCGCGCCGCAGGCAACGCCTTCGCCGTCTTCTGGCTGGTCGCCGCGCTGATCACCGTCGTCGGGCTGCTGTCGATCGAGCCCCTGCTCACCGCACTCGGCGCTGAGGAAGGCACCCGTGGTCTCACTCGTGACTACACCGTCGTGCTGCTCTGCGGGGCGCTCGTCTCGACCGGCTTCTCCAGCCTGGTCCGTGCCGAAGGACGGCTGCGGTTCTCCACGATGCTCTGGGTGGTGCCGGTTCTCGTACAGATAGCGCTCGATCCGCTCTTGATCTTCGGTTTTGGCTGGGGCGTCCGCGGCGCGGCCCTGGGCACCGTCGGCGGGCAGGCCGTCTCCGCGGCGATGAGCATCTGGTTCTTCTTCCTGCAGCGCGACCGGCCGTACCGGATCGCCCGGGCCGACCTGCGCCCGCACGGCCCGACGGCGCGGGCACTGGTCGGTGTCGGCGCGCCGTCGTTCCTGGCGGGTTTCGGCACCACGCTGCTAGCTGTGCTGATCAACAACACCCTGTCGCACGCCGGCGGCGCCGCGGCCCTGGCGGCCTATGCGGTCTGCGCCCGGATCCAGACGTTCGTGATGATGCCGCAGCTGGGCATCAGCCAGGGCCTGCAGCCGATCGTGGGATACAACGCGGGGCGTGGGCTGCACGGACGGGTGCTGCGAGCCAGGACGCTGGCCTTACGCGCCACCGTCCTCTATGGCGTGCTGGCGGCGATCACGGTTGCGGCGCTCGCCGGGCCGCTCGTGGCGATCTTCCTGCCCGGCGGCGGCACCGCGACGACGGCGGTTCAAGCCTTGCGCACCCTCGCGATCGGCTTCGTGGCTGCCGGGGTCACGCCGCTGATATCGACATACAGCCAGGCGCTGGGCCGGCCCGGGCTGTCCTACGCCCTTTCGGTGGGCTCACTGCTCATCGTCAAAGGGCCGCTTGTCATCGCCCTCGCCCACATCGGCGAGACCGGCGTGTGGGTGGCACTGGCGCTGAGCGACGTCGTCTCGGCGGTGGCCGCCCTGATCCTCCTGCGCCGCCTTCGTCTCGGATCCCCTGACGCGGCGCCGACAGGGTTGCCCTGACTCCGCCCGAGCCTGCGCTGCGGGTCCCGGGCCAGCCGTTGATGCGATCGAGGCCTCCCGGCTCTGACTTCCAGGACAACGGAGATTCGGTTGCCTGGAACACGCAAGCACGTCTTCACCGGGGAGCGACACGTCCCAATCTTCATGATCAACTGGCGGGCAGGCGGCGCCGGCCATCGGATGGCCGGAGGCGGACGCGGCGAACTAGCGTCTCCCGCCGTGGTAGATCGTTTCGGCCCGGCCGGTCCGGTAGACATGCGGCATCTGACCGAGGTGCATCGGGAAAGCTTCGCCATAGCGCGGCCGCGGATCGCCGTCGCAGCGGCAATGCCGGACAGGCGAGCGGTGTTACGGCACTACGAGCAGCACGCTCTGCGCGGTGTCAGCATGTTCGACCGGGCCGGACGTGCGCGGGCGCGGCAGACGGCGGCTCAGTACGCCGCATACTGGCTCGCCTCGCAGTGGGCGGAGAACGAGTCGCATCGGGCCGCGCAGCAGGCCGGCTTCGACGATCAGTGGCGGCGGCTGGCCGGCAACGACACCGACACCGTCCTGGGTGTCCTCACGGCTCGATTCGAAGCGGTGCCGGGGTACGCGCCGGTCGGGGTCGTGAACGTCGACGGCAATCGAGTCGGGCTGGCACTGACAGCTGCCGCGGACAGCGTGCTGCCGACCCGCCTGACCGGTGGACAGCGCGCTCGGGTTTACGAGGCGATGCTGAAGAGCCACGCATTGTCGGCGGTGAGGCAAGCATTCGCGTCGGCGCCAGGTCTGATGTCGGCGCAGGTGGTAGTGGTCCGGCACGACGCACGGCGGCCGTGCGTGCTCGCGTTCGAGGTAAGCCGTCCGGCGCTGGAGAGCGTTCGGTGGGACGTCGCGAATGCTGACGAGATCGTTGCGTCGGCAGGCTCTCAGGTTCTGACCAGACCAGAGGGCCCGTTCGGTGATCTCGGCCCGGTGGACGACCTGCTCGATGAGCTGTCCGTCGAACTGGCCGCTGGAGCGCGCAACGCCATCGCGGAAATGGCCGGCCGGCGAGGGGTGGAAGAATTAGCTGCCGGCGTCACCGGTTTCGCGATCGTCGACGTCGAGACGAGTGGACTGTCGCCGGAGTACGACCGGGTCGTCGAGATCGCAGTCGTCAGAACCGACAGCAACGGCACCATCGTCGACGAGTGGACCACGCTGGTGAATCCGGACGGGCCTGTCGGCAAGACCAGCATTCACCGGATCCGGGATGCCGACGTGGCCGACGCACCCCGGTTCGCGGACATCGTCGGGGAGCTCACCCGGCGCATGGCCGGACGCGTGATCGTCGGCCACAACGTGCAGTTCGATCTGCGTTTCCTGCATGCCGAATATGCCCGTGCCCGCCTGCGACTGCCTCGGGTCGTCTCGCTGTGCACCTATCAGGAAAGTCACGGTTACCTGCCGGATCTGGACCGGCGGCGGCTCGCCGACTGTTGCCATGCCGCGGGTGTGGCGCTCACTGACGCGCACGCCGCGCTGGAGGATGCCCGGGCCACCGCTGGGCTGTTGAGAACGTACCTGGGATCTGGGAGCAGGCTTGCCGGTGTCCACCAGCAACTGCCGGATCAGGCGGCCCGGATCGGGTGGCCGCGCGTTCCGGTGACCAGCGCGCGGGTCAAGGCCCGTCCGCCGGTCGCCCCTCCGCCGGTCCCGGCGCCGGCCGGCGCGCTGGCGGCGCTTCTCGAAGACTTGCCTGTCTCGGACACACTCACGGATGGAGCACCGCCGGCCGCGGCCGGATATGTGGAGCTTCTCGCTGAGGCGCTGGAGGACGGTGTACTCACTCAGGAGGAGGTGACAGCGCTGGCGGACCATGCCCGGTTCGCGGGGCTGTCGCGCGCCGATGTGGACAGCGCTCATCATGGATTCATGCTGGCGCTGGCGCACAAGGCGGTTGCCGACGGCCGGGTGACGAACGAGGAGCGGCGGGAGCTGAGCGACGCCGCGGAAATCCTGGGTCTGCCCAGCGGCATCGTGAAGCGGCTGCTGGCGGAGGCGGACTCGGAATGGGTCACGCAGTTGAGCCGTGACTGCCGCCCGTTGCCGGACGGATGGGCGCACGGTGAACCGTTGCTGGTCGGACAGAAGGTCGCCTTCACCGGTGGGGAACCGAACCGGCGTGAACGGCTGGAGATCGCCGCGCGGGCGGCAGGGCTGCGGGTGATGAACAACGTGTCCGGAGTGACGGTTGTCCTCGTGACACCGGACGCCCGGCCGGAATCGCGGAAGGGTGAGGCGGCCGGCAAGCACGGGACGCGCATCGTGCGGCCCGGCGTTTTCGAGCAGCTGATTGCGTACGTGCAACCGGCTCCACCGGTGCTCATCGTGCACCAGCCCTCAGCCGATGGAACGGCCGTCACCGCGAAGGCAGCGGTGGCCCGCGGCGGCCCGGCACTGGGCGTGCCGGTACCGCCGGCGGTCGTCCGGGCCTGGGCCCGTGAGAACGGATATGTGGTCGGACCCAGGGGTCGGTTGCCGCAGGAGGTGCAGGAGGCATTCCTTGCCGCCACCGCCACGCCAATCTGAGGCGACCTGAGCGGACGACGGCCCAGGCGCCTAGCGGCCGGCGCTGCTCTCCCGGTCAGCGCCGGCCGCTATGCCGTGCTCTGTGCCGGCGCGGGGCTGCGGCACCTCGAGGCTTGCGTCCGCCGGGGCGGCAGTCAGGGCACCCGGCAGGCGGGGGTCGAGCAGGCGCAGGATCGTGCCGATCACCACTGCGATCACCACGACCGCGCCCAGGTTCACCAGCACGGTCGGATAGCCGAGCTCGACAACGTCGGCGAAGGGGTACGGGTACCAGTCGGTGACGGCGCCGTGGGCCAGGGTGTAGCTGATCCAGAACGCCGGCCACACCGCGGCCCAGGCCAGGGTGCGCCCGTCGATGCGGGGGCGGGGGCCGAAGAGGAGCCAGCCGAGCAGGGCGGACCACGGGGCGACGTAGTGGAAGCCGAAGTCGGCGAGCCAGGCGGCGCCGTGCAGCTCCACCTGGCCGGCCAGGATGGTGGCGTAGACGATGCCGGTGATCACGATGCCCAGCAGGGCGTCCAGGCGGATGACCCGCCAGAGCCGGCCGTCGCGGCCGGGGTTCAGCGCCAACGCTGTCGTCGCGATCAGCAGGAGCAGGTTGCTCTGGATCGTGAAGAAGCTGAACAGGCGGACGAAGCGGGTGAGTGCCGGCTCCGGGTCCGCCGGTACGGCGTGCGGCGCGGTGTCGGTCGCGGTCAGCACGATCTGGATGATCAGCGAGACGAGAACGATGCCGGCCAGGGTGCCGTGCCAGATCCGTGACTTCATGCCGCTCTCCCGCGTACCCCGATGATCTCCGATGCGCGGCAGCTTAACCCAGCTTCAGGAGAGAGCCTCAGGAGACGGCCGGCAGGCGTACGGTGACCCGCAATCCCGGGTGAGCGTCGCCCAGGGTGACCGAGCCGCCGTGCCGGCGCACCAGTTCGCGGACGATGGCGAGGCCCAGGCCGGAGCCGCCGGCGTCGCGGGCCCGGCCGTCGTCGAGGCGGGTGAAGCGGTGGAAGACCCGGTCGCGGTCGGCGTCCGGGATGCCCGGGCCGTCGTCGTCCACGACGATGAGCAACGACGGGCCGTCGGCGGCGGCGCGGACGGTCACCGTCGACGTGCGGTGACGGACCGCGTTGTCGAGCAGGTTCGCCACCACCCTGGCCAGCGCGTCCGGCTCGCCGGTGAACGGCAGCGGGCCCTCCGGCTCGGCCACCGTGACGTCCGGGAAGCGTTCGGCCGTCTGGGACACCAGGTCGCCGAGGTCCAGGCTCTCCACGCCGCGACCGGTCGCCCGCACGCCCTCGTCCGATCGGGCGAGCAGCAGCAGGTCGTCGACCAGCCGGGAGAGTCGCTGCACGTCGGCGAGCAGGTCGTCGCTGAGCGCCGGCCAGTCGGTGTCGTCCGGCAGGTGCTGCGCCACTTCCAGTTCGGTACGCATGTTCGTGAGCGGGCTGCGCAGCTCGTGCGCGGCGTCCGCGACGAACGCGCGCTGCCGGGCCCGGCCGGCGTCGAGCCGGTGCAGCATGTCGTTGAGGGTGACCGCGAGCCGGTGCACCTCGTCGCGGGAGTCCGGCACCGGCAGGCGGCCGGCCCGGGTGCCGCCGGTGATCTCCTCGGCGCCGGCGCGCAGCGCGTCGACCGGGCGCAGCGCCGCACCGAGCGCCCGCCACAGACCGGCCGCGAGCAGCGCCACCAGCAGCGGGAACAGCACCAGCAGAGTGATCTTGAGCAGGTGCACGCTCTGCTGGAGTTCGTCGGTGGACCGCGCCACGAGCACGGCCAGCGGATCGGTGGGCGGGCCGGCACTGACCTTCGCCACCCGCGCCTCGCCGTCGAAACCGATGCGGTTGCCGGGGATCTCCACACTGCCGCCGTCGGCCAGGTCACGCAGCTCGTCGGGGTAGAGGATCGGCACGAGGCGGTCGGCGGTGGCGGACCTGGCGATCACCCGGCCCTGGTCGTCCACGACCTGGACCTGGACGCCCGGGGTGACCGGGATCGGGTCGGTCAGCGAGCCCTGGTCCACCAGGCGTTTCACGCCGCGCGCCGTTTCCAGCGCCTCGGTGTGAATGGCCCGGCCCTGCGCGAACCCGAGCACGGCGACCAGCAGCACGCCGCCCGCCGCCAGGCCGAGCATCAGGCCGGCGGCGGAGACCAGGAGCAGCCGGGCCCGCAGGCTGAGTTCACTGGGACGACGCATCGGCCGTCGCCAGTCGGTATCCCGCTCCGCGGACCGTCTCCAGCCGGTCCCGGCCGATCTTGCGGCGCAGGTAGCCGACGTAGACCTCGACCGCGTTCGGCGCCGTCTCCAGGGCGGCGTCCCAGACGTGGTCGAGCAGCTCGGTCTTGGAGACCACCTGGCCGGGACGGCGCATCAGGTATTCGAGGAGGGCGAACTCGCGCGCCGTCAGGGTCACCTCGCTGCCCGCCACCAGCACGCGGCGCTCCGCCGGATCCAGCTCGACGTCACCGAAGGCCAGGACCACCGGGCGCGCCTGCGCGCCACGGCGCAGCAGGGCACGCAGCCGTGCGAGCAGCACGACGTACGAGAACGGCTTGGTCAAGTAGTCGTCGGCGCCGCAGTCGAGGCCGTCGGCCTGGTCGTACTCGCCGTCCTTCGCGGACAGCATGAGTACGGGCAGCCAGTGCCGTTCGGCGCGCAGCTGCCGCACCACCCGGTAACCGGAGAGGCGGGGCAGCATCACGTCGAGGATCATCGCGTCGTATCCGCCGTGGCGGGCCATCTCGAGGCCGTCCTGGCCGTCGCCTGCCACATCGACCGCGAAACCCTCGGCCTGCAGGCCCCGTCGCAGCGCGGCGGCCAGCCGAGCCTCGTCCTCCACCACCAGCAAGCGCACTCACACACCTTGGCACGTTGATGCCATTGTCCGGGAGCGGCTCTCAGCGACGTCACAGCCCGCTGCCAGATCGGCCGGGAATCAGCTCGGCGGGGAATCAGCTCGGCGGGGCTCCGCTCGGGCGCGGGCCGCTCGGCGGCGCTCCGCCAGGTCCACCACCCGGGCCACCGGAACCCATCGGCGCACCGCTCGGCGCGCCGTCACCGGTGTTCTGGCCGCCGGTCGGTGTCGTCCCGGTGTCCACGCCGACCTCCAGCGAGACGGCGTACCCACTTGTCACATCGCCGCTGACGGTGGCGAGCTGGCTGGCGCCGGCGTCGTCGCCGAACACGTTGTCGCTGTCCAGGGTGACCTGGGCGAAGTTGGTGACCGAGGCCTCGTACCCGGTGGTGGCGAAGACGTCGTCGCTGGTGGCCTTCGGCATCGCGACCTGGGAGGTCGCGATCGCATTGGCAGCCGCGCTGATGCTCGCCTGGTCCGGGTAGACCTCGAAGTGGATGTGCGGCCATCGGCCGGAGTAGCAGGCCGGGTAGATGCTGGTGAACGTGACCTGGCCGGCGTCGTCGGCGACCTGCACACCGCGCAGGTAGTTCTCCTCGGTGATGCCGTCGGAGTAGAGCGAGTACTCCCCCGCCCGGTTGCAGTGCCAGACGTAGACCGCGACGCCGGCGAAGGCCGCCCCGCTGTTCGCCAGATCCTTGATGGTCAGCGTGAGGGTCATCGGCACGCCCTCGGCGGTGGTGGTCTTGTCACCGAAACTGGATCGGATGTCGCTACGGACGATGCCGTCCTCGGTCAGGACGTTCGGTCCGTTGGAGCCGTCACCGGGGTACGGGCCGGCGGTCTCGTCCGGGATCTCGCCGACCGTGTTCGTCTCCGAGGTGGCCACGGTCGGGGTGTCGCCGTCGCTGTCGCCGCACGCGCCGAGCCCGAGTGCTACCGCGCCCAGCCCGAACGCCCGCAGGATCTGCCGCCGCCGGATCGTCCCGACGTCGAAGGCCAGACCCTGGTCGAACAGGTCTTCCTCCGGCCGGGGCAACGAGCGCCCTTCATACGTACCCATGAAAGCCTTTCGTCTTTTTTGTACTTTATGAGGACTTTCAAGCTATCTGACCGACCCTTCGGTGGTGCCCCTTAAGGGACTTTCTCAGCCTGGTCACAGCGGCAGCGGAGCACGATGGTGGACAGAGAAGGGGAGGTGGACATCGTGTCCGTGTTCAGGTCAAGGCCGGCGTTGCGCTGGCTCGTTCCGTCGGCCGCCGCAGTGGCGGTCATCGGGGGCGGCGCGGCGGCCGGAACGATCGTGGCGAGCGCCGACCCGGCTCTGCCGGAGCGCTCCGCCGCGCAGCTTCTGGTGGACCTGCAGAGCGCCGACCCGGAGGGTTTCTCCGGAACCGTCGTACAGAGCACCGACCTCGGACTGCCCGGCATCGCCGGCCTGCTGAAGAACGTCGAAGGTGGCGGCCTCACCAGCCTGGTGTCCGGGAGCAACACGGCCCGCGTCTGGTACGCGGGTGAAGAGAAGGTCCGGCTCGCGCTGCTCGGCACCGACGGCGAGACCGACGTGATCCGTAACGACAGCAACGTGTGGATCTGGAAGAGCAGCGAGAACAGCGGCACGCACGTGACGCTGCCCGAGGGCGCCACCGAGAAGGAGGCGCTGCCCAGCGGCGTTCCGTCGACGCCTCAGGACGCCGCCGACGCGGCACTCGCCGCGATCGACGACAGCACCGCGGTCGCCACGACCGGTGCGGCCGAGGTGGCCGGGCGGGACGCGTACGAACTCGTGCTCAGCCCGCGGGACACCAACTCGCTGATCGGGCAGGTCCGGCTCGCGATCGACGCGGTCGAGCATGTCCCGCTGCGTGTCGACGTCTATGCCAAGAGCGCCTCCAAGCCCGCGGTGCGGGTGGCGTTCGAGCAGGTCAGCTTCGAGGTACCGGACGCGCAGCAGTTCGCCTTCAATCCGCCGCCGAACGCCTCGATCGAAGAGGTCACGCCGCCGACGGAGAAGGAGCTCGCGGAGAAGCCGGACGCGGTCAAGCCGGAGGCCTTCCAGCACGACGCGGGCAAGCCGGGCACCGAGTCCGACGACTTCAAGGTCATCGGTGAGGGCTGGACGACGATCATCTCGGCGAAGCTGCCGGAGGACGCGCTTGCCGGCGCGGAATCCCCGGCCAAGCCCGCGCCGTCCGCGTCCTCGTCCTCGCCCCTGGGCGATCTCCAGGTCGAGGGCATCCTCGAAACGCTGCCGAAGGTGAGCGGCGACTGGGGCAGTGGCCGGCTGCTGAGCGGTTCGCTGTTCAGCGCGCTGATCACGGACGACGGCCGGGTGTTCGCCGGAGCGGTCTCCCCGGAGGCTCTCTACGCGGTCGCCTGACCGATTCCGCCCCACGAAGCCCCGTCGCGGTCCTTACCCGGCGGGGCTTCGCGCTGCCTGTCGCAGACGCTGCCGGATCGCCGCGAGATCCTCGGCGGCACACCGGCCTCGCGGCAGGCAGGCCAGCCGAGCATCACGCCCGTGAGCGTGAGACACGCCGGCGCCGGCTACTTCACAATGAAAACCATTTCCAGCAAGATGGGTTGTGACATCACATTCGGTTGTCCACTTCGTTGTCCATGGAAGGAAAACCCATGTCGCTCACCGTTTCTCCCGATCTGCTCGCCAGCGCCGAACGCGGCGAGGTGTCGGATGCCGACTTCGTCGCGTGCGTACGGGAGTCGCTGCCCTACGCCTGGGACGTGGTCAGCACGGTGATGGCCGACCTGCGATCCGGTGACGGCGGGTTCGCCGACCACGAGGTGCCGCCGCCCACCGAGACCGAACGCGGGCAGCTGCTGCGCGCCCTCGCCAGTGACGCGATCCGGGGCGGGCTGGAGCGCCACTTCGGTGCGAAGCTGGCCTTCCAGAACTGCCACCGGGTGGCCGCGTTCGACGTCAACCAGGTGGGCGGCGAGCGTTACCAGGCGTTCGTGTCGCCGCGGGGTCAGCTGCTGAACCAGTCCCCCGAACTCCGCAACTGCTGAACCAGCCCCAGCCCGGCGGCCCGGGTCCCGTTGCCGCGGGGCTCGTTGCCGCAGGGCTCGTTGCCGCAGGGCTCGTTGCCGCAGGGCTCGTTGCCGCAGGGCTCGTTGCCGCAGGGCTCGTTGCCGCAGGGCTCGTTGCCGCAGGGCTCGTTGCCGCGGGGTGAGCCGTAGCGCAGGCGCGTAATGGGGCCGCGATGACATGTCTGAACGACGGCTCGTGCCGCTCAGCCGTAGCCCAGACACGTCACCAGGGTCCGATAAGGCGTCTGAGCTACGGCTCGGCTTGTCTCGGCGGGCGGGCCCCACCTACGCGTGTCGATTTTGGGTCCGTATCGAACCTGAATTCGACACGGACAGGGTGCTTGCGGCGTGTGTGTCGAGTTCGGGTGCGTATCGAACTGCGTATCGAACCCCGAACCGACACGCTTGCCTGACCCTGCGAGATCTTGGACCGCTGCTACCACCGGAGGGTGGCCCGAGGACCAAGATCGTGGCGGGAGGCCCCCGCCCGACTCGTGGCGTCGATCCTTGCCTAGAGCGAGGTGCGGCGCTGGGACGGCACTTTCGGCGCCTGGGTGGTTACCAGCTGGGCTACCGGGATGGAGGTCGGGCCTTCCGCAGGTGCGGCGGATCGAATCAGGGTGACCGAGACCGACCCGGCCCGCGCCGACCCGGCCCGCGCCGACCCGGCCCGCGCCGAGACCGCCGTGGCCGCGGCGCCCGCAGAGACCGCGGATGTCGCCGCCGCAAGCGCCCCGCCCAAGGGCGCCGCTTCCGCAAGCGCCCCCGCCAAAGGCGCCCCTTCCGCAAGCGCCCCGGCCGAGGGCGCCGCCTCCGCGAGCGCACCCGCCAAAGGCGCCCCTTCCGCGGGCGTCGCTGCCGGCGGGTTGGGGGCTGCGGCGGGGGCTAGCTGGTCGGGGTGGTAGTTGCGGAGCAGGGCGTAGGCCGCGCCGGTCAGGGCGGCTGCCGCTATCGCGTCGAGCCAGTAGTGGTTGCCCGTTGCCACGATCACCAGCAGGGTGATGGCCGGGTGCAGAAGCCACAGGGCCCGGTGGCGGCCGCCGATCGCGGAGATCAGGGCGATCGCCACCACCAGGGCCCAGCCAAAATGCAGGGACGGCATGGCGGCGTACTGGTTGGAGAAGTGATCGGTCTCCGGGTTGCCGTAGACGGCCGGGCCGAAGAGGTGGCCCAGGTCCAGCATTCCGGTGTCGGTCAGCATTCTCGGCGGCGCCAGCGGGATCACGAAGTGCACCAGCAGCGCACCCGAGGTGAGCAGCGTCAGGACGTTGCGGGTCCAGCGGTAGTGCGCCGGGCGGAACAGGTACAGCCAGATCAGGCAGGCCGCGGTCGCCGGGAAATGGACATACGCGTAATAGGTGTTGGCGATCTCCACCAGGGCCGGCCAGCCGAGCAGAGTGTGCTGGACCGCAAGTTCGCCGGGCAGGTGCAGCCAGCGTTCGACGTCCCAGACCACGCGCGCGTTGCGGAACGCCTCATCGACGTGGCCGTCGGCGGCCAGCCGGCCCACCTTGTAGACGCCGAACAGCACCGCCACCAGCGCGATCTCACGCAGCGCGGAACGCAGCGCCGCAAGGAAGCCAGGCCGGGCCCCAGCCGGGTCCGACGGGTCGCCGCCCGGCCTGTCCGGGCATTTCGGGAGCGTCAAGGAGGACGGCACACTCACGGCAAGCTCCCCGGGAAATGCGGTGCGGGCGGGAATTGCGAGACTTCGGCGTTCGGCACCCGGACGCCGACGACGCCCGGGTGAAGGCCGGTCAAGGTGAGCCTGAATTCGCCATGTCCGCTCCCCCGTCGATACGCAAGGAGAAGCATCCGGCGATCTTGCATGTTGGGCAAGATTTAACCGGCGGATAGTGACGTAACGCGCATTGGTAACAACGCCGTTACATTGACGCGGTCCTCGGATCAGGGCCGGTCATTGCGTCCAGCGGCCATGAGCAGGGCAAGCGTGGCGAACGCGGCGATCAACGGGGTCCACTGCGCTGTTAGCGCGTACCCGAGCAGGAGCGTGACCGTCGCACCTGCCGCGACCCATCCGATGCGCACCGCGCGGCGCGTGCGCGCCGGCAGAAGCGTGACGCAGCGCCAGGGCAGAAGACCTGCGGGGATCAGTACGCGCAGACCGAAACCGATCATCACGAGCACGACCGTTACGGCTGCGGCGCGGGCGGCGATCTGCCAGGAGGGCCATGGGTACGCGCCGGCCGCCAGCACCGCGACCAGCGGGACGCCCGCACCGAGGCCCCGCCGAAAGCCGCTGAGCAGGCCACGGACCGGCCAGGTCAGCGCGGTGGTGTCGAGGCGGGCCGGATGGTCGGCGGCGAGTTCGCGCAGGCTACGCATCGACGACCGGACCCGGAGCCGTTCGGCGTCGAGCAGGGCGATCAGCCAGCGGCCGTCCGGGTTGCCGGGGTCCTGGGCGAGGGCTTTTTCGATCGCTTCGCGCGCGGGTTTGCGGCGGCCCGCGTGGCGCTCGATCTCACCGAGGGTGAGCAGGTCGGGGACGGAGCGGGGGTTGAGCGCGAGGGCACGACGGGCGGCGTCGCGGGCGCGGGGGAAGTCACGGGACTGGGCGTGAGCGCGGGCCAGGACGCGGTGGGCGGGCGGGTGCGCGGGGTCGAGGCGGACGGCTTCCTCGGCGGCGCGCAGAGCGGTTTCCCGGGTTCGGGGGCTGGAGTGCTCGGGGGCCTGGGCAAGCAGGAGGCACTCAGCCAGCTCGATGTGAGTACCGGGTAGATGGGGCGCGACCGCCACGGCGGCTCGCGAGACGGCCAGCGCCTCAGCGGCACTCTTCTGGAGGCGCAGCAGGCCCGCCAGCAGGGTCAGCAGCTCCGGATCAGCCGGGACCTCCACCAGGGCGCGGCGCACCTCGGTCTCGGCGTCCGCGAGGCGGCCGACGTCGGCGAGCGCCCGGGCACGGGTTGCCGGCGTCACCGCACCTTGCGCTTCTTCAGATACGCCGCCAGGTCGTCGTACTCGCCGCTCTCGTTCGCGAACATCGCCACGTTGCGAGCGGTGGCGAACCACGCGTCCGTCGACGGACGTACCTCGCGGGCCGCGGCCAGCATGTCCGCCTGGCCGATCATGCGGATCTCGCCGGTGGTGATCGAGTCGCGCATCGCGTACTCGGCGGCGGTCTCGCACAGGTGCGCCAGGTCGGCGCCGGAGAAGTGCTCGGTCGCCTGCGCGACCTGGTCCAGGTCGATGCCGGCGACCGGGCGGTCCCGCAGGTGGAACTCCAGGATCGCGGCGCGGGCGGCGCGGTCCGGCGGCAGCACCAGGACGGTACGGTCCAGGCGACCCGGACGCCGCAGCGCCGCGTCGACGTCCCAGGGCGCGTTGGTGGCCGCCAGGACGAACACCCCGTCGTTGCCGCCCTCGACGCCGTCGAGTTCGGTGAGCAGCTGGTTCACCACGGTACGCATGGACGACTGCAGCTGGCTGCGCTTGTGCCCCAGCGCGTCGATCTCGTCGAGGAACAGCACGCACGGGGCATGCCCGCGGGCCGACTCGAACAGGTCGTGCAGGTTCTTCTCCGAGCTGCCGACCCACATGTTCAGCACGTCGGTGATGCTCAGCGAGAGGAACGCGGCGCCCATCTCGCCGGCGACCGCGCGGGCCAGGAACGTCTTGCCGCAGCCGGGCGGGCCGTAGAGCAGCAGGCCGCCGCGCAGGCTCTTGCCGAACAGGGACCGCAGTTTCGGGTTGCGCAGCGGTCCGAGGAACGAGACCTCGAGGCGCTTCTTCACGTCGGCCATACCGCCGACGTCGGCCAGGGTGATCGTGGCGCGTTCGACGTCGAAGACCCGGTCCTCGTGGCCGCGTACCTGGTCGGGCTCGCCGTCGGCGGAGGAGCGGGCGAACCGGGGTGGCACGGAGTCGCCGAACTGCTCCTCGAGAGCACCCCAGTCGACGCCGGCCGGGCCGGCGGCGGGCTGAGCAGAACCGGGCTGAGCAGAACCCGGCTGAGGCGCGGGCGGCGCGGCGGACGGAGGCGTGGGCGGGGCCGCGGGTGCCAGTGCCCGGCCCATCAGCTGCTGCGCGACGACGTTGCCCGGCTCGCGCGCGAGCACCTGCGCCGCGTGCCCGATCGCCTCGCCGCCGCGGCCCGCGGACACCAGCAGCTCCGCCAGGTGCAGGCGCAACGGGAGGTCGTCCGGACGGACCTGCACCGCGGCGGTGAGGCTGTCGATCAAGGCGTCGCTCATGACACGCGATTATGCCCCTGCCGGGTGAGCACCCGCTGTGCACCGGGGACTCCGGCCGGAGGCGGACGAAGCGGAGCTGTGCGAACCGTCACCGGCCGTGTTCACGCGTACCCCAGAAATAGCGCGAGAGAAGCAGAAAGGCCGCCCCTCGCCATGATGCGAGAAACGGCCTTTCGCGGCAATTCTCAGGCTGGCCGGCGATATCCCGCGATGGGGCCGCGGTCGATCGTCGCCATCCGCACGTAGTCGCCCGTGTGCGGTGCGTGGACCACCTTGCCGCCGCCGATGTAGATGGCGACATGATGGATGTCGGAGTAGTAGAAGACGAGGTCACCCGGCTTCAACTCGCTCCGGCTCACTGACTTGGTCGAGCCCCACTGGTCCTTCGTGTAATGCTCGAGGGACACACCGACCGACGCCCATGCCTTCTGCGTCAGACCCGAGCAGTCATAACTGTTCGGGCCGTTCGAGCCGAAGACATAAGGCTTGCCGATCAGGTCGCACGCCTTCTGGGCCGCACGACCGCCCTTGTCGTTGGTGTACGTGACCGGGCAGGGCCCGGTGCGCAGCGCACCGTCATCGACGTTCGCCGAACCGTAGGCGGCGATCCGGAGATCCTGAAGGTCCTTGATCTCCTTCTCGATCGCCTTCTTCTTCGACGCCAGGTCCTTGTCCCGGGCGGCGATCTCGGTGGCGAGCTGGTCGACGGTGGCCTTGTCACCTGCGTACTTGTCGCGGAGCTTGGCCACGGTCGCGATCGACTCGGTCTGGTGGACGGCGAGCTGGTCGAGGAGCGTGAGCTTCTCGGTCAGCGACGTCGGCCTGCCACTCATCAGCATCGCGTTGAACGCGTTCGGCGGGCCCTGCATGTAGGCATCGACGGCCATGCCCCGGACCTGGGCCATGGCGACGTCCACCTTCACCTGCAATGGAGTCAGGGTCTTCGCCAGCGAAGTCTGCTGCTTGCGCAGTTTCTTCAGCTTGGAGTGCACCGAGTTGTACTCCTCGATGACCGGCTCGAGCTTGTTCCACTGCTCGTCGATCTGCTTCTCGACGCTCGCCGGCGTGGGCTCGGCGTGGGCAACAGCGGGACCAGTGAGAACGACTCCGGCCGCGGCAATTACGCAGAGCAGACCGCGTAGAACGCCTTTCCGTTTCACTTAGGTGCGTTGTCCTTTCTTCCCACTCGACCGCCGACCGGGTTAGCTGACGGGTTCGGGCGGGAAGCTGCCCGGCCGCTCGGGGAGCGGCTTCACCCCGGAACTACCTGGGTCCCCGGCACGCATCTGCGTTTAGGCGGCGGTTCGGCAGATCGACCGGTTGGGCGATTGGGGGGCTACCGAACCGGGACCACCGTACCGGGATCAAGAGGCTAAATGAAGGAGGGCCGCACGCTGGAACCGTAAGCACCAATACCATTACCCACCGTCATTGAAAAGGCCACGTTTCGATAGCCCGGCCCAACCAGGGCACCACCAGGATCACTGTGGGTAGCACCAGCAAGCCGGCCGCGGCGATCACCGCGGCCACCGTGAGCGCCCGGCTCTCCGGAAGATCCAGCCGGTCCAGCCGCCGCCGCCTGGTCTCGCCGGCCGCCCCCTCAGCGAGCGGCAACGCATCCGCGAGACGCGACAACGCGGCCCGGAGCGGCTCAGGCCCGGTGCGGCGCCTCGCGGCATCATCGGACACCATCTCCAACAGCAGGTGTACGGCATCAAGCGGCGCCCGGCTCCGCAGAAGTTTCGGGACAGCCTGGTAGAACGCGGTGAACGACTCCATCACCAGCTCGTGCCGGTGCCGCAGGTGGGCGCGCTCGTGGGCGAGAACCGCGTCGACCTGCTCGCGGTCGAGCACCTTGAGCACCGCGTCACTGAGCACCACCCGGGGGTTCCGGCCGGGCACGCAGTACGCCATCGGCAGCGCCCCGTCGAGGACGCGTACCTCACCGGCCTCGCCGCCGATCTCGCCTCGCTGCTCGACGTGGTCCAGGAGGTCGACGAGCATCCGGTGCCGGTCGCGCCGGGCCCGGGCCCGCGACGTCACCTGGGCCAGCGAGATCAGCAGCCGGATCACGATCGTCGCGGCCACCGCGAGGGACAGCACCAGCGCGACAACGGTCTCCGGGTGGCGGGCGCCGGCCGCCCGGGTCAGCTCCTCCGGGGCGGCCAGCACCA
Organism: Actinoplanes sp. CA-015351; assembly: GCF_050955685.1. Taxonomy (NCBI): domain Bacteria; kingdom Bacillati; phylum Actinomycetota; class Actinomycetes; order Micromonosporales; family Micromonosporaceae; genus Actinoplanes; species Actinoplanes sp. CA-015351. The sequence goes on from NZ_CP192102.1 coordinate 5,014,721, forward strand.
CGCCGAGCGCGCAGAGCACCGCGGTCAGCGTGAGCGCCTGCCAGAGCACGACGGCGGCGACCGGGGCGCGGTCGGGCCAGCGGGCGCTCGCCAGGATGCCGGGCGCGATCAGCGACAGAGTGAGTCCGAGCGCGCCGAGCAGGAGGGCGGTCACCGCTCGCGTGCTGCTTCTAACGCTGCTCTCAGCGCCTCGGGCGGCAGCTGCTCCATGAAGTACGCCAGCGCGGCATCCCGGTCGGGCGTGGCGCTGAGCGCGTCGAGCATCACGCCGGCGGTCATCTCCTCGCGGGACTGCGCCGGGGCGTACCGGTAGGCACGATCCGCTTTCTGCTGGATGACCAGGCTTTTCTTGGCGAGCCGGTCCAGCACTGTCATCACCGTCGTGTACGCCAGGTCGCGGTCACGGCTGAGCAGCTCGTGAACCTGCCGGACGGTGAGCGGCTCGCGCGCGTCCCAGAGTTTCGTCATGACCTCGCGCTCGAGGTCTCCCATCGCCATGCTCCCCATCCTACGAGCCTCCTACTGCATCGCGTCGTACTACAAGGCGTAGTATCTACTACGAAGCGTCGTACTTCGTTGGGGGAACCTCGTGGACGTGCTCGATTTGACCCGGCTGCAGTTCGCGGTCGTGACGATCTACCACTATCTTTTCGTCCCGCTGTCGATCTGCCTGGCGTCGGCGGCGGCCGGGCTCCAGCTCGCGTGGATGCGCACGGGTTCGGAGAAATACCTGCATCTCACGAAGTTCGTCGGCAAGCTGCTGATCGTCACGTTCGCGGTCGGCGTCGTCACCGGGCTCGTCCAGGAGTTCCAGTTCGGGCTGGGCTGGAGCGCGTTCGCCCGCTTCTACGGCGACGTCTTCGGACCCACCCTCGCGATCGAGGGGATGCTCGCGTTCTTCCTCGAGGCGACGTTCCTCGCCCTGTGGTACTTCGGGTGGGACCGGCTGCCCCGCCGGCTGCACGCCGCGACGATCGTCATCGTGGCGGCAGGGACGCTGCTGTCGGCGTACATCATCCTGGCCGCCAACTCGTTCATGCAGAACCCGGTCGCGTACGCCCTCGATCCGGAGACCGGGCGGGCACACCTGACGAGTTTCACCGAACTGCTCACCAACGAGGTGGTCCTCGCCGCGTTCCCGCACACGATGGCCGGTGCGGCGATGGCCGGCGGCGGGCTGCTCCTGGCGATCGGGGTGTGGCGCTTCAAGGCTGACGCCTCCTTCCTGACACTCTCCCGGCTCGGTGCCTGGGTCATGCTGGTCGGCGGGCTCGGAACCGTCATCAGCGGGGACCACATCGGCAAGGTCATGACCGCCGTGCAGCCGATGAAGATGGCCGCCGCCGAGGCACTGTACGAGACCACCACCGGCGCGCCGTTCTCCGTCTTCGCCATCGGGGAACTCGGCCACGACCGGCCGTTCTTCAGCATCGAGGTGCCGAAGCTGCTGTCCTTCCTCGGCACCGGGTCGTTCAACGGAACCGTGCAGGGCATCGACGACCTGCAGGCCGCGTACGCCGCCCAGCACGGTCCGGGCAGTTACGTGCCGATGATCCCGGTGGCGTTCTGGACGTTCCGGCTGATGATGGGCGCCGGGATCCTCGCCATGATCGTCGCTGGGTACCACCTGTGGTCGACGTCGTCCTTCAAGCTCCGTTTCCTGCGGTTCCTGCCGGCGATCCTGCAGCCCGGCAACGGCACGCCGAGGATCTTCCTGCGGTTCATCTGGCTCGCCCCGATCCTGCCCGCCGCCGCGAACACCTTCGGCTGGGTCTTCACCGAGACGGCACGCCAGCCCTGGCTCGCGTTCGGCATCTCCAAGGTGGCCGACGGGATCTCGCCGGGGCTCACCAGCGCCGAGGTGATCACGTCGCTCGCCGGGTTCACGCTCGTCTACGGCATCCTCGCGCTGGCGTGGACCCGGCTGGTCATGCACCTGTCCCGGCAGCCGCTCGAACCTGACAAAGCCGTCGAATCGGCTCCGGAACCCGTCCCGGCCTACTAGGAGCGCGCCGTCATGATCACTTTCTGGTTCGCGATCCTCGTTCTCGCCTGGGTTCTCTACTTCGTCCTCGAAGGATTCGACTTCGGCGTCGGCATGCTCACCCCCGTCCTCGGGCGTGACGAACACGAGCGCGGCGCGGTCATCCGTACCGTCGGGCCTTTCTGGGACGGCAACGAGGTCTGGCTGGTCGCCGCGATCGGCGTCACCTTCGCCGCGTTCCCCGACTGGTACGCCGCCCTGCTCTCCGGCCTCTACCTGCCGATGGTCCTGATCCTGCTGCTGCTCGCGATCCGCGGCGTGGCCCTGGAGTTCCGCGGCAAGCACTCGTCGTCCAGCTGGCGCCGCCGCTGCGACGCGCTGCTCGCCCTCTCCTCCGGCGGCATCGTGCTGCTCTGGGGCGCCGTCCTCGGCATCTTCGTGCACGGCCTCGCGCTGGGCGCCGACGGCGAAGTCACCGGCGTCGGCGTCTCCCGCAGCCTCGACCCGCTGCTCACTCCCGCTGCCGGGCTCGGCGCGCTGGGCGCGCTCCTCGCCGCGATCCTGCTGGGTGCGACGTTCCTCGCGCTGCGCACGACCGGCCCGGTGCGCCGCCGGGCACGCGACCTGGCACGCCACGCCGGCATCGGCGGCGCGGTCGCCCTTCTGATCATCGGCATTGGTACGGGTTCCCGCGTCGCACTCCTGGCCGCGGTCCTGTGTTTCGGGGCCGGTGTGCTGGCCCGCCGAGCCCGCGAGGCAGCGGCGTTCGTGGCGGTCGCGGCGGGTGTGGCCGCGTCCGTGGTCGCCGTCTTCCTGGTGCACGGCGATGTGGTGCTGCGCAGCACACTGTCGGCGGCGTGGTCGCTGACCAGGGACGGCGCGGCCGCCGGGCCGGAGGCGTTACGCCTGATCACGGTGGCCGGGGTGATCGTGCTGCCGGGCGTTCTGGCGTACCAGATCTGGTCCTATTGGGTCTTCCGCCGCCGAGTCTCGAGTGAACGGGTCGCATCGTGAGCCGTGGTCCTGTCGATCCTCGGCTGCTGCGGCACGCTCGGAGCAGCCGGGCCGGGGTGGCGCTGCTCACCCTCATCGGCGCCGGCCAGGCCGCTGCCACCATCGCGCTCGCGGTCGCGCTGTGCTGGATCGTCGCCGGGCCGCGAGACACCGGCGTCGTCCTGCTGGCCGGGGCGTTCGCGGTGCGGGCCGTCCTCGCCTGGGCCGAACAGGTGGTCGCCCGCCGCACCGCCGCCCGGGTCACCGACGAGCTCCGCCGCTCCATGCTGGACGCTGTCGTCCGGCGCGGGCCGGCGTGGGTGGCGGCCTACGGTTCGGGGCGGCTCAGCACGGTTCTCGCAACCGGCCTGGACGCGCTGAAGCCGTGGTTCTCCGGATATCTCCCGGCGGTGGCCCTCGGCGTCATCCTGCCCCCGCTCGTCATCCTGGTCATGTTCGTCGTCGACCCGGCGTCGGCGATCATCGCGCTGCTCACGCTGCCGCTGATCCCGCTGCTCGGCGCGCTGATCGGCTGGGCCACCCAGGCCCGGGCCCGGCAGCGCTGGGCCGCCGACGCGCGGCTGGCCGGCCACTTCCTCGACGTGGTCCGCGGCCTGGCGACGCTGAAGGTGTTCGGCCGCGCCGAACGCCAGACCGCCGTGATCGCCGACCTCACCGACCAGCACCGGCGCGCGACGATGCGGGTGCTGCGGGTCGCGTTCCTGTCGTCCACCGCGCTGGATCTGGTGGGCACGCTCTCGGTCGGCCTGATCGCGGTCCAGGCCGGGCTGCGGGTGGCGGCCGGCTCGATGGAGCTGGCGCCCGCACTGCTGGTGATCCTGCTGGCCCCGGAGGCGTACCGCCCGCTGCGCGAGATGGCCGCCCGCTATCACGCCGCCACCGACGCCACGGCCGTGATCGCCGATGTCGACGAGATCCTCACCGCTTCATCGCCTGACGACCATCCCGCAGGCCCGGCGCGGGGAGATCAGGTGCCGCGCGCCGCGGCCGTCTGGGACAGCTCGGGGCGTTGGGGGGTACGGGTCAGCGCCCTGCGCGCGCGGTACCCCGGTTCGGTGACGGACGCGGTGTTCCTGCCGGAACTCACGGTCCGGGCCGGTGAGGCGGTGGCGCTGCGCGGCCCGTCCGGTGCCGGCAAGACGACGGTGTTGCGGGTACTCGCCGGCCTTCACCCCGCCGAAACGGGCGCTCTCGCCGTCGGGTCAGCCTTCTATCTGCCGCAGCGGCCGTCGCTTCCGCACGCTCGTACCGTCGCGGAGGTCTTCCCCCCGGACTCCTCCCCCGCCGAGATCGCCGAGGCGCTGCGAACCGTCGGCCTGACCGGCGAGGTGACCGCCTCCACCCCCCTGAGCGAACACGGCGCCGGCATCTCCTCAGGCCAGCGCCAGCGCCTCGCCCTGGCCGCCCTGCTCCACCGCGCCACCGCCGCAATCTCGTCCGCCGCGGTCAAAGCCTCTGCCCTGACGACCACCGCGCCCAAGCCGACAACCGGCAACGCGGCAATTCCGGGCACGGCAATTCCGGGCGTGGCAATTCCGGGCGACGCGATCCCGGGCGGCGTTCTTCCGGGCAACGCGATCCCGGGCGGCGCTCTTCCGGGCGGCGCTCTTCCGGCTAATTTGGCCGGTTCCGGCGGCTTGCGGGCGCGGCCGGTGGTGACGCTGCTGCTCGACGAGCCGACCGCCCACCTGGACGCCGCCGCCGAGAAGCTGGTCATTGCCCGCCTCCGCGACCTGGCCAACCAGGGCTGCGCCCTCCTGGTCGTAGCCCACCGCCCAGCCCTGCTGTCCGCCGCCGACCGAGTGGTGACCCTCAACCCACCGGACGCGGCTGAACAGGGCGGCCGCCCTGACGTACAGCCGGCAGCCGTGGACGACAGCCGACCCGGAACGGCTGAACACCACGGCCGCCCTGACGTACAGCCACCAGCCGTAGACGACAGCCGACCCGGAGCGGCTGAACACCACGGCCGCCCTGACGTACAGCCGCCAGCCGTGAGCGACAGCCCGCTCGGAACGGCTGAGCGACACGACAGCCGGCCCGGAACGGCTGAACACCACGGCCGCCCTGACGTACAGCCGGCAGCCGCACGTGACGGCCGGGCTGCCACCCGCAGCCCGGCTGGTGGGGGCGGCCGGCGGTGGGAATGGGTGCGGCGGCCCGGGGTGGCGGTGGGGCTCGGGGCTGGGGCCTCGCTTGCCGGGGTGCTGCTCACCGGGGCGGCCGCCTGGCTACTCGTGCGGGCGTCCTCGCTGCCGCCGGTGCTGACGCTGTCCGGGGCGGTCGTCCTGGTACGCGGAAGTGCTGTCGCCCGGCCGCTGCTGCGATACCTCGAACGGCTCGTCTCGCACGACCTCGCCTTCGCGCGGCTGGGGCAGCGGCGGGCGCGGGTCTACGCCGACCTGATCCCGCGTGTGCCGGGCCGGCGCGCGCATCGGCGGGGTGACCTGCTCACGAAGCTCGTCGACGATGTCGACGCCCAGGTAGACGGTTTGCTGCGCGGGCGGCTCCCGGCCTGTGCGACGGCAGCCACCGTCGTGATCGCCGGACTGGCGGCGCTCCTAGCCGCGCCCGCTGTCGTGGTGCCGCTCGCCGTCGGTGTGCTGATCGCCGGCGTGCTCGCGCCGGCCGTGGCTGCCTGGCAGGCCGGCCGGCTGGACGCTGTCACGGGTGCCGCGCGGGCCTCGCTCCGGAACGCTGTCGTGGAAACCGTGGACGGCATCGAGGAGGTCGGTTCCGGGTCGGCTCGTTCGAGCGTACCCATGGATCGCAGCCGGACCCTCGCTGCGCTGGAGGCGCGCGCGGCGCGTGAGTCAGGCCTGGCCGCGGCGCTCGCCCACCTGGGATGGGGGGCGGCAGCGGCCGGGACCGCCCTCGTGCTCGCCCGGTCCGGTTTGTCCGCCGAATGGAGCGCGGTGGCGCTGCTCGGCATGGTCACCCTCGGTGACACGGTGGTGGCGCTGCCGGAGGCAGCGATCGCGCGGCGGCAGGCAGCGGGCGCGGCGCGGCGCGTGCGCACGCTGACAGCACAACCGCCCACCTCCGCGATGGTCACCCTGAGTGAGGCGACTCCCTCTTCAGGTCCAAATCTCCGGGTACGGAATTTGACGGCCGGCTGGGATCGAGAATTGCCACCGGTCCTGGACGGATTCGACCTCGAACTGCCGGCCGGATCACGGACCGCGGTGACCGGCCGGTCCGGCTCCGGGAAATCGACGCTGGCCGCGGTGCTCGGCCGGCTCCTCGACCCGTGGACCGGAACTGTCGAGTTCGACGGCAAGACCGTGCTGGTCGGCGACGAGACGGGCCATGTGTTCGCGTCGACCGTCCGGGAGAACCTGCGTCTCGCGGCCCCCAGCGCGACCGATCCGCAGCTCCTGGCCGCGCTGGCGCGGGTGGGCCTCGACGCGTGGGTGGCGGCGCTGCCGGACGGGCTGGACACCTGGCTCGGCACCGGCGGAAACACGATCTCGGGCGGGCAACGGCGGCGCCTGTCCACCGCGCGGGCGCTGCTCGCGGAACCGGACCTGCTGATCCTGGACGAGCCGACCGAGGGCATCGACGAAGCGGGCGCGCACGAGTTGATGGCGGACCTGCTGGGCGCGGCGTCCGGGCGTACCGTGCTGATCTTCGCGCATCGCACGGAAGGTCTTGATCTGGTGGACCGGGTCATCGATCTGAAATCCGTCCCATATCAGCCTTCTTACGCCAGGATGGACTGATCGGTCCGTAAAGTGGGCGCTATGGTACGAACGCCCACCCCGGGCACCCGCGACACGATCCTGACCGCCGCCGCCGGGCTCTTCTACGAGCACGGCGTACGGGCCGTCGGCATGGCACAGGTCGTCGAGGTGGCCGGGTGCGGCAAGAACCTGCTTTATCGGCATTTTCCGAGCAAGGCCGACCTGGCGGCGGCGTACCTCGACCTGGTTCGCCGTGAACGCGCCCAATCCGCGGGCGAGGCGCTGCGCTGGGCCGGAACCCCACGTGAACGGCTGATCGCGCTGGTCGCCGAGACCGCTGACTGGGTTCGGAGGCCGGGGTACCGGGGATGCGCGTTCCGTAACTATCTGACCGAGTTCCCGGGCGACGACGACGAGCCGGCACGGGTGGCCAAGGCCTATCTCGCCGACACTCGTGCTGAGGTGGACCGGCTGGTGGGGCAGCTGGGCGCGGCCCCGCCGGACTCCCCCGCCGACCGGATGTGCGCCGGCCGGATGTGCGCCGACCAGATGTGGGCGGACCGGGTGTGGCTTGTCGTCAACGGGTTGTACGCCAGCAGCCCGGACCAGGCCCAGACAGCCGTCGACTGGGTCACCGACCTCCTGGCGGAGAGCACGCCGGGTCATCGGGCGGCTCGGAGATCCAGCGCGTAGAGAAGCTTGTCGTACCGTTCGGCGCCCACCGCTACGAAGGCGGGCAGGCGGCCGTATCTGGTGAAGCCCGCCGACTCCAGGCGTACCTCGGAGTAACCCACGGGAGGAGTCAAGCAGACTCGCCGGTCAGCAGGTCCAGCACCTCCTCCTCGGCTTCGGCCACCTTGCCGTCCTCGAAGTTCTCGATCACCCGCGGGTCGACGTACGAGGCCCGGGCCACGGCCGGGGTGTTGCCGAGCATGCCGGCTACCTCGCGCATGGCGCCGGCCACGGCCCTCCTGCGTTTGGTGGCGGTCGGCTGCGGGCCGGCGGCGGCCAGTTCGGTGGCGGCCTTGACGGTGCCGTGCCAGGTGCGGAAGTCCTTCGCCGTCATCTTGCCGCCGCTGACCTCGCGCAAGTAGTCGTTGATCGTGTCGGCACGGATCTCCTGCCAGCGGCGTTCACTACGGTCGTAGTACGCGAACAGCCGCTCCTCGCCGCGGCGGCGGCGCTTCAGGTCGCGGAGCACCGCGCAGACCTCGCCGTCGCCGACCGACGCCGTGTGGTCCACGCCGGATTTGCCGCGGAACTCCAGCAGCACGCAGCCGCCGCGGGTTCTCAGATGGTCGGGTCGCAGGGTGGAGAGGCCGTAGGACGGGTCGTCGTCGCGGACGGCGTACTGGTCGCCGCCGACGCGGAACATCCCCATGTCGAGCAGCCGGATGACGGCCGCGAGGACTCGCTCCCGGGTCAGGCCACGCCCGCCGGCCAGGTCGTCGCGGAGCCGGTCGCGGAGGTCCGGCAGCCGCTCGGCCACCTCCACGGCGTGATCGAACTTGGCCCGGTCCTGCTGTTCGCGCCACTGCGGGTGATAGACGTACTGCTTGCGGCCGGCCGCATCGATTCCGGTGGCCTGGATGTGGCCGCGCGGATCCGGCGAGATCCAGACGTCCCGCCAGGCGGGTGGGATGACCAAGCTCTTGATCCGGTCGAGGGTTTCCTCGTCGCGGATGGTGCCGCCGTCGCGGTCGAGGAAGGTGAAGCCTCTGCCGGAACTCTTCGTGCCGGTCCGGCGGCGGCCCAAGCCGGGTTTGCTGAGGTCACTGCGCTTCAATCGCATGAGACTCGATTTCGTCAGGGGGTCGGTACTTCATTCCCGTCAGAGGCGGCGTCACACCGGGGGTACGGGCGCGGGTAGGGCCGTGGAGGGATCGCCTCTGTCGTGCGGAGGACGGGGCGGTTACGCGTACCCAAGTCTTGGTCTTGAGGGGTTTGAGGTCTCACTCCGCAGGGGTGAGGTGGGGATGGCGCGGGCGGGGCAGGCTCGGGGCATGAACGGGTGGCTTATGTGGGGACTGGTTCTGCCTGTGCTCCTGGTGGTCGCGGGTGTCGTCAACTACCGGCGCAACCGCTCGAACCGCCGTCGGTGAGGTTCTGTTCGCTTCGATAGCGGGATCTCGGGTGGGCGACCGACTGGTCCACGGGGGCGGCTGGGCTGCGCAGCAGGGCGCGGACGGGCTGCCGAAATTCGTTCCGCCGCCCTTCGTCGACCCGCTCCGGCAGCCTCAGCGCAATATTCTGCGCCGGCCTGAGGTGCGGCTCCGGACGCAGGCCGCTGCTTCGTCACAGTTTGTCGCGCAGCTCCTTGGTGAAGAAGTCGAGGAAGCCGTCCGGATCAGGCCCGGCGTTCATCAGGACGATGTGGTCGTATCCCGCGTCGCGGTACTGCTGGACCGATTCCACGTACCGTGCCGGGTCGGGTCCGGTGACGAACTGCTTGCGCACGTCGTCCTCGGTGACCGTCGCGGAGGCTGCCTCGAAGTTGACCGGGTTCGGCAGCTCGGACATCACCTTCCAGCCGGTGACCGCCCAGCGGGTGGTCCGGTGCGCTTCCTTGACCGCCTCCTCCTCGGTGGGTGCCCACGCGACCGCGACCTCGGCATAAGCCGGGCCTCGACCGCCTGCCGCGGTGAACGTCTCCACCAGATCGGCGCGCGGCTCGGTCGCGAACAGCCCGCCGCCGTGGGTGGCCGCGAGCTCTGCCGCCGACGTGCCGCCGGCCGCGACCGCGATCACCGGGAGCACGTCCGGCAGGTCGAACACCCGGGCATCCTCGAGTTGCAGGTATTTTCCCTGGTAGGACTGGTATCCGCCCTGCCAGAGCAGGTTGATGATGTCGAGTGCCTCGGCGAGCCGCTCGTGCCGTTCCCGGACGCTGCCGAAGCCCTGGCCCACCACGTGCTCGTTGAGCCGCTCCCCCGAGCCGACACCGAGCGTGAACCGTCCGTCCGAGATGATCGCCAAGGTTGCCGCCGCCTGCGCGACGATCGCGGGGTGGTAGCGCACGGACGGGCAGGTCACGCCGGTCGCGAGCCCGAGGGTACGGGTCTGGACGGCGATCGCACTGAGCACGTTCCAGGCGAACGGCGAGTGGCCCTGCACGTCCAGCCACGGGTGGTAGTGGTCGCTGATCTCGACGAAGTCGAATCCGGCCTGCTCCGCCCGGAGCGCCTGCCGGATGAGTTCCTTGGGGCCGAAGGCCTCGGCCGCGAGCTTGTACCCGAGTTTCATGCTGCTGGCGATTCCCCGGAGCCGTCGCCACAAACGAGGCCGGAGCCACCGCCACAAACCAAGACAGTCAAAATCCCAGATCAGGGGTACGGGAACCGGCCCCGCTCCTGCTTGTTAGGGTCCCCAACCGTGAGCGAAACGAGCGGCCCAGCCACCGGAACCCGGGTCATCGGCGGCCGGACCTACGACTTCTCCCGCCGTGTCGTCGTGATGGCGATCGTGAACCGTACGCCGGACTCGTTCCACGACCGGGGCCGCACGTTCGCGCTGGAGAAGGCGACCGAGGCGGTCAAGGCCGCGGCCGATGACGGTGCCGACTGGATTGACATCGGTGGGGTCCCGTTCGCGCCGGGCCCGGAAGTCACCGCCGCAGAGGAACTGGACCGGGTGCTCCCGGTCGTCGAGGCGGCCCGCGATCTCGCCGTGGTCTCGGTCGACACGTTCCGCCCGGAGGTCGCCCGCGAAGTGATCAAGGCGGGTGCCGGGGTCATCAACGACACCTCTGGGCTGCGGGACGTGGCGATGGCCGACGCCGTCGCCGGAACTGACGCTCAGCTGGTGATCACGCACAGCCTGGCCGCGCCGCGCACCCTCCACCCCCGGCCGCGGTACGGCGACGTCACCGCCGAGGTGGCCGGATTCCTGCGGGAGCGGGTCGAGCTGGCGCTGTCCCGCGGGGTACGCCCCGAGCAGATCATCATCGACCCGGGCCATGACCTGAACAAGAACACCCTGCACACGCTGGAGATCACCCGCCGCCTCGAGGAGATCACCTCGATCGGCTACCCGACCCTGGCGGCGCTGAGCAACAAGGACTTCATCGGCGAGACCCTGGACCGGCCGCAACAGGACCGGCTGGCCGGAACCCTGGCCACTGTGGTCTTCTGCATCCTGCGCGGCGCCCGGATCATGCGGGTGCACGACGTCCGGGCGGCAACCGACGCGGTACGCATGACCGAGGCGATGCTGGGCTGGCGCGAACCGGTGTTCCTGCGCCACAACATGGACTGAGGTTCAGTCCGCGTCGGGGCGTGGCAGGGTCCCGAGGATGTCCGTCATCCACGGCTGCGGATCAACGGCGTCCGGGCCGAGGACCCGCATCGCACCGAGCACCGTGATCAGCATGCCCATGGCGAAGAAGTCGCGGGCCTCCTCGGCGGTCGCGCCGGTCAGTTCCCGCACCACGCTGTACAGGTTGCCGTAACAGGACCGGACCGCGTCGCCGATCACCGGGTCGGCGGCTGCTCCGAATCCGTGCAGCAGCACGTTCAGCAGTTCCCGCTCGGCGAGAAGTTCCTTGTACGCGTGGCCGAGCCCACTCAGCGTCGGCTCCTTCGCGGCGGCTGCCCGCCATTTCATCTCGATCCGGTGTCCGGCGTGCCCCACGGTGGCAAGGAAAAGCTCCTGCTTCGACCCGAACAGGCGGATCACGTACGGCTGGGAGACGCCCGCGAGTCGTGCCACCTGGTCCGTGGTCGTGCCTGCGTATCCACCCACGGCGAAGGCCTCGAGGGCGGCCGTCACGAGCTGGGCGTGGCGTTCCTGTGCGGTGAAGCGGGTCCGGGTCACGTTGACATGTTATCAGTCGATGCATACTGTGCTTAGTTATCAGCGGATAACAACTACCGCTGACACTCATCCCGTCACCGGAGAACACCTTCAGGGGGAAGCCGTGACCACGCTCGCACCCAATCCGCCGGAAAACCGGACCCGGGCCCGGCCGCTCGGCCTGATACTCGCCGCCGTCGGCATCCCGACGTTCATGGTTTCGCTCGACAACCTGGTCGTCAGCACGGCGCTGCCGGTCATCCGCACCGAACTGGGCGCCTCGATCACGGACCTGCAGTGGTTCGTCAACGCGTACACACTTCCGTTCGCGGCATTCCTGCTCACCGCGGCCGCGCTCGGCGACCGGCTCGGTCGCCGGCGGATGTTCCTGGCCGGCATCGTCGTGTTCACCGCCGCCTCCGCCGGGGCGGCCCTCGCCGCCGAGCCGTGGCAGCTCACCGCCACGCGCGCCCTGCAGGGCCTCGGGGGCGCGGCCATCGCGCCGCTGTCACTGACACTGCTCGCCCAGGCCGTCCCGGATCGGCTGCGCAACGTCGCGGTCGGCATCTGGGGCGGCATCACCGGCCTCGGCGTAGCCCTCGGCCCGGTCGTCGGCGGCGCCGTGGTCGACGGCCTCACCTGGAACTGGATCTTCTGGGTCAACGTGCCGATCGGCGTCGGAGCACTGGCACTCGCAGCCACGGTTCTCAGCGAATCCCGCGGCGGGGCACGCCGCCTCGACCCGCTCGGCCTGCTCCTGTCGGCGAGCGGCATGCTGCTGCTGATCTGGGGCGTCGTCGACGGCCCGGACCGGGGATGGACCACCGGCCGGGTGCCGGTCATGCTGGGCGCGGGCGTCGCGCTGATTGCCGGCTTCCTCTTCTGGCAGACCCGCAACCGTACGCCGATGCTGCCGCTCTCCCTCTTCCGCTCACGTGGATTCAGCCTGGTCAACGTCGTCACCCTGACGTTCTCGGCCGGCGCGTTCGGCGCGGTCTTCCTGCTCGCCCAGTTCTTCCAGGTGGTGCAAGGGCTGAGCCCGCTGGAATCCGGCCTGCGCACCCTGCCGTGGACAGCGGCTCCGATGATCGTCGCGCCGCTGGCCGGCATCTTCGGCGCACGGCTCGGTGTCCGCAACCTCATCGTCGCCGGCCAGCTGTTCCTCGCCGCGGGCCTTCTGTGGATCGGGCTCGCCACGACGACCGACGTCACGTACGGACGTCTGGTCGTCGCGTTCGCCCTGGCCGGCATCGGGATGGGTCTGACGTTCGCGCCGATCAGCACGATGACCCTCGCCAGCGTCACCGAGCAGCAGCGCGGAGTCGCGTCCGGCACGAACAACACGATCCGCGAGTTCGGCGTGGCGGCCGGCGTGGCGGCGTTGTCGTCGATCTTCAGCACCTACGGCGGGTTCGCCAGTCACCAGAACTTCGTGGACGGACTGGTTCCGGCCGTCCTGACCGGCGCAGCCGTGATCGCGGCCGGGGCGGTGGTGGCGGCGTTCCTCCCCCGCCGAAGCTGAGGCCCAGCGCGGAAGCTGAGGCCCAGCGCGGAAGCCGGAGCCCAGTTCCGGCGGAGCCGGAGATCAGATTCCGGCGAGGCCAGAGATCAAGAATCTACGGCGCGAAACATCGATGAACGGAATGCGGTCGGGCTGTTGCACTTCGGCAACATGACTGCAACGATGACCTTCAATTCCAAGCCGTTCGGGTCATCGCGAGGAAACCGGCGACCGTCCTCACCGGTCCGATCCTGCCTCGCTGTGGCTCCGTTCCCCACGGCCTTGGAATCCGGCCGCCGGCCCACCGGCGGTGCGAGAAGCTGTGTGTGCCGGACCTCCGACCGGCACACACATTCCGCCCCGGCGGCCTGCCGCCGTCCGCACCGGCTGCCGGGGCCTCAATTCACCGTCCGCACCACCCCGGTGCCACCACCCGGGGCATCACCGCCACGGTTCGGCTGCCCCGGACCCGTCCTTGCCGCCGCTCAGCCGACCCGCACCCAGACGTCGTCGAGGGTGCCGTGGAACTGGTCGTTGTTCGCGCCGACGCCCTTGCCTCCGACGGTGAACGGGTGGTCGGTGTCGACGGACAACTCAGCCGGTACGGCAACGCTCGACTCGAGCCGGTCGTCGACGAGGATGGACAGGGTCGGCCCGGTGCGGCGGCACTCCAGCGAATGCCACTTGCCGTCGGAGACCGAGGTGCGGCTACGCGCCACGTGGACGGTCGTGCCCACCACGTCGCCGATTCCGCAGCTGGGTTTGCCGGAGAGCCCGTCGACCTGGAGCTTGTACTGCCCGCCGCCGGTCGAGTACCCCTTCTGGAGGATGTTCTCGCCCCGCCCCGTCTCCGCCGGGGAGAGCAGCACACCGGCGCCGTACCGCAGCGGCCGCGTACCCGGGTTCAGGTCCCTGGTCTCGCCGGCCTGCAGGATGAGCCGCGGGCAGGCCTCGCCGCCGCACTTGGCCGGGAAGTTCAACGCCTGCCCGCTGCCGTGCGTCACCAGCTTCACCGCACCGCCGTTGCGGCTGACCGCGCGCAGCAGATGCCCGTGCCCAGATCCGTCGTCGAACGTACCATCGGCGATCGTGGTGTCGAAGTTGTAGGAGGCGACATCCCCGGCAGGAGAAGACGCCGCCGGCAAGGTAGGCACAGCAGGCGACGCCGAGGACAGCGACGGAGACGGCACCGGCGTGGACTCGACGAACGCCGCCGGCGACGTGCCGGTGAACTCCGCGTACCGCTTCCTGGTCGCCCCGCCGACAACGGTGAAGTCCCCGACCGCGCTGACCGCGCCGAGCGGCTCGCTGGCGGCCAGCTGCCGGGTTCCGGCGACGCCGTTGGCCTGCGGCGACCAGTCGAGCAGGTTGCCCTCGCGGTCCGCGGCAGCCAGTTTGCCCCGCACCACGGACCCGTCGGTGCAGATTCCCTTGGCCCCGTTGTTCGTGGTGGTGCACGCCTTGTCGAAGTGCCCGCCGACGTAGACGACCCCGTCGAGCAGCGTGATGGCCTGCGCGTCGCCGTCGAAGACCCGGGTCCAGCGGGTCTCCCCGGTCCGGGTGTACGACACCGCCCGTCCGCCCTGGCCACCGAGCGCCGCGAACACCCCGTCCGGATGCGCCGCGAGCGCGAACACCTGCGAAACCGGCTTGGCCCGGAACGCCCGGTCGAGCGACCCCGTGGCCGGGTCGACCGCGCTGAGCCGCAGTGTCGTACTCACGTTGTTGGTCCGGTGGAACCGACCGCCGACGTAGACCCGGTCACCCGTCACGGCGAGTGCGTTGACCATGTCGTCGGTGGTCGGCGCCCACGCGTCGAGGGCGCCGGTGGCGAGGGTGAACGCGGCGAGGTTACCGCGCGTCACGCCGTCCACCGAGGTGATCCGGCCTCCGACGTAGAGGCGCCCGTTCCCGGCGGCCAGGGCGTTGGGCTGGCCGAGCACGGTGTGCTTGAGCGCGGTCAATGCGCCGCTGACCGCCCCGATCCCGGCGACCGCGTCCCGGCTCACGCCGTTGACGTTGTCGAAGTCGCCCGCCGCGTAGACGGTGTCACCGTCGACGGCGAGCGCCCGGACGTTGGCATCGGCGGCCGGCTTCCAGTCCAGCAGGGCGCCGGTACGCGCATGGAACGCGGCGAGCCGGGTCCGCGGTGTGCTCTTGCCGTTCACGACGGCGCTGGTGAAGTTGCCGCCGACGTACACGGTGTCGCCCCGGTAGGCGACCGCGTAGACGGAGCCGTTGAAGGACGGTGAGGTCACCGGTTCGGAGGAGACGATCTCGGCGAACGCGGTGCCACCGGCCGCCACCAGCACGGTCGCCACCCCGACGGTCAGCAGCCGCCGCGAAATCTGCAACCGCTGGGAGAACTGCGAACCCCTGGAGATCAACTCCCGCCGTACCACCGATTTACCTTTTTTCAGCTTATAGGCCACGTTGGGGGCTAACTCCTGACCCCGCCAAAGGTGTCGGACCGGACGTCCGGCGACTGACAGCAGCTATGCTCCGCGCGTACCGTCAATCGACGAAGGGGAATGTCGTGCCGCAGCGTCGCCGCACCGCCGTGCCCACCGCGATGATCGCGGCTCTGACCGCGACCTTCGCACTCAGCGGATGCGAGTTCGATGTCTCCCCCGACGCGATCTCGCCCGGCTCGATCCCGGTGCCGTTCAGCGTCGCTCCGGTGCCGTCGGCCTCGGCCGGACAGCCGGCCTATGTCTGCACCGCCATCTACAAGATCCTCACCGACGGCGCGGTGCGGCTGGCCGGCCAGATCTCCAGCGAGGACGGGCTGCGCGACACGTTCACCACGATGGCCGCGGACATCGAGAAAGCCGGCGCGAGCAGCACCGATCCGGTGCAGCGCGAGAAGATCACCGCGATCGCCACCTCACTGGATCGCGGCGCGAAGGCAGCCGATCCGCGGGCGTATCTGAGCGGTGAGTTCCCCACCATCGGGCAGGAACTGGACGGCACCTGCCCGTAACCTCAAAGCATGATCAACCAGGATACGACCACGAGGCCGGTTCGGATCGGGCTGCAACTGCAGCCGCAACACATGGACTACGCCACCATTCGCCGCGTCGCGTCGAAGGCCGAGGAGCTGGGCGCCGACATCCTCTTCAACTGGGATCATTTCTACCCGCTCTACGGCGAGAAGGACGGTCCGCACTTCGAGTGCTGGACCATGCTCGCCGCCTGGGCCGAATCGACCTCACGCGTGGAGATCGGCGCCCTGGTCACCTGCAACAGCCACCGCAACCCGGAGCTGCTCGCCGACATGGCCCGCACCGTCGACCACATCAGCGACGGCCGTCTCATCCTGGGCATCGGCTCCGGCTGGTTCGAGCGCGACTACACCGAATACGGCTACGAGTTCGGCACGGCAGGCGGCCGCCTGGACGACCTGGCCACCGCCCTCCCCCGCATCGAGTCCCGCTGGGGAAAGCTCAACCCACCGCCGACCCGCAAGATCCCGGTCCTGATCGGTGGCGGCGGCGAGAAGAAAACGTTGCGTCTGGTCGCGAAGCACGCCGACATCTGGCACAGCTTCGCCGACGCCGCCGTCCTGGAGCACAAACTCGGTGTCCTGCACGGCCACTGCGAGACCGTCGGCCGCGACCCGTCCGAGATCGAGGTCTCCGTCGAGATCGGCGGCAGCACCGACCCGAAGGACGGCGATCGATTCCGCGAGCTCGGCGCGTCGCTGTTCACCGTCGGCGTCGGCGGCCCCGAACCCGACCTCGGCCCGCTCCGCGAGTGGCTGGCCTGGCGAGACGCCACCAACAAGTAGATCCTGCCGGGGCGACGGCGGGCGCCACAGCAACGCACTCACGCGCCCGCCGCACACCCACCGCCGGTCAGGCCAGGCCTTCTCACCCGCTCATTCACAGCCGGCCTCCGGCACCCGGCTCACCGCCACCACGCCCAGCAGCCCGAGCACCGCAAGGAACGTGAACAGCCCGGCGTATCCCCCGAGCGCCAGCAACGGCGGGCGATGAACGGCACGATCGACTGGGGCAGCGAGTTGGCGATCCCGGCGATCGCCATGTCCCGGCCGGCGTCGGCACTGCTGGGCAGCAGCCGCACACACATCGCCAGATCGATCGCGACGAACGCCCCGGTTCCGACGCCCAGCAGCCCGGCAGCGACGAAGACGTAACCGAGGGACGGCGCGGCAGCGAGCACAGCCAGCCCCACCGCGGCGATCACGCCACTGAACACGACGAACGGCTTCTGCCTGCCCACCAGGTCGGTCAGGTATCCGGCCACAACGCTCGCCAGCGCGATCAGAACGACCGAGAGCAACGTCAGCTGCAGGACCAGTGTGCCGAGCCGGTCCTGGGAGACCCCGAAGCGTTGCAGCAGGTAGAAGGAGTAGTACGTGTTGCCCGCGTACGCGCAGGTGACCAGGAAACGGACCAGGCATGCCCAGCCGAACGCGGGATACCGGCGCGGGTCGATCCAGAACGTGCGCACCAGAACGGCGTAGCCGCGGCGACGGCCCGCCACCGGCCCCGGCGTCACCAACGCACTCGTGTCCCGCAGCAGCACCGCCGCGACGACCCCGGCACCCGCCGTCACCACGGCCACCGAGATCCATTGCGCCGGCGACCCAGCGGGGAACCCGTTGGCGAGACTCAACCCGACGAGCGGCCCGATCGCGATGGTCATGCCGATCAGTCCCGATACGCCTCCGCGGCGGCCTTCCGGAACCTGGTCGGCGACCACGGCACTCGTCGCAGCCGCCTGGAAGGTCAGCAGCACCTGCACGGCACACCAGAGAACCACGACCTGCCAGACACTGGTCGCCGCGCTGATCGCGGCGAGCGTCGCCGCACCGGTCACCGCGCCGACGAGGATCCAGGCCCGCCGGCGGCCGAACCGGGACACCGTCCGGTCACTGATCCGGCCGGCGATCGGGTTGGCGACCAGCGCGACCAGTGCGCCGAACCCGGCGACGAGCCCGAAGGCGCTCGTCGCGGCGTCACCGGCGATCGCGGTCAGCCGCAGGGTGAGGAGCAGCTGGATCGGGGTGATGATCGCGACGTAGCAACCGACGTGCGACACGATCAGCGCCGCGACGAGCCGGCCGAACGACGTTCGCTGGTCCGCGGCGGCACCGCCGACGGGGCCGAGCCGAGATGGTGACGCCGTCATCTGGTGCACTCCGCCCGTCAGCGTTCTTGACAGGCAGAGGCAACCACCACCGGATAAATGTCCGATTACCGAGAGCTAGACGATCAGGAAGCCGGGCGATCAGGAAGCCGGGCGATCAGTGCGTCAGACAACCAGGCTGAGCAGCATCACACACCCGAACCCGACCACCGAGATGATCGTCTCCATCACCGACCACGTCTTGATGGTCTGTCCCACGGTCATTCCGAAGTACTCCTTGACCAGCCAGAACCCGGCGTCGTTCACATGCGAGAAGAACAGTGACCCGGATCCGATGGCCAGCGCCAGCAACGCCACGGTAGGCGAGTCCAGCGTGGTGGCCAGCGGCGCCACGATGCCCGCCGCCGTGATCGTGGCGACCGTGGCCGACCCGGTCGCGACCCGGATACCGACCGCGACGAGCCACCCGAGCAGCAACGCGTTGATGTTGGCGTCCTGCGCCGCGTCGGCGATCACGTTGCCCACGCCGGCATCGACGAGCACCTGCTTGAATCCGCCGCCGGCCGCGACGATGAGCAGGATGCCGGCGATCGGCGGCAACGCCCCGCCGAGAACCGCCGAGGTCTCCTTGCGGTCGAATCCGGCGCGGTACCCGAGCGCCCACATCGCCACGAAAACGCCGGCGAGCAGCGCCACGATCGGCTCACCGATGACCTCGAAGGCGGTGCGTACCGAGTCGCCTTCGGGCAGGACGACTTCCGCGATGCCCCGCGCCATCATCAGCGCGACCGGCAGCAGGATGGTCAGCACGGCCGCCCAGAACCCGGGGTTGCGCCGCCCCCTGACCTGCTCGTCGACGAGTTCACCGGGCGAACCCGGGTTGGCCAGATCGGATCGGTCGACGAAGTCCTGCCCACCCGCCGGCCCCGAACCGGACCGGTCCCCTGCCGTCTCCAGCAGTGCCGGCACCGCGAGCGGCACCCGCTTCGCGATGAAGTTCCCGAACACCGGCCCCGCGATGATCACCGTCGGGATCGCGCACACCAGGCCGAACATCAGGGTCAGACCGAGGTCCGCGTTCAAACTGGAGATCGCGACAAGCGGCCCCGGGTGCGGCGGCACGAGGCCGTGCAGCACGGACAGACCGGCAAGAGCCGGGATACCGAGCCGCAACAACCCCACGTCGGTACGCCGAGCGACAAGCAACACGATCGGCACCAGCAACACGACGCCGACCTCGAAGAACAACGGCAGCCCGATCAGCGCGGCGACACCGGCCATCGCCCACGGCAACGCCGCGCCGGACACGCCGTTGACGATCCGGTTCACGATGCCGTCGGCGCCACCCGACTCGGCCAGCATGGCGCCGATCATCGAGCCGAGCGCGATCAGTACGCCGACACTGCCGACCGTGTTGCCGAGGCCGGTGGTGAAGGAATCGATGGTGTCGCCGGGAGCCGCGCCCGCGACCAGCCCGAGCACCCCGGATCCGGTGATCAGAGCGAGGAATGGATGCCACTTCGCCCAGGCGATCAGCAGCACGACCACAGCGATGCCGAGCACCGCCGCGAGTACGAGCTGACCGGTACCTGCGTCGGTGATGGCTTCGGCAGCGAGCGGTGTCATGCAGCGCCGTTACCCCTGTGAAACAGTTTTCAATCTCTCCGCATGCGACGGCGGTCCGGAGAAACGCGCCAGCCGGTCTTCTCAGCCCGCCAGCCCGTCTCTCAAGCCCGCCAGCCCGTCTCTCAGCCCGCGAGCTGGGCCTTCACGCCTCGGGTCAGGTCGTCGCCGAGGACCTCCTGATCGCCACGCTCGATCGCGTCCAGCGCGAGTTTCGCGACGATGGCCGGGTCGACCTTCTGCTCCGGCAGAACGGACGCGGCCATGTCGGTGTCCATGTATCCGACGTGCAGCCCGGTGACACTGATCCCGCTCGGCGCCAGCTGGTCGCGCGTCGCGTTGGTCAGCGCCCAGGCCGCCGCCTTCGCCGCCGAGTACGCGCCGAACGGGCCGGGGTGGAACCACGACAGCACCGAGAGAACGTTGAGGAACGCGCCCCCGCCGTTGGCTTCGAGGACCGGCGCGAACGCCCGGGTGACCAGCAGCGTCCCGAAATAGTTGGTCTCCATGTCGAGCCGGATCCCGTCGAGCTCGCCGCCGATGAGCGGCTGCCCGGCCGCGACACCGGCGTTGTTGACGACAAGGGTGGCGTCGGCGGCGACGGAAGCGGCCTGGGCCACCGACGCCGGGTCGGTGACGTCGAGCCGCAGCGGGATCGCGCCCGGCAGGTCGATGCTCTCCGGGTTGCGGGCGGCGGCGTAGACCTTGGCGCCACGTTCGAGCAGCTGGGCGGCGATGTGACGGCCGAACCCGCGGTTGGCTCCGGTGACGACGGCGACTGCGTTGGTGAGTTCCATGCGACTTAGATTACGAGCATCATCTAATAGCAGCAAGGTAATAGATGACACACCTCATCTATAGTTGACGGCATGGGACGGGTATCGCAGGCACAGGCACGAGAGAACCGCGAACGCATCGTCGCGACAGCGGCACAACTGTTTCGCGAGCGAGGCGTGTCCGGCGTGAGCGTCGCCGACGTGATGGCCGAGGCAGGCCTGACCCACGGCGGCTTCTACAAGCAGTTCGCCTCCAAGGACGCCCTGATTGCCGAGGCCGTGACTCAAGCCTTCACCGAACAGGCAGCCGCGCTGCGGACAGATCAGCAGCCTGCCGATTTCCTCGACACCTACCTCTCCCCCGAACACCGCGACCACCCCGGCGGCGGATGCCCATCAGCGGGGTTCGGAGGCGACGTCGCGCGCTCCGGCGGCGGCGAGGAGACCCGCATGGCGTACGCGAAAGGGGTTGAAGCCTTCGCCACCCACCTGGGCCGAACCGGCGAACCGGACCTGGCCACCCTGAGCACCATGGTCGGCGCTCTGATCCTGGCCCGCGCGACAGCCGGAACGGACCTGTCCGGCCAGATCCTGGCAGCCGCCCGCGCCGCTCTCGGCGCGCCGCCCGCACCCGGTTGCGAGGGTGTGTCACGATCTTGAGTGGCGATTCCCGGGGAGCGGAGTTCAGATGAAGAAGATCCTCGGCTGGATCCTGCTGTTCCTGCTGGTCTTCTGGATCGGCACGAACCCGGGCCCGGCCGCCGAGGTGGCTCGCAGCCTCGGCGACGGAGTGGCCCAGATCTTCCGCAACATCGGCACGTTCTTCGTCGAGCTCGCGAACGGCTGACCCCGGCCCGGGTCTGACGTGCGAATCCTCTGCGCCGGCCTGGCCACGGTAGACCTGATCCAGCGGGTGCAACGGCTGCCCGGCGTCGACGAGAAGGTTCAGTCCGACTCCGTCGACGTGGCCGCCGGCGGCCCGGCAACAAACGCCGCCGTCACCGCGGCCACCCTCGGCGCCCCGCTGGGCATCGAGGTGGTCCTGGTCAGCGCGGTCGGCGCACACCCGCTGGGTGACCTGATCCGCGCGGACCTGGCCGCGCACGGCGTGACGCTGATCGACACGACTCCGACGAGCACCGACCCGCCGCCGATCTCCGCCGTGACCGTCCTGTCCGGAACCGGCGAACGCACCATAGTGAGCCGCAACGCGGGAACCCGGAACGCTGCCCTGCCAGAAAACGGACTGCCCGACGCCGACCTGACCCTGGTGGACGGCCACCACCCGATCCTGTCCACCGCCGCCGCCCGCTCGGCACGCCGCCTGCTCGTGGACGCCGGCAGCTGGCGCCCGGCCTTCGCCGACATCATCCCGCATGCCGAGGTGGTGGCCTGCTCAGCCGACTTCCGCCACCCCGGCGCATCCCCCGAGAACGGCGACGCCGCGCTGGCCGAGGCCGTCGGCGCACCGTTCGTAGTGGTCACGCACGGCGCGGCCCCGGTCCGCTGGTTCAGCACGAACCCGCCGGCTCACGGCGCAATCCTCGTGCCACCGGTCCCCGCCGTGGACACCGCAGGAGCCGGCGACGCTTTCCACGGCGCCCTGGCGGTAGCACTGGCTCAGCACCAGGATCTCCCAGCCGCCATCAGCTACGCGATACGAGTGGCCGGCGTCCGCGTCACGCACGCCGGCCCCCGCACCTGGCTGAAATTTCTATGAACCGCGGCAAACCTCAGACCGTCCGCGCCAGCCGATCAGCCAGCAGCTTGGCGAACCGCGCCGGATCCTCCAGGTCGCCACCTTCGGCGAGCAGCGCGGTCCCGTACAAAAGCTCCGCGGTGTCCGGCAGATTGGCGTCGTCAGCGCCCCGCTCATGCGCCGCCCGCAGCCCGGCCACAAGAGGATGGTTCGGGTTGAGCTCCAGGATCCGCTTGACCCGCGGTCCTTCCTGGCCCATCGCCCGGTACATCTTCTCCAGCGCCGGCGTGACGTCGTTGGCGTCGCTGACCAGGCACGCCGCCGAGGTGGTGAGCCGGTGCGAGAGGCGAACCTCCTTGACCTGCTCGTCCAGCTTCTCCTTGAGGAAGCCGAGCAGCGGACCGAAGTCACCCTCGGGCTCCGGTTCCTCCTCGTCCTTCTTCAGGTCGACCGAGCCCCGCGCGATCGACCGCAGCTTCTTGCCGTCGAACTCGGGCACCGCGTCGACCCAGATCTCGTCGACCGGGTCGGTGAGGATCAGCACCTCGTAGCCCTGCTCGCGGAACGCCTCCATGTGCGGCGAGTTCTCCACCTGGGAGCGGCTCTCACCGGTCAGGAAGTAGATCTCCTCCTGGCCTTCCTTCATCCGCTCCACGTACGCGGCGAGCGTCGTCGGCTCGGTGCCCGCGGTGGTGAGGAAGGAGGCGATCCCGAGGAGCGGCTGGTGGTTGTCGGGCTCGCTGAGCAGGCCCTCCTTGACCGCCCGGCCGAACTCGCGCCAGAACGTCGCGTACTTCTCCGGGTCGCTGGTCATCAGGTCCTTGATGGTGGACAGGACCTTCTTGGTGAGCCGGCGCCGGATCATCTGGATGTGCCGGTCCTGCTGCAGGATCTCCCGGGAGATGTTCAGCGACAGGTCGGCCGCGTCCACCACGCCCTTGACGAAGCGCAGGTAGTCCGGGATCAGCTCCTTGCTGTCGTCCATGATGAAGACGCGCTTGACGTAGAGCTGAAGCCCACGCCGTGCCTCCCGCTGGAACAGGTCGAACGGCGCCCGCGCCGGGATGAAGAGCAACGCTTCGTACTCGAACGTGCCCTCCGCCTTCATGTTGATGATCTCGAGCGGATCGGTCCAGTCGTGGCTGATGTGCCGGTAGAACTGGTGGTACTCCTCGTCGGTGACCTCGCTGCGGGGCCGCGCCCACAGCGCCTTCATCGAGTTGAGGGTCTCCGGCTCCGGCGTCTCACCCTCCGCGTCCGGGGACGACGATGCGGCCATCCGGATCGGGAACGCGATGAAGTCCGAATACCGCTTGACGATCTCCTTGATCTTCCAGACGTCCGCGTAGTCGTACAGCGCGTCGTCCTCGTCCTTCGGCCGCAGCTGCAGCGTCACCGACGTACCGACCGGAGCTCCCTCGGCATCGTCGATGGTGAACGTGCCCTCACCCGCCGACTCCCAGCGCGTACCGTGGCCTTCGGTCCCGGCCTTGTGCGTGACCAGGGTGACCGTGTCCGCGACCATGAAGGTCGAGTAGAAGCCGACGCCGAACTGGCCGATCAGCTCGGGGCTCTCCTTCGCCTCCTTGAGCTTGGCGAGCAGGTCCGCGGTTCCCGACTTGGCGATCGTGCCGATCAGGTCGACGACCTCCTCGCGGGTCATCCCGATGCCGTTGTCACGGATCGTCAGCGTCCGCTTCTCGGCGTCCACCTCGATCTCGATGTGCAGGTCGGAGGTGTCCGCTTCCAGGCCGTCCTGCAGCTTGGCGAGGCGAAGCTTGTCCAGCGCATCAGACGCATTGGAGATCAGCTCGCGCAGGAAGATGTCCTTGTTCGAGTAGATCGAGTGGACCATCAGCTGCAACAGCTGGCGCGCCTCTGCTTGGAACTCCAACGTCTCCATCGTCACCCGTTTCCGTCATGTCCGGTGCTTCAAGGGTCGATCGTATGACGTCCCCTCCCCGGAGCCTCTCAGGAGGCTCGCCACAACCCACAGACAGATCACAACCATGTCGTAGCGGGGTGGTGGGTACAGACCGCTGCTCCCGCCGAGGGCCCCGGGCGGAGAGCTGGCCGCTCCGCGTCCAAACCACTCCCCACCCAGGGCGACCTGCGTAAATGGTTGCGCCCAAAACCCGGCCCGGCGTACTGAACTCAGGCTTTGTCCGGCGATTCAGCCGGTTCAGGAGCCTTCTCCACCGGCGCTTCGGCGTCAACCGGCGCGGCCTCGACCGGCGCCCCGGCCGGCTCCGGCTTCGTGACCCCGTTGAACAACAGGTTCAGCAGGAAGACGACGATGACCGTCGTGGTGATCGAGCTGCCAAAAATGATCTGAAGCTCGTCGGGCATCTTCCCGTAGAAGTTCGGCGCGACCACCGGCACCATCCCGGCGCCGATCGAGATCGCGACGATGAGCAGGTTGTTGTTGCCCTCGAACTCGACCTTGCGCAGGCTCCGGATGCCGACCGCGGTGACCGTGGCGAACATGACCAGCGCGGCAGCCCCGATGACCGGGCCGGGCACCGCCGCGATGATCTCGCCGAGCTTCGGGATGAGACCGAGAAGAACCAGGATGATGCCGGCCGCGGTGACCACGTAACGGCTACGCACCCGGGTCACCTGAACCAGGCCGACGTTCTGCGCGAACGCCGTGTCCAGGAACGAGTTGAAGACACCGGCGAGCACACCGGAGAGCCCGTCGGCAGCGAGACCGCGGGCGATGTCGTTCTCGGTGGGGTTCTTGCCGACCGCCTGTCCGACAGCGATCATGTCGGCCGTCGACTCGACGTAGATGATCAGCATGACGATGCACATCGAGATGATCGCGGCGGCCTGGAACTCGGGCGGGCCGAAATAGAACGGCCGGGCCAGCCCGAACCAGCTCGCGTCACCGACGCCGGCGAAGTCGACGAGCCCCATGAAGCTCGCCACGATCACGCCGAAGATCAGGCCGATCAGCACGCTCAGCGAGACCAGGAACCCGCGTGCGAACCGGTTGATCAGGACGATCATCAGGATGATCGCGCCGGCCAGCGCCAGGTTGCCGAGGTCGCCGTAACCGGGCGCCTCCTCGTTGTTGCCGGCGATCAGGCCGGCACCCGCGTCGATCAGCGAGAGACCGATGACGGTGATGACCGTGCCGGTGACGATCGGCGGGAACAGATGGATGATCTTCGCGAACGGCTTGGCGATGAGCAGGCCGAAGACGCCGGAGACCAGGAACGCGCCGTAGATGGCCGGCATGCCGTACTTGCCGCCGATGAGGATCATCGGGTTGAGCGCGGCGAAGGTGGCGCCGGCGACGACCGGCAGGCGCACGCCGAGAATCTTGCCGACACCCAGGCTCTGCACGATCGTGATCAGGCCGGCGACGAACAGGTCGGCGTTGACCAGGATCGCGATGGTGCTCGCGTCGAGCTTCAGGGCGCCGCCGACGATCAGCGGGACGGCCACGCAGCCGGCGTACATGACGAGGACGTGCTGAAAGCCGAGCACTGCCAGGCGGCCGTACGGTAAACGCTGGTCGACCGGGTGCGGAGTGGGGGTCGCGACCGCTTCGGACATCGGGAATCCTTCCACGTGGAAGTAAAGTCCCGCGATTCTCGATCCGCTTTGTTTACAACGATCGATGCAGTGTTACCTGCCGATTACGGCCACGACGGGCCTTTCAGCAGCCCGGCCCGGCAGCCATCCCGTTTGTAATCTTATACGCCGAAATATCGCCCTTGACCCAGTCGCGCAGGTCGCTGATCGCCGTCGGCTGCACCCCGGTGACCGCCTCGTACCCGACTATCGCCGTGTCCACCGTCCGGCAGGTCGCACGGTCGGCAACCACCTGGACGTCGCCCTTCAATTTCTCCGGGTTGAACGCAGCGTAAGAAACGCCGGAAATACTCACGGTAAGCGCTGCCGTCATCGCCATCTCAACTAAACGCACGTCAGCAGGCTAGCGGCCATCACGGAGAGTATCCAACCGTCCGTTCGGCCGAGATCACCTTCTTCCAGTGCCACGGAGAGTGATGAGCACCCCGGGCGAATGAATCCACGTGAGCCTTTACCCACCCCGACCACCTTGGGTACGTTGATTACTCGGAGCAACGGTCTAGTAACGCTGGAGGATCCCATGCGTCGTGCCGCTGTCGTTCTCACCCTCGTTCTGGCCGGCCTCTGGATCGCCGCGCCCGCGCAAGCGTTCGCGCACAACAGAGTGCACAGCCCAGCCCTGCACGCCCTGCTCGACGGGCTGACCCTGCTGGTCGCCTCGGCGCCGGTGTGGACGGCCATGCTCTGGACCGGCGGCCGCCGGTGGCTGCTGGCCGCGCTCATCGCCGTGGTCCAGGTACCGGTCGCGATCATCGGGTTCGTGCCGATCGTCGACCCGTACCTTCATCTGGCCCTGTTCGCCGTCGCCCTCGGCCTCACCGCCGTCAGCCTGCGGGTGGTCCGTAGCCAGGCACGGGCTACCGCCGTACCCGCACCCAGTCGCCGCTAGGCGACCGGACGGCCAGGTCGCCCGCCCGCGACCTGGCCGTCCGCTGAGGTTTCCCGGTCCCCTGAGGTTTCCTGGTCTTCTCAGGAAACACTCTGAGATTCGACCCGCGATGTGATGTCCATTTAACGTGGACGCAAGTGAGGATCACCACACTGTTTCCGTGGTGACCGAGACGATGATGCCGGTCAACGGCATTCAGGTGTGTATCGAGACGTTCGGCGAGGCTACCGATCCCCCGCTGCTGCTTCTGGCTGGGGACGCCAGTTCGATGGACTGGTGGGATGACGAGTTCTGCCGGCGCCTCGCAGCCGGCGACCGGTACGTGGTGCGTTACGACCACCGCGACACCGGGCGGTCCACGTGCTTCCCGATCGGTTCGCCCGGGTACTCCGGGATCGACCTCATGAACGACGCCCTCGGCGTTCTCGACGTGCTCGGGCTGCCGGCCGCTCACCTGGTCGGATTCTCGCTCGGCGGTGGCATCGCGCAGCGCATCGCGGTCGAGCACCCGGACCGCGTGCTGAGCCTGACCCTGATGTCGACGAGCGCCGGCTCCGGCGACGCCGACCCATCATGTCCGGACGCAGGCGCGGACTCCGATCCGGGCACCGGCGGCACCGGCGGCACGGGCCGGACGGTCTCGCTCGTCACCCGAACCCTGCCGTCCGCCGACGTCGACTGGTCGGACCGGAAAGCCGCGATCACCCATCTGATTACCGAGATCCGTGACCGAGGCGGCCCGTTCACCGCGGCCGAACCACACCTGCGCCGGCTCGCCGAACGCATCTTCGACCGCAGCGCCGACCTGGCCGCGGGCCGGCTCCATCACCGCCTGGCGGGCTACGGCCCACCGGTCCGCGACCGGCTGGCCGAGATCGTGGCCCCGACGGTGATCCTGCACGGCACCCTGGACCAGCGGTTCCCGGCCCAGCACCCGGCGGAACTGGCCGAGACGATCCCCGGGGCCCGGCTGGTCTGGCTCGAAGGCGTCGGCCACGAACTACCCCCACGGGCAGTCTGGGACGACGTCCTCCGCGAAATCCTCCTGCCATAGCTGTCAATGCAGGGCCGGCTGTCGATGCGGGGGGCCGGTTGTCGATGCAGGGGCAGCCTTCGGTCGTAGGCCGAAAGTTCTACATCGGAGCCGCCAGATACAACCCTGGTCCGATGCGCGGCGACACCGATCAGCGGGATGCTGACGGGCAACGCCGACGCAGGAGGAAACGATGACCACGGCCCCGCTCGCCCACGCCGACACCCTCGTCCTCGACTACCTCGCCGCGCTCTGGGTCGCCGGCGAGGACCTCTCCCCCGAGGCCCGCGACGAGCTGATGAGCACGGTGACCGGCTACATCGCCCTGCGCCGCGACCTGGCCGACGACCCGGCCCGGGTGATCGTCCGCCTGGGCCCGCCGGAGCAACTGGCCGACGCGGTCCGCCGTGGTGGCATGCCCACCCACCTGCGCCTGCCCGCACCCGGCCCGACGCCGCAGCCCCCCGCCCCGGGAGTCAACGGCCCGGGAGTCAACGGCCCGGGACCCAACGGCCCGGCGAGACCCGCAGCCTCCATGAGACCCGCTGTCGGCGGACCCGCCGGCGGCGCCGAGCACGCGGCGATCGCGCTCCTGCTGGCCGGCGCTTTCGTGCTGCCCGTCGTGGGTCCCGGCGCCGGCATGCTGATCGCCACCGGCTCCCCGAGCTGGTCGCCGGCCCAAAAGGCAGCAGGCTGGGTCCTCACCACCGGCTCAGTGGCCGGCGCCCTGCTGACCGCCCTGGTGGTGGCCGGCTTCAGCAGCCAGCTGGGCCTGCTGGTCCTCTATCTGGGCGCATCCGCGGGCTCCGTGATAGCAGGCCTGACACTGCTGGCCGGCCTGAAGCGCCCCCGAGTCCAGGCCTTCGAACCGTGAGCACCACCGCATTTCGGAGCTTGAGCAGTACCGCATTGCGGAGCTTGAGCAGTACCGGGCGGCGCTCGTTCTTCCGGGCGTGAGCACTACCGGGTTTGAGTGCGCAAGCGGGCCTCGACCGGGAGGTGATCGCTTCCTGTCCGCGGCAACGTCCGAACCTCGACCACGGTCATCCCGCCGGCCATCACGTGATCGATCCGGGCAAGTGGCATCGTCGCCGGCCAGCTGAAGGCGAATCCAGAGGTGTCAGTCCGCAGCCTTTCCAGAACGGGCGCGAGCACCCGGTCGTCAACCGTGCTGTTCAGATCACCGAGCAGCAGCACCCGACCGAGCGGTTCAGCATCCAGCGCCGCGGTGAGCTTGCGAGCACTCTCGTCGCGCCGCGCCGAGTCAAGGGCAACCGGGTTGAACCTCACCGGATCCCACCCGACCGGATCCGGCCGCACGGAGGGAAGGTGCACAACGTAAACCGCGATCTCCCCGAACGGCGTCTCCGCAACCGCCCGCAACCCACGATTCCACTCCGAACCCAGCGAACCAGAACCGGGCGAACCAGAACCGGCCAAGTCCGAACCGGGCGAATCCGAACCGGCCGAACCAGAACCGGGCGAACCAGAACCGGGCGAGACGGCGTTCAGCGAATCCGGGCGGATGTCGAGCAGGCGCGCCTCGATGAGCGGGTGCCGTGACCAGAGCGCGACCGTACCCTGCACGCTGAAGTGCGGATATCCAGCACCGAACGCCGCCCGATATGCGGGCAGCACCTCCGGGGTGATCTCCTCGATACCGATGAAGTCGGGGCGGGATTCCAAGAGTGCGCGGACAGTGCCGGCCGGGTCCGGGTTCTCGTCGCTGACGTTGTGCTGGACAGCCACCAGCTGGTACGGCAGGTCCGGTGCGGGCAGCACCCGGTCACCGAAAACCCCGAGCCAGACGATCAGCGGCAGCAGAGCCGTGATCAGAGCCCGCAGCGAACGAAACCAGGCGCGAACCAGCAGAAAGGGGATCGTCAGACCCAGCCACGGAAGGAAGTTCTCCAGCAGCCCGGCGTTCGGCACCGCCCGGTGAAAGACAAGCAGGGCAGCCACGATGATCGGCACCGAGCCATGGTGCCAGGCCCCCGCACCCGGACCTGGACCTGGACCTGGACCTGGACCTGAGCACCGAGCACCGAGCACCGAGCATGTCGGGGCCAAACACTGAGCGTGGACGGCACAACACCGAGCGTGGAGGATCACCGCCGTGCCGGGCACCGAGCGGGAAGGGCGAACGAGGAGCAGGATGGGCCGCATGCGCCTCGTATCTCTGCTGCCGTCTGCTACCGAGATCGTCTACGCCCTGGGACTCGGGGACGATCTGGTCGGCGTGACGTTCGAGTGTGACGAGCCGGCGGCGGCCCGGTCCACCAAGACCGTGGTCGTAGGTGGGCGCGACACGAAAACCATGACCCCGGCCGAGATCGACGATTATGTGCGAGCACAAATGGCCGTTGGCGGCGACCTCTACACCCTGCACGCGGACGCGCTCGCCGGACTGGCGCCGGACCTCATTCTCACGCAGGACCTGTGCCGGGTGTGCGCGCTGCCCTCCGGCCACGTCGACGAGGCACTGGCTCATCTGGGCTGCCGGGCCGACGTGTTGTCACTGGACCCGCACACTCTCGACGACGTGCTCGCTACTTTCGTCGAGGTGGCGAGCGCGGTGGGCGTACCCGAGAAAGGGCTGGAGCTGACCGCCCGGCTGGAGCAACGCCTGGCGCGGGTGGCCGAGGCGGTCGAAGGCCGCCCGCGTCCGAAAGTGGCAGTGGTGGAGTGGGTGGATCCGCCGTTCGGGGCGGGGCACTGGGTTCCGGACCTGATCACGGCGGCGGGCGGTGAGCCGGTGGCGAGCCGTCCGGGGCAACGGTCGGTGCAGGTGACATGGGCCGAGTTGTCCGCGCCCGGGCCGGACGTCGTGCTGGTCACGCCGTGCGGGTACCACCTGGATGGTGCGGTCCGTCAGGCCGAGGTGGCGAAATCGCACTTCCCCGGCGCGGCGATCTGGGCGATCGACGGCGACGGCCTGGTCGTGCGCCCGGGCCCGCGCCTGGTCGACGGGGTCGAGGCGATCGCCGCGATCCTGCACCCGGAAGCGGTCCCGCCGGCCCCACCCGGCACCATCCAGCGGGTCGCCTGAGCCCACGCAAGGCGAACCGATTCAAGCTGGCACCGCCCCAAGCTGGCACCGCTCCGCAGGTCTTCATGGGCATGCGTCCCGGGATGAGCCGCCTTAGTGCTACTGCGTGACGAGGGTGGCCGACCAGCGGTTGCGGGCTGTCTCGCGAACCCGGGAAGCCTGGTAGAGCCAGCCGATGTCCCGACCGAAGGACCAGGTCAGCGACCCGAGCGCCACCACGAGCGCCGCGACCGCGAGCCAGCTCGGCAGCAGTCCGCTCACCACGACAGCCAGCATGACTCCCTGCTGCGCCGCGACGACCTTGCGGCCGAACCGGGGCGGCAGCGCGGCGTTGAGCCAGGGCAGCGCCCAGGACGCGGCGACGAAGGCGTACCGGAAAGCGCCGATCGCGAGTGCCCACCAGCCGTGTTCGAGGGCCGCGGACACGCTCAGGACCAGGATCAGGAACGCGTCGACCTCCATGTCGAACCGTGCCCCGAACTCCGTGGTGGTTCCGGTCCGCCGGGCGACCTGCCCGTCCACACCGTCCATCGCCAGCGCGATCGCCGCGATGGTGACCAGCAGCACGGCGGAGACGTCGACACCCGACGCGGCCGAGAAGACCAGTGCGGTCACGCCGCCGGTAAGGATCGCGCGTCCGAAAGTGATCAGGTTGGGCCAGCCGAGGGCCGGCAGCGCCGCCCGGTGCAGCAGGCCGCACAGAACCGCGCCGAACACGATGCCCGAAAGCCATCCCCAGCTGCTCAGTCCGGCGAAAATCGCGAGGGTGGCGAGGAGGAGGAGCTGGGCGGCGAAACCCGCCAGCGGAGCCCGGGAAGGACTCGTCGTGGTCGTGGCGGTACTGATGGTCACCATTCCTCCTGGACGTAGGGTTTAGCCGCTGTCCCCGATTGACACGCTCACCGGGGTGGTTCGGTTCACGGGATGGCTGATCGTTTCTCGTGGAAGTGCCTGATCGTTCTCGTGGAGAGGTGGCCCCTTGTCGAAATCGGCTCGCGCCTTCTGGCTGGTTTGCCCGGGATCGGGGGAGATACGCGCCGAGGAGGTGCCTGATCCCGGCCCGGGTGAGGTGCTCGTGCGAACCCTCCACTCCGGTGTGAGCCGCGGCACCGAGACGCTGGTCTTTCAGGGCCGGGTGCCGGAAAGCCAGTGGGCGACGATGCGGGCGCCGTTCCAGGCGGGCGACTTCCCGGCGCCGGTGAAGTACGGCTACCTCAACGTCGGCGTGGTCGAGGCCGGCGTCCCGGAACTGGTCGGCAAGGTCGTCTTCTGCCTCTTCCCGCACCAGACCCGGTACGTGGTGCCGGCCACGAGCGTGACCGTGGTCCCGGACACCGTGCCGGCGGACCGTGCGGTGCTGGCCGGAACCGTGGAGACCGCGGTGAACGCGGTCTGGGACGCGCACCCGCAGGTCGGCGACCGGATCACCGTGCTCGGTGGCGGCATGGTCGGCCTGTCGGTGGCGGCGGTCCTGGCCGGTCTCCCCGGCACCGATGTCCAGCTGGTCGACACCGACACCACCCGCGAGGCGGCCGCGAAGTCCCTGAAGATCGGGTTTGCGACGCCGGCCGACGCTGCCGAGGGCCGCGACCTGGTCATTCACGCAAGCGCGACCTCACCCGGACTGACCCGGTCCCTCGAACTGCTGCGCCCGGAAGGAACCGTGGTCGAACTGAGCTGGCACGGCGACCGCCCGGTCAGCGTCCCGCTCGGCGAGTTCTTCCACTCCCGCCGCCTGACGATCCGAAGCAGCCAGGTGGGCGCGATCCGGCCGGACCGGCACCGGACGTACGCCGACCGCCTCGAACTGGCCCTGAACCTGCTTCAGGACTCCCGCTTCGAAGCCCTGATCACCGGCCGGTCGAACTTCGACGACCTGCCGACGACCCTGCCCCGCCTGGCCGACGGCTCCCTGCCGGCCCTCTGCCAGGTGATCGACTACCCCAGCGGGAATTGATCTTTCGGCGGCGGGTACCCGTAGACCACAGAACCGACCGACCCGAGGAGACATTCACTTGTTCAGCGTCACCGTCCGCGACCACATCATGATCGCGCACAGCTTTTCCGGCGAGGTCTTCGGACCGGCGCAGCGCCTGCACGGGGCCACCTTCGTGGTGGACGCGACGTTCCGCCGCCCCGAGCTGGACGACGACAACATCGTGGTGGACATCGGGCGCGCCAGCGAGCAGCTGCACACCATCTGTTCCGGTCTCAGCTACCGCAACCTCGACGACGACCCGGAGTTCACCGGCGTCAACACCTCCACCGAGTTCCTGGCGAAGGTGATCGCCGACCGCCTCGCAGTCCGCGCCCAGGCCGGCGAACTGGGCGCTGGCGCCTCCGGCCTGACGGGCATCTCGATCACCCTCCACGAGTCACACATCGCTTGGGCAAGCTACGAGCGCGAGCTGTGATCCTCCACGCGGTGCTGCCGGGTGGTGTCGACGACCCGGCAGCCCCGAGTGGCGGCAACCGCTACGACCGCGAGGTACTCCGCCGCCTGCCAGCAGTGCGCGTACCAGCGCATCCGAGTGCGGCGGCAGAGTTCGGCTCAGGTCAGGTCAGCGCAGCAGAGAAACCCAGTCCAGCGCAGCCCAGCGCAGCGGCAGAGAAAGCCCGAGCGCAGCCCAGCGCAGCGGCCGAGAACGGTCCAGCGCAGGCCGGCGGAGCGGCCGAGAACGGTCCAACGCAGGCCGGCGGAGCACCAGAGAGCGGTCCAGTCCAGGCCGGCGGAGCACCAGAGAGCGGCGGGCCAGCCCAGGCCAGCGGAGCTCCAGAGTTCAGTGCGGCCGAGCCCACGATGGTGCTGCCCCGCGCGGTAGGCACCGCGCCCATTTCGGTGCGGGAGTCCGCCGTCCCCGGCAACTGGCCCCGCCCCGAAGCCGCTGCCCGGCAGGCCGTGTCCGAGATCCTCCGATCCGTTCCTGACGGCGGGACCGTCCTGCTCGACGGTCTCGTGGCCTGCGGAATCCCCGAGATTCTCGAACCGCACGCGGGCCGCCTCCGCCTGGCGATCCTGGTACATCTGCCGCTGGCCGACGAGACCGCGCTTTCTGCCGACGAGGCCACGACACTGGCCGCTCTGGAAAGACGCTCCCTGCGTCTGGCATCGCTCGTGATCGCCACCAGCACCGAGGCTGCCCGCCGCATCGAGCGAATGCACGACCTACCCGATGTACACGTGGCCCCGCCCGGCGTCGACCCCTCCCCCCTCGCCGAGCCGTCTCCGGCCGGTGGACGTCTGCTCACGGTGGCGTCACTGACCCACCGCAAGGGACAGGACGTCCTGATCGCCGCTCTGAAGCAGCTCGCCGATCTCGAATGGACCTGCACGCTCGTCGGAGCCGGCCCGGCCGTCCCCGAGCGACTGCCCAACGTCCTCCTGCCCGGCCCGCTGACCGGAGCAGCGCTCGACGCCGCTTATGCCGACGCTGACATCTTCGTCCTCCCTTCCCGTGCCGAGACGTACGGCATGGTCGTCACAGAAGCCCTGGCCCGCGGCCTCCCGGTAATAGCAACAGCCGTCGGCGGCGTCCCCGAGGCCCTCGGAACCGCACCTGCACCCGCAGGCCCGGCACCCGGCCACCAGGCACCGGGCCATTCGGCGCCCGGTAACCCGACGCCCGGCCACTCGACGCCCGGCCATCTGGCACCCGCCCACCCTGCACCCGCCCACCCAGCACCCGGTCATCTGGTGCCCGGCATCCTGGTCCCGCCGGATGACCCGGATGCCCTGGCCCGCGCCCTGCGTGAGTGGCTGACCGACCCCGACTTGCGCGACCGCTGGCGCGCCACCGCCCGCGCCCGCCGCGAAACCCTCACCGGCTGGGACGAGACCGCCCGCCGCCTCGCCGCCATCCTCAGCGAGCCGAACACCGGTGAAGCCGATCGGCCCGCGCAATACGCCGACCAGCCCTCGAACCGCAGGCCTGACAAGCCAGCCCTGACAAACAGGCAAGCCTGACGAACAAGCAAGACCGCGCAAACAAGCAAGACCGCGCAAACAAGCAAGCCCTCGCAAGCAAGAGCCCTCGCAAGCAAGCCCTGATGAAAGCCCGGCAAGCGATCCCGACATACGAGGAAGCTACCCAGCCCGGCATGACACCGGCCTAACAAGACCTGACACGCCCCTGTTAGGCCGCCTCCGGTAGACCTGACATGCGACAACAGCACGGCACCACGACGGACGGAGAAACCCATGACCGGAGAGTTCAGCCCCGACTGGCTCGCCCTGCGCGAGCCCGCCGACGCCGAGGCCCGCGATGCGGGCCTGCTGCAAGAGCTACCCGCCGGGATAAGGGTGATCCGTGACCTCGGCTGCGGCACCGGCTCGATGGGCCGCTGGCTGGCGCCTCGACTGCCGATGCCCCAGCACTGGATCATGACGGACCGCGATCCAGCGCTGCTGACGCTCGCCGCCGACGGCATGCCACCGCAGGTCACTGTCAGCACCCACCTGCGCGACGTCACCGAGCTGACGTCGGCCGACCTGGACGGTGTCGACCTGGTCACCTGTTCGGCGCTGCTCGACGTCCTCACCGCCTCCGAGGTCGAAACCCTCGTCACCACCTTGGCCGAGGCCCGGGTGAGCGCGCTGTTCACTCTCTCGGTGACCGGCGAGGTGCGGATGGCGCCCGAGGATCCGCTGGACCGGGACGTGGAAGCGGCGTTCAACGAGCATCAGCGGCGGGAGACAGGCGGCCGGCGGATGCTCGGACCCGATGCGCCCGCGTTCGCGGCGACCGCGTTCGAGAAAGCCGGCGCCCGGGTGGTGACCGGCGCGAGCCCCTGGCGGCTCGGTCCGGCCCGATCCGCGCTGACCGCAGAGTGGCTGCGCGGCTGGGCCTCGGCGGCCGCTGAGCAGCGCACCGACCTCCCTGTCAGCCCTTATCTGGAGCGCCGTCTCGCGGCCGTTCCGAATGTCTCGGTCGGGCATCAAGATGTTTTATCGATCTTCATCTGAACCAGATCCTGTGAATCGGGCGTACTAGTCCTCGAGAGCAACGAGGGGACGAGAACGTGACGCGATCGATCTGGGCCTGGGCCCGCCTGTTGGGTGGGGCCGGCATCTTGGCTCTGGTGATGTGGCGGCTGGGCACCGGCGCGTTCCTGGACGGGCTGCGTGTGCTCGACGCGGGCGCACTCGCCGTGGCACTCGGCATCGGCGCGGCGACCACGGTGCTCAGCGCATGGCGCTGGTGCCTGGTCGCCCGCAGCCTCGGCTTGAAGCTCTCGCTGCGGGCCGCTACCGCCGACTACTACCAGGCGCTCTTCCTCAACGCGGCGCTGCCGGGCGGGGTGCTCGGCGACGTCGGACGCGCGGTCCAGCACGGCCGTGAAGAGGGCGACGTGGGCCGAGGCGTCCGGGCCGTGGTGCTGGAGCGAACAGCCGGGCAATTTGTTCTGCTGTTCGTCGGAGCGCTCGTGCTTCTCCTCGTACCCTCGCCGGTGTTGACTTTGCTGAAGGAGCACGCTGCCGTGACCGCCGCGGTGAGCGCGGGGGTTCTTCTGGCCGGCGGGCTCGCGTTCTTCGGGCTGCGGCGCCTCTCGGCGAAGAAGAACCCTGGCTCGGCGAAGAAGGGCCGCGCGGCGAAGGCCGCCAGCACCGGAATCTCCGAGATCCGGGTCGGGCTGCTCTCCCGACGCAACGGTCCCGGAGTGCTGTTCGCTTCTGCCGCGGTGCTTGCCGGGCACCTGGCGACGTTCGTGATCGCGGCGCGCGCCGCCGGGAGCGCGGCCTCGCTGCTGCAGCTCGCACCGCTGCTGCTGCTCGCGCTGATCGCGATGGGTCTGCCGGTCAACGTCGGCGGCTGGGGGCCGCGTGAGGGCGTGATGGCCTGGGCGTTCGGCGCGGCCGGCCTGAGCGCGGCGCAGGGTCTGACGATCGCGGTCGCCTACGGCATCCTGGCCTTCGTGGCCGCGGCGCCCGGCGCGGCCATCGTTGTGGTCCGGCTACTGGCGCGCCGCACGGCACGGCCGGTTGTCACTGTTCCGCAGATCGCTTCGGTGCGCCTCACCGCGCCGGTTCCGCAGGCTGCTTCGGTACGCGCCACCGCGTCTGTTCGGCAGGCTGCTTCGGTACGCCTCACCGCGCCGGTTACGCGGACCGCTTCGATCCGCCACCTCGCGCCGGTTTTGCAAAAGGCTTCGGCCGGCCTCGTCGCACCGGTTCGGCAGGCCGCCTCGGTCCGCCTGATCGCACCGGTTTCGCCGGCGCCGGTCATGGCCGACCGCCCGGTCATCGTCCCGGCGCCGATTCCGGTCTTCGCGCTGTCAGCGGCCGCCCGCCCCGCTGCGCTTCTGCCTGACGATCTTGTAGCCGCCAATCTCGTGCCCGCCGGTTTCATGGCCAACAATCTCGTGGACGCCGATCTCGTGCCCGCCGGTTTCATGGCCAACGATCTCGTGGACGCCGATCTCGTGGCGGCGGATCTCGTAGCGGCGGATCTCGTAGCGGCGGATCTTGTGCCTGCCGGTGCCCTGGCAGCTGCTGCGGCGCTGCCTGCGAGCGCTGCGAGCACACGGCCGGGCCGTCGCCGGGTTGTGGTTCGGCAGCCCGCCTACTCCGGTGGTGTCGCCGCTTGATCCACCCGTCAACGCCCGTCTCACCGCTGCCCGCACGGTCGGAACCCGCACGGTCGGAACCCGCACCGTCGGAACCCGCACCGTCGGAACCCGCACCGTCGGAACCCGCACCGTCGGAACCCGCACCGTCGGAACCCGCACCGTCGGAACATGCACCGTCGGAACCCGCACCGTCGGAACATGCACCGTCGGAACCCGCACCATTGGCGCCCTCCGGGTTGGAGCCCGCCCGGCCTGGATTCGGATCTGCGATGCCAGCTCGATCCGAGTCCGCGCGATTTGAGTCCGCGCGCTCAGGACTCGGTCGGCCCGGGTTCGCTCGGCGTGGGTCTGGACTGGGCGGGGTCGCCTCTTCGAGGGTCGATCAGTCCGGCCACGGCTCGTCCAGGGTCGTCGCGAGGCGGCCCTTCGCTTCAGGGCTTGTCGAAGCGGTCGGAGAGGGCGTAGCGGAGCAGGACCACGTCGCCGATCTGGCGGACCTCGGCGAGGCCCGCCCGGTTGGCGGGGCCCCACGGGAAGGCGCCGTCGTGGACGAAGCGCGGGGCTCGCGCGTCGCCTACGAAGAACGGGGCGATCACCAGCTGGAGCTCGTCGGCGAGGCCTGCGGTGAGGAACTGGGTGTGCATCCGGCCGCCGCCTTCGACCATGAGCCGGCGGATCCCGCGCTCGCCGAGGTCGGCAGCGACCCGGCGCACGTCCACCGGGTTGCCACCGTCCACGACGGTGATCAGCGAGCTGGCGGCGCCGGCAGCGGCTTCGTCATCAGCGGCACCACCGTCAGCGGCGGCGGCAGCGGGAACCACTCCGGCATCCGCAGGCATCTCAGCACGGAACGCAGCATCCGACGTCACGCCAGCGCGGGAAACTCCGGCGGCAGCGGCAGCGGCCACGCCAGCGCGGGAAACCCCGGCAGCATCAGGAGCCGAGCCAGCACGGGAAACCCCGGCAGCGTGCGGAGCCCGGCCGGAGGCATTCAGGAGGGTGCGGGCCTCGTTCACCGCGGGGGTTGCGCAGTAGACCAGTTTCTCCGCGTCGCCCGCTGTGAAGAACGAAGCCTGTGGGTCGAGGTGGCAGGTGCTGGTTACGGTGACCTTGACCGGGTTCGGATGCTCGCCACGGGCGATCCGGGCGGCCCGGCGTTCCGCCGAGCGCACCAGCAGCCGCGGGTTGTCCTGGCGGATCGTCGAGGCGCCGACCAGGATCGCGTCGCAGCCGGCGCGGACCTCGTCGACCCGGTCGAAGTCGGCGTCGTTCGACAGCATCAGCCGCTCGTCGGAGGCGTCGTCCAAATAGCCGTCGATCGACATGCCACAGCTCAGCAAGATGTACGGACGCTCTACCACCACTGTCACCCCGGATCGGAAGATGTTCCTCACGATAATCCGCTGCATGACGAGGCCGATCTCCGGGCAACGTAAAGACCCACGCCATCGATGAAAATGAGCAGGACAGCAGGACAGCAGGTCAGCACCACAGCACTACGGCACGGCGGGAACCAACGAGGAGGACCGATGTTAGAAGCCCCGGCAGCTCTGGCGAAGGCAACCATCCGGCGGCAGGTGAGCGTGCCGCTGCGCTTCCCCGACGGCTACGCCACCAGCGCACGGGTGATGACCTTCGACGGGCTGGCCGACGGGAAAGAGCATCTCGCGCTCGGTCTGGGTGACTGGCAACGGGCTCTGACCAAGTCGGCCGCCGGCGGCCGGGCCCCGCTGGTACGCCCGCACAGCGAGTGCCTCACCGGCGACGTCTTCGGCAGCCAGCGCTGCGACTGCGGACCGCAGCTGCGCGAGGCCGTCGAGCGGATCGCCGAGCAGGGCGGGTTCCTGCTCTACCTGCGGCAGGAGGGCCGTGGCATCGGGCTCTACGCGAAGCTGGACGCCTACGCGCTGCAGGACGAGGGCCTCGACACCTACCAGGCGAACGTGGCTCTGGGCCGCGGCGAGGACGAGCGGGACTACACCGCCGCCGCGCAGATGCTGCTCGCGCTCGGTGTGGACCGGCTCCGGCTGCTCAGCAACAACCCGGACAAGGCGACGCAGCTGGAAAACCTGGGCATCGACGTGACGCAACGGATTCCGACCGGGGTGCACCTGTCCGCCGCGAACGTGCGGTACCTCAGCGTCAAGGCGTCACACACCGCGCACACGATCGAGCTACCACTGGCCGAGTAATACAGCCGGGTGACCCCGGGAGCCTTCTGGCGCGTCCTCCCTCACGATGGGAGGGTGACGGGCGTGAACCTTCCGGGAGCGGGCGAGCTCGACGCGATGCTCGGCGCCGTTGATCAGCTGCCCTTCATCGTCGCCGTGTGCGAGGGACCGGAGCTGCTGGTGGTCGCGTGCAACGCCGCGAC
Source organism: Actinoplanes sp. CA-015351 (assembly GCF_050955685.1). NCBI lineage: Bacteria > Bacillati > Actinomycetota > Actinomycetes > Micromonosporales > Micromonosporaceae > Actinoplanes > Actinoplanes sp. CA-015351. The sequence continues at coordinate 5,054,422 of NZ_CP192102.1, forward strand.
CCGCGCGGCCCTGCCCGGGCGCGACGTCGTCGGCCGGCCGATCCGCGACGTGATCAGCGACCTGTCCGGCCAGCAGTTCGTGGACGCGTACTACGAGGTGTACCGGACTGGCGTGCCGATCACCGGCCGGCAGTGGCGGGCGCACATCAAGCAGCCGGACGGTTCGGTGCACGAGATGTTCGCGACGTTCACGATCGTGCCCTGGCTCGACGCCGGCGGCGAGCTGCGCGGCGTGATCGGGGCCGCGTTCGACGTCACCGAGCTGGCCCGGACCCGGCAGGCCGCCGAGGCCGAGGCGGATCGGTTGCGCCGCCGCTTCGAGCAGAGCCGGGACGTGATCACCGCGTTGCAGCGGGAGCTGCTGCCGTCCGGGCTGCCGGTGCTGCCCGGCCTCCAGGTCGCGGCGAGTTACCTGCTGGCGGACGCGGAGACGGCGGCCGGCGGTGACTGGTTCGACGCGGTGTCGCGTCCGGACGGTCAGGTCGCCCTGGTCGTCGGCGACGTGGTCGGGCACGGCGTGACCGCGTCCGGGGTGATGGGTCAGCTCCGCGCGGTGCTCCAGGAACGTCTCGACGCCGGCGCCGGCATCGTCGAGGCCCTGGCAGCGGCCGACCGCCTCGCGCAGCGGGTGCGGGCCGCTCACGCGGCCACCGTCTGTCTCGCTCTTCTCGACCCGGGTACGGGCGAACTGGCGTACTGCACAGCAGGACACCCGCCGCCGCTGCTCATCCCGGCGGCCGGCGGGACGCGTTACCTGCCCGGGACCGGTGGGATGCCGCTGGGTGTCGGACCACGCGAGGCCGGCAACTTTCCGGTCCGTAACGCCCGCCTCGCCGTCGGTGATCTGCTGCTGCTCTACAGCGACGGCATCCTGGAGCGACCGGGCGCTGCCACCGCCGCCGAGGAGCTCGCCCAGGTCGCCTCGGACACGGCTGCCGGGCGGGCTCTGCACGATCCGAACGCGACCGCCGCGGAACGGGTCTGCACCCAGACCGTCGAGCTGCTGGTCCGGTCCGGCGGGCACGCCGACGACATCACGCTGCTCGCCGCGCAGCGAGTTCCGCTCGTACCCGATCTGGTTGTTGATCTGCCGGCTGAGCCGGCGGCGTTGCGGGGAGCGCGCGCACAGGTGGGTGGCTGGCTCGCTGCCGTGGGCGCGGCCGAGTCGGACGTCTTCGTGCTGCAGCACTCGCTCGGCGAGCTCGCGACCAACGCGATCGAGCACGCTTTCGGTGGCGCCTTCGGCAAGGACATCATCGAGGTACGCGCAACGCTGACCACCGACGGGCACGTCGAGGCGACCGTCACCGACCATGGCGGCTGGCGTGTCCCGGAACGGCAGCCGACCCGCGGCCGGGGTCTCGCGCTGACCGCCCAGCTGGTGCAGAGCCTGCGGGTGGATCCGGGCCCGACCGGCACGGTGGCGACGGTGCGGCACCCGCTGACCCGGCCGGCCCGGCTGCTGGCCAGTTTCGACGACGTGGTGGCGCCGGTGCCACCGCCGGCCGAGCTGGTGATCAGCGAGCTGCCCGGCGGTGACGAGGCCCGGGTACGCCTCGACGGCCCGATCGACGCCGCGTCCGCCGCCCAGGCCCGGCAGGATCTGCTGCGCCGCAGCCGGGGCGGAACCGTGCCGATGACCGTGGACCTGTCCGGGGTGACGCATCTGGCCAGCGCGGGTGTCTCCGCCCTGCACCTGGTCGCGGAGAGCCATCACGACGACGCGCCGCTCACGCTGGTGGCACTGCCGGGCAGCCCGGCACGGCAGATTCTCGACCTGGTGGGGCTGTCCGGGGTCACCCCATAGTTGTCCACAGGCATGCGCCGATCTTCTGAGAACCTCTCTACTATCGCGGGGTGACTTCCCCGCACTCCGTGTCAGATGCCACCGATGCCCTCAACCGGATCTTCGGATACCCCTCGTTCCGCGGGGAGCAGGGCGACATCGTCGACCACGTGATCAACGGCGGCGATGCCCTGGTGCTGATGCCGACAGGTGGCGGGAAATCGCTCTGCTACCAGATCCCGGCGCTGGTCCGGCCCGGCACCGGCGTGGTGATCTCGCCGCTGATCGCGCTCATGCAGGACCAGGTGGACGCGCTGCGCACCCTCGGCGTGCGGGCGAACTTCCTGAACTCGTCGCAGGACTTCGACGAGCGCCGCATCGTCGAGGCCGAGTTCGTCGCCGGTGAGCTGGACCTGCTCTACGTCGCGCCGGAAGGCCTCGGCACGGCCGGGGTGCAGCGGCTCCTCGACCGCGGCAAGATCTCGCTGTTCGCGATCGACGAGGCGCACTGTGTGGCGCAGTGGGGCCACGACTTCCGGCCCGACTACCTGAACCTGTCGATGCTGCACGAGCGCTGGCCGGACGTGCCGCGGATCGCGCTGACCGCGACGGCGACACCGGCCACCCGCGACGAGATCGCGTCCCGGCTGCGGCTCACCGAGGCACGGCACTTCACGGCCAGCTTCGACAGGCCGAACATCCAGTACCGGATCGTGCCGAAGAACTCGCCGAGCAAGCAGCTCCTCGACCTGCTGAGGACCGAGCACGCCGGGCATTCCGGGATCGTCTACTGCCTGTCCCGGGCATCGGTGGAGAAACACGCCCAGTTCCTGTCGGACAACGGGATCCCGGCTCTGCCGTACCACGCGGGGCTGGACGCCCGGACCCGCTTCGAGAACCAGGGCCGTTTCCTGCGCGAGGACGGTCTGGTGATGGTCGCGACGATCGCGTTCGGGATGGGGATCGACAAGCCTGACGTCCGGTTCGTGGCGCACCTGGATCTGCCGAAATCGGTGGAGGGCTACTACCAGGAGACCGGGCGGGCCGGGCGTGACGGGCTGCCGTCGACGGCCTGGCTGGCGTACGGGCTGCAGGACGTGGTGCAGCAGCGAAAGATGATCGAGAGTTCGGACGGCGCTGCCGAGTTCCGCCGCAACGCGAACCGGCACCTGGACGCCATGCTGGCGCTGTGCGAGAGCGTGACGTGCCGCCGGGCGCAGGTGCTGGCGTACTTCGGTCAGGAAACCGCGGCGGAGACGTGCGGCAACTGCGACACCTGCATCACGCCGCCGGAGTCGTGGGACGGCACCGTGCCGGCGCAGAAACTGCTGTCCACCGTGTTCCGGCTGCAGAAGGAGCGCGGGCAGAAGTTCGGCGCCGGGCAGTCGATCGACATCCTGCTGGGCAAGCGGACCGAGAAGGTCAGCCAGTTCCGCCACGACGACCTGTCGGTGTTCGGTATCGGCACCGACCTGAAGGAGGCCGAGTGGCGCGGTGTGGTGCGGCAGCTGCTGGCCGGCGGTTTCCTGGCCGTCGAGGGTGAGTACGGCACCCTGGCGCTCACCGAACGCAGCGGCGAGGTGCTGCGCGGCGAACGCAAGCTGATGATGCGCCGGGAGATCGCGGCGCCGAAGTCCCGCTCCGGGTCCGGGTCGTCGTCGCGGCAGCCCGCCGCCGCGCCGGCCGACTTCCCGGAGTCGGCGGCTCCGCTGTTCGAGCGGCTGCGGACGTGGCGCGGTGCGGTGGCCAAGGAGCAGGGCGTTCCGGCGTACGTGATCTTCCATGACGCGACGTTGCGGGCGATCGCCACGCTCGCGCCGGTCAGTCTGGAGCAACTCGGCACGGTGACCGGGGTCGGCCAGTCAAAGCTGGCCAAGTTCGGCGAGCAGGTCCTGGAAGTCACCCGAGTAGAGGACTGAGAGCGGGGGCCGCCCGGGAAACGGGTGGCCCCCGCAACGACTCAGCTCCCCCGGATCGCTTCGCCGGCGATCTCGATGCGGACCTTCTTGCCGACCAGGACGCCGCCGCTCTCCAGCAGCACGTTCCACACCAGGCCGTAGTCCTCACGCTCGAACTCGGCGCTGGCGCTGAACCCGAAGATGTCCCGCCCGTACGGGTCCCGGCGGGCCCCGCCGAACTCCATGTGCAGGTTGATCGGACGGGTGACGTCCTTGATCGTCAGCATGCCGGTGACCACGAACCGCCCGGACGCGCGGGTGGCCGCCGACGGCAGGTCGGCCTGGCTGCCCCGGCGGGCGAGCGGGTTGTTGCGCAGCCGCGCCCACTGGAAGATCGGGTCGCTCTCCGCTTCCCAGGTGATCCTGGTGCTGCGGAATTCCAGGGTGCGGTACCGCGCCACGTCCAGGAAGTCGCCGCTGGACAGGTGCGTGTCCCGTTCCGGGTTGTGCGTGTTGATGCTGGAGGCCACGATGCTGGCGCTGACCTGGGACTGGAGTGGGTCCTCGGCCACCAGGATCGAGGCGGAGCCCTGGGCGAACTCGCCACGGATCGGGCTGACCATCATGTGCTGGGCAACGAATCCGATCCGCTTGTGGGCATCGTCCAGTGTGTAGACACCAGGATCCGGAATGATCAGGCCGTTCCACTCCCGGATCGGCCGGTCGACGTTCACGTAACCCTCCCCCTCGGCGTTGTCGCGACCCTGTTGACGAGGGCCGCTGCGCAGAGGACCCCCGTGAAGAGGCCCCGGACGCGGCGGTTCCCGAGCCCACCAGCTCGCAGGAACCACGGATGTGCCGCGAGTCTAGGCACTACGTTGATCAAACCGCGCCCCCGAGGAATACATTTCGTGTCCGTCGGCACAGACGACGCGTCGCCCTTGATCCCGGCTTTGGTCCGATTTGGACACGTTCCGGATCAGCGCTCAACATTGCTCTGAGCTGGCCAGCAACCAAAAGGGAGAGTCACGTTCACCGATCACCCAGGTCGCTTGCACCGGTGGTGTCGAGCTTCCGACACCCGCCGGTATCGCGACTCTGCGTAGCGAAAAACGTGACCAGCATCTCCTTCAGATTTGCATTAAACTCTCAGGGAAAGCCACCCGGAGCATCGACACGATCACCCGGCGTTTACTTGGGCTGGACCACGTTCACCATCCAGGGGATGCCGAACCGGTCGACGAGCTGACCGAACTCGTCGCCCCACATCTGCTTCTCCAAGGGGACGTTGACCGTGCCGCCCTCGGCCAGCTTGGCCCAGAAGTCGCGCAGGCCGTCCTCGCCGTCGCCGCTGATGCTGACCGTGATGGCGCCGCCCGGGCTGAACGGCATGCCAGGCGCCGTGTCGGAGGCCATCAGCGTGTAACCCTGCGGGGTCTCCAGCTGGGCGTGCATGATCTTGTCCTTGATGGACTCGTCCGGGCCGCCGAACTCGCCGAACGTCGAGATGGTCAGCTCCCCGCCGAAAACATCACGGTAGAACTCCACCGCCTCGCGCGCATTGCCGTCGAATGTCAGGTACGGGTTCAGTTTCGAAGTCATGCCCCGCAGGCTAGACCGGACCACCGACACTTTTCCGCACATCGACGCGGCTCCACCCGAGCGATACCACGCCATTTTGCGCGCCAACCGAGCAAAAGGCGTTGATCAATAGGACAGAGATGGGACGAAAAGGCGGGCGGCCCCCATCCGCCGCGTAGTGGAGAGGGCCGCCCGGGTCTGTGGAAATGCTCAGCGGTGGTCGGAACCCTCCGACTCGACCGCCGCCCGGCCCGCCTCCAGGCGCGCGATCGGCACCCGGAACGGCGAGCACGACACGTAATCCAGCCCGACCTCGTGGAAGAAGTGCACCGAGTCCGGGTCACCGCCGTGTTCGCCGCAGACGCCGAGCTTGAGGCCCGGGCGGGCGGCCCGGCCCTCCTCCGCGGCGATCCGCACGAGCCGGCCGACGCCGTCGGTGTCGATCGACTCGAACGGCGAGATGCCGAAGATGCCCAGCTCCAGGTAACGCCAGAAGAACGCACCCTCGACGTCGTCGCGGGAGAAACCCCAGCCCATCTGGGTGAGATCGTTGGTGCCGAAGGAGAAGAACTCGGCCGCCTCGGCGATCTGACCCGCCGTGAGAGCGGCCCGTGGAACCTCGATCATCGTGCCGATCAGGATCTCGACACCCGAGTCACCGACGGTCGACGCGATGATCTTCTCGGCCTCCGCGCGTACCGTCTCCAGCTCCTGGACGGCGCCGACCAGAGGGACCATGATCTCGGGTCGCGGCTTGCCGCCCTCGGCGGCGAGCGCGACCGCCGCTTCAGTGATGGCACGCACCTGCATCGCGAAGAGGCCGGGAATGACCAGGCCGAGGCGTACGCCGCGCAGACCCAGCATCGGGTTCTGCTCGTGCATCCGGCGCACCGCGGCGAGCATCTGCTCGTCGTGCTCGACCCGCTGGCCCTGCTCGTGCTGGACCGCGACCCGGACCGCGAGCTCTTCCAGCGACGGCAGGAACTCGTGCAGCGGCGGGTCGATCAGGCGGATGGTGACCGGCAGGCCGTTCATCTCCCGGAAGATGTCCAGGAAGTCAGCCCGCTGCAGCGGTTGCAACGCGGCGAGCGCGTCGTTCCGGTCCGCTTCGGTACGCGCAAGGATGAGCCGTTCGACCAGCTCACGACGATCGCCGAGGAACATGTGCTCGGTGCGGCACAGTCCGATGCCTTGAGCACCGAACCGCCGCGCCCGGGCAGCGTCCGCGCCGGTGTCCGCGTTCGTGCGCACGTAAAGACGGCGCTTGCTGTCGGCGTGCGTGATGATCCGGTGCACCGCGAAGACCAGCGGGTCGTTGGCCTGTGCCGGGTCGAGGTCGCCCTCGAAGTACTGCACCACCTCGCTCGGCCGGACCGGCACCTCACCGAGGTAGACCCGGCCGGTGGTGCCGTCGATCGAGATGACGTCGCCTTCGCTGACGGTGTGCGAGCCGATCGTGAAGGACGACGAGCCCACCTCCATCTCGTCGGCGCCGCAGACGCAGGTCTTGCCCATCCCCCGGGCCACCACGGCAGCGTGCGAGGTCTTGCCGCCACGGCTGGTCAGAATGCCCTGCGCCGCGATCATGCCGGGCAGGTCGTCGGGGTTGGTCTCGCGCCGGACCAGGATCACCGGCTTGCCGGTGGCGGCCACCTCGACGGCTCGGGCGGCGGTGAAGACCACCTCGCCGTAGGCCGCACCGGGCGAGGCTCCGACGCCGCGCGTGATGCTCTCCGGCGAGGAGGCAAGGTCGAACCGCGGGAACATCAGCTGCCCGAGCTGCGCGCCGGTGACCCGGACGAGCGCCTCGTCGAGGTCGATCACGCCCTCGTCGACGAGCTGGCTGGCGATGGTGAACGCGGCGGCAGCGGTGCGCTTGCCGACCCGGGTCTGCAGCATCCAGAGCTTGCCGCGCTCGATGGTGAACTCGATGTCGCAGAGGTCCCGGTAATGGCCCTCCAGCGTGGCCATGATCTGCATCAGCTCGTCGTAGGACTTCTTGTCGAGCCGTTCCAGGTCGCTGAGCGACAGGGTGTTGCGGATGCCGGCGACGACGTCCTCGCCCTGCGCGTTGGACAGGTAGTCGCCGTAGACGCCCTGCTCGCCGTTGGCGGGGTCACGGGTGAAGGCGACGCCGGTGCCGGAGTCGGCGCCCAGGTTGCCGAAGACCATGGCGACCACGTTGACCGCGGTGCCGAGCTCGGCCGGGATGCGCTCCTGGCGGCGGTACAGCACGGCACGGTCGGCGTTCCACGACCGGAAGACGGCCGCGATCGCCAGGTCGAGCTGCTCGCGCGGGTCCTGCGGGAAGTCGTGGCCGGTGTGCTTCGCGAACACCTTCTTGTACGCCGTGACCAGCGCCCGCAGGTCCTCGGCGTCGAGCTGGACGTCGTCAGTGACGCCCTTGGCCACCTTCGCCTCGTGCAGCGCGTCCTCGAACTCGTGGCCGGGCACCTCACAGACGGTCTTGCCGAACATCTGGATGAGCCGCCGGTACGAGTCCCAGGCGAACCTGTCGTTGCCACCGGCCTGCCGGGACAGCCCGTCGACGGACTCGTCGTTGAGGCCGACGTTGAGAACGGTCTCCATCATGCCGGGCATCGAGAACTTGGCGCCGGAGCGCACCGAGACCAGCAGCGGGTCGGCCGGGTCGCCGAGGCGCCGGCCCATGTCGCGTTCCAGGGTGGCGAGGTGCTCGTCGATCTGGGCGTCGAGCCCGTCGACGTGGGTGCCCTCGCGCAGGAACTCCTTGCACGCTTCAGTGGTGATCGTGAAACCGGGAGGAACGGGCAGGCCCAGGTTCGTCATCTCCGCGAGATTGGCGCCCTTGCCACCGAGCAGATCTTTGAGGTCCTTGTTTCCCTCATGGAAGTCGTAGACGAACTTCATGCCGCACCCACCTCCGGTTAAGAAATCGCGGCCGAAGCAACTTCCTGCCCCGCGATTCGTAAGGCTAAGCACGAGGCAAGCGAATAGTTAACAGCCCGTGGCTTTTTCCACACCGATACGAAGAACCCTGATCGGATCACGCTCTCTCCGCGCAGTTACGCGCACTGGCGGACCCGGGGTAGCGTTTCGGCAATGGGTGGACTCCGGCAGCCCGGACTCAGGAGACGCTGTGCGGAACGGCTGCGCGGGCTCCGGGTTCCGGAGCCTTTCGATCTCGATCTCTTCTGCGCCGAGGTGTCCGCGTCGCGCGGGAAACCACTCCGGCGACGACCCCTCTCCGGGCTCGGACCGGGAGCGCCCTGCGGACTCTGGCTCGGGCTGCCGTCGGCCGACCATGTCTTCTACGACCCGGAGACGTCGCCGCTGCACGCCGAGCACATCGTGCTGCACGAGATCGCCCACATGCTCTGTGATCACCAGCCGAAAGGCGATCTGTCCGCGCTGCTCTTCCCAGACCTCGACCCGGTCCTGATCGGTCACGTGCTGGGCCGCGCCGGTTACACCACGGACCAGGAGCGCGAGGCCGAGCTGCTGGCCTCGATGATCCGCAGCAACCGGTTGACTGCGAAAACGGACACCACGTTGAGCCGCATCACCGACGCACTGCTCGATCCACGCCGCCGGGTTCTCTGGGCGAACCTGCTGGCCTGCGCCCTCGCCGTCACCGTCGCGCTGCCCGCGGTCGCCGCCGGCCGGCCCGCACCGGTCGCCGCGCATCTGCTCGCCGTCGTCGCCGCACATCTGCTGCTCCGGTTCGTCTCCGAGATCACCGCGACCGGCCATGGTCATTTTCAGTCAGCGCTCACCGGCGGAGTTCTGATCCTCCTGACGATCGAGGCGTCCGGACGCGTCCTGGACCCCGCGCCGCGCATCATCGGGAACACCGCCTACTGGGTGACCTTCGAGGCGTACCTGGCCGTCCTTCTCCTTCTCGGCGCGCGCGCCTGCGTGATCATCCGCCGGGCTGCGCCCGCCGGTTTGCTGCGGCGCGGGCTTCTGACCATGGCCGCCGGCATCCTGCTCATTTTCGGGTACGCCTCAACGAAGGCGATCCTGATAGCAACAGCCCTGTGGGAAACCGCCCTGCGGGAAACCGCCCTGCGGGAAACCGCCCTGCGGGAACCGTCGCTCGCCGGGCTGCAGCATGCCGGGGCGGTGCTCTACGTGGCCGGCGGGGCGGTGCCGGCCGCCGCACGACTGGGCACCGTGCTCCGGGCGTACCGAATGCTGTTGATTCTGAGGCCTCTCTGGAGCGCGATGCGCGACGCGTTTCCGGAGGTGGTCCTGATGCGGCCGGCGCGGGCGGCGCTGGAGATGACCGGGGAGGCCGGGGTGCGGCTGCGGCTCTATCGCCGGGTGATCGAGATCCGCGACGGGCTGCTGGCGCTGCGCCCCTATCTTGTTCTTCAGGACGCCGGCGAGTGCACGGACCCAGCGGCGGCGGAGGCTCGGCGCATCGCCGGCGCGCTGCGCAGGCGTGCGGACGGCGAGCCGCCGGGCGCAGCACCCGGGCGATGGGCGCCGGTCGGACCGGAGATGGCCGACGAGATCGCGTGGCTGTCCCGGGTGAGCCGGGCCTTGCGTCACCGTTCCGGATGTTCGGACTCCCAGACCTGCCGGATCGCCTCGGTGATCGCTTCCCGGCCCTGCGGCGACACGTCGGCGGCTCGCAGCGCTATCTCGGTGACGCCGGCATCGCGCAGCGACCGCAGCAACTCGAGCTGACCGTCGACCCGGCGGGCCATCTCGTCGTCGAGGAAGTACGCCACCGGCACACCGAAGTATCGAGCCAGGGCCGTCAGATGCTGAACGGTCGGGTTGTCGCGGCGGCCGGTACGCAGCTGCCAGATGTAGGTGTGCGAGATCGCCACGCCCTGGCCGGCCCGGATCGCCTCGGCGATCACCATGTAGCTCGGCTCCGGGCGGCCGGTGGCGCGGAAGAGCCGGTCCAGCTTCCCGGCGATCGAGAAGGCCCCCTCAGTACCGGACACCCCGCACCACTCCCACCGCGGCCCGCTGCTGGACCTTCTTACTTCACCTCTAGCGACCATGAGCAGCACCAACGCGTCATGAGCAGGCGCGTAGCCGATGCACATCCCCCGATGCCGGCCGACCGTAAACTGAGGTTGATGAGAAGCCTAGGCGACTACCGAACAACGCTCAAGAAAGTTCACCGGGACGGCTGAGTCCGCATCGGACAGTCGGATGAGTCCGCAGAGGACCGACCGGCACTGCCCGGAAAATAAGGGCGCCGCTGCGAATTCCACGGGGGAAGAACTCGCAACGGCGCACCGCGAACAATAGACCAATGAGGTCACGCTGTCCATCCCCGGCGTCAGCCCACGCGTTGCACTACCGACCCCACGAGCTTCTGCCAGTCGGCCTCGAAGTTGGGTGACGCGCTGGCGTTGTCCAGCCGGTACAGGGCGTACGTGTCGACGAGCACCACGTTGCGGCTGCTCAGCACGGCCACCGCGGTGTCGGCCGTGCCCGGGTGCGCGGTTTCGTACTTCTTGTGGCGCACGATCACGAAACCGGACCAGCCGCCCTCGTCGAGATCACGGACCTCGGTCGTCTCGGCGTACGCCGGCTCGTTGCGGTCGGACGTGACGGTCGCCGGTACGTCGGCCGACGGCGGGCACTGGTCGGCCACCGTGCGCAGCAGCGCCAGCCCGGCGGTGGCCGAGGCGGCGTCCGGGTAGACGAGCGCGGTCTGGTGCAGCGTCTGGGCGCCGGTCTGCCCCTCGTCGGCGAGCGACGACGACACCAGCTGGGCGCCGGGCGGCACCTCGGGCGGCGCGCCGCCGCCTCCGCAGAAGCTGACGAGCTGGGTGGGTGCGGCGCTCTCCTCCGGGGCGGCCCAGGTCGGGCCGACCTCGGAGGCCTGAAGGAACGCGCCACGCATGGTGGTCACGCTGACCAGACCGCCGTCGGGCCCCGGGTCCGGCTCGTCCGACGAGCTGCAGCCGGCCACCACGGCCAGGGCGCAGGTAGCGGCAAGAACAACGCGCAGAGTCGCGAACATCGGGCCATCTTGGCAGACGACCCCGACCTGCGAAAAAGCATCGACAACGGGTGAAGGGGCGACCACGACCAGCCACCGGCGATCTCATTGGGCGGGCGCACCCGTCGCGCGTGATGGCGATCACGGTTAGCGTGGCCATAGGCGGCGTCACCGGTGACCCGCCGCCCCGGGAGGCCCACCATGGGTATCGATGCGCTCGCGACCCGTCTGCGGGCCGCGATCAGTGCGGACCAGGTGCTCACCGACCGCCAGCAGCTGCGCACCTACGAGTGCGACGGGCTCGCCCACTACAAGGTCATCCCGGCGATCGTGGTCCTCGCCCGCTCCGAGTCCGATGTCGTCGCGGCGGTCAAGGCCTGCGCGGAGGCTCAGGTGCCGTTCGTGGCGCGCGGGTCCGGGACCGGGCTCAGCGGCGGCGCTCTCCCGCACGCCGACGGGGTGCTGATCGTGACGTCGCAGCTGCGCGAGATCGTCGCGATGCGGCCGGAGGACGAACGGGCCGTGGTCCAGCCAGGGGTGATCAACCTACAGGTCACCAAGGCCGCGACGCCGCACGGCTACTACTACGCGCCGGACCCGTCCAGCCAGCAGATCTGCTCGATCGGCGGCAACGTGGCGGAGAACTCCGGCGGCGCGCACTGCCTCAAGTACGGCTTCACCACGAACCACGTGACGGGGCTGCGGGTGGTCACCCCGGACGGCGCCGTGGTCCAGCTGGGCGGCGCGGCGCCGGACACCCCCGGGTACGACCTGCTCGGCGCGTTCGTCGGCTCGGAAGGCACGCTCGGGGTCGCCACCGAGGTCACCGTGAAGCTGACCCGGCTGCCGGAGACGGTACGCACCCTGCTCGCCGCCTTCGCCTCCACCGACCAGGCCGGCGCAGCCACCTCGGCGATCATCGCGGCCGGGGTGGTGCCGGCGGCGATCGAGATGATGGACGCGCTCTCCATCGAGGCCGCCGAGTCCGCGGTGCACTGCGGTTACCCGGCGGGCGCGGGCGCCGTGCTCGTCGTCGAGCTGGACGGACCGGCCGCCGAGGTGGAGGCCCAGTTCGCCGCGGTGACCCGGCACTGCGAAGAGGCGTCAGCCTTCGAGATCCGGGTGGCCGCCGACGACACCGAACGGCAGCTCATCTGGCGCGGGCGCAAATCGGCGTTCGCCGCGGTCGGCCGGATCAGCCCGGACTACATCGTGCAGGACGGTGTGATCCCGCGGACCGCGCTGCCCGAGGTGCTGCGCCGCATCAACGAGGTCGCCGACGAGCACGGCGTGCGGGTGGCGAACGTCTTCCACGCCGGCGACGGCAACCTGCACCCGCTCGTGCTCTTCGACGACGGCGTACCCGGTGAGGCGGAACGCGCCGAGGCCGTCTCCGGCGCGATCCTCGACCTCTGCATCGAGCACGGCGGGTCGATCACCGGCGAGCACGGCGTCGGTGTGGACAAGGCGCGGTACATGCCCCGCATGTTCAGCGACGTCGACCTGGAGACGATGCAGCTGGTCAGGTGCGCGTTCGACCCGGACAACCTGGCGAACCCCGGCAAGGTCTTCCCCACGCCACGCCTCTGCGGCGAGCGTCCGGGGCGTCGCCAGGGCGCCTTCGCCTACGACGGCGCGGAGGTCTTCTGACATGTCCGCTCTGGACGATCTCGCTGTCAAAGCGGGTGACGATGACGTGGTCGGCTCGGTGCCGGCCCGCCTGGTCGCGGCACCGGCCAGTGCCGAGGAGGCGGCGGCGCTGATCGCCGCCTCCTCGGGCCTCACCGTGGTGATTCGCGGCGGCGGCACCAAACTTCAGCAGGGCCCGCCACCCCGCGACCTCGACCTGATCATCGACACCCGCCGGCTGACCGGTGTGGTCGAGCACGCGGCCGGTGACCTGATCACGGTGGTCCGGGCCGGCACGCCGATGGCCGACCTGCACGCGCTGCCCGGTCAGCAGCTCGCCCTGGACGCTCCCCCGGCCGCGACCGCGGGCGGCACCGTCGCGGCGAACGCCAGCGGTCCCCGCCGGCTGCGTTACGGAACGGCCCGCGATCTGCTGATCGGCATCACCGTTGTCCGGCCGGACGGCAAGATCACGCACGCGGGCGGCAAGGTCGTGAAGAACGTCGCCGGTTACGACCTGGGCAAGCTCTACACCGGTTCCTTCGGAACCTTGGGCTTGATCACCGAGTGCGTCTTCCGGCTGCATCCGGCGCCGGCCGCGATTGCTTTCGTACGCGCGAAAGCCCCCGCGATCCACGCCGCCCGAGTCCTCGCCGCCCAGGTCGCACCCAGCGCCGTGGAGGTGCACGCCGCACCCGGCGCCGACCCGGAGATCGCGGTGCTCCTCGAAGGAACAGCAACCGGGGTACGGGAACGGGCCGCCGTGGTCGCCCGGCTGCTCGGCAGCTCTGGTCCCGGCAGCTCGGGTCTCAGCAACGCCGGGGTGGACGTGTCGGACGAGCCGCCGCCCTGGTGGGGTGTGACGCCGCCGGGTGACGTGACGGTGAAGCTCACCGGGTTGCTGTCGCAGGTTCCGGCGATGGTGGCCACGGCGGTCGGGGCGGGCGCGGAGGTGACCGGGTCGGCCGGAGCCGGGGTGCTCTACGCGGGTTTCTCCACCGACGGGATCGAGCCGCACGGGCGGGTCGAGCTCATCCGGGCGGCCGCGATCCGGGCCGGCGGCCATGCCGTGATCCAGTCGGCGCCGGAGGGCGTGCGGGACACCCTCGACATGTGGGGCCCGGTGCCGGGGCTGGCCCTGATGCGGCGGGTGAAGGACCAGTTCGACCCGGAGCGTCGGTTCGCACCGGGCCGTTTCGTGGGCGGGATCTGACGGGTTCTCTGGAGGCTTCTGATGGCCGATGTGGATGCCACGCATGGCACCGGCACTCCCCCGGTGGACGCGCTGCGTGCCGCCGAGAGCGCCGGCACACCCGCGGGCCCGCCTGCCTTTGATGACCCGCCTGCCTTTGGTGGCCCGCCTGCCTTTGATGATCAGAATCGGCCCAGTGCGGATCTCGTCTCGGACTGTGTGCACTGCGGGTTCTGCCTGACCACCTGCCCGACGTACACGCTCTGGGGCGAGGAGATGGACTCACCCCGTGGCCGGATCCACCTGATCGGGCAGGGGCTGTCCGGCGAACCGCTCAGCGACTCGATGGTCGGCCACTTCGACAACTGTCTGGGCTGCATGGCGTGCGTGACCGCGTGCCCGTCCGGCGTGCAGTACGACCGGCTGATCGAGGACACCCGCGCTCAGGTCGAGCGGCGCCACGAACGGACCGGCCGGGATCGTGCTCTGCGGGCGGCGATCTTCGCGCTGTTCCCCTATCCACGGCGGCTTCGCTTGCTGCGGGGGCCGCTTTGGGCGTACCAAAGGTCTGGTTTGCAGCGGCTTGTGGGCCGCGCCGGCGTCCTGGAGCGAGTGGCACCCAGGCTCGCGACCTTGGAGAGTCTGGCGCCGCAATTGAGGCGCGCCCGTTCCCAGGGAGCTGGGCCGAAGCCGCCGCGCCGCGTCGCCGCGCGCGGCGACCGGCGGGCGATCGTGGGGATGCTGACCGGGTGCGTGCAATCCGCGTTCTTTCCCGAGGTCAATGCGGCGACGGTACGCGTTCTCGCGGCTGAAGGGTGCGAGGTTCTGATCCCTTCCGGACAGGGGTGTTGTGGAGCGCTGAGTGTGCACAACGGGCGGCGTGCGGAGGCGCAGCGATTCGCCCGGAAGCTGATCGCGACGTTCGAGCGGACCGGAATGGATTACTTCGTCGTGAACGCGGCGGGGTGCGGATCGTCGCTGAAGGAGTACGGCGAGCTGCTCGCCGACGATCCGTCCTATGCGTCGCGGGCGGCGGCGTTCGCCGCGAAGGTCCGGGATCTGGCCGAGCTGCTGGTGGAGCTGGGTCCGGTGGCCGAGCGGCATCCGTTGCAGGTCACGGCGGCTTATCACGACGCGTGCCATCTCGGGCACGCGCAAGGGGTGCGGGCGCAGCCGCGGGCGCTGCTGCGCGGAATTCCGGGTCTCGAGGTGCGGGAGATCGCCGATCCGGAGATCTGTTGCGGGTCGGCCGGGGTGTGGAACGTGCTGAACCCGGTTCCAGCGGCTGAGCTCGGTGACCGGAAAGCATCAGCCGTGGCAGCGACCGGGGCGGCACTGCTGGTGACCGCGAATCCGGGGTGCCTCATGCAGGTGGCGGCGGCGTTGCGGCGCCGGGGCGGGTCGATCGCGCTGGCGCACACGGTGCAGGTTCTGGACGCGTCGATCCGGGGTTTGCCGGTTTCCGCTCTCCTCTGAAATTTCTGCTTCGCCCCTTCCGGTCCATTGATGTGGGTTAATGGGAGCGCTCCCAAAAGTTTGGAATGGAGATCCCCATGCGCCCACGGTTAGTGGCATTCCTCGCCGCCGGCCTCGTCACCGTCTCGCTCGCCACCGTCCCGCTCGCGTCCCGGGCCGAGGCCGCCGTCGGATGTTCCGTCTCGTACGCCGTGTCCAGCCAGTGGCCTGGCGGATTCGGCGCCAACGTCACCGTCACCAATCTCGGCGACCCGGTTACGTCGTGGTCGCTGACCTGGTCGTTCGCGGCCGGGCAGACGATCACCCAGCTGTGGAGCGGCGTGGTCACGCAGGCCGGGTCCGCGGTGACCGTCCGCAACGCCGCCTGGAACGGGACCGTCGCCACCGGCGGGACCGCGTCGTTCGGCTTCAACGGCTCGTGGACGGGGTCGAACCCGGCGCCGAGCGGGTTCAGTTTGAACGGGGTGGTGTGCACGGGAGGGGTCACGCCTTCCGGTTCGCCCTCGGTTTCGCCGTCCGTGTCGCCCTCGGTTTCGCCCTCTGTCTCCCCCTCAGTTTCGCCTTCTGTTTCGCCTTCGGTGTCACCTTCTGTTTCACCGTCGTCGCCGCCTGCCGGGGGGCCGGTGAAGATCATGGCGCTCGGCGACTCGATCACCGGGTCGCCGGGATGCTGGCGGGCGCTGCTCTGGCAGAAGCTGCCGGCTGCCGCTGTCGACTTCGTCGGGACGCTGCCGGGGCAGGGATGCGGCTTCGCCTACGACGGCGAGAACGAAGGGCACGGTGGTTACCTGGCCACCAACGTCGCTAACCAGAACCTGCTACCCGGCTGGCTCTCGGCCACCGATCCGGACGTCGTGCTGATGCACTTCGGCACGAACGACGCCTGGAGCAACCTGTCGACGACCACGATCCTGGACGCGTACACGAAAATGGTCGGGCAGATGCGGGCGTCCAACCCGAACATGACGATCCTGGTCGCTCAGATCATCCCGCTGAACCCGCCCACCTGCACTGACTGCGGGCAGCGGGTGGTCGCCCTGAACGCGGCGATCCCGGCCTGGGCGTCGTCGCTGAGCACGGCCGCGTCGCCGATCAGCGTGGTCGACCAGTGGACCGGCTTCACCACGGCGACCGACACGTACGACGGCGTACACCCGAACGACGCCGGCAACGCGAAGATCGCCGACAAGTGGTACCCGGCTCTGGCAGCGGTCCTCTAGAACTCCCAGCCAGGTCGCCGCAGCCAGGTCGCCGCAGCCAGGTCGCCGTAGGCCAGCTCGCCGTAGGCCAACGGATCTTGAGCGATTTTCACCGCCCCGAGGTGCGTCAAGATTCGTTGGCTGGCGCGGGATCAGACCGCCATTTCGCCCGTTCAGACTGTGACAACGGCCTGTTCACCGGCTTACTCTGAGAGCCATGGCCGAGCCGAAGACCGTTCGTACCGAACAAGGCGTCGACGAGTTCCTGGCCGCCGTCGCTGATCCGAAACGTCGCGCCGACGCCGTGGCCGCGCTGGCTCTGATCCGGGACGCCACCGGGGCCGAGCCCACCATGTGGGGTACGGCGATCGTCGGGTTCGGCACCTATCACTACCGATATGCGACGGGCACCGAGGGAGACTGGCCGGCCGTCGGCATGTCGCCCCGGAAACAGGCGCTCACGCTGTATGTCTCGGCGGGCTTCGACGCGTACCCTGGCCTGCTTGAACGTCTCGGCCCGCACCGCACCGGGAAGTCCTGTCTGTACCTGAAACGCCTCGCCGATGTGGATCAAGAGGTGCTGCGCGAGCTGGTGAAGGCCGGTTACGAGCACCTGAACGGTCAAACGGTGATCTCCGAGAGGGTGTAGCTGTCCGAACCGGACGGCATAATCATCCGGTGGACAATTGGGAATACGCGCGGCTCGAATACCGCGCCGCGGGCACGCTGGGATCCGACCGGTTCATGGACTGGACGGCGACGTTCCACCATCCCGGTGGCCTTCTGCGCTGGGGCACCGACGAACGTTTCGACGACATCCGGCACCTCAACCGGGCGGGCCTGGCCGGTTGGCAGGCCTACGACCGCGCGGTCATCCATGTGAAGGACGAGCCGCACCGGCTGAGCAGCGTGACGTACTCGATGCGCCGCCCGCTACCGGTCGACCCGCCTTCCGTCCCCGGGGTTTCGTGAGGATGTGGGCCTGACCGTGCTGGGGTTGACCGTGCCGGGTTATGACGGGCCGGGGTTATGACGGGTGCTGTCATGCTGGTGTTAGGTGGTTTGGCTTAGGGTTTCTTTGTGGCCAAGGAGACCGGGACCAAGCTGATCGCCTCCAACAAGAAGGCGCGTCACGACTACGCGATTCTCAAGACTTATGAGGCGGGCCTGGTGCTGGCCGGGACCGAGGTGAAATCGCTGCGCCTGGGCCGCGTGTCACTCGTGGACACGTTCGCCCAGGAGCACGACGGCGAGCTCATGCTCTACGGCCTGCACATCGCGGAATACGGCTTCGGCAGCTGGACCAACCATGCCCCGCGCCGGACCCGCAAGCTGCTGCTGCACAAGGACGAGATCATCAAGATCTTGAACAAGCTCAACGAGGGGTCCGGCCTCACCCTGGTGCCGTTGTCGCTCTACTTCAAGGACGGCTGGGCCAAGGTCGAGCTGGGGCTGGCACGAGGCCTCAAGTCCTACGACAAGCGGCAGGTCATGGCCGAGCGCGACGCCAAGAAAGAGATCGCCAAGGAGTTCGGCCGCCGCTTGAAGGGCCGGTCGGCGACGGGAGGTGGGCGCCGCTGACACCTCCCACGGCTGGAAACCCGGACAAGGCCCGGACATGGCTAGGATCTACTGGTGGAAGATCCAAAAGTAGAGTTCGGGCTGGACACCTTCGGCGACGTCACGGTCGGCGACGACGGCAAGGCCATCCCTTACGCGCAAGTCATCCGGAACGTGGTCGAACAGGCGGTCCTCGCTGACCGGGTCGGCGTCGACGCGTTCGGTGTCGGTGAACACCACCGTGACGACTACGCGGTCTCCGCACCGGAGATCGTGCTGGCGGCCATCGCCGCCAAGACCGAGCGAATCAAGCTGGGCACGGCGGTCACGGTTCTGAGCTCCGACGATCCGGTACGGGTGTTCGAGCGCTTCGCCACCCTGGACGCCATCTCGGGCGGCCGCTCCGAGATCATCCTGGGCCGGGGCTCGTTCACCGAGTCGTTCCCGCTGTTCGGGTACGACCTGTCGGACTACGAGCAGCTCTTCTCGGAGAAGCTGGACCTGATCTCGCACCTGCTCACCGAGGAGCCGGTGACCTGGTCCGGCTCGGTGCGGCCGCCGCTGAAGGACCAGCAGGTCTACCCGAAGACCGAGTCGGGCCGGATCCACGCCTCGATCGGCGTGGGTGGCAGTCCCGAGTCGGTGGTGCGAGCCGCACAGTACGGCCTGCCGCTGGTGCTGGCGATCATCGGTGGCGAGCCGGCCCGGTTCGCGCCGTACGTCGACCTGTACCACCGCGCGCTGAAGGAACTCGCAGAACTGGAGCCGAACCAGCCAGAGCCGGGCCAGCCAGAGCCGGGCCAGCCAGAGCCGGGCCAGCCAGAGCCGGGCCAGCCAGAGCCGGGCCAGCCAGAGCCGGGCCAGCCAGAGCCGGGCCAGTTGGAGCCGGACCAGCCAGTGGTCACACCCCATGTTGCGGCGCACTGTCCCGGTTTCGTCGCGGAGACCGACGAGGAGGCGATCGAGGTTCTCTGGCCGCACGCCCGGCGGATGCTGGACCGGCTCGGGCGCGAGCGGGGCTGGCCGCGGACGACGAAGGACCGCTTCGTCGCGGACATCACCCAGGGCGCCTGGCACGTCGGGTCCCCGGAGACGGTCGCTCAGAAGATCGCGGCGACGGTGAGTGCGCTGGGGATCCAGCGGTTCGACCTGAAGTACTCGCACGGCACGCTTCCGCACGACCGGCTGATGAAGTGCGTGGAGCTGTACGGCACGCAGGTCATCCCGCGTGTCCGGGAGCTGCTGGCCTGAAGGCGGTGCGGTACACCGGCGGCGAGCCGGTCCCGTCCTGGCCTGATGCCGGTCCCGTCCTGGCCCAAACCGGTCCCGTCCTGGCCCAAACCGGTCCCGTCCTGGCCCAAACCGGTTCCGTCCTGGCCTAAAGTCGGTTCCATGACCGAACGTCTGGATTGGGCCGACCCGACGGTACGCGAGTGGGACTGCACGGTCGTGTGGTCGGATCCGGCCGATCCGGAGGCGGGCATCGTCCTGGATCGGTCGGCGTTCTATCCGGGCGGCGGCGGGCAGCCACCGGACCACGGGGTGCTGCTCTGGCAGGGCGTGCAGACCCGGATCGTCGATGTTCGGCGATCCGGCAGCCAGCGCGGGCAGGGTGACGACCTGTTCCTGCTACCGGCGCCGGGTGATCCGGTGCCGGCGGTGGGGACGACCGTGCGGGGTGCGCTGGACGACGAGCGGCGGAGCAGCCTCATGCGGACGCACTCGGGGCTGCACATTCTCTGCGGGACCGTGTTCCGGGACTTCGGCGCTCTGGTCACCGGGGGCAACATGCAGCCCGGCGAGGCGCGGATGGACTTCAACCTGCCCGAGGTTCCCGCCGGGTTCAAGCAGGCTCTTGAGGACGCCGTGAACGCGGAGATCAGCGCGGACCGGAAAATCGTGGCGCGGGTGCTGCCCCGCGAGGAGGCTCTCGCCATTCCGACGCTGGTGCGCACTCAGGACGCGCTGCCGCCGCTGGAGAACCCGGAGATCCGGGTGATCGACATCGTCGGACTGGACGTGCAGGCCGACGGCGGCACCCACGTGGCGTCCACCGCGCAGGTCGGCCGGGTCCAGGTCGTCAAGGTGGAGAGCAAAGGCCGCCAGAACCGTCGCGTCCGCATCAAGATCATCAGCTGAACTCGCTCCGGGGAATCCCCGGCACGGCGAAAGGCCGGCGAGTCGCCTGACGGCGGCCTGCCGGCCTCTCTGCTTCCAAATCTGGCCTGCTTCAGCCACAGGCCTGCTCCAGCCACTGGCCTGGTTCAGCTAATGGCCCACTTGCCTACTTGATGCCGGCCTTGTTGCAGGCGGCCTTGAACTTCGCGGTACAGAGCACCTTCGCGGTGACGTAGCCGCCGTCCACGACCGTCTTGACGTTGGCCTTGGTGATGGCTTCCGGCTCCAGCTTCACGAACGGCACGTAGGCGCCCGACTCCGGGTCCTTCAGCTTGTCGTCGACCGGCGACTTGACGTTCTTGTACAGGTTGATCGCCAGCTTCGCGGCGGCGTCCGCCTCGAGCTTCACGTTCTTGTACACGGTCATGCACTGGTCGCCGATGAGGATGTTCTGGAGACCCTGCACGGTCGCGTCCTGGCCGGTGACCGGGACGACGCCGTTCATGTTCTTCTCCCGGAGCACCTCGATGGCCGCGTTGCCGAGGCCGTCGTTGGCGGCGAGGACGCCGCCGATCTTCGGGTACTGCTTCAGCATCTGAGCGAAGATCTCGCGACCCTCGTCGTTGTCCCAGTCCTGCACGAACTGGTCCGGGCCCTTCATGAACGTGGCGTTGTCGAAGTGGGTCTGCAGGACCCGGTCGTAACCGTTCTTGAACAGCGTCGCGTTGTTGTCCGTCGGCGAGCCGTTGAGCTCGGCGACGATCGGGTTGTCGACCTTCTTGGCGGTCAGGCAGTTGACCAGTTCCTGTGCCTGGAGCTCGCCGACCCGCTCGTTGTCGAAGCTGACGTAGTAGTCGGCGCCGCCGTTGAGGGTGAGACGGTCGTAATCGATGACGGGGACGCTGCGCGAGTGGGCGTCGTCGATCACGGCCTTGCCGCTCACCGAGTCCAGGTTCGCGATGATCAGGACCTTCGCGCCTTCGTCCAGCATCTTGTCGGCAAGGCGCTTGAACTGCTCCTTGTCGCCTTCGGCGTTCTCGATCGTGTAGGGCACCTTGCCGGCCTCGAATGCGGCCTTCAGGTACTTCGGGTCGTCCGTTCCCCAGCGCTGCGAACTCTTGGTGTCGGGCAGGATCACACCGATGCCGCCCGAACCGGACGAGTCGCCACCGTTGCTGGTCGTTGCCGAGCCACTGTCGCTGTTGTCACCGGGATCGGTGCCGTCGTCACAAGCCGTGAGTGTGACCGTGGTCAACAGGCCTGCGGCGACCAGGGCGAGCAGAGACTTGCGCATGGCGATATATGTCCTCTCAGGGGGACCCGAGCTGCGGTGGGGCGCTGAACGGCCCGCCTAGTATCGGCCAGCGCGCCGGGGGAGCAACATCGGGAGGGGGCCAGAGGAACAAGATTATTCATTTCCTAGGGGTTACTGCCAAACAATCACTAGGAGTAACCGCTCCATGATCCTCTGTTCCCAGCGTCAGGGGTTCAGATCCCCCATACGTCAGGCTTTTTCGGCTCCTGCTGTCAATCCTTCGGTGAGCAGCCGCTCAGCCGCGAAGAATATGATCACAATCGGCAGCGTCAGCACAACGGAACCAGCCATCAGGACGGTCTTGCTGACCTCGATGCCACCGGAGAGCTGCGCCAGGCCGAGCGAGACGGTCCAGTCGGCGCGATCCTCCACCAGGAAGAGCAGGGCGAACAGGAATTCGTTCCACGCGATCATGAAGACGTACAGGGCGTTCGCCATCACGGCCGGAGCTGCCAGCGGAAGAACAATCTTGACCAGCGTCTGAAGCCGGCCGTACCCGTCGACGGCAGCCGCCTCCTCCAGGCTCTCCGGGATCGTGCTGAGGTAATTGCGCAGCATGTAGATCGAGACCGGGACCGTCTGCGCGATGTACACGAACGTCAGCCCGGCCAGCGAGCCGCGCAGCCCGAGCCGGGTGAAGAGCACGAACAGCGGGATCGCGAGCAGGATCGACGGGAACAGGTAGACCGACAGGAACAGGAAGTGCACCTGACGGCGACCGGTGAACCGCAGGCGGCTGACCGCGTACGCGCCGGGGATCGACACCAGCAGTGTCAGGGCGGTGGCGGCCACCGAGACGATCGCCGAGTTCGTCAGCAGACGCAGGAAGCCCTGCCCGCCGTCGGCCACCGAGGCCAGCACTTCCTGGTACGTGCTGACGGTCCACTCGGAGGGCGACACCCAGAACTGTCCCGGGTTCTGGAGGAGTTGCTCGATCGGGCGTACCGAGAGCAGCAGCATGTAGAGGAACGGGAACAGCGTGGTGACCAGCAGCACGGTGATCACCAGCGGGCGCAGGACGTTGAGCACCCGGGTCTCGGTCTGGGCCCGATCTCCTCCGGTCCACCTCATGGGGCTACTCCTCCCCCTCGACGCGGGGTGCCAGGAAGCGCAGATAGATCGCCAGCAGCACGATCAGGCCGGCGGCGAGAACCAGGGCCTGCGCGGCTGCGGCGCCGATGTCGAAGCGGGCGGTGAGGAACTCGAAGACGCGTACGCTCACCACCTCGGTGCCGGCGCCGCCGCCGGTCAGCAGGTACACGTCGTCGAACTTGTTGAACGTCATGATGAAGCGCAGCACGCAGAGCAGCGCGATCACGGCGGAGAGCTGCGGCAGCAGGATGTGCCGGAAGACCTGGGTGGGCGCGGCGCCGTCGACCCGGGCCGCCTCTTCCAGTTCCTGCGGCACCGCCTGGAGGCGGGCGAGCAGGAACAGGAACGCGAACGGGAAGTACCGCCACGACTCGAACGCGATCACGGTGAGCAGCGCCAGCGGGATGTCGACGTGCCAGCCCAGGACGTTCAGGGCGTACTCACGCTGGCTGAGGAACGCGATCGGCCGGTCCCAGCCGAGGAACCTCATCCCCCAGTCGTTCAAGAGGCCGAACTGGGGACTGAGCAGCACGGTCCAGACGAATGTCACGGCCACCACGGGAGCTACGTACGGAAGAAGGACCGAGGCCCTGACCAGGGTCCGGCCCCGCTTTCTTGAATCACGCAGAGCCAGGGCCGCGATCAGGCCGACAGCTATGGATCCGAGAGTCGAGCCGACCGTGTAGATCACTGTCGTCCAGAGTGACGACCAGAAGCCGGGCGAGGTCAGGACCACCTCGATGTTGGCGAGGCTGTAGTCGCCGAAGACACCGGCCCGGCGCAGGTTGATCAGCCGGATCCGCTGGAAGGCCAGCATGACGGTCCAGAGGATCGGCAGGACTACGACGACCAGGACCACGACCAGGGTCGGGGACAGGTAGGCGAGGCCGGCACGGTTCTCCCGCTGCCGGAGTGTCAGTGGCTTCTTCACCCGTTGCCCGCAGACCTACTCGAGGGACTTCTGGATCGTCTTGACGTCCTCCGCCGCTCGTTGCGCCGCCCCGGCCGCGTCCAGCTCGCCGGTCGTCAGGCTGTTGATCGCCTTCGGTACCGGCAACTCGCCGAGGGTCGCGCCGACCAGGGCGCCCTGCTTCTGCGGGAAGCCCCAGCGCTGGAACGTGTCCGGGCTCCTCTGCAGCGCGGTGAGGAAATCCTCCGGGTAGATCTCGGCGAGGGGCTTCTTGGCGTCCACCCCGGCCGGCAGGGTGTTCCAGGCCTTGACGAATTTTGTGGCGTCGTCGGCCGTACCCTTGCGCACTGGAATTTTGCCCTCGGGAGCGATGCCGAGCCAGTCGGTGTAGCCCTCGTTCATCATGTAGCTGACGAAGCGCTTGGCCGCGTCGGTGTTCTCGGCGCCCCCTTCGTTCCGGGTGATGGCCCAGCTGGTGATCTCGCCGAACTGGGCCGGCTGCCCCTGAGGGCCGCTCACGGCGGTGACCACACCGGTGTTCTTGGCCAGCCAGGCCGGGTCGTTCTTGCACTCGGCGCACGTGGGCACGGCGTCGTTACGCAGGCCGGCCAGTTCGTCGAGCAGGAACGACGACCAGACGACCATGGCCGCCTTGCCGGCGAAATACGTCGCGCGGGTGGTGTCCACGTCCTGCGCGCCCGGCACCGACCAGTTCTTCACCAGGTCGGCGTAGAGCTGGAACGTCTCCACGCACTGCGGTGAGTCGAGCAGCACGGCCTTCGCGTCGTCGACGAGCTGGCAGTTGTTGCCGAGCGCGAGGTTCTCGAAGGTCTGCTGGGTGAACGCGTCGTTCCCGACGGTCGCAACGGTGATGCCGGCGACCTGGTTCGCGTTGAGCTTCTCGGCGGCGGCGCGGATCGCGGCATAGGTGTCCGGTGCGGGCAGGCCGGCCGCTTCGAACAGGTCCTTGCGGTAGAAGAGAAGTTGCGCCCAGCCGTCGGAGGGCACCGCCCACTGCCCTTGGCCGTCCGGACTGCCGTCCTGGCTGGTCAGTGCTAGTGCCGGTGCCGCGAACGTGCCGGTGCCCAGCTGGTCCACGACTGATTTGGCGGCCTCGGTGTCGAGCAGCTCGTTGGTGGCCATCTGCGCCACGGCGGCGAGCGGGAGCGCACCCACCACATCCGGCAGTGTCCCGGCTGCGGCGGCCGAGGTGATCAGGCTGCTGAACTGGTTCTCGTCGGTGGCCACGATCTTCACCGGGATGCCGGTGGACTTGGTGAACTCGTCGGCGATCTTCTGGGTGGCCTGGACCCGGTCGGTCAGGTTCTCCAGGCTCCAGACGGTGAGCGTCCCTCCGGAGTCGCCCTCGTCGCTGCCACAGGCTCCCAGAGCACCTGTCAGGAGAAGCGCGGCGGCCGCTCGTGCCAAAACGGTCAGTCGATAGGAACGCATGATGTCCACCCCGTTACGCATCGATAACGAAGAACATTTCGACGGTAAGCCAGAGCCGGTGATGGCGCGACCCGAGCGGTCACCACAATGGGGTGTCATGAGCCTGCGGATCCGAGTCGCGACCGAAGACGACCTGCCTGCGCTGCGGGAGGTGATGGCGGCGTCGATCGCCGAGCTGCAGCGGGGGTTTCTCGACGACGACCAGATCGCCGCGAGCCACTCGATCATGGGGCTGGACACGCAGCTCGTCATCGACGGGACGTACTTCGTGGTCGAAGAGATTGTTGAAGAGTCTGTGGCGAAGGAGGGCGTGACCGTCTGCGGGTGTGGTGGGTGGAGCCGGCGGGCGACGCTCTATGGCGGCGACCACAGCGCCGGGCGGGATGCCGCACTGCTGGAGCCGGGACGGGACCCGGCGAGGGTACGGGCCATGTTCACGCATCCGCGGCACGCGCGGCGAGGGGTCGGCCGGATGATCCTGGCCGAGTGCGAGAGAGCGGCCGCCGCGGACGGGTTCACCACCCTTGAGCTGATGGGAACCCTGTCCGGGCAGCCGCTCTACACGGCCAACGGGTACGTGGTCGTTGAGGAACTCAGTGACGCTCGTTCGGGCGTACCCGTGCCTCTGGTTCGTATGCGTAAGGAAATCGCCTAGGACGAGCAGCGGCGGGGTTCCCTACCAGCTGACGGCGATGTACTTCGATTCGAGGTACTCGAGGAGGCCCTCGTGGCCGCCCTCGCGGCCGATGCCGCTCTGCTTGACGCCGCCGAACGGGGCGGCCGGGTCGCTGACCAGGCCGCGGTTCACGCCGACCATGCCGGCCTCGATCGCCTCGCTCACCCGCAGGCCGCGGGACAGGTCGCCGGTGTAGACGTAGGCCACGAGGCCGTACTCCGTGTCGTTGGCGAGCGCGACGGCCTCGTCCTCGCTGCTGAACGTCACGATCGGCGCGACCGGGCCGAAGATCTCCTCGCGGAGGATCGCCGCGTCCGGGCGGACGCCGGTCAGCACGGTCGGCGGGTAGTAGTAGCCGGGACCGCCCGGACGGCTGCCGCCGGTGATCGCCTCGGCGCCGGCGTCGAGCGCGGAGCGGACCAGACTGTCCACCTTCGCCACGGTGTCCTCGTTGACCAGCGGGCCCACCTGTGTCTTCTCGTCCGTGCCCGGACCCACGACGAGCGCGGACATGCGCTGCGCGAGCCTGCTGGAGAAGTCGTCGGCGACCGGCGCCTCGACGAAGAACCGGTTCGCCGCGGTGCACGCCTCGCCGCCGTTGCGCATCTTCGCGATCATCGCGCCGTCGACCGCGGCGTCCAGGTCGGCGTCCGCGAAGACCAGGAACGGCGCGTTGCCGCCCAGCTCCATCGACGTGTTCACCACGTTCTCAGCGGCCTGGGCGAGCAGGATCCGGCCCACCTCGGTGGAGCCGGTGAACGACAGCTTGCGCACCCGCGGGTCGTGCAGCATCGCCGACACGACCTTGCCGGAGCTGCGGGACGGCAGCACGTTCACCACACCCTCGGGTACGCCCGCCTCGGCCAGGATCGCGGCCATCGCGAGCGCGGTCAGCGGGGTGTCACTGGCCGGCTTCAGGATCACCGTGCAGCCGGCCGCGAGCGCGGGCCCGATCTTGCGGGTGGCCATGGCGGCCGGGAAGTTCCACGGCGTGACGAGCACACACACGCCGACCGGCTGGCGCACCACGAGAAGCTTGTTGGCGCCGGACGGAGCGGTCGCGATCGAACCCTCGCCGCGGACCGCCTCCTCCGCGAACCAGCGGAAGAACTCGGCCGCGTAGGTGACCTCGCCCTTCGCGTCCACGAGGGCCTTGCCGTTCTCGAGGCTGATCAGTTTTGCCAGGTCGGCGGCGCGTTCGGTCATCAGCTCGAACGCTTTGCGCAGCACCTCCCCGCGTACCCTCGGAGGTGTCTTGGCCCAAGCGGGACCCGCGGCAGCAGCCGCGTCCACCGCGGCGATCGCGTCCGCCTCACTGCCGTCCGCGACCGAGGCGATGGTGTCGCCGGTCGCCGGGTCGAGGACGTCGAAGCGGCTCCCCGAGGAGGCCGGCACCCATTTGCCGCCGATGAAGAGTTCGGTTTCCACTGCGCTCCCACTCCTTCGCTTCGGCTTTGCTCAGCTTGCTCAACTCAGCCCTAGCTTGCTCTCGATCGCTGCGCCTTGCCACGCTTCCCCGGACACTTGGTGTGTGGCGGGTGTGTGGTGGAGAGACGGTGTCGTCTACCAGGTTTATCCAAGATCATTCTCAGATGCCAACGGGGATGGGATCGGCGACCTCGCGGGCCTGACGGCCCGCCTCGGCCACATCGCGGGTCTGGGGTGCGACGCGCTCTGGCTCACACCGTTCCAGACCTCACCCCAGAGAGATCATGGGTACGACGTGAGCGACTACCGTGGCGTCGACCCGATCTTCGGGGATCTCGCTGATTTCGACGCCCTGCTCGCGCGGGCGCACGAACTCGGACTGCGTGTGATCATCGACATCGTCCCTAATCACTGCTCATCGGACCATCCGATCTTCCAGAAGGCGCTGGCGGGAGACGAGTCCGCGCGGGAACGCTTCCACTTCAGCGCGACGCCCAACAACTGGCCGAGCGTGTTCGGCGGCTCGGCCTGGGAGCCGGTCGGGGACGGTACGTGGTACCTGCATCTGTACGCCCCGTCGCAGCCGGACTGGAACTGGCGTGATCCACGGACCGCGCCGTTCTTCGACGAGGTGATCCGGTTCTGGTTCGATCGGGGCGTCGACGGGCTGCGGGTGGATGTGGCGCACGGGCTTTACAAGGCACCCGGGCTGCCGTCGCTCCCGGACGGGGTGACGCCTGAGCCGGGGCGGCTGCGGGGCAACCCGCTCGTGTGCGACCAGCCGGAGACACCCGGGGTCTTCCGCCGCTGGCGGGAGATCGCCGACGGGTACGACCCGCCGCGCGTCCTGATCGGCGAGGTCAACCTGGAACCGGGCCGGGCGGCTCGGTTCGTGGGCCCGGATCGGCTGCATCAGGCGTTCGCGTTCGGATTCCTGGTGGCGCCGTGGAGTGCGGGTGCGTGGCGGGCGGCCGGCGAGCAGGTGCTGCGGCATCCGCCGGTCACGTGGGTCGTGGAGAACCATGACGTGGTGCGTACGCCTACGCGGTATGGCAGTGAGGCGCGGGCACGGGCCGCTCTGCTCGTGGTCCTCGGGTTGCCCGGGGCGGCGTATGTGTATCAGGGGCAGGAGTATGGGTTGCCCGAGGTTGACGTGCCCGAGGAGGCGCGGCAGGACCCGGCTTGGGAGAGGTCCGGGATGTCGCGGGACGGGTGCCGGGTGCCGTTGCCGTGGAGCGGTGGTTTTTCTGCGGGCCCTGGATGTGAGTCGGCTGAATCTGGACCTCCTTGGCTACCTGTTCCGGAAGGCTGGGACCGCTATCTGGAGTCGCCGACGCTGCCGTTGTGCCGGGATGCGATCGCGCTGCGGCGGTTGCTGCAGGCCGAGGGCGTTCTCTCGGCGGACGATCCAGTGGTGTGGTCTGTCGACGGTGACGATCGGTTGACCGCGCGACGACCGGGGTTCGCCCTGGTGGTGGCGATGGGTGCTGGGCCGGTGGCGGTGCCGGACGGTGAGGTGTTGATCAGCAGTGGGCCGCTTGCTCCGGACGGGCGGTTGCCAGCGGACACAGCGGCTTGGGTTCGTGAGGACGTGCGATGAGACAGGGCTGCTCTCTGCCGTGCCTGTTCTTTGATCCGCGTTCGTCGCCCTGCGTTCGTGGCCCCCGCGTTCGTCGCCCTGCGCTTCGCCTCTAGTCCGGTCGATTTTTCTGGGTTGTCGCAAATTCTTGATGGCGCCTCTGGCTCGGCACGGGGAGATGTTTCTGTCGTACGCATGTTCGAAGATTGTCGCGTGCTGGAGGCGGCGGAGCGGTTGGCAACGGTGGCGGACGAGTGCGCTCGCGCGCCGATGTTCGGGCTGTCCGAGCCTGACCTGCAGGGCTTCCTCGACCAGGTCTTCCGCGCTCAGCAGGTGCTGCAGGCCGCTCTGCTGCACGCGGTGCGCGAGGTGGACGGCCGCGGGATTCCCCGGGTCGCAACAGGCGGCGACGGCGATCATGTGGCTGCGAGAGCGGTTGCGGATCGCGGCACGCCGGATCCTGGAGCACGTCGCCCCAGAGGTCGGCGAGGCCGAGGAGGAAGCCCGGTTACGCCGGGCCGAGCGCGAAGCACGGGAGCAGCGGTTTCTTACGCTGACGCCGGCGGGCGACGGACGCGTACGGTTGCGTGGCCTTCTCGACAGGGAGGCCGCTGCCGTGGTGACGGCGGCACTGGACCCGTTGTGCGCACCACATGAAGCCTTGGTCAGAAGGCGGTAAGTGGCAACTCGGACATCGCCGTGCCAAGAGCCACCATCGAGCGAAGTATCACCGGCGGACGTGAGTTCCCGGCGTCTCGCGTCAACGAGGTCGGGCGCTCAACTCGCGGATGACGTCGGCGAGGTTCGGGGGTTCGATGCTGCCTGGCAACGGATCCGGCGCCGTTCGGGCCTGCCCCGGCTCCAGTGCGGCCGGATCGGCCCAGGTGTGGCCGAGTAGTTCGCGTTGCTCGTACTCAAGGAGACCGTCCCGGACCACCAACGGCCGTGACGTCAAAAAGAAGGCCGCGAAGAATTGTTCGGGGCCGGCGAATCGCCGGCCTTTCCACCATGTGTCACGGTGGACGTCGATGAAATCGGGGAGGATCGCGCTCGCGTCCAGGCCGGTCTCCTCGGTGAGTTCGCGTCGGGCTGCGTCGAGCGGGCTCTCCCCCGGTTCGATGCCGCCGCCGGGCGGCTCCCAGAGGCGGTGTCCGTTGATGGGGTCCTCCCAGTGCAGGAGCAGAATTCGGCCGTCGGCGTCGAAACAGATCACACGCACAGCGGGGCGGTACACGCTCTCCATGAGCGGACTCTAGCCAGGCTCGCCGACAAGACCTGCCGGCCCGGACTCCCGCTTGCCCAGACCCCGCTTGCCCAGACCCCACTTGCCCAGACCAGCCGACCGGAGATGTCGGCCAAGGTCGACGACTAGGGTTGTCGGAGTGGCCAAGTACTTCGACGTGCACCCAGACAACCCGCAGCAGCGCAGCATCCACCAGATCGTCGACGTGGTCCGCGGTGACGGGCTGATCGCCTATCCGACCGACTCGTGCTTCGCGCTCGGCTGCCGGATGGGCAACAAGGACGGGCTGGACCGGATCCGATCAATTCGGCATCTGGACGACCGGCACCATTTCACGTTGATGTGCCACGACTTCGCGCAGCTCGGCCAGTTCGTGCAGATCAGCAACTCGCTGTTCAGGGCTGTGAAGGCGTCCACGCCGGGGCCGTACACGTTCATCCTTCCCGCCACCAAGGAAGTGCCGCGGCGTCTGCTGCACCCGAAGAAGAAGACCGTCGGGGTACGCATCACCAGCCACGTCACCGCCCAGGCGATCCTTGCCGAGCTGGGTGAGCCGCTCGTCTCCAGCACCCTGCTGCTGCCCGGCGAGGCGGAGCCGATGACCCAGGGCTGGGAGATCAAGGAAGCGCTGGACCACAGCGTGGACGCGGTAGTCGACTCGGGCGAGTGCGGCACCGAGCCGACCACGGTCGTGGATCTGTCCGAGGGCGCCCCGGAGATCCTGCGGGTCGGCGCCGGCGACCCGAGCAGGTTCTCGGAGTAACCCGCTCTGCCCGAGTAACCCGATATCGCGGAGCAGCCCGGCCGCCCGGCGTAACCCGCGCTGGGTACTGGTCCTACCTGAAGAGCTCCAGCGGCACGGCCTCGGCCATGGCCGCCATGCCTGCGTCGCTGGGATGCAGATGGTCGCCGCAGTCGTAGGCAGCCGCAATCCGTTGCGGCACGGCCGGGTCCCGCACGGCCCGATCGAAGTCGATCACGGCGTCGTACTCACCGGAGGTACGCATCCACCGGTTGAACGCGTCACGCTTGGCCCGGCTCACCGTGTTGTTGAGACGCCCGTGGTACTCGCCGAACGGGAGCAACGTACCGCCGATCATCGTGACGCCGGCGGCTCGTCCCTTGGCGATCAGCTCGCGGTGACCGGCGATCAGCTCCTCGGCGGTGGCCGGCGGGTTGAGACCGAGGTCGTTCACCCCGAGCAGGACGATCACGTGGCTGACGCCGGGCTGAGCCAGGACGTCGCGGTTGAAGCGGCGCAGGCCGGCCTCACCGACCGCGGCGTTGTTGCCGGCACGCCCGGTACGCCCGATCGGCCCGGTGAGCAGCCGATTACCGCTGAGGCCGGCGTTGAGCACGCCGCGGTCCAGATCACCGTCCCGCATCCGTGCCGCCAGCAGGTCCGGCCAGCGGTGGTTGGCGTTCTCCACGGTGTTGACGCCGCGGGTGATCGAGTCGCCGAACGCGACGATCGTGGAGGTGGAGCGGCGGACACGGACGCTGACGCCGGAGAGGAACACGTACGTCGCGAACGGCTCGCCGGCCAGGTCGACCGCCTCGGTGAGGTCGCCGGGGCCGATCTGGTTGGTCTGGAAGGCGCGCGGGGTGATCGTGCCGACCTCGGTCTTCTCGGGGAGGTACACGCTGATCACCAGGTCGGCGCCGGGTGGAACGACCAAGCCTGCGGCATCGCTGAGCAGGGTGCCACCGGCCGGGATGACCGCTTCGGTACGGCCGGCGAAGGTGAGTTGCTGTCCGGTGCCGGGCACGATGGAGGCGGTGGCGCCGTTTCCGGCGCGCAGCGCGAGACGGGCCACACCGATGCGTACCGGGTGGGTGCCGAACTCGTTGCTGAAGCGCACCTGTGGCCGGTCCCCTCCGGCGCTGGTGTGGACGACCTGTCGTACCGTCTGGTCCTCGAGGGTGTAGATGTGACTCACCGGCTGGGCGGTGACCGGGGCGGCCCAGGTGCCCGCCCGGGTCGGCACGCGCACCGTGGGAGCGCGTTGACCTGCTGTTCCGGGGGTGGCCACGAGGACCACCGCGCCGGCGCCGCCGAGCAGCAGGGCGCGACGGCTGGCAGCCCGAGCAGTCCTGCCCAGGGCCGTGTCGAGGAGAAAATTTTTCCGCTTTATGCCGGTAAGCTAAATAACTCCCCAAGGCCCCGTCAAGCTGCCCAACGCGGGACCGCCACCCGGCAGTGCGACAGTTGTCACACCACCGAGTGGCGGTTGTTCCGGGAGTCAGCTTTCAGGCAGCGAATTCCAGGTGGCAGCGATCTAGGTGGGAGTAGTGCAGGTCAGGTTCTGCACCTGTGCCGCGGCCGTTCCCGAGGCGAGGAACCCGAACGTGACGTAACCGCTGGCCGGGACCGTGGCGTTCCACGTCTCGTTCGTCACCGAGATCAGGGATCCGCTCGACGTGGCCTTTCCACTCCACGTCTGCGCCAGGGTCTGGCTGCCGGGGAACGTCCAGGAGACCGTCCAGCCGTTCACCGGCGTGGTGCCGGCGTGCACCATCACCTCGCCCTGGAACCCGCCGGTCCAGGCGGACACCACGGAGTACATCGCGGTGCAGCCACCCGCCGGGTTCGGCGGGTTGGACGTGCTGGGCGAGGCCGGGGTGCTGGGCGACGGCGAACTGCTGGGTGAGGTCGAGGTGCTGGGTGAAGCCGAGACGCTGGGTGACGGCGACGGGGTGCCGCCTGCTCCCACCCCGGTGACCTCACCGTTGCCACCGTCGAAGACCACGTCCGAGCAGCCGTAGAACGTCTCCTGGCTGTCCGAGCGCGCCCACACCGAGTAGATCAGGTGCTTGCCGGTCTTCCCGGCGGGCAGGTTGCCGTTCCAGTAGTAGTGGCCGTCGTCGGTGCCCGGGCCGCCGTTCGCCGGCGGGTTGGTGACCTGGTCGAAGGGTGTCGGCTCCAGGTCGCTCCAGGCGAGCGGCTTCGTCGGGTCGTACCCGTCCTTGGTGATGTAGAGCGAGAACGTGCCCGGGTGCTTGGCCCAGTCGTTGTACTTGAACTGCACGTTCGCGCCGGCCGTCAGGTGGGTGAGCGGCCAGTCGTTGCGGGCCAGGTTGAAGCCGGTGAAGTTGTACGGCCCGCCGG
This sequence comes from Actinoplanes sp. CA-015351, assembly GCF_050955685.1. Lineage (NCBI taxonomy): Bacteria > Bacillati > Actinomycetota > Actinomycetes > Micromonosporales > Micromonosporaceae > Actinoplanes > Actinoplanes sp. CA-015351. Next base: position 5,087,618 of record NZ_CP192102.1, read on the forward strand.
TCCCGCCGCTGCACAGCTGACCGTCGGGGAGGAACCCGTTGACCCGTCCGGCGCCGTCCGAGCGAAGCACGGCGAACCAATTGTAGAGCGAGTTGACCCCGCTCTGCGCCACCGCCGCGGCGCACGCTGCGTTCTTCGGCTCGATGGCGCCGGTCTGCGGGTTGCGGCCGTCCTGGTAGCAGAACCAGGTCCGGCTACCGGGGACCTGCAAGGCGCCGTGCGCCTGGGCGGCCGTGGCGGGCAGCGCCAGGATCCCGGCCGCGGCGGCGAAAAGGACCACCGCGGCCATTCTCAGCAATCGCATGTCTCAGCCCTCCGGGAACAACCGGGCGTAATCGGCGTAGCCGGTTGCCACGTCGACCTGCGCCCAGAAACGGTGGTAGTTGAACGTCGGCGCGGGACCGCCGTTCAGGTACGCCTCGACCTTTCCGAAGTCCGGGTCGTTGCGGTAGAAGCTGCGGATGTCCAGGAACGAGACACCCGGCTTGATGACGTCACCGTTCGGCATCTCGCCGGACCAGCCCGGCGGGATGTAGAGGCCCTGGCCGGTGGAGGCGTTGTAGACGTCGTCCATCCGGTTGTAGTCGGCCCGGGTCTCGGTGACCGAGACGCCCTTGCTGTCCTTGAACGCCCAGATCGCGTCGAGCAGCCCCTTGGCCGCGGTCTTGGCCTGCGCGTTGCCGGACTTGGCGGCGTAGTAGGTGAGCAGCTTGGCGTACGAGCCGGCCACGCCGAGGTCCTGTCCGCGGCTGGTGACCGTCACGTGCAGACCGGTGTTGGCCTGCGGGCTCGACGGGTTCCAGGTGTTCGGCGTGCCCGACCAGGCCAGGTCGGACGGGATCGCGAAGGTGTCGTCCTCGATCGTGGTGTTCGCCAGGGCCCACGGCACCCACTTGTCGAGCACCGACTTGGCCTTGGTGTCACCGGTCGCGTAGTAGTACTCGGCCAGGCGCTCCAGCGACCAGGTCTGCATGCCGAACCAGCGGTTGGACGGCGGGTCCTCGTAGACCGGCGCCTCGACGTACGCGAGACCGTAGAAGGTCGGCGTGCCCGCGGGCCGTGCCGAGTAGTTGCCGTTCCAGCTGTTGGTGGCGCCACCGGCGATGGCGCCCTCAGACGACTGCAGCCACTGGTAGAACTCCAGCTGGCGGTTGAGGCTGGCCTGCCAGTCGGCCTTGGCCGTCGGCGACTTCGGGTTGAACGCGCTGACGTTGGACAGGATGTAGGCAGCCATCGGGTTCTGGTATCCGAAGTGGCTGGTGCTGGACCCGATCCGCCAGGCCCATCCGGCGTTGGTGTCGTAGGCACCGCCCCAGGCGTAGTACCACGACATCAGGTTGTTGGAGCTGCTCTTGCCGGTGCCGGCGGCGCACGACGTGGAGGCGCAGCCGGGGTTCTTGAAGTACTTGTCGTAGAACGAGTACCGCAGGTAGTCACCCATCTTGGCGGCTTTCGCCACCGCGTCGGAGATCTGCGACGCCTTGCCCTGCTCGGTGGCCCATGTGTACGCCCAGTACGCCACCTGCACCGCGCGCGAGTCCGCGTCCGGGGCGTTGGTGTACTTCCACTGCTTGGCGTACGACGTGTCCTTGGTGAACAGGTCGAGGTATCCGTTCGGGCCGCCGTGGGCGAACGTGTCGCAGGACGGCTGCGGCACGGTCTCGAACGTCGACTCCTGCGGGCCGCGCTGGAACGTGTTGATGTACGTGACCCGGCTGGTCCCGTCACCGCAGTGCCCGAATCCGTACGTGTTGTCGACATCCAGCAGCCAGTGCATGCCGTAGATGTCGTCGGTGCCGTACGCCGCTTTCAGCTCGGCCGCGAGCGGGTCGGTGCCGACCGAGACGCCGGTGTCGAGCTGGGACGGGTACTGCGACGGCAGCGGGTACTCGGCCGCGTACGTCGCCGGTTTCTGCGCGTTGTAGTTCGCGTTGGTCGGCTGGTCGGCGTGCGACGGGATGATGTACTTCTCCATCGTCGCCCAGGCGCTGTTGAACGGCGCCCAGTCACCGGTGACCTGACCGTGCTCGGCTTCCAGCCACAGCCAGTAGCTGAACGCCTCGCTGGTGGTCTCGTGGCCGTGGTCGGGCGCTTCGTCGATCAGCGTCTCGATCGAGTGGTACGGCACACCCTCCGGGCTGAAGTACCCGTTGGCCGGGTTCTTCAGGTCGTTGTAGAGCTGGGTGAACCGGGCGTCGACCGAGCCCTCATCGACGATCGTGACGGCGACCTGCGCGGCGGTGTGCCCGCTCGCGGTGGCCGAGATCGTGGCGGTGGATCCGGCGGTGGCCGAGGTGGCCGCCGCGATCGTCACGCTCTGGCCGGTGCTCCAGTTCGACGGCGTGAACGTGAGCGCCGCCGGGGTGGCGGTGACCGCGGTGGTACCGGCGCTGCGGGCCACCGCGACGCTGACGTTCGCGGCCGGCGCCTTGCTCAGGGCCAGTTTGAGGCTGCCGCTCGCACCGGCCGCCAGGGTCAGCGAGGTGGCGTCGGCGACGATCGCCGGGGTGGTGGCCGCGTCGACGAAGACCGGCACGTCAGCGGTGGTGCTGCGGGTGCCGGCGCCGTCGAACGCGACGGCTTGCAGATGGTACGCGGCAGCCTGCGCGGGAACCCCGCTCCAGGTGTACGCGTACGGCGCTGTGGTGTCGCTGCCCAGCAGCAGCCCGTCGTGGTAGAACTCGACCCGGCTGATCGTCTGCCCGGCCGCAGCTGTGGCGTTCGCGGTGATCGGGATGGACGCCGGGGCGGTGTACCGGGTGTTCGCCGCCGGGCTGCTGATCTGCACGGTCGGCACAGCCGCGGTCTGGTTGCAGGCCGTCCCGTTCAGGGTGAACGAGGTGGGGACCGGGTTGGAGCTGGTGAACGTGCCGTTGAAGCCGGTGCCGACGGTCGCCCCGGTGGCGAGGCTGCCGTTCCACGCGGCGTTGGTGACGGTGACGTGCTGGCCGCTCTGGCTGTAGACGCCGCTCCAGCCCTGGCCGGCCTTCTGCCCGGCGTCGGGGAAGTCGAACTGGAGATTCCAGCTGGTCAGCGGGTCACCGGTGTTCTTGATCTGGATGTCGCCGGTGAAGCCGCCGGTCCACTGGCTCTGCACCTTGTAGACGACGGTGCAGCCGGCCGCGGCGTACGCCGGGGCACCGGCTGCGAGGACCGCGCCGGCGCCGAGGACGGCGACGCCGGTGACGGCCACTCTGCGGCGGAAAGTGCCCGGTGATCCGGGTGGTTTGAACCTCACGGGGATCCTTTCTGCGCCGGTGACCGTGGCATCCGGCGCGCAGGCCCGGATGCCACGGTTACCCGGCTACGGGGTGGTGGTGCAGGCGACGGGGGAAGGGACGGGGTTGGTGGTGCCGGGATTGGTTGTGCTGGGATTGCTGCCGAGGAATCCGAAGGTCGTGGAAGCCCCGGACGAGAGCGCGCCGTTGTATCCGGCGTTGACGACGGTCACGGCGGTCCCGGACTGGGTCGCGGTGCCGCCCCAGCTCTGGGTGACGACCTGACCGCCGGTGTAGGCCCACGTGACGGTCCAGCCGGTGGTGGCGGCCGTCCCGTTGTTCTTGACGATCACTTCGCCCTGGAAGCCACCGGTCCACTGCCCGGTGACGCGATATGTGGCAGTGCAACCGGACCCAGTCGACGGGGAAACAGACGGGGTGGAAGACGGGGAAGACGACGGGGAAGACGACACCGAGACTGACGGGGACGGCGGGGACGGCGAGGACGAAGCCGAGGGCGTCGGTGACGAAGGCCCGCCGTTACGGTCCGCGTAGAGAATTCCGCGCCCGTTCGTCCCCAGATAAACCCGGCCGTAGACCCGGGGATCCCCGGCCAGCGCATCGCCGGCGTTCCCGTACTGATGGGCATCGTCGTTGATCCGCACCCACGCCGACCCGTTGTTGTCGGAGCGGAACACCCCGTCGACCCCGTCAACCGTCCCGGCCAGGAAAACCGCAGGGGTGCTGGCTCCCGGGGCGGCCTTGCCGAACGCCACGTTGATGCCCGACGTCACCGTCGGAACCGCGGTGAACGTCCGTCCCGAATCAGTGGACCGCAACAACCCGGTCGAACCCGCCAGCCACACCTCGCCGGCGACTCCCGGCACGGCCTTCAGGTTGACCCGGCCCTCGGCCGGCATGGCAGCGGCCGACGTCGTGAACGTCGCCCCGCCGTCGGTGCTGAGATAGAACTTTCCGGCCGCGTACCCATAGAAGGTCTTGGGGTTGACCCTGTCGGACTCGACCTTGGCGCCGGCCGGGATCCCGGTCGACGCGGACCATGTGCTGCCTCGCGTCGTCGAGTAGTGCACGCCGACGCCGGCCGGTGACCAGACCACCGCGTTGGCGTCGGCGCCGACCGCGACAGTGCCGCCGCCGGTGACGCCGGACGGTTCCTGGCCCTGGTACCAGTTCTTGCCGCCGTCGTTGGAGATGCCGATGTGCGGAACGGTCGCGCCGTCAGAGGATGCAGCGTTTCCCACCCTCACGAAGAACGACGGGCTGAGCTCGGCGAAATCAAGGCCGGTGTTGCTGCCGAGCGACGGGGTGTCGTGGAAGTTCGCCGGCACCGCGTCGAGATCGGCGTGATGGAAACCGCCGACGTCGTAGAGCGCACTGACCAGCGGCGCACCGGTCGGCGGGCTGGCGAGATCCTGGACCGCGGTTTCCTCGATGCCGTTGGCGAACGGCTTGATCGTGAAAGTGGATCCGGAGTCCCAGTTCGTCAGCTGGGTGGTGCCGTACAGCGTCGCGCCGGTGCCGTAGAGCAGCCGGTCGGAGTCGAACGGGTCGATCTCCAGGGACTCGTTCATCCAGCCGAGCTTCGGGCTCTCCTCGGGCGCCTGGCTGGTGCTGTTGAAGTCGAGCCACGGGTTCGCGGAGATGTCCATGGTGTAACGCTTGGTGCGGCTGGGATAGCTGCTCCAGTCCCAGACGCGCGTCCAGGTGGCGCCGTAATCGGTGCTGCGGAAGAAGATCGCGTCGGGCCACCAGGAGATCTGGGTGGCGACCATCAGGGTGCCGGGCTTCTGCCGGTCCACGGTGAGCCCTGAATATCCGTAGTACCGGTCGGCGACCGGGGTCGGCGAGATGTCGGTCCAGACGCCGGTCTCGGTGTCGAGCCGGGCGACCTGACCCGCGCCGCCGTCGTACGGCCCACCGGTGTCGCTTGTCGCGATGAACAGGTATTTGCCCTGGATCACGCCCTTGTGCGCGAGGTAACCGGTGGGCTGGCCGGCGATCCGTTCCCAGGTGGCGCCGGAATCCAGCGACCGGTAGACCGGGTTCTCCTTGTCGGCGACCCCGACGTAAACAGCAGTCGAAGCCGGGTCGAAGGTTACCCAGCTCAGTCCCTGGTTCTGGCTCTGGTACCCGCTGGTGTCCGACGGGTCGGCGACGTAGTTACCGGCGTTCGGGAAGGCGCTGACCTTGGCCCAGGTGACGCCGTGATCGGTGCTGCGCCACAGCCCGTTGCCGCCTTCGGCCGCGAAGTACACGTTGCGGTTGTTCCGCGGGTCGACGACGAGCCGCTCCCCCATGCCCCGGCCGGGCATGTTGCCGCCGATCTTGAACGGCAGGACGGTCTTATGCCAGGTGGCGCCCCTGTCGGTGGAGCGGAGGATGGCGCCGTTGTTCGGGTCCCAGCTGTTGGTGTACATCCCGGCAGCGGCGTAGACCCGGCGGGTGTCGACCGGGTCGGTGGCGATGCTGAGGACACCGTTGTATCCCCAGTCCTTCTGGCCGACCCAGTCCAGCAGCGGGGTCCAGCTCTGCGCGGACTGATTCCATCGGTACGCGCCACCGATGTCGGTGCGCGCGTAGATGAGGTTCTGCTCGCCGGGGTTGAAGACGATGCCGGGGACGAAGCCACCGCCGTCGATCCTGACGTTCTTCCAGGTGTACGGCTCAGCGGGAGCAGCTTGTTGAAGAAGAGCAGCAGCTGATGTGAACGGGGGGCCGGACACGACGACGGTGACTGCCGTGGCCACGAGCGCGAGGGCGGCGAGCACTGCTCCGCCGGAGGACCTTCGCATGCGAGACCTTCCGTAGGACTAATTCCGCAAGAACGAGCAAGACATCGATCGACGTTCATGTGGGAGCGCTCCCAGCAGCGTCGTTCGCTGTCATCCTCATGTCAAGAGCCGGAAACCTCGCGTTGACATGGCGCGAAAAGACGTCAGCGCCCAAAAGGCCTCAGCCGAAGACATGTCCACTACGCACCGTGACCATTGATCTTCATCCAGCGACCACCGGGGGTTCGCCTGACGAACATTCGGGAACTCCCCCGTTCCGGGTCGGACATTCGGTGGGATCTACGGCTCACAAGTGGACAAACCGCCGGGATTTCTCCTGTGTATCATTCGGCGGAACACGCAGGCCGGCACCGTCCAGGACGCCGGCCGGCCCGCCGGATATCCCGACGGCGGGCCACGGCCCGCGTACGTGGCGTAACCGCGGGACGGCCCTGGTCGCGGGCCGGCCCCCAATCAGGGCCGGGCTCAGCCGCGGCAGGCCGGAGAAGCGGCGGAGGAGATCGCATGAAGGTTTGTGTTGTCGGTACCGGCTATGTCGGCTTGACCACCGGTGTGAGTCTCGCCTTCCTCGGGCACGAGGTGACCTGTGTCGACCTCGACCAGGCCAAGGTCGACATGCTCACCGCCGGCCGGTGCCCGATCTACGAGCCCGGCATGGAGGATCTGCTCGCCGAGGCCGCACAGAACCTGACGTTCACCACCTCCTACGCCGACGGGGTCCCCGGCGCCGACGTGGTCTTCGTGGCGGTGCAGACGCCGTCGGCCGCCGATGGCAGCCCGGACCTGCGGTACCTGCGCAGCGCGGCGGAGAGCGTGGCCCAGGCGCTCGACCACGATTTCACCGTCGTGGTGAACAAGTCGACGGTCCCGATCGGCAGCGGCAACTGGGTCGACGCGATCCTGCGCGACTCTTTCAAGCAGCGTGAAAATCGGCCGGCCGGCACCGAGTTCGCTGTCGCCTCCAACCCGGAGTTCCTCCGCGAGGGCAACGCGATCGCCGACACCCTCTACCCGGACCGGATTGTCATCGGCTCGGACAACCCGCGCAGCCTCGAGGTACTCAACCGCCTCTACCGGCCGATCATCAACCAGACGTTCACGCCGCCGACGTTCCTGTCCCGGCCCGAGGACGTCAACGCGGTCCCGCTGGTCTCCACCGACCTGGCCTCCGCCGAGCTGATCAAATACGCCGCCAACGCGTTCCTGGCCCTGAAGATCAGCTATGCGAACGAGATCGGCCAGCTCGCCGCGAAGGTCGGCGCCGACATCACCGAGGTGGCCCGTGGCATGGGCCTCGACCAGCGAATCGGCTCGCGCTTCCTGCAGCCCGGCGTCGGCTGGGGTGGCTCCTGCTTCGGCAAGGACACCAAGGCCCTGATCGCGACCGCCTCCGAGTACAACCTCGAGATGCCGATCGTGAAGGCGGCGCGCGACGTCAACCAGCGGCAGCGCGCCATCGCGGTGGAGCGCCTCCAGGATGAGCTGCGCATCCTCAAGGGCCGCAAGATCGGCCTGCTGGGCCTGGCGTTCAAGCCGAACACCGACGACCTGCGCGACGCGCCGGCGCTGGACATCGCGAACTCGCTGCTGGCCCGCGGCGCCCGGGTGAAGCTGCACGACCCGGTGGCGACCGACCGGTTCCGCGTCGAACAGCCGGAGCTGGCGCCGTACCTGAGCCCGACGATCGACGAGCTGTTCGCCGACTGCGACGCCGTCGTGCTGGTGACCGAGTGGGCGCAGTACCTCGAACTGGACTGGTCGAAGTTCGTCGGCCTGATGCGCTCCCCGATCCTGCTCGACGGCCGTCACGTGCTCGACGCCGAGCGCATGCGCCGCTTGGGTTACAAGTATCTGGCCGTCGCCGGCTGACTCCCTAAGAACGCCGAACAGAACCACCCGAACCGCCGCGATAGCCGACAAGGCCACCGCGGCGGTTCTCTTTTGCGGCTTAAGCACCTAGTGCCGAACTCCAACAAAACCGACTCACCGCCGTGTTTGAGGGGTATAAATCAGGGTAAAGCCGGACCTAGTGACCGGTCTGAGATAGGCTCTTCCGCCAATCTTCTTAACCGGTTAAGGTGCCAGGGCGTCGCAGCGATATCGTTACCGACTCGATCACGACGAAATCATTGCGCAACTTGCTGGTTACCTCTTGACTGTTGGTCAAGAAGCGCTTCGGACGGCGGCGTCGCCACCATGATTGGCCGGTAGACGCCGGAGGCGCTATATGACATAGGGAGCGGTATGTTCGGTCAACGTGGGAGTTCGCGATCCCGGGTCGCGCTCGCCGGTGCCCTCAGCGTGGGCCTGGCTTTCAGCCTGGCCGCCTGCGGCGACAGCGACGATTCCGATAGCGGTACCACCGACAGTTCGGCAGCAGCGATCGACTGCTCGCCCTACGAGGCTTTCGGCGACATCAAGGGTAAGACGGTCACGATCTACACGGGCATCGTGACCCCGGAGGACACCCCGCACAAGGAGTCCTACAAGCCCTTCGAGCAGTGCACCGGCGCCACCATCAAGTACGAGGGCGACAAGGCCTTCGAGACCCAGATCCTGGTCCGCGCCAAGGCCGGCAACCCGCCGGACCTCGCGTTCGTGCCCCAGCCGGGTCTGCTCCAGCAGCTCGTCGCCACCGGCAAGGCGGTCGAGGCCCCGGCCGAGACGGCCGCCAACGTCGACAAGTGGTTCGGCGAGGACTGGAAGGCGTACGGCACGGTCGACGGCAAGTTCTACGCCGCACCGCTCGGCGCCAACGTGAAGTCCCTGGTGTGGTACTCGCCCCAGGAGTTCAAGGACAAGGGCTACACGGTCCCCACCACCCTGGCGGACCTGCAGACCCTGACCGACAAGATCGTCGCCGACGGCGGCAAGCCGTGGTGTGCCGGCATCAGCTCGGGTGAGGCGACCGGCTGGCCGCTCACCGACTGGGTCGAGGACTTCGTGCTCCGCACCGCGGGCCCGGAGACCTACGACAAGTGGGTCAAGCACGAGATCCCCTTCAACGACCCGGCGATCGTCACCGCGTTCGACGCGGTCGGCGGTTACCTGAAGAACGACAAGTACGTCAACGGTGGCCTCGGCGACGTCAAGAGCATCGCCAGCACCACCTTCCAGGACGCGGGTCTCCCGATCCTGGAAGGCCAGTGCTCCCTGCACCGCCAGGCGAGCTTCTACGCCGCGAACTTCCCGAAGGACACGACGGTCGCTGAGGACGGCGACATCTACGCCTTCTACCTCCCGGGTCAGGACGCCTCCTCCAAGCCGGTTCTCGGCGGCGGCGAGTTCGTCCTGGCGTTCGCGGACCGTCCGGAGGTCAAGGCCTTCCAGACGTACCTGGCGAGCGATGTCTGGGCCAACGCCAAGGCGAAGCTTTCGTCCGGCTGGGTCAGCGCCAACAAGGGTCTCAAGACCGAGAACCTGACGAACCCGATCGACAAGCTGTCGGCGACCATTCTGCTCGACCCGAACGCGACCTTCCGCTTCGACGGCTCGGACATGATGCCCGCCGCAGTCGGCTCGAACGCGTTCTGGAAGCAGTCGACCGACTGGATCACCGGTCAGGACACCAAGACGACGGTGGACAACATCGAGAAGGCTTGGCCGAAGTAGTGAGTTAGCGGAAATGCACGGGGCCGGTCGGGCATAAGCCCGACCGGCCCTAGCAGTCTCGAAATACCGTACATTTCGCTGGCCTCTTATTTGATTTACCGCCCAAGGAGGAACGGGCCGCGTGTTCACCACCGCCTCCACTACCGCCGACAAGCTGTTCCAGATGTTCGCGGCGATCCTGCTGTTCGCCGCTGTCGTCGGTGTGATCCTGTTCATCGCCAGTCGTGTCGCGGGCAAGCGCGACAGCTTCGTGGCGTACCTGTACCTGTCCCCCGTCGTGCTGATGCTCAGCGTGGGCCTCCTCTACCCCGGTCTTCGCACCATCTACGAATCGTTCTTCAACGCCGCAGGTGATGCGTTCATCGGGATCGACAACTACAAGCTCATCCTCACCGACTCGGAGCAGCTGGTCGTGCTCCGGAACACGGCGTTCTGGGTGCTCTTGACGCCGTTCCTGGCGACCGGCGTGGGCCTGCTCTACGCCATTCTGGTCGACAAGGCACGGATCGAGTCGGTCGCGAAGGCGCTGGTCTTCCTGCCGATGTCGATCTCGTTCGTCGCGGCGTCGGTGATCTGGAAATTCATGTACGAGTACCGCCCCGATCAGGGCAACGTGAAGCAGATCGGCCTGGTCAACCAGGTCATCGTCTGGCTCGGCGGCAAGCCGGTCCAGCTGCTGATCGACTCGCCGCTCAACACGTTCCTGCTCATCCTCGTGATGATCTGGATCCAGGCCGGTTTCGCGATGACGCTGCTCTCAGCGGCCATCAAGGCGATCCCGGACGACATCATCGAGGCTGCCCGCCTCGACGGCGTCACCCCGTGGGGCATGTTCCGTTTCGTTACGCTGCCCGCGATCCGGCCCGCGGTGATCGTCGTACTGACGACCATCGCGATCGGAACGCTCAAGGTCTTCGACATCGTGCAGACGATGACCGGTGGCCGTTTCGACACGAGCGTGATCGCCAACGAGTTCTACAGCCAGAGTTTCCGCAGCGCCAACCAGGGTCTCGGCGCCGCGCTCGCGGTCGTGCTGTTCATCCTCGTGATCCCGATCATCGTCTACAACATCCGGCAGCTTCGCCGTTCGGAGGCGTGATGAGCACCGTCACTCCCATCACCACCACGCCACCGCTCACCCCGGAGAAGGTCTCCGCGGCGTCGACGGCGAAGAAGAAGCTCACCTCGCCGTGGGCGTCACTGGCCGCGCTGATCATCGCGGTCCTCTGGACGCTCCCGACGTTCGGTCTGCTGATCTCCTCGTTCCGCCCGGAGCGCGCGATCAAGACGACCGGCTGGTGGACGTTCTTCACCGACCCGAAGGTCACGTTCGAGAACTACCAGGCCGTCTTCGACCCGGACAACATCAACCTGGCCGACTTCTTCCTGAACTCGATCGTCATCACCCTGCCGGCGGTCATCATCCCGCTGTGCCTGGCGTCGCTCGCGGCGTACGCGTTCGCGTGGATGAACTTCAAGGGTAAGAACTTCCTGTTCATCGCGATCTTCGCCCTGCAGATCGTGCCGCTGCAGGTCACCCTGATCCCGCTGCTGTCGCTCTACGTCGACATGGGCATCGCGAACACCTTCTGGACACTCTGGCTGTCGCACTCGGCGTTCGCCCTGCCACTGGCGATCTACATCCTGCACAACTTCATCAAAGAGGTGCCGTCCAGCCTGATCGAGGCGGCCAGGATGGACGGCGCCGGCCACGTGGCGATCTTCTTCCGGGTGCTGCTGCCGCTGCTCACCCCGGCTTTGGCCGCGTTCGGCATCTTCCAGTTCCTCTGGGTGTGGAACGACCTGCTGGTCTCTCTCACGTTCGCCGGCTCCCCGGAGATCTCCCCGATCACCGTCCAGCTGTCCAACCTGAGCGGCACCCGCGGCACCGCCTGGCACCTGCTCTCCGCAGGCGCCTTCGTCTCCATCATCGTCCCCGTGACGGTGTTCCTGCTGCTCCAGCGCTACTTCGTGCGAGGCCTCCTCGCCGGCAGCGTCAAGGGCTGAGCACCGCAACGAGCTGAAGAGACGCATCACCCCTCGAAGGCCGCGCCCCGCCCAGGGTCGCGGCCTTCGTCATTCCTCTTCCTTCTGTTCCTCGTCCGTTTGTTCCTCTTCCTTCCTTGACAAGCAATCACCACACTCCAGCCCAGCAGGATCACGGGGAGCAGGTGGGCCCTGCCCACAGCCGGCGCGAGTCCGGGTCGCAGCGCCTCGCGGGCAGCTGGTTCCAGCGCCAGCATCCCGGCCACGCCACCGGGTACCCGAGCCGCCACCAGCGAGCTCAGCGTCACCGCCACGGCCGCGCCGCCCAGCGCCGCCGAGAGCTGGGTCGACAGGGCCAGCAGGCTGGTACCCCGGGGCGTCTCGGCGCCCTCCAGATCCCGCAGTGCGATCGTCATCGCCGGCATCAGCGTCGCGCCCGAACCGGCGCTGAGCAGCGCCCAGGCCGCCACGATCCACAGATAGCCGGCCCCGCTCATCGTCGCCACGGCAAGGCGGATCGCGAATATCTGATCAGGGAGGCGGAGGAACGCACCGCCGCGCTGAAGGCATCCCTCGCGGACATGCGATCCGGCGCGAAGCTGTGCGAGCTGTAGCTGGGCGGGCTGTAGCTGGGCGGGCTGTAGCTGGGCGGGCTGTAGCTGGGCGGGCTGTAGCTGGGCGGGCTGTAGCTGGGCGGGCTGTGGCTGTAACTTTTCGCGCTCCAGTCGTTACGCCAGGCGGCCGTCTCGGAGGGTGATCACGCGGTCGGCCCGGTCCATCAGCGCCGGGTCGTGGGTGGCCACGAGCGCGGTCATGCCGCGAGCGTCGACCACCGCCCGGAGCAGGTCCATGATGGCGCGTCCGGTGTCCGAGTCGAGCTGGCCGGTGGGTTCGTCGGCGATCAGCAGGTCCGGGTCGTTGGCCAGGGCACGGGCCACCGCGACCCGCTGCTGCTGACCACCGGAGAGTTCGCCGGGGCGCTGGGCGGCCTGACCGCCGAGGCCGACGAGTTCGAGAAGGACGGACACCCGCTCGTCGCGCTCGGCCGGGCGGCGCTTGGACAGCCGCATCGGGATGCTGACGTTCTCGGCGGCGGTCAGGATCGGGATCAGGCCGAACGACTGGAAGACGAAACCGATCACGTCGCGGCGCAGGTCGAGAAGTTCCTGCTCGCCGGCGCCGGTGACCGGACGCCCGGCGACCGTGATGGTCCCGGCGGTCGGACGGTCGAGGCCGCCGATCAGGTTCAGCAGGGTGGTCTTGCCGGCGCCGGAGCGGCCACGGACCGCGATGAGCTCACCCTTCGCGACGGTGAAGGAGACGTCGCTCAGCGCGTGCACGGTCCGGTCCCCGGAGCCGAAGTCACGGCCCACCCCGGCCACGTCAACAACGCTCATCGGTCCTGCTCTCCCAGATCGCGCTTGCCGGACAAGTCGGAAATGTCGCCCAAGTTGGAGGCCCCGCCAGGCAAGGAAGCCCCGCCGGCCTGAGGAGCTGAGCCGGCCTGAGGAGCTGAGCCGGCCTGAGGAGCTGAGCCGGCCTGAGGAGCTGAGCCGGCCTGAGGAGCTGAGCCGGGTCTGACTTCGACGTGGTCCCGTTCCAGATTGAGGCGGACGCGGTCGCGGAGGCTCAGTGCCTCGACGAACGCCGCCGGTAGCTGCAGGCGGCCGGCCCGGTCGAGGACGGCGTACTCCTCGGTCACGTGCTCCTCGGTGCCGTCGGCGGCGATGCGGGCTGATCGGCGTACCTCGGAAGCGGTTTTTCCGTCCCGGATGGCGACCGCTCGCCGGACCTGGCCGGCCACGTTCATGTCGTGGGTGACCACCACAACGGTGACGCCGAGCTCGGCGTTGACGGTGCGCAGCGCGCCGAACACCTCGTCGGCGGTGGCTTCGTCGAGCTCACCGGTCGGCTCGTCGGCGAAGAGCACCTCCGGGTCGTTGGCGAGCGCCACCGCGACCGCGCACCGCTGCTGCTCGCCACCGCTCATCTGATCGGGGCGGCGGCCGGCCTTGTCGGCGAGCCCGACCATGTCGAGCAGCTCCAGGGCACGGGCCTTCTTCAGACCGCCGGCCAGCTTCATCGGCAGTTCGACGTTCTCGTGAGCGGTGAGGTACGGCAGCAGGTTGCGCGCGGTCTGCTGCCAGACGAACCCGACGATCTTCCGCCGGTATTCGAGGCGTCGCTTCGCGGACAGGCCCAGCAGGTCGAATCCGGCGACCCGGGCCACCCCGGCGGTCGGTTCGTCCAGGCCGGACAGGATGTTCAGCATGGTCGACTTCCCGGATCCGGACGCGCCGACGACCGCGAGCAACTCACCCCGGTCGACCACCAGGTCCAAACCCTGAAGAGCGACAACCTCAACACCTTCGGTACGGAAGATGCGCACCAGCCCGTCGCACACGATGTGCCCGCTGAGCCGGTCCTGACCACCGGCGCGGGCCGCGGCTCGTTCGGCTGCACGGACTTCCAACTGGGCAAGATCAACAGCCATCAGGACTGCTCCTCTCCGAGCCGCAGCACCGTGCCGAGGCGCAGGCGGCGGTTGGCGACGTCCTCGACGACGAGGGCGGCGATCACGGCGAGAACCGTGACGGCCAGGACCCCGGCGGCGAGGTACGGGTCGGCGCTGATCTCGGCCGGTACCCCGGCGGTGAAATCGTCGAGGCCGAGCGCGGGGGCGATCAACGCCGGCAGGGCGGCACCGGTGAGTGCGCCGGCAAGCACGGCAACACCGAGCAAGGGTACGAGTTCGAACACCAGCAGTCCCCGGCCCTGACCCGTGGACAACCCGAGGGTGCGCAGGCGGGACAGGGTGCGGCCGCGGGCGGGAGCGCCGGCGAGGACGGTGAGCGCGACGGCGAGCAGGGCGAGCGCGGCCGCGGCGGCCAATCCGGCGGCGAACGTGAAGCTCAGCACCCCGTCGACGCCTCGTTCGTCGAGGCTTTCCCGGTACGCGGCACGGGTGGTGATCGTCGCCGGCATGTTCAGCTCGAAGTCCTCGACGGCCTTGCCGGTGGACTTCAGCGTCTGGGCGCGCTGGCCGTCGTCGGCGGCCCGCCGCACGGTGGCGGCCGACCAGCCTTCGCCGTCGATCAGGACGCGGTTGGGTACGAGCGGCTGGAAGTCCGGGATCAGCATGGCCTGGCTGGGCAGGACCAGGAACTCGCGGATGCCGGTGCCGAGGCCGGGGACGGTGTCGCGGACGGCGGCCACCCGGAACGCGTACCGGCGGCCCTGGATGTCGATCTTGCCACCCGCGCCGATGCGCTCGGCGACCTTCGGGGAGGCAACGGCCGGGACGATCTCCGACGGGCCCGCCTCGGTCAGCTCCGCGGGCAGGTCCAGCCCGGAGGTGGCCGCATCGACCACCATCGCCTGGATCTGCGAGATCAGCGGGCTGGAGTCGCTGCGCACCTCGGCGGCCGACGCGAGCAGCAGCGGCGTGGCCCGGCTGACGCCGTCGATCTCGGCGATCCGTGCCGGGGTGTCCACGGCGAACGAGAAGCCGGTGACCACGGCGTCGGCGGGTACGGCCAGGTCGGCGGCCCGGTCCCGGCCGTGCCCGACGGTGGTGGCGACGGTTCCGGCGAAGATGCCGGTGGCGATCGCGACAACCAGCACGCTGAGCGGCCAGGACCGCATCGGCGCGCCCCGGCCGGCGCCGGCCAGGCCGAGGAACGGGATCGCGCCGCGGGCCCGGGCAGTGAGCCGCCCGGCGGCGCGCAGCGGGAACGGCACGAGCCGCAGCGCGATCAGCGAGGCGGCGACGGCCAGGAGGACGGGCACGGCGATCAGGTACGGGTCGACGCCCGCGCCCGCGTCGATACCGCGGCTGCGCACCAGGTACGCGCCACCGGCGGCCAGCGCGATCAGGAAGAGCTCGCCGGTGATCCGCCGAGGCGAGGGCTTGCTGCCGGCCAGGTCCTGCCGGTGCCCGGTGAAGTCGGGCCGGCGAGCGGCGGCGGCTGCCAGTGCTGCCGGGCTGAGGAGCGCGAGCAGGGTGAACCCGCCAACCAGCAGTGGTTCCCACGGGTCCGGACGGCCCGATGTCAGCAGGCTCGGCACCAGGACACCGGCCAGCCAGCCGATCGCGGCGGCGGGCAGTACGACGAGGACAGCCTCGGCGGCGGCGCGGCCGGCGATCGCGGCGACCGAACCGCCACGGGCCCGGATCAGCGCGTACTCGTTGCGGCGGCGGTCGGCGGCCAGGCGTGCAGCGAGCAGGATCAGGCCGGCCACGGTGGCGAGGATGCCGGTACGGACCACGGCGAGGACGGCCTGGACGGCACGCAGCCGCTTGTCGAAGTCGGCGAGGGTGGTGTCCACGCCGCTCTGCAGGGCGGTCTCGGCGGGCGGGCGCCGGCGGGCCTCCGCGACGGCCGTGGTGAGGGCGGTGACCTGGTCGGCGGTGAGCAGCTGGTCGTCGAGGCGGTACCGCCAGCGCTGCTTGAACTCGCCGGCCACCGACGCGGTCAGTGCGGCGCCGGCCGGGTCGGTGAGCAGGGTGGCCCGGTACCGGGTGTCCTCGAGGATCGACGGACAGGCGACCCGGGCGAGTTTCATGTCGGCCCAGAACGGGGCGGCCGGGTCGACGGGCTCGTAGCGGCCGACGATGCGTACCGTCGCGTCGTCGACCCGGGCATGCAGGGTGACCGAGTCGCCCACAGTGAGTCCGAGGGCTTTCGCCTCGTCGGTGCCGATCATCGCCTCGGAGGGGGATCCGGCGGCCAGGGATCCGGTTGACCGCGGCGCGCGTCCCTCGACGATCCGGGTGGCCTGGTCGGAGCCGGTCTGGCGGCGCAGGCCGACAAGCGACGGGCAGTCCCTGAGGTATTCGCCGCCCACCGTGGCGCTGACCGGGCCGATCTCGGTGATGAACCAGCTCTCGGTGAGCAGCCCGGGCAGCGGGGCCGGCAGCTGCGAGCGGATCTCGTCGAGCTGCGACGCCCGGTCGTCCGGTGCCACCGACCCGAAGTCACGGGCCAGAGTGAACGTCAGGTCCCGGGAACTGGACACCAGTTCGCCGATGTCGGCACGCAGTCCCTCGTCGGTGGTGCCGTTGGCGAGACGCCCGGGGCCTGCGGAGAGGAACGCCGCCAGCCCTACCAGCGCCGCGAGCAGGCCTAACTGGCCGGCGAATGCCCGTACCCTGTGCATGATCATCGCTCTGCTCCCAGGCGCAATCGCGCGGCAGGGAGCCTGCGCGCCGCGGCGGCCGCGGTCGACGCGCTGAGCGCGAGCGCGACGCCCACCAGAAGTGCGACGCTGCCCGCGGTGGGCAGCCAGCCGACCTGCAGAACCGGTTCCGGGACCGGGCGCACCGCGGTCGGGGTGAGTACCAGCAGCGGGGCCATCGCGCCGGCGACCAGGAGACCGACCGCGAGGCCGGCGAGGGAACCGACGCCGGCGAGGAATGCCTGTTCGACGACGAGGGACCGGGCGAGCAGGCGCGGGCCGGCGCCGAGGGTGTGCAGGACGGCGAGTTCACCGGCGCGGCGTCCGGCGGTGGCGCGGGAGTCGGCGGCGATGCCGGCCGCGGCGAGCAGGACGGCGCCGAAGGCGGCGAGGAAGAGGGCCACCCGGGAGCCGGCGCCGAACGGGTCACGGGCCGCTGAGCCGGCGATCTCGGCGCGATCGAGGATGTGGAGGCCGTTCGCTGTCACCGTGGGGTTTCCGTCGATCCACCATTCGGTGGTTCGCGGGGCTATGCCGTAGGCGGTGAAGAGGGTGGCGTCGAGAGCCGGGCGGTCGGCGAGGATCGCCGGGCCGCCGCTGGTGCCGGGGATGCGGTCGACGACCGCGACGACCTTGACCGGGACACTGGCGCTGTTGATCGTCAGGAACGTGGTGGCGCCCTGGACGGCGTTGAGGCCGGTCAGGGCTTCGTGGGTCATCGCTACCGGTACTGGTTCGCGGATCATTACCGGGGTGACGGCGAAACGGCTGGTGGCGGTCAGGGTTCCGTCGCCGGCGGGGCGAGCGCCGGCACCGGAGCGGGTGACCGACTGCCAGTCGCCGTCCTGGCCGGTGATGCGCCAGGTGGTGATGATCGGGTTGCCGAGGAGGTCGGAGGAGGCGACGGGTTCGACGAGGAAGCCGGCGAGGGTGTTCTGTTGTGCTTCGACCCTTTTTCCGATGGTGATCGGTTTGCCGTCGTCGCTGGTGCCCAGGTCTACGCGGTGGCCGTCGGAGAAGACGGCTAGCGTGCGGACCCGGCCGCCCGTCGTGACGATTGTTCCCGATTCAAGTGTCCTGCCGGTGATTTCGGACTTGCGCTCGGCGGCGAGCCGGCCCAGCACTTCGGCCGGCGGGCCGTCCATCGCGTCGTCGCGGCCCCGCATCACGCCGGCGCCCGCCTTCGTGTCCAGCGCGATCAGCTCCGCCGGGTCGCTGCCCGCGGACAACGGCATCGACTCCCGCCAGCCGGGCACGACCGTACGCACCCCCGGCAACGCGGTCAGCTCGGCGAGACGGTTCTCCGGCGCGACACCGCCCTCCTCCACGAGCCGAAGATCCGCCCCGACGGTCTGCTCGGCCTGATCGTCGATGGAGGCACGGGCCGTGCCGGCGAGCGCCCACGACACGGTGGCCGCGGCAACCGCGAGAGCGAGCATGACCATCGGGCCGGCGTGCGCGCGGCGACCCGCCTGCCAGGTGCCGAGCAGTGGGGAGCGGCTCACGCCCCGGTTCAGCCGGGACGCCGCGAACCGGGCGATCGGCGGCAGCAGCCGGACCGCGAGAACCGCGCCGGTCAGCACGCCGAGGGTGGGTGCGGCGGCGAGGAGTGGGTCGATGCCGGCGACGCCCGCTGTGCCGATTTCTCCAGCTGTGCCGATTCCTTCAGCTGTACCGATGCCCCCAGCTGTACCGATGCCCCCAGCTGTGCCGGCTCCCCCTGCCGTGCCGGGGCCTCCGGCTATCGGGGATGAGTATTGGCGCAGCTGGATCCAGCCGAGCACGGCGAGAGCGACCACGACCAGGTCGATCCCGGCCCGGCGGAAGATCGGCAGCCGGGCACGCCCCGCGGTCTCGGCAACGTAGGTGCGTGCCTTGCGCAGCGCCGGCACGGTCAGCGCCAGGATGCCGCCGGCCGCCGCGAGCGCCGCGATCAGCCAGACCGGCCCGGTCAGCACCGGTTCCAGCGGCAGCGCTCCCGGCAGCGGAACCACTCTCACCAGCGCCACCGCGAGGGGCGGCGCGAGCAGCGCGGCCGGCAGCACGAGCACGAGCGCCTCGGCCGCCGCGTACCCGGCCAGCTGCCGCCGGGACGCACCCCGCGCACGCAGCAGCGCCGTCTCCCCACGCCGGGCCTCACCGAGCAGGAGTGCCACCAGGGTCAGGGCGTACCCGCCGAGGACGGCGAGCAGGAGGACCGGGGTGACCAGGGCGGATCGGCGTACCAGGTCGGCGCGCTCAAGCCGCTCGGCAAGCGCCGGAATACCGGTGGTGATGGTCGCGGACGCGGCCAAACCGGTCACTTCCGGCAGTCGCGCGCCCACAGCCGCGACGATCTCCGAGGTACGCACAACGCGCTCGATAGTCACGCCGGTGCGGGTGGTGGCGGGGTTTGCAGTGGCGGGGTTTGCAGTGGCGGAGTTTGCAGTGGCGGGGTTTGCAGTGGCGGAGTTTGCAGTGGCGGAGTTTGCAGTGGCGGGGTTTGCAGTGGCGGGGTTTGCAGTGGCGGGGTTTGCAGTGGCGGTCTGGGTCCCGCCGGGCGGTGTGGCGCCGGCTTCGGTTCCGCTGGCCTGATTTGCCGGGGCCTGAGTTGTTACGGGGGCCTGAGTTCCGCCGGCCTGAGTTGCGCCGGCCTGAGTTGCGGCGGCCTGAGTTGCGGCGAACAGGACGGGTTGCACCAGCCAGCCCGCGGAGGCGCCTTCGGCGAAGTCGGCGGCGAACGTCTTCCCGGAGACCACGATCGGGCCGTGCGTGGCAGTCTGCGGCAGCCGCCCGGAGAAGACATCCGGCAGCAACAGCCAGTAAGGGTCGGTAGCGTCGCGAGGCCGCCACAACCCGGAAACCGTGACCGGAACAATGCGATCCGTACGCCGATCCACCAGCCGAATCGTGTCGCCGGTAACCAGTCCGAGCAGCTCCGCGACCGGCTCGGCGAGGGCGGCGCTTCGTGTGCCGGGCTGCTCAGCTGCCCACTCCCCCGAGGTCAGGTCAGCATGCTCGGCCAGTTCTTCAAGCGCGACCACGTCCGCGTAAACAAGGCCATTCGAGTCGGGGGTCGCCCCAGCCCCAGCCCCGTCAACAGCCCACCCCGACGCATAGGAGGCCCCACTGACCTCCCACCCCCCGTCACCGGCGGAGCCGAGCGCGCCACCGGAACCGGGACTCTCAGCAGAGCCAGGGCTGCCAGGCGAGTTGGCGGAAGGTGTGCTGGCCGAGCCAGGGCCGCCGGTTGAGCTGTCGGCTGGCGCGCCACCGGAACCGGTTGAGCTGTCGGTTGAGCTGTCGGTTGAGCTGTCGGTTGAGCTGTCGGTTGAGCTGTCGGTTGAGCTGTCGGTCTCGCCGTGGGCGGCCCTGTCCTCAGCGGCGCCCTTTTCGTAGGCTGCTCGGATCTTCTCGCCGCGCCCCTCAGCGGCCGCCCCGCGAACCAGCACCGACCGCTCGGCGGGCGCGGCGGCGACAACGGCGGCCTGCACCCCGGCTTCGGCAGCGGCACCCGCATAAGCGGTCAATCCGGCCAGGAGCACGGCAGCGATGAACATGACCGCCGCTCCAGCAGCCAGCAGACCTTTGGCGGCGGCAGCGCGCCGAACGATCAACGCCATGGGGAACCGGGGACGAGCATGGGCACGGATCTTGCCATATGGGAAGCAAACCGGTGGCCCCCACCAACCCGCTGTGATCCTTTCCGCGCCCAGCCACTCCGCCAGACCCGTTCCCCACACGAACCCAGAGCGCGCTTACGACCAGCCGCTCGGTCAGCTCAGGCCCTTCCGCGATCTTGGCAAGTCCCGGCTGCCAATGTGGCTGCCGATGTGGCTGCCGATGTGCGGTCCTTGCCAAGATCGCGGCTTGAGCAGCGAAGGCAGCGCGGCGAACATTGCTGGTCGCCGCGCTCCCTCCGCTCTTACGGCCCGCTCGCTCTCACGGCCCGCTCGTTCTCACGGCCCGCTCGTTCTCACGGCCCGCTCGTTCTCACGGCCCGCTCGTCCTTACGGCTCGCTCGTTCTCATTACTCGCTCGTTCTCATTACTCGCTCGTTCTCACTACTCGCTCTGCTCTTACGGCTGGCTGCGCGGGCTTTCCGGGGCCAGCGTGTCGATGAACTCGTGCGGGTCGTGCAGCTGGGTGGTGCGCCGCGCCTGATCGGCCTGCGCCTTCAGGGTGCTTGCCACCGACGCCCGGTCCGCGCCCGGAATCGCCGACACGATGTTGTAGGCCTTCTCGGCCAGCGCGTATGCCGCCCGGTACTCATGCGCGGCGAACGCCTTCGACGCCAATCCGAGCAGGCCGTCCGCCGTACGCAAGGAGGTCTTGCCCTTGCCGGAAGGCACCGTGGCGGCCAGGCGGTTCGCGGCCTCCCAGTAGGCGGCCGTGAGGAACCGGTCGCTGTTGTCCCGGTCGAACTGGCTGAAGTCCCAGTTCACGTCGATGTAGCTCATCATCGAGTTGTTCTCGTCGCCGGCGTTGACGAAGTAGAACTCCCCGCCAGGGCCGTAGTCGACACCGGTCGTGCTGTCGTAACCGTCGTGCGGGTGGCTCATGCCCAGGTGGTGGCCGACCTCGTGGATCTGGGTGGTGGTGAGGCCGTATCCGCTCGCGACCACCTCCGGGGAGATGAACGAGAAGACGTACGACTGGTCACCTGTCGTGTAGTCGTCGTCGGCGAACCCGAGCGCCGGCACCCCGACACCCTCGGCGACCGCATAGTTGAACAGCGGGATCTCATAGTCGACCTTGCCCTGGTCGTCAAGGGCCCGGTCCAGGTTCTCCTTGTTGTAGAGATACAGGTTCGCGAACGCCGGATAGCCGCTCTCCGGGTAGCAGGACTCGCCCGTCAGCAGCCCGAGGTAACACTGTTCGGCCTGGGCGTCGTAGGGCAGATCCTGTGAGTCGTAGCTGAGCTTGTTGCGCCAGCGCAGCTCGGCCAGCTCCGCTTTGAGCAGGCTCGGCGTCACGTACTGTTCGGAGGCGTCGACACCGGGCCAGCCCTCGTACGTGTTGTCGTCGAGGTTCAGTGACTTCGGCAGCTCCGGCGTCGGCAGCTCCACCGGGTAGAGCGGCGACGTCGTGAAGAGCAGGTTCAGCGCCACGTAGCGGGTGATCTTGCCGAGGTCACCGGCGAGCGCGGCCGGGGAACGGAAGCCGTCGGCCGCGTACTCCCAGGTCGGCGGCATCCGGTAGTCGACGACGCCGTCACCGTCGAGGTCCGGGTTGTCGACGTCGTAGTTGCTGGTCCACGACTCCGGGCCGGCCGACAGGTCGTGGAACCAGACTCGCCGGGTCGCGCCCAGGCCGGTCTCCTCGTCGTCGGCGGTCGTGCCACCCCAGGCGATCATCTTGCGGGAGTCGCGGTTCGCGCCGAAGTCGTAACCCGTGTCCGGGTCCGGCTCGCCGGCCTTCGTGTAGACGTGGTGCTTGAAGTCGGAACGCCCGTACCAGTTTACGAAGAAGACCGTGTTGCGGCGTGTGTCCACGCCCCGGGGCGGGTTGAACGCCAGCCACTTCTCCACGCTGGGCGCGTCGATCGTGGTGTTGTTCGGAATGTCGAGCACGTTGCCGGCCTGATCGTTGTAGGCCTGCTGGTACGCGGTCAGCGGCGCTGCCTTGCCCAGCTTGCTGAGCTGCCCGAAGAACTTGTTCTCGTATGACTTATCGGCGTAGTTGAGTTTGTAGTCGTACTTGTAGGTGATGCCGAGCTTCTCGGTCACCCCGTAGGACAGCCGGGACCGCACCACCGGCTCGTAGGACGGCGCCAGCTCGGCGAGAAAATCGCTCTTGGCGACCTGTGACGGCTCATATCCGACGAAGACCACGTTGACCGGGACCTTCTCGACCAGGCGCGCCTGTCCACCGGGGTTCAGGTAGGACAGGCTCGGCTTCGAGTGGGCGCCGGCGGGTCCCGCCGAGGCCGCCACGAGAGCCGCGACGAGCACTATGACGAACGGGCTTCTCCTTCTCATGTGGACACGCTGTCATCAACCACCACCGATGTGAAGTCCTTGTCCATGCTCACCCCGTGTCGACAACAGTACTTAACGTTCGTCAATGTCCGGAAATAGCAGACCGCTCTGTTGGCGGCCGCACCTTCGCGGCAGTGCTTCGGTGGCCGCGCCTTTGCAGCAGTGCTTCGGTGGCCGCGCCTCGGCAGGCGTGATTCGGTGGCCGTGCTTCGGTGGCAAACTGCTTTGGCGGCAACGTGCCGAGCGAACCGGGGCGTCCCCGCGGCCGCCCGGCAACGCCGCCCGCGCCGAGATCGGCGTACTGGTGGGGTCCAGGGTTGGTGAGTGACGGTCTCGATCGGCCCCCGGCCGATCGTTAGGGGTCGTCACACACCCGCGGTGCGTCTCGGCGAACGGTTGAACCTTGACATCCGGGGTTGCGGCTGCCGACGTGCCCGGCGAACGACCAGGGCGAGGACAGCGGGGTACGCGCCGAGCACCAGCAACCCCGCCCACCAGGGCAACGGGAAGTACCCTGCCGACGGGGCATAGTGCGCCGTCACCTGCGGGTACTCCACGAGCGTCTGACCGGCCGCGAATCCGGCCGCCGGAGTGACCCGCAGCAGCCACTGTGCGATGGGGTCCGGCAGCAGGGCGGTCGTCGCGACGAAATAGGGCACGAAAACCAGCAGCGTCGAGACCGCGACGGCCGCCCAGCGACGCCCGAAAAGCTCACGAAGCTGACCGGTGAGAACCGCGCACAGGGCAAACGCCACACCGAGGCCGATGGCAACCCGTGGCACCGGGACGACGACGCCGACCGCGATCAGGCCGGTGAGGAAACTCGCGGCCGCCATCGTGAGCAGCGGGCGACGTCCCGCCGCGCCCGTGCCGGACGACCGCACCACCGACGCGGCAACCACGAGCACGATGATGAGCGCGATCGGCAACCCGGACAACGCCAAGCGGGTCGTGATCGGAGCCTCCTCGCCGATCGGCCCGATGTCGCCTGTCCCGCTGACCGTGACGACACCGGCCTGCTCGACAGCGCCGGACGCATGGTGCAGCAGCTCCCAGTCCGTCCGGTTCATCTCGCCGACCGGATCACTCGCCCAGTCGCCACCGGGAGTCACGTTGTCGAAGACACCGACCGCCTGGGTGAAGCGGACCTCCTCGACGGACCCGCCGAGAGCTACCCGTCGCAGTGTCAGGTCGCCGGGCGACGTGGCGAAGAGTCCGATCTGGACGGTGTCCGGAAGCCCGTCTAGGAGCGTTGTCCCCACGGTCACCCAGTTCTTGCCGTCGACCGACTCCGAGCCGATGACAGTCGGACCCGAGCGAGTCAGCCGCAACCAGCGCGGCACCCGCTCGGAAACGCCGCCGGGCCGGCCGGCAACGTCGTGCAGATAGTTGTGCTGGAACCGGACGCCGTGGTCACCGGTCATCATCACGGCTGCGTAAGGCGATCCACGTCGCAGTCCGTCTTTCAGGATGAGCCCCACCTTGGCCCAGGGAACCAGCCCGGGCACGATCTCGTCGTGGTCCGGAGGCGGATAGGTGATCGTGCCGGTCATCGCGGTCAGCCGGACCGTGAGGCTTCCCTCGGGGCCGAGATCGCGATGCAGGAACCAGAACTGGTCGGCGACGTCGAGGCCGGCACCTTCTCTGCCGGAACTCCCGGGCCCACCCGCAAGTAACAGGCCCGGCACGACGACGGAGAGGACCGCGACGGCCAGTGCGACGATGCTCCTCTTTCTCATGCCTTCGGTTCTACGCACCCCGGCATGACACCAGCCGAAGCGAACCTGTCATGCCCCTGTTAGGTCCTCGCAGGCATGCTGTTGACATGTTCAGGCTTCGCCGCGGGACCGTGAGTGCACGGTTCACCATCCTTTACGCCAGCGTGTTCCTCGGTTCCGGCGCCACGCTTCTGGCGCTGGCCTTCCTGCTCTCGGGCGTCGAGGTCACCAGCGTCGCACCCACCGGCAGCGGCGGGCCGCTGCCCGCCGTCCAGCAGGACCGCCAGCTGATGACCAGCGCAGCGACGGCACTGCTCATGATGGCGGGTGTCTCGCTCGTGATGGGCCGCATCCTGGCCGGGCGCGTGCTGCGGCCTCTGCGTTCCATCACTGTCGCCACGCGGCGCATCACTGCCGAAAGCCTCGACCACCGGCTCGCCGTCGCTGGCCCGGCCGACGAGGTGAAAGATCTCGCCGACACCATCGACGGCCTGCTGGAACGCCTCGAGGCTTCCTTCGCCGCGCAGCGCCGGTTCGTCGCCAACGCCTCCCATGAACTCCGCACTCCCCTGGCGACCATGCGCGCCTCGCTCGACGTCGCCGCGGCCAAGCCCGATCCACCTCCGGCAACCATGGCCCTCGCCGGCCGCCTCCGCAGCCAGCTCGACCGGGTCGATCACCTGCTCGACGGTTTCCTTGTGCTCGCGCGGGCACAACACGGCGTCCTTGCGGACGCAGAAATCGTGGATCTAGGCGATTTGGTCGCGACCGCGTTGCGCCAGCGAGCATCAGATGTACGCGCGAAGCACTTGACGGTCACCATGAAGGTTCCGCCGGGAACGGCCACACACGGAAGCCCCGCGCTGCTGGCCCGCCTGGTGGAAAACGTGATCGACAACGCCGTCCGCCACAACGAGGACCACGGCTGGATAAGGGCGTCCGGGGTGCACGACACCGGCACGGTGACGCTGACCGTCGAGACCGGCGGCCCACCCCTCGACCAGCGCGACGTCGAACGCCTGGCCCAGCCCTTCGAACGCCTGAACCCCAGTCAAGAACGCATGAACCCGAATCCAGAACGCCTGAGCCAAAATCAACCAGGATCGAGCCAAAATCAACCAGGCCTGAGCCCAAGTCCACCAGGCCAGAGCCCGAGTCCACCAGGCCAGAGCCCAAGTCCACCAGGCCAGTGCCCAGATCAGCCAGGTCCCCTGCAACCCGCTACCCACCCCCACACCACGACGCCGGTGCGCGACACCGACACCACCAGAGTCAGTGGCTCCTCCGGACTCGGTCTGTCCATCGTGGCCGCTGTCGCTACCGCACACGGCGGCCGCCTCGACCTGGCTGCCCGGCCCACCGGCGGGCTTCGGGTCAGGGTCACCCTGGTGGCGCCATGAGAGTGCTACTTGTCGAGGACGACCATGCACTGGCCGAAGTAGTCGTCGAAGGCCTCACCGACAGCGGCATGGCCGTCGACGTGGCGCACGACGGGCTGAGTGCCGCGACGAAGGTCGACCTGGCGCCCTATGACGTCGTCGTGCTGGACCGCGACCTGCCGGGACTGCACGGGGACACGCTCTGCCTCCAGATCACCGAGCGGACCGGCCGGCCGATGGTGCTGATGCTCACCGCCGCGAGCGCCCCCGGCGACCGGGTCAGCGGGCTCACCCTGGGGGCTGACGACTACCTGTCTAAACCGTTCCACTTCCCCGAGCTGATCCTGCGGATCCAGGCTCTTGCCCGGCGCCGGCCGGACGCGCGTCCGCGGGTGCTGTGCGTCGCCGGGATCGAACTGGATCCGGTGCGCCGGACGGCGGTTCGCGACGGGCGGCATCTCGGGCTGTCCGTCAAGGAGTTCGCGCTGCTGGAGGAGCTGATGCGGGCCAGCCCGGGGTTCATCAGCGCGGAGACGCTGCTCGAAAAGGTCTGGGACGAGCACGCCGACCAATTCACCAACACGGTCGCCGTGACGATCGGCCGGGTGCGACGCAAGCTCGGCAACCCGCCGCTGATAACCACACTGCCCGGAGTCGGCTACCGAGTGACCTAACGCCCAACCGCCGACTCGAACCCCAACAACAGCGCCAACCCCAGCCCCAACAACAGCGCCAACGCCAACCCCCAGCAACGCCAGTGCCACCACCACCGCCAGCACCAGCAGCGCCAACCAGCCCAGCCCAGCACCACTTTCACGTTTTATTAACGCCTGTCAGCGGGCATTTCCGCCCTCCCCCATGAAGGATCTTGAGGAGGGAATCGGAAGGACGAACATGGCCACGGTGCGCGAATGGTTGCTCAAAGGACTCGACGAGCAGCCAAAGAACGACCAGCCGCAGAACAAGCAACCACAGAACCAGCAACCACAGAACCAGCAACCACAGAACCAGCAACCACAGAACCAGCAGCTTCAGAACGCGCACCCTGAAACCCAGGCCCACGCCGAAAAGCCACACTCCTGGTGGAAGGTCATGTGTCTCACCGGTGTGGACTACTTCTCCACGCTGGGCTACCAACCCGGCATCGCCGCCCTGGCGGCGGGCGCGCTCTCGCCGCTGGCCACGCTCGTGCTGGTCCTGGTCACGCTGCTCGGCGCGCTGCCCGTCTATCGGCGCGTGGCCGCTGACAGCCCGCACGGCGAGGGCTCGATCGCCATGCTGGTGCGGCTGTTGTCGTTCTGGAAGGGCAAGCTGTTCGTCCTGGTCCTGCTCGGTTTCGCGGCCACCGACTTCATCATCACGATCACCCTGTCGGCCGCCGACGCGACCGCGCACATCGACGAGAACCCGTTCTGGCCGGAGTCGCTGCGTGACCAGCACGTCCTCGTCACGCTGCTGCTGATCGCGCTGCTCGGCGCGGTCTTCCTCAAGGGGTTCACCGAGGCGATTGGTATCGCCGTCGCTCTGGTCGGCGTCTACCTCGCGCTCAACGTGGTCGTGATCGGCGACGCCCTGTGGCAGGTGTTCACCCATCCGCACGCGGTCACCGACTGGACGCACGCGCTGACCACGTCGCACGGCAGCCCGCTTGCCATGGTCGGCATCGCGCTGCTGGTCTTCCCGAAACTCGCGCTCGGCCTGTCCGGGTTCGAGACCGGCGTGGCCGTCATGCCGCACATCAAGGGCACTCTCCCCCAGCGGATCCGGGGCGGGAAACGGCTGCTCACCGTCGCCGCCGGGATCATGAGTGTCTTCCTGCTGACCAGCAGCGTCGCCACGACGATCCTGATCCCGGCGGATCAGTTCGCGCCGGGTGGTGAGGCGAACGGCCGGGCGCTCGCCTACCTCGCGCACCAGAACCTGGGCAACGTCTTCGGCAGCGTCTACGACATCTCGACCATCGCGATCCTCTGGTTCGCCGGCGCCTCCGCCATGGCCGGCCTGCTCAACCTGGTCCCGCGTTACCTCCCCAAGTTCGGCATGGCACCGTCGTGGGCACGCGCGGTCCGGCCGCTGGTGCTGGTCTTCACCGGCGCCGCATTCCTGATCACGGTGATCTTCGATGCGGACGTGGACGCGCAGGGCGGGGCTTACGCAACGGGTGTGCTCGTTCTGATCACCTCGGCGGCGACGGCCGTGACGCTTTCCGCCCATCACCGGGGGCAGCGCAAACGCGCGTGGGCGTTCGGCGCGATCACGGCGGTGTTCACCTATACGACGGTCGTCAACGTGTTCGAGCGTCCGGACGGCGTGAAGATCGCGGCCTGTTTCATCGCGGCGATCATCGCGGTGTCGCTGCTGTCCCGGGTGTTCCGGGCGTTCGAGCTGCGGGTCACCGCGATCGGCGCCGACCCGATCGCCGAGGCGTTCCTGGCCGAGGCGGGCGGCCGGCAGATCCGGCTGATCGCGAACGAGCCGGAGGAGCGCGACGCCCGCGAGTACTCCGCGAAGCTGACCCAGATCATCGCCGACAACGACATGACCGACCAGCGTGACGTGCTGTTCGTCGAGGTCACGGTCCAGGACGCGTCGGACTTCGAGACGGAGCTGCACGTGCGCGGCGAGCTACGGCACGGCCGCTACCGGGTGCTGACCATGGAGAGTTCGTCGGTGCCGAGCGCCCTGGCCGCGCTGTTGCTCTGGGTACGCGACACCACGCACCGGCGTCCGCACATCTACTTCGAGTGGACCGAGGGCAACCCGGTTGCCAACTTCGCCCGCTACCTGATCTTCGGCCAGGGCGAGGTGGCCCCGGTGACCCGCGAGATCATCCGGCAAGCCGAGCCGGACCGAAAACGCCGCCCCCACATCCACGTCGGTTGACCCAAAAGAACAAAAAGCCCAAACCAAAAGGACCAAAAAGGACAAAACCAAAAAGATCCAGAACCGCAACAGACCAGACCCGCAAACCCAGAACAGAACGATCAAAAACCCCGGCGAAACGAAGGCTTCTAAGAAGGCTCAGGCAAAGGCTCCGCCGAAGACACAGGCGCAGACTCCAACACTGGCAACGGCCCACGATCGACGAAACTGAACGTGGTCAACGGCTCCGCGTCACCCACCTCCTGCACGTACAACGCCTTGTCCTGATCACTCCACTGCACATACCCGTAGGCATCGTTGTAGATCCAATACGTGGGCCGGTTCTGGTCATCCCTTTTCGTGGTCTTGACCAGCTCGAACACCGTGCCCTTGGTCGCCGAGCACTCCGCGCCCACCACCTCGGACCCCACATCCGGGATGATCTTCACGCCGACGCAGCGTTCGGCCTTCGGATCCGCCATCGACCGGATCAGATAGTCGACACCCAGCGAGTCCAGTGCGAACAGCGACTTCTCCCCCGTACCGTCGCCCAGCTCGACCTCGCTGTTGTGGATCTCGAGGGCGAGATCGCGATCAACCTCAGCCACGTGGATCAACATCTGCCGGTTGCCACGCAGGATCGCGGCAAGCCGCTCCTCCGGCGTCAACGGCTCCACGGTGGGCGAGGCCACCGCCGACGGAGCGGCCGGCGCCGACGCCACCGATCCACCGGAAGGCAATTCGGATCCGGAAGAAACCGACTCATCGGGCAAATATCGGATCGCGGCCCCAAGACCGCCGGCCAGCAGCACGGCCACGCTCGCTGCCGCGAGCGCCTTCGACCGCCGACGCCCCGAGGGTACGCCCACCAGCGCACCGTGATCAGAATCAGTCGCGACCGGCCCCGCCCCCATCGGCACCACACCCGCCGGCCCAGCACCCGCCGACCCAGTGCCCACCGGTCCAGCACCCATCGGCCCAGCACCCGCCGACCCAGCACCCGCCGGCCCAGCGCCCGCCGGCCCAGCACCCGTCGACGCCGGAACCACCGCCCCCGGAACCGACGACGCCAGCAGGAGATCGAGAAGTTCCCGTGCCGAAGGCCGCTCCACCGGATCCTTGGACAGCGCCCGCTCCACCACCGGAACCAGCGACTCCGGCACCCCGCGCAGATCCGGCGGCTGGGTGAGGATACGCATCGCGGTGGCCGCCGCCGCCTCGGCCGCGAACGGTGTCCGCCCGGTAGCCGCGTACGCGACCACAGCACCCCACGCGAAGATGTCCGCCGCCGCGGTCACAGGCCGCCCGCCCAGCGAGTCGAAACGCTCCGGCGCCATGTACGCGACCGTGCCCACCATCTGGTCGGTCCGGGTGTGCTGGCTGGTCGCCTCGAACGCCCGCGCGATCCCGAAGTCGATCACCTTGATGCCGCCCCGGGCGAAGAGCACGTTGCCCGGCTTCAGATCGCGGTGGATCACCCCGGCGCTGTGGATGGCGGTCAGCGCGGTGGCCACCCCGACCGCAACGCTGTGCAGGGCGGATCCGCTGAGCGGACCCTTGTCCCGGATCTCGGCGGCCAGGCTGGGCCCGTCGACATATTCGACGACCAGGTACGGCGGCTCGTGGTCGGGATCGGCGTCGAGAACCTCGGCGGTGGAGAACGGCGGCACCTGTTGTGCCCGGTTCACCTCGCTGCGGAAGCGCCCCCGGAACTCGGTGTCGGCCGCGTACTCGGGCCGGACCGTTTTGATCGCGACGAGCCGTCCATCCGGGTCACGCCCGAGGAAGACGGTTCCCATGCCGCCTTCGCCGAGCCGGCCGACAAGGTCGTACCGGCCGAGCCGGGCCAGATCCCCCGGCCGTAGCGGCATGCTCATCTGACGCTCTCCCCCTTCGCTGCCACGCAGGCACCGCGACCGGGGATTCTACTCAAGCCGATCTCTACGCCTCACCCGGCGCAGCCGAAGACGGCACAAGAGCAGGAGAGAGCAAGAACCAGGAAAAATTCCTCAGTAGACGAACCGGGACACCGCCGCCTGCAGATCGCTCGACATCCGGGACAACTCGGCCGCCGATCTCTGCGCGTCACCCACCGACTCCGCCGTGCTCCGGGCGTCGTGTAGTCGCTGATGTGGCCGATGATCTCGCTGATCTCGGCGATGGCCGACACCGCGAGATTGCTGTCGTTCTGAATCGCCTCGACCCGCCGGGCGATGTCCTCGGTGGCCCGCGCCGTCTCCTGAGCCAGGTCCTTGACCTCGCCGGCCACCACAGCGAACCCCTTGCCCGTCTCGCCGGCCCGAGTGGCCTCGATGGTCGCGTTCAGGGCGAGCAGATTCGTCTGCTCGGCGATCGCGGTGATCACCCGGATCACGTCGCCGATCCGGGGCAGCGACCGTGGTGACGCTGAGCGACACGTCGGCGGATGCCGCCGACACTTTGCGTGCCTGCTCGGAGGCGGTCGCGGCGCCCTCGCTGATCTGGTTGGCGATCACCGAGGTCTCCTCGGCGGCGGCCGCGAGGCTCTGTGCCGCGGCGCCGACCGACGCCACCACGTCCCGGGTCTGTGTCTGCGCCCGGGAGAGCATGTGCGCCATCTGCCCGACCTCGTCGCGGCCGGCCACGTCGACGGTGTCGGTCAGGTCACCCTCCGCCATCGAGGTCAGCGTCCGTTTGACCCGTTCCAGGCGTTTGACGATGTATCGGGCGACGGAGAGACCGATGACGACAGCGGCGAGCACCCCGACGATGAGTACCCCGATCTGCAGGCGCTTGGCGTCCGCGGCGGAGGTGGCGCTCGCCGCGGCCCGCGTCGCGGCCTGGTCCATCTGCGCGGTGTTCTCCTCCTCGATGGCGTCCGAAGCGGTGATCATCAGAGGCAGGATGGTGTCGCGGTACGCGGTGGCGAACGACCTTGGTCTTCCGCTCGTTGATCTCATCCACCAGGGTCTCGCGGACGGCGGCGGTGGCCACGCCGTACTCCAGGTACCGCGCCCGGATCCCCTGCAGGTTGCGGCAACGGAGAAAACATCTGGCCGACCGGAAAGGATCAGGCCGACCGGGAAAGGATCAGGCCGCTGCCGGACATGAGCGAGGGTGGACTTCATGAACGCGGAGGTGCGGCGGGCGCGGTTCGAGGCGGTGGCGCCTGCGGTGATCGATGCCGTGCGCCGTTACCTCGCACGGCGGACCGATCCGGCGACCGCTGACGACGTGCTCTCCGAGACCCTGCTGACCTGCTGGCGCCGTCTTGAGGACATGCCCGCCGAACACGTGCTCTGGGCGTACGGAATCGCTCGTCTGAGCCTGGCCAACGCGGAGCGTGCGCGGCGTCGCCAAGCGCGCCTGGCCGCCAAGATCGCGGTTTTGGATCCGCCGGTGACGGTGACCGGCGCGCCTGCCGAGACCGATGACGATCTTGCGGCGGCGCTGGCCGCGCTGCGTGCCGAGGACGCCGAGCTGCTGCGCCTGTGGGCGTGGGAGGACCTGTCGCCCGGGCAGATCGCGGTGGTGCTCGACGTCTCGGTGAACGCGGTGAACATCCGCCTGCACCGGGCGAAGAGCAGATTGAGGGATCAGCTCGGAAAGCTCGCCGCCCCCGAAAAGCTCGCCGGCCCCGGAAAGCTTGATGACGCGGCCGGACATGAGGAGTCGACGGAAGGGAGACGGCGATGACCGATAACGATCTGCGAGCCCGGCTACGCCAGGCGGATCCGGCCGCGTCGATGGCGGCGGCGTCTCCCGACGAGGTGACGCGACTCCTGGAGAAGACTGTGACAACGACGACCGTGGTGAACAAGCAGCGGCGGCACTACGCTCTCGCCGCGGCGGCCCTGATCCTGATCGTGGCAGGCGTCGCGGGCTGGGCTCTCACCAGGCCGGATACCGCGACAACGGTGCAGCTCACCGGGCCTGGGGCAATCGCGGCCAAGTGCGTGGAGCCCTCCGCGGAGCGCCTCGCGGCCTCCGCCGACTTCGCCTTCGCGGGTACGGTCGCCGCGCTCACCGGCACGACGGTGACCCTCGATGTGACGCGCGTCTATCACGGCGCCGCCGCCGACCGGGTCGAGGTGACGCAGACCGGTGAGACGTCCGAGCAGCTGATGGGCACCGGGAAGTTCGAGTCCGGAAAGGATTACCTGGTCGCGTCGTCGGCCGGCGCCGTGATGATCTGCGGGTACAGCGGCGAGGCGAGCACGCCCGGGCTGAAGGAACTCTACGAGCAGGCTTTCCCCGGCTGAAAAAGATGCCTTGACCTCAAGTCCGCTTGAGGTTTTAGGGTTTCCTCGTGTTCCGAACCGGCATCGATGTCTCCCAGCTGTTCAAGGCGGCCTTCCGCCGGTACCCGACCGGGGTCGCGGTCATCACCGCGACCGGACCGGGCGGACCGGTGGGCCTGACCGCCTCCAGCGTCGCGTCGGTGTCGGTGGAGCCGCCCGCGTTGTCATTTTCGGTCATGGGCACCCGGTCGGCCCGCGCCATCGTGGAGGCGCCGAGCTTCGTGGTGAACATGCTCGGGCCCGGCCACGCCACCCTGGCGCACGACTTCGCCCATGCCGGACGGCCGCGGTTCACACCCGAGCAGGGCTGGGACGTGCTGCCCACCGGCGAGCCGGTCCTGGCCGGCGCCCTGGCCACGCTGCGCGGCACCCCGTTGCACCTCGTCGAGGTCGGCGATTCGACAGTGGTCGTCGCGGAGGTGCTCGAGGTCGTTCTCGGCACCGGCGGCGGCCGGCTGGTTTATCACGACCGCGAGTTCATTGCCCACCATCCGTGAAGTGAAGGACGCACCAAGTGAAGGACGCACCGATGTTCAGATTCCTCACCCCGTCCATCACGGTCAGCGCGCACTGCGATCTGCCCTGCGGCGTCTACGACCCAGCTCAGGCCCGGATCGAGGCCGAGTCGGTCAAGGCGATCGCGGAGAAGTACCAGGCCAGCTCCGACCCGGAGTTCCGTACCCGCGCGCTGATCATCAAGGAGCAGCGGTCCGAGCTGGTCAAGCACCACCTCTGGGTGCTCTGGACCGACTACTTCAAGGCGCCGCACTTCGAGAAGTACCCGCAGCTGCACTCGCTGTTCAACGAGGCCACCAAGCTGGCGGGGGCGAGCGGCGCGAAGGGATCGGCCGACCCGGAGGTCGCGGAGAAGCTGCTCGGCAAGATCGAGGAGATCTCCAAGATCTTCTGGGAGACAAAGCAGGCCTGACAGCTCAGGTTCGGCCCCTTTCTGACGATTCAGCGTGAGAAGAATCGTTTGTGAAGGGGCTGATCCGGTGCGCCGCTCCGGCGATCAAGACGGGTTCACCCTCGTCGAGGTCATCGTCGCGATCGCGATGGTCAGCGCCGTGCTCGCCGCGACCACTGTCTTCTACGTCCGGAGCCTGTCGCTCGGCAACCACTACGCCGGCCGCGAGGACGCCGTACGCGTCGCCACCTCCGCCCTGGAGGTGGCGACCGGTCTCGGCGGGGAGAACGTGCTCACCCGCCGGGACAGGGCCGCCGTCGCCGGGCAGACCCTGGTCACCGGGGTCGACGCGTACCTGGCCGACTCGGTGCAGGTCTGGGACACCGACGCGGGTGCCGGCGCCGGCGCCACCGCCTCGCTGCCCACCACGGCGGTCGCGGTCGTGCTGAACGGTCTCACCTACCAGCAGCATTGGTACGTCGTGAAGTGCTGGCGTGCGACAGGCACCGCCGGCGCCTGCACGGGCAGCGGCACCGGGACCGAGTTCCTGCGCGTTGTCGTCGCCGTGCAGTGGAAAGACGTGCAGTGCCCGGGCAGCACCTGCACCTATTTCCTCGCAACACTGCTGAACGCGGCCGACGACCCGGTCTTCCCGACCGCGCCGACCGCCGGGGTGACCACCAGCCCCACCGCGTCGGCCTCGGCGTCGGCCACCGTGTCGGCGTCCGCATCCGCGTCGGCCTCGCCGTCCGTGACGGCCTCACCGTCACCCTCGCCGTCGGCGAGTGCGACCAGCGGCGGCACCGCGATCTGGGCGAACCGCAGCAGCGGGTACACGAACCCGGCCGCGCTCTGGCTCTCCTCGTCGGCACTGACCGTCACCGGCCTGGTGCACACCAATTCGGACCTGCGCATCGAGGGCTCCTCGGTGACCCTCTCGCCCCGGATCGAGTACGTCTCCGATCAGTACATCGCAGGCGCCACCGCGCCCACGCCGGTGCAGGTGAGCGCGTCCGTGCCGACCGGCACCCGGGTGGTCGCCGACTACGCGCCCGGCGGCGCCGCGGCGGCGGCCGCCGGCACCGGGTACTACGCGGTCGCAGCCTCCGCCTGTTCCTCCGGCACCTGGACGTACGCCGCCGGCTCGGTCGCGTCCACCGCCACCGTCGTCTACGTGCCGTGCGCCGTGAACGTCACCACCGACGTGACGCCGCTGCTGGTCGCCACCGGCACGATCACCGTCGCCACCTCCAAGGTGACCATCGGCAGCAAAACCAGCCCGGCGACGACCGGCCTGCTCAGCGGCTCCACGTCCACGTCGGCGATCACCATCTCGGGCTCGTACGCGACCGTCTACGGCACCGTTCAGGCCCTGGGCGGCGGCATTGCCCTGCTCGGGTCGTACAGCGTGTTCCAGTGCGGGATCATCGGCGACACCGTGCAGGTGGGCGGCGCCGACATCACGATCACCGGAACGTGCTCGTGAGACCTCCACCAAAGACGATCAGGGACGCCGGCGTCACCCTCGTCGAACTCGTCGTCGCCATGTCGATCATGGGCTTCTTCACGGCGATCGTCGCGACCGCCGTGGCGCAGATGTACACCACCGCCAACAAGGCCGAGGCCACCCAGGCGTTGCAGAGCCGGCTCAACATCATCTTCGAGCGCTTGGACGCGGAGATCCGGTACGCCTCAGCGATCAGCAAGGCCGGCACCGGCACCGACGGCGCCGACCAGTACGTCGAATACCTCAACGTCAACGGCAGCACCCAGCTCTGCACCGAGCTGCGGCTGCGCGGCGACATCCTGGCACGCCGTACCTGGACCAGCGGCAGCACACCGCGCGGCGGCTGGAGCACCCTGGCCGGCGGGATCTCCAGCGCCACGCCGTTCACGGTGACCAGCACGGTCGGCGTACGCCAGCAACTGAAGCTGAGCCTGACCGCCACGCTCGCCTCAGCGGGCCCAGCCGCCGGGAGCCACACCGCCGAGTTCCTGTTCACGGCACTGAACTCGGATGCCACCGCGACATCGTCGAACGCGACGGTGTGCCAGGAAGGGCGGGCCGGGACATGAGGACTGACCGTGGTTCCCTGCCGATCGCCGTCCTGATCTCCATCCTGGCGCTGTCGATCAGCGGCCTGCTCAGCTCCGCGCTGCTCAGCCAGGTCAAGGACGTACGCCGGGTGGCCGACCGCGGGATGGCCCTGGGATCCGCCGAGGCCGGGCTGCAGGTGGCGATGGGCCAGATCCGGGCGGCCGTCGGCGCCGACGGCAAGGGCAAACCGTCGGCGCTGCCCTGCGGTTCGTTGCAGGGGACGATCTCGTCGGCGGCGGGGAACGCGTACCGGGTCGACATCACGTACCTGAGCTCGACCGGCGGCCAGCTCAGCTGCCCGCCGCTGTACGCACCGGCGACCGCGAGCCTGAAGGCCTGGGACGTCACCGACGGCTCGGCCGGCGGGACCGCGCGTACGTCGACGGTGAAGTCCCGGGTCCTGGAGGCGACGTACACGTTCCGGGTGCCGAACGCGCAGGTGCCGATGGGACTGATCCACAACTATCCGGGTGGCGAACTCTGCATGGACTCGCTCAAGGATCAGCCGGAGGCCGGCGACGAGGTGTGGATGATGCCGTGCGACTCGCAACGGCCGCACACCCAGATGTTCGCGTACGTGAAAAGCATGGCCCTGACGCACCCGAAGCCCGCGCTCTCCTCGGGCAGCGACATGTGTCTCGACGCGACCAGGCCGTCCACCGGCACGTCGGTCGTGGTGACCTTCCAGCCGTGCGTCGTCGCGATCGACGACACCACCACCCAGTCACCGCCGCGCCAGCTGTGGACGCTGCACGCCAGCCACGCCAGCTTCGCCGGGACCGACGACGCCCTGACTCTGAACGGCTGGTGCATCAACCTGCAGAACCCGGGCGCCAAGCAGAGCCGGCTGATCTACGCGAAGTGCCCGAGCACCGTCTACAACTCGACGTCGACGATGCAGCCGGAACCGAGCGTCGGCGCGGGCGCGGCCGGCGAGAGCACCCAGCAGCTGGTGAACTACCAGCAGTTCGGCCGCTGCATGGACGTCACCGAGGGGAACGTGATCTACGGGTACCTGATCGCCTGGCCGTGCACCGCGAACCCGGTGCCCGCGAACATCTCCTGGAACCAGCGGTTCACCCTGCCCGCGGTCACCGACACGACCACCGGCGGCACCGGCCGGGTCACCGCGACGAAGGGCTCCGTCACGTACTGCCTGCGCAGCCCCCGCTCGGCCGCGACCGGCCAGTACGTCATCGTGGTCGCCTGCGCCACCTCGATCGCCGCCGAGGTGACCTGGACCCGGTACGTCGCGCACAAGGACACCACGAAGGCGTACACCGTTGTCGACTCGGCGGGGCTCTGCCTGTACCCGAGCGAGACCGAGCTCTACACCCGCCTCGGCGACAAGATCGGCCGCATCAAGGTCGGCGCATGCGACGGCAGCCTCCTGCAGAAATGGAACGCGATCGTCGCACCCTCGACCGGCCTCTCCAAAATTCAGGAAAAATAACTCAGCCTCCCGGGCACTGACGCCCGCCGCTGATCGGGATGCACCGGGTCACCTGCGGCGCCGGCTCCTGGTCGGCCGGCGGGCCGGGGCTCCCCGCGACGATCATCCATTGAAGAAACAGCAAACCGGCCATCCACCAGAGCGACCTGACGAACCGGGCCGTCCACTCCTGGTCGCGCCGCCGCCAGGCCACCGCCATCCCGATCAGCGGAACCGCGATGTTCAGCACCAGCGCCGCGATCAGGTAGCGCAGAGTGACCTCGCCGTACTGCGCGGCCTGCGCCGGATCACCGAACTCCGGCGACGACGCCCGCCGGACCCACCCGACGATCAGCAGAAACGGCACTCCGTAGAGCCACCCGTAGAAGAGCGGTTTCATCGGGCCGCCAGCGCGATCAGGGCGATCAGGACGAACACCACGCCCGCTGCCGCGGCCGCCGCGGTGCCCGCCACCGGCGCGGACAGGCCGGACCGGACCATCGGGCGGGATATCAGCGCGCTGATGCCGGTCATCACCGCGATAGCCGGCACAGCGAGAACCACGCCGATTCCCGCCAGCGCGGACGGGGTGAAGCACCACGACGTGGCGTCGTCGCAGGTTCGCCCGGTGTCGGTCTGCCGCAGCCCGAGGAGCAGGGCGCCGAGCACCGTGACGTACCAGCCGAGCGACACCAGCACGCTCTCCCCGTACGGCTCAGGCCCAGGCTCAGGCTCAGGCTCAGTCATGGTGATCAGTATGCGACGCGCGTGCAAATTCCCTTTAGCCCCAATGGAATAGTAGGAAATTGAATCCAGGTGACACCTGGATGAATCCATTTTCCCGATGCCTCCGCTCACAGCTGCCAACGGTGAGAATGTGTCACGCTGTCCGCCCGATCGATCTTGGGAGGCACCATGGCCCGACGCGTGTTTCTGCACGTCGGCGCCCCGAAAACGGGCAGCACCTACATCCAGAATGTGCTCTGGAACAACCAGGACGCATTGCGCGGCGCCGGCATTCTGATGCCCGGCTGGTCCTGGGCGCAGGACCAGGCGATGACTGATCTGCGCGAGGTCGAATGGCGCGACCCGCGGGCCACCTATACCTGGGAGAAGCTCGCCGAGGAAGCGCGCCGGTTCGACGGCGACGCGATCGTCACCAACGAGGCGCTCGGCGGCGCGACCCCGGAACAGGCGGCCCGGGGCGTCGCGGCGTTCGGGTCGGCCGAGGTGCACGTCATCGTCACCGGGCGGGACCTGTGGCGCACCCTCCCCTCGATGTGGCAGCAGAGCGTCCGGGCCCGCAACAAGTGGACCTTCTCGGAGTTCCTGACCGCGGTCGAGCAGGGCCGGTTCGAGACGTTCTGGGAGATGCACACGCCCAACCGGATGCTGCGGAAGTGGGGCGATCTGGTCCCGCCCGCCCAGCGTCACCTCGTCACGGTTCCCGGTCCGGGCGCGCCGCACGACACGCTGTGGCGGCGGTTCGCCGGGATCGCCGGCATCCCGGACGGTCTCTGCGACCTGGAGGACCCGACCGCGAACCCGTCGCTCGGCGCCGCCGAGATCGAGGTGCTGCGCCGGGTCAACGGCGCGCTCGGCGACCGTTTCCCGCACCGTACGCCCTACCAGCTGGTGGTGCAGCGGCACCTGGTGAACGCGGTGCTCAAGAACAGCGGCAACGAGGTGCGCTTCGGCGTCGGCCTGGACCGCGCCGGCTGGGTCGCCGAGATGGCCGAGCAGCAGATCAAGGAGCTGCGCGACTACCCGTGCCACATCGTCGGCGACCTCGACGAGCTGCGCCCGGTGAACATGAAGGAGTCGACCAGCCCGGACGACCTGGACGACTCCCGCATCCTGCAGGCCGCCATCGAGACCATCGTCGGCATGCTGGAACACGCCGACGAGCTGACCAAACAGCCCAACGTCGACGGCGTCCGCGCGCTCGACCTGCTCAAACTCCGCGCGACCGGCAAGATCCGCCGCACCCTCAAGCGGGTGGCGTCCACGCGACGCTGACCCGAGGATGATCAAGCTCCGGTTCAGTCCAGGTGACACATCCACCACCTGAATCGGAGCCACATCGATGGAGCACGTCAACCGCCGGACCGTCCTCGGCCTGGCGGGCGCGGCGACGATCGCCACGGCCGCCCCCGCGTCGAGCAAACCCCGACCCCAGCCCCACTTCCTCAAACCCGGCGACCCTGGGTACGCCGAAGAGCTCACCGTCTTCAACCTGGTACAGACTCCGAACCCGGGCCTGGTGGTGGCCGCCCGGACCGCCGGCGACGTCCGTGACGCGGTCCGGCACGCCGCCCGCCACGACGCGCCGGTTGCCGTCCTCGCCACCGGCCACCAGCCGTCCGTCCCGATCGGCCGCGACGCGGTCCTGGTCTCCACCCGGGCGATGCGCGGCGTCACCGTGGACGCGCGACGCCGGGTCGCCCGGGCCGAGGCGGGCGCCCTCTGGCAGGACGTCGTCGACAAGGCGGCCCGATCCGGCCTGGCCCCACTGGTCGGCTCGACCGGCATCGTCGGCGTGGTCGGCTACACCCTGGGCGGCGGCCTGAGCCCCACCCTCGGCCGGCAGTACGGCTGGGCCGCCGACCACGTCCGCAGCATCGACGTGGTGACCGCCGACGGCCGGTCGAGCACCGTGACCGCCGGCTCCGACCCGGAACTCTTCTTCGGCCTGCGCGGCGGCAAGAGCAACTTCGGCCTGGTGACGGCGATCGAGTTCGGCCTGTTCCCGGTCACCACGTTCTACGGCGGATCGATCGTGTTCGCGGGCGCCGACGCGGCGACGGTGCTTCACGCGTACCGTCGCTGGGTTTTGACCGTGCCGGAGGCGATGTCGTCATCGGTGGCGCTGATGCACTTCCCGGACCAGGACGGTTTTCCGCCGCCGCTGCGCGGCAAGGCGGTGGTGAGCCTGCGCGTCGCCTACACCGGTGACGCGGCGAAGGGTGCCGCGCTGGTGAAGCCACTGCGTGCGGTGGCGACCCCGATCATCGACGGGGTGGCTCAGCAGCCGTATACGGCGTTCGGGGCGATCCACGCCGATCCGGTCGATCCGGTGACCGCTCATGAACGCACCGGGCTGCTGCGTGAGCTGACCGCGGAGACCGTCGACGCGCTGGTCGCGATGGCCGGGCCGGACGCGCCCTTCCCGATCACCCTCACCGAGGTACGCCATCTCGGCGGCGCCCTGGCCCGGGAGCCCGAGGTGCCGAACGCGGTCTCCCAGCGGGATGCGGCGTTCACCGTGTTCATGGCCGCCATCACCGGCCCGGGCGGTGCGGCCCAGGCCCGGGCGGCGCAGGACGCGATCATCCGGCGGCTGCGACCGTGGAGCACCGGAGGGATGTACCTGAACTTCATGAGCGTGGACGAGGCGAGTGCCGATGCGGTGCGGCACGCCTACCAGCCCGGGGTCTACCAGCGGCTGCGCGAGCTGAAGCGAAGGGTCGATCCGTGCAATATTTTCCGGTTAAATCATAATATCCTGCGGTAATGGGCATAAAAAAGCCGGCCTGGTCGCCCAGGCCGGCTTTTCTCAGTGCGTCAGGATGCCAGACCGTTTTCGGTCAGGAACGCCTTGGCCACGGTCGCCGTGTCCTTCTTGTCCACCTGAACCTGCGCGAGGTAGCTCGTCAGGTTCTCGGTGGTCAGCTTCGCCGACACCGCGTTGAGCGCGCCGGACACCGTGTCGTTGTTCGCCTCGGTACGGATCAGCGGCAGGATGTTTTCCGCGAGGTACAGGCTCTTCGGGTCCTCGAGCACGACGAACTTGTTCGTCACGATCGACGAGTCGGTGGAGAAGATGTTCGCCACGTCGATCTGGCCGTCCTTGAGCGCGTTGACGGTCAGCGGGCCGCCGGCGTCGAGCGGCTTGAACTCCTTGAACTCGACCCCGTACACCTCCTTGAGACCCTTCAGACCCTGGTACCGCTCGCCCCACTCGGGACCGGCGCCGATCGTGAGCTGACCCGCGACCGCCTTGAGGTCCTCGATCGTCTTGAGGCTGTGCTTCGCCGCGGTCTCCGCGGTGACCGTCAGGGTGTCCTTGTCCTCGGCCGAGGACTGCTCCAGCACCTCGGTGCCGGCCGGCAGGACCTTCTTGAGCGCGCCGAGCACGTCCTCCGGCTTGCTGACGCCCTCCGGCGCGCCGCCGGTGGACAGAGCGGAGAGCAGCGCGCCGTTGTACTCCGGCAGCAGGTCGATCGAGCCGTCCTGCAGCGCCTTCAGGTACAGCTCACGGGCGCCGATGTTGAACGAGCGCTTGACCGTGACGCCCTTGGCCTCCAGGGCCTGCGAGTAGATCTCGGCGAGCAGCTCGGACTCGGCGAAGTTCGCCGAGCCGACGGTGACGGTCCCACCGGAGGACGCGGCTCCGGTCTCCTGGGCGAGCGGGTCCTCGTCCGCGCCACAGGCGGCGAGCGAGAGAGCGAGGGCGATGCCGGTGACGGCGGCGCCGACCATTCTTATGCGGGACATCAGGAACCTTCCATTGGTGGACGTGTTTCAGGTGGTGGCGGTGGTGACGGCGGCGCTCCGGACGCGCCGCCCGGACAGGCCGGGTGAGACCACCCAGCGCTGCACGAGCGCCAGAATCAGATCCAGTACGACGGCGAGCACGGCGACGACGACGGCGCCGGCCAGGACACGGGAGTAGTCGTTGACGGCCAGGCCGTCGATGAGCAGGCGGCCGAGGCCACCGAGCCCGACCGACGCGGCCACGGTCGCGGTGGCGATCACCTGGAGGGCCGCGCTGCGGAACCCGCCCATGATCACCGGCAGGGCCATCGGGAACTCGACCCGGGTGAGCACCTGCCAGGGGCGCATGCCCATGCCCTTGGCGGCGTCGACCACACCGTGATCGACGGCGCGCATCCCGGCGTAGGTCGAGGTGAGGATCGGCGGGACGACCAGCACGGTCAGCGCGATCAGCACCGGCAGCAGGCCCAGCCCGAGCAGGGTGACCATCAGCATCAGCAGACCGAGGGTGGGCAGCGACCGGCCCGCGTTGCCGGCGTTGATCGCCAGGAACGAGCCCCGCCCGGTGTGCCCGATGTACAGCCCGACCGGCAGCGCGATGATCACGCCGAGCAGCAGGCCGAGCGCCGAGTAACCGAGGTGGGACAGGATCAGCTGCGGGAAACCGCCAGGCGCGCCGAGATCCCAGTGCTCC
The DNA here is from genome assembly GCF_050955685.1 of Actinoplanes sp. CA-015351. Classification (NCBI taxonomy): domain Bacteria; kingdom Bacillati; phylum Actinomycetota; class Actinomycetes; order Micromonosporales; family Micromonosporaceae; genus Actinoplanes; species Actinoplanes sp. CA-015351. The sequence goes on from NZ_CP192102.1 coordinate 5,130,252, forward strand.
GGATCGAAAAGGTACGAGAAGTTCACGCCGCGCCACCTCGCTGGAACCGGGCCCACGGAGTGACCGCCCGCTGGATGAGCACGATGACCAGGTCGGCGATGCCGGCCAGCAGCACCGACAGGATGATGCCGACCAGGATGGGCTCCAGGTAGAACAGCTGGAATCCGCGGGTGAACAGCTGGCCGAGGCCGCCGACACCGATCAGGGCGCCGACGCTGACCAGGCTGATGTTGGCGACCGTGGCGACCCGCAGGCCGGCCAGGATGACCGGGAGCGCCACCGGCAGCTCGACGTTGATGAGCCGGCCGAAGCGGCGGTAACCCATCGCCGTGGCGGCCTGGGTGATCAGCGGGTCGACCGAGCGCAGCCCGTCCGCGACGGTACGCGCCAGCAGCGCCACCGTGTAGATGGTCAGCGCCACCACGATGTTGATCGGTGAGAGCACCTTGGTGCCGAGCAGCACCGGCAGGAAGACGAAGAGCGCCAGCGACGGGATCGAGTACAGCACGCCGCACACGTTGACCAGTGGGTGGTACAGCCAGGTGAAGCGCACCGCGAGGTACCCGACCGGCAGCGCGATCGCGAACCCGAGCAGCACCGGAAGCAGCGCCAGCCAGATGTGCTGTTTCAGGGCGGTCAGTACGACCTCATGGTTGTTCTGCAGGTATTGGATCAACGCCGGCGCTCCAGCAGGTGATCCACCAGGTCGTGGTGCCGGACCACGCCGTCCGCCTTGCCCTGCTCGTCGACCCGGACCGCGATCCCGACCGGCGAGGTGATCGCCAGGTCGGTGACGACCCGCAGCGAGTCGGCAGCCGTGAAGACTCCACCGAGATCGCCGGCCGACCGCCACCGCACCGGCCGGCCCGCGTCGTCGAGCTCGAGGTCGGGCTGCGACGAGACCGGCTGCACCGGCAGGGCGGCGGCCGAGTCGAAGGACAGGCTGCGCAGACCCCGGTCCCGGCCGACGAACTCGGCGACGAAGTCGTCCGCCGGCTTCTCCAGCAGCTCCTGGGGCGTACCGAACTGCGCCAGGATGCCGCCCTGCCGGAAGACCGCGACCTTGTCGCCCAGCTTGATCGCCTCGTCGATGTCGTGGGTGACCATCGCGATGGTCTTGCCGAGGTCGTTCTGCAGGCGGAGGAACTCGGCGTGCAGCTGGCCGCGCACCACCGGGTCGACCGCGCTGAACGGCTCGTCCATCAGCATGATCGGCGGGTCGGCGGCGAGCGCCCGGGCCACGCCGACCCGCTGCTGCTGGCCGCCGGAGAGCTGCGCCGGATACCGCTTGGCGAACTCCGGGCTCAGCCCGACGCGGTCGAGCAGATCGAGCGCCGCGGTACGCGCCTCCCGGCGGGTCTTGCCGAGCAGCACCGGCACGGTGGCGACGTTGTCGAGCACGGTGCGGTGCGGGAAGAGGCCGGCGCTCTGGATGACGTATCCGATGCCCCGCCGCAGCTTGGCCTCATCCTGTTGCGAAACGTCCTGCCCGTCGATCAGCACACGGCCGGACGTCGGGTTCACCATGCGGTTGATCATGCGAAGCGACGTGGTCTTGCCGCAGCCGGACGGCCCGACCAGCGCGGTCAGCTTCCCGGTGGGCAGCTCGACAGTCAGGTGGTCGACTGCCGTGCTGCCACCGGGATAGACCTTCACGACGTCGTCGAATGTGATCATTACGCTCCTGGCGGTAGCTCTTGAATACTGCTATTCATACTTCCGGTGTAGTGAATAGGATGTCAACGGCAGAGGCCACGCCTTTACCGACCATTAACAGGTGCGTGAGGGCCGCTATGCAGGCAGAAGACGGTGTATCGAGCGTCCCACTCGATGGACACACCCTCTCCATCGAGGGTCTCGTGATGATCGCCACGGGCATGGCGCACGTCACCGTGGACCCGATCGCCCTGGCCCGGGTCGACGCCCGGCACGCGATCCTCCAGGCGGCGCGCGAGCACGGTGCGGTGTACGGCGCGAACACCGGCGTCGGCGCCAACCGGCACGAGAGCGCCGGTGCCGCCTCCGACCACGGCTTGCGGCTGCTGCGCAGCCACTGCGCGGGAGTGGGCCCGGTCGAGGACGCCGTCACCGCCCGGGCAGCAATGACGGTACGCCTGAACCAGATCCTGGCCGGTGGTTCCGGCGTCTCCCGTCGCATCGCCGAGGCCCTCGCCACCGCGGTGCGTGACGGCGCCGTGCCCACCCTGCACCCGTGGGGCGCGATCGGCACGGCCGACCTCTCCGCCCTGGCCGAGCTGGGCCTCACCCTCGCGGGCGAGCGTCCCTGGCGCAACGGCCCCGGACCGACCACCCGGATCGACGCGACCGACGCCCTCCCGATGATCAGCTCCAGTGCGCTGACCGTGGCGACCGCCGCGATCGCCCTCATCGATGTGCAGACCCAGCTGCGCGCGTCGATCGTGGTGGCCGCCCTGTCGTTCCTGGCGCTGCGCGGCAACCCCGAGGCGTACAACCCGATCGTGCACCAGGCGCGTGCCCACCCGCAGCAGGCCAAGGTCGCGGCGACGCTGCACGCGCTGGTCACCGGCTGCGGGCCGGCCGTGCGGATCCAGGACCCGTTCGGCCTGCGCGTCGTGCCTCAGGTCACGGCGCCGGCGATCCACGCGGCGCGCGAGCTGAACGGTGTGCTCACCGCCGAACTCAACGCGGCCGTCGAGAACCCCCTGGTGACCGACGACGGCGTCCTCCACCACGGCCAGTTCCACACCGCCACCCTAGCCACTGCCCTGGACAGCATGCGTGGCGCTTTCCTACCAGTTCTATCTCTTTCCTCGGCCAGGCTGGGCTTGCTGATGCGTCCCGACCTGACCGGCCTGCGCGCCTTCCTCGCCTCCGGCCCGCCCGGCAGCTCAGGCCTCATGATCAGCGAATACGTGGTCCAGGACCTGCTCACCCAGATCCGTGTCGGCATGCAGCCGACAGCGGCCGGCACCCTGTCCATCTCGCTGGGCCTGGAGGAACATGCGAGCTTCGCCACTCAGGGCGCCCGGTCGCTGCGCACCATGACCGAGCTGGCTCCGATGATGCTCGCCGCCGAGCTGGTTGCCGCGGTCCGCGCTCTGCGGATGGCGCCCGGCCGGCTGACCAGCGGGCTGGCGCTGCAGGCGTTCGAACTCGCCGACAAGTCGATGGACCCGGACGAGGACGACCGGCCGCTGGGCACCAGCCTGGAACGCGCGGCGGCCCTGCTCCCCCAGCTGGCCGACCTGTGAAGGTCAGGCGGGGTCCAGCGGCCGCAACTCGTCGGCGTAGCTCACGGCGTGCCGCCGGAGCACCCCGCTGGGACTGATCGAATACTGTCCCATCCGCCACAAGGGCGGCGAATAGGCATGAATCGACACGGAACCGTCCACGGCTCCGGCCATCCGGTGAATGTGGTCCGGTCCGAACGCGAACGCCCGGCCCTCCCCCACGACCCGGGTCACCGGATCACCGCCCATCCTCGGGTTGGCTTCGGAGACCGCGCCCCGGACCACGGCGACCGCCCCGGACGAGATGTCGTGGTCGTGCCAGCCGGTGTCGTCCTCGACGTTCCAGCACAGCACCCAGACGTCGATGTCACTGTCCCGGTACAGCGACGCGTAGTGCCGTTTCCCGGTGTCGTGGCGTACCAGGGACTCCCAGAGCTCGGGCCGGGCGGCCAGCGAGCTGACCCAGTTCTGCAGCTCTTTCGGGGTGAGGACGCGGCCGGGCAGCTCCGGCAGGTCGGTGACCGCGACGGTGTCAGTCGTCATCGTGACTCTCCAGTCCTTGTCACTGTGGTCATCGGAGCTCTCCGGTCCTTGTCACTGCGGTCATCGGAGCTCTCCGGTCAGCATCTGGTGAGGGTTCGCGGTGAACATCGCGTGGCTGAAAGCGTCGCCGAGGCCCGGGTCGCACGGCTGGGCGTAGGGCCGGTCCGAGCCGTGCACGATGCCGTCCACACCGACGACGCGGACCATCGCGTCGATCGCGCGGGTGCCGTACGAACTGGTCTCGTAGAAGACCCCCGGGTCGACGACGCCGAACGATCCGCCGCGGGCGGCGAGCCGTTCGTGGTGCAGCGGCGCCAGCCCGGCGAGGGCGACGAACCCGATCCGCAGCGCCGGATGCCGCTCCCGGCCGCAGACGTGCCAGGCCAGCCAGGACTGGTGCAACTGGGCGACGTACGGCACCAGCGCCGGCCACCACGAAGGCAGGTCCGGTGGGCAGGCAGGTGCCGGTCCAGGGTGCACGAGCAGCGGTTTCCCGGCGCGCTCCAGCTCGGCGAGCAGCGGCCCCATCGCCGCGATGCCGTCCGGATCGGCGAGCGCTGTGGCGGGCAGCTGAAGGCCCACGATCCGCTCCTCGGTGAGGATCTTCGCGAGCGCGATCGGATCAGGATCGGTCACCGAGGCGGCCGCCCAGACCCGGAACGGATCCGGCAGCTCGAGCGCGCTCTCGTGCCAGATGTCGATCAGCTCGGCACCCTCCGCCCCCGGCAGATGCTCGATCCCGAGCGGACTGGACAGCGAAACCAGCGCCAGGCCGGTGCCCTCGGCACGCTCGGTCGCGCGCCGCGCGCGCACGTCGTGGTCCATCGCCTCGACCGGGTACGGGTTCTCGCCCGCCAGATGCAACGTCCAGTCCCGCAGGTAGGGGTAGGTGTTACGGCGCCGTAGCGCGTCAAGGAAGCGCGACGGCCACAGGTGCTGGTGGCAGTCGGCCCGGCCCGTGAGGGGTTCGGGGGGAAGCGCTTCACTCATGCATGAAGTGAAGCGCTTCCGTGCCTATTCAGCAAGGTGATCTCAGACAACGGGCGGTGTTACTCTCTGTCGATGCCGCGGCGACGAACCCTGCAGGATCTGGCGGACGCCGCCGGCCTCTCGCTCGCCGCCACGTCGTACGCGCTCCGCGGCGTCCGCGGCTCCCCCGGCACGATCCGGCGGGTCCGGCAGCTCGCCAACGAGCTCGGTTACACGGTCGACCCGATCGCCCGTGCCCTGGCCAGCGGCCGTACCGGCTCGGTCGGCGTGAGCGGCTCGCTGCGCGACCTGTGGCAGCAGGACCTCTCGGTGATGCTCACCCAGGCCCTGCGCCGCCACGGCCGGTACGCGACGATCGCCGACGCCGACGCCGACCCCTCCCAGGAACGCCTCATCGTCGAACAGTTCGTCGCCCAGCGCGTCGACGGCGCCGTGGTCTCCCCGGTCGACCCGTCGGCGGCGTACTGGCGGCTGCTGGACCCGGCGGTCGCCGTTGTCGCGATAGGCGACGCGCTGACCAGCCGGCCCGGCACCGGCAGTGTGCTGTTCGACAATCGGTGGGGCGTACAGACCGCCCTGGCCCACCTGGCGTCCCTGGGCCACCGGCGGGTCGGCCTGCTGGCCCCGGCCCTGCCGTCCACCCCCGGCCGCCCGGCCGAGGTCCTGGCCGTCGAGGTGGCAGCCACCCTGGGCCTGAAACTGGTCCCGTTCTCCGCCCCGGCGGCAACCACCGAGGCGGTGACGGTGGCGGCCGGCCTGCTCTCCGATCCGGATCGGGTGACCGCGGTCTTCTGCCTGAGCGACTCGCTGGCCTTCGCGGTCTACCAGGCGGCCCGCGACGCCGGCGTCGGGGTCCCGGCCGACCTGTCCGTGATCGGCTACGACGACCACCAGCTGGCCGCTCTGGTGAACCCCGGCCTGACAACGATGGCCTGGGACGAGGACGCCATCGTCGAAGCAGCCGTGAGCCAGCTGATCGGCCTGCTCGCCGACGAGACTCCCCAGTCCCCGGTCTTCCGCCCCGAGCTGATCCTGAGAGCCTCCACCACCCACCCCTCCTGACCCCGCCAACAGCCAGCGCGAACGCCTCCGCCGAGACGACCAGATCTGGTGAGCTTGTGGCCGGCGGGGCGGCGCAAGCTCACAAGATCGGCAGGCCTGCGGCCGGGCGACCCCGCCAGCGCCAGACCGAAGCGAATCTTGAGCGATCCTCGCCCGCCCGGGGTTGAGAATCGCTCAAGATCGGCGGGATGGCACGCCTAGCGGCCCCGCGATGCGCTCGTGGGCCCGGGAAGGCTCAGGTGGGGGTGGGTCGGTGGGACTTCAGGTGCTTGTCGATGCGGTCGAGGTCTCGGCCGTAAGGGCGGTCGCGGGTCGACTGGGGCAATTGGCCGAATATTTCGCTCAAGTCGTCACTTGTTCCGATGGCCGCCGCCCCGCGCGCGATGCGAGGCGGTAGCGCGGCGCTGGACAGCAGCTCCGGACCTGCCCCGGACAGCAGTTGCGCCTGGTGGACGGTGAGGATTTCGCAGGCGAGGATCTCTCGCAGGCCGTCCGTCGCCTCGCCGAGGCACTCCGCCGCCTCGAAGCCGAAGGTCTGCACGTCCTCCTGGCCCGCTGACGTCTCCATCGGGCCGATCAGCGCCGCCCCCGCGAACCTCCTCAACCGATGTGCGACCCCCACCGCCCGTTTGTGCACGACTACCATTCCGGCGTCCACGCCGGGCGTGGCGGACAGCTGCCGGGTCAGCCCCGTGACCCCCGCGTCGAGCAGGCGGTGCAGACGCGCGGTGCCCAGCTCGGCCAGGTGGATCACGGCGGTGGTCAGGGAACCGGCCGCGGCGACCAGGTCGGTGCCGGCGAACCCCGCGCTGCCCACGAAGCGCCCGGACAGGAACGCCGGCGAGTCGGAGACGCACCGTAGGCTCCGGTCCACGGCCGCTTCCAGCCCCGCGGCCGCGCGTGTCGCGACGGCCAGGGCGGGCGCGCTCACCCGGAACGAGACGGGCGCCTGCAGCGCCCCCGGTGGTCCCTCACCGCGGTTCGCCGCCAGCTCGGCCATGACGGTACGCAGCTCCGCGTCCCCTTCCCCGAACGCCGGATGCCACGGGTCGATACTCGCGCGCGCGATCGTGTGTTCCGCCGCCACCACGGCCGTGACCTGCGCGATCAGGGTGCGCGCCGCCTGCGCCGCGAGCACCGCGAGCCCGGTCAGCCCGGGCACACCCTCCAGGAACGCGACGCCCTCCTTCGCCCCGAACGAATACGGTCGCAGCCCCGCCTCGGCGAGCGCCGGGCCGGCATCGGCGGCCCGCCCGGACGCATCGAGAACCTGTCCGGTTCCGATCAGCGCAGCCCCGGCGTGCGCGAGCGGAATGATCTCCCCGGCGGCCCCCGACCCGCGCGCCGGGATCGCCGGCGTCACGTCCGCGTCGAGCAGCGCGGCCAGCTGCAGCGCCAGCTCCGGCGAAGCGCCGGCGGCTGGTTGCAACAACGTTCGCAGGCGTACGCACAGAAGGGCTCGCGCCTGCTCCCGCCCCAGCCACGGCGCCGATCCGACGGACCGTCCGGCCATCAGGTTGTTCTGATGCCGCGCCTGTTCCTCGGCACCGAGCCGGATCCCGGAGAGCGCACCCATCCCGGTGTTGACGCCGTAAACGGGCCCGCCCCCGGCCAGCGCCGCCAGCATCGCGGCACGGGCGGCACCGACGTCGGCGAGCAGTTCCGGCGCCAGTGCGATGCGGGCATCCCCGCGGGCGACGGCAGCGATCAGTTCCGGCCCGAGTTCGTCGGCCTTGCCGATCAGCCGCACCGGGGGCCCGCTCATCGGTATTGCAGCATGGTGCCCGTGCCGGCGGCTTCGGCTCTCGTCAGGATCAGGTGGCCCAGGGCCACGTCCAGGATCGACAGGCCCCGGTGCCAGAACAGGATGCGTTCGTCCGCGCGTTCCCGGCCCGGTTTGCGGCCGCTGACGATCTCGCCCAGCTGGGCGTAGAGGGTTTGCTCGGTCAGCCGGCCGGTGTCGACGTGGGCGCGCAGGGCACCGAACCGGCCGGACTGCGACTCACGCCAGTCGTCGACCACGACCTTGTCCATGACGTCGAGCAGGTCCAGCTCGACGGCGCTGATCGTTCCGTACGGGACCACGAACGCGCCCGGCTTCACCGCGGCGGTACGCAGCAGCGGCTCGGGTTTCTCCAGACGGGACGCCTCGACCAGGATGTCGGCGTTGTCGTACGCCTCGGCGGCGGTGGCGACCGCGCGTACCCGAGTGGTGGTGACCTCGCGCAGGCGCGCCGCGAAGGCGTCCCGGGATTCGGGCCGGCGGCTGGTCACCCGGATCTCCTCCAGGGGGAACAGGCTGTCCAGCATGGTCACGTTGGCGAAGGCGGTGCCGCGTGCGCCGACGTGGCCGAGGATCTTCGCGTCCGGGCGGGCCAGGTGTTTCGCGCCGACGGCGGTCATCGCGCCGGTGCGGACCTCGGTGATCAGGGTCGCGTCGAGGATCGCCAGGGGTACGCCGGTGTGCGGGTCGAACAGGGTCAGCATGGCCATCTCGCTGGGCAGGCCCCGCAGGTAGTTCGGGACGAAGTCACCGACCACCTTCACTCCGCTGACGCCGCGTTCGCCGAGCGTGGAGACGTGCCCGCGCAGGATGTTGAAGTGGCCGGTGCCGCCGTTGTCCGGAACGAGATGGGTACGCGGCTCGAAGACGGTCTCACCACGCCCGTGCGCGGCCACGACCGACTCGACGGCTTCGATCACCTCGGCGTGCCCGATGTTCAGCTCGTCGATGTCGGCGCCGTTCAGGTACCGCAGCCAGATCGTCATACGACACCGCACTCCCCGCAGATCCGCTGAATCAACATATGCACCCTATCGGATTTGTGTTCTAGAATATTCAGTCATGGCGCCTGAGGACTGGCTGTTGAATCTGGCGAAGCAATATCGCCTCTCACCCACCCAGCGGCAGATCGTCCAGCGGATGCTCGGCATGTTCCCCGGGGTGGCGTTCCTCTCCACTGTCGAGATCGCCGAGCAGACCGGCGTCAGCCAGCCGACAGTGACCCGGCTCGCCACGGCGCTCGGGTTCGCCGGCTTCCCCGAGTTCCGCACCGCGCTGCGCGAGGTCGTGCTGTCCGCCGTACCGGAGCAACGGGGTCCCGAGCAACGGGCACCGGAGCGATTCGACGCCGGCGTGGTCGCGATCGAGCAGGAGTGCGCGAACGTCGGCAGCCTGCACCGGGTCGTCACCGGCGACCGGATGGCGGCGGCGGTGCGGCTGCTGGCCGCGTCACAGCCGCTCGGGGTCGTCGGCCTGCGGGCGTCCGCCGCGCTGGCCGAGCACTTCGGCTTCTTCGCCCGGCGGATCCTGCCGTCCGTGATCACCTGTACGAACGCCGGCACCCTGGCCGACACCGTGCTGCAGCTGAGCCAGCAGAACGCGTCGGCGCTGCTGATCTTCGCGATGCCCCGGTACCCGGCGGCCACGGTCGCGGCGATCCGGCGGGCCCGCAAGCTCGGGCTGTCCACGGTCGTGATCGCCGACAGCGCCCTGGCGCCGTTCGCCGGTGAGGCCGACGTGCTGCTGGTGGCGCCGGTCGGCACCGGGCTGGTCTTCGACTCGCACGCGGCGGCCGTGGTGCTGTCGATCAGCCTGCTCGACGCGATCGCCGCGACCGATCCGGAGCGGACCCAGCGGCGGCTCGAGGCGCACGAGTCCCTGGTCGACGACTGGATTCACGAAGCCTGACGATCGGTGGTCCGCGATGCCTCACCGAGGCTGGCGGGCCGAACATCTCATTTTGCCGGCGAGCGCTGTCACCCGTACCGAAAAGGCCTTGTCAAATGGTGTTGTCAACACCGCTGACAACTGCGATGCTTGGAGGGAGCACGGGGTCGGGCGGTCAGGGCGGGGGTGGTGTCAGTGCGCGGCGGCGGCCAGTTTCTCCACGCGGTCGAGCAGGGCGCTGACCAGTTCCAGCAGGACCGTCTCGTCCTCGATGCCGGCGAAGAACGGCGCGGCGGCGGCGATGTTCGGGTAACGACGGACCGGCAGCGCGCGGTACTCGCGAGCCCACGCCGACTCGTCACCCTCCCGGCTCGACTCGTCCATCGCGGTGTAGGCGCTGATCATCGCGGCGTAGGACATCACCGTGTCGTCGAAGACGCGGTGCTGCACGGCCGCGAGCTCGTCGGCGAGGCCGGCCTCCCGCAGAGCGCCGAGAATCTCCTCGGCGAGACGGAACTCACCCTGCCGGCGCGTGGTCCGCAACGCCAGGATCGGCGCGATCGCCGGGTGCGCCACGAACGACCGGACCATCTCCTGGGACAGCCACTCCAGGCGGGCCCGCCACGCAAGATCGTCGGGCAGGCCGTCGACGATCGCGCTCAGCAGGCGGTCGGCGACCTCCAGAACGATCTGGTCGCGGTCCCGGAAGTGCCGGTAGACCGCGGTCGGATCCACGCCGAGCTCCTTGCCGAGGGCCCGGATGCTGAGCGCGTCAGCGCCGGCATTCTCGGCCAGTCGCGTCGCCGCGTCGACGATCAGCTCAGGTGTCAGCGCCACTCGGGCTCGCAAATTTCCTCCAGTTCTCGGTCCAAGCAACCGACCAATGCTAGTGCTCCCCCTCCTTCCGCACCGAGGTGCAACCCATGAACCGACAGTCATTGACCGATGTGAGTTACTCCACCTACTGGTTGGCCGACCCCGGACGGCCCGCCGTTCGCGGACCGCTGACCGGAGAGCTCTCCACCGACCTGGCGGTCATCGGCGGCGGTTACACCGGGTTGTGGACCGCGATCATCGCGAAGGAGCGGGACCCGCAGCGTGACGTCGTCCTGATCGAGGGCGGCCGGATCGGGCACGCCGCCTCCGGGCGCAACGGCGGATTCGTCGCGGCAAGCCTCACCCACGGCTTCGCCAACGGGCACAGCCGCTGGCCGGAGGAGATCGCCACCCTCGAACAGCTCGGTCTGGAGAACCTGCAGGGCATCGAGGACACCATCAACCGGTACGGCATCGACTGCGACTGGGAACGCACCGGCGCCCTCGACGTGGCGACCGCGCCGCACGAGGTCGAGGCGCTGCGCCAGGGTGTCGAGCTGGCCCGCAGCCAGGGCGTGGACGTCGAGTTCATGGACCACGCAGCGGTGCAGGCCGAGGTCCGGTCACCGCGCTTCCTGGCCGGCGCGTGGGACCGCACCGGCACCGCCATGGTCAACCCGGCGAAGCTGGCCTGGGGCCTGGCCGAGGTGGCCGAGCGGCTCGGCGTGCACATCTTCGAGGGCACGTTCGCGACCGGCCTGACCCGGGACGGCGCCGGCATGGCGGTGCAGACCCCGCTCGGCCGGGTGCGCGCCCGTCACGTGGCCCTCGGCACCAACGTCTACCCGTCGCTGGTGAAGCGGACCCGGCTCTACACGATCCCGGTCTGGGACTACGCGCTGATGACCGAGCCGCTGTCCGCTTCGCAACGGGATGCCATCGGCTGGCAGAACCGGCAGGGGCTCGGTGACTCCGGCAACCAGTTCCACTACTTCCGGCAGACCGCCGACCACCGCATCCTCTGGGGCGGGTACGACGCGATCTACCACTACGGCGGGAAGATGGATCTCTCGCACGAGCACCGGCAGGAGACGTACCACCGGCTGTCGGACCACTTCTTCGACACGTTCCCGCAGCTCGACGGGCTTCGCTTCACCAACGCGTGGGGTGGTGCGATCGACACGTGCACCCGGTTCTCGGCGTTCTTCGGTTCTGCCTTCGGTGGCCGGGTCGCGTACGCCGCCGGCTACACCGGCCTCGGTGTGGCGGCAACCCGGTTCGGCGCCGACGTGATGCTGGACCTGCTGGCCGGGGAGCGGACGAAGCGCACGGCGACGCGGATGGTGCGGTCGAAGCCGCTGCCGTTCCCGCCGGAGCCGGTTCGCTGGGCGGGTGTGGAGCTGACGCGGCGGTCGCTGGCGCATGCCGATGCGAACGGTGGGCGGCGGAATCTGTGGCTCAAGGCGATGGACGCGGTGGGTTTCGGCTTCGACAGCTGACCGAACTGGGCTCCTGCGGTGACGTGGCAGGAGTACGACGGGTTCTCGAAGCGGATCCGCCGGCCGATCTTGAGTGATTCTGGCCCCCGGGGGTGGATAATCGCTCAAGATCGGCTTGACGGGCCCTTACGCCAGGCGGTCGCGCTCGGCGGCGATCGTGGTGTCGTCGCCGTGACCGGTGTGCACCACCGTCTCCCCCGGCAACGCGAACAGCTTCGCCTTGATCGAGTCGACGATCAGGCCGGCGTCCGAGTACGACCGCCCGGTCGCCCCCGGACCGCCCTGGAACAGCGTGTCACCGGTGAAGACACTGCCCAGTTCGGGTGCGTACAGACAGATCGCGCCCGGCGCGTGCCCCGGCGTGTGCAACACGGTCAGCGTGGTGCCGCCGACCGCGATCTCCGCGCCGTCGGCCAGGTCGGCGTCCCACACCTCGTCCTTGCCGTGGGTGAGCTCCCACAGCGGCCGGTCGTCCGGGTGCAGGAAGATCGGCGCGCCGGTCCGCTCGCGCAGCGCCGGCGCGACCCGGACATGATCGTCGTGGGCGTGCGTACAGACGATCGCCACGATCTTGCGGCCGCCGACCACAGCGAGGATCGCGTCCACGTCGTGCGGCGCGTCGATCACCACGCAGTCGTTGTCGTCGCCGACCACCCAGATGTTGTTGTCGACGTCGTAGGTCTGCCCGTCCAGGCTGAACGTGCCCGCCACGACGGCGTGATCGACCCGGCTCACAGGACGACCACCGACCGCAGCACCGGCGCGCCGCCGCTGTGGCCGTGCATCGCGGCGAACGCGGCCTCCACGTCCTCGATGCCGACCTCCTCGGTGACGAAGGCGTCCAGGTCGAGGCGGCCCTGCTGGTAGAGGTCGACAAGCATCGGGAAGTCGCGCGACGGCAGGCAGTCGCCGTACCACGACGACTTGAGCGCGCCACCGCGGCCGAACACGTCGATCAGCGGCAGGTCCGGCACCTTCATGTCCGGCGTCGGCACACCCACGAGCACCAGGACGCCGGCCAGGTCACGGGCGTAGAACGCCTGCTTCCAGGTCTCCGGCCGGCCGACCGCCTCGATCACCACATCAGCGCCGTCGGCACCCGGGTAGACCGAGGCGGAGATCCGCTTGATCTCCTCGACCGGGTCGGTCTTCGACGAGTCGACCAGGTGGGTGGCGCCGAGTTTGCGGGCCGCCTCCAGCTTCGCCGGGTCGATGTCAACCGCGATGATCGGGGAAGCGCCCGCGAGGGCCGCACCGGCGACCGCCGCGACACCCACGCCACCGCAGCCGATCACGGCGACCGACCTGCCCCGGGTCACCCCGCCGGTGTTGATCGCCGCGCCGATGCCGGCCATCACGCCGCAACCGAGCAGACCGACGGCGGCGGGACGTGCCGAGGGGTCGACCTTGGTGCACTGGCCGGCCGCGACCAGGGTCTTCTCGGCGAACGCGCCGATGCCCAGCGCCGGTGACAGCTCGGTGCCGTCCTCCAGCGTCATCTTCTGCTTCGCGTTGTGTGTGTTGAAGCAGTAGTGCAGGTCACCGCGCTTGCAGGCCCGGCACTCCCCGCAGACCGCACGCCAGTTCAGCACCACGAAATCGCCGGGCGCGACCCCGCTGACCCCCGCGCCGACCGACTCCACGATCCCGGCCGCCTCGTGCCCGAGCAGGAACGGGAACTCGTCGTTGATACCGCCCTCGCGGTAATGCAGGTCGGTGTGGCACACGCCGCACGACTGGATCTTCACCACGGCCTCGCCGGGCCCGGGATCCGGAACGTTGATCGTCACGAGCTCCACCGGCGCGCCCTTGGACCGTGCGATGACCGCTTTAACCTGCTGCATGGGTGCGAGGTCCCTTCTTTCATCGGTGTGCCAAAGCCTGCCACACTGTGGACCATCGATACTTCTAAGAGGTGAGATGCAACGCTGGGTGAGCGTCCCGCTGGTGGGCGCCGCCCTGGCCTTGGTGATCAATCTCGCCGCCCGGGTCACCGAGGACTGGTCGACGGAGGCGGTCCGCCGCGAGATCTCCCATCCCGACCCGGTCCTGGTCTCCTGATCCTCGACGGGCCGCCCCGCCGCCGGCCGATCCACCGTCCTCGGCTCGTCCACCTGGCAGGAGTTCCCGCTACGCGGGTCGACGGACGCCATGAACGAGGAGATCCTGACGGCCTTCCGGTGCCTGCGGCACCGTCAGCTCATGGTCCTGGGCGCGCCCGGCTCGGGAAAGTCCGGCTTCGCACTTCTGCTCACTCTCGCCCTCTTGGGTACGCGCGAAGCAGCCGGCCCGGTCCCGCTGCTGCTCGCCATCAGCGAGTGGGATCCGAACGAACCCGTGACCGCGTACGTGTCCCGGCGGCTGGCCGAGGATTACGCAGCGGTGCTGTCGCCGCACGGCGGCCCCGGTCTCCCGCAGCGCAATCGTGCTCACCAAGGCCGCCGTCGTGGAACTCGAGCCGGTGACCCCGGAGGCGGCGATCCGCTTCCTGTCGTACCCGGAGACGACATGTGACCGGTGGGCGGAGGTCTTCGATCATTTGCGCGCTCAGCCCGGCGGCCCGCTGGCCGGGTGCTCTCCACGCCGCTGCACCATCGCGTACGCGCTGGACCGAGGTTCCTGGCGTCCCGGGCGCTCTCGGTCGCCGGCTGCGCGGCCGTGACCGGGATGCTCACCGGAGCACGGGACGCGGCGCTGCTCGCCGGTGCCGCCGGCCTGGGCGCGACCGCCGTGTGGTCGGTGCTGCCGCCGATTCGCTCGTACCGGCCGGTACCCCACACACCTGCGTCTCGCCGTTCGCGGACGGCTGCCGTGGCGGCTGAATCGTTTCCTGGCCGACGCCCACCGACGCGGTGTGCTGCGCCGGGCCGGCGCTGTCTACCAGTTCCGGCACGTGCTGCTTCAGGAACATCTCGCGGCGCGGGTGGACGCGCCCCGAGGCCGGGCGCCGCGACCACGCGTCAGCCGCCGAGGGCCGCCGCCGAACCTCGCCGTCTACGAACCCGGCCACGCGGACCGCCGGTGGCCCCACTAGGTCAACGATTGTTTACCTGATCTTGGGGAGGGCTACGCTGGAAGCATGACATCACCCGTGCGCCGCCGGGACGCGGCCGCCACCCGGCGATTGCTGCTGGAGGCCGCCCGGCGGCGGTTCGCGGCCGATGGGTACGCGGCCACCTCGGTACGCGACATCGCCGCCGAGGCCGGGGTGAACGTGGCGCTGATCAGCCGCTACTTCGAGTCGAAGGAGGGGCTGTTCCGGGCCTGCCTGCGCGGGACCGTCGACGACCTCAAGCAGAGCGTCTTCGAGAACCTGCCGCTGGAGGACGCGCCGCGGATGCTCGCCGAGAAGATGGCGATCTCGCAGCCGAAGGAGACGAACCAGCTGCTGCTCCTGCTGCGATCCTCCGGTGACGAGACGGCCGAGCGGATCCGGCTGGACACCCTCGGTTCGCTCGCACGGCGCCTTGCCGCGGCGGCCGGCAGCGAGCCGGGCGATCCGAAGGTGCTGCTGAACGCGCAGATCGTGCTCGCCACCGCGCTGGGCGTGGTGATCCTGCGGTCGGCGGGGCTGCGACCACTCGCCACCGCCGACTCCGATCAGCTCGCCGAACCCCTGGAGAAAGTGATCGGCGCGCTCCTGCCGAAGCTCTAAGGGAAGACGATGGTGTGGTTGCCGTGCCGGATGACCCGGTCCTCGGCGTGCCAGTGGACGGCCCGCGACAGCACCGCCCGCTCCACGTCGGCGCCGTGCCGCTGCAGCTCGGCGACGGTGTGCGCGTGGTTCACCCGGACCACGTCCTGCTCGATGATCGGGCCCTCGTCCAGGTCCTCGGTCACGTAGTGCGCGGTCGCCCCGACCAGCTTCACGCCACGCTGCTTGGCTTTCGCGTACGGTCCCGCGCCGATGAACGCCGGCAGGAAACTGTGGTGGATGTTGATGATCGGCACACCGGCACGCTCGATGAAATCACCGGACAGAATCTGCATGTACCGCGCCAGAATGACGAAGTCGACGTTGCCGGCGAGCAGCCGCAGGTGCTGCGCCTCGGCCTCCGACTTGTCCGGCCCCTGCGACGGCACATGGAAGAACGGCACGCCGAACGAGCGCACCTCGTCAGCCAGGTCCGGGTGGTTGGAGACGACCATCGCCACGTTGATCGGCAGGTCGCCGCGCCGGTGCCGCCAGAGCAGATCAAGCAGACAGTGACCGTCCTTGGAAGCAAAGATCGCAACCCGCTTGGGTACCGAGAGATCCCGCAGCGTGTATTCCAGATCGAAACCGTCTTCGAGCTGCTCACGCAGGTCATTCTCGATCGCCGGCAGGGCCGCCTTGAGTCCGGGCCGGCTGAACACGGTCCGCTGGAAGAAGGCGCCGCCGTGCGGGTTGTCCGAGTGCTGGTCCAGCGACACGATGTTCGCGTCGTGCTTGCCGAGCACCGCGCTGATCGCCGCGACGATCCCGGTCCGGTCCTTGCCGTGCACGATCAGGACGGCCTGGTCAGCGGCGGCGGGCACCGAAGCCGGCGGTGCGGGGGCGTGCTGGGTCAGAGACACGATCGTCAGTTCCTTCCGGTGTTTCACGGGTCGCGACGATCGTGCCTGGTGACCATCCCGGCGACGGCAAGGGGGGTCGCGGTTTCCCAGATCAGATCGCCGGAAGACGCACGGTGAAGGTGGTGCCGAGGTCCGGGGTGCTCTCCGCCGACAGCGTGCCGCCCTGGTCGGCGACTATCCGGCGGGCGATCGTCAGCCCCAGCCCTGATCCGCCGGTGGCGCGCTGCCTGGCCGGATCGGCCCGCCAGAAACGGTCGAAGACCCGGGTCACCTCGTCCGGTGTCATGCCGACGCCGGTGTCGCGTACCCGGAGAAATGCGCCTTGCGCGTCTCGCCCCACCGAGATCTCCACGCGCCCGCCCGCGTCGGTGTACCGGATCGCGTTGCTCAGCAGGTTGCCGAGGACCTGGCGGGTGCGATCCGGATCGGCGCGGACCTCGACCGGTGACGGGGCGTCGACGACGAGGTCGACGCCGGCGTTGTCGGCCACCGCGCGGTGCACTGTCGCGGCCGTGGCGGCCAGTTCGGACAGGTCGGCCGGGACCGGGGTGTAGTCCAGGTCGCCGGCTTCGGCGAGGGCGAGCACCTGCAGGTCGTCGAGGATGCGGCGCTGCAGCAGGGTCTCCTCGTGCAGCGATGCGAAGATTTCCGGGCTCGGCTCGATCACGCCGTCGGCCAGGCCTTCGAGATATCCGCGCAGGTTGGACAGGGGCGTACGCAGCTCGTGGGCGACGTCGGCGATGAGCCGGCGCTGGCGTTCCTCGCTGCGTTGCAGCGCCTCGGCCATCGAGTTGAACGAGGCGGACAGCCGGTCCAGGTCGTCGCCGCCGCCCTGCGGCACCCGCACGTCCAGCCGGCCCGCCGCGAGCTGCAGCGACGCGCCGGTGAGCAGGTGCACCGGGCGGCTCACCCGGCGGGCGATCCAGGCGGTGCCCAGCGCCGCGACCACGACGACGCCGGCCACGCCGTAACCGGCCGGCCGGCCCAGCTGCGAGAGGTCGGGGTCGCCGGGCGCGCCGAAGAAGATCTCCACGGATTCGGCCGACGTGCTGGACGCGCCGTTGGCGAACATGCCGGCGAGACATTCGTCGAACGCGGTCATCATCAGCCGGCAGTTCACCATCTGCCCCCACGAGGTGGCGAGCCACGCGGTGTCACCGCGGACCCGGTTGTTCGCCGCGGCCGCGCAGGACGGTTCCGCCGTCAGCTGTTCGGTGTCCAGGTACGGCGACGTGATCATGGCCAGCTGCGGCGACCAGGCATCGTGCTCGGCCATGCACCGCACCTTCACGAGCGCGGCCCGGTACTGCGCGAGCTGGTACAGCGCCCGCGCGTCGGGTTCACCGGGTGGGAGGGGAGCGAACAGATCGGCGGGGAGGGCGGGCATCGCCGGCCGGGCCGCGGGCTCGCGTCTGCGCACGGCCGGGGCCAGCCCTTCGCCGGACAGCACCGCCGCCATCGACATCTGGTCGGCCGCGCTGACGATCAGCGGATCCAGCGCCGGCACCGGCTGGACCTGCCGGGACAGCAGCTGAACCGGCCCGGCGGCCCGGCCCTGCAGGTTGTCCGAATCGGTCAGCACCGTGTCGGCCTGGGTCACCACCCGGATGTGCAGCCCGGTGCTCCCGGACAGCTCCGCCACCACCGCGTCGATGCCGGCCCACTGCCCGCGCTGGATGCCGAACCGGCGGATCTCGTCGACGATCGCCGCCTCGTGCCGGTCCCGGGCCGCGTCGACCCTGGTCGCCTCGCGTGAGGTGAGGCTGATCGTCAGCCAGGCCGTCGCGCCGATCGCGGTCACCGCGACGACCAGCACGAGCAGGAAGATCCGGACCCGGAACGTCACTGCTCGGCCATCCGGTAACCACGGCCGTAGACGGTCTGCACGTACCGGGGGTCGGCCGGGTCTTTCTCGATCTTACGGCGGAGGTTGACCACGTGGGCGTCGACAGTGCGGTCGGAGACGTCGTTCTCGAAGCCGAACACCTTGTCCAGGATCTGCGCGCGGGTGAAGACGCGGCCCGGCTCGCGGGCGAGCAGCTCCAGGATCCCGAACTCCTTCGCGGTCAGCCGGGTGGGTCTGCCGGACACGCGTACCTCGAACCGGGGCCCGTCCACCTCCAGGTCGCCGGCGCGCAGCACGGCGCTGTCGCTGTTGTGCTTGACCCGGCGCAACAGCGCCCGGATCCGCGCGGTCAGCTCGCGCGGGCTCACCGGCTTCGCCAGGTAGTCGTCGGCACCGATGTCGAGGCCGAGCAGCATGTCGTTCTCCGCCGAGCGTGCGGTCACCATGACGATCGCGACCTCCGACTCGGCGCGCAGGATCCGGCACACGTCGAGGCCGTCGACAAGCGGCATCATCACGTCCAGCACGATCAGGTCCGGTTTGCGGGCCCGGGCCTGCTCCAGCGCCGCCCGGCCGTCACCGACCGTCAGCACCTGATGCCCGTCGCGCTCCAGATAGAGCCGGATCAGCTGGGCGTGCTTCGGGTCGTCGTCGGCAACGAGGATGCGGGCGGTCACGGCTCGCATTCTGGCTGGTTCTCGCCACCGGGCCCAAGAAATGTCAGGTTCTGATGAAGAACCTCAGCGGTTCCGGTGCGGGCGGGGATCCCAGCCGAAACCGCACAGGTTCTTCACAACAGCGCGTCTACGGTCGCCTTCCCTTTTACCTGTGGAGGCTTCCATGTGCGGACTGAGCGCTTTCGTCAGCAGCCGGCCCGACGCGGGGCCGCCGGACGCGGACACCGCCGCCGCCTTCAGCGCCGCGCTCGCGACGATGCGGCACCGGGGCCCCGACGACACCCGGATCGAGTACGGCGACGGGTACGCCTTCGGCTTCAACCGCCTCGCGATCATCGACCGTGAGTTGTCCGCGCAGCCGCTGCACTACGCCGGCCGCTGGACCGTCGTCTTCAACGGCGAGATCTACAACTACCGGGAGCTGCGCGCCGACCTGATCCGCTCGCACGGCGCCGCGTTCGAGACCGAGGGTGACTCCGAGGTCCTCGCCGCGGCCTTCCACTACTGGGGCGAGGCCGCTCTGCCCCGGCTGCGCGGGATGTTCGCCTTCGTGGCGTACGACCACCGCACCGGCACCCTGCACGCCGCCCGGGACGCGTTCGGGATCAAGCCGCTCTACCTGCTGGAGACGGCCGACGGCCTGCATCTGGCCAGCGAGCGCAAGGCACTCGACCCGTTCGCCGCACCGGCCGGCGGGGCGCTCGACACCGACGCGCTCGCCCACTATCTGACGTTCCAGTACGTACCCGACCCGCTCACCCTGCACCGGCACATCCGCCGGCTGCCGCCGGGCCACCGTCTGGTCTGGACACCGGGCGGCGGGGTACGCGTGCACCGCTGGTTCAAGCCGTCGCTGCGTCCGTTGCATGTTCAGCCCGAGGCCGCGTACCAGGCGATCCAGGACGCGCTGACCGCCAGCGTGCGCCGCCATCTGCACGCCGACGTGCCGGTCGGCGCGTTCCTCTCCAGCGGCGTGGACTCCTCGGCGATCGTCGCGCTCGCCGCCCGGGAACAACCGGACATCCACGCCTTCACCGCCGGCTTCGCCGCCGGTGGATACAGCGAGATCGAGGTCGCTGCCGACACCGCCGGCCAGTTGGGGGTACGCCTGACGCCCACCGTCGTCTCGGACACCGACGTCCTGGCCGCGCTGCCGCACATCGTGCAGCTGCTGGACGATCCGGTGGCCGACCCGTCGCTGATCCCGCTGTACTTCCTCGCGCGTACCGCGTCGCAGCACGTCACCGTGGTGCTCTCCGGTGAGGGCTCGGACGAGCTGTTCGGCGGGTACCGGATCTATCGGGAACCGCTGTCGCTGGCCGGCGTGGACAAGCTGCCGCCGGGCGTGAAACGCGGCCTGCGCCACCTCGCCGGCGTGCTGCCCGAGGGGGTGCGCGGCCGGTCGTTCCTGGAACGCGGAACCACCCCGATCGAGCAGCGATATTACGGAAATGCCAGGATTTTTGCCCCCGAGGAGAAGGCCCGCCTGCTCCGCTTCACCGCCCAGCCGCACACCGACATCACGACCCGCCTGTACGCCGAGACCGCCGACGTCGACGACGTGGCCTCGATGCAGTACGTCGACCTGCACACCTGGCTGCCCGGCGACATCCTGGTCAAGGCCGACCGGATGTCGATGGCGCACAGCCTGGAGCTGCGGGTGCCGTTCCTGGACCAGCAGGTCTACGCCTCCGCGGCCGGCCTGCCCACCGAGCTGAAACTCCCGGCGGGCTCCCGCACGACAAAACATGCCTTCCGCGAGGCGATGAAGGGCATCGTCCCGGAGTCGGTCCGCGACCGGGCGAAGCTGGGCTTCCCGACCCCGACACGACTGTGGCTCAAGGGCCAGATCGGCGACTGGGCCGACGACCTGATGGCCACGTCGCAGGCCGGCCACCTGCTCGACCTGAACTACGCCCGGGGCCTGCTCGCCGAGCACCGCCGCGGCGAGGCGGACCGCTCCCGCAAGGTCTGGACAGTGACGATGTTCTGCCTCTGGCACGCCATCGCCGTCGAGAAATCAATCACCGTCGAACCGGACCGTTCCCTGATGTCGACGCCAGCACCCGCATTATGACGCCTCAGCCTTCGTCCGGCGTTCTGAGTCCGGCCAGCAGGTCCTGAAGCCGGGCGAAGGCAACCGCGTCCTCCCCGTCGAGGACCCCCTCTCGATACCAGGTGACATAGCCGTCCAGATACGAGGAATACCGGGGCAGGTCGAATGCGGGGACATCGATGGCCGCAAGAAATTCGGCCGGCCGCAGATCTGCCCAATGTGGGCCGGCTTCTCGGCGGCACTTGCTCAAGATCTCGGCCACAACAGCGGGCTGATCCTGGAAGCCTGCGATCATCGACGGCACCGCGCCACTGAGCATCACCGTGTGCTCGGCGACCTGACGGACGACCTTCGCTCGCAGTGTGTCGATGATGGGATCGAGGACCTCAGGATCCTTGTCGCGAGACCTGCGGGCCCTCTCGAAAAGAAGAAGGAAGTCGCCGGATTGTTCGATGATCTCGACGAGAGCGCTGTTCTCGCGGATCAGATGAGGCCTGTGCAGCGCCAATGCCGCCGTCATAGCCGAAAGGCCGACATGGTCGGTAACGAGCAAAGCCGCGCGAACGACTTCGCTGACCAACGTCGGGGGTAAACCTTCGGAATCCTGAAGCAGGCACATCGCGAGCAGGAACCTGCTCTCGGCAGTCGAGGCAGCGTCAGGGTCGGAACCCGCCAACTCCCTGATCTGCTCATACTGGCCTGTCAGATATGACACCGGGCTTCCCACAATGACGGAGGACCACCGGTACATAGCAGTCTCCGAGACATGCTGATGGAAAATTCGCTGGACGTCGGTCATGGGCTTCGCCAGCGATCCGTCGCCGGTCCAGAGTGTGGACATGCCCGCATGCAAAACTGCCTCGAAATAGTTCTCCCCGGCCAGCCTCGCCTCGCTGACCTCTGGCGGACGAGAGCCCCTGCTCGCGACCAGATAGCGGGAATCCGTCCTATCGATCACGGCGAAGAGGCCCTCCTGCGCCTCGGCGTCCAATCCGCTCCGCCAGAGCCGCACAGTCGAATCGAGAGCCGGGGTGTCCGGCGTGCCGGAGAACTCCTCAATTGCGACTCCTTCGCCACCGCGAGCCAGGACCGCGAGAAGAATCAGGTTCGCGGTGTAGGCGGCGGTGCGGTTCACCACGTCGAACGGCGTCGGGCGGTACTCGTCGTCCTGGATCCGCCTCCGCGCCGACCGGAACAGCTCCAGCGCCACTTCGCTCACCGCGGCCTGCTCGTCCTCAACTAGCCCTTCGATCATCCTCAGCAGGAACGGCACGACCTGCTCGCCGTTCGTCAGCGGCTGGTGCGACAAGAATGCCCGCAACACACGATCGCTGAGGTCGACCTTGTAGGCCCTGCGCTGCGCCAGCTGCCAGTCGACGGCGAGATCCTTGATGAGCTCCAGGGTGTGCTCGGCAACCAGGTATTCGGCGAACGTGGCATGCAGGAATTCGTAGGACCGGCGGCCGGCGGTCCGCGCCTCGTCGCCGGTCTGCGCCACATGCACGAAGAAGAACGCCGCAACCGTGCGACGAGCCCGGCTCACCGGCTCACCGGCGACCACCTCCTGCTGCGTAGGAGAATCCGGGTGCAGGGCCTTCAGGTCGAGCCCCAGGTCCTCCTCGGTAACCCACTGCCGCTTGCGGTTGAACATCGCGAACGCCACCGCGGCGAGATCACGACGGCTGTCCCCCTCGGACTTGGCGAAGGCCGCCTCGGCGAGACGTTCCGTCGACTTCTCCCGGACCTGGCGCCGGATGAACGAGTCGAGCAGCCGGCGGTACAACTGATCGGTGGAGAGGTCGTCCGCGCCGAGTTCACCCGCCTCGGCCGCGTAGACCGCGAGCATGAGCAGCAGTAGCGGCTGGCTCGCCAGTTCCTGGTGCCGCCACAGCTCGGACCGGGTCAGCGGACGGAATCCGGCCTGATCGTGATTGACCGCGTTCCAGGCGTCGGCCCAACGGCCAACCTGGTCCTCGTCGAAGGCCTCCAGCTTGATGACAACGGTGCCCTCCCGGACCACAGTGCGGTCCATCACCAGGGTCCGAGAGGTGATCACCACGACGACAGGACGGCCCTGCACCCACTCCTCCTGCTGGAAGGTTGCCGCTGCCTCGACGTAGTGCGACTGGGTCACGCCAGTGGCTTGCACCAGCTCGTCGAAGCCGTCGAGCAGGATCACTTTCGTGGTGTCCGCTGCCCGGCACAGGTCGCCCCAGCTGATCCGTTCCTTGGTGACCTTCTCGACCGCCGCCTCGATCTGTTGATGAACGGCCGCATCGGGATCCACCCGTCGCAGCGGAACACGGATCGTCGTGAACGCCTCCGCAGGTACGCGGGCTGCCACGACTTCGGTCAGCAGGGACTTTCCGGCGCCCGGGTGTCCGAGAATGACCAGGGGGCGTTGTGTGCTGTCCGGCGCGGTGAAATACCCGGCGAGGAACGTCTCCAGGTCGTCCCGGGTTTTCTGTTTCCTCCACCAGTTCTCGTCGGAGAGGTGTGCCTCCTTATCACAGACCGCAAGCCGGAATGCCGGGCTGATGAAGCCCCTCTCCACGGTCGGAAAGGAAAGACCGTCCGGGGCCGGGGCGTCGGAGCGCCACAACGGCCGACGCAGCACGTCCGCGTATTGCAGTGCCAGCCCCTCGACGGCCGCCGGAGCCGCGCCGTCAACGATCCTCGCGAGCCTCTCGGCCAGGCCGGTGAGTGTTTCGGTCTGGCGGCGGACCTCAGCCCTGGTCGCGGCGTGTTCGGCCAGCTGGGACCAGATGCCGAACTCGGGTACGTCCACGCCGAGTCGCACATAGCGCTCCCGGTACAGCGACAACGCCACCCCGACGACCAGTTCGGCGGCCGGCATCGTCATCCCCTGCGCGGCCGCCAACCCCTCGGCGAAATCGCGGAATGCCGCGTGCATCGAGGACAGAGCACGCTCCACCGCCGGCAGGTTCTCGTCGAAGCCGGTCAGTGCGTCGGGCATCGAAACCGCGCTGTGGGTGCCCAGTGGCGCGCCGTTCAGAACTCGCGTCCGCTCCTCATCGGTCAGTTCCAGGGTCTTGAACCGGTCGCCGATGTGTTTCTGCAGCGCGTCGAAGAAGGAGGACACCACCAGCACCGTGTGGGCGGCCTCGATCAGCTCGTAGTGCCGCCTGCCGCGGGTCGACCGGATCCGGGCCGGCGCGCGTCCGAGTAGCTCGCGCAGGACGTTGTTCGCCTCGCCCTTGTAGTCGAACCAGCCGAGCAGCCCCTGCGCGAACGGGGCCGCGAGCAGCATCGCTCCCCCGGCGGCACGCCCCAGGAGTGTGATCGGGTCGTCGCCGCCGATGAGCAGCTTGACAGCATCCGGATAGGACAGTCGGGATCGGGCCACGGGCGCAGGTTATCGGCACCCCGATCCCTCGGCCATCCACCGTCCGGGGTAACAGGATCACGGCGACCGGTGCGAGTGCGGCGCTCGTGGCGCCACCGATGACTGCGTGTGCTCGTGCGCCAGGTCACAGCGGTGGTGAGATACCAGGCGTCGGGCCGAGGGCTCCGGACCGATGAGTTCGGGGTTCGCCGCTGGTCGTAGCGGTCATGGTGATGATTTTCCGGGTCGGGGCGGGGGTCGGCCGCGCGGAGATCCCGGCGCTCTGCGCCGATCTCGCGGTGCTGCTGCGCGGCCGGCCGCCGGGGGTGGTGATCTGCGAGGTCACCGGCCCGGACCGGCCCGGTCTCCCGGTGGTCGAGGCAGTCGCTCGCCTGCGGCTCACCACCATCGGGTACGGGTGGCAGCTGCACGTCCGCGACCCCGGCCCCGAGCTGCGCCGGCTGATCGCCCTGCTCGGCCTGACCGAGGCCCTGCTGAACCCCGGCGAGGCCGATCGGAGGTGAGGCTCAGTTCAGCCGCGCCGGCAGGTGGAAGAGGGGGAACAGGCCGGCCGTGTCGAGGAAGTTGTTGACGGCCGCGATCCGGCCGCCGGACAGCTCCAGGACGATCAGCGCCCACGGCTCGTGGCCCTCGCCGGAGGCGGCCGCCCGGTACTGCCCGAACGCCGGCATCCCGTTGGCGACAGTGGGCAGCAGGCGCGAGCCCCGGCAGCCGGAGCCGGTGCCGGACATCCACGCGGTGATGTCGTCGTGGCCGCGCAGCCAGAGCGGCAGCGGCGGCATCGACAGCGTGGCGTCCTCGTGCAGCAGCGACGTCAGCGCCGTCAGGTCGTACGCCTCGAAGGCCGTCACGTACCGCGCGAGCAGCGCCCGCTGGCCGGCGTCGAGCGGCTGGTACGCCGAGGCCGTCATGTCCGCCGCGGCGATCGTGGACCGGGCCCGCTGCAGGGCGCTGTTCACGCTGGCGACCGTGGTGTCGAGCAGGTCGGCCACCTCCTGTGCCGACCAGGCGAGCACCGCGCGGAGGATCAGCACCGCCCGCTGCCGTGGTGGCAGGTGTTGCAGTGCCGCCACGAACGCCAGCCGGACCGACTCCCGTGCGGCGATCAGGTGCGCGGGATCCGTACCCTCGAAGATCTTCTCGTCCGGGACCGGCCCCACCCAGATCTGGTCGGGCCGGGGCTCGCCGGGGTTGGTCGCGGAGCCGGAACCAGCCGGGCTCAGATCCATCGGGCGCACCCGCCGCTGCGCGCTGCCCAGCATGGTCAGGCAGACGTTCGTGGCGATCCGGTAGAGCCAGGAGCGCAGCGCCGAGCGGCCCTCGAAGCCGCTGAAGCCTTTCCAGGCGCGGATCATCGTGTCCTGCACCGCGTCCTCGGCCTCGAAGGAGGAGCCGAGCATCCGGTAGCAGTACCCGGTGAGCTCGGGCCGGAAGGTCTCGAGCTGCGTCTCGATGTCGGTCACGCTGCCGAACCTAGTCGAATTCGAAATTCCTCCGCCACCTCCGATGAGTTCACGCCACCCTGGCGGTCTACCCCGGCGTCACATATCAGCGAAGGGAACCGGTCATGGCTTACGCGGACGTCAACGGCATCAACCTCTACTACGAGATCCACGGCGAGGGACGCCCGCTGGTCCTGCTGCACGGCGGCCTCGGCTCCGGCGAGATGTTCGGCCCGATCCTGGACCTGTTCGCCGCGAACCACCAGGTGATCCTGCCCGACCTGCAGGGGCACGGCCGCACCGCGGACATCGACCGGCCGATCGACATCGCGACCATGGCCGACGACATCGGCGCGCTGATCACCCACCTGGGCCTGGAGAACCCCGACGTCGCCGGCTTCTCGCTCGGCGGCGGCGTGGCCCTGCAGGTCGCGATCCGGCACCCGGAGAAAGTCCGCCGGGCGGTCGTCGCCTCGGCCGGGATCCGGCGCGACGCCACCTACCCGGAGATCCTGGAGCAGCAGGGCCAGGTCACCGGCGCGGCCGCCGAGTTCATGAAGGAGACCCCGATGTACGAGCTGTACCAGCGGGTCGCGCCGCGTCCGGACGACTTCCCCCGGCTGCTCGACAAGATCGGCGAGGCGATGGCGAAGGACTTCGACTTCACCGAGGACGTCCGCGGCCTGCAGGTGCCGACGCTGATCATGGCGGCTGACGCGGACATGTGCCCGCCGAGCCACTTCGTCGAGGTCTTCGGCCTGCTCGACGGCGGCCTGCGCGACGGCGGCTGGATGGGCGAGGGCCGGCCCAAGGGCGGGCACGCCCTCGCGATCCTGCCGGGCCTGACCCATTACAACCTGGTCGACTCCCCGCTGTTCGCGTCCGCCTCGCTGGCGTTCCTGGCAAAACAGGACTGACCTTTGGCGTATCGGCCCGCTATTGCGAATTTTATTTCAGAATCAGCCGGTATGGCCGTCTCCGGATCCCTCCTGCGCCTGTCACCGGTGGCCCTGATCGTCATGATCATTGTGGTCGCCGGTGTGGTGCTGCCCGCACCCCGCCTGCCGGCCGGCGCCGCGCAGAGCACCTGCCCGACGCCGGTGGCGCTGACCAACGGCGACTTCGAGACACCGGTGATCGCCACCGGCGGCGTCAGCATCATGTCGCAGACCCTGGTGCCGGGCTGGCTGACCACGGCGACCGACAAGATGATCGAGCTGTGGCGCGGGTACGGCGGCGTCCCGGCCGGCTCCGGCAGCCAGCACGCCGAGCTGAACGCCAACCAGGTCTCCACGCTCTACCAGGACCTGCCGACCACACCCGGGCAGACCCTGCGGTGGGAGCTCAAGCACCGCGGGCGCACCGGCATCGACACCATGTCGGTGCTGATCGGAGCGCCCGCCGGGACACTGGTCCAGCAGGGCCCGGTGATCGCCGACGGCACCTCGGCCTGGGGCACGTACGCCGGCGTGTACTCGGTGCCGGCCGGGCAGACCACCACCCGGTTCGCGTTCCGGTCGGTCGCCTCGGCCAGCACCAGCCCCAGCATCGGCAACTTCCTCGACGCGATCTCGTTCGGCTCGGCGGCCTGCCTGGTCACCACCACGGCTGTGGCGGACGCGTCCGGCGCGGCCACCGCGTACCCGGGCGACGTGCTCACCTACACGGTCACGACGCGCAACGCCGGTGGCAACCCCGCGCGTCTCGTCACGATCAGTGACGACCTGCCGGCCAACGTCACGTACGTGCCGGGCTCGCTGCGCTCGATCACCGGGACCACGGTGGTGAAACCGACCGACGCGGCCGGCGACGACACCGGGGAGTACGACGCGGCAACCCGTACCGTGCGGATCCGGGCCGGCACCGGCGCCACCGCGACCGCAGGCGGCGTCATCGGGGCGGCCGACGCCCGCACCATGACCTATCAGGTCACGGCCGGCACCGCGGCCGCCGCCACCACGATCTCCGACGACGCCGTCGCCGGGTACACCGACGCGCTCTCCGGCAACACGCTGACCTCGGCCTCCGACACCGCCGCCATCCCGGTGGCCGCCGCCGCGAACCTCGGTGTCACCGCCGCGATGACCGGTTCGCTGGTGGCCGGCCGGGCCACCGAGTACACCGTCACCGCCACCAACTCAGGGCCCTCCGCTGCGGCCTCGGTGCAGCTCAGCGCCGCCGTCCCGGCCGCGCTCACCGGTGTGGCCGCGACGTCGCCCGGCGGCACGTGCTCGGTCGGTGGCGGTGGTGCCGTCTGTGCGTACCCGAGCGTGGCGGCCGGCGCCACCCGGACCGTCCGGATCACCGGGACGGTCCCGGCAGCGGCCACGGCGGGCACCCGGTACGCGCTGACCGCGACCGCCACCGACACCACGTTCGATTTGGACACCACGGACAACGCGGCGACGGTCAGCAACACCGTCACCACCAGCGCGGACCTGGCGGTGACCCTGACCGCGCCGGTCAACCCGGTGGCCGGGGCACCGGCCCGGTACACCGCGACGGTCACCAACACCGGGCCCTCGTACGCACGCGACATCGTGCTGACCAACCCGGTGCCGCAGGGCGCCACCTATCCGTCCGCGTCGTCGGCGGGCGGCGTGTGCTCGTACGCCGCTGCCGCGCACACCCTGGAGTGCGACCTCGCCGACCTCGCACCCGGTGCCGGCGCCACCGCGACCCTGGACGTCACGCTGCCGCCGAACGGTGGCGCCGAGATCGACAGCGCGGTCGCGGTGACCGCGTCCACACCGGACCCGGTGCTCACCAACAACAGCGCCGAGGTGCAGTCGCACGACGTCGAGGTCGCCGACCTCGGTGTGGGCCTGCACCTGGACTCCGCCACCGCCCGGCCCGGCGACGAGGTCGGGTACACCCTGACCGTCCGCAATCACGGGCCGTCCGACGCGCACGCCGTCGCCGTGAACGTCACCGCGCCGGCCGGGCTCACCATCGTGCCCGGCTCCGGAGCCGGCTGCACCCTGGCCGGATGCACCATCCCCACGCTGACCGGCAACAACGTGCCGGTCGTGCTGACCGGCACGGTACGGATCGAGTCCTGGGCGGCGGCCGGGCTCGCCCACGCCATCACCACTGTCGTGTCGCCCACCGCCGACAGCAACGCCGCCAACGACACCGACACCAGCGCGCTCACCATCGAGCTCTCCGCCGACCTGGAGATTGCCCACAGCGTCACCGGCCCGGCGGTGGCGGGCGAGCGCCTTGTCGAGTCACTGACCGTCACCAACCGGGGGCCGACCCGCGCCGAGGGCCTGGTGCTGACCGAGCACATCCCGGCCGGTGACGTCGTGCCCGCCGCGGCGGCCGGCGCCGGTTCCTGCCGGTTCCAGGGTGCGGGCGGCACCGGTTCGGTGACCGCCGACGGCGGTGTCCTGCTCTGCACCCTGCACGACCTCGCCGCGGCCGGGACCTGGCAGGTCACCTTCACCGGCACGGTGGCGGCCGGCTATCCCGGCACCCGGCTGATCCGCGACGCCGAGGTCAGCGCCGTCTCGGCCGACCCGGATCCCGGCGACAACAGCGAGACCGACACGATCGCCGTGGCGCACCGCGCCGACCTCGCCGTCACACAGACCACCAGCACGCCCGCGGTGGTGCAGACCGACCCGGTGCGGTTCCGGGCCACGGTACGCAACGCCGGCCCGTCCGACGCCCGCAACGTGATCCTGCGTGCCGAGCCCGGCACCGGTCTGATCCTCAACGGCGGCAGCACCGACCACGGCGGGTACGACGACACCGACCACGCCTGGCACCTCAGCGAACTGGACGCCGGCGACACGGCCGAACTGGATCTGACCGGCACCGCCCACGACGCCGGCACGATCGTCAGCACTGTCCGGGTCACCCACGCGGACAGCACCGACCCGGCCGGCGGCAACGACAGCGGTACCGCGAGCGTCACGGTCACCCCGGAAGCCGAGTCCCTCGCGGTCACCATCAGCCCGGTCGTGGTGCCCGCCGCGCACCGCGGCGCCGTCCGCGCCGGCGACACCGTCGGCTTCGACTACCCGGTCACCAACACCGGCAACGTCGCCATCAGCCAGATCGCGGTGACCACCGGCATCGGCGGATCCGCGGTCTGCCCGTCGGCCACCCTGGCCGCCGGGGCATCGATGACCTGCCGGGCCGGCACGCCGTACCCGGTGACCCAGGCGGACGTCGACGCCGGCCATCCGATCACCAACACCGCTGTGGTCGCGGGTTTCGGTCCCGGTGACACGGCGGCCACCACCTTCCGGGCGGCGCTCGCCGACGTTCCCGTGGTGGCGGCCGCCCCGGCGCTGACCGTCGCGGTGGCAGCGACCGTCGACCCGCCGGCCCGGCAGAACGCGGCGGCGGCCGGGGACACCATCAGCTACCGGTACACGATCGCCAACACCGGCAACGTCACCGTGGCCGACCCGTCCGTGCAGGCCACCACCGGCGGGACCGTCACCTGCCCGTCCGGGCCGGTCGCCACCGGCGCCACTGTCGTCTGCGCCGGCACGCCGTACACGGTCAGCCGCGCCGACCTCGACGCCGGCCAGCCGATCACCGAGACCGCCACCGCGCGGGCCGCCACCCCGGCCGACGGCGTCGTCACGTCGCTCTCGCCCGGCACGGCCACGGTGGCCGTCACCGCGCCGGTGCCCGCCCTGTCGATGGCCGTCACCGCGACCGTGAATCCGGCGGCCCGGCAGAACGCCGCCCAGGCCGGCGACACCGTCACCTACCAGTACTCGGTCACCAACACGGGCAACGTGACGATGGACCAGATCACCGCGGCCGGCTCCCTCGGCGGCGCTCTGACCTGCACCCCCGGCCGGCTGGCCGCCGGGGCGTCGGCGACCTGCACCGGTGCGCCGTACACGGTCACCCGGGCCGACCTGGACGCCGGGCTGCCGGTCACCGAGACCGCCACCGTCACCGGCCGCAGCCCGGCCGGGGTCAGCGCCGCGTTCCCACCCCGCTCGGTCGCGGTCCCGGTCGCGCCGGCCGTTCCGGCACTGACGATCACCATCACGACCGCGCTGTCGCCGGCGGCCGGCCAGCACGCCGCCCGGGACGGCGACACGATCGATTACGCGTACACGGTCACCAACACCGGCAACGTCACGATCACCGGTGTCGCGGTCACCGCCTCGGCCGGCGGCCCGGTCACCTGCGACACCGCCGTCCTGGCCGCCGGGAACTCGGCCACCTGCGGCAACGCGTCCTACCCGGTGACCGCCACGGACATCCTGGGCGGGGGGCCGATCACCCGTACCGCGACCGCTTCCGGCACCGGGCCGGGCGCCACCGGAACCGTCACCTCACCGCAGGCACGCAGCAACGTCGCCCTGGTGGTCGCCACGGCCTCCCTCGCGATCACCGTCACGCCGGAGGTGTCCCCGGCCGCCCGGCAGAACGCCGCCCGGGCCGGTGACACCATCGACTACCGGTACACCGTCACCAACAACGGCACCGTGACGATGGACCAGATCACCGTGGCGGGCACTCTCGGCGGCGCGATCACCTGCGGCTCGGCCCTGCTCCACCCCGGCCAGGCCACGCCGTGCACCCGCGTCGCGTACCTGATCAGCCAGGCCGACATCGACGCCGGACAGGCGATCACCGAGACCGCCACGGTGACCGGGCACACCGGCGGCATCACCGCGTCGTTCCCCGCGCACGCCGCGGACGTGCACCTGGCACCCGCCGCGCCGGCGCTGAACGTCACGGTCGCCGCCGCCGTCTCGCCGGTCGCCCGGCAGAACGCCGCCCAGGCCGGCGACACCGTCACCTACCGGTACACGGTCACCAACACCGGCAACGTCACCCTCGACCAGCTCGCCGTCACCGATGCCCCGGCCGGACCGGTCACCTGTGACACCGCCGCTCTCGCCGTCGGCGGCACCGCGACCTGCGTCGCCGCGAGGGGATACCCGGTCACCCCGGCCGACCTCGACGCGCAGGTCCCGGTCGGCGGCGCCGCGTACGCGACGGCCCGGACGCCATCGGGTGGCCCGCTCGCGATCGGGCCGTTCGCCGCACCGGTGATGGTCGCCCGCGCCGCCCCGGAGCTGACCGTGGCCGTGCTGCCGGCCGTCTCCCCCGCCGCCCGGCAGAACGCGGCCGAGGCCGGCGACACGGTGACCTACCGGTACGCGCTCGGCAACACCGGCAACGTCACCCTCGACCAGATCAGCGTCATCGCCGACCTCGGCGGCGCGGTGACCTGCCCGCAGCCCGCCCTCGCCGCCGGGACGAGCATGACCTGCACGGCAGCGCGGGTCCACACTGTCACCCAGGCCGATGTGGACGCCGGCGCGGTGCCCGCCGAGACCGCGACGGCCGCGGCCCGCGCGCCCGGAGCGGCGAGCCCGGACACCCACGCGCCCGTCTCGGCCACCGTCGGCGTCGTCACCGCTGCCCCGGCGCTCCAGGTGGACGCCGCCGCGACCGTCGACCCGCCCGCGCGGCAGAACGCCGCCGAGGCCGGCGACACGGTGACCTACCGGTACACCGCGACAAACACCGGCAACGTGACGACGACCGCGCTCGTCGTCACCGACTCCACCGGCGGCCTCGCCGTCTGCCCCATCCAGGTCCTCGCCCCGGACGCCAGTGTCACCTGTGACGCCGTCACCTCCCACGTGGTCGGCCAGGACGAGGTGGACGCGGGTGCGCCGCTGACGCGTACCGCGACGGCGACCGCGCGCGGCCCCGGCCAGGCGGTCGTCGCCGGGTCCGCCCCGGCCACCGCCGTGGTCCCGGTCGCCGCTGCCGCCCCTGGGCTCACGCTCACCGTGACACCCACGGTGTCCCCGCCGGCCCGGCAGAACGCGGCCGCGACCGGCGACCTGGTCAGGTACCGGTACACGGTGGCCAATTCCGGCAACGTCACGATGAGGGCGATCACCGTCGCCGGCACCCGGCTCGGCGCCGCGCCCTGCGCCGACACCACGCTGCCGGTCGGTGCCACCACCACGTGCCGCCCGCCGGAGGAGTACCGGGTCACCGCCGCCGACGTGGACGCCGGAACCCCGATCGGTGACAGCGTGAGCGTCTCCGGCAGCGCTCCCGGCGCCGCCGCCACGACGTTCGGGCCGGTCACCTCGGCGGTCCCGGTCGCCGCCGCGGCTCCGGCGCTGCGGCTGGCGGTCACCGCCGTGGTCAGCCCGGCCGCCCGGCAAGCGGCGGCACAGCCCGGCGACACCATCACCTACCGGTACGCGGTCATCAACGAGGGCAACGTCACCATGAGCGCGATAACGATCGGTGACGCCCCCGTCGGCCCCGCCGGCTGCCCGTCCGACATCCTCGCGGCCGGCGCCGGGATGACCTGCCTCTCCACCCGGTCGTACCGGGTCACCCCGGACGACGCCGCTGCCGGCACCCCGGTCCGCAACGCCGCGTACGTCTCCGGCCGCCCGCCCGGCACGACCACCGCTCTCACGTCCGGCCCGTTCAGCGACCCCGTCGAGGTCACCGAGGGCACGCCGTCCCTGGCGGTCGAGGTCCTCGCCGACGTGGACCCGCCCGAGCACCACGGCGCGGTCCGGGCCGGCGACCGGGTCACCTACCGGTACCTGGTGACCAACGACGGCACGCTGACGATGACCGGCGTGACGGTCACCGACACCACCGCGGCGTCCGGCATCCGCACCGCGATCACGGCCGGCACCACCGCGGCGTCCGGCATCCGCACCGCGATCACGGCGGACACCGCAGCGCAGGCCGCCATCTCCTGTCCCTCGTCGTCGCTGGCCGAGGGCGAGACGATGACCTGCACCGGCGCCGGCGTCCACGTGATCACCCAGGAGGAGATCGACTCGGGACGGGCGGTGGCCCGGACCGCCGCGGTCGCCGGTGTGGCGCCGGGAGCGGACGCCCCGGCCACCTTCGACAACGACGAGGCCGACGTGACGGTGGTGCCGGCCGCGCCCGCTGTCGCGGCCGAGCAGCACGCCCGCTGGCAGGACAACGACGGGGACGGCGAACTCAGCGCGTTCGAGCCGGTGGTGTCGACCGTCGTGGTGGACAACACCGGCAACGTCACCCTCTCCGGCCTGACCGTCACCGGCCTGCCCGCGGCGGTCACCTGCGACCGCACGGTGCTGCCGCCGGCCGCCGAGGCCATCTGCCACTCCGGGATCTTCCACCTCACCGAGGCGGAGATCGCATCCGGCCGGCACCAGGACGTCGCCCGGATCGCCATGTTCGCTCCGGGCGGCGCCGACGAGGTCGACGTGGACGCGCCCTCGGTGATCGTGGTGCCGGGTCACACGCCGTCACCGGGGATCAGCAGCAGCCCCACCGCCAGCCCGGGACCCGGCGGCGGCAACCCGGGCGCGACCACGGCACCGTCACGACCCGCCACGCCGGGCGCGCCGATGCCGATCACCGGCGGGGACCTGTCGCCACTCGGCCTGGCCGGCGCCGGCTCGATCGCTGCCGGCCTGGTGCTGATGCTGCTGGCACGCCGCCCGATCAGGCCACGTACGCCCGCAGGTGACGAGCCGTCAGAGTGTCCGCCGAACCCACCAGATCGGCGGGTGTGCCGGTGAAGACCACCTGACCGCCGTCGTGGCCGGCGCCCGGGCCCAGATCGACGATCCAGTCGGCGTGCGCCATCACGGCCAGGTGGTGCTCGATCACCACCACCGTGTTGCCGGCGTCGACCAGCCGGTCCAGGAGCGCGAGAAGCTTGTCGACGTCGGCCAGGTGCAGGCCGCTTGTCGGCTCGTCCAGCAGGTAGGTGGCGGTGCCGCCGGCCATGTGCACGGCCAGTTTGAGGCGTTGCCGCTCGCCGCCGGAGAGCGTGTTGAGCGGCTGGCCCAGGGTGATGTACCCGAGGCCGACAGCGGCGAGCCGGTCCAGGATCACCCGGGCCGGCCTCTCGGTGAAGAACTCCAGCGCGTCGCTCACCGGCATGGCGAGGACCTCGCTGATGTCCCGGCCGCGCAGCTTGTAACCGAGCACCTCGGCGGTGAACCGTTTGCCCTCGCACTCCTCGCAGACCGTCGCCACACCGGCCATCATGGCGAGGTCCATGTAGACCAGGCCGATGCCCTTGCAGTTCGGGCAGGCGCCCTCCGAGTTCGCACTGAACAGCGCCGGCTTCACCTTGTTGGCCTTGGCGAACGCGGTACGCACCCCGTCGAGCAGCCCGGTGTAGGTGGCCGGGTTGCTGCGCCGCGAACCCCGGATCGCCGACTGGTCCACCACGATCACGCCCTCGCGCCGCGGCAGCGATCCGTAGATCAGTGAGCTCTTCCCGGAGCCGGCCACCCCGGTCACCACGGTCAGCACCCCGGCCGGGATGTCGACCGACACGTCCCGCAGGTTGTGTGTCCTGGCGTCGCGGATCGGCAGCGTTCCGGACGCGGCGCGGACCGCGTCCTTGAGACCGACCCGGTGCCCGAGGTATCGCCCAGTGACCGAATCTGATGCCCGCAGCCCGTCGACGGTCCCCTCGAACTGGATGCGCCCGCCGGCCGGACCG
Organism: Actinoplanes sp. CA-015351; assembly: GCF_050955685.1. Classification (NCBI taxonomy): domain Bacteria; kingdom Bacillati; phylum Actinomycetota; class Actinomycetes; order Micromonosporales; family Micromonosporaceae; genus Actinoplanes; species Actinoplanes sp. CA-015351. Next base: position 5,165,476 of record NZ_CP192102.1, read on the forward strand.
GCGCCCGGGCCGAGGTCGACCACGTGGTCGGCGATCGCGATCGTCTCCGGTTTGTGCTCCACCACCAGGACCGTGTTGCCCTTGTCCCGCAGGCGCCGGAGCAGGCCGTTCATCCGCTCGATGTCGTGCGGGTGCAGGCCGACGGTGGGCTCGTCGAAGACGTACGTGATGTCGGTCAGCGGTGAGCCGAGGTGGCGCACCATCTTGACCCGCTGAGCCTCACCGCCGGAGAGGGTGCCCGACTCGCGGTCCAGCGACAGGTAACCGAGTCCGATCTCGACCAGTGAGTCGAGGGTCTGCCGCAGGTTCGCCAGCACCGGCGCGACCGACGGTGCGGTGATCCCGTCGAGGAACGCCGCCAGGTCGCTGACCTGCATGGCGGAGCACTCGGCGATGTTGCGCCCGTCGATCCGGGAGGCGAGCACCTCGGCGCGCAGCCGCGCTCCCCCGCACTCGGGGCACTCCTGGAAGGTCACCGCGCGGTCGATGAAGGCGCGGATGTGCGGCTGCTGCGCCTCCCGATCCTTGCTCAAGAACGACCGCTGAACCTTGACGACCAGGCCCTCGTAGGTGGTGTTGATGCCGGCGATCCGCATCTTCGTGGCCGGTTTGTGGAGGAAGTCCTGCAGCTCCCGCTCACTGAACGCGCTGATCGGTTTGTCCGGGTCGAAGAGGCCCGACTCGGCGAACCCGCGCACGTACCACCCGTCGACCGTGAAGTTCGGGACGGTGATCGCACCCTCGTTGATCGACTTGGACCGGTCGACCAACTGGTCGACGTCGATCGTGGAGACCTTGCCGAGGCCCTCGCAGCCGGGACACATGCCCTCGGCGTTGAACGAATACGCCAGGGCGCTGCCCACCCCCGGCTCGCCGAGCCGGGAGAACACGATCCGGAGCATGGTGTACGCGTCGGTCGCGGTGCCGAGAGTGGACCGGGCGTTGGCGCCCATCCGCTCCTGGTCGACCACGATCGCGGCGCTCAGATGGTGCAGCGCGTCGACGTCGGGCCGGGCCGGGCTGCCCATGAACGACTGCAGGAACGCCGAGTACGTCTCGTTGATCAGCCGCTGGGACTCGGCAGCGATGGTGCCGAACACCAGCGACGACTTACCGGATCCGGAGACGCCGGTGAAGACGGTCAGTTGCCGTTTCGGGATGTCGACGGAGACATCGAGAAGGTTGTTCTCCCGGGCACCGCGAACCTGGATGGCTTCAGTCACCCGGCGACGCTATCGCGCACTCCGGTCAGAAGCTGTCCGCTATCCGGCGCGGCGCCTGGCCCGGCGGGCCGCCAGCTCGTCGTTCCCGCTGGGCTCCGGGACGGCGTCCAGCGGCTGCGGCATCGCCGGCTCGGCCGGCAGGTGCGACAGCGAACCCTGGATCTCCTTGAAGGCGCCGCCAATCGCGATGCCGAACACACCCTGCCCGCCCTGGAGCAGGTCGACGACCTCCTCCGGGGAACGGCACTCGTACACCGTCGTGCCGTCCGAGATCAGGGTGATCTCCGCGAGGTCGTCCACGCCGCGTGAGCGCAGCGTCTCGATCGCCCGGCGGATGTTCTGCAGGGAGACGCCCGCGTCCAGCAGCCGTTTCACCACTTTGAGGACCACCAGGTCCCGGAAGGAGTAGAGCCGCTGAGTGCCGGAGCCGGTGGCGTCCCGCACGCTCGGCACCACCAGCGTGGTGCGAGCCCAGTAGTCGAGTTGCCGGTAACTGATACCCACGGCCTGACACGCCGTGACCCCGCGGTACCCGACCGAGCCGTCCTCGCCGACGAGAGGGCCTTCAAGGGGCTGCTCGTGCACGCGATTACCTCCCCTGCCCATGAACGAATCTAGGCGATGTGCCGGTTCACCTGGACTTCACGAGCGTATATCTCAGTCATGGCGGAAACATGGAGGTAACCGCACGACACGCCGCGTGCGAGCGAGGTAATCCGTCGGCGAGCTTCGATCGGTCGGCCGGGGCGGACCTGCTCAGCCCGCGAAGTCCTCCGGGCGGACCTGGTCGAGGAACTCGCGGAATTTTTCCACCTCGTCCTCCTGCTCGTCCGGGATGACGATGCCGGCCTCGGTGAGCACCTCGTCCGCGCAGCGGATCGGCGCGCCCACGCGCAGCGCCAGGGCGATCGAATCACTCGGCCGGGCCGACACACGCAGGTCCTCGCCGATCAGCAGATCGGCGTAGAAGACGTTGTCCTTCAGCTCGGTGATCTCGACAGCCTTCAGCGGCGCGTCCAGCGCGGCGAGGATGTCCCGCAGCAGGTCGTGGGTCAGCGGACGAGCCGGCTTGACCCCCTGCTGCTCGTACGCGATAGCGGTCGCCTCGACCGCACCGATCCAGATCGGAAGGTAACGGTCGCCGTCGACCTCCCGCAGCAGAACGATCGGCTGGTTGCTGGGCAGCTCCACCCGGACCCCGACCACGCTCAGCTCGCGCACCGCCGCCTCCGTGTCGTTGTTTTGTTGCCGCTGTGGTTCCAGCCGCCCCTCATCTGCACGGTACACGCACACCCCTGGTATCCGAGGAGTGCGGGACACCCCGCAAAGGGTAGGCCGAACCGGGTCAACGACCCAGTTCGCCGCGCAGGCCGGAGCGAACCAGAGCCGCGTGCAACCGCTGCGAGAGCGCTTGCAGGTCACGTGCCGTCTCGGCGGCCCGAGCCCGGGCTGCCGGGTCCTGCTGACGCGCCATCGGCGCCAGCAGTTGTGTGAACAGGCCCACTTCCCGGTCCGCGGCGTTGCGGAACGCGCGCAGATGACGCGCTTCCAGCCCGTAGCGGCCGAGCCCGACCACAGCCTCCACGATGATCACCGCGTCGGCGTCGTACCAGCCCGGGGGGCGGGCCGTGACCAGACCGATCTGCTCCAGCTCGGCCAGCACCGCCTCGTCGACACCGGTGCGTTCGATCAGGTCGTCCTTGGGGATCCGGGTGTCCGCCGGGTCGGCCGGGCGCTGGGTGCCCACCGCCACCAGCGTGGGCCGCTGCGGCACCGCCGGCTCCTGCTCCAGACGGTCCAGCTGTTCGCGGATGACGCGCAGCGGCAGATATTGGTCCCGCTGCGCGGTCAGCACGAAACGCAGCCGGGCCACGTCGTTCCAGGAGTACTTGCGGTACCCGGAGGCGGTGCGTTGCGGGTCGACAAGACCCTCCGCCTCCAGGAACCGCAACTTCGAGATCGTGGTGTCGGGGAACTCGGTGCGCAAATGTGCCAGCACCTCCCCGATGCTCATCAGCGCACCCTCACGCCCGCCCGCGGGGCCCGAAGCCCCGGGGTCACGCGCGGCCGCCCCCGACGGGTTCACGCCCGGCCGCCCTCGCCCTCCGGTCGCGGGCCGGCGATGAAGACCAGCCGGAACTTGCCGATCTGGACCTCGTCCCCGTTGCTCAGCGTCGCGGCCTCGACGCGCTCACGGTTGACGTACGTGCCGTTGAGCGAGCCGACGTCGCGCACGGTGAACGTGCCGCCGTCACGGTGGAACTCGGCGTGGCGGCGCGAAACCGTCACGTCGTCGAGGAAGATGTCACTGTCCGGGTGCCGTCCACTGGTCGTCACGTCGTGATCCAGCAGGAACCGGGCACCCGCGTTCGGGCCACGGCGGACCACCAGCAGCGCCATACCGGGCGGCAGCGAACCGGACATCCGGCTCGGCACCACGTCGGTCTCGGGTCCCTCGAGCACCTCGTCAAGGGCGCCAAGGTTCAGCGTGGACGTGACGTCGAGTGGGGGAAACTCGTCGTCTGGGCGCGTCATCGGACCACCTCACGGATCAGTTGGTCGCCGCGGCCGATTACAGCCCGACGCACGACTATCGGTTTCAAAGGAATAACAGTTCTTCGTGTGCTTGGCGAGCCTAGTCAGCGCCAATATCGCGAGGCAACAAGACTCGCGGAGGCCGATATACGCTTTATCAGCTCTCGGTCAACGCCCGGTACGCCGCCGCGTCGAGAAGCGAATCGAGCACCGCCGGGTCATCCGGGGCGATCTCCACCAGCCAGCCCGCCGCGTACGGCTCGCCGTTGATGATTTCCGGCTCGTCGGCGAGAGTCGCGTTCTTGGCCACGACGGTTCCCGCTATCGGCGCGTAGATCTCCGAGACGCTCTTCGTCGACTCGATCTCACCGAGCGAGTCACCCGCCTGCACCACCGTGCCCTCGTCGGGCAGCTGCACGAAGACGATGTCACCGAGCGCGTCCTGCGCGAAATGGGTGATGCCCACCCGCACAGGGCCACTGCCGTCACCGGCGACCCACTCGTGCTCCGCGGTGTACCGCAGATCCTCAGGAATCAACGCTTCCTCCGTTAATCACGAAACCGGACGCGCGTACTGCAAGGCTGTCGCCTTACGCACCTCGGTCACTTCGACCATGGAGCGCGAGTCCATGGTCACGCTACCGCCGTCGTTCTTCACCGACGCCACCACCCCGCCCGGGATCTGCAGCGCGGTACTCATCGTTCCGGCGGGACCGATCACCAGAAGACGGAACGTACCCGTCAGATGCACACCGTCGGCGAGGATTCCACCACCTTGGGCGTCCACGAAATAGGTCGCCGCGACGACGCGCACAGCTGCGCCGTTATCGCCGTTCAGCTGCATCACCTCACCGCCGGAACCACGCAGCTCCTGAACGGTGTTGAGAATGTCGGACGCTTTCACCTTGGTCAGGGTGATCTCCAGCCCGGCGCCCTGCCCCGGCACGGTCCCGGCCAGCAGGCCCAGCTCCTCGCTGCGCTTGCTCGCCTCCGCCAGGGCCGCCTCCCGGCCCTGCACGCCCGACGAGAGCTGCTGCCGGGTCGTCTCCAGGGCCTGGATCTCGGAGAGCAGCCGGCTGTCCTGCGCCTCCAGATCGCTGAGGATGCGGACCAGGTCCTCCTGCCGCGCCGTGGCCAGCCCGTGGTCCGCGTCGTTGCTGCGCAGCTGCACCACCAGGCTGAACCCGAGCAGCGCGAGCAACACCCAGATCAGGGTCCCGGCGGGTGCGGGGCGGCGCGAGGAGCGTTTCGCTTCCGGCGTACCCACAGGATCTGGATCTTGACCGTTGGTCGCGCCTTCGGGGGGATCAAGATCACTTTTGGGTACGCCGGGAGAAGGCTCAGCTGCTTTCTCCGGAAGGTTCACAGCTTCACCCGATCGAGTCAGGTCGACTGTCGGCTCGGCGGCCAGCGGCTCAGCCGAGTCCTTCAGCTCTTCCTCGTGGTCGGTCATCGCAGTCCCACAGTCGTCTCAGCCCACAGTCGTCTCAGGCCCGGAACAGGTGCCGGCGAATTGCCGCGACATTACCGAAGATCCGCACGCCGAGCACGACCACAACACCGGTGGACAGCTGACCACCGACGCCGAGCTGGTCACCGACGTAGACGATGAACGCGGACACCAGCACGTTGGAGATGAACGACACGACGAACTGCTTGTCGTCGAAGATCCCGTCCAGCTTGGCGCGCACCCCGCCGAAGACCGCGTCCAGCGCCGCCACCACCGCGATCGGCAGATAGGGCACCAGCTCCGGCGGCACCGCCGGGTGGAAGACGATGCCCAGCAGGACACCGGCGAGCAGGGCAAGTACGGCGATCATCGGCCGCCTTCCGACGCGGAGCCCGACGGCGCGGGCACGGGGGTGCTGGGGGAAGGTGTGCTGGGGGTCGATCTACTCGGGGTCGCGGCCCGCAGTTTCAGCTCGGTCGCCGCGTCCAGCGTCACGTTTTTCACCGCGGTCGCGTCGAACGACATGCCGTACCGCGCGACCAGGGTCTCGAAGAAGTGCCCGGCGTAACCGGACCTGAAATCACCGGCCAGGTCACCCGGCCCGATCGCCACCACTTCGTACGGTGTGGCGACCGGCTGCACGTTCACCAGGATCGCTTCACCGGCCTGACGGATCGTCGACGTGGCGGTGAGCCGCTGACCGTTGATCGAGATCGCCTCGGCGCCGGCGCTCCACAGCGCGTTCGTCGCGAGCTGCAGGTCGGTGTCCTTCACCCGGCTCTCGGTGCGGCGCTCCCCGGTCACCGGGTCCACCGTCGTCGGGCCGTCCGCCAGGGTGATCTTCGCGCCGTTGCCGTGCACCGCGGCGAAGCCGGTGGCCGCCTCCAGGTCACGCAGCTGCGCCAGGGCCTCACCACTGAGTTTCTGCTCGCGCAGCGTGGCGACCTTCGCCGCCAGCTCGTCGGCGCGGCCCTGCAGCTCGGCGGTCTCGTCGCGCCGGTTCTCCACCTGCTCGATCAGCTCGTCGCGGGCCACCGTGCGGGCCGGCTCCTCGGCGACCGTCTGCCGATAGGCCACCACCAGCAGGAAACCGATCACCAGCAGCATCAGGGCGGTCGAGCCACCGGCCAGTTTCGCCGCGGTGCCGGTACGCCCGCGCCCCTCGGCCCGGCGTGCCGCGGCATCCGCGTAACCGGGGTCGAGCGGGTTCTGGAACAGGGCGGTCAGGAAGTCGGGGCCGTAGGTCCGTTTGCCCGCCGAGGCGCCGTCCGGATCCGGAACCGTCACGACTGCACCGTGTCGGGGCGCGGATTTTCGTCGGCGCGCGGATTTTCCCGGTCAGCGCGCAACAGGCGCGCCGCCTGGATCAGATAGAGAGCCGCAGCCGCCCAGTACAACCCGAGCGCCCACCAGGCCAGGCCCCAGCCGGTCGGGTACGCCCACGACTCCCAGGACGGCACCGCTTTGGCCAGCAGAATGATCGGGAACGCGGCGAGCAGCAGGAACGTGCCGGTCTTGCCGACGTAGTGAACCGGCGGCGGGCCGTGACCGTGGCGGCGCAGCACCAGCAGCGCGACGGCCAGCACCACCTCGCGGGCCAGCAGCGCGGCGGTCAGCCAGAGCGGGACGACCTCGCGAACCGTGAACCCGACGAGCGTGGCCAGGATGTAGAGCCGGTCCGCGAACGGGTCGAGCAGCTCACCGAGGCGGCTCACCGAGTTCATCCGGCGGGCCAGGTAACCGTCGACCCAGTCGGTCGAGCCGCCGATCGCCAGCACGATCACCGCGGCGACGTCGTGCTCCGCGACGAGCAGCAGGTAGAGGAAGAGCGGCACGCCGAGCAGCCGCAGGAAGCTGATCACGTTGGGCAGGGTGAAAATGCGGTTGGAGGTCTCGATGGACGGCGCAGGCTGCTGCGACATCACGCCATCCCCCTTCAACGTGGCCCTCCCCCTCGGCCCGGGCCCCCGCTCGGCGCCTGGCTCGTGACCGCGCTGTCACATCCGCTCCCCCGCGGATGGATGCGCCTGATTCCCGGCCACTCGCCGAGCAACTATAACCAGCCGCGTTCCCGCCGCCGACGCGCCGTCACAGTGCCCACACCCCCTAGTTCATCCTAGGAGGCTAGGCCATCGCCGTGTCCAGGCGTTGTACGGGTGGTCACACGTGTCAGCATTCACAGCGACCCTCTTCGATCTTCGTTTCCTGAGGCCAGGTGCCGGATGAGGCGATCACGGCCGGTTACACCCGGTTGGCAAGGCGTCAATTGAAACGTCAAGCTGTACGTCGTGTTACCCGTGACTCACGCCATCCGCGACGTCGACCAGGCACATCAGGTGCTGAATCGCTACTTCTACACCATGGACGTCGACGTCCTCTCCCCCCGGCCAGGGTGGACCGCGTCCTTCGCGGTCGGCGGCGACGACGTGGTGACGGTCGGCGACCTGCACTTCGGCGTCGACGTGCGGATCCGGGCCGGTGAACTTGGCTCGTACCACGTCAACATGCCCCTGCACGGTGGGCTCGCCTTCCACCAGGGCAGTGCCGCTTCGCAGCTGGCCACTCCGGCCTGCGCCGGTGTCTACCAGCCCACCGGCGACACAGTGATCGACCGCTGGGAGGGCGACTGCCGGATCATCGCCGTGAAGATCGGGCGGGCCGAGCTGGAGAACCAGCTCGCCCGGATGCTCGACGCCCCGATCCGCGGGCCGATCGACCTGGCCCCGATGCTCGATCTGACCAACGGCGCCGGCGCCGCCTGGGCACGCCTGGCCCGGATGATCGCCGCCGACACCAGCGAGGCCGGACTCACCCGGCACCCGGTGATCGGCGCACGCCTGCGGGAAACCCTGGTGAGCGGGCTGCTGACGGCGAGCGGCCACCGTTACCGCGACGCCATGGAACGCCACCGGCCGGTCCTGGCCGCCCCGGGCGCGATCCGGCGGGTGGTCGAGGCGATGCGCGCGCAGCCGGGCCGCCCGTTCACGGTGGCCGACCTGGCGGTGATCGCCGGCGTCGGCGTGCGGTCCCTGCAGCAGAGCTTCCAGCGGTACGTCGGCATGCCGCCGATGACATACCTGCGTCAGCTCCGGCTGGGGCTGGTCCACGAGGAGTTGCGCCAGGCCCGCCCGGGCACGACGGTCGCCCAGGTCGCCTACCGCTACGGCTTCACCCACCCGAGCCGCTTCGCCGCCGCATACCGCGAACGGTACGGCGTCACCCCCTCCGACACCCTGCGTACGTAACACCACCAGCACCGTTGTCGCCGTCAACGAGAATGCCGTCACTGCCGCCGCCCGAACACCGCCGCCGCCGCACGAGCGGCCAAGCCAACGTCGCTGATTCGACGACGGTGTGCGGTTGCGCCGTCGAACCGGCCCGAAACTCACAAGATCAGAGCGCGGGCCGTCGTCGGCGCGGTGTCGCGGCCGTTCCACCAATTTCACGGCATGCGTCGCCCGCGACTCCCCCGGCGGCGCACCGGACGCTGCTGCCGGTTTCGTCCAGCACTGCCGGCGTCACCATCGCCGCGATCAACGATTGGCTATGGCTTCGATACACGCCCTAGGGCTCAGTGTGTTGAATTAGGGTGCAATCCGCACCCAATGTCCACACGCAGGCTACGAAACGGCCGGTCGTGTCGGCTTCAGGTTCGAATCGCACCCTAAATCCACACGCATCGAGGCCACGGCAGAGCCGCCCGACAGAGCCCGCCCGACAGAGCCCGCCCGACAGAGCCCGCCCGGCAGAGCGGCCGGACGCCGGGCAGAGCCGCCGGACGCCGCGTTGCTAGGAGCGGCGGCTTATTCAGCCAGCGACCGTCCGATTCGTCGGCGATGACGTCACGGTTGTTCAGCGGTGAGAGTGATGACGACCCGGGTTTGCTCCTGCGGATATTGGTCTCGGGACCTCACACCCGTTGCGGATGTGGCTACACCCGCAACGGGTGTCGGGGCTGCCAGCGACCATTGCCCGGCACGACGGCAGCCCCCGCGGCCATCCGCGATCTTCGCCGGTGGTCGCGGCTCGTGAGTGATCACGAGCAAGCGCCTACGTCAGCGGCGGCCTCGGCGGGCTCGGACGTAGTCGTCGATGACGTAGCGGCCCAGCTCGCCCGGCTCCGGGCTGAAGACGCGGCCGCCGTTGCGTTCGGCGACCTTGCCGACGAAGCGTTGCAGGCCCGGGTCCTCGCCGAGCATGAAGACGTTCAGGGTGGCGCCGTATCGGGTGAGCAGGTCGACCTCGCGGACCGTGGCCCGGACGGTCTCCGGCATTGGCGGCCACCAGAACAGCGCCTCGCCGTCGTCCTCCAGGTGCGCGGTGGGCTCGCCGTCGGTCACCACCAGCACCACCGGCTCGGCACCGGGGTGCCGGCGCAGGTGCCGGCCGGCCAGTTTGAGCGCGTGCTGCAGGTTGGTGCCCTTTTCCATCGTCGGCTCGATCGCGGCCAGTTCGCCCTGGCTGAGCGTCTGCGCGTACTTGCCGAAGCCGACGATCTGCAGGGCGTCCTGCGGGTATTTCGTGGCGACCAGGTGGGACAGGGCCAGGGCGGTCTGTTTCATCGGGCCCCAGCGGCCGTCGGCGTACATCGAGTAGGACAGGTCGACGCAGAGGGCCACCACGGCGGAGGCGCGCCGTTCGGTTTCGGCCACCTCGAAGTCGTCGGGCTCCAGGCGTACCGGAAGGGTCTGAAGGTCTCGGGAACCGGCCCGGCGGCGGACCGCGTTGCCGAGGGTCCGGACCACGTCGAGCGGCTGGTCGTCGCCGAACTCCCAGCGCCGGGAGGAGCCGATCAGGTCGCCGGCGGCTCCGGCGTCGCGCATGTCGTGCTCGCCGCGTTTGCCGCCGGTGATGTCCTTGAAAATCGCGGACAGCGCGGTATGGCCGAGCCGTCGCAGCGCTTTCGGGGAGAGGGTCAGTCCCTCGTCGTCGCGCTGCACCCAGCCCTGCCGGCGCAGCTCACGCTCCAGCTCCCGCAGCCGCCGCAGATCGTCGGCGGCGCCCCGGCCCAGTTGCCGTTCGACGGCTTCGACGTCCACGTCGTCGAGCGTCGCGCCAGGGTGTTCCTGGCCGAGCTGGTCGATCAGCTCGTCCAGGTCGGCGATCTCGCCCAGGGCGGACGCCGCGTCGCCATACCCCAGATCGTTCGGCCCTCGCATCTTCTCGCCGCGGCCCCAGTTGAGGCCGGGACGCAGCGACTTGAGGTTGTCGGTGAGCTCGGACAACTGGCCTTGCAGAGGCCCATCCCCGATGGCCTGGGCCATCAGGTTCTGCAGTTCTTCGCGCTGCTGCGGGCTGAGCGAGCGCATCAGGCGCTCGGCAGCGGCGGCCTGCCGGGCCAGCGAGTCGATCAGCTCGTCGACGTTGCGCGGGTTGTCCGGGAAGAACTGACCGTGCTTGTCCATGAAGTCCCGGAACTGGTCCTCGGTGTTCTCCCCGCGGGCGTGCCGGTCGAGCAGCCGGTTGAGGTCACCCACCATCTCGGAGATGTCCGAGAGATCACCCTGCTGCAACGCCTGCTTCATCCCGGCGAAGCGCTGCGACACGACCTCCTGCCGCAGCCCCTCGAGAATCTGCTGGTAGATCTGCCGCGCCTCGGACGACGCCCAGTCGTAGGAGGACAACTCCGAAACAGCCTGGGAGACCGACCGGGGCAGGTTGTCGAGCTGCGCCTCGGCGAACCGCGCGTCCATGTCGTCCCGGGCCGCAAGAGCGTCCCGCTCCGCGGCCAGGGCCTGGTCGAGCTGCTGCCGGGCCCGGGTGACAGCGCCGTCCAGGTTGCCCCGGCGCAGCGCGTCCCGGCGCAGCCGCTGCGCGCGGGCCCGCAGGTCGTCGAGACCCCGGCCGTCACGCGGGCCACGCCGGATCAGGTCGCGCAGGGCGTCCCGCAGGCTGTCACCCTCGAGAACCCGCTCGCCCATCTCGTCGACGGCGGCCCGCACGTCGTACGGCGGGGCGAGCGGGTCCGGCCCGTCCTGCCATTGGCCATATCGGAAGACGGACACGGTCAGCTCCCGTACAGGGTGCGGCCGTCGTCGGTCAGCTCCTTGGCCAGCCGCCGGGTCAGGTGCAGGCCCTCCAGGACGAACTCCACACCGGAGGCGGCCTGTCCCGGACTCGGCGCGTCGCCGAGACCGAGCCGGTCGAGCACCTTGGCCAGGCCCGGCACCGTGGTGATCTGCGCCAGCAGGTCCTCCGCGCTGACCAGGTCACCGGTCTGGATGATCGCGCCGTCGGCGACCAGGTCGGTGAAGCCGGACAGGTCGAGCCCGGCGAGCCGGTCCCGGAACGTCTCGGCCGTCGCGACCCGCAGCAGGTGCGCCAGGATCTCGGTCTCCCGGCCCTCCTCGCCGCTCTCGAACTCGACCTTGCCGCGCAGCGTGGACGTGACCGAGGTGGCGTCGCAGATGCGGGCCACCGCCTCCCGCTCGCCGCGCAGGCCGGCCCGGCGCAGCGCGGACGCCGCCACCGTCTCGGCGGCCGCGATCGCGAACCGGGCCGAGACGCCGGAACGGCTGTCCACCGACGGCGACTCGCGCACCGCGCGGGTGTACCGCCCCAGGACGTCGATGAGGTGCTCCGGAACGGACGCGACCAGGGACGCCTCCTGCCGGATCAGGGCGGTCTCCAGCTCCAGGCCGACCGGGTAGTGGGTGCGGATCTCCGCGCCGAACCGATCCTTGAGCGGGGTGATGATCCGGCCCCGGTTCGTGTAGTCCTCCGGGTTCGCGGACGCCACGAGCAGCAGGTCGAGCGGGAGCCGCAGCTGGTAGCCACGGACCTGGATGTCGCGTTCCTCCAGCACGTTGAGCAGCGACACCTGGATGCGCTCGGCGAGGTCGGGGAGTTCGTTAACCGCGAAGATGCCCCGGTTCGTCCGGGGCACCAGACCGAAGTGGATCGTCTCCGGGTCACCGAGGGCACGGCCCTCGGCCACCTTGATCGGGTCGACGTCGCCGACCAGGTCACCGACGCTGGTGTCCGGGGTGGCGAGCTTCTCGCCGTACCGCTCGGAGCGGTGCAGCCAGGACACCGGCAGCAGGTCGCCGGCCTCGGTGGCGAGCCTGCGGCTCGCCGGGGTGAGCGGAAGGTACGGATGTTCGTGCAGCTCCGAGCCGGTGATGAACGGGGTCCACTCGTCGAGCAGCCCGGTCAGCGACCGGATCAGGCGGGTCTTGCCCTGGCCGCGCTCGCCGAGCAGCACCATGTCGTGCCCGGCGAGCAGCGCCCGCTCCACCTCCGGCAGGACGGTGTCGTCGTAACCGACGATGCCGGGGAAACGCGGCTGCCCGGAACGCAGGCGATCGAGCAGATTGTCGCGCAACTCCTCTTTCACGGTGCGGAACTCGTGCCCGCTGGCACGCAGCTCGCCCAGGGTGCGCGGCAGGTCGGCGGGAGGAATGGGTGTGATCGCGGAAGGAGCCTCTGTCACCGCAAGAACGCTACTCCCCTCACCCCGACATGCCAGGACTGTGACGTGGGACGCATCCAGGGCCGCGAGATTGGCTCTCGCCCACCCGCACTGCCGCGGCGCACGCTGTGCGTCATGACAGACATCCAGCGGTACGTGGCATTCAGCTCGGATCCCAGCGGCGGCAACCCGGCCGGTGTGGTCCTCGACGCGGCGGGACTCGACGACGACCAGATGCAGAAGATCGCGGCCGAGGTCGGCTACTCGGAGACCGCCTTCGTGACCGGGCCGGCAGGTGCGGGCCTGCGGGTGCGGTACTTCAGCCCGCTCGCCGAAATCCCGTTCTGCGGGCACGCCACGGTCGCCACGGCGATCGCGCTCGGCCCGGGCTCGCATCTGTTCGTGACCAACGCGGGCGAGGTGCCGGTCGTCGTCGCGTCGTCGTCGGGCACTCTCGAAGCGACGCTGACCAGCGTGGACCCGCACGTGACCGGCATCGCGGCCGACGATCTGGCGGCTCTGCTCGCGGCGCTGCGGTGGGACGCCGCCGATCTGGACGAGCAGTTGCCGGCCCGGGTCGCGTACGCCGGGGCGTACCATCCGATCGTGGCCGTGACCAGCCGGAAGCGCCTCGCTGAGCTGAACTACGACGTGGCGGCGCTGAAAGCGCTGATGACCTCGCGCGGATGGACGACCATCCAGCTGGTGCACCGTGCGGCGGCGGACACCTTCGACGTGCGCAACCCGTTCCCGATCGGCGGCGTCTACGAGGATCCGGCGACCGGCGCGGCGGCAGCGGCATTCGGCGGTTACCTGCGCGCGCTTGGCCTGGTCCCGGCGGACGCGACCGTGCACCTGCGCCAGGGCGACGACATGGGCCGGCCGAGCCGTCTCACCGTCCGGCTGGCGCCGGACGTCACCGGTGTGCGGGTCAGCGGAACCGGTGTCCCGATCACGGAATAACCCGCGCGCGGGTGAGGCTGGACCTCTCATGACGGCAACCCTGTTCGACCCGCGCACCCTGCTCGCGGAGAGCCGGATCGGTGTCCTCGCCACGATCAAGGCGGACGGCCGGCCGCAGCTCTCCCCCGTGACGCCCTATTACGACACCGAGGCCGGGGTCATCCTGGTCTCGATGACCGAGGGACGCGCCAAGACTGTCAACCTGCGCCGCGACCCCCGCGCCACCATCGAGGTGACCAGTGCCGACGGCTGGTCCTGGGCCACCGCCGAGGGGATCGCCACCCTGACCGGGCCGGGCACCGAGCCGGACGGTCCCGAGGTGGAGGCGCTCGTCGACTACTACCGGCGGGCCGCCGGGGAGCATCCGGACTGGGCTGAGTACCGGTCGGTGATGGTCTCCGACCGGCGGGTCCTGATGACGATGACGGTTGACCACGTCTACGGAGCCGCACTGCGCTGACCTGTCAGGTCGGGGCGGAACTTAGGATGGCGTTCGATGAGCGCCACCATGATCGCCCGGGAACTCGCCGCAGGGCACGGCGACCGCACACTCTTCGCAGGGCTCGACCTCGTCGTCGCGCCCGGGGACGTGATCGGTCTGGTCGGGGTCAACGGGGCGGGCAAGACGACGCTTCTGCGTACCCTCGCGGGGTTGATCCCCACCGAGAGCGGAAGCGTCTCGCTCAGCCCGCCCACCGCCAATGTCGGATATCTCCCGCAGGAGCGGGAGCGCCGGGCCGGTGAGACCGTGCTGGCGTTCCTCGGCCGGCGCACCGGCGTCACCGCCGCGCTGGACGCGATGGAGACCGCCGCCGCTGACCTGGCCATTGAGGCGCCGGGTGCCGACGACCGGTACGCGGCCGCGCTGGAACGGTGGCTCGACCTCGGTGGGGCCGACCTGGACGAGCGCGCGGCCGCCCTGGACATGGACCTGGACACCGACGCGCTGATGACGTCGCTGTCCGGTGGCCAGGCGGCACGCGCCGGGCTGGCGTCGTTGCTGCTCAGCCGCTACGACATCTACCTGCTGGACGAGCCGACGAACGACCTCGACCTGGCGGGTCTTGCGCAGATCGAGGCGTTCGTCGACGGGCTGCGCGCCGGGGCCGTGGTGGTGAGTCACGACCGTGAGTTCCTGATCCGGACCGTCACCAAGGTCCTCGAGCTGGACCTCGCGCAGCAGCAGGTCAACCTGTTCGGCGGCGGGTACGAGTCGTACCTGTCCGAGCGCGAGCGGGCCCGGCGGCACGCGCGCGAGGAGTTCGAGGAGTACTCCGACAAGAAGGAGGATCTCCTCGAACGCGCGCGGATGCAGCGGGCCTGGATGGACAAGGGTGTGCGCAACGCCCGGCGCAAGGCTCCGGACAACGACAAGATCGCGAAGAGCCAGCGGGGCGAGAGCAGCGAGAAGCAGGCCGCGAAGGCCCGGCAGACCGAGAAGATGATCGAACGCCTCGACGTCGTCGAAGAGCCCCGCAAGGAGTGGGAACTCCGGATGGAGATCGCGGCGGCGCCCCGGGCCGGCGCGGTTGTGGGGACGCTGCGCGACGCCGTGGTGTCGCACGGGTCGTTCGTTCTCGGGCCGGTGACGCTGCAGATCGACTGGGCCGACCGGGTCGCGATCACCGGCGCGAACGGCGCCGGGAAGTCGACGCTGCTCGCAGCACTGCTGGGGCGGGTGCCGCTGGAGTCCGGCACCCAGCATCTCGGGCCGGGCGTGGTGGTCGGCGAGGTCGACCAGGCGCGGGGGTTGTTCCTGTCCGGGACGCCGCTGATGCGGGCGTTCGGCGAGGCGGTGCCGGCGTGGAGTGACGCTGACGTGCGGACGTTGCTCGCGAAGTTCGGGCTGCGGTCGGCTCATGTGATGCGGCCGGCCGGGACGTTGTCCCCTGGGGAGCGGACCCGGGCGGCGCTCGCGCTGTTGCAGGCTCGTGGGGTGAATCTGCTGGTGCTCGACGAGCCGACGAACCATTTGGACCTGCCGGCGATCGAGCAGCTGGAGTCGGCGCTGGAGAGTTATACGGGCACGTTGCTGCTGGTCACCCACGACAGGCGGATGTTGTCAGCGGTGTCGACGAACCGCCACCTCGAGGTGGCGGGCGGCAAGGTGACCGGCTGACGCTTCTGCCGGCTGTACGTCGCGGGGACCGTGGTGTACAGCCGGGGGCGGGCTTAACGCCACGGCTGCCGGCTGCACGGTGCGGCGACCGTGGCGTACAGCCGAGGACCGTGGCGTACAGCCGGGGGCGGGCTTAACGCCACGGCTGCCGGCTGCACGGTGCGGTGACCGTGGCGTTAAGCCGGGGACCGTGGTGTTCAGCCGAGGACCGGCTTAACGGTACGGTCCCCGGCTGCACGGCATGGCGACCCTGGTGTTCAGCCGGACGGGTCAGCAGGCGAGTTTGAAGCGCTCGTCGGGGCCGATCTTCTTGGCGTCGGAGCGGACCACGTCGGCGCGGCGGCCGCCACCGCCCACCGCGGTGAGGAAGTTGCCGCTCGGGGTACGGATCGCGGACCAGCCGTCGGCGGAGAGCGGAACCACGGACAGCTTCTCGTTGGCGCCCACGGTCTTGGCGTTCGAGCGGATCACGTCGGCTTTGCGGCCTCCGCCGCCGACGACGCTGATGTAGCTCTTGTTGGCGGTCCGCACGGCGAAGGTGCTCGCGCTCAGGGCGATCAGCTGGAAGCGCTCGGTGGCGCCGACCGTCGTGGCGTCGGTACGCACGGCGTTGGCGGCCTGTCCACCTCCGCCGACCGCCGTCACGTAGTGGCCGCTCCGGGTCTGGATGCTGCAGATCATGGACGCGGGCGGCGCAGCGTGCACGGAGATTCCCGCCCGGCCGGCGCCAGCCGCCGGGGACGCCGGGGAGGCCGGAGTGGCCGGGGAAACCGGAGTGGCCGGGGACGCCGGGGAGGCGGCGAGGGCAGCGGCGGCGGGTAGAGCCAGGCAGGCTGCTGCGGAGATGGCGGCGATGTACCGGATGCGAGACATCTGGGGGACCCCTTCGAGCGATATGCCGGATTTGTCGTGGAATCTTATGACTCGTCCGGTGTAAAAGGGTGGCTGGAACACGCCGCCGTGCCGGTTCTCTTCGGCCGCCGGCGAGCGCACTGCCCGAATGCGGCGGTACTCGCGCGGGGAACTGCCGGTCACCCGTTTGAAAGCGTTGCCCAGGGCGCTTTCCGAGCCGTACCCGATGGCACGGGCGATGGCCGCGACCGTTCCGTCGCCGCGCCGGAGCCTGGCGGCGGAGACCGCGGAGATCTGGGCCAGCTCGGGCAACGGTCCAGGCTCGCTCCGGGCGGGCGTGCAACGCGCGCAACGCCGGCCCCACCACCGGATCGGCCAGCCCGGCGAGCAGGCCGGCCCCACCACCGGATCGGCCAGCCCGGCGAGCAGGCCGGTCGCCCTGCCTGCCACGTTCAGCGGCTGGACCGGCCCGCTGCACGCGATCGTCGCCAACGCCGGGATCATGGCGCTGCCGGAGCTGACCCGCGCCCGCAACGGCTGGGAGATGCAGCTCGCCACCAACTTCCTCGGCCACTTCGCGCTGATCACCGGCCTGCTCGAGCACCTGACCGCGGACGCCCGGATCGTGATGGTCAGCTCCGGCGCGCAGCTCAATGCCGGTGTGGATTTCGACGACCCGCAAGTGGGGTGTGACCGCGAACGCGCTCGCACCCGGGCGCGTCCACACCAGTCTGCAGCGGCACCTCTCGGACGCGACGATGCAGGCCAGGGGCGCCATGGACGAGACCGGTGAGCTGATCCACCCGGACACCTTCAAGACTCCCGAGCAGGGCGCGACGGCGTCCGTGCCGCTCGCCGCGTCACCGCTGATCGAGGGGGTGACCGGGTGTTACTTCGACAAGGACGTGCAGCCGGCCGAGGTGGTGCCGGGCGGTGCGGCCTGAACGCGGGCGTCTCCGATTGGTCGGTCGACGCCGCGAACGCCGACCGGCTGGGGGACCTGGCTACCGGAGCCCTGCGGCCATCTCGATGAGGTGCCCGAGCACGGCGTCCCCGGCGGTCCGGAGGCCGTCATGCTCGTACTCATTCGTCACCCAAGTCCTGACATTTCCGACAAATGAGGCGGTTGCCAGCGACAACTCCGCGTCCACGTACATGTCGTCGGCATACACCGCCGCCAGCACCGGGACAGAATTGCCCGCGAGACGATCCAGGTCGAAGAGATCCGGCCAGTCCTCAGTGGCGGCGAGCAGATCAGCAGCACCGGCGAACGGCCGCAAAGAGGCGATCTCGGAGAACATCCAGGGGTACATCATCTCCCCGGTGAACAGCAGCGGATCCGCTTTCTCCGCAAATTCCGGATATTTCGTGATGAGGCGTGACGCGGCCCACCCGGAAGCCACTCCCTGCCGCCCGTAGCAGTACTCCTGCAAGGCGAACAACGGCGTGTCAACGAACCCCGTCAACCGCATGACCTCGTGCAGGAACGTGTCCGACAACCACGAACCGTGCCACGCCTCCTCGAAAAGCCAGTGCATCTGCGCGTACCCGTAACTCATCCCGAAAACATTTCCGAGAAGCCGCATCCGCCGTGCCGTGAGCCGATCCCCGTCCGGCAGCCGCACATCGGCCGCGTCCAGGTGATCGGCGACCGCGCGCACCCCGGCCACGTCCTCCGGAAACGCCCGGTAGAACTCGGCGTTCTTGGCGGCAACCCGCGGATAGGTCCGGGCATAAACGTCGTCGGCCGTGGCGGTCAGACCCGGCAGCCCACCTGTCACATAACAATTCCGCAGGCCCTGCGGCGCCATCGACAGATAGGTCATCGTCACGAAACCGCCGTAACTCTGCCCGAGCGTGTCCCATTTCGACCCGCCGGCCAGCCGTTCCCGCAGCATCTCCGCGTCCGCGACGATGCTGTCCGCGCGGAACAGGGTGAGAAACGCCGCGAGCCGGTCGGCCGGCATGTCCCGCACGGTCCGCGCGGTGATCGGCGTACTGCGCCCGGTCCCCCGCTGGTCCAGCAACAGGACCCGATGGGTACGCGTGGCGCGCGCCAGCCAGCTGTCCGACCGCAGCGGCCGCGGCGATTTCCCGCCCGGACCGCCCTGCAGGTAGAGCAGCCACGGCAGGTCGTCGCCCACCCGGTCGGCCGCCACCACCTCACGGGCGAAGATCTCGATACCGGCCACACCGGGTTTCCGGTGGTCGAGCGGCACGGTGACGGTGTGGTCGGTGAAACGAAGCCCCGGATGAGCGATCACCCACTCACCCTAGGCGCAGCGTCAGGAACCCGCGACCGTGAACGGAGCGCTGGCCGCCCCCTCGTTGGCCGACCGGTCCAGCGAGGTGAGGCAGTACGTCCCACCGGCGGCCGGCGGTTTCGGATCGGTCACCGCTGTCCCGGAGCGTCCGGTGGCGACAAGCGTGGCCTCCTTCTCCCCGGTCCGGTACAGCGCCCAGCTCACCCCGTCAGCGGCAGCCGCGAAGACGAGCTCACCGTTCGCGCCCCGGGTCGCCCCGGTGATCTGCGGCGCCGCGGGTGGCGCGGCCGGAAGGCGTGCCATCCGGGGCAGCAGCGCCGGCGACGCGTAGTGCTTGTCGCGGTAACGGGTCACCGAGCCCAGCCGGTTCGACCGGACCTTCTTGGCGCTGTAGTGCACCTGGCCCTGAACGCCGTACTTGTCGTTGAGGGCCATCTGCCTGTCGAGTTCGGCCGGATCGCTCCAGTCGCCTTTCTCGCCGACCCGGTAGTCGGCCATCCCGATGTAGAGCTGCACGCCGGTGCCCTTGACCGTCTTCGCCCACCAGGGCAGCACTTTCGCGTAATCGGCTTTGCCGATACCGATCGTCCAGTACAGCTGCGGCACGATGTAGTCGAGCCAGCCCTCGCGTACCCATTTACGGGTGTCGGCGTAGATGGCGTCGTAGCTCTCCAGGCCGCTGGTGTCCGAGCCCTCGCCGCCGTTGCGCCAGATGCCGAACGGGCTGATCCCGAATTTCACCCACGGTTTCAGCGCGGCGAGTCGTTCGTGCATCTCCCGGACGAGGGTGTTCACATTGTCACGCCGCCAGTCGGCCCGCGATTTCCCGCCGCCGTGTTTCGCGAACGAGGCGTTGTCCGGGAAGTCCTGGCCGGCTTCCGGATAGGGATAGAAGAAGTCGTCGAAATGGACGCCGTCGAGGTCGTACTTCTCGACCGCCTCCAGCATCGCGTCCTCGACGAAACGGCGGGCCTCGGGCACTCCGGGATCGAAGTACAGCCGGCCGTTCTTGCCGGTCGGGTACGAGATCCGCCACTCCGGGTGGGTGAGCAGCGGATGGTTCGGCGCGAGCTTCTTCAGATCGGTCCCGGCTCCACCGCCGGGCGCCGGCTGGGTTCCCCGGTACGGGTTGAACCAGCCGTGGAACTCCAGGTTCCGCGCGTGCGCCTCGTCGATCATGAACGCCATCGGGTCCCAGCCGGGATCGGTGCCGTCCAGCTTGCCGGTCAGCCAGTTCGACCAGGGCGCGTACGCCGACGGCCAGAACGCGTCACCGCTGGGCCGCACGTGCACGAAGATCGCGTTGTGGTTCTGCGCCTCGGCGAGGTCGAGCCACTTCAGGTACTCCGCCTTGACCTGCGCCTGGGACAGCCCCGGCTTCGACGGGAAGTCGATGTTGTAGACCGTGGTGAGCCACATGCCGCGCAGCTCACGGGCGGGCGCCCGGACCGGGACCACTCCGCACCGGCCGTCGTTCGCGGCGGCCGGCGCGGCCACCGCCGGCACCGCCGCACCGGTCACCGCCGCGCGTCCGAGCGGCTGGTAGAACGCTGCGCGGACCAGGCCGGCACCGAGGACAGCGACGCCGAACAGGACGACGGCGAGCAGCAGGACGAGACGAATCGGGGGGTTTCGTAACATCAGAGGACCGAACGATAGACCTCGAGGGTGTCCTCGGCGATCCGGGCCCAGCTGAAGTGCTCCACCGCGCGGCGGCGGCCGGCCTTGCCCATCGTGGCGGCGAGCGCGGGGTCACGCAGCACACGGGACAGGGTGGCGGACAGGTCGGCCACGAACTTCTCCGGGTTCACCGGCGTTCCCGTACCGTCCTGGACCTGCTCGATCGGCACCAGCAGGCCGGTCTCGCCGTCCTTGACCACCTCGGGGATGCCGCCGGTCGCGGTGGCGACCACCGCGGTCTCGCAGGCCATCGCCTCCAGGTTCACGATGCCCATCGGCTCGTAGATCGACGGGCAGACGAAGACCGTGGCGTGCGTGAGCACCTGGATGACGTCCTGTTTCGGCAGCATCTCCTGCACCCAGATGACGCCCTCCGGGTCGCGGGCCTCGCGCAGCTCGCGGGCCAGCGCCTCGACCTCGGCGGCGATCTCCGGGGTGTCCGGCGCACCGGCGAGCAGGATGATCTGCGCCTCGGCCGGAAGGTCGTGACAGGCCCGCATCAGGTACGGCAGCCCTTTCTGCCGGGTGATCCGGCCGACGAACACGACGCTGGGCCGGTTGCGGTCGATGCCGAGCCGGTCGACCACCTCGGTGCCCTGGTCCGGCGAGTACAGCTCGGTGTCGATCCCGTTGTAGACCACCTGGATCCGGTCGGGGTCCACCGACGGGTACGCCTGGAGCACGTCACGCCGCATCCCGCCGGAGACCGCGATGATCGCGTCGGCGTTTTCCACCGCGGTCCGCTCGCAGAACGAGGAGAGCGCGTAACCGCCGCCGAGCTGCTCGGCTTTCCACGGGCGCAGCGGTTCGAGGCTGTGCGTGGTCATCACGTGCGGGATGCCGTGCAGCAGTTTCGCCGTGTGGCCGGCGAAGTTCGCGTACCAGGTGTGGCTGTGCACGATGTCGGCGCCGGCTGCGCCGTGCGCCATCCTGAGATTGACCCCCATGGTGCGCAAGGCCGGGTTCGCGCCCGCCAGCTCGGCGATCTCCGGGTACGCCGTGACGCCCTCCTCGTCGCGCGGAGCACCGAAGCAGTGCACCCGCACGTCGGCGAGACGCCGCAGGTCACGGCTCAGGTACTCCAGATGCACCCCGGCGCCGCCGTAGACCTCCGGCGGGTATTCGCGGGTGATCAGGTCGGCGCGCAGTCGTGAGGTCACGGTTCGCAGGATAGCGGGCCGCCGACAGCTCAGCCCGGTCCCGGCCCCGGACGATGGAACTGACGTGAGCCGGCTGTGGTCCGTTTACCTGCTGATCGGTGCGCTGCTGGTGGTGGTCGCGGCCGCCACCCGGCAGCCGTGGGGCGAGGTGGTGCTGACCGGCGCGGAGATTTCCGCCGGTCTGGTGGTGATCGCCGCGATCCGCCGGCGCCGGCCGCCCGCCGCCGCCTCCTGGTGGCTGCTCGCCGCCGCGCTGCTCGCCTTCGCCGCCACCCACGTGACCGACCGGATCGGGTCCGGCCCGGTGGTCGATCTGGTCGCCGTGGCCGGCGCGTTCACGCTCTTCACCGCGTCGATGCTGGCCCGGGTCGGTCAGGTGAGCCGCCCCGGGCAGCACCGGGCGAACCTGGTCGACGGCCTGATCGTGGTGCTCTGCCTGCTGGCCGGCGTCTGGGCGTTCATCACCGGGCCGTTCCTGGCCGACCGGTGGGGAAACCTGCCGGCCCTGCTGACGTTCGTCCTGTTCACCCTGCTCGGCCTGGTGCGTACCGCGGCGGTCGCGGTGCTGCTGCTGGCCGGCGATCCCCGCGACCGGGTCAACCAGCTGCTGATGGCGAGCGTGGCGCTCCAGCTGGCCGGCGACACCGCGTACGCCAGCGGGCTGACCTCCGGGGATGGCACCGAGTCCTGGCAGCTGGCCTGCTGGGTGTTCGGCCATCTGATCGCGGCGAGTGCCGCGCTGCATCCGGGCATGGCCCGGATCGAGCCGGCGCGGGACACCCGGGTGATCTCGCGTACCCGGCTCTGGCTCTTCTCGGTGCTCTCCGCGCTCAACCCGCTGATGACCGGCCTGGCCGCCGCGCTGCGGCCGCACGAGGGTCCGCCGCCGCCCGGCGACCACGAGCTGAGCCTGCTGATGGCGCTCAACACGTTCCTGATCCCGCTGCTGCTCAGCGTCGCGGTGAGCGTCCTGCTGCTGTTGCGGATGGGTGGGCTCGGCAACCTGGCGCAGCGCCGCGCCGATGCCCTGGACGCGGCCCTGCGTGAGCAGGACGAGCTGCGCGCCGAGCTGGAGCACCGGGCCACCCACGACCCGCTCACCGGGCTCGGCAACCGGGCCGCGTTCACCGACGGCCTGGCCGCCGCGATGGCGACGCCGCTCGGCGGCCGGGGCTGGCTGATCCTGGTCGACCTGGACGGTTTCAAGGAGGTCAACGACACCTTCGGGCATCCGGTCGGCGATGAGCTGCTGGTGGCGCTCGGCGGCGAGTTCCGGGCCGCCGTGCCGTCCGGCGCGGTGGCGCGCCTCGGCGGCGACGAGTTCGCGGTCCTGATCCCGGGCGAGGCCGGCACGGCACAGCCCGCCCCCGCGGACGGCGATCTGATCGGCCGGGACGCTGTCGCGGCGGCGAGCGTCCTGCTCGACGTGGCCGGGCGCGAGCGCCTGCTCAGCGGCAACCGGGTACGCGTCTCGGCCAGCATCGGCCTGCTCGACCTGAACGACGCGGCCGGGCCCTCGGAGGCCCTTCGCGACGCCGACGTGGCGCTGTACGCGGCGAAGACCGCCGGCCGGGCCTGTTCGGCGATCTACAACCCGGCGGCAACCGGCGCCGCAACCCCGGCGAGATGAGATGTGAGCGTGCGCCTCCCGTCGATCACCCGCCTCGCGGCCTGGCAGTACACCCTGGTCGCAGGTCTTGCGGTGGTCTTCGCCGTGCAGCTGGTGGCGGGCAGTTCGGGCGGACCGGCCTGGCTCCTGGTGCAGGCCGCCGGGGTCGTGGTGACGGTGACGGCGGTGCTCCGGCGCGATGTGGGCGCGCCGCTCGGCTGGTGGCTCCTGGCCGCCGCGCAGATCGCCGCGATCGCGGTGAACGGCTGGTGGATGCTCCAGGGGGCGCTCGGCGCGCCGGCACCCGGCAACGCGCCGCTGGGCATGTCGCTGACCGTCGTCTGGGGGCTGTACGCGGCCGCCGGTTACGTGGTCACCCGCAAGCCCCGCCGGGGACGCTCGGCGACCGAGAGCGGCGCCGAGTTCGGCACCGTGGTGCTGTTCCTGGCGATGCTCGCCTGGTCGACGGTGATCGTGCCGTACCTCGACGCCCCCGGGTACCGCCAGGTCGACGACGCGATGGCGGCGTTCTACGCGGGGCTCGACATCGCGATCCTGATCGTCGTGCTGCGCGGGCTGAACTGCTCCCGCCTGGTCTCCGCGGCCGGCGTGACGCTGCTGGCGCCGCACCTGGTCTACGCGGCCGTCGGCGGGTCCGGCACCGGGCCGTTCCTGCCGGGCGGGTTCGGCTTCCTGGCGATCGGGGTGTGGAGCGTCCTGGTGAGCGCGGCCGTGCTGCATCCGAACGCCGGCTGGCAGGGCACCTGCCAGGTCACCGGCGACAAGCTGATCGGCCGGCCCCGGCTGATCGGCCTGGTCGCCATGGCGGTGGCCAGCCCGCTCCTGCCGGTGGCCGGCGGCTATCTGACCGGTTCCGGCAGCACCGCCGCGGTGATCGTCCCGGCGGCGATCACCGCGGTGCTCTGCGGGCTGCTGCTGGCCCGGATCGCGATCCTGCTCCGCCTCGGGGAGGGCCGCGCCGCCCAGCTGGCGGCCGCGCTCGCCGAACAGCAGGAGCTGCAGCAGCGGCTCGCGTACCGGGCCGGGCACGACGCGCTGACCGGGATCGCCAACCGGGACCTGCTGATGGAGCGGCTCACCGCCACGGCGGCCGGTGACCGGCCGTACGCGCTGCTGCTCTGCGGGCTGGACGGCTTCAAGGCGGTCAACGACACCTACGGCCACCCGGTCGGCGACACCGTACTGCGCCAGCTGGCCGGGCGGTTGTCGCGGTTCGCCCCGGAAGTGGACCTGGTGGCGCGGCTGGGCGGCGACGAGTTCGCTCTCCTCGCCGAGGACCCGGAGCGCACCGACGACCTGGCAGCGCGGGTTCTGGCCGCCGTGGCGGACGCACCTTTCGTCGCCGGCGAGCGGCGGATCCATCTGACGATGAGCGCGGGGGCCGCCATCGGCGTACCCACGTCGGGGCCGGCGGCGACGCTCGGCGATGGTGACCTGGCTCTTCGGGCTGCGAAGCAGGCCGGAGGCGCGCGGCTGAGCTGGTTCGACGACTCGCTGCGCGCCGAGCAGAGCGAACGCGCGAGGATCGCGGCGGGCCTGCGGCAGGCGCTCGCGGAGGGGACGCTGCTGATGCATTACCAGCCGGTGGTGGACACCGCCACCGGCCGCACGCTCGGGGTGGAGGCGCTGATGCGCTGGCGCCGCGACGGCGAGACGATCCCGCCCGGCGTGTTCATCCCGGTGGCCGAGCAGACCGGCCTGATCGTCGCACTCGGTATCCGGGCGCTGCGGCTGGCCTGCGCGCAAGCGGCCCGGTGGCACGCGGAGTACGGCCTGTACGTGACCGTCAACGTCTCCACCCATCAGCTGCGCGACCCCGGGTTCGCCGGTGACGTCCGGACGATCCTGGCCGAGACCGGTCTGCCGGCCCGGGCCCTGGTGCTGGAGATCACCGAATCGGTGCTCATCGACGCGACGGACACCGGTGTGCTGGACGCGCTGCGGGCCGGGGGCATCCGGATCGCGATCGACGACTTCGGTACGGGTTACTCGTCCCTCGCATATCTGCACCAACTGCCCGTCGACATCCTGAAGATCGACCAGTCGTTCATCAGCCGCCTGCAGGATCCGCCGCGGCCCCAGGACGTGAGTCTGACCAGGGCGATCCTGGAGCTGGCCGGCAGCCAGGACCTGATCGCCGTTGCCGAGGGCGTGGAGACCGCCGCGCAGGCCGTGCTGTTACGCGAACTGCACTGCCCGCTGTCACAGGGTTACCATTTCGGCCGCCCGATGGAGCCCGAGATGATCGAGGCCCGGATGCGGGAGGCGAATCCCGCGCCGGTACGCTGAATCGCAAGTCCACAGCAGCTGACGCAAGATATTTCGGACCGCCCTTTCGGGTGGCGAACGAGCGGCCGGAACATTAGCGTCCTTCCCATGGCTGTCAAGGTGCTTGCGATCGTTCTGGCTGGTGGAGAAGGCAAGCGCCTGATGCCCTTGACGGCTGACCGGGCCAAACCCGGCGTGCCATTCGGCGGCATCTATCGCATGATCGATTTCGTTCTGTCGAACCTCGCGAACGCGGGGTACCTCAAGATCGTCGTTCTGACGCAGTACAAATCCCACTCGCTCGACCGGCACATCTCCAAGACGTGGCGCATGTCCACGCTTCTCGGCAATTACGTCACCCCGGTGCCCGCGCAGCAGCGGCTCGGCCCGCGCTGGTTCGCCGGCTCGGCCGACGCGATCTACCAGAGCCTCAACCTGATCAACGACGAGGCTCCGGACTACGTGATCGTCTTCGGCGCCGACCACATCTACCGCATGGACCCGAAGCAGATGGTCAGCGACCACATCGCCTCGGGCGCCGCGGTGACCGTCGCCGGCATCCGGCAGCCACTCTCCCAGGCCGACCAGTTCGGCGTGATCGACGTGGCCGAGGACGGCAAGCGGATCAAGGCGTTCCGGGAGAAGCCGAAGGACGCGACCGGCCTGCCCGACTCCCCCGACGAGGTCTACGCCTCGATGGGCAACTACGTCTTCACCACCCGGGCGCTCTGCGAGGCGGTCTCCCGCGACGCGCAGGACCCGGACAGCAAGCACGACATGGGCGGCAACATCATCCCGATGCTGGTGGAGCGCGGCGAGGCCAACGTCTACGACTTCCGTGACAACGACGTGCCCGGCAGCACCGATCGGGACCGCGGTTACTGGCGCGACGTGGGCACGCTCGACTCGTTCTACGAGGCCCACATGGACCTCAACGCCACGCTGCCGATCTTCAACCTCTACAACCACGACTGGCCGATCTTCACGAACTACGGTTCGTGGCCCCCGGCGAAATTCGTGCACGGTTACGACGACCGCCAGGGCCGCGCCATCGACTCGATGATCTCGCCCGGTGTGGTGATCTCCGGCGCTCTGGTCGAGCGCTCGGTCATCTCACCGAACGTGCGGGTCAACTCGTGGGCGCACGTGGACGGCGCCGTGATCATGGAGGGCGTCTCGGTGGGCCGCCGCGCGGTGATCCGCAACGCGATCATCGACAAGAACGTGGTGATCCCCGAGGACGCGCAGATCGGCGTCGATCTGGAGAAGGACCGCAAGCTCTACACGGTCAGCGACAACGGCATCGTGGTGATCGGCAAGGGACAGCGGATCGAGCTCTAGTCACTCGTTCGCCGCATTTACGAAGTCCTCTGGATCTTCGTAATCTGAAGGCGTGTCGCACTCGGAGGACCCCACCACCGCCACGCGACACCTGTGCGCGGGCGCGTACCTCGACGAGGACTTCCGCGACGCCGCGCTGAATCAGGTCTACCGGCAGCCGCACCTGGCCGTGGCGCCGTCGTACGGGTTCACCCTCGGCCCGGTGCTCGGGCACTGCCTGCGGGCCCGGGCCGTCGCCCTGGCCCGCGACGGCGTGATCGTGGCCGCCCTGGCCGGCGCGGTGCTCGGCCGCGTACTGCCCTTGGTGCTGCTGGCCGTGGGCTGCTCGGTCGGCTGGACCTTCTGGTGCCGCGCCCAGCTGCGGAGCTTCCGGCCCGGCCGTGCGCCCACCTCCCCGGCCGACACGCCCCGGCTGCGAGAGATCGAGAGACTTCAGTACGGCAACACCGTCATCCACGGCTTCCACCCGTACGTCGGGGCCGGCGAGGTGATCGGCACCTGGGGTTTCGCGCAACGGCTGCTGCGCCCCGCCGACCCGGCCGGTCCGCCGCGCGCCGCGAGCGAACGCGAGTTCGCCCGGCCGCCGTTCGCCGCCGACGACCTCGTCACCCACCTCGGCCGGCACCTCGGCTCGCTGGTCGGCGGCCCGGGCGCCGTCCCCGGCCAGTCGATCGCCGGGCTCACCGTCACCGACCGGGTCTTCCTGGCCGGCACCGAGGCGCGGCGGCTGCGCCCGATGACATCACCGCACGAGATCGGCCGGATCATCAGGCATCCCGCCTCGCCGGCCCGGCACCAGCTCGCCTGCCAGGTCGTCTCCGGCGGCGGTGAGGTGATCACCACGGTCCACGTGCACGTGGCGGTGCAGGGGCGCTCGCTCTATCTGGAGGTCACCACGACGGCGCTGCTGCCGTGCGCTGACGCGTACCGGGTGGTGGACCGGGAGAAACCGCCGACCTGGTGGCAGACGCTCGGCGAGGGTGCGGCGCGGACACCGGGGGTCGTCCTGCGGGCGCCGGCCCGGCTGTTCCGGGCGCTGCCGGCCGGCCGCGTCCCGGCCGGCCTCGACGAACGTCTCACCCGCGGCTTCGATCACGGCGCCCGGGTCGGGGTACGCGAACTCGGCTCCATGCCTGCCGATCTGGACCGGCACCCGGACGTGCGCAAACATCAGCGCCTCATCGAGCAGCAGGCGGTGGCGGCGGTGCGCGACTTCCTCGACGCACGAGGATTGGACCTTGTTGATTTCGACCGCACCGTTTCCGGGGAACTCAACAAGATCGCGGCAGGTTGATGTCAGCCGCGGCGGGTTGATGTCAGCCGCGGCGGGTTGATGTCAGCCGCGGCCGCGCAGGGTGTGTGACGGGGAAACCCCGAACCGCTCGCGGTACGCGCCGGCGAACCGGCCCAGATGGGTGAAACCCCATCGGTACGCGATCTCGCTGACGCTGGACTGCCCCGGATCGGACCGGGACAGCTCGGCGTGCACCCCGTCGAGGCGCAGCCGCCGCAGGTAGGTGAGCGGCGGCATCCCGACGTGCTGCCGGAACGACTCCTGGAGCACCCGGACGCCGACACCGGCCACCGTCGCGAGGTCCCCGATCGTGTACGGCCGCCACGGCTCGGCGTGCATCACGTCGAGGGCCCGTTTCACCGTGCGGGGACGGTACGGGCCCTGCAGGCCGGCCGGCTCCTCGCCGTACGGGTGCTCGACGCTCAGCGCGAGCCCGCTGACCACCATGTCCCGCCACCGGGCCGCCATCCGGGGGCGGCTGGCCAGGGCGTCCGGGCCGCGCAGCTCGCTGAGCAGCAGCCGGACCAGCGCCGCCCAGGTCCGCCCCGGGCCGTCCACCAGGTCGAAACTGGCGCCGAGCGGGAGCGGCGAGACCACCCGCTGGTCGAGTGCCGCGTCCAGTTCCCGTTCCAGCGCGGACCGGTCCACCTTGACGCTGAGCAGCCGGCAGGTGCCCGGCCAGTCCAGCTCGATGTCGCCGGTCGGCCGGTAGACAGCGGCACGGGTCGGGTCGGCGTAGACCACCGTGCCCCGATGCCGCGACCGGAGCATCCCGGTCAGCGGCATCAGCACGTGGTACGACGTCTCCAGCGCACCGATCGACAGCCTGATGTCGGTGCCGTAACCGACCTCGCCGAGCGTGATCGGGCCGAGCAGCACCACGTCCGCGCTGAACAGGAACGTGGACGCGTCGCCGACCGGCTCGATCCGCAGCGGGCCGTAGTAGAGCTTGCGGCAGAACGCCCGCGCCTCGTCCACGTCGGTCGTGCGCAACCTGACGTGAACCGGGATGTCCGCCCCGGGCCCCGCGGGACCCCAGGGCCGGCCGCCTGCCATACCGTCCAGACTAGACCGGAACCGGCGTCCGCCCGGGGACGGCCGTCACCGGCCAGGTGTACTCGGCGACCGAGCCGCCGCGTACCTCGACCTCGGCGAGCGGCGTGTCACCCTGCTGCCAGATCAGGTAACGGCCCTGCGGAAGGGCGTCGATGACCACACAGAAGGTGACTCCGCCGCGGACGTAACGGGCCCGGACGGCGGCGTGCGTACGCCGATCCGGCTTGCCGGCCGGGCTCACCTCGATCTCGTGGCCGTGCAGGTGGCCCGGCGTCGAGATGATCAGCGCGCCGATGTCGCCACCGATGTTCAGCATCACGGTGCCCTGCCCGGAGGGGGCGAGGGTGTGGTGGTGATGCGGGTGACCGTGTGCGTGAGTCACGAGGGGTTTCCGAATCCGTCGAAGGGGGTGCCGAGGAACGGGAACTTCTTCAGCAGTCCGGCGCTGGCGTCCTTGATGCTCAGTCCCTGCTCGACCAGGGCTGCCGCGGCGTCCGGCTCGAAGTCGGCGTTCACCAGCGGCACCGTGACACCGGCGATGGCCCGCAGCGAGATCGAGACGACGTCGTCGGCGATCCGGCGGCCGTTCGGGAAACCGGCCAGATCACCGCCGACCACGCCGAACTTGTTCTCCTTGTCGGCCGGCGGGATGGCGGTGTTGAGCCGCAGCATGTCGGCCTGCAGCTTGCCGGTGTTGTTCTGGAAGCCGTCGATGATCCCGTCCGGGATGCCGGTCAGCAGGATCGCCAGCAGGTCGGCGCGCGGCTCCTTGGTCTTGTTCAGCGCGTCCAGCTTGTCGAACAGACCCGGGTAGAGCACCGGCAGCAGCGCGCCGAGCTCCGGGGTCGCGACGAACTCGGCGAAGCGCTTGTCCTCGCTCGGCGGCAGGCTGTTCCACTTGTCCTTCTCCGCCATCGGGACGATGACCTCGTTGAACAGCGGGTTGCCGAGCCGGGACACCTGGACCTGCGGGCCGACCACGACGTCGGCGCCCTCGGAGTCGCCGCGTACCTCGACCTGGCGGCGGCTGGCCGACGTCCACACGCCGATGACCGCGCCGGCGTCGCGTCCGCGTACCCGCTTCTTGCCGTCCCGGCGGACCATGTGCAGCGGGATCTGGACCGCGATGCTGTGCACGTTGGTCTTGTCGGTGGCGTTGACCGCCTTGCCGGCGTAGTTGAACAGGTTCTGGCCGACCAGGTGCTTGTCCTGGAACGGGCGCAGCGTGCCCAGGTCGAAGATCGAGCCCAGGTCGACGAAGAACGCGTCGGCGCGCTGGCCGGCGAAGACCTTCTCGCCGGACTTCAGCTTGTGCACCGCGTCCTCGGCCAGCTTCTCGTAATCGGGGATCGAGAGCGGTCCGACGTTGCAGGGCGGGCAGGGCAGGCTCTTCGCCAGGACCGTGCTCTTGCCGTGCGAGTCGACCTTGGTGACCGAGTAGAACTGCCGCCGGTTCCAGTTCTCGCTGTCGAGAGACTCGATCGGGCCGGTGTTGTACAGGAAGGTCCGGTCGTTGCGCAGCTCGGTACGGAAACGGAACTGGTACGTGACGTCCGGGCGGGCGTCCCCGTTCGCATCGATGTGGATCTCGTAGAGGACGTCGTCGCCGAACTCGAAGAAGTTCGGTCCGCTCGCCGGGAGCTGCAGCGGGACGTAGTTCGCGATCAGCGTCACCGTGTCGGGGTCGTCCGGGCTGACGAAGGCGTACAGGTCGGAGCTGTCGGCCACCGGGTCTTTGCTGATCTCCGGCGCTTCGCGGTGTGAAGACATGGTCGGGTACTCCTCTCTGCGTTAGCGGCCGGCTGCTTTGAGCAGCTGGGCGGCGAGCTTCTTGTCGGTGATGGTCAGCCGCTTCTCGCCGGAGAAGACGTCGAAGGTGCCCTTGTTCGCGTCGCGGAGGGATAGCACCAGTGGCTTACCCTTCTCCTTGTCGTCGCCGTTCTCTCCGGCGAGGCTCAGTCCGGCCACGGACACTGCCGAGACACCGACGCCGGTCGCGGCGAGGGCGAGGACCCGGCGGCGGGAGAGCCAGGGGCTCCTCGGGGCGCGGTAACGAACACGACTCATGCTGGGCCTTTCGTCGTCAATTCGGGGGGCCTGACGGGCGGTGCATTGTCGACGCCCGTCAGTACGAGATCCACACACCGGCGGTTCAACCGTTTTTGCGACGACGTGCTCGATTCAGTCCCGCACCGGCCGCGACCAGGGCAGCTGCTGTGAGCGCTCCCAAAATCAGCCAGTGACCGATATTCACCATGGTGGTGTCCGCGCTCGCCGGGGCCGCGCCGATCACGGCCGGTTCTTCCGACGGCGCTGCCTCCGCCGGAGTCGTCTCCTGCACCGGCGCCGGCGCCGCTGTGGTCTTCTTCACCACCGGCGGTGCTGTCGTCTTCTTCACGGCCGCCTTCTTCACGGCCGGCTCCGGGAACACCAGATCGGAACAGGAGTAGTAGGTGTCCGGCGTGCTGGACGTCTCCCAGACCACATAGAGGATCTGCCGCCCGGTCCGTTCCGGCAGCTTCACCCTCATCCGGTACGCGCCGCCGGTCAGCGGCGGGTCCTTGATGTCCGCGAGCGGCTCCGTCCCGAGGTCGTCCCACGTCAGTTTCTTCGCCGGGTCGTAACCCGCCCGGGTCAGGTAGATCCGGAAACTGCCCTCGTGCGGGATCGTCCCCCGATAGGAGACGGACAGCCGCTGACCGGATTCCACCTCGGTCGACGGGAAGTCCTCCCGGGCCAGGTCGAGGCCCTTGTACAGCGCGATCCCGCCGCTGCACAGCTCACCGTCCGGCACCCGCTCGCGGTCGTTGCCGTTCACGTTCGCGAGGCGCAGATTGTCGTACGCCCCCAATCGCCCACCGGTGGCCTTGCGCGCCGCGACGCAGGCCGCCGCGCTGGTCTTGCTGCCGTTGCCGCCGCAGGCGGCGGTCCGGCTGATCGGGGTGACCGGCGAGCCGTGCGCGAGCGCGGCGGCAGGCAGGGCAGGCACTGACGCGAGGGCGAGCAGCCCGGCGGCGGTGAGGAGGCGGACGTACACGAGGACTCTCCTGGGCAGACTCCAGCCGGGGATTCCCGGCCACCCGGGGGTACGTACTTCGGGCACCGCTCGTTCAGCCGGGGCAAAGCTGTGATTGCATGGCCGATGTCCGGTAAGAACTCAGGAGGATTCATGAACAAGCCTGACGTCGGCCCCATCCCCGACGCCCCCGCCAGCGAACTGCTGATCGAGGACATCGTCGAGGGCGAGGGCCAGGAGGCGAAGGCCGGCGATTTCGTCAGCGTCCACTACGTCGGCGTCGCCCAGTCCACCGGCAAGGAGTTCGACGCCTCCTACAACCGCGGCGAGGCCTTCGGCTTCCGGGTCGCCGGCCAGCAGGTCATCCAGGGCTGGGACGAGGGCGTGGCCGGCATGAAGGTCGGCGGCCGCCGCCGCCTCGTCATCCCGCCGCACCTGGGTTACGGAGAGCGCGGAGCGGCCGGCGCCATCAAGCCGAACGAGACCCTGGTCTTCGTGGTGGACCTGCTCGAAGTCCACTGACCCGCTGTCTCATCCTCGGGGCCCGGCCGGTTCGTCCGACCGGGCCTCGACGCTGTCTGACGAACGTTTTACGCTGGGGGTGTGGGGTACGAGTGGCTGACAGCGGCACTGGCTGCCCTGCGTGACGTCGAGACGTGGGAAGTGACCCAGGTTCTCTCCGCGAAACAGCGGCTTCCGCTGGCCGCGGAGAGCGCCGGAGTTCACTTCCTGACGATCAGCGGCCGGACCGAGACCGGCCGGGCTCTGGTCGTCGCGGTGCGACTTCTCGGCGGGCACCAGCAGCAGATCATCGGCGCCCGCGAGATGACACCGGACGAGTTGGCTCGGTTCGAGGCGTGGGAGGCATCATGACCAGGCAGTACACCGACGAACAGCTCAGCGCGGCGGCGGTCGCCTTCGCCGCCGGCACGGTCACCTACGACCCGGCGGCCCGGGTGAGCCTGCCCCCGGTTCCGGAGGCCGAGCCGATGGTGCCGCTCGGCGTGCGGGTGCCGCCGGCTCTCGCCCAGCGGGTGCGTGCCGCCGCCGATCAGGCCGGAGTGCCGTACTCGCAGCTGGTCCGCGAGTGGATCGAACTGGGCCTCACCGACATGGCCGGCGACCTCACTGTCTCCGTCGCGGTGCTGCGGCGGGCCATCGCGCACGCGGCCCAGAGCGGCCAGGCTGCGTAAAACCCGCAACAGGCTGCTTAAAACCAGAAAATCGCAACCCTGTGGGTCGACCATGAGCCCATGGCTGAAGAACACCACACCGAGCCGCCCCTGAAGGTGCACGGCGACAAGCTGGCCGAAGCCTTCATCCAGGCACATCTCGTCAACGCGCCGGCGCTGCCCGATCACCCGAGCGTCAAACTGCCGGACCGGCACCCGGCGGCACCCCAACCGGCCCACCATGCGGTGTGACCGCGATGTCGTCCTCCGGGGCGACCCGGGCCCCGGAGGACGACAGCACGTCTAACGGCGCGGCCTGCGGCGGCCGCGGACCGTGAACCAGCGGCTGCGGCAGCGCGGCCGGGCTGGAGCCGGCTCCGGCCCGGCCGCGTCGAACGCCTCGAACTCGAACGGGTCGTCGAAAGGGCTCACTCAGCGCTCCGCAGGGACTCGCAGCCTGACTCGTCGGGCAGCAGCGGCCGGAAGGTCACCGACCACTGTTTGCCGCCGGACGCCCACGGCGTCTGCTGGTTCGCCTTCTCGGCGGCGGCCAGGACCGCGTCCTTCTCCGCGCCGGTGACGGCCAGGCAGCGGATCGCGACGGTCTTGTTCAGGTACTCCCCCGGCAGCTGCGGGCCGGGCCAGGTCACCGGCTTGCCGGCAAGGCCGTCACCCGGGTCGGTCCAGGCCTGGGCGATCGCGGCGATCTCCTCCGGGGCGTACGGCTGTGACTCGGCGCCGAGGCTGGTGAGCTTGTCGACGAAGGTCTTCAGCTTCTTGCGTGCCGCCTGGTTCGCCGCGGTGAGCGAGCTGTCGTCGGGCTGCGCCTCGTTGAGCGCCACCACGTCGACGCTCTGGGTGCCGTACCCGGTCACCACGCTGACGCGGGTGCTCGGGATGTCGGCGACGTTGGGCGTACCGAAATCGGCGCCGGTCTCCACGCCCGCACCGGCCGCCTCGGCGGCCAGCTGCTTGACCTCCTCCGGCGTGATCCGGGCGACCTGGAGGTTGGGCAGCGCCGGGCCCGGATAGATCAGCGTGGTCGGGCCCTCGGTGATCACCCGGCCGTCGGCGTAGACGCTGACCAGCGGGAGCCGGCCGATCAGGAACTGCGGGGGGACGAAGCCGCCCCGGTACTGCACGCGCAGCACCAGGTCGTCGGCGGAGGGTGCGGTGACGCTCTCGGTCACCGGATCGGACTTGCCCGGTGCGCCGGCGTCACCGGCGGCACCGGGCTGGGCGCAGGCGCCCAGCATCAGCATGGGGATGGCGGCGGCGGTCAGGAGGCCGCGGGTTCGGGTCATGCTGGGTACGACGAGACGACCGTCACGCCGGTTCCGTCCCGCTTCGGATTTTCCCCTGAACGAGCCCTGGAACCGTCAGACGGCGACCCTGGCCTCGCGTCCCAGGACCTCGACCACGTCGCCGGGGTGCAGCTGGCGGCCCCGGCGGACGTCGACCTCGCCGTTCACCGTCACATCGCCGGAGGCAATGACGATCTTGGCCTCGCCTCCGGTCTCGATGAGATCGGCCAGTTTGAGGAACTGGCCCAGCCGGATCATGTCGCTACCGATGGAAACGTCTCGCATACGTCCATCATCGGGTACGAGAAACGATCTCGAAAACTTCCGGGCCGTCGTTGAACCATCCTGGCCGGTGATCCGAACTACATGTCGTGAGGCATCTGGGGATCGCCCGCCGTGCGGGCGCGTTGACCGCGGTGACCGCTGCCGCCGTACTCTCGACCGCCGGCCCGGCCGTGGCCGACGTGACGGTGAGTCCGGCGAGCGTGCCGCAGGGAAGCGGACAGAACCTGACCTTCAAGGTCACCAACGAGGGCGACGCGCCGATCACCGAGGTGACGCTGCGGATCCCGGCGGACACGCCGATCGCGGAGGTCTATCCGCTGTCGGTGGACGACTGGGCGCCCAAGATCGTGTGGCAGAAGCTGAGCCAGCCGCTCACCTCGATCCACAACGGGACGCCTGTCGACGAGGCGCCGAGCGCGATCACCTGGATCGCGGTCGGCGGAAAGTCGATCGCTCCGGGCGGCTCGGCCGATCTGACAGTGGCGGTCGGCCCGCTGCCGACGCTGAGCTCGGTGCGTTTCGCCGTGGACGCGAAGCTCGCCGACGGCTCGGCCGCCCCGGCGATGCCGCCGGCCTCGCTGACGCTGACGCCGTCCGACGGCACGGCCACCACCACCCACCACGGGGCTGCCGCACCGGCCGATCCCGCTGCGCTCACCGCGCAGGAGCAGGCCGCGTTCAACGAGATCCTCGAGGAGCAGAACGGCCCCTCGGTGATGTCGATCGCCGGCTGGGTGGTCGCCGCGCTCGCCCTGCTCGGCTGCGGCTGGGTCATGCTCCGCAACCGGCACGACGGCGGGAGCAACCGGCACCGTGCCGAGGAGGAGCCGGACTCACCCTCCGAGCCTGATGAGAACGAGCTCGGGACCGGCACCGGCAAAGAACCGGTCGGCGCCGGCACCAGCAAGTGGGCCTTCAAGGGCTGACAGAGACTCCGACGCAGGCCGGGCCTGCGAGCGGGAAACCTCACGCGGGTGGGCGTGAGGGTGTCGTGGGTAAGCGCGTGGGGCGCGAACCACGACCGGCGGGTGGGGCCCCGGGCAAGGCCCGTGATCCGCGCGCAGGGCGGGCGGGGGCAACCCCGTCCGCCCTTCACCAATCGGAGGCCGGATCAGACGCTGACGACCCGCTCGGTGCGCAGCGCATCGATGATCTCGCGCTCCACCCGGTCGGACACGTCGTGCGGGACCTGGCAGGTGCCGGCCGCGATGTGCCCGCCGCCGCCGTAACCCAGCATCACCTCGCCGATATCCACCGGCGAGCTGCGGTCGAGGATCGACTTCCCGCAGGCGAACACCGTGTTCAGCTTCTGCCGGCCCCAGATGATGTGCACCGAGACCCGGGCCTCCGGGAACAGCGCGTACACCATGAAGCGGTTGCCGGCCTCGATCAGCTCCTCGTCGCGCAGATCGACAACGACCACGTCGCCGTCGAGCCGGCAGACCCGGTGCAGCTGCTCCACGAACCGCGCCGAGCAGTCGTGGAAGAGCTGGGCGCGCTCCGCGACGTCCGGCAGGGAGAGGATCTCGTGGACGTCCTGGTGCTCGATGCAGGCGTCGATGAGCTGCATCATCAGCTGGTAGTTCGAGATCCGGAAGTTGCGGAACCGGCCCAGCCCGGTCCGGCTGTCCATCAGGAAGTTGAGCAGCGTCCAGCCGGTCGGGCTGAGGATGTCGGTGAGCGAGTAATCCGCCGAGTCGGCCTGGTCGACGGCGCGCATCAGGTCGTCGGAGACCAGCGGGAAGCGCTGTTTCCCCCCGAAGTGCTCGTAGATCACCCGGGCTGCCGACGGCGCGTCCGCGTCGATGATGTGGTTCGGCAGGTTGCCCTCGTTACGCAGCGTCTCCGAGTGGTGGTGATCGAAGACCATGTGCGCGCCGGGGGCGTACGGAAGGTTGGTGAGAATGTCCCGTTCGGTGATCTCCTCGACCCCGTCCTGCACGTCCTTCGGGTGCACGAACTTGATGTCGTCGATGAGGTCCAGCAACCGCAGCAAAACAGCGCAGACCAGACCGTCGAAGTCGCTACGGGTCACGAGCCGGTACTTCACGGGTCCCCCTCGGATGCCAGACCTTTGAGCCCAGTTTGCCACTTTTTTCGCTATGGCCCTGGTCGCATCGCGACATGGATGTGAACCTCGGCCCCGGCAGCGCCGTAAGGTTCAAACGGACGGTAACGACCCGGTCGGAGGACACGCAGACCATGGACCACGCACCGCAGCTCATCCAGGAGCGCAGCGCCCCACCAGCCACGTTGGTGATCTTCGGCGCCTCTGGTGACCTGACCCGCCGTAAGCTGCTCCCGGCCGTCGAGAGCCTTGCCCGGCACAACCGGCTTCCCGACCAGTTCGCCCTGGTCGGCGTCGCCCGGACGCCGATGAGCGACGACCAGTTCGCGGAAAGCGCGCTGGCCGGACGCAGCCTGGCCGAGAAGCGCCAGCTGCAAGGTGGCATCCGCTACGTCGCGGGTGGCTACGACGACCCGGAGACCTTCAAGCGCCTCGCCGAGACGCTTGACGAATTGGACGCGCAGCGTGGCACGTCCGGGAACCGTTTGTTCTACCTCTCCACCCCGGCCGGCGCCTTCGAGCCGGTGATCAACGGTCTGGCCGGCGCCGGTCTCAACCTGGAGCGGGAGAACACCTTCTCCCGCCTGGTGATCGAGAAGCCGTACGGGCGGGACCTCGCCACGGCTCGCGAACTCGACGGTGTCGTGCACAGCGCGTTCGACGAGAGCCAGGTCTTCCGCATCGACCACTACCTGGGCAAGGACACCGTCCAGAACGTGCTGGCCCTGCGCTTCGCCAACTCGATCTTCCAGCCGATCTGGGACCGCTCCTGGGTCGACCACGTGCAGATCACGGTCGCCGAGACCCTCGGTGTCGGCACCCGCGGCGGCTTCTACGAGGGCGCCGGCGCGATGCGCGACATCGTGCAGAACCACGTGCTCCAGGTCCTCGCCCTCGCCCTGATGGAGCCGCCGGTCTCGTTCGGCGGGGAAAACCTGCGCAACGAGAAGGTGAAACTGCTCCAGGCGATCCGGCTGCCCACCGACCGGGACATCGCCGACGCGGCGGTCCGCGGTCAGTACACCCGTGGCGGCACCCGTCAGGAGCTGATGGCCGGTTACCGCGAGGAGGTCGGCGTCGACCCGCTGTCGCGGACCGAGACGTTCGCCGCGATGCGGCTGAACGTGGACAACTGGCGCTGGGCCGGCGTGCCGTTCTACGTGCGTACCGGTAAGCGTCTGCCGGCCCGGGTCACCGAGGTGGCGCTGCAGTTCCAGCGGCCGCCGCACCTGCCGATCCCGGCCGACCAGCTCACCGAGCTGGACGCCGACGCGCTGATCCTGCGGATCCAGCCGAACGAGGGCATCTCGCTGCGGTTCGGCGCGAAGGTGCCGGGCCACTCGTTCCGGGTACGCACCGCGAGCATGGACTTCTCCTACGAGCAGACGTTCCAGGAGGAGTCGCCGGAGGCGTACGAGCGACTGCTGCTCGACGCCCTGATCGGTGACGCGTCGCTGTTCATCCGCAGTGACGAGGTTCAGCACAGCTGGGGAATCGTCGACCCGATCATCGAGCACTGGGCGAAGGACAACTCGCCGATCCCGACGTACGAGGCCGCTTCGTGGGGTCCGACCGACGCCGATCGGCTGATCGGGCGCAACGGGCGTAAGTGGCGCAACGCCGTCTGACAAACGAGCGACACCGGTCGGGCTCGCATAGGGTGGTCATCACCCTCGATCCCCGCGAGCCCGTCCGGTTCCGTTCCAGAAAGTCACTTATATGCAGGTTTCGGTAGCACACCACCCACCGAACACCGCAGTTCTCGTGCTGCGCGGCTCTCTCGACATCGACACGGCGCCCGCGCTCAAGGCCAACCTCAGCCGGCTCGTCGAGCGCGCCTCACCGCGCGTCGTCGTCGACGTCGCCGGCCTCGACTTCTGTGACTCGATGG
Organism: Actinoplanes sp. CA-015351; assembly: GCF_050955685.1. Lineage (NCBI taxonomy): Bacteria > Bacillati > Actinomycetota > Actinomycetes > Micromonosporales > Micromonosporaceae > Actinoplanes > Actinoplanes sp. CA-015351. The sequence goes on from NZ_CP192102.1 coordinate 5,204,458, forward strand.
GCGTCGGCGTGCTGGTCACCGCGCACGGCCGGGCCTCCGAGCGCGGCGGCTGGGTCCGGCTCGCCGCGCCGTCCGGATTTCTGCGGCGGCTGTTCGCCACCCTCGGCCTCAGCGATTACCTGCCGATGTTCCCGGACGTGGCGGCCGCTCTGAAGGACGAGACGGCCGCCTGACGGCGTACCGGAAAAAGCGTACCGACAATCAGCGCGCACCCGCGGCGACCGCGTCGAGTGCGGCGACCGCCGCGCCTCGCGCGCCGGCCATGTCCAGGTCCGGGACCAGGGCGAACGTGGCCGCCCGGGCCTGCTCGTCGCGCAGCTGGGTGCTCTCCCGGACGGTGTTGAGGAACCACTGCCGGAAGTGCGGCGCGGCCTCGACGACCCCGCCGCCGAGGAAGTAGGCGTCCGGGTCGGTGAAGTTCGCGGCAATGGTGAAGAGCTTGCCGATCGCGCGGGCCTGCTGACCGAAAACGGCCAGTGCGAGCGGGTCGTCCTTCTCGCCGTAACCGCGCAGCAGCTTGGCGGCTTTCTCGACCGGCTCGGCCGCCAGCGGGTGATCCGGGAAGCGAGTCAGCCAGTAGGGCAGCAGGTTCTTCTTGATGCCGGTCAGTGACGCGATGCTCTCCACGTCGCCCTCGAAGCCGCAGTTGCAGACCGGGACGGGCTGGCCGTCCTCCAGGACGCCGTGCAGCGGGATCTGGACGTGACCGAGTTCGCCCGCCATGCCCGCGGCGCCGCGAATGACCTTGCCGCTCTCCACGACGCCGCCGCCGAGGCCGGTGCCGACGATCGCCGAGACCGAGCTCTTCTCCAGCGCGGACGCCCCGAAATGCCGGTGATGCGCGTAGAGCGCGGCAGCGTTGGCGTCGTTGTTGTAGACGACAGGCATGCCGAGCCGCGCCTCGAGGGCTCCGCGGATGTCGAATCCGTGCCAGGAGACCTGGTTGAAGTTGGTCGCGCCTTTCGAGGAGATCACCCCGTGGGCGCTGGCCGGGCCGGGTGTGTCCAGGCCGATCGCCCGCACCAGCGACAGCGGCGTCTGCGTCAGCTCCAGAATCGCGGTGAACGCGGCCGCGAGGGAATCGACGGCCAGCTCCGGACCGTCGGTGACCCGGCTCGGGTTCTCCACCAGAGTGCTGACGAGAAACTGCCCGGTCGCATCGAGCACCGTAGCGTTGTTGCAGGTGCCGCCGTTGTCGAGCCCGACGACGACCCAGGAGGACGGGGTACGTACCGATTCAGCCTGATCCACGCTTTTGAGCGTACGACGACAGGCCTGCCGGGGTCACGGGTGCGCGCGGATTGCGGATCGGTTAGTCCTCGGTTCGCGGGTGCGGAAACCTCATGTCCGGGCCGAAGCGTCTGGCATGACCAGCCGCCGCACCGTCCTCGCCGCTACCGCTCTTGTTGCCACCGGCCTGGCGGTCCCGGCGGTCGCGCAGGCCGCTCCGGCCGCTCCGGCAGCTGTTCAGCTCCTGGACGACGACCCGATCGCGCACCTGCTGCGGCGCGCCACCTTCGGCGCCACGCCCGCTGACCTCGCCGCGGCGCGCAAGCTCGGCGTGAACGGCTGGCTGGATCGTCAGCTCAACCCCGCGAAGATCGCGGACCCCGCCTCCGACCGGCTTCTGCAGCGCCTTCCGCTCGCCGGCGCCACCCCTTCTTCGGTACGCGCGAAGCTCTCCAGCCACTCGTACGAGGCGTTCGGTCAACTGGGCCGTGCCGCGATCGCCCGCGCCGCCTGGAGCAACCGGCAGCTGTTCGAGTCCACGGTGATGTTCTGGTCGAACCACCTGCACGTGGCGGCCCCGTCCAGCGGCGTCTGGGACACCCGCAGCGACTACGACACCGAGGTGATCCGCAAGCACGCCTTCGGCCGGTTCGCCGACATGCTCAAGGCCAGCGCCCGCCACCCGGCGATGCTGACCTATCTCGATCAGCGGTCGTCGACGAAGGCCCACCCGAACGAGAACTACGCGCGCGAGCTGATGGAGCTGCACACCGTCGGCCTGGAGTACTCCGAGGCGGACGTGAAGGCGGCGTCCCGGCTGCTCACCGGCATGACGGTGGGCGCGGCGGGCGGGTACGCGTACGACGCCTCGCAGCACGCCACCGGAGCCGTCTCGATCGTCGGTTTCCGCCACGCCAACACGAAGGCCGACGGCGAGGCGGCCGTGCTGGCGCTCCTCGACCACCTGGCCCGGCACCGCGCCACGGCGAAGCGGATCGCCACCAAGCTGTGCGTCCGGTTCGTCGCCGACGTGCCGCCGGCCGCGCTTGTCGACCGGCTCGCCGACGTCTACCTGGCGAACGACACCGCGATCGTCCCGGTGCTGCGCGCCCTCTTCACGTCGCCGGAGTTCGCTGCCTCGATCGGCCAGAAGACCCGTACCCCGTTCGAGGACATGATCGCGTCGATCCGGGTGCTCGGACTCGGTCCGTCCTCCGAGGCACTGGACGCGCTCTACAACCTGATGGTGAACGCCGGGAACGCGCCGTTCCGGTGGGCGCCGCCGAACGGGTACCCCGACGTCGCCGCGGCCTGGTCGTCGCCGTCCGGATTCGTCCAGCGGTGCAACCTGCACCTGAACCTGGCCACCGGGTGGTACCCGACGCAGCTGACCCGCCCCGCCGACCTGCTGAAGTCGCTGGTCCCGGTGCTGCCGGCCACCTGGGGCGCGCTGATCGACGCGCTCGCCGTCGCGCTGATCGGCGCTCGTCTGCCGGCCACGCACACCGAGGCCGTGCTCAGTGTCGCCGCGAAGCTGCCGAACTCTGTTCTGACCAGCAAGGACAAGTCGCTCGCCGGTGCCGCGCCGTACCTGATCGCGCTCGTCCTGGACTCACCGTCGTTCCAGTTGAGGTGATCATGCCGTCCTGTGCCGAGCACGCCAATCTGGTCAGCCGTCGTTCGGTGCTGGGCGGGGTGGCGGCCGGGGTCGCCGGTGCTGCCGGTCTGTCCGTCGATCTCGCCTTCGCTGCCGAGAAGTACTCCGGCGACACGCTCGTCGTGGTCTCGCTGCACGGCGGATTCGACGGTCTGTCGGCCGTCGCGCCGATCGGCGATCAGGACTACTACCGCGCCCGGCCCACCATCGCGGTTCCGAAGAACCAGGTCATCGCCGGTGACGGCACGTTCGGCCTGCACCCGGCGCTCGCCCCGCTGCTGCCGCACTGGAAGGCCGGCAAGCTGGCGGCCGTGCACGCGGTCGGCCAGCCCAACCCGACCCGCTCGCACTTCGCCGCGATGGACGCCATGGAGAACGCCGCGCCCGGCACCTCGGTCCGCAGCGGCTGGCTGGACCGGATGCTCGGCGGCACCGGAGCGACCGCTCCGCTGGCCGGTGTCTCGGTGGGTGACGTCATGCCGGCCCGCTTGTTCTCCGGTCCCGGCGGCGACGTCTCGATGCGGTCCGTCGACGAGCTGACCCTGGCCGGCGACGGCAAACGCCCTATCGCCGCGGCGCTGCGCGCCATGTACGCCGATGCCCCCGCGCACCTCGCCGCCCCGGCCCGGGCCGCCGACCGGGCACTTGCCGCCATGGGCAAACCCCGCGCGGTGGCGGCCGGAGCCGGTTATCCGAAGACCGATCTGGGCGGCGCGCTGCGCGACGTCGCCCGGCTGATCAAGTCGAATGCCGGGCTGGTCACCGCGACAGTGGACTGCGGCGACTGGGACATGCACGAGGCGCTCGGCCCGGCGGTCAAGGGCCGGCGCATGTACGACAACCTGGCCGACCTGGCCGCGGCACTCGCCGCCTTCGCCGCCGATCTCGGCCCTGCCCTGATGAACCGGGTGACCATCCTGACGATCAGCGAGTTCGGCCGCCGCGTCGCGGAGAACGGCTCGCACGGCGTGGATCACGGCCACGGCAACGCGATGCTCCTGCTGGGCGGCGGCATCCGGGGCGGCAAGGTGTACACCCGCTGGCCGACGCTCGCCACGGCGGCCCTGGTGGACGGCGACCTGGCGGCGACGACGGACTATCGCTCGGTGATCGGCGAGCTCCTCCAGAAACGCTGCGGCTTCGGCGACCTGTCCACGGTCTTCCCTGGCGTCAAGCCGTCCTCGTTCGGCCTCGCCGCCGCCCGCTGAGTGCACAAAAAAATAGGGCCGGCGCTTCTCACGAAGCGCCGGCCCTGTTGCACCGTCCCGCCAAGGCCCTGTCAGGACGGCACGTCTTTTACTGCGGGTGGCACGGTGGTCAGCGGGTGCTTGCAGTGCGCCGCTTGGACCAGACGTCGAAGGCGACGGCGGCGAGCAGTACCGCGCCCTTGACCAGCATGACCTGCTCCGACTGTGCGCCGAGAAGACCCATGCCGTTGTTGATGACACCCATGATCAGACCGCCGGTGATGGCGCCGACGACCTTGCCGACGCCGCCCTGGACGGCCGCGCCACCGATGAACGCGGCGGCGATGGCGTCGAGTTCGAAGCTGTTGCCGGCGGTCGGGTTCGCCTGGTTGAGGCGGCCGGCGAAGATGATGCCGGCGAGCGCGGAGAGCACGCCCATGTTGACGAACAGCCAGAACACGACCGACTTGACCTTGACGCCGGACAACGTGGCGGCCTGCAGGTTGCCGCCGACGGCGTAGATCTGGCGGCCGAAGACGGCCCGGTTGGTGACCACGGTGTACCCGACGACCAGGACCGCGAGGAGCACGAGGACCCAGGGCAGGTTACGGAACCGGGCCAGCTGCACGATCACGAACAGGATCAGGATCGCCGGGACGGCGACCTTGGTGATGAACAGCCACAGCGGGTCGACGACCTGGTTGTATTTGATCCGGGCCGTGCGGGTGCGCCACTGCACGAACGCCATCGCCACCACGACGGCGACACCGACGATGATGGAGAACAGGTCGGCGCCGCCCAGCGGGCCGAGCGCGATGTTGCCGAGGAAGCCGTCGGTGAAGCCGTTCGCGAGGGTCCGGACCTCTTCGGGGAACGGGCCGATGCCCTTGTTGCCCAGGATCATCAGGGTGATCGCGCGGAACAGCAGCATGCCGGCGAGGGTGACGATGAAGGCCGGGATGCCGAAGTAGGCGACCCAGTACCCCTGCCAGGCGCCGATGATCGCGCCGAAGACCAGGGTGCCGATGACCGCGACCGGCCAGGGCAGGTCCCAGTTGACCATCATGACCGCGGCGAACGCGCCACACGCGGCCACCACCGAGCCGACCGAGAGGTCGATGTGCCCGGCGATGATGATCAGGATCATGCCGATCGCCAGAACCAGGATGTACGAGTTCTGCACGATGATGTTGCTGATGTTCTGCGGGGCGAGCATGTCGCCGCCGGTCAGAACGGTGAACAGCGCCACGATCAACGCGAACGCGATGTAGATCCCGGACTGCTTCAGGTTGAAATTGAACTTCAAGGGCGCCTTGCCACCAGTGGCTGCGGCCGGCCCCTTGCCAACGGAAAGGTCGGCGTTGGTAGGTGCGACCGTCACGGCGCGACCTCCTGTTCTTCCTTCGTCATGAGGGTCATCAGACCCTCCTGCGTCGCCTCGGCACGAGACACCTCACCGGTGATCCGCCCGGCTGAGAGGGTGTAGATGCGGTCACAGATACCGAGCAGCTCGGGCAACTCGGAACTGATGACCAGAACGGCTTTGCCCTCGTCGGCAAGCCGGTTGATGATCGTGTAGATCTCGTACTTGGCACCCACGTCGATGCCGCGGGTCGGCTCGTCGAGGATCAGCACGTCCGGGTCCGTGAAGATCCACTTCGACAGGACGACCTTCTGCTGGTTACCGCCGGACAGCTTGCCGACAACGGATTCGACGGTCGGGGCCTTGATGTTCATGCTGGCCCGGAACTCGTCGGCGACCTTGTGCTCCTCGTTGCCGTCGACCCAGCCGCCCTTGGCGAGCTTGCCGAGCGCGGCAGCGGAGATGTTGCGCTTGATGTCCTCGATCAGGTTCAAGCCGTACCGCTTGCGGTCCTCGGTCGCATAGGCGAGACCGTTGTCGATCGCCTCGGCGACGTTGCGCGCCCGGATTTCTTTACCGTCCTTGATCAGCTTGCCGGAGATGTTCACGCCGTACGAGCGGCCGAACACACTCATCGCCAGCTCGGTACGACCGGCGCCCATCAGCCCGGCCAGACCGACGATCTCACCACGGCGCAGCGTCATGTTGACGCCACGAACCAGAGCCCGATCCGCCTGGATGGGACTGTAAACGGTCCAGTCCTCGATCCGCAGAGCCTCCTCGCCGATGTTCGGCGTGTGCTCCGGGTACCGGTGCTCCAGATCGCGGCCCACCATGCCGGAAATGACCTTGTCCTCGGTCAGGTCCGCGGTCTCCTGCGTCCAGATCGTCTTGCCGTCGCGCAGAATCGTGACCCGGTCCGAGATGCTCATGACCTCGTTGAGCTTGTGCGAGATGATCACGCAGGTGATGCCCTCGTCACGCAGCCCGCGCAGCAGGCCGAGCAGATGCTCGGAATCCTCGTCATTGAGAGCGGCGGTGGGCTCGTCGAGGATCAGCAGCTTCACCTTCTTGGAGAGCGCCTTCGCGATCTCCACCAGCTGCTGCTTACCGACACCCAGATCGATGACCGGTGTCACCGCGCTCTCACCCAGACCGACCCGGCGCAGCAGCTCGTCCGCCGCGTGGTTGGTCCGGTTCCAGTCGATGAAACCCCGCTTGGCCTGCTCGTTACCGAGGAAGATGTTCTCCGCGATCGACAGGTTCGACGCGAGCGCCAGCTCCTGGTGGATGATGACGATGCCGCGGTGCTCACTGTCCCGGATACCGGAGAACTCGCAGGCCTCACCGTCGAACTCGATGTCACCCTCGTACGTGCCGTGCGGGTAGACGCCGGAGAGCACCTTCATCAGGGTCGATTTACCGGCCCCGTTCTCGCCGCAGATCGAGTGGATCTCACCTCTACGGACTTCCAGGTTCACATCCTGCAACGCCTTGACGCCCGGGAACGTCTTGGTGATGCCACTCATCCGCAGGATCGTGTCGGTCATGGACCCTCCTATGGGCCGTCTTGCTGGTCAGCCGTCCAGACCGCGCCCCGCCCGCTGGGGACGGGCAGGGCGCGGAGCCCGGATTACTTCAGCTGGTCGGCCGTGTAGTAGCCGGTGTCGACGAGCTGAGCCTGGTAGTTCGACTTGTCGACGATGATCGACTCAAGGAGCTGCGCCGGAACGACCTTGTTGCCGTTGTCGTAGTCCTTGGTGTTGTTGGTGGTCGGGGTCTGGCCCTTGAGCACCGCGTCGGCCATCTCGCCGGCAACCTTCGCCAGCTGGCGGGTGTCCTTGTAGATGGTCGAGTACTGCTCACCCGCGACGATCGACTTGACCGAGGCAACCTCGGCGTCCTGACCGGTCACGATCGGGTACGCCTGAGCGGCGGTGCCGTAACCGTTCGACTTGAGCGCCGAGAGGATACCGATCGAGATGCCGTCGTACGGCGACAGAACGCCGTCGACCTTCGCGCCACCCTTGTAGGTGGAGGTCAGCACGTTCTCCATGCGCTTCTGCGCGGTGGCCGGGTCCCAGCGAAGGGTCGCGACCGTCTCGAACTTGGTCTGACCGCTCTTGACGTTGATGATCTTCTTGTCGATGTACGGCTGCAGGATGCTCATCGCGCCGTTGAAGAAGAAGGTCGCGTTGTTGTCGTCCGGCGAACCGGCGAACAGCTCGACGTTCAGCGGGCCCTTGGCGCCGGCGTCGCTGCCGTCGGCGTTGAGGACCTTCAGACCGGTCAGCAGCGAGGTCGCCTGCTGCACACCGACCTTGAAGTTGTCGAAGGTGGCGTAGTAGTCCACGTTCGGGCTGTTACGGATCAGCCGGTCGTACGCGATGACCGGGATGTTGTTGGCCTTCGCGTTCTCCAGCTGCGTCGTGATCGCGGTGCCGTCGATCGACGCGATGATCAGGACCTTGGCGCCCTTGGTGATCTGGTTGTCCAGCTGCTGCGTCTGCGTCGGGATGTTGTCCTCGGCGTACTGCAGGTCAACCTTGTAACCAAGACCCTCGAGCTGCTTCTTCAGGTTGTCGCCGTCAGCGATCCACCGCTCCGAGGAACGGGTCGGCATGGTGATACCGACCAGGGCGCCGGCGTTGTCGCCGCCGCCGGCAGCTTCCTTGTCGACGTCCTTCTCAGCAGAACCGCAGGCGGCCATCGTGGCGACCAGGGTGGCAGCGGTCAGGACCGCCGCGAGCCGGGGGTATTTCACTTTGGATCTCCTCTTTGAGAGCGGTGCGTGTTACAGAGGCCGGTTGAGGCGGTAGTACGCCTGGTTCCAGCGCACCCGGTCTGCGAAGTCGGCCGGGGTGGTGCGGTTGTCGATCAGCAGTAGCTCGGTCTGAGCCATTTCAGCGAAGTCACGAAGAGTTTCCGCGCCGACCGCCTGGGTCAGGACCGTGTGATGCGGTCCACCCGCGGTGATCCAGCACTCGGCCGAAGTGGACAGCGTCGGTGCGGGCTTCCAGACCGCCCGGGCCACGGGCAGGTTCGGCAGCGGCTCGTCCGGCGGAATCACCTCGATCTCGTTCGCGACCAAGCGGAAGCGGTCGCCCATGTCGGCCATGCCCATGACCACGGCGGGCCCGGACGCGGCGTCGAAGACCAGCCGGACCGGGTCCTCACGGCCGCCGATGCCCAGCGGGTGAATCTCGGCGCGCGGCTTTGCGGACGCGATGGACGGGCACACCTCGAGCATGTGCGCGCCGAGGATCTTAGGCTCGCCCGGGCCGAAGTGGTAGGTGTAATCCTCCATGAATGAGGTACCACGCCCGGTTCCGGAACCCATCGCCTTGACGGTGGCGACCAGAACCGAGGTCTTCCAGTCACCCTCGCCGCCGAAGCCGTAGCCGTCGGCCATCAGCCGCTGCACGGCCAGGCCGGGCAGCTGGCGCAGGCCGCCGAGGTCCTCGAAGTTCGAGGTGAACGCGCCGAAGCCGCCCTCGGTCAGGAAGCGGCGCAGGCCGGCCTCGATCTTGACGGCGTACCGGAGCGAGTCGTTCCGCTCGGCCAGCAGCTCACTCGAGATCTCGTAGACGTCGGCGATCTCGGAGACCAGTTTGTCGATCTCGGATTCTTCCGTCGCGTCGACGAACTCCACGAGGTCGTTCACGCCGTACGTGTTGACCGAGACGCCGAACTTCAGCTCGGCCTCAACCTTGTCACCCTCGGTCACCGCGACGTCGCGCATGTTGTCGCCGAAGCGCGCAACCCGCAGTGTCCGCATGTGCTGCCAGCCGAGCGCGGCCCGCGTCCACGACTCGACCCGCGCCACCACGACCGGGTCGGAGGCGTGGCCGGCGACGACCTTGCGGGGCACGCCGAGCCGGGCCTGGATGAAACCGAACTCGCGGTCGCCGTGCGCCGCCTGGTTCAGGTTCATGAAGTCCATGTCGATGGTCGACCACGGCAGCGACGCGTTGTGCTGGGTGTGCAGGTGCAGCAGCGGCTTGCGCAGCGCGTCGAGACCGCCGATCCACATCTTGGCCGGCGAGAACGTGTGCATCCAGGCGATGATGCCGATGCAGTCCGGGTCGGCGTTCGCCTCCAGCATCAGGCGCTTGATGGCGCCGCTGTCGGTCAGAACCGGCTTGCCGATAATCTCGGCGGGCAGTCCGCCCTGTGCCAGGGTCCGCTGGATCTCGGCGGACTGGTCGGCCACCTGCTGGAGCGTCTCCGGGCCATAGAGGTGCTGGCTGCCGGTGAGAAACCAGATCTGGGGTTTCATCTGGGGGTGTACCTCCGAAGGGGGGCCGGGATGGTGGCGGGGGCCACACTCCGGCGGAGCGAGGCCTAGTGTTATCGCTAACAAAACCCGTGTCAACAGCCCTTGGCAACAACGAGGTAACGGCTGATTAACCGAGTACTAGTAAGGCCCGCACATCCCCCACAAAAATTCTCAAGCAGGCGGTCCCACACTCTGCCGGACCACCAGCTGCGGCGGCACCACGATGTGGTCGGCAGTGCCGGAGTCGTCCCGCATCTGCCCCAGGAGAAGGCCCAGGGCCGCCCGGGCCACGTCACCGAAGGCCTGCCGGACGGTGGTCAGCGGCGGAATGAAGTACGCCGCCTCGGGCACGTCGTCGAAACCGATCACGCTCACGTCGTGCGGCACCCGGCGGCCCCGCTCGCTCAGCGCGCGCAGGATGCCGAGCGCCAGGTGATCGTTCGCCGTGAAGACCGCCGTGACCTCGGGCATCCGGGCCAGCATCTGACCGGCCCGATAGCCCTCGGCGGCCGACCAGTCGGCGGAGAGCAGCGGCGGAACCTCGGCGCCGGCCTCCTCGAGGGTCTGCCGCCAGCCCTGGATGCGACCGGCCGAGTCGAACCAGTCGATCGGCCCGGAGACGTGCCAGACCGTCTCGTGCCCGGCGTCGAGCAGATGCTGCGTCGCCGCCCGGGCGCCGGCCACCTGATCCACCGTCACCAGCGGCCGCCCGCTGGCCGGGTCGCCGTCGATGAAGACCACCGGCAGCTCGGACGGGATCTCGGAGAGCGCCTCGGCCGCCGACGCCACGTTGGCGATGACGACCAGGCCGGCCACCCGCTGATCCAGATGACGGTCCACCACCGAGGAGATCGAGGAGCGGTCCAGCTCGCGGACGCTGCCCACGCTCACCGCGAAACCGGCGTCCGCGGCGGCCTGCTCGAACTCGGTGAGCATCGAGGCCGGGCCGTACAGCGTGCTGTTGCGGGCGACCACGCCGATCAGCTGGGAACGGCCGGTGACCAGGGCTCGCGCCGCCCGGTTCGGCCGGTAGTTGAGCTCGGCGATCGCGGCGCGGACCCGGATCCGGGTCTGCTCCTTGACGTTCGGATGATCGTTGAGGACACGGGACACCGTCTGGTGGGAGACACCGGCCAAGCGGGCCACATCGGTCATCGCCGGGCTACGGGATACCTTGTCCACTTGCGCACCTCGTCCGGTCCGGTTGCAATGAGGGTGTGGCAACTCTTCGAGATCGCCACGTAACCGGGATGTTATCGATAACACCCTCGATTTAACGAGCCCTGTACACGCCCGATTAATGAGGACGTACCCTCGGCAGCGATGGAAGGGTCACCAACACTGAACGGCCAGGTCGTGCTCGGCAGCGTAAACGACGAGGGCTTCACTTCGCTGCGCCGCGCCGCCGCGCCCCGCGCCGAGCGGTACGAGGTGGGGCGGTCGCTGCGTGACCACTCCCCGCGGTCCGACATGGCGCACTGGCGGCCGCCGGCCGACCGGCCCGATCCGGTCGCTCAGGTTACCGCGTCGCACTTCGGCCGGGTGCCGCACCTCATCCCGGTCCGGGTCGGCCGCATGATCGCGTCTCCGTACGCATTCCTGCGCGGCACCTCCCAGCTGATGGCCGACGACTTCGCGATGCTGCCGCTCACCGGGATCACGCCGGTGATCTGCGGCGATGCGCACCTCGGCAACTTCGGCTTCTACGCCTCCCCGGAACGCGAGCTGGTCTTCGACCTCAACGACTTCGACGAGGCGCACCCCGGACCGTGGGAGTGGGACCTGCGCCGGCTCGTCGTCAGCGTCTACGTCGCCGGCCGGGTCAACGGGTTCCGGGAGAGCGAGTGCGCCCACGCCGTCAAGCACTGTGTCGAGGAGTACCGCGAACAGATCCGCTTCCTCGCCGACCAGCCGCTGCTGGCCCGCTCCTTCGACCAGCTCAACGTCGAGGCGATGCAGTCGGCGACCAGCCGGGACAGTTTCCGCGACCAGATCGAACGGGCGGCGAAACGGGCCCGGCGGCGTACCAGTGACCGGGCGCTGCCCCGGTTCACCGAGCGTCACGACGGCACCGCCCGGCTCGTCGAGCAGCCGCCGCTGATCACCCGGATCGAGCCGCAGGAGCGCGAGCAGCTCTCTGAGGCTCTCGACGGCTATCTCAACACCCTCAAACCGCACTGGTCACGGATCCTCGGCGGTTACCGGATCGTCGACATCGCGCACAAGGTGGTCGGTGTCGGGTCGGTGGGGCTGCGGGCGTACGTCGCGCTCTGCGAGGGCAGCAGCTCCGACGATGTGCTGTTCCTGCAGCTCAAGCAGGCCCGCCGCTCGGTCGTCGCGAAACACCAGCACGGCGCCGTCGCCTGGCACCGGCATCAGGGCCAGCGCGTGGTGGAGTACCAGCAGGCCCTGCAGACCGTGAGCGACCCGCTGCTCGGCTGGACGACCGTCGGCGACCAGCAGTTCTACGTGCGCCAGTTCCGCGACATGAAGGGCGCGATCATCGTCGACGACCTCGACGCGGGCGCGCTGGCCGATTACGCCGGCATCTGCGGCTATCTCACTGCCAAGTCGCACGCCCGGACCAGCGGCGCCTCGATGATCGCGGGATACGTCGGCGGCAGCGACAAGATGGACGAGTCACTCGCCCGGTTCGCCCGCGCATACGCCGACCAGGTGGAGAAGGACCACGCGTCGCTGGTCTCCGCGGTCCGGCGCGGCGAGCTGCCGGCCGAGCCGGCCTGAGACCCTTCTAGGGTACGGAGTATGAGCGGCACGATTGAGATCCATTCCCCGGCACTGGGCGAGTTCTGGACCGAGCGTCATCTCTGCACGCTGACCACGTTACGGGCGGACGGTTCGCCGCACGTGGTCGCCGTCGGCGCCACCCTGGACCCGGAGTCCGGCCTGGCCCGGATCATCTCGTCGGCTACCTCGGCGCACGTCCGGCACATCCGCCGGGGCCAGCAGCGGGTCGCGATCTGCCAGGTGGACGGCCCTCGCTGGAGCACCGTCGAGGGCGTCGCGACCGTTTCCGATCAGAGCGACGCGGTGACCGAGGCGGAGCAGCGGTACGCCAGGCGTTACCGCACGCCCCGCCCCAACCCGGCCCGGGTGGTCATCGAGGTGACGATCACCCGGGTCCTGGGATCCGCGTCACTCACCAGTACATGACGGCCGTCGTGCCGGCCTGCCAGGCGTGGTACATCCGGGTGCGCAGCACGTACCGGCGGCCGGCCTGCAGCTCCGCCTCGACCTGAGCGTTGCGGTCCTCTCCGCTGTCGTCGTCGGCGGCGACCTGACGCAGCTCGCCGTCGACGTCCTCGAAGAGCACCAGCACCATGTCGGACGCGCCGAACGAGCCCACCCGGTACGTCCGCGTCTCCTCGGGCAGCACCTCCGCGTCGTACTGCTGGCCGGGCGTGAGGCTCAGGGAGCGTGACTCGAACGCGGTCAGCTGCGGCAGGCGTTCCTCCAGCGGCGGGTACCAGATCAGCACCTGCTCGGCGTCCAGCTTGGAGATCTTCCCGGGCGGCCGGATGCCGTTCCGGTACTCCTCCGGCCGGATCACCAGGCCGGCCGGGAAGCTGTACTCCATGATCGAGTCCGGGTCCCAGCGGCTGCCCTCGACCTCGGCCGGGTCAAGCTTGCGCAGAATGTTGTGGAAGGTCGTGTCCGGGTCCCAGTGGTTCGGCGGGCCGGCCATGTGCCGGTAGACCGCGTCCTCGTTCCAGACGATGCCGGCGTTCGGGTTCTGGTGCTCGTGCGCCAGCCCGAGCGTGTGCCCGATCTCGTGCAGCGCGGTGGCCCGGCCGTGGTCGTCGCGCAGGTCCCAGCCGAGGTTCATGGTCGCCTCGTGGCGCGGGCGGCGCAGCACGTCCCGGCCGATCCAGGACCACGACCGGCCAGGCTCGAACCCGATCCGCACCTGCGCCTCACGCGGGTCCCGGACCTCCCAGAAGTCCAGGCCGATCCCGAGGTCCTTCCACTCGTCGAACGACTCCCGGACGACCTCCTCCTGCGCGTGGTTCCGGGTCTGCGGCATGAACGCGTACCGCAGGGGCGTGCCGTTCACCCATTTGCTGCGACCCACGATGATCGCGTGCTGCCGGTCCAGCGGCATCTCGGGCGGCAGTACGGGCACAGGACTGATCGGCTGGGAGCAATACGGCAGCGGGCTCATCAACTCGGCATCGGTCATACCAGGCTCCTTTGTGCGAAATCGGGCATGTTTAAGATCGCAGAAGCGGGGAACGCGCGACCCCCAATACGCAAACAGAGCACCCGTTCAGTGGACCCCACCAGCAACAACCGCCCTCTACGCGCGCCTGCACGCCCGCCGGGACAGATCTTGTGAGGTTTCGCCAGCCCAGCGGCCACAACCTCACAAGGTCCGCACAACGCCTCGCAGCGGCAGCGGCAGCGGCAGCGGCAGCGGCAGCGGCAGCGGCAGCTACATCCGACCCCGACCCCGAACCCGCCCCCGCCCCCGGCGATCTTGAGCGATTGTCTACACTCGAGTTTCGCCGTTTGCGGTCTCACCCGGCGACCGGCTCATCGCGTAACAACTGGTGGCCCTGCGGATCCGCGAGGCCGACCCGGTTTCCCGACAGAGACCGCGATCAGCCACGACGCAACATCCACTGCCATGCCGGGCACCGACGCCCTCCGCCGCGCCGGCGCCCTCCGCCGCAGGCACCCCACCCCGCGCTCCGCCCCGCCACGCACCCTCTTCCGCCCCGCGCGCGCCGCTCTGCCCGCGCGTATGCTCCGCCCGCGCGTATGCTCCGCCCGCGCGTTCCGCTCCGCCCGCGCGTTCCGCTCCGCCCGCGCGTTCCGCTCCGCCCGCGCGTTCCGCTCCGCCCGCGCGTTCCGCTCCGCCCGCGCGTTCCGCTCCGCCCGCGCGTTCCGCTCTGCCCGCGCCGCTCTGCCCACGCGTTCCGCTCTGCCCGCGCCGCTCTGCCCGCGACCCTCTGCCCGCGACCCTCTGCCCACGCGGCCCTGCTCGGCCTGGATCTTGTGGACTTCCCCGCAGACGTGTCCGCACAACTCCGCAAGATCGAACAAGCCGAGCCGATCTTGCGGAATTACGCGCAAACGGCTCGCCGAACTCCACAAGATCGGCGAAGCACCACGCTCACCACGTCGAAACGGTCAACCACCGCGCTCACCACGTCGGACCAAAGCACTGCGACGCCACGGATGGCCGTCTCGCAAACTCGTGCACTCGTGGCCGATCAGCCGGCCGAACCGCACAAGATCTCCGAGCGGCACCTCGCACCAAGGAAACCGCCACGACGTCCCGAAGCCGCTACCGCTCCACAAATGGCGAAACCCACGTCTACAGCTGGGCGTCAACTTGAGTTTCGCCATCTTGGTGATCTAGGCGGTGGCTTGTTCCCAGGCCAGACAGACGTCGTGGATTTGTTGGGGTGTTGGCTGGCCACGGTTGTGTCCAAGAATCCTGGCGGCGATCATCACGCGGCGTAGCTGGACGATCATGTCGAGGTAGGCGGGCCGGGTTTTGGTGCGGTACCAGGGTGCTTCGGCGCGGCGGGCGGTGACGGTGTCGGTGCCGTGTAGGTGGTACCAGACGATGATCAGGCTTTGGGTGATCAGGCCGAGCGGGACAGTGCGGTCGATCGCGGTGCGGGTGCGGTTGCGGGCTTCGCCGACGCCGGTGAGCTGTTTGGCGTCGGCGAACGCGACTTCGATGCTCCACCGAGCGGCGTAGCGGCTGATGATCCGTTCGGCGCTGGTGTGTAGGTCGGTGGTGAACACGGCGATGCCGTAGCCGCTGGTCATGGCGTGGTCGCGGAGCAGGATGACCCGGATGGCGCGGGAGCGGTAAACGCCGTACCACAGGCAGACGGTGTCGGCGAGGGTGACCGTGTCGGTGCGTCCGTAGCGGGCCACGGTGGCCTCGCGCCAATGGGTGTCGGGGTGGGTGGCCAGCTGTGTCGGGGTGCCGATGCGCTCGCCGATGCGTTTCGGGCGCCCGCTGCGTCCGGGGACCGGGGTGGCGATCCAGTGCAGTGCGGTGTTGGCGCGTAGCCGGGAGGTCAGGGTGACATCGTCGGGCAGGCCACGGTGCTTGGCCGCGCCGAGGGTCGCGCCGGACGCGCCGTCGGCGCCGGCGTACCAGCAGTCGGCGACCACGTCGAGGTGCCGGCCGGGACACGCCTGGGCGATCATCGTGACCAGGCGGCCGGCCAGGGCCTGTTTCGACTGCTCGGCCGCTGTCGAGCCGGGGGTGTGCAGCCAGAGGGCGAACGCGATGGGCAGGCAGACCGGCCGATCCAGTAGCGGCAGCTCCAGCACGATTCCGGCGACGACCCAGCAGTGTCCCCACCGCTGCCGGCTGTCTTTGGCGCCCTTGGTCTTGGTCGCGGCGTCGTGATGCCAGCCCGCCCCGGCCACCCGGCGACCCGAACGGGTGAACAAGGTGTCATCGACCGCGATCAGCAGCTCGGCCTGCGGCGGCACGAGTAACCGCACGACCAGCGTCAGCAACACCATCGACACCTGATCCACCGACCACACCGCCCGGGAGAAGAAGCGGTGTGCTCTGCAGTGATGCCAGGCCTGGGACAGGCCCGCACCGATCAGCATCCCGGTCACCGTCCGCCGCTGGGGCCGGGCGACCATCCCGGACACCAGCATCGTGAACGTGGCAAACGTCGGCGCAGTGAAGCACGCCCGGAAGTGGCACAGCAACCAGAACCAGGAGCCGGGTAACGTCGTAATCGGGAGCATCAACGAACAGCCTTTTTAGCGGAGGGCACGTTCGTTGATGCTCCTTCCTGTCGATCCGCCTACCGCCCGCCCCGGCGGACACCCTGTCCGCCGCCACCCGAACGATCCCCAAAATGGCGAAAGTCGAGGGCGTCAACAATCACTCAAGATCCGGGTCGGCAACCGGCGGGACGACGGCGCACGGTGGGACGACGACGCGGCGGCGCGCGGTGGGGACGACGGCGCACGGTGGGACGACGACGCGGCGGCGGGGGTGGGTCTTTAGGGTTGGGGGGTGGGTGCTGAGGGTGTGGTTGGCAGTGTGTTGCTGGCGGGGCATGACGTGCCGCTCGGGCGGTATACGACTGTGCGGCGGCTGCTGCCTCATCGGGAGCGCCGGATGGTTGGGGCCTGGTGTTTTGTCGATCATTTCGGGCCGGATGATGTTCGGGGGCGGCCGGGGATGCGGGTGCCGCCTCATCCGCACACCGGGCTGCAGACCGTCACGTGGCTCGTCGACGGGGTCATCGAGCATCGGGACAGCCTGGGCAGTCATCAGTTCATCGCTCCGGGGGAGCTCAACCTGATGACCTCCGGGCGGGGCATCGCGCACTCGGAGTACACCCCGCCGGATCATCCGGACGGGATGCACGGGCTTCAGCTCTGGCTCGCGCTTCCCGGCTCGGCGCGCGACGGGGCGGCGAGCTTCGAGCATCACGCCGGGCTGCCGGCCTATACCGCTGGCAGCGTGACCGTCACGGTCGTTGTCGGACAGTTCGGTGAGCTGCGGTCGCCGGCCACCGTGTTCACGCCGCTGGCCGGGGTGGAGTTGCTCTTCGGCGAAGCCTCGCGGATCTCGCTGCCATTGGATAAGGGCTTCGAGTACGGGATTCTGGCGATGTCCGGCTCAGCGATCGTCGGCGGGACCGCGCTGGAGCCGGGGTCGCTGCTCTACCTCGGCGACGGGCAGGAGACGGTGACCGTCACGAGCGACGGGGAGGCGCGGCTGTTCCTCGTCGGTGGTGAGCCGTTCGACGAGCCGCTCGTCATGTGGTGGAACTTCGTCGGACGGTCGCACGAGGACATCGCCGAGGCGCGTACCCAATGGATGGCGGGTGAGAGGTTCGGGACCGTCGGCGGTGGTGAGGCGGCGCCGCTGCCCGCCCCGGAGCTGCCTACCGTGCGTCTCAAAGCCCGCGACCGGTACGGCCGCACCTTCTGAGCCGGGCTCACCGTGTGCCATCATCTCCCGATGATCAACGGCGGTCTGCTCGGTGTCCTGGGTGGTGTGCCGGGTCTGTTCCCGCGCGCCGAGCAACGGATGCCGCCGATCGTGACCTGGGACGACGGGCCCTGTGGCGGCACCGCCGCGGACGCGCTGGCCGCCGCCGGCTGGCAGGTGGCCGAGCCGTTCTGGGGTGGCGCCCTGGTCGACCTGCCGGACGACGAGCCGTGCGTGTTCCAGCGGGTGCTGCGCCCCGAGACGGCCGCCCTGCTCTATCTGCACGCCGGCGAGGACGACTCCCCCGCCGGTGACGCCCGGGTCGCGCGGCGGGTGTTCGGCACCGACCTGCCGCCCGGTGGATATCTGCCGTCGACCGGGTTGGACCGGCTCGCCGTGCACCTGCTCACCGGCGAGGTGGGTGCGGCGTGTGACTTCGGCGGGGAGAACGTGTTCGCCACGATGGGTACGGCGGTACGGTCCACGTTCGGCGGGCGGGCCGGGCTGTTCACCATCGCCCGCGGCGCAGCCATCTGACATGGCCGAAGAGCCGGCACGGCCATCTGACATGACCGCCGGGCACTACGGATACATCCGGGCCGTCGCGGACGCGCTGGAGAGCGCCGGGATTCCGGTGGCTGATTTCCGGGCTGACGACCGGGTGCTGCGGGACGGCTGGATCGCGTTCGACCTGGCCCGGCAGGTCGCGCTGCACGGCCGGCTCGTCTGGGACTGCGAACAGGCGGGCGTCGCGTGGGCCGAGGACCAGGGCTGGGTACTCGTGACGGTGGGCTTTGCGCGTACCCAAGAAGGGCTGGACGTGGCGTCTGAGGCCGCGCCGCAGGAGGTTGTCCGCGCTGTGGCGCGGAAAGCGGGAATCGTGCTTGACGGCCTCTGAGGAGGCGGCGCATCGTCAGGGGCAGACCTGGTCGTGAGGTGTGCCATGATCCGCTGGTGGCGCCGGGGGCCCGAGGTGCGACCTGCCGGGCTTCCGATCGAGAGACTCGCCGCTGATCTGCGCCGGCTGCTCCGTCTTCATGGAGAGCTCGCGGCGTCGGCGCATGCCGCCCTGTGCGCGCATCGGCTGTGGGCGGTCGAGGCGGCGATCGGTACGCGAGCCGTCGAGGCCGCGGAGGCGCTCGGTGTACGGCATCCGGACGCGTCCCGGGCCGAGTCGCTGACCGTCACCGAGCTGTCGGTGCTGCTGGCCGAGCTGGCGTCGGCGGGGCTGGCGCTGCCGGGCCGGTTCGGGCAGTTCACCACCGACGGCCGTCTGTGATGTGGCGCGTGACCGCTGATGGAACGGCGGCGGGTTGGGGTCCCGCCGCCGTCCCTCGTCCCGGCATCGCGCCGTACTCCGCCCACCCGCGGGGAATCTCTGGGGGGCATCAAAACCCCGCGGGTCGTCTCGGGCGCTCGGTAGCCGCTTGACTGGGGGGCGGCGGCCACCGGCCGGGGAGTCGTGGCGCCCTCATCGGGCGCCTCGACAACCGTGCCAGGACGACCCCCCTTGATCCGTGCGAAACGTGAGTGTCCTTCGACACGCCCGGGAGTCACCTGTTCAGGGTCGCCCGCAAGTCCTTAGGTCTCCTGAAGGGACCCTTAAAACGCGCTTAACTCGTAACCTGCCCCGTGACCATCAGTCAGTGATCATCGTTGATGGTGTGTACCGGATTCGCGACCTGCTCGACACCGCCGGATCCACGGCGTTATCACTGCTGAGGAAGTTGAACCGAGAGCGCCCGGCAGACGTATACCCCGATGATCGACGACTCTCGGCGGGCTGCGGCGCGGGGAAGGTCGGTCCCCGTGGGTCTTCCACGGGTTCCCTGGCAGAGGTCCGCAGCGCGGTGGCGCACCACGCAAATCCATGATTACCCTTCCACATCCACCACGTGGCAGGCATCAATCCGGGGCGCGAGGGGCGGGCACCGGAGTGCGGAGGTGGGACAGCGTGAGGACGGTGGCGCGAATGCGGCGTGGGGGCAGAGGGACAACCCCGGGCCTGTTCGGGGCCTCCTCATGAGCTACGAGGACGACGAATACTGGGCGGACGAGTACGACGAGTACTCGCTCATGCCGCAGTCAGCGGTCAAGCAGGAGAAGCACTACGCCCGGCGTACCGCGCCCGATCCGGTGATTCCGACCCGGCGGACGCGGGGGGACGAAGCGCCTCAGGTGCGGCGCAACGCGTTCGACGACCAGCGCCCCAGCTGGCTGAACGACCCGGATTTCGTGCCGATCGACACCTCGAAGCCGAACCTGGCCGGTCATGAGTTCGACGATGTCGACTTCAACCGGCCCGAGCTCGGTGTCGATTTCGACAAACCCGACTTCCCGATCCAGGATCCGGACGCGCGCCCGGAGTTCCGGCGCAGCGCTCCGGCGGGCCAGGATCGATATGCGGCCCGGCAGGTTCGCGAGGACGAGGTCCCGGCGGTTCGCCGGGATGAGGTTCGCCGTGACGACGTTCGGCGCGACGATGTTCGCCGGGACGATGTTCGCCGGGACGATGTTCGCCGTGACGATGTGCCGGCTGTGCGTCGTTCGGTGCGGCAGGAGGAGGCTCCCGGTCGTGAGGCTCCCGGTCGTGAGGCTCCCGGTCGTGAGGCTCCCGGTCGTGAGGCTCCCGGTCGTAAGGCTCCCGGTCGGGACGGTGCGGGGCGTCGGCCCCGCCGGGACGAGCGCTGGGACGACAACGATCGCCGTGTGCCGCCGGACGGCCGGACCATCGAACTGCGCTCCGACGAATACTGGGAGGACGACCGCCGCCGCACCACCGACGATCGCGTCATCGATCTCGACGCGGCGCGACGCCGGGCCGTCGATCCCGAGCGCCGCGACGCGCGTCGCGCTCCTGCCTTCCAGGACGAGCCCGATGGGTACGCCCGGCGGGGTGGCCGTCCCGAGGAGGACGAACGTTTCGACAGCCGCGGCCGTGCCTGGGAGGACGACGACTTCGGCCCGATCCGGCCGGCCGGTGGGCGGCGCCCGCGGCGGGACGAGGTTCCCGGCCCGGTCCGGCGCGACGATCTGTCGGTGGCGGGGCGGGCTTCGGTCCCGGACCCGTACGAGACGTACCGCCCGGAGACGGATCGCCGCGGCGTGGCCGCGTCATACGACCGACACGAGGGCGCAGTTCCGGCCGAGGGCCGCGCGACCGTCGAGGGCCGCGTCCCGGTTGAAGGCCGCGTCCCGGTTGAAGGCCGCGTCCCGGTTGAAGGCCGTGTTCCGGTCGAAGGCCGCGTCCCGGTCGAAGGGCGCGTTCCCGTTGAAGGGCGCGTTCCCGTTGAAGGGCGTGCTTCTGTCGAGCGGGATGAGGAGCTCACCCGGCAGCTGGATGACGAGCGGGAATCGCGCGGGTCGGAGTCGGTCCGGCCGGCGGCTGACGCGGGCGAGACGTCTGACGCTGCCGCGGGTGTCCAGGAGAGCGGGTCCGGTGACGGGCCGCGGGTGGTTCGGCGGGCCGAGGCGCCCGTGCCCCCGAAGGTTCTCGGGCGGACCACCCCGCCGCCTGCTCCGCGTGTGATCAAGGCGGACCCGCCGGTGGCGCCGCGGGTTCTGGCCGCGCCGGCGCCGGTACCCCCGGCCCGGGTCATCGGCCCGAACAGCACGCCTGCCGAAAGCATCCGCCCGGCGGCAGTGCCGGACCCGGCTACCGGCCGCCCCGCCGCCGCCGCGGAACCGGCGCACAGCCGCCCCGCCGCCGCTGCGGAACCGGTGCACAGCCGCCCCGCCCCCGCTGCGCGGCTGGCCTCGCCGGCGCCGTCCGTTGCACCTGTTTCTGCTGGTGAACGGCCGGTGGCTGCCTCCGGGGAGCGTCCGGTCCCGCCGGCTGCTCCGGGAGGCCACGACCGGCCGGTGTCGCCGGCCGGGCCGGCTGGTCACGAGCGGCCGGTTTCTCCGTCGGGAACGGTGGCTCCGTTGTCGCCGGGTTCGCCGATGGGGCCGGTCGCGCGGGCCGGGTCGGCTGCTCCGGCGGCACCGTCCGCTGCCGGGCGGCCGACCGTTCCGGCGCCGTACCCGGGTCCGGACGTGGAGGTGCCTCAGCAGCGTTCGCGCCGGTCGCCGCGGACGGCGCACGTGGTTCTGTCCGACGGCGACGGGCCGTGGTCGATCGTTCCGGACGAGGCGCATCAGCCGCCGAGCGGTTCGCGTCCGGTCTCCCCCGCGAGCTGGGGACGTCCGCAGGATGCGCCCGCCGCGATACCCGCGATGCCCGCAGCGCCCGCGATACCTACGATGCCCGCAGCGCCCGCGATACCTGCGATGCCTGCGATGCCCCCGGCCTCCGCGACGCCCGCGGCTGCCGCGATGCCCCCGGCTCCCCCGATGCCTGGGACGCCGCCTGTGATGCCTGCGGCGGCTAGCGCGTGGCCGCCGCCGGTTCGACCGCAGCCCGAGACCACCGCCGCGGCCACTCCGGCCCGCCCCGACGTGCAGCCGGGTGAGGTCATGGCGCCGGCAGTTGCTTGGCCTCCGGCCATGCGACAGCCCGAGGCCAGTCCGGCCCAGCCGGCTCAGGCGGCGGTGCATCCGCAGCTTGTCGGGCGGCAAGCGCCTGCGGCGCGGCATACGCCTGCGGTCGCGCAGCCGGTTCCGCCGGGTTGGAGGCCGCCGGTTGCATCGGCCGGGAGCGTTCCGGTTCAGGAGCCGGTCAGGAACGTGCCGGTGCAGGAGCCGGTTGGGAACGTGCCGCTGCATGAGCCCGTTGGGAAGGCTCCGGCGCAGGAGCCCGTTGGGAAGGCTCCGGCGCAGGGTTCTCTGGTGAGTATTCCGGCGCCGGGGGCGGTTACGGACGCCACGGCTCAGGAAGCGGCGCCTCAGGGTTCGGCCTGGGACCTGGGCGGCGGCGGCGGGAGTATCGCGGCGCAGAGTGGGGCCTGGCAGGAGGAGCGGCAGGTCGGGTCCACGACCGGTGGCATTCCCCATCAGGGGGGTGTTCCCCGTCGGGGCGGCACCTCGGACGGCAACCAGGGCGGGAGTCACAGCGAGCCGGCACAGAGCGCGGTTACTCCGCCGCCGAGTGCGGCGATTCCGCAGCAGAACACCGGCATTCCGCAGCAGAGCACCGGGCCGGAACGCCCCGTGGATCCGTGGCCTGTTGCGGGACGGCCGCTGGTGCCGCCGACGCCGGCGCCACAGACGCCGGTGCCGGCGCCGCTGGTGGAGGATCAGGGTGGCGAGGAGGCCACTGTCTCGCTGAGCAAGCGGCGGCTCGCGGTTCCGATTCAGCCCGGGGTCCGGGACAAGAGGCATGCTCGGCCGGAGGACACCACTACGGACGGCGCGGCGGCGAGCGGCGGTGCGGGCGAGCGTGCTCCGGACGGCCCCGCCGACGGTGGGATTGCGATGCCTGACCGGGACGGGGTGGGCGGAGAGCCGGAAAATGACGGTTCCTCGGCGCCCGGCGTACCAAAAACCGGCGTATCAGAAAAGGGTGAGGAAGACCGGCCCGCGGACGCGCCCTACATGGACGCGGAGGGGACCTGGCACAACCTGAAGCCGATAGCGGTGCTGGAGGTCAGCGGGCCGGACCAGGAGCCGCGGCGGTATACCGACACGGCGTTCGGTGGTGGGTGGTTCGTGGCCAAGACCACCGCGGAGGCGGACGAGGCGGATCAGGCGCAGGGGGCGGAGCCGGAGCCTGAGCTGGCGGCTCACCTTCCGCTGACCGCGGCTGATCTGTCGGCGATCCGGTGGCGTCTCGACGGGGCTTCGCTGCGGGAGGTGGTCGACGACCGGGACGCGCTGCGGGCGCTGGGTGAGCGGCTCGACGGGCCGCTCGCTGACGAGGCCGACAACATCGTCAAGGCGGGGCTGCTCAGTGTGCGGGCCGAGGTCTACCGGCTGCTCGGTGAGCTGGGGATGGCGGCGGCGGCGAGCCGGCTGGCGCTGGCGCACGCGGAGTCGGCGAAGGACCTTCAGTCGATCGTGATCGCGCAGGCGGAGCTGGCACACGTCCTGCGGCTGCGCGGCGACTTCATGGAGGCGGACCGGCTGTTCCAGCGGGCTGTCGACGCGGACGTGCCGGCCGCGGTACGCAGCGTCGTGCACGAGAACGCCGGGCGGTGCTGCTTCGATCAGGGGCGGTTGATGGAGGCGCTCGACCACTTCGCACGAGCGGTACGCCTCGGCGCGCCCGAGGACACCGACCTGGTGGAGCGGATCGGGGTGTGCCTCGAGTCGGTCTACATCCACGTGATCCGCGACGGGTGGGGTCCCTACCCGCGCAACGGCGCCGAGATAGAGAGCGTGCTGAAGAAGAGCGCCGGCCCGGACGCGTTCACCGAGACGACCGCCGAGCAGGCGACCGTCACGCCACGGTGAACGGGTCCGGTTCCGGCACCTGATCGACGTTGTGCCGAGGTGGCCGGCCCGATGCCAGGGCGCTGCGGCCACGGCCACCGGCTTTCGCCTGGTAGAGGGCGGTGTCGGCGACGCGCTGGAGCTCTTCGGCCGATCCGGCGTGGTCGGGCAGGACGGCGACGCCGATGCTGAGCTGCGGTGGACCGCCGGGCAGGCCGGCGGTGGCGCCGAGCAGGGTGCGGGCCTCTTCGGTGTACGCGAGCGCCTCACCCGGCCCGGCCCGCAGCAGCACCGCGAACTCGTCGCCGCCGAGCCGGGCCACCAGGCTGGTGCCGTCCGGCGCGGCCGTTCGCAGCGCGTCGGCCACGGCCCGGAGCGCGCGGTCACCGACGGCGTGCCCCCAGGTGTCGTTGATCGTCTTGAAGTGGTCGACGTCGACCATGACCAGGGCGACCGGGCCACCGAATCGCACCGCCTTGGTCAGCGACTCGTCGAAGGCGCGCCGGTTCGCCGCGCCGGTCAGCGAGTCCGAGGCTGCCTGGGCCTCCAGCACCTCGCGCAGCCGGTCGTTGCGTTCCCGCAGGTTGGCGACGACGAACGCGGTCATCGCCATCGCCACGGAGAGCGCGATCCAGTCGCTCATGGCTCGGGAGGTGTCCGAGAACGAGTACGCCACCAGGGCGTGACCTCCGGAGATGGTGATCACCGTCGCGGCGATCACCCAGCGGCTCAGGAACGACGCGGCGAACAGCAGCGGCCAGAGGTAGAAGAGTTGCGCGCCGACAGTGGTGTCCCCGGTCGCGTAGTTCAGCCCGGTCACCGCGAAGCCCGACAGCAGCGGCACCGCGATCCAGAACCCGTGCGGCAGCGCCGCCGGCCGGCGCAGGCAGACCACGCCGATGATCACGAACGCGACGGCGGCGACGCTGACCGCGATCAGCTCGGGGACCGGATCGCCGAGCTTCATCAGGACACCGGTGATGCCGTTGTACGCGCCGGCGGCCAGCATCAGGTAGGCGACGGCACGGGCGGCGCCGTGCCGATCGCGTATCTGAAACGGCAAGTAAGTCTCCTCCTGGCTCGCTTGTTTCATTCGGCGCGGAGGTGGCGGACCTGAGCGGTCACTCGGCGCGGAGGTGGCGGACCTGGGCGGTCACTCGGTGCGCAGCGCCACGACCGGGTCGAGGCGGCCGGCTCGCTGGGCCGGTACCACGCCGAAGACGATGCCGACGACGGCTGACACCCCGAACGCGAGCGCCATCGACCACCAGGTCAGCGCGGCCGGCACCGGGGAGAGCCGGTCGACCAGGATTGCGGCCGAGCCGCCCAGCAGCATGCCGAGGATCCCGCCCGTCGTGGTCAGCAGCACCGCTTCGAGCAGGAACTGGGTGCCGATGTCGCGCGGACGGGCGCCGACCGCCTTGCGCAGGCCGATCTCCTTGGTGCGTTCGCGGACCGACACCAGCATGATGTTGGAGACGCCGACGCCGCCGACGAGCAGGCTGATCCCGGCGATCGCGGCGAGCACCCCGGTCAGCACGCCGAGGATGTCGCCGAGCACACCGAGGATCTGCTCCTGGGTGACGGCGGAGAAGTCGGTGTCCGGGTGCTCCTCGGTCAGCACGTTCAGGATGTTCGCGCTGAGTTCGTCGATCCGGTCCCGGTCCGGGGCGCGGATCGCCAGGCCGTCGATGCGCTCGGTGCCGAGCAGCCGCTGCGCGGCGGTCACGGGTACGTGCACCTCGCCGTCCCGGTCCACGCCGAGGCTCTGCCCGAGCGGCTCGAACGTGCCGATCACCCGGAACCGGACACCGCCGATGGTGATCTGCCGCCCGATCGGGTCCCGTTCGCCGAAGAGGGTTCTCGCGGTGCCGGCGCCGAGGACCGCCACCCGCCGTCCGGTGCTCACGTCGGTCCTGGTCAGGTACGCGCCCCGGTCCAGCCTGCGGACGAAGACGTCCGGGGTGGTCTCCAGGACACCCTGCATGCTGGCGAAACCGGTGTTGCGGCCGGCGCGTACCGTCTCGCCGGAGCTGATCGTGACGGCGACCCGGCCGCGGTCACCGACGATGCGCGTGACCGCCTCCACGTCGTCGAGCGTCAGCGGCGAGGACGTGGGCGCGGCGCCGGCTTCGAGCCTTCCGGGTACGACGATCAGCAGGTTGCTGCCGAGCCCCTCGACCTGCTGCTCGATCTGTTGTTTCGTGCCGGTGCCGATGCCGACCAGCGCCACGACGGCGGCCACGCCGATCACGACGCCGAGCATGGTGAGCAGGCTGCGGAGGCGGTTGGCCCGGAGAGCTTCGAGGGCGACCCGCCAGGCCTCGGCGAGCCTCACTGTATTTTCCCGTCCCTCATCACGATCTGCCGGGCGGCCCGGGCCGCCACCTCGCGGTCGTGGGTGACCAGGACGACCGCCACTCCCTCGGCGTTGAGCGACTCCAGCAGGGTGAGCACCGACTGGCCGGTCGCCGAGTCGAGGTTGCCGGTCGGCTCGTCGGCGAGCAGCACCGACGGGCCGGTGACCAGGGCACGGGCGATCGCCACCCGTTGCTGCTCGCCGCCGGACATCTGGTTGGGGCGGTGCGTCATCCGGTGCGCGAGGCCGACCCGGTCCAGCATCTCGGCGGCCCGGGCCCGGCGCTCCTTGCGGCCGGCGCCCCGGTAGACCAGCGGCAGCCCGACGTTGTCCTGAGCGGTGGTCCGGGACAGCAGGTGGAACGACTGGAAGACGAAGCCGATCGTGGTGTTCCGGAGTTCGGCCATCTCGTTCGGCGACAAGCGCGAGACGTCGCGGCCGCCGATCAGCAGGGTGCCGCCGGTCGGCCGGTCCAGGCCGCCGAGCAGGTGCATCAGGGTCGACTTGCCGGAGCCGGAGGTGCCGACGATCGCCACGTAGTCACCGGCCTCGACAGTCAGCGAGACGCCGCGCAGCGCCGGGACCTCGAAGCCGTCGAGCTGGTAGGTGCGGCTCACGTTGTCGGCCACGATCGCGCTCATGGTGTCTCTTCGCCCTCGGTGACCTGATCGGCGCCGGCGATCACGATCCGCTCGCCGGCGTCCACCCCGTCGACCACCTGCACGGAATCCTCGCCCTGGACGCCGAGGGTGACCGGAACTGATCGGAAGCGGCCGTCGCGGACCGTCCAGACGGTGTCCCTGCCGTCGACGCTGAGCACCGCCGACGCGGGGACGGTCACGGCGTCGTCCGCCTGGCGCACCTTCAACCGGACCACGGCGCTCATCCCGGGGCGCGGGGCGGGATCGGCCTTCGCCAGATCAAGGCGGATTTTGTACGACACACCGCCGCGCGCCGAGGTGGTCGGGAGCAGATCGGCGGAGCGGACGGTGGCGCTGTAGGGAACGCCGGGGGCTGCGTCCAGCTCGACCTCGGCCTCGATGCCCGGTTCGACCAGGAGGACGTCGGTCTCGTCGACGTCGGCGGTGAGGCCGAGCGTGCTGGTGTCGACGATGGTGAGCACCGGGGTGCCGGCGGAGACATAGCCGCCTTCGCTGACCTCGGTGTCGACACCGGTCGCTGTGGTGTTGCTGGTGTTGTTTTGGAGTATGTCGGAAATATCAGGAACTGCGGCCTGCGGGGCCGGCCCGCCGGCCTGGACCACCCCGGCGACCGGTGCTCGCAGCGACAGCGCCTCCACTGCCGCGTCGGCCAGCTCGTACGCCTGCTCGGCCTGGAGCCGTTGCGCCGCACTCAGCGCGCCCACCGCCCGGCCGAGCGAGCTCACGCCGCGCTGGACCGAGCGGACCGCTGCGGCGGCCGCGCCGGACGCCGCTTCGTACTGCTCCTGGGCCGCCGTGATCTGGTGCTTCAGCGCCTTCTTCAGCTCCGGGTCGGCGATCTTGTCGGCGGCCTCGCCGGCCTGCTCGAAGGCCTCGGTGGCCTGGCGGTCGGTGCGTTTGCGGACTGCGACGAACTCGGAGGTGCCGCTGCTGACGGTGACCTCTTGGCTCTCGTCGAGGGCGCGGGCCGCCGATTCCCGGCGGCGTTCCAGCTCGGGCGAGTCGATGACGACGAGCAGGTCGCCCTTGTCGACATGGTCGCCGGGCTCGGCGCGCAGCTCGGTGAGGGTGCCGGAGGCGGGCGCGGTCAGGGTGGCGGCGGCGCGCGCGGTGACCGTCCCGGGGGCCTCGACGATCTCGTCGACGGCACCGACGGCGGCCGAGCCGAGGAGGATCCCGGTGGGTTCGTCGTCGCAGGAAGCGGCGGTCATGGGAAGCAGCACGAGGGCGGCCGCTGCGATGATCACGATCCGTGGTCGTCGAGACACAGAGGCCACTCTATGCCTTGGGGGCCGCCCCCTCTTCCGAGAGGACGGCCCTTCGCGGATCAGGTGCCGGAACGCCGTCCGTACACCTTCACGGTGGAACCGATCTTGCCGAGGCTGTAGTACTTCTTCGCATCCTGCGGGAGCAGGTTGACGCAGCCGTGCGAACCCCGCCACATGTCGTGGATGTAGGTGGTGGTCTGGTGGAAGCCACGTCCGCCGATGAAACGCTGCCAGTACGGCAGCCACACCTCGTACGGGTCCGACCATTCCTTCTTGGTCCGCTTATTGATCTTGAAGGTGCCGGCCGGGGTCCGGTAGTTCTTCATGCCGGTGCGGGTGACCGTCGGCTTGACGAGGACCTTGCCGTTCTTCATCACGTACGTCGTCTGGTTGGTCAGATCGACGCAGAAGGTGATGCCCTTCTTCTTCGCCTTGCAGGCCGACGTCTTCGTCGACGCCAGACGCTTGGCGACGTTGAAGGTGGTCGGGCCGGCGAGACCCTTGGCCGGCTGGATGCCGAACCGCTTCTGGAACTTGACGATCGCGGCGCAGTCGGCGGCTGATTGCTTGCCGTCGACCGTAACCGTTCCGTAGCCGCCCAGTTTCTTGAGGTAGCCCTCGACCTGCTTCTGGTACTTGCCGGTCGCGCACGACGCGGCAGCCGCCTTGGAGACCACCGTGGTGGTCACCGGCACCGCTGCGCCAGCGCTCGCCGGCGTCAGCCCGATCGCGCCGAGACCACCGCCCACCAGCACCGCCATAACGGCGCCGGCGAGGCGGGCGGAAACCCGTCTCACTGCCAAATCTGCATCCTCCCCAGGAGTTTCTGTCCGCACATCGAAGCACAGCCGTCCCACTAATGGCGTACGGGGAAGGACCGTGACATGAAACCGGTATGCCATCGGCATTCGGGTTTCGTGCTTGAGACTCCGGGGAGTTTCCTGGATCAACGGGGCGTGGCGAGGGTTTAACGCGGCGTCGCGAAGTCCTGGACCCAGTACGGAGTGTCATCGCCGGCGATCGCGAACCCGACACCCATCTGGTCCAGCCGGCAGTCGAGGATGTTCTCCCGGTGCGCCGGGGATTCCATCCAGTCGCTCACCACCTCGAACGGCGACTTCTGGCCGCGGGCGATGTTCTCGCCGTACCGCTTCCACTCGTACCCGGCTCCGGCGACCCGGGATCCGGCGCGTTCGCCCTGCCGGTCCTCGTGGGCGAAGTAGCCACGCTTCGCCATGTCGGCGGCGTGCTCGTTGGCGGCCTCGATCAGGCGGCGGTCCGGGGTGAGCGCGTCGCAGCCGTGCGCGCGGCGGTTCTTGTTGACCAGCGCGAGAACCTGTTGCTGGACGGGGGCGGCGGGACTGTTGGAGATGTCGCGGGCGGTGACGGCCTGGCGGGCAGCGGAGAAAATGTCGAGGGCCGGAGCCTCGGGCTGGGGCTGGCGCTTGATTTCCTTTTTATCCTGATTTTTCGGACTTTCCGCTTCTGCGGTTTTCTCTTTCGCCGGAGCTTTGCTCATCGGATCCGGGTCCGGCTCACCCACCCAAATCCCTGCCCGGGCGGACGGCTCGGCGAAGGCCGCGTCGTCCGGATCCGGCAGCGTCGTCTCGCGGTACAGCTGCACGTCCGGCACTTCCGGCACGTCCGGTGACGCCTGCGCGAGCGCCGTCGCGGTGACGCCACCCGCGGCCAGCGCGGCGGCGGCCACACAGGCCAGTACCAGAGGTTTCCGCATGTCTTCGTCGATCCCGTCGGTCCCCGGCACCCCGGCCTTCTCCGGAGCGCGCACCGTTGACCAACGGCCCCGATCCAGGCCGGACACTGCCCCCATTTCCGCGACCAAAGATCAAAACCCGTCTTTTGTACGGGGTGAGCAGGCTGAACGTCATTTCCCGGAATGCACACGCGTCGCACAATCGCACTGGAAATCCGTCGTATTCCGTCTAATGGGGTAACCCGCTCAGGCGTTTCTGCCGACCGCCCGGCCGGTACTGTCCCATCCCGCCACGTCGCTAAGTTTTCGCGGTGCGAAATCGATACCTGGACCTCCTCCGCGCCGTGGCGATCGTCCGGGTGATCGTCTATCACCACTTCGGATGGCCGTTGCTGTCCATCCTGTTCCCCGCCATGGGCATCATGTTCGCGGTCGCCGGGTCGCTGACCGCGGCATCCCTGGCGAAACGCTCCCCCGGCAACGTCGTCGTCTCCCGGATGCGCCGCCTGCTGCCACCGGTCTGGCTGCTCGGGCTGATCGCGGTTCCGGTCATGCTCTACACCGGATGGCGGGGCGAGACCGACGGCGAGCACCCGTTCTCACCGTTGAACCTGGCATTCTGGGTGCTGCCACTCGGCGACCCGCCCGGCAGCGACTCGGGGGCTTTCGTCTGGGACGCGCTCTGGTACGTCCGGACGTACCTCTGGCTGGTTCTGCTCTCCCCCCTTCTCTATCCGGTCTTCCGCAAGGTGGGGTGGCCGCTGCTCGCCGTGCCGCTGCTGCTGATGGTCTTCCTGGAGCACGGCTCGTTCGGCATGCCGGCCCCGGTCGAGTCGGCGCTGTGGGACCTCTCCACATACGGCGCCTGCTGGCTGGCCGGTTTCGCACATCGGGACGGGCGGCTCGGGCGTACCAACCCGGTTCTGGTCGTGATCTCGTTCGCCGCGCTGGCCGGCCTGGGGATCCACTGGCTCGTGCAGAACCACGCCGAGACCGGCTGGGACCTGAACGAGGTCTCCGAGGCCCAGGCGGTGTACTCGCTCGCCTTCGTCCTGATCGCCCTGCGCTGGCAGCCGCCGATCGAGAAACTCGTCGCGACGCCGTCGGTGTCCAAAGCGATCAGCCTGCTCAACGCGCGCGCCGTCACGGTCTATCTGTGGCACGGCGTGGCGATCGCCTCGGTCTGGCCGATCCTGGAATTCGCCGGCATGGAGGATCTCGGCGACTTCGAGCCGCCGGTCACGCTGGGCATCACCTTCGTGGTGACCGCGCTGGCGGTCGTGCTGTTCGGCTGGGCCGAGGACCTCGCCGCCCAGCGCCGCCCACGCCTGTGGCCGGCCGACGAGGCTGGGCGGGGAGGGGGTTCGGGGTCGGGGTCGGGGTCGGGGCTTTCGTCGGCGCCGGTGGGCCCGGGCTCGGTGGGCTCGGTGGGCTCGGTGCCTTCGGGGTGGCCGGAGGTGCCCCGGGAGGAGGCGGCGATTGCCCGGGCCGGCACCGATCAGCTGCCGACACCGGGGCTGAGTATGTCCGCGGCCGAGGGGCCGCGCGTGACCTCCACCGATACGACGCAGATGTCTGCCCCGGGGCTGAGCTGGGGTGGGGCCGGGGCCGGGGCGGGTCCGCGGTACATCGCCGGCCGGGACGGCATGCCGGTGGCCGGCCGCCCGTCGCCGGGATACGCCATCGAAGGGGCCGATCACGCGGTCCCGGAGGAGGGTGGCCACGGCGGCGTGCCGGACGGTTACGGCGGGGTGCCGGACGGTTACGGCGGTGCGTCTGAGGGTTACGGCGGGGTGCCGTGGGTGGGTCATGCCGGGAGTGCTCGTGAGCCGGGGCAGCCGGGTTCGCAGCGGGGTGCGCGCGAGCCGGACGATGCGCCGGCGTTGCGGTACGACGGCACCCCCTGATACTCCGGTCCCGGCGCGAGGAGGGCGGCCAAACGCCGGGACCGGTCGTCTGCGGGTGTGGCTTGCGCTTACGGCTGTCTCAACGCCCCCGAGACAGCCGTAAGCGCAAGCCAGACCTGTTCGTGGGCCGCCCGAGCAGGCAGCGCCGACGTGGACGTGGACGTGGGCGCGGGCGCGGACAGGGGCACACGGTGAGCGCCGGCCCGCCCGAGACGCCGGCACACAGTGAGCGCCGGCCCGCCCGAGACGCCGGCACACAGTGAGCGCCGGCCCGCCCGAGACGCCGGCACACAGTGAGCGCCGGCCCGCCCGAGATGCCGGAACACGGTAGGCCCGGCGGTGGCGCGCTGAACTGAGGGGGCCGGACGACCGGCTACGTCACACGCTTCCCCGAATTGTCACGGAGAGTAAGTGACCGGCAAGACGGGCCTCCGTCGCCCCTCTGATCTTGGAGACCTGTGGATGCTCTGACCCACACAGGTCTCCACAAAGCCCGAACCCTCCACCATTGCGGTCGCAGTGCGTCACCGGGGTGCTCGGGGGAAGCCTGACATCGGTACGCCGTGGCGGCGGCTTCCCGGAAACTCGTGAGTTTGCGGTCGTTCGGCCGGCCGAACCTCACAAGATCTGTGAGGCCGACCGTCACCTCGCGGCCCAGGGACACGCCCCCGCACCCCGCCACCGATGCCGTGGGCTCAAAGCTCGGAGCACCTGGCGCGTGGACGGGAGCGCACGCATGCCCGGAACGGCGTAGCTGGGGTCGCACGGTTGCGGTCGGTGTGACCTCACCACGGCCAGGGCGTGGACCCGGGCACACGCTGGCATTCTGTGCGACCTGACCCACCCCGCTGCCCGGCCCGCCCCGTCACCTCACCCGCGCCGTCACCTGACGCGCGCCGTCACCTGACGCGCGCCGCCACCTGACGCGCGCCGCCAGCCGACGCGCGCCGCCAGCTGACGCGCGCCCCGACCTCACCCACCCCGCTACCTGACGCGCGCCCGCGACCTGACGCGCGCCCGCGACCTCACCCACCCCGCCACCTCACGCGCCCCGTCACCTGACGCGCCCCGCGACGTCACCCACCCCGCGACCGGATTCGGGCGGCGGGCGTGGGCGGGGCTTTGGGCGTACCCCGGGGCCGACGGCAAGGGGGCAAAGCGAGCGAAGCTCGCGAAAGCCCGCGATCTGGTCGCTAGCCTGACCGTGTGGGGGAGGCAGCGGTCGGCGTTCGGGTGATCGCTCTGGTCTTTCAGGCCGGGCCGCTTTTCTGTGCGTTTCCCCTGGAAGAGGTGGTGGAGACGATGCGGCCTTTGCAGACCCGGCCGCTCGCCGGGACGCCGCCCTATGTTCAGGGGCTGACCATTCTGCGCGGGATGCCCTCGCCGGTGATCGACGTGACGCGGCTGCTCACCGGGGAAGCCGGGGAAATACATCGGTACGTCGCGGTTCGAGCAGGGCGGGGTGTTGTCGCGTGCGCCACCGGGCCGGTGCTGGGTGTGCAGGACATCGATGTGGAGCCGCCAGAAGGGCCGTCCGCCGCGCTGAGCGGTGTGGTGTCGCGGGCGCTGATCGCCGGGGTGGGGCGGATCGGGACTGATCCGCTGCTGCTGCTTCGCGGGATCCGTACGGTGCCGGACGACGTGTGGGAGGCCGCTGCCGGTACGGGGGCCGTCGCATGATCCGGGCCAGTGATCTGAGCCGGTTCTGGGAGTTGCTGCAGCGGCGGCTCGGATGGACGCCTACCGATCAGGACGGCACGCAGACCACCGAGGTGCTCTCGGCGCGGTCGGCGGCGCACCAGATGAGCCCGCGGGAATATCTCAACCAGCTCGCGAAGCCAGGCTGGGACACCGAGACCGCGGAGCTCGCCGACGCGCTCAGCATCACCGAGACCTACTTCTTCCGGCACGGTGACCAGTTCCGGATCCTGCGCGACCAGGCCATTCCCGAGCGGATCGCGGAACGGCAGGGCCAGCGGGTGCTGCGGCTCATCTCGGTGGCGTGTTCGTCGGGTGAGGAGGCGTACTCGCTGGCGATCGAGGCGTACCGGGCCCGGCCGGGCAAGGATTGGATCGTTTCGGTCACCGGGGTGGACGCGAACCGGCGGGTGCTCGCCAAGGCGCGCGGCGCAACATACTCGGCGTGGTCGCTGCGGGAGACGCCGGAGGACATGCGGCAGCGGTGGTTCCGGCCGGACGGCGACAACTTCCGGGTGGTGCCCGAGGTGACCGCCACGGTCCAGTTCGTCGAGCAGAACCTGGCCGACGAGGCGCCGCAGCTGTGGCATCCGGGCCGGTACGACGTGATCTTCTGCCGGAACGTGCTGATGTATCTCACCCCGGCCGTGCAGGCCCGGCTGATCGAGAACTTGACCTCGTCGCTCGCCCCCGGTGGTTATCTCTTCCTCGGGCACACCGACTCGCTGGGCAGCAGCCCGGACGGTCTCGAGGTCTGCCACGACGGCGGGACGGTGTGGTACCGGCGCTCCTCTCTGGAGCCGCAGGAGACGGCGTTCGCTCCCCCACCGGCACCCCGCCGGGTCGAGGCGCCGGCCCCGGTCGGGGACGACGTCTACCCGCGCGCGCTCGGGCTGCTGCGCGACGACCGTTTCGCGGCGGCGCTCGACCTGCTCGGCGACACCACGGAGACCCGGCACCTGCTGCTGCGCGGCGTGCTGCTCGCCCAGTCCGGCCGGGTGGACGAGGCCCGCGACACGGCGCACCGGCTCATGGATGTCGGCGGTCCGCACCCGGACGCCCACCAGCTGCTCGGCGTCTGTCACGAGCTGGACTGCGCCGACCAGGCGGCCGGGCAGTACCGGCTGGCCGCCTATCTGGACGCGACGTTCGCGATGCCCCGGCTGCGGCTCGGCCTGTTGTTCCGGCGGCGCGGCGACGATCGGGGCGCGGTGTCCCACCTGGAACCGGCCCTGGAGTTGCTGGCCCGTGAGGACGAGGAGCGGATCGTGCTGTTCGGTGGCGGTTTCGGACGGCTGGCGCTGACCACGCTGTGCCGTACCGAGCTGGAGGCCTGCGGGGTGCGGCGGTGAGCGGGCCGTCGGTCGCGGACCGGGTGTGCCGGCTGCGCGCGGACTTCGACCGCTCGTTCGCCGAGCCGGCCCGGACCCTCGGCGCGGACAGCGTGGAGCTGCTGGCGATCGGGGTGGGCGGCCGCCCGTACGCGCTACGCCTCTCCCAGGCCTCCGGAGTCCACCCGGACCGGCCGGTGACCGCCCTGCCCACGCCGGTGCCGGCGCTGCTCGGTGTCGCCGGGTTCGCCGGGACCGTGGTGCCCGTCTACGACCTGGCCGCCCTGCTCGGCCACCCGATCCCGGAGCGGCCCCGCTGGCTGGTCCTGACCACCGGTTCGCCGCCGCTCGCCCTGGCGTTCCACCAGCTCGACCACCACATGCAGGTCCCGATCACCGACGTGGTGGAGGGTTCGATCGGCGATGCCGGGCCGCACGCGTACCTGAAAGGCCTGGTACGCCTGCCCGACGGCAACCGGCCGATCGTGGACGTGCCGGCGACCCGCGCTCTCGTACATCAGCTGGCCGGACACCAGCCCGAACCCGAGGAGTCCTCATGATGGCCGGACACACCTACGGCCGGAAGTTGGCGACCGGCATCGCCATCACTGTCGTCTTCACCGTGCTGTCGATCGCGGTCGCCGTCGGCGGCCTGAAGTTCGTCGTCGACTCGAAGGACCGGGTGATCTCGGCGGCGACCACGAACCTGGCCGGGGCCGAGTCCCTGGGCCGGCTCTTCGAGACCCGGCTCGCCGACATCCGTGGTTACCTGCTCAACGTCACCGACGAGTACTCGGACGCCGCAGCGGCCGACCGCGTCGCCTTCCAGAAGCAGATCAGCGACCTGCGTGGATCCCTCGACGACTCCACCGCCCTCGGCATCCTGGAGCGGGTCGAGGACGCCGAGCAGGGTTACACCGACGCGATCACCAAGGTGATGACCCAGCGCGCCGGCGGCGCGACCATCGAGCAGATCCGCACGATGAACGACGGTCAGGCGAAGCCGTTGCGCCAGACCATGCAATCCGAGCTGGCGAACCTGATCGCCCGGGTCAGGGCCGACGTCGAGGGCAATCGCGAGGAGTCGTCGTCGCGGGCGGCCCTGGCGATCGCCGTGATCCTCGGGCTGGGCGCGCTCGCCACCGCCTGCGCGGTCGCTGTCGCCTGGCGGCTGAGCCGGGACCTGCGCCGCGAGGT
This sequence comes from Actinoplanes sp. CA-015351, assembly GCF_050955685.1. Taxonomy (NCBI): domain Bacteria; kingdom Bacillati; phylum Actinomycetota; class Actinomycetes; order Micromonosporales; family Micromonosporaceae; genus Actinoplanes; species Actinoplanes sp. CA-015351. The sequence goes on from NZ_CP192102.1 coordinate 5,240,576, forward strand.
GGGCGCCGCGGTGGGCCACATCCAGAGCTCGTCGGCACAGCTGGAGGCGGCCGCCGCGCAGCAGGTCAACGGCGGCCGGGACCAGGCCAGCGCGATGAGCGAGATCACCACGACGATCAGCGAGCTGCTGATCACCTCGCGGCAGATCGCGGAGTCCGCCCAGCGGGTCTCGCAGATCGCCGAGGACACCGAGGCGGCGGCCCGGGCCGGCGATTCGACAATCGATCAGACCCGGGCGTCGATGACGGCGATCCGTACCCAGGTGGACCAGATCGTGCAGCACATGCTGGCGCTCGGTGAGAAGTCGCAGCAGATCGGCTCGGTCGTGGACCTGGTGTCGGAACTGGCCGAGCAGACGAACATCCTGGCGATCAACGCGACCATCGAGGCGAGCGGCGCCGGCGAATGGGGCCGGCGGTTCGCCGTGGTGGCCGAGGAGATCCGCAAGCTGGCGGACCGGACCGCGGCGTCGGCCAAGGAGATCCGGGCGCTGATCGAGGACGTCCGGGGCGCGGTCAACACCACCGTGATGGCGACCGAGATCGGGGCGAAGGCGGTGGACTCGGGCGCGCGGCAGTTCAACGAGGCCACCAACTCCTTCCGGGAGATCGTGAGACTGACGTCCACCACGAACGACGCGACCCGGGAGATCGAACTGTCCACGAAGCAGCAGACCACCGCGGTGGAGCAGGTCAACGTGGCGGCCGGCGACACGGCCCGGGTGTCACGGGAGACCGAGTCGAGTGCCGTACAGACCAAGCAGACCGCCGCGCACCTGACTGCGCTCTCCGGTGAGCTGCTGGAACTCGTGGGTTCCGGTAAGCACTGATGGGCCGCGATCCCCTCCGGTACTTCCGGCTCGAGGCGCGCGAACTGATCGACCAGATCAGCGCCGGTGTGCTGGACCTGGATCAGCGGCCCGGGCCGGAACCGGTCGGGCGGCTGCTGCGCGCCGCGCACACGCTCAAGGGCGCGGCGCGGGTGGTGAAACAGAAGGAGATCGCGGACTTCGCGCACGCCTTCGAGGAGATCCTGGTTCCGTACCGGTCCGGGGACGCTCCGCTGGCATCGGAAGAGATGCGGGAACTCCTCCGCCTTAATGACGAAATATCGGCTCAAGTCGTACAAATGGAGGCGCCTGCGCCGGAGCCTGCGACCGTCGTCGAACGCCCCATCGAGACGATCGAACCCGCGGAGATCCCCGCGCCCACCCGGGCCTCGACCAGCGATCTGGACGAGCTGCTCGACGCGATCGGCGAGGCCAACGCCCAGATGGCCCCGCTGCGTGACGGCTGCGGCACCATCGAACGCCTGCACCGTGCCGCCGAGGCGCTCGCCGACCAGCTTCGCACCGGCACGACCGGCGCCGTGCGCGCCGCGGCCGTCCGGCTCGCCGGTGAGCTGGGCACCGCCGGACGCCGGTTCACCGACGCCGTCGACCAGATCGAACGCGAGCTCGACGACGTCCGCGGCAAGGCCGAAGGGCTGCGGCTGGTGCCGGCCGGCAGCATCTTCACCACGCTGCGCCGGGCGGTACGCGACGCCGCCGACGCCGAGGGCCGCAAGGTGCGGTTCGAGTCGCGCGGCGGCGACATCCGGATGGGTGTGCACCTGCTCGGCCCGGTCAGCGGGGCGTTCCTGCACGTGGTGCGCAACGCGGTCGTGCACGGCATCGAGCCGGAGGCCCAGCGGCTCGAGGCGGGCAAGCCGGCCGAGGGGACGATCACCCTGGAGGTGGAGCGGCGCGGCCGGTTCGCGATCTTCCGGTGCGTCGACGACGGGCGCGGCTTCGATCTGGACGGGCTGCGGCGTACCGCCCGCGAGCGTGGCCTGCTCGGTCCCGGTACCGCCGGTGACCAGGAGCTGGTCGATCTCGTCATGCACGGCGGGATCAGCACGACCACGAAGGTCACCGAGGTGTCCGGGCGCGGCATCGGCATGGACGCGGTCCGCGAGGTGGCCGCGCAGCTGCACGGCGAGGTGCGGGTCCGCAGCACACCGGGCCAGGGCGCCACGGTCGAGCTGATCATCCCGCTCACCCTGCTGAGCATGACCGGCCTGATCGTCGAGGCCGGCGGCGCCAGCGCGACAGTCCCCTTGGACGCGGTGCGCGGGTGCCTCCGGCTGAGTGCCGCGGAGGCAGCCACTGCCGCCTCCAGCGGCCGGATTCTGTACGACGGAAGCGCAGCCCCGTTCCTCCCCCTGGCCGAGGTCCTCTACACCGGCGACACGGTTCCCGACGCGGCGGGCACCGGAGCGGCCATCGTGGTGGACTGCTCGGCCGGCATGTTCGCGATCGGTGTGGACCGGCTCCTGGGCACGTCCGCGCTGGTGGCCCGCCCGCTGCCGGAACTCGCGCCGGCCTCCGCGGTGATCAGCAGCGTCTCCGTCGAGGCGGACGGGCGGCCCCGTCTCGTGCTGGATCCGGAAGGGCTGGCCGCAGCGGTGCTGCGCGGCCACGGCCCGGGCGCCCGGTCGGCGTCCGCGTCGGCCGCCGAGCCGCTGCCGGTCCTGGTCGTGGACGACTCGCTGACCACCCGGATGCTGGAGCGCAGCATCCTGGAGTCCGCCGGGTACGAGGTCCAGCTCGCCGCCTCCGGTGAGGAGGGCCTGGAGAAGGCCCGCTCCGGGGGGTTCGGCCTGATCCTCAGCGACATCGACATGCCCGGCATCGACGGCTTCACGCTTGTCGAACGGATCCGGGCCGATCCGAAACTGTCCACCACGCCCTGTGTCCTGGTCAGTTCGCGGGCGAGCGCCGCGGACCGGGATCGCGGCAAGGCGGTGGGCGCCGACGCGTACGTGGTCAAGGGCGAGTTCGACCAGGAGGAGCTGTTGGCACACATCCGACGCTTGGTGGTGCGCTCATGATCCGGGTTCTGATCGTCGAGGACTCCATCACGATGCGCCACCACCTGCGGGAGGCGCTCGCACCCGACCCGGACCTGCAGGTGGTCGGCGAGGCCGGGGACGGCGAGCACGCCGTCGAGCTGGCCGGGCGGCTGCGCCCGGACGTCATCACGATGGACATGATGCTGCCCGGGATCAGCGGCCTGGCCGCCACCGAGCACATCATGGCCGAGCATCCGATACCGATCCTGGTCGTCTCGTCGGCGGACCGGCAGGAGCTGTTCAGCACGTACAACGCCCTCGCCGCGGGCGCGGTCGACGTGCTGGAGAAGCCGCGCGGGGACGACTCGGACGCCGACTGGGGGCACCGGCTGCGGTCGACGCTGCGGATCGTCTCCCGGATCCGGGTGATCACTCATCCACGGGCGCGGCTCGGCGCGCGGGCGCGTACCGCTCCGGAGACCCAGCCACCACCGCCACCGCCGGTCGCGCCGATCGCCTCGCCGGCGCTGAGCGTGGTCGCGGTCGGCGCGTCCACCGGCGGGCCGGGCGCGCTCACCGAACTGCTGCGCGAGCTGCCGCCGAACTTCGCCACCCCGGTGCTGGTGGTGCAGCACATCGCGGCGAGCGAGCAGTTCGCCGTCGCGTTCTCCGACTGGCTCGGCGGGCAGACCGGCCGCAACGTGCGGTACGCGACCGACGGCACGCCGGTGAGCCGGGTCGGCGGACAGGTGCTGCTCGCTCCCCCGGACCGGCACCTCTACGTCCGCGACAAGCTGCTGCGTCTCAGCGACGGCCCGCCCCGGCACTCCTGCCGGCCCGCCGTCGACGTGCTGTTCGAGTCGGTGGCGGCCGAGTTCGGCCCGACGGCGGCCGGCTGTCTGCTGACCGGGATGGGCCGGGACGGCGCGGCCGGGCTGCTGCAGATGCGCGGTAAGGGTGCGGTCACGTTCGCCCAGGACGAGGGGAGCTGCATCGTGTACGGCATGCCCCGGGAAGCGGCTCTGCTGGGTGCGGCCGGGTACGTCCTGCCGCCCGGGCGGATGGCTGCCCGCCTCGCCGAACTGCACCCCGCGGCGGCCCGGAGATGACACCGACCGTGCTGATCGTCGATGACAGCCTCACCGTGCGGATGGACCTGAACGACGCGTTCTCCGACGACGGCTTCACCACCATCCTCTGCGCGACCGGCGCCGAGGCACGGGCCGCGTTCGCGTCGTCGCGGTTCGACGCGGCGGTGCTCGACGTGATCCTGCCCGACGCGGACGGGCTCGAACTGCTCACCGAGCTGCGCGGCACGCACGCCGAGGTGGTCACCATGCTGCTCTCCAGCGAGAGCGAGGTGGCCGATCGGCTGGCAGGGCTGCGCACCGGGGCCGACGAGTACGTGGGGAAGCCCTATGACGCGGGGTATGTGGTCGCGCGTACCCGGCAGTTGCTCGGCGAAGCGCCGGACGGTGCGGCAACCGACCGTACCAATGTGCTGGTCATCGACGACAGCGTGACCTTCCGCGAGCAGTTGCGCGAGCTTCTCGAACCCGAGGGGTACGGGGTTCTGACCGCGGCCAGCGGCGAGGAGGGGCTACGGATGGCGGCCGATCGCCGGCCGCACGCGGTGATCGTGGACGGCGTGATGCCGGGCATCGACGGCGCCACCGTGATCCGCCGGATCCGTCTCGACCCGGGGCTGCGGGACACCCCGTGCATCCTGATGACCGCCGCCGACGACTACGCCACCGAGATGCAGATGCTGGACGCGGGCGCCGACGCCTTCGTCCGTAAGCAGCAGAACCTGGCCGTGGTGCTCGCGAAGCTGGCGGCGGTGCTGCGGCAGAGCGCCGAGCAGCTGCCGATCGAGTCGATCGGCAGCCTGCACGGTCCGGGCAAGGTGCTGACGATCAGCCCGCACCGCGACGACCTGGACCTGTGGTCGGAGGCGCTGCGCACCGAGGCGTACGACATCGTGCAGGCCACCGGGATCGATGACGCTCTCGATCTGCTGGCCGCCCAGCCGGTCGACTGCATCGTGCTCGGTCTCGACGACGACCTGGAGCTGGCCACCGAGGGCTGCCGGCGGGTCCGTGAGGTGCCGCGGGTCGGCGAGCTGCCGATGATCATGACGGGCGAGGAGGAGCGGATGCTCGACTGCCTCGCGGCCGGCGCCGACGACTACGTCCGGGACAGCGACGTGCCGGAGGGGCTGCGCATCCACGTCCGCGCCCAGATCCGGCGCAAGCAGTCGCACGACGAGGCCCGGCGGATCCGTGAGGAGTTGATGCGCCGCGAGCTGGACGCCGCCGAGGAACGCTCGGCCCGGCATCTCGCCGAGACCCGCGCCGCGCTGGTCGAGGAGCTGGAGTGGCGCAACCGCGAGCTGGAGGCGTTCTCCGGGTCGGTCTCGCACGACCTGCGCGGGCCGCTCCAGGTGATCAGCAGTTTCGCCGAGCACGTCCTCGACGAGGAGGACGGCGAAGAGCTCGGCGAGCAGACCCGGCACCGGATCACCCGGATCCACGCGGCCGCGCTGCGGATGGCCGATCTGGTCGAATCGCTGCTGATCCTGGCCCGGGCCAGCCGGGGCGAGCTGCGCCGGGAGACGTTCGACATGACCACCACGATCCGGCAGGTGATCAGCGACGTGGCCGCCCGCGACCCGGCCCGGATCGTCGAGTACGCGGTGACCGAGGGGATGACCGCCGACGGCGACGAGGGCCTGGTCCGGGTGATCCTGGAGAACCTGATCAACAACGCGGTCAAGTTCACCCGCAAGGTCGAGCACCCGGTGGTAGAGGTCGGCGGCGCCGGCGACAAGTTCTACATCCGGGACAACGGCGCCGGGTTCCCGGCCGATCAGGCCGGTCAGCTGTTCCGGCCGTTCGCCCGGCTGCACGACGCCCGGGACTTCCCGGGAACCGGCATCGGGCTGACCACGGTGCACCGAGCGGTGGAGCGGCACGGCGGGGAGATCTGGGCGGAGAGCGCCGAGGGCAAGGGTGCGACGTTCTGGTTCACCCTGCCGGCCTCCGCCGAGCACAACGGGCCGGAGCGACGCGGAAGTCCGCGCCGCTCCGGGTGACAGGTCCTAGTTCCCGAAGACGAGACCGTCGGAGATCACGGCCGGCCGGCCCGAGGTGCCGAGCACCTCGATCATGATCTTGTGCTTCCCGCTGGACAGGTTCCGGGTCCAGACCGCCTGCCGGTACGCGTTCTTGCTCGACTTCAGGTCGACCGTGCTGACCTTCTTGCCGTCCACGTAGATCGCCACCTTGCCGGACTTGGCGGTCTTCGTGAACAGCAGCGCCGCGGTACGCCCGGTGAACGTCCAGGTCAGCTTCCGGCCCTTGGCCGACGCGGAGAGCGCCTTGCCCTTCAGGTGCGCGGAGTTCTTCACCGTCGTCCACGTGCCGGTCTTCTTCGCCGAGGTCTCCGCGAGCAGCGACACCTTGCGGCTGATCTGCGCCCCGCGGGCGTTGCCGGCGACGTCACGGGCGGTCACCGTGTAGACCGTGGTGCCCGGCTTGACCGTGGTGCTCCAGCTCCTGGCGGACGCCCCGAGCTTGGCTGCCCGCGGCTTCGTCACGGTGAACCCGGCGAACGCCGCGTTGTCCTTCGCCGACAGGGTCAGCGTGACCGGCGCCGAGGTGGCGCTGTACGTGCCGGTCCGCAGGTTGACCGCCATGCCGGCGGTCCAGGCCGGCGCGGTGACGTCACCGAAGACCGTCGTGCCGACCTGGGCGTGGCTGCCGGAGACGTGCACGGCGCGGACAATGATGCTGTGCTTGCCGGCGGCCAGGCTCAGCGTCGCCGAACGCGCGCTCGCCGCCGGCATGCTGAACCGCTTGCTGTCGACGTAGATCTCGAAACGGGCGATCTTCGAGGTCGCGGTGCTCACCGACCAGGACAGGCCGACGTTCTTCTTCACGTAGTAGACGCCACCGGATGCGGCGCCGCCGGTGGGTGCCTTCAGCGCCAGGCCGGTGATCTGCTCGACCGAGAGCGCCCGGATGGCGGGCAGCCGGGCGTACAGGTTCTTGCCGGGGCAAGCCGTCGCGTCGGCGTCCCGGTGACCGGAGACCCGCTGGATGGTGACCTTGGCGCCGGCCGCGTACTTGCCGTTCGAGGAGCCGGCGGTGACCGTGACGCTGCTGGTCGGGTTGTAGTTGTACTTGCCGAGACGGGCCGCGGCGACCTGGCCGATCACCTTCTCGATCGTGGCGTTCGAGGCGGCCGTCTCGAAGTTGCCGATCACCGAGATGGCGGCGTAGTTCGTGTTGAAGCCCTGCGTGTGCGCGCCGACGACCGGGACCTCGACGCCGCCCTTGCGGCCCTCGAACAGCTTGCCGCACTTGTCCAGCAAGTAGTTGTACCCGATGTCCGACCAGCCGTTGCTCTTCACGTGGTACGCCTGAATGCTCCGGACGATCGCCGCCGACTCCGAGCAGGCGTAATCGTTGGTGGTCGCGGTGTGGTGCACCCAGAGCGCCTTGACCTCGGTGCCGATCGAGATCGACTTCACGATGGTCTCGTCGGCGCTCCAGCCCTTGCGGTTCACGTACGCCGGGAACTGCGCCTTGACCGGCACGGTGGAGGTCGGCACCGGCGACGTGGTCGTCGGCGCGGTCGTGGTAGTCGTCTTGGTGGCCGCCGGCGACGTGGTGGTCTTGGCCGGTGACGGCGTCGTGGACGGCGAACTGGCGCTCGGCGACGGCGACACGCTCGGCGAGGCGGACGCCGACGTGGCCGAGGCAGCCGGGCTGGCGCTCTCGGACTCCTCAACCGTCCCACCGGAGGTGCTCTCGTCGGTGGGGGTGGCACTCGCGGACTCTTCAGCCACGGGCTCACCGCCTCCCTGGCCGCCGGCTTCGGTGCCCGGGTCGATCAGGTCGAGGCGCAGGCCCTTCGGCAGGCCGCTTCCGGCGCCGGCGATCCGGGCCGCCACGCCGTCGGACGGGCCGACCCAGAGCGGCTCGGTGCCGCCACGTCGCGCGGTGTCGGCCGCCTCGGCGCCGTCCGGTCCGATGTCCGAGCGCTCCAGGCTCTGCCAGCCGGTCCACTCGCCGGTCTGCACGCTGCGGGTGCGGACCTCGATGGTGCCGTCCGGCGCTGCCGCCGGGTCCGACCAGGTGATGCCGAGCAGGCTGAACCGCTTGGTCTCGCGCTCCGGCACGTCCACGTCGCCGCCGCCGGACGACGCGGCGATCTCGACCGTGTTCAGATCCGTCTTGATGGTCGGCGGCTCGGCGGCCGGGTCGGGCGGCAGCACGGTGACCGTTTCCGCCACGAACGTCGGGTCGGCGCTGTCCGGCCAGGCCAGCACGGCTACTCCCCCGCCGGCAGCGAGCACAGCGGCCGCGGCGCCCACACCGATGGCCAGACGTCGATTCATCAAACCCGGTCCCCTTGGTCGATCGAAGATCTTGCGGGCGTGAACGCTACCGGATCGTCCGCTCCACCATGTGCCCGGATCGACTGAGACGACTGGAATTAACGCGGCTTGAGATGACTCGTTATCAAGTCACCTCAAGCCGTCGCGTCACGTCATGACGCGGTCACGCTCACCGCATCCCAGCTGTGAATCACTCGCTGCCGAGCGCGTTCACCGGGCTCACCCTGGCGGCCCGGCGCGCCGGCAACACACCGGCCAGCGCGGTCAGCGCCACCAGTGCGACAAAGACCGCGGCCAATTGCCACACCGGCAGGGCCAGCGGCGCGTTCACCCCGGTCGCCAGGACGGCAAGCCATGCGTACGGAATACCGAGCACGATCCCGAGAGCCGAGCCGATCACGCCGTACAGTGCGGATTCGGTCGTCAGCATGGTCCGGAGTCCGCCACGGGACATGCCGACCGCGCGGAGCAGACCGGACTCGCGGACCCGTTCGACCACCGACAGCGCGGTGGTCGCACCGACGCCGACGACCGCGATCAGCACGGTCAGCCCGATCAGGACCAGGGCGATCGCCAGCAGCACGGTCAGCGCCGTGTTCATCTGGTCACGCTGGTCGGCCAGCACGTCGACCCGGAACCCGGACTGCCCAGCGTAGGACTGCCGCATCGCCTGCAGACCGGCGGTACGCCCGTCCTCGCCGTCCCGGGCCGCGTCCGCGAGGATCCCGGTGGCGGCGGCCGGCGCACCGAGCGCCGTCAGATCAGCCGGATCCATCAGCAGGCCGGTGTGCAGCGGCGCCATGTCGGACAGCACCGCAACCACCCGCAGCGGCACCTCTCGCCCATCGGCGGAGCGGCCATCGGCGGAGCGGTCACCGGTGAAGGCCACCACGGTGTCGCCAGTGCTCAGGCCGGCCAAATCCGCGACGAACCGGCCGAGCACAACCGACCCGGGCTTGAGATCATCGATCGAGCCGGAGACCGCGGCCAGGTCAGCGAGCCGGGGAAGCCCGGCTGCCGCCAGATCGGTGGCCGAGACGTCCTCCAGCGCACCTGCCGTCCCACCGGTGGCGGCGACCCGGACCGCGTCCACCCGGCGATACGGGGTGACCCTGGTCAGGTCGGTGTTCGCCGTCACCCGGCCGGTCAGCGCGGCCGGCAGCGGCTTTCCCTCGGCCGAGGTGAGCTCGAAGTCGGCCGGCGCGGCGGCGGCCAGTTCCCGATCGGCGAGGGTACGGATTGACGCGCCGCCGACCAGCACCCCGGCCACCAGCGTGACGCCGAGCGCGACAACGACCGAGACCGCCGCTGCCCGCCGGGCGCTGCCGCCGACACCGCCGACCGCGAGCCGGCCGACCGGGCCGAGCCGGCGCAACGGCCAGCCGGTGACCGCGAGGACCGGACGGACCAGGACCGGGCCGAGCGCGATCAGCGCGATGAACGCGAGCCCACCGGAGGCGATCACGCCGAGCAGCATCGGCATCGGGTCGTAGTTCTCCGGGTCGGGTCCCGGCAGCTTCGTCGCGACGTATCCGGCGACACCGCCCGCGAGCAGCGCGAACAGCAGGCCGGTGACCCAGCGCAGGGCGCCGATGCCGGTCTTCGCGCCGGTGGTGGCGGCGTTGCGCAGCGCTTCGAGTGGCGCGACCCGGGCCGCCGAGAACGCCGGGGCGAGCACCGCCACCAGGGTGATCACCACGGCCAGGGCGACGGTGCCCAGCGCCGGGAGCAGCGGGAATCCGGGTGAGGAGACCTTCCAGCCGAACGTGCCGAGGATCAGCGGGATGGCATGACAGACCGCGAGGGCGGCGGCGACCCCGGTCAGGCCGGCCATCAGACCGGTGAGGATGCCCTCGGTGGCCAGCGCGCGGGCCAGGGCGGATCGTCCGGCGCCGACGGCACGCAGCAGCGCGAGCTGGCGCATCCGCTGGGCGAAGACGATCCGGAACGTGGACGCGGCGATCAGGCCGGCCGCCACGACGGCGACCGCGACGAACGCGCCGACCACGGCGAAGACCTGGTCCACCTCGCCGGCGGCCTCCCGGGCCTCGTCCAGCCGGACGCCGGCCCCCGTGGCCACCTCCGTCTGCCCGTTGTCGTCGGCGCCGTTCGTGGGATCCGGGGCGGAGCCGCTGCCCGTCACGGCGGTGATCTCGTTGCGCACCGCGTCCAGGTCCGCCCCGCCGTCGAGGCGCACGTCGATCTGGTTCAGGGTGTCGAAACCGGTCAGCTTCACCACGGTGCTTGCTGGGGCGTACCCCTGGAAGCCGAAATCGTCGCGCGGGGTGACGATTCCGACGATGGTGACCGGCACCGGCTTGCCGGTGCCGGCGTTCGCGTTCACGGTGGCGCCGAGGGTGAGGCCGAGTCGCTCGACCGTGCGTGGTGTGACCGCGATCTGGCCGGGGCCGTCCGGGAATGTGCCCTCGGTCACCGTGACCACGCTGAGCGGTCCGGTGCCCGGGTCGGCGATGAGACCGAGGTACTCGCCGTTCACGTCGAGGCCGGCCTCGGTGCGCCCGGTCGCCTCGGCGACGCCGGGCAGCTTGCTGATCCGGTCGAGGTGACCGTTGTCGATCAGGCCGCCGCGGACCACCAGGCCGACCGCCTCGGGGGTGCCGCTCAGGCCGTTCAGGATGCTGCGCTCGGTGATCTGCTGGGCCAGGACCGTCGAGTAGACCACGAACGATGCGACCAGCACGGCCAGCCCGGTGAGCAGCATCCGCGCCGGGCGCCGGGTCACCCCGGCCAGCTGGGTACGCAGAATCGCCCTCATCGGCCCGCCGCCAGACTCTGCAGCGCGTCGGTGACCGAGGCGATGTCCGGCCGGTCGATCTCGCCGGCGAGACGGCCGTCGGCGAGCATCACGACCCGGTCGGCGTACGCCGCCGCTCCCGGATCGTGGGTGACCATCACGATGGTCTGGCCGAGGTCGCGTACCGAGTCGCGGAGCAGGCGCAGCACCTCGGCGCCGGACCGCGAGTCGAGGTTGCCGGTCGGCTCGTCGGCGAAGACCACCTCCGGGCGCGACACCAGGGCCCGGGCCAGGGCGACCCGCTGCTGCTGGCCGCCGGAGAGCTCGCTGGGCCGGTGGGTGAGCCGGCCGGCCAGGCCGAGCGTGGTGACGAGGCGGTCGAAGAACGCCGGGTCCGGGGTACGCGCGGCCAGGTCCAGCGGCAACGTGATGTTGGCCGACGCGGTGAGCTGCGGCAGCAGGTTGAACGACTGGAAGACGAAGCCGATCCGCTCCCGGCGGGCCTTGGTGAGCACCCGGTCCGGCTGGCGGGTCAGATCGGTGCCGCCGAGCATCACCTGTCCCGAGGTGGCGGTGTCCAGGCCGGCGAGGCAGTGCATGAGGGTCGACTTGCCGGACCCGGACGGGCCCATGATCGCGGTGAACCGGCCGCGGTCGAAACCCACCGTGACGCCGTCGAGGGCGCGTACCGCGGTGTCGCCGGCGCCGTACACCTTGACCAGGTCGACGGCCGCGACGGCCGCGTGCTGCTGTACCAACTTCGGTTGCATGTGAGCTCCAGATGCGCCGGATGAGGACGATGAGGATCCTGATCGATACGTTCGGCTGCCGCATCGGCCCGTGGACCGGGTTCGGCGCGGGCGCGGGTCTGCCTTTCGGCCGATGGAGGCACCGAGTCCACCGCTTACGCTGGGTCACGATGCTCAACGTTTTCCTGCTCCGTGCCGGTCAGGTCGCCGCCCTCGGCGTACTGGCTCTGCTCGGCGTCATCGACCTCAGCACCGGCCGGTTCGAGGGCCAGTTCGTGCCCGCCCAGGTGGCGACCGCGATGGCCGTGGCCGCCGTCTGGCTGCCCCGGCACCGGCACGGCTCACGCACCGTTGCCGTCGCGGCGATCGGCGTCTCCGGACTGTCCCTGCTGATCACCCTGCTGGTGCACGCGGGCGAAACCCCACCCGGCCTCTGGGGGCTCGCCGAGTCGGCGGCGTTCCTCGGCGTCGCCGCCGTGGTGGCCCGGCACGCCCCGCCGGCCTGGGCGGTCGCGGCCTGCGTCGCGGTCGGCCTCGCGGTCGGTCTGATGCCGTTGCGCGCCGGCCAGTCCAGCATCTATGTGACGTTCGGGCTGATCCAGGTGCTCGGTATCGCCGCCGCCGTCGGCGCCGGCGTCACCCTGCGGTCCATGGAGGGGAATCGCCGCCGGGTCCTTGATTCGGTACGCGCGGAGCAGCGCGCCGAGTTCGCCCGGGACCTGCACGACTTCATCGCCCACCACGTCACCGGGATCGTCGTGCAGGCACAGGGCGCCCGGTTCATCGCCGAGCAGGACCCGAAACGGGTGCTGATCGCCCTCGAACAGATCGAGCAGGCCGGCGCCGAGACGATGGCGTCGATGCGGCGGATGGTCGGCGTGCTCCGCGACCCGCAGTCACGGCCGGACGCGCCGCTCGCGCCGGTCGCCGGGGTGGGTGACCTGCCGGCGCTGGTGGAGCAGTTCACCGCGGCCGGTGGGGCGCCGGCCCGGCTGGACACCGGCGGGGACGACGGCGCCGGGCTGCCGGTGGAGGTGTCGACCTCGGCGTACCGGGTGGTGATGGAGGCGCTCACCAACGCTCGTCAGCACGCTCCGCAGGCGAGCGCGATCGACGTGTGGTTGCGGCGTACCGATCACCAGCTGCTCGTGCGGGTCGCGAACGACGGGCCCGCGCCGCGTCCGGCCGGCCCGCGTGATCGTCCGGGGTACGGTCTTGCCGGGCTGACCGAGCGGGTCCGCACGGTCGGCGGCCGGATCACCGCCGGCCCGGGCACAGGCGGCGGCTGGGTAGTCGACGTGGCGCTGCCACTGAGCTGGAAAGACTGACAGATGATCAGGGTTTTGATCGCCGATGACCAGGCGATGGTGCGTACCGGCTTCGGCATGATCATCGGCGCTCAGCCGGACATGGAGGTCGTCGGCGAGGCGGCCGACGGGGTGGAGGCGGTCGCGGCGGCGCGGCGGCTGCGGCCGGACGTGGCGCTCTTCGACATCCGGATGCCGAAGATGGACGGCCTCCAGGCGCTCAAACTGCTGGCCGGCCCGGGGGTGCCCGACCCGGTGAAGATCGTCGTGGTGACCACGTTCGACCTGGACGAATACGTTCACCAGGCGCTGCGCAACGGCGCTGCCGGGTTCCTGCTGAAGGACTCCGGGCCGGCGCTGCTCATCGAGGCGGTGCGGGCAGCGGCGTCCGGCGACGCGCTGATCAGCCCGTCGGTGACCGTACGCCTGCTCAAGCATCTGGCGACGCCCGCGCAACCGGCCGAGGACGGTGGTCTTTCCCCGCGTGAACTGGACGTGGTGCGGCTGACCGCTCGTGGCGCCACCAACGCCGAGATCGCGACCGAGCTGTTCATCTCGGTCGGCACGGTGAAGACGCACCTGGGCAGCGTGCACGCGAAACTCGGCACCCGGAACCGCGTCGAGATCGCCGCCTGGGCCTGGGAACGACGACTGCTGGGCTGACAACTGCTGGGCTGACGACTGCTGGGTGGGGGTCAGCCGCCGAGCTGGCGGCTGGTCAGCCTGGCGGCCACCGGATGTTCGTCCTGGCCGCTGCGCACCTGGGTCCACAGGTCACGGGCCGCGTTACGGGCCGGGCCGAGCCGATGCCGGGCGATCAGCTTGGCGTCGGCGCGCATCCGGGCGCTGCGCGGCACCGGCAGCGACGGCACATACCCGAACCTCGCGAGCCGGTCACCGAACGAGGTCTCGCAGCGGCGCACCTCGTCCTCGGTGAGCCGTGACTTCCAGCTCGCCACCCGTTCGGTGGTCGGCGCCTGATGGGTCATCGTGTGCCACGTCTTGTACTCCGGCACGGCGACCGAGGCCAGCTGATTCGGCCGGGTCATCGCGTCCTCGAAGTCCTCGCCGAGGAACTCGCAGATCTTCCGCAGGTTCGGTTCCGGATCGGCGACCAGGTCCTCGTACCGCACCAGGTGATACACGTCCTGCGGGTAACGCCGGGCGGCGAGCAGCGACGAGTCGGCGGACTGCGTCCAGTAATCGATCATCGTGTCGAACTCGGCCGGCTTCCACGGGGTCTCCTTCAGCGAGGAGACGCAGTCCCGGCCGTCCCGCATGATGTTGATGATCTGCGCGTCCGGGAAGAGCCGCAGGATCGTCGGCAGATGCCGCAGGTACAGCGGGCGCTTGTCGCCCCAGCGCGGCTTGCCGAACCGCGCCGAGTACATCGTGAAGACCGTGCCGAACGCCGAGCCGAGGGTGGGCGGCGCCGCCACGACGGCTTCGACCACCGCTCCCGCGTCCAGACCCAGGTCCTCGAACTGCGACGACTCCACGATCCACCGTCCGAGCGCCCGCCGGTTGTCCTCGCCGGTCAGGTCGCCGAACTCGGCCCGCTTCGTGTAACCCGCCAGCAGGAAACGGGTCTCCGGCGGGATCGCGATCCGGGAGTGCGCGTGCAGCATCAGTTGCAGCATCGTGGTGCCCGACCGGGGGCAGCCGACCACGAAAATCGGACGATCATTGAGATCCAATGAGTTCCCTTCCCTGCGATCTTGATGACAGAGAAGATGTTTCGCAACGGGCCTGTGTAGTCGGGGTGCACACGCTGTCCTGCCGCTGAGAATTATCTGTCAATCTTGATCAACAAGGTGAAGAACCTTTTTGTCCTGGGTCGCGGCCGGCCTCGGCGCCGGGCGGGTGGAGAACCAGCAGCCGATCACGATGAGCGAGAAACCGGCGATCGTCGCGACGCCGATCTCCTCGTTCAGCAGAATTACGCCGAGCAGCAGGGCCACCACCGGGTTGACGTAGGTGACCAGACCCGCCAAGTTCGACCCGGCCAGGACGATCAGGCGGTAGAAGGCGAGCAGGGCCAGGGCGGTGCAGAGCACACCGAGGGCCACCAGCGCTCCCCACGAATCGGCGCCGACCGGTTCGGACGGCAGGTTCATCAGGGCGACCGGCAGCAGCACCACGGTGGTGATGACAGTGGTGCCGACGGTCAGCGCCTCCGGCGGGATGTCCGACGCCTTGCGCTGCACCAGCATCATGGCGACCGCGTAACTGATCGCGGCGGCCAGCACCATCCCGGCGCCGAGCAGGCCGTACCGGTCGCCGGAGACGTCCAGGCCGACAAGCACCACCACACCGGCGAAGCCGATCACCAGACCGGCCACCCGGATCGGGGTGAGCGGTTCGGTACGCGACAACAGCAGCGCGATCGCGACCGGCTCGATGGCGATCAGGATGCCGGTCAGCGATGACGAGATGTGCTGCTCGCCGTACGTGATCAGGGTGAACGGGACGACGATGTGCACCATCGCGATCAACGCCACCACCGGCAGCTTCCCGCGCAGCGCACCGAGGGTGCCGCGGGCCATCGCGATCGGGATCAGCACGGCTGCCGCGATGGCGGTACGCCCGGCGACCACGAAGACCGGCGACAGGTCCACAATCGCGATCTTGATGAGGAAGTAGGGGATCCCCCAGAGGACGGAGACGAGAGCGAAGAGCAACCAGGCGAGACGATTCACCTCTTCAGCCTCACGGCGTACGGTGATTAGCGGTAGTGACAACTTGCTGTTGGCGTTTTAAGGAAAACTGATGATCGACGCTCGTCGCCTCCAGGTCCTGTCCGAGGTCGCCCGGCACGGCAGCTTCAACCGGGCCGCCGCTGAGCTGCGGCTCACCCCGTCGGCGATCTCCCAGCAGATCAGCGCCCTGGAGCGCACCGTCGGCACGCCCGTCGTGCGGCGCAGCACCCGCGGGGTGGAGCTCACCGAGGCCGGCAAGGTCCTGGTCACCACCGCCGAGTCGATCGCCGCCGAGTTGCTCTGTGCCCAGCGTGAGATCGAGCGGCTCACCGCGGCCCGCACCGAGCGGCTCACCGTCGCCACGTTCACCAGCGGCGGGCAGCGGCTGCTCCCACCCGCGCTGACCCGGTTCACCGCGGAGCACCCCGGCGTCGAGCTCACCGTGATCGAGAGCGAGCCGGAGGACAGCCTCGGCCTGGTCCGCTCGGGCGGCGCCGACATGGCGCTGTCCTACCACTTCGACGGTCCCCCGCCCTCGATGCCGGGCCTGATCTGGACCCCGCTGCTGGAGGACCCGATGTGGATCGTCTTCCCGGCCGGGCACAGTCTCGCCGGGCGTACCTCGATCACCATCGCCGAGCTGGCCGCCGAGCGCTGGGTGCACGGCTGCCTGGTGGTCGGGGACATGCTCGACCACTACGCCGCGATGGCCGGGTTCGAGGTGCGCACCTCCTGCCGGGGCACCGATTACCAGTTCGCGCAGTCGCTGGTCCGGGCCGGCGTCGGGATCAGCATGATCCCCGAGGTGGCGCTCACCGCCGACCGCAGCGGCCTCACCGCGATCCGGCTCGCCCCGCCCGGCCCGTGCCGGTTCGTCGGCATCGCCACACCCCGCCGCCGCACCGCAGACCCGCTGGTAACCGAGGTCATGCGCCTACTCCAGGAGAAAAACGACCTGGTCAGAGCGTGATCCAATAGCGTTTCACGGTGCCGAGGTGGGTAATCCGGATGTCCTCCAGGACCCCGCCGTTGCGCTCGATGGTCCGCGCCGACGCCTCGTTCGCCACGTCACAGCTGATCATCACGCGGTCGATACCGAGCTTGCCGGCCGCCGTCAGCATCTCGGCCACCGCGAAACTCGCCAGGCCACGCCGCCTCGCCGAGGGGCGGATGCCGTACCCGATGTGTCCGCCCGCGTTCAGCAGGAAGTCGTTGAGCACGTGCCGCAGCGAGATCGCGCCGAGCACCCGGTCGTCCTCGACGACCCAGCGGTACGAGCAGTTCACCCAGCCCGCCTCCGGGGTCACGGCCGGGTCCTCCTCGCTGACCAGCCGGCGCGTCCAGGCCGCGAACCCGGCGTGCGTGTCCGGATCGTCGGTCAGGCGCAGCCCGGACCCCGGCTGGTGCACACCCCTGCCCCACTCGTCACGGGACTCCAGCCATGCCTCGTGCAGGCGTACCGTCGGTGTGATCAGTTCGGGCATGCTCCGACCGTACCCATGCGGCCTGATGTTGATTGTCGATTTTCATCCCGCGGCCAGCGCCAGCAGGCGCTGGATCTGGCCCTGCCTGGTCGCTGTCATCGTTTCGGCCAAGCTCTTGACCTCCGGGTACGCACTACCGCCCGTCGCCATCCGCAACGTCTCCATGGTGTTGTGCAAATTCCCGAGCAGCAACGCCACCGCGATCCGATCGAAGTCCGAGCCCTTCGCGGCGCGCAGCCCGTCGATGTCGCCCGGCTGGAGCGCGTGCAGATCGCCGTGCCCGGCATGCAGCTCGCTGGTCTTCTCGACCGTCTCCGGGCGATCCCAATCGGTCAGCCAGCCGCGCATCGTGGCTGACTCGGACTGCCACTGGCCGCGCAGCTCGGCGGCGAGCGTACGAACGTCGGGGTTGACCGCGGACTGCTCCGCGACGACCGCGACCTGATCACCCTCGGCGATCTGCGCCAGTCCCATCTGCAGGAACATCACGTCGGTCTCGTTGTGCGCGGGGTCGGCGGCGCAGCCGGTGACCAGAAGCGTGAGCAGCAGGAAGGCCAGGGCGGCCCGGCGAACCGGGCCGCCCTTTCCTGCTAGACCGCCGCCCACAGGGCCGCGACGTACGGGGGCTCCCATCCGCTGAGCGCGGTGTGAGCCTGCCGGCACTGATAGGTCACGCCGTTGTACGTCACCCGGTCACCCACCTTGTACGTCTTGCCCGTCGTCCACGTCGTCGTCCCGGACGTCGCGGTGCTCGTCGGGGTCGGCGTCGCCGTCGGACTGGTCGTCGGGCTGGCCGTCGGACTGCTGGTCGGGCTGACCGTCGGGCTGGCCGTGGGCGTCGGGCTCGCGGTGGCCGTCGGTGTCGGCGTCGGGTTCGTGGTGGTGCCGCCGAAGTTCAGGTCCACGCACGAGTAGAACGCGTTGATCGTGTCCTTCACGTTCCACCGGGCCAGCACGGTCTGCCGGCCGGAGTATCCGGCGAAGCTCACCGTGTGCGACTTGGTGGCGCCCGGCTGCGCGCCGTTGTCGTTGAACGACGCCACCTTGGTGTTGCCGATGAAGTACTCCCACGTCGCGGTCGAGTGCCGCGCCGTGATCACCCAGTTGAACGTGACGCTGGTGCCGACCGTGGTGGCCGGCCAGGACTTGGCACCGTCGTTGAGCACAGTGAAACGGCTGCCGCCTCCGTTGCACTGCATGGAACCCTGCGGAGCCTCGACGCTCTGCGGTTCGTAGACGATGTCGCCACACCCGGAGACCGCGCCGCTCGCACAGTTGGCCTGCCGGCTGGGCGGGGACGAGATGTAGCCGTGCGCGGACGCCGGGGAGACGGCCACGAAGAGGGATCCGGTAACAGCCGCGACGGTCAGCGCGGGCAGAGTGAACTTACGTTGCATCCAGAAACTCCTATGTAGGAGGTGCGGGGATGTTCATCAACGTAAATTAAGTCGTGTTAACAGTAAAGAGTGTTAAGGATTCTTTAGGGTCTTGCCCCGGTTTGGCGTCGCGGGGTGTTGTCATACCCGCGTGGGATGCTGCGCGGATGCGAGTGGAGTTTTCAGCGGAGCTGTGGATCTGGGACGCGCGGCGCGGCGAGAGCTGGACGTTCGTGAGCCTGCCGGGCGACAGCTCCGAGCTCATCCGCGACGTGACCTCCGGGGTGCGGCGAGGCTTCGGCTCCCTGCGGGTCCGCGCCGCGATCGGCGGCAGCAGCTGGACAACATCGATCTTCCCGGACAGTGCCCGCGGCGTTTACGTGCTGCCGGTCAAGCGCGCGATCCGCAAGGCCGAGTCCCTCGACGCCGGCGACACGACGCCGGTGACGGTGGAGCTGCTCGACCCCTGAACCCCCGCCAGCTGAACACCACGGTCACCCTCGCGCACAGCCGCCAGCCCCACACGACAGCCGAGCCACCGCCGCTCGCCAGCTGCACACCACGGCCCCAGCTGCACACCACGGTCGCCCTAGCGTGCAGCCAGCAGTCCTCCGCGACAGCCGAGTGCCCGCCGAGGCCGCGATGCGCATCCAGCCAGACCAGATCCTGCGGCCGAGCCAACCGAACCAAACCGTGCAGAACAGAGGGCCGGGCAGAGCGGGTGCCGAGCAGAGGCCGAGCAGAGCAGGAGCCTAGCCAAGCCAAGCCGAGGCGAGGCGAGGCGAGCCGAGCGAGAACCGAACCGGGCGGGAGCCGAGCACACGCAAGGGGCTGGCAGCGGTGATCAGGACGCACGGAGTGCATTCGTGAGCTCCTGTCCCGGCCCTGGCGTGGATGAAATCGCACCGAGTCGTTGGGTGCGGCCTCATCCACGCCCAACGAGAGTTTTGTGCGACCCCGGCCCGCCCAACCGCGCTGCCACCCGCGACCCGCGACCCGCCACCCCGCGCTGGCCTGCCCCCGCCCAACCACGCCGCCACCCGCGACCCGCCATCCCGCGCCGACCCGCCCCCGCCCAACCACGCCGCCACCCGCGACCCGCGACCCGCCATCCCGCGCTGGCCCGCCTTCCGCAGCGCCCCTCCGCAAGCCGCACCGCCCGGCCAGCACCACCCCCATGGCGGAACTCGAGAGGCACCCCCGCCTGGGAACTGGGGTGACAGGAAGAGGGCGCAACCGATCACGCAGGTCGCGCGGTGGCGGGGTGCGGTTTGGACGCGTAGCGGCCAGCGCCCGGTGCCGCGCCCTCGGCGGGAGCGGCGGTCCGTACCCACCACCCTGCTGCGACATGAACTTGATCTTGAAAGCAGCGAAGAACCAGCGAAGAACGAACGGGGAATGCTCAGGCCCGCCGCTCCAGGAAGTCGTAGACGTCGCGGTTGTCGACGCCCGGGAACGTGCCCGGGGGCAGGGCCGCCAGCAGATGTGAGTGGACGCGCGCGCTCGGCCACGCGTTTCCGGCCCAGCGATCGACCAGCGAAACCGGTGGACGGCGGCAGCAGTCCGGATCGGGGCAGTTCGACACCGTGCGGCCGGTGACGTCGCCGCCGCGGAACCAGCGCGCGTGCTCATAAGGCGTCCCGACAGTCACCGAGAAGAGGCCTGACGACGTGGACTCGACGTGGACCGTGCACCAGTACGTCCCGGCTGTCGTGTCGGTGAACTGGTAGAACGACGAGTACGGATCGTCCGCCTCGAACACCGTGCGTGAAGCCCACTTGCGACAGACCGGCTGGCCCTCGATCGCGCCGGTCACGTCGGACGGGAAGCGGACGTTGTCGTTCTCATAGGCCTTGTAGACGATCCCGCTCTCGTGCACCCGGGCGAAATGCACCGGAATGCCGAAGTGCTGGGTTGCCAGGTTGGTGAACCGGTGCGCGGCCGTCTCGTAGGAGACGCCGAACGCGTCGCGGAAGTCATCGATGGCGAGTGCCCGGTCGGCTTTCGCCTCCGCCAGGAAGTCGGCGGCGAACTTCTCCGGCATGAGCAGCGCGGCGGCGAAGTAGTTGACCTCGACGCGCTGGCGCAGGAAGTCGCCGTAGTCGGCGGGGTCGTTGTGACCGAGCACGAAGTGTCCGAGCGTCTGCAGCACGACGGCGCGCGGATCGTGGCCCTTTCCGCTGGCTACCTGCGGAAGGAAGATTCGCCGATTTTTCAGGTCGGTCACCGAGCGGGTCGACGTGGGCAGGTCGTTCACGTAGTGCAGCGTGAAGCCGATCTGCGCGGCGATGTCGAGGATGCCGCGCTGCGACAGCGGGCCGGTGGTGTGCCGTACCGACTGCAGCACTTTCGCCGCCGCCTGCTCGATCTCGGCGAAGTAGTTGTTGCGCTTGCGCATCTCGGCGCGCAGCTGCGCGTTCGCCCGCCGGGCCACCTCGGGGGTCGCGCTCTGCTCGGTGAGCACCCGGTTCAGCTCGCGGTGCATCCCGATCAGCGACTCCAGCGCGTCCGCCGGCAACCGCCGCCCGGCACGCACCGCCGGCAGGCCAAGTGCCTGATAGGCGGGGTTCTGCTGAAAATGGGCCAGCTCGATCTCGAGCCCGGCGCGCCGGCTCGGCGCCTCCGGACGCAGAAGATCCTGCATGGGTACGCCCAACGCCCCGGCGATCGCCTGCAGGACGGAGAGTTTCGGCTCCCGTTTCCCGTTCTCGATCAGCGACAGCTGGGACGGCGCACGGCCGACGGCGTCGCTGAGCTGATCAAGTGTCATGCCCTTGGTGCGGCGGAGATGCCGGAGCCGCTGCCCCAGGGTCACCAGGTCGACGGCGGGCTCGGAGGAAGGTGAAGCGGTCACGGGTTTGACGTTAACAGAATTTCTTCACTTCTTTCCAGGGAAACAGTCTTCAGGAGGGGTGGTGCGATCCCTGAGAGTGAAGTTCTTCCACACGGAAGAACGCACGGAAGAACGCGACAGGGCACGAAAGGGATTTTCTGATGAGCGAGCTGACCGAAAACCGTGGCGGTACCGCAGAGGACCTCACTCGGGAATGGGCCAGTGACCCCCGGTGGGCCGGCGTCAAGCGTGACTACACCGCACAGGACGTCGTGAAGCTGCGGGGCACCCTCCAGGAGCGGCACACCCTCGCCGAGCGCGGCGCCGCCCGCCTCTGGGAGCTGCTCAACACCGAGGACTACATCAACGCGCTCGGCGCACTCAGCGGCGGCCAGGCGACCCAGATGGTGCGCGCCGGTCTGAAGGCGATCTACCTCTCCGGATGGCAGGTCGCGGCGGACGCGAACCTCTCCGGCCACACCTACCCGGACCAGTCGCTCTACCCGGCCAACTCGGTGCCCGCGGTGGTCCGCCGGATCAACAACGCCCTGATCCGCGCCGACCAGATCGACACCTCGGCCGGCCGGTACGAGCGTGACTGGTTCGCCCCGATCGTCGCCGACGCCGAGGCCGGGTTCGGCGGCCCGCTGAACGCGTTCGAGCTGATGAAGGCCATGATCGCGGCCGGCGCGGCGGGTGTGCACTGGGAGGACCAGCTCGCCAGCGAGAAGAAGTGCGGCCACCTCGGCGGCAAGGTGCTGATCCCAACCCAGCAGCACATTCGTACGCTCAACGCCGCGCGCCTCGCCGCTGACGTCGCCGGGGTGCCGACCCTGGTCATCGCCCGTACCGACGCCCTGGCCGCGGACCTGCTCACCACCGACGTGGACGAGCGCGACCAGCCGTTCGTGACCGGCGAGCGCACCTCCGAGGGCTTCTTCCGGGTCACCCCGGGCGACGACGCGGCGATCGCCCGCGGTGTGGCGTACGCCGACTACGCGGACATGCTGTGGGTCGAGACCGGTAAGCCGGACCTCGACTTCGCCCGCAAGTTCGCCGAGGCCGTGCACGCCAAGCACCCGGGCAAGCTGCTCTCCTACAACTGCTCGCCGTCGTTCAACTGGAAGAAGAACCTGGACGACGACACCATCGCCCGCTTCCAGAAGGAGCTCGGCGCGATGGGGTACAAGTTCCAGTTCGTCACCCTGGCCGGCTTCCACGCGCTCAACCACTCGATGTTCGAGCTGGCCCGCGGTTACGCCGAGACCGGCATGAGCGCGTACGTGAAGCTCCAGGAGGCCGAGTTCGCGGCCGAGGCCGACGGTTACACCGCGACCAAGCACCAGGCCGAGGTCGGCACCGGTTACTTCGACGCCGTCTCCACCGCTCTGAACCCGGACAGCAGCACCACCGCGCTGTCCGGATCCACTGAGGCCGAGCAGTTCTGACCTAGAGAGACGATAAAAAATGGGCGCCGAAGAGATCACCTTGACTGGAACGACCGAGGGTCGTTACTCCGAGATCCTGACCACCGAGGCTGTCGAGTTCATCGTGGCACTCGACCGCGAGTTCGGCGCCCGCCGGGTGCAGCTGCTGGAGCGCCGCCGGCGCCGCCGGGCCACCCGGACCACCGATCTGGACTTCCTGGCCTCCACCCAGCACGTGCGGGACGACCTGTCCTGGCAGGTCGCTCCCGCCGCGCCGGATCTCACCGACCGGCGGGTCGAGATCACCGGCCCGCCGGAACGCAAGATGACGATCAACGCGCTGAACTCGGGCGCTCGCGTGTGGATGGCCGACTTCGAAGACGCGACAGCTCCGACCTGGGAGAACGTGGTCATCGGGCAGGCCAACCTGCGGGACGCGCTGGACGGAACGCTCGGTTTCACCGCGGCCGACGGCCGTGTTTACGCGGTGGGCGCTGACCTGCCGACGATCATGGTCCGGCCTCGCGGCTGGCACCTGCCCGAATGCCACCTGCGAATCGGCGGCCGTGCGGTCTCCGCCTCGCTCTTCGACTTCGGCATGTACCTGTTCCACTGCGGGCAGAAGCAGATCGACCGGGGCAGCGGACCGTACTTCTACCTGCCGAAGCTGGAGTCGCACCTGGAGGCCCGCCTCTGGAACGACGTCTTCGTCTTCGCCCAGGAATACCTCGGCATCCCGCGCGGCACCATCCGGGCCACCGTCCTGATCGAGACGATCAACGCGGCCTTCGAGATGGAAGAGATCCTGTACGAACTGCGTGAGCACTCGGCCGGCCTGAACGCGGGCCGCTGGGACTACCTGTTCAGCATGATCAAGAATCGGCCGGACGCGGTTCTGCCGGAGCGGTCCCAGGTCACCATGACGACGCCGTTCATGCGGGCGTACACCGAACTGCTGGTCCGGTCCTGCCACAAGCGCGGCGCCCACGCGATCGGCGGCATGGCCGCTGTCGTGCCGAGCCGCGACCCGGTCGCCGCGAAGCGCGCGCTCAACCAGGTCCGCCAGGACAAGCGCCGCGAGGTCGGCGACGGCTTCGACGGCTCGTGGGTCGCACACCCCGGCCTCGTCGAGACGTGCCGCGAGGTGTTCGACCAGTGGCTCGGCGACGAGCCGCACCAGATCGTGCGCAAGCGTGAGGACGTCCGGGTCACCGCCGCGGACCTGCTGACCGTCAAGTCCTCGGACGTGACGGTCACCGAGGTCGCGCTGCGTACCAACATCAGCGTCGCGCTGCGCTACATCGCGGCGTGGCTCGGCGGCCGCGGCGCGGTCGCCCTCGGCGGCCTCATGGAGGACGCCGCCACCGCGGAGATCTGCCGGGCCCAGCTGTGGCAGTGGATCTCCACGGGAACACCGACCGACGACGGCGTGCCGGTCACGGCAGGCCTGGTCACCCGGATGCTCCGCGAGGAACTGGACGTGCTCAGCGAGACCGGCGCCCTGGACGAGGACGCGGCCCGGTGCTTCGGCCAGGCCCGGACGCTGCTGACCGTTCTGCTCACCGAGCGGACCTGCCCGGAGTTCCTGACCCTGCCGGCCTACCTACGGCACCTGTCCGGCGGGTCTGTCGCTCCGGTCACCGATCAGGCTCCTGTCGCGGCCTAGATCGGTAAGGGGCGAGGCGGGGTGGCTCGGGCCACCCCGCCTCTCTCTGTTCAATCCCGGTCCTGCCACGTGCACAGGCACACCTTGTTGCCGTCCGGGTCTTCCAGCACCCAGAAACTCGGCGCTTCGTCGTCGCTGACCAGCCTGCCGCCGGCCCTGATCGCGGCATCGATGCGCGCTGATACTTCAGAGGGGTCGACCCAGAGGTCAGGGTGCCAGCGCTGCCGGGCCGTCTCGTCTCCGGACGGCTGGATCCACAGCGTCGGCAAATCCGGATTTTTCACCTCATCATGGCTGGTTTCGCCGCCGAAGACAGCCGCCCAGAACGGCAACACCCTCGCGACCTCCGGGCTGTCCAGCGCGAACTCCAGCTTGGCGATCCCGCCGCGCTCCAGCGCGACTCCCGCTTCCGCACAAAGATCAGCGACGGTACGCGCAAAGCGCAGGTCCCGCCCACTCACCGCCCCGATGTCATGGCTGACCAGCGTGACGTCCAGATAGGTGTACCGCAGATCCAGGTCCGGGTGATGATCAGCAGCCTCGGCCGCCGCTCCGATGGCGTTGACCAGCGCCAGCCCGGTAGCGAAGTCCCCGGTCCGCAGCCGGGTACGCAACGCCCCGAGCAGGTAGACCCAGCCACCCGGAGCCCGCTCGACAATCTCCCGCGCCGTCAGCTTCGTCATACCCCCCATCGTGACCCACCCACCCCGAACCGCCACCCAGGATCCGCCACCCAGGATCCGCCACCCAGGGTCCGCCGCCCAGGGTCCGCCGCCCAGCCGCCGCCCCCAGCCGCCGTCGCCCATCAGAACAGCAGGCCACCCGGGAACAGCATCCGCGCGCCCACCGCCGGTCGCTGATTCAGATCTAGATGAGTTTCGCCCACATAGCGACCACGCTCCGCGACGGGCTTGTGCTCGCGGTCACCTTCCCCGCCTCCAGACGACCACAAGCACAAGCCAGCCCCAACCGGCCGGCGCCACGGCTGCCAGCTGCACGTGATGGCTACCAGCTGCACGTGATGGCTACCAGCTGCACACCACGGCGACCCTAAGCGCCAGCCAGCCCCAACCGGCTGCACACCACGGCTGCCAGCTGCACACCACGGCTGCCAGCTGCACACCACGGCGACCCTAAGCGCCAGCCAGCCCCAACCGGCTGCACGTGACGGCTACCAGCTGCACACCACGGCTGCCAGCTGCACACCACGGCGACCCTAAGCGCCAGCCAGCCCCAACCGGCTGCACCTGACGGCTGCCAGCTGCACACCACGGCTGCCAGCTGCACACCACGGCGACCGTGAGCGCCAGCCGGCGGGGCGCGGGTGCGGGCCGGGCCGGGCCCGCACGCCGGGCGTGTTGATTTCGGGTGCGGCGCGGCCAGTCCCGGTGCGCACCCGAACCGAACCGAACCCGAACCCGAACCGGACCCGAACCCGAACTGAACCCGGACCCCGGACCCGAGCCCGGACCCGGACCCCGGACCCGAGCCCGGACCCGAACCCGGACCCGGACCCCGGACCCGAGCCCGGACCCGGCACGCCGCGGACGACCTCCGGGCGGGCTTGTGTTTGTGGCTCGGCGGGATGGGTCGACGGGGGTGGGGCAGTGCGGCTGTTTTCTCTCAGGTTCTGAGGGTGGCTGCCGGCCGGCGGCCGGTCGCGGGATGGCGGCGGGTGGTGGATGGGGTGAGCATTCTCGGGTGCTCTTCGTGTTCTGGTTCCTGGCGTTCGGCGCCCTGTACGTCTTCGGGCTCCTCCTCACCGGTGAGGGGTTCCTGCCGTTCGGCGGGGTTCTGACGCTGGGCGCGCTGCTGGCATATGTGCTGACGTGGCGCCGCCCGCACAACGCGCTGGTCACCGGGCTGGCTCTGCTGGCGGCCGGCGTCGGGCTGGTGGAGGCGAGGACCGGCGCTACCGGCGACCTGACCAGCGGCGACGGCCTGCTGGGCCTGATCGAGGTGGGCCTGCTCACCGGCGGCGTTGCGGCTCTCGCACTGGCCGTGCTGGAGCAGGCTCGAAGCCCCAAGCCAACAAGGCCGAACCCGGCAAAAAACGGCCCTGCGAAAAACAGCACGTCGAAAAACAGCACGTCGAAAAACAGCACCGCGAAAAACAGCACGGCGGAAAACAGCACCGCGGAGTTCGTCGCGGCGGGCGTGTTCGCGGCCACGGTTCTGATGTTCGGTGCCGAGCAGGTGGTCAACGTCCATGTCGGGCCGGGCGAGATCCCGCCGAACCCCTGGAACCGGGCGAGCCTTCTCCTGATCCCGGCCGGTGTTCTCATCCTGGCCGGGTTCGCCATCAACGCCGCGGTCCTGCGCCGCGGGCCGCTGCTGGCGGCCGCCGCCGGCATGGTGCCGCTGGCTCTGCTCGTGTTCGCCGCGATGTCC
Organism: Actinoplanes sp. CA-015351; assembly: GCF_050955685.1. Taxonomy (NCBI): domain Bacteria; kingdom Bacillati; phylum Actinomycetota; class Actinomycetes; order Micromonosporales; family Micromonosporaceae; genus Actinoplanes; species Actinoplanes sp. CA-015351. The sequence goes on from NZ_CP192102.1 coordinate 5,267,499, forward strand.
TCAGCCGGCGGCAACAACCTGGTGTCGGCCCAGCCCGGCCCGCCGGAACCCCGGCAATGGGAACTTCACGTCGACGCATACCGGGACGACGCGTACACCACGGTCCTGCATGCCGAGAACTCCGACGGGACCCTCACGGCATACGCATACCGCTACCCGGACAACGGATCGGACGAGCAACTCCCCTGGGATCGGTTCTGGGCGGCGCTCGGCGCGACGCTCCTCCTGCTCGGCCTCGCCCTCGTGGCCGGCGCTCTCCGTCGATCGGATCCCCGGTTTGGGATGACCCTTTACTCCTATCGAGATGGTGGTTAATGTCGGCGGCGCCTTCCTCGATCCACAGGAGACGACGTGACTGACCGTGGGACCACCCGCCGGGGCGTGTTCGGCGCGCTTGCCGGCGCCGCCGCCGCCACCGCACTGCCCGCCGACGCCGCCTTCGCCGGCAGCACGGACAAGAGCCAGGACGAGAAACCGTTCGCGGCCGACAAGAGCAGCGGCAAAGCCAGGGGCAAGCGCCCCAACATTCTCTTCATCCTGGCTGACGACCTCGGCTGGGCCGACCTGAGCAGTTACGGCTCGCCGGACATCGCCACGCCGAACCTGGACCGGCTCGCCAGGAGTGGCGTCCGGTTCACCCAGGGGTACTCGGCCGGCGCGGTCTGCTCGCCCACCCGGGTCGCGCTGTACACCGGACGGTACCCGGGCCGCACGCCCGGCGGCCTGCCCGAGCCGATCGGCGCCGTCAACGACCGCGACGGCATCCCGGCCACCCACCCGACGCTGGCCTCGCTGCTGCGCGCAAAAGGTTATGCGACCGCCCTGATCGGCAAGTGGCACGGTGGGTTCCTGCCGAACTTCAGCCCGCTGCGCACCGGCTGGGACTACTTCTTCGGCAACTACTCCGGTGGTGTCGACTACTACTCGAAGTACAGCCACACCGGTAAGTACGACCTGTTCGAGGGTGAGACCGAGGTCCCGAACGACGGCCGCTACTACACCGACGTCATCGCCGACAAAGCCGAAGAATTCGTGAAAAATCAGAAAAATCAGGATAAGCCCTGGCTGCTGAACCTCAACTTCACCAGCCCGCACTGGCCCTGGGAAGCCCCGGGCGACCAGAAGGTCAGCGAAGAGATCACCGCGAAGATCAAGGCCGGCAACGCCCAGGCGATCTTCCACTACGACGGCGGCTCACTCGACACCTACAAGAAGATGGTGGAGAACCTGGACAAGCGGATCGGGCAGGTGCTGAACGCGCTCCGCCAGACCGGCCAGGAGGAGAACACCCTCGTCGTCTTCGCCAGCGACAACGGTGGCGAGCGGTTCTCGTACTACTGGCCGCTCTCCGGCGGCAAGGGCAACCTGCAGGAGGGCGGCATCCGGGTGCCGACGATCCTGCGCTGGCCGGCCCGGATCCGTTCCGGCCAGGTCAGCCACGAGCCGGTCGTCACCCACGACTGGACAGCCACCCTGCTGGAGGTCGCCGGCGCCGAGCCCAGCGAGGACTTCCCGCTGGACGGCTCCAGCTTCGCCGGTTACCTGCTGCGCGGCTCGGACGCACCGGAGCGGGACCTGTTCTGGCGTACCCGGGCCAACCGTGCCCTGCGCCGCGGCAAGTGGAAGTACCTGCGGCTGACCGCGACCGGGGCCGACGCTCTCTACGACGTCGAGACCGACCCGCGGGAGCAGGCCAACCTTGCCGCGAAGCACCCGGAGATCGTCGCCGAGCTGCGCGCCAAGTGGGAAGAGATCAACGCGGGCCTGCTCAGTTACAGCTGATCGACATAGGCGGCCAGCCTGGCCGCGGCGGCCGTCTCGAACGGCTCGATCGCCGCGGTCAGCCGGCTGACCAGGTCGTCGGTGGTCGCGCGGGCCTGCGCGATCACCGGCGGCGGGTACCCGTAGAGGATCTGGTGCTCGGCGAACTCGTCCTCGTCGAGCACCCGCACCGATCCGTCGAAGAGCCGGACCACATCAAGATCAAGATCAACGGCACGAACCACCCCACCTTCGTACGATGGAAGCGTCGTGACATCGACGTAGACGGCCACCTCGGTGTCGGCCGTCGACGGGTTGAAGCTGGCGATCCAGTCCCCTGCCGACGGCACGAGAGTGATGAAGTCGTGCGGCTGGCGGACCGGTTCCTCGTACCCTCGGGTCATGATCGTCCCGGAGCGCGCGCCGAACCACAGACCGTGCTCATCGGAGCCGATAGGCTCCAGCGGATAGTGCCAGTGCAGCTTGCCGCCCCACTTGGTGAACCGCATCGACGCGCTCATGACGCGACAGCCGCGAGCGCCTCGACCTCGATCAGCAGGTCGGGCCGGAACAGCCCGGCGACCTGGACCAGCGAGCTGGCCGGCGGCTGTGTCACGTCGACGAACTCGTCGCGGACGCTGCGCACGGTGACCAGGCCGTCGGTGGCGGTCACGAAGTAGGTCAGTTTGACCACGTCCGCCCAGGTGGCGCCGGCCTCGGTGAGCACGCCGGTGAGGTTCTGGAAGACGAGCCGGGTCTGCTCCTCCCAGCCGGACGGCACACTGCCGTCGGCAGCGATCGGCACCTGGCCGGACGTGACGATCAGACGGCTGCCCGGCGCGACGGGGCTGAATCCGTTCGGCGTGGGTGGGGAAGGGAAATCGAGCGCGACCATGGGATCACCTTACGGTCCAATATGGCCCGTGCCATCACGATGACGCACGTCGTGCCGTTGATGAACGCGGCCACGACGTCGCTCGGGTGGTGCATGCCGCGGAACATCCGGGAAAAGGCCACCGCGATCGGCACCAGGACCAGCGCCCAGCAGAGCGCCTTCAGCCAGGTGTGCCGGACCAGCCCGGCCAGCAGCAGCGCCAGACCCAGATAGAGCGCGACCGAGGCCGACGTGTGCCCGGAGGGGAAGCTGGAGGTCGGCGGCGACGCGTCGAGACGCTTGACGTCCGGGCGCGGCCGATCGATCGCCAGCGTGGTGAAGAAGAAGACCAGGGCCTGCGCGGTGACCGCGAGGCAGAGGAAGATCGACTCCCGCCAGCGGTGCAGAACCAGGCGCAGGATCACCGCGATCACCGCGGTGACCGCGATGATCCAGCCGGTGTTGGCGACAGCGCTGACCCAGCCGGAGATCTGGGTGAGCGGTTCGACGCGGTCACCGGCGAACTCCCGGTTCACCCCGTCCTCGATCGTCAGCGGCCACCAGTGCGCAGCCTGATGGGTGAGCAGCAGCCCGAGCCCGATCAGGAACAGCAGCAGGACAGCGATCGGCAGGACGATCCGCAGCAGAACTTGCTTCGCTAGAACGAACACGACCGCCGCATTACCCGGTGACGGGCTCCGGAACACCTCTGCGTGAATAGACCGCGGCCGACGCGACAGCGATCGCGGCGCCGAGGAAGAGGCCGGCCGTCACGTCGCTGAGCCAGTGCACGCCGACCACCACCCGGGTCAGGGCGGTGACCAGCGGAAGCACGATCATGGCGGCCCACAGGGCGGCGCGGGCACCGGGCCGGTCACCCAGAATCGGCAGCAGGACCAGCAGCAGAATCGTGGCGCCGAGAGCACTGTTGAGGGCGTGCCCGGAGGGGAACGCGTATCCGGACGCCTTCGCGATCGGCTCCAGGAACTCCGGGCGGGCCCGGCTGAACACCAGTTTCAGCACGGCGCCGAGCACCCCGCCGATGATCATCGTGGCGGCTGCCCAGAGCGCCACCGGCCGCGCGCCGCGGCGGTACAGCCAGACCACCAGAACCAGCACGGCGAGCCGCCAGCCGGTCGGGCTGAGGATGGTGGTCAGCCACGTCGCCACGTCGACCCAGCCCGGTTCCCCGAGCGCGGCCGCGTGCATCCGGTCGGAAACCGACTCGTCGAGGGTGTGCAGCGGCGCCCAGCGCACCACGACCAGCGCCGCGATCAGCACGAACGGAACGAGCAGCGGGAAGGCCACCCGGTTGCGGGCCGCGATGACGATGTCGGAGTGGGTGGTCGGCATAGCGGCTCATTACCCCACATCGTCGCTGCGAAGCACCTGTGGGGCCGGTCCGGCCGCGAGCCCACCGACGCCTCGGCCACGGACGGAATCACCCCGCACCCTCCCGTTCGGCACCGGGCGGTATTTGCTGAGCGCCCACCCTGCAACCCGGGTCATCCTCAGAGTCCGGCGGCCTGGGACGATCTCCAGTCGTGCGGAACGTTCGGGTTCAGCTCTGGTCGGGCTGGCTGGTGGTGGCGATCATCGCTGCCCTGTGCTTCCCGCTCGTGCCCGACGACAGCGTGCCCGCGAAGATCTACGTCAACACCGTCGGCGTCTCGTCGGTGCTGATGCTCTTCGTGGGCATCCTGCGGAACCGGCCGGAGCACCGCGGTGCCTGGCTGCTCTTCGGGAGCGGTGTGGCGATCTTCGTCGCCGGGGACATCACGTACGACGTGACGGAGCTGTGGCTCGGCGAGTACCCGTACCCGTATTGGGCGGACGCGCTCTATCTCTGCGCGTACCCGATGCTCTTCGCGGGTCTGTCGCGGCTCGGCCGCGGCAGCGGCGACCGGGACCGCGGTGGCCTGATCGACGCCGCGGTGATCTCCACCGGGATCGGGCTCGTCTACTGGGTGTTCGTGGTCGGGCCGACGCTCGAGGACGCCGGATCGCCGGTGCTGGAACGGCTCGTCACCATCGGGTACCCGCTCTCCGACGTGCTGCTGACCGCAGCGACCGCCCGGATGCTGACCCGCGCCGAGAACCGCACACCCAGCCTGCGGCTGCTCGCGATCGGCGCGATGCTGATGCTGACCTGCGATCTCATCTACACGACGATGTCGAGCTCGGCGGAGTACACCGGTGGGTTCGTCGACTCGGGGTTCCTGATGGCGTACATCAGCTGGGCGGCCGCCGCGCTGCATCCCAGCATGCGCCAGAGGCCGCGCAGCGGCGTCGAGGCGAACCGGGTCGGCGGGCGCCGCCTCGCGATCCTCGCCACCTGCTCGCTGCTCGCGCCCGGCCTGCTCGTCATGCAGGGCGTCCAGGACCCGGCGAACATCGCGTGGGCCGGCATCGGCGCCGGGGCAGTCACCCTGTTCCTGCTGGTCCTGGCCCGCACCTGGGGTTTCGTGAAGCAGGTGCAGGCGCAGGCCGGCCAGCTCGAGGACCTGGCCATGCACGACGAGCTGACCGGGCTCTCCAACCGGCGCCGCTTCGAACGCCGGCTCACCGCCGCGCTCGCCGAGGGCTCACCGCACGTGCTGCTGCTCGACCTCAACGGCTTCAAGGCGGTCAACGACCGGTTCGGCCACGCCGTCGGCGACGAGCTGCTCGTCGTGGTCGCGCAGCGGCTCAGCGCCGAGCTGCCGGCCGGCGCCCTGGCGGCCCGGATGGGTGGCGACGAGTTCGCCGTGCTGCTGCCCGGCATCAGCGCGGACGCCGCCGAGGACCTGGCCGGTCACCTGCGCGCCGCGATCCACCGGCCGGTCCGGGCGGGTGGTCAGGACCTGCTGGTCGGCGCCAGCGTCGGCATCGCCGACGACACCGGCCTGTTCCGCCTCCCCGGGAAACCCGGACGACACCCACGCGATCATGACCTCCCTTCGGTCGGCCATGCCGCGATAGAGGTCCTCCGCCGGGCCGACGTCGCGATGTACGCGGCGAAGGCCGACGGCGGCCGGCACCGGCGGTACGCCGCCGTCCTCGACGACCAGGCCGGCGAGGAGGCCCGCCTCAGCGCCGAACTACGCGCCGCCCTGGACTCCGGCGAGCTGTTCCTGGTCTACCAGCCGATCGTGGACCTGCCGCACGGCCGGGTGGAGGCCGTCGAGAGCCTGATCCGCTGGCAGCACCCGGAACGCGGCCTGATCAGCCCGTGCGACTTCATCCCGGTCGCCGAGCGCACCGGCCTCATCGTCGAACTGGGCGAATGGATCCTGCGGACCGCCTGCGCCCAGCACGTCGAGTGGCGCCGCCGCGGTGTCGCACCCCGCCGGATGGGTGTCAACGTCTCCGCACGCCAGCTGGCCGAGCCCGGGTTCGCCGGCATGGTCGCGGCGGTGCTGGCCGAGACCCGGATGGCCCCGAACGAGCTGGTCGTCGAGGTCACCGAGACCGCGGTCTTCGGCGGCGGCGCGGCGGTCCGGGCCGTGCACGAGCTGACCGAGTTCGGCGTGGAGATCGCCCTGGACGACTTCGGCACCGGCCACTCGTCGCTCGGCCTGCTGCAGACGCTGCCGGTACGCGTACTCAAGGTCGACAAGTCGTTCGTGGAGAACGTGACCCTGGCCGGCCGGCACGCAGTGATCGCCACGTCGCTGATCCAGGTCGCCAACGGCCTCGGCCTGGTCGCGGTGGCCGAGGGCGTGGAGACCGCGGAGCAGGCCGAGGAGCTGTACCGGATCGGGTACCGGCGGGCGCAGGGGTACCACTTCGGCCACCCGGCGCAGGTACCGGAGTTCGCGCGCAATGAGGCATCCACCAGTAAGATCTGACATATCGCGGTTTGCCGCTGGGCCGGCCTTTGTAGCGTGCGGGGCCGTGAGCACACCCCTGCGTCCGGACGATCCGCGCCGCCTCGGCGGGTACCACCTCCGCGCCCGGCTCGGCGAAGGCGGCATGGGCGCGGTGTTCCTGGCGCACGACGCCGACGACCGGCGGGTCGCGATCAAACTGATCCGCCCCGAGCTCGCCGCCGACCCGGCGTTCCGCGCCCGGTTCCGCAGCGAGGTCCGCCGGGCCCGGCAGGTGCCGCCGTTCTGCACCGCCGCGGTCCTCGACGCCGACCCCGAGCATCCGACGCCGTACCTGGTGGTCGAATATGTCGAAGGCGCCAGCCTGGAGGAGATGGTCCGCCGGGACGGTCCGCTGCGGGACGGCGCCCTGCACAGCGTGGCGATCGGGGTGGCCACCGCGCTGGCCGCGATCCACAGCGCCGGAGTGATCCACCGGGACCTGAAACCAGCGAACGTGCTGCTGTCCCTCGGCACCCCGAAAGTGATCGACTTCGGGATCGCCCGGGCGGCCGAGGCGCCGACCGAGCACACCAGGCCGGATCAGATGGTCGGGACCATCGCGTACATGGCGCCGGAACGCTTCGACACCGGCGAGTCGCGGGTGCCGGCCGGCCCGGCCATGGACGTGTTCGCGTGGGGGGTGCTGGTGGCGTACGCGGCGACCGGGACGACACCGTTCGCGGCGGACTCACCGGTCGCGACGGCGGCGCGCATCCTCACCCAGCCGCCCGGCCTGGACGGTCTCGACGGGCCGATGCGCGACCTGGTGTCGGCCGCCCTGGCGAAGGACCCGGCCAGCCGGCCGAGCGCGCACGAGCTGCTCGGCCGGCTGCTGGCGGTGGGCGCCAACCTCACCGAACAGCCGCAGGTCCAGTGGGCCGCCCTCGCCATGCGCAACAACGCCGACGCCGTGACCGAGAAAGGTGAGGAGGCCGCCGAGGCGTGGGCCTGGGTGGCCCGGCGGCGACGGCGGCGCGCGGTCCTGCGCAACACCGCGGTGATCGCCGGACTCGCCGCGCTGGTGCTCGCCGTCGCCGGGGCCGGCGCCGCCGCGATGGACTGGCGGGTCGCCCGGCCGGCCGCGGACCCGTTCCGTACCCTCGCTGTCGCCGATCCGTTGCGCGGCCCGGGCGCATGGATGCCGGCCGCCGCCTGCGTCTTCTCGCCGGACGGGCTGACCGCGCGGCGGTCGGCCGTCGCCGACCAGCGCTGCACCGGCCCGGACCAATGGTTCGCCGACCCGATCATCGCGGTGAGCATCGCCGTCCCCGACGAGGGCGAGTGCGCGGCCGTCTGGGTACGCGCCACGGCAACCGGCGCGTACCGGGTGACCGCCTGCCAGGGGACCCTGGCGGTGGCGGCCGAGAACGAGGGCCGGGTCACGCCGATCGTCAGCACACCGATGAACCCGGACACCTGGTACCTCGGCTGGACCACCCTCACCATCGTGGCCCGCGGCTCGTACATCGACGCCGACCTCGACGGGGGCGGGCCGCTGCGCGCACAGCTGCCGGCGACCGGCCACGACAGCGGGCGGATCGTGCTCGGCGTGGTCCGGGACAACGACTTCCAGCCGGCGTCCGACAACGATGACGACCCGCTCAACGAACGCGGTTACGCCTGCTTCGCCGACGTGCGCGTCTGGGAGCCCTGAGCCGTCATGGAGCTCCGCGCAGCTCGCGCACCGCGGTGAGCAGCTCCTGCTGGCTGATCGGGTCCGCTCCCCCGCCCCGGGCGTCCTGCATCGCCTTGGTCAGCTGGACCCGGCGCAGCACCTCCTTGATGTCGGCGCCGGTCATCCCGGTCGCCGCCACCCCGAGCGCCCCGAAGTCCAGATCCTCGGCGAACATCCGGAACCCGGGCGTCTCGTGCGCCGCGATCAGCGCCCGGACCATCTTGCGGAAGATCTCCGAGCGGGCCGTCTCGTCCGGTTTCGGAACGCTGACCTTGATGTCGAACCGGCCCGACCGGATCAGCGACTCGTCGACCCGGTGCGGGAAGTTCGTGGTCGCCACGACCAGCACGTTCGGGTTCGCCTCGATGAGGTCGTTCATCTCCTGCTTGAAGATGCCGGCCACCGCGTTGAGCGCCTGGCTGGCCGCGTCGCCACCGGCGCCCGCGTAACTGACGATCGAGTCGAACTCGTCGAACAGCATCAGCGTCGGCACCCGGTAGCGACGGGCATCCCGGAAGATCTGCTTGATGTTGCGTTCCGAGCCGCCCAGCCACTTGTCCAGGATCTCCGGGGTGCGGATCTCCCGGAAGTCGGCGCCGATCTCGTTCGCCAGGGCCCGGGACAGCATCGTCTTGCCGGTGCCCGGAGGCCCGTACATCAGAATGCCCTGAGGGCGGCGTGCCCCCCAGCGTGCCATCGCCTCGGGATGGCGGAAGGAGACCGCCACCTGGCGTAGCTCCGACACCACGTCGCCGAGGCCACCGACCATGTCGAGGGTGACCGCCTGGGTGGTCACCGGCGTCCTCGACACGGTCTCCCGGCTCACCACGTAGTGCCGGCCGGTCAGCGTGTCCGGTCCGCTGATCTCCAGCACCGCCTGCAGCGTCAGCGTGACGAACGCGCGCAGGTGGCCGGCGCCGGCTTCGTCGCGCGGCATCCGCGCTTCGAGCCGCGCGACGGTCCCGCTCTCCTCGTACGTCACGGTCGCCTGCAAACCCACCACGGCGTCGGCGAGCACTCCCGGTTCGCGTTCGGCCGCCGGCCCGCTGGGCCGGTCAAGACCCAATTTCCGGTACGCGGCCGCGGCCGCCGTGCCGACACCGTCGACGATTCGGGTGGCGACCGGGTCGCCGGCCGCGATCCGTTTCGAGAGCAGCAGTCCGATCGGGTCCTGGCCGAGCACCAGCTGGCGCATCCGCTCGGTCGACATCGGCTCCGCGCCCGCCGAGATCCGGGCGGTGAACACGTGGTTCTCGCCGTTGGCCGACACCGTCATGTCCACTCTCTGCACCGGCGACGGCCACGTCGACCGCCGCAGCAGCTCGACCGGGTTCACCCGGGCCGCCGCGAGCAGGGTGACAGCGTCGACAATCTCGACGGTGGCGCCCGCGTACTCGAAGGTCTCGCTGCCTGGCCGCGCTTCCGACATGCCGTCCTCCGCCTGGTTTGGTGCGTTCCCGCTGCACCAAGAGTGACACGCCGGTGCACAACCAGCTCGGTTCCGCTTCCCGCAGGCATCCAAGCGGGTTAATCTCAGCGACGCTGACAACCCTCGATGTCGCGGGCTCACGCCGGTTCCGGCGGGGATCGCGACCATCGCACGGAGGAGAGTTTCGTTGCGAAAACTGGCCATCCCCGTCATCGCGACAATGCTCGTCGCGGTCGCCGCACAACCAGCGGCCGCCGGTGGCGGGCACCATTCCGAGAGTTCCAAGCGCCTGCGCGAGGCGGTCACCGTCTCCGGCGTCCGTGACCACCTGAAGGCGTTCCAGAAGATCGCCGACCGCAACGACGACACCCGCGCCTCGGGCACGCCCGGCTTCGAGGCGAGTGCCGCATACGTGAAGAAGACGCTCAAGAAGGCCGGCTACCGGGTCACCGAGCAGAAGTTCATCTTCCCGTTCTTCGACGAGCTGGCTCCCGCGCAGCTCACCCGGGTCTCACCGGCCGGTCCGGCGTACGAGACACACACATTCGACTTCTCCGGCACCGGCGACGTCACCGGAGCGGTGGTCCCGGCGCTGAACAACGTGCTCCCGCCCACGCCGGATCCGTCGTCGCTGGCCGGCTGCGCGCCCGCCGACTTCGCTCCGGCGTCGGCGACCGTCACGCAGATCGCCCTGGTCCAGCGTGGTGGCTGCAACTTCATCGTGAAGGCGCAGAACGCCAAGGCCGCCGGGTACGACGCGGTGATCATCTTCAACGAGGGCCAGCCGGGCCGCGACGTGCTGCTCACCGGCACCCTCGGCGAGCCGTTCGACCTGCCGGTGGTGGGTCTCAGCTTCGCCGACGGCAACGCCCTCGCCGCGGCCTCGTCCGCGGGCGCGGTGACGGTACGCGTGCAGACCAGCACGTTCATCGACCCGGAGGCGACGACCAGCAACATCATCGCGGACAGCAGGGGCGGCGACCCGAACCGGGTTCTCGTCGTCGGCGCCCACCTCGACTCGGTCACCGCCGGCCCGGGCATCAACGACAACGGCAGCGGTTCCGCCACGATCCTGGAGATCGCCGAGCAGGCCGCGAAGCTGAAGGTGAAGACGAACCAGAAGCTGCGGTTCGCGTTCTGGGGCGCTGAGGAGGCGGGCCTGCTCGGTTCCGAGCACTACGTGGGCTCTTTGGACGCCGCCCAGCAGGCCAAGATCTACGCGAACCTGAACTTCGACATGGTCGGCTCACCCAACTACGTGCGGTTCGTCTACGACGGCGACGGCTCGGACACCGGCACCGCCGGCCCGGACGGCTCCGGCGAGATCGAAGCGGTCTTCAACGACTACTTCGCCGCGCAGGGCCTCGCCAGCGACCCGACGGCGTTCGACGGCCGCTCCGACTACGGCCCGTTCATCGCGGTCGGCATCCCGGCCGGCGGCCTCTTCAGCGGAGCCGAGGGCGTCAAGACCGAAGAGCAGGCAGCGGAATACGGCGGCGTCGCGGGCGAGCCCTACGACGCGTGCTACCACGCGGCCTGCGACGACATCACCAACATCAACAACCGCTCGCTGAGCGAACTCGGCGACGCGGCAGCCCACGCGGTCTACACCGTGAGCCGGCTGAAGGGCGCACTCGCCACCCCGGCAACCCCGGCCAACACCGGCGCAGGCTCAGCCGGCGGCGGCTCGCACGGCCACCCGGCCAGCTGACACGTTCCCCGGAGGGCGCCGCCACATCGTGACGGCGCCCTCCCCCACATCCACCGACCCCTCGCAGCGCAGCCCCGGGACCCGGCTGGCCCGGCTGGCCCGGCTGGCCCGGCTGGCCCGGCTGGCCCGGCTGGCCCGGCTGGCCCGGCTGGCCCGGCTGGCCCGGCTGGCCCGGCTGGCCCGGCTGGCCCGGCTGGCCCGGCTGGCGCTTACGGTCGTGTTGAAACGTTGCAGTACAGCCGTGAGCGCCAGCCGCTGGGCGATAGGCGGCGGCGGGCGCCGAGCGGCGGGCGGTGGCCCGGCTGCGGGCGGGCTGGTCATGGGTGCTGTCTCGGCGGCGTTCAACCAGCGCTGACCCTGCTGATCAATTCCCTGCAGTAGACGACGGTGTGCGGTTACGCCATTGGACCGACCCGAAACTCACAGGTTCCGCCGCCGCGACCAACACCCAGCCCGTTTCGTCCGGCGCTGATGGAACGACCACACGACCGAAGCCCACTGTGTCGACTTACGGTCCAGTGTGTCGATTTAGGGTTCGATCCGCACCCCATGTCCACACGCACGCCACGAAACGGCTGCTGCGTGTCGACTCCAGGTTCGTATCGCACCCAAAATCAACACACTGTGGGGCTGGCTGTGGCGGAGCCGGCCCCACAGAGCCCGGCGGAGCGCGGCGGAGCGCGGCGGAGCGCGGTTCACCGGCGACCGTTTTTGTCGCTCTGCGTGTCGTGACCGCGGGCATCACGGGCCGATCTTGGAAACTGGCGGTGCCTGGGGGCCCCAGTAGGCTCCACACATCGGCTACCGGCCTGCCTCGCCGTGACAGCGCGTAACACTCCGCAGCTAGCGGTCTCCAAGATCACGGACTGGTCGGCTCGTGCCACTCGGGATGCTGGGCGACGGCTCGCTAGAACACCGGCCTATGTAGCCGGCAGGGTCAGCGGTGAGCGCCGGTTGGTACTCAGCGCAGCGCCGGCTCGGCGGAGCCCCACCCGAATTCAACACACAGGCCGGACAGCGCCACCACGTGATGACTTCGGGTGCGAGACGCGCCCCAACTCAACACACAGGCCGGACGGCGCCACCGCGTGATGACTTCGGGTGCGAGGCGCGCCCCGACTCAGCACGCGGGCCGGACAGCGCCGTTGTGTGTGGCGTTCAGGGGGGTTTGGTGAGGTGGTGGGTGGTGAGGATGGTGGCGCCGGCTATGAGTACGCCTATCAGCGTCTCCAGGCCACGGTCCCAGAGGAGGCCGGCGACGGGGCGTGGGGCTGCTACCTGGTTCATCAGCAGCGCCAGCGGGGTTATGAAGAGCATCGCGAGGCCGTAGTTGCGGGCTACCACCAGTTCGGCGGCCACCTGGAGGAGGGCGAGGATCGCCACGGCCGGGTACGCCCCGAAGCCCGGCGCCAGCAGCACCGCCGCCAGGACCAGGCCGGCCAGGGTTCCGGTGATGCGGTGGGCAGCCCGGACCAGTTGGGCTGATCTGCCTCGGGCGGACAGCGGGGCCACCGCCGCGACGGTGGCCCAGTACAGGTGGCCGATGCCGAAACCCGTCGCGATCGTGCCGGCCACCAGTGCCGAGGCGGCGCACGCGACCGCAGCGGGGACGGTGTGCGCCAGCTTTACGCGTACCCGGGGAGGGGCTGGACCGGACGTGTGGAGCGCGCCCACCAGCAGGGAGAACGCCGCGCTGGCGGCGGCGACGCCGAGCGCCGGCAGCAGGTCGGCGAGATGGTGCGGCACGGACGCGACGGCGCCGAAGGCGAAGACCAGAAACAGGGCGCCGGGCGGGTGCCAGCCGGCGATGGTGGCGAGGGCGGTTCCGGCGCCGGCGATCAGGGCAGCGATCGGCACGGCCAGCCAGGTGCGGGCGTCGAGGACGCTGATCAGCACGCCGAGGGCGACCGCCAGGACCAGGGCCGCGGCGGCGCCGGACTGCATGATGAAACGGCCGCGGCCGGTGCGGGTGCGGCCGTAGAGGGAGGTGAACGCGCCGAAGGCGGCGTACATCGACCAGTACGGGCGGTCGAGCAGCAGGACCACGAGCAGCGGCGTAACCACGCTGACGCCGGCCCGGATTGCCGCCGGCGCGTCCTTCAGCAAGATCCGCATCATTCGACAGTAGGCGGACGCATGAATCAGCGAGGGGTGCAATAGTCACTTCCGTGCGATGACCGGCGGAGCCGGCCTCTGGCAGCATGACGAAATGTTGGTCTTGTTCGCGCACAGCGGTACCGGCTCGACCGTCGCCACGGTGCACCGCGGCGACGGGGTGGTCCTCCAGCTACCCGGTTACGACCGGAAACATCGGGTTCCCCACGACCTCGCGCACTTCGCCACCGAGCGCACCCTCGGCCTGAGCGACGGTGTCTTCGGTGCGATCGCGGCCGGTGGAGTCTTCTCGAACATGAAACTGATCAGCGGCAAGCCCCGTCACGACGCGGCGCTGCGGAGCAAACTGCTGCTGGAAGCGCACAAACGTTCGCTCACCACGGCCGAGCTGCTGGCCGGGGTGGTGCATCAGGCGGTTGAGGACGGTGACGCCGGCCGGGTGACAGCGCTCGTCCGGGACGCGTGGACCTCGTTCGACGGTGGCGACCTTCCCTGGCCCGACGAGCAGGTGACCCAGGCAGCGGCCGAGCTCGGTGAGCTCGCCGTGGAGTGGGAGGCACTCGGGGCGGTCCGGGCGGTGTGGCCGGACGATCTGGTGGCGCCGATGCCCGTACCCCACGGGGTGCGACGCGGCCGGCGCGGCCGCACCTAGAGGGTGCGGCCGCGCAGTGAACAGAAGGACCTACTTGACGTACGTGACAGTGACGTTCGCGTCCGCGGCGTCGCCGGTGGTGTAGACGTACTTCTTCGCCGCGCTGTCGCCGGTCTGGGCGAGCAGCCACTGAGCTGACCAGCGGGCGATCGTCTCGACGCCGACGGCCTGGTTCAGCGTCTGCGCGGAGGCGTCCGGCAGCGCGCCTGCCGGGTTCTGACCGTTCGTGATGCCGTAATGGTTGGTGCCGGCGACCTGGATGAAGGCCTTCGGCGTGCCGGCGGTCAGGTTGTACGTGGTCTGACCCTCACTCGTGGTGGCCACCCCGTCCGCCGTGCCCTGGATGTACCCGACCGGCACCGTGTTGAGAACCGGCAGCACCAGGTCGGTGCCGTAGAGCACGTTGTTACCGCCGTAGGTGACGACCGCTTCGAGTTCACTCGGCGCGATGTTCGCGATCGCGCAGAACGGAATGATGCAGAGCCCGGCGCTGATGCTCAGCGCGGTGGCGGCTCCGAACGAGTGGCCGGCCAGGACCAGCTCGTTCTCGTTGATGCGCTTGTAGAGCGGAGATGCCGGATTGTCGTCCTCGGCGTCGGCCCAGTCGACAGCCCAGCCGGCCTGCGCGCCCTCGGGGTAGAGGCCGCTCACGCCGAACAGGGATCGGGTGTGGTTGGGGACGGCGACGACGAACCCGTACGAGGCGAGAGTCGACGCATAGGTGGAGTAGTGGGACTTGTCGACGTTGGCGCCCTGGAGGAAGAGCGCCACCGACAGCCGGGTCCCGGTCGTCGGGTAGTACACGTCGGCACTGTCGCCGTTGATGGTCGTCGTATAGCTGGCGACCGCCGTGGTCGCAGCGGCCGCGGGAGCCGCGGCAAACGTCACAGCGAGGAGGGCAGCCGAGATCGCCGCGGCCCGCTGTTTCCAAGAACGGAACAACGTCACATTCATGGATACGGACTATGTCGGTGGATCCGGTCGCCGTCAAGAGGGGGTCCGGTCACCTGGAATTGGCTCTCGCCCGGTTGCGCGCGGATGCTGCGCTCTCTGCTGGGAACCGTGCCGGGGTCAGGCCGGCGATCGGCCGGGCGCGGCCTGTGCCCGCCTGACCATCACGGTGAAACCGAGCAGCAACTGCGCCACCGGCACCGCGAGCACCGCGAACAGCATCGCTCCCTGTGGCCGCATGCCCAGGTGCAGCAGCGTCATCAGCCCGCTGAGCGCGAGCAGGCTCGTCCACGCCGCCCGGTCCGACGGCCGTTTCCAGAGCTGAAACCCGCACGGCAGGCAGACCAGGGCGAGAACGGCCAGTCCGGCGAGGACAGCCGGCGCGTGACCGGCGTGCTCTCCGGCGAGGGCGAGGTGCACCGCGATGCCGCCGGCGCCGAGCAGAGACGCGATCCGGCCGGGTGCCCACCAAGGATCAGAAACGGACACCGATGCCATTACCTCGCAGCGCGTTCGAAAGGTCGAGCGGAAGTCTGCCACAGAGGTGCGGGCCGGGAGCGACAAAGGCAGGACCTTATCCGTGCGGCTCACCGGACCTCTGGCAGCGCCGAAGACTCAGGCATGGGCATCACGATGGCGTGGACGAACCGCCGGAACCAGCAGGCCAGCGACGCTGCCGTGGCCGCCGAGGCGCGCGAGAACGCGGCCGCGGTGATCACCGTGGTGCGGGCTCTGCAGAGTTCGAACTGCTCCGCGACCGCGGCGCAGGCGGCGCTGGACGCGGTCCGGCAGTGCTTCGGCTGGGCGTACGGCTCGTACTGGCGGATCGACCCCGAGGCGGGGGTACTGCGCTTCGCCGTGGAGTCGGGTGACGCCGGCCCGGAGTTCCGCGCGGTCACCCTGTCGGCGTCGTTCGCCGAGGGTGTCGGCCTGTCCGGGCGCGCCTGGCGTACCCGGGACCTGGTCTTCGTCGAGGATATCGGCCAGGTCAAGGACTGCGTACGCGCGCCGATCGCGACGAAGGTCGGCGTGAAGAGCGGCGTCTGCTTCCCGCTGACCGAGGACGGCCAGGTCGTGGGCACGATGGACTTCTTCGCCACGTCCACGGTGGAGCTGTCCGGGGAGCGTCTCGAGACGCTGCGCAGCATCGGGATGCTGGTCTCCCAGGCGATGGAGCGGGTGGCCGAGGCCGAGCGGCAGGCGGCCGCCGCCGAGGACCTCGCGGCGGTCAACACCGTGCTGCGGCAGGTGTCCGCGGCGTACCGCGAGGACGTGGTGATCCGGGAGGCCCTGGACACGATCCGCCGCGAGTTCGGCTGGGCGTACGGCTCGTTCTGGTCGGTCGACCCGGCCCGTGGCGCGCTCGTCTTCGGCCTGGAGTCCGGTGACGCCGGCGCGGAGTTCCGCGAGGTCACGCACGCCGCGAGCTTCGCTCCCGGCGTCGGCCTGGCCGGCCGCGCCTGGCAGGCACGGGACATGGTCTTCGTGCCGGATCTCGCCGAGGTCTCCGATTGCGTACGCGCACCAGCCGCCCAGCGGGTCGGCGTGAAATCCGGCGTCTGCCTGCCCCTGGTGGTCGGTGACCAGGTGATCGGCACGCTGGACTTCTTCTCCACGCAGCGGGTCGCCCTGTCCGAGAGCCGGGCCGCCGCCCTGCGCAACACCGCGTTCCTGGTATCCCAGGCGCTGCAGCGGATCCGGGAGACGGCCCGGCTCAGCGACGCCGGATCCGACCTGGTCAGCTCGATCCAGGAGGTGGAGCGCAATGTGGTGCAGGCGACAGTGGTGGCCGGCCAGGCAACCTCGGTGACCAGCGCGGCGAACTCGATGGTGGGCCGGCTGGCCGCGTCCAGCACCAAGATCGGCGACGTGGTCAAGGTGATCACCTCGATCGCCGGGCAGACCAACCTGCTGGCGTTGAACGCGACCATCGAGGCGGCCCGGGCCGGCGAGGCGGGCCTCGGTTTCGCGGTGGTCGCCACCGAGGTGAAGGACTTGGCGCAGAGCACCGCCCGGGCCACCCAGGACGTGACCGCGCTGATCACCGCAATCCAGACCGACGCCGAGAACGTGGTCGAGTCGCTGGCCGCGATCGGCGCGATCGTCGACCAGATCAACCAGACCCAGACGATGATCAGCAGCGTCCTGGCCGAGCAGGCCGTGACCACCCGGGAGATGGTCGCCGCCCGGTGACGAGACCCGCGTCACAGCAGGGCAACCGATCCTCAGGCCCGGCCCACTAACCGGCAGCACCCCCGCCGGCCGGACTTGTCCCCAGCAAACCGGCCGGCACCTCGAAGGGCTCCGTTCCTCCCCGCCAGGAGGCGCGGGGCCCTTCTCCGTCTTGTAATCAAAGATCACTTTCGATCACGGCGGCGACGTGGGAAGGTGCGGAAAGAGCCCCCTTCACCCGAGGTCCAGGCGAAGGAAACCCTGTCGCGGCCAAATGTCGCCGTCCGGTTCCCTGCCGTACGCCTGCCCTCAACCCAGCACTTTCATGATCCACCAGCGCACATCGTTACCGGTGGCGCAGAAGGAGGAACAACAGTGCGCACGTTTTCCCGCACGGCCGCGGTGACCCTCGCGGCCGCGACCATAGTCTCGCTCTCCACAGCGTGCTCCCCGCCCGAGAAGGAGTCCGCCGCCTCGTCCAGCAGCGCGGCGACCGCCACCAGCGCGGCCGACCTCGGTGGCCTGGACGCCCTGATCGCCGAGGCCAAGAAGGAGGGTGCGCTCAACGTCATCGCGCTTCCACCGGACTGGGCGAACTACGGCGAGATCATCAAGGCGTTCGGCGACAAGTACGGCATCAAGGTCAACTCGGCGCAGCCGGACGGCTCCAGCCAGGACGAGATCAACGCCGCGACCCAGCTCAAGGGCCAGGACACCGCGCCGGACGTCTTCGACCTGGGCATGTCCGTGGCGACCGCGAACACCGCGCTCTTCGCGCCGTACAAGACCGAGAAGTTCGACGAGATCCCGGCCGACCTCAAGGAGGCCACCGGCGCGTACGTCAACGACTACGGCGGCTACATGTCGATCGGTTACGACAGCTCCAAGGTGCCGGCCCCGACCAGCGTGGCCGACCTGTTGAAGGCCGAGTACAAGGGCAAGGTGGCGCTGAACGGCGACCCGACCCAGGCCGGCGCGGCGTTCGGCGGCGTGCAGCTCGCGTCGATCGCGAACGGTGGCACCGTCGAGGACATCAAGGCCGGCGTCGACTTCTTCGCCCAGCTCAAGAAGGCCGGCAACTTCCTGCCGGTCGACCCGACCTCGGCGACCATCGAGTCCGGACAGACCCCTGTCGTCTTCGACTGGGACTACCTGAACGCGGCCCAGTCGGCGAAGACCCCGAACTGGAAGGTCTTCCTGCCGTCCGGCTCGGTGCTGGGTTCGTACTACGCCCAGGCGATCAGCAAGGACGCCCCGCACCCGGCCGCCGCGCGGCTGTGGCAGGAGTTCCTCTACTCCGACGAGGGCCAGAACCTGTGGCTGAAGGGTGGCGCCCGCCCGGTCCGTGCCGACGCCATGCAGAAGGCCGGCACGATCGACGCGGCGCTGTTCGCCGCGCTGCCGAAGGTCGAGGGCACCCCGGTGATCCCGGCCGAGGCGCAGAACACCAAGGCGAAGGAATACCTGACCGCGAACTGGGCCAAGGCCATTGGCTGAGGTCATCTCGGCAGCTCCGCAGCGCGTGGCCAAGCGGCCACGCCTGCGGGGCGCCGCCCTGATCGGCACGGTCCCGTTCTTCGCCTACGTGGCGATCTTCCTGATCATCCCGACGCTGGTCGTGGTGATCGGGGCGTTCGCCTCGGACGACGGCGGGTTCACCCTGTCCAACGTGCGCTCGCTCGGCGACGCGTACATCGTGGAGGCCTTCGGCCGCAGCATCGCGCTCTCCGCGATGAGCGCGCTGATCGGCGCGGCGCTCGGCGCCGTGCTCGCCTACGCCCTGGTCACCGCGAAACCGGACGGCGTGCTGCGCCGGGTGGTCACCTCGGCGGCCGGCGTGCTCGCGCAGTTCGGCGGTGTCACCCTGGCGTTCGCCTTCCTGGCGACCATCGGCCTCTCCGGCTTCGTCACCCTCTGGTTGTCCGAGCACGGCGTTGATCTGTACGCCAATGGCGTCTGGCTCTTCGAGCTGCCCGGCCTGACACTCGTCTACACGTACTTCCAGATCCCGCTCATGGTGATCGTGTTCCTGCCCGCCCTGGACGGCATCCGGCCGCAGTGGCGAGAGGCCGCCGAGAGCCTGGGCGGCAGCACCTGGCAGTACTGGACCCGGGTCGCCGGTCCGCTGCTCGCACCGGCGTTCCTCGGTTCGGCGCTGCTGCTGTTCGCGAACGCCTTCTCCGCGTACGCGACCGCGGCCGCCCTGGTCAGCCAGGGCAGCCCGATCGTGCCCCTGCAGATCCGCGGCGCGCTGACCAGCGAGGTCGTCCTCGGCCAGGCGAACCTTGGCAAGGCGATGGCACTCGGCATGGTCATCGTCGTGGCGGTCGTGATGACGCTGTACGCCCTGCTCCAGAAAAGGACCGCCAAGTGGCTGGGCTAGCTCTCAGACGCGCCCGCAAACAGCGCGCCTTCCGCTGGACCGTGCTGATCGTGCTCGGCACGTTCTTCCTGCTCCCGCTCGCCGCGATGGTCGAGTTCAGCACCCGCAACGCCGAGACCTGGCCGCTGCTGGTGGACTGGCCGCGGCTCAGCGCCACGTACCCGGACCTGGCGAACGGCATCGTCTCCTCGCTCGGCCAGGCCGCGCTCACCTCGCTGCTCATGCTGGTGCTGCTGGTGCCGACCGCGATCTGGGTCCGGCTGCGGCTGCCGGGACTGCGGCCGCTCGTCGAGTTCCTCTGCCTGCTGCCGCTCACCATCCCGGCGATCGTCCTGGTCGTCGGCCTCGCACCGGTGTACGCCTGGGTCAACTACCTCATCGGCGGCTCGTCGCTGACGCTCGTTTTCGCGTACACGATCCTGGTTCTGCCCTATGCCTATCGCGCCATCGACGCGGGGCTCTCCGCGATCGACGTGAAGACGCTGGCCGAGGCGGCGCGCAGCCTCGGGTCCGGCTGGATGACGGTGATCTGGCGGGTGGTGCTGCCGAACATCCGCTCGGCAGTGCTCTCCGCGGCGTTTCTCACCGTGGCGCTGGTGCTCGGCGAGTTCACCATCGCGTCGCTGCTGCACCGCACCAATCTGCAGGTCGCCATCGACTACCTCGGCAAGAGCAGCGCCACCATGTCGGTTGCCGTCTCGCTCGCCGCGCTGCTGCTGGCGTTCGTCCTGCTGATCGTCCTGTCCCTGTTCGGCGACCGCCGGACGACCGCCAAGGAGAAGTCATGACCGGCGTGGCCGTGCATCTGGAGGGCTTGCGCCGGACCTTCGGCGCGACGCACGCCCTCGACAACCTGGACCTGCGGATCGAGCCGGGCGAGCTGATCGCGCTGCTCGGGCCGTCGGGCTGCGGCAAGACGACCGCGCTGCGGATCCTCGCCGGCCTCGACGACGCCGACGCCGGCCGGGTGCTGGTCGGCGGCAAGGACGTCACCGCCCTGCCGGCCAGCAAGCGTGGCATGGGCATGGTCTTCCAGGCGTACAGCCTCTTCCCGCACCTGGACGCGCAGCGCAACGTCGAGTTCGGCCTGCGGCTGCGCGGCCGCAAGGACGCTGCCAAGCGTTCGTCCGAGATGCTGGACCTGGTCGGGCTCGGTGGCTTCGCGAACCGTTACCCGCATCAGCTCTCCGGCGGCCAGCAGCAGCGGGTCGCGCTGGCGCGCGCCCTCGCCATCGAACCCCAGGTGCTCCTTCTGGATGAGCCGCTCTCGGCTCTCGACGCCAAGGTACGCGTACAGCTGCGCGACGAGATCCGCAGGATTCAGACCGAGGTCGGCACCACGACGCTGTTCGTGACGCACGACCAGGAGGAAGCCCTGGCGGTGGCCGACCGGGTCGGCGTGATGAAGTCCGGCAAGCTGGAGCAGCTGGCCGCGCCGGCCGAGATCTACCAGAAGCCGGCGACCGCGTTCGTAGCCGACTTCGTCGGGCTCAGCAACCGCCTGGCCGGCACCGTCCACGGTGACGTGGTCGAGGTGCTCGGCACCCGGCTGCCGCTGGTCACGCCGCACACCGGCGACCCGGCGGTGACCGCGCTGGTCCGGCCGGAGGCGGTCGGGGTCACCCCGGACGCCACATCGGAGGCGACGGTGCTGACCGCCAGCTTCCTCGGGCCGACCAGCCGGGTCACCGTGACGGCCGGCGATCAGCTCGTGGTGGCCCAGGTGCCGAGCGGGCAGCTGCCGTCGCTGACGCCGGGCACCGCGGTACGCCTGGAGCTACAGCCGGTACCGGTAGCGCTACAGGACTGACATTTTCGGGCCGGCCGCTGTTCACAGTGGCCGGCCCGGTTTTACACACCTCGATGGTCGGGTTACAGTCGGGACCCTTGGGAGCGCTCCCATGCCCTTCTCCCCCCACACCATCCCCCGAGGTGTAGCAGTGAAACGCAGATCCAAAGTCCTCCTGGCCACGGCGCTCGCCGTGACCGTCGCGTCGGCGACCGCGTTCTTCGCGTTGCCGGCCGGCGCGGAGACCGCGACGTTCACCGTCACGAACTCCTGGAACAGCGGTTACCAGGGCCAGGTGACGGTCAGCAACGAGTCGTCGTCGTCGATCAGCACCTGGAAGGTGGAGCTGACGCTACCGTCCGGAACCACTGTCGGCCAGGCCTGGAGCTCATCGATGAGCGTGGCCGGAAACACGTACACGTTCACCCCGGCCGGCTGGAACGCGACTATCGCGGGTGGAGCAGCGACCAGCTTCGGGTTCATCGTGAACGGGACCGGCCGGCCGACGAGCTGTCTCGTGAACGGTAAGGCGTGCACCGGGTTGGGCGTACCCACGTCGTCGAGCGCGACCGGCTCGCCGAGCTCTTCTCCCAGCTCTTCGCCGAGTTCGCCGCCCAGCGCGAGTGCCTCGCCCAGCGCCTCGCCCAGCGCCTCGCGCAGCGTGACAGCGTCGCCGAGCGTGTCACCCAGCGTTGTTCCGAGCGTGACACAACCTCCTGCCGGGACCACCCCGGTCGCGATCAACGGGCAGCTGAAGGTCTGCGGGACCAAGCTCTGCAACGCGCAGGGCGCGGCGGTCCAGCTGAAGGGCATGAGCACGCACGGTCTGCAGTGGTTCCCCAGCTGCTACACCGATTCCTCGCTGGACGTGCTGGCGAACGAGTGGAACGCGGACCTGTTCCGGATCTCGATGTACGTCCAGGAGGGCGGCTACGAGACCAACCCGAGCGGGTTCACCTCACAGGTCAACAACCTCGTCGAGAAGGCCACGGCGCGCGGACTCTACGCGCTGATCGACTTCCACACGCTCACGCCCGGTGACCCGAACTACAACCTGGAGCGTGCCAAGACCTTCTTCCGTGAGGTCTCCGCCAAGCATGCGTCCAAGAACAACGTGATCTACGAGATCGCGAACGAGCCGAACGGCGTGAGCTGGGCGCAGATCAAGAGCTACGCCGAGCAGGTCATCCCGGTGATCCGCGCGAACGACCCGGACGCGGTCGTGATCGTCGGCAGCCGCGGCTGGTCCTCGCTGGGCGTCTCCGAGGGCTCGACCTCGTCGGAGATCGTCAGCAACCCGGTGAACGCGGCGAACGTCATGTACGCGTTCCACTTCTACGCGGCGTCGCACAAGGACAACTACCGTGCCGAGGTGGAGAAGGCGGCCGCCTCGATCCCGCTGTTCGTCACCGAGTTCGGTTCGGTCGACTACACCGGCGGCGGCGCGGTCGACACGGCAAGCACCACCGCGTGGCTCGACCTGCTCGACCGGCTGAAGATCTCCTATGCGAACTGGACCTTCTCCGACGCGGGTGAGGGCAGTGCCGCGCTCAAGCCGGGCACCTGCAACGCCGGCTCGTTCTCCGGGACCGGCTCGCTGACCGAGTCCGGCGCACTGATCCGCAGCCGGATCCGCGCCTGATCGTCGAATGCAAGCTCCGGGTACCGGTTGTAAGGGGCCGGTACCCGGTTTCACTTATATAAGCGTAAGGTTATTCCGTGCATGCGTTCGACGTGCTCGGTGACCCGGTCCGGCGCCGGATCCTCGAGCTGCTCGCCGCCGGCGAGCAGACCTCCGGCGCCGTGACCGCCGCCATCCGGGCGGAGTTCGGCATCAGTCAGCCCGCCGTCTCCCAGCACCTGCGGGTGCTGCGCGACAACGGCTTCGCCACCGTGCGCCCGGACGGCGCCCGCCGCCTCTACGCGGTCGACGACTCCGCGCTCCGCGAGGTCGACGAGTGGCTGGCGCCCTTCCGGAGGTTCTGGACGCCGCACCTCGCCGCGATGGCGACCGAGGTGGCCCGCGGCAAGCGCCAGCGACGCATCGAGGGAGAGCGCACATGATCGACACCAAAGAACAGATCAATCGGGTACGCCGGGAGCTCGGCCCCCGCGTGCTCGAGGCCGGTGAGGCTCGCGAGCTGACGATCAGCCAGGTCTACGACACCGGCCTCGACGACCTGTGGGCCGTGGTGACCGAGCCGTCCCGGATCGAGCGGTGGTTCCTGCCGGTCTCCGGTGAGCTGCGCATCGGCGGCGCGCTCTTCATGAAACAGAGCAGCGACGCGTGGGCGGCCGCCGACATCGCGGCGGGCGAGAAGCCGCAGGAGGCACTCCGCCGGGCGGACAACACCTACGCCTTCTACACCGGCACCGCCGAGCCGGCTTGACGCCAGGGCCGCCGGCTGCCGCCCACGGCGGCCGTGACGTTAAGCCGGATCGGGCGGGTCAGTGGTCGGCGGATTCCAGGCGGGCCGGCAGGGCTGGACCCCGGCGGCGGCTGCGCAGGCTGCCCCGGACGTCGTCGGCCCGCAGACGGGCCGTTCCCAGGCGATCCCGCACGGCCAGCCAGGTCCGCGTGGCGCGCGCCCGGCCGCTCCGGTGCGCCGCCGCCGACACCTGATATCCCAGCCGGGTCAGCCGGTCGCCGAACACCGCCTCGCACAGCTCGATCTCCTCGGCCGTGAGCCGGGTCTGCCAGCTCGCCACCCGGGCCGTGGTCACCTCGGAGTGGGTCAGCGAGTGCCACGTCTTGTACTCCGGCACGGCCACCGGGGCGAGCTTGGACGGGCGGGCCATCGCCGGGTCGTACTCCTCGCCGAGGAAGGCGCAGATCGACTGCAGGTGCGGCTCCGGATCGGAGACCAGATCCTCGTACCGCACCTGGTGGTAGACATCGGCCGGATAGAGCCGGGCGGCGCGCATCGAGGCGTCGGCGGAGCGGGCGTACGTGTCGACGAGCTTGCCGAAGTCGGTGGGGCGCCACGGCGTCTCCTTGAGCGAGGCCACGCAGTCCCGGCCGTCACGCAGGATGTTGATGATCTGGGCGTCCGGGAACAACCGGAGGATGATCGGCAGGTTCCGCAGGTAGGACGGCCGTTTGTCACCCCAACGGGGCTTGCCGAAGCGTTGCGCGTACAGCTTGAAGATCGTCCCGAAGGCCGAGCCGAGCGTGGCCGGCGCCGCGACGACGGCCTCGACCACCGCGGGTCCTTCGAGGCCGAGGTCGTCGAAGTGCGGGGACGCGACGATCCACTCCGCCAGCGCTCGCCTCTGCGAGGGGTTGCTGAGGTCGCCGTACTCGTGGCGGCGCTCGTAGGCCGGCAGCAGGAACCGGTTCTCCGGCGGAAGCGCGATCCGCGGGTGGGCGTGCAGCATCAGCTGAAGCATCGTCGTGCCGGAGCGGGGACATCCGACGACGAAGATCGGGCGGTCACTGGACATGCCCTAGACGGTAAAATAGTTTTTGTCCCTTTTGCAAAGAAAGTCGCATCTATATGGAGCCGGCGGCGTGTGGTAGACCGGCCTCATGAACGCTTCTGACCTGTTGAGACACTGCCTCGCGAAGCCCGGAGCCTGGCAGGACGAACCCTGGGAAGGTGACGTAGTCGTCAAGGTGGGCGGCAAGATATTCGCGTTTCTGGGCGATGTGCAGGCCGGTCGCACCGTCGGCGTCAAGTGCGGCAAGGGCCGGGACGCGGCCGACGAGTGGCTGGATCGCTACCCGGACGACGCGTCGGCGAGCGCCTACATCGGGCGGCACGGGTGGAACACGCTGCGCTTCGGCGGAGCCATTCCGGACGAGGAGATCATCGAGGCCGTCGACGCGTCCTACGAGACGGTGGTGGCGGCGCTGCCCAGGAAAGACCGCCCCTAGAGGCAGAGGCCAGCGGTCAGCGGCGCCGGGCAGCGCGGTGTGGCTGGTCACGGCTCCCTGGGTACGGGGATGACCAGGGGTGTTCCGGTAGCCGGGTCCGGGACGACCATCGCCTTGAGGTCGAACACCTTGTCCAACAGCTCCGGAGTGAGCACCTCCTCCGGTGTACCGGTCGCCACGATGCGGCCGTCCTTCATGGCGACAAGCACGTCGGCATAGCGGGCCGCGAGCGAAAGATCGTGCAGGACCATCACAACGGTCCGCTGTTTCTCCCGGTGCAGACGGCGGATCAGGTCGAGCACGTCGATCTGGTGGGCCAGGTCGAGGAACGTGGTCGGTTCGTCGAGGAGCAGCAGGTCGGTGCCCTGGGCCAGGGCCATGCTGATCCAGGCGCGCTGCCGCTGACCGCCGGAGAGAGCGTCGACCGGGCGGGAGGCGAACTCCAGCATGCCGGTCCAGCGCAGCGCGTCGGCGACCAGGTCCTCGTCGTCGCCGGACCACTGGCGGAACCAGGTCTGGTGCGGGTGCCGTCCGCGCATCACCAGGTCGGCGACGGTGAGGCCGTCCGGAGCGCTCGGCGACTGCGGGAGCACGCCGAGGATGCGGGCGACGTCACGGGTGGGCATCTTGTCGATCCGCACCCCGTCGAGCAGCACCTCTCCCCCGCCGGGGCGCAGCAGCCGGCCGAGGGCGCGGAGCACGGTGGACTTGCCGCAGCCGTTCGGGCCGATGATCGCGGTGATCCGCCCGTCGGCCACGGATATATCCAGATTTTTCGTGACTTGGACCTCGCCGTAGGAGAGGCTCAAATCCGACCCGCGCAACCGGTCGTTCATCCGCTGATCCTCCGGGAGCGTCGCACCAACAACCACAGCAAATAGGGTGTCCCGACCATCGCCGTGAGCAGCCCGACCGGCAGTTCCTCGGGCGCGACGACGATCCGGGCGAGCAGGTCGCAGCCGACCACCAGGAACGCCCCGAGCACCGCGGAGGCGACAAGCGGCGGCCGGCTGCCGCCGCAGAGCCGCAGGGCGATCTGCGGGACCACGAACGCGACGAACTCGATCGGTCCGGCGGCGGCGACCGCGGCGGCGGCCAGAGCGGCCGCGACCACCACGACGGCCAGTTGCGCGCCCTGCAGGCGCAGGCCGAGCCCGCGGGCGGTGTCGTCGCCGAACTGGAGCACGCGCAACGCGATCGAGACGGCGAGGGCCGCGGGCAGGAGCACCACCAGGGCTACGGCGAGGGGGCGTACGTGTGACCAGTCCCGCCCGGCGAGGGATCCGCTGAGCCAGATGCTGGCCCGGGACACGTCGGCCACCTCGGCGCGGAGCAGCAGCCACGAGGTGACGCCGGCGAGCAGCTGGCCGGCGCCGAGCCCGATCAGCACGAGCCGGTACCCGTCGATGCCCTGCCGCCAGGCGAGCAGATAGATGGCGGCGGCGCTGAGCAGGGCGCCGGCCAGGGCCGCGATCGGGATGAGTCCCACGCCGAGGACGATGGCGGCGACCGCCCCGGCCGACGCGCCGTAGGTCACGCCGAGCACGTCCGGGCTGGCCAGAGGGTTGCGGGCGAAGGTCTGGGTGAGCGCTCCGGCGACCGCGAGGGCGGCGCCGGCAAGCAGGCCGCAGAGCACCCGCGGCAGCCGCAGGTTGAGCAGGATGTGCCGCTCGATGCGGGTGCCGCCGCCGGTGACGACCTGCCAGACGGTTTCCGGGCTGATCGGGAAGTCGCCGTGCCCGACGGCGGCGACTCCGGCCGCGACGGTGGCGGCGAGCGCGAGCAGGGTGACCGCGACGGTTCGCAGCGGAACGGCGGCGGAGACCGGCCCGGCCCGGAGAACCCGCCGCCCCGGAAGCACCAGCAACGGAGAGCTCACAGCCGCACCATCCGGATCCGGCGGACCAGCCAGATGAAGAACGGCGCGCCGACGAACGCCAGCACGATCCCGGTCTGCAACTCGGCCGGGCTCGCGATCAGCCGTCCGGCCACGTCCGCGATCAGCACCAGGCTGACGCCGAGCAGCGCGGCGAACGGGACCAGCCATCGGTGATCAGGACCGGTCAGGACTCGTGCGATGTGCGGCACGATCAGCCCGGCGAACGCGAGCGGCCCGACCGCGGCGGTGGCGGCACCGGCCAGCAGCACGATGGCGGTCACGCCGAGGGTGCGGGCGAGCACGATGTTCTGCCCGAGCGCGCGGGCCACGTCCTCGCCGAGGCCGAGCGCGTTCAGCGCCGGGGCGTTGATCGCGGCGACGATCAGCCCGGTCACGATGAACGGCAGCACCGCCCAGGCGGTCTCGTAGTCACGTCCGGCGAGCGAGCCGACCACCCAGAACCGGAACACCGACAGCGTGTCCGGGTCGTTGATCAGGATCGACGAGGTGAACGAGGCGAACAGCGCGCTGAGCGCCATCCCGGCCAGCGCGAGCGTGACGGGTGTCGGCCCGCCCGCGCCGGCCGCGCCGAGCGAGAAGACCAGGACGCTGGCCACGAGAGCGCCGGCGAACGCGAACCACACGTACCCGTGGAAGTCGTTGATCTTGAAGATCGAGATGGCGAGCACCACCGCGAAGCTCGCGCCCGCGGAAACCCCGAGCAACCCGGGGTCGGCGATCGGGTTGCGCGTGTGCCCCTGCATCAATGCGCCTGCGGCGCCAAGACCCAACCCCACCAGGACCCCGAGCACGGTACGCGGACCGCGCAGCTCCCGGACGACCGCGGTGGCATCGGAGCCGTCCGGATTGACGAGGGCCTGCCACACCTCGGCCGGGTGCAGGCTCTGCGCGCCGAGACCGAGGCTGAGCAGCACCGCGACCGACGCGATCAGCAGCAGCGCGGCCAGCCCGGCGAGCCGGGACCCTCGCCCGGTGCGGGTGAGTGTCCCGGCTGCCGTCATCAGGCCCCGGCCGCCTTCGCGACGTCCGGAACCGTGTTGTCGATGAAGAACGGCACCGAGAGCGGGCTCGGGTTGCGCAGCGCCATGAACGCGTCGGTGCCGACTGCCACGTACTTGCCGTTCTTGACCGCGTTCAGGTTCTTGAACAGGGTGTTCGACTCCAGTGCCGTCTTGAGCTGCGGCTCGGTGCAGTAGACGAGCACCACGTCGGCGTCGATCGTGGCGATCTTCTCGAGGCTCAGGGTGACCGCGAAGTCCTCGCCGGGCAGGGCCGCGACCGCCGGGGCCAGCTTCATGCCGAGGTCGGCGAAGGCCTTCACGGTGACGTCGGAGTCCGAACGCAACACGCCGATGGTGCCGGCCTCGTACACCTGGGAGATGGTGAAGGTCTTGCCGGCCAGCTGCGGGTACTGGGTCTTCACCGCGTCCGACTTGGCCTGCACCTGCGCGATGATCTGCTCGCCCTGCTCGGACTTGCCGAGCAGCTTGGCGACCTGGCGCAGGGTGGTCTGCCACGGGTCCTCGAAAGGCCCGGTCTCGTACGCGGTGGTCGGCACGAGCGGCGAGAGCGCCTTGTACTCGTTGTCGATGTAGTAGTCGCCGCCGGCCAGGACCAGGTCCGGGTTGAGCGCGGCGATCTCTTCCGGGTCGACGCCGTTCTCGCCCTGGACCAGCTGCTTCGGGTTGCTGGTGATCTTCGGCTTGGCCCACGGGCTCAGGCCGCCCTCGGCGACCGACTGGTACACGCCGACCGGCTGCACGCCGAGCAGCAGCAGGGCGTCGAGGTCCGCGTCGGAGAGTGCGACGACCCGCTCGGGGGCCTTCTCGACGGTGGTGGTGCCGAGCTTGTGGGTGATGCTGACCGGGAACGCCCCCGCGGCGGCCCCGGACGAGCCGGATTCCGGCGTGGCGGTCTCGTCGCCGGAGGACGAACAGGCCACGAGCGTGCCGGCGCTGAGCGTCAGGGCTATCAGAGAGGTGAGAACTCTTTTCACCATCGGGCTTCGCTTTCCATGGGGGTCGGCAAAATCCCCGCCGTTGCCGGCTCACACCGGCATCGACGGGGATTCAGGGAATCAGGCGAGCTTCTTGGACTTCTTGATCGCCGCGGTGAGTGCCTCGAGCAGCGGGGCAGCGCCGTTCCAGGAGTAGATCGGGACGGCCTGCCACGGGAAGACCTGGTTCGCCTTGACGGCGGGCAGCGCGGACCAGCCCGGCTTCGACGCCAGGTCGTTCGGCTGCAGGGTGCCGGTACGCGCGTCCAGGAAGATGATGTCGGCCGCGTACTTGTCGGCGTTCTCCCAGCTCAGCGACTCGTAGTAGTCACCGCCGTCGGTCTTCTCCGGAACGATGATGTCGACGCCGAGTTCCTTGAAGTACATCAGGTCGGAGGACACCTTCGGGTTCGACACGTAGAAGATGTCGGCCGCGCCGGAGCCGGCGAGCACCTTGATGCCACCGCTGGCCTTGGCGGCAGCGGAGAGGTCGGCGGCGGCCTTCTCGAAGCGGGCCTTGGCCTCGGTCACCTTCGGGGCGTTGAGGTCGGCGCCGAGGGAGGCGGCGAGCTCGGCGTACCGCTCGATCGGCTTGGTCAGCGGGACCCGGCCGACGGTGATCGTGGCGGTCGGCGCGAGGCCGAGGATCTTGTCCTGGCTCTCGGCCGGGATGTACCAGTACGCGCCCGGGTCGAACATGTGGGTGACGAGCAGCTCGGGGCTGAGCGCCGCGTACTTCTCGACGGAGAACTCGCCCCAGGCGTTGCCGATGATCTGGACCTTGTTGATGTCCAGGTCGCCGGCCTGGTCCTCGGCGGTGCCATCGGCCTTCTTGGTCTCGCCGAAAACGCCGACGATGGAGTCCTGCAGGCCCAGGTCGACCAGCGCTGCGGCGGTGCCGGTGAATGCGACGATCTTGCTGGGGGTCTTGTCGGCCTTCAGCTCCTTGGGCTGGTCGTCGGTGAACGACCAAGGGCCGGCAGCGGCGGCGGGTGCGGACGCGTCAGACGAGGGGGACCCGGTCTCCTCGTTGTCACCACAGGCGCTGAGCAGCGCGCCGAGACCGGCAGCGCCGCCGGCGGCCAGCAGGCCACGACGGGAAAAAGAAAGGTTCGAGTACGACATCACAAAGTCTTTCTCATGGGTACGACCGGTCACTCGACCGCGTGAATGGTTAGGCTAACCTAACGAACCGAACGCGCGTCAACAGGATCTACCGAACCGTGACGGGAGCATCAACTGTCCACCTATGACACCCCGACGGACCAGGGGATCCGCACCACGTCGCCGGCCGGTCCGGGCGACGTGGACAAACCCGGTCCCGCGCACCCGGGCAGACGGGTCTCGGTACGCCTCACCGGCCTGGTGATCTCGTTCGTCCTGCTCGCCGTGGTGCTCGTGCTCAGCATCGGTTTCGGCGCACGTTTCCTCAGCATCGGCGAGGTCTGGGCCGGTCTCACCGACCCCGCTTCGCAGTACTACCGGATCGTCCACGAGATGCGGCTTCCGCGTACCCTGCTCGGTTTGATGGTCGGGATGGCGCTCGGCCTGGCCGGCGCGATCATGCAGGCGCTGACCCGCAACCCGCTCGCCGACCCGGGCCTGCTCGGCATCAACGCCGGCGCCTCGGCCGGTGTCGCCTCGGCCGCCGTCTTCCTCGGCATCGGCTCGTTCTACGGCTACATCTGGTTCGCCCTGCTCGGCGCCGCGGTCGTGACCGCACTGGTCTACACGGTCGGTGGTGGACGGTCGGCGACCCCGGCCCGGCTCGCTCTCGCCGGCGCGGCACTTAACGCGACGCTGTACTCCTATGTGAGCGCCACGCTGCTCTCCGACTCGCAGGCCATCGAGAAGGTCAAGTTCTGGACGGCCGGCTCGCTGGCCAGCGCGGACTTCGCCACGGTGACCCGGCTGCTGCCGTTCTTCGCGGCCGGCCTGCTGGTGGCGCTCGCGGCGGCCCGCCCACTGAACGCGCTGTCGCTCGGCGACGACGCGGCTCGCGCCCTCGGCGCCCGGCCCGCGGTGATCCGCACCGCGGTCATCGTGGCGGTCACCCTGCTCTGCGGCGGCGCGACCGCCGCCTGCGGCCCGATCGTCTTCGTCGGCCTGCTCGTCCCGCACATGGTCCGCCCGTTCACCGGGCCGGACCTGCGCTGGATGCTGCCGTACACCGCGGTGCTCGCGCCGGTGCTGCTGCTCGGCTCCGACGTGCTGGGCCGGATCCTCGGCAGCCCCGGCGAGCTGCAGGTCGGCACGGTCACCGCGGTCCTCGGTGGTCCCCTGTTCCTCTATCTAGTGCGAGCCGCCCGATGACTACCCTGACGATGGAAAAATCGGTCGGCAGCCGGGTCGGGGTCCGGCCGCGTGCCCTGGCCGTCGGTGTGGTCGCCGCTCTGCTCACCGCGGTTGTCGCGGTGCTGACCCTGGGCACCGGCGAGTTCCCGATCGCCCCCGCCGACGTGGTGAAGACCCTGTTCGGCCAGGGCACCGCGGCACAGGACTTCATCGTCAACGAGCTGCGCCTGCCCCGGGTGATCACCGCGATCCTGGTCGGCATGGCCCTGGCCGCCGGCGGCGCGGTCTTCCAGTCGCTGGTACGCAACCCGCTGGGCAGCCCGGACGTGCTCGGCATCACGAACGGCGCGAGCACCGCCGCGCTCACCGTGGTGATCCTCGGCGGCAGCAGCACCCAGCTCTCCCTGGCCGCGGTCGCCGGCGGCCTCGGCGCTGCCGTGCTGATCCAGCTGGTCGGCGGCAAGCACGGCCTGCACGGTTACCGGTTCATCCTGGTCGGCATCGGCATGTCGGCCATCTTCACCGGCATCAGCGGTTACCTGCTGACCCGGGGCGTGCAGATGGAGAACGCCCGGGCGCTGCTCTGGCTGACCGGCAGCCTGGACGGCCGGGACTGGCAGCAGGCCGGCCCGCTGCTCGGCGTGCTGGTGCTCACGCTGCCCATCCTGCTGCTGGCCTGCGGCCCCGGCCTGCGGATCCTGGAGATGGGTGACGACTCGGCGGCCGCGCTGGGCGTACCCGTGAAGGTCTTGCGGACCACCGCGCTCTTCACCGCCACCCTGCTCGTGGCGTGCGCCGCGGCAGCGGCGGGACCGGTCGCCTTCGTCGCGCTCATCGCGCCGCACCTGGCCAAGAAGATCACCAGGGCGCCCGGGCCGAATCTGGTGCCGGCCCTCGCCGTGGGCGCGCTGCTGCTGGTCGGCGCCGACTGGATCGCCCAGCACACGCCCCGGGTGCTCCCGGTCGGTGTGGTGACCGGCGCCATCGGCGGCGCGTACCTGGTCTGGCTGCTCACCATGGAACGCCGAGCCGGGCGGATCTGAACAATGTCTATTTCAGGAGAGAAGATGAGTCGCCTCAGCGGTACGGGAATGACTCTGGCGTATGACAAGCGGGTCATCGCCGAAGAGCTGAGCGTCGACATCCCGGACGACTCGTTCACCGTGATCATCGGCCCGAACGCGTGCGGCAAGTCCACCCTGCTGCGCGCGCTGTCCCGGCTGCTCAAGCCGGCCGCCGGCACCGTGCTGCTGGACGGCAAGGACGTGCACTCGGTGCCCACCCGGCAGGTCGCCAAGACGCTCGGCCTGCTGCCGCAGTCGTCGACCGCGCCGGACGGCATCACCGTGGCCGAGCTGGTGGCCCGCGGCCGGTACCCGCACCAGAGCCTGATCCGCCGCTGGTCGGCCCAGGACGAACAGGTGGTGACCGAGTCGATGGCCGCCACCAACGTCGGTGACCTGGCCGACCGCAACGTCGACGAGCTCTCCGGCGGTCAGCGTCAGCGGGTCTGGCTCGCCATGGCGCTCGCCCAGCAGACCCCGCTGCTGCTGCTCGACGAGCCGACCACATATCTGGACATCGCGCACCAGATCGAGGTGCTCGACCTCTGCGCCGAGCTGCACGAGACCCAGGGCCGCACGCTGGTCGCCGTCCTGCACGACCTCAACCACGCCGCCCGGTACGCCACCCACCTGATCGCCATGCGCGACGGCAAGGTGGCGAAGTCCGGCCCGGCCGGCGAGGTGCTCACCGCCGCGCTGGTCGAGGACGTCTTCGGCCTGCCCTGCCGGGTCATCGACGACCCGGAGACCGGCACCCCACTGGTTGTCCCGGCGGCCCGCAAGCGTGCCCAGACGGCGGCGGCCGGCTAAGCGCTCATCAGCGGTGACAGTCTGACGATATAGGGGACATGGCCCCTCAAGCAGCGCCGGACGGCGCGAGCGGTAACGTCCTGACCCGGTCGTTCACGAACCTCCGGGTCAGGAACAAAATTCTCACCGCCGTGCTGCTGGTCGCGGTCGTCGTGACGGCGGCCTGTGTGCTGGCGGTCATGCGGATGGCCGACATGGATCGCCGGATGACCGAGGTGCGGACCACGAACGTCCGCAACCTGGCGCTGCTGAGCGAGATGCGCGGCGCACAGTCACTGCTCAACCACTATGCCGCCGCGTCGATCTCGGCCGGCGGTGACGCCACCGCCCAGGCCGCCATCGGGAAGAACCGGGCGGCCGCGATGGAAAGCCTCGGCGTCGCCCTGGGGGCATATCAGGCCCAGCCCAAGAGCGCCGCCGAGCAGGAGACGCTCGCCACGTTCGCCGACGGGTGGGAGCAGTACAGCACCGCGATGGCCGCCATCGCGGCCGGCAAGGAAGCTGACATCGACTTCGAGACCGTGGTCAGCGGCATGGACGCGAACCTCGCGGTGCTCTCCGAGGAGGCGGCCGCCACCGCCGCCGCGGCCGCGCAGGCCGCACACGACAGGTACACGACGGCCCGCCAGGAGGTGCTCGCCACCCTCGGAGCCGGCCTGCTGATCGGTATCGGATGCGCGCTCGCCGCCGCCCGCTCGATCACCCGCAGGCTGGACTCGGTCGCCGAGGCGATGGAGGCGGTCGCCGTCGGCGACCTCACCCGGACCATCCCGGCGACCGGCAAGGACGAGCTCGGCGCGATGGCCCGCTCGGTCAACAAGGCCACCCATTCGGTACGCGACACCGTGTCCGCCCTGGCCGACGGCGCCGCCACGCTGGCCCAGAGCTCGAACGCGTTGTCACAGGTCAACGCCCAGACGGTGGCCGGTTCCCAGGCCGTGTCGGAGCGGGCCGAGTCGGCGAACACCTCTGCCGAGGAGGTCTCCTTCAACCTGCAGACCGTCGCCACCGGCGCGGACGAGATGGCGCTGGCGATCCAGGAGATCGCACAGAGCGCCAGCGCCAGCGCCGGGGTGACCATGGAGGCGGTGGCCGTGGTGGCGGAGACCACCGAGACGGTCAGCAAGCTGGGCGCCAGCTCGCAGAAGATCGGCGACGTGGTCAAGACGATCACCTCGATCGCGGAGCAGACCAACCTGCTCGCGCTCAACGCGACCATCGAGGCGGCCCGGGCCGGCGAGTCCGGCAAGGGCTTCGCCGTGGTGGCCGGCGAGGTCAAGGAGCTGGCCCAGGAGACCGCGAAGGCGACCGAGGACATCTCGCAACGCGTACAGGCGATCCAGGCCGACACCGACAGCGCAGTCGCCGCGATCACCCGGATCGGCGAGGTCATCGCGAGGATCGACCAGTTCCAGACCACCATCGCGTCGGCGGTCGAGGAGCAGACCGCGACCACCTCGGAGATGAACCGCAACGTGGCGACCGCCGCGTCCGGCGCGGCCCGGATCGCCGAGAACATCGGGTACGTCTCCACCGCCGCCGGGCAGAGCCGGACCGCCGTGGCCTCGGGTCAGCAGGCCGCCGCCGAGCTGGCAGCCCTGGCCGACGACCTGAACAACCTGGTGGGCCGCTTCCAGTACCGCTGATCTCTTCTACACCGGGGCCGGCACACCCAGCTTCTCGGCGGCCACCTGGATCTCGGCCCAGACCTTCGCGGCGACCGGCACACCCTCGGCGGTGCGCCGGTCCGCGACGGCCGCGCTGCCCTCGCCCGGGTAACGGATCTCCGACACCTCGTCCGCCCTGGTCAGGCCCTTGAGCGCGGTCAGGGTTCCGACGACGGCCGGGCCGAACTCGTCGGCGTTGCCGAAGGCCGCCGGGTCCAGCGCCAGGATCAGCGCGTTCTGCCGGTGCACCCGGCCCTGCGGGTCGTCGCTGTGGAACGAGCTGAGGATCGGCGCGCCGACCAGCACGCTGGTGAGCAGCTCGAACACCAGCGACATGCCGGCGCCCTTGACGCCACCCAGGGGAAGCGGCATCTTCGCCAGGTTCGGGTCCGTCGTCGGGGTGCCGTCGGCCGTTGCCGCCGTACCCTCGGGAAGTTCTTTTCCGGCGTTGCGGAACTGGGCGATCTTGCCGAGCGCGATGCCGGCCGTCGCCATGTCGAGCAGCGCGGGCGGCCGGTCCGGCGCCGGGACCGCGATCGAGAGCGGGCTGGTCGCGACGGCCGCGCCCTTCACCCCGGGGTACGCCATGTTCGGCATCCCGGCGACGAAGGCGATGCCGACCAGGCCCGCGCCGGCGATCCGGGACGTGTAGTAACCGATGGCGCCGGTGTGCACGGTCCGGCGTACGCCGACCGCGCCGATGCCGCTGGCACGTGCCCGCCTGATCGCCTCGTCGGCGGCCGCGGTGAGCGCCACCGGGCCGGGCGCCCGGTCCGCGTCGAGCACCGCGACGGCGGGGCTGGTCGAGCCGAACGCCAGAGCCGGCGCCCGGTTGGCCTCGCCGGAGTCGAGCAGCTCCAGGTAACGCGGCACCCGGGAGGCGCCGTGCGAGTCGACGCCGCGCAGGCTGGCCCACGTCAGTACGTCGGAGATGGTGGCGGCGTGCTCGGCGGATACGCCGGCGGCGGCGAACAGCGCCGTGGTGAAAGTGCGCAGCTCAGCGGCCGGCACGAGGACTTTCGGAGGCGGCATGACTGTTCCTCAGCGTGAGACGCGGACGTTGACGATCGCGGTGGTGCCGGTGCGGACGGCTTTCAAGGCCCGCTCCAGGGCCGGAACCAGCTCCGCGGTGGCGGTGACGTGCTCACCGTGCATCCCGAACGGCTCGGCGAACGCGGACAGCTCGGGCTGGTCGCTCAGGTCGTTCCCGAGGAACTCGCCGGTGGCGACCGCGGCGCCCTGCGGATAGAACCGCAGGTGGTTCATCTTCATCGACCGGTACTCGGTGTTGTTGAAGACCAGGATGAGTACGGGCAACCCGTTGGCCTTCGCGGCCTGGAGCGACTGGACGATCGGGTTGTAGAGGAACGCCCCGTCGCCGACCGTGAAGACGACCTGTTTGTCCGGGGCGGCCAGCTTCACGCCGAGCGCCACGGCGATGCCCTGGCCGAGTCCGCCCTGGACGTAGAAGTAGGAGTCGGGTTCGGTGCGCCGCAGGTGCCGCTGGACGATCCGGCTGTGCGTGATGGTCTCGTC
Organism: Actinoplanes sp. CA-015351; assembly: GCF_050955685.1. Classification (NCBI taxonomy): domain Bacteria; kingdom Bacillati; phylum Actinomycetota; class Actinomycetes; order Micromonosporales; family Micromonosporaceae; genus Actinoplanes; species Actinoplanes sp. CA-015351. The sequence continues at coordinate 5,304,007 of NZ_CP192102.1, forward strand.
GACCACGACGGTGTCTTTTCCAAGGAGATCGCGCAGGGTGGCGACGAGGTGTACCGGGTCGATGCTGTCGCTTTTCTGCTCGGCCTTTTCCTCTGCTGCCTTTTCCTCTGCTGCCCGGATCGCTGCGGGCTCCTGACTGACAAAACCGATATTTCGTCTTAATCCCTGTTCGGTCCATCGGACCGCCATCTCCCGCAGCGTCGCGGCGACCCCGCCTTCCAGGTAGTGGTCGGCGTTCAGCACCTGGTAGACGATGTGCGGCCGTTGCGGCACCTCATCGATGACGACGATCTTCGCGGTGGCCGGCCGGCGGCTCGGCGGGTAGAACGGCGCACGGCAGTTCAGCAGGACTATCACGTCGGCGGTGCCGAGGAACGGCTCGATGTCGCCGCCGGCGTGCAGCTCGTGATCGCGCGGGAAGTTCACGCAGACCGCCGAGCTGGGCTCGACGACCGGGACGCCCAGCGTCTCGGCGAAGACGACGAGCGCCTCCAGGCCACCCGGTTCGCGGCCGGTCGTCTCGGTGACGATCACCGGGTTCTCGGCGCCGGCCAGCAGCTCCAGGACCACCTGCATGTCCTCGGCCGCGCTGACCGTGGAGCCCGGGGCCGCGATCGGTTTCGGTTCCGGGCCGTCCCACTCGTCGAGCAGGACCTCCAGGGGGATGTTCAGGTAGACCGGTCCGGCCGGGGCACGGGCCGCCAGCTCCGCGCTGCGGGTGATCATGGTGGTCAGCGTGTGCACGCTTGCCGCCTGGTTCGACCACTTGGTGAACGGCGCGGCCAGGGTGTGCGGGCCGCCGACCACGGAGAGGTTGCGGTACCACTGGCCGCCCGGGTCAGGGCCCGGGCCGTCGCCGTACGTGATCGACTCCGAGGAGGCCACCACCATCGGCGCGCCGGCCAGCAGCGCGCCGTGCACCGCCATCGAGCCCTGGAGCAGCCCCGGGCCGGCGTGCAGGAGCACGCCCTGTGCGCGGCGGGTGATCAAGGCGTACCCGGTCGCCATGCCGACCGCGACGGTCTCGTGGAGCAGGTCGATGTAGTGGGGGCAGGGCAGTCCGTCCCGGTGGCGACGGGCCAGCGACTCCCACACCGGGGCCCATTCGGACCCCGGCGAGGAGAAGATGTAGTCCGCGCCGACCGCGTTGAACGCGCTGACGACCGCATCGCCGCCGTCGGTGGAGTGGGTCATGTCAGTTCGCGTTCCCGGACTCGATCGGCCAGTCCAGGACCTCGCAGATGCCCCGGCCCATGATCCATTCGAGTTCCTCGGGCGAGAAGTCGAAGTGCTTGGTGAACTGCTCGATGGTCTCCACGTAGCTGAGGCCGTGGCCCAGCAGGCGGGTGATGTCGGTGCCCCAGAAACAGCGCCGCGGTCCCATCTTGTCGACCATCTCGCGCACGTACTTCTCGATGTTCAGGTTCGGGAAGGGCTGCGTCGAGTAACCGGGCAGCGCCGAGACCTTCACGTAGATGTTCGGGTACTTGTGCAGGTCGGCGGTCTCCTGCACCCAGTAACCGATCGCGTCGTCCACGCAGCGGGCCATGATGCCCATGTGATCGATGATGATCTTCAGGCCGGGGTGCTTGCCCGCGATGGCGCCGAGCTCGGCCTTCCAGATCGGCGCGTGCACCATCGTCGGGATGTTCAGCTCCTCGGCGAGGGGCCAGTACCAGTCGTTGGTGCCGTCGATCATCCAGTTGCGGTCGATCGGCCGGTGGAACGTCAGCCGGGTGCCCTTCACGTACGGGTTCTGCGCGAAGTCCTTCAGCATGGCCTTGCCCTCTTCGGGCTTGTTCTGCGGGATGCGGGCCATGATGCCGAAGCGGTCCGGGTGCGCCTCGCACGCCTCGAGGGCGTAATCGATGCGGTCACCCTCCCACGACGGCGGCAGGATCAGCGCCCGGTTGACGCCGGCCTCGTCCATCAGCGCGAGGCACTCCTCGTAGCTGAACGGGTCCTCCCGGTGGCCGTTCAGCCGGATACGCTCGCGAGCACCCGGAACCCAGGGGCGGTCCGGGGTCTCTTCCTTCCAGATGTGCACCTGGGAGTCGACGACGAACATATGCGTTTCCTTTCTAACCGGCTGTACCGCCAGGGGATCTGAAAAGAAGCTATTGGCGATTTCCCGTCCTGCGGAGTCCGTGGAGCGCAATCGGTTGTTGCACGAAGCGGTTACTGACCGAAGATCTGACCCACCACGTGCTCGGCGATTGCCAGCGACGACGTCGCCGCAGGTGAGGGCGCATTGCGTACGGCCGTGACCGGGCCCAGCCGGTGGATGCGGAAGTCGTCCACAAGGCTGCCGTCGCGGTCCAGGGCCTGCGCGCGTACTCCGGCGCCGGCGCGGTAGACGTCGGTCGCGCCGATCTCCGGCACGTACTGCATCGCTTCGGCCATGTACCGCCGCTTGGACAGCGAGCCCCGGACCTCCTTCACACCGGTCCGCCAGTGCTGCCGGGCCATCTGCCAGGTGCCGGGCCACGCCGCGATACCGGCCAGGTCGCGCACCGAGAACGTGGTCCGGGTGTAACCCTCCCGCGCCGTGGCGAGGACCGCGTTCGGGCCGACCTCCACGACCCCGGTGACCCGGCGGGTGAAGTGCACGCCGAGGAACGGGTACCGCGGGTCCGGAACCGGGTAGATCATGCCGCGGACCAGGTCCGCCTTGGCCGGCTTGACCCGCATGTACTCACCGCGGAACGGGATGATCCGGGGTGCCGCGGCGTCGCCGGCCAGCTGGGCCACCGTGTCGCTGTGGATGCCGGCGCAGACGATCACCTGGTCGGCGAGCAGGCGGCGCTCCCCCGACGCGATCTCGATGCGGGATCCGGCCGGGGTGAGGCGGTCAACGGCGAAGTTCGTGCGTACCTCTCCCCCGGCCGCGATGACGTCCTGGGCGAACGCCTTGGCGACACCCGGGAAGTCGGTGATCGCCGTCTCCGGCGAGTGCAGCGCGGCCAGGCCGGCGGCGTGCGGCTCGATCTCCCGGATACCGGCCGGGTCGACCCTGCGCAGGCCCGGCACACCGTTCTCCCGGGCCCGCTTCTCCAGGTTGTCGAGGCGGCCCAGCTCGTCGGGGCAGACCGCGACGACGAGCTTGCCGCACTCGTCGTACGCGATCCCCCGATCCGCGCAGTACTCGCGGAGCAGCAGCCGGCCGCGGGTGCAGAGCTCGGCCTTCAGGCTGCCCGGTGTGTAGTAGATGCCGGCGTGCACGACCCCGGAGTTGTGACCGGTCTGGTGCTGGGCGACCTCGGCCTCCTTCTCCAGGATCACAACCTTGGTGCCCGGCCGGCGCAGGGTGATCTCCCGGCCGATCGCGAGGCCGACAATGCCCGCCCCGACGATGGCGATGGTCTCGTCCGACACGTGTGTTGCCTCCGATTGCTAGCCACCGAACGCGATGGCGAAAGTCTTGACCTTGGTATAGAACCGCAACGCCTCCGCCCCTTGCTCCTTGAAGGGGCTGCCGGAGTCCCGGAACCCACCGAACGGCTGGTGTACGTCCCAGCCGGACGTCGTGGTGTTGACGGCGACCTGGCCACAGTCGGCCTCCGCGAGGAAGCGGTGAGCCGCCGCGAGGCTGTCGGTGAACACCGCTGCGGCCAGTCCGTACTTGCTGTCGTTCACGGCGGTGATGGCCTCGTCCAGGCCGTCGATGACGCGTACCGCGAGGACCGGGCCGAACACCTCGTCGCGCCAGAGGTCCATGTCCGGGGTGACGCCGGCCAGGACGGTAGGCGCGACGAAGCAGCCGAACCCGGTGTCCTGCTCGTCTTCCCCGCCCTGGATCAGCACGGCGCCCTGTTTGACGGCGGCAGCGATGTCGCGCAGCACGCTGTCGCGGTGGGTGGGGCTGACCAGGGGGCCGACGTTCGTACCCTCGCTCTTGCCGGGACCGACCCGCAGTGCCGCGACCTTCGCGCGCAGAAGAGCGACGAAGTCCTCATGGACGGCCCGGTCGACCAGAACCCGGCTGGTGGCGGTGCAGCGCTGGCCGGCCTGGCCGAACGAGGCGGCGACCACCAGGGTGGCGGCCTTCTCCAGGTTTGCGTCGGCGAGCACCACCGAGGCGTTCTTGCCACCCAGTTCGGACTGGAAGCGGACACCCCGCTCGGCGAGCCGTACCCGCAGGGCCTCGCCGACCTCGTTGCCACCGGTGAAGCTGACCGCGGCGATCCGCGGGTCGTCCAGCAGCGCGCCGGAGATCTCCGCGGTACGCCCGGTCACCACGTTGATCACGCCGGCCGGCACACCCGCGTCGTGCAGAGCCCGGGCCAGGTGCAGGCCGGACGTCGGTGTCTCGCTGGCCGGCTTGAGCACGACCGCGTTGCCGGCGGCGAGGGCCGGCGCGAGCTTGCGGGCCGGGGTGATCAGCGGGTCGTTCCACGGGGTGATCGCGAGGACGACGCCGAGCGGCTCCCGCTGGAACCCGGCCCGGGTGCCCGGCCGCACGTCGTGCAGCAGCGAGCCGTACTCCTGGCGGCCGATGCCGGCGTAGTACTCGAAGAAGTCAGCGGCCTTCTCGGCCTCGACCCGGGCCTCAGTGAGCGTCTTGCCGTTCTCCGTGACGACCGCGTCGGCGATCTCCGCGGCACGGACCCGCAGCAGCACCGCCGCTTTCGCGAGGATCTTGGAGCGCTCGATCGCCGAGGTGGCCCGCCAGAGTGCGGCGCCGGCCACGGCCGCGTCGTAGACCCCGGTCACCTGCGCGGGCGTCAGCGCCGGAACCCGGACGAACGGCGTACGCACATCGGCCGGGTCGTAGACATCGATCCAGGACTCGGCGCCGAACCAGCGTCCGCCTGCCAGGGTCTCCATGGTGCGAACGGACATCACAGCTCCTCGGGGATATCGCATCGGTATCGCGAATGGTAGGAACGGCGAAATGCGCGCACCATGCGCTGAGAAGGAAGCATTGGTTGCGTCCGGCGCACCGTTTTCTCTGATCAAATGCGGTCGTCTTTTCCACCGCTGGAGGTAACCCGTGGCCTACGCCGTCATCGCCCACTACCGCTGCGCCCCGGAGGACGCCGAACTGGTCCGCGCGACGCTGCTGACGATGAGGGAACACACCCGGGCCGAGCCGGCCAACATCGATTACGTGGTGCACGCGGACGAGGCGGACCCGGCGTCGTTCATCCTCTACGAGGTCTACACCGACCGGGCCGGCTTCGACGCCCACGCCGCCAGCCCCCACTTCGCCGAACACATCATCGGCACAGTCCGCCCCCGCCTCCTGGACCGCCGGGTAACCTTCGCCAAACCCCTCTGACCAGCCACGCCTTTCCCCCGCAGCCGCCTACACCAGCCGCCACCCGCGGTCCACCAGCCGCCACCCGCGGTCCGCCACCCACCGCCCGCGGTCCACCAGCCACCGCCCGCGGTCCACCACCCACCGCCCGCGGTCCACCAGCCGCCACCCGCTGCCGGGCACCGCTCCGCTCCGCCTGGATCTTGTGAACTTCCCCGCAGACGTGCCCGCACAACTCCACAAGATCGAACAGGCCCAGCCGATCTTGCGGAGTTACGCGCAAACGGTTCGCCGAACTCCACAAGATCGGCGAAGCACCGCGTTCACCACGTCGAACCGTGAAGCACCGCGTTCACCACGTCGAACCGTGAAACACCGCGCTCACCACATCGAACCGTGAAACACCGCGCTCACCACATCGAACCGTGAAACACCGCGTTCACCACGTCGAACCGTGAAGCACCGCGTTCACCACGTCGAACCGTGAAGCACCGCGTTCACCACGTCGAACCGTGAAACACCGCGTTCACCACATCGAACGGTGCAGCACCGCGTTGGCCGAACCTTGGAGGCCACTGGGGATAGAACACCCACGAGTCTCCAAGATCCGGCACCTCCGCCTGCTTGTGGTGGCAGAGCGTCATCACGAAGCTCACATAACACCCGAAGCCGACACCCCGCAGACGGGCGTCGCGCCAAGTCGTGCACTCGTGGTCGATCGGCCGGCCGAACCGCACAAGATCTCTGAGCGGCATCTCACACCGAGGAACCGGCATGCCCAGACGCCGCCACGTCGCCCCGAACCCGCTGCCGCTGCACAAATGGCGAAACCCGGGAACGGGCGGGCGCGGGGTACGCCATAACGGGTCAGAGTTCGTTGCCCCAGCACATTCGGGCGATGGTCTCCACGTGGGTGAGCTTGCGCCACTGGTCCTCGGCGCTGATTGCCGGGTGGCCGGCTCGTTCGGAGAAGCCGGCGCTGGGGCTGATCGCTATGTCCTCCAGGTCGCGGATCGTGGCGGCGTGGTCCATCCGGTCCATCACCGTGTCCACGTCCTCCAACTGGGGCGTCAGCGGGGAGACGATGCCCAGGCAGACATCACGGTCGGCGGGTACGGCGCGGAGCAGCTGGGACTCGGCCGGGGCGCCGGTGTCGTACGGCAGCACCCAGCGGTCCACCGGGATCGTGGTGAACAGCTTTTCCGCGGCGGCCATGTTCAGCTCGCTGCCTGCTCTGGTCAGCGGGCACAGTCCGATGCGGACGTTGAACGGCTTGTCGGCGATGGTCACCGCCAGGGCGTCGACAGCCAGCGCGTCCTCGAAAGTCAGTGATCCTTCGCGGTCACTGAAGAGGCTTTGAGCGTACCCATGGTTGTCGATCTGGATGAGGCGCACGCCGCGGGAGATGATCGCCTGGATCTCGTCGCGGATGATCTGGGCGAGGAATTCGCCCAGCTCGCGGGGGCTCGACCAGGCGCCGCCGGGCTGGAACGTGGTCGCCGCGAGGTAGGCGGGTGACGGAAGCGTGGCCTTTGCGGGGATTTGCGTGAGGGCCGCGATGACGGCGACGTCGTCGGCGACCAGCGAGCGGTACGGCTTGATCTCGCCCTCGGCGATCCAGCGCTCCGGTCCGGCGATCCAGCGCTCCGATCCGGCGATCCAGCGCTCCCCATCGGCGATCGGGTGCCCGCTCTCGGCGATCGGGTGCTCGCTCTCGGCGAGTCCGGTGTGGCTGTCGGCGCGTTTGAAGCCGTGGACCGCGTCGAAGACGGCGCTGCGCAGGTCGGCGCGGCGGAACTCGCCGTCGGTGACCACGGTGAGGCTGAGTTTGCGCTGCTTGCGGACGACCTCAGCGATGGCCGCGTCCTCAATGGCCGACAAGTCGGATTTGTCGCCCGGAGAAACGGGACCGGACCAGGCCACTGCATCATCGGGCGCGGCGGAGGAAGCGGACGACGACTCGGACAATGACGCGGACGACGACGCGGACGACGACGCGGCTCGGGCGGCGAGGAGCTCTGGGGGGCGAACCAGGCTGCCGTGGTGGTCGATGCGGAATTTGAAGGTGTCAGCCACGGTTCTTCCCCCACGCTGCGAAGATCAGTTCGTAACCCAGCTCCTTCAGCACTTCCTCGCACGCCTGCTGATCCTCGGCGGGTGTGCCGCCGGAGACCCCTAGCCCGCCGAGGATCTCGCCGTCCCGCTTGATCGTCACGCCGCCCTCGGTGGCGACGATCGGGTGCGCGGCCATGGTCGAGAGCTGCGCGAAGAAGCCCGGGTTGCTCTGCGCCCAGTCGTAGAGCATGTTCGTCGGGCGCTCCATGATCGCGGCGCTGTACGCCTTCGCGATCGCGATGCTCGGGGTGAGCGCGCGGGCGCCGTCCGAGCGTTTCACCGAGATCAGGTGGCCGCCGGCGTCGACGATCGCGACGCTCAGCGCCTTGCCGAGCTGATCACCGCGAACCAGCACGCCGGCGAGGATCTCCTCGGCCTGAGCAAGGCTGAGTCTGGACATCAGAGCGCCTCCCGGATCTCCGCGACGGCCGCGTTGTACAGCGACGGCGATTCCCAGTACATCGAGTGCGGCGCACCCGGCACGATCTTCAGGAAGGACCCTTTCAGCAGCTCATGGGCACGCCGCACGGTGGCGACGCTGAGCACCGCGTCGGTCTCGCCGGCGAGGAACCAGACCTGGACGCCGGACGCGACGATCTCGTCGATGGCCGGGCCGTTCACCGACAGGTTGCGCAGGTCGGCCATCTTGGCGACGTTGAACGTGCCCATCTGCTGGAAAAGGAACGTCCTGGCCGGCTCCTCCTCCTGGAAGCGACGTGACAGGAGGCGATCGAGAACGGGCAGCTTGACCGCTTCTGATCGGTCGGCGGCGACCAGTTCGGAGAGCTCCGGGTGGTCCAGGCCGCCGAGCGAGTGGCCGAGAGCGACGCCGCGTACCCGGTCCGGGCGTTTCAGGGCGGCGCGCAGCGCGGCGACCGCGCCGATCGACTGGCCGACCAGCAGCACGTCGCGCAGGTCCTCGGCGTCCAGGACCGCGATCAGGTCACCGGGGAAGTCCTGCCCGTCGAACTCGGACATCGACGAGTCGGACTTGCCGAAACCGCGCAGGTCGACGGTGACGACGGTGAATCGGTCGCGCAGCGCGGCGACCTGCTGCCACCAGGCGGCGTGGTGCCCGCCGGAACCGTGCACGAAGAGGATCGCCGGCCCCGACCCATGCCGTTCGTAATAGATTTTCGCGCCGTCGAACGAGCTGACAACTGGCATCAGGCGGGCCGCTTTCCGTGGAAGACAAGCTCGATCATCGTGTGGTCCGGGTCGTGGATGTAACAGAACTTGGACTGATTCTCCGGGCGCTCGATCGGCCGGGTGTGCCGGATGCCGAGTTCCTTGAGATGCGCCAGGAATTCGTCCCAGTCCTCCACCTCGATGGCGAAGTGATAGGGCGCCATCCGGTCCATCTCCTCGACCGGCGTGAAATGCAGGTCGAAGTTTCCCCGGGTCATCAGGACCACCTTGGTGTTGCTCTTCGGCGTGATCGCCTTGAGCCCGAAGACCTTGGAGTACCACTCCTTGGTCCGCTCCGGATCGGTGGTCGGGAAGTTGACGTGGTGAATGTACTTCGGTGCGTTGCTCATGAACGAAAACCTTCCTCCAGGACAGGATTGGAAAGCGCGCCGATCCCGCTGATCTCGATGTCGACCGTATTGCCGGGCTCCAGCTGGACGGTGCTGTCGGCGCCCATCCAGAGCACGTCGCCGGGGTGCAGAGTGATGTATTTCGTGGTCTCGACGATGTAGTCGAACGGGTCGAAAATCATGTCGCCGGTGGCGAATTTCGCTTTCACGTCGCCGTCGATGCGTACCGTCGTGGTCTGCGCGAGCGGGTCGACGCCGGTCTCGATCCACGGGCCCATCGGCTTGAACGTGTCGCTATTCTTGCTGCGCCAGAAAGTGCGGTCGGCGTGCTGCCATTCCCGGGCGCTGACATCGTTGCCGATGGTCCATCCGAAAATGGAATCCTGCGCTTCCTGCCGGCTCGCCCTTCGCAGAGTCCGGCCGATCACCGCTACCACTTCACCCTCGGCCTCGAATCGGCCTTCCACGCCTGCCGGCCGGATGATAGGCGAGCCGTGGCCGGTGAGAGCGTTGTTCGCGCGGTACCCGATTTCCGGCCGTTCCGGCGCCTGCGTGCCGAAATGTGCCAGGTGACTGCGGTAATTGAATCCCACCGCATAAAACACCGGCGGAATCACCGGCGGCAACAGATCAACACCATTCAGGGGTACGCGGTCACTGGTCCTGCGGGCCCGGCCGGTGATCGGCGAGTCGTCGAGGACGTGCACCAGCCCGTCAGCGACCTCTCCCCAGACGGGCCGGCCGTGCAGCATGATCCGGCTGTATCGCACGTCAGTCCACCAGCAGGTGCGAGACGCGCTTGGTGATCAGGTAGGCCTCCAGCCCCTCGGGCCCGCCCTCCTTGCCGTACCCGCTGGACTTGACCCCGCCGGACGGCGCCTCGTGCACCGACCCACCACAGTGGTTGATCGACAGGATGCCGGCTTCCAGGCCGCTGATCAGCTTCTCGGCGGTCTTCGAGGACCGGGTGAAGCCATAGGCGGCGAGCCCGTAGGGCAGCTCGTTCGCGATGCGCAGCGCGTCATCCAGATCGGTGAAGGAGTTGATCGGCGCGATCGGGCCGAACGGCTCCTCCCGCATGACCCGCGCGTCGCCGGGAACCCCGGTCAGCACGGTGGGCGCGAAGAAGTATCCGGCCCGGTCGAGCCGCTCGCCGCCGGTCAGCAGCGTGGCACCGCGGCTGACCGCGTCGGCGACCAGCTCTTCCATGGCCTTGAGCCGGCGCTCGTTGGCGAGCGGGCCCATCGTGACGCCCTCGGTCAGGCCGTCACCGACGACGATCTTGGAGACTTGCGCACGAAATTCCTCGACGAACCGGTCATAAATCGAGACGTGCACCAGGAATCGGCTCGGTGACGTGCACACCTGCCCGGCGTTCGCGAACTTCGCGGCGACCGACTTCCGCGCTGCCTGAACCGGATCGGCGTCCGCGCAGACGATCACCGGGGCGTGGCCGCCGAGTTCCATCAGCGCCGGCTTCATCGCGGCGCCGGCCTGTGCCGCGAGGAGCTTGCCGACCGGGATCGAGCCGGTGAACGCGACAAGCCGGATGTCCGGCGACGCGATGAGGTGCCGCGACACCTCGGCCGGATCGCCGAAGACCAGGTTGAGCGCACCCGCGGGCAGACCCGCCTCGGCGAAGCAGCGAACGATCTCGACGGCCGTGCCGGGCGTCTCCTCGGAGGCCTTGATGACGATCGAGCAGCCGGCCGAGAGGGCGCCGGCGAGTTTGCGCATCGGCGAGCCCGCCGGGAAATTCCACGGGGTGAACGCGGCGACCGGCCCGACCGGTTCGTGCCGCACGCTCAGGACGGTGTCCCCTGCCGACGGGATGATTCTTCCGTACGCCCGGCGGGCGTCCTCGGCGTCCCAGCGCAGCGCTCCGGCGACCCGCAGCACCTCGCCGCGTGCCTCGGCAAGAGGCTTGCCCTGCTCGCATGTCATCACCCGAGCGACGTGATCGGCCCGGGAGACGAGCAGGTCAGCGGCCTTGAGCAGGATCCGGGTGCGCTCGGCGATCGGGGTCTTTCGCCAGACGGCGAAGCCGCGGACGGCGGCCGCGATCGCTCGGTCGATGTCCTCCGGAGTCGCCAGCGGAACCTGGCCGATCACCTCCTCGGTCGCCGGGTTGAGCACCGGTGCCGTTGGCCGATCGGTGAGAAAGGACCCGTCGATGTAGAGACTCATGAGCTGCTCTCCCGGTTGGTACGCAGAGTCCAGATGTGATGCGGCGGCGTCGTCTCGTGCACCCGGGTGCCGTAGGAGGCGTCGATCCGGTCCATGTCGGCGGCGAGCTCGACCCGCCCGCCGCACGGCGCGTGCACGAACCGGAAGACGTTGGAGCCGACCGTGTGCCGGCCCAGCTTGCGGGCCTCCTGCCAGCCCTGGGCGATCATGTGGTTGCCGCCCTCGATGACGTCGTCGAAGCCGTCGACCTCATAGGACACGTGGTTCACGCCGGCTTTGTCCGGCCGGTGGCAGAGCAGGAAGTTGTGCTGGTCGGCGTCGCCCTCGACACGCATGAAGACGCCCATCGGCTTGACCACGTCGGTCGGGATGAACTCGAGGCGGCCGGTGTAGAACGCCACCGCCTCCTCGCGGCCTTCCTTGGGGATGTTCAGCGCGACGTGGCACATCCGGATCGGGCGTACCTGGCCGACCGGGCCGAGGGCTTCGTTGACCCGGTTCACGTAGCCGGATTTGTTGGCCCGCCGAGGTGGTTCGTGCTCCAGTTCCGACGAACGCACCACCGTGAGGCCCACCCCGAAACCGGTGTGGTCGACGGTGTGCAGCACGCCGTCCGGGGTCTCCCGTTCCGCGCCCGCCTTCTTCGCCAGCCGGGACAGCTCGGCCGGGGTGTCGACACCCCAGACGATTTCCCGGAGAGTCGGGCCCGATTCCACCGGGGGCGGCAGGTCCGGCTTCGTTTCCGCGTACAGAAGAAGGGTCTGTTTGATTCTGGTCTCGAAGACCGCGCTCGTCGCGTCGCGGGAGACCGGGGTCAGCCCGAAATCCGTGAAGAAGCGAACGTTCGTGTCGAGGTCATCGACGGTGTAAATCACCGACTCGATGCGCTGGATTCCCACCGCCGCCTACCTTTCTGGGGTGTCGGAAGAAGCCTAGAAGTGGATGCGGCTTGTCGAGCCCCCGTGATTTCGCAAGCCTTTATTGCAAGCTGCGTTCGAACACCGGCAGCGGATTCTCGGCGAACCATTTGGTGAGGTAACCGAGGAACACCTCGACCTTGCGCGGGGCCTGCGGCGCCGGACCGTAGATGGCGTAGAGCGAACGACTCGGCACCGGCAGCTCGGGCAGCAGCACCCGCAGTTTCCCGTCGACCAGATCGTCGTACGCCGATCGCGTGGGCAACAGCGCGATCCCCCGCCCGTGCACAGCCGCCTTGTGCAGCGCGATGTACGAGTTCGACTGGAACCCGATGTTCCGGATCTTGTGCAGGGTGCTGGAGTGCCCGTGCCCGATCCGCCACACCGGGTCGTTCACGTGCACGAGGCAGTCGTGGTCGCTGAGCGCGTTCGGATCGGTGAGCAGCCCGTGCTTCTCGATGTACGCATCGGCGGCACAGAGCACGAACGGCAGCGACGCGATCCGTTTCAGCCGCACACTTGAGTCCCGCAGGTCACGGGTGTGGAACGCGACGTCGAATCCGGAGTCGAGGAAGTCGTAGGTGCGGTCCGACATGCCGCCGAGCTCGAACCGCACCGCGATCTTCGGATGGGCGACCGAGAACTCGGCGATCGCGTCACCGAGGTCCAGGCCGCCGATCCATTTCGGACAGATGATCGAGAGGGGACCCTCGGGGCGGTCGTGCAGCTCCGCGATCCGGGAGTCCTCCTCGTCGATCTCGTCGAGGATCCGCTGGGCGAACTCGCTGTACCGCTGGCCCGGTTCGGTCAGGCTGACCGATCGCGCGGTCCGGTTGACGAGGTGCACACCCAGCTGTTTTTCCAGGTCGGCGACGTGCCGGGAGATCAGCGAACCCGACGTGCCCAGCTGTTTCGCGGCGCCGCTGAAGCTGCCGATCTTGGCAACCGTGACGAAGCTGCGCATGACGAGAATGCGATCCACCGAGCCTCCTTCGTGCGAATTCCGGAATCAGCCCTCGAGGCAGTACTGCGGCGCCTCGGCCAGGTTGTCCTTGGTGATCAGCTTGATCGGGGTGTTCGCGATCCGTTCCGCCGTGCCCTTGTTGAGCAACGTGATCGCGTTCTTCACGGCGAGCTGACCGGTGGCCGTCGCGGAGTTCGACACCGTCGCCGCGAACCGGCCGTCCTTCACCGCGGCCAGGCCCTCGTCGGTGCCGTTCGTAGTGACGATCTTGACGTTCTTGCCGGCCGCCTGGAACGCCTGCAGAGCGCCGAACGCCATCTCCTCGTTCGCGACGAAGGCGTACGCAAGATTGGGGTGGGCCTGGATCATGTTCTCGGCGACGTCCTGGGCCTTGGCCCGGTTGAACATGCCGGGCTGGTTCGCGACCACGCTGACGGTGGGCGGCAGGGCGTCGGTGAAGCCGCTGACCAACAGGTCGCTGGCGGCACCGGGCGCGCCGGCGATGATCCCGGCCTCGACCTGTGCGTCGCCGGCGTCCTTCGCGACGTAACCGGCGTCGAGGGCGCCGACCTGCTTCAGGTCGACCACGACCGCGCCGAGGATGTCCGAGGTGTCGCTGGTGATCACCGAGGTCAGGAAGATCGGGATGCCGGCGTTCTTGGCCTTGGTGATGTCGTTCTTCAGAGCGTCGACGTTCACCGTCTGCACGATCAGCGCGTCGACGTTGCGCGAGATCATGTCCTCGATGTTGTTGAGCTCGGTGCCGGGGTCCTGTTTGGAGTTCGCGGTGATCAGCTCGGCGCCCTCGGTCTTCGCCTCGGACTCGACGGCACGCTGCAGGCAGGTGTGGAACTCGGTGTTCGCGCCGTTGACGAAGCCGAGGGTGATCTCGTCCGACGCGGCGGCGTTGTCGCTACAGGCGCTGAGGCTCACGACACACAACACACCGACGGCAAATATCCGAAATTTCATTTTTTATCGCTTCCTTGAAGACTGGAGGAGGTTCGCGATCGCCGCGATCAGGAGCACCGCGCCGACCGAGATCTGCTGGTAATAGGAGGAGATCTGGAGCAGGTTCAGCACGTTGGCGACCACACCGAGCAGCAGGACGCCGAGGATGGTGCCGCCGATCGTTCCCTTGCCACCGGCCAGTGAGGTGCCGCCGATGACGACCGCGGCGACCGCGGTGAGCTGCAGCTGAAGGCCGCCGGTTCCGGGACTGCTGGCCGCGAGCCGGGAGAGCAGCATGATGCCGGCCAGCCCGGAGAGCGCGCCGGCGAGACCGTAGAGGACCAGCTTGTCCCGGGCGACGGTGATGCCGCTGAGCCGGGCCACGTCCTCGTTGCCGCCGATCGCGAACGCGTCCCGGCCGAACGAGGTGTACCGCATCACGAACGCCACCACAGCCAGGACCGCCGCTGCCACGAAGACCAGGTTCGGCAGGCCGAGCGTGGTGCCGCTACCGAGTCCGGACAGGTGCTCGTCGATCGAGATGCTCATCCCGTTGATGACCAGCAGGGCGACGCCGTCCAGCAGGGTCGCGGTGGCCAGGGTGGCGACGAACGGCGCCACGTTGGTGAATGTCACGACCACGCCGTTGACCAGGCCGACCGCGATCGACAGGCCGATCGACACGAGCAGGGTCAGCCAGGTTGCATATCCGTGCGAGAGCATCTGCGCCGCCACCGCCGTGGTGACCGCGACGTTGCCGCCCATCGAGAAGTCCATGCCACCGGCGACCATCAGCAGGGTCAGGCCGGCCGCGATCACCGCGACGACGCTGACCTGGCGGGCCACGTTGAGCAGGTTGTTCGGGGTGAGGAAAGAGTCGGTCCGCACGCTGGCGAAGACGATGATCCCGACGAGGACGAGCAGCAGGCCCGCATGCGGGATCTTTCCCACCCGGACGGGCCGGGTCAGGGTCGCGACGGCGCTCACAGTGCTCCTCCTAGCGTGGTGGCGATCAGTTCGTCCCGGGTGATCCGGTCCACCTGGTACTCGGCTATCCGCCGGCCGTCGCGTACCACCACGACGCGGTCGGCCAGGCGCATGACCTCCTCGGCGGACGACGACGCCAGCAGCACCGCGACGCCCTCGCCGGCCAGCCGGTCGACGAGCGCGTGAATCTCCGCCATCGCGGCGACGTCGACGCCGTTGGTCGGGTCCTCCAGCAGCACCGCGGACGGCGAGGTGCCGAGCCACTTGGCGAGCAGGACCTTCTGCTGGTTGCCGCCGGAGAGCTGTTCGACCGGGGGGTTCTCGGCGAGCGAGACGACCCGGTAGCGCTCGCGCAGCGGTTTGGCGCGGCGGGTCAGCAGGCTCCACCGGTGGATCCGGCGTTTGTCGAGCCGGTCCTGGGCGAGCATCACGTTCTCGTCGATGGTGAGGCCGGGGATCAGCCCGAGTCTGCGGCGGTCGCCGGTGACGCAGCGGAGTCCACTGGCGAGCGAGTCGGATATTTTGCCGTTTCTTATCTTTTTTCCATTTACATTGAACTGGCCGCTGTCACAACGCCGGCGCCCCGACAACAGGTCGAACAACCGGGACTGCGCGTCCCCCGCCGGACCCAGCACCGCCACGATCTCGCCGCGACGAACATCGATGTCGAAGCAGTCCAGGAACCGGCCGTCGCAGAGCCCGCGTACCGAAAGACCGACCTCGCTGGACCGCGCCGGCCGGATCGGGCGCTGCGACACCACGTCCCGGCCGACCATGTCGCGGACCAGGCCCTTCTCGTCGGTCTCCGTCGCGAGACCGGCCCAGGTGACCCGGCCGTCGCGCAGCACGGTGATCCGGTCGGCGAGGTGCAGCACCTCGGAGATGTGGTGCGAGATGAAGATGATCGCCACCCCGCTGTCCCGGAGCCGGAGCACCAGGTCACGGATCTGCTGCGCCGCCGCCGGGCCGAGGCAGGCGGTCGGTTCGTCGAGGATCAGCACCCGGCCGCCCCGGCGTACCTCGCGGGCCACCTCGACCATCGTCTGCTCGGCCACGGTCAGGTCGCCGGCGATCGCGTCCGCGTCGATGGTGATGCCGAGTGAGCGCAGGGCTTCCTGTGCGGCGTCGCGTACCGAAGTCCAGCGCACCATCGCGCCGCTGGTCGGCAGCTGGCCCAGCATGATGTTCTCCGCGACGGTCAGGCTCATCACCAGCTCGCGGCGCTGCGGGACGGTGGAGATGCCGACCTTGCGGGCCTGCCGGGGGTTGAGCTGGTTCTGGACGTGCCCGCCGACTTCGAGAGTTCCCGAGTCCGGATTGAGGGCGCCGGACAGGATCTGTACGAGCGTCGACTTGCCGGCGCCGTTCATGCCCATCAGGGCGTGCACCTCACCGGGGAAGAAGCCGACCGACACATCCGTGAGAGCCGCGGCGCCGCCGAAACTCTTGGAGATCCGGTCGACCTGGATCACGGTCTTCATCGCGCTTGTCATCGCTCGACCCGGGCGTATCCGCGGATGTCCGGGAACGGCGGCTCACGGTCGGCCTGGAGGTCCACTTCGAACGCGTTGAGGCACATCGCCAGCATGCTGAAGTTCCCGAGCGAGCCGACGGCGTCGACCAGGCCTTCCGGCCCGAAGAACGCCAGCGCTCGCTCGAAGGTCTCCGGGGACACGAAGTGGTTCTCCAGGAGCTCGGTGCAAAAGCTGTAAAAAGCGGCGTCTTCCTCGTTGTCGAAGGAGGGTGTCTCCTGTGCGGCGATGGCCCGGACGGCGTCAGCCGGGATCCCCGACGACACCGCCTTCTCCCAGTGCGCGTTCCAGGAGTACTGCGCGTCGAAATGCCGGGCCGCGATCAGCAGCGACAACTCCCGCAGCCGCAGCGGGAGGCTGGAGTCGAAACGCAGGAACGCTCCGAGCGACTCGACCTTGTCGCACAGCTCCGGGCTGTTCAGCCAGACCCGGAACGGTCCGCGGACAGCACCCCGGCGACCGGCGATGCGCTCGGCGACCTCTCGCTGCCGCAGGGTCATGTCATCCGGATTGATCAGGGGAAGTCTCATCGGCAGCCAGCCCTCTAGCTTGTGATCCCGAGCACTCGGGGTGGGTGTTTCGCAGGAACGTAACAACGAGGTGTTAGGGCCTCACAGGTCGCCGAGCGCAACGTAAGGCTGCGTCTCGCGCGGCCAAGACCGGCCTACGCTCGGCTCATGACCGTGATCATCAAGTCGGCCGAGGTCGAGGTTCTCGATCGCGGCGGGGCCATCGCCACGACGCCGCTCATCACCACCACGTCGGCCGCCGGCGAGAACCGGATCACCAGCGGGATCAGCGTGTACCCGGCCGGCACCGGGGCGCCGATGCACTCGCACAACTGCGACGAGCACGTGACCATCCTGGACGGTGAGGCCGAGGTCCTCGTCGAGGGTTCGGTGACCCGGCTCAGCCGGTACGACACGACGTACATCGCGTCGCCGATCCCGCACCTGTTCCGCAATGTCGGCGACGAGCCGCTGCGGATCCTGTGGGTCTACACGTCGGGGCATGTGACCAGGACGTTCACCGGCACCGGGGTGACCGTCGAGCATCTGTCGCCGCAGGATCAGATGGGCAGGGATTGAACACACAGGCATGGACCCGGGACCTTCCTGGAAACAACGATCCAGATGGGGCCCGGCCGGTGCGCGCGGCCGACGGGCGTAACGGGGACGTTACGAATCGTCGGAGATAATGTCAACAAAATCACGAAGCTGCGTCGTCGATGCACAAAAAGGGCCGCATCACCACAGGTGAGCGGCCTTTTTCAGGGAAAATTCAGTATTGGCGACAATGTTGTCGTCAACGAGGGTGAACGATGCCGTCGAGCAGGAGCCGGGCGGTGCTGACGATCGCGGTCCGCCCAGTATCCATCTCGGCATCGACGTCGAACCACCCCGTGGGATGTTCCAGCCGCACGAAACCACGCGGGGCCGGCGACAGAACGCCCGCCGCCACGGTCCCCCGCAGCGCCGCTGCCGCGCCCACCGACGCAGCTGCCAGCACCCCGATCTGACCGTGCACACGATGCGGGATGAACATCCGGGTGCACAGGCTTCCCCCGTCGATCGGCGGCGCCACCAGGCACATCTTCGGCACGGTCTGGTCGCGTACGTCGCCGAGGCCCATCAGGTCGCCGGCCAGCAGGCGGAGTTTCTCGATCCTGTCGCGCAGGGTTTCGTGGTATTCGAGGCGGGTCGGGGACTCATGACCCGTGATGCCCAGCGACGACGCTTCGATCAGGACCACCGGCATGCCGTTGTCGATGAGGGTGGCGCGGATGCCGTCGAGCTGGTCGACACGGTTGCCGGTGGGGAACAGAGCGCCTGTGACAGATCCGGCTAAATCGTGAAATTCCACGAGAAGTCGGGACGCGGTTCCGGGGACTCCGCTGATCGCGGTGTCACCTGAGTAGACCGGGCGGCCGTCGGCGACAGGCACGTGCACTGTTGCCAGGGCGCCGGTGTTGACCATGCGGACGCGTACCCTCGCGGTGTGATCGTGGGAAACGACCAGGCCGCGCTCCAGCGCGAAAGGCCCGACCCCCGCCAGGATGTTGCCGCACGGCTGCTCGGCGCTGACCAGCGGCCGATCGACGTGCACCTGCAGGAACAGGTAGTCCACATCGGCGTCCGGATCTGGTGAGGCGCTGACCACGGCGACTTTGCTGGTCAGCGGGTGGCCTCCACCGATGCCGTCGATCTGCCGCGGATCGGGCGAGCCCATGATCCGCAACAGCAGCTCATCCCTTATTTCCGGATTTTTCGGTAAATCTGAGGCTAGAAAGTATGCGCCCTTCGACGTGCCGCCACGCATCACCAGAACCGGCACACCAGCCATCGCCCGCTCGCTTCAACTTTGTCGACAATTTTGTCAGCGCAACACCGCCGCTCCGAACCATAGGCCGGTGCCGACGGCACTGCAATTGTTGACGATCTTGTCTGAACAAAGCCACTTCCGGCATGATTGATGGTTCAACCACATCGGGGGTATCCATGCCGCACGACGAGCGCCGCCCCGCCCGCGCCGCGAACACCGCCGTCCAGGTCCGCGACGCCCTGCGCGAGGCCATCCTGGCCGGCGAGTACCTGCCCGGTGAGCGCCTGGTCGAGGCCCAGCTCTGCGTACGCCTGGAGGCCAGCCGCTTCAACGTGCGAGCCGCCCTCCAGGACCTGGCCGCCGAAGGCCTCATCGAGGTCCAGCGCAACCGAGGCGCCCAGGTCCGCAAGGTCTCGATGGCCGAGGCGGTCGAGATCACCGAGGTCAGAATGGTCGTGGAGGGCCTGATCGCAGGCCGCGCCGCCGAACGCGTCACCGACGACGAAGCCATCGAACTGGACGAGATCGGCCTCCTGATGCGCCGAGCGGTCGAGGCCGGCGAATACCGCCGCTACAGCGACCTCAACCAGCGCCTGCACGCCCTGATCCGCGACATAGCCGGCCACCACACCGCCGACCGCATCGTCGAGACCCTCCGAGGCCAGCTGGTCCGCCACCAGTACATGCTCTCGCTGGTCCCCGGCCGCCCCCAAACCTCCCTCCCCCAGCACGAACGCATCATCGCCGCCATCCGCAACCGCGACCCCAAAGCGGCAGAAACAGCAATGCGCACCCACATCGCCAGCGTCATAGAAGCCCTAAAATCCCTGAAATCCCTTTCGTACGCCTAACGACAAGCCCTCACCCCCCTCGCCACCTGCGGCCCCTCCCCCCGGCGCACCCAGCCCCCGCCCCGGCGCCCCGTCACCCTCGCCCCGGCGCCCCGTCACCCTCGCCCCGGCGCCCCGTCACCCTCGCCCCGGCGCCCCGTCACCCTCGCCCCAACCCCCCAACCCCCAAGCCGCAGCACCCGAACCCAGGCACCGCAACGGGCTTCCCCAAAACGGGGCAATGTCGGCAAAGCGACACGAGCGAGCGACACCGGTCGGCCAGCGCGGGCCGGGCAGGACGGAGCGGACCGGGGCGGGCGATTGTCCTGAGGCTCAGCAGACCTTCACCGCTTGAGACCGTGTAAACGGGTTTGTGGCGGCGTGGCGGCGCGGCGGCTTCTCGGTACGAGGCGCCGCCCGGAGATCTTGTGCGGTTCGGCCGGCCGATCGACCACAAGTACACGAATATCCGGGACGACCGCCCGTGGCATCTCGCTGTCGGGTGCCCGGCGAGCTTTGTAGACGCTCTGCAACCGCAGCATGTGAACCGCGCCGGATCTTGGAGACCCTTGGGTGCTTTATGCAACGGGTTTCTACAGTTCGGCCATCGCGGTGCGCACGGTTCCGACTGGTGAACGCAGCGCTTCACGGATCTTGTGGAGTTCGGCGAACCGTTTGCGCGCAACTCCACAAGATCGGCCAAGCCCGCTCGATCTTGCGGAGTTGCGCCGCCGCGTTCACGGAGGAGTCCACAAGATCCAAGCCGAGCGGGGCAGAGCGGACACGTGGTGACGCGGAGGTTCACAGTTCCGACTTGGTGAACGCGGTGCTTCACCGGATCTTGTGGAGTTCGGCGAACCGTTTGCGCGTAACTCCACAAGATCGGCCAAGCCTGTTCGATCTTGCGGAGTTGCGCCGCCGCGTTCACGGAGAAGTCTACAAGATCCAGGCGGAGCGGGGCAGAGCGGAGCGGGGCGGGGCAGAGCGGGGCGAGACGTGATGACGCGGTACTTCACGCTTCCGACGAGGTGCTTCTCGGATCTTGTGGAGTTCGGCGAACCGTCTGCGCGCAACTCCACAAGATCAGCTGAGCCTGATCGATCTTGCGGAGTTGCGGGGACACGTCTGCGGGGAAGTCCACAAGATCCAGACCGAGCAGGGCAGAACGGCGCGGCGCGACGCGAGGCGGGACGACACGAGGCGGGACGACACGGCGCGGGACGACACGGCGCGGGACGACACGGCGCGGGACGACACGGCGCGGGACGACACGGCGCGGGGCGAGGCGGGACGGCGCGAGGCGAGGCGGGGCGGGTGCCGCGGCGGATCACGCCGGCTCGGTTCGGTTCGGGTTGAGGGTTACGGGGTGCTGGGGCCGGCGGCGGGGTGCGCCGGCGGGAGGGGCCGCAGGTGGCGAGGGCTGCGGGGGCCTGGCGGTTACGCGTAATAAAGATGGCGGTTACGCGTAATAAAGATGGCGGTTACGCGGAATGAAGAGGGCGGTTACGCGTAATAAAGAGGGCGGTCAGGCTGGGGTGCCGGGCAGGCGGATGGTGATCTCGGTGCCGTGCGGGGTGCGGGGAGCTGCCGTCGCGGTGCCGCCGTGCTGGGCGGCGGTCTGGGCGACGATGGCCAGGCCCAGGCCGGAGCCGGGCATCGAGCGGGCGGCCGCTGCCCGGTAGAAGCGGTCGAAGACGTGGGGCAGGTCTTCCGAGGCGATGCCCGGGCCGGTGTCCGTCACCGTCAGGCGCGAGAAGCCGGGGCCGTCGGGTTGCAGGCGGATCGTCACCGTTCCTGCGGGTGGGCTCCATTTTGCCGCGTTGTCGAGGATGTTGACGGCCATCCGTTCGAGCTCGCCGGGGCGGCCCAGGACCGTGACCGGGCGCAGGTCGGCGGCGAAGGTCAGCTCGGGGGCGCGCAGCTGGACGCGGTTGATCGCGGCGGTCACCACCTCGGCCAGGTCGACCTGTTCGACCGCTTCGCGGCTGCCCTCCTCGCGGGAGAGCTCGACCAGCTCGGTGGTCAATGTTGCCAGCTCCCGGACCTGGGCATCGAGGTCCTCCAGGAGGTTGGCACGGTCCTCCGGGGTGAGGCGGTGGGCCAGCTCAGGGCGGCGCTCGACCGAGAGGAGGAGCTCGACGTTGGTGCGGATGCTGGTCAGCGGGGTACGCATCTCGTGCCCCGCGTCCTCGACCAGAGCCCGCTGCGCCCGGCGTGAGGCGTCGAGGGCGGACAGCATCGCGTTGACCGAGCGGCCGAGACGGGCGACCTCGTCCTTGCCGGCGACATCGATCGGGCGGGTCAGGTCCATGGTGACGGCGACGTCCTCGACGGCTTCGGTGAGCCGGTCGACGGGGGCCAGGCCGGCGCGCGAGACAGTGCGCCCCAGCAGCGCCGCACCCCCGATGCCGGCCGCGCACCCGACGGCGAGCAGGACCGCGAACAGGGTCAGCAGCCGGTCGTCGGGGTATCTGTCGACGGCCACCTGGACCGCTCCCCCGCCCTTGATCGGCATGGTCAGCATCAGGTAGTCACCGTGGCCGAGGGTCACCTCTTCCTGCACCGGCTTTCGCTCGGTGCCCGCCGCGACCTCGGTGGCGGCCGTGGTGACCGGCAGGGGTGTGGCGGTGCCGCCGGCCACTGCTCCGGTGCTGTCGAGGATCTGCCAGCAGGGGCCGAGCTCTTTGCCGTGCGGCGCCGGGCTCGACCCGGGGTCGTCACCGTAACCGGCACGACTGCCCTCGGCGGCCAGCCAGTAGGCGGGGTTTGCCGCGATGGTGCCCGCGTCGGACGCCAGCTCGGCAGCGATCTTGTCCTGCTGGATCTCCCGGACCAGGAACCACGCGCCCGCCGAGACGAGCAGGACGGCCGCTGCCACGGCGCCCGCGACGAGCAGGGACAGCCGGGCGTGCAGCGTGCGCTCGCGCCACCAGCGGGTCATAACGGCTCCTCGCGCAGGACGAACCCGACGCCTCGGACGGTGTGCAGCAGACGGGTCTCACCCTCCGCCTCCAGCTTGCGGCGCAGGTAACCCAGGTAGACGTGCAGGCTGTTGGAACCCTCGCCGAAGTCGTAACCCCAGACCTGCTCGAACAGCGCGGCCCGGGAGAGCACCTGCCGCGGGTGCCGCAGGAACGCTTCGAGAATGGTGAACTCGGTGCGGGTCAATCTGAGCGATCTGGCGCCACGCCAGACCTCCCGGGTACGCGGATTGAGCCGCACGTCCCCGAACGACAACCACTCCCCGGGATCGTCCGGAACCGCCGGAACGGACAGCGCCGACCGGCGCAGCATGGCGCGGATCCGGGCCAGCAGCTCCTGCAGGGCGAACGGCTTGACCAGGTAGTCGTCGGCGCCCGCGTCGAGACCGGCCACCCGGTCGCCGACGGTGTCACGGGCGGTGAGCATCAGCACCGGCAGCACCGCCCCGTCGGCCCGGAGCTGGCGGCAGGCCTCGAGCCCGTCCATCCGGGGCATGTTGACGTCGAGGATGACCGCGTCGGGCTCGCCGGTGCGGACCGCGTCGAGGGCGGCCCGGCCGTCACCGACGGTCTCCACCTGGTATCCCTCGAAGCGCAGGGTCCGCGCGAGGGAGTCTCGCACCGCCGCGTCGTCTTCGACCACCAGGATCCGCATGTCCTCTAGCCTGCCAGCCCGGTACGACAACTTTTCCGGCCGGGTACGACGATCAAGACAGCTGGGCCGCGTCGAGCGCTGACTGAAGTGACTCCTTGTATCCGCCGCTGGTGTAGGTGGCGCCGGAGACCGAGTCGATGTCGGCGCTCTGCGCGGCCAGGGTCTCCTGCACGAGGACCGGCAGGGCACGGGCGCTGATCTCTTCGTGGCGGGCGCTGCCACCGGGGTAGACCGGCACGGTCACCGCAGTGATCTTGCCGTCGGCCACGGTGATCGAGACCTGGACGTCGCCTTCCTGGGTCTGCACGGTGTCGCCGGTGTAGACCTTGGAGCCGGACGACGAGCCCGACGAGCCCGACGAGCCCGACGATGACGCAGCCGGCGCGGCCGGCGCGGCCGCCACGGTCGAGGGCGTCACCGCCTGCCCGGTGCTCGTCCGATAACTGAACAGCAGCACCAGCGCCGCCACCGTCGACAACAACCACAACGCAATTCGTCGCATTTTTCGGGAATCTCCAGACTTACCAGGCGAACAGTTCGGTGTGGACACGCGCCGGCTTGACCCCGGCCTCGACAGCCGCGGCACGAGCCAGCCCCGCCCACTCCTCCGGACCACAGATGTAGACGTGGGCGGCAGCGATCTGCGGCGCCACCTGCCGCAACACGTCGGCGTCAGCCTGTCCGGCAAGGCTCGCCGGGAGCCACGAGGCCCGCCCCGCCCGATGCCCGGCCAGATGCACGACCCGCACCCCGCGCTGCTTCGCGAACCACTCCAGCTCAGCGCCGAACGCCAGGTCGGCCTCGCTGCGCGCCCGATAGATCAGCGTCGCCTCACCACTGCGATACGGCAGCTCCCCGAGCAGCGACAACAGCGGCGTGATCCCGATGCCACAGGCCATCAGGACGACAGGTCCGCCCGCATAGGACTCGCCGGTCAGCTTCCCGAACGGCCCCTCGATCAGCACCCGGGTCCCCGGCTTCAGCGTCGCGATCCGCGCCGAACCGTCACCCTGGTTCTTCACCGTGATCCGCAGCATGTCCGGCTGCGGGGTCGCCGACAGCGAGAACGGGTTCGACCGGGTCCAGCCCGCGCCGTCGAGAAAGCGCCAGTGGAAGAACTGGCCGGCGCGCACCGGCAGCTCACCGAGCCGCTGACCGGTCAGATACACCGAGGTCAAGCCCGGCCCTTCGGGCACGATCCTGGAGACCACCAGGCGGTGCCGCCAGTTACGCCAGGCGGGCAGAGCCAGACGGTACGCGACAACGGCCCCCGCTGACACCGCATAGAGGGTCCACCAGTACCCGCGAGCAAGGGCATTGCCGGCAAAGTCGGAACCGGTCCAGATCTGGTGCGGGAGTGCGAGACCGACGCCCAGGTAGGCGTACAGGTGCAGGAGGTGCCACGACTCGTACCGGAGCCTGCTGCGAGCCGCGCGGATCGAGGTGACCACCACGAGCAGCAGCAGCACCGTTCCGGCCGCGGCGAGCAGCATGCCGGGGTACGTCCAGATCAGGTCCCAGAGCTGGACGAAGACGTTCGTGGTGCCGGCCGCGTACCCGATGGTGACCGTGACGATGTGCAGCAGCATCAGCCAGAACGAGGTGAACCCGGTCCACCGGTGCCAGCGCGCCAGTTTGTCCTGGCCGAACGCGCGCTCGACCATCGGGATCCGGGCCATCAGCAGCACCTGGAGCAGCAGCAGGTCGGAGGCCCAGAGGCCGGCCAGCCGGGCGACCGCGGTGATCGCCGTGGACCCGCCGTCGCCGATCTGCCGCAGGCCGCCGTTGTTGACCCAGAGCGCCGTGACGATCAGCAGGCTCAGCCCGGCGGCGGCACCACCAGCGTCTTTCCACCATCGCGGCGCGGCGCGTGGCCGGCGATGTGCGGCGGTTCGAGCGGTTCCGGGTGCGGCGGTGGCGGTCATGTGGCAACAGTGGCTGGCCTGGTTAAGAGGCCGTCAGGGCGACCCTAAGGGTTGTCTAAGAACAGCTTTCATCAACGCCTTACGGCGTTCACAGGTGGTGAACAGGTCGCGGGTCCCCAATGGGAACACCAGATGAACAGAGCCTGAAGGACTGATTGTGACCACGTTGCTCGCCGCCGCGGTGGACCTCATCGCGATAGCCCTCCTGACGTTCGGGGTCTATTACCCCCGGCATCGCCGCCGCGACCTGGTGACCGCGTTCCTCGGTATCAACATCGGGGTTCTGGCGGTCGCGATCGTGCTCGGTTCGACGACGGTCGGCGCGGGCCTCGGCCTCGGGCTGTTCGGCGTCCTGTCGATCATCCGGCTCCGCTCCGACGAGATCAGCCAGCACGAGATCGCGTACTACTTCGCGGCGCTCGGACTGGGCCTGATCTCCGGGCTCGGCGGCACGCCCACCCCGACCACGATCGGCCTGATGCTGCTGATCATCGCGGGCCTCTGGGTCGGCGACCACCCGGCGCTGTTCAAGCGGTCCCGTAACCAGCAGTTGCGGCTCGATGTGGCGTACACCGACGAGGACGCCCTGCGTACCCACCTGGAGACGTTGCTCGGTGGCCGGGTGACGAGCATGGTGGTGCGCCAGGTGGACCTGGTCAACGACAGCACCCTGGTGGACGTCCGCTACACGGCGCCGGCCGCCGGTCGCGCGCCGCAGGAGCCGGCTCTGCGTCAGCGGGTGAACGCCGCATGAGCGTGATGACCGCTTTCCCCGCGATCAGCCTCGACGAGCTCGTCGGTGAGGCCGCCCTGCTGACCCGCCTGGACCGGAAGTACCTGGTCCCGGCCACCGAGCTGGACACCCTGCTCGACCGGATGCCGCCAAGTGTGCGGATGCTGGAGATCGACGGCCGGCGTTCGTTCTCGTACCGGTCGATCTATTTCGACACGGCCGGCCTGGAGAGTTACCACGCGGCCGCGCACGGCCGCCGGCGCCGCTTCAAGATCCGGATCAGGACGTACCTGGACAGCGGACTCGACTTCGTCGAGGTCAAGACCCGCGGCGCGCGCGGCGTCACGGTCAAGGAGCGGATTCCGTACGCCGGAGACGGCTCCCGCCTCGGGTCCGAGGGTGAGGCGTACGCGTCCGAGGTGCTCGCCGGCGCCGGCATCTGTGCCGAGGGGCACGAGTACGCACCGGTGATGGCCACCTATTACCGCCGGACGACGCTGTTCGTCCCGGAGACCGGCAGCCGGGTCACCGTCGACAGCGATCTGGCCTGGACGCTCCCGGACGGCTCGACGCTGCGGATGCCGGGTTCGGTCGTGGTCGAGACCAAGTCGGCGCGCGCCGCCTCGGACGTCGACCGGCTGCTCTGGTCGCTCGGCCACCGCCCGTCCCGCATCTCCAAGTACGCCACCGGCCTCGCGGCGCTGCGCCCCGACCTGCCGGCGAACAAGTGGCACGGCGTCCTGCGCCGGCACTTCACTCCCTGATTCTCCTGATTCCCTCCCCACCTTTGATTGGGCTCCCATGAGACTGCGCAGAAAAATCGTCGCCGCCGTCAGCTCGGCCGTTCTCGCCGCCGCGATGCTGGCCGGCTGCTCCAGCGACGCGTCGACGTCCTCCGATTCGACAAGCACCTCGGGAGTCACCGCCGCCGCGTCCGCCACCGTGGACGGCACCCAGAGCGCTTCCGCCGTTCTCGCAGCGAACAAGACCGTGCACACGGCCGGATCGTCCAGCACGTCCGGCGCCACCGAGATCACCCTCTCCGGGGCCTCCGCGTCGTCGTCGGGCGATGGCGTCACGATCGACGGCTCCACGGTGACGATCACCGCGGCCGGCACGTACACGCTCAGCGGCACCCTGACCGACGGCCAGATCGTGGTGACCGCGCCGGACGCCACTGTCACGCTGATCCTCAACGGCGTGACCATCACCAGCTCCACCACGGCCGCGATCGCCGCGACCGAGGCCGAGCAACTGGTGGTCGTGCTGGCCGACGGCACCACGAACACCCTCGCCGACACCTCGTCGTACGCCGAGGACGCCGACGTGAACGCGGCCCTGTTCAGCGCGGGTGACCTGACCGTCACCGGCAGCGGTTCACTGTCCGTCACCGGGAACGGCAACGACGCGATCACCAGCAAGGACGGCCTGCTCATCGAGTCCGGCACGATCACCGTCGAGGCCAAGGACGACGGCATCCGCGGCAAGGACTACGTCGTGGTGAACGGCGGCACGATCACCGTCACGGCCGGTGGCGACGGCCTGAAGGCGGACAACGACGAAGATGCCGACGCGGGCTTCGTCGACGTTACCGGTGGGACCATCGCTGTCACCGCTGGTGGCGACGGCGTGGACGCGTCCACCGACATCGTGGTCACCGACGGCACCATCACTGTCGTCTCGGGTGGCGGGCACACCGCGACTGTCGCCGACGACGCCTCGGCCAAGGGCCTCAAGTCCGGCGTGATCACCGTCCTCGAAGGCGGCACGGCCACCGTCGACGCCGCCGACGACGCGGTGCACAGCGACGGCGCGATCCACTTCGCCGGTGCCACGGTCAGCGTGGCCAGCGGTGACGACGGTGTGCACGCCGAGGGCGCGCAGATCATCGACGGCGGCACCATCGAGGTGACCTCCGCCGTCGAAGGCCTGGAAGCAGCCGAGTTCGTGCTCAACGCGGGCGACGTGCACGTGGTCTCCAGCGATGACGGCGTCAACGGCGCGGGCGGTACCAGCACCTCCGAGGATCAGGGCGGCGGTTTCGGTGGCGGCCCGGGTGGCGGCGGCGACTCGGTCGGCGACTTCTCGGTGACGATCAACGGCGGCACCCTGGTGATCGACGCGGACGGCGACGGCCTCGACTCCAACGGCATCGCTACGATCACCGGCGGCACCGTGGTGGTCAACGGGCCGGAGGGCAACGGCAACGGCGCGCTCGACGTGAACGGAACCTTCACGATCAGCGGCGGCACCCTGCTCGCGGCCGGCAGTTCCGGCATGGTGGTGGCGCCGGGCACCGACTCCGCGCAGGGCTGGCTGTCCGCCACAGTGGACAGCGCGATCGCGGCCGGCACCACCGTGCAGATCGTCGACTCGTCCGGTGACGTGGTCGCCACGTACGTGACCAGCCGGTCCGTGCAGAACATCGTCTACTCGTCGTCGGCCATCACGTCCGGCGAGCAGTACACGATCCGCGTCGGCGGCACCGCTTCCGGGGCCAGCACCGGCGGCCTGACCGCTTCCGGTTCGCTCGGATCGGCCACCACGGTCGCCACGGTGACCGCCGGCGAGGCGCCCGCGGGCGGTCGCGGCGGGCGGCGCTGACAACAGGCTTTTACCCCTCCCCCGCGCGGCCCTCGGTTCCGGAACCTACCTCCTCCGGCACCGGGGGCCGCGTTATGTCCATTTCCGGGCATTCCTGCTTCGGAATCTGTCTACTTTGGAGGAGGTGCGTCTGGAACCGGTACGCCGGAACGCAGTAGTATCGGCGCAACCGGCACGTGGGGGGCACCGCCGGTCCCCGAAGGGGAGGCTGACGGGGTGACCGAGAACGACAACGGCGGGGCAACCGTACGGCGGTTGCAACTCGGCGCGCATCTGCGTGCCCTCCGCCGTGCCAAGGGCGTCACGCGTGACGAGGCCGGGTACCGAATACGCGGATCCGAATCGAAGATCAGCCGCATGGAGCTGGGCAAGGTCAGCTTCAAGGAACGCGACGTCACGGACCTCCTTCAACTGTACGGAGTGGAGGATCCGGCCGAGCACCAGCGGGTCCTGGCCCTGGTCCGGGAGGCGAACACCCCGAGCTGGTGGCACGCGTACGGCGACGTGCTCGACACCTGGTTCCAGAACTACCTCGACCTGGAGCAGGCGGCCGAGCTGATCCGCACCTACGAGGTGCAGTTCGTCCCGGGCCTGCTGCAGACCGACGGGTACGCCCGCGCGGTGATCCGTCTCGGTCACGACACGGCCGACGCCGGCGAGATCGACCGCCGCGCCCGGCTGCGGATGGCCCGCAAGCAGGTCCTGGAGCGACCGGACGCTCCGCGGCTCTGGGCGGTCCTCGACGAGGCGGTGCTGCGCCGGCCGATCGGCGGCCCGGACGTCCTCCGCGAGCAGATCCAATACCTTCTGGACATCTCCGAGTCGCCCAGCGTGCGGCTGCAGGTGATGCCGTTCTCGTCCGGCGGGCACGCGGCCGCCGGCGGCGCGTTCAGCATCCTGCGGTTCCCGCACGAGAAACTGCCGGACGTCGTCTACATCGAACACCTCACCAGCGGCCTGTACCTGGAGAGGCGCGAGGAGGTCGACAATTACGCAGCCGCGTTCGGACGTCTCTCGATCGAGGCGGAACACCCCAGCCGCACCCCGGAGTTCCTGCGCCGGATGCTGACCAAAATCGACGACCTTTCCTAGGGTGACGCACAGAACGGCCACAAGATAGGGCAGTTCACTTGCCCTTGTGACAGCCAATCCCGCAGCTCAGCGTCCCCCTCGCCGCGTCGGCCGGCGTGGTTTCCTGGCCGGCGGCCTCGGTGTTCTGGCAGCCGCGGCCGGCGGCGGAGCCTGGGCCCTCGACCGGTACGTCCTCGACCACGTCGAGGTCACCGGCGCCTCCACACTCACCGCGCAGAACGTCTCGGTGGCCGAGGCGGCCGGCGACGGCACCGCCACCGCGACGACCTGGTCCAGCGACACCTCGACGATCTCCATCGAGACGGTGTCGACCGGATCGGGCACCGACAAGATCACTTACTTCGTCGCGGACGTCCAGGTCAGCGACGCCACTATCGTACGGTCGGCGTTCGCCAACGATCAGTTCGGCGAGAACATCGTGGCGAACCCGTCGGAGATCGCCTCCTCGGTGAACGCGGTCCTCGCGATCAACGGCGACTACTACGGGTTCCGGGAGACCGGGATCGTCATCCGTAACGGGGTGAAGTTCCGTGACTCCGGGGCCCGGCAGGGCCTCGCGTTCTACGCCGACGGGTCGATGAAGCTCTACGACGAGACGACAACGACGGCCGACAAGCTGCTCGCCGCGGGCGTGTGGAACACCCTGTCGTTCGGGCCCGGCCTGGTCGAGAGCGGGAAGGCGATCGACGGGATCGACCAGATCGAGGTCGACACGAACTTCGGCAACCACTCGATCCAGGGTCAGCAGCCGCGTACCGGCGTCGGCCTGATCGACGAGAACCATCTGCTCTTCGTGGTGGTCGACGGGCGCAGCAAGGGTTACAGCCGGGGCGTGACGATGCCGGAGTTCGCGGACATCTTCACCGGGCTGGGTGCGACCGTGGCGTACAACCTGGACGGTGGCGGGTCATCGGCGATGATCTTCCGCGACGCACTGGTGAACAACCCGCTCGGCAAGGGCCAGGAGCGTGGCACCAGCGACATCCTGTACGTCGCGGGCTGAGCACGATGATCGTTCTCATTCCGGCCTATCAGCCCGACCATCGGCTCGTCCAGATCTGCTCGGATCTTCAGCGGTATCGCATCGTCGTTGTTGACGACGGGAGCGGTAGCGCGTACACGGAAGTCTTTGAAGCGGCGCGGCAGGCCGGCGCCGAAGTGATCAGGCTGGACCACAACCGGGGTAAGGGTTTCGCGCTGAAGACCGGTTTTGCCCATATCGCGGCGCGGCATCCCGGGCAGCATGTGGTGTGCGCCGACAGCGACGGGCAGCACCGCCCGGCCGACATCGCGGCGGTCGCGTCGCGCGTCACCGTGACCGAGGCGGCGATGGTGCTCGGCGTGCGGCGGTTCACCGGGAACGTCCCGGCCCGCAGCCGCTTCGGCAACACCGCCACGCGGCTGCTGTTCCGGCTCGTCACCGGCCGATCAGTAACGGACACGCAAACCGGGCTGCGGGGGTATCCGTCGTGGGTGCTGCACTGGCTCGGCTCGACCCCGGGCGACCGCTTCGAGTACGAACTGCGGCTCCTGCTGCGTGCCGTCCGGGAAGGGCTCGCGATCGAGGAGGTGGAGATCGCCACGGTCTATCTCGACGGCAACCGGTCGTCACACTTCCGGCCGCTGCAGGACTCGGTGCGCATCTACCGGCCACTGCTCGGGTCGATCTTCGCGTTCGCCGGGTCGTCGCTGCTGGCTTTCGTGGTGGACGCGGCGCTGCTCGCGGTCTTCGTCACGACGAGCGGCCACCTGATCGCGTCGGCGGTGGCGGCCCGGGTGGTGAGCGCGACGCTGAACTACACGGTGAACCGCCGTACGGTCTTCGGCCCGCTCGCGCCACACTCGTACGCGGCGCCCCGCTATGCCGCCCTGGCCCTGGTTTCCCTGGTGGCGAACGTGCTGCTGCTGCACGCCCTGGCCGGCACGTTCGGATCACTTCCGGTCGCGAAGCTGCTGACCGAGCTGACGTTGTTCGCCGCCGGCTTCATGGTGCAGAGGGCGTTCGTGTTCGCCCGAACCCACCGCGCCACCCCACGCCCCCAGCTGACACTCACGGTCGCCACAGGCACCAGCCGCCAACGGTGAGCCCCGCGCGGCCCCGATCCGGCTGCGCCCACGGTCGCCACAGACGCCAGCCGGCCCCGGTGAGCGCCAGCCAGCCCCTGTGAGAGCCAGCCAGCCCCTGTGAGCGCCAGCCAGTCCGCTGTCCCGATCCGGCTGGCGCCTACGGTCGCCACAGACGCCAGCCGACGACCGTGAGCGCCAGCCAGTCGCCGAACTCGATCCGGCTGGCGCCTGCGGTCGCCATGGACCCCAGCCGACAACCGTGAGCGCCAGCCAGTCGCCGAACTCGATCCGGCTGGCGCCTGCGGTCGCCACGGACCGCAGCCGACAACCGTGAGCGCCAGCCAGTCCGTGGTCACGGTCCGAGATGAGGGGCGGTCAACCGCACGCGGAAGCAGTTTGCGTGCCGCTGACCGCCCGTCCGCTGGTTCCCGTTGTGCCCTGCGCGGGTTCTCCGCGTGTGTCGATCTTGCCGAGTGAAGGATCGCCTTAAGGGCTCCCAACCGCGGGGGCCGGGTCACACAGACGACGCGATTCGCGGAGACAAAGTCGCACGCAACCACACTGTGCGGCTTCATCCACGCCAGGACAGGGACAAGGGCTCACGCACGCGTTATGTGTGGCCTCATCGCCGCTTGCCGCCAGTTGCGTGCACCCCCGCTCGCGCATTTCGGCGCGCGAGAAGATTCCGGCCCGGACCCGCTCGGGGTTCGGTTGGGTTCGGTTGGGTTCGGTTGGATTCGGTTCGGTTCGGTTCGGTTCGGTTCGGTTCGGTGGACCACCTGCCCGCCAAAAGTTCAACCCGCCCTATGAGCCGACAGGAGTGAGGACGGGCAGCGGACACACAAACGGACGGACCAGCGCCAGGCGGACGGACCAGCGGCAGACGGGCAGGCAGGTGAGCGAGCGGATCTTGAGCGATTTTCTACAGCCCGCTGTACGGAATCGCTCAAGATTGGGGAGGGGCGCCGACCGAGAGGGCCGCGGTGCCCCGGGCCGTGCAGACCTTGAGTGATCCGGTACCCCGGAGAGTCTTCTTCTTGAGGGCTGGTGGGGTTGTTGTCGATGCCTTGTTGGGGTGGTTTCGGGTCCCTCGTTGGGGTGGTGGGGTGGGAAGTGGTGGGTGTGAGGGCGTAGAGCGGCAGGTATGGGACGTCGTTTTCGTGGGCCTGAGCAGCCGGTGTCTGAGCAGGTGCGGGGGTGGGCGGATCCGGAGATCTTCCGGTTTCTCGCGTTGGCGCAGCGTGTTGACATGTCGGGGTTCGAGCAGGATTACCGGGCTGATGGGGTGGGCGGGTTGCCGTATGACCCGCGGTTGATGCTGGTCACGGTGTGGTGGTGTTACCGCCGGCAGTGGCGTAGTCCGCAGGACATGGCCCGGGCGTGTCGGGAACAAGCGTCGTTGCGGGTGGTGTGGCAGCGCGAGCAGGTGCCGTCGGCGGCGTGTCTGCGCCGGTTCGTGCAAGGTCATCGCCGGGGCTGGCAGACGGTCGCGGACTCGCTGATCAGGGTCTCTGGTCAGGCGGGACTGGTCGATGTATCGGTGACCGCGACGGATAGCACTCCGGTGATCGCGCCGGCCGCGTTGTCGAAGACGATGACGGCCCCGCTGATCACTACCCGTATCGACGCGGCGCGTCGTGAGCTGGCCGGGTTGCAGCAACGCCGTCAGGACATGCTCGACGATCCTGATCTGGCGAGGTTCCTCGAGCACGGCTACGCAGAGATGATCCGCGCGGAGCAGTTGCTGCTGGTCCGGTTACGGCGTCTGGAACAGGCCGAGGCCGAGGCCCGCGAACGCGGACGGCCGGCGGCCGCACGACATGACGAGCAGATCACCCGTTGGCAGGCCCGCGTCGATCGGCATACCGCTGAACTGGCCGAGATGACCCGCCGCCAGCAGGACAAGTACGACACCTATCAAGCGCGAGCCGCCGCCGGGCAGCCGCCGCGCGGCGGGCCGCCGTGTCTGCCCGAGCAGCACATCCGTATCCGCGGCAAGCAGCAGGCTCTGGCCCGGGCTCGGAGCCGGCTCACTCAAGCCCAGGCCGGCTCCGGTACCGCTCGCGACGGCCCGGCCGCCCGGGCCAACCTCACCGACCGGTCCGCCCGGATCCTGAAAGGCAAAGCGAACACACCCGCCTGGATTCTCGGCTGGCTACTGACCATCACCGTGATCAGCGGACAGTTCATCATCGCCGGGCTGCTGTCGCAACACGGCAACGACGCCCACGGGCTGCTGCCCAACCTCACCGCCGCTGCCGGCACCTGCCGCCAAGCCGGGATCATCGAGCCCTTCGGCCACCACCTCGCCGACGGCGCTTTCCTCGCCCCCGCAGTACCCGCGACCATCACCGGCATCCCACTAACTGGCGTGACCAGCAAAGACAGCGACACCGACCAGCAGCTCTACACCCGCCGCAGCCCGATGATCGAACCCGTCTTCGCGCACCTGCTCCGCACCGACCGGCGCCTACACTCCCGCGGCGACGCCGCCCACACCGAAGTCATCGCCATCACCACCGCCTACAACGCCACCAAATACCTCCGGAAAACCACCCGAACTAAAACTTGACAACCACATCCCAACAAACCAAGAAGAAGACTCCGGAGGGTTGAAAATCGCTCAAGATCTGGTGGCTTGGCGCGGGACGAGCAGCGCGGGACGAGCAGCGCGGGACGAGCAGCGCGGGACGAGCAGCGCGGGACGAGCAGCGCGGGACGAGCAGCGCGGGACGAGCAGCGCGGGACGAGCAGCGCGGGACGAGCAGCGCGGGACGAGCGGTGCGAGCGGTGTTGCGCCAGGTTCCCCGGCTGTTCGCGCGGTCGCCACGCACGACGGGCGTGGCGACCGTGAGCGATAGCCGGCCGGTGGCTGGGTTACTCCGGGATTGCGGCGTCGGCTGTGGTGGAGTGCTTGGGGATCAGCAGGGTCAGCACGGCCGCCAGGACCGCGGCCCCGGCGCACAGTGCGAAAAGTGCGAAAAGTGCGAACAGTGCCAACAGTGCCAACAGTGCCAACAGTGCGAACAGCCACTGGTACGCCCCGAGCGACGGCAGCTCGTGCCCGCCCAGGCTGACGGTTTTGGCGGCCAGCAGGGCGCCGCCGATGGCGCTCGCCAACGAGCTGCCGACGCTGCGGAACAGGGAGTTCAAGCCGGTGGCCGCGGCCAGCTCGGACAGCGGGGTGGCGTGCGAGATCAGGCCGGGCATGGCCGCGTACGCGATGCCGGTGCCCGCACCCGCGACCGTCGCACCCAGAATGACCTGCCACCGGCTGTCGGTGAGGAAGATGCGGGAGGCGAAGCCGACCGCGATGATCAGCGAGCCGATGATCAGCGCCGTGCGGGGCGCGGACCCGATGGCCTACCTCGACGAGATCCTGAACGTAATCACCATCAGCGCCTGATCCGCAACTGAGCGTAGGCATCCTGGTGGGATGAGCAAGCATCGGCGGGTACCGGCCTGGCATCTCTGCCTTGCCGCCGGCGTGGTGATCATGCTCGCCTATTACGGCCTGGTCAGCAACGACGTGCTGCCCGGCGCCCAGGTCGCGCTCTACTGCAGCGCGAACGGCGCGCTCGCCGCCGGCGCGGCCGTCGCCGCAAGGAGACACCCGGAGCTGCGGACCGTGATGCTGGTGATCGCCGCGTCCGCGCTGTGCGGCGTGACCGGCGACGTCACCTACTACTTCGTGGCGCTGGTCAACCACGAGGAGGTCTACCCGAGCATCGCCGACGTCTTCTACCTGGCGGCGTACCCGATGCTCGCGCTCGGCATGCTGCTCATGGTGCGGCGGCGCACACCCGGCTGGGACGGCGCCAGTGTGATCGACGCGGCGATCGTGGCGATCGGCGGCGGCTTCCTGGTGTACGAGTTCGTGATCAGCCCGATGATGCGCAGCTCGTCCGCCGACCTCGTCGGATTCGTGTCGCTGGCGTACCCGATCGGCGACCTCATGCTGATCGTGGTGGGCGCCCGGCTGATGCTCGGCGCCGGTCCGCGCGGCACCCCGCTGCGGATGATCGGGGTGTACCTCGGGCTGGTGCTGTTCGCCGACACGTTCTACAGCTACCAGTCGATCAACCAGACGTTCCAGGCCGGCGATTACCTGGACGCGTTCTGGATGACCTCCGGCTTCGTCTTCGCCGCCGCGGTCCTGCACCCGGCCGCGCCGACCCTGGTGACCCGGTCCAGCACGGCCACCCCGGACGCCACCACCGCACGCCTCGGCCTTCTGGCGGTGGCCGCGATGACCGCGCCCACGTCGATCCTGATCCAGGAGGCCCGGCACGACGCCCCGGACACGATCGCTGCCGCGATCGTCTGCAACCTGCTGTTCCTGCTGGTCCTGGTACGCATGACCGGCCTCGTCCGGGCCCAGCGCAACGCCGCGATCACCGACGGGCTCACCGGGCTGCGCAGCCGGAGATTCTTCGAGGAGGCGCTCTGCACCGAGAGCGCCCGCGCCGCCCGGCACCACCTGCCGCTGAGCATGCTGCTGCTCGACATCGACCACTTCAAGAACGTCAACGATACGTACGGGCACAACGGCGGCGACCGGGTTCTGGTCGAGGTCACCCACCGGCTCAAGGAGATGGTCCGCGCCGGCGACGTGGTGGCCCGGTACGGCGGTGAGGAGTTCGCCGTGCTGCTGCCCGGGACCAGCCCGGAGCAGGCCCTCGAGATCGCCGAGCAGGTGCGGCGCGGTGTCGGCACCGCACCGATCGCGGTGGCCGACTCCCGGCTGATCCGGGTCACCGTCTCGGTCGGGGTGGCCGGGATGCCCGGCGCCGGGACCACGGCGGAGCTGGTCCTCGCGGCGGACCGGGCGCTCTACGCCGCGAAGAACGCCGGCCGCAACCGGGTGACGAGCGCCGAGGAACCGTACCCACGGCAAGCGGCCTGAGCCACACCCACAAAAGGCGCGCCGGGTGCGACAAGCGGCGGGACAACCGACAGAATCGTCGCCATGCGGTTCGGCATCCTCGGTCCCCTGCGGGCGGATCACCCCGATGGGCAGGCGATCCCGCTCGGCGGTCCGAGGCTGCGCGCGCTCCTGGCGATGCTGCTGCTCGACGCGGGCCGTCCGATCGGCATCGATCGCCTGATCGACGGTCTCTACGGCGAGCATCCGCCGGCCGGCGCCGCGAACGCGCTGCAGTCGCAGGTGTCACGCCTGCGCCAGACGTTCCCGGTGCAGCGGGAACCGGCCGGTTACCGTCTGGCGATCGCGCCCGCCGACGTCGACGCGCATCACTTCGCCGCCCTGGTCACGACGGGCCGGCACGCCCTGTCCGCCGGCGATCCGCACCGGGCGGCGACCACCCTGCGCGAAGCGGTGTCGTTGTGGCGCGGCGAGCCGCTCGCCGATGTCCGGGACGCGCCGTTCGCCGCCGCGCACGCCGACCGCCTGACCGAGCTGCGCCTCACCGCGACCGAAGATCTCTTCGAGGCGGAGCTGCAACTCACCGTTCCGGACGGGGACGCGATCTCCGAGCTGCGCACGCTTGTCGCGGCGCATCCGCTGCGGGAGCGGCCGCGTGCCTTGCTCATGCGCGCATTGGCCGCGGCCGGTCGCCCCGCCGAGGCCCTTCTTGTGTACGCCGAATCGCGCCGGACCTTGGCCGAGGAGCTAGGTGCCGACCCGTCTCCCGAGCTGACCGGGATCCACACGTCGATCCTGCGCGGAACGGCGGCCACACCCCGCGTCGTGCACGGCCGGCGTGGTGTCCCGGTGGCGCTCACCAGTTTCGTCGGGCGCGACGCCGACCTGGACCGGGTCACCGAAGCCCTCGCCACCGCCCGCCTGGTGACGCTGCACGGGCCGGGCGGCGTGGGCAAGACCCGTCTCTCCGCCGAGGTCGCCGGGCGTCATGCCGGGGACTCCTGTTTCGTCGAGCTGGCCGCCACGACCGGGGACGACCTGCCCCGTGCCGTTCTCGAAGCGCTCGGACTTCGCGAGGCGGGGCTCAGTGAGCGTACCCACGCCAATGCCGGCGCCGAGGCGCCCGGAGCGACCGACCGCCTGGTTGTCGCCCTCGCCGACCGGAGCCTGCTGCTGGTTCTGGACAACTGCGAGCATGTGATCGACGCGGCCGCGACGCTGGCCGGGAGGTTGCTCGCCGCGGCGCCGGGGGTGCGGGTGCTCGCCACCAGCAGGGAGCCGCTCGGGATCACCGGCGAGCTGCTGCAGCCGGTCGGCGGCCTGCCGGCACCGCCACCGCCGTCATCGCCGTCGCCGTCGCCGTCGTCGCCGTCGCCGTCGTTGTCGCCGTCGTCGCCGCCGTCATCGTCGCCGTCGCCGTCGCCGGAAAGTTCGGGCCTCCTCGATTACCCGGCGGTGCGGCTCTTCGCCGATCGGGCGGCCGACGTCTCGCCCGGGTTCGCCGTCACGGCGGAGAACGCCGCCGCCGTCCGCCGGATCTGCCGGATGCTGGACGGACAGCCGCTCGCTGTCGAACTCGCCGCGGCCCGGCTGCAGGCACTCACCGTCGAGGAGGTGGCCGCGCGGCTCGACGACCGGTTCCGGCTGTTGTCGAAAGGCAGCCGCACCGCCGAGTCACGGCACCGGACGCTGCATGCCGTGGTGGCCTGGAGCTGGGACCTGCTGACCGAGCCGGAGCGGGTGCTCGCCCGGCGCTTCACGATCTTCGCGGGCAGCGCGAACATCCAGGCCGTCGAAGCGGTCTGCTCCTCCGATCCTGATCCCGATCGCGGCGACATCCTCGACATCCTCGCCGGGCTGGTCGGGAAGTCGCTTGTCGAGCGGGACGGCGACCGTTACCGGATGCTCGCCACCATCCGCGCGTTCTGCGCCGAGCGGCTGGACGAGTCCGGTGAGCGGCAGCGGCTGACCGAGGCCCACGCCGCCTACTTCCTGGACCTGGCAACGACCGCCGACCCGCGGCTGCGCACCGCCGGCCAGCTCACCTGGCTCGCCCTGCTCGACGCCGACCGGGACAACCTGCACGCCGCTCTGCGGCGCGGCGACACCCGGACCGCCTTGCGGCTGGTCTCGGCGTTGTCGTTCTACTGGTGGCTGCGCGGCCTGCGGGCCGAGGCCACCGCGTTCGGCGAACGCGTGCTGCGCCAGGCCGGCCCGCAACCGCCGCCGGGCATGACCGAGGAGTACGTGGTCTGCGTGTTCAACGCCGCCCTCGGTGGCGCCCGCCCCCCGGCGCCGTGGGATCGGTACCTGTTCTCCCTGGAGAATCCGCCGGAGCAGCCGTTCCTGCTCTACCTGTCGGCCACCGCGGTCGGCCCACCGGACTCCCTGCCCGGTGACGTTCTCGCCCTCAGCCACGAAATGCGTGCCCGGCTCGGCGACGACCCGTGGATGACCGCGCTCAGCGATATCGGCGGCGGCTGGATGCTGCTCTTCGCCGGCGCCGGCCCGGAGGCAGCCGAGTCGGACTTCGTCTCGGCGCTCACCGGATTCCGGGCACTGGGTGAACGGTGGGGCACCATGCTCTCCCTCTCCGGCCTGGCCGAGCTGGCGGTCTGGCGCGGCGAACCGGCCGCCGCCATCGAACCCATCGGCGAGGCACTGCGCCTGGCGACCGAGCTGGGTTCCACTGTCGACGTCGCGGATCTGCTGCGCGGCCGCGGTGAGGGCCGGCTCAGCGCCGGCGACCTGGCCGGCGCCGAGGAGGACTTCGCCCGCTCCGCCGAGCTGGCCCGCGAATGCGGCGCGCTCGAACTTGTCGCCGCGGCCCGGCTGGGCTCCAGCGCCGTCGCGCTGCGCCGCGGCACCCTGGACGAGGCCGCCCGCCGCTGCGAGTCCGCGCTCGCCGCGTGCCCGGCCGGTTGGTACGGCGCCGACGGCACCCGGATGGCCATCCTCGTGATGCGCGGCCGGATCGCTGAGACTCGTGGCGACCCGGCCGCGGCCGCCGATCACTATCGGTCGGTCTTTGCGGTTCACAACGGCATGATGGGATTTCAGGTGATGGCCGAGGCGGTCGACCGCCTCGCCGCCCTCGCGCTCGCCACCGGCGACGCACGCCGGGCGGCCGAGCTCCTCGGCACGGTCACCGCCCTGCGACTGCGCACCTCCGGCGAGGGCAGCGACCTCGCCGCGCGGGTCGCGGCCGGCAGCATGGCCGAGCTGGGCGAGCAGGCGTACGCCTCAGCCAGCTCCCGCGGTTCCGCCCGCACCCCGGATCAGGCGCTGTCCTTCCTGAGCACCCGGCCGTAGAGAACACGCCGGCCGGTGCGAGGCCGGTGCGGGGGCGGTGCGCGCTTGGTGCGCCGGCGGTCAGTGGCGGGTCGCAGTGTGGCGGCATGACATACGCGGTTGTGGCCGAAGGGCTGCTCAAGCGCTACCACGGCGGGGTCACCGCCCTCGACAACTTCGATCTGCAGGCCCCGGCCGGCGGGGTCTACGGCCTCCTCGGTCCCAACGGCGCCGGCAAGACCACGGCGGTACGGGTGCTCGCCACGCTGCTGCGGTTCGACGCCGGCCGGGCGGAGGTGGCCGGCGCCGACGTCCGTACCCAGCCTGGCCTGGTCCGGGACCGGATCGCGATGACCGGGCAGTACGCCGCCGTCGACGAGATCCTCAGCGGCCGGCAGAACCTGGTCCTTTTCGGACGCCTGCAACATCTCAGTGCTCGTGACGCGAAGCGGCGGGCGGACGAGCTGCTCGAACAGTTCGGCCTCGTCGACGCCAAGGGCCGGTCCGCCGGCGAGTACTCCGGTGGCATGCGCCGCCGCCTCGACCTGGCGGCCAGCATGATCCGCCGGCCGCGGGTGCTCTTCCTCGACGAGCCGACGACCGGGCTCGACCCGCGCAGCCGCAACCAGGTGTGGGACTCGGTCCGCGCCCTGGTCGCGGACGGCACGACGGTGCTGCTCACCACGCAGTACCTGGACGAGGCCGATCAGCTGGCCGCCCGGATCGCGGTGGTCGACGCCGGGACGGTGGTCGCCGAGGGCACCCCGGAACAACTGAAGGCGACGATCGGCGCGGACCGTCTCGAGATCGTCGTCGAGGACGCCGGCCGGCTCGACGACGCGGCCTCCGTCGTGGCCCGGCTCACCGGCGCGGCTCCGGGAGTCGACGCCAAGCTGCGCCGGCTGCGCGTACCGGTCACCGACCGGGTCGGTTCGCTCATCGCGACGGTACGCGCATTGCAGGACGCCGGGATCACCGTGGCCGACGCCGGGCTGCACCGGCCCACCTTGGACGAAGTGTTCCTCGAGCTGACAGGGGCTAGCCGATGATGACGACCGTCGCTCCGACGCGTACCCACGAGGCAGTGAGCGTGACCACCCACCGAGGCCGCGCTGTCGCGGATGGGTGGGTGATGACCGGGCGGTACCTGCGGCACGTGGTGCGCGCGCCGGAGGAGATCGTCATCTACTTCAGCCTGCCGATCATGTTCGTGCTGGTGTTCGGCTACGTCTTCGGCAGCGGCATGCAGGTGCCGGGCGGTGGCGGGTACCGGGAGTTCCTGCTGCCCGGCGTGTTCGTGATGACCATGTTGTACGGGATCGGCGCCACCGCGACCGGCATCGCCACCGACACGGGACGCGGAGTGGTGGACCGGTTCCGGTCGA
This sequence comes from Actinoplanes sp. CA-015351, assembly GCF_050955685.1. Lineage (NCBI taxonomy): Bacteria > Bacillati > Actinomycetota > Actinomycetes > Micromonosporales > Micromonosporaceae > Actinoplanes > Actinoplanes sp. CA-015351. The sequence goes on from NZ_CP192102.1 coordinate 5,345,228, forward strand.
TGCCGATGGCCCGGTCCGCGCTGATGACCGGCCGGGCGGTGGCCGACCAGGCACGCGCGCTGCTCGAAATCACCGTGCTGGTGATCTGCGGCCTGCTCGTCGGCTGGGACTGGCACCGTGGTTTCGGCAACTTCCTCGCCGCGCTCGGCCTGCTGCTGTTGCTGCGGCTCGCGCTGAGCTGGGCCGGGATGTACCTCGGGCTGATCGCGCCGAACCCGGACACGGTGGCGACGATCGTGTTCCCACTGGCGTTCCCGCTGAGCGCGGTGTCGAACATCTTCGTCGCGCCGGAGCTGATGCCGGGCTGGCTCGGCACCGTCGCGGCCTGGAACCCCATTTCAGCCACCACGACGGCGATCCGGGATCTGTTCGGCAACCCGGGGCTGACCGGGGACTCCTGGGCGACGCAGCACGCGCTGCTGCTCGCGGTGGCGTGGCCGATCGTGCTGATCGCGGTCTTCGCACCTCTCGCCGTGCATCGATATCGCTCGCTGGGCCGCTGAGGGCTGGGGCTATCTCTCCTCAGCTTGGCTCGACGCTATCTCTCCTCAGCTCGGCTCGACCGGGTCGCCGCGACCGGATGTCTGACGCGGCGCTACGGGCGGGGTCGCGGCAACGACCGTTCCCGCCCGTAGCGCCGCCGGCCGGGGACGCTCCGGGCGGGAAGCGACCCTTCGGCCGTGGACCGCGCTCCGGCCAGAGCGGTCCGGGAAACCGGGCGCGCCCCTGCGGGGAACGGGCGCGACCGGTGGCTCTACCCCGCAGTCTTGAACTCGGCGAGCACCCTGCGCAAACTCACTCCGAGAAGATCCGCGCGCACATGCAGCTCGTCGCGCATGCGCAAAGGCAAGCCCGGAACCCGCATCTTGTACTGCAACTCCAGGTCCTCCTCGAGGACCGCCTCCTCGAACGCGACCTCGCGGGCCACCATGTCCGCCGATGGATCTGGCACACCGCCGATGCCGTGGAACAGCATCTTCGTGTAGATGCGGGTGCTCGTCGCGGACTCCGGCTGAGCGAAGAACAGGATCGTCTTCACGGCGCCGGCGTCCAGCTCCTCCAGGCGGAGCATCAGCTGGAAGGGCGCGCGGTAGACGTAGGTCGCACGGCGGCGCTGGCGCACCGGGCGCAGGCCGGCGATCACTCCCGGATCCTCCGGGTTGTCGAACCACTGGTCCTGGATGCTGCGGCAACCGTACGGCTCGGTGATCACCTCGTACTTCTCGACGATCGTCTCCTCGGCCGCGCCGAACGTCTTCTCGTGCACGAACGGGAAGTGGGCGACGTCGAGGAAGTTGTCCGCCACGATGCCGGCCGAGACCGGGGTGCGGGCCGGCGGCAGCCAGGCGCCGACGTAGTTCGCGTCGTCCAGGTCAGGGTCCTCGAAGAGCGACGTGCGCGGTTCCTCCGGCGCGAGCCAGATCATGCCCCAGCGCTCTTGGGTACGTTCGTCGGCGACGACGTAATCCCGGCCGATCAACTGGACTTTCTCCGGATTTTCGCTGACAAGTCCCACCGGATGCCAGGCACGCAGCAACGCGGGGTCCTCGTTGGTGAGCAGCCCCGCCGGGTCCGGAGCAGGCAGTTCGTTCGCGGCCACGTACACAAGACCGCTCTTGATCTTGATGGTGGGTCCGGCGGGAAGGCTGGCGCGCGGCGGCGGGCCGCTCTCCTGCGACGGCACCGTGACACAGGCGCCGGCGCCGTCGAACTCCCAGCCGTGGTACGCGCAGCGCAATCGCCCGTCGTCGATCGTGCCGGCGGACAGCGGCATGAGCCGGTGCGGGCAGCGATCAGCGAAGACGACCGGCTCGGCGTCCGGCGTCGGCCGGAAGATCACCAGGGGGATGCCGGCAGCGGTCACAGCGAGCGGGCGAGTGCCCACCTGGGAAGCCTCGGCGACGGGTAACCACTCCATGGCCGCAGTCTGCGCGCCGAGTGTTTCCGGCAGATACCGTGCGGCCATGACATTCTCGATCGTGGGCCGCTCGGACGACGGCAAGGCCGTCGGTGTGGCCGTGGCCAGCAAGTTCCTCGGCGTGGGCGCAGCGGTTCCGGCAGCCCTGGCGAACGTCGGCGCGGTCGCCACCCAGTCGTATGCGAACCTGGCTTATCGCCCGCAGGCCCTGGCCCTGCTGGGTACCGGGGTGCCGGCATCGTCTGTTCTTGCCGGGCTCATCGCGGCTGACGACGGGCCGGTCCCACACCGCCAGGCCGGGGTCGTCGGCATGACCGGGCCGGGCGCCACGTTCACCGGCGCGGACTGCCACGACTGGGCCGGCGGCGCCGCCGGTGACGGGTACGCCGCCCAGGGCAACATGCTCGCCGGGCCCTCGGTGATCGCCGGCATGGAGCAGACGTGGCTCGGCTCCGGCGGCGCGCTCCCCTATCGGTTGCTCGCCGCGCTGCGCGCCGGCGATCAGGCAGGCGGCGATCGGCGTGGGCGGCAGAGTGCGGCTTTGCTGGTGGTTTCGCCAGGGCGTGGGTACGGCGGAACGAGCGACGTCTGGGTGGATCTGCGCGTCGACGACCACGCGGATCCGGTGGCCGAACTGGGTCGCCTGCTGGCCATGCACAGTCTGTATTTCGAGAGCCCTGAGCCCTCGTCGTTGATCGCCCTGACCGGGGTGGTGGCCGAGGAGGTCCGGACTCGGCTCGATGCGGCGGGGTTCGCCGGTGAAGATCTGGATGAGTCGCTCGCGTCATGGGCCGGCGTGGAGAACCTGGAGATGCGGGTGGTGAAGGGGTCGATCGATCCGCTGGTGCTGGCCCATCTGAGGGCAGCGAGTTAGCCCTCCCCCGCCGGCCGCCGACGCCCTCCGCACCCCACCCCGCAGTCCACCCCGCCCCACGCTCCGCCCAGTGCCGCCCCGCCCCGCCCCGCCCCACGCCCCGCCCCGCTCCGCTCCGTCTCGCCCCGTCCCACGTGGATCTTGTGGACTTCCCCGCAGACGTGGCCGAACAACTCCACAAGATCGAACAGGCCGGGCCGATCTTGCGGAGTTGCGCGCAAACGGTGCGCCGAACTCCACAAGATCGGCGAAGCACCGCGCTCACCACACGCCGAAACCGTGAAGCACCGCATCGGCCGGATCTTGGAGACCTGTAGGGCATACAACACCCCACAAGTCTCCAAGATCCGACACGCCCACCCGCTGTCGTGGGCAGAGCGTCACCACAAAACTCCTAAACCACCCGCAAACAACAAGCCATCGATGGCCGTCCCGCAAACTCGTGCACTTGTGGTCGATCAGCCGGCCAAAGCGCACAAGATCTCCGAGCGGCACCTCGGCACCGAGAAACCGCCGGGCCGGGCCTGCCAACGTGCGGCTGGGTCCTCGTAGGTGGTCACCCGACGGCGAGGCTGTCGAACCTTGCCAAGATCTCGGTGGGACGGAGCCGTGACGGCGGTGCGAGTCCGGGGCACACCGTGGCCGGGCGGCGTGGGTCGGGCTATGCCGTGGTGGGGTGGTGCAGGGTGGGGGCCGCCGCGGCCAGGAGGGCTATCAGGGCGCAGACCGCGGTGACCGCTGTGGCGGCGGTCCACGGGATCACCAGGGTGACCTCGTGGCCCAGCTCCGACTCGACGGCGGCTTGGATGCCGAGCAGGGAGATTGCCGCTACCGCCGCGCCGAGAAGGGCGCCGACGCCTACCGCGAGCAGGGACTCGGCAGAGAGGACTCCCAGGATCTGGCGGCGGGTGGCGCCGGCCAGGCGTAGCACCCGAAGCTCGGCTCGGCGGGCGGCCACCGCCATGAGCAGGGTGTTGCCGACCGCGATGCCGGTGTACCCGGCACTCAGGCCGATCATCGCCCACAGGAACAGGTCGACGAGCCGGCCTTCGTCGTCCACTTCCCGCTGGGCGTAGGCCGCGACCGGCATGGACTCAGCGCCGGCTGCCTCGGTGGCCGGGCCGTCCAGGACGACCATGTCGGTGAGCGCGTCCGGGTCGTGGGCCCGGACCAGGTCACGCGGGAGCACGATGGGCGCTACGGCATCCGGGTCGACGGCGACGATCGGCAGCTCGGCGCGGGTTCCGTCGGCGAAGTGAAGCGCGATCATGGCCCCAGCACCTGCACCTGCATCAGCACCAGCACCAGCACCAGCACCAGCACCGGCCTCGATGCCGAGCTCATCGGCGGTGTCGGCGTGCAGCACCACACCAGCGGGCTCAGTTCCGGCGAACGCGGTCACGCCTGCTGCGTCGTACCCTCTCGTCGTTGTCGGAACGGTGGCCTGGACCCGCGTCGGTAAGCGGGAGGTGCCGCTCTGGGTCGCGACCGCGGCCTCCGACAGGCCCGGCGTGTTCAGCGGGACCAGGAGGTTCGCGACCGGGTACTCGGCGGCCTCGTCGATGCCGGCCGCCTCCTCGATCGTCGCGATCATGCCGGTGAGCAGGACGGTCAGGCCCACTGTCGCGAGCACCGGCGCGGCTGTCGAGGCCACTCGGCGTACCCCGGTCAGCGTTCCCTCGCGGACCAGCATCCCGGTCGCCGAACTCTTCCAGGGCGCGGCCAGCAGGCGCACGATCGGGACGATCAGCACCGGGGACAGCAGCGCCGCCGCAGTGATCAGGAGCATGGCGGCGCCCAGGCCGGCGGTGGTCATCGACTCGTTCGACAGCGACGGCATCACCGCGAGGAGCGCTCCGCCGGCCGCCGCGCTCACGATGCCCGCTACCCAGCGTGACAACGGCATCGGGCGGGGGTCGGCGGCGGCCTCGCGCAGGGCGTCCAGCGGGGAGATCCGGGACGCGCGCCGGGCCGCGACCATCACACCGGTAAGCGCGGCTAACAGGCCAACCAGCACGGCACCGGCCAGCGCTACGGGCTGCCAGGTCGCTTCGAAACCGGGCGGCTCCAGACCGGTTCTGACCATCGGGTCGGCCAGTAGCGGTGCGAGCAGGGCACCGATGGGGGCGCCTGCGATTCCGGCGGAGAGGGCGATCAGAGTTGTCTCGGCGTACATCATCCGGCGCACCTGGCCGGGAGTCGCGCCGACCGCGCGCAGTAGTCCCAGCTCGCGTCGCCGCTGTGCGGCGCTGAGCGCACACGTCGACGACACCACGAAAACCGTCGCGAACGCACCGAGCGCGACCAGCACAATCAGCAGCTGAGCACCGATCCAGCGGATCCGGCTCACGCTGCCGGGCTCCAGCTGATCACGGTCGGCGCCGGCCAGAACCACACCGGCCGGCCCGATCACTGCTCGCGCCGCTGCCGCCGCTTGCTCTTCGTCACCGGCCAGGGTCAGACCGATCAGGGGTACGCCCGAAGCACGCGCGAACGCCACCGAGTCAGCAACGAAAAAGCCGCAGTGGTGTCCGTTGTCGATCACAGTTCCGGTGACCGTCCAGGTTTCCGGTCCACGGGCGGTGAGCACCTCGATCCGTTCGCCGGGGCTGATTCCGGCCGCTGCGACCTCACCGGCTTTCCGGGGCGGGCGGCCGGCACTCAGCTGATAGCCGCCAAGGGCCGCCGATGACCAAGCGTGACCGTCGATCCGGGACGCCTGCGGGTCGCCGGTCGCCTTCCCGCCGATCAGCCGCTGGACGTAGAACGACGGATCGGGGACGGCTGCTCGTACGCCGGGAACCGACCTGAGCGTCGCGGCGAGAGAGGACGCCTCGGCCGGGGTCCAGTTCGCTCGTTCCGGCTCGCCGTAGTCGTTCGTGCCGATGCCGGGCGGCAGCACCAGCAGCGGCGCGGCGTCGTATCTCGCCGGGGCCAGCGGTGCCGAGCTGAGCTGCAACGTCGCCGAGGCGGCCAGGACGGCCACGCCGAGGGCGACCGCGACGAACGTGCCGGCGAAGCTCGCGAACCGGTGCCGGACCATCGCCCAGGCCGCGCTCACCGGGTCACCGCGCCACTGTTGCCGCTGGTCGCGCGGCCGGTCTCGCTGTTCAAGCGGCCGGAATCGCTCTTCAGGCGGCCGGAATCGCTCTTCAAGCGGACGGAATCGCTTTCCAAGCGGCCCGTCTCGCCGGCCGCGCGCTCTGCTTCCAGGCGCGCGGTGCGGACGGCGATGTGTTCGGCGTCGGCCGGGCCGCTCAGCGCGTCGACCACCCGGCCGTCGGCGAGAAAGAGGACCCGGTCGGCGTATGCGGCGGCGTAGGGGTCGTGGGTCACCATCACCACGGTCCGGCCGTGCCGGTCCACCGCGGCACGCAGCAGGCGCAGCACCTCGGCGCCGGACGTCGCGTCGAGCGCGCCGGTCGGCTCGTCGGCGAAGAGCACCGCCGGGCGGGTGACCAGAGCACGGGCGATCGCCACCCGCTGCTGCTGGCCGCCGGAGAGCTCGGCCGGCCGGTGCCCGGCCCGGCCGGACAGGCCCACCTCGGCGAGGGCCGCTGTCACCTCGCCGGCGGCCGGACGGCGGCCGGCCAGGCGCAGCGGCAACGCCACGTTCTGCGCCGCGGTCAGCGCCGGGACCAGGTTGAACGCCTGGAACACGAAACCTACCCGGTCGCGCCGCAGCCGGGTCAGCGCTCGTTCGCCGAGGCCCGCGACGGGAGTTCCGTCGATGATCACGTCGCCGGAGGTGACCCGGTCCAGGCCGGCCGCGCAGTGCAGGAGGGTCGACTTGCCGGACCCGGACGGGCCCATCACCGCGGTGAACGTACCGGCCGCGAACGTCGCGTCGATCGCGTCGAGGGCGGTCACGGCGCGTTCGCCGGCGCCGTACCGCCTGGTCACCGCCCTGAGTTCGACAGCGTGGGTGCTCTTCGTCGTCATGGATTCGAGCCTTGCGGCGCGGGCCGCCGAAAACAGTCACGCAGGAGCGAGGATCAAAGGTATATCCAGCACTACCGACATTGCCGGAGTCCCTCGGTACGGTCCTGGGCATGGCGGTCCACAACGCCCTCGAGGCCCTGTCACTGCGGCCGACCGTGTTCCTGCGGTCGGTGTGGCCGTGGCGCTCGCTGGCCTATCTGCTCTGCGGTGTCCTGATCGGCTGGGCCACCGTCGTCGCGGTGCTCGCCCTGCTGATCGCCGGCACGCTGCTGTCGGTGCTGGTGGTGGGCTTCGCCGGGTTCGTCGCCGTGGTGCTCTCCGGGATCGTGGTGGCCCGGCTGGAGCGCCGGCGGCTCCGGCTCGTCGACTTCGCGGATTTGCCCGATCCGCACGTGCCGGTGACGGCTCCCGGGATCCGCGCGTGGTTGCGGGTGCGGCTGCGCGAGGAGGTGACGTGGCGCGAGCTGGGTTACGCCGCGCTCTCCGCCGGCCTGCTGTGCTGGATGGACGCGCTGGTCATCGGCGGGGTTGGCTACACGATCATCGCTCTGCTCGGCGCACCCTGGTTCATCGACGACGAGCCGCTCAGCACCTCGTTGCCGCTGACGATGCTGGGGGTGCCGCTGACCGTCGTCCTGGCGTACCCGATCACCGCATGGGCCGGCGCCCGCGCCGCGATGGCCCGCGCCATGCTCGCGCCGCGCACCGACGAGCGGCTCGTCGAGGTGACCCGGTCCCGGGCCCGGCTCGTCGACGCGTTCGAGGTGGAGCGCCGCCGCATCGAGCGCGACCTGCACGATGGCGCCCAGCAGCGGCTCGTCGCGCTCAGCATGCAGCTCGGCCTGGCCCGGCTGGAGCTGCCGGACGGCTCACCCGCCGCCGAGCCGATCGCCGCCGCCCACGAGCTGGCCAAACAGGCGCTCACCGAGCTGCGCGAGCTGATCCGGGGCGTGCACCCGCAGGTGCTCACCGGCCGGGGCCTGGCCGCCGCGGTGGGCGAGGTGGCCTCGACCGCTCCGCTCCCGGTCGACCTGGACTTCGCGCTGCCCGGCCGGCTGCCTCCGGCCGTGGAGATCACGGCCTATTTCGTCGCGGTGGAGGCGCTCACCAACATCGCGAAACACAGCGGCGCCGCACGCGCCGCGGTCACCGCCAGGTTGGTGCGCGACAGGCTCCTTCTTGAGGTACGCGACGACGGCCGCGGTGGCGCCGATCCCTCCACCGGCTCCGGCCTGGTCGGGCTGGCCGACCGGGCAGCCGTGCTGGACGGCACGGTGACCGTCTCCAGCCCGGTGGGCGGGCCGACAGTGCTGCGAGCGGAGATCCCGGTGGCCGGGGCGATGACCGGGGAGAGTTCGTGAGCGGGTTACGCGTCGTCATCGCGGAGGACGGGCTGATCGTGCGGGAGGGGGTCGCCGGGATGTTGCGGCGGTTCGGGCACGAGGTCGTCGCGGCCGTCGGTGACGCCGACGAGCTGCGGGCGGCGGTCGGCGCGCAGCGGCCGGACATCGTGGTCACCGACGTGCGGATGCCGCCGGGGTTCAGCGACGAGGGGCTACAGGCGGCGATCGACCTGCGCGCCGCCGATCCGGAGCTGCCGGTGCTGGTGCTCAGTCAGTACGTCGAGCAGACCTACGCCGCCGAGCTGCTCGACTCCGGGCACAGCGCGGGCGTCGGTTACCTGCTCAAGGACCGGATCGGCGAGGTCACCGAGTTCGTCGACGCGCTGTCGGCGGTCGCGGCCGGCCGGACCGTCGTCGATCCCGAGGTGGTGCGGCAGCTGCTCGGGCGTCGCCGCGATCCGCTGCACCGGCTGACCGGCCGGGAACGGGAGGTGCTCGCGCTGATGGCCGAGGGCCGGTCCAACGCGGCGATCGCCCGCGCGCTCGTGGTCACCGAGGCGGCCGTCGCGAAACACATCGGCAGCCTGCTCGCCAAGCTCGACCTGCCACCCGACGCCGACGACCACCGACGGGTCCGCGCTGTCCTGGCCTACCTGCGCGGCTAGCGGGGCTCCGGGGTGGCTCGCTGCCGGGACGCACGGCGAGGCGAGGGCGGCCTGAGTGGTCAGCCCGCTACCGCGATCACGATCGACGCCAGCAGACCGGACGCCAGGTGGAAACGATCCCGCGGCACCACGTGCAGGGTGCTGGCGTGCTCGTCGTCGACGGCCCGGGTGGTGCGGATGTTCCGGTACGGCTGCATCTGCGCCACCTGGGCGGCAAGCGATTCCGGGAGGTAGAGCCGGCCCGAGTGGGCAACCGACCGGCCACCGGCCAGGTATCCGCCGACGTGCACCTCGGCGGCGATGTGCACCGGCTCGTCCGGCAGCCATCCGGGATGAACGGTGCGGAACTCCGCGTACCCCTGGTGGTCGGTCATCTGCGCGCCGCGGACCTGGGTACGCCCCAGCGCGTCACAGTGCCGGATGTCGAGAACCGCACCGACCACCGGGTCTCCCGACTCGTCGTCGAGGACCCGGATCCGCAGCATGAGCGGCACGCCGGGGTGGTCACCGGCGATGTCCCGGCGGACCAGCTCCAGCGGGAGATGATGGGCGCGGCCCTCCAGGTCCGGGGTGAGCAGCAGGGCGGTCCTGGGGTTCACCGCGCGAGTCGCCGGGCCCGCCATCCAGGCGGTCCCGGGTACGGAACGCTGCGGCAGCGCCGCGCCACCGCTCCCCGGGATGACCGGAGCCGGGGCCGGCCCGAGAGCCGGCCCCAGGAGCACCGGCGGCTCCTCGGCTCGGCGCGCACCCGGCAGAGCCGCCAGATTCTCACCCCGGCTGATGACCGGCGTCCCGCCGTTCTCATCGCTACGCACTTCCGCCACTCCCCCCGCACCCGATCACCTGGACCACAGTTGATCTTCGCAGGCGGGATTACGGAAAAGAGCTGTTTTGAGATATTTGTTCTTGGTGTCCTCTGCTGTCGGGAGCGGGGTCAGGGTGCCGTTGTCGCCGGGGTGAAGCGCTGCGCCGCCGACAGCGTCCGGGTCGACCAGCGCATCGCGTCCAGGAACGGCCCGGCCAGGTCGTCAGTGCCCCAGGCACCCTCCCCGTACGCGCGAACCGCCCGCAGCACCTCGCCCAGCCGGCCGCTGCCGGTGGTCAGCGCGTCCGACACCTCGGCGGTGAGCGGCAGCTGCTCGACCATCGCGGCCGGGGTCATCGCCATCAGCTGAGCCATGCCGTTGACCAGGCCGGCCACGAACGCCTCGGCCGGGTCGGCGCCGAACCGGGGTGCCACCGTCTCGCAGAGCCGGGCCTGGGTGAGCGCCGTCAGCAGCTGCTCCTCCGAGGCCTCGCCGACGTCGTCGACGACCATCAGGGTCGCCCAGCGGCGGATGTGGGTGAGGCCGATCAACATGATCGCCTGGCGTACCGAGGAGATCCGGCTGACGACGCCGGCCGCGACCGAGTTGCTGACCCGCAGCACCCGCAGGGCCAGCGCCGGGTCGCTCGCGATGATCGTGGTGACCTTGTCCAGGCGTACGTCCGGGTGCATCAGGGCGGCGACGAGTTCCAGGCGGCGCATCCGGGACGGGGACAGGCTGGGTGTGCTCAGCACCTGGGGGCGGCTCAGGACGTATCCCTGGCGCAGTTCCATGCCGTACCGGTCGGCGATCGCCAGCTGTTCGGCGGTCTCCAGGCGTTCGGCGACGATCTGCAGGCCGGGGTGCCGCCGGATCTCGCCGACGATCCGGTCGAGGTCGCTCAGGTCGCCGTCCAGAAGGTCGAGTTTGACGTACGAGGCCAGCCCGAGCAGCCGCTCGTGGCCGGAGCCCCAGACGAAGTCGTCGAGGGCGATCCGGTACCCGGCGTCGGCGAGCGCGGTGATCCCGGCGATCACCTCGTCGTCGATCTCGACGGTTTCCAGGATCTCCAGGACCACCTGCTCGGGACCGAAGGGCAGGGGCAGCCGGCCGGTCACGAACTCACGGGTCAGGTTGATGAAGCACGGGCGGTTGCCGGCCACCTCGGCGATGCCGAACTCGGTGAAGGCGTTGACCATCACCGTGCTGGTGGCATAGGTGTCCTGCCGGCCCGACGCCACGGCGTCCATGCGACCGCGGAAGAGGAGCTCGTAAGCCACAACGACACCTTTGGCATCGAAGATCGGCTGACGTCCCACATGCACGGCGTCCAACGTCGGGATTCCCACGTCGAGGCCATCGGCAGTAACAGACGACAGTTGAGAAACAGCCGGAAGGAAACAAAGTCGAAACGGAGGGTTCCTCGGACCGCGGTCCTCATGTTCGGATGAGACGGCCGTCACAAGCACCCTGAAGTAAAGGAACCACGGATGCTCAACCTCTCCGTACTGCTGGAGGACAGCGCCCGCCACTACCCGGACCGCGCCGCCGTGGTGCTCGGTCCGGCGCGGCTGACGTACGCGCAGGTGAACGCAGCGGCCGGCCAGGTCGCCGCGATGCTCACCGCCCGGGGCATCCAACCCGGTGACAAGGTGGCGCTCTCCTGCCCCAACCTGCCGTACTTCCCGATCGTCTACTACGGGATCCTGAAGGCCGGCGCGGTTGTCGTCCCGCTGAACGTGCTGCTCAAGGGCCGCGAGATCGCGTACCACCTGAAGGACTCCGAGGCGAAGGCGTACCTCTGCTTCCAGGGCACCCCGGAGCTGCCGATGGGCGCCGAGGGCTGGGCCGGCTTCACCGAGTCCGAGGGCACCGAGCACTTCTTCCTGATCACCGCCGACCCGGCGGCCGCGTCGACGGTCGAGGGCGCCGAGACGCTCGGGCAGGCTCTGGCCGGGCAGCCACCGGCGTTCGAGACGGTCCAGCGCGCCGAGACCGACGCCGCCGTGATCCTCTACACCAGCGGTACGACCGGGCAGGCCAAGGGTGCGGAACTCTCCCACGCGAACCTGGTGCTGAACGCGCTCACCTGCAACCGCCTCTTCGGCACCCAGCCGGCCACCGACACGCACCTGCTGGTGCTGCCGCTGTTCCACTCGTTCGGCAGCACGGTGAACATGAACGCCGGCTTCGCCACGGCCGCCACTCTGGTGCTGCTGCCCCGCTTCGAGCCGAACGCCGCGGTCCAGCTGCTGCAGAGCGAGAACGTCACCTTCTTCGCCGGCGTCCCGACCATGTACTGGGGCCTGCTCAACGCCCTCGGCGACAACGTCGACGTCGAGCGGATCGCACGGAACATGAGGGTCGCGGTCTCCGGCGGCTCCAGCCTCCCGGTCGAGATCATCAAGGAGGTCAGGGAACGCCTCGGCGTCACCATCCTGGAGGGTTACGGCCTGTCCGAGACGTCGCCGGTCGCCACGTTCAGCGACCCGAACGCGGAGCCCCGCCCCGGCTCGATCGGCATCCCGATCTGGGGTGTCGAGGTGAAACTGATCGACGGCGAGTGGAACACGATCGACGGCGTCGACGAGATCGGCGAGGTCGCGATCCGCGGCCACAACATCATGCGCGGCTACTACAACCGCCCCGAGGCGACCGCCGAGGTGATGAACAACGGCTGGTTCCGTACCGGCGACCTGGCCCGCCGCGACAAGGATGGCTTCTACTACATCGTCGATCGCGCCAAGGACATGATCATCCGGGGTGGCTTCAACGTGTACCCCCGGGAGATCGAAGAGGTTCTGCTCACCCACGAGGCGGTCTCGCTGGCCGCGGTGATCGGGGTGCCGCACCCCAGCCACGGCGAGGAGGTCAAGGCGTTCGTGATCCTCAAGCCGGGCGCGGCCGCCACCGAGGACGAGATCGTCGCCTGGAGCAAGGATCAGATGGCGAGCTACAAGTACCCGCGCGTGGTGAGCATCGTCGAGTCGCTGCCGATGACCGCCACCGGGAAGCTGCTCAAGCGCGAGCTCAAGTAACGACAAAACACCTCAACACCCGCGCAACCGTTGATCGGTTGCGCGGGTGTCTCACAGTGGAGGGTGGACGACACGGAGGCCCGCTTGACCACACTCTTGGCGCAACGCCCTGCTCCTGGGAGCCGGGGCGCGCTGCGCCGGGCCGGCCAGCTGCGGCACACCTCTCCCGGCCGGCTGCAGCTGCTGCTCGTCCTGCTCCTGGTCCTCGGCGCGCTGACCGGCCTGGTCGCCGGGCTGACCGCCACCTCAGCCGCGGCCGGCACCGCTGACCTGCGCGATCGGGCGCAGCCGCTGCTCGCCGAGGCGGAGACGATCTACTCCTCGCTGGCCGAGGCGGACACCATCGCCGCGCAGGCGTTCCTCGCCGGCGGCCTGGAGCCGGCCGCCCTCACCGCACGGTACGAAGAACGGCTGGCCCGGGTCAGCACGGCCCTCACCTCGGCGTCACGGCGTACCCCGGAGGGCAGTGAGGCGGCAGAGGCGGTGCACGCCCTCGCGGCCGGGACCACCCGCTACGCCGCGCTGGTCGCCACCGCCCGCGCCGCCAACCGGCAGGGACTGCCGGTCGGCGCGTCCTACCTCGCCACCGCCTCCGAGCTCAATCAGCAGACGCTGCAGCCGACAGCGCAGTCGCTGTTCCAGTTCGCCTCCCGCGAGGTCGACGCGGGTTACGAGGTCGCCCGCAGCTCCTGGTGGCTGATCCTGCTCCTGGTCCTGGTGGTCGCCCTGACCGGTGCGCTCGTGGCCACCCAGGTCTATCTGAGCCGCACCACCCGGCGCACCTTCAACCTGCCGCTCGTCGCCGCGACCGGCCTGACCGTGCTGCTGGTGGCCGCGACCGGCGTGCTGTTCGCGTTGCAGCGCGACCATCTGCGCAGCGCCGGCGAGGACGGTTCGGTGCCGGTGACCACGCTCGCCGAGCGGCGCATCCTCGCGCTGCGGGAGCGGGCCTCGGAGGCTCTGACACTCGCGGCCCGGGCCGGTGACGGCCCGCACGAGGACGACTTCACCGCGGCGCAGGCCCGGCTCACGTTCGACGAGCCGGAGTTGCTCAAGGAAGCGGGGCTGATGCGGCAGGCCCGTGCCCAGCACGACGCCTACCTGGCGCTGCACGAGCAGGTCCGTGAGCTGGACGACAACGGTGACTACGACGCGGCAGTGAAACTCGCGGTCGGTCAGGAGTCCACCGACGCGTTCGCGGCGCTCACCGGCACCCTGGACGAGGCTCTGGACAAGCGTCGCGCGGTCTTCGACGACGAGATCCATCAGGCCGGGCGGGGTCTCGGCGCGCTGACCGTGCTCGCGCCGCTGCTGGTGCTCGTGGCGTGTGTGCTGGCCGCGCTCGGGCTGCGCGCGCGTCTGGAGGAGTACCGCTGATGCGTACCAGGATCGCTGTCGGAGCAATGGCGCTGGTCCTGCTCCTGGCCGGGTGCACGGACGATGTGCCTCCCCAGGCCGCGCCGGTGCCGGTGGAGACCACGGAGGAGGTGAAAGCCCCGGAAAAGGTCAACTGCGACGCCCGCGCCAGCTTCCGGCCGGCCGGCGCCACCCCCGCGCCGGGGAAGATGCCGGCCAAGAGCTACATGGAGACCATCCAGAAACGGGGCCGGCTCGTCCTCGGCACCAGCCAGGACAGCCCATTGTTCAGCTCGCGCGACCCGTTCACCGGGCGGGTGGAGGGCTTCGACATCGACATGGGCAAGCTCATCGCGAAGGCCATCTTCGGCGACGAGACCAAGCTGCAGATCCGGGTGATCCCGCATGCCGACCGCACCACGATCTTCAACGACGGCACCGACACGGTCGACCTGGTGATCAACACGATGACCGCGAACTGCGCCCGCTGGCAGCAGGTCGACTTCTCCACCACGTACCTGGTGACCGGGCAGAAGCTGCTGGTCGCCAAGGACTCCTCGGTGGACAGCCTGGACGACCTCAAGGATCAGAAGGTCTGCGCCGCGATCGGCTCGACGTCGCTGGCCAACCTGCAGAAAGCCGGCACCGCCGCGACGGCACGCAACGGCTGGGGCGAGTGCCTCGTCGCGTTCCAGCAGAACGAGGTCGTGGCGATCTCGACCGACGACACGATCCTGGCCGGTCTTGCCGCCCAGGACCCGTTCGCCAAGGTCGTCGGCCCGCGGTTCACCGAGGAACCGTACGCTGTCGCCATCTCGAAACAGCACCCCGACTTCACCCGGTTCGTCAACGCGGTCCTCGATCAGAGCCGCCGGGACGGCACCTGGAAGGCCACCTACGACAAATGGCTGGGCACGCTCGGCCCGGCCCAGCCACCGGCGGCGCGATACCGATGATCGATCCCGCACTGACCCGCGCCGACATCGAACTCGAGCGACTGGAGAGCGCCGTCGCGGCGATGGCAGCGAACCTGGTCGAGCTCGACGAGAACCCGGACCGCAAGGAACTCGGCGCCACCCGGCTGACCGGGCAGACCGCGATCGCCTGGGCGGACGCCGAGGACGCCCTCGCCCAGCTCTGGCAGGGTCATCGGCGTCTCGGTGAGCTGATCGCCGAGGCCCGGGCCTTGCGCGGAGCCCGCCGGGTCGACGCCGCCGCGTTCACCCGCCTGGTCCTCGGCGGCTCGATCACGCTCTCCACCAGCACGGTTCCGCTCGCGCAGCGCGGTCTCACCGGCGCCGGCCAGGTCAGCACGGTCTGCTCCCCCGGCGATCTGCTCGCCGCCATGGAGGCCGCGTTCGGCACCGCCGTCGACGTCGTCTCCCGGGCCGGTGACCGGTGGCGGCGGCTGCTGCCCGGCGCCGCCGACGCCGCAGCCGCGCTGGCACACGCCCGGGCGCTCGGTTCCGGTCCGCTGCTCGACGACGCGGACCGCCTGCTCGGCGCGTTCACCGGCACGCTCGCCTCCGATCCGCTCAGTGCCGACCCGTCGATCCTGGCCCGGGTGCGTGACCTGATCACCCGGGCCGACGCGGAACGGACCTCCGCGACCGAGCTGCGCGCCTGGTTGGAACAGCGGTTGCGCGACGCGCGAACGCTCACGGCCGAGATCGGCACGGCCCAGCGGGCCGCGGACGCTGCGCGGCAACTCGCGGCCGGGCGTTTCCCCGGGCCCGCCATCGCTTCGGTACGCGTGACCGACCCGAAAACCGAACTCGCGGCGATCGAGGCGCTGGCCGCCGCCGGACAGTGGGCGTTGATCGCGCCTCGTCTCGCCCGGTGGAACCGGCAGGCGAACGAGCGGCTGGCCGCGTTACGGGCGGCTGCCGCGCACAACACCGCTCTCCTCGCCGAGCGTGCTGAGCTGCGTGGGCGGCTCGACGCGTACCGGGCGAAAGCGCTGCGGCGCGGTCTCGGCGAGGACGCCGTGCTGACGCCGCTGGCCGAGGCGGCGCGGGCCGCGCTCTACGAGGCGCCGTGCGACCTGAGCACGGCGCGGGCGGCGGTCGGCGCGTACCAGGAGGCTCTGTCGACCACGATCGCTGCGAGGGATGCCCGGTGACCAGATGCCAGCGGAATTGTCCCGGCACGCTTGAGGACGGGTACTGCGACACCTGCGGCATGGCCCCGGCCGTTTCCGCTGTCTCCGGGCCGGCGGTTACCGGGCCGGCGGTTACCGGGCCCGTGGCGTCCGCGCCTGCGCTGTCCGCGCCGACCATGCCGCGGCCCCGGGTGAACGGGTCCTCCTCGATCCGGTCGTCGGCTCTGTCGACCCGGACCGGCGCCAGCGCGCGCAGCGGCTCGCGCGGCCAGACGCGGCGGCGGTTCGGCGGCGGGCTCGTCGAGATCGCGCCGATCGTCCAGGCCGACCCGGCCACCGCCGTGATGAGTGCCGGCGAGGTGCCGGAGTCGAAACGGTACTGCGCGAAGTGCGGCGCCCAGGTCGGGCGCAGCCGCGGTGACCGGCCCGGCCGCACCTCCGGGTTCTGCGCCAACTGCGGCGAGTCGTTCAACTTCACCCCGAAACTGTCCAAGGGCGACCTGGTCGCCGGGCAGTACGAGGTGGCCGGCCCGCTCGCGCACGGCGGCCTCGGCTGGATCTACCTGGCCGTCGACAAGAACGTCTCGGACCGGTGGGTGGTGCTCAAGGGCCTGCTCAACTCCGGCGACGAGGACGCCCTGGCCGCCGCGGTCGCCGAACGCCGGTTCCTGGCCGAGGTCGAGCACCCGAACATCGTCAAGATCTACAACTTCGTGGAGCACGACGGCGCCGGGTACATCGTGATGGAGTACGTCGGCGGCAAGTCCCTCAAGGACCTGCTCAAGGCCGCCTCCACGCCACTGCCGGTGGACCAGGCGCTGGCGTACGTCCTGGAGATCATGCCGGCGTTCGGGTACCTGCACGACCGGGGCCTGATCTTCTGCGACTTCAAGCCGGACAACGTGATCCAGTCCGGCGACCAGATGCGGCTCATCGACCTGGGCGGCGTCGTGCACATCGACGACCACGAGTCGGCGCTGTACGGCACGATCGGTTATCAGGCGCCGGAGATGGCGACGGCCGGGCCGTCGATCGCATCCGACCTGTACACGATCGGCCGGACCCTCGCGGTGCTCACCACCGACTTCCGGGGTTATCAGAGCACGTTCAAGGAGAGCCTGCCGGACCGGCAGTCGTTCGACGTGTACGTGCGGCACGAAGCGTTCTACCGGCTCATCGACCGGGCCACCAGCGCGGATCCGGCGGACCGGTTCGTCGACGCGGCCGAGATGACCGACCAGATGCTCGGGGTGCTGCGGCAGGTGCTCGCGGCCGGTGGGGAGGCTCGGCCTGCCCCGTCGAAACTGTTCACCGGCGAGCTGCGGACGGACCCGCATTCGGACGGCGTGCGGTGGCAGGACCTGCCCACGCCGATGATCGACCTCGGGGACCCGGCGGCGGCGTTCCTGGCCTCGGTCACCGTGACCGACCCCGCCGAGGTGCTCACGCTGCTCGGCAAGGCCCCGCACTACACCCTTGAGGTGCGGTTGCGGGAACTGCGGGCGCACATCGACCTCGGCGCGCGTACCGGGCGGTTCGACGAGGCGGCCACGTTCCGTACGCTGCTCGCCGAGTCGGCCGGCGCGGACTGGCGGGTGGCCTGGTTCGACGGGCTGCTCGCGCTCGCCACCGGTGATCACCGGCGGGCCCGGGACCGGTTCGACGCGGTCTGGTCGGTGCTGCCCGGCGAACTGGCGCCGCAGCTCGCCCTCGGGTTCACCGCCGAGCTGGCCGGTGACCGGGATGCCGCGCTGACCCATTACGACGTGGTCAGCCGGACCGATCCGGCGTACACCACGGCCGCCGCCGGTCTGGCCCGCTGCCGGCTCGCCGCCGGGGACCGGGCCGGTGCTGTCGAGGCCTACAACCGGGTGCCGGGCACGTCGTCGGCGTACTCCGGCTCGCAGGTCGGCGCGATCCGCGCGCTGGTCCGGCCGCATCCGTCGGCCCGGGTCGACGTGGACGCGCTGACCACTGCCGCCCAGCTCATCGAGCGCCTCAAGGTGGAGGCGGCGCAGCTCGCGGCACTCCGCGCGGAACTGCTCGAACAGGCTCTCGGCACGCTGACCGCCGGCGTCAAGGTTCCGGTCGCGGTGCTCGGGCGGCCCGGGAGCGGCACCGCCGGGGAGCGGGACGTACGGTTCGCGCTGGAGGCGGCGTACCGGGAGATGGCCCGAGCCGCCCATGGGCCGGAGAAGATCCGCCTGGTCGACCAGGCCAACGCGGCACGGCCCCGGACGCGGACGTGAAAGAGGCATCGATGATCGTTATGGACTGCGTCGCGTGCGCGGATGAGCGGGCGGCGGGCGCGGCCTTCTGCGAGGCCTGCGGGCGGCACCTGGATTCCGCCGGCGCCGACCTGGACACCACCGGCCCGGGCGGCCCCAGCGGCTCGGCTGGCTCCAGCGGCTCGGGCTCGGCCGCCTCCGGCTCGGGCCTGGGCGGCTCCAGCGGCTCCGGCTCCGGCTCCGGCTCCGGCTCCGGCTCCGGCTCCGGCTCCATTGTCGACGGTGCTGGGGAAGCCGGAAGTGGCGTGGAAATCGATGGTTCGGCTACTTCCGGCGGGGCCGCGGGGGAAGGCAGGCTGAGTGCGGGCGGCAGGCCGAGTGCGGACGGCGATTCTCGGCCGTCGTCCGGGCGCCGGCGGGGGTGCCCGCACTGCGGCGCCGGCCGGACGGTCGGCGCCGACGGGTACTGCGAGGAGTGCGGGATGCTGGCCGGTCGGCCCCGGGATCACATCGAAGCGGACGGCGGCGTGGTCGCCGCGGCGGTGAGTGACCGCGGGCGGCGGCACCACCGCAATGAGGACGCCATGTGGCTGGCGGTCGGTGACGCGGCCGCCGACGTGGTGGTCTGCGACGGGGTGTCGGCGTCGTTCGATCCGGACGCCGCCTCCGACATCGCGGCCCGCACGGCCGGGGAGTTGCTCGCCGCCGCCCAGCATCCACCGGCGGCGGGCGGGCTCGGGTCGGACGCCACCATCGATTTGACCGGCACGGGCGACACATCGGATTTGTCCGGCGAGGGAGGCGACTCCGGTGGGCCCGACGGTGGCCGTGGTGGCGGGGATAGCGATGCCGTTGGAGACGAGTTGGGCGGCCTCGGTTCTTCTGAGCCGGGGGGCGCGGTGGGCGTACCCGAGAAGGAAGCCGGCGGTGAGCCGCTGGAGATCTCCACCGATGAGTCTGCTGTCGCTGTTGCCGGAGTTGTGGCGGCGGCGATAGCCGGCGCTGCCGAAGCCGTGGTCTCGCTCGCGCACACGGGCGACCCGCGGAGGGCGGCGTCGAACCCGGCCTGCACGATCGTGGCGGCGGCGGTGCGCGGACCGCACGTCGGATTCGGGTGGGTGGGTGACAGCCGGATCTACTGGCTCGGCGCGGACGGGCCCGCCGAGCAGCTCACCGAAGATGATTCCTGGGCCACCCACATGGTCAAGCTGGGCGCCGACCCGATCGAGGCGATGGACGATCCGCGCGCTCATGCGATCACCGCCTGGCTCGGTGCGGATGCCGGGCCGATCATGCCGCGGGTCGGCGCGTTCACCGCGACCAGCGACGGGCTGCTGGTGTTGTGCAGCGACGGGCTGTGGAATTACCTGCCGGATCCGGCGGCCTTCGCCGAGACCGTGCGGGAGAGCATCGCCGCCGGCAGCACGCTGCTGGACGCCGCGCGGGCGCTGGTGAAGTTCGCCAACGCGGCCGGCGGCGCGGACAACATCACTGTCGCACTGGTCCCGGTTCACGCCGTCGACGAAAGCTGAGGGAGTTCGAGTGTCGTACACCGCTGAGGCGTTCCAGAACGAGTTTCTCCCCCTGGGCGCGAGCGAGGTCAACGCGATCGTCACGGTCACGTCGACCGGCGCGGCGGGTGGCGTCCGCACGGCCGGCGCCACCGAGATCATCATTGTGGACGCATCCGGATCGATGCAGGCCGAAGGCCGGATCGGTGCCGCCCGGCAGGCCGCGAAAGCCGCCGTGGAATGCATCGACGACGGTGTGCACTTCGCGATCATCGCGGGGGTGAGCACCGCACAGCAGCTCTTCCCGGAACCAGGGCGGCTCGCGGTCGCGTCGCCCGAGACCCGCGCCGCGGCGCTGCGCTCGATCGACCGGCTCCAGGCCTCCGGCGGCACCGCGATGGGCGCGTGGCTGCTGCTCGCGGCACAGCTGTTCGCCCAGCGTCCCGGCGACATCGCGCACGCCATCCTGCTCACCGACGGTGACAACGGCGAGCGGTACGGGTACCTCGAACAGGTCCTGGAGTCGATCTCCGGCCGGTTCAGCGTCGACTGCCGGGGTGTCGGCACCAACTGGAAGGTCTCCGAACTCCGCAAGATCGCTACCGCGTTGCTGGGCACCGTGGACATCGTGGCCCGGCCGATCGAGCTGACCGCCGCGTTCCAGCAGATGATGACCACCGCGATGGGCAAGACCAGCGCCGACGTGCAACTCAAGGTCTGGACACCGGTCAACACCACGGTCCGGTTCGTGAAACAGGTCGAGCCGCAGGTGACCGACCTGACCGGCAAGCGGGTCGAGGACGGTCCGCGGGCCGGCCGATACCCCCTCGGCGCCTGGGGTCAGGAGAGCCGTGACTACCACATCTGCGTGGACGTGACGCCGGGCGCGGCCGGTGACGAGATGCTCGCCGCCCGGGTCTCCGTCGTCGAAGGGGACACCGTGCACTCGCAGTCGCTGGTCAAAGCGGTGTGGACCGACGACACGGCGCTGTCCACCCGGATCAACCGGCAGGTGGCGCACTACACCGGGCAGGCCGAGCTGGCGTCGGCGATCCAGGAGGGCCTGGCCGCCCGGGAGACCGGTGACGATCACACGGCGACGCTGAAGTTCGGCCGGGCCGCGCAGCTGGCGCACGCCAGCGGGAACACGGCCACGTCGGAGCTGCTCGCCAAAGTCGTGGAGATAGAGGATCCGGCTACCGGGACGGTGCGGCTGCGGCGAAAGGTCAACGCTGAGGACGAGATGGCGTTGGACACCCGGTCGACGAAGACGGTGCGGGTGGGGCGGGCTCAGTGAGTTCCTGGGTTTGCCCGAAGGGGCATCAGTCGTCGGAGAGCGATTTTTGCGATGTCTGCGGGGCGAAGATCGGAGCGGCGGCGCCGGTCGCGGTGATCGCCGAAATTCCGGAAATATCCGAAACGTCGTGCCCGCACTGCGGCACCCCTCGCGGCGGCCGCTTCTGTGAGGACTGCGGGTACGACCACGACACCGGCCGCGCACCCCAGCTCGACAGCCTGCCCGGTGCGCCGGTCACCGGCTGGACCGGGACGGTCTTCGCGGACCGTGACTACTTCGACGCCAACGACGTCGAGGGTGTCACGTTCCCGGACGACGCCCCCCGGCTGACCGTGCCGCTCCCGCCGCCGCAGGTACGGATCGGCCGGCGCAGCTCGTCCAAGGGCATCGAACCCGACCTGGACCTCTCCGACGACCCGGGAGTGTCGCACCACCACGCGCTGCTGACCCTCACGATCGACGGCGACTGGCTGGTCTCCGACCTGGGCTCGACGAACGGGACGTACATCAACGACGAGGATGCCCCGCTCACCGCCGGACAGACCCGCACGCTCAAGGACGGCGACCAGGTGCACGTGGGCATCTGGACGACGATCACCCTGCATGCGGCCGGGTGAGATCGTTTGATTGAGTAGTGGGGTGTCCTCGTTCGGTGCAAGCCTTCGTTCCCTCCGCCGCTCCGCCGGTCTGACCATCGAGCAGCTCGCCGCGGCGTCCGGGGTGAGCGGCCGGGCGATCAGCGACATGGAGCGCGGGCACAGCCGTGCCCCGCAGGCCCGCACGCTCACCGCGCTCGCCGGCGGGCTCGGTCTCGACCCGGCGAACCTGCGGGAGCTGGAGGACGCGGCCGAGGAGCAGCGGACCCGCACCACCGCCGGGCGGCCCCGGGTCTGCGAGCTGCCCCGGGCGGTGACCGACTTCGTGGGCCGGGCCGCCGAAATGCGGGCTTTCCTGGATTTCGCGGCGGAGGGACCCGGCCCCGCCCCGGTCGTGGTGGTGCACGGGCAGGCCGGGCTCGGCAAGACCGCCTTCGCGCTGCGGCTCGCCGGCGATCTGAAGGACCGGTTCCCGGACGGGCAGTTCTACCTCGACCTGCGCGGCGTCGACGCCACCCCGATGGAGGTCGGCGAGGCCCTGGTCCGGCTGCTGCGCGCCCTGGAGGTCAGCCCGCGCCGGATCGCCGAGACCAACGAGGAACGCTCCAGCCAGCTGCGCGCCGCGCTCACCTCACGCCGCTGCCTGCTGGTGCTGGACAACGCCGCGAACGAGGCACAGGTACGCCCGCTGCTCCCCGGTGACGGCGCAAGCGTGGCCGTGGTGACCAGCCGCCGGGTGCTCGGCGGCCTGGAAGGCGTGCTCCGGCTACCCCTCGCCCCGCTGGCGCCCGCCGAATCGGCCGAGTTGCTCGGCGCGATCGCCGCGCAGGCCGTCGGACCCGAGGTCGACCAGGTCTCGCTGCTCTGCGGCCACCTCCCGCTGGCGCTGCGGATCGCCGGGACCCGGCTCGCCACCCGGCCCGGGTGGACCGTCGGGCACCTGGTCACCCGCCTCGCCGACGCCGACCGCCGGCTCGCCGCGCTGTCGGTCGGCGACGCCGGGGTGGCGGCCGCGTTCGCCCTCTCGCACGCCCAGCTCAGCGGACCGGCCCGGGCGCTGTTCCGGCGTCTCGGGCACGTGCCGGGCGTCTGCCTGTCCCCGGAGATCGCCGCGGTGGTGGCCGAGATCGGGCCGGACGAGGCCGTCGACGGCCTCGAGGAACTCGTCGAGCTGGGCCTGCTGATGCCCGAGCCGGACGGCTGGATCCGCTACCGTTTCCACGATCTGATCCGCCTCTACGCCGCGCAAAGACTCAACACCGAAGAGCCTTCCGGCGTACGCGCGGAAACCCGCAACCGCCTGATGACATGGCTGCTGGAGACCGCGATCGTGGCCGGCCGCTGGTTCGAACCCGGGTACGGCAGCCGCCCCGACGACTACGACGGCCTGGTGCCGCTCGCCACCGAGTCGGACGCCGGCGAGTGGCTGCGTTCCGAGGCGGACAACTGGCTCGGCGCGCTGCGCTGGGCGGCTGACGCCGGACGGCACCAGCTCGTCGTCGACGTGGCCGAGGCGTTGCACTGGTTCTCCGACTCGATGGTCTTCTGGGCCGGCTGGTACGAGGTCTACGGCCTGTCCCGGGCCGCCGCCGCCCAGCTGCCGGACCGCCACCAGGAGGTCACCCACCTCAACTACCTGGCCTGGGCGGCCACCCACGCGGCGCGGCGGCCGGAGGAGGGCGCCGACATCGCGATGCGGGGGTACGACCTGGCCGTCGAGATCGGCGACGTGAAGGAGCAGGCCTGGGCGCTGACCTACGCCGGCACCGCCTCCCGCTTCGCCGGGCAGCTCGATCGTGCCCTGCCGCTCTACCGGCGGGCGCAGGAACTGTCCGATCAGGTCGGTGACCATGACGCGTACATCCAGCACTTCCAGGGGATGGGTCTGCTGTTCTCCGCGATGGGACGGCAGGAGGAGGCCCTGGAGATGTTCGCCGCGACGAGCCGTGAGGTGGAGCTACGTCCCGTCTCACCCCGGCCGGCCACCAGCGCCCGAGCCGGAGCGCACACCTTCGCCGGGGAGGTCCTCGCCGACCTGGGCCGCTGGGAGGAGGCGCTGCGGGAGGCCGAACTGGCGCTGCCGCTGGTCCAGCAGACCGGCGACAACAGCCTCACCGGGCAGGTCCACCTGACGCTGGGCCGGGCCCGTTCCGCGCTGGGCTCGCCGGACGCTGCGCGTACCTCGCTGACTCTGGCGCTGGAATTGCTCGAGGAGACGCATTTCGAGAAGGGCATCGCGCTCGCCCGTGCGCAATTGGCCGCGCTTACTTCTGCCTAATTTCCTGCGTGGTTTCCACTCGTCCGCGATGGTGGAATTTCCCTATCCGGTGGCGCCGGTTCGGTGCGCCGCCGAACGGAAAGGATCCACATGAGCTTCGTCACGACCTCCGACGGCACCCAGATCTTCTACAAGGACTGGGGCACCGGACGCCCGGTCGTGCTCAGCCACGGCTGGCCGCTGAACTCGGACAGCTGGGAGGCTCAGCAGCTCTTCCTGGCCGAGAACGGATACCGGGTGATCGCCCACGACCGGCGTGGCCACGGCAAGTCGACGCAGACCTGGCACGGCAACGAGATGAACACGTACGCGGCCGACCTGGCCGAGGTGATCGACCACCTGGACCTGCGTGACGCCACGCTGATCGGCTTCTCCACCGGTGGCGGCGAGATCAGCCGGTACATCGGCAACTACGGCACCGCCCGGGTCGCGCAGGCCGTGCTCGTCTCCGCGGTGCCGCCGCTGATGCTCAAGACCGACGACAACCCGGGCGGCGTTCCGATCGAGGTATTCGACGGCCTGCGTACCGGCTCGCTCGCCGACCGCTCGCAGCTGTACCGGGACCTCGCCGACGGCCCGTTCTTCGGCAACAACCGGCCCGGCGCGAACGTGGCGCGTGGACCGCGTGACTCGTTCTGGCTGCAGGGCATGGCGTCCGGGCACCGGAACGCGTACGAGTCGATCGCCGCGTTCTCGGCCACCGACTTCCGGGGCGACCTCGCCAAGTTCGACGTGCCGACGCTTGTCATCCACGGTGACGACGACCAGGTCGTGCCGTTCGAGGTCGGCGGCAAGGCGTCCGCGGCGCTGGTCAAGGGCGCCGAGCTGAAGGTCTACGCCGGTGGGCCGCACGGCATCACCGACACCCACAAGGACCAGCTCAACAACGATCTGCTGGCATTCCTGAACAGCTACAACGCTTGATATTGTGGGGCCCCGGGTCGTCTCTCCCGGGGCCTCTGCCGTTCGTCGTCAGGAGTGGACATGCGCCTCAGCCCGGTCACGGTCACCGCTTCGCGCTCGATGGGGCTCGCCGCCCGCTGACCCGCCACGCGGCTGTAGCTCCTCGTGAGTGGAGCGGTTCTCGACGACCGTTTCCCTCCTGGCTCGAGGAGCTGTTTTGCGTACCCTCCTCCCGCGCCTCGGCGCGGGCTTCAACCGTCTCTGGACCGCCTCGGCGGTCTCCAATCTCGGCGACGGCCTCACCATGGTGGCCGGCCCGCTGCTGCTCGCCTCGGTCACCGGCAACCCGATCCTGATCGCCGGCGGCGTCTTCGCCCAGCAGCTGCCCTGGCTGCTGTTCTCGCTGCTCAGCGGCGCTTTCGCGGACCGGCTCGACCGGCGTCGCCTGATCGTCGCGGCCAATCTGGGCCGGGCCGCAGCGCTGGCCGTCCTGACCGTCGCGGTCGGCTTCGGGTTCGCTTCAGTCGTCCTGATCTATCTGGTGCTGTTCGTTCTCGGCACCGGCGAGACCCTGGTCGACACAGCCGCCGGCGCGATGCTGCCCCAGCTGGTCGCGCCGGAGGATCTGCCGCGCGCGAACGCCCGGCTCAGCGCCACGTTCACGGTCGCCAACCAGTTCGCGGCGAAGCCTCTGGGCGCGTGGCTGTTCGGCGTGGCAGCGGCCGTGCCGTTCGGCGCCGACGCGCTGAGCTTCACGATCTCCGCCGCCCTGATCTTCTCCCTGCCCTCCCCCGGCGTCTCGCCCGCTGTCTCGCCCGCTGTCTCGCCCGCTGTCTCGTCCGCTGTGCCGCGTCGCTCCCTGCGCGAGGACATCGCGGAAGGGTTGCGCTTTCTGCATGGAGATCGCCTCTTGCGTACGCTCGCCGGCGCGATGGGTCTCGGCAACATCGCGTTCTGTGCGGCGTTCGCGGTGTTCGTGCTCTACGCCCGGCACCGGCTCGGCGTCTCCGACGTCGGCTACGGCCTGCTGCTGACCACGTTCGCGATCGGCGGCCTGATCGGCGCGGCGCTGGCATCCCGGGTGACGTCCCGCTTCGGCGCGGCGGCGGTCCTGCGCGCCGGCCTGGTCGTCGAGGTGACCACCCATGTGGTCCTGGCGACGACGACCCGGGTGTGGGTGGCGGGCGCGGTGCTGGTGCTGTTCGGCGTACAGACGGTGGTCTGGGGCGTGATCACGTCGTCGCTCCGCCAGCGCCTGGTCCCGAACCGGCTGCTGGGCCGGGTGGGCAGCGTCTACGCGTTGCTGGAGACCGGAGGGGCGGCCGTCGGAACCCTGATCGGGGGCTTGCTGGCACAGGCGTGGGGCCTGACAACCCCGTTCTGGCTGGCCGCGGCAGCAATGACAGCAATCCTGGCAGCCGCCTGGCACCCGATAGCCGAGGCAGGCCACCGCCCTTAGCCGCCCCGTCCCGGCCCGGCCCGGCCCGCCCCGTCCCGTCGCGTCCCGTCCGGCCCGGCCCGGCCCGGCCCGCCGGATCTTGAGCGATGTTGCACCACCGGCGGTCAAAAGTCGCTCAAGATCCGCTGGGCGCCTGCTCAACCGGCCACAAAGCGCCGGCGCCGCTCCACGGCCGCCGGCCGGCGCCGCTCCACGGCCGTCAGCCAGCCGACGTGGCCGCACGGCCGTCACCCGGCCGGCGTGGCTGCACGGCCGTCAGGCGGCCGGCGTGGCCGCACGGCCGTCACCCGGCCGGCGTCGCTGCACGGCCGTCAGGCGGCCGGCGTGCGCCTTCGCCGGAACACGAGCACCCACGACCCGCCAATCACAACGGCCGCCGCCGCCAGACCCGCCAGACCCGCCGGCCCCGTCAACCCCGCCGGCTGCGAAGCACCCGCGCGCAACCCTGCCGTCAACACCCCTGGCCCGCCGACATCCACCACCATCGGCGGCACCGTCATCGTGTGGTTGTCCATCCGGACCTCGCCGATCTCGCGCAGCCCTCCCGGGCCCCGCACCGAAACCATTACCACGTGCGTGGCCACCTGGTGCACCACAGCGTCGTACCCCAGCACGAACCGTTCCACCGGCCCACCATCCGGCGGGGTCAGCGTTGCCGAGGCGATCACCTCACGGTACGAACCGGACGACTCCGTCTCCACCGCATCGACCGACACCTGCCATGCCACGCCACCTTCCGTGACCGGCCGCAGGTGAGCGCCCAGATAGGACCGGACGTCAGCGCCGCTCGCGAGCATCAGCTCCTCAGCGGGGATCCGGATCGAAGCGGAGACCGACGACTCCCCCGCCTCCAGGACGACAGTGGAATCCGGCATCGGGTGCGCATACGCCGGCGGCGGCGCCCCGAGAAGGAGCGCCGCCGCCACGAAGAACAGAATGATCATGAGAAGGAGAACTCGCCGCCGTAGTCACGGGTGTGGTCACGGTAGACGGTGTGGTAGTGGATCTGGTCCTGGATGACAATGCCGTTCTGGCAGACGAACTCCACCCACACGCTCGGGCCGTCGATGCGTACGTAGTCGGCGTGCGCTTCCAGAGCCGTCGTGCCGGACCAGCCGATGTACGTCTTGTCCAGCTCGTCCTCGTACGTCGCGAGCAACGCGGTGGCCGTGGCGTCGTCGGCGCCCGCCACCCACGGTGCGATCGCGGCGAGAACCAGCTTCTTCTGGGCGTCGGTGAGCCCGCTGACCGCAAGTCCCTGCTTGGTCTCCGGGAACTGCCCGTCCTCCTGCGGCCCGACCAGCACGTCGGTGAAGGTCTGGCTGAGCTTCGCCTTCTTCTGCTCGGCGGCGCTGAGGCTGCCGGTCATGGCGAGCAGCGCCGTCTTCATGTCGGCGAGCGGGGCATGCGTGGTGCTGGAGTCGTCGGTCCAACTGGTCGGCTCGACCCCGACGAAGAACGGCGACGCTCCGGTGACTTTTCCGGATTTGTACGTCATGTGCACGGCCAAGTGGTGCCCGCCGAAGTTCAGCTGCCAGGTCCCGGTCACACTCGGCGCACCGAGGAAGGCCAGGTAGTAGAGGCCACTGCCGTAACCACCCATGCCACCACCACTGCTGCTGCCGCCACTAGGGCCACCCGACATGCCGCCGCCCGGGCCGCCGGACATGCCCCCGCCCGGACCACCCGACATGCCGCCACCCGGACCGCCGGACATACCCCCGCCAGGACCACCCGACATCCCACCGCCAGGACCGGATGAGGATGAGGACGAGGACCCCTGAGCATCCGCCAGATAATCATCGGCGAGCAGCAACTGCTCCACCCGCGCGTACCCCGAATCCGTCTCCGCGCCCAGCGCCGTCTTCAACACGCTCTTGGCAGCCGCCAGCTGACTCTCATCAAGATCGGAGAACGCGATACCGGGCCGGCACGTCGACCCGCACGGCAGATTGGACCACGCGACCGCGTTCTCCTCGGTGAGCTCGAGCTGCACCTCGGCCTTCTGGTCGTCGTCAAGCGTGGCGAGGAACGCCTCGGACGCCTCGACGACGCCGGCCACCGATTTCTCGTACGACTTGACGGTCGCCGACGTGCTCGCACTGGTGCTCGCCTCGTCATCGTCGTTGCCACCGCATCCGGCGGAGGAGACGAGCAGGGCCGCGGCCGTGGCCAGACCGAGCCACCTGCGGACGTGAGTCACGGAAAACTCCTAAACGACGGTTACCGCCCAGTAGAACCATTCCGGACCGTACCGCCCCCGCCGACGAATTTCAGAGCTTCGTCCCGTAGTTCCCGACTTCGAGCGAAGATCGACGCTCCCGGGCCCGGCCGCTCGTTACCGTCGAAGCCGGCGTAGACGCCACCGGCCTCCGCCACGATCAGCGACGTCGCCGCGAAATCCCAGATCTGCCCGCTGGTCTGCGCCGCCAGATCGAGATCACCGCGCGCCACGAGCAGGGGCGGATGCAGCGGCCAGGGCCGCTCATCCGCGCGAGCGATCAGCGCGGCGGCCGGCTCACGCCCCCAATCGGGTACGACCCCGAGCGTCGCCGCATCCAGCGCTGGTGATGCCCCTCCGGCCACCGAGATCCGCACCGGATCCACGATGCCCGAGTCCCGGAGGCTTCCCTCGTACGCTCCGGTCCCGAGCGCGGCCCACCAGACGCGCGACCGCGCCGGAACGACAGCGACCCCCGCGGTGATCGCGCCCTGTTCCTCGAGGGCCACGAGCACGAGCCATCGGTCGTCGCCTTCGACGAAGAGGGCCGTCCCGTCGATCGGATCGATGATCCAGCGCCGCCCGCTGTCGCTGCCGGTGGCGCCGTGCTCCTCGCCGAGGATCGCGTCGTCCGGCCGCGCCTCGCCGAGCACCGCGCGGATGGCCGTCTCGACGGCCCGATCAGCAACGGTCACGACCGACCCGTCGGCCTTGAGTTCGCGGGGCAGGTCGGCCACCGCGGCGAAGTGCTGGAGGGCGATCTCGGCTCCGGCGAGCGCCGCCGTCTGTGCGATTTTCAGATCTTCTGTCACGGTTCCCATCCTGCCGGGCCGAGATCGAGGGCTTGTCCAGTGACGCGAGAACAGCGTGGCAAAATTGAAGTAACATCGCGTACTTGAATAGGAACGAATAAGGACCCGCCCCGTGCTGGAGGAGATCACCAGCGGCGTCGTCTTCACCACGCCGCCGTCGCTGCCCCGCGGCCGGCACGTGCTGAGCCGCGACGAGGTGACCGCCGCCCAGCGCGAGCGGATGCTGATCGCCGCGACCGAGCTGCTGGCCGGCGTGGGTTACCGAGGCTTCGGGGTGCGCGAGATCTGCTCCCGCGCGGCGGTGTCCCGGGCCGCGTTCTACGCGTGCTTCGCCGACAAGGACGCCTGCGTCTACGCGGCCTACGACCGCTTCATCGCGGTCTTCCTGCGCCACCTGGCCGACAGCGGCGCCGCCGGCTCCGACTGGCCGGGCTGCGTGCGCGCCTTCGTCACGTCGTACCTCGGCACCCTGCAACGCGACCTGGTCGCGGCCCGCGCCTTCCAGGTGGAGATGGACGCCCTGGGACGCGCGGCGCGCGAGCGCCGCCGCGCCGCACTCACCGATCTGGCACGCTTCGTGCGCGACCTGCGCTCCGAGCGCTTCCCGGGTACGCACGAAGAAGTCCCGTTCAGCGCGTACCTCGGTGCGATCCACGCTCTGCGGCAGAGCGCCTCGGACGCGCTGGACGCCGGCCCGGACCCCGATCTCTCGTTGCTCGTCGACGAACTTTCCAGCTGGCTCTGCCGCATGGTGGACGTGACACACCCGAAGGAGAACTGATGGCCCAGGAGTGCGCCGCGCCGGCCGCCGAGGAAGCCCTCGTCGCCGAGCTGCGACGAGACAGTCCGTCCTCGTTCGGCGCGATGTTTCTGGACCGCGCCGCGCGTACCCCTGATGGTCCTGCGTATCGCACGCCCGGCGCCGATGGACGCTGGGTCTCGCGCACCTGGGCCATGACCGCGGAAGCGGTCACCGAGATCGCGGCCGGCCTGATCGATCTCGGACTGCGCCCGCAGGACCGGGTGGCGATCTGCTCGGCGACCCGGGTGGAGTGGATCGAGGCGGACTTCGGGGTGATGTGCGCGGGCGGCGCGACCACGACGGTTTATCCGAGTTCCTCGCCCGAGGAGGTGCTGCACATCCTCACCGATTCGGGCAGCAGGTTCGCGGTCGTGGAGAACGCCGGTCATCTCGCCAAGATTCTCGCGGACGGCTCCCCTGTCGAGCAGGCGATCCTGATCGACGGCGAGGCCGAGGGCGCTCTCTCGCTGGCGGTTCTGCGCGAGCGCGGGCGCCGGGCCCTGGACCAGGACCGCGACCTCGTCACCCGGACGACAGCAGCGATCGGACCGGACGACCTCGCCACCCTGATCTACACCTCCGGCACGACCGGGCTGCCCAAGGGCGTGCGGATCGCTCACGACGCCTGGGTCTACCAGGGCCTCGCCATCCAGGCCATGAGCATCGTGCACCCCGACGACCTGGGTTATCTCTGGCTGCCGCTCTCCCACGCGTTCGGCAAGGCGCTGCTCTCCTGCCAGCTCTCGGTGGGCTTCGAGTTCGCCGTCGACGGCGACGTCAGCAAGATCGTGCAACGGCTCACCGAGGTACGCCCGACGATCATGCCGGCCGTCCCCCGGATCTTCGAGAAGGTGTACGCCGGCGTCGCCGCGGCCATGGAACGTGAGGGTGGCCTGAAGGCTCGCCTCTACACCTGGGCCATCGGGGTCGCCAAGCGGCGCGGTGTCCTGCTGCCGATCGCCGACCGGCTGGTGCTCTCCAAGGTCCGCGACCGTTTCGGCGGCCGGATGCGTTTCTTCATCTCCGGCGCCTCCGCCCTGTCCCCGGAGATCGCCGAGTGGTTCGACGCGATCGGCCTGCCGGTGGCCGAGGGGTACGGCCTCACCGAGTCCTGCGCCACCACGATCTTCAACCGTCCGGACCGGCCCGAGTACGGCACTGTCGGCCTGCCGCTGCCGGGCACCCGGGTGCGGCTCGGCGAGGACGGCGAAATCCTGCTCAAGGGTCCCGGCATCATGCAGGGGTACCACGAGATCCCGGAGGCGACCGCGGTCACGCTTGTCGACGGCTGGCTGCACACCGGCGACATCGGCGAGATCACCGCCCGCGGCTCGCTACGGATCACCGACCGCAAGAAGGACCTGATCAAGACGTCGAACGGCAAGTACGTCGCACCGCAGGCGATCGAGGCCCGGTTCAAGGGCGTCTGCTCCCTCGCCGGCCAGGTCGTGGTGCACGGCGAGAACCGCAAGTTCATCACCGCCCTGATCGACCTGGACCCGGACGAGGCCCGCAAGTGGGCTGCCACCCACGGCCTGGCGGACGCGTCGCACGCCGAGATCGCCCGGTCGGCCGCGCTCCACGAGGAGATCTCCCGCTGCCTCGGCGAGCTGAACCCGACGCTCAACTCCTGGGAGACGATCAAGAAGTTCGTGGTCCTCGAGGAGAACCTGGACATCGAGGGCGGCGACCTGACCCCTTCTCTCAAGCTCCGTCGCAGGGTTGTAGAGAAGCGTTATCAGTCGCAATTGGACAGTATGTATACGTAGAGTCGCGGTATGCATCGCAGCCGCCTCTTCGGCATCTTCATAGACACCCCGC
Source organism: Actinoplanes sp. CA-015351 (assembly GCF_050955685.1). Taxonomy (NCBI): domain Bacteria; kingdom Bacillati; phylum Actinomycetota; class Actinomycetes; order Micromonosporales; family Micromonosporaceae; genus Actinoplanes; species Actinoplanes sp. CA-015351. Next base: position 5,377,199 of record NZ_CP192102.1, read on the forward strand.
TCGCCGACGCCGGCGCCGCCGCCACGTTCTGGTCGGCGGCGCTCGGCTCGACCGCCAAGCCGGTACCCGGCGAGGAGGAGTTCATCGCCCTGACCGGCGCGTTCCCCGGCCTGGCCGTGGACGTGCAGGCGGTCGACGACACCCCGCGGTACCACCTCGACATCGAGACCGACGACGTCGCGGCCGAGGCGGCCCGGCTGATCGCGCTCGGCGCTGTCGTCGAGGTGGACAACGGTGGCCACCAGACGCTGCGGGCGCCGGGCGGCCACCTGTTCTGCGTGGTGCCGGTGCAGAGCGAGGGCGACCTGTTCGACCGCGAGGCCCGCAGCTGGGATTAGTGCAGGTGGAACAGGTCGGCCGCGCGGGTCGCCCGGAGCAGCCACCGCAGGTGTGGCTGCGGCGCGTGCAGGTGGCAGGTCGCCTGACGCGCCTCGGCGACCCGCCGGGCCGCGACCAGCATCCGCAGCCCGGCCGCGTCGCAGAAGTCCACCCCGGCCAGGTAGATGTGGATCGCCCGGACCGGGACACCCAGCCCGAGCAGGTCGTGGACCTGCGTGAGGTCGTAGAGCTGGGACTGCAACGCCGTCGCCGACATGGCGTCCAGGCTGCCGTGCAGCGTGATCAGCAGCCGGTCGCCGTCACGTTCCCCGGCGATGCGAGTTCCAGGAAGACTCACGTCATCTCCTCGGGACGGGCACGGACGATCGCCCACACCAGCTTGCCGCTGCGGGCCGGCAGCGCGCCCCAGGCCGACGCCGCCGCGTTCACGATCCGCAACCCGAGACCTCGATCGACCAGGGACGGCCCGAGCGGGCCGGCGACCGGGTCGCGGACCCTCGGCAGGATCAGGTCACCGTCGTACACGGCCAGGTGCAGTGCGGCCGACGGGCCCGATCCGCGCATCGACACGATCACCTCGATGTCCGAGCCGGCGTGCTCGGCCGCGTTCACCACCAGCTCGGAGATGACCAGGCGAGCCCGGTGGCAGAGGTGCTGCAGGTCCCATTCCTGGCAGGCGTCGTTCACCAGCGCGCGGGCCAGCAGCGCGGCGCCCGGATCCGGTGGCAGCGCCAGATGCATCCGGCCCGGCGTCGGATGCGGCCGGGCGAGGGCGGCGCGGGCCTGCGCCACGGTCGCGTGGAGCACCAGCCAGTCCCGGGCGCCGAGACGCCGCAGACGGCGGGCCAGCGGCGCGTTCGCCTTCAGGCAGACGGCGACCGTGACCGGTGGCCGCATGGCGGCACCCTGAGCGCAGGCCGTCAGCCAGAGCGACGCGCTGACCGCCTGCGCGTCGCGCAGCTCGTGCAGGTCCACGATCATCCCGGTCGGGTGCTCGGCGAGACACTTGTCCAGCACCATCCGTGCCTGTGTGGACAGCGCACGGTCCCAGTCGCCCCAGGCCGAGAACTCGATGACCGCCGTTTCGGAGTCGATCACGGCCAGCACGGAGTCGGCGACGGCATCATCGGACCAACCGATCAGATGCGGCGAGCCCGCCCCCATGTGCCCTTCTTCCGGCAAATTGCAATCAGCTGTGTCGATACTGCCGCCGCAATTCTTGATTTATCCGGAAGACAGCGTCAACGGAGATTCACCATCCGCCACGAAGCAACCCGCGCCGCGGATCGAATCCACTCACAGACCGCGCTGCAGAGCGAGCACCCCCCGGTTCACCGCGGTGATCGCCTTGCGGGCGGTCTCCTTGACGCTGGGCGACGCCGAACCCGCCTCTTTGATCTGTCCGAGCAGGTCAAGGACCTGCCGGGCCCAGCGCACGAAGTCACCGGCCGGCATGTCCGCGTCGTGCTGACCGCTGGCCAGCACCCGGGCGAGCGGCTCACCACGCGCCCATCGGTACATCGGCCAGACGAAACCTGGGTCGGGCTCCCGGGTCAGCGACAGACCGTTGTCCGCCTCGTCGGCGGCGATCTCACCCCAGAGCTTGGCGCAGGCGTCGACGGCCGCGGTGACCGGGCCTTTCGGCACCGACGCGCGGTCCTCGCCCTCGCGCCGCGACTCGTAGAGCACCATCGAGACGGCGGCGGCCAGCTCGTCCGGTGCGAGGCCGTCCCAGACGCCCTGCCGCAGGCACTCGGCGACCAGCAGGTCGGCCTCGGACCAGATCCGCCCGAGCATCCGGCCGTGGCTGGTCACCTCGCCGTCGGCGGAGAGGTAACCCCGGGTGGTGAGCACCGAGCAGACCTGGTCGAACGTCCGGGCCAGCGAGCCGGTGCGCCCGGACACCTTCTCCCGCAGGGCGTCGGTGTCACGGAGCAGCCGCTGGCGCCGCTCGGCCATCCGGGCGTGATCCTCGCGGTCCGCGCAGGCGTGGCACGGGTGCTCGCGCATCTGCACCTTGAGCAGCGCGATCTCGGCGTCCTCACCGGGATCCAGTCGTCCGCGCCGCCGCCGCTGGTCCGGATGACGGTCCAGCCCGGTCGCACTCACCTGGGCGGCCACGTCGCGGCGCGCCGCCGGAGACCGCGGATTGAAATTCTTGGGTACGCGAACCCGCGCCAGGACGTCGACCGGCCCGCTGAACTCCGCCGGGCTGACCCGGCCGGCCCAGCGATCCTGGGTGACCACCATCGGCCGTGGCTCGCCGAACCCGCTGTCGGCCGGCTCGACCACGACGGCCAGGCCGGCCCGTTTGCCCTGCGGAATCCGGATCACATCACCGGAGCGCAGCTTCTCCAGCCCGTCGACGGCGGCCGAGCGGCGCTGCGCCACACCCTGCCGGGACATCGCTTTCTCCCGGTCGGCGATGGCGACCCGGATGGCGAAGTACTCCGCGAAGTCGCCGTGGTGACAGGAGGCGTCCTCGGAGTACTCCTGCATGGTCTCCACGTTGCGCTGCACCTGACGGGCCAGGCCGACCACCGACCGGTCCGCCTGGAACTGCGCGAACGACGACTCCAGCAGGTCCCGCGACTTCTCCGCGCCGACCGTGCCGACCAGGTTGACCGCCATGTTGTACGACGGGCGGAACGACGAGCGCAACGGATAGGTCCGCGTGCTCGCCAGGCCGGCCACGTGCCGCGGATCGATGTCGGGGCTCCAGAGCACCACGGCGTGGCCCTCGATGTCGATGCCACGGCGCCCGGCCCGGCCGGTGAGCTGCGTGTACTCCCCCGGGGTCAGGTCGACGTGCGCCTCGCCGTTGAACTTGACGAGCCGCTCCAGCACCACACATCGGGCCGGCATGTTGATGCCCAGCGCCAGGGTCTCGGTGGCGAAGACCGCCTTGACCAGGCCACGGACGAAGCACTCCTCGACCGCCTCCTTGAAGGCGGGCAGCATGCCGGCGTGGTGGGCGGCGACGCCGCGCTCAAGACCGTCGAGCCACTCCCAGTAACCCAGCACCGACAGATCCTCGGCCGGGATGCTCGACACCTTCGCCGACGCGATCCGGCGGATCTCGGCGCGCTCGTCGGGGTTGGTCAGCCGCATGCCGCCGGCCAGGCACTGCTGCACGGCGGCGTCGCAGCCGTTGCGGCTGAAGATGAACACGATCGCCGGCAGCAGCCCGGCCCGGTCCAGCCGGTCGATCACCTCGGCGCGTGGTGGTGGCTGCCAGCGCCGGCCACGCCCGCCACCGCCGCGCCCGCTCCACCCGGTCGCGGCCCGGTCGCCCAGGTCGAGGCGCCGGTCCATCTCGCGGGTGTACCGCAACAGCTCGGGGTGGACGTCGTGCTTTTTCGCCGCGTCGGCGTCGTGGAACAGGTCGAACATCCGGCGGCCGACAAGCATGTGCTGCCAGAGCGGCACCGGCCGGTGCTCGCTGACCACCACCTCGGTCTCACCCCGGACGGTCACCAGCCAGTCGGCGAACTCCTCGTAGTTGCTGACCGTGGCGGAGAGCGACACCAGCGTCACCGACGCCGGCAGGTGGATGATCACCTCTTCCCAGACCGCGCCGCGGAACCGGTCGGCGAGGTAGTGGACTTCGTCCATCACCACGTACGCCAGGTTGCGCAGCGCGTCAGAGCCGGAGTAGAGCATGTTGCGCAGCACCTCGGTGGTCATCACGACCACCGGGGCATCGCCGTTGATCGCGTTGTCACCGGTGAGCAGGCCGACCTTGTCAGCGCCGTAACGAGCCACCAGGTCGTGGTATTTCTGGTTGGACAAGGCCTTGATCGGGGTGGTGTAGAAACACTTGCGCTGGCCCGACTGCAACGCCAGGTGCACGGCGAACTCGCCGACGACGGTCTTGCCGGCGCCGGTCGGCGCGCAGACCAGAACGCCGTTGCCCCGCTCCAGCACCTGGCAGGCCTCACGCTGGAAATCGTCCAGGTCGAAGCCGACATCGAGCATGAAATCCTCGAGCTCCGGGAACTCGGCGACCCGCGCCGCCCGCTTCTTGGAAGCCGCATACCGTTCGGCGGGACTCGTCATGGCCCAACATTAGTTCGTGCGTATGACAAATCGCAGCACGGTGGTGGCCGTCGGAAGGGTCACAGGGCATCGGTATGGTGCACCACGTGCCGGATGCCAATCACCCTCCACATACCGCGCGGCCGGTCGAGGCGGTCCTGTTCGACTTCCACGGCACGCTCGCCCAGGTGGAGGACCCTCTGACCTGGGTCGTCGCGGCAGCCGCAGCGTGTGGTCGCGAGCTCGACCGGGGCAAGGCGACGATCCTGGCCGACCGGCTGCTGACCGCGGGACGAGCGGGCGGCCCGATGCCGTACCGCGTTCCCCCACAGCTCGCTGAGCACTGGGCCGACCGCGATCTCTACGAGCACAGTCACCGCGCCGCCTACACCGGCCTCGCATCGACAGTGCACACCGACGTGGAGGGTCTCGCCGACGCCCTCTACGACCGTCTGCTCCGGCCGGACGGCTGGTTGCCGTACCCGGACACCGAGCCGACCCTGCGCAAACTGCACGACGCCGGCATCAAGATCGGTGTGGTGAGCAACGTGGGCTTCGACATCCGCCCGCACTTCGCCGCCTGGGGCCTGGACTCGCTGGTGGACTCGTTCGTCCTCAGCTTCGAGATCGGCCGCACCAAACCCGACCCGGCCATCTTCCTGCGCGCCTGCGGCCTGCTCGGCGCCGACCCGGAACGCACCCTGATGGTCGGCGACACCCCGGCCGACGCGGGCGCGGTCAACGCCGGCTGCTCGGTCCTGGTCATCCCGGCAGCCGAGGCCGGCCGCTCCAACGGCCTGGGCGCCACGCTGTCCCTGGCCGGCTGCGCCTGACCACCCACCCCCAGCCCTAACCCTCAGCCGCCGCACCCGCGCTCACCGCCCCGCTCCCGCCGCCCCGCGCTCACCGCCCCGCGCTCACCGCCCCGCGCTCACCGCGCTTGCCCGCGCCCACGCCGCCCGCGCTTGCCACGCCGCCTGCGCTCGCCGCCCGCCCCGTGCCCGCGCTCGCCCGTGCCCGCGCCAGCCCCGCCCGCGCTCGCCACGCGACCCAACGCTTGCCCGCGCCGCCCGCGCTTGCCACGCCCGCCCCGCGCTTGTCCTGGCCCGCGAAGGCCGAAGTGATCAGCGGTGCGCGTCGACTCCGCCTGGCCTGATCGCCCGGCGCAGCACGCGGCGGGCCGCGACCGGAGCACACCCAAGGGCTCGGCAGCGATGCTGAGGTCTCACCGATTGCATGCGTGGGCTCCTGTCTCGGCCCTGGAGTGGATGGAGTCGCACACAACGACACTGTGCGACTCCATCCACGCGAACCGTTCGTTGCGTGCGACCTCGTTCCCGCGTGCCATGTCGGACTTGACGGACACCGGCCCCGCGTTCGGGCAATCGGCGGCCGGCCGGCACCCACGGTGAGAGCACAAAGCCGGCGAGCCAGCACACAGCGGTGGCAAGCACAAAGCGGTGAGCAACCCGGAAGTCTCAGCGCAGCAACCGGAGCGCCCCCGGGACGCAGGTGATGTCGAGGGGCAGGGCGCCGATTCGCTCGCCGTCCGCGTACCCGATGATCCCGGCCGTCGCGAGACGGACCTCGCGCGCTCGCAGCACGGTGACCCGCGGATCGCTGATGTGGGTGCCGTGCCGCAGCCGCGGCTTGAGCTGGGCGACTCCCAGCCTCCCCAGGCGCGACGCGAAGATCACGTCGAGCAGCCCGTCGGTGGGATCAGCGTCCGGCGCGATCCGCATGCCGCCGCCGTAGCTCGCGCAGTTGCCCACCGCGACGATCTCGCCGCGGACCCGGTGCTCGACGCCGTCGAGGGTGATCACGTAGTCCCGGACGCGTAGCTGGGCCAGTTCCAGGACGATCGCGAGGTCGTACCGTCGCGGCCCGCGTGGCCTGCGCATCCGGTTGGCACGCTCGTTGACCAGCGCGTCGAACCCTGCCGCCAGCACCGCACAGAACCACCGCTGCTCACCCTGCGCGTCCCGGGTCCGGGCCAGATCGATGCGGTGGGCGCGCTCCTCGCGCAGCGCCAGCCCGATCGCCTCCGCCGCTTCCAGCCCGGCCATGGGTACGCCCACCGCGCTCGCGAAGTCGTTCCCGGTACCCGCCGGCACCACCCCGAACGGCACCTCGGTCCCGGCGACCGACTGCAACGCCCGGTGCACCGTGCCGTCCCCGCCGACCGCGACGACCGCGCTGGCCCCGTCGGCGACCGCCCGTTGGCAGGCAAGTTCCGCTTCCACACCGGTGCCGGCGTCGAGGATCCGCACCGGCCGCCCGGCAACACCCAGGGCGTCGACAACCCCGGGAAGCAAACCGCGGTGCCGGCCACGCCCCGCCGAGGGGTTGGCCAGCACCGCGATGAAAGCGCTCGTCATGGCGGCAGACGCTAGTCCAGTCCCGATCACCGCCGGTGAGGGGGCCTGCGAAGCGCAGCGGAGCCAGCCAGCTAGGTCATGTCGTCGTATCTGCGCTCGATGGGCGCCGGTTTCGAGACCGGTGCCGGAGCCTCCACCGCGGTGGGCGCGGCGATCGGGTCGGAGGCGCCGACCGGCACCTTCTCCTCCGGGAGTTCCGAGATGGCGTCGTCGTCGAGACCCTCGTAGAGCTCCTTGCCGCGACCCTTGCGCTTGTCGTTCAGGAAGGCGACCAGCACGGCGATGAAGTACAGCAGGGTCATGCACGCCGCGAGCAGCGTCATGCCGAACGGCCCCGGGTCCGGGGTGGCGATCGCAGCGAACGCGAACGACAGGAAGACCACCGCACGCCACCAGCTGAGCAACCGCCGGGCCGAGACGACCCCGGTGAAGTTCAGCATCAGCAGCACGAGCGGGAACTCGAAGGCCACACCGAACAGCAGGATCATCGTGGTGACGAAACCGATGTAGGACGTGACCTCCAGCTGCTGGGACTCCTCCAGCACGCCGGCTTCCATGATGAACGCCAGGCTGTGCTCGACCACGAAGTACGCCAGGACGGCACCACCGGCGAACAGCGGCGCGGCGATCGCGACGAAGACGTAGGCCCACTTGCGCTCGTGCCGGTGCAGGCCGGGCGCGATGAACGCCCAGAGCTGGAACAACCAGACCGGCGCGCCCACGATCAGGCCGACCCACAACGCGATCTTCAGCTTCAGGATCAGACCGTCGGTGGCGCCGAGCGTGAGGTAACGGCACTCCTTGACGCCATCGGCGTTGAGCACCCAGGAGCTGTCCAGGTTGCAGTACGGGCCACTGAGCAGGTCGAAGACGTAATTCGACACGATGAAGCCGACGATCAGGCCGGCCACGATGCCGATCGAGGCCCAGAACAGACGGTTACGGAGTTCCCGGACGTGCTCGATGAGCGTCATCGAGCCGTCGGCCGCCTGCTGGAACTTGGTCGGCTTCTTCGGTTTCCGCCGCAGGCTCAGGCTCAGTGCCATCGGGCCGGGTCAGCGGTCGTTGGTGCGCTGCACCGGGTCGACGAAGGGCTGCGCCGGCGGCTGCTGCGGCTGCTGGTAACCCGGCTGCGGCGGCTGGTAACCCGGCTGCTGGTAACCCTGCGGCGGCGGCGCCTGCTGGTAGCCGGGCTGCTGGTACGGCTGCTGGACATCGCCGTTCAGCGGGGTGCGGCTGTGCTGGGGCTCCGCCTTCTCCGCGACGTTGTTGTCGTCATCGACGAGTCCCTTGGTCTCGGCCTTGATGATCCGCAGCGAGCGCCCGAGGGAACGCGCCGCGTCCGGCAGTCGTTTCGCGCCGAAGAGCAGCACGAGCACGACGACGAGAACGATGATGTGCCATGGCTTGAGGGCGCCCATGGAATGACTCCAGTCGGTCGGATCAGGTTGCGGGGTCCATCGTACGTGTGGATTCCTGGGAATCTGCTTTCCGGATGCCCTGGGATTCTCAAGATCTTGCTAAGTCTCGGACAACAGGGAGGGAACCCCCTGCGTCAGCGGCCCAGGTTGGCCTTGATCTGCGTGATCGAGTCCTGCGAGCGCTCGGCCCGCTGCTGAAGGCCGAGCACGGTCTGCTGCAACTGTTCAGCCGCGGCCTGCAGCGTCAGCGCCTCTTCCTGGCGGCGCTGCAGCTTCACAGCGGCACGGCGGAGCTCCGGAACCCGGCCCAGCAGGCGCGCGGCAGCCGAAACCAGGACGATCAGCGCGATCGCGCCCACGGCGATCCAGACCCACATCAGCACCCGGCCACCCTACCTGCCTCGCGCTCGCCGCCGAGCGAGGCGGAGCCCGCTAGCTCGGCGCGGCGTATTGATCGAGAGCGGTGGTGGCCTGCGCCCGGATCCTCTCCAGGAGCTCCGGCGGCCCGAGCACTGTCACGTCCCGGCCCTGGCCCGCGAGGAACCTCTGGGCCCAGCCCAGGTCGGTGACCCGCATCGTGACCAGCCACTCGGCGCCGTCCCGCTGGACCTGCTCGACCGGGTAGTACTCGGTGATCCACCGGCTGCCCCGGCCGACCCGCATGGTGACCAGCGGCAGCTCCGGGCCGGGCCGGAAGACGCCGGCGCTGACGTCCTGCGGTATCGCCTCCAGGGGCGGCACCGACGGCTCGGCCAGCTCGCTGAACGCGTCGATCCGGTCCACCCGGAACATCCGGGTCCCCTCGGCGCGGCGGCACCACGCCTCCAGATAGGCCGTGCCGCCGACCATCAGCATCCGCATCGGGTCGACGACCCGCTCGGAGGTCTCGTCCCGGGCGGCCGTGTAGTAGGTCAGCAGCAGGGCGTGCCCGGAGTCGACCGCCGAGCGCACCTCCTCCAGCTTCTTCTGGTTGGCCGGCAGCCGGACCGCGACCGGGGCGTCGGCCAGGTCACCGGCCGCGCTCTCGATCTTGGCGAGGGCCCGCTCGATCGCGTCCCGGGTGCCGATGCCGGGTGTCTCGGCGAGCATCCGCAGCGCCACCACCAGGGCGAGCGCCTCGTCCGGGTTGAGGCGCAGCGGCTTGTCGATGCCGGCGTCGTGGCTGATCGTCACCCGGTCGCCGTCGAACGCCATGTCGATCAGGTCGCCCGGGCCGTAACCGGGCAGGCCGCACACCCAGAGCAGCTCCAGGTCCTCGCGCAGCTGTTTCTCGGTGACACCCAGGTCGCCGGCCGCTTCCGCGACCAGGATTCCCGGCCGGGCCAGAAGGTACGGAACCAGATTCAGCAACCGGCCCAGCCGGTCGGCCGAGGTGCTGTTGCGAGGCGCGGTCACGGCGTCACCAGCTCGTGCCGGGCCACCAGCTCCTTGAGGTGCTGGATCACCGCGTCCCGCAGCTCCGGCGGCCCGTCGGCGCGCACGTCCGGGCCGTACCCGGCGATCCGGGACGCCAGCCAGTCCACGTCCCCGTACGCGATGGTCAGCTGGTCGCCGTCGGCGACCGGAACCGACTCGCGGGCCATCCGGCGCAGCCCGGCGGCTCGTCCCGGACGCACCGTGACCAGGGCCCGGCCGTTCCGCGCGATCGGGCCGGACGAGTGGGCCACGTGGCTGATCAGGTCGGCGTCCGCGGGCGGCGCGAACGCGGCCGGGCGGCCGGTCGCCTTCACGTCGCCGACGATGCGGGACAGCCGGAAACAGCGGGCGGCGTCGCGATCACGGTCGTGGCCGACCACGTACCACCGGCCGCGCCAGCAGACCACGCCCCACGGCTCCAGGCGGCGGGTGTTCGGCTCGTCGCCCTCGGGGGTGCGGTACTTGAACGTCACGGCGCGGCGCTGCCGGGCCGCCGTGGTGAGCGGGCCGAACGCCGGATCGACGGTGACCACCGGCTCCACGCCGAGGGTGGCCTGCGGGTCGACCTCGACACCGGCTGCTCGCAGTTTGGCCAGCCCGGAGGAGGCGGCCGCGGCCAGGCCGGCGTGCTGCCACAGGCGGGCCGCGATGCCCACGGCGGCGGCCTCGTCGGGTTCGAGCAGGATGTCCGGCAACGCGTACTCACGCTGGGCGATGCGGTAACCGGGCTCCTGGTCGAAGATGCTGGCCGTGCCGGTCTCCAGGGGCACACCGAGCTCGCGCAGTTCCGCCTTGTCGCGCTCGAACTTGCGCTGGAACGCCTCGTGGTCGCGGGGATCGGCGGGGTCGTGCTCGTAACCGGGCACGGTCGCGGCGATCTGCGCGGCGGTCAGGAACCGTCGCGTCGAGAGAAGACAGATGACCAGATTTACCAGGCGCTCGGTACGAGTGCGCGACACGAGAGGCAACGCTAGCAGCCTCGTCACACAGGCGGTTATCCGCTCATGGGCGGGGGAAGATGGCAGCCGTGGCAGAACCCGCTGAATCCGAGAGCGTCGGTACCGTCGTCGTCGCCGGAGCCGCCAACCTGGCGATCGCCTTCGCGAAACTGGTGGCAGGTCTCACCTCCGGCTCCGCCGCGATGCTCTCCGAGGCGGCCCACTCGTTCGCCGACACGGTCACCGAGGTCTTCCTCTACGTGGCGCTGCGGCGCGGTTCCCGCCCCGCCGACGAAGAACACCCGTTCGGGTACGGCAAGGAAAGCTGGGTCTGGGCGTTCATCGCCGCGCTGTTCACGTTCGTCGGCGGCGCCGGATTCTCGATCTACCACGGCATCAACACGATCATCGAGGGCGAGGAGAGCGGGCCGTACCTGGCGTCGTACATCGTCCTGGCCGTGTCGTTCCTGGCCGAGGGCGTCTCGTTCCTGAAGGCCCGCCGGCAGGTCCGCACCGAGTCCAGCCGATGGAACGTGTCGACCCGCCGGTTCCTGCGGCTCACCCCGGACACCACGGTCAAGGCCGTCTACTTCGAGGACTCCGCCGCGCTGATCGGCCTGGTGCTCGCCGCCGCCGGCCTCGGCCTCGCCGAGATCACCGGCAACGCCCTCTGGGACGGTCTCGCCTCGATCCTGATCGGGCTGCTGCTGCTCGTCGTCGCGGCGGTCCTCGCCAAGAGCAACGTGACGCTGCTGGTCGGGCGGGCGGTACCGCCGCGGCTGCACGACCGGATCGCCGAGGACATCGCCGCGCTCGGCGTCGTGACAGCCGTGCCGACCCTGTTCACCATGCAGATCGGGCCGGACGACATCCTGGTCGCCGCGAAGGTCGACTTCGCCGACGACGCGCCCGGCTCCGAGATCGAGAAGGCCTCCGACGAGGCCGAACGCCGGCTGCGGGCCCGTTACCCCCAGATTCGGTACGTGTTCCTCGACCCCACCCGTGGCTCCGAGGATTCGCCCGGCTTGTAGGGTCAGCCGTCATGGTGCGCTGGCGATCCGGGACGGTCCTTACGGTACGGCGGAGCTGGCGCGGCGCCGTCGAACTCGACGTGGACACCACCGGCGGCCCGCTGCGCGCCCTCGCGTACCCGCACCTGGTCGGCACCCCGGAACCTGGCGACCGGGTGCTGCTCAACGTCGGCGCGCTCGTGATGGGCCTGGGCACCGGTGGGTACGCCCTGGTGGTCGCCCTGCCCGACCGGCTGCCCGCCGACCCGAGCGCCGACGGCGGCACCCGCGACAGCGGCCACCTGGTGAAAGCCCGGTACACCCCGCTGCAGGCGATCCTGCTCGGCGTCGACGAGGAGGCCTCGCCGCACCGCTCGGTGATGGAGTCCGCCGAGTCGCTGGACGGCATGCCGGTGGTCACGGCCGACCTGCACTCGGCGCTGCCCGCGATCCTGGCCGGCATCCACGCCGACCGCCCGGAGGCGTCGGTCGCCTATGTGATGACCGACGGCGGGGCCCTGCCGGCCTGGTTCTCCCGGACCCTCGACGGGCTGCGCGACCACCTGGCCGGCACCGTCACCACCGGTCAGGCGTTCGGCGGCGACCTCGAGGCCAGCACCGTGCACACCGGGCTGCTCGCCGCCCGGCACGTGCTCGGCGCGGACATCACCATCGTGGCCCAGGGTCCCGGAAATCTCGGCACCGGCACCACCTGGGGTTTCTCCGGGGTGGCCCTCGGTGAGGCGATCAACGCGATCGCGGTCCTCGGCGGCAGGGCTGTCGGCTCACTGCGGATCTCCGACGCCGACGGCCGGGAACGGCATCGTGGGGTGTCACATCACAGCGTTACGGCGTACGGGAAAGTCGCTCTGGCGAGCGCTGACCTGGTGGTGCCGGACGGCCTGGAGTTGCGGCTGGCCGCGGAGGTCGACGCGGCGCTCGCGCCGCTGAGCGAGAGGCACCGCCTGGTCCGCGTGCGGGTGGACGGGCTGGACCGGGCGCTGCGGGAGTGCCCGGTGCCGCTGTCGACGATGGGCCGCAAGCTGGACCAGGACCACGGCTACTTCCTGGCGGCGGCGGCAGCGGGCCGGCACGCGGCATCGCTGCTGCCCTGACGCGGGCCTGCTGTGAGCAGCCGGTCTTCCGCACCGGCATCGCCATCCGAGCCACCACCAGCAGCAGCCCACGACCGCGCCGCGCCGCGCCGAGCCGCGCCGCGCCGCGCCGAGCCGCGCAGCGCCGAGCCGAGCCGCGCCGAGCCGCGCCGCGCCGCGCCGGATCTTGTGAGGTTGCGCCGCCCCGGGAACCGAAAACTCACAAGATCTGGCACGGCGGCCAACGCCGCCGCCATCCCGCAAAGATCTTGTGAGCTTTCGCCGTGATACCAGCCGAAAGCTCACAAGATCGCGCGGGCAATCGGCGGCAGGAAAGCGGGCGGTCCGTTGGCTACGAACGCCTGCGGACCAGCGTCACACCGTCGCGGACCGGGAGCATCACCGACTCGACGCGGTCGTCGGTGACGATGTTGTCGTTCAGGGACGCCACCGCGCGGCTCGACTCGTCGTGCGGGTCCAGGACCTCGCCGCCGCGGAGCACGTTGTCGATCACCAGCAGCCCGCCCGGACGGAGCCTCGGGACGATTTCCTGGTAGTAGGCCGGGTACCCGGTCTTGTCCGCGTCCAGGAACACGAAGTCGATCACGGGATCAGCGCTCAGCGACCGCACCGTCTCGATCGCCGGCGCCAGGCGCAGCTCGATCCGGTCGTCGAGGCCGGCCTTGGCCCAGTACACACGCGCCACGCTCGTCCACTCGTCGGACACGTCGCAGGCGAGAAGCCGCCCGCCCGGCCGCAGCGCCCGGGCGATGCAGATCGACGAGTACCCGGTGAACGTACCGATCTCCACGGCGTAGTCGGCGCCGGTCAGCTCGACCAGCATCGTCAGCAGCGCGCCCTCGTCGTGCGAGACCTGCATACCGGCGGCCCCGGGCGGAAATTTCGCATATGTCTCCGCAGCGAGTTCCCGCAAGAGATCGTCCGCAGGAGTGCAGTGGTCGAGCAAGTAGTCAGATACGGCCGGATCAACGATGTCTGCCATACCCGAACCCAAGCACGCCACACCCGCCGCCCGCACCCCCGCCGCACATCCCGGCGCAGCGCCGCACATCTCGCCGCACCGGCGCCCCGCCGCACCACCGCACCGCCGCACCGCCGCACCGCCGCACCGCCGCACCGCCGCACCGCCGCACCGCCGCACCGCCGCACCGGCGCTCCGGCGCTCCGGCGCTCCGGCGCCCCAGCCGAGCCCGGGCCACCCCGCCCTCTTCTGATCTTGTGGACTTCACCGACCCGTTTGCGGGGAAGTCCACAAGATCGAAAGAATCACGTCGATCTCGTGCGCCACCGAGCACCGGCCAGCACTGAAAGACCAGGAAGAGCCCAGAGAACCCAGAGAACCCACAGGGCTGACAGGAAAAGAGCGCAACCACTCACGCAGGCCGCGCGGTGCCAGGGCGCGGTCTGGACGCGCAGCGGCCAGCGCCCGGCGCCAGGCCCTCGGCGGGAGCAGCGGTCTGTACCCCGCGCCCCGCTGCGACCGGAATTTGATCTTAAGAAGTGACGATCAAATAAGCCCAGCCGGCCAGCAGCAGGGCGAGAACCGTGACATAAAGCCACGTCGGGATCTTGTGATTGCCGGCGCGGTCCTTCTGGATCTGGCGGTAGACACGCTCACGGCGACGCTCCAGGCGACTCCAGCGCACCTCGTGCTCGGTGCGCTCGGGCGGCTCAGGAGGAAGCGAAGGCTGGCCAGGGTAAGTCATAACCTGACCAGCCTAACTGAGCCACCGGCTCCGCTTCGCTCCGCGGGCGGTCGCCTGATGACCGGCCGCGCTCACATGCTGGCGATCAGCCGCTCCACCCGCTCGTCGTAGGCGCGGAACGGGTCCTTGCAGAGCACCGTCCGCTGCGCCTGGTCGTTGAGCTTGAGGTGCACCCAGTCGACGGTGAAGTCGCGGCGCTTCTCCTGTGCGTGCTTGATGAACTCGCCGCGCAGCCGTGCCCGCGTGGTCTGCGGCGGCGTCTCCTTGGCCTCGTAGATCTGCAGGTCGTTGGCGATCCGGTCGACCTGCTTGCGCTTCTCCATGAGTGCGTAGAGCCCACGGCCGCGGCGCACGTCGTGGTACGCCAAGTCGAGCTGCGCGATCCGCGGGTGCGACATCGGGATCTCGTGCTTGGCCTGGTATTTCTCGATCAGCTTGTACTTCGACACCCAGTCGATCTCGCGGGAGACGGCGTCGAGGTTGCCGGTCTCGACCGCGTTGAGGACGCGGCCCCACAGCTCGACGACGCGTTTCGCGACCGGGTCGCCGCCGCGGCGCTCGACGAACTCGGTGGCTTTCGCCAGGTATTCCTGCTGGATGTCCAGCGCGGAGACCTCTTTGTTGTTCGCCAGGCGGATCTTGCGGCGGCCGGTGATGTCGTGGCTGACCTCGCGGATGGCCCGGATCGGGTTCTCCAGGGTCAGGTCCTTCATCACCACGCCGGCCTCGATCATGCGGAGCACGATGTCGGCGGCACCCACCTTGAGCAGGGTGGTGACCTCGTTCATGTTCGAGTCGCCGACGATGACGTGGAGGCGGCGGTACCGCTCGGCGTCGGCGTGCGGCTCGTCGCGGGTGTTGATGATCGGGCGGCTGCGCGTCGTCGCGCTGGAAACGCCCTCCCAGATGTGCTCGGCGCGCTGCGAGAGGCAGAACACCGCGCCGCGCGGCGTCTGCAGCACCTTGCCCGCGCCGCAGATCAGCTGGCGGGTGACCAGGAACGGGATCAGGACGTCGGCGAGACGACCGAACTCGCCGTGCCGCGACACGAGGTAGTTCTCGTGGCAGCCGTAGGAGTTGCCGGCCGAGTCGGTGTTGTTCTTGAAGAGGTAGATCTCGCCCGCGATGCCTTCGTCGTGCAGACGCTTCTCCGCGTCGACGAGCAGGCCTTCCAGAATCCGCTCGCCGGCCCGGTCATGAGCGACCAGATCGGTGACGGAGTCGCACTCGGGGGTTGCGTACTCGGGGTGGGAACCGACATCGAGGTAGAGGCGTGCGCCGTTGCGAAGGAACACGTTGCTGCTGCGTCCCCAGGAGACCACTCGGCGGAACAGGTAGCGGGCCACCTCGTCCGGAGACAGCCGCCGCTGCCCCCGATAGGTGCACGTGACTCCGTACTCGGTCTCGAGGCCGAAAATTCGCCGTTCCATGTCAGAACACTAGCCGCAAAAAACGGTTCAGCGGCAGTCACAACTCGCTCTTTCCCGCACACACCCCGCGACGGGCACGCCAGGCGCGCACGTCCAGGCTCCATCGTGGGTACGCGCGAAGCACAACGACGGCCGGGCGGACCGTGAAAGGTCGCCCGGCCGTCGCCGTCACGCTCAGGAGTCGGCTTCGGGAGTTTTCTCCTTGTCCGAGGACGCCGCCGAGATGGTCGGTTTCGCCTCGGCCGGGGCCGGCGGCGCCGCGTCGACGTCGCCCAGGTCCGCTTCCGGCACCGACTCGTGCCCGAGCAGCGTGGTCAGCGACGGCCCGGTGAGCCGCCGGAACGCCCGTCCCTGGCGGCGCCGGTCCAGGACCGCCACCTCCAGCTGCTTGGCGTCCAGGGTGCGGGTGGCGCCGTTCTCCCCGCCGACGCTGCCGAGCGCCTCGGCGGCGAGCGCCAGTGCGGTCTGCAGGTCCGCGGCGGTGTCGTGCCGCTCACGCAGCACGTTGGAGATGGCCTCGGCCTGGCCGCCCATCGCCATGAAGCCCGGCTCGTCCATGACCGAGCCGTCGTATGTCACCCGGTACAGCTCGTCCTCCGCGGGCGACGCGCCGACCTGCGCCACGCAGATCTCCACCTCGTACGGCTTCTGCGTCTCCGAGAAGATCGCACCGAGGGTCTGTGTGTACGCGTTGGCCAGGGCCCGCCCGGTCACGTCACGACGGTCGTAGCTGAGGCCGAGCATGTCGGCCATCCGCACGCCGGCCCGGCGCAGGCTCTCGAACTCGTTGTACCGCCCGACGGCAGCGAACGCGATCTTGTCGTAGATCTCGCTGATCTTCCGCAGGGTGGTGATGTTCTCGGCGACCAGCAGGATGCCGCCCTCGTAGGTGAGCACCACGGCTGACCGGCCGCGGGCGATGCCCTTGCGGGCGTACTCCGAGCGGTCCCGCTGGACCTGCTCCGGTGATGCGTAGAACTGCATGGCCACGGTGGGCTTCTCCTAACTTCGCGAAAGAGCGGATCAGCCGCCCGGGTTCTCCATGCGTCCCTGGACGACCTGCTCGGCCACCGTGGTGATGTCCTCGTCGCTGAGCCGCTGGGTGCCGGCCGCCGTCGCCGTCATCACCACCGGATAGATCTTGCGGGTCACGTCCGGCCCGCCGGTCGCGGTGTCGTCGTCGGCCGCGTCGTAGAGCGCCTCGACGGCGAGCTTGATCGCGTCCTGCGTGCTGACGCCGGCCCGGTACCGCTTCTTCAGCGCCGACTTCGCGAACAGCGAACCCGATCCGATCGCCTCGTAGCCGGTCTCCTCGTAGAGGCCACCGGCGATGTCGAAGCTGAAGATCCGCCCGGCACGGGTTGCGTCGAGCGGTGCCAGGTCGAAGCCGGCGAAGAGCGGGACCACGGCCAGGCCCTGCATCGCGGCGCCCAGATTGCCGCGGACCATCGCGGCCAGCCGGTTCGCCTTACCGTCGAGGGAGAGCATCGCTCCCTCGATCTTCTCGTAGTGCTCGAGCTCCACCTGGAACAGCCGGATCAGCTCGATGCCGATGCCCGCCGTACCCGCGATGCCGATCAGCGAGTACGAGTCGGCCGGGTGGACTTTCCTGATGTCGCGGCTCGCGATCAGGTTCCCCATGGTCGCGCGGCGGTCGCCCGCCATCACCACACCGTCAGCCGTCGCGATCGCGACGATCGTGGTGCCGTGCGGCGCGATGTCACCGGAGAGCCCGGGCGGGAGCGGCCGGCGGCCCGGAAGCATCTCCGGCGCGGCCTGACTCAGGAACTGCGTGAAGGAGGACGTCCCCGTATTGGTGAAGAAATCCGGTAGACGCCCGGATGGATCAAAGCCCGTCGCCACGTGGTTCCTTTCAGGTACGTGATCGCGTCGGCGCCGGAAAGGCCGCCGCTGCAGTTGAAGCACACTATCGCGCGCACCGATCCGGTGCGATGAACATCATCAACGTGTTGTGTCGTGAAAAAGCACACCGGACGCCGCAACGGCGGTACAGCCGTTGCGGACGCCCGGTGAAACGGACATAAGCCTTACTGTCCGCCCTTTTGTACGTATCCGCGGACGAACTCCTCCGCGTTCTCCTCGAGAACGGAGTCGATCTCGTCCAGCAGGTCGTCGACGTCCTCGGTGATTTCCGCGTGCCGCTCGGCTACCTCGGGGTTGGCCTCGACGGTGACGTCCTCGATCTCCTGGTCGCTCTGGCTCTTGCCACTCTGCGACTGACCACCTGTGTCTCGGGTTGCCATGGATGTCCCCCTTCTCAGCCACCCGAAGTCCTGCAACATCGGGTTGGAAAAAACCTACCTCGCGCCTGTGACAAAACGCATCACCGGCTCGTGATCACCTCGAGCAGGTCCTTGGCGCTCTCGCACTTGTCGAAGAGCGCGCCCACGTGCTTCCTGGTGCCGCGCTCCGGTTCCATCATCGGAACCCGGACCAGCGACTCCCGGCCGACGTCGAAGATGACCGAGTCCCAGCTGGCGGCGACCACTTCGGAGGCGTACTGGGCGAGGCAGCGGCCGCGGAAGTACGCCCGGGTGTCCTCCGGGGGCTCGTACATCGCGCGCTGCGTCTCGTCCGGGTCCAGCAGGGTCTTCATCGACCCGCGGGCGACCAGGCGGTGGTACAGGCCCTTCTCCGGCCGCACGTCGGAGTACTGCAGATCGACGAGCTGGAGTTTCGGCGAGTTCCAGCCGAGCTCCTCGCGCTCCCGGTAACCCTCCAGCAGCCGCAGCTTCGCCACCCAGTCGAGCGAGTCGGACAACTGCATCGGGTCGTCGCCGAGCTTGGTGAGCACGTCCTCCCACCGGTCCAGAACGTCAGCGGTCTGCTCGTCGGTGTCACTGCCGTACCGCTCGTCGACGAACGCGCGCGCCCGCTCGTAGTAGGCCCACTGCAGGTCGAGCGCGGTGAGCCGGCGGCCGTCGCGCAGCCTCATCAGGTGCTTCAGCGTGGGGTCGTGACTGACCGCCTTCAGCTCGCTGACCGGGTCGGCGATGCCGAGTTCCCCGGTGAACACCTTCTCCTCGATCATGTTGAGCACCAGCGAGGTGGTGCCCATCTTCAGGTACGACGCGATCTCGGAGAGGTTCGCGTCACCGATGATCACGTGCAGGCGGCGGTACTTGTCGGCGTCCGCGTGCGGCTCGTCCCGGGTGTTGATGATCGGCCGCTTCAGCGTGGTCTCCAGCCCGACCTCGACCTCGAAGAAGTCGGCGCGCGACGAGATCTGGAAACCGGAGCCGGTGCCGTCCTGGCCGATGCCGACCCGGCCGACGCCGGTGAAGATCTGCCGGGTCACGAAGAACGGCGTGAGGTGGGCGACGATGTCGGCGAAAGGGGTCTGCCGGCGCATCAGGTAGTTCTCGTGCGAGCCGTACGACGCGCCCTTGTTGTCGGTGTTGTTCTTGTAGAGCTGGATCCGGTGGGTGCCCGGGATCGTGGCGGCGCGCCGGGACGCCTCGGCCATCACCCGTTCGCCTGCCTTGTCCCATTTCACGACGTCGAGCGGGTTGGTGCACTCGGGAGTGCTGAACTCCGGGTGCGCGTGGTCGACGTAGAGACGGGCGCCGTTGGTCAGTATCACGTTGGCCAGGCCGAGATCCTCGTCGGCGAGGGCCTCGGCCGGGTCGTAGGCAGCGCCGGAGTAGGTGAAGCCACGGGCGTCGCGCAGCGGCGACTCCTCCTCGTAGTCCCAGCGTGCGCGGCCGTTACGGTTGAGTTCGGGGCGGGCTCCGTAGGCGTTCACCACCTGCGAGGACGTCACCATCGGGTTGGCGCCGGGCTGACCGGGCACCGAGATGCCGTACTCGACTTCGGTTCCCATAATCCGTCGAACACTCATGCGACCACCCTGTCCGCCACGAAGCCAAGCCTGCTCATGTATTGAGCCTAGACGCTCTCCCGTTGCTTGCCGATGCTGCCAGTACGCGTCGTTTCACCTTGCGTGGCGAGAAGGATCTTCGCGAGACGCTGCCCGGGCTGCTCCACCCAGCGATGGCAGGCCCAGGCCGCGACCAGCGTGCCGGCCGCGAAACCGAGCAGAATCAGCGGTTTGTCACTGGTCAGCCGGGTGACCACGGCGAGCACCAGCAGATGCAGCAGATAGAGCGAATAGCTGACGGTCCCGAGCCAGCCGAACACACCGGGCATCGAACGGTGACGCAGCGCGAACGCCACCGCGAACGTCCCCGCGACCGCTATCGCACACCATCCTCCCCCCTGCCAGGGATGCGCGGCGACACCCGCAAGGACGACCCCGAGCGCCAGGATCGCCGCACTTCGCCCGATCTGCCGATGCTCGACCCGATAAATCACCGTCCCGGCAAACATCACCGCCAGCATCAGCAGCGCCTGCGCCGAGGACCCGCTGGTCACCCACCGCGTCGCATGGCCGTTGGCGATGGCAAGAACAATCACGCTCAGCGAGACGCCGCCGGCCACGCGCACGAGACCTGGGCGACTGCTTTGGTACGCCCCAACGACCCCCGCCACCACCACAGCTGCCACGGCCGCCACGATCGTCCGGGCAGCGCCGGTACCGCTCAGAAGGGCATCCGGCAGCCCGCCGCCCCCCACCACGGCCACCAGCGTCAGCCCACC
The DNA here is from genome assembly GCF_050955685.1 of Actinoplanes sp. CA-015351. NCBI lineage: Bacteria > Bacillati > Actinomycetota > Actinomycetes > Micromonosporales > Micromonosporaceae > Actinoplanes > Actinoplanes sp. CA-015351. The sequence goes on from NZ_CP192102.1 coordinate 5,397,610, forward strand.
CGCCCACCACCCGCTGAACCGGTGCAGCCGCCACGCGAAGAGTCCGGCCACCAGCAGGTAGAACAGCATCTCGAAGCTGAGCGTCCAGAACGGGCGCACGATTCCGCGTACCCCGAGAAGGTCTTGAAGCATCGTGGCGTGCGCGAGCACGCTCGCGGTGGTCTCGGTGCGCAGCTGCTCCGGCAGGCGGAAGAGCCCGGCGGCCGTCAGGCCGGCGGCGAGAACGATCGTCACGAGATAAGCGGGGTAGATCCGGCAGAGCCGGCCCACCCAGAACTTGCGCAGCGAACCGTGGCGTTCCAGCGACATCGGGATGACGTAACCGCTCACCAGGAAGAAGAGCAGGACGGCGTATTTACCGAGGTCGAACGCGCGATAGATCTGCAGGTGGGTGGCGGATCCAAGGATCACGGGGCTGAGGTGGAAGGCGGCGACGACCACCGCGGCGTACCCACGGAGAGCATCAAGCCAGCCCAGGCGGTTTTCTCTCACAGGGGTGGAACGAGAGCAGAGCCGGAGGGTTGCCCCTCCGGCTCTGTCTTCAGGCGTTGTTACAGGTACTGGCCGGTGTTGTTCGCCGTCTCGATGGAACGGCCGGCCTCGGCGCCCTTGCCGCCGGAGACGAGCGTGCGGATGTAGACGATCCGCTCGCCCTTCTTACCGGAGATGCGGGCCCAGTCGTCGGGGTTGGTGGTGTTCGGCAGGTCCTCGTTCTCCCGGAACTCGTCGACGCAGCTGTCCAGCAGATGCTGGAGTCGCAGCCCCTTCTTGCCCGAGGTGAGGAACTCCTTGATCGCCATCTTCTTGCCGCGGTCCACGATGTTCTGGATCATGGCGCCGGAGTTGAAGTCCTTGAAGTACAGGACCTCCTTGTCACCGTTGGCGTAGGTGACCTCCAGGAAGCGGTTCTCCTCGGTCTCGGTGTACATCCGGAGCACGACCGCCTCGATCATCGCGGCGACCGTCGCGTCCCTGTTCCCGCCGTGCTCGGTGAGGTCGTCCCCACTGAGCGGCAGGTCGGAGAGGATGTACTTGCCGAAGATGTCCTTCGCCGCCTCGGCGTCCGGGCGCTCGATCTTGATCTTCACATCGAGTCGACCGGGGCGCAGGATGGCCGGGTCGATCATGTCTTCCCGGTTCGACGCGCCGATGACGATCACGTTCTCCAGGCCCTCGACGCCGTCGATCTCGCTGAGGAGCTGGGGAACGATGGTGTTCTCCACGTCACTGGAGACACCGGAGCCACGAGTGCGGAAGATCGAGTCCATCTCGTCGAAGAACACGATGACCGGTGTGCCCTCGCCGGCCTTCTCCCGAGCCCGCTGGAAGACCAGGCGGATGTGCCGCTCGGTCTCACCCACGTACTTGTTCAGCAGCTCCGGACCCTTGATGTTGAGGAAGTAGCTGGTGTGCTTCTCCTCGCCGCGCCGCTCAGCGATCTTCTTCGCCAGCGAGTTCGCGACCGCCTTGGCGATCAGGGTCTTGCCACAACCGGGCGGGCCGTAGAGCAGGATGCCCTTCGGCGGGCGCAGCTGGTGCTCCCGGAACAGGTCGGCGTGCAGGAACGGCAGCTCCACCGCGTCGCGGATCTGCTCGATCTGCGAGTGCAGACCACCGATGTCGGTGTAGTCGACGTCGGGGACCTCTTCGAGGACGAGCTCCTCGACCTCGCTCTTCGGGATGCGCTCGTAGGCGTACGCCGAACGGGGCTCGATCATGAGCGAGTCGCCCGCACGGAGCTTGCTGATCTCGAGCGAGTCGGCGAGGAACACGATGCGCTCCTCGTCGGCGTGCGAGACCACCAGGGCCCGATCGCGGGGGCCGCCGGACGGGTTGTCCAGGACCTCCTTGAGCAGGACCACCTCGCCGGTGCGCTCGAACCCGAACGCGTCGACCACGTTGAGCGCGTCGTTGAGCAGGACTTCCTGTCCCCGCTGCAACTCCTCGACCGCGAGCGACGGCGAGACCGCCACCCGCAGCTTGCGGCCGCCGGTGAACACGTCCACCGTGCCGTCCTCGTGTGCGGCCAGGAAAACGCCGTAGCCGCTGGGCGGCTGGGCGAGCCGGTCAATCTCTTCCTTGAGAGTGACGATCTGGGTCCGGGCTTCCTTGAGGGTCGCCACGAGCCGCTCGTTGTTCTCGGTCACTCGGGCCAGCTGCGCCTGCGTTGCCGCGAGCCGTTCCTCAAGCTGCCGGACGTGTCGGGGGCTCTCCGTCAACTTCCTCCGGACCAGCGCGAGTTCCTCTTGCAGGAACGCGACCTGACTCGAGAGATCGTTGGCTTCCTTCTCCCATCGTGCGGCGCGGGAGTCCGCTTCGTCGCTACGTGCCACGTCCCACCTCCCCGGGGGGCTCGAACGTCTTGGCATAACACTAGCTGCTCCGAAGCGGTTTTCGACCCCTGCAACACCCTCGTCACCGACTCTTGATCGATTGATCAACCTGTGGCCGATGGGTGTATCGGATCTTCGGGTACGGTCCGCGCGGCCTTGTTGTGGGAGGTGAGGGACCCGGCGCACACTGCCGGGCACCTCTGTGCCTGGATCGATCCGGGCAGTTTCCGGGGCGTGATCGGTTACGTGGGAAACACCACGGGTGATCTTTCGCCGCTTTACGCACGACTTCTGCTAGAGGGCTGAGTCCCTCTTTCCAGGGGGCGAGTCCCTCTTTTAGAGGGTGGGTCTCCCGACCAGGGAGGCCACCACGCGGGAGAACTCCTCCAGCCGGGCGATCTGGCCGGCGCCGCCGTCGTCGATCGTCTTGCCGAAACGCAGCGCGTCGTGCCGCAGCGGCGCCCGGCCCTCGTCCTCACCGACACCGGGCGGCGGCACCGCGTCGTCGACCGAACTCAGCAGCAGGTAGACGTCGATGCTGTCGACCCGCGCCTGGCCGTTCGGCGTACGGGTGAGCCGCCGCCGGCAGCCCACCTCGGTCACCGTGGAGAGCGGCACCACCCGCAGCGACGAGGTCATCGAACCGGCTGGGCCATCGCCGGGAGCGACGTCCTCGCCGTGCCAGAGCACCAGGCGGCTGCCATCGCAGACCACGACCTCCTGCCACACGCCGTTCACCTCGTTGACGAAGCGCTCCAGCGTGAAGCAGAGGACCGAGGCCCCGCGCAGGACCCCGAAGAGCGCGTCCAGCGCCACATCGGGGTCACGCAGGTAGGCACGGGCCGCCGAGTCCAGATCCGGGTACGGGGACCAATCGGGGAAAACCGCCGGCATTTCGTTGCTTCCCCCGAACGGCGGAGAGCTCATGCTGCCACCCTGCCCCTCCCCTTAGACGCTGGAACGGAACCTACCCGACGCCACGATGACGGTCACTCCCCGGTGGGGTTATCCGGTTGCACAGAGGGGTTCTCCGGCTGTGCGGCCGGGTTCTCCTTCTGTGCGTGCAGTGCGGCCTGGGTCGCCTTGCGGGCCGCGTACGCCTCGGCGCCCTTGCTCGGCTTGCGGCGGCGCGGCGGCGCCGTCACGCCGGGCGCCAGCTTGCGCGCGGAGACCAGGAACGCGGTGTGCGCGATCATCCGGTGGTCCGGGCGCACCGCGAGGCCGTCCGCGTGCCAGTCCCGGACCAGCGACTCCCAGGCGCGCGGCTCGGTCCAGCCGCCGCGCTCACGCAGCGCCTCGACAAGCTCGCTGAGCTGCGGCGTGGTCGCCACGTACCCGATGAAGACGCCGCCCGGGATGAGCGACTTCTCGACCATCTCGAGCGTCTCCCACGGGGTCAGCATGTCCAGGATGATCCGGTCGAAGCCACCGATCTCGTTGCCCGCGACGTCACCCTCGTGCAGGTGCCACGCCGGGTGCGGACCGCCGAAGAACGCCTCGACGTTCTTCCGGGCGATCTTCGCGAAGTCCTCGCGAAGCTCGTAGCTGTGCACCTCGCCGGAGCTGCCCACGGCCCGCAGCAGCGAGCAGGTCAGCGCGCCGGAGCCGGCGCCCGCCTCGAGGACCTTCGCGCCGGGGAAGACATCACCCATCGCGACGATCTGCGCGGCGTCCTTCGGGTAGATCACCTGAGCGCCGCGCGGCATCGACAGCACGTAGTCGCTGAGCAGCGGCCGCAGCGCCAGGTACGCCGTGCTGCCGGTCGAGGTGACGACGCTGCCGTCGGGCAGCCCGATCAGCGCGTCGTGCTCCAGCGCGCCGCGGTGGGTGTGGAACGCCTTGCCGGGCTCCAGCACGATGGTGTGCATCCGCCCTTTCGGGTCGGTGAGCTGCACGCGGTCGCCCACCCGGAACGGTCCGCGGTGCGCGGGGACGTCCTCGTGCACCTGCTCGTGCTCGTCGGCGGTGGCGTCGGTGGTCGGGGTCGTGGTCACAGATCTACTCTCAGCTGTCTTTGCCCCGGGTGTCTTTTCCCGGGGTTTCTTTTCTGGGGCTCGGCACGGTGCGTGGTTCCAGGACCGCGGCCACGTCGGCGACCCGCAGGACACCGACGACATCCTCCCCTGCCGTCACCAGGTACTGCGCACCCGGGTGAGCCTGCAGCGCCCGGACCACCTGCTCACCGCTGAGCCCGAGCGGCAGCGAGGTCAGCGCGTCCCGCGACCGGGAGACGCTCTCCACGCTCACCCAGGGCCGCCGGTCGACCGGCACCCGCTCGGCCGCGACCGGGTCGACGAGCGCGGTCAGGATGCCCGCGGCGTCCGCGACGGCGAGCACCACGTCCGGACGCGGATCCTCGGCCCGGCGCCGCTGCGCCTCGCCCAGCGGCGTGCCGGCCGGCACCGCGATGATCGGCCGGGCCAGCGCGTTCAGATCGATCAGCGGGAACCGCCCGGTCATCCGGCCCAGCCGGATCGACTGCCCGGCGCCCTGCCACAGGGTCAGCACCACGAGCAGCACGAAGACGAGACCGAAAACGGTCAGGATCCGCAGCTGGTACAGCGCCACCACGACGACCACGGTGAGCAATGCCAGGACCCGGCCGGCCCAGCCCGCCACGACTGTCGCCCGGTTACGGTCCTTCAGGAGCGCCCACATGCCGGCCCGCAGCGCCCGGCCGCCGTCCAGCGGCAGGCCCGGCAGCACGTTGAAGACCGCCACCAGGACGTTGCTGACCGCCAGCTGGAACGCGATCTGCCCGGGAACGGTGTCGGACGGCAGCAGCAGCGCCGCGCCCGTCGCGATCCCGCCGAGCAGCAGCGACACCAGCGGACCGGCGAGCGAGACCAGCGCGTCCACCCGCGGGGTCGGCGCGTCCCGATCCATCTCGGTCCAGCCGCTGAGCAGCTCCAGGGTGATCCGCCGCACGCCGATGCCATGCCGGCGGGCGGTCACCGCGTGACCCAGCTCGTGCAACAGCACCGATCCCAGCAGACACACCACAAAACCCAGACCCACGAGGTACGACCAGGGCGGCGTCAGTCCCAGCTCGGACTGCGCGTAGTTCCCGTAGACCACGGTGACCAGCCCGGCGAGCAGCAGCATCGACGCGTTGGCGAACACCGGGATGCCCAGGACGTGCCCGACCGGCCGGCCGGCCGGCGGCTGATTGCGGGTCGCGCGACCCTGATCCTCCACGCGGTCGATGCTACGGACACGCCGCCGCGCGACCCACCCCGGCGTTTTCGTCGTACCCCTGGCCTAGCCTCTTCTCCATGACGGCGCACCCATCCCTGACGGCTTCCCAGCCTTCCGCGGTCCCAGCGGCCCGCGGCAAGCGGCCCGAGGCACCGGCTGGGCCCTCCCTCTCGCCGTCCCGGGCGGCCGATTTCAAGACGTGCCCGCTGCTCTTCCGCTTCCGCACCATCGACAAGCTGCCCGAGCTGCCCACCGCCGACCAGATCCGCGGCACCCTCGTGCACGCCGTCCTGGAGCGCCTCTTCGACCTCCCGGCCACTGCCCGCACCCCGGAGGCAGCGGCCGCCCTGGTCGCCCCCGAGTGGCAGAAGCTCCTCGAGCAGGAGCCGTCCCTGGCCGAGATCTTCACCACCCCACCACCGCTCCCGTCCGGCGCCGTCTCGCCCGGCGCCGTCTCGCCCGGAGCTGTCTCGTCCGGAGCCGATCCGGCCGCGGCCGCCGCCGAGGCTGACGCGACGGGGCAGGCCGTGCTTGTCGACGTGCCGGCCGCCGAGGCCGAGGTGGCCCGCATCGCCGCGTTCCTCTCCAGCGCGACCGCCCTGCTCAGCGGCTACTTCGCGGTGGAGGACCCACAGCGCCTCCAGCCCGCCGAGCGCGAGACCCTGATCTCCACGGTGATCGGCGACGACCTGCTGCTCCGCGGCTACATCGACCGCCTCGACGTCTCCCCCGCAGGCGACCTGCGCGTCGTCGACTACAAGACCGGCGGCGCCCCCCGCGAGGCCTTCGAGGGCCGGGCCCTGTTCCAGCTGAAGTTCTACGCACTGGTCCTCTGGCGGACCCGAGGCGTGGTCCCCCGGGTTCTGCGCCTGCTCTACCTGAAAGACGCCGAGGTCCTCGACTACAGCCCCGAGGCCGGCGAGCTGGAGCGCTTCGAGCGCACCCTGACCGCCCTCTCCGCAGCCATCGAGCGGGCCAAGGCCGACCGCGACTTCCGCCCCAAGCCGAGCCGCCTCTGCGGCTGGTGCCGCCACCAGGACCTCTGCCCCGAGTTCGGCGGCACCCCACCACCGTTCCCCGAGCTGACCCTCACCCCCACCTCAGCCGGCACTCCCCTCACCACCACCGACGCCGCCGACGCCGAGCCCGACCGAGTCGGCCCCCGCCTGCGAGACGATCCCCTTGGCTGACCGTCCCCCAGCCCAGCCACGGCCACCGGCCCAGCTCGCGCCGCTTCGAGCCACGGGCCCCACGCGATTGCCGGCCCAGCCCCCGCCACCCCGAGCCACCGGCCCCGCACAACCGCCGGCCCAGCCCCCGCCACCCCGAGCCACCGGCCCCGCACAACCGCCGGCCCAGCCCCCGCCACCCCGAGCCACCGGCCCCGCACAACCGCCGGCCCAGCCCTCGCCTTCGGGCCGGCCTGAGGACTCCGCGCGGGTCCCGCAGCCGCTCTCACCCTCCAGCGGATCTCAGGGCATCGTCCGGTCGGGCTTGCCTTCGTCTGCCGCCCGGCCTCCAGATTCCTCCAGCCCTCCGGGGGCACCGCGAACCTCGGGGGCGGCGGCATCGCGCGTCCCGCCCATCCGGGTGCTGCTGGCCGACCCGGCCCCGCTGCAGCGCGCCGGACTGCGAGCGCTGCTGGCTTCCCCGCCCACCCCAAACGGCCTGCTGCCCACTGCCACGCCGCAGCTGAGCCCGCCCGCTGCCGTCACCGCCGGCTTCACGAATCGCATCGCCAAGCCGGAGCACGACGCCAAACCCGAGCACACCACCAAGCCGGAACGCGCCGCCAAGCCCGAGCACGCCGGCATGCCCGAGGGCGACATTGGGATGGAGGACGGCATTGAGTCGGCGAATGATCTGGCCGTCGGTGTTGCGGACATAACCGAAATGTCCGGCAGGCCGCTTGCGGAGATCGTAGTGGTTGGTGAGACCGGCGATGGTGCGGAGGCGCTCGATCTGGCTCGGCGGCTGCTGCCCGACGTGCTGATTGTCGAGCTTGCCCTGCCCCGCCTGGACGGCCTCGCCGTGACCCGGGCGGTCGGCGGGGCACGCCTGCCGGTGCGCGTTCTGGTGATCACCGACCGGGACAGCGACGACCAGATCGTGGCCGCTGTGACCGCGGGCGCCACCGGCTTCCTCAGCAAGGACGCGCCGCACGCCGACCTGGTCACCGCCGTCCGAACCGTCGCGGCAGGCGGCGCGATGATCGCCCCGAAACTGCTGGCCCGGATCCTCACCCGTCTGGCCGAAGCGGTACCCGCCCCACCGGCCGACAACGCCAGCGTGTTGAACGCCCTGACCGGCCGCGAACGCGAGGTCCTGGTTCACGTGGCCCGGGGCCGCACCAACACTGAGATCGCCGAAATTTTGCAGGTCAGCGAGACCACGGTGAAAACCCACGTGGGCCACGTGCTGACGAAACTACGTCTGCGGGACCGTACCCAGGCCGTGGTCCTGGCGTACGAAACAGGCCTGATCAAACCCGGCGCCTAGCCCTCGGGGCCAATCCAGGCAGCTTTCGTTCCCTCAGCGGCAGGCCGGCCGTCACTCATCTCGCGGAACCGTCACCGAGGGTGTACGCCCGACCAGGAGTGCCGGCCTGATCTTGGAGTCCGGTGGGTGCTCTGACCCCCACAGGTCTCCACAAAGCCAGCACTCTCCACCGTTGTCGTGGCAGAGCGTTACCAGTGAGCGCCCGTGGACCGACCCGAATCGGCACGCCACGGTGGCCTCCCGGGAACTCGTGAGTTTGCGGTTGATCGGACGGCCGAACCGCACAAGATCTGGAACACCGCCTCGCCCGGGAGCCGCCGCGCCATGCGAACCCGCGGTCAGGAGGGCAGGTAGCCCGTCACTCGCTTGCCTGACCAGGAGCCGTGGGCCACCGGTGGTGGGCCGTGCTGCTGGCTGACCGCTACGGTGACGGCTCGTACCAGCCATGCGTTGATCGAGATGCCTTCGACGGCCGCGATCTGTTCGACGTGCATGCGCAGTGACTCCGGCATTCGCAGCAGCACCTGGGCCAGTTCGCCGTCCGAGCCTTCCAGGTAGGAGTGTTCGGACAGTTCCACCACCAGCCCCATCGAGCGGCCGGTCGCACTGTCCGCCGAACCTTCCGTGACCACGTCGCTCCCGGATCCCACAGCCGCTGCCTTGGTGACGCCGCTCGCCTCCGCCACGACCTTTCCCGCTCCGCCAGCACCCGCCGCCGCGGCACTATGGGAGAAAGCACCAGCATGGGAAAGCTCCGCCGAGTGTGCGTCCGGACGGGATGACCGGGAAGAAGCCGAAGCGACATCGGGAGATGCGGCTGCGCGCTGAGCCCGCCGGCCGGCCCGGGACCACCACCTCGCGGCCGGGGCAGACAGCGACACGACCGGCTCCAGCGGCACCGCCCGCCTCAGCACCACCGAGCCAGGCACCACCGGGCCAGGCGCCCCCGGGCCAGGCGCCCCCGGACCAGGCGCCCCCGGACCAGGCGCGGCCGGGCCCAGCGCGGCCGGGCCCAGCGCGGCCGGGCGGGTGAAGGCTACCGACTGGCCCTCGGAGCGCACCTCGACCCCGGCACCGGCTATCTCCGCGGCGGCCTCGGTCAGGGCGCGGACCAGGACGTCCCGTACCGAAACGTGGAGGCGGGGCGCGGTCAGTGAGGTCACATAAGGGGCGAGGTCCACGTCACATATCGTGCCTCAGGGACGAATCAGACCGGCCAGGAAAGCGGGATCGACTCCGACAAGCGTTGTCCGCAGGTGTACTCCGTCGACCGGCGGGAGTTCCAGCTCGGCCGGGACCGCGAGGACCGCGGCGCCGGCGGCCAGGGCGCTGGCGACGCCGCTGGGTGAGTCCTCGATCGCGACGCAGCGGCTGATCGGTACGCCGAGCAGGTCGGCGGCGGTGCGGTACGGCTCCGGGTCGGGTTTCGGCATCGTCACCTCGTCGCCGCAGACCACGACGTCGAAGTTTTCCGGGCCGAGCGTCTTGAGGGCGATCTCGACGAGCCGCCGGCCGGTCGAAGTGACCAGGGCTGTGGGGATGCCGAGCGCCCGGACGGCGAGCAGCAGCTCCATCGCGCCGGGCCGCCAGACCAGGCCGTCGGCGAACAGTGCGAAGACCCGGTCGGTCAGCCACTCCACGTCCGGCGCCTCGGGCCGGTCCGGCTGGCCCAGGTCTTCGCGGAAGAGCCGCATGCTGTGGCTCATGCTGCTGCCGACCATGGCGAGCCGGGCGGTGTCGGACAGCGTCCCACCGGCACGGGTCGCCAGTTCGGCGAGTGCGATGCCCCAGACCCGCTCGCTGTCGACGAGGGTCCCGTCCATGTCGAAAAGTACGGCGTCCATCGGCGTTATTCTCCGGGCCCCGGCCGAGAACCGGGGTGGGATGTGACAACACCTACAGCCCGCACGACTCCAGCGACTTCTCGTACCCACCGGCGAACGCGTCCATCCGCTGCTCGGCGCTGCCGTGCGAACCCTCGGCGAACCACGGCTGCCCCGGCTCGTCGCCGACCGATTTCAGGCCGTCGGCGAGTTCCTGGGTGTCGTTGTCCGCCATCAGCAGCCGGCCCTCGCGGGCCTTGTCGCCGATGAAGGCGCCGGCCATGCAGTCGGCCTGCAGCTCCTGTTCGATGGTGAACTCTTTCTGGATGCCGAGCCTCGCCTGAATGCCGTGCGCGTACTCATGGCCCAGCAGGTAGAACAGGAACGCGTCGCCGATCTGCCGGAACGCGTCGAACGCCCAGTTCACGTCGTACGCGATGAAGTCCCCGGCCGAGCAGTACACCGCGTTGTTGCGGGGCAACGGCTCACCGGCGCAGTCGACGTCGCCCTCACGTTCGTACGCGATCAGCTGCTGGACCGGCGAGAAGCCGCCGCCGAGCCGCTCGGCCCAGTATTCGGCGGCGATCTCCTCAGCGGCTTGGATGTCGGCGCTGAATTCCTCGGGAGTGTCGGTGCCGTCCTCATTGGCGACAGCGCCAGGAGTGGAAGCCACCGGGGCCGGCTCGGTAGGAAATTCGTCAACCGCGCAACCGGCCACGAACATCAACAGCACCAACGGGACGAGAGCCGCATGAGCGCGCATGGATCCACCGTAGACGGACTCCACCAGATCCGCGCGGCACACAAGAGGGCCCACAAAAGGCTCACAAAAGGCCCGCAAAGGGCCCGCAAAGGGCCCACAAAAAGCCCTAGCACTCAGGGACCACCCTGAGAGTTCCCTGGGTGAGTCCCCCACAAAATCTCCGCATAGGGCTACGCCGCCGGACGGACGCCACACGCCGAATCCGCCGACAGACTGAGCTGGCCGGTCGGGGCAACGTGCCCCGGCCGGACCACTGACGGTCTAAACAGGGGGACGACTGTGGCAGCGACGAATGCCGGCGGGCCGGTAGCGGCGCGAGCGGACGAGATCTGGAAGGTCTATGGCTCGGGCGAGGCCCAGGTCGTGGCACTGCGGGGGGTCAGCGCCGAGTTCGGCCGGGGCCGGTTCACCGCGATCATGGGCCCTTCGGGCAGCGGCAAATCGACGCTGATGCACTGCCTGGCCGGACTGGACACGGTGGACAAGGGCACCGCGCACATCGGTGGGACCGAGATCAGCAAGCTGGGCGACAAGGCGCTGACCCGTCTGCGCCGTGACCGGATCGGGTTCATCTTCCAGCAGTTCAACCTGCTGCCGACGCTGAGCGCGGCGGAGAACATCAGGCTTCCGCTGGACATCGCCGGCCGCAAACCGGACCCGGCCTGGTGGGACACCGTGATCGACACGGTGGGTCTTCGCGACCGGCTCGGGCACCGGCCCAGCCAGCTCTCCGGCGGCCAGCAGCAGCGTGTCGCCTGCGCGCGGGCCCTGATCGGGCGTCCCGACGTGATCTTCGCGGACGAGCCGACCGGCAACCTGGACTCCCGTTCCGGCGCCGAGGTGCTCGGCTTCCTGCGCGACAGCGTCCGCGAGCACGACCAGACGATCGTGATGGTCACCCACGACCCGGTCGCAGCGAGTTACTCCGACCGGGTGGTCTTCCTGGCTGACGGCGCGATCGTCGACGAGCTGGCGAACCCGACCCCGGAGACCGTCCTCGACACCATGAAGCGCCTCGACAAGCACACCGACCCGGTGATGCTCTGATGGTGCGCGCGACCCTGAAAAGCCTGCTCGCCCGGAAGCTGCGGCTGGTCCTGTCGGGCCTGGCCGTGGTGCTCGGCGTGATGTTCGTGTCCGGCACCTTCGTGCTCACCGACACGCTGAACCGTACCTTTGATTCGCTTTTCTCCGATGTCTACTCGTCCACCGACGTCTCGGTGAGCGCGAAACCCAAGGTCGAGGTCTCCGAATTCGAGGGCGAACAGGTCGCCGCGCCGCTGCCTGCGGCAGCAATTGACAAGATCAAGACCCAGCCCGGGGTACGCGCGGCGGTGGGCCGTGTCGACGCCGACGGCGCCCGCGTGATCGGGTCCGACGGCAAGGTGCTCACGTCGATGGGCCCGCCCCGGATCGGGTCGAACTGGACCGGCACCGACGCGATCATGGAACTCCGCGAGGGCCGCGGCCCGGAGGCAACCGGCGAGATCGCGATGAACGCAACCACCGCCGAACTCTCCGGCTACCGCGTCGGCGACACCGTCCCCGTCCTTACCCAGCAGCCGAAACGCGAGTTCACGCTGGTCGGGATCTGGGGGTACAGCGGCGACCGGGACAGCATCGGCGGCGCTCAGGAGGTCGCGTTCACCACGCCGGTCGCGCAGGAGCTGATGCTCGGCGAGAAGGACGTGTTCACCTCGGTGACCGTGCAGGCCGCCGACGGCGTCTCGCCCGAGCAGCTGCGTGACCGGCTGGCCCCGGCGCTCGGCGCCGACTACGAGGTGAAGACCGGCGACGACCTGGCCGAGGAGAGCTCGGCAAGCATCAAGGAGGGTCTCGGCTTCTTCAACCAGATCCTGCTGGGCTTCGCCGGCATCGCGTTGTTCGTCGGCATCTTCATCATCCTCAACACGTTCTCGATCGTGGTGGCGCAGCGCACCCGTGAGCTGGCGCTGCTTCGCGCGATCGGCGCCAGCCGCCGTCAGGTGATCAACTCGGTGCTGGTGGAGGCCGTGGTGGTCGGCCTGATCGCCTCGGTGCTCGGGCTGGCCGCCGGAGTCGGCGCCGGCGCCGGACTGGCCGCGCTGTTCAGCAACCTCGGTGGCGGCGGTCTCGACCTCGCCCCGGTCGGTGTGCCGCCGGTCGCGATCATCAGCTCTTTCCTGGTCGGCCTGGTCGTCACCGTGGTCGCGGCGGTGCTGCCGGCGCTGCGCGCGTCCCGGATCGCCCCGGTCGCGGCGATGCAGGACGTCGCCACCCCGGACCGCCCGCTCACCCGGATCACGGTGGCCGGCACGATCGTCACCGCCGCCGGCGCGTCCGCGCTCGGCGTCGGTCTGTTCGCCGACGCCGGTGACGCCGACCTGTGGCTGATCTTCGGTGGCGTGCTTGTCACGTTCGTCGGAGTGGCCCTGCTCACCCCGCTGATCAGCAAGCCGGTGGTGTCGTTGCTCGGCCGGCTCTTCTCCTGGTCGGTGCCGGGCCGCCTGGGCCGGCTCAATTCGGGCCGCAACCCGCGCCGCACCGCGATCACGGCGGCCGCGCTGATGGTCGGCATCGCCCTGGTCACCGGCGTCACGGTGGTCATGGACTCGGCGAAGAGCAGCCTCAAGACCGAGGCCGCGAGCATCCTGAAGTCACAGATCATGATCAGCGGGGATCAGAACGGCCCCCGCCCGCCGACCTTCGACCCGGCCGTCATTCAGAAGACAGATCAAATCCCTGGGGTACGGGCGGCGGCCGCGATGTACAACGACCTGGTCGCGGTCGGCGGCGACCGGGAGTACGTGACCGCCACCGAGGACCTGGCGATCCTGGCCCAGGCGTACGGGACGAACGCCGCGACCCTGCGGGACGACCAGATCGCGGTGAGCCAGCCGCAGGCCACCGACAGCGGCTGGCAGACTGGCACGAAGGTGTCGATCCAGACCTCACGGGGCGACGAGCGGACGTACACGGTCTCGTCGGTCTTCGCGGAGAACACCCTGCCCGGCAGCATCATCATGCCGGGCGCCGCGATCAAGGACTTCGGCATCACCCAGCCGACGTTCGGCTTCGTCCGGCTCGACGACGGCGTGCCGGTCTCGGCGGTCCTGCCGCAGGTCAAAGCCCTGCTGGCGGACAGCCCCGAGGTCTCCGCGACCGACCAGGAGACCTGGGTCAACGCGCAGGCCGCGCAGTTCGACCAGATCATCACGATGATCCAGATCCTGCTCGGGCTGGCCATCCTGATCGCCGTGCTTGGTGTGATCAACACGCTGGCCCTGTCCGTCCTGGAACGCACCCGTGAGCTGGGCCTGCTCCGCGCGGTCGGCCTGGGCCGGGCGCAGACCATGCGGATGGTGACCGTGGAAGCCGTGGTGATCTCGGTCTTCGGGGCACTGCTCGGCGTCGCGGTCGGCGCCGGGATGGGCAGCGCGGTGGCCCGTGCCCTGGAAGACGACGGGATCAGCCAGATCGTGCTCCCGTGGGGCCGGATGGGCACCTATCTGGGACTGGCCGCCCTGGTCGGCGTGGTGGCCGCGGTGGCGCCGGCGATCCGGGCCGCCCGCCTGAACATCCTGAACGCGATCGCCCACGACTGACCCGCTCGGCACCGCCCGCCGGCGCCACAGTGCTGTGGTGCCGGCGGGCGGCTCTTCCCGCGTACGCAAGAAGGGGTTTTGTCAGGAAAGCAGTTTGTCGAGCTTGGTGAAGCTGCTGCCCCAGCCCTCGCGGGCGCCGTCCGCCATCGCCTCGGGGAATGGGCTCTGGGTGACCACCAGGCGGGTCTTGGCGCCGCCGTCCTCGTCGTGGAACTCCAGGCGCAGGCGCAGCTTGTCAGCGCCGAAGTCGGGAATGTGGGCGACCGATTCCTCGCCGACAAGCAGTTCGTTCTCGATCACCTCGATGAAGGTGCCGTTCTGCGGTGAGCTCATGCTCGGATCGTCGTCGTTGACCATGGTGAAGCGCTGGTGACCGCCGACCCGGGCGTCGATGTCGACGCTGTCGCGGGGCACCGACCAGCCGACCGGGCCGAACCAGGCAGCGAGCTGGTCGGGGTCGACAAACGCCTGGTAGACGAGGGCGCGGGGCGCGTCGAAGATGCGGGTGATGACAAGGTCTGTCACGGTTTCTCCTGGATACGCTTGAGGTGGGCGTCGAGGCGGGTGAGGTTCTCGTCCCAGAACCGGCGGTACCGATCCATCCACGCGGTCGCCTCCCGCAGCGGCTCGGCCTCCAGCCGGCTGGAGCGCCACTGCGCGGAACGGCTGCGCGAGATCAGACCCGCGTTCTCCAGGACCTTCAGGTGCCGGGAGATCGCCGGGAGGCTGATGTCGAACGGCTCGGCCAGCTCGGTCACGGTCGCCTCACCCTCGGCCAGCCGGGCCAGGATGGCGCGGCGCGTCGGGTCGGCGAGCGCCGCGAAGATCACACTGAGCCGGTCGGTCACTTAACCCCTCTGTTAATTAACGAGTGGGTTAAGAACCTAGCTCTCTTTTTGAGGGGCGTCAAACCTTGCTGGGCACCCGGCGGTGCAGCTCGGCCAGCAGGACCTCGGGCCCCGGCGACATCAGGCCCACGTCCACGACGTACGCGATCTCCGCGCCACGGCGGCGGATCCGGGGGTGACCGCCCGCTCCGGCGAGTTCGGTGGCGTAGTCCTCGGACACCGGCGTCACCACCAGCTCGGTGAACGGCCCACGGCCGTGCAGGGCCACCGAAGCAATGCCTGACCAGGGAATGTGTACGGGATGACGACCGGTAGCGGCGAAATCAAGACCGTGCACCGAGGTGTGCAGCCAGCCCAGCCGGCGCCAGACGATCAGCATCACCACGCCGGACGTGACGGCCGGCACGATCAGCGCGGCCTCGGTGTAGACGACGATGTCGGCCGGCTCCGGCCGATGCCCCGCTGCGATCTTGATGAGCAGGTAGACGGCGAGCATCGGCACCCAGGCCGCAGCGAGAACCCAGAGCGTGGTCACGAAGAACATGCCTCGCGCCTGAATGAAGCTCACGGTGTCGTCGGTGGGCCCGAGCACCTGATCCACGTGGTCGGTCATGGTGCGATTATGCGCGGATATCACCCGGTTGATCCGATAGATGGACGACTCCGGCGGCCCTGATCCACGGCGCGGCCGCCGGGTGCGTCTGCCAGGGCGCACGTAGGCTGTGTTCCATGACTGAGTTCGACGGCCTCCCGCTGCTCCGCTCCCCCGTGGCCATCGCCGCCTTCGAGGGCTGGAACGACGCTGCGGACGCTTCGACCGCGGCCGTGGAACACCTCGAACAGGTGTGGGCGGCCAAGGAGATCACCAGCATCGACCCGGAGGACTTCTACGACTTCCAGGTCAGCCGCCCCACCATCACCATGGCCGAGGGCGAAACCCGCAAGATCGAGTGGCCGACGACCCGGTTCACCGTGGCGAGCCCGGAAGGCAGCGACCGCGACGTGGTCCTGATCCGCGGCATCGAGCCGAGCATGCGCTGGCGCACGTTCTGCGAGTCCGTCCTGGAGATCTGCCACAGCCTCGAGGTGAACCGGATCGTGCTGCTCGGCGCGCTGCTGGCCGACGTCCCGTACACCCGGCCCCTGCCGATCAGCGGCAGCGCCTCGCACAGCGAGATCGCCGAGAAGTACAACGTGGTGCCGACCCGCTACGACGGGCCGACCGGCATCGTCGGGGTGCTGCAGGAGGCGGCCACGCGCGCCGACCTGGACGCGCTGTCCTTCTGGGTGCACGTGCCGCACTACGCGAACAACCCGCCGTGCCCGAAAGCAACACTGGCCCTGCTGAGCCGGATCGAGGACGTCCTGGACCTCCCGGTCCCGATGGCCGACCTCGCGGAGCAGGCAGACGAGTGGGAGAAGCGCGTCCGCGCGGCGGCGGAGCAGGACTCGGAACTCGGCGAGTACGTGCGCGAGCTGGAGGAACGCGTCGGGGACGCGGGCATCCAGCCGCTGACGGGCGACGAGATCGCCAGCGAGTTCGAGAAGTACTTGAGGCGCCGGGGCGGATCGGCAGGACCGACAGCCGGCTCCTGGTGAACCTTATTCGTCGCCGGCATCCTTGATGCCGGCGACGAAAGCCAGCCAGGTGGCGCGGGTGACGGCGAGAACATGGTCAGGGCTGGTGCTGTTGCGGACCAGGACCTCATCGTCCTGAATCGCGATCTCAAGGCATGCCGCCGTGTCGCAGAACGTGCTGCGCTGCCAGACGATCGACTCGGACATTCGCCGAAACCTCCGATAAGCAACCGATTTTTTGCCAGCTCTCCTCGCGTCACTCGGATTGCGCGTGCTCCGCGTAGAGCGCGAATGCTCGGGACCGGACCGCGTACAACGTCGCCTTCTCATCCATGGACCGGGCCCAGAACTCCTCAAAGTAATCGCGATAGACATCAACCGTCGTGCCTGTTTGCACAATCTCACCAGTCAAGAAATGTTCGAGGTAGAGAACGGAATCCGATGGGTCATTCGCATCAAGTTGCATAAGCGAAAAACTACCCATGGCGCCGGCGAAAGCACCTTCGCCCGCAGGGAGCAGTCGAATCCGGATATTGGGCCGCTCAGCCACTGCGGCTAAATCCTCCCACTGCTCCGCGGCGGTCACGCGATCGCCGATCACCCGCTGCAGCACGCACTCGTCCAGCATCAGCCTGTAATCCGGTATGCAGGGTTCTTCGGTCACCATGCGACGGCGCTGCGCCCGGCTTTCGGCCAGAACCTGCGACTCCTCAGCGGTGTGGTTCACACGCCACCGGTCAAGGATCGCCTTCACCATCTGCGGCGTTTGCAGCGCGCCTGGTACCACCTGCGGCTGGAAGGCACTGATGCTGATCGCCGCTCTCTCGAACTGCACCAACTGCCGCGCCAACGGCTTCAGCAAACGACGGTCTGCCCGCTCGGCCCAGTATCGCTCCCGACGCGCGACCCGCGCGTCCGATGTCAGCCGGCCAACCCGCTCCGCATCCTTTATCCCGTAAAGACCGAGAAGCGACACGAGGTCGGACGGCGACACCGTCACCTCACCCAACTCGATCCGCTGCAGCTTCGACAGCGACCAGCCAAGCTCTTGCGCCACCGACCCCTGACTCCGGCTGTGCGATTCGCGCGCTGCACGCAGTGCAAGCCGAACCCTCCGCCGGGCGACGGCGGGCAGTTCTTCCTCCGAGGCGGTCATTTGCCAACCTCGCAATAGGCGCGAGCGCCAGCACGCACCGCGGTCACCCCACCCTCTGGTCCAAGTCATACTCGCGGGCTCGCGCGACCGCACGACAAACCGCGTCGAAGGTACGTCGATCCGCCGACTCGTACAGCTGCACTGTTCCACCGCGGTACCACGCTCTCAGCTGCCAGGCCGGCCGGGACCGGACGCGAAGGCACGCGCCTGCCGCTATCACCTGGACGCCAACGACGATCGACATCAGCAACTGCGACGTCGCGCCGATCACCGGAATGGTCACGAGCGCACCCGCCAGCGAGGACATACCGAGCAGTCTCGGGCCCGTGACACCGGACCGGATCGGGGCGACGATGTGCAGCCCCGAGAGTTCGGAGAGCGCGAATACCCGCCGAACGGCAATCGTGACCTCGATCGATTTGTGATTGATCAACACTTGCGAGCCTCTGTAGAAGACCGGCATGTGCCACCTCCACACTCAGCGAGACGGCCCGGAAGGGCTCGCCCTGGTTGCCGACTATCCGATGGGGACCGCCGAAGCACCAGGCCGCCAGCCGCCATATAGCTGATAGCGCAAAAAGCTTGACACCTGACCAGCGCCTCCTTGGAGCAAAAGCCGGTCATATTGTGAAATTCTTCGCGCAGAAAATCGGCCGCCCGGCCGGAGAGAAATTCTTGAGGGCTACATACCTGATAAGTCTTTCCAGGCATCGGCGTGTCACTGACGCCACCGTCTCCCCGTCTGGCGCATCCTAGGAACCTAGCCGGAATCCTGCTGGTGCCTCGGGAGGGCATATGACGATCAATCCGGGTGCGGCCGAGTTTCCGCATCGGCAGATCTCCAACCAGCTCAAGGAACGTGTCCGCCGGGGTGACTGGCAGCCCGGTGAGCGGCTTCCCTCGATCCCGGCGATGGCGGAGATGTTCGGGGTCGCCAAGCAGACCGTGCAGCGCGCCGTCGATCAGCTGCGGGTCGAGGGCATTCTGATCACCAAACCCGGATCGGGTACGTATGTCCGTGGCACCCGCCGCCGCCTGAACCGCCTGTCCCGTGGCCGGTACGGCGCACACCGTGGCTACCACGCCGACCTGGCCGCCCGGTACCGCCAGCAGCTCGTCCGGGTCGGCCGGGAGCCCGCGCCGCCGGAGGTCGCGGACGCGTTCGGGGTGCGCGACGGCACCGAGATGCTGGTACGCCGGCACGTGGTACGCACCGACGACGCCACCGTCGAACTCGGCGCCTCCTGGTTCCGGGTGACCGACGTGAGCGGCACCTCGCTGGAGCGCCTCGAGGCCTTCGGCCGCCCGCTGTACCAGGAGGCCGAGGAGGTGATCGGCCGCCGGTACGCGCAGGCCACCGACACGATCAGCGCACGGCAGCCCAGCCGGGAGGAGGCGGAGATCCTCCAGATCCGGCCGGACACCCCCGTGCTCCACCTGCTGCACATCGCGTTCGACGAGACCCGCAAGCCGATCGAGGTGGCGCAGGCGACCTGGCCGGGCCCGATGACGACGCTGACCGAGGAGTACCGGATCCCCGCGCCGGCACCGGAACCCGACCCGGACCCCGGTCTCACGCTGGCGTGACCTCACCGGCGATCCGGGACATCGTCGCCACGAACCTCTCCGGATCCTCGAAGATCGCCCGGTGCCCTCCGCCGGGATAGAACTCGACCTGCTTCGACGGCGCCTGCAACGCCTCGTACCAGGGTGTGAAGAGTTCGGAGAGCCCGCGCATCTCCTTACCGCCCTGGACGAAGTACGCCGGAACCTCGATCCGCGGCACGTCCCGCCGCAGATCGACGTCCTGCATCCGCGGGTACAGCGTGTCCCAGGTGTCCATGATCGCGGTCAGGGTGTGTGCCTTCCGCAGCAGCGGGTACTCGGACGCGCCCAGCTCGAAACCGGGCTCGCCCTGGTCGTAGGCCTGGTTCTCGTAGAGCAAGAAGGGCTCGTAGCCCCAGAAATCCTGATACGGCGGAGCGCCCTGAGCCTCCAGTTGCGCCACCACGTCGTGGTGGCCGCCGGCCCGTGCCCACGCCAGGATGTCGGCGTAAAAGATTTGATCACTGGCCCGTAGATCGACAGCCTGACCCGTACCGATGTAAGCGATGAATCGGGACGGCTCCCGCGAAACGGCGAGCGCCCCCGGAATCGAACCGCCGGAGAACGCCAGCAGATAGATCTTCGGCTGCCCGAACCGGGACCGCAGATAATCGGTCACGGTCAGCACGTCGGCCACCTCGTCGCCGACCGTCACGTCCGCCGGCGGGAAAGCACGCCGGTCCATCGTCGCCACCACGAACCGCTGCTCCAGACCGGACAGATGCTTGCGCATCGCGCCCATCTCCGAGCCGCCCGGCGTACCCGGCACGAAGAGCAGCACCGGCAACGCCCGGTCGGCGCCCCGGATCATCAGGTTCAGCCCGTCCACCCGGGTCAGCTCGGCCACACCGCCCGCGATCGGCGCGGTCCGCGCCGGAACCGCGACAGCGACGGCCATCGCCACCAGCACCGGCAGTGCCACGGCGGCGAACACCCGGCCTCGCCGCGGAAGGAGCGCTCCGAGGAACATCGGGAGCAGCGCCAGCACCCCGTGGACGCCCCGTCCGGTGATCAGCGCGATCGCCCCGAACGCACCCGGATGTGGTGCGTCGATCGACGGGCCGGAGACGCGGATCCGGACCAGTTCGACAGTTAGGGCGTACACCAGGGGCGCGGTGAGAAACGCCCAGCGTGAGCGGGCAGCAAGGATGCCGGCCGCGAAGCTGGCGGCGATCGTCACGACCGCTTCGATGCTGGTCAGAGGGCCGCGCGGCGTCCACCAGGCGGAGATCACGCCCCAGACGAACGCGGGGATCAAGAGAATCAGCGACTTCATGGCGGCAACGATGCCGACGACCGGGGTATGTCCACAGCGGCCAAGGGATATACCGAAGACAATACTTTGGTAGCTGTCCGCCGCCCCCGGCGCGAAATAGGCTTCGCCCATGCTTTTCGCTCTGCTCGTCCCCGACTCCGGTGACCGGCGTGCGCGTGCCAGAGACCGGCTGGCCGACGGCATCGCGATCGTGCTGGCGCTGATTTATGGCGCGGTCATGGTGGTGCTGGGCGACGCGGGTGATCCGGGCGCGTTCCTGCCGTGGCAGGCCGACGTGGCGACCGGTGTCGCGGCGGCCGGCGCGCTCGTTGTCCGCAGGCGGCATCCGGCCGGGCTGACCCTCGCGCTGCTGCCGCTCGGCGCGATCTCGGTGATGGCGACGGGTCCGATTCTGATCGCCCTCTTCACGGCGGCGATCCGGCTGCGCCCTCTCCCCCTGCTGGCGCTCGGCGCGGTGAACGTCGCCACCGCGGGCGTCTACTTCCTGCTGCACAGCGCGCCGGCCTTTGACATCTGGGTCGACTTCGCGCTGCGCACGGTGGTCACCGTGGCGGCGCTGGGCTGGGGTCTGTTCACCCAGGCCTACCGGCGGCTCACCGCGTCGCTGCGCGAGCAGGCGGCCCGGCTGGAGGCCGAGCAGCAACTCCGCTCCGAGCAGGCGAAACTCACCGAGCGCGCCCGGATCGCCCGGGAGATGCACGACGTGATCGCGCACCGGATGTCGCTGATCAGCCTGCACGCGGGCGCCCTCGAAGTGCGCGGGACGGTCTCGCCCAGCGAGCTGTCGATCGCGGCCGGCGCGATCCGGACCGGCGCGCACGAGGCGCTCGAAGAGCTGCGGGCCGTCGTCGGCGCGACCCGCGCCAGGCTGCCCGAGCCACCGCAACCCGGCCTCGACGACCTGCCCGATCTCGTGGCGAGGGTCCAGGAAGCCGGCATGATGATCGACTTCGCCAGCGCCGTCCCACCCGAGGCGCCACCGGTGGTGCTGGGCCGCACGGCATACCGGATCGTCCAGGAAGGCCTCACCAACGCGCGCAAGCACGGATCAGGCCCGGCCGCGTCGGTGCGCCTGCTGGGTGCCGCCGGTCGCGGCCTGCGCATCACGATCACCAATCCCCTTTCCGGTACGCACGAAGCACAAGCACCAGCACCAGCACCCCAGACACCGGCTCCCGGCGGGTTGGGTCTGGTGGGCATCACGGAGCGGGTGGCGCTCGCCGGCGGGACCGTGCGATACGGCGCCCACCACGACGAGTTCCGGCTGGAGGCGGAGCTGCCATGGCCGCACCAGAGCTGACCGCGCCAGGGTTGAGCGCACCGATCCGGCTGCTGCTCGTCGACGACGATCCCCTGGTCCGGGCCGGTCTGCGAATTCTCGTCGGCGGTTCCGGCGACATCGAGGTGGTGGCCGAGGCCGGCGACGGCGCGCAGGCGGTGACGGCGGCCGCCGCGCACTGGCCCGACGTGATCCTGATGGACATCCGGATGCCCCGGGTCGACGGACTGGTCGCGACCCGCCGGATCCGCAGCCGGGCGAACGCGCCTCAGGTGATCATGCTGACCACATTCGACGTCGACGAGTACGTTCTGGAGGCGCTGCGCGGCGGGGCCAGCGGTTTCCTGCTCAAGGACACGCCGCCCCGGGAGATCCTGGAGGCGGTGCGTACCGTCGCGGCCGGCGCCGCGACCCTCTCGCCCACGGTGATCCGTCATCTGATCGATCACGTGACCGATCCGGCGGCCGGCAACCGCCGGGCGCGGGCGCGAGCCCGGCTGGCCGAGCTGACGTCACGGGAGACCGAGGTGGCACTGCTGGTCGGCCACGGCCGGTCCAACGCGGAGATCGCCGCCGAGCTGGGCATGGGCGTGCCGACGGCGAAAGGCCACGTCTCACGCCTGCTGACCAAGCTCGACCTGAACAACCGGGTGCAGATCGCCCTGCTGGTGCACGACGCGGAGCTGATCTAGAGGGCTGGAAACGCGGCAGACCCGGGACGCGGCGGCATCCCGGGCCTGACAGTAGCTGTGTTGGCTGGATCAGACAGCAGCGTTGTAGTAACCGCCGCCGCCACCGAACCCGCCGCCGATGCCGAAGCCGAAGCCCCAGCCACCGTAACCGTAGCCCGGGTAGTAGCTGCTGCCGCCACCGACGTGGAAGTCGAAGCCCAGTCCGAGCCAGTAGCTGGAGTTGTAACCACCGTAGTAACGACCCGGGTAGTACCGGTCGTTGTCGATGATGATCACGTCGGGGTGGTCCCCGTCGCGGAGCGACGCGGCGGCTGCGGCGTAACCACGGTCGCCGTTCGTGCTCAGGACGGAAGCCGCGTTGCCGCGGTCCTTCTTGCAGTTGCCGTCGTGAGCCTGAGCCGGGCCGGCCAGCGCGAGGCTCGCGCCGGTGGCCAGGAAGAGACCCCCGAGGAACAGAGCCGTACGACGCATGATTTTTCCTTTCGGAGTTGTTTTGACCGGACTCAGTCTGTCGCCTCCCGGACGATAACGCGCGGATTTTCGCTCATAAAAGAACAATGGTGCATTTTTTCCCGATTTTTCCTACACCGCTGGTCAGGCGCGTCTAGGGTCCGTTCGGGGGTCTCCATCCGTCACTCCGATAAAGGCACGACCGGGCCGGAAAAGACGAAAGGCCCCCGCGAACGGGGGCCAATGACGAAATGTCGTCTACAAACGGACGCCGAGCAATGCGTCGACAGTCCGGGCCATCAGCGCGGGCGCCTCGTCGTCGTCGCCGACACCCGAGAGGGCCGCCTCCACCCACGCGTCGACCACGGCGAGCGCGGCCGGAGCGTTGAGATCGTCGGCGAGAGCCTCCCGGACCGCGCCGAGCAGCCCGGCGCCGGACGGCCCGGCCGGAGCGGCCGCCGCTTCCCGCCAGCGGGCCAGGCGCTGCAGGCCGGCCTTGAGCACCTCATCGGTCCATTCCCGGTCGGTGCGGTAATGCCCGGTGAGCAGCCCCAGCCGTACCGCCATCGGGTCGACGCCGTCGCCGCGCAACCGGGACACGAAGACCAGGTTCCCCTTGGACTTCGACATCTTCTCGCCCTCGAGGCCGATCATGCCGGCGTGCGCGTAATGCCTGGCGAACGGCTGCGCGCCGGTCAGCACCTCGGCGTGCGCGGCCGAACATTCGTGGTGCGGATAGACCAGGTCACTGCCGCCGCCCTGCACGTCGATGGTGTCACCGAGCAGCCCGAGCGCGATCGTGGCGCATTCGATGTGCCAGCCGGGACGTCCCGGGCCGAGATCACCGCCGTCCCAGACCGGCTCGCCGTCCCGGGCGCCGCGCCACAGCAGCGGGTCGAGCGGGTCACGCTTGCCCTCCCGCTCCGGGTCGCCACCGCGCTCAGCGGAGAGGACGAGCATGTCGGCACGGGACAGATGCGATTCGTAACCCCAGTCCGGCGCGGCGCTGATGTCGAAGTAGACGTCGCCGGTCCCGTCCTCGAGCCGATATGCCGCGCCTTTGCCGACCAGCTCGACCACGTGCCCGACGATGCGCGGAATCGACTCGACAGCGCCCACGTAGTGCGCCGGCGGAATGATCCGCAGCGCCTCCATGTCCTCCCGGAACAGCGCCGTCTCCCGCATCGCGAGAACAATCCAGTCCTCACCGTCGCGCGCGGCCCGCTCCAGCAGCGGATCATCGATGTCGGTGACGTTCTGCACGTAGTTGACGTCCCGCCCGGCGTCCCGCCACATCCGGTTGACCAGGTCGAACGCGATCATCGTCGCCGCGTGCCCCAGGTGCGTGGCGTCATAGGGCGTGATACCGCAGACATACATGGTCGCGGTCCCGGCGGGCGTGCTCGGCTCCACCGAGCCACGCGCCGTGTCATAGAGCCGCAGCGGCGAAAGCCCCGGAGTCTCCGGCAGGCGGGGCACGTCATGACCGGTCCAAGCATCCATCCCCGGAGCCTAACCAGCCCATGACCACGAGTCCCCACCCACGTGACCTAAACCTCCAACACCGAGAGCCAAACTTGGGTACGCCCGACGGGCTCCCCAACCGCACCAGCCCGCCCCCGCCTCGTCCGCCCCTGACGCCCCTCCCGCCGGCGCCCCCGCCGCCGGCCCCGGACCCCCCAAACGCCCTCCGCAGCCCCGATGCGTTGCTGATTTCCGCAGCCCCGATGCGTGTTGACTTCCGCAGCCCCGATGCGTGTTGACTTCGGGCGCAATTCGAACCCGAAGTCAACACACAGACAGCGTTCCCCGCGACGCAGCCCCACCGCGTGTTGACTTCGGGCGCGCTTCGAACCCAAAGTCAACACACAGACTGTCAAGCCCCGAGTTTGATGGAGAGTTGGTTAGCTGGTTTTCAGGGCTGCGGTGACCGGGCGGGTCATCGCGTGTAGGGCCTCGTATTCGGCGGGTGGGACGTGTCCGATTTCGCCGTGCAGTCTGCGGTTGTTGTACCAGTCGATGTACTCGACGGTGGCCATCTCCAGGTCGTCGAGCCCACGCCACGGACCTTTGTTGCGGACCAGTTCGGCCTTGAACAGGGAGTTGAACGCCTCGGCCATCGCGTTGTCGTAGGAGTCGCCCTTCGACCCGACCGAGGCGACTGCGCCGGCCTCGGAGAGCCGCTGGGTGTAGCGGATCGCTCGATATTGGACGCCGCGGTCGGAGTGGTGGACGAGTTTGTGCAGTTCAGCGCCCTGGCTTTCGCGGCGCCAGGTCGCCATTGTCAACGCGTCCAGGGCGAGATCGGTGTAGAGGCTGGTCGCAACCTGCCAGCCGACGATCAGCCGGGAGTACACGTCGAGGACGAACGCGGCGTATACCCAGCCCACGCTGGTGCGCACGTAGGTCAGGTCGGCGACCCACAGCTGGTTGGGGCCGGCCGCGGTGAAGTCGCGTTTGACCAAGTCACGAGGCCGGTCGGCTTCGGCTGCGGGGCGGGTCGTGCGGGGCGATTTGTCGCGCAGCAGTCCCCGTAGCCCGGACTCGCGCATCAGCCGTTCGACCGTGCACCGGGCCACCTCGACGCCGCGACGGCGCAGCTCGTGCCAGATCTTGCGGGCCCCGTAGACGCCGTAGTTCTCCGCGTGGATCTGCTCGATCACCGCGGTCAGTTCCTCGTCACGCCGGGAACGGGCCGAGGCGGGGCGGGACTTGGCGGCGTAGTAGGTCGACGATGCGATCTGTGCCGGCGTGTCTTCGAGCGCCTGCAGGACCGGCTGGACACCTGTTCCTCGTGCTGGGAGTCGACGAAGGCGACCTTCATCGCGACGGACGGTCCAGCTCCGCCGCGAAGAAAGACGCCGCGGACTTCAAGATCTGATTCGCCCGCCGCAACTCACGATTCTCCCGTTCCAGCACCGCGAGGCGTTCCGCGTCGCTGGACGTCGTGCCCGACCGCACGCCGGCATCGGTCTCGGCCTGCCGCACCCACACCCGCAACGCCTCCGGATGAACACCGAGCTGGCCGGCGATCCGCCGAATCGCCCCGACGCTGGATGCCGGGTCTCGGCGGGCCTCGATCGCCAACCGGGTCGCACGCTCACGCAGCTCATCGGGGTACTTCTTCGGTGCCACCATAGCGAGATTCTCTCCCAGGTTTGGATGTCTCCATCAAACCCGGGGCGGGACACAACACACAGACAGCGTTCCCCGCGATGCAGCCCCACCGCGTGTTGAATTCGGGCGCGCTTCGAACCCGAAGTCAACACACAGCAGCCGTTTCCTGGCGTGCGTGTCGGCACTGGGTGCGGATCGCGCCCTAAATCAACACGCTGAGGCCTGAGTCGACATGCTGAGCCCTCAGCCGGCACGCTGGGCCCCGGCCGTGGGTCGTGGACCGTGGGGCCCTGCTACGGCTGGCGGACGTCGCACGTGACCGGCCGAGCCTGCCCGTTGCGCCGGATAAATCAGCCTTAATCCGATGCCAACGTGCCTACTTGCCAACTCCCAGCGATCACAGGTCACCTCACCGCAGGCAAACACGAAACGACGGCGAGCACGAAGCGACGGCGAGCACGAAGCGACGGCGAGCACAAAGCGACGGCAATGGCGATAGGGTTGGGGATCACGACGGCCCTGGGTAGCACGACGGCGACAGGGACCGCTATGTGAATGACGGCGCCTGGTCGGTTAAGTGCTGGGCGCCGATGCTGGGCCGGGGACCAGTAGCTAGATAGGTGGCCACGGGATCGCGGGCCACTCCTGGGGTGGCTGGGGGAATTTGCAGGCTCGCAACAGGCGCTTGATGCGCAGCGTCACGTGCTGCACCTCGGAGATCGTGAGGTGTTCGTCCAGGGCTTCGCCCAGCGGGCCGGTCAGGTCGGTCAGCAGGTGCTTGAGCACGGCCACCCCGTCGTCCGGCAGGGGTTTGCCCGTCCAGCCCCAGAGGACCGTGCGGAGTTTGTTCTCCACGTGGAAGCTGACGCCGTGGTCGACGCCGTGCACGCCGCCGGTGGCCGGGTACAGCACGTGGCCGCCCTTGCGGTCGGCGTTGTTGATGACGGCGTCGAAGATGGCCAGCCGGGCCAGCCGGGGGTCGTCGGCGTGGGCCAGGGCGTACGCGTCACCGTCGTCGTCGCGGGCCGCCGCCACCGGGAACCAGCCGTCCGGGACGTCGTACGCCGGGACGAAGCCGATCAGGCCGTCGACGTCCTCCGGCTCGTCGATCCAGAGTTGCAGGGCGCCGGGGCCGAGCGGGCCGTCGCGCAGGATCGTCGGCGGGACCAGGTCCCAGCCGGTGGCCCGGGACACCAGGTACGCCGAGACCTCACGGCCGGCCAGCGTGCCGTCCGGGAAGTCCCAGAGCGGGCGCTCACCGCGAACCGGCTTGTAGACGCAGCGGCGGGTCAGGTTGCCCAGCGAGATCTCGGCACGCAGCGTGGTGTTGGAGGCGTCCACGAGGCGCCCCTCGATCTCGATCGACCCGCGGCCGAGCAGTTCGAGGGCGTCCACCTCGGCCAGCACCGCCGTGGGCTCCGCGGTCACCGGTGGTAACCGTTGTGCCGGGGGCAGAGGTGGCCGGCCGGGTCGAGCGGCTGGCCGCACAGCGGGCACGGCGGCCGCCCGGCGGCGACCACGCGGCGGGCGCGGTCGATGAACGCCCGGGTCGCTTCCGGGGTGAGCCGCACGCGCAGCCGGTCCAGGTCGTCGTCGGGCTCGTCCTCGTCGTCCTCGACGTCGACCTCGACCTCTTCGTCATCGTCGTCGTCCTCGTCGAGCGGGTTGCCGGAGAGATCGGCATCCGGCTCACCGGCCTCGATCGCCTCGATCACGACGGTGCCGGTGTCGACATCGAAGGCCAGGCCCAGCGTCCCGACGCGGAACTCCTCGTCGACCGGGGTGTCGAGCGGCTCGTTGTCGTGCGAGGGCGGCAGGATGCCGTCCGGCAGGCTCACGCCGAAACGCTTGTTCGCCTCGAGGAGCAGCTCCTCGAGTTTCTCGGCGAGCAGCGACACCTGAACTTTCTCCAGCGCCACGCTGACCACCCGGCCGCCGCCGCGGGCCTGGAGAAAGAAAGTACGGTCCCCCGGCTCGCCCACCGTCCCGGCGACGAACCGCTCCGGCGGCTCGAAGGCATGTACTTGGTGGGTCATACCGACAACCCTAGCCATCCGTGCCGGTAACCGCGCGGGTCACCATCGCGGGTTCGCCGAGGGCGCAACGACCCCTACCCTGCGACTAACCATCGGTCACGGAGTGTTGTCAGACCCCGCCGCCACCGGATCCCCCACCCACCGCCGCGTCACTGTCCGTCTGGCGAGGGGGTACCACGGACGCCAGGTCACCGGTCTCGTTGAGGCGCACCACAAACGGGCGAGTCGGGGTGTACCGGATCGCGGTGATGGACGCCGGATCGGCCACGATCCGCTGGAACTGGTCCAGATGCAGGCCGAGCGCGTCGGCGGCGATGGCCTTGATCACATCGCCGTGGCTGCACGCCACCCAGACCGCCTCCGGGCCGTGCTCGGCGGTGATCCGGGCGTCCCAGTCCCGGATCGCCTTGATCGCCCGCGCGGACATGTCCGCCATCGCCTCGCCGTTCGGGAAGACGACGGCGCTCGGGTGCTGCTGGACGACCGGCCAGAGCGGGTCCTTGGACAGCTCCTTGAGAGGCTGCCCTTCCCAGTCGCCGTATCCGCACTCGATCAGCCCGTCCTCGATCGCCGGCTCCAAGGAAGGCAACGCGATCGACAGGGTCTGCCGGCAGCGGATCAGCGGACTGCTGACCACGGCGGCCAGCGGCAGTTTCCGCAACCGTTCGCCGACCCGGGCGGCCTGGTCACGGCCGGTGTCGTCGAGTTCGACGGGCTGCCGGCCGGCGAGCCCGCCGGACGCGTTCGCGGTGGTCCGGCCGTGCCGGAGCAGCAGGACGGTCGCCATCAGAGACCCGACTCCGCGAAGGCCTCGGCGACCACGCGCAGCGTCTCGATGCCCGACTCGCGGTCGCCGACGTAGGGGCTGATCGAGAGGGTGCCGACGCCCGCGGCCGCGTACTCCTGAAGGCGTTTTTTGATCTGGGTCTTGGTGCCGAGCATCGAGGTGCGCTCGATGAACTCCTGCGGCACGGCGGCGGCGGCCTCGGCGACCTGCTTGCTCAGGTAGAGGTCCTGGACCAGCTTCGCTTCCTTCTGGTAGCCCATCCGGACCGCGAGCTGGTTGTAGAAGTTCTGCTCCCGGCTGCCCATGCCACCGATGTAGAGGGCGGCGTACCAGCGGATCACGTCCGCGCAGGCGCTCAGATCGTCGCCGAGCACCACCGGGACAGTGGGCGCGATATCGAATCCGTCCATATCAAGACCGGCTTTAGCGCGACCCTGCGCGATATGTCCGACATAATCGGAGACCGCGTCCGGGGCGAAGAAGATCGCCAGCCAGCCGTCCGCGATCTCCCCGGCGAGCTCCAGGTTCTTCGGCCCGACCGCGGCCAGATAGATCGGGATGTCCGACCGCAGCGGGTGGAACCCCAGCTTGATCGCCTTGCCGGCGCCGTCCGGCAGCGGAAGCGTGTAGTGAGCGCCGTCGTAGGCGACCCGCTCCCGGGCGAGCGCCATCTTCACGATGTCCACATATTCCCGGGTACGCGCGAGCGGCTTCGCGAACCGGACACCGTGCCACCCCTCGGACACCTGTGGACCGGAGACGCCGAGTCCGAGCCGGAACCGCCCGCCGGAGAGGGTGTCGATGGTGGCGGCGGTCATCGCGGTCATGGCCGGCGTGCGCGCCGGGATCTGCATGACGGCAGCGCCCAGATCGATGCGCTGCGTCTGCCCGGCCATCCAGGCGAGCATGCTGACGGTGTCCGAGCCGTACGCCTCGGCCGCCCACACCACGGCGTAACCGAGCCGGTCCGCCTCCTGCGCCATCGCGAGATGATCGGCGGGCGTGCTCCACGCCGTCTGATAGCCGAGGCTGAGTCCGAGCCGCACGTGCCCTCCCGAGATCATGGTCGTCACCGCAAAGCATATTTCCGTCCGGTAACCGACGCGCCGCGCGGGTACTTGAGCATTCCGCACAAGACCAGGTCTGAATAAGGTTCACTCATGCACCAGCGACCGCTCGGCCGAAGCGGGCTAGCGGTTTCGCGGCTCGCGCTCGGCACCATGACCTGGGGACGGGACACCGACCCCGATGACGCGGCCGCCCAGTTGAAGATCTTCCTGGAAACCGGCGGCACCCTGATCGACACCGCCGACGTGTACGGCGACGGCGACGCCGAGTCGGTGATCGGCTCGCTGCTCGACCATCTCGTCCCCCGCGACGAGGTGGTGATCGCCACGAAGGCCGGTCTCACCCCGCGCGGTTACCGTCCGCGCGACGCCTCCCGGGGCAACCTGCTGCGCTCGCTCGACGCGTCGCTGCGGCGCCTCGGCACCGACTACGTCGACCTGTGGCAGATACACGGGTACGACAACCACACCCCGTTCGAGGAGACCCTGGCCGCCCTGGACCACGCCGTGACCAGTGGCAAGGTGCGGTACGTCGGCGTTTCCAACTTCGCGGCCTGGCAGACCGCGCGGGCGGCGACCTGGCAGTCGGCGTACCCGGGGCGCGCGCCGATCGTGGCCGCCCAGATGGAGTACTCACTGCTGGAGCGCGGCATCGAGCGCGAGCTGCTGCCGGCCGCGTCGGCGCTCGGCTTCGGCGTCCTGGCCTGGTCGCCGCTGGGCCGGGGTGTACTCACCGGCAAGTACCGCAACGGCCGCCCGCTCGACTCGCGGGCCGCCTCCGAGCACATGGCGCCGTTCGTGCAGACGTACCTGGAACCCCGCAGCTCCAGCATCGTGCAGGCGGTGGTGATAGCGGCCGGTGGCCTCGGCGTCTCGCCGCTGGAAGTGGCGCTCGCCTGGATCCGGGACCGGCCCGGTGTGGCGTCGGCCATCCTCGGCGCCCGGACCGCGGGGCAGCTGCAGGGCGCACTCCGCAGCGAGCAGCTGATCCTGCCGGCCGAGATCGCGATGGCGCTGGACGACGTCTCGGCCATCGACGTCGGTTACCCGGAGCGTGAGGGCACCGGCTACCCGCACGCCGACGAGTGACCGGTGGGCATCCTGCGCCGGACCGTGTTCCTGCTGCTCGGCGGGGTGTTGCTGCTGCCGTACGTGCTCGCCGCCGGCCTGCTGACCCAGATGGTCCTGGAGAGTGAGCCGACCCGGGCCGGCGCGATCGCGATCACTCTGGTCGGCGTGCTGGTCGCCGCCGTCCCGCCGTTCCTCGGCGGCACCCGGGAGCTGGAGATCACCGCGGCCCGCTCGCTGCTCGGCGTCGCCCTGCCCGACCACGACCGGAGCCGGCGGCTCGCGCTGGAGACCCGGTTGCGTACCGCCATCTGGTTCGCCCTGCACCTGCTCACCGGCGGGGTGGTCGGTGCGGTCGCGCTGATCGCCATCCCGGTGGTGCTGTTCGTCGGCACCGAGCGACTCGGGCTGACCGAGGGCGCGCTGACCGGTCTTGATCTCGGCCCGTTGCAGGCCGGCAATCTCCTGTGGGTTCTGGCCGGCATCGTGGTGCTGGCCATCGCGGCAGGCGCCGCCGCCGGCCTGGGCCGGCTCGCCGCGACGATGGCACCGGTGCTGCTCGGCCCGTCGCCGGCCGAGCGGGCCGCCGCCGAGCAGGACCGGGAACGCCGGCTGGCCGAGCGCAACCGGCTGGCCAGGGAGTTGCACGATGCGGTCGGCCACGCGCTGACCGCGATGACATTGCAGGCCGGCGCCGCGCGGGCGGTCTTCGACGCGGACCCGGCGTTCGCCCGGCAGGCGCTGGCCGCCATCGAGGAGACCGGGCGAGCCGCCGCCGAGGAGCTGGACACCGTGCTCGGCGTGCTCCGCGACGACCTCTCCGCGGACCGCCGGGCCGCACCCACCCTGACCGATCTGGATCGGCTGCTCACCCCGTCGGTGCTGGCCGAGATCGGTCCGGTGGACGTGCCGGCCGCGGTGTCCCGGGAGGCGTTCCGGATCGTGCAGGAGTCGCTCACCAACGCGGCCCGGCACGGCTCCGGACCCGCCACCCTGCACATCCGCCAGGACGAGGAGCTGACGATCACGGTGACCAACACCATCAACAACAAGATCAAGACCGGTCATGGGTACGGGATAAGCGGCATGCGCGAGCGCCTCCGGCTGCTGGGCGGGGAACTGTTCGCCGGACCGGACGGCGACCAGTGGCGGGTCGAGGCCACACTCCCGCTCGATGCCGGGCTCCCGAGCGACGCCGGGCTCCCGCTCGATCCCGGGGTTCCGAGCGATGCCGGGCTCCCGAGCGACGCCGGGCTCCCGAGCGACCCGTCATGATCGGCGTCCTGATCGCCGATGACGACGCCCTGGTCCGGGCCGGCCTGCGGGCCATCGTCGGCGCCGAACCCGACCTGGCTGTCACCGGCGAGGTCACCGACGGCACCGAGGTGCTGCCGGCCGCCGTCCGGCTGCGCCCCGACGTCGTGCTGATGGACGTCCGGATGCCCCGGATGGACGGCATCCAGGCCACCCGGCTGCTGCTGGAACGCCTCACCGACCCGCCCCGGGTCCTGGTCGTCACGACGTTCGCCAACGACGAGTACGTCTACGAGGCGCTGCGGGCCGGCGCCAGCGGCTTCCTGCTGAAACGGGCCCGTCCGGAACAGATCACCGAAGCGGTGCGCGTGGTGTCCCGGGGCGACTCGCTGCTCTTCCCGGCCGCGGTCCGCCGGCTGGCCGCCGCGTACGGCCCGCCGGACGGCCGGGTCGGCGGCGCCGAGCTGACCGCCCGGGAATCCGAGGTGCTGACGCTGATGGCCGACGGGCTGTCCAACGCCGAGATCGCCGGGCGGCTGGTGCTCGGCGTCGAGACGGTCAAGTCACACGTCGCGAACATCCTCGGCAAGCTCGGTGTGCGGGATCGGACTCAGGCGGTCGTTCTCGCGTACAAATCGGGGTTTGTCTCTCTCTAGAATCTCCCTCGCAGGAGGGGGACGCGCCCCTCGGCCTGGGGATCCGCGCAGGCCGCGCAGCGACAAGCATCGAAGCATGACCGATCTGAAGAGGAACGCGGCGGCCGTCTGGGCCGCCGGATACGGCGCTCTCGCCGTGGTGTGGACGGTGACCGGGAGCGGTTTCCCCTATGGGCCGGACGCGCCGCACAACGCCGCAAGCCTGCTGCGCACTGTCGATCCGGGGATCGGCGCACCGGCCTTCGCGGTGGTGCTGCTGACCGCCGCGGCCGCCCTGGTCGCCGTCGGTGGCGAGCGGCTGCCGGTGGTGCCGCGCCGGATCCTGCTCGGCTATCTGTGGCTGGTGGCGGCCGCGCTGCTGGTCCTGATCCCGGACGTGCGGCTGCTGACCGTCGCCGGATATCTGCCGATGCTGATCGGCGGGCTGCCGTTCGGGTGGCCGCCGGTCGACTACGCCGAGATCTTCACCTGGACGCTCGCGAACGAGGCCCTTGCCGTCGCCGGTGGCCTGCTGATCGTCCGGGCCGTGCTGCGCCGGCAGCGGCGCGCGGCCGGCGCCTGCGAGGACTGCGGGCGGACGGCGGACCGAACCGGCTGGACCACGCCGGAATCAGCGACCCGCTGGGGCCGGATCGCGGTGTGGATCGCGGTGATCATCCCGTGCCTGTACGCGGTGGTCCGGCTGGCCTGGGCGGCCGGCATCCCGCTCGGCATCGAGCCGGAGTTCCTGGCCGAGATGCAGGAGACCGGTCTGGTCTGGGCCGGTGCCGGCCTGGGCACGTTCGCGCTGGTCGGTGCGGCGCTGACGCTGGGGCTCACGCAACGCTGGGGTGAGCGGTTCCCGCGCTGGATGATCGGCCTGGCCGGTCGCGAGGTGCCGATCCGGCTGGCAACGGTCCCGGCCACGCTCGTAGCGCTCCTGATCTTCTCCGGGTCGATCTCGCTGTACACCGCGGCGGGCGCGGATGTGCTGCTGCACGGCGGGCTGAACGCCGCGACCGCACCCGGGCTGCTGTGGCCGCTGTGGGGTGCGGCACTCGGCGCGGCGGCGTACGCCTATCACCTGCGCCGCCGCCCGCCGTGCCCGCGTTGTGGCCGCCCGGAGGGTGTGTCGGGGCTGGTGGAAGACTCGGCGGCTGACGCATATTAGTTCGATGGACTATGAATACGCGCCGCTACGGCTGCCTTCGAACGTCGATCGTCTGACCGCCGCGGCGCAACTCGCCATCCAGGCGGAGTTCTCCGGGTGGGAGCTGGCCAAGGTCCAGCTCTTCGCCGACGGCACCCGCAAGGTAATGCTCCGCCGCCGGCTGGCGCCGACACCCACCCCGCAGCCCGGCCTCAGTTACTGAGGCCGGGTTTTCCGGTCTTTACCACTTAATGGTTATGGCCCGCGTGGTCGTCCTCGTCGTCCGGGAGGAACGGGTGCTCGTCCAGACGGCCGACCAGCTGGTCGCCGTCAACCGGGGCGAACGGGCCCGAGCCATCAGCGTCGTCGAACGCCTCAAGATCCAGCGGCGCGGCCACCTCGGTGACGGTGAGCAGGCCGTCCAGCGGTTCCAGCTCCGGAACGTCCAGCGACGCGAGTGAACCGTCGCCGGCCTGGAGCAGCTCCAGCACGGCCTCGCCGACCGACTCGATCGGACCGGCGTCCTCGTCCTCCGGCACCGAGCCGCGGCGGGCGGTCTCGGCCACCTTCAGCAGCGCGTCCACGCTCGGCACCCGGTAGTCACGACGCTGCCGCACCGAGATCACCTGGTCGTACGGGTCCTCGCCGGAGCCGTCAGCTCCCGCACCGACCAGCCCGAACCGGTGGTCCGCCTCGTCCGGGTCGATCGACTCGACATCCCACGGCGTCACTTCGCCGAACGCGTCGAGAAGTTTCTCGTCGTACGCGTACGACGCGTTGTTCAGGTGAACGTACGCCTGCCACACGTCGTCGTCGTCAATGCGGCCGGCCGCTGCCTTCACGGCAGTGAGGTGCGCCCGGGCCGCCTCGATCACGGACTCGAGGGCGGCGTCGAGCTCCGCATTCTGGTCAGACATGGAAATTGGTTCCTTCCGGATTTCAGCTGTTTCGAAGCAGTCGGTCGAGAACGCGCACGCCGAACTTTAGCCCCTCGGTCGGAACCCGCTCGTCGATGCCGTGGAACAACGCACTGAAGTTGAGATCCGGCGGCAGGCGCAGCGGCGCGAAGCCGAAACAGCGGATCCCGAGGGTGGCGAATGCCTTCGCGTCGGTGCCACCGGACATCAGGTACGGGACCGTACGCGCACCCGGGTCCTCGGCCCGCAGAGCCGCGCCCATCGCATCGACCAGGTCGCCGTCGAAGCTGGTCTCGACAGCGGACTGCTGGTGGACGTGCTCGATCTCGACGTCCGGCCCGATGATGCCGCGCAGCTCGGCCAGGAACGAGTCGGCGTGTCCCGGCAGGGTCCGGCAGTCGATCGTGGCGGACGCCTTGCCGGGGATCACGTTGTCCTTGTAACCCGCTTCCAGGCGGGTCGGGTTCGCGGTGTTGCGGATGGTCGCGCCGATCAGGTTGGCGATCGGGCCGAGTTTCGAGATCGCCAGCTCCGGCTGGTCCGGGTCCAGGTCGATCTGCAGCGCGTCGCTGACCTGCTCCAGGAACTGCCGGACGGTCGGGGTGACCACGGTCGGGAACCGGTGCCGCCCGACCCGGGCGACCGCCTCGGCGAGCGCGGTGACCGCGTTGTCGTCGTGGATGAACGAGCCGTGCCCGGGACGGCCGTGCGCGTGCAGGCGCAGCCAGTCGAGGCCCTTCTCGGCGGTCTGCACGAGATAGAGGCGCAGATCGTCGTTGACCGTGTACGAGTACCCGCCGACCTCACCGATCGCCTCGGTCACGCCGTCGAACAGCCCCGCGTGGTTGCGCACCAGCCACTGCGACCCGTACTCCATGCCGGCCTCTTCGTCGGCCGTGTACGCCAGGACGATGTCCCTCGGCGGGGTGTAGCCGACCCGCTTCCACTCCCGGACCACGGCCAGGACCATGGCGTCGAAGTCCTTCATGTCGACCGCGCCGCGGCCCCACAGGTACCCGTCCTTCTCCTCGCCGGAGAAGGGGTGCACCGACCACTCGCTCGGGTCGGCCGGCACCACGTCGAGGTGGCCGTGCACCAGCAGCGCGCCGCGTGCCGGGTCCGCACCCGGGATCCGGGCCACCAGGTTGGTCCGGGTCGGCGCGGACTCCAGCAGCGTGGTCTCGACGCCCACCTCCTCCAGGCGGGAAGCGACGTACTCGGCGGCGACCCGCTCGCCCACGGTGGTCCGCGGGTCCCCGGTGTTGGTGGTGTCGATGCGCAGCAGGTCACGGCAGAGGCTGACGACCTCGTCCACGGCGGTGGTGTCCATCCGCCCTTCTTACCAGCAAGGTGTAACAACGATCCCGATGGGGAACTTGGCGGCCGTGTCTGAAGTGAATCTCCCCCCGCTCCCGCCGACCGGTGGCAAGACTCCCGGGCGGAGCATCGTCGATGTCGTCAACAAGCAACACCAGGAACTGCTCGGCCTCATCGCGAAGATGGAGTCCGAGCCCGACAACCCCAAGGTGAAGAGTGTCCTGGTCGCGGTCGCGTCCCGGCACCTCTGCGCCGAGGAGCAGTACCTCTACCCGGCGATCCGCACCGCGGTGCCCGGCGGCGACGAGCTGGCCGACCGCGAGCTCGCCGAGGACCAGACCCTGCTGCACCTGCTGAGCGGCGACGACATGGATGCCACGGTGGCGGCGATCCGCCGGCACGTGGCGGCCGACGCCGAGGAGCTGCTGCCGATGCTGTCGCAGATGGTCCCGTCCGAGGATCTGGTCCGGCTCGGCAACCGCCTGGAGACGGCCGAGGAGGCCGCGCCGACCCGCCCGCACCCGGCGACACCGTCGACACCGCCGTGGAACAAGGTTGTCGACCCGCTCATCGGAGTGGTCGACAAGGCCCTCGACGCGGTCACTGGCCGTAAAACATATGTACGTGATCTGTAACTAAACCTCAGCGGCGGGTGATTCGCCCACCTTGTCCTGTTCGTTAATATGTTTGTCACGGGTTGCCGATCTTTCCAGCGCCCACAGGGCTAGCCGTGGATCCCATTGTGGTCCTAACGTCACGCTATGAACCTCGAGCTGCGGCACCTGAAGGTGGTCTGCGCCATCGCGGAGACCGGCAGCGTCACCAAGGCCGCGTCGCAGCTGGGCCTCG
This sequence comes from Actinoplanes sp. CA-015351, assembly GCF_050955685.1. NCBI lineage: Bacteria > Bacillati > Actinomycetota > Actinomycetes > Micromonosporales > Micromonosporaceae > Actinoplanes > Actinoplanes sp. CA-015351. The sequence goes on from NZ_CP192102.1 coordinate 5,434,891, forward strand.
CCCAGCCGGCGCTCACCGCCCAACTGCAGCGCATCGAGCGGACACTGGGTGGCCCGCTGTTCGACCGGGACCGTCGCGGCGCACGCCCGACCGCACTGGGCGAGCTGGTGCTCTCCCGGGCTCGGGTGCTGCTGCCGGCCATGAAAGGCCTGCAGGATGAGGCCGCACGACTGGCCGCGGGTGGCCACGAGACGATGAGCCGCTATCGCATCGGCGCGATCGGCGGACCTGTCGTGGCACACCTGCTGCACCGTCTCTCGGCGAACCAGCCGGAGGCTCAGATCTCCACCCACGCGTCGTACTACGTCGACGAGCTGGCCACCATGGTCCTCGCCGGCAAGCTCGACTTCGCCCAGGTCGGTGTCTGCGGCGATGCCCTGCCCTCCGCCGAGTACGGCCTGGTCTGGCAGACCATCGCGGTCGACGCCGTCTGCGCGCTGCTGCCGGAAGACCACCCGCAGGCCAAGGGATCCGAGGTCGATCTCGCCGAGCTCGCCGAGGAGCAATGGGTGGCCGGCGCCGGTGACGGCTGCTTCGCCGACTGTTTCGCCGCGGCGTGCGCACGCGCCGGTTTCGCCCCGCGCAAGGTTCTGGAGACCGACCCCCGCGCCTGTGTCGACATGGTCGAGCTGGGCCTCGCGGTCGGCCTCTGCCAGCCGACCTTCCGGCCACCCGTCGGCCTGACGTCCCGCCCGTTCAAAGGCGCGCCCCTGCGCTGGCGCACGGCCGTCGGCTGGCACCCCGACTCCCCCGCCGCCCGCAGCGCCCCCAACCTGATGTACCTGGCCTATGAGGCGTACCAGGACGTCATCGCCCGCAACGAGGACTACGTCAGCTGGATGGCCGCCCACCCCGATCTCAGCGGCATCGGCGCGGTGCCCGCCCAGCTCGCCGCCGCCTGACGACAGAAAAAAGGGGGGCCGTGGGCCCCCCTTTTTCATTAGCGAGTTTCATCAGCGAGCCGAGACCGCCGACTCCACCTCGAAGGTCAGCTTGTCGTCGGCCACGTCGACACGAACCTTGCGGCCCGGGGCCAGATCTGCGGCGAGCAGCATCTTCGACAAACGGTTGTCCAGCTCACGCTGGATCGTGCGGCGCAGCGGGCGCGCGCCGAACTCCGGCTGGAACCCACGCTCGGCCAGCCAGTCGACGGCCGCGTCGCTGATCTCCATCTGCACGTCCTGCGCGTGCAGCCGGCGGCGGGTCTCGCCAAGCATCATCTCGGTGATCTTGTGAAGCTGCTGGTCCTCCAGCTGCCGGAAGATGATGATCTCGTCGATCCGGTTGATGAACTCAGGCCGCAGCGAGTCCTTGAGCCGGCGGTCCAGGCGGTCGCGCAGTTCCTCGTCGGCGGACCGGCCGTTCTCGGCCGCGCCGAACCCGACGCTGCGGGTCGACCCGGTGATCAGATCCGAACCGAGGTTCGACGTCATGATCAGAACAGTGTTCTTGAAGCTGACCGTCCGGCCCTGGCTGTCGGTGAGCCGGCCGTCGTCGAGCACCTGCAACAGGATGTTGAAGACGTCCGGGTGGGCCTTCTCGATCTCGTCGAGCAGCACCACGCTGTACGGGCGCCGCCGCACCGCCTCGGTCAGCTGCCCCGCCTCGCCGTAACCGACGTAGCCGGGAGGAGCACCGACCAGCCGCGACACGGTGTGCCGCTCCTGGAACTCGCTCATGTCGAGGCGGACCATCTTGTCCGGCTCGCCGAACAACGCCTCCGCGAGGGAACGCGCCAGCTCGGTCTTGCCGACCCCGGTCGGTCCGAGGAACAGGAAGGTGCCGACCGGCCGGTCCTCGTCGCCGAGCCCGGCCCGCGAGCGGCGTACCGCCTCGGCGACCGCCTCGACCGCGTCCTCCTGGCCGATGACGTGCTCGTGCAGGTGCTGCTCCAGCCGGAGCAGGCGGTCCCGCTCGGCCTCGGTGAGCTGCGCGACCGGCACGCCGGTGGAGCGCGACACCACCTCGGCGACGTCGTCCTGGGTCACCTGCGGGATGCCGTCCGGACCGACACCGGCGGTGGCGATCTGCTCCTTCAGCGAGTTGATCTCGTCGCGGAGCTCGGAGGCCTTCTCGTACTTCTCGGCGGCGACCGCCTGGTCACGGTCGCGGGACAGCTCCTCGAGGCGGCGCTCCCGCTCGCGCAGACCGGCGTCCGGGGTCTTCACCCGCAGCCGTACCCGCGCGCCGGCCTGGTCGATCAGGTCGATCGCCTTGTCCGGCAGGAAGCGGTCGGTGATGTACCGGTCGGAGAGCACCGCGGCGGCGTCCAGCGCCTCGTCGGTGATCCGGACCTGGTGGTGCGCCTCGTAGTTGTCGCGCAGCCCGCGCAGGATCGCCACGGTGTCCTCGACCGTCGGCTCGCCGACCAGAACCGGCTGGAACCGCCGGGCCAGGGCCGCGTCCTTCTCGATGTGCTTGCGGTACTCGTCGAGGGTGGTCGCGCCGATCACCCGGAGCTTGCCGCGGGCCAGCGCCGGCTTGAGCATGTTGCTGGCGTCCATGCCGCCGCCCTCGCCGCCACCGCCACCGGCGCCGACCAGGGTGTGAATTTCGTCGAGGAAGACGATCAGCCCGTCGCCGGACGACTGGATCTCCTCGATCACCTTGCGCAGGCGCTCCTCGAAGTCGCCCCGGTAACGGGTGCCCGCGACCAGGCCGGCGAGGTCGAGCTGGATCACCCGCTTGTCCTGCAGGGTGAGCGGGACGTCGCCGTCCACGATGCGCTGGGCGAGGCCTTCGACGATCGCGGTCTTGCCGACGCCGGCCTCACCGATCAGCACCGGGTTGTTCTTGGTACGCCGGGACAGGATCTCCACGGCCTGCTCGATCTCGTCGGCACGCCCGACCACGGGGTCGATCTCGCCGCGCCGGGCCGACTCGGTCAGGTCGACGCCGAACTGCTCCAGCGTCGGTGTGTTCGGGTTGCTGTGGTGCTGCTGGTGACCGCCGCCGCCGGCGCCCGGGGACGTCTCCGGGTGCGGCATGTTGCGCGGGTCGAGCCGGCCGGCGAGCAGTCGTCCCGCGGCGGAATCGGTGTTCAGGCCGAGCGCCATCAGAATGTGCTCCGGCCCGATGTACGAGGCGCCGACGGCCCGGGAGATCTGCAGGCTGTCCAGCAGCGCGCGCTTGGCGGCCGGGGTCAGTGCGACCTGCTCGGGCGTCTCGCGGGTGGAGGCGCTCATGTCGGCGCGGCGGTTCGCGGCGGCGGTACGGGCGACCTCGCTGTCGAGCTGGGCGTCGAGCTCGGCCAGCAGCGCGACCGGGTCGGTGCCGGCGCGGCGCACGGTCTGCTTCATCGGCTCCTGCTGGAGAACGGCCCAGAGCAGGTGGTCGGTGTCGAGGTCGGCCAGCGCACGCTCGCCGCCGCACAGCTCGGCGGCCCGGCGCGCGGCGTCGGCGAGGACCTGCCGGGCGTCGTTGCTCATGTAACGCGCGATGTCGAAGCGCTGCGCGGGCCGGTGCGGCTCGGCCGCTCCGAAGAAGCGCGCGAACAGGTCGTCCCAGTTGCCGGACCCAGCTGGTCCGAACGGTCCGATGCTCATCAGGGTCTCTTTCCTTCTGGTACCTCACTCAGGCGGATGTAGGCCTACCCGGCCCATCCAGGCAACTAACTGCCGTTGCCAGGGATCACAGCGCTCTCACGAACCTCCTGATTCCCGTTCCGGCCGAAAAGTTGACTGACGTAGGCTCAACTCTATGAAGGCATCGGAGCCCGCCCCCAACGATCGCGGGTCTCTGACCCCAGCGTTCCAGGAGCCGGCCGCTCCGACACCGATATCCGGCGTTCCGCTGGTCAACGTCCCGCTCTCCGACGTCCCGCTGGTCGTCGTCGACGGGGCGAATGTCGTCGGCTCGGTGCCGGACGGCTGGTGGCGCGATCGGGCAGGCGCCGCGGTCCGGCTCCGCGACAACCTCGCGGCGGTGCCCGCCGCCGGCCTGGACGGCATTCCGGCCCCGGTCGAGGTGATCCTGGTCGTCGAGGGCCAGGCCCGGGACATCCCGCAGGCTCCCGGCGGCGTGCGCGTCGAGCGCGCCGCACGCTCCGGCGACGACAAGATCATTGACTTGGTACGCGCGGAGCAGCACCGCCGCGTCATCGTGATCACCGCCGACCGCGGCCTGCGGGAGCGGGCCGTGGCCCTGGGCGCCGAGACCCGGGGCCCGTCCGCGGTCCCCCGCTGACACGCGGGCCGGGTGGCCGGTGTGCGCGACCGGGAGCCGCCCGGCGCAGTTGTTTGGTGGCGTGCCACTCTCGCGGTAAAAGCCGGGAAAGCATGGTGCCGGCGCACCAGGGTGTGCAGCGCGCGATCCCACCGAGGAGTGGATCTAGCCGGAACCGGGTAGGACCCGGGTGTGCCCCGGTGACAGCCATGATCCACAATGGACACGGCGATCACCAGGGCGGATCGCTGCTTTCGCGCTGCGTCCACACCGAACCCCGGTAACCCCGGCCACTGCCAAATCAGGGCATCCGAGGACGGCCGGGCGGGAAACGGGCGGTAGGCTGCGACTGGAAGCAGAGTTTCGTAACAGGAGGCTGCAAAGGGTGGCCAGTGTCGCCGAAGTCAGAGCTGCCGTGGACGCCGCGCTTCAGCAGGTTTCCGAGGGGCAGGCGGCGATAGAGGCGGCTCGGCAACGGCTCGGCGAGGCGCAGCAGAGCCTCGCGGCGGCCCTCGACGGCAGCGCGAACGACCTGGTCGGCGCGGCTCACGCCTCCCTGTCGCAGGCCGACCAGCAGCTGGAGGAGTGCCTGGGCGCGACCCTGGTGGCGGTCGAGCAGGCGCAGACCTACACGGCGCAGCTCTGACGCGATGTCGTTGTTGCAGGAACTCGGCGCCCAGCTCCGCGCCACCTCCGACGAGCTACCCAGCGGACTGATCACCGCTGCGATGGAGCGGCTGCGCACCGCCACCGAGATCCTCAACTGGGTGCGCGAGCAGTCGGTCGACGATTTGGGCGTACCCGTGCTGGGAAATGCCACCGAGCATGCGGAACGCGCGGCAGCGGCCGTGCGTGTCGCGCAGGACGCGATCGAGTCCTACCTGGCGGCGGTCGGCCTGGCCGGGACGCCCGGCGCCGCGCCCGGCCAGGAGTGGCGGGCCGCGCTGAAACACGACGAGAGCCGCCAGGAACCGAAGTCTGCGGGCGCGGAGAAACCCGAGTCGCTCGGACCGTGGTGGCAGGCGCGGGTGGCCGAACTGACCGGCGAACCGGTCCCGGACAAGCAGGAACCGGCGAACACCGGTTCGTCCGAACTGCTCAGGCGGGTCGCGGCCGGCGTGCGAGCCGGTGACCGGGCACGTCTCGGGCGGGAGCTGCACGCGGTGTCCGCGTCGACGGGTCTCGGACTGGCCGCGCTGACGCCGCCGGTGCTGCACCGCCTCGCCGGCGATCTGCTCGGTCACGATCCGCGGCCGGAGGACGTTCCGCGGTTGCGCAGCGCCGCCGAGGCCCGGGTGCGGGCGCTGCTGCCGGGCACCTCCCCGGCGGTCCTGGAGACGCTGATCAGCCGGATCTGCCGGGCGCCGATGAAGGAGCAGCAGCAGTCACAACAGCCCGATCATCCCGCCGACAACGCGGTGACGGCGAGCGTTCTGACCGGTGTCCTGCTGGCCAGGCTCGGCCGTGACGCCGGGTCGCTGAACCCGGACGCACCCGAGCCGGTACGCCAGAGGGCCGACTCCCAGGAGGACCGCTCATGAAAACGACCAAACGGTAGGAAATGTCGGAATCCACCAAGCAGCGAGTCATGGAGATCCGGGCCGGGCTCTCGCACGCGCTCGGCGCCGCACAGACCGCGCTGGAGCACGCACAGCAGGCGGCGGCCGCCGCGGACGAGCGCCGGCGCCGGGTGACCGACGCGGTGACCGGCCGCCGGCGCAAGCTGTCCGCGGCGCGCGACGAGCGGATCGCCGACATCGTCACCTGGCACGACACCGAGCTGGCGGCCCTCGCCGGCGCAGCGGCGGCAGCGGCCGACCGGGCCGCGCCCGGCGCGGCCGGCGAGCCGTGGCACAGCTGGGAGGTCACCCCGCTGGCGAAAGCGGCGGAACTGCGCATCGGCCGGCTGCTGCTGCCGGAGGCACCGCACCCGCACCCCGAGCGCGCCCAGCGGGCCGAGCCGAGCCCGTGGGCGACCGCGCCCGGCACACCCCGGGAACCCGCCGAGCCGCTGCCGGACGACAGCCCGCCGGAGGTTCCGGCGCTGGTGCCGCTGCTCGACCACGGGCACGTCGTGGTCGGCGGCGACGACCGGCTCGCCGACGAGCTGGTCGCCGGCCTGCTGCTGCGCGCGCTGGGCACCAGTGCGCCCGGCATGGTGCAGATCGTCGGGTACGACCCCGAGCACCTCGGTGGCGGGCTGGCCGGTTTCGCACCCCTGGCCACCGCGGGCGTGCTCACGTTCGCCGGACCGAGCGAGCTCCCCGCCCTGCTCGAGGACATGGTCGGCCACGTACGCCGGATCAACGAGAAGGTCCTGGCCGGCGAGTACGCCTCGCTGCGCGAACTGCACGCGGTCACCAAACGCCGCCCGGAGCCGTGGCGGGTGGCGGTGCTGCTGGGCGCACCGGAACTGTCCCGGCACGAGCGCAGTCAGCTGGACCGGCTGTTGCGTACCGGCGCGGCCTGCGGGGTGCACCTGGTGATCCACGGGCTGGTGGTGGAGCCCGGACCCGGCATCGAGTTCGTGCACGCGGCGCCCGGCGACGACGCCCGGGTGGCCGGCGCCGGCGACCTTCCGGTCCGCCTGGACCCCGGGCCGCCGCCGGTGGTGCTGACCGCGACCTGCCGGCAGATCGCCGAGGCGGTGGCGGCCGGTCCGGCGCCGGTCGCGCTGGAAAGCCTGCTCCCGGAGGCCGGCCAGGAGTGGCAGGAGAGCGCGGCGGCCGCGCTGACCGCGCCGCTCGGCGACAGCCCGCAGGGCTCCACCGTGCGGGTGACGCTCAGCGACTACCCGCCGCACGCGCTGATCGCCGGCCCGTCCGGCACCGGCAAGACCAACTTCATCTACGCCTGGCTGGGCGCGCTCGCGGCCCGGTACTCCCCCGCCGAGCTGGCCTTCTATCTGCTCGACTTCAAGGAGGGCGTGTCGTTCGCCCGGTTCGCGCCGGGGCGGCGGGACCCGAGCTGGATGCCGCACGTCCGGCTGGTCGGGGTCAACGTCAACACCGACCGCGAGTTCGGCCTGGCGCTGCTGCGGTTCCTCGGCGGTGAGCTGCGCCGCCGGGCCGACGCGGCCAAACAGCACGAGGTCACCAACCTGGCCGAGCTGCGCGCCGAGGACCCGGAAGGCTCCTGGCCGCGGATCGTCGCGGTGGTCGACGAGTTCCAGGTGCTGCTCGCCGGTCGCGACGCGGTGGCCGCCGAGGCCGTCGACCTGCTCGAGGACCTCGCCCGCCGGGGCCGGTCGCAGGGCATTCACCTGGTGCTCGCCAGCCAGGACGTCTCCGGCATCGAGGCGCTGTGGGGCCGGCCCGCCCTGGTCGCGCAGTTCTCGCTGCGGATCGCGCTGCCCAAGGCCCGCCGGGTGCTCGCCGAGCAGAACAACGCCGCCGACACGCTGCCGCGCTATCACGCCGTGGTCAACGCGGACTCCGGCGCGGCCTCGGCGAACCAGGTGGTCCGGGTGCCGGCCGCCGGTGACCGGGACCAGTGGAGCGCGCTGCAGCACCGGCTGTGGCGCCGGCGGCCGGCCGAGCTGGGCCCGCCCCGGCTCTTCGACGGCGACGTGGTGCCGCGTCTCGCGGAGAGCCCGGACTTCCGGGCGCTGCGGGCGTCCGAGGCGCCGGCCGCGCCGATCGCCCTGCTCGGCGAGACCATCGACGTCACGGCACGCTCCGCGCGTACCGTGCTGCGCCGTGCGCCCGGCCGCAACCTGGCCGTGCTCGGCACCCGGGTCGACGAGGCATGCGCGGTGCTCGCCACCGCCGCCCGTTCACTGGCCGCGCAGTTCGAGCCGGACGGCGCCCGGTTCTCGGTGGTCTGCCTCGACCAGGACGCCCAGGCCGCCGCCGAGGCGCTGCACGCCCGGATCCCGGAGTGCGGCTGGTACGACAGCGAGAACGTCGACTGGCTGCTGGAGGACGCCGCCGCCGAGGCGACCGCGGCCTGGCCGGCCGACCGGCCGCATTTCATCCTGATCTACGCGGCCGACGCTCTGCCCGGTGGCAAGGCCGCCGCCGACCAGCTGCGGACCGTGCTGCGCCAGGGCCCGGAGCGGCGCCTGCACGTGCTCGGCTGGTGGCGCGGCGCCGGACTGCTGCGTGACTCGCTCGGCGGCCAGGCGTCCCGGACCGACCCGATCGGCGCCTGGGTCGCCCTCGATGTGCACGGCAGCGAGCTGGCGCCGTTCTATCCGGGCGCCGGCGCTCCGAACTGGTACCCGCGACCCTGGCGGGCCCTGCACTTCGACCGCTCGGTGCATCGAGGCGCCGAGGTCATCATCCCTTACGGAACCTCATGAGCGAATTGCAGCCGTCCGACTTCGAGCGGGCCGACTACCGTACCGTCCTGCGCCGTCTCACCACGCTGGACCAGCGCGCCGCCGCACTGCGCGAGGAGGCCGAGCGGTGGCACGCCGAGCGCGCCACCGCGGCCTCCGAGTCGGTTCAGGAAGCGGAGGCCGAGGTACGCGCAGCGCGGCACGCCGTCCGCGAGGCGCAACGTGACCTGGAGACCGTCGACGCGCGCGCGGCCGGGCTCTGGTCGGAGTTCGTGCACCGGGTCGGCCCGGCCGCGGAACGGTTCGGGCGGACTCTTCCGCCGGCCAGCATCCCGCGGCAGCGCACCGAACGCGACGCCCAGGATTACCTGGACGAGGTGGAGACCCGGGTGAAGTACACCCCGCCGGCCCGGCCGCTCACCTTCGGGACCACGGTGCTCTTCGGCATCCTCGGGTTCGCCGGCGGGGTGCTCGGCGTCATCGGGAACACCGCGCTGCGGCAGACCGGTGAGGCCGCCGGCGGTGACTGGCACCAGGCCGCGCCGGTGGTGGCGCTGCTGGTGCTGCTCGCCTGCCCGGTGCTGGCCGTGGTCACCGCGAAACTGGTGGCCGATCGCCGCGGCGTCGGCCTCGACACGGCCGCGGTGGCGACGGTGCTGACCACCGGGCTGGTGACCGCCGGCCTGTTGTTCACGGCGGTCCAGTTCGCCCAGTCAGCCTGATCCCGCCGGGACCAGCAGCGCCTCTTTCAGCAGGCGGCGGGCCAGGACCAGGCGGTCCTCCTGATCCGGCAGGGGCAGGGCGGCCACCGGGTGCGCGTGGCCGTCCAATGCGACCCGGAGCGCCGGCGCGCAGAACGACGGGAACGTCAGTTCGCGGCCGGGTGCCCGCAATGTCACCCGCTCGTCGGGCGCGGCGGTCAGCTGCCATCGCAGGCCGGGCCGGACGATGATCTCGTCGGTCCCGGAGAGGGCGTCGGCGAAGTCCAGCTGCGCCAGTGGGCTGATCGGTGCCGGGCGGGCCGCCGGCCATACCCGGTCGCGGAGCCGCTCGGCCAGCGCGGCCGGGTCCGCCGAGCTCAGCCAGTCGCGCAGGGCGGCCACGGTCGCGGCCAGTTCCGGGGCGATCGCGTCCGGGTCGGCCACGTCCAGGCCGAACGGCAGGGTGGTGCGCAGCGCGGGATCGGCGGCGGCCAGGGCCATCAGCTCCTCGACCAGCGCGTACCGGGTCAGGCCGCGGATCCCGACGGTGAGATGCAGTGTCCGGCCGCCCAGGGCACGCGCCGAGTGCAGCCAGCCGCGCGGCAGGTAGAGCGCGTCGCCGGGTTCCAGGACCACGTCGAGGGCCGGCTCGCCCGCGGCGGTGGCGGCCACCTCGTCGGCGTGGCCGCCCCACGGCTGCTTCTCCAGCGGGCCGGCCAGCACCGGCGGGTGCACGCACCAGCGTTTGACGCCGTCCACCTGCAGCACGAAGACGTCGTGGGTGTCGTAGTGGGTGGTGAATCCCTGGCTGTCCGGCGGCGTCAGGTACGCGTTGACCTGCAACGGGCGGTTCAGCTCGGCGCCGAGCTCACCGGCGAATCCGATCAGCGGCGGCCAGAGCCGGTGCAGACCCTGGAGCACCAGCGTGGCGCCGTCCGCGTAGAGGCGCATGACGTCCTCGTCGCGTACCTGGTCGGTGATCTCCGCGCCGGCGCCACCCCCTCCGGTGAACCGGCTGGCCGGCAGGACCTCGCCCTTGCGGGCCACCCGCAGGAACGGGGTGCGCAGTCCGCGCCGGCTGAGCAGTTCGTCGACGTCCGCCGGGCTGAGCAGGCCGGTGAAGCCTCCCGGGCCGCCGAGGTCGGCGGCCCGGGACAGCAGGGGCTCACGGCCCCAGACGGCGTCGGCGAACGTGTCGCCGTCCAGGGCGACGACCCGGGAGAGTGCGGTCATCGAGAGGCACTGCCGTCGGCGCCGCCGTCCCTCCCGCTGGGGTTCGCTCCCCCGTCGGCCGGGCCCTCGCCCGAGGCGCTGCCGTCCGCGCCACCGTCCTGCCCGGCCGGGTCGGCGCCGCCGTCAGCGGGTCCCTCGCCCGCGCCGCCGTCCGCGCCGCCGTCGCGGCCGGTCGGGTTGGCGCCGCCGTCGGCCGGTCCCTCGCCGGCCAGGCCGTCCGGGTCCGAGCTGATGATCTCTTGATCGCTGAGTGCCATGGTTCGCTCCTTATGCCAGATATGACCGGTAAGCGGCATACCCGCGATGATCAGGTCTAACCCAGCCAGGAGGGCACTCTTGAAAATGAAACGACGGCCGTCGAAGTAATACTTCGACGACCGCCGGGGTGACGACGATCTCATTGACGAGCGCCCATTTCGGCGCGGCAATGACGATTTTCTCAATAGGTTGTCGCTGTTTTCAGCTCGCCCGGCGCTCGCGCACCGCCTTGCAATTCACACACGTGGTCGCGGACGGGAAGACCTCGAGCCGCTCCACCGGGATCGGGTGGGAACAGCCCTCACAGTTGCCGTAACTGCCGGCGTCCAGCCGCTGCAGGGCGTGCTCGGCCTGCGTGCGCCGCTCCAGCAGGGTGCGCAGCAGCGAACTGGCCGCGTCGCGCTCGGCGGTCTTGGATCCACTGTCGGCCTGGTCGTCGCCGGCCGCGTCACCGATCTCCACAAGGCGGAGCCGATGGTTCTGCGCCGCGGCTTCCTCGTACTCGGCATTGAGTTCGTCGAACCGGCTGCGCAGGATCACCCGGATCTGCTCGATCTCCTCGGACGAACGCGTCTTCACCGAGCCCGCGCCCTTACCCGCAACAATCGCTCCGTTGACGAGCATGCAGTCCCCCTGCCCTTCCTTCAGCCCCAGCCGGTGGTTCTCGACCCCGGATCGTCCTCGTCCCGGGACCGGCTCGGTGGAGCCGGACGATACCCACCGCCGGGGATCCCAAACGGGAGCCCCGCGAAAAAGTAACCGGAGCATAACTGTCAGTGGTTGAATCCGCCACGGACTCGGCACACGGGTCTTGTGCCGAGACTCACCTCTCGATCACGAGGGCGGGACGACGGGGGTCGTCGAGGCGTACGACGACGTCGGCGAACATCTCCGGTGCGACCTCGGCGGTGTACCGGTGCAGGGCCGGCAGGGTCCAGCGCTGCCCCTCGGCGGTGCGGCGCTCCAGGGCGGCCGGCGACAGCTCAAGATGGACGGAGAAGTCGAACGGCAGGCCGGATCCGAGCAGCAGAGGGCCGCTGACCAGCACGATCGCCGTGCCGGCCAGTTCCTGGTACGGCTCCCGCGCGGCCCGGTCGGCGCTCGCGTCCCAGAGCCGGGTCACGATCCGGCCCGAGCCGTCCTTACCGGCCGGGACCAGGACTTCCCTCATCAGGCCGGCCTCGTCGAACCAGCCGGCATAGAACGAGTCCGGATTGGTCCGTCCGAACTCCAGGCGCAGCGACGCGGGACGCAGGAAGTCGCCGGTGTCCACCCGGACGGCCGGGCGGCCGCGGAGCCGCAGCGGGCCGGTCAGGGCGTCGGCGAGACGCGCGGGATCGGCGGCGCCGGGGCCGTCGACGGCCACCCGCACCCGGCTGTCGGATTCCCGACTCGTGATCTGGTCAGCGAGGTTCTCGACCAAGTTCTCGAAACTGACAGGAACGACGCGCATCGCTCCATGATCCCCGCTCGCGGCGAGGTTGGCGAAAGTGCGTGATCACACGTCAGTCGTGCGGCATGATCTCGATGCGGGCGTCGTCGGCCAGGCGGTAACCCACCCCGTACACCGTCGTGATCGCCGGTACGCTCGCGCCGAGCTTGAGCCGCAGCCGGCGTACGTGGACGTCCACGGTGCGCTCTCCGGCCCTCTCGTACCCCCAGACGGCGGCGAGCAGCTGCGCCCGGGAGAAGACCCGGCGCGGCCGCTCGGCGAGGTACAGCATCAGGTCGAACTCGAGCCGGGTGAGTGGCAGCGCCGCACCGTCCAGCAGCGCCTGCCGGGACCCGGTGAGCAGGCGTACCTCCGGCCCCTCGGCGATCGGCTGCTCGGCGGGCGCCGCCGGTTCCACGGTGACCGTGCCGCGGCTCAGCTCCACCAGCTCACGGACGGCGGTGAGCAGTTTGTGAGCCTGCGGCGAAACGGCGTCCCCGGTGAGCGGAATGGCCAAGGTCACGGTGAGCGCGGGTTCGGCGGCTCGGCGGGCGGATCCACGGCCCGGTCCGGCAGAACGGCGATCGGCACGCGGCGACAATGCGCTGCCCGGCATTGATATAGCCCCCAGAATTTGTTGCGGCAAGCGAATACAAGCGATCACTGTGCGTAAAGCGGGGACGATATTTCCTGCCCGCGGGTTCACGGGTCAAGTCGCCAACCACAGTGTGGGAAAGACGTTCCACATTGTTCATCGTCTCCGAAACGTATTCCGGGAACGGTTTCTGTCAGCCTCATTAAAGATTGCCGAACGGAACAAACGCAGAAGGGCTTTCTCCCAGTCGGGAGAAAGCCCTTCGGGAGAGCGAAAGATCAGCCGCCGGAGGTGAGGCGGCGGCCGACGGCCGCGATCAGCCGGTCCAGCTCGGAGCCGAACGGGTTGTCGTGCACCAGGTACGTCCACGTGGCGCTGGGCCGGACGATCTCGGCGCGCTCGGGCTCCCAGCCGTCGGTCAGGTCGACCTCGTCGAACGTCTCGATGGTCCGCGACTCGACCTTGGTGAGCAGCTCCTGGAAGGCCGGCACGGCGGCCCGGTGGAACTCGTCGAGCGGGTCCAGCTTGCCGAGCGCGCGCAGGTGCACACCCTCGCGGACCTCGGAAAGGAACGCCAGGTGGTCCACCCAGAGCCGGTCCAGGTGGAAGAGCGCGATCGCCCGGGCCGCGTCGGAGAGGACGTCCTCGTCGACCTCCTTGGCCTTGTCCGGCGTCTTCTCCAGCAGCATGATCGCGGCGACCTCGGAGGTGAGCAGCCGCTCACGACGCTCGGCCAGCAGCAGACGCTGCTGCTCGATCACGACGCTGTACCGCCAGGTGTTGCGGTGGATCTCGTAGTTCACACCCTCGGCGACCCGCTGGGCGTGCTCGACCGCGTAGTCCACCTGCGGGTCGTGCACGACGCCGTCCATGTCCATCCGCGGCGAGGCGGGCAGGATGTCGCCGGCGTGCCGGAAGACCAGCTCGTCCTCGAGGCTCACGAAGAAGACCGAGGCGCCCGGGTCGCCCTGCCGGCCGGCCCGGCCGCGGAGCTGGTCGTCGACCCGGCGGCTGTCGTGCCGGCCGGAGCCGATCACGTAGAGGCCACCGAGCTCGACCACCCGCTCCCGGTCCGCCTCGTCGCTGCCGCCGAGGCGGATGTCGACACCACGACCGGCCATCTGGGTGGAGACGGTGACCGCGCCGAGCGCGCCGGCCTCCGCGATGATCGCGGCTTCCTCGGCGTCGTTCTTCGCGTTCAGCACGCTGCTCGGCACGCCGGCGTCGGCCAGCTGCTGGGCGAGCCGCTCGGAGGCCTTCACGTCGAGGGTGCCGATGAGCACCGGACGGCCCTTCTCGTGGGCCAGCTTGATCTCCTCGACCAGGGCCTCGTCGCGCATGTCGTGCGCCGAGTAGATCCGGTCCGGGTCGTCCTCGCGGATGTTCGGGGTGTTCGGCGGGATCACCGCTACCTCGAGCTTGAAGTACTCGCGGAGCTGCTCGCCGACGTGCACGGCGGTCGCGGTCATGCCGCAGACCGTCTGGTAGAGCGCGATGAAGGCCTGCACCGTGATGGTGTCCAGGACCTCGCCCTCGGCGGTCGCGGAGAGGCCCTCTTTCGCCTCGACGGCCGCCTGGAGGCCGTCCGGCCAGCGACGGCGCTGAGCGACCCGGCCGCGCATCTCGTCGATCAGCTCGACGCTGCCGTTGCGGACGATGTAGTCGACGTCGCGGCGCAGCAGGGCGTGCGCGTGCAGCGCCACGTTGAGCGCGGAGAGGTGGGCGTTCTGCTCGTCGGCGTACAGGTCGACGCCGCCGAGCTCCTCCTCGAGGTGCTTGAGCCCGTCGTCGGTGAACGCGACGCTGCGGCCGTCCTCGGCCACCTCGTAGTGCTTGTCCTTGCGCAGCTCGCGGACCAGCGTGGCGGCCTCGTGCACCGGGTCGCTCTCGGTCGCGACGCTGCCGGCCAGCACCATCGGCACCCGGGCCTCGTCGATCAGGATCGAGTCGGCCTCGTCGACGATGCCGGTCGCCAGCTCGCGCTGCACCCGGTCGGCCACGTCGGTGACCAGCTGGTCGCGCAGGTAGTCGAAGCCGGCCTCGCTGACCGAGACGTAGGTGACGTCGGCGAGGTACGCCTCGCGGCGCTCCTCCGGCGTCATCGCCTCGGTCACCCAGGCGACGCTGAGCCCGAGGAGCTGGTAGATCGGCTCCATCCAGGTGGCGTCCCGCTTGGCGAGGTAGTCGTTGACGGTCAGCACGTGCACCGGGCCGTGCCCGAGACGGGTGTGGCCGTACGCGGCGAGGGTCGCGGTGAGCGTCTTGCCCTCACCGGTGGCCATCTCGACGACCCGGCCGTCGAGCAGCGCCATGGCGCCGAGGAGCTGAACGTCGTACGGCCTCTGGCCGATGGCGCGGCGGGACGCCTCCCGGCCGATCGCGCAGAGCTCGACGTAATCGGTCGCCTCCCGCGCTGCCTCGGTCAGCGCCGCGTCGTCCAGCTCTTTCAACGCTTCCTCACGCGCCTCGATCGCACCGAGCCGCTTCGACAACGGCCCCAGGTCCACCGTCGTACCCGGACGCTGCAGAAACTTTCGGAAACGGTTCTTGAACCGCTGCGACACACCCATGGCGGGCAACGGTACTTTATTTTCCCCGGTCTCAGGCCACGGACCTCCGCCCGTTGCTCAGAACGAGAGCACCACCTGCGTCTCCTGACGCCTGCGTTCGGCCAGCTCGGTGAGCACTTCCGGGCCTTCGGCGAACGGCACCACGGCGGTGACCAGGTGTTTCCTGATCGCGTCGCCGTCGGAACGGAGAAGGTCGAGGGTGGCGGCGGAGAGCCGTTCCCGATCCCAGGAGTGCGCCAATCCGCGCGGAACCCTGCCGATCTGCGCACAGCGGACACCCAGCGCGTTGTGGTGAAATTCCTCGCCGAGCCGGACCTCGTCCGCGCCACCCGGATAGAACGCCAGGTCGATCACCGTCGCCTGCGGCCGGAGCAGCCGCAGCGCGAGGTGCAGCGCCGCCGCCTGTCCACGGCATTGGAAGACCACGTCGGCGCCGCGGTCGCCGTCGGCGTGCCGCCAGCGGGTCTTCAGGATCACCGCCGGGTCGTCCGCGTCCGCCGAGCTGTCCAGCGTCTCCAGCCCGAGGGACTCGGCGACCGCGCGGCGCGCCGGGGTCGGATCCAGGACCACCACCGAGGCGGCGCCGTGCGCGCGCGCGAGCAGCGCGGTGAGCACGCCGACGACACCGGCGCCGACGACCGCGACCCGGGCGCCGAGAACCCCGTCGCCGAGCGAGCGCACCGAGGGGCCGAATCGGTCGGCGGCCGCGTGCAGCAGGCCGTTCGCGCAGATCGGGCCCATGTGCGCGGCATAGATGCCGAGCAGCGGGTCCAGTCCGTCCGGCAGCACCACGACCCGGTCGCGCAGCGGATGCCCGGTGTACCCGGTGCGGTGCCCGTAGGTCATCGCCACCACGGTCCCGTCGCGGTAGGCCGGCGTGCGGCTGTCCTCGATCCGGGCCACCTCCATGTAGCCCAGCCGGTTCACCGGATAGGCCTGCTCGGGCGGCGCGCCGAAGAGACCGAGCGCGGTGTCGAAACCGGCGTGCAGCGCCGGGTTGGTGCCTTTCAGGAATGTCAGTTCGGTGCCGGCCGAGACGCCGCTGAACAGCGTCCGGGCCCGGAAGCCACCCTCCGGGACCGGCTCGCGCTCCACCTCGGCGATCTCGACGGTGCCCGGCGCCGCGACGATCAGATTCTGGTCGGAGACAGTTTGCTCAGGCACGCGCGGCCTCCGTGCGGCTCACGCTGATCGGGCGGCCCGCCGCCACCGACGCGCTCACTGCCAGAGCCACATCATGGGTACGCGCAGCCTCCGCGTACGGCACCCGGATGTCGTCCTGCTCGCCCCGGACGGCGGCCACGAAAGCCCGGTCCACGGCGTGATGAGCGATCACCGGGTCACCGGCGATCACCTCGGTGCCCGAGCCGTCCCGGATCACCAGTTCGGTCTCGGTGAGCGCCAGGGCCAGGCCGTCGGCGTAGATCTCCAGGCCGGCCCGCTGCTTCCAGCCGAGCACACAGGTCGCGGCGAGCGTGCCGACCGCACCGGAGGCGAACCGCAGCACCGCCGTGGTGGCTCCGTCGACATCGGCCCCGGGCGTGGCGGGCGCTTCCGGCGGCGTCCCGTTCCCGTACGCGAAAACCTCGTCCACCTCCCCGCCGAAGTGCCGGGCCAGGTCGATGACGTGCGCCGCCTGCTCGACGACGGGCCCGCCGGACCGGTCGGCCCGTGCCCACCACGAGACCGGCGGCACCTTGTCGAGCCAGGCGCCGGAGATCAGCCGGATCGGGCGTCCGCCGAGCAGTTCACGGGCCCGTTCGACGACCGGCAGATAACGCCAATGGTGACCAACCGCTGTTGTCAAATCACGCTCGGCAATGAGCGCGGCTAGTTCGTGAGCAATTTCACTATTGATCGAAATGGGCTTTTCCACGAACATCGGCAGCCCGGCCGCGATCACCGCACGCTCCGCGTCGCCGTGCGCGAACGGTGGCACACAGACGTAAACGGCGTCCGGACCGGAATCGATCAGTGCCTCGACGGTCGGGTACGCCCGGGCTCCGTGGTCGCCCGCCAGCCGCTCCGCCGCCTCCGGCAGGACGTCGGTCACGCCGCTGACCTGGGCGTCTGCCAGCTCGGAGAGAACACGCGCATGACGTGCCGCCACCCCACCCGCCCCGATGATGCCGATCCTGGTCTTCGCCACGCGCTCTCCACCCTCCGTGTGCCACCGATTCGCGACGATGGATAACCGGGACTGAAAATCCCAAACCATCCACAAGGGAGGCCACCTCCCCGCATTCGATCTGTAACCAGCCAGAAAGATTGACAAAGCCGCATCGCGGGAATGCCCTGCGGCGCCAGAAGATCGCGAGCTTGGGGGAAAGCTGATGTGGCAGGCGAAAGACACAGCCTCACCGATCGTCGAGGCGTGGACGACCTACCGGACCGGACGGGCCACCCAGTGGACGCCGGAGCAACTGGTCGCGGCGAAGGGCAGCACCGGGGTGAGTGTGGTCATCCCGGCCCGTAACGAACAGGCCACCATCGGCGCGATCGTGTCCACGATCCGCCGGGAACTCATCGAGCGTGTGCCGCTTGTCGACGAGATCGTCGTTGTCGACTCCCGGTCCACCGATGCCACCGCGATGGTCGCCCGGCGGGCCGGCGCCCGGGTGGTCAGCCAGGACTGGCTCACCCGGGGACTGCCCCGGATGGAGGGCAAGGGCGATGCTCTCTGGGCCGGGCTCGCGGCCAGCAGCGGCGACGTCGTCGCGTTCGTCGACGGCGACCTGCGCGAGTTCTCGGCGCACTTCGTCACCGGCCTCCTCGGCCCGCTGCTGACCGACAACTCCGTCGACTTCGTCAAGGGCTTCTACCACCGGCCGCTGATCGGCACGGCCGGTGTCGAGACCGACGGCGGCGGCCGGGTCACCGAGCTGGCCGCCCGGCCACTGCTCAACCTCTTCTTCCCGGAGCTGTCCGGATTCGTCCAGCCGCTCGCCGGTGAGTACGCCGGCCGCCGCCGCACCCTGGAACGCATCCCGTTCGTCTCCGGGTACGGCGTCGAGGTCGGCATGCTGATCGACCTCGTCGACCTGGTCGGGCTGGACGCCCTGGCCCAGGTGGACCTCGGCGAGCGCAAGCACCGTCACCAGGGCACCGAGGCGCTCGGCCGGATGGCCGCGCAGATCATGGTGACCGCCTGGTCCCGGATGCACCGCCGCGGCCTCGCGACCTCGCCGGTGCCGCCGTCCACCCTGCTGACCCAGTTCCGCCGGGGTGGCGACGACGCGCTGCCCAACCTGGACCGGCAGATCGCGATCACCGAGACCGGCGTGACTGAGCGGCCGCCGCTCATCTCGCTCGACCTGCCCGCGCTCAACCGGGCGGTCGCCGCGTGAAGGTCCTGATGAACGCCGGCCCGTGGCTGCCGGTGCCACCGGCCGGGTACGGCGGCATCGAGAACATCGTCGCCGCGCTCGTGCCGGAGCTGCGGCTGCTCGGCGTCGAGGTGGTCCTCGCCAGCGTCGGCGAGAGCACCATCGAGACCGACGAGCGGGTGTCGATCTTCGAGAAGGGCCAGTTCGCGGCGATCCAGCGGCCGTACAACCAGGCCGTCGGCGTGGTGCAGGCCCACCAGCACGCCGTGGTGCGGGCGCTGCGCGGCCGCGACGACATCGACCTGATCCACGACCACGTCGAGGCGGCCGGCCTGGTCACCCTCGCCGCGCTCAGCGACGACGCGCCGCCCGGCCTGCAGACCCTGCACTGGGACCTGCACAAGCACCCCGAGCTCTACTCCAGCTTCGACGGCGGCGACCGGGTACGCGTCAACGGCGTCTCCGCCGCCCAGCTGGCCCGCGCCCCCAAGGCGCTGCGGGACCACGCGATCGGGCACGTCCACCTCGCCACGCCGCTGGCCGCCGAACCGCCGATCGAGGTGTCCAAGGAGGGGTACGCACTGGTCCTCGGCCGGATCAACCCGGGCAAGGGACAGGATCTGGCGGCCCGTCTCGCGCACCAGCACGGGTTCGACCTGGTGCTGGCGGGGCCGGTCGGCCCGTACCAGAGCATGGAAGAGCTCGCCGCCGCGGAGAGTGACCCGGCCGCTGCGCTCAACCCCGACGTGCGTTTCTGGCGCGACAAGGTCGCGCCGCACGTCGACGGGGTACGCGTGCGGTGGATCGGAACGGCGACCGGCCGCGAGCGTGACCTGCTGGTGGCCCGCGCCCGGGTGGCGCTCTTCCCGCTGCGCTGGGAGGAACCGGGCGGCACCGCCGTGGTCGAGTCGCTGGCGCTGGGCACCCCGGTTGTCGGGATCGCCCGCGGCTGCCTGCCCGAGCTGATCGAAGACGGCCGGACCGGTCTGCTCACCAGCTCCGAGGAGGAACTCGGCGAGCTGGTCGGCAAGGCCGCCACGATCGACCCGCGTGCCTGCCGGGCCGAGGCGGAGCTCCGATTCACCCCTGCGGTGATGGCCGAGGCCTACCTGGGCCTCTACGAACAGATCCGGAACCCGGCCTGACGTTTGCCGGGCCAGATGCGAGGGCACCCCCTGCACGACGTATGTAAAGGGAGGCGGGACCCGATGCCCAGCCAGCTCGTCTGCCGGCCGGAACGGGACCTGCCGGTGGGTGTCCTCACGATCAGCGGCACCCTCGACCGGAACACCGGCGACGCCCTCGGCGCCGCGGTGCGCCGGAGTCTGTCGGTGCTGCCGACCCAGCTCCTGCTCGATGTCGAGCGGCTTCATGTCGCCGACCCGCTCGCGCTCACCACGCTCGGCACCGTCGTCTGCCAGACCGCGGAGTTCCCGGCGGTGCCGATCGTGGTGTGCGGCGCCGGCCAGGCGACCCGGGACGCTCTGGCGTCCGCGCCCGACTGTCTCGGGCTGCGGATGGCCGACGACTGTGCCACCGCGGTCGCCGAGGCGGAGGCCCAGCCCGCGCAGAACGCCATCCGGGTCCGGCTGCGGCCCGTGCCGGAGGCCTGCCGCCAGGTCCGCAACCTGGTCGACCAGGCCTGCGCCGGATGGCAGCGGCCGGACGCCGCGGCGACCGCGGCCCTGGTCGCCACCGAACTCGTCGCGAACGTGGTCCGGCACGCGCACACCACCATGCGGTTCACCCTCGGCCTGCGCGACGGCCGGATAATCATGGCGGTACGCGACGGCAGCCTCCTGATGCCCCGGACCCTCGACCCGGCGGTCACCGACGCGGGCGGTCGTGGCCTGCGCCTGGTCCGCGACCTGACCGACGCCTGGGGTGTCCTCCCGGTGAGCGACGGCAAGGTGGTGTGGACACAGCTCGTCTGACCGCCGCTATCGTCATGACGGGGACTGCCTGACGTTTTCGCCGCCCCGCGTTTTGGTCCGCGTCGCCGGGGTACCCGGGCACCCTCGGAAGGCGGAGGCATGACGGTCGAGTGCGAGGTACGAGCCGATGGCACACGTCTGGTCGTGTCCACCAGCGGACGGCTCCAGCTCGCCGACGTCGTGCCGCTGCGGGATCAGCTGCTCAAGTGCCTGGCCGAGCAGCCCGACGCGCTTCTCATCGATCTCGCCGGGCTCGAGGCCGGCCAGCCCTCGGCCCTCACCGTCTTCACGGTGGTGTGGCGCCAGGCCGCCTGCTGGCCGGGCACGCCGGTGCTGCTCTGCTCCCCCACCGAGGACACCCGGCGCCACCTGCTCCAGCTGCCGCTCTTCGACGGCCTTGCCGCGGCATACGCCCATCTCGGCGACGGCCGCCGCGCCATGCCGCTGATCAGCGAGGACCTGCTGCCGGTGAGCGGTTCCACCCGGCACGCCCGGGACATCGCCACCGAGGCCTGCCTGCTCTGGGACCTGCCGGACCTGATCGCCCCGGCCAGCCTGATCGTCACCGAGCTGGTCGCGAACGTGATCGACCACGCGCACACCATGATGTCGCTGCGGATATCGCTGCGGGCCCGGCATCTGCACCTGGCGGTTCGCGACGGCACCCCGCGGCCACCGGAGCCGGGCGGTCCGGACGAACCCGCGTCGACCGCCGGCCGTGGGCTGCTGCTCGTCAGCTCGGTCGCCGACGCCTGGGGATGGCTGCCGTCCGAGGGCGGCAAGGTCGTCTGGGCCTCCCTGCGCCGCCGGCCGTGATCGCTGTCGCTTACTTCGTCGCCGGCTCCGCCGGGCTCAGACCCGGTCGCTCGCTCGCCGCAGGACGTTCTCCAGCCCGGAGACCGCGAGGGTACGCGCGACGTACTGCTGCGCGCCGCTGACGCAGATGTCCACGGTCGCCGCCCCGGCCGCCTGCACCGCCTCGACCAGCACCGAGACACCGGCCGCGTCGATCAGCGGGACACCCGCGAAGTCGACAACGACCGCGCTCGTGCCCGAACCGGTCGCGTGGCGCAGCGCCGTCCGCAGCCGCTCGGCGTTGTCCCGGTCCACCTCGCCACGGACCCGCACCACCAGCGTGGCGCCGTCCCTGTCGACAGTCACCTGCATGCCGTGCGGCGCCGCCCGGCCCTCGCCGCCGTCCCAGCGCGGCGGCGTGTCGCTGAGCATTGCCTCCCGCAGCCAGGACAGTGCCCGGCTCAGCAGCCGGGAGACGTGCATCTGCGAGATGCCCAGCTCGGAGGCGATCTCGGCCTGGGTCCGGTTGCCGTAGAAGCGCATCGCCAGCATCCGGCGTTCCCGGGCCGGCACGCGGAGAAGCAGCTCCATCACGGTCAGCTTGTCGGTGACCGACTCCAGATCGCCGTCCAGATCACCGATCAGGTCGCCGAACTCGGCCACACCATCACCGGAGACCGGCGCGTTCAGCGACGCCGGCGAGTACCCGGCCGCCGACTCCACCGCGTCCCGCACGGCGGCCTCGCTCACCCCGAGACGCTCGGCCAGCTCTGCGGTCGTGGGCGTACGCGCCAGCGCGCTGGTCAGCACCATCGAGGCGTGCCCCACCTCGAGGCTGAGGTCCTGCACCCGGCGTGGCACGTGCACACCCCAGGTGCGGTCCCGGAAGTGCCGCTTCAACTCCCCGGAAATGGTGATCACCGCGTACGCCGTGAAGGAGCCCCGCTCCGGGTCGTATCTGTCGATCGCCTTCACGAGGCCGAGCCGGGCCACCTGCTCCAGGTCCTCGAGACACTCGCCCCGGCCCCGATAGCGGCGGGCGAGCCGGCCGGCGAACGGCAGGCAGCGCCGGATCAGGTCCTCACGCAGGGAATCCATTTGCGCGGGGGTGGCGGCCGACCGGCGTTCCGCGTACTCGGCCGCGGCCACGTCGAGATCCTCGAACATGGCGCCGGCAGACTCGCCGGCGGGGCGGCGCGCGGACATATCAGGCCTTTCCACAACCGGAACCAGGCAGGACGGCATGACACTGCTCTTGCGTGGCACGCTAGTGCCCGTTGCGCCCCGGACTCAAACAATCACCACCGGTAACTACTTTCGGTATCGTCCTGACGCCCTCATCCCTGCCGATTCCGGCGGCCCGGCAGCCCGGACGGCGCACTCGCCGGGTCCTCGAGAACGTCAGGACCGGTCTTTCCGGCCCGCGGCGGCGGCCCGTCGGTTCCCGCGGCCGGGCGGCCGGCCGGAGCGGTGTTCTGCTGAACGGCGGCGGCCGGCGCGATGTTCTGCTGAACGGCGGCCGGCGCGGGCTGTCCGAGGTCAGGCGCCTGAAGCGCCGGGTGACCGGCCGGGTTGTGCTGCCCCATGTCCGGTGCCTGAAGCGCCGGACGCTTCCGAGCGGGCGCGGCGCCCGGACCCGCGTCGGGTCCGGCGCCCGGACCCGCGTGGCCGAGATTGGTGCCGGTTCCCGGACCGGCAGGCCCCAGACTGGTGCCGGTGCCAGGGCCGGCGACGCTGGGAACGGCGTTCGGCCCGGGCTGGCTCTGACCCATGTCGGGAGCCTGAAGCGGCGGGCGCTTGAGCGCGGCCCCCGCCGACGCCGGCCCACCGGGCAGGCCGGAACCACCGGGCGCGGCCGGAGCACCGGGCAGGCCGGAGCTGGCGGGTGAGGTCGGGGCGTTCACCAGGGCAGGAGCGGTCGCCATGCCAGGAGCTGGGGGCACGCCGGGAGCCGGTGGCATTCCGGGAGCCGGTGGCATTCCGGGAGCCGGTGGCATTCCGGGAGCGGGCGGCATTCCCGGAGCTGGCGGCATGCCCGGCTGCGCGACCGCGTCGCCGGTCATCATCGCGACGGAGGGCAGGTAGTCGGCCGGTGCGTCGCTGGAGACGATGCCCCGGGGCTCGGCCGGGAGTCCCAGCCCCGCCGGGGTGCCCTGCGGGCCGGCCGCCGAGCGGGCCGAGCGGGGGAAACGCGGGGCGTCGAGCGGACTGTTCTGCTGGCTGTAGGCCGCCGGCTGCCGCATCAGGTCGTCAAGATCATTAGGCGAGGCGTTCGAGAAGGGCACGCCGGCCGGCTGCCCGGGCGACGCCCCGGAGAACGGCTGACCCAGCGCCGGGACCGCGCCGAAGGCCGGCTCTGCCAGGTTTTCCTCGGGGTCCGGCAGAGGCGGAGGCGAGGCGAAGGAGGGCTGGCCCGTCGGCGCGCCAAAGGGTGGCTGGGCCGCCGGCGCGCCGAAGGATGGCTGGTCCGGCACTGTCTCGGAGGCGGGCGGCGGCAGCGGCGGGCGGCGGGCCGGCTGGCCGATGGAGTCGCCTGAGGTGGGCTGAGCCCACGGAGGATCCGCCCTCGGCAGCCCGGGGAACGCACCCGCCGACGGCCCCTCCGGAACAGGAGCGGGGAACGGCCTGTCCAGGGAGGGGGCCTGACCCGGCGTCGCGGCCGAGAAGCCGGCAGCAGGCATCGGCGACGCGGCGGACGGCATGGTCTGCGGAAGCGACAGGCCCGACGCGAACGGTCCGGATGCGAACGGTCCGGCCGGCCCGCTCGGGGCTGCCGGGGCGGGGGCATCGACGGCGGGGGCGGGGATGTCGACGGCGGGGGCGGCGGCGTCGACGGCGGCCGGGGCGAGCGGGAACGGCGCCGGTGTTCCCGGTGCGCGAGCGGGGTCCAGCACGGTGCCGGAGGGCTCGTCGGCGAGGGCTTGCGGGCCTCGGCTCGGCCCGTCGATCAGGGGCCATGGCAGGCGGGGACTGGAGCTTTCACCCGTACCCACGGGGACCGAAGAAGGCGCTGCGGGCAGCGCGATGTCGCTCGCCGGAGCCTGCGCCCACGGTGAGGTCGCGTCCGGTCCTGGGTTCCATGGCGGCGTCGCCGGATCCGGGACGGGCGGAACGATCCCGGCGGGCTCGGGCGACGGCGACCAGGAGAGGCCCGCGGGGGTGGGAGATGTGGGGGTTTCCGCGGCTGACGTCGCCGGCGGCGTCCAGTACGGCGGGTCCTGCGGGGTGGCGACCGCCCACGGAGGCGCCGATGGTTCGGGATCGGGCTCGGCGGAGGACCAGGCGGGGCGGCTCGCCGCCAGGAGGCCGGACGCCTCGGCCAGACCGGCCGCTTCCAGGACCTCGGCCGCGGAGAGGGCGGTGCGGCACGGATGCCGCTCGCCGCAGACCGGACACAGGACCGTCCCGGGACCGCCGGTGTGCGCCTCGACCATCTCGCGCGCGGTGCGTGCCAGCACGCTCTCCGGTTTCACGTACGCATTCGTCGACGCCACTGGACTCCGCCCCCCCGTCACGGGACGCGCCGGGTGCACGCGTCCCCGGACCAGTTCACCCCGGCGGGGGTACCGCGAGGGCGGGTTTCCGCAGATCGGTGGGGAATTCCCGGCGAAGCGGCCGCGCCCGGCGAGGAGTGGAGGTAAGCAGAGTTAATTCACTCACGGTGCTGAAGCGAGTTCTCTCCGTAACATGAAGAAATATCCAGGAGGTGACCCCCCATGGACGACACCGACCTGCACCGTGAGCGAATCCTCCGGCATGTCAGTCCGATCATCACCGGCCGTTTCGTCGGCTTCCAGGCTTCGTACACCCGCGAGGTACGCGTTGGCCGCGCCCTCGCCATGGCTGTGTTCTTCACGGCCGGGATCGCGCAGATGATCGGCTCGCTGCTGCGGATGAGGCCGGCCCGGCGCACCCTGAAAGAACTCCGGAAAGGCCCGGAGTTCCTGGTCACGCCGGTGCGCCTGCGTGACGACCTCGGGCAGACGTACGAGATCGAGATGCACGGTCAGCTGCCGCAGTCGGCGCTGCACCGTGGTGACCTGGTCCAGGTGCGTACCCAGCCGCAGGCCGACCCGACGCTGCCGGTGAAGCTGATGCAAGTGGTGAACCTGACCACCATGCAGCCGCTCACGCCGCGCATCCCGACGCGCTGGTCGCATCTCGGCCCGGCCATGCTGCTCCAGGCCGCCGCCGGCTTGACGATCTTCGGAGTGGTCCTCGCCGCACTGCTCAGGTGAGAATTTCGCACCGAGCGGGTAACGCTGCGCCCATGTCCTCTTCGTCAATGTCAGTCAGCACCTTGGCCATCTGGCGACAATGCCCGGCTCTCATGATGAGAACGTCGATAGACAACCGTCATCATGAGGCCGAGGCCGACGCCGTCATCGGCTGAAGGGGTGGTGCGCTGTGGGTGAGAAAGTCGAGCAGACCGAATTCTCCCGTGAGGACCGGACCCGCTACCGGCAGAAGATCCGCCGGAGTCTCGACGTGTTCGCGACGATGCTGCGCGAGGCGCGATTCGAGTTCGAACGGCCACTGACCGGAATGGAGATCGAGCTCAACCTCATCGACGATGACGCTGACCCGGCGATGCGCAACGCCGAGGTGCTCGGCGCGATCGCCGATCCGGATTTCCAGACCGAGCTGGGCCAGTTCAACATCGAGATCAACCTGCCGCCGCGGCGGCTTGCCGGCGACGACTTCGCCGAGCTCGAACGCAGCCTGCGGGCCAGCCTCAACCAGGCCGAACGGCGTGCCCGCGCGGCCGGCGCGCACATGGTGACGATCGGGATCCTGCCCACCCTGCGACGCGAGCACCTCACCGGCGAGGCGCTCACCGTGAACCCGAGGTACCAGCTGCTCAACGAGCAGATCTTCGCGGCTCGTGGCGAGGACCTGGACATCCGCATCGACGGTGTGGACCGGCTCGCGGTCACCACCGACACCATCGCGCCCGAGGCCGCGTGCACCAGCACCCAGCTGCATCTCCAGGTCAGCCCGGCACAGTTCGCGGCGTACTGGAACGCCTCGCAGGCGATCGCCGGCATCCAGCTGGCGCTCGGCGCGAACTCACCCCTGCTGCTGGGCCGCGAGCTGTGGCGCGAGACGCGCATCCCTCTTTTCGAACAGGCCACCGACACCCGCTCGGAAGAAATTCAAGCCCAGGGGGTACGCCCACGGGTGTGGTTCGGGGAACGCTGGATCACCAGTGTCTTCGACCTGTTCGAGGAGAACGTCAGGTACTTCCCGGCGCTGCTGCCGATCTGCGACGTGGACGATCCGGCCGACATCCTGGAGCGCGGTGAGATCCCGACACTCAGCGAGCTCCGCCTGCACAACGGCACCGTGTACCGCTGGAACCGGCCGATCTACGCGGTCGTCGACGGGCGGCCGCACCTGCGGGTGGAGAACCGGGTCCTGCCGGCCGGCCCGACCGTCGCCGACACGATGGCCAACGCGGCGTTCTACTACGGCCTGACCCGCTCGCTCGCCGAGGCGGACCGGCCGCTCTGGACGCAGATGAGCTTCCGCGCCGCCGAGGAGAACTTCCACAACTGCGCCCGGCACGGCATCGACGCCAGCGTTTTCTGGCCGGGCCACGGAACCCTCCCGGTGACCGAGCTGGTGCTGCGCCGGCTCCTGCCCCAGGCGGCCGAGGGCCTGGACTCGTGGGGCGTTTCACCGGCGCAGCGCGACCGGTTGCTCGGCATCATCGAGCAGCGCTGCCTGCTGCATCGCAATGGCGCGTCGTGGCAGGTGGACACGTTGCACAGCCTCGAGGCGCAGGGCCAGGACCGGCAGCGATCCCTGCACGAGATGCTCCGCAGATACCTTCCGCTGATGCACGACAACATTCCCGTTCACGAGTGGCCGGTCAGCTGATTGAAGGTTGGTTGTCGGCAGGGTGCGAACGCCCGGGCGCCGCACGGCCAGAGGGCGGGTTCGTCCATCTCTTCGGGTAGCCGGGGTCTGCGGGGCCGCCGGGTTCTGCTGAGGGCTCGAGGTCGCTCAACGTGTGCGCTCGCCGCCCCTGCCAGCGGCAGAGGCAGAGGCAGCGGCAGCGGCAGCGGCAGCGGCAGCGAATGTGTCCACAGCCGCGACTCAGCAGCGATGGCGAGAGGCCACGGTGACCCCCCAGACGCCGTGACCAGGTCGCACATTGGCGTTCCGTGCGCCCTGATCACGGTCCTGGCGATGCTGAAATCGCACACAACGTCAACGTGCGACCTCGTCCCGCCAGGCTCAGCACAACTCACCCGCTGCCCCACGCCCTGCCCGACCCCGCTCCGCTCCACGTCCTGCCCGACCCCGCTCCGCCCCACGCCACCCGCCCCGATCTGCCTGGATCTTGTGGACTTCCCCGCAGACGTGTCCGCACAACTCCACAAGATCGAACAGGCCCAGCCGATCTTGCGGAGTTACGCGCAAACGGTTCGCCGAACTCCACAAGATCGGCGAAGCACCCCGCTCACCACCTCGGAACCGCGAAGCACCGCGCTCACCACCTCGAAACGGTGAAGCACCCCGCTCACCACCTCGGAACCGCGAAGCACCCCGCTCACCACCTCGAAACGGTGAAGCACCCCGCTCACCACGTCGAAACGGTGAAGCACCGCGTTGGCCGAACCGTGGAGACCGGTGGGGCATAGAGCACAGGGCATGGAACACCCACGAGTCTCCAAGATCCGGCACGTCCACCCGCTGCGGTGGCAGAGCATCACCACAGCACTCGCCAACCACGCGACACCGACATGCCACGGGCGCACGCCCCGCAAACTCGTGCACTCGCGGTCGATCAGCCGGCCAAACCGCACAAGATCTCCGAGCGGCACCTCGCACGGAGAAACCGCCGCCCCGCCCCGCCACGCCACGCCGCCACGCCACGCCGCCACGCCACGCCGCCCCCGCCACGCCGCCACGCCGCCCCGCCACGCCGCCCGGCCACGCCGCCACGCCGCCACGCCACGCCGCCACGCCGGCTTTCTCGGCGGATCCGACCACCGGCTTGATCCAGACCTGGCTGCCCGAGTCCACGGCCGAGTCCGGGGCGTCGCCGATCATCGTGTTCGACGGCACGTCCGGAGCTGCCGTGCACACCTCGCCGGCTCGCCGTGCTGGCGGTGATCACACCGCCGATCGGCGCGAGGCTGGCGCGCAGCGTATACGCCGATGTCGCGCGGGTGCTCGCCGCAAGACCGGTGTCCGATCAGATGCCGGGCGACAAGGTGAGCACGGTGCCGACTACGACTACGACTACAGCTACAGCTACAGCTACAGCTACAGCTACAGCTACAGCTACGCGAATCCCGTCGAGGCGACGAGCACAAATTGATTTATAAACCCCAACCAGGGGAAGTCCATCTCTTAGAAATGACCAGGAAACCCTATTCGACAGCACCTTCGGAAACATCAGTCGCAACAGCCACGGTGATCGTTCCGATAATCTTTTTCGGCACTATCAGGCCACCGTTCGGACCGGCCGCCAGCAGGGCCGCCGCCTCGGCGACGCTGGGTGTGCCGGTAACCGCCGCGACCGTCGCGCTGGGTGACGGCACCTGAACGGCGGCGAGCTCGCCGGCGGAGAACCCGACGAGCCGCCAGCCGGCCTCGGCGACGAGAACACGCACTTCGGAGGAGCTAGCCCGCCGATCCAGGGTGGCGAGCGCCGTGACGTCCGGAAATCCGAGACCGGCGTCGGCAAGTACCTGGCGAACCGCGGCGGCCAGGGCCGCGGTGGTAACCCCCGACCGCGACCCCAGACCGACAACGATCACGCAGCGGCCCGTACCAGCCGGCGCGCCAGCTCCGGATGCCCGGCCCAGTGCAGGTGCAGGTAGGAGGCGTGTACGCCGGGGCCCGCGAACCCTTCCGGGTCGGCGCCGCGCCACGCCCAGGCCGCGCCGGCGGCCGGCGACAGCAGGATTCCCGAGCGGGGATGCACCGTGGTCCGGTGGAACTCGTGCCCGGTCACCCGGGTGCCGGCCGGCGCGAGAGGACTGTCGGTGAGCGCGACCGCATCCCGATAACCCAAGGTCAGCGTGGGTGTCATGGCCGCCTCGGCGTCGATCACCCCGCACATCGGCTTGCCGTCGAGCGACGTGCAGAGCCAGAGCAGCCCGGCGCACTCCGCGGTGATCGGCCCGCCGGTCGCGGCGAGGGCGGCGACCGAGGCGCGCAACGGGGCGTTCGCCGACAGTTCGGACGCGTAGACCTCGGGGAATCCGCCGCCGATCACCAGCGCACGGGTTTCGGGCGGCAACGACTCGTCACGAAGCGGATCGACGGTCACCACTTCGGCTCCGGCTCCGGCCAGCAGTTCGGTCGTTTCGGCGTACCCGAAGGAGAAAGCCGGGCCACCGGCGACCGCGACCAGCGGACGGCCTGGAACCGGATCTTCGGACAGCGGGCTCCAGGGCGTCGCCACCAGCGGCGGCGCGGAGCGCGCGACGGCCGCGACCGCGTCCAGGTCGATCGCGTTCGCGATCAGCGCGGCGAGCGCGTCCACCGAGGCGAGTGCCTCTGCGCGGCGTTCGGCGGCGGGCACGAGACCGAGATGGCGCGACGGCGCGGCGACCGCTTCTGATCGGCGCAGCGCACCGAGCACCGGCGTGCCGACCTCCTCGCAAGCGTCCCGCAGGATCTGCTCGTGCCGGTCGGAGCCGACCCTGTTCAGGATGACGCCGGCCAGCCGGACCGTTCCGAAGCTGCGGAATCCGTGCACCAGCGCGGCCACCGAACGGCCTTGCGCGGCCGCGTCCACGACCAGGATCACCGGGGCTTGGAGCAGCTCAGCGACCTGTGCGGTGGATCCGGTGTCACCGGCGCCGGTGCGGCCGTCATAGAGGCCCATCACTCCTTCGACGATCGCGATGTCGGCGCCGGCCGAGCCGTGCGCGAAGAGCGGCCCGATCTGGTCCGCACCGACCAGAACCGGGTCGAGGTTGCGGCCGGGCCGGCCCGCAGCGAGCGCGTGATAGCCGGGGTCGATGTAGTCAGGACCGATTTTGAACGGCGCAACCGTCTTGCCCCGGCGGGCGAACGCGGCGAGCAGACCGGTCGCCACCGTCGTCTTCCCGTGCCCCGACGCGGGCGCGGCGATCACGACCCGGCTCACCATTCGATGCCCTGCTGACCCTTGCGACCGGCGTCCATCGGGTGCTTCACCTTGGTCATCTCCGTGACGAGGTCGGCCGCCGCGATCAGGTCCGGATGCGCATCCCGCCCGGTGATCACCACGTGCTGCGTGCCTGGCCGATTCTGAACAGTCTCGACGACATCCGCGACGTCCACCCAGCCCCACTTCATCGGATAGGTGAACTCATCGAGCACATAGAACTTGTAGGTCTCCGCCGCAAGATCCCGCTTGATCTGCGCCCAACCCTCGGCAGCCTCGGCCGCATGGTCACGCTCCGTGCCTGCCCGCTGGATCCACGACCAGCCCTCACCCATCTTGTGCCAGGTGACCGGAGTGTCGTTGATGCCGTCGAGCGCTTTGAGGGCGGTCTCCTCCCCCACTTTCCACTTCTGCGACTTCACGAACTGAAACACCCCGATCGGCCACCCCGCACTCCACGCGCGAAGCGCCATCCCAAAGGCGGCCGTCGATTTCCCTTTGCCCGCCCCGGTGTGCACCGCGAACACCGCCTGCCGCCGCCTCTGGCGCGTGGTCAGCCCATCGTCCGGCGTGACGGCAACTTTCCCTTGTGGCATTTAAGAACCCTTTTTTCTGTACGGGCCGAAACCCGTCCCGCCGAATTACCGTGGCTCTCCGAGAACCCGCCCCTGACGGGCGCGGTCCGGCTCACCTCGCTCACCCACCGCCGATGGCCGGGCTTCAATCCGTCAGGCAGCCCGCCGATGAGCACGGTCCACCGGACCGACCGGTGCGGACCCCTGCAGAACCGAGGCCTGCAGCTGTTCGAGCGGCATCAGCTCGGCCTTCAGCGCGCCCGCCAGCCGGCCGGCCAGGCCCAGCCGGATCGGGCCGGACTCGCAGTCGACCACCACTGCCGAAACCCCGTGCAGAGCCGGCACCATCCGCAACGGGTCCGGGCCGCTGGTGGCCCGCCCGTCGGTGACCAGCACCAGCAGCGGCCTGCGGCGCGGATCCCTGCGGCGTTCGGTGGCGATGGTCCGGGCCGCGGTGCGCAGGCCGGCCGCGATCGGCGTACGCCCACCGGTCCGCAACGCCGCCAGCCGCATCACCCCGACCTCGTGGCTGGACGTCGGCGGCAGCACCAGATCGGCGTCCGCGCCCCGGAACGTGATCATCCCGATCCGGTCCCGCCGCTGGTACGCGTCCCGCAGCAACGACAGCACCGCCGTCTTCACGAGAGTCATCCGCTTGCGAGCCGCCATCGACCCGGAGGCGTCCACGACGAAGAGCACCAGATTGGCCTCCCGCCCCACGTGCACCGACTCCCGCACGTCCCGCGGCAGAACCCGGATCACGCCGTCCGCCGTATCCACCGGCCCGTGTGAAGCTGATCGGCCCAAAGCCGTCCGGTCCAGCGCCGCTCGCAGCGTCGCCGGCAGGTGCGGCGCGCCCGCCAACTTCCCGGCCGGGGTACGGCTGCCGACGACCCGGCCGCGCCGTGCGTACGCGGGTGACCGCCGCCCGGCGTGCCCGCCCTCACCACGGCCGGCGATCTTCAGCGTCCGCGTCCGGTACGCCGGCCCGGCGCCCGCGACAGCTCCGGCCTTCTCCTGCCGGCCGGCCCCGTCCTGTTCGGCCCCGTTCTGTCCGGCCCTGTTCTGTTCGGCACCGTTCTGTTCGGGCTGCTCGGGGGGCGTGCTGTTACGCGTACCCTCGTGATCGGAGCCTGCGCCCTGCGGGCCGCCGCCGTCGCGCGGACCTTGTGGCGCACCGCCTCCGCCGCCGTCAGGCGGTCCGTCACCCTCGGGATCCTCCGGGTTGTCCTTCTCCTCCGCCGCCTGGCGTTCCGCCTTTTCCTCCGCCGCCTGGCGTTCCGCTTCGTCCTCCGCCGCCTGGCGTTCCGCCTCGGCGAGGGCGTCGTCGAGTTTCTCCTCGTCGGTGCCGGGCGGGTCGAGCGGATCGGTGCGGCGGCGATGCGGCAGCGCGAGCCGGGCCGCGTCCGCGACGTCCTCGGCGGTGACCCGGTCGCGGCCGTGCCAGGCGGCCAGGGCCACCGCGCAGCGAGCCACGACGATGTCCGCGCGCATCCCGTCGACGCCGTACGCGAGGCAGACCCGTGCGATCCGGTCCAGCTCCTCGTCGGGCAGCACCACGGCCGGCAGCTGGGCGCGGGCGGCGGCGATGCGGCCGGCGTACGCATTCTCGTCGCCGGCGAACCGCACGGCGAACCCGTCCGGGTCGGCCTCGTACGCCAGCCGGCGCCGGACCACCTCGGCGCGCTGCACGGCGTCGCGGGGCGCGGCCACGTTCACCACCAGGCCGAACCGGTCCACCAGCTGCGGGCGTGGCTCACCCTCCTCCGGGTTCATCGTGCCGACCAGCAGGAACCGGGCCGCGTGCTTGACCGACACGCCGTCGCGCTCGACGTGCGCCCGGCCCATCGCGGCCGCGTCCAGCAGCAGATCGACCAGGTGGTCGGGGAGCAGATTGACCTCGTCCACATAGAGGACACCGCGGTGCGCGGCGGCGAGCAGACCCGGTTCGTACGCCTTCACGCCGTCACTGAGCGCGCGCTGCAGATCGAGGGTGCCGACAACCCGGTCCTCGGTGGCGCCGACCGGGAGTTCGACGAGGGTGGCCGGTCTGTGCTGCGCTTTTTCATCGGCCGCGTGGGGTCCGTCCGGACACGCCGGATCGGGGGCTGCCGGGTCACAGGCGAACCGGCAGCCGCGGACCGTGTCGATGCCGGGCAGCAGGGCGGCCAGGGCGCGTACCACGGTGCTCTTCGCGGTGCCCTTCTCGCCGCGTACCAGCACGCCGCCGACCGCCGGCGAAACGGCGGTGAGAAGCAACGCCAGGCGCAGGTCATCGAGGCCGACCACGGCCGAGAACGGGTACGGAGTTGTCACAGAGATCCCTTCCGGCGGGTGTCCACGCCCGCGCGACGGCCGAAACGAGCGGCCGGAGTCTCCTGACTCCCGGATCAACGCTCGCCGCTCCTTCCGGCTGTTCAAGCCGTCAGGCTCTTTTCAAGCCGTGGAATTGCGGGTCGCTCCCCAGGTCACAGTGGCGGGACCGTCCCGGATTCGCACCGGGTTCCTCCGCTTCCGCTCGCGCGTCACTCTAGCGCGGTCGTTTCCCGGCGGCCTACGGCGAGGATCACGTCAGCTCTTGACCGCCTTCTCGGTTCCGGGCAGCGGCTCCGGCGCGATCCGGTCCAGCTCGGCCACCACGTCGAGCACCGCGAGTGCGGACTTCTCGACGAGCGGGCGCAGCTTGCTGTACAGCGCCGCGTCGGCCGGCTGCGGCTGGGTGTGCCGGCTGATCGGCACGAGCGCCGCCGCCTCACCGAGGTCGGGCAGCTCACCGAGGGCGTGCCGGGCCAGCAGGCAGGCGCCCAGGGCAGTGCCCTCCGGGGTATCGGCCACCGAAACCGGCAGGTCCATTGCCGACGCGAGCGTCTGAATCCACAGTTCCGAGGCGGCGGCGCCACCGGTGGCCCGGATCTCGGTGAGTGAGCTGCCCTCGGCCTCGAACGAGTCCCGGACCAGGGCGAGCTGCTGGCACACCCCTTCGACCGCGGCCCGGACCAGGTGCGGGCGGGTGTGCTCGCGGCGCAGACCGAGGTACGCGCCGCGCATACCCGAACGCCACCACGGCGCACGCTCGCCGAGCAGGTAGGGCAGGCACAACAGACCTTCGCTGCCGGCCTCGACCGCGGCCGCCTCCTCCAGCAGGGCGGCGTCGCGCTCGTCGGCGTCCTCCCCTTCGGACCCGGGCCGCTCGAATCCGGCGGCGAACGCCTCCCCCGCCCACCGGACCACCGAACCGGCGTTGTTCACGGCGCCGCCGATCACCCACCGGTCCTCGGTGAGCGCATAACAGAACAGACGCCCTGCGGCGTCCGTCGTCGGCCGATCCACGACGGTACGCAAGGCGCCGCTCGTACCCAGCGACACCGCTGCGACCCCGGGCGGTGTGGCGCCGACACCGAGGTTGGCGAGCGGCCCGTCGGCGGCGCCGATCACCAGTGGCACGTCCTTGTCGAGCCCGGCCGCCGAGGCGATGTCGGACCTCAGTCGCAGGGTCGTGGTGGTCGGCACCACCTCGGCGAGCTGGTTAGCCCGGACACCGGCGATCTCCAGGGCCTCGTCGTCCCACTTGCGCGAGTGGATGTCGTACAACCCGGTGCCGGACGCGATCGACAGGTCCACCTGGAACGGCGCGTCGGTGAGCGCCGCGACGATCAGCTCCTTCACCCCGCCCCAGCGAGGTGTGCCGCGCAGCGTCTCCGCGTCGTTCTCGGCCCACCAGGCAAGCTTGGTGAGCGGCGACATCGGGTGTACCGGCGTACCGGTCCGGGCCTGCAGCGTCTTGGCCCGCCCCTCGGCGACGATGCGCTCACACTGCTCGGCCGAGCGCCCGTCCGCCCAGGTGATCAGCGGCCCGAGCGGCTGACTGCCGGCGGACATCGGCACGAGGGCGTGCAGGAACCCGCTGAGACCGATAGCGATCACCCGGTCGCCGTTGTCCCGGCATTCGGTGGCGACGTCGACGAGCGCCTTGACGGCGGCGGCGGTGAGCTGCTCCGGGTCAAGTTCGGCCCGGCCCGGCCCGGGCACCGACAGCGGGTAGTGCACGCTGGTCAGCGCACGCACCTCACCGCGCGGCCCGGTCGCGACACCCTTGGTGGCGGTGGTCCCGGTGTCGATCCCGATCACGACGTCCATGCGTAGCCTCCCTCGCGGCGCCCGGCAGTTTCCCGGCGCGTTCTGGCATACCCGTCGAACATCCTTTCCTACCGGCCCGCCACCGGCCGATCCCGCAAGGCGGGCGCCCGGGTCCCAGCCACCGGGTCACCCCGGACGGCCGCATCCCGGGCGCGGCGGGGCGGCGGCGGGCGCGGCGGGGCGGCGGCGCGGCGGCGGGGGCGCGGCGGCGCGGCGGCGGGCGGCGGGCGGCGGGCGGCGGGCGGCGGGCGGCGGGCGGCGGGCGGGATCAGAGCACACAAAGAGGAGTGGCAGGGTAGGCCCGGTCGCACAGTGGCGGTCGATAGCGAGGATCGGGTCGCACACAACGCCAACGTGTGGCCTGAGCACGGCTATAGCGATGATGAAAACGCACGCAACGCCAATGTGTGTCCTGATCCCGCCTCGAGTGGACCAGAACCCACCGTGGGCCCCTGCCCCGGCCGGACACGAGCACACCGTGGGCCCCCGCCCCGGCCGGACACGAGCACACCGTGGGCCCCCGCCTCGGCTCGGCACTGCCGGCCGCTCCGGCTCCGGCCGCTCCGGCCCCGGCTCCGGCTCCGGCTCCGGCTCCGGCGATCTTGGCGAGTTCGGGCTTTTACGGCGGTGGAGCTTGCCAAGATCTTGGAAGTCGGCGGACAGCGACCCGGTGCTGTGGGCGACGGCCTCAGGCATGCACCGGTCGCGATGGGCGCCGGGTGGCCTGGAGTGGGCAGCCAGCTCGCGTCCGGGTGGCACGGGGCTCTGCGGTCACGCGTACCCAGAAGAAAGGGAAACGCCCTGCCGGAGCCACCGGCAGGGCGTTGTGGAGCGGAAAGCTCAGCGCTTGTCCAGAGCGACG
Organism: Actinoplanes sp. CA-015351; assembly: GCF_050955685.1. NCBI lineage: Bacteria > Bacillati > Actinomycetota > Actinomycetes > Micromonosporales > Micromonosporaceae > Actinoplanes > Actinoplanes sp. CA-015351. The sequence continues at coordinate 5,470,870 of NZ_CP192102.1, forward strand.
AAGTCGCGGACCGGAGCGCCGGTGTAGATCTGGCGCGGGCGGCCGATCTTGTTGGCCGGGTCGACCATCATCTCGCGGTACTGCGCGATCCAGCCCGGCAGGCGGCCGATCGCGAAGAGGACCGTGAACATCTTCGTCGGGAAACCCATGGCCTTGTAGATGAGGCCGGTGTAGAAGTCGACGTTCGGGTACAGCTTGCGAGAGATGAAGTAGTCGTCGGAGAGCGCGATCTCCTCCAGCTTGAAGGCGATCTCCAGCAGCGGGTCGGGCGTTTCCAGGGTGGAGAGGACTTCCTGGGCGGCCTTCTTCACGATGGCGGCGCGCGGGTCGTAGTTCTTGTAGACCCGGTGGCCGAAGCCCATCAGCTTGACGCCTTTTTCCTTGTTCTTCACTCGCGTGACGAACGCGTTGACGTCTCCGCCGTCCTTGCGGATCTGCTCGAGCATTTCGAGCACCGCCGCGTTGGCGCCGCCGTGCAGCGGGCCGGAGAGGGCGTTGATGCCGGCCGAGACCGAGGCGAACAGGTTCGCCTGGGAGGAGCCGACGAGGCGCACCGACGACGTGGAGCAGTTCTGCTCGTGGTCGGCGTGCAGGATGAACAGCATGTCGAGGATCTTGGCGACCTTCGGGTCGACATCGTACGGCAGCGTGGGCAGCCCGAACGTCAGACGCAGGAAGTTCTCGACGTAGTCCAGCGAGTTGTCCGGGTACGGCAGCGGGTGCCCGATCGACTTCTTGTAGGCGTACGCCGCAATCGTCGGAAGTTTCGCCATCAGGCGGATTGCGGAGATATCGACCTGCTCGGGATCGAGCGGGTCGAGTGAGTCCTGGTAGAAGGTCGACAGCGCGGTGACCGCCGAGGAGAGCACCGCCATCGGGTGCGCGTCGCGCGGGAAGCCGGAGAAGAACGTGCGCATCTCCTCCTGGAGCAGGGTGTGCACGCGGATCTTGTCCGCGAAGTCCCGCAGCTCCGGAGCGGTCGGCAACTCGCCGTTCATCAGCAGGTAGGACACCTCAAGGAAGGTGCTCTTCTCCGCCAACTGGTCGATCGGGTAGCCCCGGTACCGCAGGATGCCCTGGTCGCCGTCGATGTAGGTGATCGACGACGTGGTTGAAGCGGTGTTTACGAAGCCCTGATCGAGCGTTACGTAGCCGGTCTCTTTAAGAAGAGCACTGACGTCGATGCCGCCCGGCCCGTCGACGGCTTCGCGTACCGACATCGACAGCTGGCCACCAGGGTGGTCGAGCTTGACATCCGTCATGTATTTCCCTCACTTCACCGGCAGATGTCCCAAAGATTTTGCCGTTCACCGTAAACCCTCAACCTGAATGGGTCATCAGGTAGCCACCTGTTGAGGCATTGGTCACCAGTACGTATGGGCCGTTGCACCATAGACAATGGTCGGTATATTGCGGCTTTGTTACGGGAGGACCGATGCGAGATCCCGTCGTGGTGGGTACCGACGGCACCGCGGCGAGTCGCGCCGCGGTCCGGCTGGCCGCACGGGAGGCCCTCTCCCGCGCGTGCACGTTGCAAATCGTTCACGCTTTCACCTGGCCCGATCCGAAATCCTGGCCCGATCCGAAATCCTGGCCCGATCCGAAATCCTGGCCCGACCCGAGAACCGAGTCCGGCCCGGGCACTGATTACGCCTCGGCTCGTGGCGCCGCCTCGCGCGTGCTGGACGAGGCGGTCGCTACCGCCCAGCGTTCCACACCCGGGGTGGATGCGCGGGGACAACTGCGGGATGGATCACCCGCACGCGTCCTGATCGGCCTGAGCCGCACCGCCGCCCTGGTCGTGGTGGGTGGCGACGGGCTCGCCCGGCTCGGTTCGGGCTCTTTGGTACGCACACTCGTGCCGGATTCCTGGTGCCCGGTGATCCTGGCCCGCGGGCCGAGGCCGCCGGTCGGCCCGGTGCTCGCCGCTGTCGACGACTCCGAGTTCGCCGCACTGGGCCTGCGGTTCGCCGCCGAGGAGGCCGCGCTGCGCGGCAGCGCGCTGTACGCCGTGCATGTGATCACCACCGACCGGCCGGAGACCAGGGCCGCCGCCGATCGACTGCTCGCGCCGGTGCCGCCGGGCAGCAGGCGGATCCTGGTCGGCCCGCCGGCGGCCACCCTGGTCCGCCTCAGCCGCCAGGCCGGCCTCGTGGTGCTCGGCCCGCGGGGTGCGGGCGGCGCGCGGCGGCTCGGCTCGGTCGCGCGGGAGGTGCTGCGGCGCGGGGCGAGCCCGGTGGTCTTCGCGCATGAAGCCAGGCGAAGCGCGGTCGTGAGACCAGTTCACTAAACCCCGGTACCCAAAAGGGCGGAATTGCTACCGTTGATCCCAACATTGATCTTCGGGAGGAATGCCCGGTGCAACCTGCACTCCCGCCCGTTATCGTCCGGCGGCTCTGGCAGGTCATGGCCGTCGCCGGCATCGCCGCCACGGCCCTCTACGCGCTGTTCCCCGACTCGCTGATCAGCAACATCAGCTTCGTGCTGCTCGGCGTCGTCACGGTCGCGGCCTGCTTCCTGGGTCCCCGCCGCTGGGGCGCCGAACCGCCGACCGCCTGGCTGCTGATGGGCGCGGCCGCCCTGCTCTTCCTGATCGGGGTGCTGATCCGGCCCACGGTCACCGAGGAGGCCATGCCCTGGCCGCTGGTCGCCGACGTGTTCAGCTTCAGCGGGTACGTGCTGCTCGGCGTCTTCCTGGCGATGCTGCTGCGCCAGCGGCAGAGCCTGGACCGGCACGCCGTGCTCGACGGCCTGATCGTCACCCTGGCCGCCGGTGTGACGACAACCCTGCTGCTGGCTCTACCGGCCGCCGCGATGACCGGCCGGCCGGCCCTGCTGTCGCTGATCCAGGGCACCTACCCGCTCTTCGACGTGATCATCATGCTGCTGATCGTCAATCTGACCTTCACGGCGAAGACCTGGCCGTTCAGCCTGACCGCGCTCACCGTCACGATGATCGGGATGTTCACCGGCGACTTCCTGTACGCGATCGCCGGGGTCGGCGGGAAGATCTACGCCGACCCGCTGCTCAACGTGCCGTTCCTGATCGCGTACACGGCCCTCGGCGTCACCGCACTGCACCCGTCGGTCGTCGAGATGAGCCGTGCCGCCCGGGCGCCGGTGCAGGAGTGGGGCTGGCAGCGCCTGGCCCTGCTCGCCCCGGCGATGGTCCTGCCGTCCGTACTGCTGCTCACCGAGAGGAGCAGCGGCACCGGCGAGCGCCTGCTGATCGCCGGCGTCGGCGCCCTGACCGTGGGCCTGTTGCTGTTCCGGGCCACGTCGGCCGTGCAGGCCCAGGTCGCCGCCCAGCTGCGCTCCGAGCACCAGGCCACCCACGACCCGCTGACCTCGCTGCCGAACCGGACGTCCATCTCGTCGGAGATCGAACGCCTGGTCACCGTCGTCGACCCGGAGGGGCACGACCGGGTCTGGGTCTACATGCTCGACCTGGACGGCTTCAAGTGGGTCAACGACTCCTGGGGCCACGACACCGGTGACCAGCTGGTGATCGAGGTGGGCCGGCGGCTGCGCTCGGCGGTGGCCGCGAACATCCCGGTGGCCCGGGTCGGCGGCGACGAGTTCCTGCTCGCGTTCGTCGGCGAGAAGGGCGGCGCCCTGCACCTGGTCGACGACATCCGCGGCTGCTTCGCCCGGCCCTTCCCGGTACGCGACACCGAAGTGGTGATCAGCGCGTCGATCGGCATCTCGCACGCCGCCGGTGACGCGGCCCGCGCCGCGGTGACCGCCGAGGCGCTGATGCGCGATGCCGACACCGCCATGTACCGCGCCAAGGGCGAGGGCCCAGGCCGCTCCTCGATCTTCGACACCTCGATGCACGACCAGGTCCGGGAGCGGATCGAACTCGAGGTGGCGCTGCGCCAGGCGCTCGCCGAAGGCCAGCTGCGGGTCCACTACCAGCCGCTCGTCCGGCTGGAGACCGGCATCCCGGTCGGCGCCGAGGCCCTCGTCCGGTGGGAGCACCCGGAACGCGGCGCGATCCCGCCGATGACGTTCATCCCGATCGCCGAGGACGCCGGCCTGATCGGCAGCATCGGCACCTGGGTACGCCAGGAGGCGCTCCGCCAGCTCGGCGTGTGGCGCTCCGAGGGTGTCGTCCGCGACGACTTCTACCTCTCCATCAACGTGTCGCCGCGCCAGCTCAACGAGCCGGAACTCCCGCTGATCGTCTCCGGCGAGATGCTGCGGTACGGCGTACCGGCGCACTGCGTAGCCCTGGAGATGACCGAGTCGGTGATGGTGGACGGATCCAGCGTGACCGCCCGGGTCCTGTTCGAGCTGCGTGAGCTCGGCGTGAAGCTGCTCATCGACGACTTCGGCACCGGCTTCTCGGCGCTCGGATACCTGCGCCGTTTCCCGGTCACCGGCGTGAAGATCGACCGCTCGTTCGTGATCGGCCTCGGGGTGAACGTGGAGGACGACGAGATCGTCCGTGCCGTGGTGGCGATGAGTCACGCGCTCGGCCTCAGCGTCATCGCCGAGGGCGTGGAGACGCCGCTGCAGCGTGAGGCCCTGTACGCCGTCGGCGTGGTCAACGGCCAGGGCTGGCTCTGGGGCAAGGCGGTACCGGCGTCGGAGTTCGCCGAGCGGTGGCACAAGGACGTGATCGCGGGTCCCCCGGAAGTCCAGGTCCCCGCGATCACGTCAGCGCTGGAATCGGCGTACGGCCGGCACCGCCGGTCCGAATGAGGAGCTGACTAGCGGCCGCCGCGGCGTTCCGGGAGTCCGCCCCGGCGCTCCCGGAATCCGCTCCGGCGTTCCTCGCGGACCAGCGTTCCGGGCGGTGGGAACTCGTACATCCAGAACGACTGGGCGTCCAGCCGGGTCGGCTGGGCCTGACCGGCGACCCGGCCCAGGATCATCGAGATCATCCGGGGCAGCGAGTTGCGCTCCTCGTTGTACGAGCAGATGTCGACGAACACCTTGCCGTCGACCGCGCCGATCGCCTTGTACATGGACCGCAGCAGGCTGATGAAGACCCCGGCGCCCCGGGTGCCCACCGAGGCGCCGACGAAGACCACGTAGAAGAGCCGGCGCTCCTCGAACAGGTCCGGCCAGTGGTACTCGAAGTACTTCGGCGAGACCAGCGGCACCGCGTCCAGTTCGTTTGTCATCACGCCGAGCCCGACGATGCCGCCGTCGGCGTCGACCGCCACGTACTTGTCCGCCCGCTTGTCCGCCATCAGCTCGTCGAACTCGTGGCGGTACATCAGGTGCCGGTTGACCGCGAGGATGGCCAGATCGGAAAAGGTCTCCTGGTAGAACGCCCAGGCGTCGTCGTACAGGTTTTCCGGCAGTTCCGGCAGCACTTGGACTTCCATGATCGCTCCCCGTGATCAGTACTTGTCTCTTGGACAAACCTGTCAGCAGGACTGGCGTTGTGCGGGCAACTCCGGCATTATTCGCACACGGATTTGGGTTGTGTGCCAGGTCACGTCAGGTCGCTTCGGGAGAGAACCAGTGCTTCTCATGCTGCTGCTCGTGCTGATGACCGGGCTCGCGCTGGCCCTGTTCACCGCAGTGCGCGACCCGATGCGGCCCGGGCCGCTGAAATAGGGCAGTCTGGGCGGATGCGCTTCGCCACCTGGAACGTCAACTCGGTCAAGGCCCGCCTGCCGCGCCTGCTCGACTGGCTCACCACCACCGCGCCGGACGTCGTCTGCCTCCAGGAGACCAAGGTCGCGCAGGACGGGTTCCCGGACGAGGTCGCCGCACTGGGTTACGACGTGGCGGCGTACGGCCAGGGCCGGTGGAACGGCGTCGCGATCCTTTCCAAGGCCGGCCTCGGCGACGTGCGCCACGGGTTCGACGGCGAACCGGGGTTCCCCTCGGCCGAACCCCGAGCGGAGGCCCGGGCGGTCAGCGCGATCTGCGGCGGCATCCGGTTCATGTCGGTGTACGTGCCGAACGGCCGGACACCGGAGGACCCGCACTACACCTACAAGCTTCAGTGGCTGGCCGCCCTGCGTACCGCGCTCGTCGCGGACCTGGCGGCCGGCCCGGTCGTGGTCGCCGGCGACTACAACGTGGCGCCCACCGACGCCGACGTCTGGGATCCGGCCGTCTTCGCCGGTTCCACCCATGTGACACCGCCGGAGCGGGCGGCCCTCGCCGAGCTGCGCGCGCTCGGGCTCACCGACGTGCCGGCCCGACCGCTCAAGGGCGACCATCCCTTCACCTACTGGGACTACCGCGCCGGTATGTTCCATCAGAACAAGGGCATGCGGATCGATCTGGTCTACGCGAGTTCCGACATCGCGGGCCGGGTCACGGATGCCCTGGTGGACCGGGAAGCACGCAAGGGAAAAGGACCGTCCGACCATGCCCCGATCGTGGTCGACATCAAGGACTGAGCCGGAGACCACGTAACCTGAAGGGGTAAAGGAGGCGACTGATGACGCGTACCGTTCCGGTCGCGCCCGCACCAGCCCTGTTCCGGGCTGCCATGGACGCCGCCACCGAGGCCGTGATTCTCTGCGCCGCCGCCGGCGACGTGGTGCTGTTCGCCAACGCGGAAGCGCTGCGCCTGCTGCCCGGCGTGAAACCCGGCGAGGACAGCCCGCTGTCCGGGAACTCCTACCGCGCCGAGCACGACGGCCGCCACGTCTACGGGATGCGGCGCCGGCTCGACGACGAGCACTACGCCTGGTTCCTGCGCGACAACACCGAGCAGACCCAGCGCACCGCCGAGCTCGAGATCGAGCGGTCCCGCACGGCCTTCCTCGCCGAGGCGGGTCGCAGGCTCTCCGCCTCGCTCCATGTCCGCAGGTGTACGCGTACCACCGCCGAGCTGGCGGTGGCGCACCTGGCCGACGCCGCCATGGTGGTGATGCCGCTCGACAACGGCAAGTGCGCCTGGATCCGCATCTCCCCCGGCCACGCCGCCGAGGAGGGCACCCTCGCCGAGCGGGTGCTGGTCGAGGTCCCCGGCCTGCCCGAGGCGCTCGACGGCTTCCCGCCGATCCCGAGCCGGTGGCTCGACCCCGCCCAGGCGCCCGGCTGGCTCTTCCCGGCCGGCCTCGGACCGATCGGCGCGCTGCTGGTGATCCCGCTGCCCGGCAACGCCGAACCGGCCGGCGCGCTGATCCTGGCGCGCAGCGGCACCACGGCCACGTACTCGGCCGGCGACGAGATGCTCGCCCGGATCTTCGCGGCCCGGGCCGGCGCCGCGATCGCGGCCGCCACGCTCTACCAGGAGCAGGTGGACACCACCGCCGTTCTGCAGGCCGACCTGCTGCCGCCGGAGATTCCCCAGCCGGAGGGCTTCGAGCTGGCCGCTTCCTACCAGGCCGCCCGTGACTCGCTGCGCATCGGCGGCGACTTCTACGACGTGCTCGGCCCGGTGAACGGCGGCAGCGACACCGTGATCGCGCTCGGCGACGTCTGCGGCACCGGCCCCGAGGCCGCCGTCCTGACCGGCAAGGTGCGGCAGACCCTGCGCGCGCTGCGGCTCGTCGGCGTCACCCCTGAGGCGATGCTGACGGTGCTCAACCAGGCGCTGCTGCAACCCGGCCGTCGCCGCCAGCGGTTCGTCACCCTCGTCGTCGGCTCGGCACACAGAGCCGAGCACGGCCGCGTGCGCCTCAGGCTCGCCAGCGGCGGTCACCCTCCACCGCTGGTCCTGCGCCTCGACGGTACGGTCGAAGAGGTCCCCGCCAAGGGAACACTGATCGGTGTCCTCCCGGAGATCACGGTCCGCCCGGCCACCGTCGAGCTGGCCCCCGGCGAGCTGTGCCTGCTCTACAGCGACGGTCTCACCGAGGCGCGCGGCGGCCCGAGCGGCGAGGAGCAGTTCGGTGAGGAACGGCTGCGCCGGCACCTGGCCGGCTGCCTGGGCGTGCCCGGAGCGGTCGCGGTGGAACGGCTGCGCCAGCTCGTCTCCGACTGGGTGCACGGCGGTCCCCGCGACGACATCGCCCTGCTGGCGGTCCGCGCGCACACCCGGACGCCTCTGACCCTGCGCGGCGGCGGTGCACGCAACTCCTCGCCGTACCTGGTCGCCACCCAGCGTGGCGACCGGCGGGTCCGGTCCCGCTCGTGACCTCCGTGGCCACCGCCGATCTTGCGCTCGATCACTATCTGGATCTGGTCGGCGACGGTGACGAGCGCGGCGCGATCGCTCTCGCGACCGCCCTGCTGGACTCCGGCGTGCCCGCCCAGCGGGTGATCGTCGACGTGATCGGCGCGACCCAGCGGCGGGTCGGCGAGCTCTGGGCGGCAAACGAGTGGGGTGTGGCCCGCGAGCACGCCGCCACCGCGGTCAGCGAGCGTGTGCTGGCCGCCGTCGGCGCCCGCACCACCGTGCCGGCCGCCCGCGGCCGGATCACTCTGGCCTGCGTGGACGGCGAGTGGCACGGCCTGCCCGCCCGGATGCTCACCGAGCTGCTGCGGCTGGACGGCTGGCGGGTCGACTTCCTCGGCGCCAGCGTCCCCGGCCGGCACCTGATCACCCACCTGCACCAGACCGGCCCGGACGCGGTCGCGCTCAGCTGCATGATCCCGACCCGGCTGCCCCGGGCGCACGCCGCCATCACGGCCTGCCGTGCCGCCGGGATCCCGGTGATCGCCGGCGGCGCGGGCTTCGGCCCGGACGGCGTCTACGCCGAGCGTCTCGGAGCGGACGCGTGGGCGGCCAGCGGTGAGACGGCGGTCGCCCGGTTGGCGGCGGACTGGCCGCCACCGTGGGGAGCCGACGCTTTTCCGGGGACTTCTCTCGGCGATGAGGAGTACACCCACCTGGTCCGGTCGCGGCCGCAGCTCATCGCGACCGCGATGGAACGGCTGCCTGCGGCCTATCCCACCGCCCATCACTACGACCAGGAGGAGGCCGACGCGACGGCCGAGGACCTGGGCCACATCGCCGACTTCCTGGCCGCCGCACTGTACGTCGGCGAGGACGCGATCTTCACCGACTTCGTCGAGTGGACGGCCGGGGTGCTGGGGAGCCGGGGTGTGCCGGCAGGTGCGCTGCGCGTGGGGCTGCGGCTGGTCCGCGACCAGCTGGTCGACTTCCCCGAGGCGACTCGCATGATCGACTCGTCGATGGCCCGCATCGCGGTTTGATTCGATCACCCACCGTGGCGCCGGCGACGACCGCCAGGCGCCGAGCCGTAGCGCAGAAAGGTCATCGGACCGGATGATCTCTCTGGGCTACGGCTCGCGTCGCTTCCTTGCCGCTCAGCCGTGCCGCTCAGCCGTAGCCCACGGAGGTCATCCGGCCCGATGACCTACGTGAGCGACGGCCGGGGACTATCAGCCGAGCTGGACGTACACATCGTCGATCTGGCCGTGGTACATGTCGCCGCCGGTCTGCAGGTTCGGGCCGCCGACGCGCAGCGGCATCGCGTTGTCCACGGCCAGCGTTGCCGGGATCACCGCCCGGCCGCTCGCCACGCCGTCCACCGACACGCTCAGCCCGGTGCCGGCCCGCTCGCACACCAGCCGGTGCCAGGCGCCGTCCGCGATCGGCTTCGCCGACGTGGCGGTGAACTTCTGCCCGGTGCCCTGGGCCACCATCACGCACTGTGCCCGGCCGGCCTTGCCGCTGATCTGCATCTTCCACTGGCTACCGGCGTTCGCGACGCCCTTCTGCATCATGTTGGCGTTGCCGGTGAGCTGCCCGGCCGCGACGCGTACCGTGGCTGCCCATTTGAAACCGCGGGTGCCCGGGTCGAGGTCGGCGTCGTCGGCCGCTTCGAGAAGCGCGCGCGGGCACGTGGTCGTCCCGGCCGCGCAGGCGGCCGGGAACGTGGCGAACCGGCCGGCGCCGAGCGCGGTGAACGCCACCTGCCCGTTGTTGGAGCCGCGCACGGTCAGCGGCCCGCCCCGGCCGGACAGGTCGCTGACCCGCCCCCCGGTGGCCCCGCCGTCGAAGTTGTAGCGCGCGACAAGGCCCGGCGCCGGAACTTCCGACGGCGAAGCGGGCGCGGCGGCGGCCGGAGCCGCCAGAGCCGGGACGGCGAGGAGAGCGAAAATCGAGTACTTGAGGATCCTCATGGAAAGAAGATCGCTCATTCACCCCACAAGGGTGCAAAACACCCACGGAAAGTCGACCGTATGGGGTCGCCGGTTCAGAGGAGGCCGGCCTCCACGGCGATCAGGCAGACACCGAGGAGCCGCTGCAACGTCCACTCGGCGCCCATCCATCCGGCGGCCGTCATCGGCGCCTCGCCGGCGGCCGGGATCGTGCGTCCCATCCGGGCGGCGCCCGCCGTGATGGCCCGGGCGTACGACGCCAGGCCCTCGGCGTCGAGCTCCCGGCCGGCGTCGGCGAGGGCGTCCCGGACCGCGGCGGCGTGCTGGTCGACGCGGGCCAGCAGGGCGGGCGAGGCGAACGCGGCGACCAGACCGTCGACACCGATCCGGGCCATCATCTCGTCGAGGTGGGCGCCGGCGGGACGGACGGCGACAGCGGCGGCGATCGGGGCGATGGCGAGGTTCTCGTTCGTCATGCGGAAGACGCTAAAGCCCGGCGACCAGCCTGAACAGGGGGGTAACCGAACGGCACCCAGCACGCACCGACCCTGCTAGAGAGGCAGCGCGTCCATCGCCTTGTAGATCCTTTTGTCCGAAATCGGATAGGCGGTTCCGAGCGTCTGGGCGAAGAAGTTGACCCGCAGCTCCTCGATCATCCACCGGATCTCGCGCAGGCCCTCCTCGGCCGGGCCACCCTTCGGCGCCTCGGCGCGCAGCTCGCGGAACTCCGACTCGATCTCGTGGATCTGCGTGGTCAGCTGCCGGTCGCGGCCGAGACCACCACCGAGCCGGTCCAGGCGGTAGACGATCCCGCGCAGGTACCGCGGCATGTGGTGCAGCTGCCGCCATCCCGTCTCGGTCACGAAACCCTGATGGACCAGGCCCTTCAGCTGCTGACGGATGTCGGCGAGCGCGGGCAGCAGGGTGGGGTCGCGCAGGACGCGTACCCGCTGCTCGACGTCATAGGCGGTCGCCAGGACCGCCTGCACCTGGGTGACCACGTTCGCGACCGCGTCCACCAGGTCCTGACGGACGTGGTCACGCAGCGACGCGAACTCGACCGACGACCACACCGGACCGCCGTTGTCCGCAACGAGGCGGTCGACCGCGGCGCCCGTGCAGTCGTCGAGCAGATCGGAGATCGACCGGTAGGGGTTACCCCGGGAGAGCTCCAGCTTGGCCTTGTTGTCGAGCCGGCCCTGCAGGAACCGCGCGGCCGGGGGCAGCGTCAGCATCAGCAGCCGGCGGGTGCCGGCGACCATGGCGGTGCGCTGCTCCGGCTCGGTCTCGAAGACCTTCACGGCCACCGACGTGCCCTCGTCGACGAGCGCGGGCCAGACGTTGACCTCGTACCCGCCGCGGACCTGGGCGACCTTGCGCGGCAGGGCGCCGAAGTCGTTCGTGGTGATGCCGCGGCGTTCCAGGTTGCCGGCCGCGCGGGAGATGGTGGCCTGCACCTTCGGCGCGAGCTGACGGCGCAGCACGTCGAGGTCGCGGCCCTCGGCGACCACCTCGCCCGCCTCGTTGACCACCCGGAAGTTCATCCGCAGGTGCTCGGGGACCTGGTCGGGACGCCACGCGTCGGCCGGGACCACGGTACCGGTGAGCCGGCGCAGCTCGGCGCCGACGGCGTCGGGCAGCGGCCCGCGGCGCGGCGGCACGCGGTCGATCACGGCCTCGGCCCAGTCCGGCACCGGGACGAACGCGGTGCGCAGGTGTTTCGGCAGCGCCCGGATCAGCGCGATCACGACGTCCTTGCGGAAGCCCGGCACCGACCAGCCGAAGTCGTCCGCGTCGACCTTGTTGATCAGATCGAGCGGCATCCGGACCGTCACACCGTCGGCGTGCGAGTCGGGGTTGAACTCGTAATAGAGCGGGAGTTTCACGCCGCTCGCCAGCCAGGCGTCCGGGAACGCGTTCGGGTCGACGGTGTCGCGTCCCGCGTTGACGACGTCTTCCCGGGTGAAGGTGAGCAGTTCCGGCGATTCGACGCGAGCTTTCTTCCACCAGCCGTCGAAATGCCGTGAGGACACCACCTCGGCCGGGATCCGCGCGTCGTACAGCGCGTACACCGTTTCGTCGTCGACCGCGATGTCCCGTCGCCGGGCCCGGTTCTCGATATCGGTGATCTGTTTGAGCAGCCGCAGGTTCTCGCCGTAGAACTTGTGGTGGGTCTCCCAGTCACCCTCGACGAGCGCGTGCCGGATGAACAATTCCCGGGAGACGATCGGGTCCACTTTGCCATAACCGACACGGCGGCGCGGCACGATCGCCAGGCCGTACAGAGTCACTTTCTCGAAAGCCATCACCGCGCCCATCCTGCGGTCCCAGTGCGGCTCCGAGTAACTACGTTTGACCAGGTGCGGAGCGAGTTTCTCGGCCCATTCCGGTTCGATCCGGGCGTTCACCCGGCCCCAGAGCCGGCTCGTCTCGACCAGCTCGGCGGACATCACCCAGCGCGGCTGCTTCTTGAACAGCGCGGACCCGGGGAAAATGGCGAACTTGGCGCCCCGGGCACCCAGATATTCCCGCTTGTCGGAATCCTTGAATCCGATGTGGCTGAGAAGACCCGCGAGCAGGGCGGTGTGCACCGGTTGCGGCGCGACTCCCGCTTCCCAGTCCTCCTTCAAGGACAAACCCAGGGTACGCGCGACCTGCTTCAGCTGCGAATAGATGTCCTGCCATTCCCGTACCCGGAGGTAGTTGAGGAATTCGGAACGGCAGAGCCGGCGGAACTGATTGCCGGAGAGTTCCTGTTGTTTCTCGCGCAGATAACGCCACAGATTGAGATAGCTGAAGAAGTCCGATTCCTTGTCGACGAACCGGGCGTGCCGCTCGTCGGCCTGCTGCTGTTTCTCGGCCGGACGCTCGCGCGGATCCTGGATCGACAGCGCGGCCGCGATCACCATGACCTCGGCGAGGCACTCCTGCCGGTCCGCCTCGATGACCATGCGGGCCAGCCGCGGGTCGACCGGCAGCTGGGCGAGCTGGCGGCCCATCGGGGTGAGCTTGCGGTCGTCGAGCGCGCCCAGTTCTTCGAGCAGCTTCACGCCGTCGGTGATGTTGCGCCGGTCCGGCGGGTCGATGAACGGGAACTTGGCGAGGTCACCGAGACCCAGGTTGGTCATCTGGAGGATGACACTGGCCAGGTTGGTCCGCAGGATCTCCGGCTCGGTGAACTCGGGGCGCTGCTCGAAGTCCTCCTCCGAGTACAGCCGGATGCAGATGCCGTCCGACGTACGCCCACAGCGGCCCTTGCGCTGGTTGGCCGACGCCTGGGAGACCGCCTCGATCGGCAGGCGCTGCACCTTGAGCCGGTGCGAGTACCGGCTGATCCGGGCGGTGCCCGGGTCGATCACGTAGCGGATGCCCGGGACCGTCAGCGACGTCTCGGCCACGTTGGTGGCGAGCACGACGCGCCGTCCGGTGTGCCGTTCGAAAACCTTGTGCTGCTCGGCCGCCGAGAGCCGGCCGTACAGCGGGACGATCTCGGTGTTGCGCAGGTCCCGCTTGGTCAGCGCGTCGGCGGTGTCCCGGATCTCCCGCTCACCGGAGAGGAAGACCAGGATGTCGCCGTCGCCCTCCCGGCCCAGCTCGTCGACGGCGTCGGCGATGCCGTCGATCTGATCCTGCGGTTCCTCGGTCTCATCCTCGGTCACGATGACCAGCGGGCGGTACCGGACCTCGACCGGGAAGGTGCGTCCGGACACCTCGATCACCGGGGCGGGCTTGCCGCTCGCGTCCGCGAAGTGCTCGGCGAACCGCTCGGTCTCGATCGTCGCCGAGGTGATGATCAGCTTGAGGTCGGGCCGTTTCGGCAGCAGCTCACGCAGGTAACCGAGGATGAAGTCGATGTTGAGGCTGCGCTCGTGCGCCTCGTCGATGATGAGGGTGTCGTACCGTCGCAGCATCCGGTCGGTCTGGATCTCGGCGAGCAGGATGCCGTCGGTCATCACCTTGATCATGGTGTCGTCGCTCACCTGGTCGGTGAAGCGCACCTTGTAACCGACGGTCGAACCGAGCGGCCGGTCCAGCTCCTCGGCGATCCGCTCGGCCACGGTACGGGCCGCGATCCGCCGGGGCTGGGTGTGCCCGATCTGCCCGCGTACCCCACGGCCCAGCTCCATGCAGATCTTGGGGATCTGGGTGGTCTTGCCGGAGCCGGTCTCACCGGCGACGACCACGACCTGGTGGTCCCGGATCGCCGCCGCGATGTCGTCCTTGCGGGCGCTGACCGGCAGCGCTTCCGGATAGCGGATCGCCGGGATCCGGGCGAGCCGGGCATCCAGGCGCGACCGGGCCTGTTCCAGCTCGGCGGTGATCTCGGCGAGCGCAGCGGACCGGGCCGCGTCGTCGCGGATGCGCCTGGTCCCCTCCAGCCGGCGGCCCAGGCGGTGTTCGTCGCGGGGTAGGAGCTCGGCGATCCGGTTACGCAACTCGGACATGGCCGCAGGGGAGGCAGGCGAAATCGACATGGCGCAGCAAGAATAGGCGGAACGGCTCAGAAACGCCTGGTGATTAACGACGCGTTCAGGTGCCGGGCTGGACCTGCGGCGGGTTCGCGGCGAGCCACTGGTCGATGGTGTCGCCGGCGAGGGCCGCGAACATCGCCGTCGAGGCCTCCGCGTCGAGCTGGACCGCGGTGCCGGCCGAGGTGTTCAGGTCCGCCCGGGTGTACGGCACAGTCCGGAAATCGACGTCGCCCGGGCGGATGGCGCGGACCGCGAAGGCCAGGTCCCGCAGGTCCAGCTTCTCGTCGACGGTGAGCGCACCGGCCGTGATGCCGAGCAGGCTGTCCAGTTCCAGGGGGTTGGTGAGCGTGCCGCTCGACGAGACCTTCGCGATCAGCGCCTTCACCACGAGCTGCTGGTTGTGCATCCGGCCGAAGTCGCCGCCGACCACGCCGTGACGCTGGCGGACGAACTCCAGCGCGGTCGCGCCGTCCATGTCGTGGCAGCCCGGCTCCCAGACCCGGCCGGTGTCGAGCGCGCGTACCCGGTACTCGATGCAGACGTTGACCCCGCCGACCGCGTCGACCATCTCCCGGATGCTGCCGAAGTCGGCGACCATGGCGCCGTCCAGGGTGACCCCGGTCAGCTTCGTCACGGTCTCGGCGGTCAGCGGCGCCCCGCCGAACGCGAACGCGGAGTTGATCTTGTTTTTGCCGCCGTTCCAGTTCCCGCCGGGCGGCACCTCGACGTAACTGTCCCGGGGGATCGAGATGAACACGGCCCGGTCCCGGCTCCTGGAGATGTGCAGAATCATGATCGTGTCCGACCGCTCACCGATCGGGCTGACCCCGCTGGTCGCCTCCTCGGCACGCGAGTCGGATCCGAGCAGCAGCAGGTTGAGCGGCCCGGACGCCCAGTTCTCCTCGGTCTTCTTGGCGTCCTCGGCCGACAGCGACGGCATCAGCGGAGCGCGCTCGACCCTGTCCTCGTACCGGTGGTAGAGGTAGAAACCGCCACCGGTGAGCCCGCCGGCGATCACCAGCACCAGCGCCGACAGAACGATCAGCGCCTTCTTCCAGCCCGCCAGCCTGCCGAAGGCCGCGAACCGGCCGCTCTTCACCACCGGCGCAAGATCGCTCTCTGAATCCACCATGACACCCAACCCAAGGGGCGAGGGAAGGTCATCAACCTTTCAGGTGGAACTGGTCAAGAAGCGGGGGACGCCACCGTTTCCCGGCCTGGGCCTGGCTCGGTATCTCCATCGAGCAGCCAATCGACGGAGGTGTGCCGTGATCGTAGTCGCGGAGGATCACGAGGACATCCGGTACGTCCTCAAGCGTTCCCTGGAACGTGCCGGGCACCGGGTGGTGGCCGCCGCCGACGGCGCCGAGGCCCTGCTGGCGATCCGGGAGCATCGGCCGGACCTCGTCGTCACCGACGTGGACATGCCGCACATGACCGGTCTCGATCTGTGCCGGGCGATCAAGGCGGACGACGACCTGCGGCACATCCCGGTGGTGGTGGCCAGTGGGTCGCTGATGCCCGGCGACGGGCAGGCCGAGGAGGCCGGCGCCTCGGCGACCCTGCTGAAGCCGTTCGTCCCGGCGCAGCTCATCGCGCTGATCGCGACCCTGCTGCCGCAGATGTGAGCCAGGCGAACGCGGCTCTAGTCCTGCCGCTGCCGCTCCTGGCGGGGCGCCCGCAGCGGCTGCTCCTCGACCGGCGGCGGCACACCGAGGCCCGGCAGATGCGCGGCCTCCATGATCGCGGCCCGTTCGGCGAGCGCCCGCTCCAGCGCGGCGCGGACAGCCTCGTCGTCCGGCGACTCAGGTGACGTATCAGGCACAGTGAACTCCAAAGGTGACGACGGCACAGCGGGCAGGGTGAAGAAGAACCGGGAGCCACCGCCCGGGTTGTCGGCGACGCCGATCTCGCCGCCGTGCCGTTCCACGATCCGGCGGCAGATCGCCAGGCCGAGGCCGGTGCCGGCATATCCGGCGGCCTCCTCGGTACGGTGGAACGACTCGAAGACCCGCGGCTTGTCCGAGTCCGGGATGCCGATCCCGCCGTCGGCCACCTCGATCCGGGCCCAGCCGTCCGCGGTGAGGCGCCCGGTCACGTCGATGCGGGGCGGCACACCGGGCCGGACATATTTCACGGCGTTGCCGATCAGGTTGTCGACCACGTGCCGGACCATCCCCGGGTCGGCGCTCACCAGCGGAAGCGGGCCGGTCGACCAGGTCGCATCCTGATGGGTGAGCCGTTCCTCGATCACTTCGCGGACCAGCGGCGCCAGGTCGACGGGCCGCAGCTTCAGCGGCGCGTTGCGGGCGGTGGTGTACGCGAGAAGCGTCTCCACCATCGCGTCCATCCGATCGGTGGTCTGCACGATGCGTACCAGGCTCGCGCGGGCCGGGTTGTCGGCCGGCACGTCGTCGAGGGCCAGCTCGGCGTGCCCGCGGGCGATGGCGAGCGGCGCTTTCAGGTCGTGCGCCACGACACCGGCGAAGACCTGCAGGTCGGACTCGTACCGTCGCAGTTCGGTGATGTCGCGGAAGACCGCGACAGCGCCGCGCTGGCCGGCGCTCGGGTCGAGCGGGCGGCCGTCGACGCTGATCAGCACACCGTCGGGTCGTTGCGGGTTACGGATGACGATCTCCACGCCGTCGCACGGCTCGCCGTGCAGCGCCCGGATCAGCGGCATCTCCTCGACCGGCAGCGGGGTGGTCCCGTCGGTCCGGAACGCGCCGTAGTGCTGCTGCCACTCCTCGGGGGTGTCGTTGGAGTCGCCGGTGCCCATCAGCCGTTTGCCGGCCGGGTTCTCCATCAGCACCCGGCCGGTCTCGTCGACCACGCTCACCCCGTCGCTGATGCTGTTGAGAACCGCGCCGAGCAGCCCCGCCTGCCGGCGGCTCTCCGCCTCGGCCTCGCGCAACTCCCCGGTGGCGATCAGGACCTGCTCGCGGGCCCGGGTCCGGCCGGTGGCGAGGGCCCAGACGAGCCAGGCCAGCATCGAGGCGAGCACCACCCCGCCGCCGAGGACGAGTTCCGGCGCCTGACCGCCGGCGCCGGGCAGGCGCGCCGAGTCGGCCTGGGTCGTCAGCACCCAGGAGCGGTCGCCGACCTCGAAGGACGAGTGCCGGGTGAGGTCGGGCTCGCCCTGCACGGACCAGTCAGCGATGGTGACCTTGGTGCCGTCGCTGTCGGTGGCCTCCAGGCTGCCGAAGAGCTGGCCCTGGCTGATCGTGTCGAGCACGCCGGAGAGGAAGGTGCGCCCGCGCAGGCCGAGCACCACCCAGCCCTTGAAGACGGGCGTGTTGGCACGTGACCACAGCGGCGCGACGAAGACGAACGACTGCTGCTGCGACGAGGCGGGATTGTCCCGGTCGCGCAGCAGGATGTACGTATCGGAGACCGCCGTGGCGTGGATCCGCCGCGACTCGTCCAGCGCGTCCTTCAGTTCCGGTGCGTCGGTGAGGTCCATCCCGCCGGTCGACGACTCACCGTCGGAGAGAGGCCTGATGAAGATCGGGAAGTAGTGCTCGGGCCCGGAACCCTTCGGCACCAGGGTGAGCCCTTCGGCGCCACGTCCTCGCCAGAAACGCTGAACCTCGGCTACCTGGTCCTTGCCGGCCGGCACCACGTACGCCAGAGCGGCCGCGCCGATCAGCTTGGCGTCGTCCAGCGGTTCGGTGCCGACGTCGAAGTCGTCCCAGGTGAGCACGGTCTGCGCGGCGACCCCGGCGGCCGTCGCTTCGAGCAGCGAGCGGTATCGCCCGATCTCGGTCTCCACGGCGGCGAGAGCCATGGCGTGCCGCTGGTCCATCACCCGCTCGGCCTTGTCCTGCTGAGCCGCTTGGAGCCCGGCCGCCACCAGCACGGTGACCAGAAGTCCCGTGAGCAGCACCCCGGCGGCGAGGAGTCCGCCGCCTGTTCGTCGCCCCACCATGAAGAGCGTAAGACGCGGAACGCCCCCGTCGGCCAGGTTCGGCCAACGGGGGCGCAGGGGCTGCCTACTTCCAGGTGTCGTACTGGTAGAGGCGGTAGGTCGCCATGATTCCGGTGACCTTCGGGACGTACTTCGGGTCGGTCGCGTACCCGGCCTTCCACACCTGTTCGATGAACTTGTCAGCGTTCCTGGTGTAGGCGAACGCCGGGGCGTACCGCTTGTTGGCCTTCAGGAAGTGGCCGTGGTCGCGGAACGACCGGGCCATCGAGGAGTAGGTGCGGAACGCGTCGTTCATCTCGAAGCACTTGCCGGCCTTGGTGCACTCGGTCGTCTTGTAGACGTGGCAGCCGGTGGCGTGCGGGCCGTAGGCGCCGTTCTGGCACTTGATGCCGAAGTAGTTCTTGTCGACCGCCGACAGCCCGCTGCGTCCCCAGCCGGATTCGAGGATGGCCTGGGCGATGGTCACCGACGGCGGCACGCCGTAATCGCGCCAGCCCTGCTGGGCGCCGGGCACCGCGGCCTTGATGAACTGCTCGGGGGTCAGGACCGGCGCGGCCGGCGTCGTGGGCGCGGCAGGTGCGGCGGCGCACGCTTTCACGGTTCCGGAGAGCATGTACGCGTGCGAGACGTACCGCCCGTCGGCCAGCCGATCCCACTGTGCCGAGGTCCGCACCGTGCCGGCCACCGAACTGCCCTGAGCCGCACAGTCGATCTTCACGATGGTGTTGTTCGCGAGGGTGCCGGCCACCGCGCTGGACGTGTACGGCCCGGTCCGGGTGTTCACCGCGCCGTCGGTGGTGCGGACCGTGCCGGTCACGTACACCGGAGTGGTCTTCTTGGCAGGCACGGCGCAGGCCGGGATCTTCGCGCTGGTCCGCACGTACCCGTGTGCGATGTACGCGCCGCTGGTGAGCCGGTCCCAGACCTTGGTGGTGCGGACCTTGCCGCTCACCGACGGGCCGGTCACCGCGCAGGCGATCGACACCTTCGTGCCGTCCTTGACCGTACCGACGACCTTGGCGGCCGTGGAGGGCGCTGAGCGGATCTTCAAGTCGCCGCTGACGTCGATGGTTGCCGAACGTCCGGCCGCGTAAGCAGCGCCGGGTGACATGCCCAGCCCGCCCCCGGCGGCAAGCACCAGCACGGCGCCGGTGAGCAGTCGTCGGGTCGTGTGCCTCATTGGAACGTCTCCTTCATAGCGGGCGGCGTCCGTTAGAAGGTCGCGGCTGGGCGTTGCGTCAGCGGAGCCCATCCGGGTGCGTCTGGGTTGCCGGCGACCGGAGAGGCGTCCGATGTGGCCCAGGTGACAGAGGTGGCGGGGGACAGCTGCCACTGGTGTGCTTGAGAATTCCTGTGACGGGGAAAGCCGTGTCCGCATCCCCGCCGCCCTTGGAGGTCGAGTTGACGACCGTCGCATCGAAGCCGGCCCGGTCCCCCGGCGCCACAGCCGTGCCCGCGCGGAGTTTCTGGCACACGGTGTCCCCGCTGCTGGTCAGCCTGCTCGCGGCGGCCGGTGTCGCGGCCATGTACTTCGTATTCGTCCGCACCTCGCTGGGCCAGTCGGTCGACACCACCGCGATGTCCGGTGGCGACGTGAACCACCCGCAGGTGATCGAGGTCCTCAGCAAGGCCCTGAACTACACCCATCTGACACTGCTGGCCCTGGTCTGCCTCCTGGCCGCCGGGCTCGGTGTGGTCCAGCGCCGCTTCGACCTGGCGATCGGCGCGGCCTTCGTGGTCGGCGCGGCGAACCTCGCGACGCAGCTGCTCAAGTCCCGCCTGCCCCGGCCGGACCTGGACGGCACCGCGATGATGAACTCGTTCCCCAGCGGGCACGTCACGGCCGCCGCGTCGGTCGCGTTCGTGCTGGTGCTGGTCTTCCCGCGGGCGCTGCGCGGCACGATCGGGCTGATCGGCGCCGTCTACGTCACGGTCGTCGCGGTCGCCACGGTCTGGGCGGAGTGGCACCGGCCCAGCGACACCATCGCCGCCCTGCTGATCGTCCTGGCCTGCGGCGGGCTCGTCGTCTGGGGCGTACGCCTGCGGCGGCGCGGCGCCACCCGTCCGCTGCACCTGCCCAACATGCTCGTCATGGGAATCCTCGCGGTGACCAGCGCGGTGACAGCGGCGGCCGGTCTGATCGGCCTCCTCGCCGTGGCACTGACCGAGCGCGGCTCCCCCGAGTTCGTCTCCGGGCAGTTCGCGTTCTCCACCGGCAGTGCGGGCATCGTGGCCTGTGTCGCCGGCACGTTCATCATCTGGGTACGGCTCACGGCGGACGAACCGCCGGCGGGCCGGCCCCGCCTGGGAGGCAAGAAGAAATGACCAGTCCTTCGACCGAACCCACCACGCCCATCCCGGCGGGCACTCCGGCAGCTGCCACCCCGTCGGTCGCGACGCCGGCGGCGGCTACCCCCACCGGCCCCGGCACGATTCCGCCCGGCCCGGCCGGCGTGCCCACGCTGCCCGCGCAGACCGGTCCGGCACAGGCCGCAGCGGCGGCCGGCCCGACCGTCGTGGTCGGCACCTACCCGGAGTACGCGCTCGCCCAGCAGGCGGTCGACCACCTGTCGGACAACAAGTTCCCGGTCGAGCGGGTCTCGATCGTCGGCACCGACCTGCGTCTCGTGGAGACCGTGCTGGGCCGCCTCACCACCGCACGGGCGGCTCTCGCCGGCGCGGCGAGCGGCGCCTGGTTCGGCCTCTTCATCGGCCTGCTGTTCGGCATCTTCAGCGACGAGAGCTGGTTCGGCCTGATCCTGACCACGCTGATCATCGGCGCCATCTGGGGTGCCATCTTCGGTGCGATCGCGCACGCCGCGACCGGCGGCCGCCGCGACTTCTCGTCGCGCAGTTCGCTCCAGGCCGCCCAGTACGCGGTCCTGGCCGACGCCGACGTCGCCGACGAGGCACGCACCCTGCTGGTCCAGCTGAACTGGCGCGCCAGCGGAGCAGAGTGACCCGCACATGGTGAAGCCCCACGGACCGGGTCCGTGGGGCTTCTTCGTTCTGTCCTAGAGACTGCCGTCGAGCTGTCCCCGCAGCTTGGTCAGGGCTTTGGTGAGCAGCCGGGAGACGTGCATCTGCGAGATCCCGATCTCGTCGGCGATCTGCGACTGGGTCAGGTTGCCGTAGTAACGCAGCGTCAGGATCCTCTGCTCACGCTCGTCGAGGGTGGCAAGAGCCGGCCCGAGAGCCACCCGGGTCTCGGCGATCTCGAACTCGTGGTCCTCGCCGCCCAGCGTGTCACCGAGTTCGGTGTTGCCGTCGGCGCTGATCGGGGTGGAGAGGCTGGTGGCGTTGTAGGCGCGGGCGCCTTCCAGGCCCTCCAGCACGTCCTCCTCGCTGATCCCCAGGTGCACCGCGACATCCGGCACCGTCGGGGAACGGCCCAGCGAGTGGGTCAGCGTGCTGTTGGCCTCGGTGATCGCCAGGCGCAGCTCCTGCAGCCGGCGCGGCACCCGCACCGACCAGGTCCGGTCCCGGAAGTGCCGCTTGATCTCACCGATGATCGTCGGAATCGCGTAACCCGCGAAGTCGACCCCGCGGTCCGGGTCGAACTTGTCCACTGCCTTGATCAGACCCACCGTCGCGGTCTGGATCAGGTCGTCGGTGGGCTCACCACGCCCGGAATATCGATGCGCGAGGTGACGGGCGAGGGGCAGCCAGGCCTCGATCGCCTTGTCGCGGAGCCGGGCCCGCTGCGCCGGCGGCGCGGCGGTCATCGCTTCGAGTAGTGCGGAGGCGCTGGTGGGCGCGCTGGCAAGAAGGGTCATGTCAGGTCCTCCATCAGACGGGCAGAGAGCCGTGCCCGCGAGCGGCGACCGTTCTGAAGTGCAACGCTATCCAAGAAGCCTAGCTCCGCCTAGCCGAAAGGATGAGTGACGTTGCGTGAATGAGGGAACAACGGAGCGAATTCATCCTAGAGTGTCTGACCCGCGGAGTCCGGTGACCACAAGTTTCGGTGTCGCACCCGCGTGGTAGACAGCATCGGCAACAACCCGAAGCGGCGAACGGAAAACGGATGACCATCCTCGGCATCGACATCGGCGGCTCCGGTGTGAAAGGCGCACCGGTCGACACGGTGCGCGGGGAGCTGCTCGAAGAGCGGTTCCGCGTGCCCACCCCACAGCCGGCGACCGTGCAGAGCGTCGTCGAGGCGGTCGCTGAGGTCGCCGAGAAATTCGGCGACTACGACAGGGTCGGCGTCACGTTCCCCGGCGTCGTGGTCGACGGCGTGACCCGCAGCGCGGCGAACGTCGACAAGTCCTGGCTCGACGCCCCGGCCGCCCAGCTCTTCACCGAGCGGCTCGGCAAGCCGGTCACGGTGCTCAACGACGCTGACGCGGCCGGCGCCGCCGAGGTGGCGTTCGGCGCGGGCCGCGACCAGTCCGGCCTGATCATGATGGTCACCCTGGGCACCGGCATCGGCACCGCGCTCTTCCTGGACGGCGTGCTGATCCCGAACACCGAACTCGGTCATCTGGAGATCGACGGCCGCGACGCGGAACTGCTCGCCTCCGACCGCATCCGCGAGGCCAAGGAACTCTCCTGGGAGCACTGGGCGCCCCGCGTGGAGAAATACCTGCGCCACGTCGAGATGCTGCTCGCTCCCCGGCTCTTCATCATCGGCGGCGGCGTCAGCAAGAAATCGGAGAAATTCTTCCCGCTGATCGACATCCGCACCCCGATGGTGGCGGCCACCCTGCTCAACAACGCGGGCATCATCGGCGCCGCGGTCAGCGCCGAGCAGCACCCCGCGTCACTCCAGGTGGATGCGGCCGCCCAGGCCGCACGATCAGAGGGTACGGAATAAATGGCGCGCACCATCGCGAGAAACGACCGGGTCGGCCGGGACGAGCTGCTGGAGTTCCTACGCCCCCGGCACCACGCGATCCTGATGACCACCCGCAAGGACGGCCGCCCGCAGTCCTCACCGAACACCTGCGGCGTGGACACCGAGGGCCGGATCGTCATCTCCAGTTACCCCGAGCGGGCCAAGGTGGCGAACATCCGCCGCGACCCGCGGGTCACCCTCTGCGTCCTGTCCGACGAGTGGAACGGCCCGTGGGTGCAGGTCGACGGCGTCGCTGAGGTGATCGACCTGCCCGAGGCGGTCGAGCCCCTGGTGGAGTACTTCCGGGTGATCTCCGGCGAGCACTCGAACTGGGACGAGTACCGCCAGGCCATGTTCGACCAGGGCAAGTGCCTGATCCGCGTCACGATCGAGTCCTGGGGCCCACTGGCAACAGGCGGCTTCCCGGCACGCCTGGCGTAACATCCGTCCCTCACCGATCTTGTGGAGTGCCGCGACAACGGCTCGCCGGCATCCCACAAGGTCGGAGCAGGACGACGGGTTACTGGCGCCAGCCGGCCAGTTTCACGGTGGCGGTCGCCGTCAGGGACTCGACGTCGTCACGTCGGAGGGCGCTGACTCGTACCCATAGGTCTCGAGAAGGGTGACCGAGTCACCCACCCGGACCGCCGCGCCGTGTAATCGCTGCTCAGCTCGGGTGAGCGGTAGAGCAGCGTGACCGACGCGCGTACCCCGGCCAGATCCTCGCCCGGGAAAGCCGCCTTCTCGCACAGCTCCGGCGGGGTGTGCGGGTCGTCGAGGCGGGTGAACTCGCCCACGTTGCCGTCGTCGCCGTTCAGCAGAGCCCGGGCCGGCACCGACTCCGGAATGGCGGGGGCGGCCGGCGCAGAGATCGATGGTGAGACAGGCGGCGGCGACACCGGCGACGAAGCGGCGGGCGCCGAATCGAGCAGCCGGCGCCGCCGGTCGGTCGCCAGCCGGGCCAGCACCAGGCGGATCCAGGCATCCGGCGCCGGATGCGCCGACACCGTCCCCCATTGCCGCCAGGCGCGTGTGTAGGCCTCCTGCACCCGGTCCTGCACCGAAGTCCAGAAAAAGAAAAAGCACGGCCGGCACCCCAGGAGGACAGGAGGGTGCCGGCCGTGCTGGTTCAGGGAGTTGTGGCGCGAGCAGAGTCGGATCGCGCCTGTCGGTGTCGAGGGCTCCGAAATCGGCGAGGCGGAGCCGTGGTCGATTTCGGTGCCCTCGACACCGACTTAAAAGGCGCGATCCCCACCGAGCGGAGCGAGGTCAGCCGGCTCAGCGTCCAGCAGGTAGAGGAGCGCGTCGCGGTGCATGGCGGCGACCGGCTCGAGCAGGTCGGGGTGGCGTAGCAGCGTGGCGGCGTCGCGGTCACGGGCGTCCGGCGAGAGCAGGCGGCGGAACTCGTTGGGCAGACCACCGGCGCGGCGGCCGTGCGGGCGGGGGCGGGGCTCCGGGATCGGCATCGCGGCGATGACCGAGTCGACGCCACGGCGGGCCAGCATCGGGTCGGCCAGCAGGCAGGCGGCCCAGCTGACGACGACCTCGTCGACCCAGGTGCGCCAGCCCTCGCCGTCGGCGAACTCGTCCTCGGGCTCGCTGCCGGCCTTCCAGTCGAGGAGGGCGGAGCCGCCGGGGCCGGCGATGGCGACCAGCGCCGCGTCGATCTCGGTCGGGTACCGCAGCCACGCGGCGACCGTCACGGCCTGGCGGGCCTGCAGCTCGGCGAGGGTGCAGGCGACCGTGTTGGACTCGCCACCGGGGTAGGCGCGGGCCAGCCAGTGGGTGCTGGCAGCGATAACCGGGGACAATGCCGTCGACGGTCCAGCCACGTGTGGATCTCCTCCCTGAGGCGCCTTCCGTGTTCGGTTGGCGTCAGGGGTATAGCTCGGTTCTGCCGGCCGGGACTTGAGCAGTGATCCTCGATGGCAACCCGCGGCAACCAACGCGCTCCTTTGCCGGGCGACGACTGGCCGGGCGCCGGGCGCCTGTTGCGAACAGGTGAACTTGTCGTGTTTTCCAGCAGCGCGCGGCCGCGTCTGGATGCGCCACCGCAGGGGTCCTCCGGTAGGTTGAAAGCATCTCGGCGGTCGGCCGGTTTCATTTCCTCCATTCCGGAGAACTCATAGGGTGCCGGCGTTGGTTTTCCGGTCGCCGAGTCCTCACGCACCCCCTCTGACTACGGTGGAGATCATGACCGGACGCTTCCCCATCGAAGACGTGACGCCGGCTGTTTCCGGTGGCCGCTACCCCTCGAAAGCGGTGGTCGGCGAACTTGTCCCGGTGTCGGCGGTGTCCTATCGCGAAGGTCACCACGCGCTCGGTGTGAACGTGGTATGGCGCGGCCCCGACGGTGAGACCAAGCCCTTCACCCGGATGACGCCGGGTGAGCCCGGCCTGGACCAGTGGCACGCCGCGATCCGCCCGGACTCGGTGGGCCGGTGGACGTTCACCGTCGAGGCCTTCGACGACCCGTACCGGACCTGGCGCAACGCCGTCGCCAAGAAGATCGGCGCCGGGCAGGGTCTGGAAGACCTGGCGAACGACCTCGCCGAGGGCGCCGACCTGCTCGACCTCGCCACCAAGGTGGTTCCGCCGGAGGACGAGGAGCGGGTCCGCGACGCGGCCGCCGCGCTCCGCGACGAGCAGCGGTCGCTGTTCGCCCGGGTCACCCCCGGCCTGGAGCTGGAGGAACTGCTCTGGCACAACCCGGTGCGCCTGCTGGTGACCACGACCCGGTCCTTCGCGATCTGGGTGGACCGCAAGCGCGCCCTCTTCTCCGCGTGGTACGAGTTCTTCCCCCGTTCCGAGGGCGCCGAGATCGGACCGGACGCCACGCCGATCAAGCACGGTACGTTCCGGACCGCCGCCGAGCGTCTGCCGGCCGTCGCGGCGATGGGCTTCGACGTCGTCTACCTGCCGCCGATCCACCCGATCGGCAAGATCAACCGCAAGGGCCGCAACAACACGCTGGTGGCCCGGCCGGAAGACGTCGGCTCACCGTGGGCGATCGGCTCGGACGAGGGCGGCCACGACGCGATCCACCCCGAGCTGGGCACCCTGGAGGACTTCATCTCCTTCCGGGAGAGGGCCGAGGAGCTCGGCATGGAGATCGCCCTCGACCTCGCCCTGCAGGCCGCTCCGGATCACCCGTGGGTGAAGGAGCACCCGGAGTTCTTCACGACCCGCGCCGACGGCACCATCGCGTACGCCGAGAACCCGCCCAAGAAGTACCAGGACATCTATCCGCTGAACTGGGACAACGACTACCGGGCGCTGCGCGACGAGGTGTACCGCGTGGTGATGCACTGGGTGGACGCCGGCGTGAAGATCTTCCGCGTCGACAACCCGCACACCAAGGCGGTCAACTTCTGGCAGTGGCTGATCCCGAAGGTCAAGGAGACCGCTCCGGACGTCCTCTTCCTGGCCGAGGCGTTCACCCGCCCGGCCATGATGAACGGTCTCGGCAAGATCGGCTTCACCCAGTCGTACACGTACTTCACCTGGCGGACCACCGCCTGGGAGATGCGTGAGTACATGGAACAGCTGCTCACCACGGTCGACTGGATGCGGCCGAACTTCTGGCCGAACACCCCCGACATCCTGCACGAGTCGCTGCAGCACGGTGGCCCGCCGATGTTCAAGATCCGCTCGGTGCTGGCGTCGATGCTGACGCCGTCCTGGGGCCTGTACTCGGGCTTCGAACTCTTCGAGCACGTGGCCCGCCCGGGCGCGGAGGAGTACATCGACAACGAGAAGTTCGAACTCAAGCCCCGGGACTGGGCCGGCGCCGAGCGCTCCGGCCGGTCGCTGGCGCCGTACCTGACCCGGCTGAACCGGATCCGGAAAGAAAACCCCGCCCTGCACTGGCTGCGCAACCTTCGATTCCACGAGATCGACAACGGCGCGATGCTGTGTTTCTCGAAGCGGGACCCGGACACCGGCAACACGGTGCTGGTGATCTGCTCCTTCGACTCCAGCAACGTGCAGTGGGGCAACACGACGCTCGACATGGCCGCCCTCGGCCTGGAATGGCACGACCGCTTCACCGTGGTCGACCAGATCAGCGGGGCGACATACGAGTGGGGTCAACACAATGCGGTCCGGATCGACCCTTACGTCGAGCCGGCACACATCTTCGTCGTGCAGACGGGGTAGGGGGAACACGATGGAGTTGACGAGCGAGCACGATCCGGCGGAGGGCAGCCACACCGAGGACGGCGTGGTCGAGCACCCGAACTCCGACGACTTCGGCCACGCCCGGGCACTCCCCGCCGACCGCACCTGGTTCCAGCGCGCTGTCTTCTACGAAGTGCTGGTGCGCGCCTTCTACGACTCGGGTTCGGACGGTGGCGGCGACCTGCGCGGCCTGATCGAGCGTCTGGACTACCTGCAGTGGCTCGGCGTGGACTGCCTCTGGCTGCCGCCGTTCTACGACTCGCCGCTGCGCGACGGCGGTTACGACATCCGCGACTTCTACAAGGTGCTGCCCGAGTTCGGCACGGTCGAGGACTTCGTGGCGCTGCTCGACGCGGCGCACAAGCGCGGCATCCGGGTGGTCACCGACCTGGTCATGAACCACACGTCGGACTCGCACCCGTGGTTCCAGGCGTCACGTCACGACCCCGAGGGCCCGTACGGCGACTTCTACGTCTGGAACGACACCAGCGACAAGTACGCCGACGCCCGGATCATCTTCGTCGACACCGAGGAGTCGAACTGGACGTTCGACCCGGTGCGGCGGCAGTTCTACTGGCACCGGTTCTTCTCCCACCAGCCCGACCTCAACTACGAGAACCCCAAGGTGCAGGAGGCGATGCTCGACGTCCTGCGTTTCTGGCTGGATCTCGGCATCGACGGTTTCCGGCTGGACGCGGTCCCCTACCTCTTCGAGGAGGAGGGCACCAACTGCGAGAACCTGCCGGCCACCCACGCGTTCCTGAAGCACTGCCGCAAGGTGATCGACGACGAGTTCCCGGGCCGGGTTCTGCTCGCCGAGGCGAACCAGTGGCCGGCCGACGTGGTGGAGTACTTCGGTGACCCGCGCTCCGGCGGCGACGAGTGCCACATGGCGTTCCACTTCCCGCTGATGCCGCGCATCTTCATGGCGGTGCGGCGCGAGTCGCGGTTTCCGATCTCGGAGATCCTGGCGAACACGCCGGCCATCCCGGAGAACACCCAGTGGGGCATCTTCCTGCGTAACCACGACGAGCTGACGCTCGAGATGGTCACCGACGAAGAGCGCGACTACATGTACTCGGAGTACGCCAAGGACCCGCGGATGAAGGCGAACGTCGGCATCCGCCGCCGTCTCGCCCCGCTGCTGGAGAACGACCGCAACCAGATCGAGCTGTTCACCGCGATGCTGCTGTCGCTGCCCGGTTCACCGGTGCTGTACTACGGCGACGAGATCGGCATGGGCGACAACATCTGGCTGGGCGACCGCGACGGTGTGCGTACGCCGATGCAGTGGACGCCGGACCGCAACGCCGGGTTCTCCACGGCCACGCCGGGCCGGCTGTACCTGCCGGTCAACCAGGACCCGGTCTACGGGTACCAGGCCGTCAACGTGGAGGCGCAGCGGGACAGCTCCACCTCGCTGCTGAACTGGACCCGGACCATGCTGGCGGTCCGCCGCCGGCACGAGGCGTTCGCCGTCGGCACGTTCCGTGAGCTGGGCGGCTCCAACCCGTCGGTGCTGGCGTACCTGCGCGAGTACGGCGACGACGTGGTCCTCTGCGTGAACAACCTGTCCCGCTTCCCGCAGCCGATCGAGCTGAACCTCCAGCACTGGAACGGGTACACGCCGGTCGAGCTCACCGGGCACGTCAACTTCCCCAGGATCGGCCAGTTGCCGTACCTTCTGACCCTTCCGGGACACGGCTTCTACTGGTTCCAGCTGTGCGGATCGGAGGAGAAGCAATGACGCTGCCTTTCGCCGAGTGGTTACCGAAACAACGCTGGTACGCCGGGCGCAGCCGGGTGCTCGCGTCCATCAAGGAGGCGTCCGCCACGTCTCTCGGTGACGGACTCGAACTGGTCCTCGTCGACGTGGAGTACACCGACGGCAGCACCGAGCGCTACCAGATCATGGTGGGCTGGGGCGACGAGGGCCCGCTGCCGGAGTACAGCGCGATCGCCACGATCGGCACGGCCGACGACGGCCGGGTCGGTTACGACGCGCTCTACGATCCGCGGGCCACCCGCCACCTGCTCGGGCTGGTCGACCGGTCGGAGACGGCCGGCGACGTGTCGTTCGAGAAGGAGCCCGGCGTCGAGCTGCCGCTGGAGGCGTGGCCGCGGGTCTTCGACGCCGAGCAGAGCAACACCAGCGTGGTCTTCGACGAGGACGCGATCCTCAAGCTGTTCCGCCGGGTCACCTGCGGCATCAACCCGGACATCGAGCTGAACCGGATCCTCGGCCGCGCCGGGAACCCGCACGTGGCGCGGCTGCTCGGCTCCCTGCAGTCGGCCGACGACTCGGGTTCCTGCTCGCTCGGCATGGTCACCGAGTACGCGACCAACTCCGCCGAGGGCTGGGCCATGGCGACCGCGTCCGCCCGGGACCTCTTCGCCGACGCGGAGTTCGCCGCTGACGAGGTGGGCGGGGACTTCCAGGGTGAGTCGTACCGGCTCGGTGAAGCTGTCGCGTCGGTGCACCAGACCCTCGCCGACGAACTCGGCACCGGTCCGGCGCCGTTCCCGCTCGACGCGTTCCTGGCCCGGCTGCGCACCGCCGCCAACTCGGTTCCCGAGCTCCAGCAATTCGTCCCGGCGATCAACGACCGGTTCACCGCGCTCACCGGCGAGCAGGTGACCGTCCAGCGTGTGCACGGCGACCTGCACCTCGGCCAGGTGCTGCGTACCCCCGAGGCCTGGCTGCTGATCGACTTCGAGGGCGAGCCGGGTCAGCCGCTCGACGAGCGCCGGATGCCGGACTCGCCGCTGCGCGACGTGGCGGGCGTGCTGCGCTCCTACGAGTACGCCGCCTACCAGTTGCTCGTCGACCAGGACGACGACGAGCACCTGGCCGCCCGCGCCCGGGAGTGGGTGGACCGCAACCGGGCGGCATTCTGCGACGGGTACGCCCATGTCGCCGGCTCCGACCCGCGCGAGCAGGGTGCGCTGCTGTCGGCGTACGAGCTCGACAAGGCGGTCTACGAGGCCGCGTACGAAGCCCGGCACCGCCCGGGATGGCTGCGGATCCCCCTGCGGTCCATCACCCGGCTCGTCGGATGACCCCGGAGGAACCAACCATCATGATCGGGCAAACCACCTCGCGCCTCGCTGCCGATCAGCGGGCCATGAACAGCGTGATCGCCGGGGACACCCACGATCCGCACGCCGTCCTCGGCGCTCATCCGCACGGCGGGCACACGGTGATCCGTACCCTGCGCAAGGGCGCCTCGAAGGTGGCGGTCCTGCACGACGGGGAACGCACCGAGATGACGCTGGTACACCCCGACGGCATCTTCGCGGCCGAGCTGGCCGGAACCGTGCTCGACTACCGGCTTGACGTGGACGGCACCCAGGCCGACGACCCGTACCGGCACCTGCCGACCTTGGGAGAGCTGGACCTGCACCTGATCGGTGAGGGCCGGCACGAGAAGCTGTGGAAGGTCCTCGGCGCGCAGCCGCGGGGCACCGGCGTGGCGTTCGCGGTCTGGGCGCCGAGCGCCCGGGGCGTGCAGGTGATCGGTGACTTCACCGGCTGGGGCCCGTTCGACGGCTGGCCGATGCGCTCGCTCGGTTCCAGCGGCGTCTGGGAGCTGTACATCCCGGCCGCGCACTCCGGCAGCAAGTACAAGTTCAAGATCCTCGGCCAGGACGGGACGTGGCGTGAGCACGCCGACCCGCTCGCCCAGCACACCGAGGTCCCGCCGGCCACCGCGTCGGTGGTGTACCAGACCGAATATCAGTGGCACGACGAGCAGTGGATGCAGGAACGCGCCCGCAAGTCGTGGCACCAGGAACCGATCAGCTGTTACGAGGTGCACCTGGGCTCGTGGCGGCCGGGGTTGTCCTACACCGAGCTCGCCGACCAGCTGGTCGACTACGTCCTGGAGACCGGCTTCACCCACGTCGAGCTGATGCCCGTCATGGAGCACCCGTTCGGCGGCTCCTGGGGTTACCAGGTCACCGGCTACTTCGCCCCGACGTCGCGGTTCGGCTCGCCTGACGAGTTCCGCTTCCTGGTGGACAAGCTGCACCAGGCCGGCATCGGCGTGATCCTGGACTGGGTCCCGGCGCACTTCCCGAAGGACGAGTGGGGCCTGGCCCGCTTCGACGGCACCCCGCTGTACGAGCACGGCGACTGGCGCCGCGGCGAGCAGCCGGACTGGGGCACGTACGTCTTCGACTTCGGCCGCAAGGAGGTCCGCAACTTCCTGGTGGCGAACGCGCTGTACTGGTGCGAGGAGTTCCACGCCGACGGCCTGCGGGTCGACGCGGTCGCCTCGATGCTGTACCTGGACTACTCGCGCAAGGAAGGCGAGTGGACCCCGAACCAGTACGGCGGCCGGGAGAACCTGGACGCGATCAGCTTCCTCCAGGAGATGAACGCGACCGTCTACAAGAACCACCCCGGCGTCATGACGATCGCCGAGGAGTCGACGGCGTGGCCGGGCGTCACCCGCCCCACCCACCTGGGCGGTCTCGGCTTCGGTTTCAAGTGGAACATGGGCTGGATGAACGACACCCTGTCGTACGCCGAGCACGAGCCGATCCACCGGCAGTGGCACCACCACCAGATGACCTTCGCGACGGTCTACTCGTGGAGCGAGAACTACATCCTGCCGATCAGCCACGATGAGGTCGTGCACGGCAAGGGTTCGCTCACCGGCAAGATGCCCGGCGACCTGTGGCAGAAACTGGCGAACACCCGCGCCCTGCTCGGCTTCATGTGGGCGTTCACCGGTAAGCAGCTCCTCTTCATGGGCGCCGAGATGGGTGACCTCCGGGAGTGGAGCGAGGAACGCGGCCTGGACTGGGACCTTCTCCAGGACCCGCAGTTCGGCGGCATGAAGTCGCTGGTCACCGACCTGAACCGGGTTTACCGTGAGACCCCCGCGCTCTGGACCCAGGACACCTCACCGGCCGGCTTCCGCTGGATCACCAGCGAGGATTCGCAGCACAACACGTTCTCGTTCGTCCGTTTCACCCCGAACGGCGACACCCTGGCCTGCGTGGTCAACTTCGCCGCGGTCCCGCACGAGGGTTACCGCATCGGCCTGCCCCGCGCCGGCCGCTGGACCGAGGTCATCAACACCGACGCCGAGATCTACGGCGGCTCCGGTGTCGGCAACCTCGGCGAGGTACACGCCGAGAACATCCCCTGGCACGGCTTCGACGCCTCGGCCGCCCTGCGGGTCCCCCCGCTCGGCGCCCTCTGGCTGCGTTACGAAGGCTGAGATCTTCTAGGGGGACGGGTTCACGCCCGTCCCCCGCCTGCGATGCGGAAACAGCGCTTCCAGCCGCGGGTAACGTCGTGGCCGGCTCCAGTCCGGCTTGAGCGGGTCACTCCGGATCCGCGCACCGCGAGCGGTCAGCGCCTCGTGAAGCGCGTCCTCGTCGCCGGTGATCGCCTCATAGGCCTGGTCGGCGACATACGCCAAGCTCTCCCACTCCGGCCACTCCTCGTCCGTCCAGGTGCCGTAGGGCCTGGTTGCCAGGTGCTGGAGGTCGGGCACCGTCGCCAGGTCGTCCGGGTCGGCGGCCACGCGCTCGAACAGCTCCCGCCCCTGCCCGACCAGCCAGCACTGGAAATACCAGAAACTGTCGGTCGAGCAGCCGTCGATGACGACGTCGGCCGCACCCCACATGTGCGCGTCGTCGATCCTGTCGCGCAGCTCCTGCAGGCGGATCTCGAAATCCTCGATGTCCGGCCGGTCGAGCGCGCCCAGGGCGCCGATGAGCCACTGCTCGCGGCCGGGCCGGTCGACGCTCTCACGGGCGCTGCGCTCGATCAGGCGCCAGAAATCATCGATGTCCACCCGAGTATCTCAACATCGGGGTGCGACAGTTTCCGCGTACCCTCGAAAGGGCCGGAAGCGGACCGCTCAGGATGACCGCTGACGGTCGTGGGCGGTGAGCCACTCGGGGGCGAGCAGGCCGTAGAGCAGGTCGTCGGTCCACTCGCCCTTGATCAGTGTCTGCTGCCGCAGCAGACCCTCCCGCTGGAACCCCAGCCGCTCCATCAGCGCCGCCGACGACGTGTTCCGCGCGTCGCACTCCCCCGTCACCTTGTGCAGCCCCTGACGGCGGAAGAGCCGGTCCAGGACCGCGCTCACGGCTTCGAAGGCATAACCCTTCCCTTGGTACGCCTTGGCGAGGCTGAACCCGATCTCGGCCTGCTGAAGGTTGTCGTGGAGCCGCACGTAGACGTCCCCGAGGAGAACCCGCCCGGCGGTGTGCTCGATCGCGTACTGAAAATGCCCGGCCTCGTCGGGTGAGCTCGCCGCGAAGTTGCGAACCGCGACCTCGGCCCGGTCGAGCGGGAACGGCGCCTCCCAGGACTGGTACCGCGCCACATCCGGATCCGAGCGGTACTCCGCCAGCCGCGGCGCGTCCGAAGCCCGGAATCGCCGCAGGGTGAGCCGTTCCGTCGCCATCAGCACGGGCCGAGAATATGTCACACCCGGGGAGCAGAATCGCAGGCATGGCAGCGGTTACCGAAGACCCGACGGCCCAGCGCGTGCGCGAGATCTGCCTGCGCCTGCCGGAGACCACCGAGCGGCCCAGCCACGGGTCACCGGCGTTCTTCGTGCGCGGCAGGAAGCAGTTCGTCATGCTCTGGCCCACCGGCCACCACGACCACGACTTCCCGCACCTGTGGTGCGCCGCCCCGCCGGGCGCTCAGGAGGAGCTGATCGCCTCCGGTCCGGCCCGGTTCTTCCGCCCGCCCTACGTCGGCCACCGAGGCTGGCTGGGCGCCCGCCTGGACGCCTCCCCCGACTGGTCCGAGATAGCCGAGCTCTGCGAGGAGGCGTACCGGACAGTCGCCCCGAAATCCCTGATCACCCGCCTCGACGAGCCGTGATCAGGACTCGACGACGTCGGCGACGATCACGGTGACGTTGTCCGGGGCGCCGTTGTCGAGGGTGCGCTGGACCAGCTGGCCCGCGCACTCCTTGCGGTCGGCCACCTCGCGCAGCGTCTGGGCGATCATCGCGTCCTCGACGTAATCGGACAGCCCGTCGCTGCACAGCAGGTAACGGTCGCCCACCCGGGCCGGGATCATCCGGCCGGCCGGGCGGAACGGGCCGCCCTGCACGGCCTGGGTCACCAGGGCCCGCTGCGGGTGCCGCCGTGCGTCGTCCGGCGTCAGCACGCCCTGGTCGACGAGCGCCTGCACGTACGTGTCATCGCGCGTGAGCTGGGTGAACTCCCCGTCGCGCAGCAGGTAACAGCGGGAGTCGCCGACGTTCAGCGCCGCCAGCCGGTCGCCGGACAGCAGCAGGGCGGTCACCGTCGTGCCCATGCCGTCGCGCGCGTCGTCGTCGGCGACCGCCGCCTCGATCCGCTGGTTCGCGGTCTGCAGCGCGGCGATCAGGTCCTGCAAGGGCTCACCGGTGTCCGGTGTCGTGTCGACGATGCTGAGCGACTGCACCAGGATGTCGCTCGCCAGCTCCCCGGCGGGGAGCCCGCCCATGCCGTCCGCCACGACGAACAGTCGATTTCCGACGAAGACAGCGTCTTCGTTGTTGGACCGGACCAGGCCCTGATCAGTGGCGGCGACCGCCCGGACAGCAAGCGTCATGTGACAAGAGTGCCAAAGCCCGATTCCCTTGTCTCTAGTACCTCCCACCTAGTGTGCGCCGACGGCCGTGTGCAACGCTCCCGGGCTGGGCAATCCACGGCCGCCGGACGGGCACATGTTCCCCGGTGATCGTGCTGGTCACGGGCCGGCGTGCGGATTGCGGCGTCCGGCCGGCGGCGCTCCGAGCAGCCGAATCGGTAATCCACTCGCGCCCGGGCGCGTTCCCGGCGGCTCGTGACATTCGCGACATCGAGGGACGGCGCACCCCTCCGGCGACCCGGACGGCCAGTTCGTGGAGGCGATGTCCAGGAAGCATGGCGGGGCCGCCAGGCTCCGCCGATCAGAGCGCACCCTAAATCAACACGCTTGCCCGAGGCGCCGTGCGGTGGCGATGGGGACGGCCATGCGCCGCTCTACCACATCGGCGCGGTCATGATCTTCAGACGGCGTGGCGTCGTCCGCGCGGTGACCCGCAAACAGCCGGGCGCGCGGGGCGGCGCGACAACACACAGCGGCCTCGGTAACAATCGTCGGCGTGACGACAGCTATCCATCAGCGCATCGCCTCGGAACTCGGGGTCCGGGAAGGACAGGTCACGGCGGCCGTCGAGCTGCTCGACGGCGGGGCCACGGTGCCGTTCATCGCCCGCTACCGCAAGGAGGTGACCGGCACCCTCGACGACGCCCAGCTGCGTACGCTCGAAGAACGGCTCGGCTACCTGCGGGAGCTGGAGGACCGGCGGGCCGCGGTGCTGGAGTCGATCCGCTCTCAGGGCAAGCTCGACGACACACTCGAGCAGCAGATCCGCGAGGCCGACACGAAGGCCCGCCTGGAGGACATCTACCTGCCGTTCAAGCCGAAAAGGCGTACCAAGGCCCAGATCGCCCGTGAGGCGGGCCTGGAGCCTCTGGCGGACGGCCTGCTGGGCGATCCCTCGGTCGACCCCAAAGCGGCCGCAGCGGCGTTCGTGGACGCCGAGAAGGGCGTGGCTGACGCACAGGCCGCCCTGGACGGCGCCCGCGCCATCCTGATCGAGCGGTTCGCCGAGGACGCCGACCTGATCGGTGACCTCCGGGAGCAGATGTGGACCCGGGGCCGCCTGGTGGCGAAGGTCCGCTCCGGCAAGGAGACCGACGGGGCGAAGTTCTCCGACTACTTCGACTTCGCCGAGCCGTACGCCAAGCTCCCCTCGCACCGCATCCTGGCAATGCTGCGCGGTGAGAAGGAGGACGTCCTCGAGCTCACCATGGAGCCGCACCCGGAGGAGGACGAGGGTTACTTCGAGGGGCGCATCGCCGGCCGCAACAACATCACCGACCACGGACGGCCGGGCGACAGGTGGCTGGTCGACACGGTGCGGTGGGCGTGGCGTACCCGGATCCTCATCCACCTCGGCGCGGACCTGCGGGTCCGGCTGCGCGAGGCCGCCGAGGACGAGGCGGTACGCGTCTTCGCCGCCAACCTGCGTGACCTGCTCCTGGCCGCCCCCGCCGGCACCCGCGCCACGATGGGCCTGGACCCCGGTTTCCGCACCGGCGTGAAGGTGGCCGTGGTCGACGCGACCGGCAAGGTGGTCGCCACCGACACGATCTACCCGCACGTCCCGCAGAACAAGTGGGACGAGTCGATCCACCGGCTGGCCGCGCTGGCGAGCAAGCACAACGTCGACCTGATCGCGATCGGCAACGGCACCGCGTCCCGGGAGACCGACAAGCTGGCCGCCGAACTGATCAAGCGGCACCCGGAGGCGAACCTGACCAAGGCGGTCGTCTCCGAGGCGGGCGCGTCGGTGTACTCGGCGTCCGCGTACGCGTCGCAGGAACTGCCCGGCATGGACGTCTCGATCCGCGGCGCCGTGTCGATCGCCCGCCGCCTGCAGGACCCGCTCGCCGAGCTCGTGAAGATCGACCCGAAGTCGATCGGCGTCGGCCAGTACCAGCACGACATCTCCGAGGTGAAGCTCGCCCGCTCGCTGGACGCGGTGGTCGAGGACTGTGTGAACGGCGTCGGCGTGGACATCAACACCGCCTCGGCACCGCTGCTCACCCGGGTCTCCGGCATCACCGCCGGCCTGGCCGAGAACATCGTGCTGCACCGCGACCAGAACGGCCCGTTCACGAACCGCAAGGAGATCAAGAACGTGGCCCGGCTGGGTCCGAAGGCGTTCGAGCAGTGCGCGGGCTTCCTGCGCATTCGCGACGGCGAGGACCCGCTCGACTTCTCCAGCGTGCACCCGGAGTCGTACGCGCTGGTCCGGACGATCGCGGCGGACGCCGGCTCGGACGTCAAGACGATGATCGGCAACAGCCCGCTGCTCAAGGGCATCCGGCCGGACAAGTTCGTCACCGACACGGTCGGCCTGCCCACCATCACCGACATCCTGAAGGAGCTGGAGAAGCCCGGCCGCGACCCGCGTCCGGCGTTCACCACGGCCACCTTCGCCGAGGGCGTCGAAAAGCTGTCCCACCTGAAGCCGGGCATGATCCTGGAGGGTCAGGTGACGAACGTGGCCGCGTTCGGCGCGTTCGTCGACATCGGTGTGCACCAGGACGGCCTGGTGCACGTCTCGGCGCTCTCCGACAAGTTCGTGCAGGACCCGCGCGAGGTGGTCAAGTCCGGTGACGTGGTGAAGGTCCGCGTCCTCGAGGTGGACGAGGTCCGCAAGCGGATCTCGCTCTCGATGCGCCTGCAGGACGAACCGGCGAACAAGGGCGGCCGTCCCAAGGACGAGCGAGGCGGCCAGGGCGGCCAGCAACGCCAGGGCCAGCAGCGCCAGGGCCAGCGACCACAGGGGCAACGCGGAGGCCAGCCCCGCCAGCAGGGTGGCGGCCAGCGTGGCGGTCAAGGCGGCGCCATCGCCAACAGCGCCATGGCCGACGCCCTGCGCCGCGCCGGCCTGACCCGCGACTGACGGTGGAGATCTGGGCCGTCAGCCGGCGGCCCAGATCTTCACATCGGTGTAGGACACCTCGTACGGGCCTTTCAGGTCCGCGTGCTGCTCGGTGAAGACGCCGAGCAGCAGTTGCCCACCGGTGATCGACTTGTCCTTCAGCACGGCACCGCCGACAGCGACGCCGTCCCGGCTGACCTGCATCTGATCCCCGATGACGGACAGGCCGATCCGGGCCGTCTCGTCCTCCAGGGCGATCGGCGCATCCCCGATCGGGAACGTCTTGAGCACCTTGATCTCGCCGGTCCGCTCGTGCACGCCGAGATAGATGTTGTTCTCGCAGACCCGCAGCTGATAGCCGTGCAGTTTCTCGAACCGGAACCAGATCGCCGCGCAGCTGTCCTTGGTGAGCAGCCGCACCGACACCTCGGCGTTGAGATCGGCCGGCATCGCGTCGGCCGGTCCCCGGCAGCGGTACACGCCCTCGGTTTCCCGGCGTACCACCAGCGCGTCCTCGAAGCTGCAGGTCGCGCCCTCCTTCGCCTGCTCGGTCGGCTGCCAGAACAGTTTCTGGCGCAGCGAGTCGGCGATCAGCGGCGTCCCGTCGGTGATCGCCGGGCCGAGCACGCCGGTCGACGGCGCGGGATCGGCGACCTCACTCGTCGTCGGGCGCAGCGACAGGGCCAGCATGACTGCGCCGGCAGCGATCGCGGAGATCAGGACGAGCACACCGGCGGGCAGCGCCCACCGGCGGCCGATCCGGTGCGGCGGGCGGGTGCCGGCGGGCGTACCCAACAGGGTCGTGGCTTCGGAGATCGGCACCGTGACGATCGAGTTCTCGTCGTACCCGACCAGGCCGTGCGGGATGGCCAGGGCCGGCGTGGGCGCGAACCCGGTGACGGCCTGCGCCTCCACCGCCGCGGCCTTCAGGTCCGGCTGGTCGGCGAAGGCGGCAGCGGTGGCGACCGGCCGCTCGCCGGAGATCAGCAGGTCGAGCAGCTCGCGGGCGCTGGGCCGGTTCGCCGGGTCCTTCTCCAGCGCGTGCGCGACGAGATCACGCAGCGGGCCGGAGAGCCCGTCGAGACGCGGTGGCTGGGTGAGGATCCGCGCCGCGGTCGCCATCGGCGAGTCGGCGGCGAACGGCGTCTTGCCGGTCCCCGCGTACGCCACCACGCTGCCCCAGGCGAACACGTCAGCAGCCGGTGTCACCGGGGTGTCCGCCTCGGTCCCGAACCGCTCCGGCGCCATGTACGCCACCGTGCCCACCATCTGGTCGGTGCTGGTGTTGGCGCTCGTCGCCTCCATGGCCCGGGCGATCCCGAAGTCGATCACCTTGGGGCTGCCCGGCGCGAGCAGCACGTTGCGCGGCTTGAGATCGCGGTGGATCACGCCGGCGCCGTGGATGGCGGTCAGCGCGGTCGCCACCCCGATCGCCACGCCGTGCAGGTTGGCGCTGGTCAGCGGCCCGCGTTCCTCGACCACCTCGGCCAGCGTCGGCCCGTCCACGTACTCGACGACAAGGTACGGATGCTCGTGGTCGGGATCGGCGTCGAGCACCTCGGCCGTGCAGAACGGCGGCACCTGCCGCGCCCGGTTCACCTCGCTGCGGAACCGGCGGCGGAACTCGTCGTCGTGCGCCAGGTCGGCGCGCACCATCTTGACCGCGACCAGGACTCCCTGCGCGGTCCGGGCCAGGTAGACAGTGCCCATCCCGCCCTCGCCCAGGCGACCCACCAGCTGGTAGTCGCCGAGACTTTTCGGATCACGCGGGCGCAGTGGAGCGGTCCGCTCCCCCGGCAGTGTTCCATCGACCATCGCAAACGCCCCCCGGCCGCTCTTTGTCGCCGGCTGCACTGTATCGGTCGGGGTCTCTTCCGTTCTTCCCGGAGGGCGGTCTCAGGGTCCGATCCGGGCAAGACCCGATGGAATCGGGCGTCGGCGACGCGCAAGCTTGATACATCAGCCACTACCGGAAAGCGAGATCCACCATGAACGCCGTGCACGACTCGATGGCCCGTCAGGGTCTGGTCCGCCCGCAGGACGGCCGGATGATCGCCGGTGTCTGTGCAGGACTGGCCCGCCGCTTCGGCCTGGACCCGTGGATCGCGCGCCTGCTCTTCGTGCTGATCCTCTTCGTCATCCCGGGCAGCCAGATCCTGATCTACCCGGTCCTCTGGATCCTGATGCCCGCCGAGAAGCACGAGTGGGCCACCACGCCCACTCCCCCGACCACATACTGACCCTCCCCGTCGCCCGGCCTCCCCGGCCGGGCGACCCCCACCTCGCTCAAGCCAGTCGCCCCACTCCCGCCCTTCCCCGGGTACGCCCCAAGCCCAGCGATCGCGCCCGAAGCCACCACGCAGACTGTCCACACGAGCAGCCGTTTCGCAGCGTGCGTGTGGACTTCGGGCGCCAATCGCACCGCAAATCAACACGCTGGGATTGACCGGGTCAGGCCGTCGGGGCGGTCAGCTCCTTGACCTTCGTCGTGAGCTGCAGGTCGTCCAGATAACCGCGGTGCACGATGGTTCCCTTCGCATCCACGAAGACGTACCAGCTCTGCTGCGCGATCCCGAACCGCTGCCAGATCTTGCCGGCCGGGTCGCTCAGATGCGGCACCGCACCGACCTGCATCTCACTGACGAACTCCTTCATCGCGTCGTTGGTGCCGAGCCCGCCGATCCCGAGGATGCCGAGCCGGTCGCCGTACTCGTCGTGCAGGTCGGCGACCGACTGGGCCTCGCTCGCGCAGGTCGCGCACCACGGCGCCCAGAACCAGAGCATCGCGGGCTTCCCGGCGAGGCTGGCCGCGTCGAACGCCGCCCCCTCGATCGTGGTCCCGCTGAACGTGAGCGCCTGCGGCACGGTGACTGCCGCCGACGCCGGCGCCGACACACTCGCGGCCGCGGGCAGCGCGCTCTTCGCGGTGGCACAGCCCGCTGCCGCGACAAGCGTCGCCAGCAGGGTCACCACCAGCTTGGGTACGCGCAAGAGCCCGCCTCCGTTCTGCTCGGTCTACTTGGCCGTGGTCGGCTCGGTCAGTCGCAGCGCCAGCGCCGGGCAGACGTTGACGGCCTTGCGGGCGCCGTCCTCCAGCCACGGCGGCAGCGGCGTCTGCGGGAACGCCGGGAACCCGTTGTGGTCGAGCCGGATGATCTCCGGGGCGACCGCCGAGCAGAGCCCGTGCCCGTCGCACCGCGACCAGTCCAGAGCGAGCTTCCGCGCGCCCTTCTCGGCCGTGTACGGCAGCGGCAGGATGCCCCGCACCTGCTTGCCGCAGCCCTCGCCGTTGGTGTGCGCGGCCACGTCGGCGGCGAACACCTCCAGCGCGGACAGCGCGAACCGCGACGTACCGTCCGGGTGGCTGCACGCGCCACGGCCCTTGACCAGGCCGGCCGCCTGCCGCACGTTCTCCACCGCGTTGCCGCCGAGCGACACCAGGGTCACCGCACGGGCCAGGTCGGGCAGGCCGATGCGGCACGGGCCGCACTGCCCGGCCGACTCGCCGGCCAGGTACTGCACGACCTGGGCGACCTCGCCGAGCGGGCAGGTCTTGGAGCCGATCGGGATCAGCATGCCGGCGCCCAGGGTGCCACCGACCTTGGCGAAACCCTTACGGGAGATCGTGATGGTCTTCGCGGCCTCGGCGCTGACCCACTTGCCGTGGTAACCGCCGACCAGCAGGCCCGGACCGAGGTCGGCGCCGCACATGTTCAGCACGTCCATCAGCGGGGTGCCGCTCGGCGCCTCCACCACGGCCGGCGCGGTGGCCGAGCCGCCGATGGTGAGCATGACCGTGCCGGGCTCCTCGGGGATGCCGACCGAGTTGTACTCCCACGGCCCTATCCGCGCGGCGATCGCCAGCTGGGAGTACGTCTCCGCGTTGGAGAGCAGGGTCGGCAGGCCCATCACGCCGTTGTCGCTGGACCGCACCTTGCGGCCGGGCGGGATGTGCGCCTCGCCGTTGATGCCGCGGACCAGGGCGCCGCCCTCACCGGAGATGAACCGGTGCGGCACGGTGACGATCCGGGTCGGGCACGGCATCTTGCGTTCGGCCAGCGCCTCGGTGATCGAGTTGAGGCCGACGCCGTCGTCGGCGACGCCGATGACGATCTCCTCGGCCTCCAGGGCGGCGGCGGCGAGCGCCGCGCCGTCCAGGATGAGGTGCGGGCCGCGGGTGAGCACGGCCTTGTCCTTCCAGGAGGGCGGTTCGCCCTCGGTCGCGTTGACCACGATCACCGGCGGCAGCTCCTGCCGCCGGCACGAGTCGATGACGGCGCGGACCTTGCGGGCGAACGGGAAGCCCGCTCCGCCCCGGCCACGGAGCTCGATGCGGTCGGCGAGGCCGACCAGCTCACCGGAGGAGAGCGCGGCGAATCCGCCGTGCACCTCCTGGTGGGCGACGAGGTCGAGGCGGCCGTATTCGTCGAACCCCGCCGTGATCCGTGGGGTCCCGATCGCCGTGACCGGTGGAACCTGTGCGGTACTCAATTTGTTTCCCTGATGTCACCACGTAGCTGGGAAAAATAGTTGTCGTCCTCGTCGCGGCCGCGCCGGCTGGCCCGGCTCTCCCGCTCCAGCGGTTCGGCGCGGCGAGTGCGGCGCGACGTCGTGTCGACAAGGGTCGGCGAGTCGTCGGGCTCGCCGCCCCATTGTCCGTCGGCCAGGTCGACGAACTGGCTGCGGCTGCTCCGGGCGTCGTCACGGGCACGACGGCGGGGCGGCTCCTCCTCGGCGTACCGAGCGGCGCGCGGCGCGGGCGGCTCGTCGTCGTACCGTGCGGAACGCTGGCGGGGCGGCACCTCGTCGTATTCGTCGCGGCGGCGGGGACGGTCGTCGTACTCGGGCTCGCGGCGGCGGCCACGGGGCGGCGGCTCGTCGTCGGCGTACCGCCGCATCCGGGTGGCGGTGTCCTCGAGCTCGTCGCGGCGCATCCGGGTACCGGTGGACTCGATCTCGTCCCGCCGCATCCGCGTCCCGGTCTGATCCAGGTCGTCGCGGCGCATCCGGGTGCCGGTGGACTCGATGTCGTCGCGGCGCATCCGGGTGCCGGTCGACTCCATGTCCCGGCGCATCCGGGTACCGGTGGACTCGATCTCGTCCCGGCGCATCCGGGTGCCGGTCGACTCCACGTCACGGCGGTCCCGGGGCGCGGGCTCGTCGTCGGCGGCACGGCGGCCGCGGCGTGGCCCCTCGTCGTAGATCTCCTGGGAACGGCCACCCCGGGTACGCGGCGCCGGCTCCTCGTCGTACCGATAGCGCTCGTCCTCGACGTCGCGGCGCGAGATCGCCCTGGTCGGCGTGTCGTAGCGGTCGTCGTCCTCGGCGGCGCGGCGCTGCCGGGGCGCCGGGGCCTCGAACTCGGCCGGGCCACGGACCTGCTCCATCGGATAACCAGCCTGCTC
Organism: Actinoplanes sp. CA-015351; assembly: GCF_050955685.1. Taxonomy (NCBI): domain Bacteria; kingdom Bacillati; phylum Actinomycetota; class Actinomycetes; order Micromonosporales; family Micromonosporaceae; genus Actinoplanes; species Actinoplanes sp. CA-015351. The sequence goes on from NZ_CP192102.1 coordinate 5,514,153, forward strand.
GATCGGATAACCGGCCTGCTCCATCGGGTAGCCAGCGGGCGCCGGGCTGACCGGCATCGCCGGGGCGGGGCTGACCGGGCGGGCGACCGGCGGGGCGGGCGGCACCGGCGGAGCAGCCGGCGTCCAGGTCTGTGTGATCGGGCTGACCGGCGCGAGCATCTCCACGGCGGGCTCACCACGGCGGCCGGGCCGCCGCTTCGGCGCCGGCGAGCCGGTGGGCACCAGCTGGCCGACCGGCTTGATGCCGGTGCCGGCGGCCGAGGAGAAGTCCTTCTTCCGGTTCAGGCTGACCGACAGGCGCACGGCCAGGCCGACCAGCACGCCCAGGACGCAGACGACGTAACTGACGTTGACCCAGGTGGCCGCCGGCCGTCCGGCGGACAGGCCGTGGAACAGCGCGATCGGCCACATCAGGTACGAGATCGAGTGAATGCCGCGCCACATCCAGGGCTTGCCCCGGCCGATGAACTTGGACCGGAAGATGCCGGTCCACATCACCAGCATCATGATCCAGCCGGAGACAGTGCCGAGGCCGATGTACAGGGTGTTCCCGGGTGACAGGAACGGGACGATGATGTCGATCAGCCGGATGTGCTCCTCGGCGTACTTCGTCCAGACGTGCACCACGAGCGCGGTGACCGCGATCAGACCGGTGGTCCGGTGGGTGGACTGGAGCAGGACACGCTGGCGGATGCTGAGCACCAACCGGTCGGTGGCCACCAGACCGACCATGATCGTGATCGAGAGCGACACCAGGCTGATCACGCCCATGTAGTACTCGGCGTAGATGAAGAAGTAGTAGTAACCGACCCGGCCAGGAGTGGTCATCATGGCGACCGACCAGAGTGCCGCCAGGATGCAGACGACGACCAGTGCGATCGCGGCTCTCGAGGCCGGACGCGTACCGGTGGATCCGACTTCGACCGCCACCCGAGGGGCAGCCCGCTGGGTGTTCTTCGACCTGGCCATTGACTCCTCGTTTTCCTTGCGTGCGGGCACGTCCCGTGGGCGGTGGGACGCGGCGTCCGTGGGGAACGCCCCGCGCTCAAGCGCTGCTGGAAACGATCCGTGGCCGTTGCTTTCCCCTGCCGTACCCCGGTCCGTGTCCTCCCCGGATTACGTGGCCGGCCTGGGTTCGGATGAACACCGTCGGAATTTTTTGCGTAACTGCTCGACTACCGTTCGCTAACCGCTGCTGACCAGCGGAAATGGCGATCAGGTTGCTCTCCTAAGGAAGATTTAAAGTCCCCGGAGGTAGTGACCCAGGACACCGGCTGAACCATTCCGGCCGCGGCGGCGAACTAAGTACTGGAGGCGAATCTATCGCCTGCATGGGAAGGGGGATCGCCATGCGTCACTCCACCGCTCTGTTCGGCGCGGTGCTCGCCGGCGTCGTACTGAGTATGACGCTGGAGGCGCCGGCCGGCGCCGACGAGCCGGGGTTCAGCGTGCGTGTGACCGCGCCCGAGGAGTTCACGACGGGCGAGTCGGCGAAGACCGTCACCGCCGTGGTCACGTCGGAGAACCGGCGCTGCCGCAAGGTCCGCTGGGCTCTGCTGGTGCACTCCGGGTTGCAGGACGACCAGTTGGCGGTGGTCCGGGTCGAGGACGACGGCGAGTTCCGCACGAGCACCAGCACCTCGGGCATCACCACGACGTTCCTCGACGACCAGCTGGACCCGGGGACGCTGTGCCGCGGGCGTACCGTCACCGGCCGCTGGCAGGTCGCCTTCACCGGCCCGGACGCCGGGCAGGTGCAGTTCGAGGCACAGGCGTTCGACGCGCAGGGCACCCTGCTGACCGCGGGCGGCGCCAGCGTGCAGGTGGAGAGTGACGAGGAGCCCGCGCCGTCACCCTCGCCGTCACCGTCACCGTCCGCCGAGGCGGAACCGGAACCGGCCGGTGAGACCGACGAGACGTCGGAGACGCCGGCCGCGGGATCGGGCGACGAGTCGCGCGACGCCGAGGCGGCCCTGGTTTCCGAGGACTCGTTCCTGCTCGGTCCCGGCCTGATCGTCGGTGGCGTGTTCGTCTTCCTGGGCGTCCTGTTGCTGCTGCGCATCCGGTCCCGGTCGCGGTCGGCCCGTCAGGAGTCACAGCGAGTGCCGACCGGCTTCTACACGATGCCCCGGTAACCCATTTATCCGGATACGCCCTATCCTGCGGGTGATTTCCTGACAGCTGGGGCCGCCACCGCCCGTCGGCCCGCTACGGTCTTCCCTGATGTCACCGTCCATTGGGGAGGGCCTCGTGACCAGGCATTCGGTGAAAACGTTCGGCGCGGTCGGCGCGCTCGCACTAGTAGCGGTGGCGATTCCGGCCGGCGTCTCGTTCGCCGGGACGGACCGGCTGCCCGCCGCGCCGGCTCCGGTGGCCGCCGCCCAGGCCGACAGCTCTGCCAGCGGTGAACCCCGGGTTCCGGCCGAGCTGGCCCCGCCCGCCGGCCACGTCGTGCACGCGGTGCTCAAGGCGCGTGGCGTCCAGATCTACGGCTGCACGGCCGCCGCCTGGACACTGATCGAGCCGGCCGCCTCACTGACCGGCGTGACCACGCGCCCGGCGAAGAAGGTGACCGCTCTGCACTTCCGCGGACCGAGCTGGCAGTCCGACCAGGACGGCAGCCTGGTCGAGGGTGACGGGGCGTCCGCGGTCCGCGCCGCCTCGGCACACCCGGACAGCATCCCGCAGCTGCGGATCACCGCGAAACTCGTCCGCGGCGCCGGCCTGTTCGGCAAGGTCACCTACATTCAGCGGCTCGACACGGTCGGCGGCATCGCCCCGACCGGCGCCTGCACGGCCGGGGCCACCACCGCCGTGCCGTACCGCGCGGTCTACCGCTTCTTCGTCGCCAAGAGCTGAGTCGCCAGGATCTGACACGCCCGGCCGTGACAGAAGCGACCGACCGGCGCCCGAGAAGCGCCGGCCGGTCGCCGGATGGGGAACGTGGATCAGAGTGCCGGGTACGCGTTCGCCATGAGCTGCGCGAACTGTGCCGGGAACCAGGCGCCCGAGATCGGGGCGCCGGACAGCGAACCGGTCAGGCTGTTGCCGTTGCGGGCGTTACCGGTGTACGTCGGGTCACACATCCGGTCGAAGCCCTTGCCCTCGTCGTTCGGGATCAGCGTCGAGGAGCCGTCCGACTCACCCGGGGGCTTCACCCAGACGTACGCGTCGATACCGGCGGCCGGGGCTGCCGTGGGACGCTCGCCGAGGCCGGCGCCCGCCTGGTTGCACCAGTTGCCGGCGTGGATCCGGCGGTCGATGCGGGACTGGTCGACGAAGGTGTTGATGTCGGTCGAGGTGCTCGCCGCGGTGGGCCGGGCCGAACCGCCCCAGCCGTTGCGGGAGGTGTCGATCAGCATGCCGATGCCGGCGTCGAAGCCGATCGAGACCAGCTTGGTCCGGAACGCCTGGGCAAACGTCAGCTCGTCGGTGTACTGGTTCCAGTCCACCCACTTCGACTGCCGTACGCTCTGGCCGTTGACCTGGGTGGTGGGCTGGACGAACGGCTCACGCAGCGCGGAGTAGTTGGCCGTGTTGGTGATGAAGCCGTTCACGTTCTTCACGTTGCCGGAGGCCTGCGCCGCCTGCAGCATGATCTCCGCGCTCGGGCCGAAGTTCGAGTCCCAGCCGATCCAGCCGTGGTGAGCGGCGTCCACGTAGTTGTAGACGTTGCCGAGCGCGCCCAGCTTCTGCAGCGCGTACCCGATGCCCTGGACGTATCCGCCGTTGGCCTTCATCGTGTCGCACATCGCGGTGCCGCCGGCCTGGCCGGAGGTGTTGGTCACCAGGTTCGGCAGCGAGTCGATCTCGACGATGTTGATGATCCGCAGGCTGGCGTACTTCGCGTCGCCCTGGATCGCCGCGATCGGGTCGATGTACTCCGACTTGTACCTGGGCAGGTCGTTCGGGCCGAGCTCACCGTTGGAGGCAAGCGCGGCGCAGTCCCGGCCGGGCAGGTTGTAGACGACGAACTGGATGTATCCGGCACCCTGTGCGAGTGCCGCGTCCAGGTGGTCACGGACGCCCATCGAACCGTTCGAGCTGCTGCCCGTGGTGCCGTTGATGGCGGCGATCCGGTCGATCCAGACCGCTGTCGGGTTGCTGGAGACCCGGCTGCCGCCGGTCACCGACTCGGCCTTCGCCTTCCACTCCGGGTTCACGTAACCCCGGGCTCCGGCGTACGGGTTGTCGACCTTGGTCCCCGGCACCGTCGGGGTCGACGGCGAGGTGGACGGGGAACTCGAGGGCGAGCTCGACGGGGAGCTGGACGGCGAGCTGGAGGGCGAACTCGACGGGGAGCTCGACGGCGAACTGGGCGTCGTGCCGCCGTTACAGACCGTTCCGTTCAGCGTGAACGACGCCGGCGCGGTGTTCGTACCCGAGTAGTTGGCATTGAAGCCGAAGTTGGCGGTGCCGTTCGTGCCCAGCGAGGCCGCCCACGACGGGTTGACAGCGGTGACGTTCTGCCCGGACTGGGTGATCGTCGCGCTCCAGCCCTGGGTGACCGTCTGGTTACCGGCGTAGGCCCACTTCAGGTTCCAGCCGCCACTGATCGGGTCGCCCAGGTTGGTGACGGTGACGTTGGCGGTGAAGCCGGTGCTCCACTGGTTCACCGAATAGTCGACGCGGCAGCCGGCCGCGGCGCTGGCACTGCCTGCCACGGCGACAGCACCGGCGCCGGCCACGATGCTCACGGCTGCAGCCGCTGTGAGAGCCCGGGCACGGGTGGGGAAGGGTCTCATGTGAGGACTCCTAGAGACGGGGGCGGCGCGGGAGCGCGCCAGGGAACGACAGCCAACGCATCGGTGGGGATCGCTGGCCGATGGGGACAGCATTGCATGGGAGCGCTCCCAGCGCAATGATCCCGAAACACTGCGGCAAACCCCAGTTCACGGCCTCGAGCGGGTCGGGTGCGACCGGCAACCGGTCGCACCCGATTTGCGACCCCGGTTGGGCCCTTTGCTGCTCAACCGGGCGGCGACGGTGCCGACCCTAGGACCATGACCGTGGGCAGCGCAGTGCACACAGCCGGACTCCAGACGGAGCTTCCCGGCGAAGCGGCCATGACCACCGACCGGCAGGGTCTGCTGCTGGCCGAGCTGGTCGCCTTCATGACCAAGGACACGCCATCGGTGCAGCATGTCCTTGAACTGACCGGGCCGCATCTGCGCGAGATCGCCGGGCTGACCGCGGCCACTGTCTTCGAGCTCGACTCGGAGACCGGCATGATGACGGCGACCGCGCAGCTGGGCGAGGCCGGCCGGCGCGACCAGATGGTCGCCGGCAAGGTGTTCCGCACCCCGGCCGGCGGCAAGCCGGTGGTCAACGGCGAGCAGATGGCGATCCGGCTGCGGATCGGCGGGCAGACGGTCGGCGTCCTGCTGCTGACCGGCGACGCACTGTCCGACCTGCGCCAGGAGACCATCTCCACGCTGGCTCTGCACTTCGCCACCACGCTGCAGGGGCTGTCCGCGGAGAAGCAGCGGCAGTTCGTCACGCACAGCAGCGCCACCATCCGCGACCTGTTCGAGCAGGGCATGACGGCCGGCAACGTGGAGGCCGCAGCCGAGCTGCTGGCCCGGTCCTGCGCGACGGCGTTCCGTACCGAGCACGCCGGCATGCACCTGATCGACGCCGAGGGCCGGATCCGGTACGTGCACGGAGTCGGCTTCCCCGAGGAGACCCGGGAGAGCATGACCGACGGCCTGATCGGCAAGCTCGCGGCCGACTCGCCGATCTGGCGGGCGATCGCCGAGACCGGTGGGCCGATGCTCGTCGGCGACGCCGCCACGGCGAAGAGCCGGTCCGGCGGGTTCATCCAGAGGATCGGCGTGAAGTCGTTCATCGCGATTCCGCTGATGTCCGCCACCGGGCCGGTCGGCATCGTGGTCTGCGGCGACTCCAGCGGCACCCGCGAGTGGAGCGTCCGGGACCGCATCCTGGCCGAGCAGCTCGCCGTCGAGGGCGCGCTGATCATCGACAGCGCCCGGATGCGCCAGGCCTCCCAGCTGCACATGGACGAGCTGACCCGGCAGGCGTTCCACGACTCGCTGACCGGTCTGCCGAACCGCAAGCACCTGCTGGACCGGGCCGAACAGGCCGTCGAGATCGGGCACGCGACCGGCACCGACGTGGCCCTGCTGCTGCTCGACCTCAACGGCTTCAAGCAGGTCAACGACACGGTCGGGCACCACGCCGGCGACGTGCTGCTCCAGCTGGTGGCGCAGCGCCTGCAGAGCACCGTCCGCCACCCCGACCTGGTCGCGCGCCTCGGCGGCGACGAGTTCGCGGTGCTGCTGACCGGTGACCCGGACGAGCACGCCGCGGTCGCGGCTAGCGAGCGCATCTGCGAGCGGCTCCGGGAGCCGTTCGACATCGAGGGCCAGGAGGTACGCATCGGCGCGAGCGTCGGCGTGTCCATCTGCCCGGAGCACGCGACCGAGTTCGGCGCCCTGATGCGCTCCGCCGACGCCGCCATGTACGAGGCAAAGCGCAACGGCGGCGGCGTACACGTCGCGACCCGGTGACGCGCCGTCGAAGCATGACGAAATCCAACAAACCGGGCAAAGGCTGGTAACTTCGGGCGGCAACCGACCCGGAAGGACCAGCCATGCTCGGCACCCACCTGTTCGCGGCAGCCGCCGTGCTCACCGCCGCGATGCCGGGCGCGGCGCCGGCGGCGGTCGTGCGTGGCCCGGTGACGGAGATGACGTTCGCGGTGTCGCCGGACGCGGTCACGAAGGGTTCCCGGATCACTCTGGCCGGCGAGGCCGGTGCCGGGGACTCCGGCAACGCCGGCCCGGTCGACCTGTTCTTCCGCAAGTCGGAGGACGACGCGTACGCCCGGATCGGGCGGATCACGGCGTCGGCGACCGGCCGGTTCAGCACCACCCTGACGGCGACCACGTCCGGTGACTACCAGGCGGTCTACCGGGGCAACAAGAAGCGCGGCGAAGCCTCCGGCAGTGACTACCTGGCCGTGTACACGACCCGTACCGTCAAGCGTCTGATCTATACCTGGAGCGCGACCGGCATGCAGTGCCACCCGGTCTGCCGGGCGCACAGCCCGGAGCTGACGCTGGGCCAGGGACCGGTGCACGTGAGTTTCCGGCGTGACTGCGGGCAGGCCCGGTCCGGCGGCAGCCTCGGCTTCACCCCGGACCCGTGGAACAAGCACGAGCCGGGCGACCCGGGCTGGCGCGACTTCCCCGACGGTGCCGGCCCGGCCGAGTTCGACCTGGCACCGACGAAGCCGGCCGGGCACTTCTACGTGACGTGGTCGAGCGTCGCGCGCGAGCCCGGCCAGCCGACCCGCTGCCAGTTGTCCTACACGGCCACCCAGACCGCCACCGAGATCACCTACGTCTGACCCCCGCCTGACCGCCGCCGATCTTGAGCGACTTTCAACCCCCCGAGGTGGAAAATCGCTCAAGATCGCGGAAAGAGAGGAGCGCTAGACGAACGCTCCGTGGCCGGTGATCGCCCGGCCGACGATCAGGGAGTTGATCTCGCGGGTGCCCTCGTAGGAGTAGAGCGCCTCGGCGTCCGCCACAAACCGCCCGATGTCGTAGTCCAGCACGATCCCGTTGCCGGCGAGCAGCTCGCGCGCCCAGCCGACCACCTCCCGCATCCGGGTCGTGCAGTACGCCTTCGCCAGCGCCGAGTGCTCGTCCTTGTAGACGCCCTGGTCCTGCAACTGAGCAAGCCGCACGCACATCCCGAGCGACGCCGTCACATTACCGACCATCCGGACCAACAGGTCCTGCACCAGCTGGAACTTCGCGATCGGCCGGCCGAACTGCTCGCGCTCCTTGGCATATTCGAGGGCGATCTCGTAAGCGGCAAGCATCACGCCGACCGCCTGCCAGGCCACTCCGGCCCGGGTCTCCCGCAACACCTTCGCGGTGTCCTTGAACGAGTTCGCCCGCTGCAGACGATCCACCTCCGGGACACGGACATCCACAAATTCAAGATCAGCATTTTGTACGATCCGCAGCGCGATCTTGTTCTCGATCTTCTTCGCGGTGAACCCCGGCGCGTCACCGGGCACCACGAAGCCCTTGACCTGGTTGTCCGCGACGTCGCGGGCCCAGACCACGACGAGATCGGCGAACGTCGCGTTGCCGATCCAGCGCTTCGCCCCGTTGAGCACCCAGGAATCCCCGTCCCGGGTGCAGGTCGTCCGCAACCCGGCGGCCACGTCCGACCCACCGGTCGGCTCGGTCAGCGCGAACGCCCCGATCGTGTCGAACGAGGTCATCGCGGGCAGCCAGCGTTCCTGCTGCTCCGGCGAACCGCAGGTCTGGATGCTGCCCATGGCCAGGCCGGCGTGCACCCCGTAGAACGTCGCCATCGACGCGTCCGCATGGCCCATCTCCAGGGCGAGCCAGCCGTTCAGCAGCGACGAGTGTTCCACTCCGGCCAGGCCCAGCCCGGCAAACCGCTTGATCAGGTGGTTCGGGAACTCGGCCCGGGTCCAGTACTCGTTCGCGATCGGCGTCACCTCGGCGGCGAGGAAGTCCCGTACCCGCTGCACGATCGCGGACTCGTCATCCGACAGGAGCCCCTGAAAGGTGTAAAGATCTCCGGCAAGCATGTTCGGTTCGTACCCCCGTTAAGCCGCACCTAGACTTCGATCCCATGCTCACCATGCAGGACGCACTGGCCCGGTTGACCGCGTATTGGACAGATCAGGGTGCCCTGGTCGTCCAGCCGATGAACACCGAGGTCGGCGCCGGAACCCTCAACCCGGCGACCTTCCTGCGCGTGCTCGGCCCGGAGCCGTGGAAGGTCGTCTACGTCGAGCCGTCGGTCCGCCCCGACGACTCCCGGTACGGCGAGAACCCGAACCGGCTGCAGACACACACCCAGCTCCAGGTCATCCTCAAGCCCGACCCCGGCAATCCGCAGGAGCTCTACCTCGGCAGCCTCACCGCGATCGGCATCGACGTAGCCGCGCACGACGTCCGGTTCGTCGAGGACAACTGGGCCTCCCCCGCGCTCGGCGCCTGGGGCCTGGGCTGGGAGGTCTGGCTGGACGGCCTGGAGATCACCCAGTTCACCTACTTCCAGCAGGCCGGCGGCCTCAACCTCGACCCGGTCAGCGTCGAGATCACCTACGGCATCGAGCGCATCATCATGGCGCTGCAGGACAAGACCCACTTCAAGGAGATCGAGTACTCGAAGGGGGTCAGCTACGGCGAGGTGTTCGGCCAGTCCGAGTACGAGATGTCGCGCTACTACCTCGACGACGCCGACATCGAGGCCAACCGCAAGCTGCTCGACATCTACGCCGGCGAGGCCCAGCGGATGATCGACGCCGGCCTGCCGGTCCCGGCGCACACCTTCGTCCTGAAGTGCTCGCAGGCGTTCAACGTCCTCGACTCGCGCGGCGCGGTCTCCACCGCCGAGCGGGCCGCCGAGTTCGCCCGGATGCGCCGCCTCGCCGGTGAGGTCGCCGGCCTCTGGGTGACCCGCCGCACCGAGCTCGGACTGCCGCTGGGCACGGTGCCGCCGCTGGACGCCGCACGCCCGCCGGCCACCACGCAGACCAGCGAGGACGCCCGTACCCTGATCTTCGAGATCGGCACCGAGGAACTCCCGCCGGGCGAGCTGCGCTCCGCCCGCACCCAGCTGTTGCGCCTGGTCACCGAGGGTCTGGCCGGCACCCGTCTCACCCACGGCGAGATCCGGGTCTTTGGAACACCACGCCGGCTCATCGCCGTCGTACCCGCGGTGGGCGCGCGCGAGGACGATCACGTGCGCTTGGTGCGTGGACCAAAAGCCCAGCAGGCGTACGCGCCGGACGGCACGCCCACCAAGGCCCTGGAAGGTTTCGTACGCGGCCAGGGCATCACGGTCACTGATGTGACAAGTGTGGAGCTCAACGGCGTACAGCATGTGGTCTTCGAGAAGCAGGAAGAGGGACGCGCGGCACCCGCCGTGCTGGCCGACGTGCTCGCGCAGGTCGTGAGCGGGCTGCGGGCCGCGAAGAACATGCGATGGAACGACCCGAAGCTGTCGTTCAGCCGGCCGATCCGCTGGCTGACCGCGCTCTGGGGCGACGACGTGGTACCGGTGACCGTCTCGACGCTGGCGGCCGGCCGTGAGACCCGGCTGCTGCGCACCGCCGCCACCCCGGTGATCGCTGTCGAGTCGGCCGAGACGTTCATCGAGACGCTCGGGGTGAACGGGATCGTCCCCGATCACGAGGACCGCCGCGAGTTGATCGTGGTCGGCGCGCAGGACCTCGTCTACCCGGACGGCAAGATCGACGTCAACGGTGAGGCCGCGCTCATCGACCAGATCACCGACCTGGTGGAGCAGCCGTTGCCGCTGCTCGGGACGTTCGACGAGGCCTACCTGGAACTGCCCGACGCGGTGCTGACCACGGTGATGCGCAAGCATCAGCGGTACCTGCCGGTCCGCGACGCGGACGGCGCCCTGCTGCCGATGTTCGTGACGGTGGCGAACGGACCGGTCGACGTCGAACTGGTCCGCACCGGCAACGAGGCGGTGCTGCGCGCCCGGTACGAGGACGCGGCGTTCTTCTACCGCGCCGACCGTGAGGTGCCGCTGGCTCTTCTGAAGGCGCGGCTGTCCCGGCTCACGTTCACCGACAAACTGGGCTCGATGGCCGACCGGGCCGACCGGATCGCCGCGCTGGCCCAGCTGTTCGCCTCGCAGCTCGGCCTGTCGTCGGCGACTCTGGACCGGGCGGCGGCGCTGGTCAAGTTCGACCTCGGCTCGCAGCTGGTCACCGAGATGACCAGCCTGGCCGGTGTGATGGCCCGCGACTACGCCCTGAACGCGGGCGAGGACCGTCCGGTCGCCCAGGCCGTCTACGAGGCCGAACTCCCTCGCAACACCGGGGACGCCCTGCCGCGCAGCGTCGCCGGGGCCCTGCTCTCGGTCGCCGACCGCCTCGACGTCATCACCGGCCTGGCCGCGACCGTCGGGCTGCCGACCGGCAGCAGCGACCCGTTCGCGGTACGCCGCGCCGTCCTCGGCCTGCTCGCCGTCCACCGCGCCACACCGGCCCTGGCCTCGCTCGACCTGGTCGACGGGCTGGCGCAGGCCGCGGCCGCCCAGCCGGTCCCGGTGTCCCCGGCCGTCCTGGAGGCGTGCGCGGACTTCCTCGCCAAGCGCCTGGAACAGGCGTTGACCGAGGAGGGCAAACCCATCGACCGGGTACGCGCCGTGCTGGCCCACGCGAACCGGCCGTCCACGGTCGACGTCCTGCTGGCGCAGCTGGACTCGCTGGCCGCCGACCCGGGTTTCGTGGCGGTGGCCGCGGCCATCCAGCGCGCCCGGCGAATCGTCCCGGCCGGGACGGCGGGGTCCTACGACCCGTCGACGCTGAAGGAGCCCGCCGAGCTGGCGCTGCACGCAGCAGTGAACGCCGTACCGGACTTTTCCGATATTTCAAGTTTTGTCGAGGCGACGCGGGGGCTGGTGGAGCCGCTCAACACCTTCTTCGACGAGGTGTTCGTGATGGCCGACGACCCGGCACTCCGAGCCGCCCGGCTGGGACTGCTCGCCAAGGTCCGCGACCTGGGCGAAGGTCTCGTCGACTGGACCCACCTACGCCTCCAATAACCACCACCGCTTCCAGCGTCCCGTCCCGTCGCCCCGCATCGCGATCTCGGTGGCTTGCGCCCACATTTCAGCCGATCGACTTTCACCATTTGTGGAGAGGTAGTGGGTTCGAGGGGGTGTGGCGGTGTGGCGGTGCGGCGGTGTGGCGGTGTGGCGGTGTGGCGGTTTCTCGGTGCGAGGTGCCGCTCGGAGATCTTGTGCGGTTTGACCGGTTGATCGACCACGAGTGCACGACTTTGCGGGCCGGCCACCCGCGGTAGGTCGGTTTCGGGTGGTTGGCGCGCTTTGTGATGACGCTCTGCCACCACCGCTGGCGGTCTGTGCCGAATTTTCGAGGTTCGTGGGTGTGCTACGCCCTACCGGTTTCCAGGTTCGGCCAACGCGGTGCTTCACAGTTCCGACGTGGTGAACGTGGTGCTTCACAGTGCCGACGTGGTGAACGTGGCGAACGTGGCGAACGTGGTGCTGGGTGCCGGGTGCCGGGTGCCGGGTGCCGGGTGCCGGGTGCTGGGTGCTGGGTGCTGGGTGCTGGGTGCTTCGCCGATCTTGTGGAGTTCGGGGAACCGTTTGCGTGTAACTCCGCAAGATCGGCCGAAGCCTGTTCGATCTTGTGAAGTTGTGCGGACACGTCGCCGGGGAAGTCCACAAGATCCAGGCCAAGCTAAGCCGAGCGGCGCGCGGCAGAGCAGGGCGGGCAGCACGGGGCGGGCACGCGGGCCAGCACGGGGCGGACGCGCGGGCCAGCACGGGGCGGACGCGCGGGCCAGCACAGGGCGAGCACGCGGGCCAGCACAGGGCGAGCACGCGGGCCAGCACAGGGCGGACACGCGGGCCAGCACAGGGCGGACACGCGGGCCAGCACAGGGCGGACACGCGGGCCAGCACAGGGCGGACACGCGGGCCAGCACAGGGCGAGCACGCGGGCCAGCACAGGGGCGGACGCGCGGGCCAGCACAGGGGCGGACGCGCGGGGCAGAGCGGCGCGGGGCAAAGCGGCGTGGGGCAGCGCGCTCAGCGGCGTGCCTGCGGTGGAGGGCGGGCTGGGGGGTGGGAGTGATCTTGTGAGTTTCCGCCCCCGCACCAGCCGCAAACTCACAAGATCTGTCCGGGTGATGGGTTCTTCCACCTAGCGGGTCGACCACTGCGTGGTCCGGCCCCGGCTTGCCGGGATCGCTGAGCACGCGAGCGGTCGGCGGGCGCGGGGTGAGCTTTGGCCGGGCGTTTGCGGACGCGCCACGATCAATTCTTCTGCTCGACGAATCGGTCACCTGGACTGCGAGCGGACAGTTCGGCGGTTCGCGCCGGGCACCGAATTCGTGGAGGAGAACGTGGCAGATCGCCGTCAGGTGCTGCGTATCGGAGCTGCGGCCGCCGCCGCTCCGGCGCTGGCCGGCACCGTCGCCGCACCCGCGCTCGCCGGCAGCAGCAGCAGCACGAAGAAGCTGGTGGTGGGTCACCGCGGTGCGTCCGGCTATCGGCCGGAGCACACGCTCGCGTCGTACGAGCTGGCGGCCCGGCTGGGCGCCGACTACATGGAGCCGGACCTGGTGATCACCAAGGACGGCGTCCTGGTGTGCCGGCACGAGCCGGAGATCGGCGGCACCACCGACGTGGCGTCGAAGCCGGAGTTCGCGGCCCGGAAGAAGACCGTGCTGCTCGACGGGATCAGCGTGACCGGCTGGTTCACCGAGGACTTCACGCTCGCCGAGCTCAAGACGCTGCGCGCGACCGAGCGGATCCCGGCGATCCGGCAGCGGAACACGCTGTACGACGGCCGCTTTCAGGTGCCGACCTTCCAGGAGGTCCTCGACCTGCGCAAGCGCCTGTCCAAGGAACTCGACCGCGAGATCGGCGTCTTCCCGGAGACCAAGCACCCGACGTACTTCCAGCGGCTGGGCCTGCCGCTGGAGGGCCCGCTGGTGCGCACCCTGCGCCGCAACGGGCTCGACCGGCGCGGCGCGAAGGTCTTCGTGCAGTCGTTCGAGGCCGCGAACCTGCGTGAGCTCGCCGACAAGCACCGCGTCGAGGTTCCGCTGGTGTTCCTGACCGGCGCGGCCGGCGGGCCGTTCAACGACCCGCGCAGCTACGCCGATTACCTGACGCCGGCCGGGCTGAAGGAGCTGTCCCAGTTCGTCGACGGTCTCGGCCCGGAGAAGGGCCAGATCATCCCGCGCAACGCGGACGCCACCCTGGGTACGCCGACCGCGCTGGTGAAGAACGCCCACCAGGCCGGACTCAAGGTCATCCCGTACACGTTCCGGGCGGAGAACTCGTTCCTGCCGGCTGAGCTGCGAGTGGGCACCGACCCGGCCGCCTATGGCAAGGCGATCGACGAGCAGGTGACGTTCCTGCGTACCGGGATCGATGGCCTCTTCACCGACAACCCGGACGTGGGCGTCCTGGCCCGCACCCTGATTTGATCTCCACAAGGGCCCGGCGCCGTGAGGCGCCGGGCTGTCAAAAAAGGGCTATTTCTCGACCAGGGCCGGGAAGAAGTGCGAGAAGTCCAGCTTGTAGCCGAAGCCGCCGGCCACGATGAACGTGATCCCGAGGACCACGCCGAGGATCACGATCGCGAAGAGGAAGTAACCGATCACGGTACCGATCGGGCGGCGCGGGCCGGGCGCGGTCACGCCGCTGCCGGTCACCGAGGCCTCGCCGGCGCCCCAGGCGAGCGACCGGATGCCGAGGGCGAAAATGATCGGCAGGCCGGCGCCGAGGACCAGGCCGGCGAGCAGGACCTGCCACGCGCCGTCGAGTGCGAATCCCAGGTTGTGCATGTCGTCGTCTCTCAGTTCGCCGCAACGGCCGGGACCGAAGCCGGCTTTTCGGAAATTTCCGTCTCGTCCCAGTCGTCGTTCACGTTCGACGAGTCGACGCGACCGGAGCGGGAGCGCAGGTACATCGCGACCGAGGCGATCACCAGCAGGGTGAAGACGACAAGCGCGCCGGCCATGCCACCGACCATGTCGCCGACCCACCACATCACGGCGCCGACCAGGCCGGCGGCCGGGAGGGTGATCATCCAGGCGGCGATCATCCGGCCGGCGACCGCCCAGCGGACGGTGGCGCCGGGCCGGCCGAGGCCGGAGCCGAGCACCGAACCGGTGGCGACGTGGGTGGTGGAGAGCGCGAAGCCGAGGTGGCTGGAGGCGAGGATGACCGCGGCGGCGCCGGACTGGGCGGCGGTGCCCTGCGGCGGGCTGATGTCGGTGAGGCCCTTGCCGAGCGTGCGGATGATCCGCCACCCGCCGAGGTAGGTGCCGAGCGCGATGGCGAGAGCGGCGGAGACCTTCACCCACAGCGGGATGTTCTCGGTGTCGCTCCAGTGACCGCTCGCGATCAGCGCGAGGGTGATCACGCCCATCGTCTTCTGCGCGTCGTTGGTGCCGTGCGCAAGGGAGACCAGCGAGGCACTGCCGATCTGACCCCAGCGGAAGCCCTTGTCGGTGAAGCGCGCCGCGATCCCTGACGTGATCTTGAAGATGATCCAGGTGCCGACCGCGGCGACCACGGCCGCGATGACAGGCGAGAGCACCGCGGGCAGCAGGACCTTGCCGACGACCCCGTCCAGCTTCGAGCCGTCGCCGTTCCAGTTGACGCCGCCCCAGCCGAGACCGGCGATCGTCGCGCCGACGAGGCCACCGAAGAGGGCGTGCGAGGAACTGGAGGGCAGACCGACGAGCCAGGTCAGCAGGTTCCAGACGATGCCGCCGACCAGACCGGCCAAGATGATCAGGAGGAGCCCGCTGCCGCCGTCGGCGAGAAGTTCCGCTTTCGGCAGGCCGCTCTTGTCCTGGATCTTGACAACGGCGTTGGTGACGGTGAGCGCGACCTCGACCGAGAGGAAGGCGCCGACCAGGTTCAGCACCCCCGACAGCGCGACGGCGGTCTTGGGCCGCAGCGCTTTCGTAGCGATGGAGGTGGCCATCGCGTTCGCGGTGTCATGGAACCCGTTGGTGAAATCAAAGGCCAGGGCCGTGAGGACCACCAGCGCCAAGATCACGGATGTTTCAGTCACGCGCTGATCGTGACCGAGGTAGCTGTGCGGCGGCCATAGGGTGAGCGGTACATGTACAAGGTTCCGCCGCCGTTAACCTTCCGTTTTCCAAACATCATTTTTGGGTGACTGTTCAAACACTTTGCGCTTATGTCAACGGACGTCGAATGAACACTTCTTTATGTCCGTTCGGTGGACAACGCGATGCCGGCCGGGCCTCGCGGCCCAGCCGGCATCGATCAGGAACCCGCGATCAATCTGCCGGGTCCAGCACCACCTCCGCGGTCCCGGTCTGCGGCGGGTCACCGGCGTCCGTGTACGACGCGACGAACACCGCCGTCAGCCCCTCGGCCCCGGCATGCCCCGGATCCACGAAGGTTGTGATCGACCCGGTGCAGCCCGCCGACGTGGAGAGCGGGTGCCCGTGCTCGGCGTGCCCGAGGATGTACGTCACGGTCACGTCGGCGCAGTCGACCGGCTGGTCGTCGGTCACCGCTACCTCGTAGTTCACCGTGTCGCCGAACTCGAACGGCTGCCCCTCGACCGGCGACACGAACGTGACGACCGGCGCCAGGGTGCCGACCGGCAGGATCACCTCGGCGGCCGCGGACCGGCCGGTGCTGTCGGTGACCTTGAGGACCGGGCGGTAGTTGCCGTTCGCCGTGAACGTGTACGTGGCGTTCGGCGACCGTGAGTCGACCCGGCCGTCGGCGTCGAAGTCCCACGCGTACCGCAGGGCGTCGCCGTCCGGGTCGGTCGTGCCGGCGCTGGAGAACGACACCGTGAGCGGCGCCTCGCCGGACGTCGGCGTGGCCTTGACGACGGGGATCGGCGTCCGGTTGCCCCGCACGAAGTCGAACCGGGACAGCTGGGCGTCCGGGTTCTCGGCGAAGTAGCCGTCGCCGTACTCCAGGACGTAGAGCGCGCCGTCCGGGCCGAACTCCAGATCCATCGGGTTGTCGAACACCAGGTTCGGCAGGACCGGGTCGATCTGGGTGACCTGGTTGCGCCGGTCCAGGTGGAAGGCCTTCACGTAGTCCCGGGTCCACTCGGCGAACAGCGGCAGCCCGTCGAACTCCTTCGGCCACTTGGTCTGCGACCTGTTGCGAGCGGAGTAGTCATACGCCGGGCCGCCCATCGGCCCGATGCCCCCGGTGCCCAGCTCGGGCCACGTCGCGCTGGCCCCGTACGAATAGATGACCTCGGCCTTCTCGACCGGCGGCAGGTTGCGCAGCCCGGTGTTGTTCGGCGATTCGTTGACCGGTGCCGCGCAGTTGAACGGGGCGCCCGACACACCGGTGGCGAAGTCGTAGTCGACGTAGGGCTGGTCCGGTGCCACGCAGTACGGCCACCCGTAGTTGGCGGGCTTGTCGATCGCCATCCAGCGGCCCTGCCCGGCCGGGCCCCGCGCCGGGTTGGCGGCCTGCGCGTCCGGCGAGTAATCGGCCAGGTAGACCACATTCGTCACCGGGTCGACGGTGAACCGGAACGGGTTGCGCAGGCCCATGGCGTAGATCTCGGGCTTGGTCTTCGCGGTGCCCGGCTTGAACAGGTTGCCCCGCGGGATCGAATACTTCCCGGACGGCCCGACCTTGATCCGCAGCAGCTTGCCACGCAGGTCGTTGGTGTTGCCGGAGCTGCGCTGCGCGTCGAAGACCGGGTTGCGGTCGGCACGCTCGTCGATCGGGGCGTACCCGTCGGAGAAGAACGGGTTGCTGTCGTCGCCGGTGGAGATCAGCAGGTTGCCCGACCGGTCGAAATCGATCTTGCCGCCGACGTGGCAGCACTGACCGCGGTCGGTCGGCACCTGGAGGATCTTCTGCTCGGTGCTCAGCCTCAGCGTGTTGCCGGACAGCTTGAACCGGGACAACTGCAGATGCCCCTTGAACGGCGCGAAGTCGGCCGCCGTCCCGGTCGCGGGCGCGTCACCCTCGTTGATCCCCGGGGTGGCCGGGTCGTCGGACGGCGTGTTCAGCACCGGCGAGTAGTAGACGTAGACCCACTTGTTGTGCGCGAAGTCCGGGTCGATCGCGATGCCCTGCACACCCTCCTCGTCGTGCAGGTACACCGGGATCTTCGCGGCCAGCACGTTGCGGCCGGTGGAGGGCTCGTGGATGCGTACCTCGCCGGTGCGGGCGGTGTGCAGCACCCGCTTGTCGGGAAGCACCGCGAGGGCGATCGGCTCACCCGGGAAATCGTCGAGGGTGACCTTCTGGAAGTCGGACGGGAACTCGTGCCCGGGATGGGCGGCGACCGAAACCGGGGCGACCAGCACGGCCGCTCCGGCGATGATCAGCGCGGAGAGACGGCGAAACCTCATCAGAATCGCAACCCCTCCAGGTACGCGTACCCACGCTGCGCCGTGACCAGGGCATCCGCCGGAGTCCGCGGCGGCGACCCGGCATCGTCGCGTTCCACGATGTACTCGACCAGCCCGGCTTCCCGGGAGTGCTCGAAGATCCGGCCGAAATCGATCAGCCCGTCGCCGGGGTCGGCGAAGCTGGCGTTCACGTCGAGGTCCTTCACGTGCACCTGGCGGATCCGCCCCCGATGCTTCCTGATCAGGTCAACCGGGTCGTTCGCTCCCCGGAACGCCCAGTAGAGGTCGACCTCTAGATGCACGTTGCGCGCGTCGGTCTCCGAGGTCAGGATGTCGAACCCGGTCAGATTGGTCCCGTTCTGCCGGAAGAACTCGGCGTGATGATTGTGGTAACCGAAGCTGAGACCGGCCCTGCGGGCCAGCGCCCCGGCCTTGTTCAGATCGGCCGCGAAGGCCCGGTACACGGCCGCGTCGCGGATCGGACCGGTCGCGCCCTGTCCGAAGAACGGGTGGACGATGAACTTGTTGCCGACGACGGCGGCGTCCTCCAGGGCGCGCTTCCAGGTGTCGGCGTTGAAGGGCTGCGGGATGCCGACGTGGCCCGAGGTGGCACGCAGGCCGGCGTTGTCCAGGGCGGCACGGAACTGAGCGGCGGTACGCCCGACGAAGCCGGCGTGCTCGACCCGGGTGTACCCGATCTCGGCGAGCTCGGCGAGGCTCGCCTCCAGGTTGATCGAAAGCTGATTGCGGAGCGTGTAGAGCTGCACGCTGATCTGATCGCGCGGAACACGGCCTGCCCGGCCGTGTCCTCCCGCGAGGGCGGCGCCGGGCACGGCCAGCGCGCCGGTGGCTCCGGCCGCGCCCGCGGCGGCGGCGCCGAGCAGGCTGCGGCGGCTGAGTGACTGCGGCATTGCGGTCCCCCTGTCATCGATCCATCTACATGGATCGAGACGTTACCGATCTGTTTCGTCCAAAGTGAAGACAAGTTTCTTCAGATCAAGCGAAAGTTCCCGCGCCTACAGCAAAACCCCCGCGATTGCGGGGGTTTTGCGGCTAAATATCAGGCGATACGCGACTCAGAATCCGCAACGGCGATCGCGTCAGTGAGAACGGCCAGCCCCGCACGGGCCTCGTCCTCGGTGAGCGTCAGCGCCGGACCGATCCGGATCACGTTGCCGTACAGGCCGCCCTTGCCGACCAGCAGGCCGCCCTCCCGGCAGAGGTCGAAGACGCGCAGGGTGGCCGCCGGGTCCGGCTCGGTGGTTCCGGGGCGGACGAACTCGATGCCGATCATCAGGCCGCGCCCGCGTACCTCGGCCACGATCGCGCTCTCCAGCGACCGCAGGCCGTCGAGCAGGATCGAACCGACCCGCAGCGCGTTGCCCTGCAGATCGTGATCCAGGACGTAGTCCAGCACCGCGTTGCCGGCGGCGGCACTGATCGGGTTGCCGCCGAAGGTGGAGAAGCTGATCGCCGGTACCGCGTTCATCACCTCGGCCCGCCCGACGACGCCGCCCAGCGCGTACCCGTTGCCGATCCCCTTGGCGAAAGTGATCAGATCCGGCGTGACGCCGTGGGCCTGGTATCCCCAGAAGTGCTCGCCGGTGCGGCCCCAGCCGGTCTGCACCTCGTCGGCGATGAGCAGGATGCCGTGTTCGGAGAGAACCTTCTGGTACGCCCCGAGCAGCCCGTCCGGCCCGTGCACGAACCCGCCGACACCCTGGATCGGCTCGGCGATCAGCGCCGCGACGTCACCAGCGGTGACCGTGGCGAGCACCTCGCGCAGATCGTCGACGGCCGCGTCGAGCAGGTCGCCGTCGTCCAGCCCGGCCATCCGGCCGCGCAGCCGGTCGGCGGAGGAGAGCCAGTTCACCGAGAGCGGGCTGAGCGAACTCGACGACCAACTGCGATGCCCGGTCACCGCCATCGTGGCGAAGGTCCGGCCGTGGTAACTGTTCTTGATCGCCAGAATCTGGTTGGAGCGGCGCACGTTGGTGGCGAAGAGCAGCGCCGACTCGTTCGCCTCGGTGCCGGAGTTGGTGAAGAAGACCCGGGCGTCCGGGATGCCGGAGACCCGGGCGATCTTCTCGGCCAGCTCGACCTGCTGCCGGATCAGGTACAGCGTGGACGTGTGCGCCACGCCGGTGTCCACCTGACGGCGGACCGCGTCACTGATCTCGGCGATGTCGTAACCGACCATGGTGGTCAGCACGCCGCCGAAGAAATCCAGGTAACTGCGGCCGGCCGCGTCGGTGACCCGCCGACCCTTTCCGGACACGATCTCCAGGGCGTCGTCGCCGTAGTAGACGGGCATCCAGCCTGGCATGACGGCGCGATGCCGATCCAGCAGACTCATGAAAGTACCTCCTGAACGACGAGGGATTTCAGCGCCAGCCGTGGGGGTGTCCCTGGCCGCGCCGGCCGCTGCCGCGGCTGGTCTGGAACGCGGCCGAGGCGAGTACCTCGGCCAGTTCGTCGTATCCGCCGGTGACCAGCCCGGCGGTGATCCGCAGGTGGTCGTCGGCGAGTGGCTGAACGCAGAACGGCGCCCCGGGCGCCGCCGCGACACCGTGCGCGGCGAGGGCCACCATCGCGTTCTGCTGATCAGGAACGGTCATCCACAGATTGATTCCGTCGGCTGCGGTCGCCTCGACCCCGTGTGCGTGAAGCACGGCGAGCAGGGCGGCGCGGCGCGCCGCGTACGTATCCCTCGCGGTGGAGACCTGAGCGATCACCCGCCGGTCGGTGAGCAGATCCAGGAGTACGCCCTGAAGCAGCCGGCTGGACCAGCCCGGACCGAGCAGTCTCCGGTCGCTGACGGCGTCGATCACGTGCGAGGGACCGCCGATCGCGGCGAGCCGCAGGTCCGGCCCGTGACTCTTGGAGAAGCTGGCGACGTGCACGGTCCGGTCGGGCAGGTGCGAGCCGAGACTGACCAGCGGCGCCGAGGCGATGTCGCCGGCGTGGTCGTCCTCGATGATCAGCAGGTTCGGGGCCTCCAGGAGGACCTGGGCGAGGGTCAGCGCCCGGTTCCGGTCCATGCTGGTCCCGGTCGGGTTCTGCGCCCGGGGCTGCAGGAAGAGCGCGACCGGCCGGTAATCGCGCAGGATCTGCCGCAGCGCGGCCGGGTCGACACCGCCCGCGTCCATCGGCACGCCGATCACGGTGGCGCCGACCGCCTGGAGCAGGTCGAGCAGCGGCGCGAACGCCGGGTTCTCCACCAGCACGTGGTCACCGAAACGCAGCATGGCACCGGCGATCCGGTCGAGGGCGTCCATCGCGCCGTCCACCACGGTCAGCCGCTCCGGCGGGTACGGCCACCGCTCCCGCAGCACCGCCTCCAGCTCCGGCAGCACCGGCGCGTCCAGGTAACTGCCCGCCCACCGTCCGTCGCCGATGCGGCGCAGCGCCCCGCTCAGGTCGGGCAGCAGCGCCGGGTCCGGAACGCCTGTCGACAGGTCCTTCGGCAGGGTCACGCTGGCGTTGCCGAGCTGGGTGTACCGCAGGCGTTCCCGGGGTGGCAGCGGGCCGGAGACGTAGGTGCCGGAACGCCCGCGCGTCTGGATCGCACCGGCGAGAATGAGGCTGCGCCACGCCTCGCTGACCGTGGTGGGGCTGACCCCGAGCTCGGAGGCGACCGAGCGGACGGTGGGCAGCCGGGCCCCGGCCGGCAGCCGGCCGGCCGTGATCAGACGGCTCACCGCCGCCGCGATGCCGCGGGCGCTGCGATCCTGAACCGCCCCGGTGATCAGCGTGAGCAAATTATTCTCTCCGAAACATTCCGTAACGTACGAGCAATTGTCCGCCTCAATGTGTGTCGTTAGTGTCCTACGGCATCCGGCGCTGACAAGCAAGAGCTAGCGCAGGGCCCACGCCGAGGAGTAAACACACGATCACAGGCGCTTAGCAGCGCACTGCGCGTGCAAAAAAGAGATCAACATGAAAGGGGCCGCAATGACGACCAGCGTCGTCCGCGCCGCCCTCGTCCAGACCACCTGGACGGGCGACAAGGAATCGATGATCAAGGCACACGAGGATTACGCTCGTGAAGCCGCCGCCCAGGGCGCGAAAGTGATCTGCTTCCAGGAGCTCTTCTACGGCCCGTACTTCTGCCAGGTGCAGGACGCCGCCTACTACGAGTACGCGGAGTCCATCCCGGGGCCGACAACGGAGCGCTTCCAGGCCCTCGCCGCCGAACTGGGCATGGTCATGGTCCTGCCGATGTACGAGCAGGAGCAGCCCGGCGTTCTCTACAACACCGCCGCTGTGATCGACGCCGACGGTAAATATCTCGGCAAGTACCGGAAGAACCACATTCCCCAGGTCAAGGGATTCTGGGAGAAGTTCTACTTCCGCCCGGGCAACCTCGGATATCCGGTATTCGACACCGCTGTCGGCAAGGTCGGCGTTTACATCTGCTACGACCGCCATTTCCCGGAGGGCTGGCGTGCGCTGGGCCTCAACGGCGCGCAGATCGTGTTCAACCCGTCGGCCACGAGCCGCGGGCTCTCCTCGTACCTCTGGCAGCTGGAGCAGCCGGCCAGCGCGGTCGCCAACGAGTACTTCATCGGCGCCATCAACCGGGTCGGCGTCGAGGACCTCGGTGAGAACGACTTCTACGGCCAGACGTACTTCGTCGACCCGGAGGGCAAGTTCGTCGGCGAGGTCGGCGACACGCACAACCCCGAGCTGATCATCCGCGACCTGGACCTGAGCCTGCTCACCACGGTTCGCGACCGCTGGCAGTTCTACCGGGACCGCCGTCCCGACGCTTACGGGGACCTGGTGCAACCATGAGCTTTCTGATCAAGGGCGGGACCGTGATCGGTCCCAGCGGGGCGATCCCGTCGGACGTTCTGGTCGACGGCGAGAAGATCGTGGCGCTCTTCGCGCCCGGCACCGCACCGCATCAGGAGGAGACGATCGACGCCACCGGGAAGTTCGTCATCCCGGGCGCCGTCGACGCGCACACCCACATGCAGCTGCCGTTCGGCGGCACCGCGGCCAGCGACACGTTCGACACCGGCACCAAGGCAGCAGCGATCGGCGGCACCACCACGATCATCGACTTCGCGGTGCAGAAGACCGGTGAGGTGGTGCAGGACGGCCTGGCCGCCTGGCACGGCAAGGCGGACGGCAACTGCCACATCGACTACGCCTTCCACATGATCCTCGGCGGGGTCGACGACGAGTCCCTCAAGGCGATGGACTACCTGGTCGCCAACGAGGGGATCAGCAGTTTCAAGCTCTTCATGGCGTACCCCGGGGTGTTCTACTCCGACGACGGCCAGATCCTGCGCGCCATGCAGAAGGCCCGCGACAACGGCGCCATGATCATGATGCACGCGGAGAACGGTCCGGCCATCGACGTGCTGGTCAAGCAGGCCCTGGAGCGGGGTGAGACCGACCCGATCCACCACGGCCTGACCCGGCCGCAGGAGCTGGAGGCGGAAGCCACCAGCCGGGCCATCTGGCTGGCCAGCGTCGCGGCGGACTGTCCGCTGTACATCGTGCACCTCTCCGCGTCGAAAGCCCTGGAGCAGGTGGCCGAGGCCCGGGACCGCGGACGCAACGTGTTCGCCGAGACCTGCCCGCAGTACCTGTACCTGACGCTGGAGGACCAGCTCGGCGCGCCCGGTTTCGAGGGCGCCAAGTGGGTCTGCTCGACGCCGCTGCGCAGCAAGCACGAGAGCCACCGCGCCGACCTGTGGCAGGGCCTGCGTACCAATGACCTGTCGGTCGTCTCCACCGACCACTGCCCCTTCTGTTTCAAGGACCAGAAGGAGCTCGGCCGCGGCGACTTCTCCAAGATCCCGAACGGGATCGGCAGCGTCGAGCACCGGGTCGACCTGCTCTACCAGGGCGTGGTCGACGGCAAGCTGTCGCTGAGCCGCTGGGTCGAGACGATCGCGACCACCCCGGCGCGGATGTTCGGCCTCTACCCGAAGAAGGGCATCATCGCGCCCGGCTCGGACGCCGACATCGTGCTGTACGACCCGAACGGGCGTACCCGGATCAGCGCCGAGACGCACCACATGAACATGGACCACTCCGCGTGGGAGGGCTGGGAGGTCGACGGCAAGGTCGACACCGTCATCTCCCGCGGCGAGGTGATCGCCTCCGGTGGCCAGTACACCGGGCGGGCCGGCCGTGGCCGGTACGTCAAGCGCGGCCTCAGCGACTACCTGGTCTAAGGGAGGCTCACATGGACATCGGGGTAGTCCTTCAGAACGACCCACCAGCCCTGCAGATCGTCGAGTGGGCGAAGAAGGCCGAGGCCGCCGGCTTCAGCCACTTCTGGACGTTCGACTCGCACGTGCTCTGGCAGGAGCCGTACGTCGTCTACTCGGCGATCCTCGGCGCCACCGAGCGGATCATCGTCGGGCCGATGGTGACCAACCCGGGCACCCGGGACTGGACGGTCACCGCGTCGCTGCACGCGACGCTCAACGAGATGTACGGCAACCGGACCGTCTGCGGCATCGGCCGCGGCGACTCGGCGCTGCGCGTCCTCGGCCTCACCCCGCAGACCCTCGGCCAGCTCCGCGAGAGCGTCCAGGTGATCAAGGGGCTGGGCAACGGCGAGAAGGTCACGGTACGCGGAAACGAGATCCAGTTCGCCTGGGCGGCCGACAGCCGGCTGGAGGTCTGGGTGGCGGCGTACGGGCCCAAAGCCCTCGCGATCACCGGCGAGGTCGGCGACGGGTACATCCTGCAGCTGGCCGACCCGGACATCGCCGAGTGGATGATCACGGCGGTCCGCAACGCGGCGAAGAAGGCCGGCCGGGACCCGGACTCGATCACGTTCTGCGTCGCGGCTCCCGCGTACGTCGGCGACGACCTGGCGCACCAGCGGGAGCAGACCCGGTGGTTCGGCGGGATGGTCGGCAACCACATCGCTGACATCGTCGGCCGGTACGGCGGCGACGGCGGCGCGGTGCCGCAGGCGCTCACCGACTACATCAAGGCGCGCGAGGGGTACGACTACAAGGAGCACGGACGGGCCGGCAACAGCCACACCACGTTCGTGCCCGACGAGATCGTCGACCGGTTCTGCGTCCTCGGCCCGGTCGAGGCGCACGTGAAGAAGTTGCAGCAGCTCAAGGAGCTCGGCGTCGACCAGTTCGCCGTCTACCTCCAGCACGACGCGAAGGAAGAGACCCTCGCCGCGTACGGCGAGAAGATCATCCCGGCCTTCAACGCATGAGGCGCGTCCTCTCGGTGATCGCCGGGCTGCTGATCGCGGGATTGGCCTGGGAAGGCTACAAGGCGGTCGGCAATCCCGAGGGGACGGTGTTGTTCGGCGTGCGGGTCCTCCCGCGCGCCGACGACCTCTCCATGCCTCATCTCTGGACGATCGCCGACCGGCTCGGCGCGCCCGAGCTGGCCGGCGGCCGTCCGGTGTGGCAGGTGGTGCTGGACGCCTGCGCCTTCACCCTCGGCATCACCGCGGCCGGGTTCCTCGCCGGCGCGCTGATCGGGCTGGTCCTGGCGGTCGCGATGCAGCGGTTCCGGATCGTCGAGCGCGGGCTGCTGCCGTACGTGATCCTCTCCCAGACCGTTCCTCTGGTGGCGCTCGCGCCACTGATCGCCGGCTGGGGCGGCGTCGTGATGCCGCCCTGGGCGACGGTCGCGGTGATCGCCGCCTACCTCGCGTTCTTCCCGGTCGCGGTGGGCATGCTGCGCGGTCTTCAGTCGCCGTCCGCCAGCGGCGTCGAGCTGATGCGCAGTTACGCCGCGGGGTGGTGGCGCACGCTGGTGAAGCTCCGCTTCCCGGCGGCGCTGCCATACCTCTTCCCGGCGCTGCGCCTGGCCGGCGCGGCAGCGGTGGTCGGCGCGGTGGTCGGTGAGATCTCCACCGGCACCCGCGGCGGCATCGGCCGCCTGATCATCGAGTACTCCCGGGAGGCCACCTCGGATCCCGCCAAGGTCTACACGGCCATGCTCGGGGCGGCGCTGCTCGGCCTCGTGGTGGCCGCCGCCGTCAGTCTTCTGGAAGTGCCGCTGATGCGGCATCGACGCCACGTGGAGGTGGTGACTCTATGACCGCCGTGGTGGTCGACAACGTCACGAAGATCTTCAATCAGGGACGCGGCGACGAGGTGCTCGCTCTCTCCGATGTGAACCTCACCGTGGGCGATGGCGAGTTCGTCTCGCTGATCGGCCCGTCCGGGTGCGGCAAGAGCACCCTGCTGCGCCTGATCGCCGACCTGATCACGCCGACCACCGGCACGGTCACCGTCGCCGACCGGCCCGCCGCGACCGCCCGCAAGGAGCAGGAGTACGGCATCGCGTTCCAGCAGGCCGGCCTCTTCGAGTGGCGGACCGTCCGCAAGAACGTCGAGCTGCCCCTGGAACTGCGCGGCGTCAGCCGGGCCGAGCGCAAGGCCAAGGCCGAGGAGATGCTGGAGCTGGTCGGTCTCGCCGACTTCGCCGGCCACTACCCCGGTCAGCTCTCCGGCGGCATGCAGCAGCGCGTCGCGATCGCCCGGGCCCTCGCCGTGCAGCCGCCGCTGCTGCTCATGGACGAGCCGTTCGGCGCGCTCGACGAGATGACCCGCGAACGCCTCCAGTCCGAGCTCCTCGGCATCTGCGCCAAGACCGGCACCAGCACCGTCTTCGTCACCCACTCGATCTCCGAGGCGGTCTTCCTCTCCGACCGGGTGGTGGTGATGTCGGCTCGCCCCGGCCGGATCACCGCGGCGATCGACATCAAGATCCCGTCGCGGGACGAGGCAGGACGGCAGGCGCCGGCTTACTTCGACAAGATCACTGAGGTACGCAAGGCGCTCCGCTCATGAGACGCGTGCTGCCACCGGTGATCGTCGGTGTCCTCGCACTGGTCCTCTGGGAGCTGATCGTCACGCTGGGCCGGATCGCCCCGTTCATCCTGCCGGCACCGTCGGCGATCTGGCGCGAGCTGCTCGCCCAGCGCACCAACGTCTGGGAGGCGGCCCTCGCCAGCGGCACCAACGCCCTGGTCGGCCTGGTGGCGGGCACTCTGATCGCGATCCTGGCCGCTCTCGCCGCCAGCCGGTCGAAGATCCTCGGTGAGGTCTCCGTCCCGTTCGCCGCGGTGATCAACGCGCTGCCGATCATCGCGCTCGCCCCGATCCTCAACAACATGTTCGAGTCGACAAGCAGCGTCCCCCGCCGCCTGGTCACCGCGATCGTGGTGTTCTTCCCGGTCTTCCTGAACCTGCTGCGCGGCCTGCGCGAGGTGAATCCGGTCCACCAGGAGCTGATGCACACCTACGCGGCCTCCGGCTGGACCTTCGCCCGCAAGGTGCGCCTGCCCGGCGCACTCCCCCATCTCTTCACCGGCCTGCGGCAGGCGTCGTCGCTGGCCGTGATCGCCGCGGTGGTCGCCGAGTACTTCGGCGGCCTGCAGGACGGGCTCGGCGCGCGGATCACCTCCGCCGCCGCGTTCACCGCGTATCCCCGTGCCTGGGCCTTCGTGGCCGGCGCCTGCCTCCTCGGACTCACCTTCTACCTCGTCACGCTCCTGCTGGAACGGCTCGCCATGCCGTGGCGGCAGTCGCTCATCTCCTGAGAGGTCTTTTCATGCGCCGAACCCGGATATTCGCTTCCATCATTGCCACGTCTGCCCTGATCCTCACCGGCTGCGGTACCGCCGACGAGACCGCCACCCCCGCCCCCGGCGCCAGTGGCGCGCTGACCCCGATCAAGCTTCAGCTGCAGTGGTTCTTCCAGGCACAGTTCGCCGGTTACATCGCCGCCGTCGACCAGGGTTTCTACAAGGAGCAGGGTCTCGACGTCGAGCTGCTCGAAGGCGGCGTCGACATCGTCCCGCAGACCGTGCTGGCCCAGGGCAAGGCCGACTACGCGGTCGCGTGGGTGCCGAAGGCCCTGGCGTCGCGGGAGCAGGGCGCCGGGATCACCGACGTCGGCCAGATCTTCGCCCGCTCCGGCACCTACCAGGTGGCCTGGGCGGACAGCGGCATCAAGACCGCCGCGGACCTCAAAGGCAAGAAGGTCGGCAACTGGGGCTTCGGCAACGAGTTCGAGCTGTTCGCCGGCATGACCAAGGCCGGTATCGACCCGGGCAAGGACGTCACCCTGGTCCAGCAGCAGTTCGACATGCAGGCGCTGCTGAAGAAGGAGATCGACGCCGCACAGGCGATGAGCTACAACGAGTACGCCCAGCTCCTCGAGGCGAAGAACCCGGCGACCGGCAAGCTGTACACCGCCGCCGACTTCTCGATCATCGACTGGAAGTCCGAGGGCTCCTCGATGCTCCAGGACGCGGTCTGGGCGAACACCGAGAAGCTCGACGACCCGGCGTACCAGCAGCAGACCGTGAAGTTCCTGACCGCCACGATCCAGGGCTGGGCGTTCTGCCGCGACAACGCGGAGAAGTGCCGTGACCTGGTGATCGCGAAGGGCTCGAAGCTCGGCAAGAGCCACCAGCTCTGGCAGATGAACGAGGTCAACAAGCTGATCTGGCCGGCCACCGGTGGCATCGGCGTCATCGACGAGGCGGCCTGGAAGCAGACCGTGGACATCTCGCAGACCACCAAGAACCAGACCGGCGACTCCGTGCTGACCAAGGCCCCGGAGGGCCTCGCCTACACCAACGACTACATCACCAAGGCCGTCGAAGCCGCCAAGACCGCCGGCGTCGACGTCAACGGCACAAGCTTCGCCCCCGCCACCGTCACCCTGGAGGAGGGCGGCGCCTGAGCTAGAGCGGGATGAGTCTGGCTGCGAGGGCGACTGCTGTCAGGTCGCCCTCGCGGAGCAGTTTGGCGGCCCGGGGCTCGTTCAGCATCTCCAGGCGGGTGGCGGAGGCCTCGATCAGGTCCTGCTCGCCGGCGAGCAGCCGGCGCGCGATGCGCGCCTGTGCCGGGCTCAGCTCGGCGTACGCGCAGCGGTCCAGAGCGGTGATCGTGTGCTGGTCGAGATTGCCGGCCATGGCCCGCTCGGTCACGACCTTGGTGAGCCAGCTCGGCCACCAGCTGTACTTGCCGATCACGGCGCCGGACCCGAGCGCGGCCGCCGGGGCGTGCCCGGCCGCGAGCATCCGGACCGCCAGGTCGTTGTCGAACCGCTCCATCCGCAGCGCCCCGACGAAGAGCCGCAGGACCGACTGGGTCTTCACGAACCCCTCGGCCTCGGAGGCCGCCTCGGCGAGCCGGCCCTCGAGCAGGTGACAGAGCGCGCGGGCCTCGGCCAGCTCGAAACCCTCGCCGGACCGTTCCTCGAGCCGCTCCACGGTCTCGACGAGCCGCTCCACGGCCTTGGTGGAACGCTCGGCCAGCTCCGGGCTGTTCGGCTTGTTCAGGTACCGGACCACGATCTCCGTCGCGATCTGCGCCTCACGCCGCAGCAGCGGCGACCCGATCTTCGCGTTGATCAGGTCGCCGAGCCCCTCAGTGAGGTACGCGGAGTCGAAGCGGTCGGCGGCCTCGATGAACTGCGCCCACCAGGACGCCGGGTGTCTCCGCTGCTCGCTCACCAACCAAGAGTGACTCCCTTGCTACCCTCCGACAACGTTTTTGGCCGGTGCGACTTTTCACCCGGCACTTTCCTCAGCTCGGACGCTGCGGACTGAGCCCTCGGGGGTCGAGAAAACCGGCCTTGACCAGGGTCCGCCTCAGCGGCCGGGTAAGCTCCGCGAGCCGCAGCGCGCCCTGCTCGCCCAGCACCTCGTACGCCGGCGCGGCCAGCCGGTCGGTCTGCTCCTCGATCGCGGCGCGCAGCCGCAGGCCCTCCTCGGACAGCTCGTCCCCGGTGAGCAGGCCGCGCTCGCGCAGCCCCTCGGCGGCGGCCGCCCACTCGTCGCGGCTCCAGCCCCGGGTGGGCCGCAGGAATCGCTCGTCGGACAGGCCCTGCTTGACGTAGAGCACCACCGCCTCCAGGCCGCTGAGACCGGCCGTGAGCAGCGCGGCGATGTGTCCGTCGCCACGGAACTCGCGCAGCAGCGTCTGCGCGTGGAAGAGCACCAGGTGCGGCTGCTCCGGCCAGGCCAGCTCGGCGTGCGCGGCGAACAGCGGCCGGCCCTGCGGCCACCGGGTCGCCGCCTCGGCGGCGGTCCGGGCCAGCTCGGCCGCCTCGGCGACCTCCGGGCCGGCGAGCACCTCGGCGCCCAGGCCCCGGGTCAGCGCCGCGTCGACGGCGTGGTAACGGGCCGCGATCATCGCTTCCGGCGTCGTCTTCTGCCAGGCGGCCGGCAGGACCCGGGCCACCAGGCGCGGGTTGAAGTTGTAGAACGTGGCGGTCACGACCTGGGGTCCGGTCGCGCCGAACACCGCGCCCCGGGACGCGAAGTAACCGGCTCCCGCGTCGTCCAGCCCGGCCTTCGCATATGCCTCCGGCCCCTCGGGCACGAAGTAGATCATCGAGTGGATCGGCTCGGTCACGCGCCAGGCCAGGTGGTACGGGCTCTCGGTCATGCGTCCTCCAGGGGCAGTTCCGCGATGTTACCGGAAAGTAACCGCTCCGAGTGGGCCGGTGCGGGCCGGTCTGCCACGGTGTGCCATTTCCCGGCCCGGCGGGCCGTCTCCCGGGTCACCAGATGCACCGGCAGCGGCGGCGGCGAGAACGGGCCCGCTCCCCAGCGCACCCAGATCGCGACCCGGCCGGCCGCCGCCTCGGCCAGCAGCTTGTCGACAGTGCGCTGCCGGTCGCTGCGGTCGATCTCGATCGCGATCGGCGGGCCGTCCGGCCGCGCGCAGGCCACGTCGAGCACCGAGTTGCCGCGCAGCGGGGCCGGCAGCGGGAAGACGCTCGGCGCCCGGCGGTAGACCCGCCACCCCTGCGCGCCGGCCCAGTCCGCCACGGTGTCCAGGATCCTGGCCGTCGCCTGGCTCTCCGTGAGGTCGGCGAAGGTGAGCTGATCCAGCCGGGCGGCGAGCGACTGTGCCGTACCGGTGCCGTCGTCCGCCGTGTCCATTTCCGTACCCTAACCGGGTCTGACGGGGAGGTGCTCGCTCAGGCCGCGGCAGGCTGGGAGCGCCGGGCCTGCTCCGCCTCGGCCGCGAAGCGGGCGGTGATCTCCTCGGGCGCAACCGGGCGGCCCAGGTGATATCCCTGGCCGACGGTGTAACCGAGGCGGTGCAGGCGGTCGGCCTGTTCCTGGTTCTCGATGCCCTCGGCGACCGTGTCCAGGCCGAGCGCGCCGGCCAGCTGGACCACCGCGCGGGCCACCGCCTGACGGGCGTCGGCTGCCGGGGTGCCCAGCTCGTCGACCTCGATGCCGTCGACGAACGACTTGTCCAGCTTCACGATGGCGGCCGGGAACGCGCGCAGCAGGCTCAGTGACGACTCGCCGGTGCCGAAGTCGTCCAGGGCAAGGCGCACACCCATGTCGTGCAGATCGTGCAGTACTCGCAGCGCCTGCGGGCCGCGCAGCACCGCAGACTCGGTCAGCTCCAGGACGAGCCGGTCGGCGCGCAGCCCGGAGTCGGCGATCGCGGCCTTCACGTCGTCGATGAAATCGGGGTCGTGCAGCTGGCGGACCGAGACGTTCGGCCCGACCTTCGTGATGGTGTCCGGGCCGAACGCGGTGATCCAGGCCGCGGCCTGCCGGCAGGTCTCGCGCAGCACGAACCGGCCCAGCGGCACGATCAGCCCGGTGCGCTCGGCGGCCGGGATGAAGTCGGCAGGCGAGACCAGGCCCCGTTCCGGATGCGCCCAGCGGACCAGGGCCTCCGCTCCGATGATCCGGCCGGTGCCGAGCGAGACCAGAGGCTGGTAGACGACCCGGAACTCGCCGGCGTCCAGGGCCCGGCGCAGCTCGCCGCCGAGCCGGGCATGTGCCTGCGCGGCCTGTTCCATGCCGCTCGCGTACCGCACCCAGTTGTTCTTGCCGCGTTCCTTGGCCACGTGCATGGCGGTGTCGGCGGCGCGCAGCAGCGCGCTGGCCGCGGTGCCGGCCGGCGCCGACGCCAGGCCGGCGCTCACCCGGATGAGCAGCCGGTTCTCGCCGACCGGAGCGGCGGTCATCGCCATCACCCGTTCGGCGAGCAGCTCGGCCCGGCCGAGCCCGACGTCGCCGCTGCCGACGTCACCGCTGCCGACGTCACCGTCGCCGTCGCCGTCGCCGTCGCCTTCACCGGCGCCTTCACTGCGCCGGACCAGGACCGCGAACTCGTCGCCTCCCAGCCGGGCCACCTCGCCGTCGGCGCCGGTCGCGCTGCTGAGCGCCGCCGCGAACGCCATCAGCAGGTCGTCGCCGAGATCGTGGCCGAGCGAGTCGTTCACCGTCTTGAAGTCGTCCAGGTCGACAAGCAGGACCGTGGCCTCGCCGGCGGCCAGCTCCTCGTCCAGCCGGCGGCGGAACAGCGCCCGGTTGGCGAGCCCGGTCAGCCCGTCGTGGGTGGCTTCGTAGCGCATCCGCGCCTCGGAGGCGCGCTGCTCACCCAGCAGGCGGTTGTTCGCCCGGAACGCCAGGTACTGCCGCACCGTGACCAGCGCGGTGACCATGACCGACGCGCCGACCACGACCCGGGTCTCGTCCAGGGTCGTGGTGCCGAACAGCACATGCGCGACCGCCACATCGGTGGCGAGCATCGCGAGGTACGGCAGCATGATGTTGCTCCGGCGCGGCGGAGCGCCGGCGGCGGCACGCTGCCGCCGGGCCGCCATCGCGATCAGCACCGGAACCATCGGCAGGCAGAGCGCCTGGGCGATGACCGGCCCGTTCACACCACCGGCCACCGCCGCGACCGCGACCACGGCGGCGACCAGCCCGGTCATCGCGATCGCGCGGACGGCCGTGCGGTCCACCGGGCCGCCGGTGATGTACGAGACCTTGGTGATCGCGCCGGCCGCGAAGAGGAACGCCATCAGGATGATCACCAGGACCGGCGTGCTCCACGGCTCGGGCGCGAAGACCATCGGGGCCAGGCCGAAGTGCCAGAGCACGGTGCCGCAGCCGAGGAACGCGATGAGCCGGTCCAGGCTCTGCTTGCCACGCTCGTGCCAGCTGGTCACCCCGAGCGGCACCCGGACCACGGCCCACATGGCCAGCAGCATCCCGGCGCCGGCGAACGCCACTGCGGGCAGCGGCATCACCGGCAGCTCGGGGGCGGCGACGAACGCGGCGCCGGCGAGGATTCCGTAGCCCGCGGTCAGCAGCCAGCAGGCGATCTCCAGGGTCCGCCAGAACCGCTGGCCGACCGGTTCCAGGCCGGTCGTCCGCCGCATCCGGCGCAGCGCGACCAGGGCGGCGAGCAGGCCGGCCGGCATGAACAGGTACGCGACCGCGGCCGAGCCGCCTGCTCCTGCCGCCCAGAGCACGTACCAGAGCACGCCGAGCAGCGCGATCACCGCAGCGATCACGGCGTGACCGCTCTGTCCTCGGCGTACCAAAAGTCCCTTGCTGGCCGGCCCAGCACGTCCGTGACCGGCAGGCCGAGCAGCCGTTCCACGGCCGGGCTCACCTGTAGGAACTTACCGTCCGCGCCGGCGATCGAGATGATCTCGCTGGAATGCCGCAGCATCGACTCCAGCAGCCGGATCTCACCGAGCCTGGCGCCGGGCCGGCTGTTCTCGGCGAGCGACACCACCACGCTGCACCCCCGCCGCGCGCTCACCGGCAGGTCGCGCTTGCGCGGCTCGTCCGCCCCGGTCATCTGTCCCCCTGACGTTGCCAGTGATCGGCCGGAATTCGCACGGGCTTAGACCTTCGGACACTCCATTCCCTTACATTCACGCCCATGCATCTCTTAAGAACCTTGGCCGCTGTCGCGGCGGGTGTGCTCAGCACGGCGGTCCCGGCCCTTCCGGCACACGCCGCGGTGAGCCGGGCGGACCTGGCGCTGCGCTGGGCGCCGATCCACTACCAGGACGTCGACGCCACCGGCGCACACGCCCTGAACGGCAAGTCGGACATGATCACCAGGTACGACTTCGACGGCAACCTCGCCGGCCGGGACAACTGGGACAACGCGGGAACCGACACCACGGCGTACGCGTACTACTCGGTGGCCGAGACCGCGACCCACTGGTACCTGACCTACCTCTTCTTCCACCCCCGCGACTGGATCGACCACCCGTTCTTCGAGACCGAGCACGAGAACGACGGCGAAGGCGTGCTGATCGCCGTCGAGCGGGACGGCTCCGACTACGGCGCGCTCCGGGGCGCCGTCACGGTGGCGCACAGCGACTTCTTCTCGTACGCCCCGTCCGGCTCCACCTGGACGAACGGCACCGAGACGATCGACGGCACGCTGCTCACCCAGTCGTCGCCGCACGACTCGTTCACTCACCCGGTCACCGCTCAGGAGGCGCGCGGGCACGGGCTGAAGGCGTACCCGCAATACACGATCAACGGGGACGGACTCGTCTACTACCCGTCGCTGACCACGGCCGAGGCGCCGTCCGGCGCCGACGACCGGGACGTGCGGTACCGGCTCGTCGATGTCTTCGCCGCAGGCGGCCTCTGGGCGCAGCGCACCAACGGCAGCCTGTTCGCGAGCCTCGGCACGTTCGCCGGTGACACCAGCGGCGGCTGCGGCACCGGCACCTGGTCGTGCGGCACCAACTCGGCGAACGCGCCGTGGGGCTGGGACGACGGCAACGACGTGGTAGCACGCGGTGAGATCGCCACCGACCCGGCGAAGCTGTCCACAAGCTACTTCACGATTCCGGGCACACCGTCGCGTACGTACAGCTACAACCCGTACACGGCCGCGGCCGCTGCGCTGCGTGAGGCCGCGCGCACACTTCCGCCTACTGTCGACTGAGAATCCGGCAACGAGGATCCCCGGTTCCGGCCCAAAGCTTGTTTCACAGAGGGCAGGAGCGTGGCGTGGCCCAGCCATCCCTTGTGAAACAAGCCCCAGCGGTTGACATGCCCGCCGGACTCCGCGAATGTCCTGGCATGCACGATGTCTGGCCGGCCCCGGGGCTCCTGCTCACCTCGCGGTACCGCCTCGTCACCTTGCTGGAGACGGGCGGTATGGCGCAGGTCTGGCGGGCCACCGACGAGCTGCTCGATCGGCCGGTCGCGGTGAAGCTCCCGGCCGGTGACACCCGTGCCGCGCATCTGGCCTGGCGGGAGGCGCGCCTCGCGGCCCGCCTCTCGCACCCCGGCATCGCGGCCGTGCACGACTACCGCGAGGCGGTACGCCCGGACGGCTCGGTAGCGCCCTTCGTCGTGATGGAGTTGCTCAGCGGCGAAACCGTGGCGGCCCGCCTCACCGACGGCCCGATGCCCTGGGGCGAGGCCGTCTCGATCGGCGCGGCCGTCGCCGAGGCACTGGCCGCCGCCCACGCCGCGGGTGTCGTGCACCGCGACATCAAGCCCGGCAACGTGATGCTCTGCACCGGCGGGGTGAAACTGCTCGACTTCGGGATCAGCGCCACCGCCGGCGAACCGGACGACGACGACACCGGCGCCACGTTCGGCACCCCGGCGTACGCCGCACCGGAACGCCTCGACGGCAAACCGGCCGAGCCGGCCACCGATCTGTACGGTCTCGGCGTCCTGCTCTTCGAGATGGTCGCCGGCGAGCCGCCGTACTCGGTGGACACCTGGGAGGAGCTGGCCGCCGCGCAGTCGCACGGTCCGGCCCGGCTGCCCGAGACACTGCCGGAGCGGCTACGGGATCTCGTCGGGCAGTGCCTGCAGGATGACCCGTACCGTCGTCCCTCGGCCGCGGAAGCGCGCCGGGCCCTGACCCGGCTGATCCCCTCGACGGCGTCGCGGCGCACCATCCCGCTGCCCACCCGGCCGCCGACCGGCAGCGCCCGGGTCATCCCGCGCCCGCGCCTGGCCGCCGACCCGTCGCTGAACCGCCGCCGGATCGCGCTCGGCGTCGGCCTGGCCGTGGTGGCCGGATCGTTCGTCGTGCTGGTCAACACGGTCGGGCGCTCCGAGGACGACGCGCAGTTCGCCGCGCCCCCGAGCGCGTCACCGGCTCCGTCGGCGACGCTGGAGACGACCGCTCCACCGGCTCCACCCAGCCCGGCCGCCCCCGCGGAGAAGACGCTGACTGTCGACGCGGCGGTGAGCCGGGTACGTGACGCCGTCGAGCAGGGCGAGGAGGCCGGCGAGATCCGGTCGGACGTCGCGCTCGACTTCCTGAACCTTCTCGGTCAGCTGGACGGGCTCTCCGAGGTGAAGGTCGACGACCAGGTCGACCTGCTCAGCCGTAAGGTGCGCCAGCGGCTCGGCGAGGGCGGCCTCACCTCGGACCAGGCCGGCCTCATCCAGGATCGGCTCACTGATTTGCGAAGTGCCTCGGCCTAAGCCGATCCTCTTGGCGAAGTGCCTCGGCCTAGGCCGATCCTCGCAGGATCAGCCTGGTCGGCAGGACCGTCTCCCAGTCCGCCGTCTCCTCGCCGTCGAGTTTGCTCAGCAGCAGCCGGACCATCTCCTGGCCCATCTGCTCGATCGGCTGGTAGACGCTGGTCAGCGGCGGATCGGTGTGCCGGGCGATCACCGAGTCGTCGAAACCGATCACCGCGACGTCCTGCGGCACCCGGCGTCCGGCCCGGCGCAGCACCCGCAGCGCACCGGCGGCCATCATGTCGGAGGCCGCGAACACGGCGTCGATCTGCGGGTACTGCTGGAGCAGCCACTCCATCGCGGTCGCGCCGCTGAGCTCGCCGAAGTCGCCCCGGGCGGCCGGGCCGTCGCCGACCACGTCGCGGTAACCGTCGAAACGCGCGATGCCGGCCGCCATGTCCAGCGGGCCGGTGATCGTGGCGATGCACCGGCGGCCCTGCTCACGCAGGTAGGTGACGGCCGCGCGGGCGCCACCGCGGTTGTCCGCGTCGACCGAGCTGACCATGTCCGGATGCATCGGGCGGCCGACCCGCACGGTCGGCACGCCACGCTCCTCCAGGATCCCGGGCAGCGGGTCGTCGCCGTGCAGCGACAGCAGCAGCGCGCCGTCGACGTGCTGCCGGGTCAGGTATCCCTCCAGCTGGCGGCGTTCCTCGGGTGCCTGCGCGATCATCAGGACCATCTGCAGGTTGCGGGCCACCAGCACCGAGGAGACCGACTGCACGATCCGGCCGAAGAAGGGCTCGGCGAAGAACCGCTCACCGGACTCGAAGATCACCAGGGCGATCGAATCGGTTCGCTGGGTGACCAGCGCGCGGGCGGCGCGGTTGGGCACGTAACCCAGCGCCTCGATCGCGTCCTGGACGGCCTCTCGCGCTTTGGGGCTGACCTGCGCCGACCCGTTGACGACGCGGGACACCGTGCCCCGGCCGACTCCGGCCCGGGCCGCGACCTCCTCCAGCGTCGGCCGCCCTGTCGAGCGACTCCGGTCCTCTCGCATCGCCGGCCGTCCTTTCCGCGTCGCCACACGGTACGTGCGTACGCGTCACGAGGGTAGTCCGCCTGGCGGAATCCTTGCGTACCCTGTCCGGACCGCCAGTTCCGCGCCGCGCCGCGCGCCCGGCAGAGTGGTCCTGTGACCGGAACTCACAAGATAGCCGTGCTGGTCCTGCCGGGCGCCTCGCCACTCGACCTCGGCATCACCATGCAGGTCTTCTCGCCCCGCGACGGACACCCGGCGTACGAGCTGACCCCCTGCTCGCTGGCGCCCGGCCCGGTGCCCGGCCGCGACGGGCTCGGCTTCGTCGTCGAGGCCGGCCTGGAGGCGATCGCCGAGGCGGACACCGTCATCGTCCCCGGGTTCCGCCTGCCGCAGCGCCCGCCCGCGCCGGCCGCACTCGACGCGCTGCGTGACGCCGCCTTCCGGGGCGCCCGGATGGTCTCGATCTGCGGTGGCGCGTTCGCGCTGGCCGCGAGCGGCATCCTGGACGGCCGGCGGGCCACCACCCACTGGCGGCTGGCGCCGTTCCTGGCCCGCGACTACCCGAAAGTGCACGTCGACGGCAGTGTGCTCTTCGTCGACGAGGGCCAGGTCCTCACGTCGGCCGGGGTGGCCGCCGGGATCGACCTCTGCCTGCACATCATCCGGCGCGACCACGGGGTGCAGGCGTCGAACGCGGTGGCCCGGGTCATCGTGGCGGCGCCGTACCGCAGCGGCGGCCAGTCCCAGTACGTGCCACGGACCATTCCGGAGCCGCTCGGCGACGTGTTCGCGGCGACCCGGGAGTGGGCGCTGCGCCATCTCGACGAGACGCTCACGGTGTCCGCCCTGGCCCGGCACGCCCGGGTCTCCGAGCGCACGTTCGGCCGGCGGTTCGTCGAGGACACCGGGTACACGCCGATGCAGTGGATCCTGCGGGCCCGGGTCGACCTGGCGCGGGAACTGCTGGAGTCCAGCGATCTTGGTGTCGATCAGGTGGCGGCGCGGGTGGGCCTGGGCACCGGGGCGAATCTGCGGCTGCACTTCCAGCGGGTGCTGTCCACCACGCCGACCGAGTACCGGCGGGCCTTCCGCTGGCGGGAACCTCGCGCTTCCTGACGCTTCTCCTACTATTTTCAGCTTTTATCGTGAAGAAAGCTGAAGGCATGACACGTATCGCCATCAACGGCTTCGGCCGCATCGGCCGCAGCCTGCTGCGCGCCACCCTCGACGACCCCACTCTGCGGATCGTCGCCGTCAACGACCTCGCCGACCCGGCCACCCTGGCCCACCTGCTGCGTTACGACAGCACCCTGGGCCGGCTCGGCCGCCCGGTCGAGGCACACGACGACCACCTGATCGTCGACGGCCGGCGCATCGAGGTCTCCCGCGAACGCGACCCGTCCCGGCTGCCGTGGAAGGACATCGGCGTCGACATCGCCGTCGAGTCGACAGGCCGGTTCACCGCTGCCGCCGACGCTCGCGCCCATCTCGCCGCCGGAGCTCGCAAGGTGCTGGTCAGCGCCCCGTCGAAAGGCGCCGGCATCACCATCGCGTACGGGCTGAACCACGGCGACTACGACCCGGCCGTTCACGACGTCGTGTCGAACGCCAGCTGCACGACGAACGCTCTCGCCCCGATCGCGGCCGTCCTCGACGATCTCGCCGGTATCGAGGCCGGATCGATGACCACGATTCACGCGTACACACAGGAGCAGAACCTGCAGGACGGCCCGCACCGGGATCTGCGGCGTGCGCGCGCCGCCGGGCTCA
Organism: Actinoplanes sp. CA-015351; assembly: GCF_050955685.1. NCBI lineage: Bacteria > Bacillati > Actinomycetota > Actinomycetes > Micromonosporales > Micromonosporaceae > Actinoplanes > Actinoplanes sp. CA-015351. The sequence goes on from NZ_CP192102.1 coordinate 5,553,085, forward strand.
ACATCGCGCCGACCACCACCGGCGCGGCCACCGCGATCGGCGCGGTCCTGCCGCGGCTGCAAGGCCGTCTCACCGGCTATTCGGTACGCGTACCCGTCCCGGTCGGCTCCCTGGTCGAGCTGAACGCCCTGGTCGAACGCCCGGTCACGGCCGAAGAGATAAACAGCGCGTTCGAGGCGGCGGCGGCCGGACCGCTGCGTGGTGTCCTGGAGTTCTCCTCGGACCCACTGGTCTCCAGCGACATCACCGGCAATCCGGCGTCCGCCATCGTCGACTCGCTGCTGACCGCCGCGCAGGGCCGTCTCGTCAAGGCCGTGGCCTGGTACGACAACGAATGGGGCTTCGCCAACCGGGTCGCCGACACGCTGCGCCTTCTCGGCCGGAGTTAGTCTCTAGACTGTCGCGATGGCGGTCACCCTGGCAGATGTGGCCCGGCTTGCCGGGGTCTCCCCCGCGACCGTCTCCCGCGTGATCAACGACAGCGCGAAACGGGTGAACGACGACCTCCGGGAGCGGGTCCTGGCCGCTGTCGCGCACCTGCACTACGTGCCGAACGCGCACGCCCAGAACGTGGCCCGCCCGCGCCAGTCCGCCGTCGGCGTGATCGTCCACGACGTCTCCGACCCGTACTTCGCCGAGATCACCCGCGGTCTCCAGCGCCAGGCCTGGGACCACGACCGGCTGCTGGTGATCTGCAACAGCTACCGGGATCCGGAGCGCGAGCTGGCGTACGTGGCCCTGCTCCGGGCCCAGCAGGTGCACGCGCTGATCCTGGCCGGCTCCGGTTACCACGACGACGACTTCACCGACCGTCTGAACGCCGAGCTGTCCGCGTACCAACATGCCGGCGGCCGGGTCGCGGTGATCGGCCGCCACCGGCTGGTCGGCTCCGCGGTCCTGCCGGCGAACGAGGCCGGCGCGCACGCCCTCGGCCTGCGCATCCTCGGCCTCGGTCACCGGCGGGTCGGCGTGATCGCCGGCCCCCGCACCCTCACCACCACCACCGACCGCCTGACAGGTTTCCGCCGGGCCTTCACCGACCTGCGCGTCGCCCTCCCCCCGGAGCGGGTCGTGCACGCGGACTTCACCCGCGACGGCGGCATGACGGCGGCGGCCGCCCTGCTGGACACCGACCCCACCCTGACCGCCCTGATCACCCTGAACGACTCGATGGCAGTCGGCGCCCTCGCCACCCTGCGTGACCGCGGCGTCCGGGTGCCCGACGACATCTCGGTGACCGGTTTCGACGACATGCCGATCGCCCGTGACGTCACCCCGCCGCTGACCACCGTGCGCCTGCCGCTGGTCGAGATGGGCGAGCGCGCCATGGCCCTCGCCCTGGGCAACGACCCACTCCCGCGCAGCGAGCCGGCCGAGGCCACCATCACCTGGCGCTCCAGCTGCGCACCCCCGTCACCGGAGCGCTCCCCGTGAGCGGCGGCGACCGGCGGCGAGCGGCGGCGAGCGCGCGCAATCGCCAGCACAGGGGCGGTGAGCGCACCCAAACGCCAGCGCACGGCCAATGAGCGCGCACAAACACCAGTACAGGGGCGGTGAGCCCACGCAACGCCAGCGCAGGGGCGGTGACACCTCCGGATCTTGAGCGATTTTTCACCGCCGGCGGTCGACAATCGCTCAAGATTCGCTGGTCGGCTCCCTGATGGCGGCGGCGACCGGGCGTCAGGTGGCGGGAGCGGGCGTCAGGTGGCGGGAGCGGGCGTCAGGTGGCGGGAGCGGGCGTCAGGTGGCGGGAGCGGGCGTCAGGTGTCGAGGTGAACGCGTTCGCCGTCGTGGTCGAGGATCGCTATCACCTCGGCCGGGCCGCCGTGTGAGCCGATCGCATGCGGAACCATCGTCGAGAACGCCGCCGCCTGACCTGCCTCGATCAGAATCGTCCGCTCGCCGAGCACCAGCTCGATCGTGCCGGACAGCACCGTGAACCAGTCCCGGCCCGGGTGCACCCGTAGCGCGTCCGGCCCGCGATCGGGCGGCTGGGTGATTCGCATCCGGGCGACCGTCATGCCCTGACGGCCGGGTTCGTGGTTGAGCACCCACGTGGTGATCCCCCGCTCCGGGTGGTGATGCGGCTTGATCACCACCTCGTCACCGGCCGTCTCGACAAGCGAGTCGAGGCTGGCCCCGAGCGCCCGGGCGATCGCGGTCAGCTGGTCGAGGCCGATCCGCCGGTGCCCGGTCTCGATCCGGCTCAGCGTCGACGGGCTCAGATAACAGCGCGCGGCCAGCTCGTCGAGCGACAGCCCCTTCGCCAGCCGGAGCCCACGAATCCGCGCCCGAACCAGCGCGTCGATCTCAGCGTCTTGCGTCATACGCAAGATTGTATGCGCTTGGGGCAAGTACCTCGTAGGGTTGCCTCATGCCACACGACCACCGCCCCACCGCCGCCCCCGCCCACTCCGCCTCCGCCCACTCCGCGGCCACCGCGGCCACCGCCCACTCCGCCGCCACCGCTCACTCCGCCGCCGAGCCCGGCTCCGAACAACAACACGGACACACGGTGGACCCCGGTCCGGGACACAGCCACGGAGACGGACACGGACACGGACACGGACACGGAAGCAGCCAGCACGGACACGAGCATCACGGCCACGGCGGCGAGGCCGATCTGACGCTGCCGCACCTGCTCGACCTGGATGCCGAGGTCGCCCGTACCCAGGTCGAAGCCCTGACCGCCCAGATCGCCGACCTCGCCGGCGATCACCCGGTCCGCACGATCCTGGACATCGGCAGCGGCACCGGAACCGGAACGTTCGCCCTGCTCAGCCGCTTCCCCGAGGCCGTATCCACCACAGTCGACACCTCCGACGAGATGCTGGAGCACCTGGCGGAGAGCGCCCGCCGCCACGGTATGGCCGACCGGATCCGGCCGCTCCGGGCCGACCTCGACGCCGGCTGGCCGAGCATCGACCAGGTCGACCTGATCTGGGCGGCATCCTCGATGCACCACATGGCCGAACCGGACCGCGTCCTGCGCGACATCCGCGCCACCCTGCGCCCGGGCGGCCTGTTCGTGATGGTCGAGATGGACGCGATGCCCACGTTCCTGCCGGCCGGCTTCGCGAACGGCCTGGAGGAACGCTGCCAGGCCGCCGCCGCGAAGGCCCGCGCCGAGCACCTCCCGCACGGCGGCGGGAACTGGACCGAGCGCCTGACCACGGCCGGCTTCACCGTGCTGAAAGAACAACGCCTGACGGTCGAGGTCCCGGCGCCACTCCCGGACAACGCCCTGCGGTACGCCACCACGGTGCTGAGCCGGTACCGAACGGCCCTCGGCGACCTCATCTCCCCCGCCGACCTGGCCGCGCTGGACGAGCTGCTCGTCCCCGGAGCCCTCGCCACCCAGAAAATCGTCTCCCTGACCAGCACCAGAGACGTCTGGATCACCCGCTGAACGACCGCCGCCCGCAGCCCGCGCAGCCCACGCAGCCCACGCAGCCCACGCAGATCTTGAGCGATCCTCCACCCCCGAGGGTAGAAAATCACTCAAGATCGCGGAAAACCGGCGGCGGGGACGGCGGTCGGGCGGCAGCAGGCGGGCAGCGGCAGCACCGGCGGCAGCGAGCAGCACCGGCGGCAGCAGCGAGCAGCAGCCGGCGGTCGGCGAGCGGCGAGCAGCAGCGGAGGCGAGAGGCGGCGAGCGGCACCAGCAGCGGTCAGCCGCCGATGGGGACTCCGGCTCGTTCCTCCAGGGTGGCCTTGATGCGGTCGGCCTGGAGGCGGCTCTTGATGCCGGTGATCGACTGGACCCGGTTCCGGGTGATCCGGCCGTTGATCGCCAGGTACTCCTCCAGCTGACCGCCGTACACCTCGAGGATCTCCTCGTCGGACGCCGACCGGGCGCTCTGCGGGCGCGGCATCAAATGCTGCCACGGCTGGGAGCCACCCGAACCCGGCTGCCCACCCAGCGCCAGCAGGTAATCCCCGATGAACCCGCGGATCGTGTCCTCGTCGAGCCGAGGCGCGCTCGGCGCGAGAAGTTCGGCCAGGTCGTAGGGGTCGGCCGGCAGTTCGCCCTGGCTGAGCTCCTCCTCCAGGGCGGCGTGCAGCTCTTCGAGCGCGGCCAGCCAGGGGGCTGAGCCGGGCGTCGCGGTCGCGGGTTCCGGGAGAAAATCACGCCATGGGTACGCGACCTCGCCGTACTCCCCGTTGAGTTCGCGCACGTAGTCGTTGACGAATGCCCGCACCACGCCTTCGCCGAGTTCCGAGTTGCGGGAGGCGAGGTTGCGGGCGAGTTCGCCGATCCGGGTGTACGTCATGTCCGGGAGATCCTCGGGGCTGATCTCCTGGGCGACAGCCTTACTGAGCCGGTCGACGGCGAGCCGCCACCACGGCGAGCCGACGATGCTGACGGCCGGACGTGCCCCGGTTCCGATCGACGCCCACGCGGGGATCGCCGGAGCCGGCGAAACGGGCGCGGCGGGCAGCGCAACAGCCGGCACCGAGGCCGACGCGATAACAGGAGCAGTCGGCCCCGGCACGGCAGGCACGGCAGGCACGGCAGGCACGGGCGCGGCAGGCACCGGGACGAGCACGGCCGGGACGGCAGCGGTGACACCCGGCAAGTCCTCCGCCGACCGGCGAGGCGCCGGCACGGGAATGCCCACCGATCCGTTCCGATGCTCGGCAGCAGGTGCGCCGGCCACAGCGCCGGAACCGGCCATCGGCTCAGCAGCGGCCGGCGGGCCGGCGACCGCCGGCTCGTCCTCGACAACCGGCTGCATGAACCGCACCTGCGGCGCCGCCGTGACAACCGCCGCCGCGACCGGCGCCGGCGACGAAGAAGAAGACGAAGACGACGAGGACGAAGACGAGGACGCCGGGACAGCCAGCAGCTCGGTGGCCGCGCCGGCCGGCTGCGGGGCCGCCACCTGGAGCCCACCGGGCAGCAGCAGGTCCATGACCCGCTGGATCCGCGCCAGCTGCTGGACCACATCGGCCACCACCGGCTCACCGGCAGTCCGGGCGTCCTTCAGCAACCGGGACTTCCACCAGGACTGCGGCCAGCGATTGCCGCTCACCCGGTGGTAGTTCACGACCATCCGGCGGACCTGCCGCTCGGCGGCCATGCGTACCAGATCGGGGTCGTCGTCGGGGATCAGCCAGCCCCAGCGCTCGGCCATCCGGCGCGGGCTGTAGGCGAAGCGGCCGCGGCGCACGCGCTGACCGGCGGCGGTCAGCGCCGCCCACCACATCAGGAAGATCACACAGGGTACGGCGAGACGCAGGAGTTTCTCGGTGCCCGTGACGGCGTTGCTGGCCACGATGATGCCGGAGATCGCGGCGATCAGAGCGGCGATGTAGAGCATCGGTCCGGGGTGACCGGGCGTGAGGATCTTGCCGTCCGGACCGTACGTCGTGGTCCGCCGGTACTGCTCGGCGGCGAGCGAGGTCGCGGTCAGGAAGCAGATCTCGAAGACGGCGAAGACCAGCACCGCGAAGATCTTCGGCAGTTTGAGCTGGTCGACCGCGATGACCCACATGCCCTCCGCGTTGAGCAGCAGGGCGAGGTTCATGCTGAACGCCAGGGCGACCGGCCGCAGCGGCTTCTGCGACTTCTTGGCCCAGACGAACAGGCCGATGAGCGCGAAGACGCCGATCAGGCCCCCGCCGAGCAATACCAGGGCGGCGTAATCGCGCCAGAAATCCGCGACCAGGTCGTTGAGCTGCCTCACGCCGGTAACCCCTTTCCATCAACTCGCCGGGCTTTCTACCACGCCGGTGTTACACGCGCCGGCGAACGCTACCGGACCGGGCAGGCCGCGCGCGATTCCGCTGCCGAGTGGCGAGCTCCGGATGATCACCTTACGGTCGAAGATCGACAACATTGGGTACGGAGGAGGACTTATCGGATGGGTTGGATGCTCGTGGCGGCCGTGGTCGTCTCCGCCGCGCTGTTCGGCGGATGGGTGATCGCAAAGGGCCGTCAGCCGGCCCGGCCCGCACCGTTCGCAGTGGACGAACTGCTCGCCGACGCGGACGCGGTACGCGCGGCGGCCGAACGCGCGGTGGTCGCCGCCGACCAGGCGAGGGACCGGGCGGAGACCGCGGAACAGGCCAGTGAAGAGGCCCAGCAGCGGTACCTGGCGTCACAGTGGGAGACCCGCGCGGAGCCGGAGGACGAGGCGAGCCGTCTCGTCCAGAAGGCGGCTCTGGACGCGTACCGAAGGGGTGATCTGAGCGTGACGCAACTCAACACCATCTGGGAACAGTCGGGTGCTCCCGAATGGGAGCCCAGGAACGTGGACGCGGCGCGCGAGGAGTACGACCGCGCGCTCGCCGAGACGGCCCAGGTGCGGCACGAGGCGCACGTCGCGGAGGTGGCGGCCGAGGTCCTCGCCGAGGAGACCCGGATCGTCGAGCACGACGTGCGGATGGCCCGCCAGGAGGCCCGGCCCGGTCTGGCGGGCCTCCTGCGAGCCGACGATTAACCCATGTGCGGGTACGCGTGCCCGACCGCCGGCACGAACGTCTCCTTGATCGTCCGCGGCGACGTCCACCGGATGAGGTTGTGCCAGGACCCGGCCTTGTCGTTGGTGCCGGAGGCCCGGCCACCGCCGGACGGCTGCTGTCCGACGACGGCGCCGGTGGGCTTGTCGTTGAAGTACAGGTTGCCCGCCGTGAACCGCAGCCGGCGACCCAGATCCTCGAGGACGCCCCGGTCCTGCGCGAAGATCGCCCCCGGGGTGCGGCTCACTTCCAGGGATGCGGCCAGTTCCTCTTCGACGAGCCGCCGGTTCGGGGTGATGTCGCCGTCCAGGATCGCGTCACGCAGCTCCTGGTACGCCTTGTCCGCAGCGAACTGGACCCCGTCGACCGGGGGATGGCTTGAGTGCATGTGGCCCTCCCCCACGCGAAGGGCCCGGTCACCGTGGTGACCGGGCCCTTCGTCAGCTGCTAGTTCACGCGTTCAGCGAGCAGGGGGCGAGGCCCTCCGCGTTGAGGTTCGGCTTGGCGGCGTTGCGGCCGATCGCCGTCTCGATCCGGTTGATCGTCGCGAACCGCTTGTCCTCCAGCGGGCCGAGGATCGCGTTCTGGATGAAGTTCGCCCCACCCTGACCCTGCGTGCTCACGATCCGGGCGTTCGCCTCCTTGATCTGCGTGTTCAGCAGCTCCAGGTTGCGGGCCACCTCGGCCGCCGCCTGCGCCGGAACGGCCACGCCGATGCTCACGGCCGGGCAGTTCACGGTCGGGACGGCGCCGTTGCCGGCGTTCCCGTTGCCGGCTCCGGCGGTCGGGTTCGCGGTGGCGACAGCGGTCGGCTGCGCCGTGCCGGCCGCGCCGTTCTGGTTCAGGCCGCACGGCGAGAGGCCCTCGGCGTTCAGGTCCGGCTTCGGGGCGTTGCGGCCGATCGCCGTCTCGATCCGGTTGATCGTCGCGAACCGTTTGTCCTCCAGCGGGCCGAGAATCGCGTTCTGGACGAAGTTCGCCCCACCCTGACCCTGCGTGCTCACGATCCGGGCGTTCGCCTCCTTGATCTGCGTGTTCAGCAGCTCCAGGTTCCGCTCGACCTCGGCCTTGGCCTGCGCCGGCACCGCGACGTTGATGGTCACGGCCGGGCAGTTCACGGTCGCGACACCAGCCGCGGCGCCGTTGCCGGTGTTGCCGCCGGCGTTGTTGCCACCGGCGGCCGCGCTCGGCACCACGGTGGGCTCGGGCGCCGCGTTGCCGCCGCCGCCCGCGTTCAGCGAACAGGGCGCGAGGGCCTCCGCGTTCAGGTCAGGCTTGGCCGCGGTACGCCCGATCGCCGTCTCCATCCGGTTGATGGTGGCGAAACGCTTGTCCTTCAGCGGGCCGAGGATCGCGTTCTGGATGAAGTTCGCTCCACCCTGACCCTGCGTACTGACGATCCGGGCGTTCGCCTCCTGGATCTGGGTGTTCAGCAGCGCCAGGTTCCGCTCGATCTCCGCCTTGGCCGAAGCCGGGACGGCCGGCAGCTTGTCCGCCACGGACGCGCAGTTCACGGTCGGCACCGCGGTGTCGGCCGCAGCGGCAACACCCAGTCCGACTCCGACCATCGCCACCGCGACACCCGCCACGCCGGCCACTCGCCAGCGCCGGACATTCGATCCGCCGTTGCTCCGGTAGCGCTTCATCTCTGTGCCTTCCTGTTGCACCGCCTACTCGATCGGTCCATACGGGAACGCTCCCACGAGGGATCGAAATAAAGAGAAACTTAAGGTTCGAAGGGTCGTCCTATTAAGAAACCTGACCGTTAACGATCACCTCGAAAGCCTCTGAACAGCGGTTTCGGGTCACCTGGCGGTCAGGCCGGCGCAACCACCACGTCAGCGAAGGTCACGCCGGCGCCGGAGGTCGCCGGCGCCATGCCGAGAACCACCGCGCCACCGGTCCGCGGCGTCACCCGCACACCGCCGAGCACTGGTTCGCCGTCGAGTTCGACGCGGATCTCCGGTCCGGCGGCCCGCAACCCGACCGCGCGCCACCCGTCACCGGCACCGGCCGGCTCGACCGCCTGGAACGCCAGCGTCCGTTCGCGGCCGGCCTGTTCCTCGGCGAACTCCACCCGATCCGCGCAGAGGGTCAGCCGATAGCCCGTGTCGCCCACCGCGTACACCCAGATCGCCGCGCAGGCGCCCGGGCCGGCCAACGAGAATCGGGCTGTCACGGTGCGGCCACCCGGGCTGCGGACGCCGGGGCAGGCGAAAGCCGCCGGGGAATCCGGTCCCACCTCGAACGGGCCGTCCAGCGCACAGCGCCCGCGTGCCCCGCCACGGCTCGCCGCCTCGGAGGACCGGTCCTGGAGATCCGAGATGACGGTGCCCGAGGCGGACGGCGGCGGCGCGGGACTCTCGGCCAGGACGACGGCGGCCAGCCCGGCTCCGCACCCGATGCCGGCGAGCGCGGCCAGAACGCCGGTCCGGACCTGCCGCCCGGACCGTGGGCGCCGGTCCAGGAGATGCACCGGCGGGGTCCGCTCGGCGGCGTGCCGCGGCAGCATCATCCGTGCGGTGTGCCGGACCGCCGCCGCGGCCCGCCGGAGCTCGGGCCGCCGCAGACCGGCCCGGACCTGCGAGTGACCGGCAGCGCCGGCCCGCAACAGCCGCTCGAGCATCTCGTGCGCGGTGGGCCGGGCAGCCGGGTCGGCGTGAAGTGCCCGCTCGACGAGTTGCCGGAGCGGCTCGGGCAGCCCGTCCAGATCAGGGTCCGGCAGCGGCACACCGGCGGCGGCCGCCACCATCGCGTCCGGAGCGTACGGCGTGTGCCCGGTGGCGGCGAACGTGATGACCGCGCCCCACGCGAAGATGTCGGTCGCGGGGCCGGCCGACGGGCCGGCCGCCGGATCGAAGCGCTCCGGTCCCATGTACGCGATCGTCCCGAACACCTGCCCGGGCCCGGTGTGGTGGTCCGTGGTGCCGAGCCCTTTGGCTATCCCGAAGTCGATCACCTTCGGACTGCCCAGCTCGAACATCACGTTCGACGGCTTGAGATCGCGGTGCACCACACCCGCGTCGTGGATGGCCACGAGCGCCGTGGCCACCCCGATCGCGACGCTGTGCAGCGCGCCGCCGGACAGCGGCCCGCGTTCCTGGACGATCTCGGACAGGCTCGGCCCCTCGACGAGTTCGACGACCAGATAGGGACGTTCGTGGTCGGCGTCCGCGTCGAGCACCTCGGCGGTGCAGAAAGGCGGCACCTGGCGGGCCCGCCGCACCTCGCCACGGAAGCGCGCCCGGAACTCCGGGTCGGCGGAGAGCTCCGGCCGGACGATTTTCACGGCGACCCGCCGGCCGGACGGGCTCTGACCGAGAAAGACCGATCCCATACCGCCTTCACCGAGACGGGCGAGCAGCTGATAGGTGCCGATCCGCCGCGGATCGTCGGGGCGAAGGGGACTCGGGGTCACGGGATCCGGCACCTATCACTCAGAGTTTCTCCAGTGGGCCGGTTGCACCGTACACAGCACTTTCCACTCCGTGGACCCGTTTTGCCGGAACAATTCGGTAAACGAAGATCATAAATGGTTACGAACAATTCTCACGATCACCAAATGGTGGGATCGGCCGGAGAGCCCCGTACTCCCCGACCGATCCGGCCCATCGGCGGTCAGATCCGGCCCGCCCCCGCCCACGACGTGACGACGGCCGGGACTCGATCGGCCGGAGTGGGTGGACCGGCTCGCAGTGCCGGGGTCCAGCCCGCATCGGTGCCCAGGTCGGGCTCGTGGGTGGCGTTGTACTCGGCCAGCAGGTTCACCGGGCGGATCGGGCCGGTTCCCACGCGGGTCAGCGTGCCGATCTCGGTCATCGCCGTGCCGCCCCAGTCGTAGACGAACTCGTCCAGGGCGATGTCGGCGCTGCGCAGCAGGAAGTTGTTCTCCGCGTGGATGGCGGAGTACACCCCCACGCCCCACGAATACGAATAGTCGTCCTCGTCGGTCAGATAGTAATAGTTGTTGTAGACGTCCACCTGTCCAAAACGCACCCGCGGCACTCGCTGGCCGACGTTCGCGAACGTGTTGTGGTGGATCGTCACGCGCAGCTTGCCGACATCCGCGCCGACCGTGTTCGTCGAGCCGATCAGCATGGTCTTGTCGTGTTCCTGGAAAACGTTCCAGGAAACCGTCACATGATCCGATGCCCGGATGATGTCCAGGGCGCCGTCGTGCACCTGATACGGATGTCCGAAATAGCGCGGCTGCGCCGCGTCGGCGTTGTTGCCGTCGCTCAGGGTGTTGTGGTCGACCCAGACGTGCGTGGCGCCGGTCAGCGTCACCAGGTCGTACGCCGAGTTCCAGTTTCCGGCCGCGCCGTCGGTCGGGTCCCACAGCGGGAAACAGTCGGCGGCGTCTTCGAGGCGCAGATTGCGGACGATGACGTTGTCGACGTTCTGGATCAGCAGGTTCGCCCCGACGAGACGGGCGTTCGGCAGTCCGAGAACGGTGGTGTTGGCGCCGACCCGCAGTTGGATCCGGGCGGCCTGGTTGCGGGCGGAACGCACCCGGGCTTCCTCCAGGGGGCCGCTCGGCCGGGTGGCCGTGCCCCAGACAGCCGGGTCGTAAGCCGCCAGATAGGAATTGAGATCGTACGCCGGATCGGCGTAGTCGTCGCAGGTCAGCGCAGTGCCCGCGTCATCGGTGCCGGCGCGGATGGTCCCGGCGATCAGCACGATGCGCGGGGTGGGATCGGTGCCGCCGGCCAGGGCGGCCACCAGCTCGGCCCGGGTGCGGACGACGAAGACGTGCGCGTCGTCGGCTGCCGCGCCGCCGGTGGTCCCGCTGGTGGCAGCGGCCCATCCGTCGTTCGCGGGCAGAACCTGACGGGCAGCAGGCGGAACAGCAGCGGCGGCGGGGACGGCACCGGCGGCAGCGAGGACAACGACCGCCGAAAGAACCGAAATGAGGGAGCGCATCGCGAGGCCTACTCGACCGGTTCCAGGTGCATCCACACGAAGACCAGCGGTTCCGAACCCCGGCTGATCAGGTGATGGTCCTCCCCCGGTTCGAAGACGACAGCCTCACCGGCCTGGAATTTGTCCACCTCGTCGCCCTCGATCTCGATGCTCCCGCTGCCCTGAATGATGACGAACACCTCCGGGACGGAATGGACGTGCCGCCCCGGCTCGTCATGGGTACGGAAACCTGGCTGGGCGTAAACCCGGAATCCGCCGCGCTGCACGACATGACCGGGGAGAACACTGGTGAACTGTGGCCCGCGATGGTGATCCGCGAGCTCGGGGACAGCCATTTTGCGCATCGAACCCCTCCTATTGAATGAGTGAGACGAAAGAAGGCGGAGAAGCCCAGGGAACCGACGACGCCGACGGCAGTTCACCGGTCTCGGCGACCTCCCGGACCACCTCGTCGATCCCGGGCAGCACGCACCCACCGCCGTCCGGATGCGGCGCCAGCCACCGCGACGCGATCTCCACCGGCGGCGCGGACCCGACGATCGCCTCGGCGACGACAGTGAAGGCTTCGGTACGTTCCAGCGGCACCAGCAACGGCACCGCCGGGTCGGCACGGTGGTCGATCAGGTTCTCCAGGAGCCCGGCCCGGCCCGGCACCTCGCGGAACTCCTGCTCGCCGGGCAGGCGCAACCGGTCCGTCGGATACTCCAGAGCCGCCCCGCCGACCTGGATCTCCCCGGCCAGGAAGACCGGCGAGGCGAGCGTGACGCCCGCCGTGATCCGCCGCCCGTCCACCCCGGTGACCCGCAGGAACGTGGTGTCGTCGGTCTCGATGTCCCGGGTCCGGTACCGAGCCACCTCAGCGGTCGCCGGCCGGAATCCGGGGCCGGCCAGGACGAGCGCCTGCATCAGCGCGTGGGCGAACGGGTTGACCAGCGCGCCGTCGAACACCTGCCGGCCGCCGACGGATCGCCGGCCGGCCCACGGCGCCCGGGAGTAATAGGCGTCCGGCCGCCACCAGGCGCCGAAGACCCCGATCGGGCCGTCCGGTCCGGTGGCGGCCAAGGCGCGCAGCGCCGCCGATCCGAGCGCCTGGAACCCGATCTGCAGGAACCGCCCGCTCTCGGCGACCGCCGCCGCCAGCCGCCGGTGCTCGGCCGACGACATCACCGGCGGTTTCTCCAGCAGCAGGTCGGCGCGGGCTTCCAGACAGGACAGGGCGATCGGCAGGTGGGTGTGCGGCGGCGTACAGATGATCACCACGTCCGGGCGCACCTCGGCGAGCAGCGCCTGGTGGTCGGTGAAGAACGGAACGCCGGGCAACAGGTCCGGCACGATCGGCCGCCGATCGCAGAGCGCAGCCACCGAAACCCGTCCGGCAAGAGACAGCGTATGCAGAACCCGTTGGTGGGAAAGGCCGTGCCCACCAGCGCCGATCAGCGCGACCCGGGGAAGGCTCACTCGCCGGCCTCCCGGACGGTCGCCGCAGCGCCGTGCCGGTCCAGCGACGTGTACCAGCGGATCAGCGCACGCCGCAGCACGTCGTCGCCGGCGAGCGACGGAGGGAACAACCCCAGAAGTGCACCCACCACGCCGTCCGGGGTGTCCGGTGCGGCGGCCAGCACCTCCCGGATCCGGCCGGCCAGCGGGTCGTCCAGTGGCAAGGTCGCGCCGCTGTCGGCGTACCCACGCGCGAAGCGCATCCACGCGGCCAGGAACAGCGCCGCCCAGGGTGAGTGGGCACCAAGATCGCGTAGGTCGGTGATGGTGCCGAGCAGGCGGTGCGGCAGCTTCTGGGTGCCGTCCATGGCGACCTGGAGGTTGCGATGCCCGAGTTCGCGGTTGGCGAAGCGGACCAGGACGGTCTCGCCGTAATCGGAAACGGTCACGCCGGGCGGCGGGGTGACGGTGAGCGCGACCTCGTCAGCGAGGAAGCGCCGCAACAGCCCGATCATGCCCGGCAACTCCAGGGAGTCGGCGATCAGGGGGAGACCGGCGAGCGCTCCGAGGTACGCGAGAGCCGAGTGCACGGCGTTGAGAGCACGCAGTTTCAGCGTCTCCCACGGTGTGACGTCATCGGTGAGTATCGCTCCAGCCGCCGCCCAGTCGGGCCGCCCACCAGGGAATCGATCCTCGATGACCCACTGGGTGAAGGGTTCCGCGACGACCGGGACGGCGTCGTCGGCGCCGAGCGCGAGCGCCGCACGCCGGCGATGATCGGCGCTGGTCGCGGGCACGATCCGGTCGACCATGGTGGCCGGGAACGCGACGTCGTCCGGCAACTCGGCGCCGGCCACCGCGAGCGCCCGGGTGACCATGTCCCGGATGCGGGGGCCGTTGTTCTGCAGGTTGTCGCAGCAGAGCACGGTGAGCGGACCGGCGCCGGCGGCCCGGCGGGCGAGCAGTCCCCGGGCCAGCAGGGCGGGCACCGAGACCGGCGGCGCGTCCCCGGTGAGCTGTGCCCGGAAGTGGTCGTCGTCGAGGATCCGGTACGCCTTCTCGGTCACGGTCAGCGACACGATCCGGATGCCGGGGTCGGCAATCGCCGAGACGACGCCGTACGGATCGCCGGCGGCGTGGCCGAGCCCGGCGAGGATGCCGATCGCCCGCGCCTCGTCGGCCGGGCCGCCCGCGGTGAGCACGCTGTAGAGCCGGTCCTGCTCCCGCAGCAGGTCGAGGATCTCCCGGGACCGGGGCGCGACGCCGACGATCCCCCAGTTCCCGCCGGACGCGGCGACCGCCGCCTCGGTGTAGACGGCCTGGTGTGCCCGATGGAACGCGCCGAGTCCGAGATGGACGATGCCGGGGCGGACCTCGCCGGGGCGTACCGAAGGGCGGTTCGCGATCGGCAGGGTGCCGAGGGCGGAGAGGCCGAGCCGGGTGGTCACCGTCATGCCGGCTCGTCCAGGCGGAAAACCTTCTTGGGCAGGTGATAGGCCAGATCCGCGATCGTCTCGGCCGCCTCGTCCAGCGGCAACCGGCCCTCCGCCACGAGGCGTGCCAGGAATCCGGCGTCGATCCGGCGGGCCACGTCGTGCCGCGCCGGGATCGAGCAGAACGCGCGGGTGTCGTCGGCGAACCCGGCCGTGTTGTAGAAACCGGCCGTCTCGGTGACCGCCTCGCGGAACCGGCGCAGACCCTCGGGGCTGTCCAGGAACCACCAGGGCGCGCCGAGATAGAGCGCCGGGTATCCACCGGCGAGCGGCGCGAGCTCCCGGGTGAACGTGGTCTCGTCGAGCGTGTAGAGCACGATCCGCAGCCGGGGGTCGTCACCGTACGCGTCGAGCAGTGGCCGCAGACCGCGCACGTACTCGGTGGCCGACGGGATGTCGCCGCCCACGTCCCGGCCGTGCCGGCGGTGCAGGGACAGCGAGTGGTTGCGCACCGAACCCGGATGCAGCTGCATGACCAGGCCGTCGTCCAGGGACATCCGGGCGAACTCGACGAGCATGTGCGCGCGGAAGGTCTCGGCGTCCCGGGCGTCGGCGCCGCCACCGAGGGCCTTGCGGTACAGGACCGCTGCCTCACCGTCGTCGAGCACCACCGTGGCGGCGGTGGGGTGGCCGTGGTCGGAGCTGGTGGCGCCGGCGGCGATGAAGCGTTCCCGGCGGGAACGCAGGGCGGCGAGGAATCCGGAGTAGGTGCCCACGTCGGTTCCGGTCAGTTCGCCGAGGGCGGCGACCCGGTTCTGCCAGCCGGCCCATTCCGGGTCGACGAGGTCGTCGGGGCGGAACGTGGTGATGACCCGGGTTCCCCAGCCGTCGGCGGCGAGTTTGGCGTGTGAGGTGAGTTCGTCGAGCGGGCTTTCGGTGGTGGCGAGGACCTCGATGTTGAACCGGGTGAACAGTGCCCGGGGACGGAAGTCAGCCTGAGTCAGCTTATCCGAAATTTCGTCATAAATGCTGTCAGCGGTCGCAGCGCTGAAGGGCTGATAAATCCCGAAAACTTCGGCGAAGACTTTCTCCGTCCACAGTCGGGACGGCGTCCCCCGGAACAACTTCCAGTTCTCCGCCAGCAACCGCCAGATCGCCCGACCGTCGGTCTCCACCTCGGAACCGTCGACACTCGGAACCCCGAGCCGGCTCTGCGGGATCCCCTGGCTGGCGAGCATCCGGGTCACATAGTGATCGGGCACCACGAACAACCGGGCCGGATCAGGAAACGGGGTGTCGTCGGCGAGCAGGGCCGGGTCGACATGGCCGTGCGGGCTGATCAAGGGCAGATCTTTGGCGAGTGCGTACAGCTCACCGGCGATCTGTCGCTGCGTCGGGTCGGAGGGAAAGAGATGGGTCACCTGATCTCCTCAAGATCCAGGACGTCCTTCACGCGTACCGCTGTGCCGGTCCGCAGCGACTCGTTGGCGGCGAGTCCGGTGAGCAGGGCGCGGGCGCCGTCCTTCTCGGTGGCGCCCCGGCCGAGCGGATCCTTCGCACCCTCCGGGGCGAGAAGGTCAGCAAGCATCCGTACGTCGGCACCGCCGTGACCGCCCCGGGAGTACCCCTCGACGGTCACCTCCCGCGGCGGCGCCCAGTACGGACGGACCAGCAGACGCGCTGATCCCCGCTCCGCCGTGGCGGCCGCACCCGGCTCGCCTTTGACCGCGCCGGCCGCCGAAGGCGCGACGTGATCACTCTCCACCACCTCGAGCTCGAGGCGCCCCTTGCTGCCGTTGACCATGAGCCGGTACCCCTCCCACGGCGCGTACGCCGTCAGGTGGTAGCTCATCGACGCGCCACCGGAGTATCGGACCAGCACCGCCATATCGTCCTCGATGGATACGCCCGGTGCGAAGACGTTCTGGTCACGGAGGTATCCGTCGTGGTGTTCGGCGTCGAGGTAGAGCTCCTTGAGCGCGGGCTCGTCCTTCAGCGAGAGAGCGAACGGATCACCGGCCGCGCCCGGCGCCTCATGAGCCCGCTCGTAGTCACGCGCATACCCGTGCTTGCGGCCCGCGTCGCCGTAGAAGAACAACCTCCCGGCCGCGAACACCTCCGACGGCGCGTCGTCGAGCCACCAGTTGACCAGGTCGAAGTGGTGGCTGGCCTTGTGCACGAGCAGGCCGCCGGAGTTCGCCTTGTCGCGGTGCCAGCGCCGGAAGTAGTCGGCGCCGTGGCGTACGTCCAGCAGCCACTCGAAGTGCACCGAGCCGATCTCGCCGATCTCACCGCTCGCGAGGATCCGTTTGACGGCCTCGTGCAAGGGGTTGTAGCGATAGTTGAACGTGACTCTGACCGTTCTGCCGGATCGGGCCCGCGCGTCAAGAATCCGCCGGCACCCGGCCGCATCCACCGTCATCGGCTTCTCGGTGATCGCGTCACACCCGGCTTCCAGCGCCGCCACGATGTAGTCGTCGTGATATCGGTCCACCGTCGTGACCAGGGCGACATCAACCCGCTCCCGCTTGAGCATCTCGGCGAAATCGGCCGCGTCGTAGGCCGGCACCGGTGAAGCGCCGAGGCCCCGCAGACGGGCGTTGTGGACCGCGATCCGGGCCGGATTGGTGTCGGCCAGGGCAACCAGCTCGGCCACGTCCGCGTGGTCGGTGGTGAGTGCCCTGACGAAGAGTCCGGCCCGGGCGCCGGCGCCGACGAGGGCGTACCGGCGGCGGGGTGCGTGCGTCATTCCGTGGCCTCCGTCGAAGCGAAGTCGAACCCAAGAGGAGCGGCAAACGTTTGCAACAGATTAGGGAAGAGACCACGACATAAGTCAATGTCTTGGAAAAATCGTCCGCTTTTATGGCGTTTCTCTAACGCTGCGGAAACAAGATCGACATCGACAGGGGTTGACACGTCCGCAACCGTTTGCATCAATTGCTGTCACTGAGAGACCGGGGTCACATCGACGCCGGGCTCTCACAGGGAAAACCGAGGAGGGCATCGTGGCCGTGACGATCCGGGACGTAGCACGAGCGTCCGGAGTGCACATCTCCACGGTGTCGCGCACCTTCTCCGCGCCGCATCTGGTCAACCCCGAGACCCGCTCCCGGGTGCTGGCCACCGCGGAGCAGCTCGGTTACCGCCCCAACCGGGCGGCCCGGGCGCTGATCACCGGACGTACCCACAACATCGGCCTGATCGTGGCCGATATAGCCAACCCGTTCTTCCCGCCGCTGATCAAGGCGGCCGAGACACATGCCCGGCGGCGCGACTACCACGTGTTCGTCGCCGACACCGATGAAGACCCGATCGTCGAGGCCGACCTGGTCCAGGCCCTGGCGAAACAGGTCGACGGGATCCTGCTCTGCAGCCCCCGGATGAGCGACGACCAGATCGAGCAGCTCCGGCGCGAGGTGCCGCTGGTCGTCATCAACCGCATGATCACCGGCTTGCCCGCGGTGGTCATGGATGTCGGTCAGGGCGCCCGGTCCGCCGTGCGCCACCTGCTCGACCTGGGGCATCGCCACCTGGTCTACCTGTCCGGGCCGCGTGGCTCCTGGACCAACCAGAAAATCCGCCAAGCGGCCGGGGCCACCGCCCGGGCGGCCGGCGCGGAGCTCACCGTCCTCGGCCCGCACCAGCCGGTCACCGCAGCCGGCGCCGCGGCCGCCGAGGCCGTGCTCGCCACCGGCGCCACCGCCGTGCTCGCCTACAACGACCTGATGGCGATCGGCCTGCTCCAGGCACTGCAGGACCGTGACATCGCGGTGCCCGGTCAGGTCAGCGTCGTCGGCATCGACGACATCGCGGCAAGCGAACTGGTCCGTCCCCAGCTCACCACGGTGGCGAACCCGACCGCGGCCGCCGGACGGGCCGCCGTCGACATGCTGCTCCAGCAGGGCGACGACGGCTCCACCGGACAGATCAATCTGCACACCGACCTGATCATCCGCAACTCCACCGGCCCGGGACCCTTCCTGCCTGCCGGTGCGACCACCGCTGAGGTCGCCGCATACGTCAAGGAGTGACGACAAGCCATGACCGCGACACACCCGCCCCGACGTGTTCTCCTGCGCACCCTGGTAGCCGGCATGCTCGCCCTTCCCCTGGTCCTCGGCGCCTGCGGCGGCGACGACTCGGGCGACGACGGCAAGACCGAGCTGAGCTTCTTCTGGTGGGGAGGCGAGGCCCGGGCCGAACTCACCGAGAAGGCGCTCGCTCTCTACACCGCCAAGCACCCGGACGTCACGTTCAAGAAGACGTGGCAGGCCAACCAGGGTTACTTCGACAAGCTGGCCACGCTCACGGCCGGCGACGACGCCCCGGACATCTTCCAGATCGACGACAACTTCCTCGCCGAGTACGCGACCCGCAACGTCACGCTCGACCTCACCTCGTACCAGACGTCCGGCAAGCTGGACACCTCGAAGTTCCCCGAGGGCCTGTGGAAGTACGGCGTCGTCGACGGCAAGCTCGCGGGTGTCGCGTTCGGCGAGAA
The DNA here is from genome assembly GCF_050955685.1 of Actinoplanes sp. CA-015351. Classification (NCBI taxonomy): domain Bacteria; kingdom Bacillati; phylum Actinomycetota; class Actinomycetes; order Micromonosporales; family Micromonosporaceae; genus Actinoplanes; species Actinoplanes sp. CA-015351. The sequence continues at coordinate 5,571,844 of NZ_CP192102.1, forward strand.
CACCCAGGGCCTGGTCTTCAACAAGTCCAAATTGGAGGCTGCCAAGCAGCCACTACCGGAGACCGGGATGAGCTGGGAGGACTTCATCGCCTGGGCCGGCAAGGCGGGCGCCGCCACCAAGCTTGCCGGCACGATGGACCCGAGCGCCGACTACAAGGCGTTCTGGGTGTGGCTGCGCCAGCAGGGCAAGGAGATGTACAACGGCAACCAGCTCGGCTTCACCCAGGCCGACGTGCAGGCGTGGTTCGAGCTGTGGAAGGGCGCCCGCGACGCGAAGGCCACCCCGACCGCCGACGTGATCCACGAGGGCAACGCCACCGACATCACCAAACAGCTCGTGGTGACCAACAAGGCGCTCACCTCGTGGGTGTGGGCCAACCAGATGCCCGAACTGCAGAAGAACACCCAGGACGAGCTCGGTCTGGTCGCGTACCCGGGTGATGCCAGCAAGCAGTGGCCGCGCGCCTCGATGTACTTCTCGGTCTTCCGGGGCAGCGAGCACTCCGATGTCGCGGTCGACGTGATCAACTTCCTGGCGAACGACCCGGAGGCCGGCAAGCTGCTCGGCACCGACCGGGGCCTGCCGTCGAACACCGAGATCCGCGCCGCGGTCGCCGCCTCCACCGACAACGCGTCGATGAAGCAGACCATCGCGACCATCGACGAGCTGGCCAAGAACTACGGCCCGTCGCCGTCCGTGCCGCCGCGAGGCCACAGCACGGTCCGCAACGAGCTGATCAAGGCGGCCGAGGAGGCCCAGTACGGTCGTGCCACCCCCGCCAAGGCCGCCGAGCAGTTCTTCGCCGCCAGCCAGGCGGCAGTCAGCCGGTGAGTCCCGTGGCAGTAACCCAGGCGCCGCCGTCGCCAGCGCCGCCGCCCGCCGGTCCCGCCGCCACCCTGCGGCGGGGCCGGCCCGCCCGGCGCAAGACCGACGGCGCGGCCGGATACGTCTTCCTCTCCCCGTGGCTGCTCGGCTTCGCCGCCATCACAGCGATCCCGATGCTCATGTCGCTCTACCTCAGCTTCACCAACTACGACGTGCTCAGCGACTGGTCGTCGACCGAGTGGGTCGGGCTGGACAACTACCGCCAGATGATGACCGAGGACCCCTCGTTCTGGCACGCGGTACGCGTAACCATCACGTTCGCCCTGGTGGCAACCCCGCTCAAGCTGGCCGCGGCACTAGGCGTTGCCCTGCTGCTGAACCGCACGTTCCGCGCCGGCGGCCTGTTCCGGGGCCTGTTCTACCTGCCGTCGCTGCTCGGCGGCAGCGTCGCGGTCGCCATCGTCTGGGTCAGCATGTTCAACCAGGACGGCGCGTTCAACTCGTTCCTCGGCTGGTTCGGGATCACCGGCAAGGCCTGGGTCAACGACCCGGACTACGCGCTCGGCACGCTGATCCTGCTGGCCGTCTGGCAGTTCGGCGCCCCGATGGTGATCTTCCTGGCCGGCCTGAAGCAGGTGCCGACCGAACTCTACGAGGCGGCGTCGGTGGACGGCGCCGGTCCGGTGCGGCAGTTCTTCAACGTCACCCTGCCGATCCTGTCGCCGGTCATCTTCTTCAACCTGGTCCTCGAAACGATCAACGGGTTCCAGGGCTTCACCTCGGCGTTCGTTCTCTCCGGCGGCACCGGCGGCCCGGTCGACTCGACGCTGATGTACACGCTGCACCTCTACAACAAGGGCTTCACCGAGTACCAGATGGGCTACGCGTCAGCGATGGCCTGGGTCTTCCTGCTCTCGATCGGCCTGGTAACCGCGCTCATCTTCCGCACCGGCAAATTCTGGGTGCACTACTCGGACGGGGAGGACTGATGACCCTCAAAGCACGGCCCTTCGTTCTCGTCCTGCTCACCGCGATCGTGCTCTACCCGCTCGTCTGGATGCTCGGCAGCGCGTTCAAGTCGCCGCAGGAGGTGCTGAACAACATGTCGGCGTGGCCGCGGGAGTTCACCCCGGGCAACTTCACCGACGGGTGGAACCACTTCGACGTGGCGTTCGGCCGGTTCTTCCTGAACAGCGCCATGGTCGCGGGACTCACCGTGGTCGCGAACTGCATCTCGTGCCTGCTCGCCGCGTACGCGTTCGCCCGCCTGCGGTTCCGGCTGCGCGGCTTCTGGTTCGCCATCATGATCGGCACGCTGCTGCTGCCCGGCCACGTCCTGATCGTCCCGCAGTTCGTCATGTTCAAGACGTTCGGCTGGGTCGGCGGCGACTGGCCGTACGCACCGCTGATCGTCCCGCAACTGCTCGCCACCGAGGCGTTCTTCGTCTTCCTCATGGTCCAGTTCATGCGAGGCGTACCCAGGGAACTCGACGACGCCGCCAAGATCGACGGCTGCACGGCGTACGGCGTCTTCCGGCACGTGATCCTGCCGCTGTCCCGCCCGGCGCTGGTCTCCACCGCGATCTTCTCGTTCATCTGGACCTGGAACGACTTCTTCCGGCAGCTCGTGTACCTCTCCGACCTGGAGAAATACACCGCCCCGGTAGCGCTGACCCTCTTCATCGACTCCACCGGCCAGTCCGCCGTCGGCCCGATGTTCGCGATGTCCGTGCTCTCCCTGGCCCCGGTCTTCCTGTTCTTCGTGGCCTTCCAGCGGATGCTCGTCGAGGGCATCAACACGACAGGCCTCAAGGGATGAGAACCGCCGAGGAAGAACAGGCGCCGGCACGCCCGGACTGGCGTGATCGTTTCACCCTCGGCACCGACATTGCACTGATCGGAATCATCACCACCGTCTTCGCGCTGCCGGTCCTCCCGGCGCCGGCAGCGCTGGCGGCAGGTTCCGCAGCCGTCCATCACCGCTACCGCCAGAACACCCTGCCCCCGATCCGCCCGTTGCTGCGGCAGTTCCGCGAGAGCCTGCTCCGAGGCCTCCCGGTCCTGCTCATGGCCCTGTTCCTGCTGCTGGACCTGACCGCGGTATCCCGAGGCTGGGTACCCGGCGGCCCCCTCCTCCTCGCCGCCACCGCAGTGGCAACAGCATGGCTGGGCGGCATGGCAGGCCTATCCCTGGCATTCCTGGGCCGTGATCCAAACCAGTCATGGCGTACCGCAGCCAGCCGGTCCTGGACGCACCCCCGCGCAACCGGCGCCATCGCGGTGACCGCCGCAATAGCCCTGTTCCTGGCTCTCTCGGTCCCGGCGACGATCCCCCTGATCATCGGCTTCCAGCTCTTCGCCGCCCACATGATCAGCGATCGCCTGACCTGAGCCGGCCGCCGCGCGAGACCGTTCCATCCCGGCCCCGCGCGGCGGCCCCCCTCATCCCCACCCTCTCCCTCACCCCAGCGAGCCGTAGCCCAGAGAGGTCATCGGCACGGATGACCTCCGTGAGCCACGGCTCGCCCAGCCCGCGGATCTAGCGGCGCAGGGAGATGTCGGTCCAGGTCAGGCGGTGGTCGGAGGTGGGGTAGCCGCCCACCGCTGACCACGCCGGGCTGTAGACGCCGGTCAGGCGGGACAGCGGGTCCGCCTGGACCGGCCAGAAGACGCCGGTTCCGGTGACCTTGAGGCCGCGGCGCGGGAGGACGTAGTCGGCGCGCAGGTTGCCCGGGGCGGTGTCCGCGAAGTCGGCCGTGTCGTTACCGGGGTCGCCCTCGTGCGTGGTGTTCGCGCCGCCCTGCAGCACCGACGCCTCAGCCGCGCCGGCTGACGACGGCGCGCGCCGGGAGTTGATCAGCGGGTGGTCGACGAGCTGGTGGATCGCGTCGTCGTAGGAGTCACCGTCGAAGGGATCCGCGTTCTGGTCACCGGCGATCACGAAGGCCGCGCCCGGCTTGAGGCCGCCACGGTGGCCCTTGTCGTCGTAGATGTACCGGGCACTACGCACGTAGTCCGCCCAGAAGCGGATCTCGTCGTGGTTGCGCCGGCCGTTACGGTCCTCCGGGCCGTCGAACGTCGGCGGCGTCGGGTGCGAGACCAGGAAGTGCACGGTCCTGCCGTTCGCCCGGATCGGCACGTCCCAGTGGCTCTTCGAGGAGAGCCGCAGAACCGCCTGCTCCTCCGGCGAGTAGAAGTCCGCCGGGATCAGGTTGCCCGGCATGTCCTTCCACTTGAACAGCTGGAAGGTCCGGACGTCGCGCGTCGAGATCGGGTACTTCGAATACACGACCATCCCGTACTGGCCGGGGAAGACGCCGTATCCGAACGAGTCGTCGCCGTACGATCCGTCGCCGGGCGTGGTGTCGGCGACGCCGTTGTTGTTCAGGTCGAAGCCCGACGGGATGCCGGTGTTCGACGGGGCGACATATCGGTATTTGTAGGTGATGGCCGGCGCGCCGTTCTGCGACACCTGGAGGAAGTTCGCGGCGAACAGGCGCGCCGCCTCGGGGTCGTAGTCGAACTCGTTGATCAGCACGACGTCGGGCGCGGCCCGCTGGATCACCTCGGCCACGTTGCGCGCCTGCCGGCGGTAGACGTCGTCGACGGCTGGATTCGCCAGGTGTTCGCGGAGCAGCCCCTCGGCGGGCCTGTTCAGCGAGAGGTTGTAGGTCGCGAACCGGATATCGTCGTGCCGGCCGCCGGCCTGGGCCGGGGTAGCCGCGAACGCTGTCGCGGCGATGACCGCGGCCGTCAGAAGTCTTCTCATCGCACCATCCGATCGCTGGAGTGTTAACCCTCCATACCGGACGGTCGAACATCAGGGCAACCTCATGCGCCCCGGCGGTGTTCGAAGATCAGGTAGGTCTCGGTGCCGGCGACCAGGCGGGTGCTGCTCAGGCGTTCGGTGATGACGGTGCGGAGGTCGTCGACGTCGGCGGCGGCCACGTGCAGCAGGAAGTCGTAGGAGCCGGAGACGAAGTAGACGTCCCGGACGGCCGGGATCCCGGCGAGCGACTCGGCGAACTTGCCGATCCCGTCCCGGGCGTCGGAGCGGATCCGGACCGCGATCATCGCCTGGATGGGCCGGCCGACCCAGGCCGGGTCGACGTCGGCGTGGAAGCCGCGGATCGCGCCGATCTCGCGCAGCCGGCGAACCCGGGTGAGGCAGGTCGACGGGGCGATGCCGACCCGGTCGGCGAGAGCGTTGTTCGGCATCCGGCCGTCGGCTGTCAGCAGGCTCAGAAGCTCCAGATCGACGTTGTCGAGGCCTCGAACATCCTTCGGAAGATCGCTCACCGGCGTGGCTCGGCGCGCAGAATCTGCATCCTGCTCGTTACGAACAGAATCATCTTCGCTCGTCTTGCCCACCTGCTGCACATCGTTCCACTCTATGCCAGAGGGCCAGAGGACAACGAGGTCGAAAGGACGAACCCCATGCGCATCGGCGTACCGAAAGAGGTCAAGAACCACGAGTACCGGGTGGCCATCACCCCGGCCGGCGTGGTCGAGGCGGTACGGCACGGGCACGAGGTTCTGATCCAGGCCGGCGCCGGCGTCGGATCCGCGATCACCGACGAGGACTACCTCGCCGCCGGCGCGTCGATCGCGCCGGACGCGGACGCCGTCTGGGACGCCGCCGACATGGTCCTCAAGGTGAAGGAGCCGATCGCCTCCGAGTACCACCGCCTGCGGGCCGGCCAGGTCCTCTTCACTTACCTGCACCTCGCCGCCGACGCCGAGGGGACCAAGGCGCTGCTGGAGAGCGGGACCACCGCGATCGCGTACGAGACGGTGCAGCTCGCCGACGGCTCGCTGCCGCTGCTGGCCCCGATGTCCGAGGTCGCCGGGCGGCTCGCACCGCAGGTCGGCGCGTACAGCCTGATGAGCAACAGCGGTGGCCGCGGTGTCCTGCCCGGTGGCGTGCCCGGCGTGACCCCGGCCAAGGTCACCGTGATCGGCGGCGGTGTATCCGGGGTGAACGCGGCGACCATCGCGCTCGGCCTCGGCGCCGACGTGACGGTTCTCGACCTGAGCATCCCGCGTCTGCGGCAGATCGACGCGCAGTTCGGCGGGCGGGTCAAGACGCTGGTGTCGAGTTCCCTGTCGATCGAGCAGTCGGTGATCGAGGCCGACCTGGTGATCGGCGCGGTGCTGGTGCCCGGCGCGAAGGCACCGACCCTGGTCAGCAACGACCTGGTCAAGCGGATGAAGCCGGGCTCGGTGCTCGTCGACATCGCCATCGACCAGGGCGGCTGCTTCGAGGACTCGCGGCCGACGACGCACCAGGACCCGGTGTACCGCGTTCACGAGTCGGTCTTCTACTGCGTCGCGAACATGCCGGGCGCGGTTCCGAACACCTCGACCTACGCGCTGACCAACGCCACCCTGCCGTACGTGCTGCGGCTCGCCGACCTCGGCTGGAAGGACGCCCTGCGCGCCGACCCGGCCCTCGCGCTCGGCCTCAACACCCACGACGGCACGCTGACGAACGACTCGGTGGGCTCGGCGCTCGGCCTCCCGACCGAGACGGTCGCGAGCATCCTGGCCTGATCACCCTCCCCCCACGCGCCCTCCGCTGCTCCCCCAGCGCGAGGGCGCGCCCCTTTTCCAGAGGGCTGACAGGAAAAGGGCGCGACCACTCACGCAGGTCGCGCGGTGCCAGGGCGCGGTCTGGACGCGCAGCGGCCAGCGCCCGGCACCGCGCCCTCGGCGGGAGCGGCGGTCCGTACCCCCGCCCTGATGCGACATCTTGAAATTGACCTTGGGTCTTCGCCTTTTCTGTTAGGAAAGTTTGCTTTATATTTTTGTCACACCCATCAATTGATGTTCATCATTGGAGGAGTGACATGCGCAAGTTGCTCGCCCTGCTCGCGGTCGCCATTGTGGGCGCCGCCGGGTCGTTGCTGGCGGCATCCCCAGCAGCGGCGCACGGGTACGTCTCCTCGCCGCCCAGTCGCCAGGCGCTCTGTGCGCAGGGCGTCATGTCGTGCGGGCAGATCAAGTACGAGCCGCAGAGTGTCGAAGGCCCGAAAGGTCTGAAGACCTGCAACGCGAACGTGGCCGGGTTCGCGGAGCTCAACGACGACAGCCGGGGCTGGCCGGCCACCAGTGTGAGCACGTCGCAGACGTTCACCTGGGTCAACACGGCGCGGCACGCGACGGCGAACTGGGAGTACTGGATCGGGAACACCCGGGTCGCGTCGTTCAGCGGCAACAACCAGCAGCCGCCGGCCACCCTGTCGCACACGGTGAACCTGAGCGGGTTCTCCGGGCGTCAGAAGATCCTCGCCGTCTGGAACATCTCGGACACCACCAACGCGTTCTACTCGTGCATCGACGTCAATGTCGGCGGCAGTGGCGGCGGAGGCGGGACCACTCCGCCGCCCACCGGCAGCTGCGGCGGGGTGTCGGCGTGGACGAGCTCGACCGTGTACGTCGGCGGAAACTTCGCCACCTACAACGGCCGCAAGTGGAAAGCGTCCTGGTGGACCCAGGGCGAGACGCCGGGCGCAGCGGCGGTCTGGGTGGACCAGGGCGCCTGCTGAGTCTTTACCTGCAAAGCGGGCCGCGCGATGCGCGGCCCGCTTTCCATCAGCTCAGAACGCGGCGAGGACGGAGCCCTGGTACTTGTCCTCGATGAACTTCTTCACCTCGGCCGAGTGCAGCAGCTTCTCCAGCTTCACGATCCGCGCGTCGGACTCGTCACCGGTACGCACGACCACCAGGTTCGCGTACGGGTTGTCGTCACCCGTCTCCAGCGCGAGCGCGTCAGTCGACGGCTTCAGGCCGGTCTCGATCGCGTAGTTGCCGTTGATCACCGAGATCGCGGTGTCCTCCAGGCTGCGCGGCAGCTGCGCGGCTTCGAGGGCCTTGAACTGCAGGTTCTTCGGGTTCGCGGTGATGTCCTTCTCGGTGGCCTTGACGCCGACGCCGTCCTTCAGCGTGAGCAGGCCGTTCTTGGCGAGCAGGCTCAGGGCACGGCCCGAGTTCGACGGGTCGTTCGGGATCGCGACGACGCCACCGGCGGGCACGTCGGCGATGGCCTTCACGGTCTTGGAGTACACGCCGAGGGGCTCGATGTGCACCGGCTTGAGCGCGGTGAACGTGTAGCCCTTCGCGGCGACCTCCTCCTCCAGGTACGGGATGTGCTGGAAGTAGTTCGCGTCGATCTGCTTCTCGCTGAGGGCGACGTTCGGCTGGATGTAGTCGTTGAACTCGACGATCTCCAGCTTGAGGCCCTCGGCGGCGGCGAGGTTGTCGGCGACGTACTTCAGGATCTCGCCGTGCGGAACCGGGCTGACACCGATCTTGAGGGTGTCGGACGCTTCCGAGGAGGAGTCGTCGGATCCGCAGGCGGCCAGGCCTCCGACCAGGAGCGAGGCAGCGGCAAGTACGGCGAGGGAGCGGCGGCGCATTGTCGTGGGACCTTTCATCGATGGGAGAGCCGGCGGACGAGGACGTCGCCCACCATCTGGACAAGCTGGACGAAGACCACCAGCGCCACCACCGTGGCGATCATGACTTCGGTCTCGAAGCGCTGGTAGCCGTACCGGATCGCGAGGTCACCGAGGCCACCGCCGCCGACCGTGCCGGCCATCGCCGAGTACCCGATGATCGCGATCACGGTGATCGTGAGGCCGGCGATCAGGGCCGGCAGCGCTTCGCGGAGCAGCACCTTGCCGACGATCTGGCGGCGGGTGGCACCCATCGCGACGGAGGCCGCGACCACGTCGGCCGGCACCTCGCGCAGGGCCGCCTCGACGATCCGGGCGAAGAACGGGATGGCGCCGACGGTCAGCGGGACGATCGCCGCGTCGGTGCCGATGGTGGTGCCGACGACGGCCCGGGTGAACGGGATGATCGCGACGAGCAGGATGATGAACGGCAGTGACCTGCCGACGTTGACGATCAGGCCGAGCACGGCGTTGACCGGTCGCGCCGCAAGCAGGCCACCGGAATCGGTGAGCACCAGCAGCACGCCGACGAGCAGTCCGCCGGCCGCGGTGAGCAGCGCGGAGACGCCGACCATCCAGGCGGTCTCCTGGAACCCGGTGCCGAGCAGCTCGAAGACTTCGGACCAGGTCATGACGCCACCCCCACCTGAGCGCCCGACTTGCGCAAGAAGTCGATGGCGTCCTCGTTGGTGGTGCCGGGCAGAGCGATGCGCCACCGGCTGGCTCGCGTCGCGGCCAGGGTTTCCACCGAGCCCGCCAGGATGCGCACATCGACGTCGAAACGCCGGGCCAGCTCGGTGATGAGCGGCTTGTCCGCGTCCGCACCGCTGACCGTCACGTCGATCACCGTTGAACCGTCGAGCTCAGCGGGCGCCTCCAGCGGAAACAGGTCGCGAGCCAGCTCGGAGTCACGGCGCAGCAGGTCGGCGACCCGGCCGGACTCGACGAACTTCCCGTCCCGCATCACCGCGGCCGACGTGCATATCCGCTTCACCACAGTCATCTCGTGGGTGATCAGCAGGATGGTGAGGCCGAGCCGCCGGTTCAGGTCGAGCAGCAGCCGCAGGATCGATTCGGTGGTCTCCGGGTCGAGCGCGGACGTCGCCTCGTCGGAGAGCAGAACCTTGGGCCGCGCGGCAAGCGCGCGAGCGATACCCACCCGCTGCTTCTGCCCACCGGAGAGCTGCGACGGGTACGCGTCAGCCCGCCCACTGAGCCCGACAAGCTCCAGCAGTTCCGCCACCCGTGCCCCGCGCTCGGCCCGCGGCGCGCCGGTCACCTCCAGTGCGAACGCGACGTTGCCCGCCACGGTCCGCGACGAGAGCAGCGCGAAGTGCTGGTGGATCATCCCGATGCCGTGCCGGGCGATCCGCAGCTGCTTGCCGCCGAGCGCGGTCAGCTCGACGCCGTCGACCGAGACGGTCCCGGTGTCCGGCCGCTCCAGCATGTTGACGCAGCGCAGCAGCGTGCTCTTGCCGGCACCGCTCTGCCCGAGTACGCCGAAGACCTCGCCTTCGCCGACAGTCAGGTCGACGTTGTCGACAGCATTGACGGATTGCTTTCTTGAGCGGTACGTCTTACGAAGCCCGCGGATTTCTATCACGTAAAACACCCTGGTCAGCCGATGTGACGCACGTCGCAAAACCTACTGGATCGATGGGCTTTGCACCGCGGCCTACCGTAGCGTTCAGGATGCTGTGAATCCAATCGGTGTAACGACCCTCACGGCGTTCGTTACTTTCACCGCCGCTGGGCGGCCTCGTGCACCAGGATGGCGATCTGCACGCGATTGGCGCATTTGAGCTTTTCCAGCAAACGGGACACATACGCCTTCACCGTCGCGATGCTCATGTGGAGATCGCGGCTGATCTCCGCGTTCGACGCGCCGGTGGCAACCGCCTCGGCGACGTCACGCTCCCGCTCGGTGAGCCGGTCCAGAGGACTCGGCCGACGGCCGGCACCGGGCGGAGCGGTGCCGGGCTGGCCGGCTCCGGGATTCTCGCTGCGGCCGATCGCGTGCGAGATCAGTCTCGGGACCACCGACGGCGCGAGGATGGACTCGCCGGCCGCCGCCCGGCGCACCGCGGTCAGGATCTCGGTGGGCGCGATGTCCTTGAGCAGGAAACCGTTGGCGCCCAGCCGCAACGCCCCGAGCAGGTGCTCGTCGGTGTCGAACGTCGTCAGCACCACGATCGCCGGCAGCGGCCCGTCGAGGCGCAGCTCGGCCGTGGCGGCCAGGCCGTCCATCCGCGGCATCCGGATGTCCATCAGCACGACGTCCGGCCGCAGCTTCCGGGCGGCCGCGACCGCTTCCACCCCGTCGCCGGCCTCGCCCACCACCCGCAGGTCCGGCCCAGCGCCCAGGACCAGGGTCAGGCCGACCCGCACGAGCGGGTCGTCGTCGGCGATGAGAACCCGGATCAGCTCGGCCACGGCAGCCACGCTTCCAGATAGAAGGCCGTGCCGGTGAACGGGTCGGCCCGGACACCGTGGCGCAGCCGGCCGCCGATCAGCTCGACACGCTCGGTGAGCCCCACGAGCCCGGCGTGCGCCCCGGGCACCGCGGTTTTCTGGCCGGGCTTCAACGGGTTCGAGATGAGTACGTGCAACTCGGCGCCCCCGGAGCGCTCCAGGAGCAGGTGCACCGGTGCGGTGGGCGCGTGCTTGCCGGCGTTGGTGAGGCCCTCCTGGACCAGGCGGTAGACCGTGCGGCCCAGTGACGCGGAGACGGGTGTCCCGTTGAGGCGGTCGACGGCGTTGACGCGTACCCCAGCGGTCTCGGCCTCGGTGAGAAGGTCGCTGAGCCGGCTCAGGTCGGGTTGCGGCCGCAGGCCGCCGTCGGTCTCCCCCGCGGCCTGCCCGCCGGCACGCAGCACTCCGAGGATCTCGCGCAGGTCCTCGAGGGCGTGGTGTGCGCTGTCGCGGATCGTCGCGGCCGCTTTCGCCACCTCGTCGGCGGTGAGGTCGGGGCGGATCTGTAGGGCGCCGGCATGCAGGCTCACCATCGAGATCCGGTGGGCCAGGGAGTCGTGCATCTCCCGGGCGATCCGCTCGCGTTCCAGCGAGCGCAGCCGGTCGGCGCGCAGCCGGGCCTGCTCCTCGGCCTGCTCGGCGCGGTGCCGCAGCGACTCGATCAGCTCGAACCGGGAACGCACCGCCACCGCGACCGCGATCGCCACGACCAGCAGCGCCGAGGTGAGCAGGAGCTCCGCGACCGGCGGCAGCTCCGGATCGGGGCGGCGCCAGCCGTACACGGCGGCGGTGATCATGCTGAGCACGATCGTCACGGCGAGCGCCCGGGTCCGCCGCTGGATGACGAGCGTGTAGAGCGCGGCCACCGACGCGTAGGCCGCCGCGTCCGTGATCGCGGCGATCGGCATCAGGAAGAGCGCCACGGCGAACGGGTGGCTGCGCCGCCACCAGAGCGAGAGCGAACCGACGCAGCCGAGCAGGAGAACCCAGAACGTCTCCTCGCCGTGGATCCGGCCGGTCGACTCGGCCTCGCCGGCGAGCACCATCGCGCAGAAGCAGGAGATCAGGATGGCGGCGACGTCGATCGCCCGGTCCTTGGCCCCTCTCATCGGTGGACCAGGGGGCGCCAGAACTGCTGGCCGCTGTCGTCGCGGACGGCGTATCCCAGTTTCTGCAGCGTTTCGCGCAGCTCGCCGGTCTCGGCGCCGGCTTTCTTGCGCAGTGCCACGGCGCGCGCCGACATCACCGCCTCGGCCTCGATCGGCAGCTGGCCGGACTCCGGCTCCCACCGGGAGTAGAGGTCGTCGAACGGGTCGGTGTCGTGCCACGGATAACCATGCCGGCGGAACGCCTGCCCCATGGCGGCCCTGCTCGCGCCGGGCTCGCCGTGGAACATCCGCCGCGAGTCGTGGTCGAGCAGGATCAGCAGGTCACGCTCCGGGTAGAGGGCGCCGATGTCGATGCGCGCGAACGTCCGCCGGTCGCCCGCGGTCTGCAGCTCGACCTCGTCGTCGTCGACGGTGACCCGGGTGACGCGCCGCAGGATCTCGGCGGTGACCAGCAGCCCGAGGACACCGAAGATCACCGTCTGCACGGCGAGCTGCCAGCCACCGTCGACGCCGGCCACGGCTTTCACCACGAAGCCGAACGGCAGGGCGATGCCGAGGCCCGCCAGCCATCGGGCAAGAGGCGGCAGGGCCAGGGCGAGCAGGACGCCGAGCGTCACCGGGCCGAGCACGATCAGTGCCCGGTCGAGCCGGGAAAGGCTGAGGACGGTCGGTTCGCTGCTCACGACAAAGACGCTAAGCCCTGGGCAACAGCCGGGCCAGACGACCAAAGTCGGCCGTTCGCGACTTTGGTCTATCCCACGAGGGATCCGGCTTGGTCTATCCCGCTGAAGGATCCGGCACCGCCAGGGCGATCGTCAGCGCCAGCACCCACTCCGGCTCCTTCAGCCGGTCACCGTACAGCTCCCGCAGCCGCGCCATGCGATACCGCACCGTCTGCGGGTGCACGAACAACTCCGCCGCCACGTCCTCACGCCGGCCGTGGTGCAGCAGCCAGCTGCGCAGCGTCTCCAGCAGTTTCGCCGCGGCCGCGCCCTTCTCCCCGGCGAGCGGCGCCAGGGCGCGGGCCCGCAGGTCGGCGAGCGCGCTCGGATCGGCGGTCACCACCACGCTGGCCAGGTGATCCTCGGTGTCGAGCACGCCGCCGGCACGGGTCCGGCAGAGCTCGTGCACCCGGATCACCCGGGCCACCGAGGTCTGCGCCTCCAGCCACGGTCGGGCCGGTCCGATGGTCGCGCTGTGCCCGGTCAGCAGCCGGAACAGCGTCGGCCGGGAGGCGCCCTGCGGGTCGGGGACCAGCAGCACGGTCATCCCGGGAACCTCCGGCACCGCGTCGGCGACCTGAAGGGTCCGCGAATCCAGAAGGTCTATCACCCAGCGGGCCGCGCGCTCCGGCAGCATGATCGCGGTGAGCGTCTGCGGCGGCGTCCACTCGGCCTGCTCGGCGGCGGCCAGCAGCACGTGCGGCGGCTCACCGGAGACCAGTGCCTGGGCCAGCTCCTGGAGATGCCGCAGGCGGATTCGCCCGGACGCGGCCAGCTCGTCGGCATGCCCGGCCACGCTCGCCGCGGAGAGCTCGTCGATGTAGGCGAAGACCAGCTCGGCGAAGTCGGCGATGGTCGAGGCCGGCTGCCCGGTGCCGACGCTGATCGCGGCCAGCTCACGCCAGGAGACACGCGCACCGACCCGATAGGCCGCCAGCAGGGCGTCCAGGCTGCGGCCCGATCGGGCCTCACCCCTTCCCAATGCGTACGCCCCGTCGAGCGCCGACTGCAGCGGAGTTCCCGGATCGGCCCCGGGACGCGACACGAGCTTGAAGAATGTGCCGAGTGCCGCCTGCACGGCCCGCTCGATCTTGTGCCCGAGTTCGCCGGCGAACGCCTCGGCGTACGCCGGCACCTCCATCGTGATGGCCGCGATCGTCTGCACGGCCACTTCGGGCAGCCCGTGCAGCAGCGGAGCGACGACTTCCTCGGGAAGCCGGTAGGAACGTACGTCGCGTAACGGCTCTCTCACGCGAAGTCCTCTCGTTTACAGTCCGACCCTTGTTCCCGCCGAACAATTATGCGGCCTCGGATTCACTTCCCCAGGTCATGCTTTCGCCCGGCCGAGCCAGCAGTCTTGTACACGTGCCAGTTACACAGACATTGCGCAACGGAGCGTGGCGTGTCGTCGAGCTGATCACCACACCTGTGGTGCCTGCTGATTACCTCGACGTCATCGCGCCGCTCCGCAATCCCAACGTCCTGCGTGCCCGGATCGAGGCGGTTCGCCCGGAGACGGAGAACTCCGTCACGCTCGAGCTGCGCCCAGGTCGCAACTGGCAGCCGCACCAGCCCGGACAGTACGTCCGCCTCGGCGTGGACGTCGACGGCGTACGGCTCTGGCGCGCCTACTCGGTGAGCAGCGCGGCCGGCCGTGCCGACGGCAAGTTCACGGTGACGGTGAACGCCGTCCAGGACGGTGTCGTCAGCTCGTACCTTCTGAAGCACGCCCGGCGCGGCATGCTTCTCGCGCTCGACCTGCCGGCCGGTGACTTCCTGCTGCCCGGACAGCGGCCGGCCAAGGCCCTCTTCGTGACCGCGGGCAGCGGCATCACCCCGGTGATGGGGATGCTGCGCAGCGCTGTGCACGAGCTGCCCGACGTGGTGGTGGTGCACTCCGCGCGTACCGAAGAGGATGTGGTCTTCGGCGCCGAGCTGCGATCGCTGGCCTCGCAGGGCAAGATCCGGCTGATCGAGCGGCACACCCGCGCCGACGGCCGGATCAAGGCGGCCGACCTGGCCGACCTGGTGCCCGACCTGTTCGAGCGGGAGACCTGGGCCTGCGGCCCGGGCGAGATGCTTGACGCACTCACCGAGCATTGGACGGACGCGGGCGCCGAGGAGCGGCTGCACGTCGAGCGCTTCCGGCCGACCGTGCTGGTGGCCGGCGACGGTGGCACTGTCACCTTCGAACGATCCGGGACGGTCGCCGACGCTCCCGGCAGTGTCTCGATCCTTGAGGCGGGCGAGTCCGCCGGCCAGCTGATGCAGTCCGGCTGCCGGATGGGCATCTGCTTCAAGTGCGTGCTGCCGCTGCGCGAGGGCATCGTGCGCGACATGCGCGACGGATCGTTGACCACCGCGACCGAACTCGACGAACCCATCCTGATCCAGACGTGCATCTCGGCCTCCGCCGGGCCGTGCCGTCTGGACGCCTGACATCAGCTCCTTTCTCCCTGAGAACCGAGCACCCCGAAGAACCGAGCTCCCTGAGAACCGAGTTCACGAAGAACAGAGGAACGCCGTGACCACTTTGCAGCGCAAGGACGTCAACCCGATCGCTCACCTCACCCCTGAGGACATCGAGGCGATCGGCGTCGAACTCGACGCCATCCGCGACGAGTTCATCGCCAAGCGCGGCGAGAAGGACGCCGCGTACATCCGGCGCGTCATCAAGGTTCAGCGGCAGATCGAGGTCGGCAGCCGCGCGGTGCTGCTCTTCTCGCTGTTCCCGCCGGCCTGGATCGTCGGCACCCTGGGCCTGACCATCTCCAAGATCCTGGAAAACATGGAGATCGGCCACAACATCCTGCACGGCCAGTACGACTTCATGCGTGACCCGAAGATCCACTCGACCACCTGGGAGTGGGACTCGGCGTCGCCGGCCGAGCAGTGGAAGCACTCGCACAACGAGCTGCACCACAAGTACACGAACGTGATCGGCCGCGACAACGACCTCGGTTACGGCATCATGCGCGTCGACGAGCAGCAGCGGTGGACGCCGGCGCACCTCGGCCAGCCGCTCTACAACTTCGTCAACGCCGTCTTCTTCGAGTACGGCATCGCGGCGTACGACCTGGAACTGGGCCGCAACCTCAAGTCCAAGAAGCGCCGCAACAACCCGGCGTTCCGCGCCGCGCTCGCCCAGGTCGGCCGCAAGATCCGCAAGCAGGCGGCAAAGGACTACCTGGTCCACCCGCTGCTGTCGGTGCCGATCGGCCTGGCCTTCGGCAACCCGTTCGGCGCGCTGCTGGGCACCCTGAGCGCGAACGTGGTGGCGAACGTGGCCCGCAACCTGTGGACCCACTCGGTGATCATGTGCGGCCACTTCCCGAACGGCGTCGAGACCTTCGAGCGCACCTCGATCACCGGTGAGACCCGCGGCGAGTGGTACCTGCGTCAGATGCTCGGCTCGGCCAACATCTCCGGCAGCAAGCTGATGCACATCATGACCGGCAACCTGTCGCACCAGATCGAGCACCACCTCTTCCCCGACCTGCCGGCCAGCCGTTACGCGGAGATCGCGCCGAAGGTGCGGGCGCTCTTCGAGAAGTACGACCTGAATTACGTCACCGGCCCGCTGCCCATGCAGGTCGCGTCGGCGTGGGCCAAGGTCATCCGCCTGGCCCTGCCGAACCGCACGCCGGCCAACGACATCGACCACACGGTCCCGCCGCGCCGCGAGCCGGCCGTCGTCTGATAACACCGTCGCCGCCGGCTTCTTGAAAGCCGGCGGCGTCAGCGCAGGTAGCCGAGCTCCCGGAACGACGCGCGGTAACCGTCGACGAGCCGGCCGGCGATCTCGGTGGATCCGACGAGCGGGTGGGCGGCCATCGCGCGTACCGCGGCCGCCCGGGAGCCGGTGGCGACCGCTTCCAGGACCCCGCGCTCGGCGGTTTTCACCGCCCGGACCAGGCTCACCGCGTGATCCGGCAAGGGCAGGACCTTCTCGGGTACGGCACCGCGGGCATCGATCGTGCACGGAACCTCGATGACCGCCGCGTCGTCGAGGACGTCCAGGGTGCCGCGATTGCGCACGTTCAGAATGAGCCGGGCCGGTTCGTCCCGGGCCAGGGCCCGCATCACCGACAGCGCGACGCCTTCGTAACCGGCCGGCCGGGACTCGTCGTGCTCGCGCTCGCCGGCGCCGGCGAGTTCCCGGTTCTCCGCCATGTACGTCGCTTCGCGCTCCCGCCACGCCCCGAGCCAGGCGTCGAGGGGATCGTCGGTGGCGGCCAGCGAGGCGTAACAGCGGTGCTGCTGTTCGAGCAGGAACGCGCCCCGGGTCTGCGGCGCGTCCCGGACCGCGGCGAGCGTGCCGGCCGCGTCGTAGTAGTAGTGCAGGTATTCGTTGGGGATCGCGCCCAGCTCACGCACGTGGTCGACCCCGAAGAGGCGGCCCTCCTCCAGCGACTCCAGTTTCGCCGTGTCGGCCAGCAGACCGGGAAGCAGGTCGTCCCCGACGCCGTAGAGCCAGCCGAGATGGTTGAGCCCCGCGTAATCCACCCGGGTCGTCGCCGGATCGACCCCGATCACCCGCAGCACCCTGTCGACCAGCCCGGACGGTGAGTCGCAGATCCCGATCACCCGGTCGCCGAGCTCGGCGGTCATCGCCTCGGTGACCAGACCGGCCGGGTTGGTGAAGTTGATCGTCCAGGCGTCCGGAGCCAGCCGGGCGATCCGCGACGCGACATGATGCGCCACCGGGACCGTCCGCAGACCGTACGAGATGCCGCCCGCGCCGACCGTCTCCTGGCCGAGCACACCGGCGTCGAGGGCGATCCGTTCGTCGAGGACCCGGCCGTGCAGGCCGCCCACCCGGATCGCGCAGAAGACGAAGGACGCGCCGGTCACCGCGGTGTCGAGGTCGGTAGTGGTCACCACGGCCGGAGCGTCCGGCACGTCCCGGGCCAGGGCGGCGAGCACCCGCCCGATACCGTCGAGCCGGGCCGCGTCGACATCGTGCAGCGCCACCTCGGTGATCCCGGTACGCCGATGGTCGGCCAGAAGTGCTCGGTAGACCAGTGGCACCCGGAAACCGCCGCCACCCAGAATCGTCAGTCGCATCAGGACCTCAATGCTCGGCCCGGGCGTCGGAGAGCCGGGCGATGGTCGCGGTGGCCCGGTGCACGGCGTCACGCCGGCCGGGCGGAATCACGGCGTCGAGGAACCCGAACCGGCGGGCCAGCTCGGCCTCGGCGGACTCGTTGTGGCCGCGCTCGGCGGCGGCGCGCGCATCGGTCCACCAGTCGGCGATGTCGCCCCAGCCGGGCGCGGAGAGCGACCCGCCGAAGTGCTGCACGGACAGCGCCGCCACCAGGTTGGCGAAGGCGAGCCGGTCGGCGAGCGGCCAGCCGCCCAGGGTGCCGGTGATGAACCCGGCGGTGAACACGTCGCCGGCGCCGGTCGGGTCGAGCGCCTCCACCGGCACGGCCGGCACCGAAGCCACCTCTCCGGTGCTCGCGTCGGCCGCGATCGCGCCGTCGCCACCGCAGGTCACCACCACGACGGGGGCGAGGCCGGAGAGTTTGTCGAGCGCCTGCCGGGGTTCGTCGGTGCGGGTGTAACGCATCGCCTCCACCGAGTTCGGCAGGAAGCCATGGCAGTCGGTCAGTGTCGCGAGGACCTCGGGCGACCACTCCTCGGTCTCGTCCCACCCGACGTCGGCGAAGACGAGCATGCCCTCGGCCTTGGCCCGGTGCACCCAGCCCATGCCGGAGCCGGCCAGGCTGACGGCCGCGCTGCGGGCCGCCGGAAGGCCGTTGACCAGACCGTCGGGCTCGGTCGGCAGCGGATGACCGTGAGTGATCATGCTGCGGTCCCGGTCGTAGGCCACCGAGACGGTGACCGGCGAGTGCCAGTCGCTCACGCGTTTCGACGCGGAGAGGTCGATGCCCTCCTGGCGGCTGAGCACCTGGTGGCAGAACTCGCCGTACGCATCCGTGCTGAGCGCGGTGCCGAGCCCGGTGTGCAGGCCGAGCCGGCTCGCGGCGACGGCCAGGTTGGCCACCCCGCCGGGGCACGAGCCCATCCCCGGCGCCCACACCTCGGTGCCGGGCCCGGGCAGCTCACGGAGGCCGGTGAAGATGACGTCGAGGTACACCACCCCCGGCACGAACAGGTCGAGCTGTCCAGGCATCGTCCGATCTTACCCCCGCCCCCATCGGTCAAGTATCAATTGATCAGCGCGGGCGGCGCAGGTCACCGTGGGCGGCACGCAGTGTGTCCACCGTCCGATCGGTCCCCGCCGGGCGGACCGCGTCGAGCGCCGCCCACGCCTCGTCGAGAGCCCGGGTGAGCTCGCTGATCCGGCCGGCGTGCTGACGGCGGACGTCCTCGCGGACCCGCTCGATCCGCTGCAGCCAGCCCTCCTGCACCCGCGACGGCGCCGCCTGGATCGGCGCTGACTGGATCGGCGCTGACTGGATCGGCGCTGACTGGATCGGCGCTGACTGGATCGGGGCTGACTGG
Source organism: Actinoplanes sp. CA-015351 (assembly GCF_050955685.1). NCBI lineage: Bacteria > Bacillati > Actinomycetota > Actinomycetes > Micromonosporales > Micromonosporaceae > Actinoplanes > Actinoplanes sp. CA-015351. The sequence continues at coordinate 5,590,901 of NZ_CP192102.1, forward strand.
ATCGGGGCTGACTGGATCGGGGCCGCGTGGATCGGGGCGACCTGTCGCGGAACGGGTGCCGGGGCGGGTGGCGCCCCGGCCGGCGGCTTGTCGCCCACCAGGTCGCTGACCGGCACGATCGCGGCGATCGGCCGTCCACCGTCGACCACCACCGTCACCTGGCCGGTGACCCCGGTGACCCGAACGAGTTGCTGGAACCGCAGGCGCGCCTCGGCGACGGTGAGCTCGATGCGGCGGCGGATCGGTGTGGCTGGTTCTCCCATGCCGTGATGATGCCGCCTGCCTACGACAATTTTCGGCGGCGGCGAACCGGACGGTCCGTCATGGTCGCCCGCACGGATCACCCGGGACCGGTCACACCGGCAGATGTCCGTCAGACCGCGCGGAAACAGGAAACCCCGTGCGGAACAGGAAACCCCGTGCGGTAACGAAAACCCCGTCAACCCGCCCGGTAGGAGCCCAGCAACCGCATCGCCTTCTCCGCACCGTCGGTCAGCAGCGCCAGGTCGACATCCGTGAAGATCCGCCGGCGGCTGTCGATCACGCAGTGCGCCCCGATCACCTGCCCGCCCTCACCGAGCAGCGGCACCCCGAGATAGCTGCGCAGCCCGGTCATCTCCAGGAAGGGGTTCCCGGCGTGCCGCGGGTCGTCGCGGCCGTCGATCACGCAGTACGGCTCGCCGGCGAGCACGGTGTGCGTACACATCGCCCACTCCGCCGGCGTGCCCTGCGCCTGTTGCACCCAGCCGGAGACACCGTGCCCTCCGATGATCAGCTGGGACGTGTCCAGCACGATCGAGACCAGCGACACCGGCGCTTCGAGCAGCGTCGCGCTGCGCTTGGACACCTCGTCGAGGCCGGTACGCAGATCCGGGTTGAGCAGGTCGTACCCGGCGATCTCCCGCATCCGCTCCGGGGCGCCGAGCCGGTCGAACAGTTCGGTGTGCACGTCAGCTCCTGACTGTCGTCTGCGCGGCGGCCAGCTCGGTGTACGCCGTGAGCCGGATCTGCACGGCGAGCGCACAGAGCCGGGTGATCGGGTCGGCGGCCGCCATCACCGGCAGGAGCCGATCGAGCGAGGAGCCGGAACCGGCGGCCCGGACCAGCTGCTCCCAGATCACCGGCCCGTCCCAGCGATGCACCCGGAGCACGGCGTCCCGCGCGTCCTCGACGGTGGGCCGGGCGAGACCGTAAACCTCGGCGTCCAGCGTAAGCACAGTCATTCGGGGCTCCGGTTCGGCTAGGGGACCTCAGCGAAGGGAGCATCGGCGGATCGGCGGGTGAACCGAGAGATATGGCCGAGTGATGTCTAGTGCCGGAACCCGCCGACCAGGTTGGTGAGGTCACCGGCGAGCCGGGTCAGGTCGGCGGCGGCCTGCTGGGTGGCCCGCGCCCCGTCGGCGGTGGCGGTCGCGACTTCGGCAACCCCGGAGACGGTACGCGCGACGTCCCCGCTGCTCGTGGCGGCGTCCGCGACCGAGCGGCTCATCTCCCCGGTGGTGGCGGTCTGCTCCTCCACGGCCGAGGCGATCGTGGTGGTGTAGTCGCCGATCCGCTCGATCACGTGGGTGATCTCACCGATCGCGGTGGCCGCCGAGTTGCTAGATTCCTGGATCGCGCCGATCCGCTGGGTGATCTCCTCGGTCGCCTTGGCGGTCTGCTGGGCCAGCTCCTTGACCTCACCGGCCACCACGGCGAAGCCTTTGCCCAGCTCACCGGCGCGGGCCGCTTCGATCGTGGCGTTCAGCGCGAGCAGGTTGGTCTGTTCGGCGATGCTGGTGATCAGCCGGACCACGTCACCGATCTCGGCGCTCGCCGCACCCAGTTCGGCGACCTGGTTGTTCGTCCGTTCGGCGACGGCCATGCCCTCCTGGGCGACCCGGGCCGCTTGCGAGGCGTTGGAGGCGATCTCGGCGATCGAGGCGCTCATCTCCTCGGCGCCGGCCGCGATCGACTGCACGCCGGTGTTCACCTCTTCGCTGGCGGTACTGGCCGAGCCGGCTTTCGCCGCCACGTCGGAGGCACCGCTTTGCAGCTGGGCGCTGACCACCGAGAGTTCCTCGGAGGCGCCGGCCAGGGTGGCCGCGGACCCGCCGATGGTGTGCACGGTGTCCCGCAGCCGCAGGATCGCGGAGTCCAGCGCGCGGCCCATCCGGCCCGGCTCGTCGTGCGAGGTCAGACCGCTGCTGCGGGTCAGGTCGCCGTCGGCGAGGCCTTCGCACACCTCGGTGACCCGGCGCAGTGAGCGGACGATGCCACGGGCCACCACGACACCCAGGCCGATCGCGACGACGACGCCGCCGATGAGCAACGTGATCGATTGGAGCCGGCTGGACACATAGGCGTCCTGGGCCTGCTTGGCGGCCGCCGCGGCGGCGGCCTGTTCGATCTCGCCCATTTCCGTGACGCTCGCCTTGATCTCGGTGACCAAGGTCTGCAGGTCGCCGTTACGAATCTCCAGCCAGGTGGTCAGGTCGTTGCGCGCCGACGCCGGGAGCAGCTGCTCCTCCGCGACCTTCACGAAGGCCTGCCAGTCCTCCCGTGCCTCGGCCACCATGGTGGCCGGCGGGACCGGGCCGGTGGACTCGTACTCGTCCCAGCTGGCCTCGACGGCTTCGACGTCGGCGGCGTACAGATCCGCGAACTTCTGCTTCGTGGCGGCGTCCTCGTTCATCGCCGAGTTCGACAGGTCGAGGCGCGCCTGGGTCATGCCGTTCTGCACCTCGCCGAGTGCCGCGACGCCGAGCACATTGCTGCTGTAGATCAGCTGCGCCGAGGTGCTGGCGCTGGAGAGCGCGCGCAGCCCCAGCACCCCGATCAGGAGTGCGACCACCGCGGCCACGCAGACCGCCACCAGGATCTTGATGTTGACACTGAGGTCCGCCCAGTAAGCCCGGCCCTTGGCCTGGGGCAGCACGGCCGTCGCCGTCATCGCGCTCATGCCTACCCAGTCGGCAACTGTGTCGCAACTACTTAGACCCTGCCGGGACTATGCAAGTCCGACATTTACCCAGCAAAGCGACGGGCCCTCGCCGTGACGAGGACCCGTCGTTCTACTGATGCGCCGGCGTACCCCGGCGGATTCCGACGACCGCCACCAGCGCCCCGGCGAAACAGAGCACCGCCGCGACCAGCGCCGCCACGTGCACCCCGTTGATGAACGCTGTTCCGGCGCCTTCGACAACTGCTGCGCGTACCGACGCTGTCATGTCGGCGGTGACCGGCGCGACTCCCATGCTCACCGCGTCCTTGGCCTCGGAGAGGCCCTGCGCCAGAGGCGCAGGAACTCCCGCGTCGGTGAGCGAGCCGGTAAGCGTGGCGCCGACCCGGCTGCTGATCAGGGAGATCAGCACCGACGTGCCGAGCGCGCCGCCGATCTGCAGCATGGTGGCCTGCAGGCCACCGGCGACACCACCGTCCTTGACCGGCGCGTTGCCGACGATCGCCTCACTCGACGCGGCCATCACCATGCCGACGCCGAGACCGAGTCCGATGAACGACGGCCACATCACGTGGTAGCTCGAATCGGTGTCCAGGAAGAGCAGGCCGAGTGAGGCCGCACCCTGCAGGACCATGCCGAGCGGCATGGTCAGACGCGGTCCGAACCTGTCGGTGAGCGCCGCGCCGACCGGGGAGGCGACCACCGAGGCGAGGCTGAGCGGCAGGGTGAGCACGCCGGCCATCACGGGTGTGTAACCGCGGACGTTCTGCAGGTACAGCATGATGTAGAAGATCGAGCCGAGCAGCGTGAAGAAGTTGATCGCGGTGATCACCGCACCAATGGTGAGAGCCGGGCTGCGGAACAGCCGCATCGGGAGCAGCGGGTGCTCCTGGCGCGTCTCGAACCAGCCGAACACCACGATGATCAACAGGCCGGCAACGATGGTGCCGATCGTTGATCCGGAGCCCCAGCCCCAGGTCTCGCCCTTGACCACACCGAAGATCAGGACGAGCAGACCGGCCGCGAGCAGCAGCACGCCGACCACGTCGAACTTGTGCCTGCCGGTCGAGTTCTTGCTCTCCGGCAGCACATAGGCGCTGAAGATCAGCGCGATGATGCCGATCGGCGCGTTGATGTAGAAGACCGATTCCCAGCTCACGTTCTGCACGAGCAGGCCACCGACGATCGGGCCGAGCGCGGTCGAGACCGACGAGACCATCGCCCAGATGCCGACCGCCATGCCGAACTTCTTCGGCGGGAAGACCGCACGCAGCGTGCCGAGCGTGTTCGGCATGAGCAGCGCGCCGAAGAAGCCCTGCGCCGCGCGGAACGCGATGACACCCTCGATCGACCCCGCCAGCCCGATCGCGACGGACGCGACGGTGAAGCCGGCGACGCCGATCAGGTAATACCGCCGGCGACCGAATCGGTCACCCAGCTTGCCACCGAGAATCAGCGCCGCGGCGAGCGCCAGCAGATAGGAATTGGTGACCCACTGCAGCTCAGCAGTGCTCGCGCCGAGATCGCGGCCGATCTCCGGGTTGGCGATCGACACGACGCTGCCGTCGAGTCCGACCATGAAAAGACCGAAAGCGACCGCGATCAGCGACAGCCAGGGATTGCCGCGGCGGCCTTCGGCCACCGGCGGTTGTGGTGCGGGCATGGTGGTGCTCCATCTTCAAACCATTTGATACGGAAAAAGCTCAGCGCCCGCCGTCACGAATAAGTCGCGACACTTCGGCCAGCAATGGCATGGCGACACCCACCGCAACCCGCTGTTCCTCGCTCAGCTGGTCGAGCGCGGCCGACAGATAACCGGTGAAGAACCCCTGCACGGCATCCATCCGGTGCCGGGCCTCCTCGGTGGTGTGCAGCCGTACCACCCGCCGGTCCCGCTCATCGGGCTCCCGGCGCAGCAGGTTGTCGTTCACCATCGCGGTGACCAGGGCGCTGGCGTTGTTCGGCCGCAGCTGGAGCTCGTCGGCGAGCTCGCGGACCGTGATGCCGGGACGTTCCCGGACCTGCCAGAGCGCGACGAGCTGCATCTCCGGCGGTTTCGGGTGGGTGAAGTCAGACTCAAGACGGCGTTCCAGGTTGCGGTGCAACTGGTGTGCCAGGTGCATCAACTGAACGGCTGTCTCGGTCATGAACCCATTATTAGGTATGACGGCATACCTATTTCAAGTTCATGGGTGGCGCGTCACTTTTTCTTACGTACGGCACCACGGGTGTGATGGGCAGCCGCCGCAGGAACGGCGCGAACGGGTCGCCGAACGTGCGCGCCGCCGTGGTGAGCAGCAGCGCCATGGCGACCATGCCGATCGCCGGCATGCCGATCAGCAGCGCGATCACCGAGCCGGTCAGCCCCGCCCAGACCATCACGCGCAGGCCGACGTCCACGACGGGGATGCCGCTGGGCCGCTGCCGGGTCCAGATCGGCAGGAACGATGTGGCGAGCGCAAGCCCGATCGCGCCGAGCACCGCCGCGACCGAAAGAAACGCCTGCGACCAGTGGTAGTGCCGGCCGGCCGCATAGGCCCCGGAAAGCACGCAGCCGAACCAGACCTTGCCCAGCGCCCAGCGTCCGACGCGGACAAGCGGATCCTCGGAATTCGTCGCCATCGCCAGCCCCCACCGAGCCGAAGTCGCCGCCCGAAGCCTACCGGCCACCCACCAGTCCCCGGCACCTCAACCCAGAGCCCACCCACCCAGCCGGCCGAGGGGGGCGGCCGGCCGGCCGGGCGAGCGGGCAGCCAGCTGTCGTGTATGGCTGCCGGCTGTCACTGACGGCGACCGTGGCGTACAGCCGGTTCGGGCTGGCTGTCACTCACGGCTGCCGGCTGTCACTGACGGCGACCGTGCCGTACAGCCGGCCTTGAGAACTCACTGCCGCCGGCGAGCACGGCCAGGCGGGCGGCGCTCTGGAGCGTGTCGATTTTGGGTTTGTTTTGCACCCGAATTCAACACGCTGTGGGCCCGCCGCGGGCCGGGACCCGCGGCGGGGACCCGGCGGCGGGACCGGCGGGTGACCCCTCGCTCCGGTCGCGCGGCCGATCGGCCGGGCTTACCCAGTTAGCTCGCCCTGGCCAGCCGGGCGCGGAAGACGTCGCGGACCTGCTCGCGGCGATCCAGGATCGCGAAGACGACCCGGTCGAACCACGGCGCCTCCCGCAGCGCGGTGGCGAAGACGTCCGCCACCAGCGCCGGGTCGTTGCCGAAGACGCCGCAACCCCACGCGCCCAGCACCAGTTCCCGGTGCCCGTGCGCGGCCGCCACCCGCAGGATCCAGCCGGCCCGGCGGGCCAGCACGCCAGGAATCGCCGGGAGCAGATCCGGCCGATCACGGACGACGGCGGTCCGGTTCGGCGCGGCCGCGGTGAGGAAGGAGACCGGGTACGCCTCCGGCAGCAGCTCACCGCGGTCGTCCCGGAACACCGGCACCCGCGGCGAGTAGATCACCCGATCGCTGTAGAGCGGCCCCCGGTGCTGCCGGTGGTGCAGATAGAAGTCCTCGGCCGCGAGCAGGCTCGGATAGAGCGCCGAACTGCGCGCCAGACTCTCCTCCTGGGCCTGCGCCCCGTTGATGAAACCGCCGCCGGGCTTGGTGGCCGACGCGAAGTTCAGGCAGGCCGGGTCGTCGAGCCGCGCCGCCGCGGCCAGCGTGGACTCCCCGGTGATCTCGATCGCCGGACGGCCGTCCACGGCGACGGTCGCGGGAAGGTCGTCGCCGGGCAGGTACAGCCGGGTGCCGCGAATGGCCCTCTCGATCTCCTCGGAGATGTCGGCGCCGCGCAGGCGGCCGTCCTGGACGATGGCGAGAGTCTCGGCAGCCATGGCTCGCAACGTGGCACGCATATCCGGAAGTCTGCCATCCGACCACCAGGTATGGAGATCTTCACATGCCTCTTAGTCTAGTAAGTCCGTAGGATTTATGGGTAAACTTCGCCGCATGAGCGCCGTACCCCTGAAGATCTCCGGCGTCGGCAAGGAGTTCACCGCGAGCGGCCGCCGGCGCGCCGTTCTGGCCGATGTGGATCTCGATGTGGCCGCCGGTGAGGTGGTCGCGCTGCTCGGCCCGTCCGGCTGCGGCAAGTCGACGCTGCTGCGCCTGGCCGGCGGCCTGGACATCCCGAGCTCCGGAACGGTGCTTGTCGACGACAGCCCGGTCCGTGGCTTCGAGCCCCGATGCGCCGTCGTCTTCCAGGAGCCACGGCTGCTTCCGTGGCGGACCATCGAACGCAACGTCGCGTACGGACTCCCGCGCGGAACCACCGGTGAGCGTGCGCGTACCGAAGTGGCGCATTGGCTCTCCGTCGTCGGCCTCGCCGACTTCGCGCGGCATCGCCCCCGGCAGGTCTCCGGCGGCATGGCGCAACGCGCCGCTCTGGCCCGCGCTCTCGCCCGGCGTCCCGGCGTGCTGCTGCTCGACGAGCCGTTCGCGGCGCTCGACGCCCTGACCCGGCTGCGCATGCAGGACCTGCTCGCCGAGGTCCAGCGTGAGGCCGGCACGACGGTGCTGCTGGTGACCCACGACGTGGACGAGGCCCTGCATCTGGCCGACCGGGTGGTCCTTCTGGGTGCTTCCGCACCCGGCGAGCCCGCATCGGTACGCCTGATCCAGCCCGTTCCCGGCGACCGCCCCCGCGACCGCGGCGATGCCGGACTTGCCGCCCTGCGCGTGACGCTGCTCGCCGAACTCGGTGTGCACACCACAGCTCCTCTCCCCCACTGATTCCCCTCGGAAAGGTTTACATATGCGGATTTATCGCCTTCTCCTAGCTGCGACGGCCGCCACCGCTCTGCTCGCCGGCTGTGTCCAGGGTGAGGACACCCCCGCCTCCAGCAGCGCCGGCGCCGCCACCACGCTGCGGCTCGACTACGCCTACTACAACCCGCTCAGCCTGGTGCTGCGCGAGCAGAAGTGGCTGGAGACCGAGTTCGCCGCCAAGAACGTCACGGTCAACTGGCAGCTCTCGGCCGGCAGCAACAAGGCGAACGAGGCGCTGCGCGCGGACGCCGTCGACATCGGCTCCACGGCCGGCGCGGCGGCGCTGGTGGCCCGTGCCAACGGTTCGCCGATCAAGACGATCAGCGTGTTCAGCCAGCCGGAGTGGGCCGCGATCGTCGTACCCAAGACGTCGGCGATCACGAACGTGGCCGGGCTCAAGGGCAAGAAGGTCGCGGCCACCAAGGGCACCGACCCGTACTTCTTCTTGCTGCAGGCCCTCGACGAGGCCGGGCTCAAGCCCAGCGACGTGGTCGTCACGAACCTGCAGCACGCGGACGGCAAGGCCGCCCTGGAACGCGGCGACGTGGACGCGTGGGCCGGGCTCGACCCGCTGATGGCCACATCCGAACTGGAGGCCGGCTCGAAGCTGATCTACCGCAACGTCGGCTTCAACTCGTACGGCGTCCTCAACGCCCGCGAGGCCTTCCTCACCGAGCACCCGGAGCTGGCGCAGTCCGTGGTGAACGCGTACGAGAAGGCCCGTCAGTGGATCAAGGACAACCCGGACCAGGCCGTGGCACTGTACGCCCGCGAAGCCAAGATCTCGGAGCAGGTCGCGAAGACGGTGCTCACCACGCGTACCCGCCTCGACATCGACCCGGTACCCGGCGCCGCGCAGCGTGCCGTCTTCGAGAAGATCCTGCCGGTCCTGGTCGCGGACGCCAACGTGAAGACCGAGGAGTCGGCCAAGACCGCGATCGACACCCTCTTCGAGCCCAAGTACGCCACCGCCCGGAGCGTTTCGTGACAGTGCTCCACAAACGTCCCGCTCTGCGGCCGGCTCTCCTGGGCCGGCCGCAGGCGGCGATCGGCCTGGTGCTGCCGCTGCTGCTGCTCGCCGGCTGGCAGCTGGCGGCGTCCGCCGGGATCTACTCCACGGCGCAGCTGCCCCCGCCGAGCGAGGTCCTGTCGGCGCTGACCGAGCTGATCCGGCGCGGCGAGCTCTGGCACCACCTGGCGATCAGCACCCAGCGGGTCCTGATCGGTTTCACCGCCGGCTCGGTCCTCGGCCTGGCCCTCGGCGGCCTGGTCGGCCTCTCCCGTACGGCGAGCGCCGCCCTCTCCCCGACGATCCAGGCGATCCGCGCGGTGCCGTCGCTGGCCTGGGTGCCGCTGCTGCTGCTCTGGCTCGGCATCGGCGAGACCCCGAAGATGGTGCTGGTGGCGATCGGCGCGTTCTTCCCGGTCTACACCACCGTCTCGGCCGCCCTCGCGCACATCGACCCGCACCTGATCGAGGTGGGCCGCGCGTACGGCCGCTCCGGCCTGCCCCTGCTCGGCACGATCCTGTTCCCGGCGGCGACACCGGCGATCCTGTCCGGCCTCCGGCTGGGCCTGGCACAGGGCTGGCTCTTCCTGGTGGCCGCCGAGCTGATCGCCTCGTCGATGGGCCTGGGCTTCCTCCTGATCGACAGCCAGAACACCGGCCGAACCGACATCATGCTGCTCGCCATCATCCTGCTGGCCCTGCTCGGCAAACTGAGCGACACCCTGCTGGGCCAGGCCGAAAACCGTCTCCTGGCAGCACGTCGCTGAAGGCGCAGGAAGTGAATAGATCACTTCCGCTTATCGTTCACGATCCGTCCAACGAGGATTGGCCCGCGATTCCGGCTTCCTCTGCCATAGGCCTGAGGAGACGGCCTGGGAAACTTATCCTCATCGAAGTATGGTGTCCCCAGAATCTCGATAGAACCCTGCCGCTCCATTGAGATCATTTGCGGTTCCGGTGTCACCGGGGACGCCGGCCGCCGCGCGGTACGCGGCCCGGCCTCGACGCCGGCTGGCACGACCGTGACTTTCCCGAAGCCGCGGACGCGAAAGGCTGGCGAATGAACGAGACCACTGGCGGACCGGGAGGGTTTGACGAGGCCATGCCCGACGTCACCGAAATCCCATTGCGCGAGCTGGACCCCGAGGAAGATCGAGTTCTGGACGCCGCTATCCGCCGCCTGGTGGCGGACATCGTCAATCAACGAGAGATCACGGCCGGCTTCGGCAGCATCTCGTGACAGCGGCGCTGGAGTGGCCGGCGACCATCGATGTCCGGGCCACCATCGCGAACGGCTTCGCGCCACGCCCGCTCCGGGATTTCGTCCTCAAAATTCACCAGCGCTGCAACCTGGCATGCGACTACTGCTATGTCTACACGATGGGCGACGACAGCTGGCGGCACCGCCCGCCGATGATGCCGCCCGACGTCTGGCGGTCCGCGGCGGCCCGGATTCGTGACCATGTCCTGACACACGGCCTCGATGAGGTTCGGGTGATCCTGCACGGCGGCGAGCCACTGCTGGTCGGGCGGGATCACATTCAGGCCCTCACCGAGGATCTGCGCGGCATCGTCCCGGACACCTGCCGGGTTCGCCTGGCGGTGCAGACCAACGGGATTCTTCTCGACGAGGCCATGCTCGACCTGTTCCGGGCGGAGTCGATCGAGGTCGGCATCAGCCTCGACGGCGCCGCGGCCGACAACGACCGGCACCGCCGGCACGCCGACGGCCGGGGCAGCGCGGCATCGGTGCAACGAGCGCTCCTGATGCTGGCCGATGATCGTTACCGGCCCATCTTCGCGGGAATCCTGTGCACGATCGACCCGGCGAACGACCCGGTCGGCACCTACGAGTCGATGCTGCGTCATCGGCCACCGTTGATCGATTTCCTGTTACCCCACGCGACCTGGCGAACGCCGCCTGCTCGCCCGGCGATCGGTGGCGGCGCCGCCTACGGGGACTGGCTCGTCACGGTCTACGACCGATGGCTGAACGCACCCCGGAAGGAGACCCGGATCAGGATCTTCGAGGAGATCATCAGCCTCCTGCTCGGCGGGGCCAGCCGGTCGGAACACGTCGGGTTGAGCCCGGTTACCGTCGCGGTGGTCGAGTCCGACGGCGCGATCGAGCAGGTCGACTCTCTGAAATCCGCCTACCCCGGCGCCGGTGAGACCGGCCTGAACGTGGCGGGCAACTCCTTCGACGAGGCGCTGCGCCACCCCGGTGTCCTCGCCCGGCAGCTCGGCGTGGCGGCCCTGTGCGCGAAGTGTCTCGACTGCCCGATCCACTTGATCTGCGGCGCCGGGCACTATCCGCATCGGTATCGCACCGGATCCGGCTTCCTGAATCCCTCCGTCTACTGCGCCGACCTGACCCGGCTGATCACGCACGCACAGCAGACCGTGACCGCCTACCTCGCCGGCCGAGCCGTCCAGGACGGCCGATGACCGAGGTCTATCACGTCTCGGCGGCCGAGTTGGACGAGATGGCGTCCGGGCCCTGCGGCGCGTCTTCGATGCGCCTGCTGCGGAACAGCCAGTTCAGCCGGAACCTCCTGCTGCTCAGGCACATCACCGATGCGGCGCCGGCCTCGGCAGCGCGCGACGACGCCCTGTCCCTGATCGACGCCGCACGGGCACACGACCCCGGCGCCGCGAGCCGTGTCCTGTCCGATCCGATGATCAGCGCCTGGATCAACCGTGTGATCCGCCGGCTGCACGGTTCGCCGGAGCCGTCCCCGGATTGGCGCGCCGACCTCGGTCAGATGACCGCCGTGGCGGCGACGGTTGCCGCCGAGGCGGGAGTGGACGGTGAGCTGCCCCTGGAGCATCGGGGCGAGACCGTAACGGTGCCGACCCGGGGTGTACTGACCGTGTCCGGCGAGGCGGACCGGCCGCTCACTCTCCGCGTCCGGTCGCACGAACTCATCGTGAGCGACGGGAACGGCGGGATCGTTGTACCGCCGGCATCGGACTCACCGGACTTAACTGACTCACCGACGCAACGCTGGCACGGTCTGCGACGTCTGAGCGCGCCGGCCGGAGACGCGCTGGTCACGGTCACGCTGGACGACCTGACGCCGTACCGGGACGTCTTCCACGCGCCTGCGACGGACCGGATCGACGGCGAGGAATTCAAGCGCTGGCGGCGGCTGTTCACCGGCGCGGCCGGGCTGCTCGACCGGCACGCCGGCAACCGGACGGCCGAGATCCTGCAGGCGTCGCGGACCGTCGTGCCGCTGCGCGCCGACGGCAGCGGCACGCTGCGGAGCGGCACAGCACGGCACGTCTTCGGCGCTTTCGGCACGACGAGGCCGGTATCAGCGGCCGTTATGGCGCTCACGATGGTGCACGAAATACAGCATTCGAAACTCAATGCGATTCTGGAGTTGAAGCCACTGTTCGACTCCGCCGATCCGAAACTCTATTTCGCGCCCTGGCGCGCCGACCCACGCCCGATGTGGGGCTTGTTCCACGGCGTGTACGCGTTTCTCGCCGCCGCCGACGTGCTGAACCGGATGCGCGCCGAACCCGCTCAGGAAATGGCGGCCGAGGAACAGTTCGCACGGGTACGCGGGCAACTTCGGACCGCAATGAATTCCTTGTTGTCGGCATCCAGTCTGACCTCTGCCGGATATCGGTTCGCGTCCGTCATGGATCGTAACCTGCGACTCCTGGAAGACGTCAGCGTTTCGCGGCAGGCCACCGATTCGGCGAACCGGACAATGGATCGCACCCGCGACCGATGGCGTGAACGCAACGGCCGCGCGGATTGACTCCGCGCGGCCGGTAATTGTCGCGTCTTACGTCGGCGGCGGTTCGATGTCGCATTCCGCGCGCTTGAAACGGCCCGCGTCGATCGTCTCCGGGTGGTCCGCGCCGAGCACCGCGGCGAAATCGGCGGTCGTGGCGTCGAGCAGCGCGATGCCGCTCGCGTCCTGACCGGTGGCCTGCAGGTCCAGAGCCGTGTTCACCGCGCACGACAGCGTGTACGGATGGTGATCGCCACGCACCTCACGGGAGATCTCCAGCGTCCGCGTGGAAAGCTCGCGAGCGGCCTTGACGTCGTGCGCGAGCACCAGGTCGTTGGCGACGCCGGTGGCCGCACAGAGCGTGTAGCCGTGCCGCGCGCCGAGCACCTGAGTCATCTCCTCCAGCACCTGCTCGCCGACTCTGCGTGCTTCCCGGTTCTCGCCCAGGCCGCGATAGATGATGGCCAGGTTGGACCGGGCGACCAGGCTCAGCGGGTGGCTCCGGCCGAACGTGCCCTCGTATCGGGTGACCGCGTTCACGGCTTTCTCCCGGGCGTCCGGGAGCCGGCCGCTGACCCGCAGGGTGTTGGCATAGGACATCGCCGCCGACAGCGTGTGCTCGTGGTTGAGGCCGAGCCGGGACTCGCACTCGTGCAGGTTCTCCTCCGTCCACAGCAGCGCCGCCGAGTGCTGGCCGGTCTTGCGGAGCGCCACGCCGAGGGCCCGCGCCGCCCAGAGCACGTACACGTGACCGCCACCGAGCAGCGTCCGGTACCGGGTGAAGACCCGGTTCAGTGAGTCCAGGGCCTCGGTGTAGCGCCCGCGGCCGTTCAGGTCCAGCGCCCGGTTCACGACACTGAACATGTACCGATAGTCGTCGTCGCCGACCTCCCGGCTCCACACGTTCATCAGCTCGTCGTCGACGGCGAGCGCGCCCTCGAAGTCGCCGAGCATGCGCAGGTTGACCGCGCCGTTGCTGCGCGCCCGAAGGGTCTGCTCGTCCTCGTCGCCGAAGACCAGGCGGTGCCGGCCGACGTTCCGCTCGTCGAACTCGAGAGCATCCCGGTAAAGGCCCGCGACCCGCAGGTCCACCGCGACACTCATCGCCGTGGCGAGCGTGTGCTCGTGCTCGGGCCCGAACTCGTCGCTCGCCTCCAGCGCCCGGTAGACCTCCTCGTCGAGTTCCCGGGCGCGCTCCTTCTCACCCAGGTCGCGCAACGCGTTGGCGAGATGCCGCTTGGCGATGAGCGTCAGCTCGCCTTCCGGCCCGACACCCTCGCCGGTGGCCGTCATCCATGACTCGAGGGCCATTTCACCGAGTCGCCGGCTACGTTCGTAATCGCCGTTCACGTACAGATAGCGAATCTGATCGAGAACGACCTGCCGTGCGCCGTGGATATCGGAATTGATCAGGTCAGCGGCGATGACATGCGGGCCGATCTCCTGATAAACCAGACCGTACCGGCGGCGGTCGTCGGGCTGCGCCGGGTTTGCCGCCGCGAAGATTCTCTGAACGTTTTCCTTGCTGTTCTTGAGTCGTTCTTCGCCCAATTCCTCGCGCAATACGAGTTGAACCAGCCGATGCACCTGAATGCGCTGATCCGGGTCGACCTTCGCCAGTCCGTATTTCCGCAGGTCCCGAATCGTCCGGCCGAGCTTGATCGGCTCTCGGAGCACCGGACGCAACGGATCAGAGATCGGTGCCTCCCGGGCCCTGCGAAGCATTCCCGCGGAAAGGTGCTCGGCACCGAGAAATGCGAAGAGCTCGAGCAACTGCGCGAGCGCGGGGTTGTCCGAGCGCAATTTCGCGAAGGCCAGACTGACGAACGCGGCAACGGTCATCGGGTACCAGGGCGGTTTGCCCTCGTCCATCAGGTCCCGGACGTGTGTCTTGAAGAGTTCGAGGTACTCGGTGACGCCCATCCCGGTCGCGGCCTGCCAGTACCGGGCCTGGTCCAGGGCGAGAGGCAGGTCGCCCAGCGTGTCGGCGAGCCGATCGGCGTCGCCTGCGGTGATCACCTCCTGACGGTTCTTCCGCAACAGGGCAACGCTCTCCGAGCGGGTGAACACGTTCACTTCGATCGGGTCGCTCGACTGGGACCAGTCCGCGTTGCGCGAGGTGATGACGACGTGCCCACCGGAGGACGGCACCAGGGGCAGGATCTCGTCGGGCTCGTCGGCGTTGTCGAAGACCAGCAGCCATCGCAGGTTCCCGTTGGACAGGGCACGCAATACGGCGTCCGCGGTCTGTTGCTGGTCGACGTTCTGCGTCAGGCCCAGCTCGTCACAGAGGTTCGCCAGCGAGGTGAGCGCCAGGGATTTCTGATCGGAGGGAATCCACCAGATGAGATCGTATCGATCGGTGTATCGATAAACGTATTCAAGCGCCAGCTGTGTCTTGCCCACCCCGCCGAGCCCATGCAGCGCCCGCGGGAGAACCGATGCCCTTTCGCTGGTCTCCAGCGCCGCGCGCAAAGAATTCAGGAGATCCTCACGGCCCGTGAAGTCCGGGTTCCTGATTGGAATGTTGCCGCGAATTTGCTGGCGTCCCTCCACCAGCCGCAAAGGATCGACAGCGTTTTTATCGAGCACTGTTGTCTTCGGCACGGGATCTCCATTGGGTGGTAATTTATCGCCAACGGCAGCAATGTCAGCGACATTTTTCACCGGGCCTATGGTACTGGACCGCTGACGCTCCTCGCGGCATATATGCCTGATCACTTCCTGGTCCAGGCCGGCCGCGCTTCCCGCCATATCTATCCATTCGTGAAGCGCTTTGGATTCGCGTCGTTCGCGCTGATGTGCAACGCGCTCCACAAAAGTGAACAGTCTTGGCGGTTTCCCCTGCGATTCCGGAAGCCGTTCGATCCCCCGCACGGCATTTACAAGATCATTCCAGTCCGCCGGATCGGTGGACTCCGGCACGACTTCGTTGTAGGCGGCCACCAGGGCCGGCTTTTCCACCACCGCGAACTGTTCGACGAGGGATTCGCGGTGCGCCGCGCTCAGCAAGCCGTCAGCCTGCGCCGGCTCGGCGGGATGTGACCCACCGACCTCTTTCAGCAGGTGCTGGGCCGCCATCGACCAGCTCCGCAACCGGCCCAGCTGGGAGCGGATCTCGTCGGCACGCCGGAACGCGGCGTCCCGGTCGCGCAGCACGGCGTCGATAGCTCGCGCCCATCGGTCGACCAGATCGTGGTCACCGTCCGCCATCGACACGACGATGCGCTGGGCGTCGTCCTGCGGAAGCACGTCCTCGAGGAGCACACCGAGCCCGCTGGAGGCGCTGATGAGAGCCGGCGTGCCGGCCACGATCGCCTCGACACCGACCAGCCCGAAACCCTCCGCCCGGGACGGCATCAGCACGAGAGAGGCGCGGCGAAGATCGGCGGTGAGCCGTTCACTCACATGCGTGTACGGCCGGACCACCACGTTGAGTGAGGGAATCCTGGCCCAGTCCCGTACCCGCTGCCGCAAGTCCTCGCCCGCGGTCGCCGGAGCACCACGGATCACGAACTCGACGTCAGGTGCCGAGCGGCCCCGCCATCGCAACGCCTGGCCCATCGCCTGCGCCGCGATGTCCAGACCTTTCAGCCCGGCGTCCTCCATCCGGCCGAACAGCAGGACCCGGCACAGTCCGGCCGGAGCGAGCCGCAGCCCACCGGCGGCGTCGTCGAAGCCGGGATCGAGTCGCAGCGGGAGGATGTTCTCCGGCACCAGGTCGTTCTGCAGGCGCTCGAACAGCCGTGGCCCGACGGCGACGACCCGGTGGGCGGTACGGGCCAGGGCCAGCTCCCGCTCGGTGCGATCCTCGGCCCGGGTCGCCGCGTCCTCGGGACGGCCGAGTTTGTGCCACTCGATCTCGTCCGGCGCCATGTGCACCACGTGCAGGCGCCGCGCTGCCGGGAAATGGTCCTCCTGGAGTGCCTTGGCGAACGGGCCGGTCACCCGTGCGTGGCCGATGATGATCGTCGGAACGAATCCGGCCGGCAGGGCCGGACGCCGCGCCAGTGCCAGCGCCTGGTCCGTCTCACCGTTCGCGGTGGTGTCCACCAGCGTTACCCCGAGCTCACGGGCCTGGCGCTTCTCCGCGTCGGATGCCGCCAGGACCACACACACCACTCGGGCGCCCTCACCCGCAAGCGCCAGGCACAGCTGACGGTTGAACGTGGTGAGGCCACCCTGACTCGAGTCCCATTCACTGCAGACGGCCAGCACGTGGTGCTGATCGTGTTGCCTGGCATTCATCGTCTGACACTCCCGGGCCGTTCGCCGGTTCGGGCGGCCCGACAGTCGAACCGACACATCGGACACGGGGTCGAGAACCACCTCTTCCCACGACCGGCCCGATTCTTCCCGGGTTTTGATACCCGCCGCAAGCACGGAATCGACATGCCCCGCCGGCCCGGCTGTCAGAATCGCCATCGATCCAGGTGAGAGGCTGGTCAACGCTCCGGCCGGAGGGTTGACCAAGAAATCCGAGTCCGCGCCATCCGTGCTCGTTGGAGCGACAGTCAGCCCGCCAGGCGGAACAGCTCGGCGTGGATCTGGCGGCTGGGGACCTTCAGGGCTCGCAAGCTCGCCACCACCGTCCGGGTCAGCGCCGCCGGTCCGCACACGTAGACATCCCGGGCCGCCACGTCCGGCACCAGCGACGCCAGACCCTCCGGGCGGAACGGCTGGTTCCGCCCACCGGTCCGCCCGGTGATCAGGCGCAGCCGGGCTCCCCGCACCCGGGCCAGATTGCGCAGCTCCCCGATCAGCACCGCGTCAGCCGCCGACCGCACCCGGTACAGAACCACCACGTCGGAACCGATCGCCGGGTCCTCCAGCAGAGCCCGGATCGGCGTCACCCCGATGCCGGCGGCGACCAGCAGAATCCCCGGACACGTCCGCTGTGCCAGGGTGAAAGCCCCGTACGGCCCCTCGGCGTACACCCGGCTCCCGATCGGGAGTGAACGAAGCCCTGCGCTGGTCGTACCCATGGCCTTTGCGGTCAATCGCAGCGAGCGACCGTTCGGCGCGGCCGAGAGGGAGAAGGGGTTGACCTGCCACCAGGATTGGTGGGACGGGAATCGCCAGAGGAAGAACTGGCCGGCCGAGGCGTTGAGGCGTTCCAGGGAGCGGCCGGTGACGTGCACGGAGACGACGTCGCGGGACTCGCGCACGACGGCCGCGACGGTGAGCCGATGCCGGGCGTTGCGGATCAGCGGAACGATCAGACGCCCGGTGATCAGTGAACCCAGGGCGAACGCCCACAGTCCCCACCAGTAGACCTGGGTCCACACGTTGACGGTGAAAGCGGTCCCTTCGTAGACCTGGTGCACCACCCCGAGGACGACGACCACGTAGAGCAGCAGATGGACCGCGTGCCAGGCCTCGTAGGAGAGACGCCGGCGCGCGGCCCGCACGGAGAACGCGACCACCAGCACGATCAGCGCGACCGCGATGACGCCGAGCAGCACCGGAAGCTGCCGGGACAGCGACACGGCGGTCCGCAGGAACGACACCCGGTCATACCTGGCGAACCCCAGGATGACGAACGCCGGGTGCAGCACGGCGAGCCAGAAGATCGCGAACCCGGTCCAGCGGTGCCAATGGGTGAGTTTGTCCATGCCGATACCGCGGTCGAGGATCGGCAGGCGGGCCACCAGGAGCAGTTGCAGCGCCATCACGAACGCCAGGTTCAGGCCGAGCAGCCGGCCGGCCTCGCCGAACGTGTTGTGCGCGGGCGGGCCGGCCAGCGCGTACATCGTCTGCACGACGGCCAGGTTGACCAGAAGGAACGCCCAGAGCGCCACGCGAGCGATCATCCCGGCCTCCCCCGCTGGAATTCCTGTCTACCGGGTGTACCGCCTCGGTCACTCTCCGGTTCAGCACCCTGCCAGCCGGTAGGCCCGAGCCGGCCGCACCGAGAGGTTGCCCCGTTTGTCTATTGAGGTGCGCCCAGGTCGTCCAGGGCCTTGGTGGCTCCGCGGTGGACCGGGACCGGGTCGGTGGATCGGGCGGTGGTCAGGCTGATCTCCTTGGCGGCCGCGTTGGCCTGTTCGAGCTGGGTCTTGCGATCGAAGAGCGTCTTGGTGAGCACGCAGGCCACGTCCGGGTCGAGGTCTTCGCGGACCAGCAGCACGTTCGGCACCACGATCGTCGTCACGTCGGCCGGTGTCTTGTAGGTGGCGGCCGGGATGGTGCCCTCGGCGTACACCTCGTTGATCTTCTGCATCTCCGGCAGCAGCGGGGTGATGTCGAGGAACTCGACCTTGTCCGCCGATGTGGTGAGCAGGTCGGTGATGCCCGGCGTGGGCAGGCCGCCGGACCAGAACAGGGCATCGATCGTGCCGTCCTTGACCCCGTCGACGGTTTTTGCGAGGTCGAGCTTCTGCGCGCTCACGTCCGCTGCGGGGTCGAGCCCGGCGGCGGTCAGGATCCGGTTCGCGATCACCTCGGTGCCGGACTTCGGCGAGCCGGTGGAGACCCGCTTGCCCTTCATCCCGGCGACGTCGGTGATGCCGGCGGCCTTCCGGACGATCACCTGGGTGTAGTTGGTGTGGATCCGGGCCAGCGCCGCGACCGGCTGCTTGCTGGTGAAGCTGCCGGTGCCGTTCACCGCGTTCGCGGCCGTGTCGGCGAGTGAGAACGCCACGTCGTAGGTACCGGCGACGAGCTGCTGGATGTTCTGCACCGAGGCGCCGGTCTCCGAGGCGGTCGCCTGCACGGTGCCGCCCGCCGCGTTGATCTGCTCGGCGTACGCGTTACCGAGCGCGAAGTACACACCCGTGGCATTGCCCGTCGCGATGCCGATCCGGGTGGACTGGCCGACCTCGCAGGTGACATCACCACCGGTGTCGGTGGCCGCGCTGTCCTGCCGGCCACCACAGGCGGAGACACCCGCCGCCAGGACGGCGATCGATGCGATGCTCAGGATCCTTCTCATGCGCTCCTCCGGGAAGACGAATCGGAAATATCAGAAGTGTCGGATGTAGCGACGGGATCGGCCGGCCCCGAGCGGCCGAGCACCGCCAGCACCACGGCCACCGCCAGCGCTCCCATGCCCAGCCCCACCGCGACCGGCTCCAGGTACAGCAGCAACAACCCCGCCACCGCGGCCAGCACCCGGGACGCCACCCCGGCCGGCCCCACCCCGAGCACCCAGCCCCCGGTGGCAACGGCCAGGCCGAGTACGGCGAGCGCGGCGACCGCCGTCGTCCACAGCACCCCGGCGATCGATCCGCGCGCGAGGAGGTGCTCGCCGTTGTCGGTCAGCACGAACGCGATCGGGGCGAGGAACGCCGGCAGCGCGTACTTGAGCGCCTGCCACATCGTCGGGATGGCGCGGCCACCGGTGATCGCGCTGGCGCCCACCGCGGCCAGCGCCGTCGGCGGGGTGACCTCGGAGAGCACCGAGTAGTAGAAGACGAACATGGCTGCGGCCGGCGCCGGCACACCGAGCGTCAGCAGCGCCGGCCCGATGATCACCCAGCCGATGATGAAGCTGGCGGTGACCGGCACGGCCAGCCCGAGCAGCGCCAGGGCGATCGCCGCCAGCACCACGGTCAGCCCGAGCACCACTGTCGGGTTGTCGCTGACCGCCTGCGCCGCGTTGACCAGCAACGACGCCAGTTGTGCGCCGAGCCCGGTCTTCGTGGTGGTCGCCGTGATGATGCCGGCGGCGGCGCAGACCGCCACGACGGGCAGCACACCGCGTACCCCTGCGGCGAGGGCCTCGAACGCCCGGCGCGGGGTGAGCCAGGTCCGCCGGTCCAGGAAGGACAGCGCCGCGGCGAGCACTGTCGCGTAGACCACCGAACGGGTCGCCGACTCACCGAGCGCGAGCAGCACCACGATCAGCACGAGCGACGAGAAGTGGTACCCGAAGCGGCCGAGCAGCCGCCATGAGGAAGCAGACGCGACAGCAACGGGCCGCACCCCGAACCGCCGCACGTCGATCTCGACGGCGAGCAGGATGCCCAGGTAGTACAGGACCGTCGGGATCATCGCCCAGCCGAGCACCGTCAGGTACGAGACGTTCAGATATTCGGCCACGATGAACGCGGCCGCCCCGAGCGTCGGCGGTGACAGGATCGCGCCGACCCCGGCCGCGGCCAGCATTCCGCCGGCCTGCTCACGGGGGTACCCGGCTTTGCGCAGCATCGGCCAGGTGACCGCTCCGACGCTGACCGCGGTGGCCGTACCCGATCCGGAGACCGTGCCGAGCAGGAAGCCGGCGGCTACCGCGGTGCGTCCCGCCGCGCTGCGTGACCTGCGGAAAGCGGCGACCGACAGGTCGACGAAGAATCGGCTCGCGCCGGAGAGGTCGAGCACCGCGCCGTAGATCGTGAACAGCACGATGTAAGTCGCCGCCACGTCCAGCGGCGTGCCGTAGAAGCCACTGCCCGAGTTGTAGAGCGCGTCGATGATCTGCGCGAAGTCCAGCCCGGCATGCGCGACGGCCCAGTGCTGGGGCAGCAGGCCGCCGTAATACGCGTACCCAAGGAAGATCGCGCAGACGACGGGGAGTGCCCACCCGGTGGTCCGGCGGCAGGCCTCGACGACGAGAAGGAGGAGAACGGCGCCGAAGGCGACGTCGACGGGTTCGAGCAGCCCCTGCCGGTCGAGGAAGGCGTTGTACCCGCCGGCGACCGGATTCACCGGATAAAGGCAAACGATCAAAGTCAGCCCAGCCAGGACCAGGTCGATCCAGGTGGGGCCACTTCCTCTTTTCGCACATCCCGATGGGTACGCGAGAAAGACGAGCGGAAGCGTGCCGGCCAGAAAAATGATCAGGTAGAACTGGCTCCCCTGGGCGAGCGGGCGGAACACCTGGGCGAGCACGAGCACTGCGACACCGAAGGCGACGATCGAGACGAAGGCGCCGAACCGGCCGGTCAGCGCGCGGGCGGGCCGCTCCTCCTCGTCGTAATGAACCTCAATAGATCGATCAACGCCCATGAAACGGACAGTACTATGTCCGCTCTTCTCGGTAACATCCGTTTACCGACCGGGTGACAGGTCAACGGCCGATGTCGAACCTCCGGACCGCGCCGGTCAGTTCGTCGGCCATTCCGGCGAGCTCGTGCGCCGCTGTCCGGGAACCCGCCAGCCCCGACGTGGTCGCCTGCGCGGCGTCCGCCACCTCGCTGATGTTGCGAGCGATCTCCTCGGCGCCGCCGGCCGCCTCGGTGACGCTGCGGCTGATCTCGCCGGCCGTGGCGGTCTGCTCCTCGACGGCGGACGCGATCGTGGTCTGGTAATCGCTGATCCGCACGATCACATCGGAGATCCGTTCGATCGCGGCGACCGCACTCGACGTGTCGCCCTGGATCTCCTGGACCCGCTGGCTGATCGTCTCGGTCGCCTTCGCGGTCTCCTGTGCCAGCTCCTTCACCTCACCGGCCACCACGGCGAACCCCTTGCCCAGCTCACCCGCGCGGGCCGCCTCGATCGTCGCGTTCAGTGCGAGCAGGTTGGTCTGCTCGGCGATCTGGTTGATCACCTTGACGATGTTGCCGATCTCGTTCGACGACTCACCCAGCTTCGCCACGATGCCGCTGGTCTCCTGGGCCACCGAGACGGCCTCACTGGCGACACCGGCGGCGTCCGAGGCGTTCGTGGCGATCTCCCGGATCGACACGCCCATCTCCTCGGCGGCCGCGCTCAGCGTGTTCACGTGCCGCGCCACGTCCTCGGCGGCCTGCTGCGCGGCGGCCGCCCGGTCCGACGCCGTCGCCGCCCCGCCGGCCAGGTTGTCGTTCACCGCGTTCAGGTTCCGGGACGAGTCGAGGACGGTCGCGGCGCTCCCGTTGATCACCGTGACGGCGTCCCGCATGCTCGTGGTCGCCTGGCGCAGCGCCGCGGCCATCTGGCCCACCTCGTCGCGGCTGTGCACGTCGGCGTCCCGGGTGAGGTCACCGGCCGCTACCGCCTTGAGGACTTCGGTCACCTTGCGTACCGGTCCGACCAGCGCGCGTACCGCGAGCACCGCGACGCCGAGGCCGATCAGCAGGCCGAGCACGCCGATCACGAGAACCTGGGTGGTCACCGAGCCCTTCGCGTCGGAGACCTCCTGGATGGCGGCGACCGCCTGCTCGGCGTGCTCGGTCTCCAGGGTCGCGAACTGTTCGTCGACGGCGGTGAAGACCGTGGTCCCCTCGTTCCAGCCGGTCCAGAACCCGGGCAGGTTGTTCGCGCTCGCGGCCGGAAGCATCACGTCGTCGCGGAGCTGGAGGAACTTCTCGTAGTTGGCCCGCAGCTCGGTGTTCAGCTGTGCGTCGGCGGCCAGCGGCGTGTAGTCGTCCCAGGTCGCCGCGACCTTGTCGTCCAGCTCAGCCACCTGCGCGGTGATCTTCTCCCGGAACGCGGCGCCGGACATGAAGTAGTTCAGCGTGAACATCCGGGTGCGCAGAACGTCCTGATGCAGGCTGGCGAGCAGCTGGATCGGCGTCACCCCGTGCTCGTACACGACCTTGGACTTGGTCTCGACGGTCCGCAACCCACCCACGGCGATACCGATGACCGCGGCGCAGGCGATCGCAACGGCCACGACCGAAGTGAGCACTTTGACAGCCATCGGCAGGTCGGCAAGACGCTGCCACGGCGAGCGAGACATGTTCCGGTCCCTTTCCTGGCAGCCACTCCTCCCCCACCCCCTCATTCGGCACCCGCGACGCGTCACTGAGCCCCAGTGGCGACGGCTTTCTCACGCGATCTTGTTGATTTCCACAAATACGTTGCCACTCAACTCGACAAGATCGACGGCGCTTTTTCGATCTTGTCGAGTTCTCCGCAAACGGTTCGGGGAAGTCGACAAGATCGGGAGGTGGCGACGATGCGCGGACCACCACTCACGCCCGCTTTCCCAGACCTTGTGCAGTGGGGCCGTCCTGTCGGCCGCAAGCTCACTGGATCGGGGAAGGCGGGCGTGGTGCCACCGGGCTCGTCGGCCTTGAATTACTGCTCGATCGCGGTGTAGCGGGGCAGGACGGTGATGGCGTCGATCGCCAGGAGCTGGTTGTCGACGGTGCTGAGGCGGGTGCGGGTGTCCGCGGGGACGTGGACCGGGGAGCCCGCGGCCAGGGGCAGCAGGTGGAGGGTGACCTCGGCGCTGGGGTGGTACCCCACGTCGGTGAGGTTGACCAGCCAGCGGGAGCCGTCCCAGAAGCGGTCGGTCACGGTACGCCCGTCGACGCGCAGCTCGCCGATGTCGCCGGCCCAGTCGATGCGCAGCAGCGCGTCGGCCGAGGGTTCGGCGGCCCAGGACGGCAGGGTCAGGCGGTACACCGCGGCCAGCTCGTCGAAGACGTCCGGGGCGGGTGCGGACGGGCGGCCGTCGTGCTTGCCGTAACTGTTCGGGACCGCCGTGGCCGCGGGGCGTACCAGCTCGGCGGTCACCACGCGCGAGACCGAAACGGCCACCGGCGCCGACGATGCCGGCGAGGACGAAGACGACGGGAGCACGTCCAGGTCACCGAACGCCCGGACGGCCGGGTCGTACACCCGTACCCTCGGGGTCTCCGCGGCCTTGACCCGCACCTTGCCGGAAGCGTCCCACTGGAGCTCGTCGGCGGAGAGGAGCAGGCGGCGGGCCGGCTGCTCGGCCACCCACGCGGATCCGGCCGTCCCGGCCGGGAGGACGAGTACGTCGAGAGATCCGAAACGGACAGGGGTGAAACCCGGCTCGACGATCACGGGTGCTGAGCCGGACAGCGCGATCTCCACCGGGATGCCGGCCTCGGCGATCAGCACCAGCGTCGGGACGGCGCCGGGCAGCAGGGTGAGCGCGGTCGCGGTGGCCCAGGCGATCCGGGTGTCACCGACGGCCAGGTTGACCGGCCAGCGGGCGAGGGTGCCGGACGGGATGTCGATGGGCTTCGACGGGAACTCGATGACCTCTCCGCCGTCCAGTTCGACCCGGAAGCGGGCCTGCTCATAACCGGACAGCGGGAAGTGCGGCTGGTGCCAGGCCACGAAGAGAAAGCCGGACCGGCCGTCGCTGCGCAGCGCCCAGCGCAGGGTCTCGCCGTCCTCGACGCCGGTGGGGCGGACCTCGGGCAGGCTGGACGGCATCTCGGCGAGCCGGTCGCCGAATGCGGCGAGGAACGCGTGCTGGCGGCGCAGCTCGGCGTGGCTGCCGGCCAGCACCCCGGCCTCGCCGATCGGCGCGTGGAAGTCGTATCCGAGGCGCGGGATGTCGTTGGGGTACCCGGTCGCGTGTGACTCCTGCATGCCGTGCTCGCCAGGCGGGTTGGTGCCGCCGGTGTACATGTAGTAGCCCTGCCAGGCCGACCCGTTGCCGATCTTGCAGTGCGCGATGGCGGCGACGTCGAGCGCCTCCGGGCGCGGCCGCCGGTGGTACGCCGTCGCCATCCCACCGGCCAGCTCGCAGGTCGCGGCCGGGAAGAGCTCCGACGGGGTACGCGGGCCGCCGGAAGCCGCCTCGATCGCCTGCGCCCGCCGGACGTCGGCACCGATGCCCGCGTCGTCCCAGACGTGCGAGAAGAAGTAGTGGTCCCGGAACGTGGGATCCCAGGGCGCATCGGCGTCCACCCAGAAGCCGTCGCCGTAACCGCCGTACAGCGGCAGCACCTCGGTCTCCGGCAGGTCGGCGCCGCCCCACGCGGTGGCCGTCCAGATCGGCGCGCTCATCCCGGCCTCACGGGCCATCCGCTTGAGCGTCACAAGGTGTTGTGGCTGGTCGTAGAGCTCGTTCTCCAGCTGGATGCCGAGAACCGTGCCGGTCGCCGAAGCCCGGCCGCCGAGAGCGGCACCGATCTGGCCGAACCACTCGCGGACCATCTCCAGGTACGCCGGGTCGTCGGTACGGTGCCGGACCGGCGCCTGCTGCACCCAGTCCGGGAAGCCGCCGTTGCGGCTCTCGCCGTGCACCCAGGGGCCGATCCGCAGCACCACGTCGAGTCCGGTCTCGATCGCCAGGTCGACGAACGCGGCCACGTCCAGGTCGCCCTCGAAGCTGACCTGGTCACGGTGCTCGGCGTGGTGCAGCCAGAAGATGTAACTGGCCACCACGGTCACGCCGCCGGCCTTCATCTGGCGCAGGCGCTCGGCCCAGCGGGCCCGCGGAATCCGGCTGTAGTGCACCTCGCCGGAGACCGGGATCAACGGCACGCCGTCGCGGGACAGGTAGCGGTTCGTCAGCGCGAGACCGGGTCGCACGTCGTCCTCGTTGGCCATCCGCGGCCGGCTCAGCGGCGTCGTCCAAGCCTGGTGGCGGACGGAGAGCGGCTCGGGCCACCTCGTTGATTCAGTGGTCACGAGAACCCCTCCTCGAAATTTGACTGTAACCGGTCACAGCCCGGCGAGCCCGAACCATACACAGCCTCGACAGGTTAAAAGCAAGGGCTTGACACATGGCCGTAACACCAGCACTGTAACCGGTCACAGGCTCCTTACCGAGACGCTCACCACTCGGACGGACCCGTCAACGGCTTCCCGTTCCCGGCCAAGCCGATCAAGGAGGATCGATGAAGACCAAATACGCCCCGCTCATGGCGGCTCTGACCGCAGCGGCTTTGTTCACCGGCACCGCCTGCAGCAGCTCCGACTCCTCGGAGGAGGTCAACCCCGACGAGAAGGTCGCGCTGACCTACTGGACCTGGACCCCGAACATGGAGAAGGTGGTCGCGGCCTGGAACTCCGCGAACCCCAACATCCAGGTCACGGTCAACAAGCAGGACGGCGGCGACCCGGCCGTCACCAAGCTGCTGACGGCGATCAAGGCCGGCAGCGGCGCGCCGGACATCATGCAGGCCGAGTACCAGAAGATCCCCACCCTGGTGTCGTCGGACGCGATCGCCGACATCGCCGGCGAGGTCGGCTCGCTCAAGGACAAGTTCCCGGAGGGTTCCTGGAACGGCGTCACGCTCGGCTCGGAGGCCGTCTACGGCGTCCCGCAGGACTCCGGTCCTCTGATGTTCTTCTACCGCTCGGATGTTTTCGAGAAGAACGGCCTCACCGCTCCCAAGACCTGGGACGACTACGCGGCCGCCGCCGAGAAGATCCACAAGGTGGATGCGAAGCAGTACATCGGCACCTTCTCCGCCACTGACGCGGGCCTCTTCACCGGCCTCGCCCAGCAGGCCGGCGCCTCCTGGTGGGGTGTGAACGGCGACGCCTGGAGCGTCAACATCAACGACGCCGCCACCCAGAAGGTCGCCTCGTACTGGGGTGGCCTGGTCGAGAAGGGCGTCGTCGACAACAAGCCGATGTACACCCCGGAGTGGAACGCCGCTCTGAACGACGGCACCCAGGTCGGCTGGGTCAGCGCCGTGTGGGCGCCGGGCGTGCTCGAGGGCAGCGCCAAGGACACCAAGGGCAAGTGGAAAGCGGCCCCGATGCCGCAGTGGGACGCCGCCAGCCCGGCGACCGGCAACTGGGGTGGTTCCGCCACGAGCGTGACGACCCAGACCAAGCACAAGGCGCAGGCCGCGAAGTTCATCTCGTGGCTCAACAGCGACCCCGCCGCGCTGAAGCTGCTCGCCACCGACGCGAACATCTACCCGGCCGCGAACGACGCCACCAGCGTCCTGACCACGCCGCCGGCGTTCTTCTCGGACCAGGCGGACTACTACACGATCGCCGCCGAGGCCGCGAAGGCCACCAAGCCGTTCACCTACGGCCCGAACGTCAACGTCGCGTACAGCGCGTTCAACGACGCCTTCGGCAAGGCCGCCGAGTCGAAGAAGGCCGCCGCCTTCACCGAGTCGCTCGCGACCATCCAGAAGACCACTGTCGACGACCTGAAGAACACCGGCTTCAACGTCGCCGGATGATCTGGGCGCCCGGGCAGGATCGTCCTGCCCGGGCCTCGTGGAGAAAGGTTCGGCGATGTCGCTGATCATTGACAAGCCTGCCGCGCGAGCGCGTCAGGTCCCGGTAAAGGCCGCCAAGCGCACCACCAAGCGCTCCGGCACCCCGTACGCCTTCCTCGCCCCGGCGATGATCCTCTTTGCGCTCTTCCTCGCCGCGCCGATCTTCTACGCCGGTTACCTGAGCCTGCGCAAGGTACAGGTCAGCGGGCTGGGGCTGGGTGCTGCGTCCCGGACCGAGGTGTGGGCCGGGCTGAGCAACTACGCCCGCTCGCTCACCGATCCGGACTTCCTGCCGAGTGTGCTGCGCGTCGGGGCGTACGGCCTGATCGTCGTGCCCACGATGCTCGGCCTGGCCCTGCTCATGGCGCTGCTGCTGGACGCCGCCCGCACCCGGGAATCGATCAGCAAGTTCGCCCGCATTTCGATCTTCCTTCCGTACGCGGTGCCGGCCGTTGTCGCCTCGCTGCTCTGGGGCTTCCTCTATCTGCCTCGGGTCAGCCCGATCACCGATCTGTTCGAGGCGGTCGGCATCACCGCGCCGAACCTGCTCTCCAGCGACCTGACGCTGTGGGCGGTGGCGAACATCGCGATCTGGGGCGGCACCGGCTTCAACATGATCGTCATCTACACCGCGCTGCGGGCCGTCCCGACCAGCCTGTACGAGTCGGCCCGGATCGACGGCGCGTCGGACTTCACCATCGCGTGGCGCATCAAGATCCCGATCGTGATGCCCTCGCTGGTCATGACGTTCGTTTTCTCGCTGATCGCCACGCTCCAGGTCTTCGCCGAGCCGATGACCCTGCGGCCACTCGCCAACACGATCTCCACGACGTGGACGCCGCTCATGAAGGTGTACCGGGACGCCTTCACCCGCAACGACATCCATGCGGCCGCCGCCACCTCGGTGATCATCGCGCTCGCCACGTTCATCCTGTCCTTCGGCTTCCTGAAGCTCGTCGGCCGGCGCGCGTTCAACCAGGAAGACTGACCATGACAACCGTTACCGCATCACGGCAAAGAAGAAGCACACTCGCGACCACCCTGCTGATCCTCGGCGCCGCTTACTGCCTGCTCCCCGTTCTCTGGGTGCTGATCGCCTCCAGCAAGAGCGCCGGCGAGCTGTTCTCGACGTTCACCCTCGCCCCCAGCACCCACCTGTGGGACAACATCGTCGACCTGAACAACTACCGCGACGGCCTGTACTGGCGGTGGATGGCGAACACCGTCCTGTACGCCGGTGTCGGCGCCGCCGCCTCGACGCTGATCTCCGCGATGGCCGGGTTCGCGCTCGCCAAGTTCGATTTCCGGGGCAAGAGCTTCGTCTTCAACGTGATCCTCGCCGGCGTCCTGGTGCCCGGCGTCATCCTGGCCATCCCGCAGTACCTGCTGCTGGCGAAGGTCGGCATGACCAACACGTACTGGGCGGTGCTGCTGCCCAGCTTCATCAGCCCGTACGGCATCTACCTGGCCCGGATCTTCGCGGCCGCGTCGGTGCCGACCGAGATCCTGGAGGCGTCCCGCATCGACGGGGCCGGCGACTGGCGCACGTTCGTCAAGGTGGTCCTGCCGATGATGCGTACCGGCCTGGTGACCGTCTTCCTGTTCCAGTTCGTGGCGGTCTGGAACAACTTCATGCTGCCGTACATCATGCTCGGCGACGACAAGCTGTACCCGATCACGGTCGGCCTCAACGGGCTGCTCAACCAGGGCGCCAACCAACCGGCCATGTACACGTCGGTGGTCACCGGCGCGCTGCTCTCGATCGTCCCGTTGATCGCGCTGTTCCTGGCGCTGCAGCGGTACTGGCAGGTCGACCTGGCCGCCGGCGGGGTCAAGGCGTAGCTATGATCCCGAACGTGCAGTCGCGTAAACGCCCCACCATCCGCGATGTCGCTCGCGAGGCCGGGGTGTCCTATGCGACGGTGTCGAGGGTTCTCAACGGCCGCGACTGGGTGAGCCCGGAAGCCGTCCGCGCGGTGAACGACGCCATCACGCGGACCGGGTACACGACCAACCAGCACGCACGCTCCCTCGCCACCGGACGGTCCGGCTCGATCGCGTTCCTGCTCACCGAGCCGCAGCACCTGCTCTTCGAGGACCCGAACTTCTCGGTGCTGCTGCGCGGGGTGGCCAAGGCCCTCTCCGACCGGGAACTGACGCTGATCCTGATGATCGCGTCGACGCCCGAGGAGCGGAACCGGACCATCACGTTCCTCTCCGGCGGCCACGTCGACGGGGTGCTGCTGGTCTCCCCGCACTCCGGCGACCCGCTGCTCAAGCAGCTGGTTCAGGCTGAGGTGCCGATCGTGGCGTGCGGGCAGGTGCTCGGCTTCGAGGACACGATCAGCTCGGTCTCGGCGGACGACTGGGGTGGCGCCCGCAGCGCGGTGGAGCACCTGCTCTCCGCCGGGTGCCGCCGGATCGCCACGATCACCGGGCCGCAGGACACGTTCGGCGGGGTGTTCCGGCTACGCGGTTACTCCGACGCGCTGACCTCGGCGGGCATCGAGATCGACCCGGCGCTGATCGTGCACGGGGACTGGAGCCGGGAGAGCGGTGCGGCCGGGATGCGTACCCTGCTCGATCGTCTCCCGGACGTGGACGCGGTGTTCGCCGCGTCCGACGCGATGGCGTCGGCGACCCTGCCGGTGCTGCGCGAGCACGGCCGGGACGTTCCCGGCGACGTCCGGATCGTCGGCTTCGACGACTCCGGGCTGGCGGCCACCACCGAGCCGCCGCTCACGACCGTTCGGCATCCGCTGGAACGGATCAGCGAGGAAATGGTCCGGCTGCTCACCGATGTGATCGCCGGCCGTACCCCGCTCTCGATCACCGTGCCGACCAGCTTGGTGATCCGCTCCTCCTCACCCGCCTGAGAGTTCTTTCTCAGGCTCCCGGCGGGGCCGGCCTCGGTTTCCCCCCATGTACCGAGGTCGGCTCCGCGAAACACAGCACCACACCGCACGGAACCACGCACCCCCATTTCGCCCCTTTTGTCCACAAAGGAGTGTCATGAGATCCGTCCTCGCGATCGTCGCAGCCCTTGCGGTGGTCCTCACCCCCGTCCCCGCGTCAGCGCACGGCTCCGGCAAAGGCCCGGAACTCACCATGCGCGGCGCCGACGTCTCCACCCTCCCCCGCTCCCTGGAACTCGGCGCGAAGTTCTACGACTTCCGCGGCCGGCGCGACAACGTCTACGACATCCTGAAGCAGGCCGGCGTGAACTACGCCCGGCTGCGCATCTGGAACGATCCGACCAGCGGGTACTCCAACAAGGAGCAGGTGCTCAAGCAGGCGAAGGCGATCAAGGCCAAGGGCCTGAAGCTGCTGATCGACTTCCACTACTCGGACACCTGGGCCGACCCGGGCAAGCAGTTCACCCCGGCCGCATGGGAGGGCCACGACCTCCCGCAGCTGCAGAAGGACGTCTACGACTACACCTACGACGTCTGCACGTCGCTGAAGCGGCAGGGCACCACGCCGGACAGCGTGCAGGTCGGCAACGAGATCAACGTCGGCATGCTGTGGCCCGTCGGATACGTCGCCAACAGCGACTTCGGGCCGGTGGCAAGCCTGCTCAACGCCGGTTATGACGCCACCAAGGCCTGCAACAGGAAGACCCAGGTCCTGGTGCACACCGCCAACGCCGGCAACATCGACGCCGCCCACTGGTTCTACGACGGCATCACCGCCGCCGGCGCGAAGTGGGACATCACCGCGCTCTCCTACTACTGCATGTGGCACGGCAGCCTGGACAACCTGGCGACCGTGATCACCGACGTGAAGTCC
This sequence comes from Actinoplanes sp. CA-015351, assembly GCF_050955685.1. Classification (NCBI taxonomy): domain Bacteria; kingdom Bacillati; phylum Actinomycetota; class Actinomycetes; order Micromonosporales; family Micromonosporaceae; genus Actinoplanes; species Actinoplanes sp. CA-015351. Next base: position 5,621,985 of record NZ_CP192102.1, read on the forward strand.
CGGTACGCCAAGCCGGTCGTCATCGCCGAGACCGCGTATCCCTACACCACCGAGAACTACGACCACCTGGAGAACATCATCCTGTCGCCGGCACCGTGCGACGGCATCCCGGCCACCCCCCAGGGCCAGGCCCAGGAGTTCTCCGCTGTTCAGGACACCGCCCGCACCGCCGGGGCGCTCGGCGTCTTCTACTGGGAGCCGACCTGGACCGCTGTCGACGGCAACGGCTGGGACACCGAGGACATCGAGAACTCGGGCAACGCCTGGGAGAACATGGCGACCTTCGACGACAACGGCCGCATCAACCCGTACATCCGCTGGGAGAAGTGATGCGCGCTCTGAAAGGTCTCCTCCTCACTGCCGCGCTCGTGATCGGCATCGCGATCAACCCCGCGGCCGCGCACGCCGCATCACTCACGATGCTCGGCGCTGACGTCTCCTCCCTGCAGCGCAGCCTCGACCTCGGCGCGAAGTACTACAAGAACGGCACCGCCACCGACCCGTACGACATCCTCAAGGGCGCCGGCGCCAACTACATGCGGCTGCGCGTGTGGAACAACCCGGTGAGCGGATACAACAACAAGGCCAAGGTTCTCCAGCAGGCGAAAGCGATCAAGGCCAAGGGCCTGAAGCTCCTGATCGACTTCCACTACTCGGACACCTGGGCCGACCCGGGCAAGCAGTACCCGCCGGTGGCCTGGGCCTCGCACTCGCTCACCCAGCTGCAGACCGACGTCTACAACTACACCTACGACGTCTGCACCTCACTCAAGGCACAGGGCACCACGCCGGACAGCGTGCAGATCGGCAACGAGATCAACGTCGGCATGCTGTGGCCCCGCGGACAGATCGTGAGCAGCAACTTCACGCCGCTCGCGTCGCTGCTGAAGCAGGGTTACAACGCCACCAAGGCCTGCAACAGCTCCACCCAGGTCATGATCCACACGGCGAACTCGGACAGCCTCACGAACGCCCGCTGGTTCTACGACGGCATCAAGGCGGCCGGCGTGACGTGGGACATCACCGCGCTCTCCTATTACTGCATGTGGCACGGGACGCTCGCGAACCTCTACAACGTGATCACCGATCTGCGTACCCGGTACTCGAAGCCGGTCGTGGTCGCCGAGACCGCGTACCAATTCACCTCGGCCGACGCGGACAGCGAGAAGAACTCCATCCCGGGCACCGTGCTCTGCGACGGCCTCCCGTCCACCTTCGCGGGCCAGGCCCAGCAGTTCAGCTGGGTGCAGAACACCGCACGCAACGCCGGCGCCATCGGCGTCTTCTACTGGGAACCCACCTGGTATGCCATCAAGGGCAACGGCTGGGATCCCGCCAACATCAACGGCACCGGCGACGGCTGGGACAACATGGCCACCTTCGACTGGACCGGCAACGTCAACCCCAACCTCGCCTGGACCCCGTAACTCACCCTCTGATCGCCCGGTCCGGCTCCCCGCCGGACCGGGCACCTTTCTTGGGTACGCGTAAAGCGTCATTCGCCGGACTGAATGGCCTCGGCAATCCGCTTGATCCGGCCGAGCCGTGCGTCCCAGGCCGAGCCGACCGCGGTGAGCTGCGCGACCGCCCGCCCCAGCTGCGCCTCGTCGACCTCATACCGCCGCTCCCGCCCGGCCGCGGCCGAGCGGACCAGCCCGGCCCGGTCCAGCACCGCGAGGTGTTTCGCCACCGCCTGCCGGGTCACCGACATGTGCTGACTCAGCGAGGTGGCCGTGCCGTTGCCGCCGACGAGCAACAGGTCGAGCATCCGGCGCCGGGTCGGGTCACCGATCGCCGACCAGAGGTCGTCGTCGATCACGGGTGCACCGGGAGCGCCGTGGCGTACGGCGCCAGCCTCGGCAGGAAGTGTTCCCAGCCGGTGACGTGGTCGTTGAAGCACTGCTCCAGGACAGCCGCCTCCCAGCCGCGCTCCCGGAACCCGGTCTCGGTCATCCGCAGCAGCGTCCCGTCACCCTTGGCCGCCAGCTCGAACGTCACCAGCAGCGAGTTTCCGGCAGCCGCCACCTCACCAGGGCCGTGCGTCCACCGGAACTGGAACAACGCCGGCGGCTTCGCGTCGACGACGGTGAACCGCTCCACCTTGTCCCCGAACGAGATCTGCCCGGCCGAGCCCGGCACCACCTCGTAACTCGCCTCGTCCGGCCACCACCCCTTGAGATGCTCCGGACTGCTGACCACCTCGAAGACCACCTCGGGCGTCGCCTCGACGTAGATTTCCCGCTCGATCACACCGAACTCCATGACATCCTCCTGCAACCTTTGGTTGCGCATCACGTTAGCGGTCCTCGGCGCCGTCACGCAACCATAAGTTGCACATCCACGAACGTGGGCGCGATACGTTACGGTGCCGAGTCATGGTCAGCATCGATACGACAGGCACGGGCCAGGACTGGCAGCCCGCGGACCGGGGTTCGCGGCACCTGGACATGATCACGGCGTCCGCCATAGTGCTCACCGCCAACGCCATCATCCTGCTGGCGATCGCGGTGGTCGGCGTGCCGTTCATGCTCTTCTTCCTCGCCGACGAGACCGAGACCTGGCAGCACCTCTGGCCGCTGGTCGCCACCCTGACCGGCGCCCTGACCCTCGGCACCCTCAACGCGGTGGCGACGGTGAGGTTCGCCCGCCGCCCGTCCGACCCGCCGCGCATCGCCGACGGCGTGGCAGCCCTGGCGACAGCGGCAGGGGCAGCGGTACTACTGACGGCATCCCCCGGCGTGGCCCTGCTGGCAGCACCGTTCGCGCTGGTCAACATGGCGGCGGCATGGGTGCTGTTCCGAGCCGCCTACGCCCGGCCGACGGCGGTGGCCGAGGTGGCAGAGTTCCCCGACCACGTCCCCGCCTTCGACTTCGAAGCCGCCGTCGACCTCGGCAAGGACGCGGCCGTCGAAGAGCACTCGCCTGCCCCCGAGGAGAGCTCGTCGGCTTACGATGAGGGCTCGTCGGCTTACGATGAGGGCTCGTCGGCTTACGATGAGGGCTCGTCGGCTTACGATGAGGGCTCGTCGGCTTACGAAGATCTGGCCCCCGAAGTCCCGGCACCCGGAGTCCCGGCACCCAGCGCCCCGGCACCCGGCGATGCCCTGACCGCTGGCCGCTTCCACTCCGCGGCGGATGCCCGGCGGCGACTGCGGAGTCAGGCAGCGATGCTGACGCTGGCCGGCACCAGGCTCCCGAGCCGAGCCACCCGCCCCCGCCAACCACCCCGCGATCTTGAGCGATCCTCAACCCCCTGAGGTGCACCATCGCTCAAGATCGGCCTGCGGCGAACCCTCCAGCCGCTCAAGATCGGCCTGCGGCGGAACCGTCCAGCAAGCCGTACCGGGCCATCACCTCGGCCCGGCGGCGCTCATTCACCACTCGCACCCGGCGGGGCAGGAAGAACACGTCGATCAGGGTCCACACGCCACACCCGCCGAGGGTGAAGAGCATGGCCACCGAGCGGCCCGTGTCGCCCAGGTAGAACCGGTGGCCGCCCAGCAGGCCCGTCAGGCACCACAGGATGACCGTCACCTTCAGGTCCTTGTGCACCGAGGCCGCCTCCGACTCCGCGCGGAGCAGGCGGTACTTGATCGGGTCGCTCACCGGCGCAACGATAGCGATACGCGTACCCATGCGGGAGAGGCCGCCACCCGGGGAGGGTGACGGCCTCTCTCGAGGGTGAGTCAGACGGAGCTGGGCTCGTCAATCGGTGCCGGAGCCGCGGACGGCGCCGGGGAGGCGGGCGACGCCGGGGGCTTGCGCTCCAGGGCGGAACCTTCCACGTCGAGTTCTGGCAGCCAGCGCAACCACGCCGGCAGCCACCACGCGGACCGGCCGAGCAGCGCGAGCGCCGCCGGGACCAGGACCATCCGCACGATGAACGCGTCGAACGCGATGCCCACCGCCAGGGCGAACGCGATCGGTTTGATGGTGTCGTTGCCCTCGGGGACGAAGGCGGCGAAGACCGCGAACATGATGGTGGCGGCGGCTACCACGACCGGGGCGGCCTGGCGGAAACCGGTGACGATGGCGTCGCGGGGCGACGCGCCGTGGGCGTGGGCCTCGTGCATCCGGGCGACCAGGAAGACCTGGTAGTCCATCGCGAGGCCGAAGAGGATGCCGACGATGATGATCGGCGCGAGGCTGAGGATCGGGCCGGTGGAGCCGGCGTTCACCGCGTCGGCGGCCCAGCCCCACTGGAAGACCGCGACCGTGGCACCGAACGCGGCACCGATGGTGAGCAGGAAGCCGAGTACGCCGACCACCGGCACCAGGATCGAGCGGAAGACCAGCACCAACAGGACGAACGCGAGGCCGACGACGAGCGCGAGGTACACCGGGAGCGCGTCGTTGAGCTTCTGCGAGACGTCGATGCTGACCGCCGTGTTGCCGGTGACGTAGACCTCGGCGCCGTCAGCGTCCGGGACCGTGTCGCGGATGGCGTTGACCAGGTCGATCGTCTTCTGGTCCTCGGGACCGGACGCCGGGATGATCGTGATGAGGGCGGCGGACTGGTCCTGGCTCGGCTGGGCCGGGGTGGCGAGGGCGACGTCCGGCAGGGCCGCGACCTGCTTCTGCACGGTGGCCGCGTAGCTGACCGCGTTCGGTCCGTCGACCAGGACGAGCAGCGGGCTGCTCACGCCGGGGCCGAAGCGGCTGTCCATGATCGCCTGCGCCTTGGCCTGGGTGCTGCCTTCGGCGGCACGCTGGTTCAGCGTGGTCTGCATCGAGAAGAACGGGATGGCGATGATGGCGAGCACCGCGACGGCCAGGACCAGGCTGAGGGTGCGCTGCTTCGTGACGAAGTGCGCCCACCCCTTGATGAAGCCCCGCCCGTCGGGAAGGTCGGTACCGGCGACAACCCCGCGCTGCTTGCGCGGCAGGGCACGAACTCCGACGAAGCCGAGGATCGCCGGTACCAGCGTGATCGCCACCAGCACCGCGATCACGATCGTCGCGGCGGCGGCCAGGCCCATCTCGGTGAGGAACGGGATGCCGACGATCGACAGACCGGCCAGCGCGATCACGACGGTGAGGCCGGCCGTGACGACGGCGGAACCCGCGGAGCCGACGGCCATCGCGGCGGCCGGTTCGACATCCAGGCCGCGGCGCAGCTCGTGGCGGAACCGGGTGATGATGAACAGGGCGTAGTCGATGCCGACGGCCAGGCCCAGCATCACCGCCAGGATCGGGGTGGTGGACTGGAGGTCGACGAAGCCGGTCAGGGTGACGATGCCGGCCGCGCCGATGCCGACGCCGACGATCGCGGTCAGCAGGTTCATGCCGGCGGCGACCAGCGAGCCGTACGTCAGGGCCAGCACGAGCAGGGCCACGACGACACCGAGGATCTCCGAGGCGCCGCCGATGTCGGCCGGGTTGCTCAGAGCCTCACCGTCGGCCTCGACGGTCAACCCCAGTGACCGCGCCTGCTCGACCTTGGCGATGATGGATTCGCGCTGCTCGTCGGTGACCTCGGACGGCTGCACGCCGAACGTGATCGAGGCGTACGCGGCGCTCTGGTCCCGCGACACCGCCGGGTTGGCCTCGTCGAGGGGGTTGCTCACCCCGACGACACCGGGCACCGTGCCGAGGTCGGCGACCGCCTTGGCGATCTGCGCGGCGTTCTCCGGCGCGGTGACGGTCTCGCCGTCCGGCGCCTCGAACACCACCTGCACGGTGGCGCCGGCCGACGCCGCGCCGTACTTCTCGGTCATCAGGTCCAGGGCCTTCGTCGACTCCTGACCGGGAATGCTGAAGGTGTTGGCAGTGGTCCCGGAGAGAGTGGCCGCTCCGACCCCGACAGCCACCAGGGCCAGCAGCCACACCAGCGTGACGATGATCCTGTGGCGTACTGACGCCAGCCCGAGGCGATGCAACAACGTTGCCATGAGGGGATCCCTAATTTCTCAGTGTGTGACGGAGGGGTGGCCGAGAGCGTTGCAGCCGACCTCGACGAGGCCGGCCATCGCGTCGGGGCTGAGCACGTCACGCAGGGCCACGCTGGCCACCGCGATCGCGCCGAGCGCGCCGACCTTGCGCAGAGCCCGGGGCGGGTCGCAGAGGAACTCCTCGCCGAAGGCCGCGGTGATGGCCTCGCCGATCTCCCTCAATGCCTGCCCCATCTCGCTCTCCGGTTCGCTGACCAGGGAGGAGAGGAGCAGAGCGACGACGCCCGGTTGCGCCAGCGCGAGCTGGGCCACGGCCGTGATCACGGCGCGGTCCCGCTCCGGCCCCACCGGCAGGTCCGACACACCGGTGGCGGTGTCCCGGACCTGGTTGACGCAGCGCTCGATGACCGCGTGCTGCAGGGCTTCCTTGTTCGGGAAGCGGTGCAGCAGACCGGTCTTCGAGTAGCCCACCGTGTCGGCGATGCGCTGGATCGACGTCTCCCTGAAGCCGTGGCGGGCGAAGAGGCTGGCCGCGGCGTCGAGGATTTCGTCGTCGATCTGCTGTCGGGTGGGACGGGGCATGGGACCACCGTAGACTGGAATGGACCAGGACGGTCCGTCAGGGACCGTGTTGGTCCACACACTGACTCATGTCAGGTTTCGAGGTTCCCGCCAAGGAAAGGGATAAACCCGGCGAGGTAGGGATCCGGTCCGTCCAGGGCTTTGCCGAACACCAGGTGATCTCCGGCGCAGATCACCAGATAAATCGGCAGATATCGTAGTTGAACTCGCGAAATCTCGGCCGCCACCGGCAACGCCGCGCCCGTGAAGTCCCCCGCATCGGGCCGGGCGAGCAGCAACGAAACCGCATCCGGCGGCAACGACACCCCCGCGACCACCGAGAACACCGTCCCATCGGCCAGCGTCAGCTCCGGCTCCGCCAGCCACACCGAGTGCACCACCGTCGCGTACGGCACCGGCTCACCCCGGAACCCGTCGAACCGGAACGACAACCGCCGCCCCGTCGCCAGGTGATAGCGCCGCCCGTCCGCCACTGAACGCCGGCCCAGCTCGGTCAGGTTCAGCTTGTCGCCGTCGCGTACCAGGTGGCCGATCCCGGCGAGGTGACGCACCGCCCGGGCCACCAGCGGCGGCTCGACACCGAGGAACCCGGCGAGCTCGTCGGCCCGGTCCAGGCCGGCCTCGGCGACGGCCCGGGACAGATAGCGATCCAGCACGTCGTACGGCTGTGAATCCCGGACGGTCGCGGTCACCTCGACAGCCCACATCGGCAGCAGCAGCGGCACGATCCGCTGAGGTTCGACGCCGGGCAGGGCGTCCACCCGGCGCTCGATCTCGCGCAGCGGCAGGTGCGCCGGCTCGCTCACGATCCGGACCGCAGGCGTACGCGGTTCGCGGCCGGCGCCTTCTCCAGAAGCCGTTCCAGCACGCTGCGGTTGAGCAGCCCGGTCACCTCGTCCGGAACCGGCGCCGCCCCGAGGTCGAACAGTGGCATCCGGCCCACCGAGCCGGCGAGCACCGCCCGGCGGGCCCGGACCAGCGGCACCAGCGCGACCGGCAGCCCGGTCCGGCCCGCGTCCACGATCACCACCAGGTCGAACTCCAGCTCGCCGTGCTCCGGGCGGCCGACTCCGAGGCAGGTGGTGGCGACCACATCGGCGTACCGCAGCAGCTCGGCGTGCAGTTGCCGGCTCGGCCGCGCGGCCCGCTGACGCCACTCGCGCAGCAGCCCGGCCCGGCCGCGCAGCACCGGTTCGAGCCCGGAGCAGTGGCCGGCGAAATCGGTGAGGCCCGCGGCGTCGGCGGTCCACGCCGGCTCCGGCGCGACACCGGACATCAGGCGGGTCAGCCGGTGCGCGGACCGTTCGGCGGACTCGAGAGCGCGATGGGCGGCCAGGTCGGCGAACGCGGCACGATCGGCAGCGGCCCGGACGGCGGCGTCCTGCTCGACGTCCTTGTCCAGCCGGTCACGATGGTCGGCGTGCTCCTCGCGTACCCTCGCCAGGGTTTCCCGCGCGGTCAGCGCGGCGGGAGCGGCGACGGCGAGCCGGGTGCGCAGACGCCCGGCCCGCCACCGCCCGAACCGGGAGTTCTCCGCCCGGCTCAGCGCTTGACCGAGCCGGCGCACCGCGTCCTCGGCGAGCGTGAGATCTCGTTCGGCCACCTCGACGGCACGCCCGTGATCGCGCAACGCGTCACCGAGCCGTTCCCGGGCGGCCACGGCGATCGCGTCCCGCTCCTCGCCGGCCTGGTCGGCGCGCCGGCGCTCCTGCTCGGCCTCGGCCAGCGCGGTGGTCAGCCGCCGCAGCCAGCCCATCGCCGGCGAGGGCTCGCCGAGCCACGGTTCGAGCGCGACGGCGGCGGCCTGCGAGCGCGCCAGGATCCGCCGCTGGGTCTCGGCAGCTGCCGCGGCGAGGCTGCCCGGGCCTCCCCCGGGCTGATCGGCGCGGACCACCGTCGGCCCGGGCGGCAACCTGGTCACCACGGCGTCGACGGTCGCCGAGTCGGGTGCGGTGATCAGCACGCGCTCACCGCGCTCCGCCGCGGCTCGCACGATCTCCACGACGGTCAAGGTCCGTGCGGCGCCTCGCGGCGCGATCAGACAGAGCAGATCGGGTACGGCCAGAGCCCGCCGGACAGCCTCGGCCCGGTCCGGGGCCGGCCCCCGTGGTTCCTCGGTGTTGTCCTGGCTGCGGTGCTGCCAGTACGGGCCCGGTGGCGCGAACCGGCCCTCGGCCAGCAGCGCGAGCAGCCCCGCGTTGGCGGTCGCACCGGCACGCAGCCGGACGATGGCGTCCCGCTGAATCCGCTGCCCCAGACCGTATTCGACAGGTTCCTCCTCGGCCGGCGCCCGCGGGCCGGGGATCCGCTCGGGCACCGCGTCGAGCTCGTGGGCCGCCACCACGGCGAGTTCGAGGGCAGCGCAGAACCGGTCGTTCTTGTACCGTCCCGGATAGAAGGCGTCGACACCGAGACCGCCGCCACCGGAGGTGTGGCGTTCGCGGTCATCACGATCCAGATCGACAGAGGTCGACGCCATCCGCTCACCATAGTTCGGCCCCCGAGGGCCACCAAACACGCTTTGTGCGCTTTCCGGCTATGGAATCGCTCCCACCCGCGCCGGGCGGCCCGGCCGCTTCACACTCCCGGGTGACATGCCGATAGGTCACTCGTGGACCACATCCGCCGTGTGCCCGGAACCGCGCTCGTGGCACTGGCCGCGTTCATCGCGCTGAGCGGCCTGGTCCAGGTGCTCCAGGTGCTGGCCATGGGCATCGACTTCGAGCCGCTCCGCAACGCCGCCACGGACCTGCTGCACGGCGAGTCGGTCTTCTCCGACCCGTACTTCGTCTATCCCCCCACAGCGGTACCGCTCCTGCTGCCGACCGCGCTCGGCGACCCGTACACCGCCTTCGCCCTCTGGACGCTCGCCGGCGGCGCCGCCCTGGCCGGCGCCGCGTGGCTGGCCGGCCGCCAGGCCGAGCCCGCTTCCCAGGCCGAGCCCGCTTCCCAGGCCTCGCCTGCCTCCCAGGCCTCGCCTGCCTCCCAAGCCGAGCCCGATTCCCAGGCTGAGCCGCACTCCGGGGCCGAGCCACATTCCGGGGCCTGGCGCTGGCTCTGTGTGCGGGTTTGCGGTTGTCGGAGATGCTGGCGCCGCTCTCTGGCCGTGCCCGGTCGCCGGGCGATCATCACGGCGGTCGCGCTGCTCGGTCTCCTCGGCGGTTTCGCCGCGTCCCGGTCGCTCTCGCTGGGCAACCTCACCGTCTTCCTGGCGCCCGCGGTGATCGCGATCCTGCTGGCGTTCCACCGGGGCCGCTGGACGCTCGGCTGCGCGATCCTGGCCGCAACGCTGCTGGTCAAACCGATGCTGGCGCCACTGATCCTGGTGCCACTGCTGCACCGCCGATGGTCCGCCCTGGCCCGCACCATGATCCCGGCCGGAGCCCTGCTGCTGGCCGCGATGGCACTGATCCCGGGCGGCTCCCGATATCCCGAAATCCTGCGCTATGTCGTATCCGGCACCAACCTGCACGGCGACAACGCGATCAACAACCTCTCCCTGCGAGGCTGGGCCGAAGCGCACGCCTGGCCGCACCTCACCGGAATTGCCGCGGCCGCGGCAACATTGCTGATCCTCGGGGTACGCCTGACCGAGGCCCGGTCCTCCGGAAAACGCCCGCCTCCCGTCTGGCTGGGCACCCTGCTTCTCGTCAGCACCCTGCTGGCCGGCGGCATATCCGAGGTGCATTATCTCCTGGTGGTGCTGGCCGCGATCCTGGTGTTGCTGGCCCTGCAGCCGCCGGAGTCCCGGGCCTGGCTCCTGTTCACACCGGGCATCACGCTGCTGGCGATCCCCGGCCCCTACGTACAGATGCTGCTGGGCCGCCGGGCAAGCGGCCAGACCTGGTTCGTGGTGGCCGAGCTGCTGCTGTTCGCCGCCCTGCTGACCATGCACCTCCGGGGCGGCGCCCGGCGCGCAGGTGCAGTCCGGTGCGCAGGTGCAGTCCGGTGCGCAGGTGCAGTCCGGTGCGCAGGTGCAGTCCGGTGCGCAGGTGCAGTCCGGTGCGCAGGTGCAGTCCGGTGCGCAGGTGCAGTCCGGTGCGCAGGTGCAGTCCGGTGCGCAGGTGCAGTCCGGTGGCCAGGCGGTTCCGAGCCAGAGCATGCGTCCCCGGCAGCGTCGCCCCGCCGAGCCCCGATCACACAGTGAGCCCGCATCCCGGCCAACCTCAAGCGAGCCCAGGGCACACAGTGGCCCCCAGCCACGCAGGCGCCCAACCGAGCCCAGGGCACACAGTGGCCCGCAGTCACGCAGGCACCCAACCAAGCCCAGGGCACACAGTGGCCCGCAGCCACGCAGGCACCCAACCAAGCCCAGGGCACACGGTGGCCATCGGCGTTGACGGGAGCACACGGTGAGCCGAACCGTGACGAGAACACACGTTGGCGTTGTGTGCGACCTGACCACCGCTATGGCGTTGACAGGAACACACACAGCGGTTCGGTGTGCCGCCATCTCCGCTGGGCGGGACACGAGCACACGGTGGGCGGGCATCCAGGCGAGACGCGAGCGCACGGTGAGCTTTGGTCACGCCGGGGTGGGGGCGCACTGTGTGCTCCTGTTCGCCGAGGTGGGGCCGCACGGTGAGTGAGCGTCTCTCCGCTCGGGCTTCTCGGGCCGCGCAAGCCACTCAAGCCGTGCAAGCCACTCAAGCCGTGCAAGCCACTCAAGCCACCCGGGTCACACGGGTGGCTCGGGCTGCTGGAGTTGCTGGGGCTGCTGTTGTCGCTGGGGTTGTCGGGGTGGGGACGCGGGTGGCGCCTCCGGATCTGGAGGACTTCGCGGGGGCCGGGCAGCGGCTGCTCGGTGGGCATCTGGACGGGATCTACGAGAGCGCCTGGAACCAGGCGGGGCCGCTTCAGCTGCTCGTGAGCCGGCTTCTCCTCGTCGGCGGGGCGGACGGGATGCCCGCCGCTGTCACGTTCTTCGTGGTCAACGCGGGACTCATGGTCGCGGCACTCCAGCTCTGCGGCGGGAGACCACAGCCGGAGACGGGACTACGGCGGGAGACGGGACTGCGGAGGGAAGGGCTGCGACCGGAGACGGGGCCGCGACCGGAGACGGCGCCGCGACCGAAGACCGCGCCGCGACCGAAGACCGCGCCGCGACCGGAGACGGCGCCGCGGCCGGAGACGGGGCTGCGGCGGGAGGGGCTGCGGCGGGAGACGGTCGTCGGGCTCGTTGTGCTGCTGTGGCTCGCCGTGCCGGTTGTCGGGGACGGGCATCCTGCGGAGTTGGCGGTGCCGGTGCTCTGGGCGTACGCAATGGTCTTGGGAAAGAGCCGGCGGCTGGTCGCGGCCGGGATTGTGCTGGGGGTTGCCGTTGCGATCGCGCCGTGGGCGGTGCTGGGTTTTCCGTGTCTGCTCGCGGCCGGGCCGTTGTGGCAGGTCGTGCGGGTGGCGGGGCTGGGCGGGATTGTCGGGGCGGCGGCTTATCTGCCGTTTGTGGTCGGTGGGCATTTCGGAATGTTCGGGCATGTGTGGCCGGTTGCCGCGGGGACGCTCGCGGCGTTCGCCGGGCTTGAGCAGGTGAGCTGGGCGATGCGGCTCGTGCAGGCGGAGGTCGTGGCGGTGGGTTGCGGGCTGGTGGCGTGGCGATTCCGGGAGCGGGTGCTCGTGGTCGCGGGTGCGCCGGCCGTCGCGGTGCTGCTGAGGGTGGCTACCGACTCGGTGGAGCTGCGGTACTACTGGGGGCCGGTCGCGGTGACGACCGTGATGGTGCTCGCGCTGATGCCGGAGCGGCGGTGGCGGCTCGGCGTGCTGCTCGGTTATCTCGCGCTGCTCGCCGCCTCACTCGGCCGGCCGCTGGCAGGCGCGACGGTCTGCCTCGGCGTCCTCGTGATGGCGCTGGCGAAAGATTCGACGGGCAGGCACGGGGATTCGACGGGCAGGCACGGGGATTCGGCGAGCGCTCGCGGAGGTTTGACGGGTGCTCACGGGTAGTGATTCGATCAATACTCCCGACAGATCGGATCTGGAGTCATGCCCGCAGCTGACCTGCTTTTCGTCGGCGGACGGATCTTCACCGCCGATTCCGCCCGCGGTTACGCCACGACCGTCGCCGTGCGGGACGGACGGATCCAGGCCGTCGGCACCGATGAGGTACGCGACCTCGCCGGCCCGGGCACCGAGATCGTCGACCTGAACGGCGGGCTGCTGCTGCCCGGGTTCCAGGACGCGCACGTGCACGCGGTGATGGGCGGCGTCGAGCTGAACCAGTGCGACCTGAGCGGCACCGTCGTCGTCGACGAATACCTCCGGCGGGTCCGGGCGTACGCCGACGAGCACCCGGATCTCGAGTGGATCTCCGGCGGTGGCTGGGCGATGGAGAGCTTCCCCGGCGGGATTCCGGGACGCGAGCTGCTCGACAGCGTGGTGCCGGACCGGCCGGTGTTCCTCTCCAATCGGGACCACCACGGCGCCTGGGTGAACAGCCGCGCCCTGGAGCTGGCCGGGATCACCGCGGACACCCCGGACCCGGCGGACGGCCGGATCGATCGGGCGCCGGACGGCTCACCGTCGGGCGGGCTGCAGGAGGGCGCCATGCAGCTGGTCACCGAACTGCTGCCGGAGCTCACCGCCGCGGACCGGCTGGCCGGGCTGTACCGGGGCCAGGACCTGCTCTTCTCACTCGGCGTCACGTCCTGGCAGGACGCCATGGTGTGCGCCACCAACGGTTATCCGGATGTCTCCGACGCGTACCTGGCGGCGGCCCACGACGGCTCGCTGCGGGCCACCGTGGTCGGCGCGCTCTGGTGGGACCGGGATCGGGACGGCTCGCAGATCCCGGAGCTGGTCGCGAAGCGGGAGAAGTTCACCGTGGGCCGGCTGCGCTGCGACAGCGTGAAGCTGATGCTCGACGGTGTCGCGGAGAACTTCACGGCCGCGATGACGGCGCCGTACCGGGACGGCTGCGGCTGCGCCACCACGAACCAGGGTCTGTCCTTCATCGACCCCGCTCGTCTGCCCTCGTACGTCACCGAGCTGGACGCCCTCGGTTTCCAGGCGCATTTCCACGCGCTCGGCGACCGGGCGGTACGCGACGCGCTGGACGCGGTCGCGGCGGCCCGGGCGGCGAACGGCTGGAAGGACACCCGGCCGCACCTCGCGCACCTGCAGGTCGTGCACCCGGACGACGTGCCCCGGTTCCGGGAGCTGGGCGCGAGCGCGAACCTGCAGGCGTACTGGGCGTCGCACGAGCCGCAGATGGACGAGCTGACCATCCCGTTCCTCGATCCCGAAGCGGTGATTCATCAGTACCCGTTCGGCGACCTGCGCCGGGCCGGTGCGCACCTGGCGGCCGGCAGCGACTGGCCGGTCACCACGCCGGATCCGCTCGAAGCGATCCACGTGGCGGTGAACCGGGTGCATCACGGCAGCGACTACCCGCCGTTCCTGCCCGGTCAGGAGCTGGACCTGACGGCGGCGCTGACGGCGTACACGGCTGGATCGGCGTACGTGAACCACCTGGACGACAGCGGGGTGATCCGGGCCGGCAACCGGGCTGACCTGGTGGTGCTGGACCGGGATCCGTTCGCGGGTGCACCGCAGGAGATCGGTGACGCATCGGTGGCGATCACGTTCGTCGGCGGGGAACGGGTCTACACCGCTTCCGCATGAGAAAGGCCCGGGGTTTCGCCCCGGGCCCTGTCCCTTATTGCGTTAGGCGGCTGCTCGTCCTCTACTGCTTCTCGGCCGGCTGCTCGTCCTCGTCGTCGAACTCGTCGTCGTCCGCTTCCGGAGCGCCGTGCCGGGACTGGGCCTGGGCCTGGGTCTGGGACTGGGCCTGGGTCTGGGCTTGCGCCTGTGCGGCCTCCAGCTCCTCGGCCACCGGCTCCTCGTCGATCACCTCGGCGGTGAGCTGCGGCGCGTCCATCCAGAGGGCGCGCAGCTGGCTCTGCATGAACGCGGTGAGCCGGCCCCGGTAATCGCGGTCGAAGTCCTCCAGCGCCTCGATCTGCTGCTGGAGCGCTTCCCGCTTGGTGCCGAGGCTGCCGACCACGTCGTCGTACCGCTGCTGCGCCTGGTGGCGCAGCTGCTCGGCACCGGCCATCGCGTCGGCGCCGATCGTCTCGGCGCGGGCGCGGGAGTCCGCGACGATCTTCTCACCGGTACGCCGGGCGTCCTCGGCGCGGGCCTGCGCGTCCCGAGCCATCTGCTCGGCTCCGGCGCGGGCCTCGGCCAGCACCCGGTCGGCCTCGCGGCGGACGCTGTTCGCGTGGGCCTGTGCTTCGCGGGCGATCTGCTCGGCGGCGGCCAGCGCGTCCGTACGGATCTTGTCCGCGTGGTGCTGGGCACTCGCCACGTGCTCCTCGGCGGTGCGCTGAGCAAGGGCCAGCACCTGGAGCGCCTGGTTCGGCAGACCGGGGTTCGGGGGGATCATCGCGTGCTCCGAGGTCTCACTGTCCGTCCCATTGAGCAGCACTTCGACACGTTCCTTATCTGAGATCGTCAGCGCGGGGGGTCAGGCGCTGCCCCGGGTTCGGTGTCGGAGCGCGACCATGATCGGCGGATGCTACCAAGCTGAGCTGGCCGTTTGCGAGAGATCCTCAGTGATCGGGCGATGACACTGAGCTGCCGAATGCTGGAACGCTGGGTAAAAAGAACATTTGCCCCATAAGATCATTAAATTCTGCTCCGCCGCCCCTCAAGGATGAGCCATGGAACGCCGCCGCGCGCTGGTCGCCGCCCTGACAACCACGCTGACGGCCGCTTCCGCGCTGGTCGGAAGCCCGGCGAGAGCCGACGGCTATCCGGTGGCGTCCTGGAGCATGGACGAGGAGCCCGGCGCGAGCCGCATGATCGACAGCAGCGGCAACGGCCTGGACGGCAGAATCGGTGGCGAGGTCGGCACCGGATTGATGTCCGGCGACGACATCGGGTACCACTTCGACCGGCTCGAACCGGACACTCCGCCCGCCAGACCCGGCCATCTGGTCGTCGTTCCGGACGATTCGGCGCTCGATCCCGGCACGAACGACTACGCCGTCACGGTGCGGCTCCGCACCACCAACAAGTTCGGCAACATCATCCAGAAAGGCCAGGCCACGGTCTCCGGCGGCAACTTCAAGCTGCAGATCCCGAGTGGACGGGTGGAGTGCACGTTCCGCGGGCCGAAGGCGTTCCTGGAGGTGATCGCGCCGTACTCGATCAACGACGGGTACTGGCACGTGGTCCGGTGCGTCCGTGTCCAGGCCGGGGTGGTCCTCGTCATCGACGGGCAGCAGGTCGCCGCGCGTGACGGCTGGACCGGGCCGATCGCGAACTCGTGGCCGGTGACGATCGGCGGCAAGTACGAGTGCGACCAGATCGACGTGGGTTGTGACTACTACGCCGGGGACCTGGACTACATCACGATCGAGGCCATGCGCCCGCAGTGGTGAGCGCATGGCCGTCGTTCGTTTTCCCAGAGGTTCTAGCAGGTGCTCAGCGGAACCCTCGCGCCAGCCGGTGGTACGCCTGGTTCCAGCGCACCTCCTTGGTGAACGACCGCGACGTCGTGGCCGAGTCGATCACCAGCAGCTCGGTACCGGCCATCTCGGCCAGGTCGGCCAGCTCCTCCGCGCCGACCGACGACGACAGCACCGTGTGGTGCGGGCCGCCCGCGGTCAGCCAGCACTCGGCCGACGTCTCCAGTGACGGCGCCGGCTTCCAGACGGCCCTGGCGACCGGCAGCCTCGGCAGCGGCGCGGTCGGCGGAACCACCTCGATCTCGTTGGCGACCAGGCGGAACCGCTCACCCAGGTCGGCCAGGCCGAGCACGATCGCGGGGCCGGGCGCGGCGTCGAAAACGAGCCGGACCGGGTCCTCACGGCCGCCGATGCCGAGCGGGTGGATCTCCAGCTTCGGAGTGCCGGATGCGATCGACGGGCAGACCTCCAGCATGTGGGCACCGAGGATGACCTCGTTGCCCGGCGTGAGGTCGTACGTGTAGTCCTCCATGAAGGACGTCGCGCCGCCCGGTGCCATCGCCTTGAGCGTGTGTACCAGCACCGAGGTCTTCCAGTCACCCTCGCCGCCGAACCCGTACCCATCGGCCATCAGACGCTGGACCGCGAGGCCGGGCAGCTGGCGCAGGCCGCCGAGGTCCTCGAAGTTGCTGGTGAACGCCTTGAAACCGCCCTCGGTGAGGAACTGCCGCAGGCCCAGTTCGATGCGGGCGCCATATCTCAAGGATTCGTGCCGGTCACCGCCGGACAGCAGCTCGGGCGAAATTTCGTAAATGTCGGAATACTCCGACACCAGTTTGTCGATCTCCTCGTCGCCGATCTGGTCGACCACGGCAACCAGGTCGTTTACCCCGTACGTATTGACCGAGACCCCGAAGCGCAACTGCGCCTCGACCTTGTCCCCCTCGGTCACCGCGACGTCGCGCATGTTGTCGCCGAACCGCGCGAGCTTGAGGTTACGCATGGCCGAGTAACCCCGGGCCGCCCGCACCCACGTGTCGATCCGCCTGACCACCGCCGGGTTGCTGACGTGCCCGGCCACCGTCTTGCGCGGAACCCCGAGCCGGGTCTCGATGAACCCGAACTCCCGGTCGCCGTGCGCGGCCTGGTTGAGATTCATGAAGTCCATGTCGATCTCGGCCCAGGGCAGTTCCACGTTGTGCTGGGTGTGCAGGTGCAGCAGCGGCGCCCGCAGCGCGTCCAGACCGGCGATCCACATCTTGGCCGGCGAGAACGTGTGCATCCACGTGATCACGCCGAGGACGCCGGGCGTCGACGAGGCCCGGCGGCAGATGTCCAGAATCTGCTCGGCAGTGGTGAGCACCGGTTGCCAGACCACGTCGGCGTCCAGGCTCGCGTCCAGCTGGGCGGCGATCTCCCGGGACTGCGACGCGACCTGGTCGAGCGTCTCCGGACCGTAGAGTCCCTGGCTGCCGGTCAGGAACCAGACTTCCCCGTTGCTGCTCATCTACTTGACCTTTCTCGTCACGAGTCGCTGCAGGACGATGAAGGCGAAGAGCAGGACCCCGACGATGATCCGGGTCCAGGCCGCGTTCAGGTCACCCTGGAAAATGATGATCGTCTGGATCAGGCCGGTGACCAGTACGCCGAGCAGCGCACCGAACACGTAACCGGATCCGCCGGTGAGCAGCACGCCACCGATGACGCAGGCCGCGATCGCGTCGAGTTCCAGCCCGTTGCCCTGCAGGGCCCAGCCTGAGGTCGAGTTGATGCTGAACAGCACACCGCCGAGCGCCGCGCAGAAGCCGCTCAGGGTGTAGACGGCGATCCGCGTACGGGCGACCGGAAGGCCCATCAGCAGCGCGGAGTCGGCGCTGCCACCGATCGCGTAGACATTGCGGCCGAACCGGGTCCAGGCCAGCACCGCCGCGGCGATCAGCACCGCGGCGAGTGCCACGATGGCGATCGGCTTGGTGACGACGCCCTCGGCGAGCGGGATCCGGTACTCCGAGATCGCCTTCCAGGTCTCGTCGCGGATCGGGATCGACTGCTGGTTGATGAACAGCGCCAGCCCCCGGGCCAGGAACAGCCCGGCGAGGGTAGCGATGAACGGCTCCACCTTGAAGTAGTGGATCACCGCGCCCTGTCCGGCGCCGATCAGCGAGCCGAGCAGCAGCACCAGGACCAGGACCACGAGCGGCGGCCAGCCGCCCTGCAGCAGGGTCGCGGAGAGCGTGGTGGTCAGCGAGATGACAGCGCCGACCGACAGGTCGATGCCGCCCGTGATGATCACGAAGGTCATCCCGACCGCGACCACCAGCAGCACCGCGTTGTCGCGGAACAGGTTGACCACGACGCTCGGCTGCCCGAAGTTCTCGAAGTTCGCCACCGCGCCGCTGTACATGATCACCAGCAGGGCGAGGGTCGAGAGGATCGGGATGTACTTCGCGTTCGGCCGGTAGACCCGCCGGCGCGGGTTGGCGGGCGAGTCCTTCTTGTTGCCGGTGTCCGGCGTCGCGTCGATGGTGGTCACGCGAGAACCTCCGATCGCGTTCTGAAGCGCCCGAAGACCTTCTCGCGGAAGGCGGCGGACTGGGAGAGGCAGAGTGCGACCACGACGACGGCCTTGAACAGCAGCGTGGCCTCGGGCGGCACACCGACCGCGACCACCGTCACGCCGAGCGCCTGGATCAGCACGGCGCCGAGCACGGTCCCCGCGATCGAGAACCGGCCACCGATCAGCGCGGTGCCACCGATCACCACAGCGAGGATGGCGTCCAGCTCGATCAGGTTGCCGGCCGAGATGCTGTCGGCGCTCTTGATGTTCGCGCTGTAGATGAGGCCCGCGAGCCCGGCGAACCCGCCGGAGACCACGTACACCATGGTGGTGATCCGCCGGGACCGGATGCCGGCCAGCCGGCTCGCCGTCGGGCTGCCGCCCACCGATTCCAGCAGCAGGCCCAGCGCGGTACGCCGGGTGAGCAGCGTGATCAGGACGACCGCGGCGACCGCGATCAGGAAGGCCACCGGCACCGCGAGGAAGAAGCCGGTCGCGATGGTCGCGTACGGCCCGGACTGCACGTTGATGATCTGACCGTCGGTGATCAGCTGGGCGATGCCCCGGCCGGCCACCATCAGGATCAGCGTCGCGATGATCGGCTGGATGCCGACCAGGGCGACAAGCGCGCCGTTCCAGAGACCGGCCAGCAGCGATACCGCGATCGCGATCACGATGATCAGCAGCACCGAGCCGACGCTGTTCTGATTGCCGAGGTCGCTGATCAGCAGACACGCGACAGCGCCGGAGATCGCCATGACGGAGCCGACCGAGAGGTCGATGCCGCCGGTGGCGATCACCAGGGTCATGCCGAGCGCCACCAGCACCAGCGGCGCACTGCCCCGCAGGATGTCGATCAGGCTGCCGAAGAGGTGCCCGTCGCGAACCGTGACGAACTGGTTGGAGGTGAACGCGTTGACGATCAGCAGCGCCACGAGGATCGCCGCCGGCCAGAACAGTCTGTTCTTGAGGATGGTCATGCTGTCGCTCCGCTGGCGATGGTTTGCATGATGCGGTCGGCGTCGACGTCCGGCGTGTTCTCCAGCTCCTCGACCAGCCTGCGGTCCCGGAGCACCTCGATCTTGTGGCTGAGCCGGAGGACCTCTTCGAGCTCGGCGCTGACGAAGAGCACCGCCATGCCGCCGTCGGAGAGCTCGGCGACCAGCTTCTGGATCTCCGCCTTGGCGCCGACGTCGATGCCCCGGGTCGGCTCGTCGATGATCAGCAGCCGGGGCTCGGTGATCAGCCAGCGGGCCAGCAGCACCTTCTGCTGGTTGCCGCCGGACAGGTTGCGCACCGGGCGTTCCGGGTCGGCCGGCCGGATCTGCAGCGCCTTGATGTACTTCGCGACGATCTCGTCCTGCTTGCGGCGCGGGATCGGGCGGGTCCAGCCCCGGGACGCCTGCAGCGCCAGGATGATGTTCTCCCGGACGCTGAGCTCGCCGATGATGCCCTCGGTGCGGCGGTTCTCCGAGGAGAACGCGATGCCGCGCTTCATCGCCACCTGCGGGTCACGCAGATTGACCTGCTTGCCCTCCAGCAGCAGCTCACCGCTGTCCGGCTTGTCGGCGCCGAACAACAACCGAGCCAATTCGGTACGCCCGGACCCGAGCAACCCGGCCAGCCCGACCACCTCGCCGGCGTGGATCGTCAGGTCGAACGGGGCGATCGCACCGGTCCGCCCGAGCTCCTTGGCCTGCAGGATCGGCTCGGCACCGGCCACCTTCTCGCGGGTACGCCGGGCCTTGTCCTCCAGGGACTCCAGGGCGGCGAGCTCCTTGCCGATCATCTTCTCGACAAGGCGTACCTGGGGAAGCTCCTCGGTCTTGAACTCGCCGATCAGCTGGCCGTTGCGCAGAACGGTGAGCCGGTCGGAGACCTCGTAGATCTGGTCGAGGAAGTGCGAGACGAAGAGGATGGCCACGCCGTCCGCCTTGAGCCGGCGGATGACCGCGAAGAGCTGCGCCACCTCCGAGGTGTCCAGGCTGGACGTCGGCTCGTCGAGGATCAGCACCCGCGCCGAGATGTCCACAGCGCGCGCGATCGCGACCATCTGCTGGATCGCCAGGGAGTACGTGTTCAGCGGGGCTGACACGTCGATGTCCAGGTCGAGCCGGGCGAGCAGCTCGCTCGCGCGCCGCCGCATCAGGCCCCACTGGATCCGGCCGAACTTGCGCGGCTCACGCCCGATGAAGATGTTCTCCGCCACCGAGAGGTTGGTGCAGAGGTTGACCTCCTGGTAAACGGTGCTGATGCCGGCCTGCTGGGCCTGGAGCGGGCCGTTGATGTGCACGACCTCGCCGCCCAGCCGCACCTCGCCGCCGTCGATCGTGTAGACCCCGGTCAGCACCTTGATCAGGGTGGATTTCCCGGCGCCGTTCTCGCCCATGAGCGCATGGACCTCGCCCGGGAACAGCCGGAAATCGACGCCGTCGAGGGCGACGACGCCGGGGAAGACTTTTCGGATCCCGGTCATCTCGAGGACCGGGGACTGCTCGCCCATTCGTGCTCCGTTTCGAAGCTCCGCAATGCCCCGGCCGGGCCGGCCGGGGCATTGACGGTATGGATCAGTACTGGCGGGTGGGCAGGGCTTCCTTCGCCTGCTCCTGGGTGAACGTGGTCTCCTCGGTGAGCACCCGGGTCGGGATCTCCTCACCGGCGTCGACCTTCTTGACCAGCTCCATCAGCTGCGGGCCGAGGAGCGGGCTGCACTCCACGATGAAGTTGATCTTGCCTTCGGACAGCGCCGTCATGCCGTCCTTGACCGCGTCCACCGTGATGATCTTGATGTCGGTACCGGGCTTCTTGCCGGCCGCTTCGATCGCCTCGATGGCACCGAGACCCATGTCGTCGTTGTGCGCGTAGAGCACGTCGATGTCCGGGGTGGACTGGAGGAAGGTCTCCATCACAGTCTTGCCGTCGGCGCGCTTGAAGTCACCGGTCTGCGACTTCACGATCTTGAAGTTCGGGTTCGCCGCGATCTTCTCGGCGAAGCCCTTCTGGCGGTCCAGCGCCGGAGCGGAGCCCGTGGTGCCCTGCAGCTCGACGATGTTGACCGGCTCGGTCTTGCCTTCGTACTCCTTGACCAGCCAGTCGCCGGCCTTCTCGCCCTCGACGATGAAGTCCGAGCCGATGAAGGTCTTGTAGAGCGAGGTGTCCTGCGAGTCGACCGCGCGGTCGGTCAGGATCACCGGGATGCCGGCGTCCTTGGCCTCCTGGAGCACCGCGTCCCAGCCGGAGGTGACCACCGGCGAGAAGGCGATGACGTCGACCTTCTGCGTGATGAAGCTGCGGATCGCGGTGATCTGGTTCTCCTGCTTGCCCTGGGCATCGGAGAACTGCAGGTCGATGCCGGCCGCGGTGGCCGACTCCTGGATGGACTTGGTGTTCGCGGTACGCCATCCGCTCTCGGCGCCGACCTGGGAGAAACCAAGAGTGATCTTGCCGTCGCTGCCGCCGTCCGAGGCAGCGTCGTCGCCGCTGCCGCCACAACCGGCGAGCACGGAGACCGCCAGAACGCCTGTCAGAGCAGCCGCGGACCAGTTCCTGCGCACCATAACCTCCTGAAACTGTTACCGTTAACAAAACGATCAACGGTCGGCATGACGTGCCTTGACCGCGAGGATGTTCAGTTCGCTGCGACGGGCGTCACAGCTTGCGTTTCGTGAGTGTTACCGTTCTCAACGTGCCCGTCAAGAGATATCGATCTTTGTTTCAGCCAGATTGCAAGAACGGCTGTATCGCCCAGGGTCATCACCCGGTCACCTGCTAGATATCGTCCAATGGCGACTCCACCACCGGCGCCGGGTCCGGAACCCGCAGCTGAGCAGCGATCCGCAGCCGAGCTGAGAGCCCCGCGTGCCCGGCGGGAGATCCGCTCCGGCAAGGAGCGCGGCACCGTCATGCGGGACGTCGCGAAATTGGCGGGCGTCTCGCATCAGACCGTCTCGCGGGTGATCAACGAACATCCCAACGTGCGCGCCGAGACCCGGGAACGCGTGCTGGCCGCGATGCGCTCGCTCAACTACCGCCGCAACCTGGCGGCACGCACGCTCGCCACCCGCGAGTCGCACACCCTCGGCATCATCGGATTCGAGACCACGCTCTTCGGTCCCGAGTCCATGCTGTACGGCATCGAGAGCGCCGCCCGCGCCGCCGGTTACCTGGTCAGCGTCGCCACCGTCCGCGACCTGGAACACCGGCCGGTGCTGGAGGCGGTGGACCGGCTCGCCCAGCACGACGTCGACGGCATCATCGCGATCGCGCCGAAATCTTCGGTGATCACCGCCCTGACCCACGCTCCCGGCGGCCTCGCCTGCGTCGCGGTCGGCGGCGCGGGCCCGATCGCCTCGCCGCACGGCGGCGGCACCCCCGACGAACCATTCCCGACGGTACGCGTGGACAACGCGGCCGGGGCTCGCCTGGCCACCCGCCATCTGCTGGATCTCGGCCACGCCACGGTGCACCACGCCGCCGGCCCACCGGACTGGCCGGAGTCACAGGCCCGGGTGGAGGGCTGGCGCGAGACGCTGTACGCGGCCGGCGCGGTCGTCCCGCCGGTCACCTCCGGCTGGTGGGACGCGGCCGCCGGGTACGAACAGGGCCGCCGTCTCGCCGCCGACCACTCGGTGACCGCGGTGTTCTGCTCCAACGACCGGATCGCCCTGGGTGTGCTGCGCGCCCTTCAGGAGGCGGGCCGCCGGGTGCCCGAGGACGTCAGCGTCGTCGGGTTCGACGACATGCCCGACTCCGGGTTCTTCCTGCCCCCGCTCACCACCGTCCACCAGGACTTCGCCGAGCTCGGCCGCCGGGCCCTCGCTCTGCTGCTGCGCCACATGGGCCGCCCCGGCGACGCCCCGCCGGAGGACGTGGTGGTGGCGCCGTCACTGGTACCGAGGGCGAGTTCCGCGCCACCCACTCGCTTGTCATGACAGATCGTGACCACAGGAGGTGTCCAAGATCTGGCAGTCGGCACCGCGCACTCCCCCGGCCAGGCTTTTCTTCGGGGAAGTACTCACCCGCACCGGTGACGGAACCGGCACCCGGCCCGGCAGGCCGTTACAGTCCGGAAGGTGCTCGACGACGACACGACTCAGGTGGTGAGCAGCCGGTGACCAACAGATGGCTCGGCCGCCGCAAGAACCCACGCCTCTCGGGCACCCTGCACATCCTGGACGCCGCCGGTCGCGAACTCGCCGTGCCGCTGCGCGGCCGAGCCACGGTTCTCACCGCCGGTGGCACCGGCCTGACCGGGTACGGCGAAGTCTGGGCCGTGCACACCACAACAGCCGCACCGGACACCAGCCTGATGATCAGTTACGGACACGACGACAACGCCAGCAAGCGGGAGTCAGGCCTGTGCGCGGCCGGCGACACGGTGGTGCTCAGCGGCGTCCGCTTCACGTGGCGTCACCAACCGGCCGCGACAAGCACACCGATCCCCCGCCCCCGCGAAGCCATGCCGAACATGCCCCGCACCCCACCCTCGGGCCCGTCGCCGGCGCCGTTGTCCGCGTCCGCATCGGCGTCGGCGTCGGCGTCGGCGTCGGCGTCGGCGTCGGCGTCGGCGTCGGCGTCGGCGTCGGCATCAGCGGCGTCGTCGGCATCAGCGGCGTCGTCAGCGTCCGCGGGGGCGAAGTTCAACGCCCGCACCCAGCCGGCCCAGGTCTCACCGGCGCGCACCGAGCCCGCTCGCGGCAACCGCTCACCCGGCAGCGCGACGCAACCGTCCGCCCGCCCCAACGCCCGCCGCCCCTCCGGATCTTGACCGCTCCAAGACCCTCGCCGGGGTGGCCGGGTCTCCACAAAGCCGGAACTCCTCACCGGCGTGGTGACAACCCGTCACTAGGAAACGCGTAGATCAACCTAACCACCACGCCCTCCCGGCATAGAAAACTCGTGGTCGATTGGACGCCCGGAGCGCGCGAGGCCGGCAGCCCTTCTGAATCTTGAGCGACTTCCGACCTCACAGGGTCAACAATCGCTCAAGATCCACAAGGGAGCCCGGGTCAGCTACACGCGGCGGCCGAGGCAGCCATGACAGCTGCACGCTGCAACCGAGGCGCGCGCGGGGCAGCAGCCACGGTGGCCGTGCACGGTGGTCGTGCGCGGCAGCCACGGTGGCCGTGCGCGGCAGCCACGGTGGCCGTGCGCTGAGAGCCAGCCGGACTCTGTCGCAGCGGACCTGTCGGAGGGTGGATCAGGTCGCAC
This sequence comes from Actinoplanes sp. CA-015351, assembly GCF_050955685.1. NCBI lineage: Bacteria > Bacillati > Actinomycetota > Actinomycetes > Micromonosporales > Micromonosporaceae > Actinoplanes > Actinoplanes sp. CA-015351. The sequence goes on from NZ_CP192102.1 coordinate 5,646,632, forward strand.
ACAACGCCACCGTGTGCCTTCGTCCACGCCCTGGCAGTGATGAAGCTACACAGACCGGAACCGTGCGACCCCACCCACGCCAGACCGAGCATCCGTGTGCTCCCGTCCACGCGCCCCGGAACCGAGATCCGAGACCCGAGACCCGAGACCACCGGGGGCCCTCATCCTGCTTCTACGTATCGAAGCCGATCAGCAGTCCCACTTCGCCACATTGACGTGCGAAAATGGCGCTACTCGAGGGTCAACAATCGCTCAAGATCCGCACGGAAACACGGAAAAGCGGAAAAGCGGAAAAGCGGAAAAGCGGAAACGCGCCGCAGCGGCCAGACGGCGGCGAGCAGCGGCGGCAGGCGACGCGCAACAGCGGTCAGTAAGCAGCGGTCGGCGAGCAGCAATTAGTCAGCGGGCAGCCGTCGGCGGGCAACCCAGCGGCGGCCAACCGAGCAACGGCCAACCGAGCAACGGCCAACCGAGCAACCGAGCAACGGGCAACGGCCAACCGAGCAACGGCCAGCCGTCGACGGGCAGCCGGGCAGCGGGCCGCAGGCAGCGGCCGGCTGTCAGGCGCTGGGCTTCGGGTTGCCGTAGTACGCGCCCGGCCCGTGCTTACGCTTGAAATGCCGCTCCTGCAGGTGCTGCGGGATGTTCGCCGCTGGGTTCAGTGCCAGCGTCTTCAGCGCCATCTCCGCCACCGCCTCACAGATGATGGCGTTCTGCACCGACTTGATGGGGTCCGCACCCCAGGTGAACGGCCCGTGGTTGGCGACCAGCGCGGCCGGCATCGCCCCCGCCTCCTCGTCGTCACCGATCGTCTCGACGATCACGCGGCCGGTGTTCAGCTCGTAATCGGTCGCGCATTCGGCAGCGGTGAGGCCACGCGTCACCGGCACCGGACCGTTGAACGTGTCGGCGTGCGTCGTTCCGAGCAGCGGAATGTCCAGCCCGGCCTGGGCGAACGCGACCGCGTTGGTCGAGTGCGTGTGCGTCACCCCGCCGATCGAGGGCCAGGCCAGGTAGAACGCCCGATGCGACTCGCTGTCCACGGACGGCCGCAGGTCGCCGGCGAGCACCTTGCCGGTCTCCAGATCGACCGGGACGAGGTGGTCCTCGGTCAGCTCGTCGTAGGCGATCCCGGACGGCTTGATCAGGTAGATCCCGGCCTCACGGTCGATGCCGCTGACGTTGCCCCATGTCAGCTGGGCGAGCCCGGCCTCCGGAATGATCTGGTTGGCCCGCAGCACGGCCCGGCGCAGAGCCTTGGAACCGTAAGTCACGTCGTCTTCCCCTCGGCCCACGGATGTTAGCGCTCACCCTAGCCGACCCCAGCGATCCCCTGACAAGCCCCGGAAACGTCACGTTAACGCCAACACTTCCTGTCGAACGCGGATCCGCAGCGCCTCCGGGAGCGCGGCGTGACCAGCCGCCTGCGCCGCCTCCTGCCCGGCCTCGCCTGCGGCATAGGCCAGGAAACTGCGGGTCACCGCAGGCGTTCCGGTCCGGCACACCACTTCATAGGAGACCAAGACCATCGGGTACGCGTAATCGGCCGTCCCGTCGTATCGCAGCTCGATCCGGAGGTCGTCGGTGATCGTCGCGCCCTCGATCGCAAGCCCGGCAGCGGAGTTCGACGGCGCCGTGAACGGACCGCCCGCCGCGCCGACGTGCACCACCGGCAGATCGTTCACGGTCGCGTACGACGACTCGACGTACCCGATCGCCCCGACCGTCCGGGCCACCGCGGCGACCACCCGGTGGCTGCCCTTCTCCCCGGTTCCGCCCGGCGCCCGCCAGTCGCCGCCGACCCCGTGCGGCCACTGCGGCCCGGCCGCCCCTGCCAGGTAACGGGTGAAATTGTCGGTGGTGCCACTGCTGTCCGCGCGGTGGATCGTACGAATGGGAATGGCCGGAAGCGCCGCGACCGGGTTCTCCGCCGCGATGGCCGGGTCGTTCCAGGCCGTGACCTTCCCGCTGAAGATCTTGGCGATCGTCTCCGGCGTGAGCCGGAGCTCGTCCACCCCGGCAACGTTGTACGCGAGCGCGATCGGTCCGGCGACCAGCGGAAGGTGCACCACCGGGCCACCGCACCGCTGCTCGGCCCGTCGCATGTCGTCCGCGCCGAGCACCGCGTCGGTGCCGGCGAAGTCACCGGCGCCGCCGAGGAAGGCACGCACCCCGGCGCCCGAGCCGGTGCCCGCGTACTCGACAGCCGCGTCCGGGCAGGCGATCTGGTACGCCTTGATCCACGCTTGGAGCGCGTTGGTCTGCGCCGACGACCCCTGCCCGGCGGCCGTGCCAGCGGCGCAGCTGATCCGTTCCGGTCGCGGCTCGGGCGCCGCGGAGCAGCCGGCGAGCGCCAGAAGTGCCAGCGCGACGAGCAGGACTCTCATCGGTACTCCGCCAATCGCCGGCGCACACCGGCCGCTGTCAGCACGATGACCAGGGCCAGAACCCCCACCGGCACGGCCACCGCGCCGGTGAGCGTGCGTTTCGCGGAGGCCAGCCCGCGATCGAACTCGGCCTTGCGCACCCCGGTGACCGCCGCGACGGCCGCGTCGAAGTACGCGAAGTCGAACGCCGCGTCACCGCGCCGGATCCCGGTGAGCGCGGTGATCGCCTCGCCGGTCCGGTCGTCCTCGGCCAGCGCGACGATCCGCTCGTGAGTGCGCTGATAGGCGGCCCACCGCTGCGCGGCCACCGGGTCCAGCCCGGTGAGCAGCTGCGACTTCCCGGCGAAGTCGTCCCGGTAATAGGCGAGGTTGCCGCTGACCAGGTACCGGCTGGTGTCGGCGGCGGCGTCGTACCCGATCGCCCGCAACTCGGACATCTCCAGATAGGGTCGCAGCCCGTCGGTGCGGGCCGCGGCGAGCCGGCGTTCCTGCGCGCCGAGGACCGTGGAGAACGCCACCAGCAGCGTCAGGCTCAGCGCGGTCGCAGTGATCAGGGCCGGGTTCCAGGTGCGGCGGAACCGCCGGGCCAGCCAGACCTGCAGGGCGATCAGCAGCACCAGCAGCGCACCACCTAGCAGCACGGCCACCGCGCCGCCGGCCGCCTCGGTGCCGCTCTTGGCGTCGTACGCGCTGTCCAGTCGCTGCTCGCTGACGGCCCGCAGCCGGTACGCGGCCGGGAGCAGCCGGACGTGCAGCAGGTTGGTGGCCTGGGTGTAGTAACCGAGCGCGTCGGCGGCGGAGTGCGGCTGCGCGGCGAGGGCCTGGCCCAGCCGCTGCCGGTAGACGGCGAGGCCGTCGAGCATCTCGGTGACCAGCGACCGTTCCAGATCGCCGGCCCCGGCGGCGAGCACGTCACGCAGGCCGGTGTCGATCTGCCGGCCGCGTTCCCGGTAGGCGCCGAGCGCGTCGAGCCGGCTGCCGGCCAGGGCGTCGGCGTCACCGGCGAGCAGGATCCGGGTGGCCTGCGCGTCCAGATCGCTCAGTGCGAAGTAGAGGTCGGCCGCGACGGCGGCCTGCGGAGCCGCCTGGTGGCCGATGATCCGCACCTGGTCCTGCACCCGCGCGGCCACCAGGCCGGTGGCGATCAGCAGAGCGGCGGCCGCGCTCACGGCCAGCGCTGACAGCAGCCTCAGACGGACCGGTGTGTCGCGCCGGGCCAGGTTTCGAGCGGTGGTCCTGGTCGCTTCCAATACCGCGGGCACGCCGTCACGGTAGGCCTGCACACCAATTCTCAAATCGTACCCAAGTGGGGTGAAGCGTTCCGATGCGCCGAAGCGCATCGGAACGTCCATCAAGAATTCACCTAGCGGAGAACGCGCTTGTCCGGCCGCAGCGACTCGGGCAGCGCGATGGTGATCCACTCGTTGTTGTCGGCGACGCCGGCGGTCCGGCCGCTGGAGAACGGGAAGTTGTTGTCGTTGAGCACGGCGATCGTCTTCTCGTCCAGGATGACCACGTCCTCGATGGTCTGGAACGGGAAGGTGAACGTGGTGCCGAAGCCGCCCAGCTTGCGCGGGTTGGCGATGTTCATCAGGTCGACGACGAGCGTCTTGTCGAGCAGGCCGTCCTTGTCACGGTCCCTCTTGTCGGCCAGATAGATCTTCTTGTTCACCGCGGTGGCGCCCTGGCCGTTGTCCCGCTCGATGATCAGGAAGCGGTCCTTGTCGACGGCGATGGCGTCACCGATCGCGTGCGCCGGGGCGTCGAGCTGGTACACGTACCGCTTGCCGGTGTACGCGCGGGTACGCAGGTCGAACTCGTTGAGCCGCAGCTGACCGGCGGTGTCACCGGTGACCGTGCCCTCCAGCAGCGGGTACAGGTAACGGCCGTCGGGTGACGCGGCCATGCCCTCGAAGCCCTTGCTGCCGCCGAGCGTCGCGGTCACGCCGGTGCGGGCCGCGGTCTCCGGCGCGATCACGCCGTCGAGCGGCGCGGGTGCCGCGAGCAGGCGGCCGCCGCGGTCGAAGTGCAGCAGGTACGGGCCGAACTCGTCACCGATCCAGTACGAGCCGTCCTTCGCCTTGACGATCGACTCCACATCGAAGTCGGAGCCGGTCAGCACCCGGTCGGAGCGGGTCAGCTTCCACGGCACGAAGCCGTTCGGGTCGGTCAGGTTGAGGCCGCCGACCACGTCGACCTGGTTGCTCGCGAACGCCGGCGCCAGCCGCTGGACACGGAGCAGGAAGTCACCGGAGTTGGCCTGGTTGCCGTACCCGTTGTCGGACAGCACGTCGAACGTGCCGTCACCGTTGGCGGCGATCCCGGAGAAGCCCTGGATCGGCTGGTCCGCGAACGGCGCCACGAAACCGTTCGTGTTGCCGGTGACCAGGCTGCCGGACGGCTCGCTGCCCGGCACGAAGGTGCCGGCCGGCAGCGAGGCCCAGCCGGTCAGCGTCGGCTTGGTGACCTTGATGTGGTGGCCTACGGCCACCGACGCCGTCCCGGCGACGGCCAGGGTGAGTGCGACGGCGCCGGCTATGGCAGCGGTACGAGTAACGATCTTTCCCATGATGCCGGACGTTAGGGATCCCGGGTTAACCGGGACCGTCGTATTGGTGGCGGCGAATTCACGTGTGGCTTGCCGATGACCGTCGCCGGCGGGACGGCTTGGTCATCGACTCCTCCTCTTCCTCGTCCTGGTCGGACGGCGCGGCCGCGTGCCGGGGCAGCGACGTCGCGTCCGGCAGCCCGTGCCCGATGGCGAGACCGTCCGCCAGATGGATCAGGTGTCCCTCGTCGGCCAGGTCGGCGATCAGCCCGGTCAGCCGGGCGTCGAGGTCGGCGGAGCGGCGAGCCGACCAGCCGTAGAGCCGCGCGGTTCCGGCCAGCAACTGGTCGACGGTGAGCACACCGCCGTCGTGGACCAGGTGCTCCAGAGCCACCCGCAGCTCGCTGTCGGCGACCTGGTCGGCCTTGCGCGCCACGTCCTCGGCCTTGGAGCGGACCATCGGCTCGTACTGTTCGGGGTCGCTCAGGAACGTGCCGTCCCAGCCCACGCCGGCATCGGTGATCGCCTCTTCGACCGCGGCGCGGGCCTGCTTCGTGATCCGGGCGATGCCCCACTCCTCCCGCATCCGCTGGAGCGCGATAGTGACGTGCACCGGGCCTTCCACCTGCGCGAGCTGCCGCACCGCGTCGACCAGGCGCACCTTGATGTCCGGGTCGGTGAGAACGGCGCCCGCGGGAAGCGCCTCCAGCTGCGCCTTGTGGTACGGCTCGGTCCAGATCTCGCTGAGGTGCTCGGCGACCGGGTGTTCCTCGTGCTCCTCGACTTCTTCGGCCTCGTAGTGCTCGGCTTCGTAGTGCTCGGCCTCGTAGTGCTCGGCTTCGTAGATCTCCGTCGCGTGCTCGGGGATCGGGTGCATGTCGGCCGGGTCGATGTCGGCCCGGTGCAGGTGCTCGAAGGCCACCGGGGTGACGTGCTGGTCGCCGACCACCACGTCGGGCTGGCTCTCGTACGCGAACGGCGGCTCCAGGTCCGCGTCGAGCTGCACGTCGGCCATCGCCGGCGCGGAGGTCCACTCGTGCGGGATCTCGGCGGCCGGCACCTCGATGCCGGCGTCGGCGATCTGCCGCCCGACGTCGTCGACGCCCGCGAGGTACGCGCCTGCCTCGTCGATCAGGTAGTCCGCGGCCAGGTACCACGGCTCCGGACCGGCCGGGACGTCGTACTGCAGGACCGGGCCGGTCGCGGCCGCCGTCTCCTGCGGGGTGATCTCGACGGTGACCTCGTCGGGCCCGCCGTAGACGGCGTGCTCGACGTTCTCCCCGTAGGCGTGCTCGACGTTCTCGCCGTAGGCGTGCTCCGACGTCTCCCCGTAGACCTCGGCAAAGGCCTCGGCGAAGGCGCCCTCGGCGGCGTCCGCCTCCTCGAACGCCTCGGCCAGGAGATCCGAGCCCTCCATCACGGGGCTCTCCATGACCGGGCTCTCGGCGACCGGGCTCTCGGCGACCGGGCTCTCCTGGACCGTCAGCTCCGGCGGCGCCTCGGCGGGGTACTCGGCCAGGGCCTGCTCGATCGCGATCCGGAGCCGCTGCTCCTCGTGCTCGCGGTCCAGGTACCAGGCGGTGCCCCAGATCCGGTGCAGGCGCCAGCCCAGCCCTTGAAGTACCTGCTCGCGCAGGCGGTCCCGGTCACGGGCGGCGGGCGCGGAATCGTACGTGGTCCCGTCGCACTCGATGCCGAGGACGTACGGGGAGTCGCTGCGGTGCGAGAGGCGGACGGCCAGGTCGACCCGGAACGCGCCGGTTCCTACCCGGGTCCGCACGTGATGACCCCACGAGGCGATCACCTCGCGAACCGAGTCCTCGAACGGCGTCTGCGCCTCGGCGGCCGGATCCGCCAGATCCAGGGAGGTGCCGCCGCCGGACGCGTAGTCCAGGTATCCGGCGAGGTGGCCCAGGTGCTCGTACCCCACGAGGTCCTGTCCCCGTACCGCGGAGACCACCTCGAGGCGGCGGGCCGCGCGGGTCGTCGCGACGTTGAGCCGCCGCCACCCGTCCGGTCCGTCCAGGCCGCCGAGCTCGGTGCCGATCGCCAGGATCATCACGTCCCGCTCGTCGCCCTGCACCGCGTCGAGGTCCTTCACGAAGAACCCGCGCAGCCGGTCCGAGTCCGGTGACCCGACCATGTCGGCCACCGCCGCCTCGATCTCCCAGCGCATCGACGGGGTGCAGGTGACCACGCCGAGCGTACGGTCGGGGCGGGTGACCAGGTGGTGGGCCACCCGGCTTGCCACCTCCTCGGCCAGGCTCGCGTCGTCCTCGGCGCCGAACAGCTGCACACCGGCGTCCGGCCCGGCGGGTCCGACCGCCGGGAACGTGTTGAGCCGTCCGGCGTAGAAGCTGTGGTTGGCGAACGAGATCAACGACTCGTGCCGGCTGCGGTAATGCGTGGTCAGGTCCATCACCGGGAACGCGCCGCAGTGGATGGCCAGGCCCAGGATCGACTGGCCGTCGCCGCCGGGCAGCGGCGCCGCGCCGAGCTGCCGGTCGTCACCCACCACGATCATCGAGCTGGCCCGGTACGCGCAGGTGATCGCGTCGGCGACCGGCACCCGGGACGCCTCGTCGACGATGACTACGTCGAAGAACAGGTCGGGCGGGATCAGCCGGCTCACGTCGGCCGGGATGGTCAGCACACACGGCTTCACCGCGAGGGTGGCGTTGCGGGTCTCGGCGAGCAAGTCCCGTACCGCTGGCTGGCGGCCCTGATGGGAGGCCGCGGCCCGCAGCATGGCGGCCTCGGCGACCGCGCTGCCGGACGGCTGCAGCTCGTCGACGGCGTTCATCACGTCGGCGACGGCGGCCCGTTCCAGCATCGTGTCCCAGAGGCGGAACTCGCTGATCAGCCGGTCTCGGGTGGCCGCGTCGAGCGGAGGCAGCCGCTCGTCCTCGCGGATGATCGTGTCGGCCCAGGATTGGAACAGGGCCCGTCCGAGCACCGGCAGCAGCTGGTCGACCGACAGGTCCTCACGGGCACAGAAGTCCACGACCGAGTCCAGGCCGTGCTCGCTGAGCACCGCGCGGGCCGCCTGGTGGTCGAACCACTCCTGCTGGCCCTGGCTGTCCTCCTTCAGCGCGGTGATCATCTCGCCGGCGTGCTCGTAGTCGTCCAGGATGGCGGTCAGCGACGGGTGACGGCGCGGCGCGAAGGCCCGCAGGATCCAGTCGCGGGCGGCCTGCCATTCGGCGACCCGGGACGGCAGGGCGTCGGTCGGGCGTACCTGGGCAAGGGCTTGGGCCTGCTCAGGAGTGAACGGGACGTCCTCGCCGGTGCGGACCCGGCGGGCCTCGGAGGCCCAGGACATCGCCTTGGCGAGCGCCTCCACGTCGGTCTGGGTGCCCCGGTAGACCGGGCCGAGCACCTCGGCGTAGTCGTTCGCGTTCGTCGTCAGCGAGCCGGCCGCGTCCGACGCGCTCTCCCGGAGCAGGCCGATCGACGCCGACTCGGCCAGGGTGAAGTCCCGCCCGGCGGCCACGCTGTACGCGGTGACCAGGTCACCGGCGGCGGTCAGCGGCTCCACGTGCGCCCGCAGCCAGGTGACCGCGTCGTGGACCGGACCGGAGGCGAGCTGTGGGCGGGGCGCCGGCTCGGGTGGCGTACGCAACGCCGCGGTGAACCGATCGAACTCCTTGCGCGCCTCGGTGACGATCCGGATGATCGCGCTGTTCGGAGTCGGCGCGCAGACCCGCTCGATGACGCCGGGCAGCGCCTCCGGCGGGGTGATCCGCAGGGCCTCCTCGGCGGTACGCAGCGCGTCCTGGATCGCGTCGAAATCGGTGTCCAGGTGCCGCCAGTGGCTGCCGAGGATCCGCGCGTACTCCTGCTCGGACTGCTCCAGCTCACCGATGGCCCGCTTCCAGGCGGCCGCGGCGGCGAGGTTGGCGACCGCTTCCGAACGCTTCACATCGGTACGCGCGATGCCGGCCGCGACCCGCTTGTCCCGCCGGTACGGCGCCCGCAGCTTGCGCATCCCCTTGTGCTCGGTGGCGAACCGCTCGGCGAGCTCGTCCACCGGTTCCACCAGGGCGTTGTCGTTGAAGTGCTCACGGGCCCGGGACTCGGCGGCCTTCACCACCTCGACGGCGCGCTGCAGCACCCGGGCGGCGGCACGGGCGGCCGCCATCCCGCTCGTGTCGAACCAGCTGGGCTCCGGCTTGTGCGGCCGGTTGAGCAGCTCGACGATCGCGGCGACCCGGCCGATGTCGGTGAACGCGACCACGTTCGGCAGGCCGAGCCGGGCGGTGACCCGGTCCAGGCTGTGCTGGTGCTGTTCGAGGCGGTCGGCCTCCTCGGCGAACCGGCGGGCCAGCCCACGGGCCTGCGCGGCGGTCAGCGGCAGCAGCTCCACGGCCGGCGGGTTCAGGTGGGCCAGGCTCGGCACGATCGGCAGCTTCGCCGGGGACGGCAGCGCCGACCAGGTCACGCCCGCTTTCGTACGTACGACCTCTTCGGCGTGGTGCAGCGACCGCAGGTGGCCGACCAGGCTCTCGGCGGCTGCCGCGACCGGCTCCAGGCTCTCCAGGGTGAGCCACTCGTCGGGCGCCTCGGCGGGCCGCCGGGCGGCGTGCCCGACCAGCGTGGTCAGGGTGATCGCGTCGGAGAGCGCCTGCGCCTCGAAGACGACAGCGAGCCGGTCACCGGCGACCGCATCGGCCAGGTGCTGCAGAGCGATCTGCGCCTGGTGCAGGCGCGCGTCCAGCCGGTTGCGGTCGATCACGTCACGCCAGAGGAACTCGTCGCCCTCCAGCGCCGGCCGCCACGCGCGGCCGAGACTCTCCGCGGCGTCCCGGACGCGCTGCAACGATTGCGTCGTCAGGGGTACGGGCAGCGTGTACGGCACCGGACCGGCCGGCAGATCGGTCATCTGTGCGCACATGCCGAGCACGTCGTGCAGCCGATGACCGAGGGGTTCGCGGACCTCGTTCATCGCTTCGGCGTACGCATTGAGCCTGATCCGGTGCTGGCGCAGCTCCTCGCGCTCGTCGGTGGAAAGGCTGGGCGGCGGCAGCGGGATGAAGTCGAGCGCGGTGGCGAGCGTGCCCGCCACCTGGTGCCGGCCGATCCGGTCGCTGTGCAGTTCGAGCAGGTATTCGTCGAGGCCGACCCCACCCAGCCGCTCCTTGACGCCGTCCAGCGCGGCCGCCTTCTCGGAGACCAGCAGCACCCGCTTCCCGGCGTGGATCAGGCAGGCGATCATATTGGCGACCGTCTGCGTCTTGCCGGTGCCAGGTGCGCCGCGCATCACGAACGTGCGCCCGGCCACGGCCGCCGCGATCGCCGACCGCTGCGCGGCATCGGCGTCCAGCACCAGCGGCACGTCGTCCGGCGCGGCCAGCTCGTCGATGCGATTCAGGGGTACGGGTTCGAAGCGCAGCGCGTCCGGCTGGGAGATCGGGTCGGTGGCGAGGGCACGGACCACCGGGTGGGCGAGGATCTGCCGTTCGTTCTCGACCAGGTCGGCGTACATCACCTCACGCTGCACGTCGAAGCGGGACAGCAGCACGGCCTCGTCCGAGTGCCAGTCCGGCTGCTCGCTGATCGCGGCGTCCAGGCGGGCCCAGAACACGGTCAGGTCCAGGCCGTTGAGGCTGTCCACGACCGGCAGCTCGATCCCGTACGCCCGCAGCCGCACCGCGAGCGCCGGGTTGACGATCGGGTCGTCCGGCCGGGCCTGCAGCCGTGGGTAGTCGAGCGGGTCCGGCACGACCAGCTCGACCGGCAGCAGCAGAATCGGGCTGGTGAACCGCTGCCCGCCGTCCTGCCAGTGCAGCGACCCGAGCGCCAGATACAGCGCCGAGATCCCCTGCTCGAACTGATCACGCCGCGCGGTACGCCGCAGCGCGTGCAGCGTCGCGTCCATGTCCGCGTCGATCATCTCGGTCTGGAACACGTTGGCGGCGCGCGGCCGCGGCCCCTCGGCCTGCTCCTCGATCCCGAGGAACCCGCACTCACGCCCCTGGTGCAACGCCTCCACGATCGTCCGCGGCGTCGGGCTCACCACCGCCACGACGCCGGGCCCCGTTGGATCCACGTCGATCAGTGGATTGTCACCGGTGAAGTCGAGCAGACCGGCACGCCAGGACTCCAGCACTCCGCGAACACGCGCATCCGGCCGTCCGGTCAACCCGTCAGCATCATCCCACCGCATTGCCACATTCCAACAAGGCAAGGTGGGTCACCGTGGCGATTTTCCGGGTTAACCCGACGTTCCGGACTTCAACCAATCGAATTCGGCCTGTCGAACCAGGCCCAAGACGTGCTCTGCCGCTACAAAACCCCACAAACAGAACATTACCGACATGGCGTGCGTCCCGGGCGTGGCGTACCCACCCACCCCACACCCCAGCCCTCGATCAACCCGGCCACAGCCCCCGGACGCGCGCCCACGGTGAGCCCTCGCCCGCCCGGGACGCGCGCCCACCGTGTGCCCCCACCCACCCCAGACGCGCGCCCACGGTGAGCCCTCGCCCGCCCCAGACGCGCGCCCACCGTGTGCCCCCACCCACCCCAGACGCGCGCCCACGGTGAGCCCCCACCCACCCCAGACGCGCACCCACCGTGAGCCCCCACCCGCCTCGGACAGGTCCTCACGGTGAGCTCCTGTCCGCCGGGACCAGCCCTCGATCAGAGAGCCAGCAGTCTCGCCGTCGAATCAGCAGCGCTGGGCACCGGCTGGTCCGGTCGGCGCTCAGCGCTGCCACACCGACCGCCAGGCGGCACTGGAAGCCAGCTCGCAGAATTCGGCTGGCTCTCACGGCTGTTTCGCGGGCGTTGAGACAACCGCGAGAGCCAGCCGGACAAGATCACGTGGCCGGGCGCCGGACCGGACCGGGCTCGCCAGCGCTCGGTGATCCGGACGGGCCCGAACTGCGGAGACGGGGGTACACACAAGAAGCCGACTACCGTGATGAAGACACACCGTGCGCGTTTGTGAACTCCCATCACGGTCCTGGCGTGGATGAGGTCACGCAGAGCCGTTACGTGCGCCCTCATCCACCCTTGCTGATCTTGGCAAACCTCACCGCGCCAGCCAGTCGGCCAACGATCAGAGAAACGGCCACTGCCCGCAAACGCTCGCGTCGGGCCGGCCGGCACAGAGCCAGCCCGCCCGCACAGAGCCAGCCCGCCCGCACAGAGCCAGCCCGCCCGCACAGCGAGCCAACGCGGCCAGCCAGCACACGCCAGCCAGCCAGCGCACGCCGAACGGGCATCAGTCCCAGATGGGGGTCCACCACTGCCAGCCCGCTGGGGCCAGGGGCCAGCTGGGGTCGGGGCGCCAGCCTTCCGGGGGGTACCAGCCGTCCGGCGGGACCGGCCAGCCCGGCGGGACCACGAACTTGATGCCGGTGGGTGCGCCGGGGATGGCCGGGTGCGGGTTGGATTCGGGGGCCGGGGACACCGGAGCGACCGGGTTGACCGGGTTGGTGGCGGAGCGGCGGTTGGCGTTGCTCTTGACCACGGCTGCCAGTGCGGGGATCACCGTGGTCTCGGTGATGTTGGCGCTGTCCAGGGACTGGCCGATCGGCGCCGGGCTGACCGGGTTGGTGAACGGGTCGACCAGGCCGGTGTCGCCGAACGACGGCGCGCCCGAAGCCGGGATGGCCGACCGCGGCGAGGCCGACAACGCCGTCGCCGTGAGCGACGAACCGGAACCCGATAAGCCAGAACCCGACGAACCCGAACCCGACGAATCGGAACCTGACGAGCTGAGGTCAGACGATCCGGAGCTGGACGAACGAGAACCGGATAATCCGGAGCCGGACGGCCCGCTCTGGCCGCCGGATCCCAGGGACGAGACCGAGGAATACGAACCTGACGGGAACGCCGACGACGACGAACCGGACGGCGACGAACCGGACGGCGACGAACCGGACGACCCCAGCGCCGCACCGGACGACCCCAGCGCCGCACCGGACGACCCCGGCGCCGCACCGGACGGTGACCCGGACACCGAGGCGGACGGACCGCCGAACGCCGTACCGGAGTTGGAGCCGGCGAACGACGAACCCGAGGTCAGGCTCGAGTTTGTCGGGCCCGAGGGCAGCCCGGGGCTGACCGCCGCGGACGAGCCCGCGTTCGGCGAACCGGAGATCGGGGAGCCCGGCAGCGCCGAGTTGGGCGCCGGGGAGGCCGGGCGGGCGGAACCCGCATCGGCCGGCGGGTCCAGGCGCGGGGACGTGCTACCGGGCAGCGACCCGGTGGAGGGCAGGGTGGGCAGCGCGGTGGCGCTGGGTACGGCCCAAGCCGGCACCCCGGCGCTTGGCGTGGCCCAGCTCGGCACTCCGTCGCCCTGTGCAGCCCAATTCGGCGCCGCATCGCCCTGAGCAGACCAACTCGGCACCCCGTCGCCCTGAGCAGCCCAATTCGGCGCCGCTTCGCCCTGAGCAGACCAACTCGGCGCCGCATCGCCCTGCGTGTTCCAAGTGGGGGCCGATTCGGTCTGCGCCCAGCTCGGCACCGGCTCGCCCGGCGCGGCCCAGCTCGGAACCGGCTCGCCGCCGGCTGAACGGACCGGCAGCCCGTCGCTCGAACCCATCCGGCCGGAACCGGCGTCCTGACCGGCCCCGCCGTCGGCGTCACGGCCGCCGCCGAACTCCGGAGCGCCGGGACGCCGGGACGCCATGTCCCCGGTGGCCCGGCCCAGGCCCGCGTCGCTCGCGATGCCGAGCCGCAGCCCGGACTGGCCGGCCGACCAGCCGGACGTCGTCTCGCCGGGCCCGCCCGGGGTCCAGCCCTGCGTCTCGTCACTGCGAACCCAGCTCGGCACCGCTTCACCGGACGCAGCCCAGCTCGGCACCGGCTCCCCCGAACCAGGAAGACCCGAGCCTGAACCCGGAACTCCTGAACCTGAACCCGGAACACCCGAACCAGAACCCGGAACACCCGAACCAGAACCCGGAACACCCGAACCAGAACCCGGAACACCCGAACCAGAACCACCCGAACCCGGAACACCCGGATCAGAACCCGCCGCTGCCCAGCTCGGCTCGGCCGGCGTGGTCCAGTTCGGGGTGATTCCCCCGGCCGGGCCAGGTGCCGCGCCTGGCGTGACCGGTCCCGTGGAGGCCGCGCCGGACGTGGGCACACTCGCGGTGGCCCGGCCGGGAGTCGAGGAGGCCGGGAAGGCGGACGGCGACGACGCCCCGCGCCCCTGCCAGGGCTCCGGCAGATCTTGAACACGGGAGATGTAGAGCATCACGCTGGTCTCGCCGGCGTTGCCTTTCACGATGCCCCGGGCCGCGGTGAGCAGGCCCTGCTCGGAGAGGTGGCGCAGCGTGGGCAGCAGCTCGCCGCTCATCTTCGGGCTCAGGTCGCCGACCCGGGCGTCGCCGATGCGCACCTCGACGAGGTGGTCGGCCATCTCGTGCAGGGACACGTACGCCCAGCACTCGCCCTCGGGCCGGAGCAGCGGGCGCAGCGCGTCGAGGTGCTGCTGCTGGCCGTTCACCTGGACGGCCGAGCCGGAGGGCAGCAGACGATGGTCGGCCAGCGGCGGGTCGTTCGCCGGGTACAGCATGTGCGGCTCGGCGAGGTCCAGCCGGATGGTGCCGACGAACGCGGGCGGGCGGCCGTCGTACTCACCCCACTCGCGGCCGTGGATCTGGGCGTTCACCTCGGGTACGAGACCACGGCCGGTGAGCGTGGTGAGCACCTTGACGTACCGCGCGGCCTCCGGCCGGGGCAGGTGCCCGAGCAGGCTGGAGTCGGACCAGACGCCGACCGCGTTACGGTCGTGGCGGTTGTTCCGATCCGGTATGAGCTGCACGGGAACGGTTATGTCGGTGCCCTGGGGGTTGAAGTCGGAGCCGAAGAGAGCACGTATCGCCTTCGCGTAGTGCGTCTCGCCGACCACCTCGGCACTTGCCCAGCCCGCTTGTCCCCAAAGTTGGAACCGATTCGCCACACGGGAACGCTAGTGTCTGCTTTCCGTCAGTCACGTCGTCCTAACGGACGAGTCCGATCATCCATACGTTCCGTATCGCGATCATCAGCGCCCTGCGACCAAATCATCGTTCAGGATCCGGCAAACCGGAAACAGCTACACAGAGTTACCACGGAGCCGGTCCGGGCCCCGCTGCGAACGGGACCCGATTCCGCGTACCCGAATGATCAGGAACGGACAGTGGGCAGGTCGCCGACCTTGACCACCATCTTGCCGGTGTTGTCCCCGCGCAGAACGCCGAGGAACGCCTCGGGGGCGTTCGCGAGGCCCTCGACGATCGTCTCGCGGCCGGAGATCTTGCCGGCGCGCAGCCAGGCTCCGGCCTCGGCGAGGAAGTCGGGCATCCGGTTACCGTGGTTGCCGACGATGAATCCGCGCAGGTTGAGTTCCTTGCCGATGGCGAGCGCGAGGTTGCGCGGCGCGGCCGGCGGCGCGGTGTCGTTGTACTGAGCGATAGCGCCGCAGAGGGCGAAGCGGGCGAACTTGTTTGCCGAGCCGATCGCGGCCTCGAGGTGGTCGCCGCCGACGTTGTCGAAGTAGACATCGATGCCGTCGGGCGCGGCGGCACGCAGTTGTTCCCGGACAGGCGCGTCCTTGTAGTTGAACGCTGCGTCGAACCCGAGCTCCTCCACCAGGTGCCGCGCCTTCTCCGCGGAACCGGCACTGCCGATCACGCGCTTCGCTCCGCGAAGCTTGGCGATCTGGCCCACCACGCTGCCCACGGCGCCGGCGGCGCCGGAGACGAAGACCGTGTCACCCTCGCGGAACTGCGCGATGTCCAACAGACCGACGTACGCCGTGAGGCCCGTCATGCCGAGCAGACCCAGGTACGCCGAAAGCGTCGGAGCGGCGGCCGGGTCGACGACGCGTACCCGATCGGCGGCCGCGACCGCGTACTCCCGCCAGCCGAGACCGTGCGCGACCACCGCACCGACCGGGACCGACGCGGCGTTGGAGGCGACCACCTCGCCGATCGCGGCGCCGTCCAGCGCCGCGCCGACCTCGAAGGGCGCGACGTAGGACTTGGTGTCATTCATCCGGCCGCGCATGTACGGGTCGACCGACATGTAGATGTTGCGGATCAGCACCTGGCCGTCGCCGGGCGCAGGAGTCTCGGTCTCGGCGAGCGTGAAGTTCTCGGCGGTGGGCCAGCCGGTGGGACGGGAGGCGAGGCGGATCTCATGCACGGGATTCTCCTGACAGAGGACGGCGTGTCGTTGCTTCTCGACAGTATGTCGAAAAAGTCGACACCGTGTCGACTCTGCTCTGTTAGCAGCGTTACTGTGATCGCATGACCCCTCCCACCGGCCGGCGCCGTGGCCCCAGCAAGGGTGACCGGCGCGAGCAGGCGATCCTCGAGACCGCCCGCGAGCTGCTGGCCCGGAAACCGCTCGCCGAGATCACCATCGACGAACTGGCGGCCGGCGCGGAGATCTCCCGGTCGAGCTTCTACTTCTACTTCGACTCCAAGCTTGCCGTCGTGGTCGCGCTGCTGCACGGCCTCACCGGCGAACTGATCGCCGGCTCCGGCCCGTGGCTGGACGGCACCGGGCCGGACTCCGGGGCGCTGCGGCGCTCGCTGACCGGCCTCGCCACGCTGTGGACCAGCCACGGCCGGCTGCTGGCCGGAGCGCTCGCCGCCGCGCCGGGCTGCCCGCCGATCGCCGAGTGGCGATCCACGCTGCGCGACGCGCACGTGAAACGCCTCGCCGAGCGGATCGAGCGGGACCGCGCGGCGGGCCTCGCGCCGGACGGACCGGCGCCCGCCGTCCTGGCCGGCATGATCGACGACCTGCGCCTGGCGGCGTTCGCGAACGCCTCGTCGCCCGGCGAGCTGGTTGATGACCTCGTCGTCGTCGAGCTCCGGATGCTCTACGGGGATTTGCCGATTCGGCATTCGGACTCCTGATCCAGCAGGCACCCTGGGGTCATGCGAATCGGTGTCATTGGAGCAGGTCAGCTCGGCGGCACTCTCGCTACGTGGTGCGCCGAAAGCGGGCACGAAGTGGCCGTCACCTCGCGTCACCCGGAGCGACTGCGTGAGCAGGTCGACAGGATGAACGGGAAGCTGCGGGTCATGTCGATCGCGCAGGCGGCTTCGTTCGGGGAGATGGTGATCTTCGCGCCGAACTGGTCCGGCGCGAGAGAAGCCATCGACCTGACGCGCTCGGCACTGGAGGGCAAGGTCGTCCTCGACGCCACGAACCCGGCGGACGGCGCGCCGAGCCTCGGCGCCTTCACCGGAGCGTTCGGCGGCGGCGGCTTCTCCGGCGCCAGCGTCAAGAGCGCCGAAGCGGTCGCGGCAGCCGTGAACGGCCCGCCCAGCGAGGCGGCCGACCGGATGCTGAGCCGGGCCGGCGGCAAGAGCGGCCTGGAGACCCTGATCGAATGGGCGCCCGGCGCGCACTGGGCGAAGGCGTTCAACACCATCTCCACCGACGTGCTCAGCCGGCGGCGCGGGCACGACCCGCTGCTCGCCGAGTTCGTCTGCACCGACGAGCGCGACGCCCGGGAGGCCGCCTGCCAGATCATCCGTGATCTGGGGTTCGCGCCGTTCTACGCCGGCGGGGCGAAAGCGGCCCGGCTCACCGAGACCGGCGGCCCGCTCCAGTCCCGCGAGGTCGACGTGCAGGACGCCACCGACGCCCTCGCCGACGCACTGGCCGGACTGCGCTGAGGATAAGAACTGACCCTAGAATCCGGCCATGCCGGAGATCGTCGAGCTGCTCGCCTCGTCGCGCCACCGCTTCGAGGGCCGGCCGGCTGACGGACCGGCGCCCGCCCCGGACGGCGAGCTGACCCGCGAGATTCACGTCCGGGCCGGGCTCGGCATCGTCGGCGACCGATACTTCAATCACCCGGCGCACAAGGACGCGAGCGTCACCGTGATCGCGCGCGAGTCGCTGCCGCCGGGCGCCGGGCTCACCCGGGTGCGCCGCAACATCCTGGTCGCCGGCATCGCCGTGGACGCCCTGGTCGGCTCGGTGCTCAGCCTGGACTCCGGGGACGGCCCGGTGCTCCTGCGGGTACGCCGACCGGCCAACCCCTGCGCCTGGATGGACGTGACGATCGGCCCGGGCGCGTGGCGGGCGCTGCGCGGCAAGGGCGGGATCCGCTGCGTGCCGCTGAACGACGGCGTGCTCCGGATCGGCCCGGTGACCGCCTCTGTTCTGCCCGAAGGATCGGCCCGGTGACCGCCTCGGTTCTGCCTGAAGGATCAGACCAGCGCTAGCTGAATCTCCCGGCCCTCCGCAGCCATGGAGGAGGCACGCTCGGCCGAGGCCCAGTTGAAGGTCTGGTCCTCGGCGCGGCGACGCAGCCACGCGGCGTGCGTGTCGCGGGTGGTGGGCGGGGTCGAGGTACCGATGCTCATGCTCATGACGACTCCTGTGTCGGCGTGCTTGGCTAGGTGATCCCTTGATCGGCCACGGCGAAGCCCACTCCAGGAGAAACGGACTCCGCACCCGACTTGCCACCGCCCGCAACCAGCCACTAACGTACAACCACATGGTTGTAGGTTCGGAGGTCGAGGCGGCGGATCGGGTCTTCCACGCCCTCGCCGACGCCACCCGGCGGGACATCCTGACGAGGGTGATCCGCACCGGGCAGTCCGTCTCGGAGCTGGCCCGGCAATACCCGATGAGCTTCGCCGCCGTGCAGAAACACGTCGCGGTGCTGGAGCGGGCCGCCCTGGTCAGCAAGGTCCGGCGCGGACGGGAGCAGATCGTGCACGGAGAGGTCACGGCCCTGCGCCGGGTGGCCCTCCTGCTTGATGCGTACGAAGAGGTCTGGCGGCGCCGAGCCGACCGGATCGCGGACATCCTGGACGAGAACGACTCCACAGAAAACCACTGAAAGGGGACCGGTCATGCCGGTTGTCAGCGCTGTCAAGGACGTGGACACACTCACCATGACGTTCGTCGCGGAGTTCGAGGCGAGTGTCGAGAGGGTCTGGCAGGTCTGGGCCGACCCGCGCAAGCTGGAGCGCTGGTGGGGCCCGCCGACCGTGCCGGCCACCTTCGAGCGGTTCGAGTTCGAGCCGGGTGGCCAGGTGCGCTACTACATGACCGTCCCGGACGGTACGAAGGCCCGTGGCTGGTGGACGATGACCGCGATCGAGGCGCCACGCCACCTCGAGTTCGACTTCGGGTTCGCCGACGAGAACAACGAGCCGGTCGACCCGAAGGACTGCTCGCACGGCGTGGTCACGCTCGAAGGCCTCGGCGAGCGGACCCGGATGACCCTGGTCTCCGGCTTCACCAGCGCCGAGCAGCTGGAGCGGATGGCCGAGATGGGCATGATGGAGGGCATGCGCCTGGCCCAGAACCAGATCGACGACCTCCTGGCCTGACGCGGAGCCGGCCGAAAGCCACCCGCGGGGCAGCCCGAAAGCACCCGCGGGGCAGCCCGAAAGCCACACGGCGCGGCCCGAAAGCGACTCCCAAAACAGGAACCGCATACGTAGGACCGTTCCGCCAGGTAGCGTCGGCAACGTGTCGACGACGGCTCAGGATCCGGCGTGAGCCCCACCTGGCCGGAACGGGTCCGCGGTGCGGGCGCCACCACGAGCGCCCAGCGGATCGACGAGCTCACCGCCGCCCTGGCCGACCGGGACGCCGAGATCGACCGGCTGCGCGCCGATCGGGACGCCCGCGCGCAGACCGCCCAGGTCGAGCAGGTACGCCTCAACCAGCGGCTGCGCAGGCGCGCGAAAGAGGCGATCGACAGCACCGCCGACGTGATCGGCGGCAAGCTGGAGGACGTCGTCGTGCAGGTCGGCGCGGCCCGGGACGCGGCGGCCGCCACCCAGGAACGGGTGACGATCACGAACGACGCCGCCGAGGCCCTGGTGCAGCGGGCCCGCAGCGCCGACGAGGCGGCCACCGCGCTGAACGCGAGCCTGCGCCAGGTCGCCGGGATCGCCAGCGTGATCTCCCGGATCGCCTCGCAGACCCGGCTGCTCGCGCTGAACGCCACCATCGAGGCGGTCCGGGCGGGTGCGGCCGGCAGCGGCTTCGCCGTGGTGGCCGACGAGGTGAAAGGTCTCGCGAACACCACCGCGGACTCGACCGAGCAGATCACCAGCACGATCGCCGCCCTGGAAGCGGACGTGGCGCAGATGGGCGAGACGCTCAGCGCGATCATCCGGGACGTCGGCGAGATCGAGGACGCGATGCGCCAGCTCGGCGGGATCGCCGACCGGCAGAGCGACATCGTGATGCTGCTGCACCAGAGCGTGGACGCCACGATGGAGCAGATCGGCGACCTCTCCGACGTGGCCGAGCGGCTGGAACGCCGCCGGCACGACAGGCTCCCGGTCCGGGGCCGGGTCTCCATCACGACGCCGTCACAGACCGTCGACGCCGAGGTGGTGGATCTCAGTGCCGACGGCCTCGGCTGCATGGTCGCGCGAGGCGCGTCTCTCACGGTCGGCGATGCGGTACGCACGGAGTTCACCATCGACGGCTTCCGTGCCGCCGCCGAGGCAAAGGTGGCCCGCCGCCTGCAACGCGACGACGGGTCCCTGGAAATCGGCCTGGAGTTCCTGGAGCCGCCCGCCGGCGTGGAGGATTTCGTGGCCGAACTAGGCTCCGACGGTTCCTGAGAACGCCGGGTTCGCCACGAAATAGTCGGCCATCGTGTCGGTGTGCAGCGCCGCGAACAGCTCCGAGCACTCCGCCGCGGACAGCTCGTTGGCAGTACCCGCCGCGGTCCGCACGAACCCGGACGACGGCAGCGTGGTGAACGCCAGGTCGTCCGGCCGCAGCCCGGAGAGGTCCCGGAACGTAGCGGCCAGATTCATCCCCGAATCCACCACCAGTGACCCGGCGATCGCCGAGACGAACGAGTCCAGCTTCATCGGGTTGGCGGCGATGCCCAGCGAGGTCACCTTCTGGGCGAGTGCCCGCAGGTACTGCTGCTGCCGCTTGACCCGGTCGAAGTCACCGTTCGGCAGGCCGTACCGCTGCCGGACGTAGACCTCGGCCATCCTGCCGTCCAGGTGGTGCCTGCCCGCCTTGAAGGTCACGCCGGTCCGCTTGTCGCGCACGGTCTTGGCGATCTTCACGTCGATCCCGCCGACCACGTCGGTGATGGTGCGGATGCCGGCGAAGTCGACGCTCACCACGTTGTCGATGGTCAGGCCGGTGAGGTGGCTGACGACCTGGACCACCAGCGGGGCGCCACCCCAGGCGTACGCGGCGTTGACCTTGGTCTTGCCGCCGGCCCACTTGCCGGCCACCGGCGGGATGTAGACGTACGAGTCACGCGGGATCGACACGACCGAGGCGGCCGAGCCGGTGCCGTCGACGTGCACCAGCATGATCGTGTCGCTGCGCGACTGCCCCTCGGACCAGCCCTTGCGGGTGTCCACGCCGAGCACCAGCACGTTGCGTGCCGAGCCGGCCGCGGCGGCGGGGCGAACCGGCGCCTTCGAGCTCTTCGAGGTGTGTACCCACGAGTTGTACTCCGGCTTCGCGGTGATCGGCGGCAGCGCCGCCGCCTCGGCGAGCACGTCGTCGCGGCCGACCAGGTCGTTGAACCGGTACGCGAGGAAACCGGTGGTGACGGTGACCGACCCGGCGACCAGCGCGAGCACGACGAGAAGCGTGGTCACGGCCTTTCCCCAGCGGGGCATGCGTTTCCAACGCGACAACGGGTGAACCTCCGGGGTGCTGATGCGGGCGGTCACCCTGCAGATCGGCAGGAACCCCGAAACGGCTGAGGATCATCCGCCGGCACCGGTACCGTCGAACACCCCCGGCAGGTTCCCAGTGAGGTAACGCTGCACGGTCGGCCCGATCGCCGCCACGACCACGTCGATCGGCGCGGACGCCAGCGGCTCCACCTTGATCACGTACCGGGCCATCGCCATCCCGACCATCTGACTGGCCGCGAACGTGACGCGCAGCTGCCCCTCCGCCTCGTCGAGGCCGAGTTTCGGCACGGCCCGGCGCAGGATCTGGGTGATGATGAACTCGCGGAACATCGTGGTCGCCCACTCGTTACCGACCGTCGAGCGCAGCAGCGCCACACCGGCGGCACCCGCTGGGCCGTCCCAGATGACCAGGAACGCCCGGACGAACTTTTCGCCGATCTCGTCACGCGAGCCCGCCGCCGCCTCGGTGATCAGGTCGAGCGGGTCCATCGGCGAGTTCATCGTCGCCAGGAAGAGCTTGTCCTTAGAGCCGAAGTAGTGATGCACCAGCGCCGGATCGACTCCGGCACTGGTCGCGATGGCACGGATCGAGGCGCCGTCATATCCCTTTTCGGCGAACGCGCTGCGTGCTGCCGCCAGGATCGCTTCGCGGGTGTCCGGGTTACCGGGACGGCGTCCGGTCCGTCGCACTCTTTCTCAACCCCTTCTTGCGTACGCTCACAGCAGTTGATCTCATCCCGTCCGGCGCCGCAAGGTCGCCGCACCGAGGGCGAGTGCGACGATGATCGCGCCTGCCACCACGATCAGATCACGCCACATGGTTCCGGTGGCCTCGGCGTGCGCGCCGACCTCGGTGAGCGCCTCCACGGAGTACGACAGCGGCAGCGCGTTGCTGATCGCTTGCAGCCATCCGGCCATCTGGTCGCGGGCCACGAAGAGCCCGCAGAGCAGCAGCTGGGGCGCCGCCACGACCGGCATGAACTGCACCGCCTGGAACTCGGTACGCGCGAACGCGCTGCACAGCAGGCCGAGGGCGACACCGAGCACGGCGTTGGCCACGGCGATCAGGATGACGAGGCCGAGGCTTCCGGCGGTCTCCATGCCGAGCACGCCATAGGCGAAACCGGCCGCGACAGCCGCTTGCAGGGCCGCCGCGAGACCGAACGCGACGCCGTACCCGAAAAGCAGGTCGAGCTTGCCGACCGGGGTGGTGAAGAGTCGTTCGAGGGTGCCGTTGGTGCGCTCGCGGAGCATCGCGATGCTGGTGATCAGGAACATCACGATGAACGGGAAGACGCCGAGCATGATCAGGGCGATCCGGTCGAAGGCGCCGGGCGTCCCCTCGTACATGAAATAGATGAGCGTGATCAGAAGCGTGGGCACCACGATGATCATCGCGATGGTCCGCGGGTCGTGCCGCAGCTGGGTGAGTATCCGCCGGATGGTGCTCGCCAGGATCATGTGGTGGCCAGCTTCTGGTCGCGGATCAGGCGGAGAAAGGCCTGGTCGAGGTCGTCGGTGCCGGCGGACCGCTTGACCGCGGCCGGGGTGTCGTCGGCGATCAGCACGCCCTCGCGGATCAGCAGCAGCCGGTCGCAGCGGTTCGCCTCGTCCATCACGTGGCTGGAGACGAGCACGGTGGCGCCGTCGGCGGCGAGCCGGCGGAATTGGTCCCACAGCTCGTCGCGCAGCACCGGGTCCTGGCCCACGGTCGGCTCGTCGAGCACCAGGACGTCGGGCCGGCCGACGATCGCGCAGGCCAGCGAGGCGCGGCTGCGCTGCCCGCCGGAGAGGTCGGCGACGAGCTGGCCGGCGTGGCCGGACAGGCCGACCGCCTCGATCGCGGCGTCGGCGTCCTTGGCGGTCAGCCGGTAGAGGCTGGCGAAGTACCGGGCGTTCTCCCGGACGGTCAAGTCGGCGTAGACACTCGGCGCCTGTGTCACATACCCGATCCGGCGGCGCAGCGGCGCCGAGCCGGCCGGGTGGCCCAGGACGGTCACCCGACCTTCTTTGATCAGTTGGACGCCGACGATGGCCCGCATCAGCGTCGTCTTGCCGCTGCCGCTCGGTCCGAGCAGGCCGGTGACGCTGCCGTGCGGGATGGTGCAGGTGAAGCCGTTGAGGACGATTCTCTTTCCGCGTTTGATCACGAGGTCCCGGACCTCGATCGCGTTGTCGGACATGGTGTCAAGGTATGCCGATGTCCGCGCTAATTCAACAGGTGATGAATTTCTGGCGCCATGTGCGATTGGAAGAAGCCGGCCGCCTCCTCCGCCACCTGGTCCAGGGCGCCCGGCTCGGAGAACAGGTGCGAGGCGCCCGCGATCACCCGCATCTCCGCGCTGATCCGCATGGTGTTGCGGGCCTGCTCGTTGAGATCGAGCACCTCGATGTCCTTCTCGCCGACCAGGAACATCGTGGGTGCGCGTACCTCCAGCAGGGCCGGGCCGGCCAGGTCGGGGCGGCCACCGCGGGAGACGATCGCGCGTACCGCCTCGGGCCGGGCCGCCGCCGCGACCAGCGCCGCGCCGACGCCGGTGCTCGCACCGAACAGTCCGAGTGTCAGCGCCGCCGTCGGCGGGTTGTCCCGCGCCCAGTCGATGAGCCCGATCACCCGGTCGGCGAGAACACCGACGTCGGTTCGCATCTGACCGGTACGCGCGTCCACCAGCTCCTCCTCCGGCGTCAGCAGGTCGGCGAGCAGCGTGGCGAACCCGTACTCGTGCAGTTCCGTCGCGACGATCTGGTTGCGCGGGCTGAGCCGGGAGTCGCTGCTGCCATGGGCGAAAACGATCAGCCCGGCGGGGTGCTCCGGCAGACACAGGTCGCCGTTCAGGCGTACGCCGCCGACCTCGATCCGTTCCTCAGTTCTCCAACTGGTCATGACCCGAGGATTACCCGTCCGAGCTGCTGATATACGCCTTTTCGGTTTGCCTCAGCGGGGGTCTTCGTTTGTCTCAGCAGGGGTCTTCGTTTGTCTCAGCAGGGGTCGCGCGGCACCGATCAGGAGGAGGAAGAGTGCTTACGGGAGTCGAGGCCGCCATGTCCATTTCCCGGTTGAACCGCAGCCAGCCGGCCCCTCCGGCAGGCCCGGCCCGGCCCGCGCGGGACCGCAACCACCACGCCCGCGAGGACGCCGCGTCGCTGACCGATCGTGATCGGGAACTGATCCTGCAGGCCACCGGTCAGCAGATCAAACCCGGCGACGTCAACGCCGGATGGATCAACTCATTGGCCGCCGCCATCGCCGCCGACCGCGCCACCGGCACACTCGCCCCCGGCCAGGAGGTGACCGAGGTCTACCTCAAGGACCTTTCCCGGCGGTACGACCGCAACGGCGGGCGCAACCCGGTCGCCGGATACCTCGAACCGGCGCTGCGCCACCTCGACCAGCAGGGCGCACGACGCGGACGGCTCGACGTGAGCGCCTGACAACCCCCGTTGCCGCCAGGCGCCCACGCCAAGATCAAGGAGCCCGCTGGGTACGGTCCACAAGCGCCGCCGCCACGTCACGCAGCTTGCGGTTGCTGTCCTGGGACACCTTCGTGAGGATGCCGAACGCCTCGTCGGCGCTGCACCGCCGCTCGCCCATGATGATGCCCTTGGCCTGCTCGATCACGGCCCGGCTCTCCATCGCGGCCTGCATGTGCTGAGCCAGGTTCACGGTGCTGTCGTAGAGGTGCGCGTTGCCGAGCGCCACCGCCGCGTACCGGACGAAGGTCTGCGCCAGGGTCACGGCGTCGTCATCGAACGCGTGCGGCCGTTCGCCGTACAGGTTGAGCGCGCCGGCCATGCCCTCCACGATCGGCAGCCCGACCGACAGCACACTGCCGAACCCGGCTGCCGCGGCCAGCTTCGGCCAGCCATCCCAGCGGTCGTCGTTAGCGGCATCCAGAACCGCAACCGTCGTCGGGCCGGGCGCCGTCGTCGTCGGGCCGGGCGCCGTCGTCGTGCCGGGCGCCGTCGTCGTGGTGTCGTGCGCCGCCGTCGTCGGGCCGGGCGCTGCCGTCTTCGTGTCGTGCGCTGCCGTCTTCGTGTCGTGCGCTGCCGTGAGGCAGGGGCCGCCGGACCGTTCGTACTGCCGCTCATCCAGCATCAGCGTGGCCGCGCTGGTGTGCGCCGCCGTGTACGCCTCGCCGTCACGGATCATGGTGATGGACACCTGGTCGGCGCCAGGCAGAGTCCGCCGGGCGAGATCAGCGACCTGGTGCAGCACACCGTTGAGGTCGGTCTCGCCCAGCTTGATGCGGCCTAGTTCCGCAAAGATGCGGCCGAGTTCCGCGAAGGAATCGGTCGGGTCGTGCGCCTTCAACGTCAGAGGATCCCCGCAGCGGTGCGCGATCCGCCGAATGCGGCTCGCGTCGGTTACCGGTGGTGCTGCCCGGACAACCACGTGGTGTGGCCGCCGGATCCGCGCCGCTGCTTGACGCTGGTTGGCCGATGTCGATGGACGACTTCGGCCGCAGTTGGCAGATAATACCCAAGAACCTCCGCGAGGCGGACACCGGCGGGTACTCACCCGTTAGTGGGGAGGTTGTCGGGGTATGCCGCTGTTTGGGTTCTCCCCGTTCTTGAACTCACGACGTTCTCGCTCGACGTGACCCAGACTCGAACTCATGACGCCTGACCTGGCCGATCCCACCGCAGCCCTGCACGAGCTGGGCCGGATCACCCTGGGCGACACCGACCTCGAAGGCGTCCTCGACCAGGTCGCGACCCTGGCGAAACGTGCCGTACCCGGCGCCCACGAGGTCTCGGTGACCCTGATCCGCACCGACGGCCCGCGCACCGTGGCCTGCACTGGCGACGCCGCCCTCTGGATCGACAAGTGGCAGTACGAGAACGGCTGCGGCCCCTGCCTCGCCGCCGCCGCCGAACGCTCCACCCTGCTCGTCGACGACGTCCGCGCCGAGAACCGCTGGCCGGGCTGGCAGGACCACGCCGGCTCGGTGGGCGTACACAGCGCCCTCTCGGTGGGCCTGCCCATCCACGAGACGGCGACCGGCGCCCTGAACATCTACGCCGCCTCCGCCCAAGCCTTCGACGCCGACTCAGTGGTCCTGGCCGAAACGTTCGCAGGCTACGCGGCGGTCTCCCTGGCGAACGCCCACTTGTACGACACGACGGCAGCCCTGGCCCGCCAGATGCAGCTGGCGATGGAGAGCCGAGCCGTGATCGAACAGGCCAAGGGCATCATCATGAGCCAGCGCAGGTGCACGGCGGACGAGGCCTTCACCATCCTGTCCAAGGCCTCCCAGGCCGCAAACCGCAAACTCCGCGACGTAGCCGCCACCTTGGTAACCCGAGCCTCCCGCCCCTAACCCACCCACCCACCCCACTACCCTTCCCACCTGGCCCACCCAGCCACCACCCTTCCCACCTAGCCCACCTGGCCCACCTAGCCCACCCAGCCACCACCCTTCCCACCTAGCCCACCTAGCCCACCTGGCCCACCTGGCCCACCCAGCCCACCTGGCCCGCTGACCCGCCGCCCTTCCCGCCTGGCCCACCACCCGGCGCCTGCCCCCCTGACGGCGTGTTTGCCAGCCCACACCAACCCGACGGCACAAGCGACGCCCAGCGCCCAGCGCCCAGCGCCCAGCGCCCAGCGCCCAGCGCCCAGCGCCCAGCGCCCAGCGCCCAGCGCCCAGCGCCCAGCGCCCAGCGCCCAGCGGGATCTTGAGCCTTTGTAGACGCCTGGGTCGCAAATGACTCAAGATCTGCGGGAAAGCAAGATCGACCGCGCCAGCCCCCACGACCACGACGGCGACGGCGAGCCGACTGCGACCATCAACGCGACTGCCGAGCGGGCGCCCCGGCCGGCGGCCATCACCGTGCCGCCGCATGGGTCGGATCAAGCGGCGCAGTGGCCCGAGCGAGTTGAGGGAACACGGTGACCCGGCGCCACGTGGACCAGCGCACACAATCGCGCGGAAAAGCGTGGACGAAACCACACCGTTGCCGTCCGTGTGCCCACATCACGGCTATGGCGTAGACGAGAACGCACAGAACCGTTCCGTGCGCTCCTATCCATCCTGCGTCCCACCGACGACGAGCAACCAGCGCGGCTCGATCGATCACCCCTCGGCCGGCCAAGCGCAATCAAGGGCACACGGTGGGCCCTCACCCAGCCAAACCTCGGCCAATCCAGAGCCCACCGTGGGCCCTCATCCACGCCGAACCAAGCCCAACCCAGAGCCCACCGTGGGCTCCCAACCACGCCGAACCAAGCCCAACCAGAGCCCACCGTGGGCCCCCAGCCACGCCAAACAAAGCCCAACCCAGAGCCCACCGTGGGCTCCCAACCACGCCAACAAAGCCCAACCCAGAGCCCACCGTGCGCCCCAACCACGCAAAAAAGCGGAATCGGAAAAGCGAAACCGAAAAGCGAAACCGGAAAACGCCACCCAACACCACAACCCCGCAACGCAAACCCCGCCCCAACCCGGCTCACACCAAGTGCTTGCGTAAAACCTCCACCACCCGCTCCACATCCTCACTAGTGGTCCGCCAATTACTGAAAGCCGCCCTCAACGCCGGAACCCCCCGATAAACCGTCGGCGTCAAGAATGCTTCACCCGACTCCGCGACAGCCTCGACAGCCCGCCCCACATCACCGGCAAAGGTGAAGCAGACGACATTGAGGCGTACCGGGGAAAGGAGCTTGACCCCCGGCACAGCCGCGAGCCGCTCGCCGAGAAGATGCGCCGCCGCGATGTCGCGCTCCACGATCTCCCGATGCCCGCCGACGCCGTAGGCGGCGAGGGTGAACCACGCCGCAAGCGCCCGTAGACGGCGCGAGTTCTCCGGCGTGAGATGCACATGATCAGGGTTCGGACCGGGGTCACCGAGATAAGCGGCGGCATTCTGGAACACCCGGACCTGAAGGTCACGACGCCGGGTGAACTGCACGGCCGAGTCGTACGGAACATTCAGCCACTTGTGCAGATCTACACAGACCGAGTCCGCCAACTCCAAGCCGTCGACCAAATGAGAATGCGACGGTGAGAGGGCCGCGAAAGCGCCGAACGCCGCGTCGACATGCAACCAGAACGGATACCGGGAACGCAGTGCGGCGATCGCCCGCAGATCATCGAAGTCGACGGTGTTGACCGTTCCCGCATTGGCGACAACGATGGCCGGACGCCCGCCGAGTTCATCGAGCAGAGACGAAAGGGCCGCGACGTCGACAGCCTCCCGGCCCTCCAGCGTGGGCACCAGACGCAAGGAGTCACGACCGATTCCGAGCATCGCCAGCGCCTTGACCACGCTGGAGTGCGGTGTGCCCGACAGCACCGTTACCGGGCCGAGCGCCCCCACGCCCTGGCGTGCGACCTCGACCCCGAGCTGCTCCCCCAGCCACTCCCGGCCGATGGCGAGGCCGACGGTGTTCGACATGGTCGCGCCGGAGACGAACGTGCCCGTGAAGTCCTGACCGAGATGGAACATGTCCCGCAGCCATCCGACCGTCTCGTCCTCGAGGTCGGCGGCCGACGAGCCGGACCGGTTCGACCCGTTCTGGTCGAGCGTTCCGGTCAGCCAGTCGCCGGCGAGCGCGGCCGGAGTGACGCCGCCGGTGACGAAGCCGAGATAGCGCGGCCCGGCGCTGCCGGAGAAACCCGGCGCCCAGCGCTCCCCGAACAATGCGAGAGCACCGGCCGCGCCGGCACCGTCAAAAGGGAGTGGCGCAGGACTCAATGTCCCGGAACCACGCGCCACCGCCCGCTCGTCGATATCGAGCAGCAACCGCGTCGCGTAATCACGAGTGGACTGCAACAGTTCAGGAAATGCGGCGAGGTCGCCGGCGAGTAATGGATCCACGTCTGCGAACGTAAATCCCCCACCGGCGACCCGTCGCGGTCCACTTCACGAACGCTGGCCCCTGACCAGCAAGAAAACCCAGATCACCGAGGCGTGTAGATGAACCCCACCTTGTCCACTGCCGTTCCGGATCGCCCGTGGAAGCCCGCGATCTGCATACCGGCCGGGGCGGTCCGCGTCACACAGTCCGGCGTAGTCGTCCCACCAGCAATGCTGTTACCGAAATTAGTGGTGAACCGCGCGTAGAAGATCCGAGTACGCCCGCTGTAAACCCCACGGCAGGCATAGGCACTCGTCACGTATTCACCACTGCCGAGCACCAGCGTCTTGGCCGTCCCCCCGGTCCCGCCGTGCGCCAGCACGGTCCCGCTGGCAAGCGTCGCCGAGACCTGATCGACACGAGTCCCGGCACGCAGCCCGATCGAGCGGAGCGGCCCCGCCGCGTTGATGTCGTTGTAGTGATCCCCGTGCGGCCCGCCGAACTGCTCACTCACCTGGTACGCCGGGTTCGAGGCCCAGCTGAACGAGGTACTGATCGGGAAGTGGTCGGACAGCATCAGCCCGTCGGTGGTGACGAATCCGGCGTGCTCGTTGTGATACCCGACAGCGTTCAACGTGACGGACCGGCTGCTCCGATAGAGAACCTTGTCGACCACCTCGCACGTGTCGGTGATCGCCGCCGCGTCACAGAGCAGCGCGTCGGCACCGGCGGCCGGGGCGACCCCGCCGCGCTCCAGTTTCACCCAGGCGTCGGTGAGCCCGTTGGCGGTGTTGAAGTCCCGGATCGTGTCGGCGGCCCGGGTGTACCGCGTGTTCGTGTCCCCCATCACGATCACCGCGTTCCCGGCCGAATGCGACGCGATGAAAGCGGTGAGCTGACTCAGATTCGAGGCACGCGACTCCTGGTCACCCGCGTTGGTCCCGGCATTCGTGTGCAGGTTGTAGAAGTCGACGTAAACGCCATCGGCAACCCGGGTACGCGCGAACGTGAACCCCTTCGGCGTAAGACAGTCCCCGGAGTCGAGCTGACAGGAATCCCAGTCACCACGCTCGAAGTCGTCGGTGTCGTACGGCAACGTGGACAGAGTGTTGAGCCCGGACCCGATGCCCGCGCCCCCGCTTGTCGGCGTCCGGTACGCGTGCGTGGTGTCCGCCGCGTACAGATAGGCGTGGTAGTTGAAGTCCTCCTGGACCTGAACCACTTCGTACGGTTCGAGGCGCTGACCGATCGCGGTGGTCGCGGTCTCCCGGTCGACCTCGGCGCTGGAGAGCAGTTCCGGCAGGCCGGCGACGTTGTAGGTGAGCACGTCGAAGGATCCGCTGGCGGCATGGGCAGGAGTGGGGACGGCTAGCAGGGCGGCGGCGAGAACGCCGGTCGCGAGGATTCCCTGGCGAAGCATTACCGGACGGTAACCAAAGGCCCAGGCCGGAGGGAAGAGTCAATCGGCGAACGTCGAGTTACGGAACCGAGCTGAGCTGCTGCTTTAAGATTTGTTCACGTTCACAACATAGGAAATTGGGAGAGCCTTAGCCGGGCACACGAAAGCTGAGCTCGATCTTGCCGACCAGCTTGGAGCTCCCCCATGAATCTCAGCCGCCGTAGCCTGCTGCGCGCCTCCGCCGCCGGAACAGCCGGCCTGCTCGCCGGCCCGCAACTCCTGTCCACAAGCGCGACAGCGACAGCGACAGCGACGACACAAGCAGCAACAACAGCAGAAACCGCTGCGGCAGCCTTCGTGGACAGCTACCAGACGAACATCACGGCGAACCTCACCGCCGAGACCAACGCCGCCGTCCGGATCCTCACCGGCATGAAGCAGGTCTGGTCCACCGGCACCGCCTGGAACACCGGCACCGTCCTCGACCAGGCCTTCCTGCGCGCCAACGTCCGCTACTGCGTCAAGACCACGCACGAGCGCACCGACGCCGAGGCCGCCCGCGCGTTCGTCGTGGACCGCCAGCACCAGAGCTACTCGGTGATCGCCGGCCTCGGCCCGCTCGCCGACGTCTACAAGGCGGGCGCGCTCGCCGTCACCAGCATCACCTCAGCCCCGGCGACCACCCCGGCCACCACGATCAGCGACGCGGTCCCGGCCGGCGCCCCGGCAGGCTCGGCCATCGGCGCCGGCTCCCCCAGCTCCGCGCTCGGCAAGGTCGTCACCCTGGTCAACACGCTGCGCGGCAACTACTCGTCGGGCAACCCGTCGAAGTTCTCCTACCAGTACCCGCGCCCGTGGCGGATGAACGCCGACAGCGAGGTCGTGCCCACCGGCGAGATCGACGCGCTGGGCTTCCCGGTCTACGAGTCGGACACCGTCGTCGTCCCGCAGCTGCTCCGCCAGCGCAGCACGAACCCGGCCGAGGACGGCGGTTATGTCAGCGGCCACACCAACGCGCTCTACCTCGCCTCGATCGCCCTCGCCTACGCGGTCCCGGAGCGCTTCCAGGAGATGATCACCGCGGCCTACGATCTGGCCGAGACCCGGATCATCGCCGGCATGCACTCCCCGGCCGACGTCATCGGTGGCCGCATCCTCGGTACCGCGCTCGCCGCCGCCATCCTCGGCGACGCGGCCAACGCGACCCTCAAAGCCGAGGCGCGCGCCCAGGCGCTTGCCTACTTCCAGACCCAGGTCGGTGGAGACCTCTTCGCCTACGCTCACTCTTCGATCACCAGCGATGGGTACGCGGACCGCGCACGCAACGCCGCCATCGTGAAACCGAAGCAGACGTACGGCCTCCCGCGCACCCGCAACCGCGCCGCCTTCACGGTGCCGAAGGGTGCCGAGGTCCTGCTCGAGACCCGCCTGCCGTACCTGGACGCCGCGCAGCGCCGCGAGGTCCTGCGCACCACCGGCCTGGCCGCCGGTAACCCGCTGCTGGACGGCGGCGAGCAGTGGGGCCGCCTCGACCTGTTCACCGCGGCCGACGGTTACGCCGCGTTCGACGCCACTGTCGCGGTCAGCCTGGACGCCACGGCCGGCGGCTTCTCGGCGGCGGACACCTGGCGCAACGACATCGAGGGCCGCGGCGGCCTGATCAAGCTGGGCACCGGCGCGCTGACCCTGGCCGGCGACAACGAGTACCAGGGCGGCACCACGATCGCCGAGGGCACCCTGGTCGCGGCCGCGAAGAACGCGCTCGGCTCGGGCGACGTCACGGTCACCGGCGGCACGCTGCGCCTCACGGCGGAGAAGGTCCACATCGGTGGCGAGCTGCGCCTGCGCGCCGGCACCCTCTCGGCGACGGTACGCCCGCACGGCGCCGCTCCGCTCACCGTCCACGAGGAGGCCACGGTCGGCGCCGGCACGGTTCTCGAGATCGCCGTGACCCCGGACAAGAAGTTCGACGCCTCCAAGGCCATCCCGGTGCTGAAGGCCCGCAAGATCCGCGGCCGCTTCGCCAAGCTCGTGGTGACCACCCCCGGCTACCAGGCCGAACTGATCCACCAGAACGACACGGTCGCCGTCCGCCTGCGCAAGGCCTGACCCACCACCCCAGGCCGGCTCGTGCTCGCGGTCGCCGCCAAGCCCGGCAAGCGACCACGAGCACCAGCCGGCCTCAGGCCGGGATGATCGGAGTCCCGGCCTGAGTCAATGCGGTCAGCACCGGGTGCGTGGCGGGCGCGTCGGTGATCACACCGGACACCTCGGTCGCGGGCAGCACCACGAACGGTGAGGCCGCGCCGATCTTCTCGCTGCTGGCCAGCACGTAGACGTCGGCAGCTCGGGCGGCCAGGATTCGCTTCATCGCTGCCTCGTCGGCGTCGCCGGTCGTCAGCCCGGCCTCGTGGTGCACGCCCGTCACTCCCAGCAGGAAGAGGTCCGCCGTCACCCGCTGGGCCGCCTCCGCCGCCGCGGCTCCCGACGTCACCGCCGAGTGCTTGAAGAGGCGGCCGCCCAGCACGTAGACCTCCACCGCCGGATGGCCGACCAGCGCCGCCGCCACCGTCGGGCTGTGCGTCACGATCGTCGCGCGCAGATCGTGGGGCAGGGCCGCCGTCACCGCCAGAGCCGTCGTCCCGCCGTCGAGCAGGACCGTCGCGCCGGGGCGGATCAGCGCGGCCGCGGCCGCCGCCACCCGTTCCTTGCTCGACGTGGCGACAGCGGCCCGGGAGGCGTAGTCCGCCACCGCCGCGGAGACCGGCAGCGCCCCGCCGTAGACCCGCTGGCACAGACCCGCCGTCGCCATCTCCCGCAGGTCACGCCGGATGTTGTCCTCGGCGACACCCAGCTCGGCGGCCATGTCCTTGGCCACGATTTTGCCGTCGGCATGCAGCCGGGCCAGCAGGTAGTCGCGTCGCTCCGCTGGCAACATTGCGCGTTTCTCCTTGGTGTTGTCGACTGTTACGTGTTTCGAGTGTACGTTCTCACCATGACTAACCGAAGCGGCATCGACATCCCTGACGCCCGTGGCCGCACCGGCCTGGACCGGACGGGACGCGACCTCACCGGCAACCCGGACGTGGTGATCCGGGACGTGGAGCTGCTCGCCACCGCGTGGCACGTCCTGCGCCGGACAACGTACGACTACCGAGGCCGTGACGGGCAGTGGAGCCGGCAGCAGCGGGAAACCTACGACCGGGGCGACGGCGCGACAGTGCTGCTCCACGACCCGGCACGCGACACCGTCCTGCTGACCAGGCAGTTCCGGTTCCCGGTCTACGTGAACGGGCACCCGGACGGCATGTTCGTCGAAACAGCCGCCGGGCTGCTCGACGGCGACGACCCGGCAGCGGCGATCCGCCGGGAGGCGAGCGAGGAGCTGGGCGTCGCGATCGGCGAGCTGGAGCCGGTCTTCAGCGTGTGGATGAGCCCGGGATCGGTGACCGAAAAGGTTCACTGTTTCGCGGCCACCTACAGCCCGGCACAACGCGTCGGCGACGGCGGTGGCCTGGTCGAGGACGGCGAGGACATCGAGGCCGTCGAGATTCCACTCGCCGACGCGCTCAAGATGATCGAGACAGGCGAGATCGCCGACGCCAAAACGATCATGTTGATCCAATGGAAGGCCCTTGACACACATCGACGCCGCCCATTGGATGTTACCGGGAGGTAAACACCGATGATCGGTCGTGCCGCGCTCGCCCTCGCCCTTCTCCTGCCCGCCGCACCAGCCCAGGCCGCAGTCCAGGCCGCAGCGCAGGCTGCCTGCCAGGCGCCCGCACCTGGCCTGCCCGGATACGTGGTCGCCGACCCGGCGTGCAACATCGACGGCACACCCTTCGAAGCGCTGGCCGGCGCCCGGATCTGGACCGGGATCAAGGACGGCGCGGCGTACCGGATCGAGAAGCCGAAACGCTGGAACGGCCGGCTCGTCGTCTACGCGCACGGCTTCCGGGGCAACGGGACCACCGTCTTCGTCGACAACCCGGCGCTGCGCGCGCACTACATCGAGCGCGGCTTCGCGTGGGCGGCCTCCAGTTACGGCACCAACGGCTACGACGTGTCGCAGGGCGTGACCGACACGCACGCGCTGATCGACGTGTTCCGGCAGGCCACCGGCGCCACGGCACGGAAGGTCTACATCACCGGCGCGTCGATGGGCGGCCACGTCACCGCCGTCGCGATCGAGAAGTACCCGCGCACGTTCGCCGGCGCGATGCCGACCTGCGGGGTGCTCGGCGACGTCGAACTGTTCGACTACTTCCTGGACACCACGGTCACCGCCGCCGCACTCACCGGCGTAAGGACAGACTTCCCCGCCTCACCCGCGTTCGGCGCCCAACTATCAAAGATCATCCCCGCCCTGGGCGTGACGACCGGCCTCACCGACGCCGGCCGTACCTGGTCCGGCGTCGTCGAGCGGCGCAGCGGCGGCGAGCGGCCCGGATTCGACGCGGCTTTGGCATATTGGAACGCGGCAGCACAGGGCGGCGTCCCGTTCCTGTTCAGCTTCTACCCGAGCCTGACCGCCGGATCCGTCGACAACCGGCACACGCTGTACCGCTCGACCGACACCCGCCGGCTGACGGCAACGGAGAAGAAGCTCAACGCCGACGTTCTGCGCGTCCGCCGGACCACCACAGCGGACGTGCCGGTGGTCGCCGGCAAGCCGCGGATCCCGGTTCTCTCGCTGCACGGGATCGGCGATCTCTTCGTCCCGTTCTCGATGGAGCAGTACTACGCCCGCGAGTCGCACGGCCGCAACTTCGTCTCCCGCGCCATCCGCGACGTCACGCACTGCGGCTTTACCCAGCCCGAGCTGCGCCAGGGCTTCGACGATCTGGTCCGCTGGGTCGAGACCGGCCGCCGTCCCGCGGGCGACGCGATCCTGGATCGGCGCACTGTCGCTGCCGCGACCTTCGGTTGTCGCTTCACCATTGGGGTACGCGGAAACTACCCGCCCTGCGGAGGCTGAACCGCCTCGGCGAGGGCCTCCCGCAGGGCCCTCGCCGCCGGTGAAGCCGCCCCGGCCAGCCGCTGCGCCGTGAAGATCGTCCGCCGCGGCAGTCCGTCCAGGTCGAGAAGCCGGCAGGACGTCTCCCGGCCCGCCCACACCAGGTCCGGGATGAGCGCGACCGCGTTGCCGGACTCGACAAGCCGCATGTGGGCCTGCAGGTCGGCGGTCTCGTACCGGACGTCCGGCTCGAAACCGGCCCGCCGGCACAGCTGCTCGGCGAAGTGCCGGGACGCGGCGCCGCGTGGCTCCATCACCCACGGCATCTGCCGGGCGTCCAGCAGCGAGTCCACCTCGTGCAGGGAAACCGCCGGGTCGGGGAGCGCCAGCCGGATCGCATCGGTGGTCAGATCTCGCCGATCGAGGCCAGGATGGTGCGGAGCGGCGTGAGCCGGGTATTGCTCTGCGATGACCATGTCGAAGTCGCGCGCCCAGGTCTCGCGCAGCGCCTCCTCGGGTTCGCGCTGGACCATCTCGACGCGTACGTCGGGAAAGCGCAGCGCCATGGCCCGCAGGGTGGCCGGCATGAAGGCGAGTGCCGCCGACTGGAAGACCGCGACCCGCACCCGTCCGGTGACCCGGGTCGCGGCGGCCTGCAACCGGGCCTCGGCGCGCTCCAGGGTGTCCAGGATCTCGCCCACCGAGGCGACCAGGACCTCGGCCTGCGGAGTGAGCTGCACCCGGCGGCCGGCTTTGCGCAGCAGCTGGGTGCCGGTCTCCTTCTCCAGCAGGCTGAGCTGCTGCGACACGGCGGACGAGGTGAAGTTGAGCGCCTCGGCGACAGCGGCGATCGTGCCCCGGACGGCGAGTTCACGGAGCAGGATCAGACGACGGATCTCCAACACCGCCGATACTTTAGCCCAACTTAAGAGCATCGCTCATAAAGCATCGCTTTTCCTAACCGGATGCCCGGACTCACACTGTTGCCGAAACCGGAAGGAGCATCCCGATGTCTGAGATCGCCGAAGAGACGATCGCCCTGGTACGGCGCTGGCTGCGCGAGGCCGCGGACGTTCGCGTCGGCGGCTCGGCAGCCCAGCTCGCCGGCGTGCTGCGCGACCCGAAGGGCCTCGCGTTCACGGTCGGCTTCGTCGACGGTGTGATCCGCCCGGAGGACCTGCGGGTCAGCGCCCGGGCCCTGCGCTCACTCTCCGCCGACGTCCCCGCGTTCCTGCCGCTGCACCTGCGCGCCGCGGTACGCGCCGGCGGCTTCTTCGCCCCGATCATGCCCGGCGTGGTCGTACCGATCGCCCGGCGCGCGCTGCGGCACATGGTCGGTCACCTGATCGTCGACGCGTCCGACGCCCGCCTCGGCAAGGCGATCGCCCGGATCAGGAAGCGCGACGTCCGGCTCAACGTGAACCTGCTCGGCGAGGCCGTCCTCGGCCGTGGCGAGGCAGCCCAGCGGCTCAAGAGCACCGAGCGCCTGCTCGCCCGCCCCGACGTCGACTACGTGTCGATCAAGGTGTCGTCGACGGTCGCCCCGCACAACCCGTGGGCGTTCGAGGAGTCGGTCGCCGACATCGTCGAGGAGCTGACGCCGCTCTTCACGCTTGCCGCCGACACCGGCAAGTTCGTGAACCTCGACATGGAGGAGTACAAGGACCTCGACCTCACGATCGCGGTCTTCACCAAGCTCCTGGACCGTCCCGAGCTGCTCAAGCTCGAAGCCGGCATCGTGCTGCAGGCCTATCTGCCGGACGCGCTGCGCGCGATGATGCGCCTGCAGGAGTGGTCGGCGGCGCGCCGCGAGCGTGGCGGCGCCGGCATCAAGGTGCGCCTGGTCAAGGGCGCGAACCTGCCGATGGAACGGGTCGAGTCGGAGCTGCACGGCTGGCCGGTCGCCACCTGCGACAGCAAGCAGGCGACCGACACCAACTACAAGCGGGTCCTCGACTACGCGCTGCACCCCGATCGGATCACCAACGTCCGGCTCGGCGTGGCCGGTCACAACCTGTTCGATGTCGCGTACGCCTGGGTCCTGGCAGGGAAGCGGGACGTGCGCGCCGGGATCGAGTTCGAGATGTTGCTCGGCATGGCCGAAGGCCAAGCCGAGGCGGTCCGGCGCGAGGTCGGTGGGTTGTTGCTCTACACCCCCGTGGTACGCCCGGAGCAGTTCGACGTGGCGATCGCGTACCTGATCCGACGGCTGGAAGAGGGCGCGAGCCCGGACAACTTCATGTCGGCGGTGTTCGAGCTGCACACGTCGGCGGAGCTGTTCGCCCGGGAGGAGCAGCGGTTCCTGGCCTCCCTCGCTGACCTGGACTCCTCGCCCGCCGAGATCCCGCTCGCGCACCGGGTGGCCGACCGCTATGCCGCCGTGCCGCGCTCGGAGCCCGGTCTGTTCGTCAACACCGCGGACACCGACCCGGCGGTGGCCGCCAACCGGACCCGGGTGCGTGCGGTTCTGGAGCGGTCCGCGTCGTCGCAGCTCG
Source organism: Actinoplanes sp. CA-015351 (assembly GCF_050955685.1). NCBI lineage: Bacteria > Bacillati > Actinomycetota > Actinomycetes > Micromonosporales > Micromonosporaceae > Actinoplanes > Actinoplanes sp. CA-015351. Next base: position 5,684,841 of record NZ_CP192102.1, read on the forward strand.
GCCTCGACCTGCCGCGGATCAGCGACCAGGCGCACCTGGACGCCGCGCTGGAGAAGGCCGCCGCCGCGTCGTGGGGCGGCGCCGACCGCCGGGCCGTGCTCCACCAGATCGGTGAGGCGCTCGAAGCCCACCGCTACACGTTCCTCGAAGTGATGGCCGCCGAGGCCGGCAAGACCGCTGACCAGGCCGACCCGGAGATCTCCGAGGCCGTCGACTTCGCGCACTACTACGCCGAGCTCTCGGCCGCGCTCACCGCAACCGACGGTGCCGTCCCGGTGCCGGCCCGGCTCACCCTGGTCACGCCGCCGTGGAACTTCCCGGTCGCCATCCCGGCCGGCTCGGTGCTCGCCGCGCTGGCCGCCGGCTCGTCCGTGGTGCTCAAGCCGGCCGGGCCGGCCGAACGCTGCGGCACCGTGCTGGCCGGCGTCATCCGCGACGCTCTCGGCGCCGCCGGGGCCGACCCCGACCTGGTCACCCTGCTGCAGGTCGAGGAGAACGAACTGGGCCGCTCGCTCATTGCGCACCCGCTCGTCGACCGGGTGATCCTGACCGGCGCGTACGAGACGGCTGAGCTGTTCCGCTCGTTCCGTACCGACCTGCCGCTGCTCGCCGAGACCAGCGGGAAGAACGCCATCATCGTCACGCCGAGCGCCGACCTGGACCTCGCCGTGAAGGACGTCGTGTCGTCCGCTTTCGGGCACGCGGGCCAGAAGTGCTCGGCGGCTTCGCTGGTCGTGCTGGTCGGCAGTGTCGCCCGGTCCGACCGGTTCCGGACACAGCTGCTGGACGCGGTGTCGTCGCTGGAGGTCGGGTACCCCGCCGATCCGCGTAGCCAGGTCGGCCCGCTGGTCGAGCCGGCCGCCGGCAAGCTGCTCGACGGTCTGACCACGCTCGGCGCCGGCGAGAAGTGGCTTCTGGAGCCGCGTTCGCTCGACGACTCGGGCAAGCTGTGGAGCCCGGGCGTACGCGACGGTGTGCGGCGCGGGTCGGCGTACCACCGCACCGAGTACTTCGGGCCGATCCTCGGCATCATGACGGCCGGCAGCCTCGACGAGGCGATCGAGCTGGTCAACGAGGTGGATTACGGTCTGACGTCGGGTCTGCACTCGCTCGACGCCGGCGAGATCCGCACGTGGCTGGACCGGGTTCAGGCCGGCAACCTCTATGTCAACCGCGGCATCACCGGCGCGATCGTGCGCCGCCAGCCGTTCGGCGGCTGGAAGAAGTCCGCGGTGGGCGCCGGAACCAAGGCCGGCGGCCCGAACTACCTGGTCGGCCTGACCGGCTGGGAATCCCGCGAGTCGTCAGCCACGGCCCCGGTGACCCACGACGGTGTCCGGGCGCTGCTGTCCGCCGCTTCCGCCCTGTCCGCCGCGGATGTCGCGCGGGTCGAGCGGGCTGCTCGCAGTGACGCGGCGTTCGCGCTGTCCGCGCTGGAGCCGTCCGACGTCTCCGGCCTGTCCGCCGAGCGCAACGTGCTGCGGTACGTCCCGTGCCCGGTGACGGTCCGGCTGGCCGCCGGCGGCTCGGTCGCGGACCTGGTACGGGTACTCGCGGCAGGCACCCTCGCCGGCGCCGACGTGCGGGTGTCGACGGCGTCGCCCCTGCCGGCGTCGCTGGCAGCCCTGCTCCCGGGCGCGGTGGTCGAGGACGACGCCACGTTCGCAGCCGGGCAGGGCGCCGGCCGGGTACGCCTCATCGGAGGATCAGCGTCCGCCCTTACCGAGGCGACCGGTGGACGCCCGGATCTGGCCGTCTGGTCTGGGCCGGTGACCGAATCCGGTCAGGTGGAGCTGCTGCCGTTCCTGCACGAGCAGGCGGTCAGCATCACGGCACACCGCTTCGGCAACCCCCTGGCACTGGCCGCCGAGGTCCTCTGAACCGATCTTCCTGGCCGGCTCGCACTGCTGTCCCGCCACCGGTGAGACAGCAGTGCGAGCCGGCCGGGGGCTCTAACCCGTGAAGCCGTGGCCTGCCAGCGCCTTCTCGATGCGGGCCCGGTGCGACTCCTGCCAGTCGTCGAGGGTCTCCGCCTCCTCCTTGGCGAGCTTCGCCCGAGCGGCCTCGAGCACCTCCGAGGACCGGTCCCGCGGCACCACCACGACACCCTCCTCGTCGGCCACCACCACATCGCCGGGACCGACGACGACACCGCCGCAGACCACGTCACGGCCGTGGGTGCCCAGCTCGGACTTCGTACCCGGGATCGGGATGACGCCCCGCGCGAACACCGGGAACCCGATCTCCCGCACCTCGCCGAGATCACGGATCAAGCCGTCCAGGACGAACCCCGCGATGCCCCGCCGATGCGCCACCGCGCAGACGTTCCCGCCGGCCAGGGCATAGTCGAGATCACCGGACTGCACGACGACCACGGAACCCGGTGCGGCCCGATAGATGGCGGCGTGCAGCATCAGGTTGTCGCCGGGCGGGCAGCTCACGGTGAACGCCGGACCGGCGATCCGCGGCACCGGCGTCCAGAGCGGCCGGATGCCGATGTCCATCACTCGTGAACGGTCGAGCACGTCAGCGAGCGTGGTAGGCGGAATGCTGTCGAAACCGGTCATACTTCCTCCATCGGTGGGCGGCACCCATGATCAGGCTGCCGGTCACCGAGGGGATCCCGCAACTGTCAGGCCGCCGGGATCCCGCAACTGTCAGGCCGCCGGGATCCCGCCGCACTCAGGCGGCTGCCGCGGCCGCTGCGGCCTCCGCCACGGCGATCAGCACGCCGAGAACGAAGATCTGAACGGGCAGGTCGAGGCCGGGCAGGTCGGCTTCCAGGTTGCCGGTCCAGCTGCTGGTCTTGCGGATCGTGCCGACCGGCATGCCGTTGTGCAGCATCTGCTGGTCGTTGCGCCAGACCGAGGTCCGCTGGAAGTCGAACGTCCGGCCGCCGGCCGCCACTGTCCAGTTCTTCCGGTTCACCTTCGCCGCCTCGGCGACCACGGCACCGGAGCCGCTGGTCATCGTGTACTTCGTTCCCCAGCCGTTGGCGCGTACCGTAAAGGTCTGGTCGTCAAGGGTGAAGGAACCGCCGCTTCGCCAGACGCTCGAGTCCCAGGTGGTCACCTGCGCGCCGTCGAGCAGCAGGTTGTATCGCGAGCGCCAGATGCTCTGTCTCTCGGCCGTCAGCATGCCACCCAGAATAGATAACCGTCACAAACGGCGTTCCCACGGCGGCGGTACGCGCACCGCGGTCATCCCGGCCGCGACAGCGGCCGCGACGCCGAGCTCGGTGTCCTCGAAGGCGAGGCAGCGGGCGGGGTCGACGCCGAGCAGCGAGGCCCCGAGCAGGTACGCGTCCGGAAACGGCTTGGGCCGCGGGTATTCACCCGCGCAGACCAACGTCTCGAACCGGTCGAGCAGCCCGAGCGCTTCGAGCGAGGCGGTGACGGCGAGCCGGGTGCTGCCGGAGACCACGCCGATCGGCAGCCGGCCGTACGCGTCCTCGATGTGTTCGAGCACGCCCGGCACACCGGTGATGCTGGGCAGCCCGGCCCGGAACAGCTCCTCCTGCCGCTCGGCGACCTGATGAACCGGCATGTCCAGGCCCTGATCCGCGTTGAGCGAGGCCACGATGTCAGCCACCGGCCGCCCGCCCCACGCGTAGAACAGCTCCTCCGGGAACACACATCCCCACTCGGCGAGCGCCGCCTGCCAGGCGACATAGTGCGCCGGCATCGAGTCGGTGATCGTTCCGTCGCAGTCGAAGAGGTACGCCTGATAGTCGCCGTCCGGCACGGGTAGCAGCACCAACGCAGGTTACGGCGGCGGCTCGCCGCCGCGGCCCGCACATGGCAGGTTGGTGACATGGACTACCGCCGCACCTACCGCTCCGCCGCGATCGCGTTCGCCGACCTGGTCTCCCGGATCCCGCCGGACCGGCTGGACGGTCCGGGCCTGGGCGAGTGGACGCTGCGTGACCTGCTCGGCCACACGGTCAGTTCGGCGTTGCGCCGGGTGCCCGAGCTCCTCGCCCAGCAGGCCCCGATGCTGGTGGTCCCGGCCCCGGAGTTCTATTTCGCCGCGGCCCGCCGCGCGCCGGCAACGGTGGTCGCGGCCGCCAGAACAGCGTCAACCGTCGATGCCCGCGAGACCGGCAAAGCATTGGGCGAACGCCCGGCGGACGCGGTCAGCGGCTTCGTCGGCCAGGCCACCGCAGCCCTCGCCCAAGCCGGCGACGATGATCTGATCGTGACACCGGCAGGCGGCATGCGCGTAGCCGACTGGCTCCCCACCCGCACGTTCGAGCTGGTGGTGCACGCCTCCGACGCCGCCGAGGCCGCTGACATCCCGATCACTTTCGACCACGACACCCTGTCCGAGACAGCGTCGCTCGCGGCCCGCCTCGCGGTCACCCTGGGCGACGGCCCAGCGATCCTCCGCGCGCTGACAGGCCGCACACCCTTACCGACAAACTTCACAATCCTCTAAAACCACCGTACGCCAAACAGCCTCCCCACCCACACCAACCACCACCAGTGCCCGGCCCCGCTCAGGCTTGCCCCGCGCTCTGCCCCCACCCGCGCTCTGCCCCCACCCGCGCTCTGCCCCCACCCGCGCTCTGCCCCCACCCGCGCTCTGCCCCCACCCGCGCTCCGCCCCCACCCGCTTGGCGCCGCTCCGCTCTGCTCTGCTCTGCTCTGCTCTGCTCTGCTCTGCGTGGATCTTGTGGACTTCCCCGCAGACGGGGCCGCACAACTCCGCAAGATCGAACAAGCCTGGCCGATCTTGCGGAGTTACGCACAAACGGTTCGTCGAAGTCCACAAGATCCGAAAGGCACCGCGCTCACCACGCCGAAACCATGAAGCACCGCGCTCACCACGCCGAACCCGTGAAGCACCGCGCTCACCACGCCGAACCCGTGAAGCCCGCGCTCACCACGCCGAAGGGTGAAGCACCGCGTTGGCCGAAACCGACATGGCGCTGACGGCCGTCACCGCAATCTCGTGCACTTGTGGTCGATCAGCCGGCCAAACCGCACAAGATCTTCGAACGGCACCGCGCACCGAGAAACCGCCACGGCGCCACCCCGCCACACCGCCACGCCGCCACACCGCCACACCGCCACCCCGCCACTCCGCCACGAACCCGCTACCGCTCCACACATGGCGGAACCTGAGAAGCTGCCGGGTGGCGTGCGCGGCTAGAAGGGGAATGGGCGGGTGGATTGGCGGGCCGTCAGCCACTGGGTTTCGGTGAACTCCTCGGCGGCGAAGCCCATGCCGAATCGGCCCGCGCCGCTGTCCTTGACGCCGCCGAAGGGCATCTGGGGTTCGTCGTTGACCGGCTGGTCGTTGATGTGGACTATGCCGGCCTGCAGGCGCCGCGCCAGATCGAGGCCACCATAGGCGTCGCCGGTGATCACGCCCGCTGTCAGGCCGAAAGCTGAGGCGTTCGCCCGGTTCACCGCTTCGTCGACGGAGGACGTCTCTTCGATCATGACGACCGGGCCGAAGGTCTCGTCGAAGGCCAGCTCCGCCGAGTCGGGCACCCCGGACAGGACCGTCGGCGGGAAGCAGCGGCCGGACGGCACGCCGCCGGTCAGCAGCACGGCGCCGAGATCTACGGCCTCGGTGACGCGGCGGGAGAGCAGCGACAACGCCCACTCGTTGATCACCGGACCGATCACGGTGGCCGGGTCGGCGGGGTCCCCGGACGGCAGCGAAGCGGCCCGGGCGACGAAACGTGAGGTGAACTCGTCGCTGATCGCCCGGTCCACGATGATCCGGCGGGCGCACATGCAGGTCTGCCCGCTGTGCACGAACGCGCCGTACACCGCCGCGTCGACGGCGTAGTCCAGGTTGGCGTCGGCGAGCACGAGCAGCGGGTTGTGGCCGCCGAGCTGGAGGACGGCTCGTTTCAGGTGGCGGCCGGCGAGTTCGGCGAGGCGGCGGCCGGTGACGGTGGAGCCGGTGAAGCTGATCCGGCGTACCCGGGGGTCGGCGATCAGGGTCTCGGCGATGACGCCTGCCTCACCGGGCGCGTGGGTGATCACGTTGAGCACGCCGGCGGGCAGGCCGGCCTCGGCGAGCAGTTCGGCCCAGAAGGCGCCGCCGGTGAACGGCGCTTCCTCGGACGGCTTGAGCACCACGGTGTTGCCGACCGCGATCGGCGCGACGACGGCCCGGCCCGCGAGGACCAGGGAAGCATTCCACGGGGCGATCGCGGCGACCACCCCGACCGGACGCCGCATCGCGAGGGCACGGGTGCCGTCCAGATCGGAGGGGATGATCTGCCCGGACGGCGCGTACGCCAGCCCGGCCGCCTGCCGGAGCAGGTTGACGCAGAAGTCCAGCTGGATGCCGGCGAAGGTGACGCCGCAGCCGGTCTCCGAAGCCAGCAGGCGCCGTACCTCGGAACGCCGGCCGTCCAGGATCGCAGCGGCCCGCAGAAAGATCTCTTGCCGCTGCCCCGGTAACGACGCGGCCCAGGCGTCGAAAGCATCGGAGGCGGCAGAAACCGCCGCCAGGGCGTCGTCGGCGTCGCCGGCCGCCACGGACGCGAAGACCCCGCCGGTCCACGGGTCGCGTTTCTCGAAGACACGCCCGTTGACACTGGAGGTCCAGACCCCGCCGATGTGGTGCCGCACGGCACTGATCTCCTGGTCCATCGCGCTGCAGATGGTAGCCGACCGGCAACAGCCGAAAATTCACCGGACTTCACCGGCCCGTGCCCATGTCGACCTCCCGTGCGGCAGATATTGCTGTGGATTCCGACGGTCAACAGCGTGTTTCACAGAGTCGAACGCGACGTTACGATGCGGCATGGCCCTCGATGAGGACAGCACCACGAGCAGCAGTTTCTCCCAGTCGCTCGAGCGCGGGCTGGCAATCCTGTCGTCGTTCAACGAGACAACGCCGGTGCTCGGCGTCGCCGACCTGTCCCGGGCCGTCGCGCTGAACAAGAGCACCACCTACCGGTACGTGGCGACGCTGGCCCGGCTCGGGTACCTCCAGCAGGATCCGGAGACGAAGAAGTACTCGCTCGGGCCGCGCGTGGTGGACCTCGGATTCGCCGCGATCAACGCCCTGGAGGTCAACCGGGCGGCGGCGCCGTACCTGCAGGCGCTGGCCGACGAGACCGGGTACACGGTGAGCATGGCGGTGCTGGACGGCACCGACATCATCTACGTCGAGCGCCGGCGCAGCTGCCGGTCCAGCGGCGGATTCGCGATGGCGCTGAACCTGCACGTCGGGTCGCGGCTGCCGGCGTACTGCACGTCGATGGGGAAGGTTCTGCTCGCCCATCAGGAGCCGGCCGTGCTGCGCGGGCTTCTGGACCGCACCGACTTCGCCCGGCGCGGGTCGAAGACGCTGACCAACCGGGAACAGCTGACCGCGGCCCTGGCCCGGATCCGGCAGAGCGGCGTGGCGGTCAACGACGAGGAGCTGGCGGCCGGGCTGCGGTCGGTCGCGGCGCCGGTACGCGACCGGACCGGGCGGGTGGTCGCCGCGATCAACATCGCGGTGCACCTGACGGTCTGGTCGACAACGGCCGATGCGGTGGTCGGCCGGCTGGAACGCCCGCTGCGGCACAGCGCCGCCGAGATCTCGAACCGCCTGGGGTACCGATAACCGGCACAGCGTTTCAGTGAGTCGAACACTCTGTTGATCTGCCGGAAACATGGGCATAGCGTCGGCGAACCCCAGCACGCAGAGAGGGCGGGCACATGCTCCTCGACGAGAAGACCTGGACCGGCAACATCTTCATCGGTGGGGCCTGGCGGCCGGGCCGCGGCGAGGGGTACGACGTCGTCGAACCCGCCACCGGCACCGTGCTCGGCCGGATCGGGCAGGCCACCCCCGCCGATGTCGACGAGGCCGCCCGCGCCGCCGCCGAGGCACAGCGGGCCTGGGCCGCTACCCCGCACACGGCACGTGCCGCGGTGCTGCGCCGGGCCGGGCAGCTCTGGGCCGAGCACGCCGAGGAGATCAGCGGCTGGAACGTACGCGAGGTCGGGGCGATCCCGCCGATGGCCGGGTTCGCCCTGCACACCGCCGAGCAGGAGTGTTACGAGGCCGCCGCGCTGCCGTCCCGGCCGTACGGCGAACTGCTGCCCAGCGAGGAGCCGCGCCTGTCGATGGCGCGGCGGGTGCCGGCCGGCGTGGTGTCGGTGATCGCCCCGTTCAACGTGCCGATCATCTTGGCGATCCGTTCGGTGGCGCCGGCCCTGGCGCTCGGCAACGCGGTGATCCTCAAGCCGGATCCGCGTACCGCTGTCACCGGCGGGGTCGCCCTGGCCCGGATCTTCGAGGAGGCCGGGCTGCCGCCGGGTGTCTTCCAGGTGCTGCCGGGTGGCGCCGGCGTCGGCGAGGCCCTGGTGGTTCACCACCTGGTCCGGGTCATCTCGTTCACCGGCTCGACCGCGGCCGGCCGCCGGGTCGGCGCGCTCGCCGGTGAGCACCTCAAGCGGGCCCACCTGGAACTCGGCGGCAACTCGGCGCTGATCGTGCTGGACGACGCGGACGTCGAGGCTGCCGTGAACGCGGCGTCGTTCGGCTCCTGGTTCCACCAGGGCCAGATCTGCATGACGACCGGGCGGCACCTGGTGCACGAACGGCTCTACGACGATTTCGTGGAACGGCTCGCCGCGAAGGCGAACGCTCTGCCGGTCGGCGACCCGGCCCGGGAAACCGTCGTGCTCGGCCCGATCATCGACGCCGCCCAGCGCGACAAGATCCACAGTGTGGTGACCCGCTCGGCCGGTTACGGCGCCCGGATCGCGGCCGGCGGCACCTACCGTGATCTCTTCTACTCCCCCACCGTGCTCGCCGACGTCGCCGACGACACGCCCGCGTTCGTCGAGGAGATCTTCGGTCCGGTCGCGCCGGTGCTGCGATTCCGCAACGAGGAGGAGGCGGTCCGGCTCGCCACCGCCAGTGAGTACGGTCTGTCACTGGGTATCGTGACGCGCGACGTCATGAAAGGGCTCGCGCTCGCCGACCGGGTGCCGACCGGCATCGTGCACATCAATGATCAAACGGTCAGCGACGAGGCGAACAGTCCGTTCGGCGGGGTGGCCGCCTCCGGAACCGGCTCACGCTTCGGTGGCCCGGCCGCCAACGTCGAAGCGTTCACCGAGACCCGCTGGGTCACCGTGCGTGACAAGCCGCCGGTGTACCCGTTCTGAGGAAACTTGTTTCCGCGTAGTTAAAGCGGAGGCAAGATGCTTGCATCGGATGCACGGTCATCAATAATGAGCGCCATGAATCGAGCCGAGGCGATGCCGGTTGCCGGATCCCGGAGCACGACCCCATCGCCGGAAACCAAGCCCACCGACCCCCTGACGGGCCGGTTGCTTCCCCGGGTCCGGCCACCAGCGCCAGCACCGGCGCCGGCGGCCCCGGGAAGCCCACCGGTCAGACGGAGACCGGGCGCCACCCGACGGCTGGTCGGGTTGTGAGCCCACCCGCGCGGCAGCCGGTTCCCCATCCAGCTGACCGCGCCCCCACCGTCCGGACCATCCCCCGACCTCACCCATCCCCCCGTCGAGTCAGGCCCACCCCCGCCCGGACTCCCCTGGACCGCACTCCCTTGGAGCAGCACGGCCCGACCGGTGGCATCGCACCCTGCCGGCTCCGCCGCAGCCTCCTCGCCAGCACCCGGCGACCCCGGAACCGCCGCCGCAGACCCGGCGGCGAGCCGGTGAGCGCGCCCACTGCCACCCACCGAGCCGGCGGCGAGCCGCCCGGCGCGACCATTGGCCACCGCCCAGCCGGCGGCAAGTCTGCCGTGACGGCGCGAGCTTTCGCTGTCTGCGGGAGCCGTGTCCCCTCCGGGGGCGGACTGGCGCTTGCGGTTACGCGTACCAAAAAGGGGTTGATCTGCGGATCTCCCGAGATGAATGCGCCGCACCCGCCGCGCCCACCACCCTGGGCCGCGAGGCGGCTTGCCGGAAAGCGTTGTTGATCATGCGGGTTTCGGGGTAAGCGTTAGGGCACCGCAACGCAACCCGGAGGCGAATCGCATGGCTGACACGCCAGTCATCACTCTCAACAACGGCATCACCATGCCGCAGATCGGCTACGGCGTCTTCCAGATCCCCGAGGCGGACACTGCCGCCGCGGTCACCAGCGCGCTGGAGGCGGGTTACCGCAGCATCGACACCGCGGCTGTCTACGGCAACGAGGCGGGTGTCGGCGCCGCTCTGCGCGACGCCGGGATCCCGCGCGACGAGCTGTTCGTCACCACCAAGGTGTGGAACAGCGATCAGGGGTACGACGCGACGCTGAGCGCGTTCGACGCCAGCCTGGCGCGGCTCGGGCTCGACCACCTGGATCTGTACCTGATCCACTGGCCGACGCCGAAGCACGAGAAGTACCTGGACACCTGGCGGGCGCTGGAGACGCTCTACGAGCAGAAGCGGGTACGCGCGATCGGCGTCTCCAACTTCTTCCCGGAACACCTGCGTGCCGTGGCGGATCTCGGCGGCACCGTTCCGGCGGTGAACCAGATCGAGGTGCATCCCGCGCTGCAGCAGCGTGAGGTGCAGGCGGCCGGCGCCGAGCTGGGTGTGGTGACCGAGGCGTGGAGCCCGCTCGCCCAGGCCGGCGTGCTCGACGACCCGCGGGTGACCTCGATCGCCGCGACCCACGGCCGGTCGCCGGCCCAGGTGGTGCTGCGCTGGCACGTGCAGCAGGGCCGGGTGGTGATCCCGAAGTCGGTCACCCCGTCCCGGATCCGGGAGAACTTGGCGATCTTCGATTTCGAGCTGACGCCCGCCGAGGTGGCCGAGATCGACGGCCTGGAGCGGGACGGGCGCACCGGACCGCACCCGCTGCACTTCAACTAGGTTTTTCAGTGGCTCAGGAAACGTAAAGGAAGCACACAGGAAGCCGACTCATAGTTAAGGCACACACCCCGCAGTTGGAGGTTCCGCGATGCTTCTCGCTCTTGTCGGTCTGGTTCTGCTCGTGGTCCAGTTCTTGCTGATCGCCCGCGCGGTCCTCGACTGGAGCGTCGCCCTGGCGGGTCCGGCCATGCCCGGCTCGATCCGCTCCCGGGCGATGAGCGCGGTCTACACGGTGACCGAGCCGATCCTGGCTCCGGTCCGGCGGATCGTCCCGCCGCTGCGGGTCGGCGGTGTCTCGATCGACCTGTCGTTCATCCTGGTCTTCCTGGCGATCGGCATTCTCCGCGCGCTGATCTAGTTTCCCTCGGCCTGTACGGCTTCGTCCCGGCCCGGACCGCTCTCTGCGGTCCGGGCCGTTTCGTCGTCATCGCACGATGTCGTCGACGAACTCACAGGCCAGGGTGTCGAAGTACGTCCGGCCGCCCTCGTGGCCATCCCACTCGTAGACCTCGATCCGCTTCTCGCCGGGGATCGCGTTGTATGCGCCGAACACCCCGGACGGCGGGCAGACGTCGTCCATCAGGCCCACCGACAGCAGCGCCGGCGCGGTGACCCGGCGGGCGAAGTGCACCGCGTCGACGTGGTCGAGCGTGTTCAGGGTCTTCTCCGCCAGGTGCGGGTTCGTCCGCAGGAACCGGACCACCTCGGCGTACGGGTTGATGTCGGTGACCGTGACGGCTCTCCGGATGTCGCAGAGGAACGGCACGGCCGACACCACCGCCGACACCAGATCGGGCACCAGACCGGCAGTGGCCAGCGACAGCGCGCCGCCCTGGCTCTTACCGGTGACGACGATCCGGGAGGCGTCGACGCCGGGCAGTTCGGCCGCTGTCTCCACGGCGCGTACCGCGTCGGTGATCAGCCGCCGGTAGTAGAACGACTCCGGCGCCTGCACGCCCCGGGTCAGGAAACCGGGCGACGACGGGCCGGAACCGGACTCGTCCGGGTCGGGGGTGTCCCCGCCGCGCCAGCTGCCGCCCTGACCCCGGGTGTCCATGATCAGGTGAGCGAACCCGGCGCTGGCCCAGACGAGCCAGTCGATCGGCAGGCCGCGGCCCCCGCCGTAACCGATGAACTCGACGACGACCGGCAGCGGGCCGGTGCTGCCCGCCGGACGGTTCAGCCAGGCTTTCACCGGCTGGCCGGCGTACCCGCTGAACGTCACGTCGTACGTGGTGATGCCCCGCAGCGGGGTCTCTGCCTCGGCCACCTTGGGCGGGATGGCAGCACGGCGGGCCGCAGCGAGCGTGCCGGACCAGAAGGTGTCGAAACCGGCCGGTTCGGGGTGAGAGGGACGGTACGTGCGCAATTCGTGGAGTGGAAAGTCAAACAGCGCCATGAGTGATCACGCTATGCCCTGCCGTGGTCACGTTCCAGAGGACGAGGCACCATGGCAGCGTGTCAAAGGCCTCCCCCCACGTGCTGGAAGCGGTACTCGAACGACTCACCTATGTGAACGAGGAGACCGGGTACACCGTGGCCCGGGTCGCCACCGGCCACGGATCGGACCTGCTGACAGTGGTCGGCGCGCTGCTCGGCGCGCAGCCCGGGGAAAGCCTGCGGCTGAGCGGCTGGTGGTCATCGCACGCACAGTACGGGCGGCAGTTCGAGGTGATCTCGTACACCACGGTGCTGCCGGCCACCATCCAGGGAATTCGGCGATATTTGGGATCCGGGCTGGTCAAGGGCATCGGGCCGGTCTTCGCCGAGCGGATCGTGGACCACTTCGGACTGGAGACCCTGGAGATCATCGAGGAGTCACCGGATCGGCTGATCGAGGTGGCCGGCCTCGGACCGAAACGCACCGCGAAGATCACCTCGGCCTGGGCCGAGCAGAAGGCGATCAAGGAGGTGATGGTCTTCCTCCAGGGCGTCGGGGTGTCCACCTCGATCGCCGTGCGGATCTTCAAGAAGTACGGGGACGCGTCCATCTCCGTGGTGAAGAACTCGCCGTACAAGCTGGCGTCGGACGTGTGGGGCATCGGCTTCAAGACGGCGGACACGATCGCGCAGGCGGTCGGGATCCCGCACGACAGCCCGGAACGGGTGAAAGCGGGGCTGCAGTACACGCTGTCGCAGGCGACCGACAACGGGCACTGTTTCCTGCCTGTCGCACAGTTGTCGGAGGAAGCCGCCAAGATCCTTGAGGTACCCGAGGGGCTGATCCCGTCCTGCCTGGCGTCGCTCATCGAGGAGGAGGGCGTGGTTCGCGAGGACGACTCGGTTTACTTGGTGCCGTTCCACCGCGCTGAGCAGTCGCTGGCTTCGACACTTCTTCGCCTTTTGTCGGATAAATCGGATAAGTTGCCATCGTTTGCCGGCGTCGACTGGGTCAAGGCCCTCGCCTGGCTGCACAAACGCACCGGCACCGACCTCGCCGCCGAGCAGGAACAGGCCGTCAAACTCGCCCTCACCTCGAAGGTCGCGGTGCTCACCGGCGGCCCCGGCTGCGGCAAGAGCTTCACGGTCCGCTCGATCGTCGAGCTCGCCGCCGCGAAACAAGCCAAGATCGTGCTGGTCGCGCCGACCGGCCGGGCCGCGAAACGGCTCGCCGAGCTGACCGGCCACCCCGCCGCGACGGTGCACCGGCTGCTGAAGCTCCAGCCTGGCGGCGAGGCCACGTACGACCGGGACAACCCCCTCGACGCCGACCTGATCGTCGTCGACGAGGCCAGCATGCTCGACCTGATCCTGGCGAACAAGCTGGTCAAGGCGGTTCCGCCGGGGGCGCACCTGCTGCTCGTCGGCGATGTCGACCAGCTGCCCTCGGTCGGCGCCGGCGAGGTGCTGCGCGACCTGCTCGCCGCCGAGGCCATCCCCCGGGTGCGGCTCACCCAGATCTTCCGGCAGGCCGCGCAGAGCGGCGTCGTCACCAACGCCCACCGCGTCAACCAGGGCCGGCCGCCGGTCTTCGACGGCATGCGCGACTTCTTCCTCTTCCCGTGCGACGACACCGAGGAGGCCGCCGCCCTCACCGTCGACGTGGTCTGCAACCGGATCGGCCGCAAGTTCGGCCTCGACCCGCGCCGTGACGTGCAGGTCCTCGCCCCGATGCACCGCGGACCGGCCGGCGCCGGCGCGCTCAACGGCCTGCTCCAGCAGCAGCTCACCCCGGGCCGCGAGGGGCTTCCGGAGAAACGGGTCGGTGGCCGCGTCTTCCGGGTCGGCGACAAGGTCACCCAGATCCGGAACAACTACGACAAAGGCGCGGCAGGCGTCTTCAACGGCACCGTCGGCGTCGTCACCGCGCTCTCGCCCGAGGAACAGACCCTGACGGTACGCACGGACGAGGACGAAGTCATCGAATACGACTTCGACGAGTTGGACGAGCTGGCACACGCGTACGCCATCACGATCCACCGTTCGCAGGGGTCGGAGTACCCGGCCGTGGTGATCCCGCTGACCACCAGCGCCTGGATGATGCTGCAGCGGAACCTGCTCTACACCGCGATCACCCGGGCCAAGAAACTGGTCGTGCTCGTCGGCTCGCGCCGGGCCCTGGCCGCCGCGGTCCGCACGGTCAGCGCCGGGCGTCGGCACACGGCACTGACCCGCCGGCTCGGGTCGTAGTCACGGCCGGCTTAACGCGGCGGTCGCCGTGACGTACAGCCGGCAGCCGTGACGCACAGCCGGTTTTCCCGGGGCCGGCTCGCAGGTGACACCGAGCTGAGCTGGGCCGCGTGACGGACGGGCTCCGCGGAGGCGGAACTCGTGTTCTGGCGTTTCGATGGACAGGGCTGAACGGGCCACCACCAATATGCCCGATTCGCAATTTTCGCACTCTCGTGATGGCCGGCACTCACGGCTGATCCTGCTGTCCAATTCGCTTGAGTAGACGACGGCGTGCGGTTGCGCCATCGGACCGACCCGAAACTCACAAGTTCCGCCGCCGCGCCCAACGCCCAGCCCGTTTCGCTCGGCGCTGCCGGAGCAACCGCACGACCGCACGACCGCACGACCGCACGACCGCACGACCGCAGCCCAGTGTGGGTCCAGTGTGTTGATTTAGGGTTCGATCCGCACCCAATGTCCACACGCACGCTGACGAAACGGCTGCTCGTGTCGACTACAGGTTCGCATCGCACCCTAAATCAACACACTGTGGGGCTGCCTGTGGCAAAGCCGGCCCCGCGGTGCGCGGCGGAGCGCTTCGGTGCGCGGCGGAGCGCTTCGGTGCGCGGCGGAGCGCTTCGGTGCGCGGCGGGTGCGCGGCGGGTGCGCGGCGGGTGCGCGGCGGGTGCGCGGCGGGTGCGCGGCGGGTGCGCGGCGGGTGCGCGGCGGGTGCGCGGCGGGTGCGCGGCGGGTGCGCGGCGGGTGCGCGGCGGGTGCGCGGTTCACCGGCGACCTGCTTCGTCGCTCTGCGTGCCGCGCCCACGGGCATCACGTGCCGATCTTGGTAACTGGCGGTGCCTGGAGGCCCCACCATGCTCCACACATCGACCACCGGCCCGCCTCGCCGTGACAGCGTGTAACACTCCGCAACCAGAAGCCTCCAAGATCGCGGACTGGTCGGCTCGTGCCGCTCGGCAAGACGCTGGGCGCCGGCTCGCGAGGGCGCCGGCCCATTCAGGCAGCAGGGTCACGGCTGCCAGCTGCACACCACGTACCCGGCCGGCGCACACGGCTGCCGGCTCGGCGCGCGCAGAACGGGCCGGCTCGGCGCGCGCAGAACGGGCCGGCTCGGCGCGCGCAGAACGGGCCGGCTCGGCGCACACGGCTGCCGGCTCGGCGCGCGCAGAACGGGCCGGCGCGGCGCGCTTAGCACGGATCGGGCTCGGCTGTGGGGTGATCGGGAATATCAGGTGCTAATGGTCGCCTTTACCGGACTTCCGTTCGACTGTTTCCCGGCCTGGCCATGCGGTTCCGCGAAATCACTATGGTGGGAAATGGGAACAATTGAAGAATCCTTCTCGGCGAACAATTCTCCGGTTTCGCCTAATGGATTCCTTACGAACGGAGTAATTCTCATGTTGCGTACGCTCACCGCGGGGGCGGCGATGTTCGGCGCACTGGCCATGGCCGCGCCGGTCCAGGCAGCGCCGGCGGGCAACCCGACACCCGACGAGATGATGATCATTGACGTGGTCAAGGCCAACGGGTCGGGCTGCCCGGACGGCACGGCAGCCATCACGGTGTCGAAGGACAACAAGGCCTTCACCGTCTCGTACTCCGAGTACACCGCGCAGGTCGGCCCGGAGGCCTCGGCTCTGGACTTCCGGAAGAACTGTCAGCTCGCGCTCGACATCAAGGTGCCGAACGGATTCACGTTCGCCGTCGCGACCGCCGATTACCGCGGTTATGCGAACCTGCAGAAGGGCGCCTGGGCCGAGCAGAACGCCGGTTACTACTTCCAGGGATATTCGCAGACGACGCGTACCCGGCACCCTTTCAAGGGCCCGATGGACGGCAACTGGCAGCGCACCGACGAGGTGGGAATCGCCTCGCTGAACTTCCTGAACTGTGGTGACCGCCGGTTCCTCAACATCAACACCGAATTGCGCGTGAACCGTGGCACGTCGGACTCGAAGAAGCACACCAGCTTCATCTCGATGGACTCCACCGACGCGTCGCTGAACACCGTCTACCGCGTCCAGTGGAAGAAGTGCGGAAAGTAGGAACCCGGTCAGTCGCGGTCGACGAACGCGGCCCAGCGGTTCTCCTCCGGCGGACGCCGTCCCCCACCCTCGGCGGGGGCGGCATCGCCGGCGGCCGCATCACGCGCCACATCACCACGCGCCACATCACCATCGGAGGCGTCGGCCGCCGGGTGGGGCGCCCTGGCTGACAGCAGCGCCGCCAGCGCCGTGGTGATCGGCACCGCGGCGACCAGGCCGATCGTGCCGACCGCGCTGCGCACCAGCTCCTGCGAGATCAGCTGTGAGGTGAGCAGCTCGCTCACCGGCGTGTTGCCGGCCGCGAACAGCAGCATCAGCGGCAGCGACGCGCCGGCGTACGCCAGCACGATCGTGTTGATCACCGAGGCGATGTGCGCACGGCCGATCCGGGTCGCGGCGCCGTAGAGCTGCCGGAAGCCGTACCGCGGGTTGGCGACGGCCAGCTCGGCGACGGTGGCGGACTGGGTAACGGTGACGTCGTCGAGCACACCGAGCGAGCCGATCACGATGCCGGCCAGCAGCAGGCCCTGCATGTTGACGTCGCCCTGGGTGATCGTCAGATAGTTCGACGTCTCGTCGGCCACCCCGGTCAGGTGCACGGCGGCCGTCGCCGCAGCGGCCAGCACCGCGGTGATCGCGAGGCTGGCCAGGGTGCCGGCCACCGCGATCGTGGTGGTCATCGAGAAGCCGTGCGTCAGGTACAGCACGATCAGCATGATCGCGGCGGCGCCGACGACCGCCACGGCGACCGGCGAGCGACCGTCCAGGATGGCCGGCACGATGAAGAAGAGCAGGATCGCGAACGTGACGGCGAGCCCGCCGAGCGCGGTCAGCCCGCGCCACCGGCCGAACGCGACGACCGCGAGGGCGAACGCCGCGCCGAGCAGCCACAGCTGGGTCGACCGCTGATGGTCGGTGATCGAGTACTCGCGGGTGCCGTCCTCATTCTCCAGGACCATCAGCGTCACGTCGTCGCCCGGACCCACCTCGGGCGCGCCCGGGCCACCGGGGATCTCGCTGGTGACACCGGTGCCGTCGTCGAGCGTGACGGTGACGGTTCCGCAGCCGGTCAGCGGCGTCTCGCCCTCGGGCACCTCCGGGCAGGCCTCCGGCGTGACCGCGACGATCCGGCCGAACGCCCGCTCCGGCCCGGCGCCCTCGGTGGACTGCGGGGTGTCGCGCGGCCAGAGCAGCAGCATCCCGAGCGCGGTGATCAGGACGGCAGGCACCAGCAGCCACAGGGTGATCCGGCGGGCACGGGCCGACATCGGCTGTGCCGGGCCGGCGGTGTGGTGATGGTGGTCGTGGCCGGCCTGGTTCATCTCACTCCTCGTCACGGGTCGGCGATGCTCCCGCCGAACCGCGGGCCGGCGATACCTTCTGCCGAACCGCGGGTCGGTGATGCTTCTGCCGAACCGTACCCAAGGAACCTTTTTCAGCCGCGGGTGTTCCCCTTCTCCGTGGAGTGGGCCTTGCGCGCCCGGTCGGTCGGCGTGCGGCCGAACACCAGCCAGAAATCGGTGATGGCGAGGCTCAGCACGGGACGCCGCCCGGCCAGGTATCCGATCGGGCCCTCCGGCTCGACCTGCCAGGCCGCGGTGGTCGTACGCAAGCCGCCCCGGCCTCGCACCGGTGTGCGCCGGACCGTCTCGCCCACCGCTTGGGCGACAGTGAGTGCCAGCGGGAAACGGCCCGGAAGCCGCCCTTTCAGCCGGACCAGCGCGGAGCCGATGCGCCGGCCGCCGGGCGCCACCGCCGCCTGCGCGTCGACAAGCGGTTCGTTCTCCGCGTCGATCGTGAAATCGGCCATCTCTTTCGGGATGCCCCAGAGCCGCCGGCCGCCCTCACGGGAGGCGAGGCTGTCCACCCAGATGTCGGTGATGCTGACCCGGGGACGGCCGCGCTCGTGCACCAGCACGGCACTGAGCAACTCCTGGTAGTGCAGGACGCCGCCGGGCTCGTACCGAACCCAGGCGGCGCCGACCGCGACCCGGCCGCCGACCGTGATCGGCTGGACCGCTGTGTCGAGGACCGGGGGGAGCTGCGGCAGCCTGCCCCGCGGGACGAGGAAGACCGAGAGATACATCTGGCCGCGCAGATGCCAGGGCTCGGGCGGGTACATGGCCTCTACATTGACAGCTGTCGGTCAGTAGCGGAAGCGGGAGACCACCCGCTGAAGCTGCGCGGCGGTGATGTTCAGGGCGTCGGCGGCGGTCCGCGTCTCGCCGACCGTGTCGGTGGTCCGGCGGGTCGCGTCGGAGACCGTCGTGATCGTCGCCGCGATGTCGCCGGCACTGCTGGCCGCCTCGGACAACGTCCGGTTCATCTCCTGGGTGGTGGCGGTCTGCTCCTCGACCGCCGAGGCGATGGTCAGCTGGAGGCCGTTGATCCGCTCGATGATCGTCGAGATCTCGGCGATCGCGGTGACCGCGCCGCTGGTGTCGGCCTGGATGGCCTGGACCCGCCCGGAGATGTCCTCGGTGGCCTTCGCCGTCTCCTGGGCCAGGTCCTTCACCTCGCCGGCGACGACCGCGAAGCCCTTGCCCACCTCACCGGCACGGGCCGCCTCGATGGTGGCGTTCAGGGCCAGCAGGTTGGTCTGCTCGGCGATGCTGGTGATCACCTTGACCACGGTGGCGATCTCCTCGGAGCTCTCGCCGAGCCGCGCCACGATCGCGTTCGTCGCCGAGGCGACGTTGACGGCCTGCGCGGCGACCTCGGTGGCCTCGGTCGTCGAGACGCTGATGTCGCGGATCGCCGAGCCCATCTCCTGGGAGCCGGCCGAGACGATCTGGAGGTTGCCGGAGACCACGTCGGCCGCCGAGGCGACCGTGCCGGCCTGCGAGGACGCCTGCTGCGCGGCGGCGTCCACGGCGATCGAGACCGAGCTGAGCTGGCCCGCCGCGCTCTGGATGGTGTCGGCGTTGCGGGCCACCTGGACCACGTCCTCGCGGAGCCTGCCGATGCCCTTGTCCAGGGCGGCGGCCATCCGGCCGATCTCGTCCTGGGTCTTCACGCCGGAGGTGCGGGTCAGGTCGCCCTCGGCGAGGCCTTCGGCGATGTGCGAGACACCGTGCACGGTCTCGCCGACCCGGGCCGCGACCCGGAACCCGATCAGCAGGCTGAGCAGCACACCCGCCACGAGCAGGCCGGCGATCAGGTACGCGGCGTTGCGCCCGGACTTCTCCGCGGCGGTGATCTGGGCCTCGGCCATCGCCGTCGCCTGGTCCTGCAGCGCCACCTGGTCCTCGCCGAGGGCGTCGTGCAGGGTGGTGTACTCCTGCAGGGCCGCGGTCAGTTCGGTCGCCGACGCCGTGGAGCGGTCGGTGCCGACGAACTCGACGAACGCGTCCCAGTCGGTGTTCGCCTTGGCCACCGTGCCGTCGCCGGGCAGAGCCGCGTCGAGGGAGTCCAGGGCCCCCTCGACGGCCGCCTTGTTCGCCTCCATGCCGGCCAGGAGCTGCTCGGCGATGTTCGGGTACAGCTGCACCGCCGAGACGCCGCCCACGTACGCTTCGATGTTCTTGCTGAACGTGCCGACCGCGTTCGCGATCGTGATCGACTGCCGCTGAGCGGTGGCCGCGTCCTGGTTCAGCTCGTACACGGTCTTGATGGCTACCCCGCCGACGATCAGACCGCTGACGGTCGCGACCATAGCCGCAGAGCCGATCTTCGTACGCAAGGACCGGTTGTCGAACAACCCGCCGATACCCATCACACCTCCCGGAGCCTCCGATCATTCTCGGTACGCCGGAGACCCCGATGAGTGGAACTTGGCGGATTTGCCCACTGAGAACCTATTTTGCGGTAACGGCATTCAGTGCTCTGAAAATCAACGCCGTCGAGGTGGCTCCCGGGTCCTGGTGTCCGACACTTCGCTCGCCCAGGTACGACGCCCGGCCCTTGCGCGCGCGCAGATCGACGGTGGCCCGGGCGCCCTGCTCGGCCGCCCGTGCCGCGTTCTCGGCCGCCGCCGCGAGGTCGTCACCGGTGAAGGCGTCCACCGCGGGCTGGAACGCGTCCACCATGGTCGCGTCCCCCGGATCCGCCTTGCCGAGTTTCCGGACCGCCTCCAGCCCGGCCCGCAGTCCGGCGGCCAGCTCCGGCGCGGTGACCGACGGGCCGGCCGGCAGCGCCTTGCCCAGCGCCCGGAACGCGCTGCCGTACAGCGGGCCGGACGCACCGCCCACCTTGGAGATCAGGGTGGTGCCGGCCTTCACGAAGACGTCGCCGACGCTGTCGAACGTGCCGGCGTCCAGGGCCGCGATCACGGCCGTGAAACCCCGGCTCATGTTCACCCCGTGATCGCCGTCCCCGATCGCCGCGTCGAGCCGGGTGAGCTCGCCGGCCGAGGCCGCGACGGAGTCCGCCGCGGCCCGCAGCCACGCGATGGCGAGATCCACCTCCACGTCAGGCACCCCACCGCAGGCCCGGAGTGGACACCGGAGCGTCCCAGAGCTGCAGGAACTCGTCGGTCGCCTTGGTCACCGTGATCGACAGGCCGGCCATGTCGAGGCTGGTCACGTAGTTGCCGACGAGGCGCCGGGCGACGGTTATCCCGCGCGCTTCGAGCAGCTTCACCAGCGTGCCGTAGACCAGGTACAACTCGATGAGCGGTGTGCCACCCAGCCCGTTGACCAGGACGATCACCTCGTCCGGCGCGGCCAGCGGCTTGGCTTCCAGGATCGCGTCCAGCGCCGCGGCGACCAGGTCGTTCGCCGGGCGCAGCTTCTCCCGCCGGCGGCCCGGCTCGCCGTGGATGCCGACGCCCGCCTCGATCTCGTCGTCCGGCAGGTCGAACCCGGGACGGCCGGCGGACGGTGTGGTGCCGGCCGTCAACGCGTACGCGAAAGAGGCCGAATGGGTGTTGACCTCGCGCCCGATCGCCGCGACCTCGGCCAGTTTGCCGCCCTCCTCGGCGCGCGCCCCGGCGATCTTCTCGACCAGCAGGGTGGCGCCGGTGCCGCGCCGCCCAGCGGTCCACGTCGAGTTCTCCACGGCCACGTCGTCGTCGACCAGAACGGTCTCCACCGCGATGTTCTCGTCGGCGGCCATCTCGGCGGCGAGCTGGAAATTCATCACGTCGCCGGTGTAGTTCTTCACGATGTGCACGACGCCGGCGCCGCCGTCGACCGCTGTGGTGGCGGCGAGAATCTGGTCCGGAACGGGCGACGTGAAGATCTCGCCAGGGCAGGCGGCGTCGAGCATGCCGGGGCCGACAAAACCGCCGTGCAGCGGCTCGTGGCCGGAGCCGCCGCCGGAGACCAGCGCGACCTTCCCGGAGCGGGGTGCGTCAGCGCGGGCGATGTACTGCTCGGCCGCGTCGACGCGCAGCTCCGGATGAGCGGCGGCAAGCCCGGCGAGCGCTTCGGCCACCACGTCGGCGGGATCATTGATGAATTTCTTCACGGCCGGCTCCTCCCAGTCGGGCGACGGTGCCCGTGGGATCAGCATCGTCGCGTTGAGCGATTCGGCCAACCCTTTCGGTGACTAACATCCATGGACATGGCGCTTGTCGGGATCGTTCTCGTGTCACACAGCGGAAAACTGGCCGAGGGGGTGCGCGACCTGGTTCGCCAGGTCGCGACCGAAGAGGTGCGGGTGGAGCCGGCCGGCGGCACGCCGGACGGCTCGCTCGGCACCGACTTCGACGCGGTCTCCGCGGCGATCGAGCGGGCCGACTCCGGCGCGGGCGTGCTGGTCCTGGCCGATCTGGGCAGCGCCGTGCTGACCACCCGGACCGTCCTGGAAGACCTTCCACCCGGTCCGGTCCTGGTCGACGCGCCGTTCGTGGAGGGCGCGGTGGCGGCCGCCGTGATCGCCTCCACCGGCGCCGGCCTCGACGAGGTCGTGGCAGCGGCCGAGGAGGCGCGCGATGTCTCCAAGTTCTGAGATCCCGGTGGTGCTGCCCGCCGCCTTGCACGCCCGGCCCGCGGGCGCGGTGGTCCGGGTCGCGGCGGCCTTCCAGGCCACCATCGAGGTACGCCATGACGGCCGCACGGCGAGCGCTCGCAGCGCACTGCGCCTGATGTCACTGGGCGCTCGTGAGGGAGCCACGGTGACCGTGCACGCCGACGGCGACGACGCGGTCCTGGCGGCGACAGCGGTGGCCGAGATCCTGCGAACGGCTTCGTAAGTTTCGAAGCTTTCCACCTGCGCGATCAACTACTGAACCGGTTGAGGTTTCCGGAACATGTCGGTAACGTTTCGATGGGCGTCGATCCCCACGCCGCCCATCGTCCCCTACTGGAGTTCCCCATGAGACGAACACTCGTCCTGCTGACGGCGGCCGCACTCACCGCCGCCGGCGTCGTCGCCCTCTCCCCCACCGCCGACGCTGCCTCGACCCTGGGCGCGTCCGCCGCCGAGAAAGGCCGCTATTTCGGTACGGCCGTGGCCGCTTACAAACTCTCCGACTCGGTCTACTCCGGAATCCTGAACCGGGAGTTCACCTCGGTCACGCCGGAGAACGAGATGAAATGGGACGCCACCGAGCCGTCCCAGGGCACGTTCAGCTACACCGGCGCCGACACCATCGTGAACCGTGCCATCGCCAACGGCCAGAAGGTCCGCGGGCACGCCCTGGCCTGGCACTCGCAGCAGCCGTCCTGGGCGCAGAACCTCAGCGGCACCGCGCTGCGCAGCGCCATGGTCAACCACGTCACCCAGGTCGCCACGCATTACAAAGGCAAGATTGATTCCTGGGACGTGGTGAACGAGGCGTTCGCGGACGGCTCGACCGGCGCCCGCCGGGACTCCAACCTGCAGCGCACCGGGAACGACTGGATCGAGGTGGCGTTCCGTACCGCGCGCGCCGCCGACCCGGCCGCCAAGCTCTGCTACAACGACTACAACACCGACGGGCAGAACGCGAAGAGCAACGCGGTCTACGCCATGGTCCAGGACTTCAAGGCCCGGGGCGTGCCGATCGACTGCGTGGGCTTCCAGTCGCACTTCAACGCGGCGTCCCCGCTGCCGAGCGATTACCAGGCGAACCTGCAGCGGTTCGCGGACCTCGGCGTCGACGTGCAGATCACCGAGCTGGACATCGAGGGCTCGGGCACCGCTCAGGCCAACTCGTTCGCCGCGACCGTACGGGCCTGCCTCGCGGTGACCCGGTGCAACGGCATCACGGTGTGGGGCATCCGGGACACGGATTCGTGGCGGGCGAGTGGCACGCCGCTGCTGTTCGACGGCAGTGGCAACCCGAAGGCCGCGTACACCGCGGTGCTGAACGAGCTGGGCGGGACGACAACCAGTCCTTCACCCTCGGTTTCGGTCTCACCCAGCGTGAGCAACCCGCCCACCGGCTCCGGCTGCACGGCGGCCACCTCGGTGAACGCCTGGACCGGCGGCTTCGTCGTGACGGTGAAGGTGACCGCCGGCGCGGCCCGGATCAACGGCTGGACCGTCGGGCTCTCGCTGCCGGCCGGCTCCGCGATCACCAACACCTGGAGTGCCACGGCGAGCGGCTCGACGTTCACGAACGTCAGCTACAACGGCAGTGTGGCTGCCGGCGCCAGCACCGAGTTCGGTTTCCAGGGCACCGGCACCGCCCCGTCCGGGACGCCGACCTGCACTGCCCGCTGATCTGCCGCCTTTCAGCGCTCCAAGATCGCCACGACACCCTGGCCACCTGCCGCGCAGATGGAGATCAGGCCCCGGCCCGATCCCTTCTGCGCGAGCAGCTTGGCCAGGGTGGCCACGATCCGGCCGCCGGTCGCGGCGAACGGGTGGCCCGCGGCCAGCGACGAGCCGTTGACGTTCAGCTTGGCGCGGTCGATCGAGCCGAGCGGCGCGTCCAGGCCGAGTTTCTCCTTGCAGAACTCCGGCGACTCCCAGGCCGCGAGGGTGCTGAGCACCTGTGACGCGAACGCCTCGTGGATCTCGTAGTAGTCGAAGTCCTGCAGGGTGAGCCCGTTGCGGGCGAGCATCCGCGGCACCGCGTAGGCCGGGGCCATCAGCAGGCCCTCGTCGCCGTGCACGTAGTCGACAGCCGCGGTCTCCGAGTCCTTGATGAAGGCGAGCGCCGGCAGCGAGTGCGCCGCTGCCCACTCCTCGGAGGCGAGCAGCACCGTCGAGGCTCCGTCGGTGAGCGGTGTCGAGTTGCCGGCCGTCATGGTCGGGTTCTCCGTGCCGTACACCGTCTTCAGCGACGCGAGCTTCTCGATCGTGGAGTCGCCGCGCAGGTTCTGGTCCTTCGTCAGCCCCAGGTAAGGCGTCAGAAGATCATCGAAGAAGCCACTCTCGTACGCCGCCGCGAGCCGCTGGTGTGACGTGAGCGCCAGCTCGTCCTGCGCCTCCCGGGTGATCT
Source organism: Actinoplanes sp. CA-015351 (assembly GCF_050955685.1). Classification (NCBI taxonomy): domain Bacteria; kingdom Bacillati; phylum Actinomycetota; class Actinomycetes; order Micromonosporales; family Micromonosporaceae; genus Actinoplanes; species Actinoplanes sp. CA-015351. Next base: position 5,709,629 of record NZ_CP192102.1, read on the forward strand.
GCCAGCGCAGGGCGGTGATCGCCGCGTGCTCACCCATCGAGAGCCCGGTGCGCGGCTCCGAGTTGCGCGGCTGCACCGGCTGCAGGGCCTGCTGCGGACGCAACTTCGCGGCGGCCTTGAGGCGGGCGCCGAGCGTCCGCGCCCGGTTCATCTCCAGCAACGCGTGGCGCATGTCCTCGTTGACCTGCAGCGGGGCGTCCGAAGTGGTGTCCACGCCACCGGCGACGCCGGCGTCGATCTGCCCGAGGGCGATCTTGTTGGCGACCAGGATGGCGGCTTCCAGGCCGGTGCCGCAGGCCTGCTGGATGTCGTACGCCGGGGTCCGCGCGTCGAGGCGGGAGCCGAGCACCACCTCGCGGGTCAGGTTGAAGTCACGGGAGTGCTTGAGCACGGCGCCCGCGACGACCTCGCCGAGCTGCTCGCCGGCCAGGCCGAACCGGGCGATCAGACCGTCCAGCGCAGCGGTCAGCATGTCCTGGTTCGAGGCTTCGGCGTACCGGCTGTTGGACCGGGCGAACGGGATCCGGTTCCCGCCGAGCACCGCCACACGCTTGATGTCCGGCACGACTATCCTCCACATCGAAAGCACTTCGGTTACTCACGGGTAGGCTACCCGCATGGCTGACAGGTACGCGAACTTCGCCAACTCCGGACTCGGCCGGACCGTCGTCAAGCGGCTCGGGCTTCCCGATCCGCCCCGGCTGCGGCGTCACCAGGCGGGAGATCCGCCGGCCGACGGACCGGTCCTGGTGGGTGCGGCGCCTGACGGCCGGCTCTCCGAGCCGATCCGCAAACTGCTGGGAGACGCAGGCGTCCAGGTCGCCCCTTCCTTCACCGAGGGTACGAGATATGCGGCGCTGATCTTCGACGCCACCGGCATCGCCGACTCGTCGCAACTGCGCGCGCTGTACGACTTCTTCCACCCGTACGCACGCTCCCTGAAGGTCTCGGGCCGCGTGATCGTGCTGGGCACCCAGCCTTCGGGGTTGGATGCGCGAGAGGCGACCGCGCAGCGGAGCCTGGAGGGTCTGACCCGCAGCATCGGCAAGGAGTTCGGGCGCGGGGTGACAAGTCAGCTCGTTTATGTGGCGCCCGGCGGTGAGGGTGGGCTCGAGTCGACTCTGCGGTTCCTGCTGAGCGGGCGCTCGGCCTATGTCTCCGGGCAGGTCATCCGGATCGACAGTGGCTCGGTGGACGCCCCTGCGGACTGGGAACGGCCGCTCGACGGCAAGCTCGCCCTGGTCACCGGCGCGGCCCGGGGCATCGGCGCGGCGATCGCCCGCACCCTGGCCCGGGACGGCGCCGAGGTGATCGCGCTGGACGTCCCGGCCGCCGGCGACGCTCTCGCCGACGTGGCGAACTCCTGCCAGGGCCGCGCGCTCCAGCTGGACCTGACCGCCGGCGACGCGCCTGCCCGGCTGGCCGGTTACCTCGCCGCCGGACCACACGCCGGCGTCGACATCGTCGTGCACAACGCCGGCATCACCCGGGACAAGACGATCGCCCGGATGTCCGAGGACCACTGGGACTCGGTGATCGGGGTGAACCTGACCGCGCCGTCGCGGGTCAATGACCTTCTTCTGGAGCGTGGCCTGATCCCGTCCGGCGGGCGGATCATCGGCGTCGCGTCGATCGCCGGAATCGCGGGCAACCGGGGGCAGACGAACTACGCGACCAGCAAGGCCGGTGTGATCGGCATGGTGCAGTCGTACGCGCCCCTGCTCGCCGACCGGGGCATCACGATCAACGCGGTGGCGCCCGGCTTCATCGAGACCGCGATGACCGCGAAGATGCCGGTCGGCCTGCGCGAAGCCGGCCGCCGGCTGAACAGCATGTCGCAGGGCGGCCTCCCGATCGACGTCGCCGAGACGATCGCCTGGTTCGCGTCACCGGCCTCGGCCGCGATCACCGGCAACGTGGTACGGGTCTGCGGCCAGAGTTTGCTGGGTGCCTGAGATGGTGGCGGTCGTCGAGCTGAGTTCCGGACCGGGGACGACGGCTTCCTACGCCCGGGCCGCGCTGGGCATGCTCCCGGGCACCCGCCGCGGCTCGACCTTGCCGGACGTCGAGATGGTGCACCGGGGTGTCGTGGTGGACCGGTCGCATCTGGCCGCTTATGACCGGGTGTGCGGTTTCCGGCTGTCGGATCGGTTGCCGGCCACCTATCCGCATGTGCTCGGATTCCCGCTGGCCATGCGCCTGATGACAGCGCCGGACTTCCCACTGCCGCTGATCGGGCTGGTCCACGTGACGAACCGGATCACGGTGTCGCGGCCGGTGTTCGCGGATGAGCGGCTTGATCTGTCGGTACGGGCGGTGGAACTGCGCGACCACGCGCGGGGCCGCCAGTTCGATGTGGTCACCACCGCTTCGGTGGGCGGGGTGCAGGTGTGGCGAGAGGTGTCGACGTACCTCCGCATCACGGGGCCGGGCAGCGCGGGCAGCGCGGGTTCCTCAACATCGGATATTTCGGATTTTTCCGTAATTCCCGGCGGTGCGGTGTGGTGGGTGCCGGCCCGGGTGGGCAGTGATTACGCCGCTGTCTCCGGCGACCGCAACCCGATCCACACGTCCCGGGTATGCGCCAAGCTCTTCGGCTTCCCCCGCCCGATCGCCCACGGCATGTGGACCAAGGCCCGCTCACTGGCCGCCCTGGAGGGCCGCTTGCCGGAGTCGTACACGGTGGACGTCGCCTTCAAGAGCCCTCTCCTGCTCCCCGGCAAGCCGTCGTTCACGGCGGCCCTGGCCGGCGCGGGCTGGGAGTTCTCACTCAGATCGAAACGCCCCCACCTGACCGGCAGAATCACCCCCTGACCGGCAGAATCACCCCCTGACCGGGCAGAGTCCGGCTCCAAGATCCGCCAGACGCCCCGGCCAGCTCCACACCGTTCGTGACAGAGAGTGGACCGCGGCGCCTGAGGCCCAGCGGCTCGGCCCTCGCTGGCGGTTCTCGGGGGGCGGCGGCGGGTAGTCCCTGGCCCGGTTGGGGACGGTGAGCTGCGCAGGCCCGGCCCGAGCGGCGTAGACGGGATCACACTTAACCGCTCGGTGCGGTCTCATCCACGCCATAGCCGGGACGCCAGCACACACACCGACTACGTGCGCCCTGATCACCGCTGAGCGGCGCTTCCGTGCGCCCGCGTCTCGGTTGCGGCAACCCGACCAGCATTGGGCGGGAGGGCCGGATCGGGATCCGGCCCGCCCGGCTACCGGCCGCTCGTTCGACGCGAACAGGGATCACGCGAGATCACCATGAGCTGCGAGACATCGCCCACGACCGGCTCGCGCCTACGGTCGCGTTTGCCGCCTCCACACGACCACAAGCACGAGCACAAGCTGGCCGCGCTTCGCTCAGCTGTCACCTGCGGCTGCCAGCTGTCGTGCATGGCGGCCGTGAGTGACAGCCGGACGGAGATCAGCCGCCGCACAAGCAGCCGCCCACGCAAGCAGCCGGCCCGCGAGGTGGCGGACCCCGAGCAGCCGACACCCGCGCCGCGGCCTGGGCGGTCACGCCACAGACCGGGCGGGCACGCCGCAGACCGGGCGGGCACGCCACGAACCGGGCGGCCAGGCCACGCCGCAGACCGGGCGGGCACGCTGGGGGCGGGTGTTTGGGTTTGGGGGTTGGGGTGGTTGTCAGGGGCTTGGGGTGACCTTAAAGTTACCGGCGAGTTAACCCGCTGCCGGAAAGGCTGATCCGACGTGGAGTTCTGGCTCGACCTCAATGAGGAACAAAACGACCTGCGTGAATGGGTGCACGGCTTTGCCGAGTCGGTGATCCGGCCTGCGGCGTCCGAGTGGGACGAGCGGGAGGAGATGCCCTGGCCGGTGTTGCAGGAGGCCGCGAAGATCGGGCTCTACGGGTTCGAGTTCCTGGTCAACACCTGGTCGGACACGTCCGGGCTCAGTCTGCCGCTCGCCAACGAGGAGCTTTTCTGGGGTGACGGCGGCATTGGGATGGCGATCTCCGGGACGTCGCTCGCGGTCGCTGCGATCTACGGATCGGGTACGCCCGACCAACTGGTCGAGTGGGTTCCACAGTGTTTCGGTGACGCCGCCGACCCCAAGGTTGCCGCGTTCTGCAGCACCGAGCCGGAAGCCGGATCGGATGTGGCGTCGATGCGCAGCCGGGCGGTTTACGACGAGGCGTCCGACGAGTGGGTGCTGAACGGGCAGAAGGCGTACGCCACCAACGGCGGCATCGCCAATGTGCACGTCGTGACGGCGAGTGTCGACCCGAGCCTGGGTTCCCGGGGGCAGGCCGCCTTCGTGGTGCCGCCCGGCACGAAAGGGCTGGCCGCCACCCGCAAGCTGAAGAAGCTGGGCCTTCGCGCCTCGCACACCGCCGACGTCTTCCTCGACGATGTGCGGATTCCCGGCAGCTGCCTGCTCGGCGGCAAGGAAGCTCTGGACCGGCGCCTGGCCCGAGCCAGAGAAAAGCAGAGCACCCCTGCGGACCGGACGAAACGGTCCGGGCAGGCCGCGATGCGTACGTTCGAACTGTCCCGTCCCGCAGTCGGCGCACAGGCGCTCGGCATCGCCCGGGCCGCGTACGAGTACGCCCTGGAGTACGCGAGGACCCGTGTCCAGTTCGGCCGTCCGATCATCGAGAACCAGGCGATCGCGTTCGCCCTGGCCGACATGCGTACCGAGATCGACGCGGCGCGGCTGCTGGTGTGGCGGGCCGCGTGGATGGGCCGCAACGAGCGGCCGTTCGCGGCGGGCGAGGGTTCGATGTCGAAGCTGAAGGCCGGCGAGGTGGCGGTCGCCGTCACCGAGAAAGCGGTGCAGATCCTCGGCGGCGCCGGATATCTGCGTGATCACCCGGTGGAGCGGATGTACCGGGACGCCAAGATCTACACGATCTTCGAGGGCACGTCGGAGATCCAGCGCCTGGTGATCGCCCGAGCCATCTCCGGAATCCAGATCCGCTAACCCCTCCCCGCCTCGATCTTGTTGAGTTCTCCGGAAACGGTGCGGACGAAATCAACAAGATCGCGGACAGGGTCGCGCCGGTGGTCAGCACGACCAGGTCACGGGAAGGGCGGGTGAGCGAGAGGAGACACTGTCATGGATCTGCCCTTCATCGCTGCCACCATGGCCCGGCGTGGTCTGCTCATGCCGGGCAATCCAGTACGGATCGTCCGGCAGTTCGGCGCGCTCGGCCGCTGGGGTTTCGGCCTCGCCGGCGAGCTGCGCCAGGCCGCCGCCCGCAGCCCCGAGCGGCTCGCGGTGATCGACGACGAGCGCCAGGTGACGTACGCCGAACTGCTGGCCGGCTCGGAGCGCACAGCAAGCGCACTGAACCTGAGAAGCGGGGAACGCGTCGGCCTGCTCTGCCGCAACTCGGCCCGGATGATCGAGGCGCTGATCGGGATCACGTCGATCGGCGCCGACCCCGTGCTGATCAATACCGGTCTTTCCGCCAGTCAGCTCGCCACCGTCGCCAAGGACCAGGACCTCAAAGTCGTGATCCACGACGAGGAGTTCGCGCCACAGCTGGCCCTCGTCGAGAACACCGAGAAGATCCGGGCGGACAAGATCCAGGCGGGAAGGAGCAAAGACCTGCTCCCACCGGCAAAACCCGGCCGGACCATCGTGCTCACCTCCGGCACCACCGGCACACCGAAGGGAGCGCGACGGCCCACCCCCGGCGGCTTCCGCCCGCTCTGCTCGGTGATCGACCGGATCCCGCTGCACGCCGGTGACCGGATCCTGCTGGCCGCGCCGCTCTTCCACACCTGGGGCTTCGCCGGACTCCAGATCGCCCTGGCGTTGCGCGCGACGATCGTGCTGCATCGTCGCTTCGACGCCGCCAAGGTCCACGAGTCACTGATCCGCAACGACGTGGATGCGCTGATCGGCGTACCCGTGATGGTGCAGCAGCTGATGGATCTCGGAGAGCGAGAGAGAGTCACCAGCCTGAGAGTGGCCGCGGTGAGCGGCTCGGCTCTGCCGGGTGGCCTCGCCACCCGGTTCATGGACCGGTACGGAGATGTCCTCTACAACCTGTACGGCTCGACCGAGGCGTCCTGGGTCTCGATCGCCACACCGGCGGACCTGCGGGCCGCGCCGGACACCGCGGGCCGGCCACCGTTCGGGACAACGGTGAAGATCCTCGACGAGGACGGCAGCGAAGCGCCCACCGGCACGATCGGCGGCATCTTCGTCACCAACGAGATGCTTTTCGACGGATACACCGGACAGGAAGCCAAAAATCCGGAAAAAAGCTTGCTGGAAACCGGCGATCTCGGCCACCTCGACGACACCGGACGACTCTTCGTCGACGGCCGCCAGGACGACATGATCGTTTCCGGCGGCGAGAACGTCCACCCCGCCGAGGTGGAAAACCTCCTCGCCGGCCTCCCCCAGATCCGCGAGGCCGCCGTGATCGGCGTCCCGGACGACCAATACGGGCAGCGCCTGGCCGCCTACATCGTCCTGCGCGACGGCGAGAAGCTGGCCCCCGACGAGATCCGCGACCACGTCCGCCGGCACCGCGCCCGGTTCTGCGTCCCCCGCGACGTGATCTTCCTCGACACGCTGCCCCGCAACGCCACCGGCAAGATTCTCGCCCGGGAACTCCGCGACTCCGGACAATAATTTTCTGCAAATTGCATATTTCACCTCACGTGTGGACCTCGACACCCTGAGTGACCATCGTGGACTGATGCAGTTGCTCTTGAACGACGAATTCGACGAGATCTTCCGCGGTTTCCAGCGCGAGGCCTTCCATCTGGAGGTCGCCGACGTCTACGAGACACCTGGGGAGACCGAGCCGATACGCCGATATCTCGCCGGCGAGCCCGACGACTTCGAGTGGCAGCAACCCTGGCTCAACCTGGTCCGGCAGACCACCGGGTCCGGGCGCACCGTGCGGCGGCTGCGCGTGGTGACCGAGCCGCATGGGGATTACACCCGCTGGCTGCTGAGCATCTCGCACCTGAACGCCGACGCCGGCGAAGTGATCCGCTGGCTGCCCCGCGCCGAGCTGAACGGGCTGCCGATCGCCGCCGACGATTACTGGATCTTCGACGACCGGCGAGTGGTGTTCACTCTCTTTGCCGAGGACGACCTGGACATCTTCGGCGCGGCGACCGACGACCCGGCGATCGTCGGGCATTGCGTGCGGGTCCGCGACGCGCTCTGGCCGGTCGCGGTCCCGCACGACGCCTACTCAAAAAGATGGAATGGCATCAAGCGCTGACGTCCGACCGCCGTTTCGCGTCGTCACGATGCGGCAGTGTGGCCGGATCGGGCAGGTCGAGCAGATCCTCCTCGGGCGCGGCGATCAACCCGCTGCGATGCGCGATCAACCGCCCGGCCGAGACCAGGTCGTCGAGCATCTGGGCGAGCCGGGACGCGCCGGCCCGGTTGCCGCTCCAGCCGAACAGCCGACCGGCCGCCGCCAGCAGGTCCTCCCCCTCGACCAGGCCGGCGTCGAGCACCAGGTATTCCAGGGCGAGCTGCAGCTCCGGCTCGGCGACCTGGTCGGGCTTGCGGTTCACCCCGTCGGCGGGTACCCGGACGGCCGGGATCGGCGAGTCGGGCGCGGTGACGAACGTGCCGTCGAATCCGGCGCTGGACGAGCGGATCGCCGTTTCGATAGCGGTCTTCACCCCCTGGGTGAGCCGGCTGATCCCCCACGCCTCGCGGATGCGCCGGGTCAGGACCTGCAGATGCACCGGACCCTCAAGCTCGGCGACCCGCTCGACGGCCTGCACGAGCAGGGCACGGGCCACGTCGTCGTTGGCCCGCGCGCTGGCCGGCAGCTGGCCGACAGTGGCGCGCTCGTAGGGCAGTGCCCATTCCGGGCGCGGCACCGGGCGAATCGCCAGCAGCTCCTCGTCCGCTTCGGCGAAGACGTCCGGGACGGCCAGGGCGTTCTCGATGGCGACTCGCAGCCGGGCCTCCTCCTGCGCCCGGTCGCGGTACCACGGGACGCTCCAGATCCGGTGCAGGCTCCAGCCGAGGCTGTGCAGCACCTGGTCGCCGAGGCGGTCCCGGTCGCGGGCCACGGGGGCGGCCTGGCCAGGTCCGTCGCACAGGACTCCGAGCACGTACCCGGTGTCGTCGGCCTCGTTTGCGCGTACCCCGACCGCGACGCGACCTGGACCGACGCCCACCTGGGCGTCCGCCGCGAAGCCCCAGCCGGTGATGGTTTCGAGGACGGAGTCCTCGAGCGCGGTGGAGATCTGGTCGCCTCGCTCACCCGCAGTGGATCCCGAGGTCGCGTTCTCCAGGTACGCGGAAAGCTTGCGCTCGCCCTCCCCGGCAGGTTCGGCGCGCGCCGGAATGGCGCTGACCACCTCGACCCGCTGGCGGGCCCGGGTGATCGCGACGTTGAGCCGGCGGGCGCCGGTGGGGCCGGCGGCCGCTTCCAGCGAGGCACCGGTGGCCAGGATGATCACGTCGCGTTCGTCGCCCTGCGCGGTCTCGGCGTCCTTCACGAAGACGTCGCCGAGGAACCGTTCCAGGTCGGGGTCACCGGCGAGGGTCGTCTCGACGGCGTCGGCGATCGTGTCGGCCTGCCCGGCGGTCAGCGTCACCACACCGACCGAGAGGGTGGGCCGGTGGTTGAAGTGGTGGACGACCCGCTCGGCCACGTAATCGGCCTCGCTGCCGCCGTGACCGACGCCGAAGAGTTCGACGCCGATGTCCGGCCCGGGCGGCAGCGCGCCCGGGAACGTGACCAGCCGGCCCTGGTAGAACGCCTGGTTGGCGAAGTCGATGAGCGACTCGTGGCGGCTGCGGTAGTGCCGGGTGAGCCCGACCCGGGTGAAGGCGCCGCAGTCGTTCGCGACGACGAGCGCCGACGGCTGGTCGCCGGTCGGCGGCAGCTGGGCATCGTCGCCCACGATGATCAGTGAGGTACCGCGCCGGGCGCAGGAGACCAGCGCGGCCGGCGTCATCCGGGACGCCTCGTCGATGATCACGACGTCGAAGCGGGCCTGGTCCGGTAGGAACCGGCCGGCCGCGGCGGGCGGCATCAGGAAACACGGCTTCAGCGCGGCAGCGGCCTCCCAGACCTCGCCGAGGAGCTGGCGTACCGGGAGGTGGCCCTTCTGCTTCTGCCCCTCGGCGCGGATCAGCGCGATCGTCGGCGGGGTCTTCTTCGGCGTCTTCGGCCGGCGGCGCTGAACGGCCTGGATGACCGCGCTCGCGGCGTCCTGGAGCAGACCGGCGTCGAGCCGGCGGAACTCGTCGACAAGCTCGTTGCGGTCCGCGGCGGCGAGCGGTTCCAGCCGCTCGTCGGAGGCGACGACGTCCTCGGCCCATGCCCGGTACGCGGTCCGCTCGATCACGTCCGGCACCAGATGCACGTCGACGGCGTGGTCGGCGCAGAAGTCCACGACACCGTCGAGGCCGTGTTCGGCGAGGATCTCGCGGGCGTCCAGGTAGTCGAACCACTCGCGCTGCCCGGTGTCGTCCTCGCGCAGGTCACGCAGCAGGTCACGAGCGGTCTCGTAGCGGTCGAGGGTGGTGGCCAGCCGCACCTGGCGGGCCGGGCCGAACGCGTCGAGGATCCGCTGCCGGGCCTCCTGCCAGGCGGCGATGAGCGGCAGCAGGTCGGACGGCCGGCTGCCGCCGCTGCTCAGCGCCTGCATCTGGTCGGAGTTCAGCGGCGCGTCCGTCCCGGTGCGCAGGGTCCGGGCCCGCGCCGTCCAGTCGATCGCCTCGCCGAGCGCCCGCAGGTCGGTCCGCCGGCCCTGGTACGCGTCCCCGAGCGCCACCCGGTACCCCGCCGAAGCGGCGTTCAGCGCGTCCTCGGCATCCAGGACGGCCTGCCGCGCCTGAAGGACCGTCCGGGCCTCGGCGACGTTGAGGTCCCGGCTGACCGCCCGGCCCAGCTGGTCGAGCAGCGTCGCGGTCTCACTGAGCGGGCCGACCTGGGCACGCAGCCAGGCGATGCCGTCGTGCACGGTGCCCTGCCCCAGCTCGGGACGGGCCGCCGGTTCCGGTTCCGGGCGCAGCGTGGACCGCCAGTGCCGGAACACGTCCCGGGCCTCGGTCACCGCGAGCAGCAGCTCCTCGTCGTGCCCGGTCTCCGAGGTGACATATCCGATCACGGCGGGCAGCGCCTCGGTCGGCGCCACCCGCAGCACCTCGGCCGCGGTCTCCAGGGCCCGGCCGACCGCGCGGAAGTCGGTGTCGAGCCGCTTCCAGTACCGGCCGAGCGAGGAGCCGTGCTGCCGTTCCGCCGCGACCAGGCCCTCGTGCGCCCGCCGCCAGGCGACGGCGAGGTCGAGGTGCACGACGGCTTCGTCGATGCTGACGTCGGGCCGGGTGAATCCGGCGACCGCCTCCTTGTCGCGCCGGTGCGGCGCGAGCAGCTTGCGGGCGCCGCGGTGCACGGTGGCGAACCGTTCGGCCAGCTCCTCGACGGGTTCGCGCAGCACCGCGTCGGTGAAGTACGCGTCCGCCTCGGCACGCGCGGCCGAGACGGCTTCGACGTGCCGGCGCAACTGGGCGGCGGCGCCGTGCACCGCGCTCTGCGCGCCGGGGCTGAACCAGGCGGTCAGCGGCTTGTCCGGCCGGCCACCGAGGTCAGCGATGAGGGTGACCAGCTCGACGTCGGTGAACATCACGACGTCCGGCAGCCGCAGCCGGGTGGTGACCCGGTCCAGGCGCCGCTGCTGGTGCTCCAGCTCGTCGGCGTCCGCGGCGAACCTGCCGGCCAGGGACTTCGCGTCGGCGGCGGTGAGCGGTTCGAGGCGTACCGCCGGCGGGATGAGCCGGGGCGGCTCGGGGATGCGGCCGGCGTCCAGCGGCGCGGCCAGGGTCTCCCAGCTCACCCCGGTACGCGCTTCGGCCTGCTCGACGGCCCTGGTCACCTCGTCGAGCAGCCGTTCCAGGTCTTCGGCGGCCTGGCGTACCGGCCGCAGGGCCATCGTGGTGAGCCAGGCGTCCTGGACCTCGGGCGGCCGTTTGGCGGCGTGTTCGGCAGCCTCGGCCAGCGCCGGGGCGTCGGACGGCAGGCGCAGGTGGAACGCGGTGGCGATGGCCGCGTTCGGGGTGGACGCTCCGGCCAGGTCGTCGAGGGCGATCTGGGCGAGCTGCAGTGCCTCGTCCAGCGATTCCTTTTCCAGGACCTCACGCCACCGGAAACCACTGCGCTCGTTGGCGGGACGCCAGGCGGCGGTGAGGTTCTCGGCGGCGGCGCGTACCCGGTCCAGGGCCTCGCTGGTGAGAGCGGCCGCACCGATGCCGGCGGTCGGGGCGTCCGGCAGGTCGTTCAGCCCGGACAGTGCGCCGACGACGTCGTGCAGGCTCTTGCCGAGCGGTTCGCGGATCTCGTTGACGGCTTGCGCGTACGCGTTGAGCTTCTCCCGTGCCGCCCGCAGCGCCTCGCGTTCGTCGCCGGGCATCCCGGGCGCCGGCGCGGTCGGCGCCGCGTCCAGGGCGGCGGCAAGGGCGCTCGCCACGCTCCGCCGGGAGATCTTGGATCCGTGCAGGTCGAGCAGGTGGTTGCCGAGCCCGGCGGCGGAGAGCCGATGCTGGACGGTGTCCAGTGCGGCGGCCTTCTCGGAGACGAACAGGACGCGTTTCCCAGCGTGCGCGAGTGCACCGATCATGTTGGCGACGGTCTGCGACTTGCCGGTTCCGGGCGGGCCGTCGATGACGAAGCTGTGCCCTTCGAGCGCGGCCGCGACGCAGGCCCGCTGGTCGGCGTCGGCGTCGAGCACCAGCGGGGTGTCCTCGGGCGGCGCCAGGGTGTCGATCTCGGCGGCCGTGATCGGCGCGAAGGTGAACGCGTTCGCGGTGCCGGTGGCGAGGGCGCGGACGACCGGGTGGCCGGCGGCGGCCTGCTCGTTGACCGCCAGGTCGCGGCGGATCTCCTCGGCGGCCACGTCGAAGCGGGCCAGCACGAGAGTGTCGTCGGTGCGCCAGCCGGGCTTCTCCGCGATCTGAGCACGCAGGGTCGCGATGTCGATACCGATGGTGATGCCGAGCCGCGCCAGCCGGGTGGCGAGCGCCGGGTTCGGGATCGGGTCGCCGCTGCCGGCACGCAGCCGGGGCACGTCCTCCGGGCCGAGCGCGACCAGCTCCACGGGCACCAGCTGGATCGGGCTGGCGTAGCCCGTACCGTCGCTGTCCTGCCAATGCAGCAGGCCGGCGGCGAGATGCAGAACCTCGACCCCGCGATCGGCCTGTTCGGCAAGTGCGTGCCGGCGGAGCCGGCGCAGCAGCGGGTGCAGCACCTCGTCCGGCAATTCGACGCGCAGCTGATCGGCACCGAACGCCACGTCCCGGCCCTCGCTGAGAGCGCCGAGAACGCCGGAGGCGTCCGGTGCGACGATCTCGACGAGGTCGGCGCCGCCGCGTGGCAGGTTGAGGAGCCGGTTCGCCGGACCTGGTTCGCCGATACCGTCGCGCCAGGCCGCAAGCGCCGCCCGGGCGTCATCGCCCGGGCCGGTGGGTCCTTCAGCATCATCCGGCCGCATGTGCCCATTCCAGCAAGGCGGCCGGACGAATGCTGGCGATTCGCCCGAATATCGACTCAGTTGCGGCGTCGAGCGACCAGGACAGCGTCGTGAATCGTGATTTCCCGGCCTTCCGGGTCGGTGTGCGGCCTCGGCCGGGCCTCGGCCGCGACGATCTCCCACAGCGACGGGTCGAGCGTCGCGGCGATCTCCTCACCGGTGAAGAGCATGTCCGGGAAGTGCATCCGGCCCACGGTGGTCGCCAGGTCGGACGGGTGGTGACCGACGATCAGCAGGGTTCCGCCGGGTGCGACAGCGCCGGCCAGGTGCGCGTACAGCTCCTGCCGCGCCTGCGGCGGCAGGTGCATGAACTGCGCCGAGACGAGATCGTACGCCGCAGCGGCCGGCGCATCCTGGCGAAGATCAGCGTGGGTGAACGTGATCCGGTCGGCGACACCGGCCGACTCGGCGTGCCCGGCGGCGCGGCTCAGTGCCACCGTCGAGATGTCGGTCGCGGTGACCTGCCAGCCTCGCTGGGCCAGCCAGACCGCGTCGGCGCCCTCACCGGAGCCGACGTCGAGCGCCCGTCCGGCGCTCAGCTCGGTCGCCTCGGCCACCAGCTGCGGGTTGGGCCGGCCGCTCCAGACGGCGTCCTTGCCCCGGTACCGCTCCTCCCAGGCGTCCTCCTCGAACATCGTGGCGATCCGGTGCCGGTACGCACCGACCGCCTCCCGGGTCTCCTCCGCGATCAGGTCCAGGTTGATCATCGCGCCGGTTGTCTGCGCGGCCGCTGCGGCAACCGCCACCGTGGCGCCCAGGTTCGTGACGTTGCCGGCCACCCAGACGCCGGGGACCGCTGTGGCGCCGTTCGGGTCGGCCGGGATGTGGCTGCCGAGCACGGCGCCGTTCATCTCGAACTCGGCAGCCTTGAGCCCGAGCGACTCCAGAACGGCCGAACGCGCCACGAACCGGGGGCCGACCGCGATGGCGTCCAGCGCGATCACGGCACCCGAGGCGAGCCGGACCCCGGTGAGGCGGTCGCCGGTGACCTGGACCGCGGCGATCGTCTCGGCCACCACCGGCATCCCGCGGGCGGCGAATTCCTCGGCCTGCTCGGAAGCGGGCGCGGCGCCGCCGTTGAGCAGGAGGAGCACGTGCGGGCTGAGCTGGCGCCACATCTGCGCCGCGTGGAAGGCGAGCGGGCCGCTGACGATGACGCCGATCCGCTGGTCGCGCAGTTCGTACCCGTGGCAGTACGGGCAGTGGGCGACGTCGCGGCCCCAGCGATCGGCCAGGCCCGGAATGTCCGGGAGCTCGTCGACGAGGCCGGTGGTCACCAGGAGCCGTCGTCCGGTGACCTGGCGGCCGTCGTCCAGCGTGACCGTGAAGCCGTTTTCCCCTCTGAGAGCCGAGATGACGGTCGCGGTCACGAATTCCGCGCCATATCCGGAAATTTCCGCTCGGCCCGCCGCGAGAAACTCAGCCGGCGCCTTCCCGTCGAAACCCAGCACGTTGTGCATGTGAGCCGCCGGGGCGTTACGCGGCTCACCGCTGTCCACGACGAGCACTGACCGCCGGGAACGGGCCAGCACCATCGCCCCGCTCAGCCCGGCAGCGCCGCCACCGATCACTACGACGTCGTACGCATCCTGCTGCATCGGTCTTCCCTCCGTTGCCCTGACTACTCGCTCACCGTGCCTCAGGATCCCGAGAATCAGCAACTATTGTTGCCGTTATGGCAAAAGACGAGCTTGCTGCGGTCGGCCCCCGCCTCCGGGATCTCCGCCAGCAAAGGGACCTGACTCTCCACCAGGTCGCCGACACCACCGGGATCTCGGTGAGCACCCTGTCCCGCCTGGAGTCGGGCAGCCGGAAACCGACCCTGGAGCTGCTGCTGCCGCTCGCCAAGGCGTACCAGGTGAGCCTCGACGACCTGGTGGACGCGCCGGAGACCGGCGATCCCCGGGTGCGGGCGCGGCCGATCGTGCGCGGCGGGCGGACGTACATCCCGCTGTCGCGGCGGCCCGGCGGTCTGCAGGCGTTCAAGACGATCATCGGAACCGGTGAGGGTGACTGTCACGAGCAGAAAACCCATGAGGGGTACGAGTGGCTCTACGTGCTCTCCGGGACGGTCCGGCTGCGGCTCGGTGAGCACGATCTGCTGCTGGAGCCGGGTGAGGCCGCCGAGTTCGACACCCGGCTGCCGCACCTGGTGCTGAACGGGGGCACCGAGCCGGCTGAGGTGATCAGCATCTTCGGGCCGCAGGGCGAACGGGTCCACATCCGTGCCCGGTCAACGAGCAACGGGGTTTCGTAACGGCCTCCCCTCGGTGAAGGCCGCCAGATTCTCCTCGATCAGAGCAGAGGCGCCGATCGGCCGGCCACCCGCCGCGTGCGGCGTGATGATGATGTTCTCCTCGTCCCAGAACCCGGAGTCGATCGGCAGCGGCTCGGTCTCGAAGACGTCGAGCGCCGCTCCGGCGATCCGGCGCGACCGCACCGCGTTGAGCAGCGCCGCCTCGTCGAGGGTGCTGCCCCGGCCCACGTTGACGACCCAGGCGTGCGGTTGCAGGTGGGCCAGGACGTCGGCGTTGATCACGCGTACCGTCTCGGGGGTTGCCGGAAGGATCGAGATGAGCAGGTCGGTCGCCGGCAGCAGGTCCGGCAGATCCGCGGCCGTGACCACCGGGAATCCGTGCCGCTCGCCCGCGCTGCGGGCCACTCCGGTGACAGTCGCGCCGAGCGTCGTGAGGATCGGCGCGAGTGTGGCGGCGATGCCGCCGAAACCCCAGATCACCACGTTGGCGTCGCGCAGCGTACGGAAAAGAGCCGGCTCCCGCACCGGCTGGATCCCGCCCAGCTCCTCCGCCCACCGGTGGCCGATCTGCGCCCGGACCAACAGATGCAGCCGCCGGGCCGCGGCCAGGACCATGGCGAGGGTGTGCTCGGTGACGGTCTGGTCGTGCAGGCCGATCCCGCAGGTGATCAGCACGTCCGGCGCGAAACCGGCCTGGACCACGGCGTCCGGGCCGGCGGACAGGGTCTGCACCCAGCGCAGGCTCTTCAAACGGCGGGCGGCGTCGGCGATCATGTCCGGCGGGTTGCCCCAGATGACGAGCACGTCGGCGTCCCGATGCTCGTCGGGGATGGGCTTGCCGACCTGGTAGACGACGGCGCCGTCCAGCGTGAGGTCGAGTTCGACGGAGTCGGGGAGCAGTACCTTCATGCCACTCAGCTAACCATCAACCGCGCCGTTCATAGAGCGCCACCGTTGCGCGTTTCGGCTGCCAGAAGCCGACCTCTTGGTATCCGTCCGCCAGCATCCGGCGAAGTTGCGGCCGGGCCGTCGCCGGGTCGGCGCGGCGATCGCCGACGACGAGCCAGATGCGGTTCGCGGTCAACCTGGAGGCGTCGTCGGAGTACTCGTCGGCGATCAGCCACCCGGTCTCCGCCGACGGGATCCGCACCAGCGGGTCGGCCGGCTTGGCGGGCAGCCGATTCAGGTAATAATCCATCCCGGCCCGCAGCGCACGGTTCTTCGGCGGATAGACGATCACGTCCCCGGGCTGCTGGAACTCCCCGACGATCCGGGCCGCCGCCCGATAGTCCGGTCCGACCTTGGCGGCCGGCTCGCGGACCTTGTGCTGGCCCGGCAGCGCCACGAAGGCGAGCAGCAGCAGAACCGCGATGACCCGGGACTTCTCACCTCGACCTACCAGGGCGACCGCCGCGAGCATCGCCAGCGGCGCGAGCACCACCAGCAGATAACGCGCCACCCACATCGGCGACACCAGCGCCGACACCACCGCGAGAGTCAGCATCGGACCGAGCACCAGCGCGGCCATCGGGAGCAGCCGGCGCATCGGCCGCCACGACGCGAGCACCGCCAGCCCGATCACCATCCAGGCCAGCTCGCGCGACCCGAACATCTCCCACGGCATGGCCCGGATCCGGGCGAACGTGATCGGCTCCACCCAGTGCAGCTGAGTGTCCTCCTGATGCGCGCCGAGCCACGCGATCGGCAGCACCGGCAGCACCGCCACGCCCACCGTTGTGCCCCAGGTCAGCGCGAGCGTCCGGCGCCTGCGGCGCCTGCGCCACATCACCAAGGCGATCAGCGCCGCGTGCGCCACCAGGGTGGTCAAGGCCAGCAGATGGGAGAGACCCAGGAGCGTCACACTCAGCCCATAACCCACCCATCGGTACGCGTGACCGCGCCGGACCGCCGCCACCAGCAACAGCATCGCCAGCACCGAGAAGAAGCAGGCGAACGCGTACGGGCGGGCCTCGGCCGCGTACCGCGAGGTGTTCGGGATGAGGCAGAGGATGAGCCCGGTGGTCAGCCCGGCCATCGGCGAGAAGAGCCGCCGTCCCAGCTCGGCCGCGACCGCGACACCGCCGGCCATCGCCACGATCGACGGCAGCCGGAGCGCGACCTCGGAGGTGCCGGCGACGTCGCTCCAGAAGTGCAGGAAGACGTAGTAGAAGCCGAACACCGCGTCGATGTTCTGGACCAGGTCGAGGATCTGGCCGACGGATCGCTGGGAGACCTCGGCCGAAGTGACCTCGTCCCAGCTGAGGACGGGCCGGCCGGCCTGGATGAGGCCGAAGGCGAGCATGAGCAGGCCGGGGATGAGAGCGGGGAGCGCGATCGCGCCCGGCAGCGGCCTTTTCTGCGGCCTTTCTCCCTGCTGTTCGATGGCTGCTGGGACGTCCGCACCGTGC
Organism: Actinoplanes sp. CA-015351; assembly: GCF_050955685.1. NCBI lineage: Bacteria > Bacillati > Actinomycetota > Actinomycetes > Micromonosporales > Micromonosporaceae > Actinoplanes > Actinoplanes sp. CA-015351. The sequence goes on from NZ_CP192102.1 coordinate 5,726,779, forward strand.
GTTCTCGGCAGCCTCGGCACGGCCTCCGGTCGCGTTCTGGTCGGTGAGTCGGTCACCAGTTACCCCCGCCGGTGTTCGTGTCCACGGTTTCTCGTCCTCCGTTGAACACGGCTGATCGGGCCGGCCCGGATCAGCCGGCGCCCGAGTTCACCAGATTTACCTCCTGGTTCTCCTTGATCACCGGGGAAACCACCTTTCCGGTGTACGAAAACGGCTGCGGCGCACGAATGCACCGCAGCCGATATTTCCGGTTTTTCGTCTTACATCAGCTTCCGACCGGACCACCGTCGGTACGCCAGGTCACGATCACGCCGGGCTTGGCGTAGTCGCCGTCCGGCCAGACCGACGCCGGCTTCTCCACCGAGGCGCCGGAGATCTCACCCGGGTGCTGCACCGCGACGAACACCGACTTGTCGTCGGTGGTGACGAACGGGCCACAGGTCTCGGCGCCCTTGGGCACGGTGAGGAACTGCTTGAGGTGGCCCCGCTCCTTGCCCTCGATCGGCGTGGCGAACAGGCCGTCGTTGGTGCCGAGCGCGTTGCCGTCCGTCGAGATCCACAGGTTGCCGGCGCTGTCGAAGGCGACGTTGTCCGGGCAGGAGATCGGCGAGACGGCCGTCTTGTCGTACCCACCGAAGTAGGTGTCGGCGGCGGCCGGGTCGCCGCAGACGATCGGCAGCGACCAGGTGAACTTCAGAGCGGTGTGGTCGCCGCAGTCCTCGACGATCTCGAAGATGTGGCCGTGCTTGTTGGCCGGACGCGGGTTGGCCTCGTCCACGCCAGGGTTGGTGCCGACACCCCGGTTGGTGTTGTTGGTCATCGCCGCGTAGATCTTGCCGGTCCGCAGGCTGGGCTGCACGTCCTCGGGACGGTCCATCTTGGTCGCGCCGACCGCGTCACCGGCGAACCGGGTGTTGATCAGCACGTCCTCGGCGGTCATGCCGGTGACGAACGACTTCTTGCCGGACACCAGCTTGATCCAGACGCCGGTGCCGTCGAACTTGCCGTCCGAGGGCAGCTTGCCGGTGCCGTCGATCTCGGCAACCGGGCTGTCACCGGTGACCTTGGCGACGTACAGCGTGCCGGACTCCAGCAGGCTGAGGTTGTGCTTGCGTGCCCACGGGGCGTCGCTCTTGATGTACTTCTTCTCGGAGACGAACTTGTAGAGGTAGTCGAACCGCTCGTCGTCACCCATGTACGCCACCACGTGCCCGCTGCGCGAGACGATGACGTTGGCGCCCTCGTGCTTGAACCGGCCCATCGCGGTGTGCTTGCGCGGCGGGGCGTCCGGGTTCAGCGGGTCGACCTCGACGATCCAGCCGAACCGGTTCGCCTCGTTCGGGTGCTTCGCCAGGTCGAAACGCTCCTGGACCCGGTCCCACTTGCGCGAGCCGCTCGGGTACCGCGCGGTGGTCGGGATTCCGTACCGGTTGAACTTGGTCTTGGTGGCCGCGTCGACCGCGTCACCGCCGACGAAGTACTGGTTGAAGTTCTCCTCGCCGGAGAGGACGGTGCCCCACGGGGTGACGCCGCCCGCGCAGTTGTTCAGGGTGCCGATGACCGTGGTGCCGGTCGGGTCCGCAGCCGTCTTCAGCGCAGCCGACCCCGCCGCCGGGCCGGTGAGCTTGAACTCGGTCTCCAGCGCCGTGATGCGCTTGTTGTACTTCAGCCGGCGGCTCTTCACCGGCTTCCACTGGCCGGTCCTGCCGACCCGCTCGATCTCCACCACGGAGAGTCCGTGCGCCGCGATCGCTGCCTCGATCTGGTCACGGGTGAGCGCGTCCTGGCTGACGAAGCCGGGGAACATCAGGTCCTCGTTGGTGTACTCGTGGTTCACCACGAGCAGCGCCCGGTTCTTCTCGTCCGGAAGCGGGATCACACCGACGAAGTCGTTGTTGTAGCCGAACTGCTTCGACTGGGTGGCGCCGCTCTGCTTGGTGAGGTCGAACGCGGGCGCGCCGGGCACCACCGCGTCGCCCCAGCGCAGCACCACGGAGGTCTGGTAACCCGGCGGGATGGTGACGGCGTCGGCCGTGTTCGGCGCGACGGCCTGGAAGCTCAGCTTGCCGGCCTTCTGGGGTTTGCTTCCACCGTGGTGAGCAACGGTGGCCGGGGCGGCAGCCGCGGGGCTCGCGCCCACGAGCGCCCCGCCGAGACCCAGCACCAGGGCGCCCGCGGCGCCGGCCTGGACCACGCCGCGACGGCTCATCTCAGCGTTGACGATGTCGCCGAGGTACGGGTTGGCCGAACTGTTCGGAACTGGGTGATCGCACGCGTTGCCACAGCGGTACAGACAGGTCATCGCGTCGCGCGCGCCGCCACTGTGTCCTGGGGTGCCCAGCAGCGGAAGAAGCCGGCGACTCAGGTCGGACATCAAATCTCCTCGGTCTTCTCGTCACCGTGCCAGTGACGAGTAGCCCGGACGCTAAAAGCCCAGGTGAAAGCCAACCACCCAGTGAGGGTTAACGAAAGGTGAACGTAGACCCACGTTTATCGGGTGTCGACCGGTCGCGCCGACAATCCCCGCCGTGACAGATGTGCGCGACCTACCCGGCCCGCCACCGTTTCCCCTGCTCGGGAACCTGCCCGGCCTGCTCCGCGGCGGCCGTCCACACCGGATCCTGGAGGACTGGTGCGACAGGTATGGCGCCACGTACCGGATCGTCACGCCGGCCGGTCCGGCGATGGTCACCGCCGATCCCGCCGTCGTCGACCAGATCCTGCGGGACCGGCCGCGCCTCTTCCGCCGCGACCCGCAGATCACCCGGATCATCGAGGAGGCCGGCGTACACGGCGTCTTCACGGCCGAGGGTGACCGGTGGCGGCGGGCCCGGCGGATCGCCAACCACAGCCTCAACCCGGCGCACCTGGCCGGGTACTTCCCCGCCCTGATCACCGGCGCCGAACGCCTGCGCAAGCTCTGGGCCGGCGCTCCGGCCGGTGCGGGCATCGACGTGCTGCGCGACCTGCGACGGTTCACCCTGGACGTGACGTTCGCGCTCGCCACCGGCCACGATCTGAACTCCCTGGAGAACCCGCGCGGCCGCCTCGCCACGCTGCTGCCCCAGCTCCTCCCGGCGATCAACCGCCGGATGAGCTCACCGGTGCCGTACTGGCGTCTCGTTCCGCTGCCCGCTGACCGCCGGCTCACCACGATGCTCCGTGAGCTCGACGAGGTGCTGATCGAGCGTACCGTCGCCGCCCGCGCGCACATGGCGACCGGCGCGACGCCCTCGACCGTCCTGGAATCGCTTGTCGCGACGCCGCCGGACGACGAGCCGTTCACCCCCGCCGAGCTGTTCGGCAACGTACTGACCATGCTCCTGGCCGGCGAGGACACCACCGCCTCGACGATCGCCTGGACCCTGCACCACCTCGCCGGCTCACCCGCCGACCAGGAGAAGATCCGCGCCGAGGTGTCCTTCGACATACCCCGCACGCCCCGTGATCTGCGCGGCCTCGCGCACGCTTCGGCCGCGTCGCGCGAAGCGCTCCGCCTGCACCCGGTCGCCTCACTCACCGTCGTGGAAGCGCTGGGCGAGACCGAGATCAACACCCCCGGGGTACGCGTGAGGCTGGGCCCCGGAACGCCGATCTGGACACTGCTGACCTACGGTTCCCGCCGGGACAGCCGCCGCTTCCCGGAACCGGACGCGTTCCGCCCGCAACGCTGGCTGGACGAGGCCGAGCCGGGCAAGGGCGACCTGCGCTATCTGCCGTTCGGCGCCGGTCCACGCGCCTGCCCCGGCCGGAGCCTGGCGCTGATGGAGGCAACCCTGGTGGTGGCCGTGATCGCCCGGGACTTCGCGATCTCCGCCGCTCCTTCGAGGCCGCCGAGGGAACGGGTCGCGTTCACGGTCTCGCCCTCCGGCCTGCGCCTGAAGCTCACGCCTCGTTAGGGGCCGCGTCGCTTGCAAGTGGCTGGCAAGTGCGCTCCGGAACACTGTCCGCTCGAATTCCGGCAGACTTTTCAAGGAGCAACGCTGTGCCCGTCACGACCACGCCGTACACCCAGGAGATGGTGATGATCCATCGGGTGTTCCGCCGCGAGGCCGCCCTCCTGCTGCGCTTCGTCACCTGGGCGAACGCCGGAGACGCCGCCCGCGCGCGCCAGGTGGCCGAGGCGGTCCGCGAGTACATCGGCGGGCTGCACCACCACCACGGCCTCGAGGACGAGCTGATCTGGCCGCTGCTGCACGCGCGCGCCACCGTCTACACCGACCTGGTGAACCGGATGGAGGACCAGCACAAACGCCTCGACGGCACGCTCACCACCATCGAGACCCTGCTGCCGCGCTGGGAGGCGACCGCGACCGAACCGGAACGCATCGCCCTCGCGGCCGCCCTCGCCGAGCACCAGGACGTGCTGCTGGAACACCTCGCCGACGAGGAGGAACTGGTGATGCCGCTCGTCGAGGAGCACCTGACCCTCCCCGAGTGGGAGCTGGTCGGCCGCCGCGGCCTGGAGAACGTCCCGAAGCAGAAGGTCTTCCTGGCCCTCGGCGCGATCCTGGAGGACGCCACCACCGACGAGCGGGACCTCTTCATGTCCAAGGTGCCCCTGCCCGGCCGGGTCCTGTGGCGCCTGGTCGGTAAGCGCCAGTACGAACGCCAGATGGCGACGCTGCGCGGTCCCGCCGCATGACGCTCTCGTTCTCCCTGCTGGGCCCGGTCCGAGCGTGGCGGCACGGCGCCGAGGTGCCGCTGGGCTCCCCGCAGCAGCGCACCACCCTGGCCGTGCTGCTGCTCCGCGAGGGGCTGCTCACCACGATCGACGAGCTGGTCGACGCCATCTGGCCGGTCGACCCGCCGGACTCGGCGGTGGCCACCATCCGCACCTACCTGTCCCGACTGCGCCGCCTGCTGTGCGGACCGGCCCGGGTACCCGGCGGCCCTCCCGCTGTTGTCGAGGTGCGCATCGACTGGATCGGCGGGGGTTATGTCCTGACCGCGCCACCCGGCTCCCTCGACGTGCACCTGTTCCATCGGCACTGCGCCCGCGGCGCCGAGGCGATCAGCCGCGGCGACCACACCACCGCCGCGACCGAGCTGCGCTCCGCCCTGGACCTGCATCGCGGCACCCCGCTGGCCGGCGCGGCAGGTGGTTACGTCGAGGGTCAGCGCGCCCGCCTGACCGAACTCTCCCGGGGCGCGGCCCTGGACCTGGTAGCCGTCACCGTCGAACTGGGCCGGCACGCCGAAGCGATCGCCGAACTCCGCGCCCTGGTAACCGAGGAACCCCTCCGGGAACGCGGCCACGCCCTGCTGATGACCGCCCTCTACCGAAGCGGCCGGCAGGCGGATGCCCTGGCCCAATACCGCCACCTGCACCGATACCTGGCCGACGAACTGGGCGTGGAGCCGACCCCCGGTCTCCAGAACCTCCACCAGAGCATCCTGCTGGGCGACCCGGACGCAGGCCGGACAGCAGCACTCTTCCCCGCATCCACCCACTGACCCCAGCGGCCCGCACAACCGCGGTGCGGGCCGCTGGCCCCAGTCGACACGAACAGCCATTTTCGCGGCGTGCGCGCCGACTTGAGGTGCGGATCGAACCCCAAATCAACACACCGGTACGGCACCACGGCACCGCGCCGGCACGGGGCGGGGGCCCGGCGCGAGGCGGGGCGGGGGCCCGGCGCGGGGCGGCGGTTACTGCGCCAGGCAGGCCACCGCCAGGAGGGCGGTCAGCACGCCTACCAGGTGGATGTGCGGCAGCCTCTCCCGCAGCACTGTCGTGTTCAGCAGGACGGTCACCGCCGGGTACATCGAGGCCAGGATCGCGGCCGTACCGATCGTCCCGGCTGCCGCTGAGAACGCGAACGCCCCGTCCGCCACCGTGTCGAGCACCCCGACGACAACGGGCAGCACCCACACCAGGCCCGGCGCGACGCGACGACCGGACACGTCACCCGAGGACGGCGCTGCGCGATCACCCGGCGAGGCCGCCCGGGACGGCCTCCAGAGCGCCAGCAACAGCAGTGCCGCGAGACCGCCGGCGATCCGCGCGTACCCGGTGGCAGCGTACGGATCGTCCGGCGCTGCCTCGTGCAGCAGCACGAAATACGTACCGAACCCGAGCGCCGCCCCGGTCGCGCACAGAGCGGAAACCCGGCGCGACTTCACCCGCACGAGCAAGCTGCCCTCCCCGGCCGGGTCGGCCGAACGGCTCGTCGTCACCGGCCAGCTGGCGAGGGTGATGCCGGCCAGGGCGGCCACCGCGCCCACCACCGTCGCCAGTCCCGGGATCGAGCCCTGGAAGATGCCCCATCCGACCGGAACCAGAGCGGCCCCGGCGGCGACCGGCGCGACCACGGTCAGGCTGCCGTCGCGCATGGCCCGGTAGAGCAGGCCCATCGCCGGGATGCCGATGGCACCGGCGGCCGCGGTCATCAGGATCAGCCGGCTGCCGGTGGGCAGCGGCCACGGACGCAGGGCCAGAAAGACGACGGCGAAGAGCATGCCGGCCACCTTCGATCCGATCAGCACGGTCCGGATCGGAATCCGCCGGGCGCAGATGCCCGCCACGAAATCCGAGCTACCCCACGCCACCGCCGCCAGCCCCGCCAGTGCCAACGTCTGCACCACAGCCCGCTCCCCCCTGCTTGCCTCACCGTGAACGGGTGCTGCGCCGAATCCGGCCACGCCAGGCCAACCCCGGCGACGCCAGCACAGCACCACCCGCCCATTACCGGACAACTCCCTGGACAAGCGATTGACAGCGACATAACGCCCGCCTGTCGCATTGCCGACGCGACCCGCACAGAATGCGAAACCGGCTCGCCGGACCGCTTAAGATCCCCCCGGCAGCAGGCCCGGAGACAGAACCCAGAAGGCCAGAAGGATTGAGTTGACCGAGGGCGAACTGATCCGGATCGGAGTGCTCGGCCCGCTCGACATACGCGTCGGCGGGCGGCCGGTCGCCGCCGGTGGACGGCAGCAGCAGGCGGTCCTCGCGATGCTGGTGGCCGCGCACGGCCAGGTCGTACCGGTCGATCGGATCGTCGAGCAGCTCTGGGACGGCACGCCTCCGCCACGGCCGCGGGTCTCGCTCCAGGCGTACATCTCACGCTTACGGCGCGTGCTGGAACCGCGCCGCGCACCGCGCGGCACCGCGCGGGTCCTGGTCAGCGAGGGCATTGGGTACGCCCTGCGCCTCCCCGACGAAGCGGTCGACGCCTGGGCCTTCGAGCGGGATCTACGGCGGGTCCAGGAGTTGCGCCCGATGGGCCGGTCGGCGGGCGCGGCCGAGGTGGCCCTGGGCATCCTGCGCGCCACGATGGACCGGTGGCGGGGCGAACCCTATGAGCCGTTCGCCGACGAGCCGTGGGCGCAGCCCGCGATCGCCCGGCTCGCCGAGTCCCGCCGCAGCGCGCAGGAACGCATCACCGCCTCGCTGCTGGTCCTCGGCCGCACCGGCGAGGCGGTTCAGGCGGCACAGTCCCTCACCGAGGCGGACCGCTGGCGGGGGCAGGCCTGGCGGCTGCTGGCCGTCGCGCTCTGGGCGGCGCACCGGTCGGCCGAGGCGCTCGACGCCCTGCGCCGGCACCGCCGCAACCTCGCCGAGGATCTCGGCCTGGAACCGGAGCCGGCCCTCGCCGCTCTGGAGCAGGCCATCCTGGAGCAGCGGCACGAGACCCTGGCCGAGGAGCTGACCTTCGGCGTCCCGGCGGCGCCCGCGCCGGACCCGGCCACCGACCGCACGCCACCGGCGGATTTCGAGGTCAGACCCGCCCAGCTTCCCCGCTCACCGGCGACCTTCTCGGCCCGTCAGGACCAGCTCGCCGAGCTCACCCGGCTGCTCGACGAGGCCGACGGCCCGCCGCTGATCGTGGTGAGCGGCGCCGGCGGCGTCGGCAAGACCACTCTCGTGGTCCGCTGGGCACACCAGGTCGCCGGACGCTTCCCGGACGGTCAGCTCTACGCCGACCTGCGCGGGTTCAGCCCCGAGGACGCGCCCGCCGCTCCGGCCGACGTGCTGTTCGGATTTCTGCTTGCTCTCGGCGTACCCGAGCATCGCGTGCCGCCCGGTGAGAGTGAGCGAACCGCGCTCTTCCGCAGCGTGCTCGCCGGGCGGCGGATGCTGCTGGTGCTGGACAACGCCCGCGACTCCGAGCAGGTACGCCCGCTGCTGCCCGGCACCGACGGCTGCGCGGTGATCGTCACGAGCCGCAGCCGGCTGGGCGGTCTGGTCGTCACCGACGGCGCGGCCACCACCCACCTGGACGGTTTCCAGGCCGAGGAGGCCCGCACCTACCTGCGCGGACGCCTCGGCGACACGGTGGCCGATGCGGACCCGCAGGCCCGCGACGCGATCGTGGCCCGATGTGGCGGCCTTCCGCTGGCCCTCGCCGTGGTGTGCGCCCGTGCCGCCGGGATGTCACTGACCGGCGTCGCGGCGGAGCTGGCCGAGGAGGAGGGCCTGGACGCGTTCGCCGTGGCCGGCCTGGAACACGACCTGCGCGCCGTCTTCTCCTGGTCGTACCGCAGGTTGCCGGAGGACGCGGCCGCACTGTTCCGGCGGCTCGCGCTGCACCCCGGGCCGGACGTGAGTCTGCCCGCGGCGGTGAGCGTGACCGGCGCCGGGCGGCCGCGTACCCGGGCGCTGCTGCGGCTGCTGCGCGACGCGCACCTGCTGGACGAGCGGCGGCCGAGCCGGTTCACCTATCACGACCTGGTCGGCGGGTACGCCGCCGAGATGGCGCACCGGCACGACACCCCGGCGGATCGGGACGCGGTGCTGCGCCGGCTCGTCGAGCATCACCTGCACTCGGCGGCCGGCGCGATCGGGCTGCTGGCGAACCCGCGGCCGGACCGGGTCGGGCCGGTCCCGGAGCGGATCGAGCCGGAGACGTTCGCCGACCGGGAGGCAGCGCTCACCTGGATGGCCGGCGAGTACGACAACGTCCTGGCCGTCGCCGAGGAGTGCCACGAGTCCTGGGGCGACGGGTACCTCGGCCCGCTGGTCTGGACGCTCGCGCCGTACCAGCAGGACCTGCGGTTCCTCGCCGAGGACTCGTTCACCCTGGCCCGGCGGGCGCTCAAGGTGGCCGAGCGGGACGGCGATCAGTGGTGGGTGGGTTTCCTCAACTACATCCTGGCGCGCGGTTATCTGCGCCTGGGCCGTTACGAGCAGGCCCGGCCCTACCTGGAGCGGACCATCGCGGTGGGCCGGGCGACCGGTGACACGCTGCGGCTCGCGCACGGGCTGCTCGCCACGGCGGTGTCGCACATCGGCATCAACCAGGTGCCGAGCCGGGAGGACACCCTCGCCGCCTATCCGTACGCGCTGGAGGCCCGCGAGCACTACCGCCGGATCGCGCACCGCAACGAGGCCCGCGTCGAGGAGGCGAACTGTCTGCTCGCGATCGCCTGGTACCACTTCTACCAGCCCGGTGGGCAGGCCGAGACGCTGCGGATGCTGGAGCGCAGCCTGGCCGTCCAGCGGGACCTGTCCGACGCCCGCGGCACGGCCGACGTGCTGCTTCACCTGGGACGGTTCCGCCAGGCGACCGGTGACCCGGCCGGTGCGGCCGCCGATTTCACCCGTGCTCTCCAGCTATATCAGGACATGCCGGATCTGCGGATGGAGCCACTGATCTGCCTGTACTCGCTGTATCTGGCGACCGGCGATCGAGCAGCCGCCGCACCGATCCGCGCCGAGCTGACGGGCATGGTGAAGACCGCCCGGTACCCGGACGTGAACCGCCTGCAAGCGCTGCTCGCCGGCGCCTCCGAGTGAGCGTTAACAAAGCCCTCACGCCCTCACTGTAAGGGCTATTGCGCAGGAAATACATCGACGGGACGCTCTTGACACGCCCGTCGATGTTTGCGTACACATTGCAGAGCTTCGTCCACCGGAAACATCCCCGACACACCGGAGGACCCATCCATGCCCTCACTCAGAACGACCCGCATCGCGGGTGCGGCCGCCGTCCTGGTCTCGCTCCCGCTCGCCGTCTCTCCCCCGGTGGCCGCCCACGCTGTCGAACCGGATTACACGATCACGGTGAACCCGGCCGTGACCGGTGCTGCCATCGACAAGTCCATGTACGGCGTCTTCTTCGAGGACATCAATTACGCGGCCGACGGCGGTCTCTACGCCGAGCTGGTCCGTAACCGCTCGTTCGAGTTCTCCAGCACCGACGCCTCCGGCTGGAACGGCCTGACCGGCTGGACGGTGGCCGGCTCGGCCGCGGTGACCAACGACGACCAGCGGCTCAACGAGCGCAACCGCAACTACCTCACGGTCAGCGGCGCGACCACGCTCACGAACGCCGGCTTCCCGAGCCCCAGCACCAGCACGGCCATCGCGGTGAAAAAGGGCGACAAATACGATTTCTCGGTCTGGGCGCGGACCGGAAGCAGCACGTCCATCCAGGTAGCACTGCACCTGACGGACGGCACAGCCCTGGCGGCACCGATCACGGTAACCGCCGACAAGGCCGGTTGGATGAAGTACACCGCGCAGCTCAGGGCGACGGCGACCAGCGACGCCGCCCGCCTGTCGGTGAAAACCAGCGGAGCGGTCAAGCTCGACGAGATCTCACTGTTCCCGAAGGACACCTACAAGGGACGCGCCAACGGCCTGCGCAAGGACCTCGCCGAGAAGGTCGCGGCGCTGGACCCCGGCTTCGTGCGCTTCCCGGGCGGCTGCCTGGTCAACACCGGCAGCATGTACTCGTACGACGCCGCGAACAACTTCCCGCGGGCCCGGGCGTACCAGTGGAAGGACACCGTCGGGCCGGTCGAGACGCGGGCCACCAACAAGAACTTCTGGGGTTACAACCAGACCTACGGCCTCGGCTACCACGAGTACTTCCAGTTCTCCGAGGACATCGGCGCCATGCCGCTGCCGGTGCTTCCGGCGCTGGTCACCGGCTGCGGCCAGAACCGGGCCACTGTCGACGAGGCGCTGCTGCAGCGGCACATCCAGGACGCCCTGGACCTGATCGAGTACGCCAACGGCCCGGTCACCAGCACGTGGGGCAGGGCCCGCGCGGACGCCGGCCACCCGAAGCCGTTCGGCCTGACCACCATCGCGGTCGGCAACGAGGAGAACCTGCCCGAGGAGTACTGGGCGAACTTCCTGAGGTTCGAGTCCGCGATCAAGGCGAAGTACCCGGCGATCACGGTGGTCAGCAACTCCGGCCCGGACGACACCGGCACCACGTTCGACAACCTGTGGGCCAAGAACGCGGCACACGGCTCGGACATGGTCGACGAGCACTACTACAACAGCCCGAGCTGGTTCCTGCAGAACAACGCGCGGTACGACAGCTACGACCGCAACGGCCCGAAGGTCTTCCTCGGCGAGTACGCGTCACTCGACAACAAGCTGTACAACTCGCTGGCCGAGGCCGCGTACATGACCGGGCTGGAACGCAACGCCGACGTGGTGAAGATGGCGTCCTACGCGCCGCTGCTCGCCCATGTCGACAACGTCCAGTGGAAGCCGGACATGATCTGGTTCGACAACGACGAGTCGTGGGGCTCCACCAGCTATCAGGTGCAGAAGCTGTTCATGAACAACGTCGGTGACCGGGTCGTGCCGACGACGGCCACCGGCAACGTGCTGCAGCCCAAGCCGATCACCGGCGCGATCGGGCTCTCCACCTGGCGAACCGCGGCGACCTACGACGACGTCACGGTCACCCGCCCGGACGGCACGGTGCTGTACAGCGACGACTTCAACGACGGCAACGCCGACGGCTGGTCCTCGGTGACCAACCGGGGCAACTGGGCGGTGACCAACGGCGCCTACACGCAGACCACCACCGACACCGAGGACACCATGGTGAAGGCGGCCACGATCGGCGAGTCCGACTACGACTACACGCTGAAGGCCACCAAGACCGCCGGCGCCGAGGGCTTCCTGGTCGCGTTCGGCATCCAGGAGACCGGCCAGTTCTACTGGTGGAACCTGGGCGGCTGGAACAACACCCAGGGCGCCGTCGAGAAGGGCATCACCAGCGCGAAGGAGCAGATCCTCACCAAGCCGAACACGGTGACGACGGGCAAGACCTACGACCTCAAGATCCAGGTACGCGGAACGAAGGTCACCCTGTTCCTGGACGGCGTCGAGTGGGCCGGTTTCGACGACAACAAGGTCACCGAGCCGTTCGCACAGGTCGTCACGGAGGACACCACGTCCGGCGAGCTGATCGTGAAGGTGGTCAACGCGCAGGACACCCCGGCGATCACCACTGTCGACCTGGCCGGCCGCAAGGTCGCGAGAACCGCGCGGATGACAGTGATCAGCGGTGACCCGGGCGAGCTGAACACCCGCTCCGCCGAGCCGATCCTGCCCGTGACCAGCACGGTCCACGGCATTGGATCGACGTTCACGCGTGAATTCGCGCCGAACTCGGTCACCTTCCTCCGGATCAAGACTCGATAAGGGGCCTCGACATGACGAGCAGATTCAGTCGCCGTACCCTCGTGCGGGGTTCACTCGGAGTGACCACCGCCGGAGCTCTCGCGGCACTCGGCGCCGTGAGTGCCGAAGGCGCCCCGCGGCCGGGAACGCTGCCCACCGATGCTGAGATCTACGGTGTGACCACCAAAGACCCGCTGATCAGCCAGCGTGCCGACCCCTGGATCACCCAGCCGGTCAACGGCACCTACTACTTCACCGGCTCGGTTCCGGAGTACGACCGGCTGGTCGTCCGGGGTTCGAGCACGATCGAAGGCCTGTCGACCGCCGAGGAGTCGGTGATCTGGCGGCGGCCGACGAGCGGCACGATGGGCGGCCACATCTGGGCGCCGGAGCTGCACCGGATCGGCGGCAAGTGGTACATCTACTTCGCCGCCGGTGACGCGGACGAGGTGTTCCGGATCCGCACCTACGTGATGGAGTCGGCGCTCGACGACCCGCGTGACCCGGCCGGCTGGACGCTGAAGGGTCAGCTGGCCACCGAGTGGGACGGCTTCACCCTGGACGCCACCAGCTTCCACCACCGGGGAAAGCAATACCTGGTGTGGGCGCAGAGCGAGCCGGAGATCGCTGTCAACTCCAGCCTGTACATCGCCGCGATGGCGAACCCGTGGACGCTGGGCAGCAAGCCCACCCGGATCGCCACACCCACCCTGAGCTGGGAGATCCTGGGTTACCGGGTGAACGAGGGCCCGGCCGTGCTGATCCGCAACGGCAAGGTCTTCCTCACCTTCTCGGCCAGCGCCACCGACGCCCGGTACGCCGTCGGCCTGCTCACCGCGGACGCGAGGTCGGACCTGCTGAAGCGGGAGAGCTGGGTCAAGACCCCGGACCCGGTCTTCACCACCAACGAGAAGACCAAGCGGTACGGGCCCGGCCACAACTCGTTCACCGTCGCCGAGGACGGGAAGACCGACGTGCTGGTCTACCACGCCCGCGACTACCGGGACATCACCGGCGACCCGCTGTACGACCCGAACCGGCATACCCGCGTACAGAAGCTCTACTGGCACGAGGACGGGACGCCGCTGTTCGGCCTCCCGGTCGGCGACGGCGGGCCGATCGTCCGGCTCTCCCCGTCCGACGCGCCGCGCTGGTTCGTCCGGCACACCGGCGACGCGGTCACGACCGAGAAGGCGCCGCGCGACCTGGCGGCGACCCAGTTCCGCTTCATCAAGGCCGCGGACGGCACCGAGACGATCCAGTCGGTCGACGAGCCCACGAAGTTCGTCACCATCACCGGCAGCACGGTCTCACTGTCCACGACCGGCACTCCGATCACCCGGGTGGCCGGCCGTGGCGGCGTGACGATCCGGGTGTCCACCGGCCGTTACCTGCGGCACGCCGGCGGCACCCTCACGGTCTCCGACAAGGCGACGGCCTTCCTCCTCAGCTGATCCTTACCCGAAGGGGTGCGCCCGGCCGCCGGCCGGGCGCACTCTTCAAGAGATCACCGGAAATCGCCGGGGTCCAGGCGGGCCGTCCGGCGGCGGTACTCCTGCGCCTTCCCCGGCCAGTTCGTGACCACCCGTCCGGTCGCGGTCCGGTACCAGCTCTGGCAGCCGATCCACACACTGTCCGCCAGCCGGGTCTGCATCTCCTGGTCGTAATCGGTCGCGCGCTCCGGGCGTACCTCGAAGGGCCGGTCGCCCAGGGCGACCCGCCGCACGGCTTGCGCGATGTATCGCGCCTGGGCTTCGTGGAAGTAGATCACCGACGTGTTGCCGGTGTTCGTGTTCGGACCGTAGATCAGGAAGAGGTTGGGAAATCCGGGCACGGTCATGCCCAGGTAGGCGTGCGCGCCCTCGCGCCAGACCTCGGAGAGCAGCACACCCTCCCGCCCGGTAACCCGGATCGGCACCAGGAACTCGGTCGCCGCGAAACCGGTCCCGTAGACCAGCACGTCGCACGGATGATCCGCGCCGTCCGCCGTCCGGATGCCGTTTTCGGTCACGGCAACGATCTTCTCGGTGATCAGATCGACGTCCGGACGGGCCAGCGCGGGCAGCCACGCGTTCGTGAACAGCACCCGCTTGCAACCCATCGGCTCGTCCGGCGTGACCTTCGCGCGCAGCTCCGGATCACGCACCTGGATCCGCCGCTGCAGATGCGAGATCCCACGGACCAGCGTGTCCGCGACACGGTTCCCGGTCACCGCGGCGCCGGTCACGAGGGTGAGCAGCCACGTGCCGGCGCGCGAGGCGCGCATCAGCACAGGCCATTTCCGGTACGCCCGAAGCCGTGCCCGTCCGTACCGCCGATCCGGTTTCGGCAGGGTCCACGGTGGGGTCCGCTGGAAGACGTCGATGTGCGCGGCCTCGCCGGCGATCGCCGGGACCAGCTGGATCGCGCTCGCGCCGGTGCCGATCACCGCGATCCGCTTGCCGCCGATCGGCACGTCCGGCGTCCAGTGCGCGGTGTGCACCGCCGTCCCCTGGAAGGTCTCGGCGCCCGGCAGGGAGGGTATCGACGGGCGGGAGAGCTGGCCGACCGCGGGGATCAGGATGTCGGCCTCGAACGACTCGCCGTTCGTGGTGATCACCCATTTCTCTCCGGCCCAGGTGGCGCCGGTGACCTCGGTGCCGACCTGATCCGGTCGGTGATGCCCAGTCGTGCCGCGCAGGTCTCGATGTAGGCCTGGATCTCCTGGTGGGGCGGGAAACGGCGGGTCCAGTTCGGATTCAGCGCGAACGAATAGGAGTAGAGCGGCGCCGGGATGTCACAGGCGCAGCCGGGGTAGGTGTTGTCGCGCCAGACGCCGCCGACGCGGTCCGCCTTTTCCAGGATGACGAGGTCGATGGTCTCGTCACGGACTATTTCGGCGGCGGCCGCGATCCCGCCGAAGCCGGCCCCGATGATGACGACCCGGGTCATGAGCGTCCATCCGTCTCGCGTGGTGTGATCGGGATCAGTCGCAGCGCCGCAGGTGCGTGCTCCGGGACCACGGGCTTCAGCGGCCTGACCGGATTTATCGCGACATATGCTGACCCAACTGCTGGCCGCGGATCCTCCTCGCCCGCATTCGGCCACAACGCGACCGCCCGCTCGGCCAGCGCCGTGATCGTCAGCGACGGATTCACTCCGAGGTTCGCCGCGACCACCGACCCGTCGATCACGTGCAGCCCGGCATGCCCGAACAACCGCTGGTACGGATCCACCACGCCACCGTCCGGATCCGCGCCGATCGCGCAGCCACCGATGAAGTGCCCGGTCACCGGCCGCCCGGCCAGCTCGGTCATCGCACCGGTCGGCACGCCGTCGATCTTCTCGGCCACCCGGCGTGCCACGTCGTGTGCTGACGGGACCCAGACCGGGTTGGGCGTACCGATCCCGGGCCGGCTGGTGAGCCGCCCACGTTTCGTGTACGTGGTGATCGAGTTGTCGAGCGGTTGCATCGCCAGCAGCACGATCGTCTCCCGCGACCAGTTCCTCGGCGAGACGTAGAGCCGCAGGTCCCGCCCGGCTCTCGCGATCTGCTTCGCGGCGGCCCACCAGCGCGGCGTACGCCCGGTGTCGTCGATCAGCACGGTGGCGAGCAGCGCGAGAAGGTTGCTGCCCGGGCCGTACCGGACAGGTTCCACATGGGTGACCGGATCCGGATGGATCGACGACGTGATCGCGACGCCGTGGCTGAAGTCGCGGTCCTTGCGCCGGGTCCGCGCCCCGAGAATCGACTCCGAGTTGGTCCGGCTCAGCTCACCCAGCCGCGCCGAGATCCGGGGCAGCAGCCCGTCGTCGCGCATCCGGTGCAGCAGCCGCTGAGTGCCGAGCGCGCCACCGGCGAAGACCACCTGCTTGGCGGTGAAGGTCCGCTTCCGCACTCCGCCGGTCCGCCGGGTCTCCACGACGTACCCGCTCTTCCCCGGCCGGACCGACCGCACGGTCGTCAGCTCGTGCACCACCGCGCCCGCCTGTTCCGCGAGGTACAGATAGTTCTTGACCAGGGTGTTCTTGGCGTTGGTGCGGCATCCCGTCATGCACGAGCCGCACAACGTACAGGCCCTGCGAGCAGGGCCAACCCCGCCGAAGAACGGGTCCGCGACTTCCTCACCCAACGTCTCGCCGAAGAGCACACCCACCGGGGTACGCCGGAACGTGGCGCCCACTCCAAGATCCTCAGCGACGGCCCGGAGCGCGTCGTCGGAAGCCGTGCCGACCGGGTTGACCGTCACCCCGAGCATCCGTTTGGCCTGCTCGTAATAGGGGGCCAGCTCGGCCTTCCAATCAGTGATGCCGGACCACTGCGGATCGCCATAGAACGTGTCCGGCGGCTCGTAGAGCGTGCACGCGTACCCCAGCGACCCACCACCCACCCCGGCCCCCGACATGATCATCACGTCTTTGAGCAGGGTGAGGCGCAGAATCCCGTAGCACCCCAGGGCCGGGGCATAGATGTAGTCGCGCAGCCGCCAGGAGGTCTTGGCGAACTGCTCATCGGCGAACCGGCGGCCCGCCTCCAGCACGCCGACGCGGTAGCCCTTCTCGGTGAGACGCAACGCGGTCACGCTGCCACCGAACCCGGAGCCGATCACGAGGACGTCGTACTCGTCCGACATCGCCGTACCATCACACCGCTATTGGCAACATGTCAACAACACGTTTCCGGTCTTGCCCAAAGCGCCAATCCGCGCTCGGCCTCTCCCTCATGGATCACCGATACCGCAGGCTGGCACCATGCCAACGTTGTCCCACCACCGCCAAGGCGCCGGCCCGCCCCTGGTCCTGATCCACGGCATAGGCAGCCACTGGCAGGTCTGGTCCCCCATCCTCGACGACCTGTCCGCGGAGCGAGACGTGATAGCCCTGGACCTACCAGGCTTCGGGGCCGACCCGGGTGACGACGCTGCGGTGAGTGGCGGGCGGCGCGGTTCGGTGGGGTGGTTCGCGGATCAGGTGGCCGCTTTCCTGGAGGAGCTGGGCATCCGCACCCCCGAGGTGGCCGGCAGTTCCCTGGGCGGCGGCGTAGCCCTCGAACTCGGCCGGCGTGGCCTGGCCAGCGCGGTAACCGCCTTCTCCCCGGTAGGTTTCTGGACCACCCCCGGCCGCGTCTGGTGCCAGACCGTCGTCACAGCGGCCCGAGCCGGCGCCACCCGCCTGGCCCCGGCACTGCCCCGGATCATGAACTCTCGCGCGGGCCGCGCCGCCTTCTGCGCACCGTTCTACGCCCGCCCGAGCCACTTGCCGGCCGCCGACGCACTGTCAGCAGCCCAGTCCCTGGCCCAGGCCCCCGGCTTCAGCACCGCACGCAACGCCTTCACCCACCTGCGCCCCTGGTCAGCCGACAACCTGGGAGCCCTGCCCCACATCCCGGTGACCATCGCCTGGGGCACCAGAGACGCGGTCCTCCCCTACCGCCCCCAGTCCCGCCGAGCCCGAGCGCTCCTCCCCGAAGCCCGCCACATCCCCCTGAAGGGCTCCGGCCACCTACCCTTCGCCGACGCCCCCACCACCTGCACAGCCGCCCTGCTCTCCCACTGACCCCACCTACACAGCCGCCTTGCCCTCCCCCTGACCCCACCTGCACAGCCGCCCTGCTCTTCCCTGACCCCACCCCCGCCGCCAGCTGCCCGGCCGCCCCGAGCAACTCCCGCCCAGCCAAAGCAGGCCCTGGCGGCGGACCGCGCCCCCGCTTCCGTCTCGCGGACCGGTCGTCGTGGAGGCCGGCACGACCCAGCCCCAGCCCGCACGACCCAGCCCCAGCCCCAGCGTGTCGACTTAGGGCTCAGCGTGCCGAGTTAGCGCCCAGGTGTCGACTTAGGGCCCAGCGTGTCGACTTAAAGTCCAGCGTGTCGATTAAGGGTTCAATCCGCACCCAGTGTCGACACGCACGCGCCGAAACCTCTGCTGCGTGTTGACTTCGGGTTCGAATCGCACCCTAAATCAACACGCAAGGCTGGGGCTGCGACGGAGCCGCCCTGCGAAACGGCGGTTCGCGGGTACCGCCGCCCTGTCTCGTCAGCCTGCGTGCCGCGCTCACGGGCATCCGGAGCAAGTTCAGCGCTGACAGGCAACCGGTCGACACGAGCTGACCCTCGATGCTGTCTCGCGGGCGGTGTGACCGCGCTGAGCCCCAGCCCGGACCAACCGGCTGTCACGCACGGCTGCCAGCTGCACAGTACGGCGGCCGCTTGGTACAGCCCAGGGTGGCCCGCATGCACGGAGAGTGATGAACCCCCGGGGGTGCCGACGCCCGGGGGTGCCGGCGCCGGGCGGTGCTGACGCCGAGCGACGCTGACGCCGAGCGACGCTGACGCCGAGCGATGCTGACGCCCGGGGGTGCCGGCGCCGGGCGGTGCCGACCCCGGGGGTGCCGATGCCGAGTGCCGGCGCCTGGCTTTCCAGCACGTTCACCGTTACCGCCTGGGCTTCGTGTGGACCTGGTGACGTTCCGGTGGAAAGGCCGGCCGCACGGCACGCGTTTCACATCGAACCCCTGCACCCGGCGGCTCAGGACCTGAACAGCCAGGTCAGCAGCATGGTCATCAGGAACAATATGCCCGCCGCCAGCGTGACCACCGCTACCAGCATGCTCACCTCGGACTCCGAGCGCTCCGGCCGACCCCCCGGCGCCGTCCACCCCTCGACCGCCGACCACACCCTGGAGCCGGCGACGCGCATGCGACGCTTCCAGACATCAGCCGGCGCAGGGCGGGCTGGGGTCACCGGCACTCCACTTCGGACATGTGTTGATACCTCCACGCACCGCCTCGCACGAGGTGGTCAACGACCCATGTGCGGATCGGTGATGCGGCGCGCCGCCCACCGCTGGGACACTTCCTCGCGGGGATACGGAATCCGACCGGGATGGGGATCGAATGGCAGACGTACGGGAAGCCGCGAGGCTGCTGGAGAAGGCCCAGCGGGTGGTGGTCTTCACCGGCGCGGGCATCTCGGCGGAGAGTGGTGTGCCCACTTTCCGGGATGCGCTCACCGGCCTGTGGGAACGCTTCGACGCGCAGTCGCTCGCCACCCCGCAGGCGTTCCAGGACGATCCCGACCTGGTCTGGGGCTGGTACGAGTGGCGCCGCCACCGGGTGAGCAGCGTGCACCCGAACCCGGGCCACCTGGCCGTCGCCGCGATGAGGAACGCCGTCGTCATCACTCAGAACGTCGACGACCTGCACGAACGCGCTGGCTCAGCGGACACCGTCCATTTGCACGGAAGCCTGTTCATGCCCCGCTGCGCCCAGTGCGGCGAAGCCGCCGCTTTGCCGAGCACCACGGGAGAGCCGGACGAGGGGCGCCGGGTGTGGCCGCCTTCGTGCGTACGCTGTGCGGGGCTGGTTCGTCCTGGTGTGGTGTGGTTCGGGGAGGCGCTGCCGGAGGCGGCGCTGGAAGCCGCCGCGCGCGCAGCGTCCGACTGTGACGTTCTGCTGACCGTCGGCACGTCGGGGATGGTCTATCCAGCGGCGGAGATACCACGCTTGGCGGCCCGATCCGGCGCCGCCGTCATCCAAGTGAACCCGCAGCCCACGCCGCTGGATTCAGTGGCGCTTGTCAATCTTCGAGGCAGCGCCGCCCGCGTCCTGCCCGATCTCGTGGCTACGGCCTGGCCCGATCAGGCAGCGGAAGATCCCGCAGCGGAGCCTTCCTGACCTTGTTCGACCCGGTGCGCGGCAGCTCGCCGACCACGTCCACATAGACAGGAATCTTGTACTTCGCGAGCCGCCCGTTCAGGAACTCCGGAACATCCCGAGGATCAAGATCAAACCCTTCCCTGGGTACGACGAAAGCCCGCCCCACCTCACCCCACTTCTCGTCCGCGACACCGATCACGGCCGCCTCGGAGACCGCGGGATGCTCGAAGATCGCGGCTTCGACCTCGGCCGGATAGACGTTCTCCCCGCCCGAGATGTACATGTCCTTGGTCCGGTCGACGATCCGGAAATGCCCGCCGGCATCCACGACAGCGAGGTCCCCTGACCGAAACCAACCACCGTCGTCAAAAGCCGCCGCGGTGGCCTGCGGATCGTGCCAGTAACCCGGAGTGACGTTGGGACCGCGAACCAGCACCTCCCCGGGGCCGAAACCACCGCGATCGGCGTCCACCGGATCGGCATCCCCCGGATCGGCGTCCCCCGGATCGGCGTCCCCCGGATCGAAAGAGAGGCGGACGTCGGCGAAGAACACCGGCAACCCGGCCGAACCCACGTGCTTCCGGCTCTCCCGGGCCTCCAGGAACGTGGCGCCCGGAGCTGTCTCCGTCATCCCGTACCCCTGACAGAAGGCCAGGCCACGCGCTTGATAGACCCTGATCAGCGCCTCCGGAACGGAGGCGCCGCCAGTCATCAGGCTGCGCACCGACGAAAGATCGGCCGTGTCCCAGCGGGGTGACTGGCTGAGGCCCGCGTACATCGTGGAGACGCCGAACATCCAGGTCACGCGGTGTTCGGCGATGGCGTCGAAGCAGCCGTCCACGTCCCAGCCGGGCATGATCACCGAGGTGCCGCCCTTGAGGAACGTCGGCAGCAGGCACTGGTTGAGCGCGGCCACGTGGAACAGCGGCGCGCTGACCAGGGTGACCTCGTCGGAGGCGACGTCGACGCCGACCAGCAGGTTGTAGCAGTTCCAGATGATGTTGCCGTGGGTGAGGATCGCGCCTTTGGGGTGGCCGGTGGTGCCGGACGTGTAGAGAATGCATGCGGTGTCGTCGAGGCTGACCGGCACGTCGATGGGTTGCACGGAACCCGTGGTTATAAATCCCTCATAAGTCGATAAATCCACTTTGATGGTTACGGACGTCGACGCCGCCGACGCGTGGATCAGCGCCACCGCCCCGGAATGCCTCAACTGGTACTCCACCTCCGGCCCGGTGAGCCGGAAATTGAGCGGCACGAAAACCCCGCCCAGCACGAACGTCGCGAACATCGTCTCGACGAACGCCGGATGATTCGGCCCGAGATAGGCGACCCGATCACCCTGGCGCACACCCGCCGCACGCAGGGCCGACGCCAGCCGCAACACCCGCTCGTGCAGCTCGGTGAACGAAACCCGGCGACCCTCGAAGATCAGGGCGGTGCGGCCGGGCGACATGGCCGCCCGGCGCGCCGTCCACGAACCGAGTCCGTGATTGTCCATCACGCGTAGTGCCGGTAGACCGGCCGCGCCACACACGCCGGCTTCGACGAGCCGTCCACCTCGACGGTGAAGTCGAACGTGCTCTGCACACCGTTGCCGGCGACGTCCTCGACGCTCACCACCGTGGCGTTCAGCCGGATCCTGGCGCCGACCTTGACCGGGCTCGGGAAGCGGACCTTCTCCAGCCCGTAGTTGACGCCCATAGTGATCCCCTCGACTGCCAGCAGCGAGCTGAACAGCGGGATGACCAGGGAGAGCGTCAGGTATCCGTGGGCGATCGGGCCGCCGAACGGCCCGGTCTTGGCGCGCTCGACGTCGATGTGGATCCACTGGTGGTCGCCGGTGGCGTCGGCGAACGTGTTCACCCGCTCCTGGGTGATCTCCAGCCATTCACTGTTGCCGAGGTCCTTGCCGACGAGCGACTTGAGTCCGTCGAGGCCGTTCACGGTGGTGGTCATTTCGGGTCCTCCAGGTTGAGCAGACGGGCGGCGTTGTTCTTCAAGATCTTCGGGCGTACCGAGTCCTTGATCTCGAGTTTGTCGAAGTCGGCGAGCCAGCGGTCCGGTGTGATCACCGGGTAGTCCGAGCCGAACAGCACCTTGTCCTGGAGCAGGCTGTTCGCGTACCGGACCAGTTGCGGCGGGAAGTACTTCGGCGACCAGCCGGACAGGTCGATGTAGACGTGCTCCTTGTGGGTGGCGACGGCCAGTGCCTCGTCCTGCCACGGGAACGACGGGTGGGCCAGGATGATCCGCAGGTCGGGGAAGTCAACGGCCACGTCGTCGACGAGCATCGGGTTGGAGTACTTCAGCCGGATGCCGCCGCCTCCGCGTACGCCGGCGCCGATCCCGGTCTGTCCGGTATGGAACAGCGCGACCGCGCCAAGCTCCTCGATCGCCTCGTACAGCGGGAACGCCATCCGGTCATCCGGCGCGAACCCCTGGATGCTCGGATGGAACTTGAAGCCGCGAACCCCGTGTTCCTCCACCAGGCGGTGCGCCTCGCGCACACCAGCTTTCCCTTTGTACGGGTCAACGCTGGCGAACGGGATCAGAACATCACCGTGCGCCGCGCAGTCCTCGGCTATTTCCTCGTTGGCGATCCGCGGGTGACCGGTGGCGTGCTCGGCGTCGACAGTGAAGACCACGGCCCGCATGTTCCGCGACCGATAGTAATCAGCGGTCTCGGCAATGCTCGGCTGCCGGTGCCCGTGCGCCTTGAAGTAGTCCTCGGAGGCGCCCAGCAGGGCGGGGCTCAGCGAACTCTGACCGTTTCTGCCCACTTCAACATGGGTGTGCACATCGATCGCCCGGACGTCCATCACGGCGCCTTCGGAGCCGGGATGCCGTAGGTCTCCGGGCTCTTTCCGGGGCCGGTGGACCAGCCGCCGGCGATGGCGTCCGCGGTCCACCCGCCGTCCGCGAACGCGACCGCTTTCTCCGCCGGGTGCGACCACAGCGCCAGCCGGTCGCCGCCGATGCCGATCGCCTGTCCGGTGATGTCCTTGGCCGCGTCCGACGCGAGGAAGACGATCAGCCCGGTGACATCCTCGACCGTGCCGAGACCCTCGTCGCGCCGCAGCCATGCCGGGTACGGCACGCCGGTCCGCTCGGACTCCTCGATGACCGGGGCGAACGCCGGAATGGTCTTGGTCATCTCGGTGGCGGCGACCGGGACCACGGCGTTGACCGTGACACCGGCCCGGCCCAGTTCAAGCGCCCAGGTACGCGCCATCGCGGCGATGCCGGCCTTGGCGGCGGCGTAGTTGGTCTGACCGAAATTGCCCCGCTGGCCGGCCGGCGAGGAGATCAGGATCAGCCGGCCGCCCTCGCCCTGCTCCCGCATCCGGATCGCGGCGGCCCGGGCGCAGGTGAACGTGCCGCGCAGGTGCACATCGATCACCGCGTCGAAGTCCTCGTCGGACATCTTCCAGAGGACGCGGTCGCGCAGGATGCCCGCGTTCGTGACCAGCACGTCGAGACGGCCGAAGTTGTCGACCGCGGCGGCGACCAGCCGGTCCGCTGTCTCGCTGCCACCGACCGCGGCGGCCACCCCGACCGAGCCGGGGATCTCCGCCACGGCGGCGTCGACGACGGCCTGGTCCACGTCGTTGACCACGACGCTCGCGCCCGCCGCGGCCAGCGCTCTCGCATAGGCCAGACCGAGTCCGCGTCCGCTGCCGGTGACCACGGCCACCCTGCCGGTCAGATCCATACTCTTCAACCTCTCGCATGTGATGGGCGAAGCGCCAGCCCTCGGGGCCCCGCAGCCGTTCCGAGCCGGCGCTCCGCCCACGATCAACAGGAATCCTGTTGATCCCGAGTCTTTATGACGATCAGGTTTCCTGTCAATGGGGTAATCTGACCGCGCCCAGTGGAAGAAGGAGTTCTCGGATGCCGTCGTTGCTCTACCTCGTCAAACAGCTGGAGCTGGCGGTCCGTGCACGTCTCGACGAGCTGGTCCGCTCGGCCGGCATCACCGCGCTGCAGTACACCGCCTTGACCGTTCTCGAACGTCACGACGGTCTCTCCGCGGCGCAGCTGGCGCGGGACTCGTTCGTGACCGCCCAGTCCATGGCGGACATGGTCCGTGCCCTGGAGTCCCGCGGCCTGATTCGCCGCGAGCGCAACGCCGGCAACCGCCGTGAGCTGCTGATCCGCTTGACGCCGGAGGGCCGCGCACTGCTGGCCGCGGTCGCCGAACCGGTGCACGAGTTGGAAAACCGCATGATCAGCAAGCTCACCCCCGACGAGGCGGCCGACTTCCGCCAGTCCCTGGTAACGGCCTGGCTGGCGCTGACATGACCGCTCCCGCCCACCCTCACACGGGTGGGCCGGAGCGGGCACCGCGTAAATCGCCAGCTTGCGCTCACGGTCGCCGAACGGCTCGAAACGCGACCACGAGCACAAGCCGGCCCAGAGAGCCAG
The DNA here is from genome assembly GCF_050955685.1 of Actinoplanes sp. CA-015351. Lineage (NCBI taxonomy): Bacteria > Bacillati > Actinomycetota > Actinomycetes > Micromonosporales > Micromonosporaceae > Actinoplanes > Actinoplanes sp. CA-015351. The sequence goes on from NZ_CP192102.1 coordinate 5,751,220, forward strand.
TCAGGCGGGGTCCACCGGAGTCAAGGCCGGGAATGCCGCCTCGATGTCCCGAGCGGCCGCCAGCGCGATGTGCTCCCCGTTCTGCCGGGCAATCACCTGCACCCCGGACGGCCGCGGCCCACCCATCCCGGTGGGAACAGCCACCGCCGGCAACCCCAAGAAGTTGGCCGTGACGAGCAACCGGTGCGACTTCCACAGCTCCGTGCACGCCGCCGGCCCACTCAGGTCGAACCCGATGAGCGGCACCGGCTGCGTGATCACCGGCCCGAGCACCACCGGGTACCGGGCATGGAACGCCCGCCACGCGGCAGCATGAACAAACCGTTCCGCCCAGGCCCCTTGGTAAGCGGCCGACGTGTCGAGAAGCGAAACCTCAGCGATGTTGTCCTGGAAGTACCGCACGGTCCCCTCGGAGAGCGGCCCCGGAAATACCCCAGGAGTCAGCAGCATCGGCGCGTTCTCGGTGGACGACAGCTGCCGCCACAGAATCGCGCACCGGTCGACAGCAGGCGGCGAAACCTCCTCGACCTCCCACCCGGCGTCAGCAAGCGCCGAAGCGGCATCCCGGACAGCCAGCGCCACCTGCGGATCGACACCCCACCCGGCCGGATCCACGGTCACCGCCACCCGCCGCACACCGTCGTACGACGAAGAATGCGGGACCGACACCGACAGCGGATCGAAATCGTCGGCCCCGTGCATCACCGCGAACAGCAGATCGATGTCGGCGACCGAGCGCGCCAGCGGCCCGTTCACCGCCATCTGCTGAATGGACAACGGCAGCGGCTCCACCGACTTCGACGGCGCCGGAACCCGGCCCGCCGACGGCCGCAGAGCGACAATCCCCGCGGCGTGGGCGGGCAGCCGCAGCGATCCACCGTAGTCGTTGCCGATACCGGCGGCCGCCATTCCGGTGGCCACGGCAACCGCGTCGCCACCGGACGATCCGCCGGGAACCCGGGCCGGGTCCCACGGGTTCACGGTCCGCCCGAACAGATCGTTGTCGGTGTCCCACCGCAGGCCGATGTCCGGCATGTTCCCCCGGCCCACCGGGATGGCCCCGGCCGCCAGCAGCCGATCCACAAATGTGGCATGGGACGACGGTACGTTGGAAGAAGCGAACGGCAGACCGGAAGTGGTCGCCGACCAGGTCAGGTCGATGTTCTCCTTCACGGTGATCGGCACACCGGCGAGCGGGCCCGGATCCTCACCCGCCGCGATCCGCTCGTCGAGCGCCGCCGCTGCGGAACGTGCCTGCGACTCCAGCGTCACGGTGACCGCGTTGACCTTCGGGTTGACCGCGGCGATCCGTTCCAGATGCGAGTCGATCACCTCGGAGGCGGTGAGCCGCCCGTCCCGCACCCGAGAAGCGATCTCGATAGCCGTAAATTTCACTTCAAACCTCTCAGAGAACGGTCAGGGTAAGTCGAGTCGAACCACAATCGAGGCGCTGCTGATTCGGCATGGTCTTGTCAGCGAGCCACCGGTGCTCGCCGGTTCCCGGCGCCGGCACGAACTCCGGAGCGTCACTGGAAGCGATGGTGAGCCGCAGCGCGTGCCCGGCCGCGAGCCGATACCCGAGGTGACCGAGATCCAGCGTCACGGCGAACGAGGAGCCCGGGTCGATGATCGTCTGCTGCCCGCGAGCGATCAGCCGCGCCGACCCGTCCGGCGCCACGTCGAGCAACCGCGCGAAGAGATCCATCTCCGGCCCGTCCGACCCGACGACCGCGTCGAGCCGCACCGGCCCAACAAGATCAACGGGTGACGGCGACGGAGAGCCGGTGAACACCAGCACATCGGCGCGAGCGGCAAGGCCACTCTCGTCCGGATTCTCCGCCAGAAAAGCGAACGCGTCCCGCACCGGCGACGGCACCGGATCGGCCGCGTCATGCGTCCAGGTCACCCAGCCCGGAGAACCGGAAGAATCCAGAGTCCCGGCACCGCTCACCTGCAATTCCCAGGGGTACGCGGACTCCGGCGGCCAACTGTCGCAGGACCGGAATGACGCGTCCCCGGACCCGGCCAGCTGCCACCGGACCCGAGGGATGACGGCAGCGGAACCCCGCAGAAATACGTCGAAGAACTCGATGGCCGGATCCAGATAGCGAGGCAGAAACGACGGATCGCTGTTCGGCACACCCGGCTGGAAATGACTGTTGTTCTCGTGATCGATCGCTTCGAGCAGCAGATACTCGTTCCGCGCCCACGCCGGCTTGCCCTCGATCTCCCGGTGGTCCGACCACTGCCACGGCGCGCAGTTGTCCCACCACCCGATCGTCATGAGCACCGGAACGGCAGGCGCGTCGAACGGGCTGCCGGCCGGGAACCGCCGCAGGCTCACCGGGTACGGAAACCACAGGTCGTACGAGGCCGACCGGCTACCGACCGCCGTGAAGAACTCCTCGACCTGCGCGGCGAGCGGCCGCCGAGTCCAGTCGATCTCCCATTCGAGCATGTCCCGATCGTGGAACATCGACAGCGGGTAGAACCGGTGCACCGACATCTCCACGTCGTGAACCCGCTGGCCGGGCACCGGGATCGGCAGCTCACCGAGCCGGGTGCCGGTGACCCGGGGCACCATCGCCTTGAGCGCCGGGTGCCCGGTCGAGGCGGCCGCCCACTGGGTGTACCCGTAGTACGAGTCGCCCCACATCCCGACCTCGCCGTCGGACCAGTCCTGGTTGATCACCCAGTCCAGGGTGTCGTACCCGTCGTAGGCCTCGTTGACGAACAGCAGGGTCTCGCCCTCGGAGCGGAACTTTCCGCGGACGTCCTGCACGACCATCCGGTATCCCCGCGCGGTGAAGTACTCGGCGATCCGTGGCATGTAGGTGTACTCGCCGCACTTGTCGTACGGCAGCCGGGTGAGAATCGTCGGCCCGGGGCCGGCGTCCGGCGAAGGCAGGTAGACGTCGGTGGCGAGCCGCACCCCGTCACGCATCCGCACCATGTGCTGAGTCGCGGAGGAGGAGATCGGACCGGGCCCGGTCCGCTGAACAGAAATGGTCATCAGAGCACCTCGAAGAATCGGATGCAGACCTGACCGTTCGCACCACGGGCCAGCCCCACGAAGACCGAGGAGGCGAGCCAGGCATGTTCGGCGGCGTCGGTGCGGAACACCGGGCTGGTCCGGTAGTAGTACAGGGTCTCCGGCAGGTCCTCCCCGGCCTCGACCCGAGCGTCGATCTCCGGCGAGGCCCGCCAGAACCCCCGGTTCACGATGTCGATCACCGCACCGTCGTCGGCCTGGAGCAGGTACCGCGCGTCGAGCTCGGTGACCGATCCCCGGGTCGTGGACCAGTCGCCACCCCCGGCCAGCACCGTGCCGGACAGCCGCGGACCGGAAACCGTCCCACCGGTGATCGGCGTGAACATCAGCACCTCGTCCGGGCCACGCCCGACGTGTACCGAAGGGGCGACGTCGACCCGGGCCTCGAAGGCGAACACCAGCCGGGGATCAGGCAGCTCGAACATCACGGTCCTCGTTTTCTTTTCTGAAATGACAATCAATTAGGCTGTGCACAAGCAAGGGAAAGGAGCCGGGATGGGACGCCCGAGCATGGCGGCCGAGCGGATCGAGCAGATCATGCAGGCCACCGGCCACTGCCTGCGGAAGAACGGCCTGGCCGGCACCACGCTCGAACGGGTCTCCGAGGAGTCCGGGCTGAGCCGCAGTCACGTCCGGCACTACGTCGGCAACCGCGACGACCTGCTGCGCAAGTTCGCCGGCTGGCTCTACACCGGTTACCAGGCCGAGTTCATCGACCGGGTCGCCGCCGCGGAACAGCGCGACAAGCTGGCGATGACGATGGACTACCTGTTCAGCACCGGTTTCCTGCCGATCAGCGACGACGACACGGTGATCCGCGAGCTGATCACCGCGGGCGTCGCCGACGAGAGCATCCGCGCCACCCTGCAGGGCCACTACACGCGGGCCATCCAGACCGTCGAGGACGCCATCGCCGCCGAGCACCCGGGCGCGCCGGCCGGGGCGCGGCGCTCGGTCGCGTACGGACTGTGGTGCCTCGCGATGGGTAACTCGATGATGGCCGAGCTCCAGCTCCCGGTCGCGTCCGGCGGCCTGGTCCGCACCGCCGCCGAGGGCATGCTGGAAAGATTCAGCCACGACTGACCGCCCGCGACGGCACCCATCCGGGCCGCGGCACCGACGCGACCAGACGCTGGGTGTATGCGGCCACCGGCGACTCCAGCACCTCCGCGACCAGCCCGGACTCGACCACCTGGCCCCGGCACATCACCACCACGTCCTCGCAGACGTGCCGCACCACCGACAGGTCGTGGGTGATGAAGAGGTAGGCCACCCCGGTCGCGGCCCGCGCGTCGACGAGCAGGTTCAGGATCTGCGCCTGGATCGACACGTCGAGCGCCGCGACCGCCTCGTCGAGCACCAGCAGCTTCGGGTTCGGGGCGAGCGCCCGCGCGATCGCCACCCGCTGCCGCTGCCCGCCGGAGAGATGCCGCGGCAGCGATTCACCCAGCTTGCGGTCCAGGCCGACGAGATCAAGCAGCTCGTCGATCCGCGCGGCCCGGCTGCGCCGGTCCCCCGCACGATCAGAATGGCCGCGATCATGGTGAGCCAGGACCTCCTCGAGGCAGTCACTCACCGTCTGCCGACGATCAAGGGAGAGGTACGGGTCCTGAAACACCATCTGTACGACGGAAGCCCGCCGCCGCCGGTCCAGAGTGGCCGCGCCGTCCAGCACCACAGTGCCCGAGGTGGCCTTCTCCAGACCCGTGACGATCCGGGCGCAGGTGGTCTTGCCGGAGCCGGACTCACCGACCACGGCCAGCGACCCGCCGGCCGGCACGGTGAAGCTGACCCCGTCGACCGCGACGAAGTCCTTGAATTGTTTCCGCAGGTCCCGGACCTCAAGAATCGGCGCGCTCATCAGGGAACCTCCAGGTGACAGGCGGCCAGCCCGGAGCCGACCGGCAGCATCACCGGGCGCACCTGGTGGCAGTGTTCGGTCGCCGACGGGCAACGGTCGGCGAAGACGCACCCGGCCGGCGCGGTCAGCGCCGACTGCGGCGCGCCCGGCACGGTCCGCAGGCGCTCGCCGGGCGGCACCGTTCCCGGCCGCGACCCCAGCAGTGCCTTCGTGTACGGGTGCCGCGCGTCGTCGTGCAGCCGATCAGCCGGCAGGATCTCGACGATCTCCCCGGCGTACATGACCGCGATCCGGTCGCAGACGGCGGCGGCCAGCTCCAGGTCGTGGGTGATGAACAGCAGCGCCGCCGACCGCTGTCTGCGCTGCTCGTTGAGGATCGCGACGACTTCTTCCTGAGTGGTCACGTCGAGGGCCGTGGTCGGCTCGTCGGCGAGGATCAGCTTCGGTTCGGTCAGCAGCGCTGCGGCGATCACCACACGCTGCAACAGGCCGCCGCTCAATTCGTACGGTCGCTGGGAAAGCCTGCGCCGCACCTGGTCGACACCGACCTCGGAGAGTGACCCGGCAGCGCGCCGCGTCGCCTCGGCGCGGCTGACGCCCTGGTCACGCAGCACTTCGGTGAGGAAGTCACCGATCGTGCGGACCGGGTTGACCGTGGCGCGCGGGTCCTGGAAGACCATGGCGACGTCCCGTGACCGGAAACGACGTAGATCCGCAGGCCCCAGCGAGCCGACGTCGACCCCGCCGAACCGCACCGAACCGTCGACGGCCGACCCGGCAGGCAGCAGCCGCACCACGGACTTGACCGTCATCGACTTGCCCGACCCGGACTCGCCGACCAGGCCGACGGCCTCACCGGCGTGCACCGACAGGGTCACGTCCCGAAGAATCGGCCGCTCACCGAGCCGCACCCGGAGCCCACTGAATTCCAGCAAAGGAGCACTCATCGCATGTCACCGCCGAATCGGACGGCCAGCCGCTCCGCGACGGCCGTGAACGCCACCACCGTGATCACCACGGCGCTCGCCGCGACCAGGGACTGCTGCGGGAACCCGGCCAGGATCGACGGCTGACCGTTCGCGATCATCAGTCCCCAGTCGGCGGCCGGCGGTTGCAGCCCGAGACCCAGGAACGAGATCGACGCCAGGTCGATCATGGCGTACCCGAAACCGATCGCGGCCTGGACCATCAGCAGCGGCGCGAGGTTCGGCAGCAGATGCCGCAGGCAGATGTGCAGGGCGGAGAAGCCCTGCACGCGCAGTGCCTCGATGTACGGCAGGTTCCGCTCGCGCATCGCGGCGGCTCGCATGACCCGGGCGATGACCGGCACGAACGCGAGCGAGAGCGCCACCACCGGCGTGACGAACCCGGTGCCGAACAGCGCCGCCACGGTGATCGCCAGGACCAGCCCGGGGAACGCGAAGAGCACGTCGAGCCCCCGGGAGACCAGGTTGTCGAACCAGCCGCCGAACCAGGCAGCGCCGACCGCGAGCCCGGTGCCGAGCGTCCCGGCGGCGATCACCACGATCAGCGGCCCGGCCAGGCTGGTCCGCGCACCGTAGACAAGCCGGGAGAGCAGGTCACGGCCGAGGTCGTCGGTGCCGAGCGGATGCGCGACGGAGAACGGGGCGTACGCGTTCAGCGGGTCGACCGCGAACGGGTCGTGCGGGGCGATCCACGGCGCGAGCAGCGCCATCAGCACCACGAGAACGCAGACGGCGACGGCGACGGGCACGAGCGACCGCGGCGCCTTCACGAACGGTTTCGCCAGAAGAACGGTCATGTGCGCTCCCTCAGCAGGCGCGGGTCGAGCACCGCGTTGAGCACGTCGACCAGGGTGTTGACCAGCACGAAGATGGCGACCAGCAGTAGCGCGATGGCCTGCACGACGACCATGTCCTGCCGCGCCGCGCTCTGCACCAGCAGTGAGCCGAGCCCGCTCACCCCGAACGCCTGCTCGGCCACCGCGGTACCGGCGAACAGCCCGGCCACGGTCACGCCGGAGACCGCCAGGATCGGCGGCGCGGCGTTGCGCAGCACGTGCCGCCTCAGCACATGACGTCGCGGCAGCCCGCGCACCCGGGCGGCGGCCACGTGGTCGGAGGTCAGTTCGGCGCGTACCTCGGTCCGGGTGATCCGGCTGACGTAGGCGAGATATCCCCCGCTGAGCGCGAGCGCCGGCAGCGTCAGGTGGTGGATCCGGTCGAGGAACCCGGTGCCCGATCCGTAGACCGGGAACCAGGACAGCTTCGTCGCGAACACCCAGATCAGCAGGATCGCCGCGACGAACGCCGGCGCCGCCATCAGCACCGTGGTGGTCACGGTCAGCACCCCGTCGACCACCTTCCCGGCCACCCCCGCGAAGATCCCCGAGGCAACCCCCAAGATCAAGATCAGGAGACTTGCGTACGCGACCAGAAGCCCCGTGGTCGGCAACCGCGCCGCGATCAGGCCGGTGACCGGCTCCTTGAGCACCATCGAGGTGCCCGGATCACCGGTGAGCAGCCCGGACAGCCAGTGCCAGTACTGCAGCAGGAACGGGTCGTCGAGGTGGTACCGGGCCCGGATCTCGGCAAGCGCCGCCGGGTTGGGCTGGTGCCCACCGGCGAGCAGCGCGGCCGGATCACCGGGCGCCAGGTAGAGGGCTCCGAAGATGACCAGGCTGGCCACCGCCACGGTGGCGACCAGCCCAGCCAGCTTGCGGCCGAGAAACAGGATCATGCGGCGCCGACCAGGGCTGCCCAGGCCGTACTGATGTAGTTGAACGAGGCCGGCGCGCCGGTGATCCGCTTGTTCAGGTAGAGCCGGTTGTACGAGCCGGCCAGGGTGATCTGGAGCTTGGCCGGGCCGAAGATCGCCTGCGCGGCCACGAACTTCTGCGCCGAGACGGCCGGGTCGGTCTCCGAGACGGCCGCACCGAGGTTCGCGGTGACCTCGGGGTTCGCGTAGTTGGTCCAGTTGAACGGGGCGCCGGAGAAGACGAATCCCGGGGCGTAGTAGAGCGCGCCCGGCACTTCGAGATAGCCGGTGGTCGCGATCAGGTCGATGCCGGTCCGCAGCGCCGGGTCGTAGAAGAGGCCGGCGAACTCGGCGGGCTGCAGCTGCTTGATGGTGACGGTCAGGCCGATCTGCCCGGCGGCCGCCTGCGCGATGGTGGCGGTCTGCAGCAGCGACTGGTCACCGGCCGGCGTGGCGATCACCAGGTCGGTGCGGCTCGGGGCGGCTTCGGCCACCAGCTTCTTGGCGGCTTCGAGGTCGGCCTTGCTGGTGTCCGGCAGGGCCGCGTACCCGGCGTCGTAGACGTCCTTGGCCGGGCTGCCCTGCCAGGCCAGCGGCGGGGTGAAGGTCTTGAGCGGCTCGCCTGCGCCCTTGAGCACGCTGGTCACGAAGCTGGTCTTGTCGATCGCCAGGTCGAGGGCCTGCCGGATCTTCGGGTCGGCGGCCGGCCCCTCGGCGGCGACTGCGCCGAGGCTGACGGTCTCGGTGCTCGGGCCGAAGTACAGCGTGCCGGCCTCGGAGCGCTGCAGCGCGGCGATGCTGCCGACCGGCGCGCCGTAGACGCCGTCCACCTCGCCGGACAGCAGTGCGCTGGTCAGCGTGCTGCTGTCGGTCAGGAAGACGAAGTCGAACGTGGCGGCCTTGGCCTTGCGGGCGGTGTCCCAGTACGCGTCGTACCGCTTCAGGGAGATCTTCTGGCCGCTGGTCCAGGTGCCGAGCTGGAACGGGCCGGTACACATCAGGCCGCCGCTCGCGGTGCCGAACGCCTGTCCGGCCTTCGTCGCGAACTTCTCCTGGATGATCGAGCCGGGCACACCGGCCAGGTCCGGGATGAACTGCACGTCAGGGGTCTTGAACTTCACCGTGACCTCGAGCGGCCCGGTCGCTTCGATCGTCGTGACGCTCGCGTAGACGTGGGCGGCGTACGACGCCAGCTTCGGGTCCATGTTCCGCTTGAGGCTGTAGACCACGTCACCTGCGGTGAGCGGTGAGCCGTCCCAGAACGTCACGCCGTCGCGCAGGGTGATCACCACGGTGGTCGGGTCCTTCTGCGTCACCGCGCTGGCCAGGCCGGGCGAGGTGGAGAAGTCCGGCTCCAGGCGCAGCAGGCTCTCGCAGAGGTTGGTGCCGACCGTGTTGGCCGAGTAATCGCCGGTGCGGGCCGGGTCGAGCGAGGCCGGCTCGCCGGACGGCAGCGCCCAGGTCACCGTGTCGACGTCGCCGGTGGCGGCCGGGGTCGTCTCGACCAGCTCGATCGCGCCCGCCCCGGTCGCCGGCGCCTGTCCGGACCCCGAGCAGGCGGTCAGGGACAAGCCGAGGAGCAGGGCGATCGCGGATTTATGTACAGATCTCAATGTCACTCCCGGAACTGAAGCGCGGCGTTGACCGCCTCAGGTTTCCGCCCCGGGCCGTAGATTGTCAATCCTGGAAATCAACTATTAACTGCAGCCGTCCAACCAGCGATAACGAGGTATTCTGGATTGACGAAGAATTCCGGAGCCGCAGGGACCGCGCGCGGTGGCCGATGAGAACGGCATGGGTGCGGCGCAGCCCGCCGGGCTCCTCCGGCATCTGTGGTTGATCTACCTGGTCGTCGCATCGACGGCCGCTGTCGCGTACGTTCTGGTGCCACTCAACGCCGCGACCCGGTGGATCTACGTGGCGGTGAACTGCACCGCCCCGATCGCCACGTGGTATGGCCTGGTCCGGCATGCGCCACGGCGGCGTACCGGCTGGCTGGTCATCGTGGCCGGACTGGCCATATCCGGGCTCGGCGACGTTCTCTTCGCCGGTTACACGTCACGCGGCCTGGCCGCGCCATTCCCCTCCGCGGCGGACGCGTTCTACCTGCTCGGGCACGTCGGGATCGCCGCCGGCACCGCGGTGCTCGCGGCCCGCGCCGGCCGGACCGCGTTCATCGACTCGGCGGTCATCCTGTCGCCGCTCGCCGGCCTGGCCTGGATCCTGGTCCTGGAGCCGATCCGCACCCTCGGCGGCACGCTGTCCGCCCAGTTCGTGGCGGTCGCCGCACCGGCCAGCACCCTCTTCGTCGTCTACTGCGCGCTCGCCCTCGCCCTCGGCGTCGAGCTGCGCACCCCGGGCGTACGCGTCCTGCTGCTCGGCCTGATCGCCTGGTTCGTATCCGACGCGCTCTACACCCACCAGAGCCTGGCCGGCACCTACATCGAGGGCGGCCCGATCGACCTCGGCTGGATGGCGATGCCGATCCTGATCGCCACGGCCGGCCTGCACCCGTCGATGGTCACCACCACGCCGCGCCGGTCCGCGCTGGTGATGCTGACAGTGCCCCGGGCCGTCACGCTGTTCTGCGCCTCGCTCGTGCTGCCGACCCTGCACCTGTTCTGGGAGCCGGTGCCGGACACGCCGTTGATCCTCGGCTCCTCGATCTCGATGTCACTGGTAGCGGTACGCCTGATCGCCCCGATCCACGAGCTGGCCCGGCGCGCCGGGCACGACCCGCTGACCGGGCTGGTCAACCGCAGCCTGCTGATGGACCGGATGCACCTGGCGCTGAGCTCGCTGCCGGCCGACGGGCGTACCCGGGTGGGTTTGCTCTTCTGCGACCTGGACCATTTCAAGACGGTCAACGACAGCCTCGGCCACGACGCCGGCGACCAGCTGCTGGTCGCCATCGCCGACCGGATGCGCGCGTCGGTCCGCGCCGGCGACGTGGTCTGCCGGCTCGGCGGCGACGAGTTCGTGGTGCTGATGCCGGCCGTCGCCGAGCAGGAGGCGGACGACATCGCCGCCCGGGTCACCGCCGACCTCGCCGAGCCGCTGCGCCTCTCCGACGGCAGCGAGTTCTTCCCGTCGCTGTCGATCGGGCTGCGGACCACCGGCGACACCACCGCCGACCCGGACGCGCTGCTCCAGGACGCCGACACCGCGATGTACCAGGCCAAGGCCGCCGGCCGGGGCCGGATGGTCCGCTTCGACGCACAGAGCCGGGCCGAGGCGGCGCTGCGCCTGCGCCGCGACGCCGATTTCCGCCGGGCCCTGCAGCACCCGGGCGAGCTGTTCTGCGTCTACCAGCCGGTGTACCGCGTCGACGACGGCACCCTCAGCTCGGTCGAGGCCCTGGCCCGCTGGCAGCACCCGGCCGACGGCATCCTGCCGCCCGCCGCATTCGTCCCGGTGGCCGAGGCCAGCGGCACTGTCGACCAGCTCTTCGCCGCCGTCATCGAGCAGGCCCTGCACGAGCAGCGCACCTGGTACAACCGGACCGGCCGCTGGATCCCGATCGCGGTGAACCTCTCCCCCCGCCAGCTGGACGCCACCACCGCCGAGGCGGTGCTCGCGGCGCTCCAGGTGGCCGGCACACCCGCCGAGGCCCTGACCCTGGAGCTCACCGAGACCGGCCTGGCCGACCCGGAAACGGTGGAGGCCGCCCTGGGCCCGCTGCGCCGGGCCGGGGTGAAGCTGGCGGTGGACGACTTCGGCACCGGTTACTCCTCGATGGCCCGGGTCGCCGACCACGGCTGGGACATCGTGAAGATCGACCGCACCTTCGTGGCGGGCATCGCCCACGACCAGGCCCGGCGCGGCCTGGCCGACGCGATGGTCGGCATGGCACACGCCCTCGGCATGGCCTCGGTGGCCGAGGGCGTCGAGGACCCCGCCGACCTGCGCGTGCTGCGCGAGCTGGGCTGCGAGTACGCCCAGGGCTTCCTCCTGGCCCACCCGATCGACGCCACCGGCATCCTCGACCTCCTCTCCACCCTCGACCAGAACCGGCTTGCCAGTGACCAGGAACACTTTCGATACGAGACCGTTCCGTTTCTTACCGGGGAGCGTTAGGTTGCTTTGAGATACGGAACGGTTCCGTTTCGCAAAGGTTTCGGGGGCACCTCGCATGTCAACCCAAGCTCAACCAATGACCGGGCATCCCCGGCGCTGGGCGATCCTCGGCGTGCTGGTCATCAGCCTGCTGGTGGTCGTGCTCGACAACACCGTGCTCAACGTGGCGATGCGGACCATCGCTGACCCGGAGCACGGGCTCGGCGCCAGCCAGAGCGAGCTGGAGTGGGCGATCAACTCGTACACTCTGGTCTTCGCCGGTCTGCTCTTCACCGCCGGCATCCTGGCCGACCGTTTCGGCCGCCGGCTCAGCCTCGTGTTCGGCCTGATCGTTTTCGGCCTCGCGTCGCTGTTCTCGGCGTACGCCACCAGCCCGGACATGCTGATCGCGGCCCGCGCCGTGATGGGCCTCGGCGCCGCGGCGGTCATGCCGGCCACTCTCTCGATCATCGCCAACGTCTTCGACCCGCGGGAGCGGGCCCGTGCCATCGGTGTCTGGGCCGGCGCGGTCGGCCTGGCCGTGGCGATCGGCCCGGTGCTCGGCGGCGTGCTCCTGGAGCACTTCTGGTGGGGCTCGGTCTTCCTGATCAACGTGCCGATCGTGATCGCTGGTGTCGCGCTGGTCTTCATCCTGGTGCCGGAGTCGCGTGACCCGAAGCCCAGCCGCATCGACGTGCTCGGCGTGCTGCTGTCGATCATCGGCCTGACCCTGATCACCTACGGCGTAATCAAGGGTGGCGAGGACGGTTTCGGCGAGCCGCTGGCCTGGGGCACCCTCGGCGGTGGCCTGCTGGTGATGGTCGCGTTCATTCTCTACGAACGCCGGATCACCTTCCCGTCGCTGGATGTCCGGCTCTTCTCGAACCGCCAGTTCTCCGCCTCGACCGGCATCATCGGCCTGGTCTTCTTCGCGGCGATGGGCTCGATGTTCTTCGGCGCCTTCTACCTGCAGATGGTTCGCGGGTACGGCCCGCTGATGTCCGGCGCGCTCTTCGTGCCGTTCGCGCTCGGCCAGATGGTCTTCGCCCCGCTGAGCTCGAACATGGTCAAGAAGTTCGGCCCGAAGGCGGTCAGCTCTGTCGGCCTGATCCTGGTCGCCGCCGCGCTCGCCACCTGGGTGTTCATCGGCACCGACACCCCGATCTGGGTGGTCGCCGTGACGTTCTTCGTGCAGGGCGTCGGCATGGCCAACGTGATGCCGCCGGCCACCGAGGCGATCATGTCGGCGCTGCCCCGGGAGAAGGCCGGTGTCGGCTCCGCGGTCAGCAACACGATCCGTCAGCTGGGCGGCGCGCTCGGCGTAGCGGTTCTCGGCGCCGTCGTCTCGTCGGTATACCGGGAGAACCTGGCGGCACCCGCCGGGCTGCCGGACGCGGTCGCTGACCAGGCCCGCGAGTCGATCGCCGGCGCGTACGCGGTGGCCGGTCAGGCCGGACAGGCCGCGCCCGCGCTGCTGGACGGCGCGAACAGCGCGTTCGTCACCGCGATGCACTACGCGTCCGCCGGATCGACCGTCTTCGCCCTGCTCGGCGCGCTCGTCGCGGTGCTCTTCCTGCCGGGCAAGCGTCCCTCGTCCGCCGCCGCGCCCGCCGCGGTGGAGGACGCCGCGCTGGTCGACGCGTAAACCTCTCGGTAACAATGAACGCCATGAGCACCAGCACCGACGCCGGCCAGGAGCGTAAGGCTCCTGGCCGGCCCCGCAACGCCCAGGCCGACGAGGCCATCCTCGAAGCGGTGCTGGAGCTGCTGAACGAAGGTCAGAGCGCCGCCGCCGTCTCGATCGAGGCGGTGGCGGCGCGGGCCGGCGTCGGCAAGGCCACCATCTATCGCCGCTGGCCGAACAAGGAGGCGCTGCTCGCCGACGCGGTCCGCGCCATGAAGGGCCCGCTGCCGGAACTGGCCGGCGTCTCGGTGCGGGACGACCTGATCGCGCTGATCCAGGCGAACCGCACACCGCGTGCCCGGCAGTACGGCAACGTCACCGCATGCCTGCTCCCCGAGATCATCAAGGACGAGGCGCTCGGCCGGATGCACCGGGCCGTCATCGAGCCACGCCGCGAGGTGATGCGCGAGGTGCTGCGGCGCGGCATCACAACCGGCGAGCTGCGCGCCGACCTCGACATCGAGCTCACCCAGCTGATGCTCTCCGGCCCGTCGATGGTCCAGTCGATGCTGCGCCTGCAGGACCTGGTGCCGGACGAGAACTTCGCCGAGAAGATCGTCGACGCGGTCCTACGCGGCGCTGCAGCCTGAGACCCGCGCCGCCGCCGGCTGCGTTCGCCGGGCCGGGCCGGGCCCTTGGCGGCCGGCGATCTTGGCCGACCCTGGCGGGCTTGGTGGGCCGGCGGGCTTGGTGGGCCGGCGGGCTTGGTGGGCCGGCGGGCTTGGTGGGCCGGGACATGGGCACACGCAAGGGAACTGCGGCATGGATGAGGCCGCACCGAACACCTGTGTGTGCGTCCATCTCGGTCCTGGCGTGGATGAGGTCGCACCAAGCCGTTACGTGTGACCCCATCCACGCCGGGCCGGCGTTACGTGCGACTTCATCACGCCGTTGGCGGCGTTACGTGCGGCCTCGTCCCGCCGCGAGTGAGGATCACGTTCTACTTCACGGGCGCGGGCGGGCTGCGCGCGCTCGTAGCCGCAGGCGGGTGCAAGCGGCTCGGGTCCCGGCGGCTCGAGCCCCGGCGTCCTTGGCCCCGGCGGCTCGGGTCCCGGCGCCCTTGGCCCCGGCAGCCCCGGTCCCGGCAGCCCCGGCCCCGGCAGCCCCGGCCCCGGCGGCCCCGGCCCCGGCGGCTCTGGCCCCGGCGGCTCTGGCTCGCGGGCGGATCAGGGTGGCGGCTGCGCTGACCGCGATCGCGACCACCCAGGCCACCGCGAAACCGATGAGCGGGCGGTCGGCGAAGGCCACCCCGCCGAGATAACCGAGCAGCACCGCCTGCGCGGCCCAGATCGCCGCACCGGCCAGCGTGAACCCCGTGAACGCCCGGCGCGGGAACCGGGTCGCGCCGGCCGTGAACGCGGTCGCCGAGCGCACCCCGGGCACGTAACGTCCGAGAACGATCAGCGTTCCGCCGTGCCGGCTCATCACCGCCAGGACCCAGTCGTGCAGGGCCGCTCCCCGCGCGCCGCGCCGCAGCCGGCCGGTCACCGCGGGACCGCTGCGCCACCCCACCAGGTACGCGAGATGGTCACCCGCGCACACCCCGGCGGTGGCCGCCAGGATCACCGCGACCGGCACCGCCTCCCCGTGCGCCGCGGCTGCCACACCCACCGCCACCACGATCGTCTCGGCCGGGATGAACGGCAGCACCACGTCGAACAGCGTCGCGGCCAGCACCACGAGCAGCACCCAGCGGGTGTTCACCAGCAGATCGAGGTCGTGCGGCATGATCGGCAGATTCTCAGTCCCGGGCAGCGGCGGCGTGACATCGGTGGATACACCCGGCGTCGCTTCGTGATCGGTACCGGTGCGGTTCCCGATTCGCCAGCGAAAACCTGTTCATTTACGTTGCAATCGGTGCATGAGAGAAGACCCGTCCGAATCCGCACAGGCTAGGACCGAGGTTCGGGCGGCGCTGCACGCGTGGCGGGACAGCCTGGTCGACCTCGGCGACACCAACCGGCTCATCAATTTCCCGACCGACCATCCGGACCTCGTCGAGGTGGTCGGACCGGAGCCCGAGGCGGTGGTGAGCACCCTGCATCGGGGCGCCGAGTGCCCGCTCGTCGGCACCGGCGCCGATCCGCAGCGCAACGCCACGTCCGAGGACGTTCTGCGTACCGAAATGCCTGACCCGGCGCTGGACGCCGCGCTGCGGCGGATGCTGAAGAAGTCCCGGCAGGAGTACCTGGACCGGGGTGTCTCGGTGCTGCACCTGGTGCTCGGGCTGCTGCGCTGGCGCGACGAGGAGGAGAACCCGTTCGCGAGCCCGATCCTGCTGATGCCGGTGGAGCTGGTCACTGCCGGGCCCGGCGACCCGCCCCGGCTGCGGCTGCGCGACGACGAGACCGTGCTCAACCCGGCTCTCGCGATCCGCCTGCGCCGGCTCGGGATGGAACCGCCGGTGCTGGAGCACCACGAGCCGGACGTGTCCCGGATCTGGTCCGGCCTGCAGGGCACCGTGGCGCGGCGTCGTGGCTGGCATGTGGAACGCAGCGTCCTGCTCTCCTGCCTGACCTTCCACAAGGAAGCGATCTACCGGGACCTGATGGTCAACGAGGATCGGATCCTGTCGCACCCGGTGGTGCAGGCGCTCGCCTCACCGAGCGGGCGGCAGGCCGGCACGTTCCGGTTCGCCCCGGTGCCGCCCGCCGTCGTCGACCGGGTCGCCCCGCCCGAGCACGTACCGCTGGTGCTCGACGCCGACGCGTCGCAGCGGGCCTGCATCGCGGCCGCCGTGGCCGGGCACAGCTTCGTGATGGACGGTCCGCCCGGCACCGGCAAGTCGCAGACCATCGCCAACATGATCGGCGGTCTGCTGCACGCCGGTAAGCGGGTCCTCTTCGTCTCCGAGAAGGCGGCCGCGCTCGACGTGGTCCACCACCGGCTCGTCGAGGCCGGCCTGGACCGGTACGTCCTGGAGCTGCACGGGCACAAGGCCGGCCGCAAGGAGGTGGCGACCGCCCTGGCCGCCGCCCTCGACGACAGCCCGCCGCCGGCCGACGGCCCGGACACCACCGACCGCCGGGGCACCCGCGAGCGGCGCGAGCAGCTCAGCGCGTACGCGGCCGCGATGAACGAGATCCGCTCACCGCTGGGTCGCAGCCTGCACCACGTGCTCGGGGTCTGCGCCCGGCTGGAGGACGCCCCGGCCGCGCCGGTCCCGGTGATCGCCCCCGAGACGGTGACGCCGGAGTCGGTACGCCGGGTCATGCAGGCCGTCGGCGGGCTCTCCACCGCGTGGCGGACCGTGGTGGCCCGCGACGAGCTGCCCTGGCGTGACGTGATCCAGCGGGAACCGCTCGACCCGGCGCTGTCCACTGCCGAACGCGCCCTGGCCGGGCTGACCCGGGCGGTGCTTGCCGACCGTGCCCCGGTGGAAGCGTTCGGCCTGAGCGGCACCGAGGACGCCGGCACCCTGGCCCGGCTCGCCGCGCACGCCGACAAGCGTCCGTCGCACGTCCGCGACGAGTGGCTGACCGCGCCCGCGCTGGACGAGGTCCGGCAGGCCGCCGAGGCGCTGGGCCGCGATCTCACCACGGTCCGGGCGGCGCGCGACGCCGCGACCAGACGGGCCGGGACCACCTGGTCGGCGCTGCCCGACCCGGCCGGTCTGCCCGAGGTTCCCGACCTGAGCGGGCTGACCCCGCCGCCGGTCGACCTGGAGACGCTGACCGCCGCCGAGGCCGACCGGCAGGCGAAGGTCTGCACCGAGGCGGCCGACAACCTGGAACGGCACCGGGCCGTCATCGACCGGCTCACCGTGAAGCTGGGCCTGCCGAACGCGGTGAAGGTCGCCGACATCGCTCGGGTGGCGACCATCGCCGAGCTCGGTGGCGGCGCGCACCGGCCGGAGCCGTTCTGGTTCGGCCCGGGGGTGGCCGGCACCGTCACGGCCGGCGCCCCGGCGCTGCGCCGGGCGCTGGAGAACCTGACCGCTGCCGAGATGCGCGCCCGGCCCTTCTTCGCCGATGCGATCCTGACCCAGCCGGTCGAGGAGCTGTCCGACCGGTTCACCCGGGTGCATCGCGGGTGGCGCAAGATGCTCGGGGCGTACCGGCGGGATCGGCGGATCATCGCGGCGTTCGTGCAGCCCGCGGCGGCGGTACGGGATGCTCTGCCCCGGCTGGAGACGGCCGTCGCGTGGCAGCGGGCGCGGCAGGACCTGGCGGCGGCCGAATCGGCGTACGGGGCCGCGCTGGGCCGGTACTGGCAGGGTCCGGGCACCGACTTCACCGCGATCGACGAGGCGCTGGGCGTCGTGGAGACCGCGATGCGGGCGGCTCCTCCGGCGGCGGTGCAGGCCGTGGCCGCGTACGTCTGCGCGCCGGAACCGGACCAGGAGCTGATCCGGCTCGCCACGGCCGCCCGGGACGCGGTGCTCGCGAAGCAGCCCGGTCCCTACGCGGCGGATCGGCCGGAGCTGCTCAACGGCCCGATCGACGTGGCCGTGGCCTGGCTGCGGGCGCACGCCACCGCGCTCGCCGCGGTAGCCGGGGTGGTGCACGCCTATGACGTGGCTACCGGTCGGACGCTTGACTACGCCGAGGTGATGCGGCTCGGGCGGCTCCGTGACGACGTGGCCGCTGCGGAGGCGTCGATCGCGACGAACACCGCGAGCTATGTTGACGTGTTCGGTGACGCGTACCGGGGTGGGGAGACCGACGAGGCGGCGCTGGCCGCCGCGGTCGGGTGGGCCGCCACCACGCGCGCCCTGCTCACCGGTGTGGAGCAACCGCTCACCGCGGCCCAGGCCCGGGCGCTGCACGACCTGCGCCCGATGGCCGGCCTCGACCAGCTGGCCGAGCAGTGGGCGCAGGCCCGGCAGGCCGTGCTGGACGCGTTCGGTCCGGCCCGGCGTACCGAGCTGACGGCCGAACTCGGCGACCACGACCGGGCGTCGGAGTTCCTGCGCCGGATCCGGGGCGACGCGGACGGTCAGGAGGAGTGGTTCGCCGCCCTGGACGCCCGTGCCGTGCTCAGCGGGCACGGCCTGGACGGAGTGGTGGAGTTCTGCGCCGACCGCCGGCTCGACGCCGAGCAGGTGCAGCCGACCGTCGAGCGGGCGCTCTTCCGGGCCTGGGTGGACGCGATCATCCAGGCCGACCAGCGGCTTCGCCCGTGGCGCTCCGGCGACCGGGACCGCCTGGTCGCCGAGTTCCGGGCACTGGACGGCCGGCTGGCCGCCGCCGCGGTCAGCGACATCGCCGCGTCGGTCGGCTCGCGCCGGCCGGACGCCGACAGCCAGGCCGCCGGGCTGCTGCGCAGCGAGGCCATGAAGGCCAGCCGCCACCTGCCGGTACGCGAACTGATCGGCCAGGCCCGTGACCTGGTCCTCGGTCTGCGGCCGTGTTTCCTGATGTCCCCGCTGACGGTGAGCCAGTCGCTGCCCGCGGACATCCGGTTCGACGTGGTCATCTTCGACGAGGCGTCCCAGGTGACCCCGGCCGACGCGATCAACTGTGTGTACCGGGGCGCCGCGCTGATCACCGCGGGTGACGACCGGCAGCTGCCGCCCACCTCGTTCTTCGACCGGGCGCTGGGCGCCGGCGAGGAGCCGGACTCGGAGCTGGCGGTCCTCGACTTCGAGTCGGTGCTGGAGCTGGCGAAAGGTTGCGGCGCGTTCGCCAGCCTGGGTCTGAACTGGCATTACCGCAGCCGGCACGAGGCGCTGATCGCCTTCTCCAACCACGCGTTCTACCAGGGCCGGCTCAGCGTCTTCCCGAGCGCGAACACCGGCGGGCCGGACACCGGCGTCGCGCTGCTACCGGCCGGTGGCGTCTACCGGCGCAGCACCGGCCGGGACAACCCGGTCGAGGCGGAGCGGGTGGCCGAGCGGATCGTGCACCACTTCACCACCCGGCCCGGTCTGTCGCTGGGTGTGGTGACGTTCTCGATCGCGCAGGCCGAGGCGATCGAGCGCGCGGTCGAGGTGGTCGCGGCCGGACGCCCGGAGCTGGAGCGGATCCTCGACGACGACCGGCTGCACGGTTTCTTCGTGAAGAGCCTGGAGGCGGTGCAGGGCGACGAGCGGGACGTGATGATCTTCTCGATCGGGTACGGCTTCGACGAGGCCGGCAAGATCAGCGCGAACTTCGGCGCGCTGAACCGGCCGAACGGCTGGCGCCGGCTCAACGTGGCGATCACCCGCGCCCGGTACCGGGTGGAGATCGTCACCTCGATCATGGCCCGGGACGTGCCGGAGACCGACAACGAGGGTGTCCGGCTGCTCGCGTCCTACCTCGATTACGCCGAGCGCGGCCCGGCCGCCCTGGACGTGGCGGTGCCGGAACGTTCCGCCGAGGTGGCCGACGGGCCGTTTCAGGAGTCGGTCATCGAAACCCTGCGGTCCTGGGGTTATCCGGTGCAGGCGAACCTCGGCTGGGCCGGCGGGCGCGTCGACCTGGGCGTACGCAGGCCGGACCGGCCGGACAGCGGTTACCTGCTCGGTATCCGGTGCGACGGCGGGGCGTACGGCGGGTGCACGGCGGCGCGGGACCGGGACCGGCTCAGTGAGCAGGTGCTGCTCGGGCTGGGCTGGAACCTGCACCGGATCTGGGCGATCGCCTGGTACCGGGACCGGGCCGGCGAGGAGGCCCGGCTGCGGGCCGCGCTGGAGTCCGCGGCGGGCGGCCCGCGCACCAAGCTCACCGAGCGGCGGAACCTGATCGCCGTGCCTTCTCCGGCAAGCTCGTGAGCGCTTCCAGCTGACTGACCAGCTGTTCCGGGTCGGCCCCTGGGTCGATCCGGAACAGCTGCTCGGGGTGCAGCGGCGGCACCGCGACGTGGGAGATCAGCGGGTGGAACGGCCGGTTGTCCTGCTCGCCCGCCCCGAAGAGCGTCTCTTCGAGCTTCTCCCCCGGCCGCAGCCCGGTGTACCGGATCTCGACCGGGTTCGGGCCGAGCTGGGCCATCTGACGGGCCACCTCGGCGATCCGGACCGGTTTGCCCATCTCCAGCACGAGCGCCTCACCGTCGCGGCCGATCGCCGCGGCCTGGATGACGAGGTGCACCGCTTCCTGGGTGGTCATGAAGTAGCGCGTGACGTCCGGGTGGGTGACCGTCACCGGGCCGCCGTCGGCGATCTGCGCGCTGAACGTGGTGAAGACCGACCCGCGGCTGCCGAGCACGTTGCCGAACCGGACGCTGAGGAACATGCCGGGTCGCCGGCTCGCGGTCCACGCGGTGAGCCGCTCGGTGACCCGCTTGGAGTACCCGAGGACGCTGCTCGGGTCGGCGGCCTTGTCGGTCGAGATGTTGACGAAGCGTTCCACCTCGCCGGCGGCGTCGAGGACGTTGAGCGTACCCAGAATGTTGGTTTTGAGGGCTTCTGCCGGGTAGTTCTGGAGCAGTGCGAGGTGCTTGAGCGCGGCCGCGTGGAAGACCACCTCGGGGCGGCGGCGCTGGAAGATCTCCCGGATCCGCTCGGCGTCGCGCAGGTCGGCCAGGATGACCGCGGGGTCGTCGAGCCGGCCCATCGGGCTGATCGACAGCTGCACGGCCTGCAGGGCGCTCTCGTCGCGGTCCAGCATCATCAGCTCGGCCGGCTGGAAACGGTGGATCTGCCGGCACAGTTCCGAGCCGATCGACCCGCCGGCGCCGGTGACCAGGACCCGCTTGCCGGTCAGATAGCCGGCGATGGCGTGCAGGTCGGTCTCGATCTGGTGCCGGCCGAGCAGATCGGTGACCTGCACGTCGCGGATGTCGTCGACGGCGACCGGGTGGTCGGCCAGCTCGCTCATCGACGGGACCACCTTGAACGCGGCGCCGGCCTCGGTGGTGAGGTCGCGAACCGCGCGGACCAGCTCCGCCTCGGCGTTGGCCACGGCGAAGACCAGCAGGCCGGCGCCGGTGCGTTCGAGGACCGCCGGGAGGTCGTCGCGGGCGCCGAGCACCGGCACACCGAGGATGTGCAGCCGCCGTTTCTGCGGGTCGTCGTCGATCAGGCCGATCGGCAGGTACTGCCCGTCCGGGTCGTGCAGCATCGATCGCAGCAGCAGCGAGCCGGCCTCGCCCGCGCCGAAGAGCAGGACTGGCTTGGCGGTCCGCTGATCGGGGCGGCGCCGGCGCTGCCGCCGGGCCCGTTGCGCATACCGGACCCCGAGCATGAGTACGAGCGCGACGGCTCCGCCGACGAGCGGGACCGGCGCCGGAACCGGACGGCGGCTGAAGAGCACGTCGAGCACGAGCAGCACGGCCGCGGTGGCACCGGTGGTCAGCGCGACGGCGCGGACCTCTTCGAAGCTCGCGTACGGGAACCGGCCCCGGTACAGGTGCCGGGCGTGGCCGACCGCGAGGTGCAGGACCACGGCCAGAGCCGAGGCCAGCAGGAACCCGGCGAGCCGGCGCCGGTCCGGCAGGGCGTCGTAGCGCGCCACCATCGCGGCGAACAGTCCGATGACCCAGGCGGCCACGTCCACGGCCGCCGGGATGAGCCGCCGGTGACGGAGGGTCCAGGCGCGTAGATGCAACGTCGTCCTCCCCAGCAGCAAAAGGCCGGTCACCGCGACGTTATCAGCATGTTTTACGAAAAAAGCGGACTTTCGAGATACAGCCACTCTGGGGGGAATATCGCCCCTATCGTGACAAGAAGTCACGGGGACGGGGAGGTCTGCCATGGGCCTGCGCGACTACCTCGGCGTCGCCAAGAGACATTGGTGGCTGCTGGCGGTCTGGGTCCTCGTCGCGCTCGCCGGCGCCCTGGTCGTGAACCTGCGCACCACCCCGGTGTACGCGGCCCGCGTCACCTTCTTCTTCACGGCTCCGATGGCCGCCGCCGCGGAGCTCTACCCCGCCAGCATGTTCAGTACCGGCCGGCTCGCCACGTACGCCAAGTTGCTCACCAGCGACGAGATAGCGGCACCGCTCGCCGCCCTGCCCGAGGTGGGCCTGTCCGCCACCGAGATGGCCGAGCGGATCACTTCCGAGACGATCGCCGACACGGTCCTGATGGAGGTCACGGTGGAAGACCCGTCCCGGAAACGTGCCCTGTTCGTGGCGCAGAAGCTGTCGGTGCTCTTCAAGGTCGCCGTGGAGAAACTGGAGTGGCAGGCGGCGGGCAACACGTCGGCCATCCGGGTCGAGGTGGTCAACGGGCCGCACCTGGACGCCGACCCGGTCGCGCCGCAGCCGCTGAACAACTTCGCCCTGGCCATGATGGGTGGCTTGATCATCGGCGCCGGCTCCGCCGTGGTCCGCGAGATCGCGGACAGCACCATCCGCAGCGCGGACACCTTGCGTACGCTCGCCAGCACCCCGGTCCTGGCCCGGATCCCGCTCGACGGCCGGGTCCCGATGCGGGCCGGCCCGTTCGTCTCGGCGAAGGACTCACCCCGCACCGAGGCGCTGCGCCAGGTTCGTACCCTGCTCCAGTCGGCCGCCGCCGAGCAGTCGCTGAAGACCCTCGCGGTGACCAGCGCGGTTCCCGGTGAGGGCCGGTCGGCGACCGCGTGCAGCCTCGCGCTGCTCTTCGCCGAGACCGGGCAGCGGGTCCTGGTGGTCGACGCCGAGTTGCGCCGGCCCCGGCTGGCCCGGTTCCTCGGCCAGGAGACCTCGATCGGGCTGAGCACCGTGCTGGCCGGCGGTGCCAGCGTGGACCAGGTCATCCAGCCGTGGGGCGCCGGGCTCTGGCTGCTCGCCGGCGGCCAGTCCCCGCCGAACCCGAGCGAGCTGCTCAGCTCACCGCGGATGACCGAGGTGGTCGACGAGGTACGCCGCCGCTTCGACGTGGTGATCTTCGACTGCCCGCCGCTGCTGCCGGTGACCGACGGCGAGGTCCTGGCCGCCCGCGCCGACGGCACCCTGTTGGTGGTCAGGTACGCGAAGACCACCGGCGCCCAGGTCACCGGCGCGGTCCGGGCCCTGCACGGGGTGAACGCCACACTGCTCGGCTGCGTCCTGAACATGGTGCCGCTCAAGGGCCCGGACGCGTTCCCCAGCTTCGACCACTACACCGGCGGCGCCGCGCCGAAGCGCAAGGGCCGCCGCCGGGCGAACCCGTGGACCCGCGAGGCGCTGGGGGTGGCGGCATGAGCGCGCCGAAGCCGGGGGCACCCGGCAGCTTCAGCACCGAGGCCGAACGCCAGGTCCCGCGCCGGATCGCGGAGATCTTCGAGCGCAGCCCGGACGACCTGCCGGTCCGGCTCGCGAACATGGCCCGGTACGCGCGCCGCGCCCAGGTGACCCGCTTCGCCGCCCTCTACGAGCTGTTCAAGCTGGCGCTGCCGGTGAAGGGATCGATCGTCGAGTGCGGCGTCTTCCGCGGCGCTTCGTTCATGACGTTCGCCCAGCTCAGCGCGGCCCTGGAACCGACAAACCTGACCCGGCGGATCTACGGTTTCGACTCGTTCGGCGGTTTCCCCTCGGTCGCCGAGCAGGACCGGCCGCAGACCACCGAGGTCCGCGCCGGCGACCTCGCGTCGGACAGCTACGACGAGCTGAACCGGCTCCTCGAGGTCTACGACACCGACCGGTTCCTCGGCCATCTGCCGAAGGCCCGGCTGATCCGGGGCGACGTCACCGCGACGATCCCGGCGTTCGTGGCCGAGAACCCGCACCTGGTGATCAGCCTGCTCTTCCTCGATCTGGACCTCTACGAGCCGACCCGGGTGGCGCTGCGACAGCTGCTGCCCCGGATGCCGCGGGGGGCCGTGCTCGCCTTCGACGAGCTGGACAACCCGCTCTGGCCCGGCGAGACGGCGGCGGTGCTCGACGAGATCGGCCTGAACCACCTGGAGCTGCGGCGCTTCGACTTCGACCCGTACATCGGATATGCGGTGCTGCGATGAGCTCCGTGTCCCTGGCGAACGCCGTCCGCGCCGACGTGCTGCGGATGACCAGCACCGGCCGCAGCTCGCATGTCGGCTCCGCGCTGTCCTGCGCCGACATCCTGGCGGTGCTCTACGCCGGCGTGCTGGAGGTCCACCCGGAGAACCCGGACTGGCCGGACCGTGACCGCGTGATCATGAGCAAGGGCCACGCCGGCGCCG
Organism: Actinoplanes sp. CA-015351; assembly: GCF_050955685.1. Taxonomy (NCBI): domain Bacteria; kingdom Bacillati; phylum Actinomycetota; class Actinomycetes; order Micromonosporales; family Micromonosporaceae; genus Actinoplanes; species Actinoplanes sp. CA-015351. The sequence goes on from NZ_CP192102.1 coordinate 5,775,600, forward strand.
CCCTGTACGCGGTCCTCGCCGAGAGCGGCTTCTTCGACCCGGCCGTGCTGCACCGGCACTACCAGAACGGCTCGTACCTGTCCGGGCACGTCAGCCACGTCGGTATCCCGGGCGTCGAGTTCTCCACCGGCTCGCTCGGTCACGGGCTCCCGGTCGGCGCCGGGCTGGCCTGGCGGGCCCGGCAGATCGGCCGGTCCTGGCGCACGTACGTGCTGCTCGGCGACGGCGAGTGCGACGAGGGCAGCATCTGGGAGGCCGCGATGTTCGCCGGCCACCACGAGCTGGCGAACCTGGTCGCGATCGTCGACTACAACCGGATGCAGTCGCTCGGCACCACCGAGGAGACGCTGCGCCTGGAGCCGTTCGCGGAGAAGTGGCGCGCGTTCGGCTGGGACGTCGCCGAGGTGGACGGGCACGACCACGGCCAGCTGGACATCGCGCTGCGGGTGCCGCGCAGCGCCCGCCGCGCCCGGCCGCGCTGCGTGCTGGCGCACACCGTCAAGGGCAAGGGCGTCTCCTTCATGGAGGACCAGGTGCTCTGGCACTACCGGCCGCCGTCACCCGACGAACTCGAACGAGCCCTGGCCGAAATCGGAGTCACCACCGGATGAGGAACCGTTTCTTCTCCGGGCTGCTGACCGCCGCACTTGTCGACCCGGATCTCGTGCTGATCACCGCCGACCTCGGTTTCGGGGCGGTCGACGACTTCGCGGCGGCCCGGCCGGCGCAGTTCGTCAACTGCGGTGTCGCCGAGCAGAACATGGCCGGGCTGGCCGCCGGGATCGCCCTCGGTGGCGGCCGGGTGTTCACCTACTCGATCGCGAACTTCCCGACGCTGCGGTGCCTGGAGCAGATCCGTAACGACATCTGCTACCACCACGCGGACGTGACGGTGGTGGCGGTCGGTGGCGGGCTGGCGTACGGGGCGCTCGGCATGTCGCACCACGCCACCGAGGACCTGGCGATCATGCGGGCCCTGCCCGGGATGGCGGTCGCGGCGCCCGGCGACCCGGCCGAGGTGGACGCGGTCCTGGACGATCTGCTGACCAGCGGCGGTCCCGCGTACCTGAGGCTGGGAAAGACCGGTGAACGGACCGTGCACACCGCCGGGGTGTCCGCGCCGCGAGGCGCGTCGATCTTCGCGAGGGACAACGGCGAGAACAGGGTGCTGCTCTGTTCCACCGGCGCGATCCTCGACGAGGTCAGCGTGGCGGCCGACGACCTCGGCGCGGACGTGCGGTCGTTCCCCTGGCTGGACCCGTTCGATGCGGCGGCGATCCGCGACGCGGCGGCCACCTATCGACTGATCGTCACGGTCGAGGAGCACTCCATCGTCGGCGGCCTGGGCAGCGCCGTCGCCGAGGTGCTCGCCGAGTCGGCGGCGGGCACGCCGCTGCTCCGGATCGCGCTGCCCAACCAGTCGTCCTCGGTCGTCGGGGACCAGCAGTTCCTGCGCACCGCGTTCGAGCTCGACGCCGAGTCGATCAGCCGGCGCGTCCGCAACCACCTGGAGGCGAACCGTGGACTGGCGAGTCAGATTCGTTGACTACCCCGAGCAGTGGCGGCGGCAGCGGGCCGAGCTGCTACCGATCATCGAGGACACCATCGCCCGGGGTGACCTCATGCTCCGGCAGCAGCTTCTCGACTTCGAGGAGCACCTGGCCGCGTTCAACTCCTCGCCCCGGGCGGTCGGGGTGAGCAACTGCACCGACGGGCTGCGGCTGCTCGCGCACGCGCTCGACATCGGGCCGGGCGACGAGGTGGTGAGTGTGGCGCACACGTTCATCGCTACCGTGTCGCCATTCGTGCTGCGCGGCGCGAAACCGGTCTTCGTCGACATCGGCGACGACCATCTGATGGACACGTCGCGGCTGGCCGACGCGGTCACCGAACGGACCAAGGTGATCATTCCGGTGCACCTCAACGGGCGTACCGTCGACATGCACGCGGTCGGCAAGGCCGCCGCGTCGGTGGGGGCCGTGGTCCTGGAGGACGCCGCGCAGGCGCTGGGCGCGACGTTCGACGGCCGGACCGCCGGCACGTTCGGGCTGGCCAGCACCTATTCGTTCTATCCGGCGAAAATGCTCGGCGCGCTCGGCGACGCCGGCGCGGTGCTCACCGGCGACCAGGACCTGGCGAACCGGCTGCTGCGTCTGCGCGACCACGGCCGGGTGCAGAAGGCCGAGATCGACGGCTGGGGTTACAACTGCCGGCTCGACAACCTGCAGGCCGCGATCCTGGACTATCGGCTCAGCAAGCTGGCCGGCTGGATCGAGCGGCGCCGCGAGCTGGCCCGCCGGTACGACGAGCGGCTGTACGACATCGAGGCCCTGCGGATCCCGGTCGGGCCGGACGCCGATCCGCTGCGCCGCGATGTCTACCAGAACTACCCGGTAACCACCGAGGAGCGGGACCGGCTCTTCGAGCATCTGCGCGCCGACGGCATCGAGACCCTGATCTCCTGGCCGATCCCGCTGCACCACCAGCGCGGCCTGGGCCTGGATCACTGGCAGCTGCCGCGCACCGAACAGCTCTGCCGGCAGGTTCTCTCGCTGCCGATGCAGGTGGAGCTGGAGGACTGGCAGGTCGATCACGTCGCGGACAGCGTCCGCCGGTTCTTCGGGGCATAGACACCATGGACCTTCCCTTCCTCAGCGTCGTCATCCCGTGCTGGAACGAGTCCCGGTTCGTGGCCGCGTTTCTCGACTCGGTGCTCGGCAACACGTACCCGGCGGACCGGATGGAGGTGCTGCTCGTCGACGGCATGAGCGCCGACGGCACCCGCGAGATCGTCCGCCAGTACGCCGTCCGTGACCCGCGCATCGTCCTGGTCGACAACCCGGGACACAGCAAGCCGGCCGCGCTGAACCTCGGCATCCGGCAGGCCAGAGGTGACGTGATCATCCGGCTCGACGTGCACGCCGAATACCCGCCGGACTACCTGGAGAGCTGCGTCCGCGGCCTGGTGGAGAACCCGCGGGCGGACAACGTCGGTGGCATCCGGATCTCCCAGGCCCGCGACGACACGCTGCTCGGGCGGGCCATCGCGCTCTCCACGACAAGCGTCTTCGGCGCCGGCAACTCGAAGTACCGGGTCGGTGTGAACGGGCCGCAGTGGGTCGACACCGTCTTCGGCGGCTGTTACCGCAAGTCCGTCTTCGACCGGATCGGCCTCTTCGACGAGCAGCTCACCCGGGCACAGGATCGGGAGTTCAACCAGCGTCTGCGCGCGGCCGGCGGCAGCATCCTGCTGCTTCCGGACATCACCTGTACGTACTACGCGCGCAGCGACTTCCGCGAGTTCGTGTCGTGGACGTTCGAAGCCGGGTACTGGCCGTTCCGCGCCAGCCGCACGGTCGGCCGGTGGATCGGCTCGTGGCGCAACGTCGTACCCATGGGATTCGTCCTGACCCTCGTGGCCGGAGCCGCGGCAGCTCCGGTGAGCCGCACTGCCCGGCGGGTGACCGGCGGGGTGCTCGCCGCCTACGGCCTGACCGCGCTGACGTTCGCGACCCGCCTGGCCCGCAAGCACCACGACCCGGCCCTGGCGCTGGCGATGCCGCCGGTCTTCCTCACCACCCATGTGATCTACGGGGCCGGCTCGATCAAGGGCGCCCTCGAACGCGGACCGGAGCGATCATGAGCGTTCTCCTGCACTACTACCGTGGCCGGGTCGCGCTGCACGCGATCCTGAAGGGCCTGGGCGCCGGTCCCGGCGACGAGATCGTGATCCAGGCGTACACCTGCGCCGCGGTGGTCGAGCCGCTGCTGCGCCTCGGCGTCCGCCCGGTGTACGCCGACATCGCCCGCGACACGTTCGGCATCGACCCGGCCGGACTGGCGGCGCTGCTCACGCCGCGGACCCGGGCCATCGTCGCGCAGCACACGTTCGGCATCCCGGCACCGATGACGGCGATCACCGGGATCGGCCGGTCCGCCGGAGTCCCGGTCGTCGAGGACTGCGCGCACATGACACCCGGGACGGTCACGCCGGGCGGCTCGGTCGCGTCCTTCTGGTCGTACGAGTGGGGCAAGCCTGTCGTCGCCGGCGTCGGTGGCACCGCGGTCGTGCACGACCCGGGCCTGGCCGCCGAGATGCGATCCCGGTATCACCGGTACACCTCACCGCCGCCGCTGCGGGAGGCAATGATGGCGGCCGAATATCTGGCGTACCGGGTCGCTTCCGGCACCGGGATGCTGTGGCGGCTGCGCTCGCTCCACCGGCGGCTCTCCGGCCTCGGCGTAGTGACCGGCTCCTACTCCCCGGACCCTTCCGGGAGCCCCGAGTACGGGTGGCGGATGAGCCGTACCGTGCGGTGGCGCCTGCCGAACCGGATCGACGCGGGCCGGATGCAGGCACACCATCGGCGGCGGGTCACCGGCCAGGACCTGCCCTACGTGCCGCACCGGATCCCGGTGATCGTCGGCGACAAGCAGCGGGTGCTGCGGGAGGCCGCGAAAGCCGGTCTCGAGGTCGGCGACTGGTTCACCACCCCGGTCCACCCGCTGTCCGGGCCGGACCTGGCGGCAGCCGGGTACACCCCCGGGAGCTGCCCGAACGCCGAGTGGGCGGCCGCGCACGTGGTCACCCTCCCGGTACGCCCGGAAACCCGGCACGCCGACATCCAGCATGCCGTGGCCCTGCTCTCCCGGATCGAGGCGAGTGTCGATGCCTGAACGCTTCCGGATCGTCAGCGGCCCATTCACCGAGAAGCAGATCGCCGCGATCGCGCGCCTGCACGCCGGCGAGGTGCCGGACGGCTTCCTCTCCTCGCTGGGTGAGCCGGTGCTGCGCCTGCTGTACCGGCACGCGGCCGGCAGCCGCCTCGGCGTGGTGCTGCTCGCCGAGAGCGTCGAGACCGGCGAGCCGCTCGGGTACATCTGCGGCGCCACCGACACGTCCGCGCTGTTCGCCGAGTTCGTCCGGCGGCGGTGGCCATTGGCCGTACCCACGATCGTGCCGCGGCTGATGCACCCGGCTCGCGCCTTCCGGATGCTGGAGACGCTCGCCTATCCGGGGTCGTCGGACGCCGGGCTGCCGCGCGCCGAGATCATGAATTTCGTGGTGGTGCCGTCGATGCGCGGGTCCGCGGTGGCGACTCGGCTCTTCGAGCATCTGATGCGGTCGTTCACCGATCGGGGCGTGCCGGCCGTGAAGGTGGTGACCGGGGAGCAGCAGCGGCGGGCGCACGGGTTCTACGAGAAGTCGGGCAGCGTGCTGCACGGTCGCACGGCGATCCACCGAGGCCACCAAAGCCGGATATATATCCATACGCTCAGCCCGACGAGTGACTACGCTCCGCCTGTGGGGAAGGTACGACACGACGCGGTGAAAAGGGCGATGGACATCGCCGTCGCCTCCGCCGTGCTCACCGCCACCGCGCCGGCCGGCCTCGTCGTCGCGTGGCGGATCAAGCGCGAGGACGGCGGCCCGGTCTTCTACCGGGGCACCCGCGTCGGCCGGTACGGGCAGCCGTTCGGCATGCTCAAGTTCCGCAGCATGGTGATCGACGCGGCCCGGCTCGGCGGTCCGTCCACGGCTGACGACGATCCGCGGCTCACGCGTACCGGGAAGTTTCTGCGCCGATGGAAACTCGACGAGCTGCCGCAGATGGTCAACGTGCTGATCGGCGACATGAGCCTGGTCGGGCCGCGTCCGCAGGTGCCGTCCGACGTGCAGCGATACACGACCGAGGAGATGCGGCTGCTCGACGTGCGGCCGGGCGTCACCGACTGGGCGTCGATCGTCTTCCACGACGAAGGTGCCATCCTCGCCGGGCACGCGGACGTGGATCAGGCGTACGACGACCTGATCCGGCCTGGGAAGATCGCGCTCGGTCTCGCGTACGTGGCGAACCGGGGCCTCGGCACCGACCTGCGCATCCTCGCGCTCACCGCGCTCGCCCTGGCCGGTTACCGCCGCACCACCGAGCTCCTCCAGCGCGACGTCCCTCTCGATCTGGCCCACGTGCGACGTTGAGGCTGCTCCGCGCGATTCCCGATGCGGTGCGACGTGATTACGCCGCGACGTTGCTCTCGCAGTGGTTCGTGCTCGGCATCGGCCTGTTCCTCTTCTACGTCGTAGCTCGCCGTGGCGGCGTCGCCGGCTTCGCCTACTACCAGATCGCCCGCGGCGTGGTCAGCTCGTTCCAGCCGCTAGCCATGATCGGAATGGGACAGGGCCTCCACCGCTTCCTGCCCCGGGCCAGCGTCGGGACCGAACGCCTCGCCCTGCAGGCCTTCCTCGCCCAAGCCGGCGTCGCGATCGGGCTAACGCTCATCGGCGTCGCGCTCGGCCCGCAGGTCAGCGGCCTTCTCGGCCTACCCGGCGGCACCGGCGCGGTCGCCGCCATCATGATCATGCTGGTCGGCAACTGCCTCTGCTCGATGGCTGTCGCCGCGCTGCGCGGCACCCATCAGATCGCCCGCGCGAACACCATCTCCGCTGTCGGTTTCGGTCTCATCCCGGTCCTGGTCTTCCCTCTCGCGGACCGCGTCGACGACTTCCTGCTGCTACAGGGCTCCGGCATGACGCTGGTCGCCGCCTGGGGAACGCTCACTGTCCGTCACCGGTCGCCGGCTCCGCCGGCCCCTGCCGGGTCCAGGCCCGATCCCACCTTGCGCACCTTGATCGGGTACGGAATCCGACGGCTGCCCGGGGACATGGCCCTGCCCGCCCTGTTCACCTATCCCACCTTCGCCGTTGCCGTCGCCTTGCCCGGTGGACCGGAGGCCGGATACGTCGGCTTCGCCTCCTCCGCGGTGACCCTGATCTGCTCGCTGTTCGGCACGCTGACGCCGGTCCTGCTGCCCCGGCTGAGCCGGCTCTTCCACGCGGATCCTTCGGCCGGAGGTGGTGACACCAGCCGGATGCTGGTCCGGCTCCCGATGTACGCGGCCGTGCTCGCCGCCGTGGCCGCCGCCCTGCTCCATGTCTTCGCGCCGGCGCTGGTGGCCGGATTCCTCGGCCCCGAGTTCAGCGCCGCCGCCGATGTGGTGCGGATCAGCGCGGTCGCGGCGATCCCGCTTGCCATGTTCTACGCGGCCCGGCCCACTCTCGACGCGCTGCTCGACCGGCCCGCGATCAGCCGTCTGCTGCTCGGCTGCTTCGTCATCCAGGTGGTGCTGACCCACGCCGGCCAGCTGGTGCTGCCCGCGTCGACGGCCGCCGTCCTCGCCTTCTGCCTCGCCGCCACCGTTCTCGGGTTCCGCGCCGAACGGCTGGTGGTCCGCGCCCTCGGTCCTTCTTTTTCCGGGCGGCAGCCATGACTTCGTACTTCGAGAACCTGCCGCCGGCCCGGCCGAAGCCGGGCGGTGTCGTGGTGCTCGCGTTCATCGCGACCCTGGCCGGCCGGTTCGTGCTGACCCGGCTCGGCCTCGACGTCCCGGTGATCAACGACGTCCGGGTGCTGCTCTACCTCGCTCTGACCCTGTGCCTGCTGCTGGAGGCACACCGGATCGGCCCGGCCGGCAAGACCGCCGGCGGGTACGCCGTCCTGCCGATCTTCGGCCTGCTCGGTTATCAGATCCTGTCCGCCGCGTGGGTGCCATCTGGCGCGGTCACCGGCCCGATGATCGGCGACCTGGCCGCCACCGCGTTCCTGATCCTGGTCTACTACACGCTCGCGCACTGGGACCGTGACCACGTCACCCGGATGACCCTGTACCTGTTCCACATCGCCGCCTGGGTCTACTTCCTGGCCGCCGCGTCCGGCCGTGGGCATGCCTCCAACGGCCGGTGGGCGGCCCTCGGTGGCGGCCCCAACGTCTTCGTCCGCGTCATGTTCCTGGGTTGCATCACGTCGCTGTACCTGTACTTCCGCAGCGGCCAGAAGCTGTACTGGCTGATGCCGATCCCGGCCTTCGTGTTCGGGGCACTGGCCTCCGGCTCCCGCGGCGGCCTGGCGGCGATCGCCATCACCGGCGCCATCGCGATCGTGGCGATCCGGCCCAAGCCGCGCTGGAACCAGCTCGCGAAACCGCTGGGCTTCCTGGTTGTCCTCTCCATCATGGTGGCGCTGACCGCCGGCCCGGTGATCGCCGACTTCGTGCAGACCCGCTTCGTCGACGCCACCGTCGGCCAGGGATACACCTCCGACCGTGACGTGCTGTTCGCCTGGGCGCTGCGACTGTTCTGGCAGCGCCCGCTCTTCGGCACCGGCATCAACGGCTTCCACGCCATCGCGAACCTCGGCGAAGGCGAACGCTACGTCCACAACCTCCCGCTCTCGGTCGCCGCCGAGGGTGGTTTCGTCGGGCTGACGCTGCTCGGGCTGGCGTGGTTCGGGCTCTGGCACGCGTACATCCGTACGCCCCGCGCGCAGCGCAGCAGCGAAGCCCGCACCTCCGCATACTGCGGCATCTTCATCGGCGCGACCTGCTTGTTCTCGGGCGACTACTTCGACGCCCGGATCATGTGGATCATGCTGGTGCTGGCGGCGGTCCACCAGGCCCACCCACCAGGGGCGGTACCAGCCGATAGGATCAGCCACCCATGGAGCCGAGCCTCAACCTGATCCGAGTCCCGGCGGGGCTGGTGACGCTGTCCGACCGCCGAAGCTCCCGCCGCTGGTCAGTGGAGGTCGCCGCCTTCCAGCTGTCCGCGATCCCCTTGACCGCGTCGTCATCGTTGCCGCTCGTGAACGTCTCGTGGTGGGACGCGGTCCACCTCTGCAACGAGCTGTCAGCGCGGGACGGGCTGACGCCGGCCTACCGCCTGCTCCCGCCAACGCCCGCCCAGCCCCCGCCGGCCCAGCCCTCGCCCGCCCAGCCCTCGCCCGCCCAGCCCCCGCCGGCCCAGCCCCCGCCGGCCCAGCCACCGCCCGCCCAGCCCTCGCCCGCCCAGCCCCCGCCGGCCCAGCCACCGCCCGCCCAGCCCCCGCCGCTGTCCCCAACAGGCCCGGTGATCCGCAACGCCCCGCTCGGGGGTGCTCGCAGGCGAGACGGTCTGGGTTTCGGCACTGTGGGTCCCGGGGCTTTGGGTCCCGGGGCTTTGGGTCTCGGCGCTTTGGATCCCGGCGCTCTGGGACCCGGCGCGTTTATGACCGGCGCTGGCGCGGTCGGCACTGGCGCGGTCGGCGCTGGCGCGGTCGGCGCTGGCGCGGTCGGCACTGGCGCGGTCGGCGCTGGCGCGGTCGGCGCTGGCGGGGATGGGGACGGCATTGTCTGGGACCGGAGCGCCGACGGATACCGGCTGCCCACCGAAGCCGAGTGGGAACATGCCTGCCGAGCCGGCACAACCGGCCCTCGATACGGCCCACTCGACGACATCGCCTGGCACCGAGCCAACTCCGGCGACCGCATCCACCCACCCGGCGGCAAAGAACCCAACGCCTGGGGCCTGCACGACATGCTCGGCAACGCCTGGGAGTGGTGCTGGGACCGATACGACCCCGAGATCTACGGCGAATACCGCGTCCTGCGAGGCGGCGGCTGGTTCGACGAACACTGGAGCTGCCGAGCCTCAGTCCGCCGCCGAAGCCACCCCGACCTGACCCTGGACGACATAACGTTCCGCCCGGCCCGCACCCTCCCCACCTGACCACCCGGAGGCCAGGTCCGGCTGACTGTCAGTGCTGCCTCGCGGGCGTTTTCGCAACGTCGTTTCCACCAAGCCTGCCGAGTCCGGGCGCATTCGCGACCGAATAGTGCGATCAGCACCGAATACTGCTATCGGCACCGAATTAGTGCGATCGGCACCGAATTAGTGCGATCCGCACTGAATAGTGCGATCCACGCTCCAAACCGACACGCTCCGGGCAACCGAACGCACCGGGCAGCGAACGCACCGGCGACCGACCCGACACCAGCGGACACATAGCGGCGCGGCCGCGTAGTCCGCAGCACACACTGACGCCGATCCACATAGACCCAGGAACACGCAATCACTCCGTGCGCCCTGATCACGGCTATGGCACCGACGAGGTCACACGCAACCGATCCGTGTGTCCTCGTCACTGCTCAGGCTCACCGTGTGCCTCTGTCCATGCGAGCCAGACACCCACCGTGTGCCTCTGTCCATGCGAGCCAGACGCCCACCGTGTGCCTCTGTCCATGCGAGCCAGACGCCCACCGTGTGCCCCCGTCCATGCGAGTCAGACACCCACCGTGTGCCCAAGCCCCGCCGAACCGAACGCCCACCGTGTGCCCGGGGCTCGGCAAGACACCAACCCACCGTGGGCTCCCGCCGACGTAAAACGCAGCCCCGCCAGCCCCACCACCCCCCGTCAGAGGCGGCGGATCACGCAGACCACCTTGCCCAGCACCACCGCTTCATCACCCGGAATAACCTGATAAACCGGGTTCCGCGGCACCAACTCCACCCGGCTCCCCCGCCGCCGCAACACCTTCACCGTCGCCTCGCCCTCGATCATCGCCGCCACGATGTCGCCGTTCTCCGCGACCGGCTGCTGCCGCACCACCACGACATCCCCGTCGCAGATCGCGGCATCGATCATCGAGTCGCCCTTGACGTTCAGCGCGAAGAACGTCCCGTGCCCGACCATCCCGGCCGAAACCGTGAGGTGATCCTCCACGTTCTCCTCGGCGAGGATCGGCGTGCCGGCGGCGATGGCCCCGAGCACCGGAACACTGATGGTCCGGTCCGTCGACGGGGTCCGGACGTCGACAGCCCGTGACCCGTGCGGTTCGCGGCGCAGCAGGCCGTGCCGTTCGAGGACTTTGAGATGGTGCGTCACCGAGGAGGGCGAGACCAGACCGACCGCCGCGCCGATCTCCCGGACGGTCGGCGGGAAACCACGGTCGCGGATGGACTCGTGGATGACGGCCAGGATCCGCTCCTGCTTGGCGGTTATCGGGCGTTTCGGTCCCTCACCGCTGTCGATGCTCATGTGCCGCACCTTACCCCACGATTAGATCAGATGTACTAACCGTGACCGAAACCGCACGTTAGAGGGAAGGCCATGACCCTCGATCGAGGGTTGCCGCCACTGCGGCGGCGAGCATCACCCCGGCGAGCACCCAGATCGCGGTGACCGGCCCGGCCGCGGTCAGCAGGAACCCCGCGCCGAGCGACCCGAGCGGCATGACTCCCCAGGTCAGCGTGGCGCCCGCACTCATCACCCGGCCCAGCAGGTGATTGGGGACGAGCAGGGTCGCGTACGTAAATATCATGACGTTCCACAGCGGGCCGACGAACGCGCACAACGCACCGACCGCGCCGAGCCACAGCGGCCCGGCATCCACCACGAACAGCGGCAACAGCAGCGCCCACACCCAGTTGATGCCGATGATCAGGACACGCGGCGTCACCATCCGATGCAGCCGGGTGGCCGCGAGCGCACCCACCAGGCCCCCGGTGCTGTAGAGCCCGAGCATCAGCCCGATCTCGAAATCCGAAGCGCCGGCCCCCTGCGCCCGCACGACCAGGACCAGCACCAGCGCCTGAAAAACCAGGTTGCTCACCGCCATCAGCGCGAGCGCGAGCCGGACGACCCGCTGCCCCCACATCCATCGCAGCCCGGTCAGCGCCGCACGCCAGACCGGCTCGGTGACCGCCGGCGCCGGCTCCTGCAGGTCGCGTCGCAGAAAGATCAGGCTCACCGCGGCGATCAGGTAGGAGATCCCGTCGACCAGGAACGGCAGCGCCCGGTCGACGCCGAAGAGCATTCCGCCGAGCGGCGGACCGGCCAAGCTGCTGCCGCGACTCCGGGCTTCATTGTGGGCAATTGCCGAGGGTACGCACGAAGCAGGCACAACACGGGGCAACGCCGCCCGCTCCGCCAGCCCGAAGAAGACGAAGCACAGCCCCTGAACGAACACGACAAAGCACAGTTGCGCCGTGGTCAGCAGCCCCGACCAGATCGCGAGCGGCACCGTGAGCAGCGTCAACCCGGCCACGACTTCACTGATCAGCAGGATCTTCCGGCGGTCCCACCTGTCGACCAGCGGCCCGGCCGGCAGATTGGCGAGCAGGTGCGGAAGGGTCCCCGCCGCCCCGACAAGCCCCGCATCGGCGGGGGAACCGGTCGTCGCCAGCACCAGCAGCGGCGTCGCGGTGGCGCTGATCTGCGCACCGAGCCCGGACACCACCTGACCACCCCAGAGCAGCGTGAAGTCCCGGTTCCGCCAGAGCGACACCGCCTCCGCCGACTGCCCGGCCGGCGCGGTCATCCGGCGGCCTCCGTCGAAGAAGACGCGACTCCCAGCGAAGAAGCCGCAGCCTCCGGCGAAGAAGCCACAGCCTCCGGCGAAGGAGACGCAGCCTCCGGCGTCGGGAAAGCATGGAACAGCACCGTGATCGGCCGGGCACCGGCGGGCAGCTCGTCCGGCGTCCGGTGCCAGCGGTTGAGGAACGCGATGTACTCCTCACCGAACCTCTCCAGCTCCTCGGCGGTGAGCACGGTCGCGCCGAACGAGTGCTGGGCCGCCGCGGCGAACTCGCCGTAGGATGCCCGGTCGGTCAGGTACGTGGTGAGGTCACGGTCGGCGCGTTCCAGCCACTGCCGGCCGATCTCCTCCACGACGGCCCCCACATCCGGATTCGCGAAGTCCCGGGGCAGCCGCAGGTCCTGCGGAACGAACTTCCAGTACTTGCGCCGTCCCGCCGACAGTGCGGCGTCCTCCTCGATGAACCCGTACCGCGCCAGTTGTCGCAGGTGGTAGCTGGTGGCGCCGCGGTCGGCGTCGAACTCGACGGCCAGGTCGGCGGAGGTGGCCGGCCCGTGCCGATGGAGCCGGGTGAGCATCCGCTGACGGAGCGGATGAGCGAACGCCTTGAGGGTGTCCATGTCGGACAGCAGCCGGGCTGGCATATCGACCATGATGAGAAGCTATCAATGCAAAGACATCTTCTCAATGAATCTATAAAGAAAACTTACGACTCACCGGACGAAGAGTAGGAACAGGCCCGCCCAGGTGCACCCGATCATGAAGATGACCATCGGCAGCTCGTCGGCGAGCGTCGCCAGCACCGGCCGATCCGGCGACTCGGCGAGCGCCTGGTCGTGCGCGATGATCACGCCCAGCGCGTGACCGATCAGGATCAGCGCGATCTGCGCGCCGGCGATCACTGAGGGCACCGGGGCGACGTCCCAGGTCACCCCGTCGGCGATCCCCCACTGCTGGACCAGCAGCAACAGTCCGCGAGGGCCCTCCACGAGCAGTGACGAAAGGTAGTGGGCGAGGGTGTAACCGACGGCGATCGGAATCAGCGAGGCGGTCACGTCGAGACGGCCGGCCACCCGCTGGACAGCGAGGAACACCAGCCCGCAGATCGCGACCAGCGCACCGGTGGCGTACCCGTCCGGGTGGCCCGCACGCTGCACGAACGTGGCCCAGGCCGGTGACGCCGACGCGCTGTCGAAGACCGTCGAGCCCCACCAGACGGCGAGGAAGGCACCGAGGGCTCCGGCCGGGACGCCGGAGAACGCGAAGACCCGGGGACTCAGACGCCCGGCCAGATCCGAGTAGACCTCGAAGCAGTCACCCCGGGCGAACCAGTCCTCACCGCGTACCGTCGCGCAGGCGAGCTGCGTCACCGCGTACCCAAGAATGAACGCACCGACCGTGACCGGATCGCCATGATGGGGTGCGACGAGCTCGAACCAGACGAAGAGCAGCAGAAACGCAGCCGCGGGCCAGGAGTCGAGGGCGCTGCCGAGCGGACGAGGCGCAAGCGGGCGCAGCCCGCGACGCGGCAGGCGCAGAAGCGCGAAGAGGGTGCGCAACGGGTTGACCGCGCGCCACACAGGTCCGAAAACGACACTGATCAGCACCAGGCCGACCCAGAGCCAGACGAAGAGCGCGTGCGCGGCCGGGTTCGTGCCGCTGGGTGGGCCGAGGAACGCGTTGACCAGCACGTAGAGGGCCAGGATCAGCACCGGCCAGCGGAGTTTTCCCGCCGGGACGCGCCTGACGATCCGTGACGACAGGCGCGGGCGGCGCCACCAGAACGCCGCGATCAGAAACGACAGGACGACAGTGGCGGCGCCGGCCTGCAGCACCAGGTCGAGCGGGAGCGGCAGATCGGCGGAACTGCCGACACCGTGAGCGACGATCACCGAACGTCGATCTGCAACAGCAGCGTCTCCGGATGCGCCTCCACATCGAACAGCCCAGCACGGTCAGCGACGAAAAGCACGCACGCCGGCTGCCCGATCCGCACCGGATAGACCAGGTCATAGCCATGAACATGCACCTCGGTCGGCACGTCCGCGCTCACACCGAGCAACACCGGACTCCCCGTCGGCACCGACACCCGATGCGGCGCAGGCTCCGCGCGCCCCTCACGCAGAGCGACATTCAGGGGTACGGCATCAGGCGCTGCCGACCCACAGGTGGACGGAACCGCCGCCACCGGCGTGGTGCGGGTGCAGCCGCCGAGGACCAGGATCCCGACGAGCAGCAGGGCCGTGGGCTGGCGGGCGAGCGTACGCAGAACGCCCGCTCCCGCGACCGCGACGCCCGCGCCGAGGCCGAGCGCCAGAACGACGAGGAAACGTTCGACGATCGCGGGCCCGGCGAACGGCAGCACCGCCCGGTGGAACGAGGTCACGTCCGGCAGTACGAACACCGCGGTCAGGGCCGCGCCGCCGCAGACCGCGAGGACACCGGCGGGCCGGCCACGGAAAGCGGTCACCGCCCCACCGATGATCAGCGGCCAGGCGAGCAGGTTGATCCCGGCGGCGCTGAGGAACGTCCCGGCCGGCGGCGCCGACTCGACGGCGAGCGTGGAACCGGCGACGTGCCCGATCGACGCGCCGGCGGCTACCAGCCCGGCCGAACAGAGCAGCAGATCACCCCTGGTCAACCGGCGTGCCGCGAGGATGACGGCGGCCGCGACGAGGACCGCCGACACCCACCAGATCAGCGGGATCGGCGGCTGTTCGCCGGTGAGCACGCCGCTGACCGTGACGGTAGTACCGCCGACATCCAGCGGAATGGTCCAGCCGACGGTCTGACCTGCGGCGATCCGGCGGCCCTCCGGCGTGACCCGGCTGTCGATCCAGGTCACGTCCGCCCCCGGCGCGATGGCCGCCGGCACCTTGCCTGTCGTGTCCGGAGCCGGCGTGATCATTTCGCCGGTGCCGTTGACCAGCCGGATCCGCGCGCCGTTCTCGATCGTGACGACGCGCAGTCCCGGAACCGCCGGCGTCACCGCGACGACCCGGCTCCGGGAGTCGGTCGCGGTGAGGCCACCGGCGTGTGCGTGCGCCGGGGCCGGCGCCGCCAGCAGGGTGATCGCGAACGCGAGGAGCGCGAGAAGTGCCTTCACTCGGCTTGCAGGTACTGCACGCTCCGCGCGACCAGCACGGTGGCCGCCCCGGTGAGTGCGGTGTAGAGCAGCAGCCCGCTGACGATGTGGATGTTGAATCCGACGCTGCCCTCTTCGATCTTGCCGACGACCAGGACGGATCCCCAGGCAAGCGGCGGGGCGAGCAGGCCAAGCAGGATCCACCGGGCGTTGACCGGCAGGCGTACGAAACGGTTCGCGATGCGGAAACCCGCCTCCAGCACCACCGCGGCGACGGCCAGGGTGAGCGCCGGCCACCACGCGTCCTCCGAGTCGAACATGAGGTGCATCAGCAGCGCCGGGATCGCGATCAGCGCGGTCGGCAGTCCGAGCGGCAGCGCCCACCGGCGTCCGATGATGATCAGCGGGAGCAGCAGCAGGACCGTGCTGAACAGGTAACCGTGCACGAGCTGCGCGTCCGGCGAGAAGATCGGGATCGGCTCGTCGCCGTTGCCCATGCCCAGGTGCCGGAAACCGATCGCGGAGGCGTGCAGCGAGTAGATGTGCACCGGCAGCACCGCGAAGAGCACCGAGACGCCGACCAGCCAGCCGCCACCGAAGCCGAGCGTGCGGCCGGGCAGCGTGGCCTGCATCAACGCCGGCCCCATCGCGACCAGCGCCATGCCCAGGATGATGAACTCGTGGCTCGGGCTGACGAAGATCTCCATGTCCCGCTCGATGCCGAACACGTTGTGCCAGAGGGTGTCCATACCGCCGCCGACCAGCAGCGCGGCCATGCCGGCGAGCGGCAGGCGCAGCGCGTTGGGCAGGGCGAGCAGGCTTTGGTACGTGGGAATGCTCGGCAGCCGGGAGCGCATGATCCAGAGCAGGGTGAACCCGGAAGCGGCGATGCCGGAGTACAGCACGCCGTGCCACGGCGTCCAGAACGTCTCCAGCTCGGGCGTCGTGGCGTGCGCGTACGCGTCGAGCTGGAGCCCGATCACGAGCCAGGCGCTGGCGACGACCAGAACCCAGCGCTCTTTCGCGGTGAACGGCACAGCCTGCTGTGCGGCTGGTGCCCGTTCCACGGACGTCGTCACGGTTACCACTCCTTGTGATCAGAACTCGGCGACGGCACAGTACATCGCCACTGTTACATGATTCGATCGACAGCGGTTGAACGCGGGCTTGCGCACGCCGATAAGGTGTGATCCCGTGGCGAACCTCCGCGAAACGCAGAAGTTGATGACCCGCCGGCTCCTTCTCGATCACGGCCTCGCCCTTTTCCGGGCCAAGGGGTACGCGGCCGCCACGGTTGACGAGATCGCCGCCAGCGCCGGGACCACTCGAACCACGTTCTACCTGCACTTTCCCTCCAAGGCGCAGCTGATGCAGGCCCTGCTCGACGAGGTCATCGAAAAGCTGATCGGCATCGACGACCCGCCGCTTGCCGAGGTGGTCGAGCGCGGCGAACGCCCGCTGGTCGAGGAGTGGCTGAACCGCAAGTTCGACCAGTGGCCCCCGATCGCCCCCTATCTGACAGCCGCGTACCAGGCCGCCGCGATCGAGCCGGAGATCAATGCGGCCCTGACCAAGTGGTTCGACAGCACCACGTCGGCGATGCACGACGGCCTGAACCAGGCCGACCGCTTCGACGCCAACACCAGGCACGTCCGGTCCATGCTGGCATTCGGCCAGTTCGAGTACGTGGCACGGCGCTGGTTCGAGTCGGGCTGGACCTTCGACCGAGCCACCACCCTGACCACGATCACCGACTCCTGGTGCCACCTCCTGATCGATGTAAAGCACGCTTGACATCACGGCGCGAGGCACCCTAGCGTGTCAAGTGTCCTTGACATCGCGGCAAGGGAGGGCACGTGCAAGCAGCAGACGAACTCAAGGCCTCCGCGCAACTCGTTCTCGGTACGCTCATCTGGGCGGCGACCCTGGCCTGGCCTGGATCATCGGCTTCGCGTACGTCGTGGCGGACACGGCCGGCCTGATCACCCGCGACCTCGACCTCGCCCTCTTCCCCGCGCTGATCGGCATCGTCTTCGTGCTCGCCTTCGTCACCGGCAAGTTCCGCTACCGATGAAGAACCGCATCACCGCACTCCGCGCCGAACACGGCTGGACCCAGGCCGACCTGGCCCAGCGAGCCGGCGTCTCCCGCCAGACCATCAACGCCATCGAGACCGGCAAGTTCGACCCCAGCCTCCCCTTGGCCTTCCGCCTGTCCCGGCTCTTCAACCAGAAGATCGAAGACCTCTTCGACGACGAACCCTGACCCGGCCGGCGGTGACTCTCACTCTGCGGCGAAGCGGTGGGCGAGGGCTCGGTGGTGGGCTGCCGCTTCGGTTGCCTGGGCTGCTGACAGAGGGCTGCCCGGCATCGCCCCGAAGGACTCGACCTGGATGGCCAGCTGGGTGTGTGCGTGGCAGGCGAAACGGCGGCAGGCGAGGCAGGTGACGCTTTCCGGGCGTACCGAAGTCATGGCCCTGGGCACCTCCTGGCCGCAACCGGTGCGCACGGTCGGCGGCAAATCGGCCGCCAGGCCGAAAGCCGAAGCGAGGATTCGCCGGGACGCGACCTGACCGCCGAGCTGGGCGTCGACATGGATGTGCGGGTCAGCGGCCATTTCCCACCACCACCGGTCCGGTCGCGTCGGTCGGCAGCCGGAGCTGGTCGCTGGGGCGCTCCCAGATGCGGCTCGGGTCGTTGAGCGGGTCCACGTGCCAGAGCAGGATCGGCACGGTCGCGTCGGCCAGGCGGCCCTGCTGGACCTCGGCCTGCACGCCGGTGGACAGCGTTGTTGGCTTCAGGGTGAGCGCTGTCAGCGGCACCGGCTGGGCGGGCAGCAGGGCGTCGGCCAGCAGCACCGCGTCCCAGGCCGGGATCAGGAAGTTACCCAGGTCGTTGGGGCGGCAGGGCTGGCTCTGCAGTTTCGCGGCGGCGTCCAGGGTGCAGGCGTCGAGGAGCTGGCGGTCGCGAGCGCCGGCGGCCCGGTCGGCGCAGGCGAATGTCTCGCCGGCGCGCAGGCCGAGGACGTCACCGGACCGGTAGATCTGCTCGGTGAGCGTCGTGTACATCTCGGGGCTCAGGTCCGAGCAGCCCGGACCGCCGACGTAGTAGTCGACCGGCCAGTCGGCGTTGCTGACCGCGCGGAGCTGGTAGTTCGCCATGAAGCGGCCCACCGAGCCGTCGGCGATCACCATGTGCGGCCGGGCGTGCCCGCAGACATCCTTGATCCGCTGGACGAAGTCGGCGAACCGGGTCCATCGATCGGCGAAGTAGAGAACCGTGTCCTGCTCACAGGTGATCCCGTCGAGGGAGGCAACGTGCCGCGCGGTGGAGCCGGGTGCGTCCTTCACCGCCGACAGCAGGTCGTTGACCAGCGATGTGGTGTAGAGGTCGGTCGGATTCGGCTGCGCGTAGATGTCCATCTTGAAGCCGTCGGCGAACCGCTGGGACAACCGGGTCACGGTGTCCTTCGCGTAAGCCAGGTTCGCCGGGGCGAGCTGGAGATAACCGGGCCGGTCCACGAACGGTTTGCCCGGGGCGCCCAGGTCGGCGAGCAGGTTCGGCGCGATGAACGGGATCCCGGCGTCGAGGATCCGGTTGATCGCCCGCTGCGTGGTGTCCCGGCTGTCCCCGCCGCCGATCACGACGAGACGTTTGCCGAGCGCCGCCTTGCGTTCGACGATCAGCGCGGCGATGTCGTCGGCGTGGCGTACGTCCTGGGTGGCGTCGGCGATCACCACGTGCACGTTCTTCAGATGGGTCTGGGCGAACAGCAGGGCCCGCAGCTGGTCCCGCTCCGACGGGTAGTCACGGCCGTCCGCGCACTTCGTCTCGTCGCCGGGCAGCGGGTCGCAGGAGAGCGCGCCCATCCACACCACGGTCAGGTCGCCGTCCTTCACCGGCCGGTTGTTCGCGAGGATCGCCCGTTCGAGCTTCACGGTGACCGGGTCCTTGCCGAACCCGGCCGGCACGAACACACCCGGGTCGGCGGTGTCGAGCAGTCCGTAACAGCGGGAGCCGTCGGCGGTCGCCCGCAGCACGGTGATGCCGTTCGAGGTGGGCAGGGTGTAGCAGCTGTGCACGACACCGGGCAGCCAGTCCGCCCTGGTCCAGCCGAGGAAGCTGAGAGTGAGCGTGAGCACCGCGAGGACGACCTGGTGAGTGGCGGTCAATGACGGCAGCTTGATCAGCGAGGTCAGCTTCTCCGACACCAGCACCGGCAGGACCACGGCGGCCACCGACACGGCCAGCGCCCGGGCCTCGGCGCTGCCGCTGAACGCGCTCTCGACGAAGACGGTGGCCGTAGCGAACACCACGGCGGTGCCGCCGATCAGCGCGACCAGCCGCAGGTTCGCACTGAGCAGCGCCGCGACGGCGGCCAGCAGGACCGCTACCAGGATCGTCCAGATGCCGACGTACCCGGTGATGCCGGCGTGCACCACCAGGATCACCAGGGCCAGCACCGCCAGCACCTGAGCCCGGGACCGGTCCGCCAGCAGCGCGGGCAGCGGGGACTCGGGATCCGCCGCTGCGGCTGCCTTGGCGAGGAACGCCCGGATCGCCGAGATCGCGTACCCGATGCCGTAGATGGCGCCGATCGCACCGACCACCAGCACGATCGAGTAGAAGCCGTCGGCTCCGGCGAACAGCACACGCACCACGATGATCGCGGCCAGCAGCACCGCCGCCAGGCGCAGAATCACGTTCACGGTCAGCAGCGAGCGAGGGATTCGGGGCATCGACACCTCTCTGTCTACTATGCACCCAAGGTAGTCGGCCCCCGCCATCACTCAGCCCTGCTTGTCAAAGCTTGCCGAGCTGCTCCTCAAGGCCTGTCGAGCTGTTCCTCCAGGTGGAAAACCTGCTCGAGGACGAGCATCCCCTCGTCCGGGCGTGCGTCCTGCAGGGTCGGGAAGAACTCCGCCATCGCCGCCTGCCAGCGTGCGTTGACCTCGGTTTTCGCCATTGCCTCCTGCGCCGCCGCGAAGTCGTCGGTCTCCAGGAAACCGACGAGCAGTCCGTCCGGCCGCAGGTACAGCCGATAGTCACGCCAGCCGGTGTCAGCGAGCGCCCGCAGCATCTCCGGCCACACCGCGGCATGCACCTCGCGGTAGGCGTCCAGCTTGCCGGGATCCACTTGAAGGGTGAAACACACGCGACTCATGCCAGGCGATTATGCCGCGCTTGCTTGAAACGTTCCAGACCCTTGGGTACGCCCAAAGCCCTCCCGTAAATTGTTCGCATGCGAAATACTGAGGTCCGGGTCGGGCAGATCGTGGGGACGCTGCGGGAACCCGACGACGAGCCCACCGCCGCGCTGGTCATCCACTCCGCGACAGCTACGCCGGAGCGGTTCTACACGAACTTCGCGACCTACCTGGCCGACAACGGCATCGCCACGGTCACGTACGACTACCGCGGCACCGGCCGCTCCGGCTCACCGCGCGCCAACCGCGGCCTCGGCATGCGCGACTGGATCGAGTACGACGTCCCGGCCGTCGCCGACTGGACCGCGGCCCGCTTCCCCGGCCTGCCGCGACTCGCGATCGGACACAGCATCGGCGGGCACGCCCTCGCTCTCGGCAACGGCACCGCCGGCCTGTCCGGCATCGTCCTGCTCGCTTCCCACGCCGCGTCAGCGGCCGCCATCCCCGAACGCCGCCGGGTCAGGCTCCTGCTGCACGTGCTCGGCCCCGCTCTGGCCGTCACACTCGGATATGTGCCGGCCCGCCGCCTCGGCCTGGGTGAGGACATTCCGGCGGCCGCGATGAGGCAGTGGGGTCAGTGGGCCCGTCTGGACAACTACTTCTTCGACGACCCGGCCATGAACGCGGCGGAGAAGGCCGCGACGGTGACCCCGCCGGTCCTGGCCGTCGGCTTCACCGACGACAAATGGGCCATTCCCTCGCGGATCGACCTGCTGACCAGCTATCTCACGGCCACCCAGGTGGAACGGCGGACCTACGCCCCGTCCGACGGCGGGGTGTCCGCCATCGGCCACCACGGCTTCCTGCGCCGCGGCGTCCAGGACACCCTCTGGCCGGAGCTGCTCACCTGGCTCCAGAAGCAGGTCCGATGAGCACGCCGCGACTCGTCTTCGAGATGATGACCGCCGAACGAGCCGTACGCCGCTGGATCGACGGCCGCTCAGGCGGCACCGGCATCGGCGCGGCCGGCGCCGGCGTCCTGTTCTTTCTGGCGTCCAACGACAACGCGCTGGTGGGCGACGTGACGGCGGCCCTGTGCGCCTCGGCGTCAGGAATGAGCGGCCTGATCACCCGCCTCGAGAAGTCGGGATTCATCGAGAAGTCACCGGATGAGTCGGATGCCCGCGCGGTCCGGCTGACCCTGACACCGCAGGGCCGCGAGGCGGCGGCAACAGCCCGCGCCGTGGTCCACGACCTGAACAACCACCTGACAGCCGGCTTCACCCCCGCCGAGCTGGCGGTGGTAGCCCGCTGGCTCTCCCACGCCTCCACCCTCACCCCAACTCCACCCACCGTGTCGAGTTGAGGCGCAATCCGCACTCGGGACACGCTGGCGTCCGGCCCCGGCCGGCGGCTGGGGTCGCGTGGGGAGTAACCGGTGGGCGCGGGCTGGACCACCGCGGGTGGGCGCTGGGGCGCGGCGTCCGGCATGGCCGGATGCCCGCGCCTCGGGCGGGAGGGGAGTCCTGGGGCGCGGGGTGGCCACGGGAGGTATGGCTGCGTTTGGGAGTGATGTTGACCCGTACTAAATGAATGTGACTTCCGTTGAAGGCCGGGGCATACCAGTGTGGTCGTGGGTGCCCTATGCGGAGGAGTGAGCATGCGTCATCGTTTGGTAGTCGTCGGGGCTGGTTTCGGGGGGTTGTTCGCCATCAAGGCGCTGCGCCGGGCGGATGTGGAGATCACCCTGATCAACGGGACGGCATACCACCTCTTCCAGCCGCTGCTGTACCAGGTGGCGACCGGCATCCTCTCTGAGGGTGAGGTGGCGCCGCCTATTCGTGAGGTGCTCAAGAGGCAGAAGAACGTCGATGTGCGGCTCGGGTGGGTCAACGATGTCGACGTCGAGAACAAGTTTGTGTCGGTCAATGGGCCGGGGATCGACTACACCGTCGAGTACGACACGCTGATCGTGGCGGCGGGGGCCTCGCAGTCGTATTTCGGGAATGACGAATTCGCTGAGTACGCGCCAGGCATGAAAAGCATCGACGACGCGCTGGAGCTGCGTGCCCGGATCTTCGGGGCGTTCGAGGTGGCCGATCTGCAGACCGAGGAGGCGGACAAGGAGCGCTGGCTCACGTTCGTCATCGTCGGGGCCGGGCCGACCGGCACCGAGATGGCCGGGCAGATCGCCGAGCTGGCGCACCGGACGCTGCCGGACCAGTACCGGCACATCGACACCCGCAAGTCGCGGATTCTGCTTGTCGACGCGGTCGGCGCGGTGCTGAACACGTTCGGCGACCGCCTCTCCGGGCGCGCCAAGCAGCAGCTGGAGAAGCTCGGCGTCGAGGTACGGCTGAACACCAAGGTCGTCGGCGTGGACACCACCGGCATCGAGGTGGAGACCGAGAACGGCCGGGAGCGGATCCCCACGATGACGAAGGTCTGGGCGGCCGGCGTGTCCGCGCCGACCGTCGCCACGAAGCTGGCCGAGGCGACCGGGGCGAAAACCGACCGGGCCGGCCGGGTGTTCGTCGAGAAGGACACCAGCCTGCCGGGGCACCCGGAGATCTTCGTGCTCGGCGACATGATGAACCTGGCCGGCGAGGACGGCCGGCCGCTGCCCGGTGTGGCGCAGGTCGCGATCCAGAGCGGGCAGCACGCCGCCGACCAGATCAAGCGGCGGCTGGCGGGCAAGCCGGACAAGCAGCCGTTCAAGTACTTCGACAAGGGCAGCCTGGCCACGATCTCCCGGTTCTCGGCGGTGGCGAGCATCGGCAAGGTGCACCTGTCCGGCTTCCCGGCCTGGGTGGTATGGGTCGCGGTGCACCTCTTCTACCTGGTCGGATTCAAGAACCGGGTGACAGCGGTGCTGCACTGGGCGGTCAGCTTCCTGGGCCGGGGAAGGTCGGAACGAGTGGCCACCCAGCAGCAGGCGTTCGCCCGAAGGGCACTCCGTTTGTACGGTGACCCGTTCAAGCGGGAGGCCGAAGAGAGCTCCGGCGGCGCCAGGTAGCGTGTACCGGCCCCCAGCAATTGCGAGGAAGGTTCATTCGTGGCTCAACCCGTTGTCATCCCGCGTGCGCGGGCGGTGGCCCCGGTCTTTCACGAGCTGACCCTTTTCCACGGGAGCATGGGGGCCGGTAAGTCGACGCTGGCGTTGCAGAACGCGTACAACCGGCGGCAGGCCGGTCGTCCCGGTGTGCTGCTGACCAGCATGGATCGGGCCGGCAGCGGGGTGCTCTCGTCGCGGCTCGGCGTGATGGCCGACGCGATCGAGGTGAACGGCGAGACCGGCCTGCTCACGCTGATCCAGGAGCAGGTGCCGGCCGGCGGGTTCGTGATCGTCGACGAGGCGCAGTTCCTCCGGCCCGAGCAGGTCGAGGAGCTGGCCCTCGCGGTCGACGACCTGCACGTCGACGTCGACTGCTACGCGATCTCGACGGACTTCATGTCGCGGTTGTTCCCCGGCTCGCAGCGGCTTCTGGAGCTCGCTGACCGGATCGTGTCGCTGCAGGTCGAGGTGACCTGCTGGTGCGGGCGGCCGGGCCGGCAGAACGCGCGGATCGAGGACGGCCGGGTCGCGCGGTCGGGTGCCCAGGTGGCGGTCGGCGACATCGACGAGGCGGCCGAGGTGACGTACCGGGTGCTGTGCCGGAGGCACTGGCGCAACGGCAACGCCGGCCCTTCCTGAGGCAAAACATCCGACGAACTCGACCGCGGAGGCCGCAGTCATGCCGTTCCTCCAGGCTCGTACCGCTATCGGCCTGTGCTGTCTCGCGCTGCTCCTGTCCGCATGCGGACGCTCCGCCGGCGACCCGGTGCCAGCCTCCGCCCAGGCGTCGGCCGGCACCGACCCGAAGACCGCCATGAACACCGATGGCGACCCGCTGAGCCAGCGGATCACCGCCGACACCGCCCGATTCGTCGGGTTGACCGCCGGCTCGGACGGCGCCCTCGTGATCGCGCTGACCGCCGGTACCGATCCGGGGAAGGCGGTCGCCGATCTGGCGGCGGAACTGGGTGGCCGAAAGCACCGCGTGGTCACCTGCGACACCACCCGCCCCGAGTTGGAGCGAGTCCGTGCCGAGGTAGCGGCCGGCGACATCGGCGCCAGTGGGTACGGCATCGTCATCGACCCGGCGATCTGCGCGGTACGCCTCGACGGCGACATCCCGCCCGCCATCGCCGAACAGCTGAGTGACCGTTACGGCACGCTGATCCGGATCACCGTCGGACCACCCGGATCACGCGCTCAGGGGTAGATCTGCCAGGCCCGTAGGTCGCCCTGCGGGTCGAACAGGTAACCGCCGTCGCCGTAACCGTGGTTGGCCGGGTCGACGTTCGTGAAGATCGGCTGGGGCAGGCCCCAGTAGTAGTCGGTCGCGGTGTTGCGGCCCGAGCCCACATGCACGGTCAGCGAACCGCCCGCTGCGACGGTCGCGCCTTTCGGCAGGACATAGCGACGGTACGCCGAATCGCGCACCCACCAGCCGGCCAGACTGACAGCCGACGAGGACGGGTTGTGCACCCGGATCCACTCGCCGTTCAGATTGCCGGCGTCGGAGCCGGGCGGGTCGTAACTCACCGACACCGTCAGCCCGGCGTTCTGAGCAGGTCCGGCACCACAGCTGTCGGTGTCGTAAAGCCCTCGATGCGCGGCTGCAGCAGCCTTGGCCGCCGCCAGATAGCGCTGGTCCCACGTCCACTCGCCGGAGAACGGCAGCCACAGCGCGAGGCCACGGCTCACCAGATCCAGGCCGACGTCCTGCCACTTGCCGTCGATCTTCACGGCCACCGAGCGGAGCGCGCGGTCGCCGCTCCTGCTGGAGGCTTTCAGGGCGGTGAGGCGTACCTTCGCTCCCCCGGCCTTGACCATCTGCTCGACCCGCGCGGTCGCGGCCAGCGCATGGCACTCGCCGCGCCGCTTCGACGGGGTGGGCGAGTACGTCGTCTGTTCCATCGCCTGAATGCCGATGACCCGGATCGACTTGAGCTCGCTGGTGCCGTCGCCGTGCACGTCGACGCGGGGCGTGTCCCCGTCGGCGATCCAGCCGACGGTGCCGGTCTCGGTCACGGCGGCCGCGTGAGCAGGCGTCGCGACGCCGAGAGTGGCGACAACGGCGAGGCACACCAGACGACGGAGCATGCACCCATAATCGGCCCGACTTTTATGCAGTTGAGAAATTCCGATCGTTAGCTAGGCTAAACATCGTGATCTCCCCGCCACGCCGGGCCCCCAAGGCCGGCATCCACCCCGACAAGGGCAAGAGCTGGTTACGGCGGGCCTGGCCGCTGGTCCGGGCGCATCGCACGCTGCTGATCACGTCTCTGGTGCTCTCCTTCATCGGCCTCATCGTCCAGGTGCAGATCCCCGACCTGGTCCGGATCGGCATCGACCGGGCGCTGATCGACCGCACCGAGGACCTGACCCGCTATGTCTGGCTCATCGCGGCGCTCGCGGTCGCCCAGGGTGTCATCAACTTCCTGGCCCGGCTCTATCTCTTGCGTACGGCCTACGAGCTGGAGTACGACCTCAGGAACATCGTCTTCGGCCACCTGATGCGGATGTCGTACGGCTTCTACGACCGGGTCCAGTCCGGTGAGCTGATGTCCCGGGCCACCAGCGACATCCGGGCCGTGCAGATGTACCTGGCGTTCGGCCCGTCGATCCTGGTGCAGTGCACGATCGCCGTGATCGCGTTCGCCCTGATGCTGTCGATCAACGCACCGCTGGCCGTGGTGGCGATGGCGGCCATGCCGGTGATCGGGTTTCTCGGCGTACGGATGCGCAAGGCGATCTTCCCGGTCTCCTGGCTGATCCAGGCCCGGCTGGCCGGGGTGGCGACAGTGGTCGACGAGAACATCCAGGGTGTCCGGATCGTCAAGGCGTTCGCGGCCGAGCAGCGGCAGATCGACGGGCTCACCGAGGCGGCGGACGGGGTGCGGTGGGCGTACACCACTGACGCGCGGATCCGCAGCCGGTGGATGCCGGTGATGGACAACCTGTCGCGGGTCGGGCTGGCGCTGGTGCTGCTGGTCGGCGGGCTGATGGTGCTGGACGGTAACGCGACGGTCGGCACGATCGTGGCGTTCAACTCGTACGTGCTGATGCTGATGCCGCCGTTCCGGATGCTCGGGATGATCATCATGATGGGTCAGCGGGCAGCGGCGTCGGCACAGCGCATCTACGACATCCTGGACACCCCGTCCGATATCGCGGAGAAGCCGGACACGGCTGCCCCGCCTCCTCGCGGCGATCTGCGGTTCGAGGGCGTCCGTTTCTCCTATGCGGACGGCACGCTGGCTCTCGACGGCCTGGACCTGCGCGTCTCCCCCGGTGAGACGGTGGCGCTGGTCGGCGCCACCGGGTCCGGCAAGTCGACGGTCGGCAAGCTGGCGGCCCGCTTCTACGACGCGGACGACGGGCGGGTGCTGCTCGACGGGCAGGACGTCCGGGACTATCAGCTCGCAACGCTGCGGGACCGGGTCGGGATCGTGCCGGACGAGCCGTTCCTGTTCTCGGTGTCGCTGCACGCGAACATCGCGTTCGGCCGGCCGGGCGCGAGCCGCGACGAGGTGGAGGCGGCGGCACGCGCGGCAGGGGCCGACGGGTTCATCCGGGAGCTGCCCGAGGGGTACGACACGGTGGTCGGCGAACGCGGGTACACCCTCTCCGGCGGGCAGCGGCAGCGGGTGGCGATCGCGCGGGCGCTGCTGGTCAACCCGCCGGTTCTGATCCTGGACGACGCCACCAGCGCGGTTGACGTGCGGGTCGAGCACGATATCCACGAGTCGCTGCGAGGGCTGATGGAGGGGCGGACCACGATCGTGGTGGCGCATCGGCTCGCGACGATCGGGCTGGCTGACCGGGTGATCCTGATCGAGGACGGGCGGGTGGCGGCGGACGGGACGCACGTGGAGCTGCTGGCGAGTTCGGAAAAGTACCGGAAAGTTCTGGCGAGTCAGGCGGTTGTCGCGTGAGCATGTTCGGCGGCGGGTTCGGCGGGCCTGGTGGAGGTCCGGGTTCGGGCGGGGTCCGGGGCATGGGCGGGACGGGCTCTCGTGGTCCGTTCACGGGTGTGCCGCCGGAGTTGGCCGTGGCGATCGCCAAGCTGGAGGCGAGCGAACCGAGCGTGCCCGCGCCGTCCGGCACTTTCACCCAACAACCCGAAAAATCGGGCCTGACCCTGTGGGGGCTGCTCTCCGGCCGCCCCACGCTCCTGATCACCGCCGCCATCGCGGTAGTGATCGAAGCCCTCCTGCTCCAATCCGGCCCGCTCCTGGTCCAGATCGGCATTGACCACGGCATTTCGGGAAATAACCCGACGATCCTCGTAGTCGCGGCCACCGCTTTCCTCGCGTCAGTGGGACTGACAGCGCTCGCCTCCGGCGTCCGGATCCGCCAATCCGGCCGCCTGGCCGCGTACGCCATGCGCGACCTGCGAATCCGCATCTTCTCCCACCTGCAACGCCTCAGCCTCGACTTCTACACGAAAGAAAAAGCCGGCGTCACCATGACCCGGATGACCTCCGACGTGGAGGCCCTGCAACAACTCCTCCAGGAGGGGTTCGCCCAGTTCCTGATCCACGGCCTCACGATGGTCGTGGTGACAGCGGTCCTGATCCACTACAACTGGCTGCTCACTCTCATCACCTTGCTGCTGGTCGTCCCGCCGCTGCTCCTGATCTCGCTCTGGTTCCGGCGCGCCGCCGACGTCACCTACAACCGGCAGCGCGACACCATCGCGTCGCTGTTCTCGCACCTGTCCGAGAGTCTGTACGGCGTCCGCGTCATCACCGCGCACAACCAGCAGGACCGCAACGTCGTCGAGCACCGGGGCGTCGTCGGTGCGTACCGCGACGCCAACGACCACACCGGCCGGATCAACGCGATCTACGGCCCGGGCACCTCGGTGATCGGCCTGCTCGGTCTGGCCGCACTGCTGCTGATCGGCGGCCGGATGGTCCTGCGCGGCACGCTCACGATCGGCGAGCTGACCGCGTTCGTGCTCTACCTGAACGCGTTCTTCCAGCCGGTCCAGCAGCTGGTCCAGCTCTACACGAACTATCAGCAGGCCCGCGCCGCACTGGGCAAGCTACGCGGCCTTCTGACAACGGAACCGACCGTCCGGGAAAAGCCGTCCGCGACCGATCTCCCGCCCATCACCGGGGAGATCGAAATGCGCGGCGTCACGTTCGGTTACTTCCCGGAGCGCCCGGTCCTCCGCGATGTCAGCCTGCGCATCACGGCCGGCGAGACCATCGCCTGCGTCGGACCGACCGGCGCCGGCAAGTCCACCCTCGCGAAGCTGGTGGCGCGCCTTTACGACCCCGACTCCGGAACCGTCCTGATCGACGGCCACGACCTGCGCGACGTCACCCTCGACTCGCTGCACCGCCAGGTGGGTGTCGTCCCGCAGGAACCGTTCCTCTTCGCCGGAACGCTGCGTGACAACATCGCCTTCGCTCGCCCGGAGGTCCCCGACGAGGTGGTCGAAGCCGCCGTCGACGCCGTCGGCCTGCGCGACCTGGTCGACCGCTCCCCCGACGGCCTGCACACGATCCTGCACGAACGCGGCCAGTCCGTCTCCTCCGGCGAACGCCAGCTCATCGCCCTGGCCCGCGTCTTCGTCGCCGAACCCCGCGTCGTCGTCCTCGACGAAGCCACCTCCAGCCTGGACCTGCGCTCCGAACTCCGCGTCGAAGCCGCCATCGGTCGCCTCCTCGAAGGCCGCACCGCCATCCTGGTCGCCCACCGGCTCTCCACAGCGGTCCGCGCCGACCGCATCATCGTCGTCGACAGCGGCGGCATCATCGAATCCGGCCCGCACAGCGCCCTGCTCGCGGCCTCCGGCCGCTACGCCGACATGTTCGCCACCTGGGAATCCCACTCCCAAGAATAATTGGGTACACCCAAAGCCCACCCGCTGGTCAATTCACTTGAGTGGACGACGGTGTGCAGTTGCGCCATCGAACCGACCCGAAACTCACAAGGCCCACCGCCGGCGTCAACTCACGATCCAGTGTGTTGATTTAGGGTTCGCTCCGCACCCCATGTCCACACGCACCCCGCGAAACGGCCGCTGCGTGTGGACTTCAGGTTTGCATCGCACCCTAAATCAACACGCTGGAGGGCTGGGGCTGGAGGGCTGGGGGCTGGTTCCTATGCGGAGCATCCGAATCGGCTAGCAAAGTCCTTTGAATGTCGCCGATTCCTTGATATTTGCTGACAAGATTGTCAATGATTCGCCGAGCAATCGTCAGCGGATTTGAAGGAGTCACCCGTGTCGCATCCCGGCCCTCTGCCGGTTCCCCCTCGCCGCCGACGAGTAGGCCTGGCCGCTCTGATGCTCCTGCTCGCCACCGCGGCCTGCACCGATTCCGGCGAGGACAAGGCCACCTACGAGGTCAAGTCCTATGACAAGAACGTCACCGGTGTCGTTGCGGCGGCAAACGCGTTCCTGGCGACCCTGGACGACACCGAGAAGGCGAAGGCCCAGCTGGAGCTGACCACGGAGAACGCCACCGCCTGGTCGAATCTCCCGTGCGGCTCCACCTGCCGTCCCGGCATCAAGTTCGGCGACCTGGACGCCGAGGAGCTGGCCGCTGCGAAGAGCGTGCTGAACACGGCCCTCGGAACCGGCGAGGGAACCGGCTACCAGCGCGTCGAAGAGATCATGCTCGCCGACGAATACCTCAACGGCATCCAGGCCAGCGGCAACGGCGGCGGCCCGGGCGGCGGGGGCACGCAGCCCTCCGGCGCACCCGGCGGCGGTTTCCCCGGCGGCGCACTCCCATCCGGCGGACCTGACGGCGGCTTCCCCGGCGGCGGTTTCCCCGGTGGCGCGGATGCCTCCGGTGGCCCCGGCGGCGGTTTCCCCGGCGGCACGGATGCCTCCGGCGCTCCCGGCGGGGGCCAGGGGGGACCCGGTGGCGCGGACAGCGGTTACTCCGAAGGCACCTACTTCCTGGCCTTCCTCGGCGCACCCAGCGCCGACGGCACCTGGCAGCTCCACTTCGGCGGCCACCACCTGGCCGTGAACCTGACGTACAAGTCCGGCCAGGTCGCCGGCGCCTCCCCGTTCTTCATCGGCGTCGAGCCGACCAGCTGGACCGAGGGCAGCACCACGTATGCCCCGATGGACGACATGTTGCAGGCCCTGCTCGCGATGACCGGCAGCCTGAGCGAGTCACAGCTGGCGAAGGCCAAGCTCGCACAGACCTACAGCGACGTCCTGGTCGGCCCCGGCGAGGATGGCAAGTTCCCGGCCACCAAGGAAGGCCTGGCCGTCAAGGACCTCACCGCCGACCAGAAGAAGCTGGTCCTGGCCGCGGTGAAGCCCTGGGTCGCGGGCGCCGACGACGCCACCGCCGAGGCCCTGATGAAAACCTACGAGTCCGAGATCGACGAAACCTATATCGCCTGGTCCGGCACCACCGGCCTGACCAACCACGCCGACTACGTACGCATCGACGGCCCCAGCGTCTGGGTCGAGTTCGTCTGCCAGAACGGCATCGTCATCCAGGACCAGATCCACTACCACACCGTCTACCGCGACCACACCCGCGACTACGGCGGCGAGTTCAGCTTCAGCTGAGCACTCGTCCGACCAGCCACTCGTCCGATGTATTGCCCTACCCGGGGGTCTGCAAGAGGGTGGGCAACCACGACGGACGAGAGGCGTGACCATGACCGATCCCCGCCAGATGCCCTACGGATGGGCTCCACCGATCACGGACGGCTTCGTGCGGGCCCGATCGCTCGTCACGCCGGGGCGGCGGATCATAGCCGGGCTGCTCGACGTACTGCTGCTGGCGGTCACGCTCGGCGCAGGCTGGCTGATCTGGGCGATGTTCACCTGGCCGGCCGGTCAGACACCGGCGCAACGGCTGCTCGGGCACGTGGTCACCGACGGCCGCACCGGGCAGCCGCTCGGCCGCCGCCGGATGGCGGTCCGCGAGGTCTGCGTGAAGCTGGCCCTGAACATCGTCACGCTCACCGCGTTCGCCTGGATCGACTGCTTCTTCATCTTCGGCGAGCAGCACCGCGCGCTGCACGACCGCATCACCAACTCGGTGGTGGTCGAGGGCCCCTGAGCCCGATCTTGTCGAGTTCACACGGACCGTTTCCGGAGAACTCAACAAGATCGGGCGGGGTTCGGGTCTTAGCTTGCGGTCCAGAAGAGGGCTCGGGCGTACTGGGCGAACAAGCCCTTCGGGTGGGCCCGGAACAACGGCTCGGTGCCGAACAGCACCGCGCTGCCGCCTCCCGCCGTCGCGCCCGAGACGACGGCCGCCTGGCCGGCTGCCTGGGCCGGGCCGTTCGTGCCGGCCGCGTTCGGCTGCCAGTGACCGGCGACCAGCGGGACCGCGCCGTACCGCTGCTCGACCGTGAAACCGCTGCCGGTGAACCAGAGCGGCGAGTACACGAACGAGTGCGGCAGCGAGCCGGCGCCGACGATCGGGCCGGAATTCACCACGTTCACCACGCCGTTCGCGTCGCCGCGGCCGGCCGTCGCAACCGCCGGCAGCAGCTTGGTCGCCGCGTTGAAGTTGGCGCCGGTTGCGCCCCGGGTGACCACGCCACCACCGCGGGCCAGGAAGGCGTCGACAGTGGCCTTGCCGGTGGCGTTCAGGCCCGCGTACGACAGGCCGGACGAGACGAGCAGGGTGTCCGTCTCACTGAGTGAAGCGCCCGCGTTGAGCAGGGCCGTCGACACCGTCTGAACGGCGAAGCCCATCTCCTTCAGCGCGAACAGCTCATCGGCCGAGACCGCGCCGGCGATCACCGGCTGGTCGAAGACGTCACCCTTCACGTTCTTCGGGGCGGCGCTGAAGCGTACGCCCAAGGATGTGGCCAACGCAGTGGCCTCGGGCCGCGCCTCGGCCGGGACCACGACGGTGGCCGCGTCCGTGCGACGCAGCTTGATCCCCTGGGTGAGCAGCTCGTTCACGGCGCGGACGTCGTTGCCGTCCTTGATCGTCAGCTGGAGAGCGCTGCCCTTGCGGGCGTCGACCGAGCCTTCGAGAGCGGCGTGGGCGACCGGCTTGGTGAACACCTTCGGCGCGGCGTTGCGGCTGATGTCGACAGTCGCGCCCCAGAGCAGGCCGTGGCTCCAGCCGGAGATGTCGTACATCTGCGGTACGAGGTCGGAAATGTCCCGGCCGGCCTCCAGCAGCACGTTGGCGAGCCCGCGCTTCGGCTGGTGCATGTCGACGAGGTAGGTGCCGGCGTCGTACCGACGGCCGTTCAGCGCGAAACCGTGCAGCGCCTTGGTGACCCGGACATCATTGTCGATCAGATGGTTGACCAGCCGGGCCGCGGCAGGCGTCCCGGCGGGGATCACGTACGCGCGCGGGAACGTCGTCGAATAGCGGTCCTCCGGGCCGAACCCGTCGACGAAACCGTCCGGGATCACCGGTGACGCCTCACCCGCCCAGCCGCGGCGGAACTGCTCGATCTGGCCGGCGAGCAGGGACGCCTTGTTGGTGTCCGCGTACGTCAGGGCCGCCTCGATCGTCGCGGCCGCGACGTCCGTGTTGATGGCCGACCGGCGGCGCAGCTCCTCGACCGGCAGGTTGGTGTAGTTCGCGTTGTTGACGGCGAGCGGGATCTCCACGGTGTGGCCGACAGCGCCCTGGTAGATCGCGTACATCGGGGTGAAGATCGGCGGCCAGTCGTCCCAGTCACCGGGAGCATAATCCCGGAACGGGATGTCGGCGCGGGTCGTTTCGGCGTACCCGAGCTTCTGGATCGCCGCCTCCATGCCGAGCGCGTTGGGCAGCGCGTGTTTGATGTAGAGGTCGTACTCGTAGTTCTGCCCGTGCGGCGGGGTGGCCGGCTCGATCAGCGTCGTCCCGGTGTACCCGTGCTCGTCGAGCATCACGAACGGCTGCGTCCCGATCACCACGTCACGCACCGCGCGGGATTCCGGCTGGGCGTTGGTGGCGTGATCACGGTTGATGTCGAAACCGGCGCCGTTGGCCCGGGTGCCGGCGACCCGGCCGTCCGGGTTGTTCGTCACGGTCACGTAGACGCGGCTCTTCTTGAGGAAGTTCACCGTCGCGGCGTCGGTCGCGGTGGCGAGGCGCTCGATGACGCGCAGCGCGCCGTCGGTGCCCTCCCACTCGTTGCCGTGAATGTTCGCGTTGATCCAGACCGGGGTCTTGTAGCTCTTGGCCAGCGCTTTGTCGCGCTTGGCCGCCCACGGGTTGTCCTCGATCAGGTTCCGCCAGTAGTCCTGCTTCTTCGCGTCCGCGGCCGACTCCGGCGCGGTCACCGTCACCAGGTACAGGTCGCGGCCTCCGGCCGACTTCCCGATCACTTCGGCGGAGACCTTGTCGGAAACGTCCTGCAGGGCGTTCAGCTTGGGCGCGATCCCATGGTACGGAATAAGCCCCAGCTTGATCGAACGATCGTCCGGGTTCTCGGGATAGACGGTGAGCTGGTTCTGGCGTGGGTAGCCTTTGAGTTTGGGCGTCCACCGGCCTTGAGCGCTGTCCATGCTCTGGACGCCGAGTGTCCGGCTGAGTGCGCTGACCGGGTTGAGAGCGGCGACCTCGTTGCGTTCCGCGCCGTTTCCGAAGTCCCTGCTCGAGGGGGAGCCTCCGGGCGCGGCCGCAGCGGGCTCAGCGAGCAACGCCGCGGTCAGCAGCGCCGTGCCGAGTCCGGCCAGCGTTCGTGACAAGTCCACAAAGCACCTCCGTTGGGATTCCTCGCACCCTCCCTGGAATCACAACAGATGCGCAATGATCTATGCAGACGAATTCTGTTTTTTACCTGCCCGGCCTGCCAGCTGGGGCGCGACGGCCAGCAGCAACCAGATCCAGGCGGCGTACCGGGGCGCCACGAAAGCGACAGGTACCGAGACGGCGAACACCGAGGCGGCCGCGAGGTAACGGGCCAGCGTGACACGTACTTCCTCCGGTTCCACCGCGGCGAAACGGCAGGATCCCGACGAACAGCAACATCGCCAGGTTGATCCTGAGCAGCCAGTCGTCGGCGAACTCGACCCGGCGGAACAGCCGGACGTGGCCGAGCCAGACCAGCCCCAGCACATAGAACGAGAGCGCGTAGGCGGCGTAGGACGTGGCGTTGTCAGCGAGCGCCCGGCCGAGCTCACCGCCGGTCACGTCCTCGGGGACCTTGAGCTCCAGCACCAGCAGCGTCATGGCGATCGCGAAGACCGCGTCAGCCAGCATCTTGATTCGTTCCGGCTCATACCGCCCGCCCTGCGCCATGGCCGCCAACCTACGCGACCCGGACCACGGCACACACAAGGAACCAGCAGCGGTGATGAAGCCTCACGCAGTCCGTCCGTGCGCCCCCATCTCGGCCCAGGCGTAGCTGAAGTCGCACAGTGCTGTTGGGTGCGGCCTCATCAACGCCAATCGCCCGTTACGTGCGACGTGATCCACGCCAGTCGTCCCGTTCATCGCAGGCTCCACACCCCGATCGCCCGATTTAGAGGATTTGCGCGTGCGCTCACCGCCGCCTAGTGGGCTACGAACACACGCAAGGCGCTTACGTGCGCGCTCACCACCCGTCCACCTCGTTCGCCGCCCGCCCCGGCGCCGCCCGCCCGGCGCCGCTGGAGAGGCGGCCAGGTCAGAGAACGCCAGGTCAGGAGCCACCGGGCCAAGGGACCGGACCAAGAGACCACCGAGCCAAGGGATCTCCGGGCCGAGGAGCGCCGGGCCGAGGAGCGCCGGGCCGAGGAGCGCCGGGCCCTGAGAGCGCCCGGCCGAGGGAGCGCCGGGTCAGGGGGCTGCGGCCAGCACGCGGCGGGCGTCGCGGACGACGGCCAGGTCGACCATGCGGCCTCGGGCGTCCAGGCAGACGCCGCCGCCGGCCGCCTCGAAACGGTCGATCGTGTCGCGGGCCTCGGCCACCTCCTGCGCTGACGGGGTGAAGACCTCGTGGACCACCGGGATCTGGGCCGGGTGGATGCAGGCCCGCCCCCGGAAGCCCAGGCGCCTCAGC
Source organism: Actinoplanes sp. CA-015351 (assembly GCF_050955685.1). NCBI lineage: Bacteria > Bacillati > Actinomycetota > Actinomycetes > Micromonosporales > Micromonosporaceae > Actinoplanes > Actinoplanes sp. CA-015351. Next base: position 5,810,946 of record NZ_CP192102.1, read on the forward strand.
GCGAGTGTTGTCCGCCGCAAGGACTCCAGGTCGCGGAAGTCGGTGGTCACCGCTGCGGCCGGGGGGTCGATTCCGGCTGCCGCGGCGGCGAGGACCACGGCTGAGCGTACAAAAAGAAGCTCTCGCTCGTCCTCACCCAGGGTGACTCCCAGCTCGGCTGCTAGATCGGCTTCGCCGATCTGCAACCTGCTGACTCGCGGCGCGCTCGCGATGGCGGCCGCGGCCAGGAGCGCCTGCGGCGTCTCAAGCAGGGGTACGAGTGTGACCGCACCCGTCGGGTCGAGTTCGTCCAGGATCGTGGTGAGTGCGGCGAGCTGGTCCAGCGAGGCTTTCGCCACGACCAGGCCACGCAGCGCAGAGGAGGCCGCCGTCACCACCGCCCGGGCGTCGTCCAGGCCGGCCGCGCCCACGTTGACGCGGACGAAGATCGCGGCACCCGGGGATTGAGCGGACAGCCAGGACGCCACTGCTGAGCGGGCGGACAGCTTCTCCGCGGGCGGTACCGCGTCCTCCAGGTCGACGATGATGGCGTCGGCGCCCCGGGTCAACGCTGCTGCCAGCATCGACGGGCGGTTCCCGGGGACGTACAGATAGGATCTCATCCGATGGACGCCTTCCCGGCCAGCAGCGCGCGGGCGATCACCACGCGCTGGATGTCGTTGGTGCCCTCGCCGATCATCATGAGCGGGGCGTCGCGGTACAGGCGTTCCACGATGAACTCCTTCGAATATCCGTATCCGCCGTGCACCTGCATCGAGTTCAGCGCGCAGAACACCGCGGCCTCCGAGGCGAACGCCTTGGCCATGCCGGCTTCCATGTCGACCCGGTGGCCGCCGTCGGAGCGGGACGCCGCCCAGTAAACGAGCAGCCGGGCCGCCTGCACCTGCGCCGCCATCTCGGCGATCTTGAGTTGGATGGCCTGGAACTCGCCGATCAGCTGGCCGAAGGCGCGCCGTTCGCCCGCGTACCGCAGTGCCTCGTCGTACGCGGCCTGTGCGATGCCGAGGGCGCGGGCGGCCACGTTGATCCGCCCGGTCTCCAGGCCGGAGAGCACCTGCTGCATGCCCCGGCCCTCCACGCCGCCGAGCAGCTGGGTGGCGGGTACCCGGACGTTCTCGAACAGGACCTCGCAGGACTCGGTGCCCTTGTAGCCGAGTTTCGGCAGGTCACGCTCGACGGTGAAGCCGGGGGTGCCGGCCTCGACGAGGAGAACGGACATCCCCCTATGAGCAGGTGTAGCGGAAATATCCGTCTTGCACAGCACGGGCAGCGGATCCGCGTGCCGCGCGTTGGTGATCCAGGTCTTCCGGCCGTTGATCACGTAATCCGAACCGTCGCGGACCGCCGTCGTGCCGATGCCCTGCAGATCAGTGCCGGCGTCCGGCTCGGTCAGCGCGATGCCCGTGCGACGCTTTCCGGACGCCAGGTCCGGGAGATATTTCACCTTTTGCTCTGGTGTGCCGTGCCGGGCAAGCAGCCAGCACGACAGGGAGTGACTGCCGAGGATGCCGGCGATGCCCATCCAGCCCTTGGCGATCTCCTCGAAGGTCAGGGCGAAGCTGACCATGTCGGCGCCGAGGCCGCCGTACTCCTCGGGCACGGTGAGACCGAACAGCCCGAGCGCCCGCATCTTCTCGACGATCTCGGTGGGATACCGGCCGGAGGCCTCCCACTCCTGCGCGACCGGGCGGATCTCCCGGTCGACGAAGTCACGGAGAACGTCGCGGTACATCCGCTGCTCGTCGGAAAGCTCGAAGTCCATGCGTTACTCCGGGAGAGAGGGACGGAAGACCGGTAGGCCGTCGCGCCAGTCGAGTCGGACGGGCTGATCGCAGACGGGATCGGGGACGTCGATCAGATGGGTCAGCACGATCGGGCCTTCGGTGAGCCGGACCCGGGCGACGGTATAGGGCGTCTCCGCACGGTGGACCACGGTGAAGCTGTCGACGATCCCGGTGCCGGCCGCTTCCACGGGCCAGAGGTCGTCACCACCACAGGCGACGCAGATCGGTCGTGGGTAATACTGATATTTCTGACAAGTGCGGCAAAAATGTAGAATCACCGGTCGACCCCCAGGATGACCGTCGCGTGGCTGGAGAAGATCCCGCCCGTGCCGTGGGCCAGCGCCACCGAGGCATCCGGCACCTGCCGCGCCCCGCACTCCCCCCGCAGCTGCCGTACCGCCTCGACCAGCAGCAACACCCCGAACTGCCCGGGATGGCAGTAGGCGAGCCCACCCCCACCGGTGTTGTGCGGCACGGTGGCCGCAAGTCCCGCGCCCGGCGCAGCGAACCCGAGCGCCTCCAAACCCAGCGGCACCGAGATCGTGAACGCGTCGTACAGCTGGACCACGTCGACATCGGCCGGCGTCAACCCCGCACGGGCAAACGCCCGCTGACCGGAATCGATCGCCCCGGTTCGCAGCAGGTCCGGTGCGGTCGCCATGCCCGTGTGAGTGAGCGCTTCGCCGTACCCCAGGACCGTGACCGGAGGCCGGGGAAGATCGCGCGCACGGGAGAGGGACGTCAGCACCACCGCTCCGCCACCGTCGGTGACAAGGCAGCAGTCCAGCGCACCGAACGGCGACGAGATCATCGGCGCTTGAAGGACCTCGTCGACGGTCAGCGGCCCCTTGCCATAGGTCCAAGCAGCCGGGTTGAGCTGCGCCCGGTCCCGAGCGGCGACCGCCACACCGGCCAGATCGGCCCGGGAGAGACCGTAGGTGTGCAGGTAACGCTGCGCGACCATCGCGTAATACGAAATCGGATACAGCGGGCGGTACGGCTCCTCGAAGGCCGCCTCCGGCGTGCCTTCTTCGTAAACCCCGGTCAGCTTGCGGCTGCGTGCCGAGCGCTGATTGCTGGCGTACGAAATAACAACCGTCGAACACTGTCCGGAAGTGATCGCTTGAGCGGCGCGCGCCACGTACATCTCGAAGACCGCACCACCGGCGAAGCTGGAGTCGCTCCAGGCCGGCTGGAGCCCCAGATAGTCCGCGAGCTGGGTGGCCGAGAAGCGGGAGATCCCGTTGGTGGCGATCCCGTCCACGTCGGCGAGGGTGAGCCCGGCGTCGGCGAGGGCCCGGGTCACCGCCTGGGTCTGCAATTCCAGGACGGACTTGCCGGTCTTGCCGAGGTCACATTCGGCGGCGCCGGCAATGGCGACGCTCATGGCAGGGTCAGGGTCGCGGAGGCCGGAGCCACCGCGGTCCGCCCGTCCCCGACGACCTCGACCCTCAGGTCAACTTCGATCTCGGAGTCGGAAGAAGCGGAAGAAACGGCTCCGACGCAGCGGATCGTCTCCCCGGCGAAGACCAGGTTCTTGAACCGGAACGACAGCGACTCGATCACCGCCCCCGCTCCGAACCACTCCCGCAACGCGATCGCGAGGTAGGCGCCGAAGACCTGCCCGTCGACAACCGGCCGGTCCAGGCCCCGCGAAGCCAAGTACGAGCTGTCGTAATGCAGCCTGTGCCAGTCCCAGGTAGCGCCCGCATAGGCGATCATGTCCGGCAGCTCGATGGTCCGGACGAACACCAGCTCACCGCTCGACATAGATCAGCGACTCCTCGTTGACAACCAGGACGTGACCGTGCTGGTCGGTGTAGGTGGCGACCGAGGTGACCACGAGCATCCGCTTGCCGCTCCCGGTGACCCGCTCGGTGATGTCGGCGAGCTTCCAGCGGGCGGTCACCACCGTCGACGGCAGCACCGGCCGCTCGAAGCGATAGGAGTTGCCCCCACGCACCAACCGGGTGCCGGGCACGTCCAGCTGCCACCCGTGCCCGGCATAACCGTCGGCGTCCCGGGGTAGGTTCGCGTATTGATTCGTCTCGCAGATCAGCGTCGGCGGGGCGACGTCGCCGGCCAGGTGCGCCGGATCGGTGTCACCGGTGGCCAGCGCGAAGTACCGGATGGCGGCCCGCCCGAGCGGCTCCGGCGCGGTGTAGACGGCCTCTTCGCCGATCCGGTCGAGCAGCGAAGCGGAAAGCAGCGTCACCGCAGCACCGCCGTCGGCACCGTCTCCAGCAGGAACTCCGGCCGCAGCAGCGCCGAACAGACCACCGCGGTGACGGCCGCGTTCGGGAAGTACTTCTCCCGCAACGCGCGCGTCGAAGCGTAGGACGGGACCGCCGCCGGCGTGAGGTACTCGACAAGCGCGGTCACCTCAGAACCGGTTGCGCCCCCCGCAGCCAGCACGGTCTCGATGCTCGCGTAGATGAACTCGGTCTGCGCGGCCAGGTCACCGTCGTGCAGCGCCAGCTGGCTGACCGGATCGAGCGCACCGAACCCGGCCAGATAGATCGTGTCGCCGGCCCGGACGGCGGGCTTGTAGGTGAGCGTGTCGTACCGGGCCCAGCCGGGATTGAGAACCGTCAGCGGTCCGGAAGCGGCGATCGCGTCGAGCGACACCTGCGCACCGGGCGCGACCGGCACATCGACCAGGATCCCGGCGGCGCCCGGGTACACCGGGCCGGGAAGCAGCTCCTTGCGCGGCCGGCCGCAGCGCGGATATTCGGCACGGGTGGCGGTGGCCGTGTAGTCGACGGTCCGGACCAGCGACGTCATGTCCAGGTCCGCGACGGCGAGCAGCTCCGCGATCCGGGTGAGGCACCAGCGGTACTGATCCCGGAAGTCGCCCTCGACCGTGTGCACGCTGGGCAGGTAGACCACACCTCCGGCGACCCGCAGCACGTCGTCACCGTCGGCGAGCAGCGTCCCGCCACCGGGATGAGCGGTGACGGCGACGGCATAGGAGGCGCCGGACCCGTAGATCGCCTCGACCGGGACCCGGGAGATCGGCACGACGTGATCACCGAAATAGGCCGAGCGCTCCGCATCGAGCGAGAGCTCGGCGGAGGTGACATATTCGGTCACGTGGACCACGTCAGTGACGGTGACTCCGGCGTCAGCAAGCGCTGCGTAGCCGGCAACCGCCGGCAGATACACGGTCACGTGAGGCACCCTTCGATAGCGTCGAGCAGAGCGACCGGGTCATCGGCGGCGAAAACCGCGCCCGCTCCCGGTCCGAGATTCGCGGCGGCCTTGGTACGCGCTCCCCCACCGGTCGAGCGCTCCACCCGTGACACCCGCCCGTCGCCGTCGACGATCCCGGGAGCGTCCGCCGCCACGACCGAGCGGTCGGCGGAGAGAACCACCGTGATCCGGGAGGCCAGTCCGAGCACGTCCGGCCGGTCCAGATCGGTGAACGTGTCCAGGTCGACCCAGCCGTCCACCACCATCGCGGCGACACACCAGTACACACTGAACTTCGCCTCGTAGGCGCTGCGTGGCCGCCGCTTCTCCGGCCCGGCCACGATCGGCACGGCATCCGGGTGCAGGGTCACGGTGAGTGAGGCGGGCGCGCTGCCGGCGAATTCCCCGGCCGCGTCGATCGAGGCATGAGTGAGCTGGCAGGCCGGATACGGTTTGATCCCGATCCGGGTGGTTTCCCATCGCCCATTCACCCCGGCGCGGCCCAGCTCACCGAGCAGCGCGCCCACGTCCGGTTCGCGCCCGGCGAGCGCGCGGAAAAGTCCGTAGGAACCGTCGAGCGAAGAGTCCGGACCGCTGGCTCCGGCCGCGGCCAGCCGAGCCGCGAGAATGCCGTTCGCCGCGGCGGTTCCGGGATGCAACTGTTTGGTGCTGGCCGGGCTGTGCAGGAATTCGAGCAGCCCACTCGCGCCACTGGCAGCGATGCCGATCGCGTTCGTCAGCGCCGCCGCGTCCAGGCCGAGCAGTTTCCCGGCGGTGACAGCGGCCGCGACCGGCCCGCACATCGATGTCGCGTGCAGGCCGCGCGCGTGGAACGCATGCGGCGCGGCGGCACCCAACCTGCACATGATCTCCAACCCCGCGACCAGCGCGGCCACCATCTCACTGCCGCGAGCCACGGTCTGTTCTCCCACGGCCAGGGCCACGGGTACGCACACCGCGCTCGCGTGGACAAGACCACCAGCGTGCGTGTCGTCGAAGTCCAAGGCGTGCACCGCCACCGCATTACCGAAAGCGGCCGCCACCGCGCCGACCCGCTCACCGGTGAACAGCCGTGCCTCGGGTGGGCCGCCGAGCCCGCGCGCGACGGTGAGCGCGGGATCGGCGGCGGCTCTGCGGATGCCGGCGACGGCACAGCCGACCGCATCGAACAGGTGGTCCCGGGCGGCGTCGACGACTTCGGCGGGCAGGTCGTCGTCGGTGAGCCCGGCGGCCCACTCCGCCAGCACCACCGCGGCGGGACGGTTGTTCACTCGGTTACCTTGCCGAAGGCGCCGGCCGAGCGGAGCTTCTCCAGCTGTTCCGGCGAGTAGTCGAGCAGCTCGGACACGTACCCAAGGTCTTCTCCTCGCCGGGGCGCCCGGCGATAAGCCGGCGGCTGATCGCCCACCCGGACCGGCGAGGCGACCTGTTTGACCGTGCCGTACCGCGGGTGTTCGGTCTCCACGACGAGGCCGCGCGCGAGGGTGTGCGGATCACGCAGAGCGGCGGCAACGTCGTTGACCGGGCCGCACGGGATGCCTGCGGGTTCCAGAACGGCGAGCCAGTCGGCGGTGATCCGGGTCGCGAAGATGCCCTCCAGCAACGGCAACAGCTCGGCGGCGTGCTCGCGGCGGTCGGCGAAGGTGGCGAACCGCGGCTCGGTGAGGATCTCCACGCCCAGGACGGTGACCAGGCGCTGCCAGAACTTCTCCTTGGCGCAGCCCACCACCACCCAGCCGTCGGCGGAACCGAAGAGCTGGAACGGCACGAGCGACGGATGCGCGGAATAGCGGGTGCGCTCAGGAGTGAAACCGGCGTTGAGGTGCCACGCTGCCGGATAGGTGAGCATGCCGATCGCGGTGTCGAAGAGGCTGAGGTCGCAGTCCATGCCACGGCCGTCGCGGCGGGCCGCGTGCACGCCGGCCAGCAGGGAGATCGCGGCGACGAAACCGCCGGAGTAATCGACGATGGACAGGCCGGACTTCGCGGGCGGTCCGCCGGGCTCACCGGTCAGGTCCATCCAGCCGGCGAGGCCTTGGAGGATGTAGTCGTACCCGGGTTGTGCCGCTCGTGGCCCGGTCATCCCGAAGCCGGTCAGCGAGCAGCAGACGATGCTCGGGTTGATGTGCTTGAGCTGGTCATACCTGATGCCGATCTTCGCGGGGACGTCGCCGCGCAGGTTGGAGTAGACCGCGTCGGCGTGCCGGACCAGGTCCTCGAAGACCTCCCGGCCGGCCGGGGCGGCGAGATCCAGCGAGACCGACCGCTTGCCCCGGTTGAACGTCTCGAAGAAGAGCGAGTCCTCGTCCTGCGCGTACGGCGGGACGTACCGGCCCACGTCGCCGCCGGTGCCCGGCTCCTCGATCTTGATGACGTCGGCGCCGAGGTCGGCGAGGTGCACCGAGCCGAACGGTCCGGCGCCGTACTGCTCGACGGCGATGATCCGGATGTCCTCGAGTGGTCTCATCGCAGGCTCCCCACCAGTTCGAGCAGACGGTCCTGTGACCCCCGGACCTCGTCGGCGGGCAGGCCGTAGGAGGGCGGGGAAAGCTTTATGGCGTCGGCGAGGCCGTCGTAGGCGGCGATCTTCGCGGCGCACTGTGCCGGGGTCCCGGCGATCGTGTAGGCGTCGACCATCTCGTCCGGGACGAGGTGCCCGAGGTCGTCGGCCGGGCGGCCGTTCTTCAGCGCTTCGGAGGCTCTCCGGGTTACGTCGCCGAACCCGGCCTCGCCGAACATGTCCGCGTATGAGCGGACCGAGGCGTAGAAACCGACCACGTTGGCGGCACGCCGCCGGGCGGCCGCGGGGTCGTCGTCGACCGAGCAGCAGGCAGCGGCGACGACGTCGAACCCGGCTCTCGCCGAGCCCGAGCCCTCACCCACGCCCGGGCCCCCACCCTCGCCCGAGCCCTCTCCCGAGCCCTCTCCCGAGCCCTCTCCCACGCCCGAGCCCTCTCCCGAGCCCTCTCCCGCGCCCGACAAATCCGATTTATCGGATTTGCGGGAAAGGCCGTGCGTCAGCGCGGGCCAGATCCGGTCGCGCAGCTCCGACGGCGGGCAGAGCTCGTGCGCGATCCACCCGTCGGCCACCTCGCCGGCCAGCGCGACCATCGCCGGGCCGACCCCGGCCAGGTAGATCGGGATGTGCTCGCGGACCGGGGCGTACGGCCTGCGCCAGCCCCGCACCCGGATCGACCGCACACCCTTGTGGTTGATCGGATCCCCGCCGGCCAGCACCTTGCGGATGATCGCCACGGTGTCCCGCAGCCGCTGCAACGGACGCTCGAACTCGACGCCGTGCCAGTCCTGGTTGAGCCGGGCCACACCGGTGCCGAGGCCGAGCCGGAACCGGCCCTCGGCGAGCTCGTCCAGGTCGGCAGCGGCGGTCGCGGTCAGCATCGCGGACCGGGCGAACGCCAGGGCGATCCCGGTGCCGACGCCGATCCGGGCCTCGCCGCCGGCCGGCTTGCTGGTGCCGGTGGCCAGGGCCGCGGCCGTGGTGAACGCGCTGCGGTGCAGCTCGGGCGCCCAGACCACGCCGGCGCCAACCGCCTCGGCAGCCCGGGCGGCGACGACCAGCTCGGCCATCGTCTCGCCCCAGGGCTGCAGGTCAAGGCGCACTGGAGGGGCCGTGGCCGCGTTTGTAGGTGAGCATCGTCCGGGTCCAGGTGATGACGTCGACGCCGTCCTGGTTGAAACCGGTGGTGAAGACCTTCACGATCCCGGCGTACGGCCGCGACTTCGACTCGCGCAGGTCGAGAACCGTGGACCTGGCGTAGATGGTGTCGCCCACGAAGACCGGGTTGGGCATCTTGATCTCTTCCCAGCCCAGGTTCGCGAAAGCGTGCTGGCTCACGTCCGGCACCGAGAGGCCGGTGACGATCGCGACCGTCAGGGTCGAGTTCACCAGCAGTTTCTGGTACGGCGTACCGGCCGCGTAGTCAGCGTTGAAGTGGCTCTGATTGGTGTTCAGCGTCAGGAGCGTGAACCACGTGTTGTCCGCTTCGGAAATGGTGCGCCCGAGCGGGTGGTCATACGTGTCACCGACGGTGAAGTCTTCGTAATAGCGGCCGAGCATGGGGCGAAGCTAGCACTTGTTTCGCACAGTGGAAAGGTGTTTCCATCTACGCCATGCTCGAAGCGTTCCTCTACCTGCACATCGTGCTCATGGTCTTCTGGCTCGGCGGGGACCTCGGCGTCTTCTACTCCAGCAGATACGTGATCAACCCCGACCTGACTCCCGCCGCCCGGCTCACCGCGCTGAAGATCATGCTTGGCCTGGACCTCGGGCCGAAGATCTGCCTGATCCTGTTCCTGCCCAGCGGCCTCACGCTGATCTCGCTGGACGAGCACGGCGGTTCGCTCTGGGGGATCAAGCTGCTGCCCTGGTGGCTGCTGGTCCCGCTGTGGATCTTCGCGTTCGTCTGGATCTGGCTGATGTGGACCGACCATCACGAGCCCGGAAAACACCCTTTGGTACGCCGGGTCGATTACGCGATCCGGCTCGCGGTGATCGCCGGGATGGCCGGCGCCGGTGTCTTCACCCTGGTGGTGAGCGAGCCGTTCGGGGTGACCACGAACCCGAAGTGGCTGGGCGGCAAGGTGCTGCTCTACGCGATCGCCATCGCGGCCGGTCTCGGTATCCGGCAGACGCTGAAGGCGTTCGGGCCGGCGTTCGGCGCGGTGATGGCCGGCACCGCCGACGCGGCGACCGAGGCGGTTCTCAAGCGCAGCGTGAACGGGTGCCTCCCGTACGTCTGGACGATCTGGGGATCGGTGCTGCTGGCCGGCCTGCTCGGGGTGGCCAAGCCGCTGGCCGACCTGTAACGGTGCCGCCCGCACCCCACCCCTTCTCGATGGGTGGGCCAGTGGGTGGGTCAGTGGGGCTGGTAGCCGAGCTGGGCGGAGATGCGGGCGGCCGCTTCCTTGAGGTCGGAGACCGCTGACGTGTCGGCGTCCGGCTTGAAGCGGAGCGCCGGCCCGGCCAGGCTGATCACGGCGACCACCCGGGCGTCATGGTCGAAGATCGGCGCGGCGATCGACGCGGCGCCGGCCTGGCGTTCGCCGAGCGAGGTCGAGTACCCCCGCTTGCGTACCGATGCCAGGTCCTTGCGCAGTTTCGCCGGCTCGGTGATGGTCTTGTCGGTCACCGCTTCGAGGGGGTGCCGGGTCAGGTACGCCTCGACCTCGAAGTCGGGCAGGAACGCCAGGAACGCCTTGGACGAGGCGCCGGCGTTGAGGGGGAACGGGATGCCGAGGCTCACTTCGAGCCGCAGCTCCTGGTCCGGAACCACCTGGTCGACGTAGAGCCGGGTGTCGCCGCGCCGCAGCGACAGGGTCGCCGTCTCCTGGGTGCGCTCGGAGAGGTGCTTGAGCTCCGGCGCGGCCATCGCGCGCACGTCCGTGCGGGCCAGGTAGGCGCGGCCGAGGGCGACGGCGGCGTGGCCGAGGGCGTACCGGCGGGTGGCCGGGTCCACGGTGATCAGCTCGCGGCTGCGCAGGGCGGTGAGGATGCGGTGCACGGCGGCCTTCGTCAGACCGAGCGCGGTGGCGATCTCGGTCACTCCGAGATCCGGTTGGTCGGTACGGCCGAAGTAGAGCAGGACGTCCATGGCGCGCTCGACGGCGGCGATGGAGCGCGACTGGCTCTCGTCCTCGGCAGGTTGTGCCTGCGCGGCCGGCGGCACGGTTCGGCTGGGCACTGGAAACTCCCCCGGAACAGGAACGGAACAAAACTTTGGCGAAGCCTAGCCTGCCATTTCGCACCGCGAAACGGCGTACCGATCCGTTGTTGACAGCACACCCGACCGTCGTTACGTTCGGTGTAACACCGTTTCCCAAGGCGAAACGCAAGAACGAGGGAGACCACGAAGTGCCGGTCGACAGCACGACGTTCCGTTCCGTGCTCGGACAGTGGCCGAGCGGGGTGTGCGTGGTGACCACAACCGGCCCGAACGGTTTGCACGGGATGACCGCCAGTTCATTCTCCTCGGTGAGTCTCGATCCCCCGTTGGTGTCGGTCTGCCTCGGCAACCATCTGCCCAGCCGGACACTGCTCGGCGAGGCGGGCAAATTCGCGATCAGCTTCCTCGGCAAGGACCAGGCGCACATCGGGCGCCGCTTCGCCGGGCAGGACCGCGAGATCACCGATCGGTTCGCCGGGCTGGACTGGACCATGACGCCGAACGGGTGCCCGGTTCTCAGTGACGCCGTCGCCTGGCTCGACTGCACTGTCGCGCACGCGTACCCGGGTGGCGACCACACCATCTTCGTCGGCGCGGTGACCGAGGCGGCGCTGCCGCGGGTCATCTCGCCGCTGTTGTTCCACTCGCGCAACTGGGGCCAGGTGGCCCAGCCCCTCCCGGCCACCGTCCAGGTACGCGACACCGCATCCCCGGACGACGGCCTGCGATTCGAGTTCGTCGCCGACGGCCTCGACAGCCTTCCGTCGCCCGAGCGGGTCATCTCCGCGAAGCGATCCGGCACTTGCGTGGTCGGTTACGTGACCGACGCGTTCAACCCGGACCGCGAGGACGAGGTGCTCGCCACCATCGGCGCCCTCGGCGCGCTCGGTTGCGACGAGATCGGCTGCATCGAGTCCGCCACCACCCCGGCGTCGCCTCTGCAGGTCACCCGGATCCTCCAGGACGCCAGCGTCCGGGTCCGGCCGGCCGTGCTGCGGGTGCGGTTGAACGGTCATAACCGTCTCGCCCTGGTCAACGCCCTGGTGGCGATGAAGAACGGGGTCGCGCACTTCGACGTGGGGAACACCGGTCTGCCGGTGGACGACCTTCTCCACCTTTCCCGCCAACTCGAGGTCAACGGGCCGCAAGAGGCTGACCTCGCCCAGATCAGGGAGTAACACCATGGCCGACCGACTCATCGGCGAGAAGCTCGTCGACGACATGACCGCCGACGAGAAGTCCCGCGCGAAACTCGTCGAGCAGGTCCTCCCGGCGCTGCGCGCCAAGGCCGAACAGGCGGACCGGGACGGCGCCTTCCCCCGCGAGCACATCGACGTGCTCCGCGAGGCCGGTCTGCTCGGGCTCATCGTTCCCGAGGAGTACGGCGGCCTCGGCGGCACGCTGCGCGACCTGGCCGCCGCCACGTACGCGATGGGCAGCGCCTGCCCCTCGACGGCGCTCGCCTTCTTCTTCCACAACACCTCCGCCTCCCGCGGGCTGCTGCCCCTGGAGGCGATCGAGGCCGGCCTCTTCTCCGACGAGGAGACCCCGGTCGTCACGGCGTTCGCCGAGAAGGTGCTGCGCCTGATGTCCGGCGGCACCTGGCTGGCGAACTTCGCCAGCGAGTCGGTGAAGAGCAGCGGCGCGAACATCGCGATCGCCACCACCGCCGTGCCGGCCACTCGGGACGGCGTCGCCGGCTGGGAGCTCACCGGCGAGAAGTCGTTCGGCTGCGCCACCGGGATCGCCGACTACTACCTGGTCACCGCGCGCCTGGACGGGCACGAAACGGCCGACGGCCTGGTCATGTTCCTGGTGCCGCGCGACGCCGAGGGTGTCACCGAGCGGCCGTTCTGGGACGGGCTCGGCATGCGCGGCTCGGCGAACCACGGCATCAGGCTCAACTCGGTCTTCATCCCGCAGGACGACTCGCTCACCGTCCCCGGCGCGTTCGTGAAGATGCTGCAGTGCAGCCGGGGCAGCTTCGTCGGCAACCAGCTCGCGATCACCGCGGTCTACGTCGGCGCGGCGCAGGGTGTCTACGACGACACCCTGCAGCGGCTCACCACGAAGAAGTTCGCCGACACCGGACGCTCGATCGCCGAGTCGCCGATGCACCAGGTGATCATCGGGGACATGACGGAATCTCTGGAACGCGCGTACCTCTGGCTGCGCCGCCAGCTGCTCCTGGAAACGGTCGAGCCGCCCATCGCCACCAAGTCCGAGGTGTACGCCCAGTGGCGCATCGCCAAGGGCTCGATCTGCCAGGCCGCGTTCGACGTGGCGATCGGCGCCCTGAAGGCCTCCGGCACGTCCAGCGCCACAATGAACGGCGTGGTCGGCCGCGCGCTGCGGGACCTGTCGATGGGCCTGGTCATGACGTTCCCGCCGGAGCGTGGCCGGTTGGAGGCCGCCTCGGTGATCACCAGCAACAAGGCGAACGAGCTCTTCGCGAACGTGGCCTCATGAGGGACCTGGTGAACGGGGTCTGGGCGGACTGCACCACCGAGGTCGGCATCACCCTGGAGGATCCGGCGACCGGCCTGGAGACGGGCCCGGCCTTGGGGTCGTCTCCGGAGCGAGTGGAGGCCGCGCTCGCCGCTGCCGACGCTCTCGGCGCCTGGATATCAGATGATAAAGCCGACATCCTGGAAAGTGTCGCTGCCAAGGTCGCCGAAACCGCCGGGGAGATCGTCGCGCTGGAGAGCAAGGCCACCGGTGTGCCGATCCGGCAGACCACCCCGCTCGGCATGATCCTGGCCGGCGCGTTCGCCCTGGCCGCCGGTCAGCTGCGCTCCGGGTTGCTGACCAGCACGACCACCCGCGAGGACGGCCGCGAGGTCCTGGTGGAACGCCTGCCCTGGGGACCGGTCGCCTGTCTGGTGCCGTGGAACGCGCCGGCGCCGATGGCCGCGCACAAGGTCGCCAACGCCCTGGCGGCCGGCTGCCCGACCATCCTGAAGCCCAGTGAGTACGCGCCGTTCGGCACCGAGCGTCTGGCCCTCGCCATCGACGAGGCGCTGAAGGAGGCCGGCGCACCGGCCGCGCTGTTCCAGCTGCTGCACGGCGGCGCGGCGGTCGGCGGGCAGATCGTCGCCGACCCGCGGATCCGGGCCGTGTCGTTCACCGGCGGGCTCGGCGGCGGGCGGGCGGTCGCGGCGGCCTGCGCGTACGACATCAAACCGGTCCAGCTGGAGCTCGGCGGCAACAACCCGCTGATCGTGATGCCGGACGCCGACGAGGACGTGGCCGCGCGCGCCGCCGCCGACCTGCTGACCACGCTGAACGGTCAGTGGTGCCGGGCGCTGGGCCGCCTGATCGTCCCGGCCGGCCGGGAGGAGGCCATCGCGGCGAAGGTCCTGGCGAGAGTCGGCGCTCTGAAGACCGGCGACCCCAGCGACGACGGGACCGATTACGGTCCGCTGATCCATTCCGGTCACCGGGCCGCAGTGGTCAAGGCTCGCGAGGACCTCGGCGGCACGATCCACGAGGCAGCGATCACCGGACCCGGCAACATCCTGGCTCCTTCGCTGGTCACCGGCGCCGACCCGGCCCGCACCACCGACGAGATCTTCGGACCGGTCGCCGCGGTGCACGGTTACCACGATCTCGACGAGGCCATCACGCTCGCCAACGGCACGCGGTACGGCCTGGAGGGATACGTCATCGGTGCTGATGAGAACAAAGCTCTGGAAACCGCGAAACGCGTCCGGGCCGGCGAGGTCAAGGTCAACGGCTCCTCGATCATGAGTCTGCACCTGTTCACCCCGCGCCCGGCCTGGGGCATCTCCGGGTACTCCGAGGAGGGCACCGCCGAGACGCTGCTCTTCTTCACCAACCCCAGAGTCGTCGGCGTCGAGGGCGGTTTCGCCCTGCACTCCCCATCGTGACGGCGACGGCCCTGCGGGCGCTGCTTGCCGCGAAAACGGTCACCCACCTGCCCGGTGTCTACGACCCGGTGACCGCGGCCCTCGCGGTCCGGGCCGGGCACCGGGGTGTGCACCTGTCCGGGGCGGCCGTCTCGGCGATCGCGCTGGGCCGGCCCGACCTCGGTTATGTGCACGGCACCCAGATCGCCGAACGGGCCACCACGCTGATCCCGGCTCTGGACGGCGTACCGCTGCTCGCCGACGCGGACACCGGTTACGGCAACCCGCTGCACGCGGTCTGGACCGGTCTCGCGTACGCCCGGGCCGGCATCTCCGGCCTGCACCTGGAAGATCAGGTCAACCCGAAACGCTGCGGTCACCTGGCCGGCAAGGAGGTCGTCGACGCCGGCCTGGCGGCCGCCAAGATCTCCGCCTTGGCCGACCATGTGCCTCACCTCGCGCTCATCGCACGCACCGACGCGTACGCGGGACACGGCCTGCCCGAGACCATCAGACGCTGCCAGTTGTACGTCGAGGCCGGGGCGGACGCCGTCTTCCCCGAAGGTGTGGACGGTCTCGATGATCTCCACGCCATCACGGCGGCGCTCCCCGGCGTACCCATCGTGGTGAATCGGTCGGAAGCCGCCGGCGACCGTCCTGTGGTGACCGATGAGGACCTCGCCGAGGCAGGTGTCCGCCTCGTCCTGCATCCCGTCGCCGCACTGCTCGCCGCCATGCGCGCCGCGTCGCTCGCCTATCGATCGATCGCCGAGGACGGCAGCGCGGCGCCTGTCGACCGGATGGCCTGGCCCGACTTCACCGCGTTGGTAGGTCAGGACGAAGCCCTCGACCTCGACGCCCACTACATCCCGGCCCGCACCATTCAGGGGAGATAAGACGTGAATCGCATCCTGGTCGCCGGCGCCGGACCGGTCGGACTCACCGCGGCACTGGCCCTCGCCCGGCGTGGCTTCGCGGTGACCGTGCTGGAAGCCGGCGACGAACTCGCCGCCGAGTCCCGCGCCTCCACCTTCCACCCGCCGACCCTGGAGATGCTCGACGACCTCGGCGTCGGCGCGGAGCTGCAGGCGCGCGGTCTCATCTCGCCGACCTTCGCCTACCGCGACCGGCGGGCCGGGCTGGTCGCGATGCTCGACCTCGCGGTGCTCGCCGGCGACACCACATATCCCTACCGGGTGCAGTGCGAGCAGTCCAAGCTCACGCCCATCTTGAAAGATCATCTGCTGCGTCTTCCGCAGACCGGGATCCGGTTCGGCTGGCCGGTCGCCGAGGCGATCCTCAACCTGGACGGCGTGGTCGCCGTGAGCGCCGACGGCCGCACGGTCGAGGGTGACTGGCTGATCGGCGCGGACGGCGCGCACTCGGCGGTCCGCAAGGCCACCGGCGTGACGTTCGACGGCATCACCTACCCGGAACGTTTCCTGGTCGCCTCGGTCGACGAGGAGCTGACCGGGTGGCTCGACGACCTGGCCGCGGTCAACTACGTCTTCGACCCGGTCGAGTGGTGTGTGCTGCTGCGCACCCCGGACCACTGGCGGGTGCTGCTGCCGACGCCCGTGGACACCCCGGACGAGCAGGAGTACGCCCGGCTCGACGAGCGGCTGCGCGGCGTGTTCGACCCGGGCCGTCCGTGGCGGATCGCGCACGCCAGCATGTACCGCGTGCACCAGCGGGTCGCCACGTCGTTCCGGACCGGCCGGGTGCTGCTCGCCGGCGACGCCGCGCACGTGAACAACCCGCTCGGCGGCCTCGGCATGAACTCCGGCATCCACGACGCGATGGCCTACGCCACCGCGATCGCCACCGGCGACGACGCCGCGATCTGGGACGCTGCCACCGATCGCCGCCGGATCGCCCTGGAATACGTGCAGAGCGTCTCGCACCAGAACTACGAACGCCTGCGCGCCACCGATCCGGACGCCCGCTCGGTCTATCTGGACAGCCTGCGCGCCACCGCTGCCGACCCGGTCAAGGCCCGCGCGGCTCTGTTGCGCAGCTCGATGATCGCCTCGCTGCGCCCGGTATCGGCATGATTTCCCGGGAAAATCCGGCACACTTCGCGGAGATCGTCGGGTCGGTCGCCACCTCCTCGGCGGACGACGTCGACACGATCGTGCGCTGGGCCGACGCGGAGCAACGCCGGTGGGTGGACCGGCCACTGGATGACCGGCTCACTGTCATCGCTGCTGCCGCGACCCGGATCGAGAACGCGACCGAGGAGCTGGCCGAGCTTCTGGCCCGCGAGTCCGGCAAGGTGCTGGGTGACTGCCGCGGCGAGATCGGCTTCGCGGTTCGCTATCTGCGGTGGGTGGTCGAGCACGCGCCTCGTGCGTACGCGGACCGCGAGGTCGACGACGAGCTGGGCAGGATCGTCGAGCAGCGCCGGCCGTTCGGTGTCGTCGCCGCCGTCACCCCGTGGAACGCGCCGATCATCCTGTCCATGCTGAAGATCGCGCCGGCCCTCGCGGCGGGCAACGCGATCGTGGTGAAGCCGTCGCCGCTCGCACCGCTGACCATCGACCTGATAGCCGGACTGTTCGACGCCCCGATCCGGGTCGTGCACGGTGGCTCGGAGACCGGCGCCGCCCTGGTCGGGCACGAACTCGTCGGCAAGGTGGCGTTCACCGGCGGCGCGGCCGGCGGGCGGGCGGTGGCGGCCCTTGCCGGCGACCGGCTCACCCCGACAGTCATGGAGCTGGGTGGCAACGACCCGGCCGTCTTCCTGGACGATTTCGTGGTGGCCGACGATGCGATGGACCGCCTGGTGATGGCGAGCTTCGCCACCAGCGGACAGGTGTGCATGGCCGCTAAACGGCTCTATGTGCCGCTGGCTCGTCTTGATGAGTTCGTTTCGGCGTACCGCAATGCCGCAGGCCGGGTCTTGACGACCGGCGACCCACTCAGCGCAGGCGTCACGATGGGCCCGGTGATCTCCGCGGCCGCCCAGCGTGCCGCCCAGGCGCTGATCCCGCCGGACGCGATCGCGCTCGGCGCCTTCGACGCGGACCCGTCAACCGGCTACTTCGTGCACCCGGCCCTGGTCGTCGCACCCGACCCGGCGTCGCCGGTGGTGGCCGAGGAGCAGTTCGCGCCGGTCGTTCCGGTCCTCGGTTACTCCTCCGAGGAGCAGGTCCTGGCCTGGGCGAACGCCGGCGACCTCGGTCTCGGGGCATCGGTGTGGAGCGCCGACGAGGAGCGGGCGTTCGCGTTCGCGCGGCGGTTCGAGGCCGGTTTCACGTTCGTCAACACGCACAACCGCACCGGCATGAGCCTGCGCGCGCCGTTCGGCGGCGTGAAGCGCTCCGGCTGGGGCCGTGAGTACGCGAGCGAAGGCCTCGCCGAATATGTGCAGACCTGTGTGATCCACGCACCGGCCGCGTTCCGGCCGGGTGCTGCGGCGCCGAGCGGCGGTCCGTCGGCTTATCCCCCGGGGTGATCACTCCCGGTTTTCAACGCCGCGAACCGTGATCGCGCGTCGGCGCCGAAGAGAGGGCGGTCGCCGGCGCCGGTCACGGTTCGCGGTCCTAACGGCGGCCCGGCAGGTAACGGAGGTCCCAACCTGCCGGGCCGTTTTCCCTGCTCGCAATCATCTGTGTTTATGATCCACGCTCTTTCTCACGTTTTGCTCAGCTACCCGGAGTCACCTCTTAATGATGATCACCCGGGGCCTTGCCGGCCTCACCGTCCTGTCCGTGCTCGCCCTTGCCGGTTGTGGCGGGGAAGACGCTGATGTCGCCGAGTCCTCGGCTTCGACCCCGTCAGCCGCTTCCTCTGCCCCCGTCTCAGCGGCCGACGCGCTGCGCGCCTCGGTGCCGGACGACAAGGTCGCCGCCTACGCGTACGCGGCCACCGGTGCCTGCACCCCGCTGTCCGGCGTGGTCGACGCCCCGAACAAGTCCGCCTCCTTCACCACCTCGCAGGCGATCCCCGAGGTGGACGGCGGGAGCCTCGCCATCACGTTCCTCGCCCTCGGCGCCGACAAGCCCTTCGTGCGCTTCACGATCAAGCCGGCCTCGCTCGCCAAGCAGATGGGCATCACCTCGAAGAAGTGGCTCGCCATCGACCCGGCGAAGATCACCAACTACGACGAGAGCCCCTTCGCGTACGGCGGCGAGACCGACCCGCTCGGCGCCTCCGACCTGATGGGCGTGGCCGCCGACGTGACCTCCCCGACCGGCCAGAAGTTCTCCGGCACGCTCGACCTCACCAAGATCGCCGACGCGAACCCGGTCCTGGAGGCCGCCGAGGTCACCGCCCTCGGCGACAAGGCCAAGGCCGTCCCGTTCGACGCGGCCATCGACGCCAAGACCGGCAACCTGTCCACGTTCGTGGTGAAGGTCCCGGCCGCCGGCAAGGTCAAGGCCGGCAACTGCACCATCAAGTACTCCGGGTACGACACCACGAAGGCACTCGCCGTCCCGGCCGACGCCGCCAAGGCGCCCGAGGTCGCGTACGAGATGCTGAACGGCTGACCCTCGGGCTCAGGCCCCAGGCCGGAGCCGCAGGCGCGAGCCGCAGGCGCGAGCCGCAGCTCGGATAGGTCATCGGAGCCCATAAGGTGGCTGGCCTACGGCCGGGCGACCCGAGCCGTAGTCCAGACATGTCATCGCAGCCTGATAACCGTCCTGGGCTACGGCTCGCTCCATGCGCCACCAAGATCTTGTGAGCTTGGGCCGGGCGGGCCGGCCGGCCGGCCGTGGACCATCGGCGTGGCGGGTTTGACGTGGGGCGTGCTAGTTCACGTTCGGCGTGGCCCTGTTCGTCTCGTGGGCATCACTGCGAGAGAGGAAGTGCCAGATCGTGGTACTCGGCGGGGGACGGCATCATGCACGGCACTGTCAGAGCGGCATCCCGCCCCGCGTCACCGTGGCCTGGAACATCGCACGGCAGCTGAACGGGCAGAAACCGGGCCGGTTCAGCTCGTCACCGTGGCCGACGGCCGCCGGCCGCCCGGTTGGTGCGGATGCCGCGGCTGGCCTGGCGCCGATGAGCTCCTCATTTGCCGAGCATCGCTCACTCCTCTGCTCTGCGGCCTGCCGCCCGTCCGGCAGCATGAGGAGACGTCCTGATTCTTCGTCGCCGCCTCTCGCGGGGACATCGAACTCCCTGATGGAGTCGATCGTCCCGGACGTCACGCTGTGGACGGACGGTGGAGGCAGGGTGCGGCAGACTCACCTCCCGGTCGCCGGGCTGTTCGGGTCCGCGACGCGATTCGCAGGGATGACGGCGCGGCCTTATAAGGGTGTGTCGCATGCGGATATGGCGATGGAGATTGTGGAGCTGAACGGTTCGCCGGGTCTGGTTATCGGTGCGGCAGTCCGGGTATTGGTCAGACTCGCCCTGACCTGATCGCGGACGGCATGGTGACCGCCGTCCACAACATGGCCAACCCATAGAAGCTACGCGCGGTGGCGGGAGGAAACGTGCACTCCTTGGGCAGATGGTTGCCATAGCGCAAATTGACGGTTCACGCAGGCGATTGGCGTGAGCATGGCCGCGTGACGGCCATATCTGCCCGTTCGTCGAACATTCCTGACAAAAGGTCTATTCAGTAGACGTTTAGGCCCGTACGGCGGGGTGCTGGTGGTCGACTTTCTCCGGAAACCGAAATCGGATGAAAGGTAAGACCATGCCCAAGAAGAGCACTATTGTGGCCGCCGGCCTCGGACTTATGTTCGGCAGCATGCTCGTCGGCGGCCCCGCCTTGGCCTCACTCTCACCAGACGAACCCGACCCTGAAAACTACTGCGACAGGGGATTGGTCACTTGTGTCGATGAGGCCGGCCCAATTGCAGATTGGGACACCTGCTTCCGCTACGGCAATGACGGCGTCAATGACAAGATTTGGGGACGGCTTTACTGGACTTGCGTTGCTCGGCCCACGGCGGAAACTACCGATGCCAGCAATGCCAAACACATGTGGCTGATGGCGAAAAGGGGGGTCTTGGGATCTTCTGGTGGCAATCAACTCCCGAATAACAGTAAGAAACAGAACAACCCGCCAATGACCGGCTCGGGCGGCAACCAGCCATTCCCCGGCTCGGGCGGCGGCAGCACCGGACAGTGGGTCAAGAACGGCGTCGACCTCGTTTGTGGGGTCTTCAATTGCCGCTGACCAAATCCTGATTTCGAAATTTTCGATGCACAAATCCAGCCGAGCCGATGAAGCTCGTTGCCGAAAATCGCGCTTTCGATGACGAGCTTCACATTTGGGATCGGTTCTGAAATCGACACGATAATGATTGCGCGCGCTGTGGTGAGCTGACCGCCAAAAATCGGCACTGACAGTGATCAACGATAGGAAAATTATGAATAGCATTATTCGCCTGCTCACCGTGGCGGGCGCCGCCGTCAGCCTCGCCATAAACGCCGTCCCCGCGCAGGCCGTCGCCGCACCGGGTGTCCACCGCGCTCCCGCAACCCAGGACCAGAATCGCGTCGTCCTGTTCGCGGAGATCTACCGCGATGACACGAACACGGGACTCGCTCTCCAGCAGTGCCGCGAGGATGCCTACCAACTGGACTTTCGCTACTGGGGTCTGTTGGGCAGCTGGGGATTGCTCGAAATCGATTGCATGAAGCGCATCGCCGAACGCCCCGACGACTGGGTGCTCGCCGCTGTCGGCGATCCCCGCTGGATCCGTCAGCCGGCAGCGGACCTGCTTACCAGCAACGGAAACCCCTATTTGTGGCGGCCCCCGATCGAGACCACGGGGAACGCTTCGTCGTTCATCGGAACCAATGGGGTACGGATCAGGTTCGAGAACGCGACACCGGGACGCGTCATGGGCGACGGCAAGGACAGCTATAACTGACCAGCGCGCCGTTGAACCGCAGTACTGCTCCGAAAATATCCGAACATAGCTCGTTGCATCATTCACGGACGTCGCAGAAAACCGAGTTCGGGCACGACGTCCCGGTTTCACAGGCGAACCTCGTCTGGACGGCCGTGCGACGACCCAAGTCTGCACGTTCGTAACGGATCGGCTGGCGGTAGATCCGCTCAGCCGTCTTTCGGACGACCGGCGGAGTGTCACGATGCTCGACTGTTCCGGTCGGCTTCATCTGTCAGGAGGAAACCATGCTCACCAAGTCGACAATTCTCGCCGCCGGCGTAGGGCTGGTCGCGGGGGGTGTGCTCAACGGCGCGCCCGCGCTGGCCGGGAGCCCGCCGCCCGGCCAGGGCCAGGGCCAGGTGACCGTCACTGACAGCCCTAATCGCACCACGCACACCTGGAGGCCGCCCTCCGCCGCCGACGTGCCAGCGGTCGGGCAGTCGTATGACGGCTGGAGCCCGGTGGTGGGCGGCCTGACGGGCCTCAGCCTGGGGGACTGCGAAGACAAGAGGGACAAGCTCAATCAGGGCGGGCAGAACTGGGAGTGCCGGCCGCACGGCGAGGCGAACAACGATGGGATACACCAGGGTGCCGACTGGTTCTGGGACCTGCACGAGGTGAGCGCCGCAGAGGCGCCGGAGCCGACCGAACCGATGTACATCGGCAACGCCGGCGGTAACAAGGGGCAAGGCTTCAAGAATCAGTGGACGCCCAAGTGGGCGCCCAAGGGACCGCCGCCGGACTTGGGCGCTGCCGGGGCCGGGGCCGAGTACTGGGATGGGGGTTGGTCGCCCGACAACAACGCCGGGACCTACTACGTGGGTAGTTTGAACGACTGCGGCAAGCACAATTGCTAGCAGCAGGACCACCAAAGCTCGTTGCCGCGCATCACGACGGCAACGAGCTTCTCCGTTTCTCATGCCTCGGTGTAATCCACTACGGCGCGGGTGGCTAGCAGGGGGCGTAGCCAGACGCCGAGTTCCAGGTGAGCCGGGTGTGCCTGGTATGCCCGGAGATCGTCGGCATCGCGGTGGGTTGTCTTCAGGTAGAGGTCCCAGGAGACGCCGGTCTGCAGCTCGTCCAGGCGCACCTCGAGTGTCCTGATCTCAGGAACGACACCGGCAAGTTCTTCCAAACGCAACTTGGCCTTGGCAGCATCGCCAGCGTCAGCGAACTTCATCAGCACGATGTGCACCAACAAGTCGACACTCCACATCTCTCGATCATCAAGAAACCCCTGTTGCAAACGTGAACCCGAGTGTAGTTTTGGGAAACGCCGTTTCGCTAGGGGGAACCGGATGCCCGGTGTTGTTCGTGTTGCCGCAGCCCAGATCGAAGCCGGTCAGGACATCGCTGCCAACCTGGCCGCCTGCCTGCGCGTCATCGACGCCGCTGCGGAGCAGAAAGCCCAGCTCGTGGTCCTGCCCGAGTTCTGCAATCACCTGTCCTGGTACGCATCGCGCGCGCAGGCCCACGAACTCGCGACCCGGCTGGAGGACGATTTCCTCACCGCGATCGCCGAGCGGGCCCGCCGGCACGGGATGTGGGTGAAGGTCAACGTCACCCACGCGTACCCGGACGGACGGACCGGAGGAACGAACTTCCTGTTCGACGCCGCCGGTCAGATCGCCGGGTCCTGCGACAAGCAGACCCTGATGGGCGCCGAGAACGACTTCCTGGAGCCGGCGCCTGCCGTCGGCCCGGTGCTCGACACGCCGTTCGGCCGCATCGGGATGTACGCCTGCATGGAAGGCGTCATCAACGAGGTCGCCCGCGGCCTCGCGCTGCGTGGCGCGCAGGTGCTGCTGAACAGCCTGAACAGCTTCGCACTGGACGAGGCCGACCTGCACATCCCGGTACGCGCCGCGGAGAACAAGGTCTGGGTGGTCGCCGCCAACAAGGTCGGCCCGCTGCTGCCCCGCGAGGATCTGCCGGCCATCGCCGAACGACTCGGTGTGCCGCCGGAGTGGCTGCACGGCGCCGGCGAGAGCCAGATCGTGGCACCGGACGGGACCGTGGTGGCGAAAGCGCCGCGCACCGGCGAGGCCGTCGTGGTCGCCGACATCGACGTGTCACTCGCCGACGACAAGTTGCGGCCCGACGGTACGCACATCCTGGCCAGCCGGCGCCCGAGTCTGTACGGGGCGATCGCGGCGGAGCCGGTGGGCCGTCAGCGGCCGGCCGGTGCACCGACGCTCCCCGTGGCGGTAGTACGAAATATCGGAAAGATCCGAGATGTTGTCGAGCAGTCCGGCGCCCAGCTCGTCGTCCTCCCCGAACTGGCCGGAACACCGGACGAGATCGCCGCGACCCTCACCGGCACCACCGCACATGCCGTCACCACGGTGCTTGACGAAGGCGTACCCACTGGGGTCTTGATCTCGGAAAACGGCCTGGTGGCGCGGCAGCCGCAGTTGCACACCGCCAACGCCGCGGGCAAGGAGATCATCCCGGTCGACCTGGAGTGGGGACGGCTCGCCATCGTCGTCGGTGACGACGCGCTGTACCCGGAGACGTTCCGGCTGGCCGCGCTGCTCGACACCGACGTGGTCGCCGTGCCGCTCTCCGTGCAGGAACCTTGGGAGCTGGAACTCGGGCTGCCGGAGCGCGCCGCCGAGAACCGGCTCAACGTGGTGGTCGCGACGCCGCTGGACCAGCCGGCCGCGATCTTCGCGATGACGCCCGACTTCACCCTCTGGACCAAGTGGGAAGGGCCGTTCACCGGCCGGATCTCCACGCCGATCCGCACCGACATCGCCGCTGGTGAGCCGGTCGGTCTCGGCACTGTCAATCCCGCGCAGGCCGCGAATCGGCAGGTCTCGCGGAACACCGATCTTGTCGACGGTCGCCCGTGGCGGCTTGTCAGCGCTCTTTTATAAAGGAGTTTCACAGTGGCGGAGACCATTCAGCACGTGGAGGACATGGTCGACGGCTCGCCGGTCGTCGACGTGCACGACACGTTCAACTATTACCGTCAGCTCCTCGCCGACCTGAAGGCGAAGATCGACGCCCGGTTCGAGCTCAAGCGTGACCCTTCCACGGTGGATCTCCAGACGTACGGAACCTATCCCGAGGGGCCGGGCGGTTCCCTCGAGGCGTACGCCGGGCCCGAGGTCGACTGGATGGTCCACTCCTGGATCGGCAACCCGGGCGCCAGTTTCGCGAACCTGCATCTGACCTGCTGGCTCGGCCCGCAGGTGAAGGTGCCGCACCTGGGCATCGCGCTGCTGGTCTGGCCGGGTGGCTGGTTCTACCTCGACTCGGTGCCGCGGACGAACATGGTCGAGGACGCTTCATATTTCGATGCTTATTATTCTCAGCTCGACGCCGAATGGCTGGAGCTGCGCAGCGACCCGGAGTTCGAGTACTTCGTGAGCCGGGCCGGTTTCATCCGGGCCAGCCTGTCGCCGACGGCGTACTGCTACTCGTTCGAGCGGTCCCAGCGCAACCTGGAGATCGTCTCGCAGCGGGCGCACGCGCACGTCGACAGGTGGCTGCGGTGGGTCGACGAGGCCTCGGAAGTCCCCGTCGAGGAGCGCGCGGCCCTCGCGCAGACCGACGAGACGATCCGGCGCAACATCGCCGAGCGGGACCCGGCCAACGTGATGGGCGTCCGGTTCTTCGGCGAGGAGACCACGAACAAACTGGTCCGCGCGCTCTGGGGCGGCGACCGTGAGCTGCCGCGGCCGGGTGCCGGGTCATGACCATCCGTTCGGTCTGGTGGGCCGCTGCGATTCCCGGCGCCGAGGCCCCCTTCGATACCGCTCACCTGCGGATCTTCTATCCGGCGAAGCCGACCGGCTCGGACGCCGAGCGGCTCTCCGGGGTCTTTCCGGCGGACCCCGCGCAGGCGCCCTATCCGGTGGCGGTGATCGTCTCCGGGGTCAACGTGGGCCAGGAGGCCTACCGGTGGCTCGCGGTCGAACTCGCCTCCCGGGGCTACGTCGCCGTCACCTACGACTGGGTGGGTGAGCTGTTCGGCGGCCTCAAGGGAATCACTCCCGGTGTCGAGCTGGCGGCTGCGAAGCCGGACGCCTACGGGACCCGGGCGACGACGCCGTCGGTGCCGGTCATTCTCGACGCGCTGAAGACCATGACCGGCCCGGTCGCCGGCCTGCTGGATCTCGACAACGTGGCGCTCATCGGTCACTCGGCCGGCGGGACCGTCATCCTGCAGAGCGCCCGCTTCTTCCCCACGGTGAAAGCGGTCGCCGCGTACGGGACCCACACCATGGTCGCCACCATGCTCGGCTGGCCGGCCGGCACGGTCCTGCCCGCCCAGGTGGACAGCCCGGTCCTGCTGATGAACGGCGAGAACGACGGCGTCATCAACGGCTCCGCCGACCGGTACGGCGAATCCGTGGTCAAACGGGATCCGATCAGCCGGACCTTCGACGAGGCTCTCCCCGACGCCGGCGGTGACAACCTGCAGGTCACGTTTTCCGGGGCGAACCACTTCGGGATCGTGCACCCGGTCGACGAGACCGCGGCCCGCGCTTTCCTCGACCTTCCCGCGGAGACCGATCCGGCCGCCACCCGCGCGGCCCTGGCCGACGTGACCACGGCGTTCCTCGACATCCACCTGCGCGGCGCCTCCGGCGACGTGCTCGACAAGGCCCTTCAGAACCCCGACATCGCCGGGATCCGGCGGAGGTAAAGCCATGCTCAAGAACTTCTGGTACGCGGTGGAGTTCTCCGACAAGGTCACCACCAAGCCGGAGCGGCTCACCGTCCTCGGGCAGTACATCGTGGTCTACCGCACCCCCAAGCAGGGCCGCGTCGTCGCGTTGAGCGACCTCTGCGTGCACCGTGGCGCCGCGCTCTCCGGCGGCACGCTCAAGGACGACAAGATCGTCTGCCCGTACCACGGCTGGGAGTACGACCCGGACGGCCAGTGCACCAAGATCCCGGCGAACCTGCCGGGCCGGGGCATCCCGAAGAAGGCACGCGTCGACTCGTACCCGGTGCAGGAGAAGTACGGCTTCGTCTGGGTCTTCATGGGCGACCTGCCCGAGGAGGAGCGCCCGCCGATGCCGGTGTGGCCGGAGTTCGACGACCTGGTGGAGAACGGCGGCAGGTTCCGCGTCGTCACCGGCGAGTTCCTCTGGAACGCCAACTACGAGCGCATCCTGGAGAACGGCTGCGACATCGCGCACGCGCCGTTCGTGCACGCCGGGCGGTTCGGCAACCCGGACATGCCGCAGGTGCCGGATTACGAGGTCGAGCACCCGGACGAGTGGTCCGCGTTCGCCACTGTCGACCTGCACCCGCCGAAGCCGTCCGGCCTCTGGGGCAAGTTCGGCCGCCTGCTCGGCAACGACCTGAAGAAGCGCCCGCCGGTCACCACGTCGGCCGGCTGGATGCTGCCCAACATGATCAAGCTGCATGTGCGGCTGCCGATCGGCGACATGATCATTTACGACACCAACATCCCGATCGACGAGACGCACACGCTGGTCAAGTGGGTCGCGCTGCGGACCTTCTTCACCGGCAAGTGGGCCGACAAGGACGCCATCAACCGTACGATGCGGATCTTCTACGAGGACGCAGCGGTGGTCGACAAGGTCCGGCCCGAGCTGCTCCCGTTCGACCTCGGCGCCGAGCTGCACATCAAGAGCGACATCATCGCTGTCGAGTACCGGCGGCGGCGTCAGGAGCTGGCCGAGAAGGGCTGGCTGCTCAACGAAGAGGACTTCATCACCGGTGACGTGCCGCGCCGCACGGCGACCGTGATCCCCTCGCCGGCCCGCCGGGAAAGCCCGGAACTGGCCCGCGCCTGGGTGCACAAGGCCCGTGGCGAGCACCCGACCGTGGCGGCGTCCCGGCTGATGGGTACTGACGAGACCACCGAGGAGAACAAGTGAGCCTTCCTGGAGCGCTCGCCGAGACCACCCTTGCCAAGATCCTCGGCCGGTTCCCGGTCACGCTGGCCGAGGAGCGTGACCTGACGTCGCCGATGAGTCCGGCGCCGGTCGGACATATCCGAATTTGGCGCGGTGATAGACCTGTCGTAAAAATCGTAAATGTCGCCCTTGTCGTCCCGCCCATCGGCCTCGACAGCCACATGATCTTCGCCTTCACCGCGCCTTCGTCAGGGGTTCCGCACTTCACCCTGGACTCCGTCGCCAACGGGGAGAACTACGCGTTCCACCTCGATCTGATCCCCCGGATCGACCTGGCGACCTCGCTGCCCTACCTGGACGAGGTCTACGAGCCTCTCACCGAGCTCTACCAGGAGGTGAGCAAGCGCGAAGGCCTCACACCAGCGCACTTGACCCCTCGGCAATATGCGCTCATGTCACCGTGGATGCTGGTGAACCGGGCGACGGAAGACGCCTTCAAGGGCATCGACGACGCCGTCGACAACTACCTCACCCACTGGGCAGCCCTGGTGGACAAGGGCGTCGACGCGGCCGGCACGGCGCAGCGCGACGGTCAGCACCGCGAACTCCTCTTCAGCCCGGAGATCGACCCGGTCTGGAAGCAGACCGTCCGACTTCTCGGCGAGGAGCAGAGCGAGTCCGTCCGGCTGGCCCTGGTGAGCAACGAATGAGCGAACCCAGCGTCTGGCAGAAGCGGATCGCCGGCGAGTGGCACGGACGCCCCTCGCTCTTCGACGCCACCGGAACCTGGTGCGGCTTCGAGGAGATCCGGCGGTCGTCGGACTTCGTGGACGGTGTGACGACGTACCGGATGGACGGCGGGCTGATCGGCGGCGGTCCGCTCGCCGGCCAGTTCCGGCTCGGTGCGCCGTTCTCGTTCGGCGTTGTCGACTCGGACCAGAACCGGGTCTACACCGGGCCGGACTTCTTCGGCACCGGTCAGCCGTACGGCAGCTTCGTGGACTCGCACTACTACGGCCCGGGCTGGCAGGTCGACCTGAACACCTGGAACCAGGTGCTGCCCGACGGCGAGACCCAGGTGTACTCGTCGGTGCTGTATCAGGGCTGGTCGGTGGTGGGTTGCTTCAACGGCCTCTACACCCGGGTGCCATCGCGCGTGGACAGTTTGATCGAGGCCGAGACCCGGAACGGCTCGGTCCCGTACATCCTGCCCACCAAGGAAGCCGGCGCCTACGTCGGCGAATTGGAGCTGTGGGGGTCTGATCAGAAGCTTCGAGGCACGGTGAGCGTGCGCATCGAGCTGGAGCCGATCAACCTGCTGCGCACGCGTCGCACGACGACTTTCCAGGGCGCGCTGGAGCGCGAGTTCACCACGGAAACCCGGCGCGACGGCAACCGGTTGTTCTTCGAGGGGCCCGGGGCCTGGGGTAACGCGATCGGTTTCGGCCGCGCATCGTTCCAGTCGGTGCACCTCACCGATGTCTGGAAGATCAAGGGCCGGGAGTTCTCGATCGACGCGGCGCCCGGGATGTCGGCCGGCCGCAAACTTGCCGTTGTCTACGAACTGTCCGACGGCGGGCAGCTCGACAGTGTTCTGCACGGCTTGCTGGAGTGGCAATCATGACGGTCGTCGTGGTGACCGGCGGGACACGCGGGATCGGGCAGGGCCTGGTGACGGCATTCCTGGCCGAGGGGGCGCAGGTCGCTTACTGCGGCCGATCGATTCCCTCCGACGGACCCGCCGGCGCGCTGGCGATCGCCGCCGACGTCACCAAGCGCGAAGACGTCCGCAAACTCTGGGACGCCACCACTGACAAATACGGAAAAGTCGACATCTGGGTGAACAACGCGGGCCTCTCCACGTCCCGCAAACCGCTGTGGGAGCTGGACCCCAGCGAGATCGACGATGTCGTCGGCCTCAACCTCCGCGGCACCCTGCACGCCAGCGCGGTGGTCCTCGACGCCATGCTGGCCCAGGGTCACGGCGCCCTGTGGAACATGGAGGGCCTCGGCTCCAACGGCCAGATCGTCCCCGGCCTGAGCGTGTACGGAGCGACAAAACGCGCCGTCACCTACGCCACCCTGGCGCTGGCGAAGGAGCTGAAAGACACTCCGGTCACCGTCGGCCTGCTCTCCCCCGGGATGGTCGTCACCGACCTGCTCACCCGTGACTACGAGCCGGCCGAGCTGGAAAAGGCGGCGAAAAAGATCTTCAACATCCTCGCCGACCGGGTGGAGACAGTCACCCCGTGGCTGGCCCGCCAGGTTCTCAAGGGAACCAGAAACGGTGGCCGGGTGGCCTGGCTGACCAACCGCAAGGCCGCGTACCGGTTCGCCACGGCGGCCTTCAACAAGCGGGACGTTTTCGGCGAGAAGGGGTCCTGATCATGGACTACCCCATCGTGCTGGCCCTTGAGGACTTCGTCCCGGTCATCCTCGGATCGACCGGGTTCGCTCTGCTCAGCCGCACCGCGCCAACGGCACGAGCACAGCAGGCCGGTCTCGCCGGAGCTGTCCTCATCGGCCTTGGCGGCGTCTCCAAATGCATCTGGAAACTGGCGTTCTCCGCGGAGGTCGGCGACTGGACGCTCTTCGAACAGGCACTGTTCCCGCTCATGGCGGCCGGTGCCACCCTTCTGGCGTGGGCTCTGGCTGTCACGGTGCGTCACGGTAGGCGTACCCATGCCTGGCCTTTTGCTCTGGCTTTTGCTCTCTGTGTGGCGGGGGCGATCTTCGGGCAGAGCCTGAACCCGCTGTTCGTGGCGGCGACGCTCGGTGTGACCGCGGTCAGTGTGCTCGGCGCCATCATCGCGGCGCGTTACCAGCAGTGGTGGGCGGTTTCGCTCTACGTGCTCGGGCTGGTCCTGGTGATGGGGCTGGTGCCGCTGCGCGGCTCGGACAGCCACCACACCCTCGCCTTCCAGTGGCTGGAGCAGGGCATCAACACGTCCGCCCAGGCCGCGCTGCTCGCCGCGGCCTGGCTCACTCTCCGGGCTTCCCGCCGGGCTTCTCGCCAGGCTTCTCGAAATTCAGCGAATGTTGGAGCATCCCAATGACCGACGCCCTCGGCTGGCGCCGCAAGTTCGGCGTCATCGCCCCGTCGACGAACACGATCGTCGAGCCGGATTTCTATGCCATGACAGTGCCGGGCGTGACCTCGCACTTCTCCCGCATCCACATCCGCAACCAGGACCTCTCCGACGACGCGAACTTCGAGAACCTGCTCGTCCAGATCCGTGGCGAGATCGGTTCCGCCTGTGAGCGCGTGCTGACCTGCGAACCCGACTACATGGTCATGGGCATGTCCGCCGAGACCTTCTGGGGCGGCGTGGAGGGCAACCGCGAGTTCGTCGCCCAGATCAAGGGCATCACCGGCCTGGAGGTGGCGACCGGCGCCGAGGCGTGCGAGCGCGCGCTCAAGCTCTACGGCGCCCGCAAGATCGGTGTGGTCACCCCCTATCAGCCGGTGGGCGACGCCAACGTGGTCCGCTTCTTCGGCGAGATCGGCTTCGACGTCACCGCGATCGAAGGCCTCAAATGTCCCACGGCCGTCTCGATCGCCCACGTGACCGAGGACGAACTCCGCGCCGCGATCCTGAACGTCAACGCCCCCGACGTGGACGCCATCGTCCAATGCGGCACCAACCTGTCGATGGTCCGCCTCGCCGACGAGGCCGAACGCTGGCTCGGCAAGCCGGTCATCGCCATCAACGCGGCGACCTGGTGGATGGCCCTGCGCGAGAACGGCATCAAGGACAAGGTCTTCGGCGCCGGCAGCCTGCTCCGCGACTACTGACACCGGCTGGCTCTCACCGCTGTCTCAGGCCCCCCCGAAACAGTGGTGAGAGCCAGCTGGTTCTGATGCTCGTTGCCGGGTCGATGCGCCGAAGTGGACGCCGGTGAGGTGTTCGGACTCGGTCCAGAGGCGGTGCTGGGCAGCGATGTCGTGAGATTCGGGGACGAGTCGACTTTTTCCGGATATCCGGTGAACCGGCGCTTATCTGGCAGGCCGAAGAAGTCGCCGCCCGCCGCGCCCGGGTCGGTGGCCGCTCGCAGGCTCGCCAGCGCGGCGACATCCGGGTCCTGCATGAGCCACCACGTCAGCGGCTTCATCCGAGGGCTCATCATCATCCGGGACAGCCGGTCCAGCTCCCGGCCGAACTCGGTACGCCCATTGCCCGGGTACGCGGCCACCGCGATCGTCTCCGCACCCGTGGCGGCCAGCCGGCGCTGAAGCTCGTAGGTGAACATCAGGTTGGCGAGCTTCGACCGGAAGTACGCCGCCCGCCGCCTCGCCGCCTCGCCGCCCCGCCGCCTCGCCGCCTCGCCGCCCCGCCGCCCCGCCGCCCCGCTCCCTGGATCTTGTGGACTTCTCCGCAGACGTGACCGCACAACTCCACAAGATCGAACAGGCCCAGCCGATCTTGCGGAGTTACGCGCAAACGGTTCGCCGAACTCCACAAGATCGGCGAAGCAGCGCGTTCACCACCCCGGAGCCGTGAAGCACCGCGTTCACCACCCCGGAGCCGTGAAGCACCGCGTTCACCGAACCTTGGAGCCGTGAAGCACCGCGTTCACCGAACCTTGGAGACCTGTAGGGCGTGGAACACCAGGGCGTAGAACACCCACGAGCCTCCAAGATTTCGCACGTCCATCCGCTGCGGTGGCGGAGCGCCACCACAAAGCACGCCAACCACCCGAAATCGACATGCCACCGATGGCCGTTCCGCAAACTCGTGCACTCGTGGTCGATCAGCCGGCCAAACCGCACAAGATCTCCGAGCGGCACCTCGCACGAAAGAACTGCCACTCCGCCCCGAACCCGATACCGCTCCACAAATGGCGGAACCCGAGCGCAGCCAGATTTATCCAAGATCGTGGAACAACCGGTGTGCGCCTTCGGATCGCGTGGTGAAACTGGGCGCGACGGCTTGCCAGGGACGCGCGCCGACCTCGCCGCAAACAGCATGACGGCCCCGGACGCTAACGCCGTGACGGCCCGGCGTTAGCGTCCGGCCAGAACGTAACGGCCGGCCAGAACGTAACGGCCGGCCAGAACGTAACGGCCGGCCAGAACGTAACGGCCGGCAAGAACGTAACGGCCCGGCCGGTGGGGCGGCCGGGCCGTGGGGAGCACGCGTTTTGTCCGGATCGGGGGTGTGGGACCTGCCCCGCGCAAAGCCGGCCCCACACCCCTGAACCGTCCCTCTGAGGTCCTGCCCCGCGCGGATCGAGAGTGCGGATCGAGAGGGGCGCGAGACAGAGACCTAGTGGAAGCCCGCCATCCGGCGCCGGCGAGCCGGCAGCATGGCCAGCAGACCGAAGCCGGGCAGCAGCAGACCGGTTCCGATCAGTACGACGGTGGCCCACTCCATGCCGGGCCCGGTCTTCGGAAGGGCGTCGTCGTCGGTGGTCGCCGCAGCGGCGGTGGTCGCCGCAGCGGCCGTGGACTTGGTGGAGGCCGGCGTCGTGGCGGCGGCACCGGACGACCCGAAGACGATCTTCACGGAGACCGCGTTGGCCTTCACCGTGGCGTCGTCGTGGGCGGACGGCAGCAGCTGCGCGGCGATGACGCAGCCGTCGGTTCCACACTCCTTGCCGTTGAACGTCTTGGACAGCTTGAGGGTCACCTTCTCGGTCTTGCCGCTGCTGTCGGTCTTGGCGAACACCGCCCCGCCGGCCAGGTTGCAGTCGGTCGGACCGGCCGGATTCTTGACGCACTGGCCGAGCGCGAGGTCGGTCAGGCCCTTGGTGAACCCGGTGCCGGTGACGGTGATCGAGTCGCCGTCTTTGAGACCGGTGGACTTCGAGACCTTCAGACTCGCCTTGGCCGCGGCCGGCGCCGCGGTCACGAACAGGGTGGCACCTGCGCAGAGCAGGCCTGCCGCAACTGCGGCGGCCAGCCGGTTCAGGTGGTGGGAACGGGTCATTCGATACTCCTCCATCAGGGATATCAGCCGGCCGGCTCTCCGGACCGGGCGACGGCAGCCTCGTCGGTGCCGAGATAGGACAGGACGACCGCGGGATGCGAGCGCACCTCGTCGGGCGGACCGGCCGCGATGACGGTTCCGGCGTCCATCGCGATCAGCCGGTCGGCCACCCGGGACAGCAGCGGCAGGTCGTGTTCGATGACCAGCACGGTGGTGCCGAGCTCGTCGCGTACCCGCAGCATCAGCTCGCCGAGGGCGACGCCGTCGGACTGGGTGAGCCCGGACGACGGTTCGTCGAGCAGCAGCAGGCGCGGTTCGAGGGTGAGCAGGCAGCAGAGTTCGACGATCCGGCGGGTGCCGGTGGAGAGCTCGCCGACCGCCCTGCCGGCGAGGTCTTCCAGGCCCATCGCATGCAGCGCCGTCAACGCCCGCTGCGCTTTCGCGATCTCCGGGCGTTCGTCGCCGAGGATGTCGATCACCAGACTCGACGGGATCGCGGACTCGGCGGCGACCATCACGGCCTCACGCACGGTCATCGCCGGGAAGAGCCGGGCATCCTGGAACGATCGCACCAGCCCGGCCCGTGCCCGCCGCTCCGGCGTCCAGCCGGTGATGGTGCGTCCCTGATAGCGGACCGTTCCGCCGTCGGAGCCGGTGAATCCGGCAAGGATCTCGAAGAGCGTGGTCTTGCCGGCGCCGTTCGGCCCGATGATGCCGACGATCTCGCCCTCGGTGATCGTGAACGTGGCGTCCTGCACGGCCCGCACGCCACCGAACGCCCGCCGGATCCCGGCCACCTCGAGCAGCGGCCCGTCCCCGGTGGCGGGCGCCAGCCGCGCGGCCGGCAGGTGGTGAACCCGCCACTGCCCGGGCCTCCCAGTCGCCCTGCCCGACAAATCAGATTTGTCGGGCGAGGGGTGGGGGGTGACGGCCGAGGTGCGCGCCGGTGCCTGCGTCGGCCGCCACGCGCGCACCCGGGAGAGCAAGTCCGCCAGCAGGCCGCCGAGGCCTTCGGGCAGGAAGATCACGACGAGCAGCCAGCCCAGCGTGAGCACCGCCTGCCCAGCGATCCCGAGCGGCAGCAGCGCCGGCAGCCCGACGATCACGAGGGAGCCGAGCAGCGCCCCACCGGTCCGCGACAACCCGCCCACCACCGCGATGGCGACCACGTCGATGCTCGCGGAGGCCGGGAAACTGTTTATCGACAGCTGGGACTGACCGAACCCGATCACCACGCCGCCGAGGCCGGCCAGGGCGCCCGCGACCGCGTACACCTGAAGTTTGCGAACCGGGGCCGCGACAGTGAGTGCTCGCCCGGCCTCCTCGTTGTCGCGCAGAGCGAGCAGGAGACGGCCGAAACCGCCGCGGCGCAGCCGCGCGGTGACCATCCACCCGAGGGCGAGCAGCAGGAGCGCGAACAGGTAGTAGTCGGTGGAGACGCTGACGACGTAGTCGCGCCAGACCGGGTACGGGGTGGTCAGCCCATCGCCGAGCAGGAAGCTCTGCCGTAGCAGCCATCCGCTGGTGGCGAGAGCGAACGCCAGGGTGGTGACGCCGAGCGCCACACCGCGCAGCCGCAGCGCCGGGATGCCGACCAGGGTCGACGCGAGAGCACCGGCCGCGCAGCCGGCGGCCACCCCGACGAGCATGTTGCCGCTGGCCTGTGCGGCCTGGATCGCGGCGGCGGCGCCGATGCCGGCGAACGCGAACTGGCCGAGCGAGAGTTCACCGGCGATGCCGGTCACCAGGATCACCGAGAGGCCGACCAGGGCGTATCCGCAGATCATGGTGAGTACCGAGGCGGTCGAGTTACTGACCACGTACGCCAGGCCGACCCCGGCAACGCCGAGCAGCACCAGCCCGATGCGCGCTCCAGGAGGCGAGGACGCGTCCCAGCGCGGCCATGCGGCGTGCTCGCTGTTGCGGCCGCCGGAGCGTTGCCGCAGCAGCGCGACGAGGATCGCCAGGCCGAGCACCACGTCGACGAACCCGCTGGTCTCCTTGGAGAGCAGCACCTGTTCGAGGACGCCGACGCCGATCGAGGCGATGAACGCTATCGGCAGTGACGCCATCCGGGCGATGACAGCGCCGGCCAGGCCGCGCAGCAGCAGTTGCGGGCCAAGCGACTCGATCGACTGGACGCCCTGGGTGGGTGTCAGCAGGATCGCCGAGAACGCGGCGACACCACCGGCGACGGCCCAGGCCAGGCTGGTCATCATCGGCGCCGGCACTCCGTTGACGGTGGCGGCGTCCGGATGGTCGGCGGCGGCGCGGATCGCGATGCCGTACTTGGTGCGGCGCAGGAAGAACGCGAGCGCGGCCAGCAGCACCGGGGTGAGCACCAGCATCGCGGTGAGCGACGAGCCGACGGCCGTGGTGCCGATGCTGAAGGCGGGCAGGCCGGGCGGTTTCGGATAGGTGGCGCCGGAGAAGCTGTCCCGGTCCACCAGCAGGGCCAGGACCAGGATGAACTGGGACAGGCCGAGGGTGGCGATCATGCCGATCACCCGGGGCCGGCCGTGCAGCCGGCGGACCACGGACATCTCGATGCCGGCGCCGAGCGCACCGGCGACCAGGATGGCGATCGGGAAGGCCATCCAGAACGTGATGCCGTCGGTCAGCTTGGCGAGGACGGCCGCGCCGAAGACACCGACCGCGCCGTGCGCGAAGTTGACGAACTTGCTGGACCGGTAGACCAGCACGATGCCGATGGCGAGCAGCCCGTAGGTCAGGCCGGTGAACATGCCGACGGCGAGCCGGTCGAACCCGAAGTCGTACCCGAGCCAGGTCATTCGGCGTGTCCTCCCAGCACCAGGCGGCGGGCGAGGTCGGGGGTGGCGCGCAGTTCGGCCGGGGTGTGCTCGGCGATGATCGTGCCGTGCTCCATGAAGAGCAGCCGGTCGGCGATCGACATGGCGACGTTCACCGACTGCTCGATGACCAGGGTGGCGACGCCGGCCGCGGCGAGCCTGCGGACCAGTTCGAGCAGACCGCCGACGACGACCGGGGCGAGCCCGAGGGAGAACTCGTCGATCAGCAGCAGGCTGGGCCGCTGGATCAGGGTCTTGGCGAGGACCAGCATCTGCCGTTCGCCGCCGGAGAGGTTCGCGGCCGGCTGGTCGGCGCGGGCGGCCAGCCGCGGGAAGACAGCGAGGGCGCCGTCGACGACGGTGCCGGTCTTGTCGTCGTCCTTGCCGTTCGGGTACGCGTGCAGCCGCAGGTTGTCCCGCACGGTCAGCGATCCGAAAGCCTGCTGCCCGATGACGGTGGACATGCCGAGTTTGACCCGCTTGGCGCCGGACACCGCTGTCACATCCCGCCCGAGCAGGGTGACAGTGCCCGAGGAGGGGCGGTTCAGCCCGCACAGCATCCGGACCAGGGTGGACTTGCCGACGCCGTT
This sequence comes from Actinoplanes sp. CA-015351, assembly GCF_050955685.1. NCBI lineage: Bacteria > Bacillati > Actinomycetota > Actinomycetes > Micromonosporales > Micromonosporaceae > Actinoplanes > Actinoplanes sp. CA-015351. The sequence continues at coordinate 5,847,505 of NZ_CP192102.1, forward strand.
GGGACCGCAGAGCGCCACCGTCTCACCACGACGCACGGCCAGGTCGATGTCGAAGAGGATCTGAATGTCTCCGTAGCCGCCGTTGAGCCCGGCGACGTCGAGAACGATGTCACTGTCCAAGGCTGGTCACCGGCCCGGAGTAGGTGAAGCAGGCGCAGTCGTCGGCGAACTTCAGGACCCGGTACGCCGTCCCGGCCGCGTTCCCGCCGCCGAAGTCGCCGAGCCCGGCCGCCGTACTGAAGGTCATGTTCTGTGCCGCCGCACCCCACGCGGCCGCGTTCAGATCGGCGCCGAGGTCCTTCGCGCCGGCCTGCAGCATCAGCGCCGCGTCGCAGTAGGTGAACGCGACCCGGGTGTTCTCCCGCTTGCTGAAGGTGATCCCGGCGTCCGAGTAGATCTTCTGGCAGTTCTTCTCGGCGTCGCTCGCGGGGAACGCCATCTCGCTGTCCGGCACGTCGTACCCGGGCGCGAACCCGACGCCGACCATCCCCTTGAGCGCCGCCGGCGGGATGGTTCCCGGGTTGGACACCATGAAGCTGGGGCTGTCGAAGGTGGAGATGCCGTACTTGGCGGTGTAGCTGATCGCCGCGGCCGAGGTCATGAAGAACGGGGCAATGCGGGCGCCGCCGAGAAAGAAGACCCGGTCGATCTTCTTGCCCCGGAAGTTCACGGCGGCCTGGGAGAGCCCGGAGTTCAGGGTGCCGAGGGACGTCGTGTCGATCCAGGAAACGGTGGGTTCAATTCCTGCTTTTTCCATGAATGGAACGACAATCTCGTCATAAACCGATTTGTTAGCCGGAGTGTCAGCTGCGACAAGGCCGGTCTTGTCCCGCCCGTCGAAAAACTTCTCGCGGGAGAGCACTGCCAGGAAGGACGAAGCAAACGCGTCATACTCCGGGAAGGTCGCCGTCCATAAGTAAGGGGACAAAGCAGAAAAAGTCGATTTGGCATTCGCGATCAGCGTCGCGTCGAGCATCAGGGTCTGCCGCTGGGCGTAACAGGGCCGCGCGTTCGACTGCAGCTGCCCGGTCAGCACCACCGCGAACGCCTGATCATCCTGGGTGATCTGGCTGCACAGCGTGGTCTCGGCGGCCGGCGAGTCGTTGCTCGCCTCGTACTCGCGGTAGACCGCGTCGAGCTTGCGCCCGGCGATGCCGCCGTTGGCGTTGATGTAGGCGGCGAGCGCCTCGACCTGCTCCTTGGGCTTGCCGACGTCGGCGTTGGTGAACCCGGTGAGCGACGCTGTCTTGGTGAGGTCGGTGCCGATGAAGACGACCTTGACGCTGTCCCCGGTGACACCCGGCCCGGCTCCCGCGGCCGAGACCTGCAGGGACGAGCCACCGGGCATCAGGGCGCCGCAGCCGGTGTAGGCCACGATCGCGACGAGCAGAACCGCGCCGAGACGGAAGAGCAGCGGCCCGTCAGGCCTCCGGCGTGTCATGTGGCTTCCTCCATGAGGGAAATGGAGCGCGGGTACCGCCGGGCCAGCACGTGGCCGAGGGCGTCCAGGTCGAGCACCGAGTCGCCGGCGCCGGGACCATTGCCCTGACCGATCAGGGTGCGCAGGTTGTCGAGGCTGAGTTGCGCGCCGGCGTGCCGCCGCAGCCGCCGGGAGCCGGGCGCGTCGTCGAAGACCAGGTAGGCGCCGAGGCTGCCGAGGCGCACCACGGCCGGCAGCATGGCGTCGGCCGGGTTGAGGTCGCGCAGCGCCCGCCGCCGCCCGTACCGTCGCAGGAGTCCCCAGACGATCAGGGAGATGCCAACGGCATTGATCAAAATCAGACCCCATGGGTACGCGTTGTGCGACACCCGCACCGGGGCGAGACCACTGACGTCGGCGCTGACCACGTACGCGCCGAAGGCGGCCAGGGGCAGCTCGACGGGGACGGTGAAGGTGCGGCTCTGACCGGGTGCCAGGTTCTCGACGACCTCCTGATGGAAGATGTTGTCGTCGCCTCCCCCGCCGAGCCGGACCTGGACGGTCGCGCTGGTCAGGGCGACCGCGGTCGGGTTACGCACGGTGTAGGTGAGCTGGAGCCGGTCGCGGGCGCCGAACCAGGCCGCCGAGGTGCCCCCGGTGAGCCGCACCTCCTGGACGGCCAGCTCACGGACGGCGGTGGCTGCCCTCGGGATGGTCCCGACGGCCAGGCCGGTGATGCTGATCGGTAGGTTGACCGGGTCGGTGGTGCCCTGCACCTCGGCGATGTGCACGACGCACGGGCAGTCCTTGGGTGGTGTGCCGATCTGCAGGTCGACGACGAACTTGCCGTCCGCGCGTACCGGGGTGGCCAGGCCGGCCCGGGTGTCGCAGGCCGCGGAGCCGGTCAGGCCGCCTTCGCCGCAGGTGACGAACTGGAGCAGTTTGCCGGGTGTCCAGCCCTCGCCGCTGACCCGGACGGTCTCGCCGGGTTTCGCCACGTTCGCCGACAGGGTGGCGACCAGGCCACTGGCGTGTGCGGCGGTCACCGGTGCCAGGGTGAGAGTGAGCGCGGCGGCGGACAGCAGGAGCTTCCTCATCGGGCGACCTGGAGTCATCGTGCGGCCACCAGGCCGCGCGGGCGGAGCTCACGGGAGCGGGTGCGGCGCCGGATCAGCAGCACGACGGCGGTGATCAGCAGGGCCAGCAGCGCCACGGCGGTCCAGGAGATGACGAGGGTACGTTCCGAGCGCTGGGCGAAGACGTCGCCGTCGGCGCGTACCGCCACCGAGGTGGTGACCACGTCGAGCGGCCAGATGCCGCTCGCGGTCATGGCGAAGGTGCCCTTCGCGCCAGGGATCATGTCGCTGGCCGGTGTCGCGCCGGCCACCTTGATCTTGTGGCCGAACAAGCCGGTCACCTTCACGGTGGCCGCCGGGACCAGGTGCACGTTGCCGACGTTGGCGACGGTGTACTCCAGGTCGCCGCCGGTGAGCGTGGGCAGCAGCAGCGGGCCGACGTTCAGGTCCAGCTCGGGTACGCCCAGACCAGGCACCACGGCACCGGCGACGCGCAGGTAGACCCGGGCCGCGACGGCGCGCTGGATGTTCACGGTGGCACCGTCGGCCTGTGCCGTGGTGCTGGCCGAGGCCTCCATGGCGACGATGCCGCCGACGTGGTCACCGGGTGTGGCGTTGGCCGGCACGTCGATGGTGAAGGGGATGTCCGCACTCGTCCGCGCCGGCACCTCGACGGCTGTGACCTGGGATTTCACCCAGGAGCCGAGGTCCGTCTGCTGGTCGGTGCGTGTCCGGATGGCGAATCCGCCGTTGCGGACGGTGTTGTACGCGTCGGCGCCGTAGATCACGAACGACCGCGGCTTGGCGGTCAGGTTGGTGACCCGGACGGATTCCTTGACCCGCTCGCCGGCGGACGCGTCGAGGAAGAAGTACAGCCGCGGCGTGGGGCCGGGGTTCTTGGCCGGGGTCGGCGTGACCGCCCATTCCCCGTTGCCGGTGGCGGCGGCAGGCGCCGGGGTGAGCAGGACCATCGCTGCTATCACCAGGACGGCCGCGATCTTGCGCATGGTGCTTCCCTCCGTAAGGGTGCGGGTGAGAGGCGGTGGCGGCCGCCTCTCACCCGCAAAGGGTCAGCTCAGAGTGAGAGTGAGCGTCGCCGTGTACGTGCCGGCAAGCTGGATCGCCGGCACCGTGAGGGACAGATCGGCCTTGGCGTCGAACGAGCCGCCGGTGACCGTTCCGGCCGTGCTGGCCGGTCCGGAGCACAGGGTCGCCTCGTTCACCGCGACCGCGGACGATCCCGCGACCGCCACGCTCGCGTTGGTTGCCCCGGTGTGGTCGGTGCACGACGGCGTCCAGGTGAGCGCGCTGGCCGGGATGGTGCCGCCGGGGACACCGGTGAAATCGGTGACCTCCGCGGAGAGTTCCCAGCCGAGGGTGCTGCCCCGGTTGTCGGTCACGTTGATCGCCTGGAGCGAACCGGTCGCGACCTGGGCCTCGCCGTTGAGCGTCACACCCGTGAAGATGATCGTGCTCGAGCCGGTGCCCCGGGACATCGACAGTGACCCACCGGTGACGGTCTCGGAGAGCTCGTACTTGAGGTCACAGTCGCCGGTCGTCGCGTTGCCCTCTTTCGCCGTGCAGGCGTCCGCGGACGCCGTCCACGGTGCCAGGGCGAAGAGGCGGCCGGACACCGCACCGATGTACGCGGTGGCGGTGTCGTTGACAGTGAACGACGAGCTGATCCCACCGGTCGCCGTGGCGGTCGCGGTGACCGTCGCGTCGGTGGTGGCCGGCGGCGGCGGGGCGCCGGTGAGCGCCTGGTAGCCGCCGATGATGACCGCACTGCCCGGGTTCCAGTCGGTGCCCTTGACGGAGATCGCCGTACCGGCGCCGCCGCCCGAGGGCGTGATCGTGACCGTCGGCGTGCCGAGGATCGTGATGGATACCAGGATGGTGTTGGTGCCGTCGGAGATGGCGAGGGTCCGGGTGCCGGTCGTGGGGCCTGCCGGCACCACGATCGATCCGGTGCCCGCACCGTTGGCATCGGTGGAGCCTGTGCCGCTACCTTCGCCGGTACCGCCACCGGAGCTGTCCTTCAGCGACGCCGTGAGGGTGGCGCTGGGTTCGAGCCCGGTGACCGAGAAGTTGATCGTGTTGGTGGCCCGGGCCGCCGTGACGGCGGTCTGGCCGGTGATCGAAGTGATCGTCGCGCCGCCGTCGAAGACGGTGACGTTCTGCACGATCGTGGAGGTGGCCGGAGCCGCCTTGTGGTCCCGGTCGCCCTCACCCGAGCAGTACGTGGACGCCGTGGTGTTGGCGAACTTGACCTGCTTGACGGTGAGCGAGACGGCACCCTGCGCGCCGGCCACGAACGAGCCGGTGGCGGTGAAACCGCCGAGCGGGGTGTACGCCGCGACGGCGCCGGTCGGGTAGTTGGACTGGTTGAGCGTGACCGTCCCGGTCTGGGCACCGGAAATGCCGACCGAGATGCTCACTGGCACCGAACCCGCGGTGAGCGCGACCGGGCCGTTTGTGGAACCTGTCGCCGCGGTGAACGACACGGTCACCGACTGACCCGGCTTCGGCGAGGCCGGATTCGTGGTCAGCGTGTAGGTGTCGGCCCACGTGGTGGGTGAGGTTCCGGTACCGGCGTCACTGAAGTAGATCCGGCACCCGAGGGAGTTGGCGGTAGGCCCGTATGCGGCAGCCGGCGTTTGGACGGCTACGACGCCGGTCAGAGCCAGCGCCGCTCCGGCCGCCACAGCCAGGGCCCTTCGTACGATGTGTTTCATGGTTGGTGCCGCGTCCCCTCTCTCAGATGGGTACGCCTCCGCCGTTGCCGGCCTTGGCGATCTTGCGCGCGGTACACATCCGGTCCCCCTGCTGTTTCCCATTGGGAAACGGCGTTTTCCTTTTGTGTGGGATCAATAAACGCGGTCCGCAACAGGTGTGTCAACCCACCGAGCAGCCTTATTTCGCATCCCGGAACACTGTTTCCCGAGTTGGAAACAGCGCGGAAACCGGGCCACCCGACCCCAGCGCCCACACCGCGTCGGACAGCGCGCCCGCGGCGCCGGCAGAGATGGCACGCGTGGCGTTCCCGGTGAATTTCGCCACCACCTCGGCCGGGCTCAGCGGATGCCCGGGACCGCCACGGGAACTGTCCACACGGTGTTCGAGAAGGACTCCCGCCGTGGTGCAGACGCGCAGCACACCGGCGAAGGCACGGGGGAAAGCGGCGGTCGCGGCCGGGTCGGCGACGACACGCACCTTGGCGGCCAGCTCGAGCCGGCGCGCGTCCAGGCCGGCGAAATCGTCCAGGCCGACACCGAGCCCGGTGCCGCCGGTCAGCGCGATCGCGAGCGTGTACGGACCGGAGAACTTCGCGTGGTACCCGGTGCGTGGTCGCGCCTTCTCGGCCGCCGGCTCGGCGATGGTACGCAGAACCGGCTCGGCCACTCCGAGTTCGATCTCGGCCACGTCGTCCGGATCCAGGCCGGCCGCGATCAGCGCCAGGGCACAGTCGATCCCGGCATGGGTGAAATGGTTCGACGGGTACGGCTTGAAAACCGTCCGCAGCAGCTCCCAGCGCTCACCGAGCCCGTTGGTGACGGCGGCCGCATCGAACCGGCCGGTGTGTGCGGTGAAGAACCCGAACCGGCCTTCCAGGACGGTCGGCGGGCCGGTCAGCCCTTCGGCAGCGAGGGTCGCGGCCACCACCCCGCCGTGCGCGGCCCAGCCGCAGTGCGTCCGTTTCACGCTGCCGCCGGTGCGGTTCGCCTCCAGGACGCCGGCGCCCATCGACACAGCGATCCCGATGGCGTCCGCGATGCGGCCGGCGTCCAGTTCGTAGAGCCGGGCCACCGCCACCGCGGCGCCGATCGTGCCGCAGATCGAGGTGGCGTGCTGCCCGCGCTCGAAGTAGAGGTTCGCGCCGGTCTCCGGGTCGCAGCCGGCCATCCCGAGCCGGTTGGTCACCTCGATGCCGGCGGCGATCGCGGCGATCAGGTCACCAGGCGCGCCGGCCTCCGCAGCGGCGAGCGCGGCCGGCACCACCGAGGCGCTCGGGTGCAGCACCGACGGCAGGTGGGTGTCGTCGTAGTCGAGTGAGTGCGCGAGCGTGCCGTTCACGAACGCGGCGTTCGGCGCCGGCAGCCGGTCGCCGTAACCGAGGACGCTGGATTCGGGCACGCCACCCCAGCGGCGCATCGCCCGGATCGCCGCCGGCCCCGCGTCAGCGTCTTTCTCGGCGTACCCGGCCAGCGCGTTGCCGAGCACGTCGAGGATCCGGGTGGGCACGTCGTCGCGTACCCGGGCCGGCGGATCGATCTTCGCCGCGAACTCACCCAGGTCCTGCGCCAGCGTCACGGAATCACCGCCAGCGGACGCACCGGGCTGCCCGTCGCCCCGACCAGTCTCAGCGGCGCGAGGATGAACTGGAACTCGGTGACGCCGGCGTCGGCCAGTTCGCTGAGCAGCATCGTCTCCACGATGTTGATGCCGGCGTCGACGAGCAGGATCCGGTGCACCGGCAGGCTGGCATGCCCGGCGCCGGGTGCGATGTGCTCGTACGCGATCGTCTCCGCCCCCGTGACGGCGACCTCCCGCTCCACCAGCCATCGCGCGGCGGCTTCTCCCGGACCGGGCACGCCGGTCCGCGTACCCAGGAAGGACGCGCCCTCGCTGAAGCGCCTCGACCAGCCGGTGCCGATCAGGACCGCGTCTCCGGGGTTTATCGAAAGGTCGCCGCAGGCGGCCTCGAGATCCGCGACCGTCACCTCGTAACCCGCGGGAAGCACCTCGGCGCCGTGCACGCGCGCCACGTCGAGGAAGACGCCCCGGCCCACGTACGGCGCGAACTCGTCGATGCCGAGCCGGGCGAAACCGGCGTCGGACTGCACCTCGGCCGCGACGACACCGCCGTGCAGGAGCCCGTCCTGGGAGACGTGCGCGAGCGCGTCGACGTGCGTGCCGACGTGCGTGCCCATGACCAGGACGTCGTTGGCGGCCGAGCCACCGCCGGCCCGGACCATGTCACCGTGCCGGCGCACGAGCGAGTGGTGGTACGCCGGATGGTTCGGTGACTGTGGAATGCCCCGCCGCATCGGCTGGGCGAGATCGAACACCTTCATCTCAGATGACCCCTTCGGCCCTCAGCGCCGCCCGCTGCTCCTCGTCGTAGCCGAGGTCCGCGAGCACATCATCGGTGTCCGCGCCGCGCGGCCGGCCGGTCCAGCGGATCTGTCCGGGTGTGCGCGACATGCGGTACAGCGGGCCGGGCATCCGCACCGGCCCGAGCGTGGGATCCTGCGCGGTCGTCACCGAGTCACGCGCCTGGAACTGGGGGTCGGCGAAGACGTCCGCGATGTCGTAGACCGGGGCGATCGCCGCCTGCGCCTTCTCGAAGGAGTCCTGGACCTCTGTCAGCGGGCGCGAGCCGATCCAGGTGCTCAGCGCCTCGTCCAGCACGTCGGCGTGCGCGGCCCGGCCGACACCGGTGGCGAACCACGGCTCGTCGATCAGCTCAGGGCGCCCGACCAGGTGCATGACCCGCTCGGCGATGGGCTGGGCGCTCGTCGAGACGGCGACCCAGCGGTCGTCGCTGGTGCGATAGGTGTTGCGGGGAGCGTTGTTGACCGATCGGTTACCGGTCCGGCGTTGCACCGTGCCCAGCTGGTCGTAGACCATCGCCTGCATGCCGAGGACGGTGAGCATCGGCTCGACGATGGCGAGGTCGATGACCTGGCCGGGTTCGTGGTGGACGTCCCGGTGGTACAGCGCTGTCATGATCGCCTGGGCGCAGGTGAGCGCGGCGATGCCGTCGGCGAGGCCGAACGGCGGGAGCGTCGGCGGGCCGCCGGGTTCGCCGGTGATCGCCGCGAAGCCGCTCATGGCCTCGGCCAATGTCCCGAAGCCGGGCCGGTGGGAATATGGTCCGAACTGGCCGTATGTGGTCACCCGGGCGATGATCAGTTTCGGGTTGATCTCCTGGAGTGTTTCCGGGCCGAGTCCCCAGCGTTCCAGGGTGCCGGGGCGGAAGTTCTCCACCAGGACATCTGCGTCTTTGATGAGATTTTTTGCTAGTGAAGCGCCTTTTTCACTGCCCAGGTTCAGCGTCAGCGTGCGCTTGTTGCGGCCCAGCATCGTCCACCACAGCGGCACCCCGTCCTTCGACGGACCGTGGCCCCGCGCCGGATCACCCTTCGCCGGATGCTCGATCTTGAGAACGTCGGCGCCGTAGTCGCCGAGAATCGTCGCGGCCAGGGGTCCGGCGAACAGGGTCGACGCGTCGACGACCCGTACGCCCGCAAGAGGGCTCATGACTCACCCTAACCGCTCTGTTCCGTTAAGGGAAACCCCGTTACTGTGTGCGAAACACGTGTAGGAGGTTTGCGGGATGAGCCGTTACGAACTACTGGTACGCGGAGGCACTCTCGTCGTGCCCTACCTGGGAACGATCCGGGCGGACCTCGCCACCAAGGACGGCAAGGTCGCCGCGATCGCCTCCGAGATCTCTGAGGACGAAGCCGAGACGGTGCTGGACGCCACCGGCAAGCTCGTCTTCCCCGGAGCTGTCGACGCCCACTTCCACCTGGGCATTTATCGCCCTCTCGCGACCGACGCCGCCGAGGAGACTCGCTCGTCGCTGGTCGGCGGGGCCACCACGGTGCTGTCCTACTTCCGCACCGGCCAGCACTACCTGAACAAGACCGGCCCCTACGGCGAGATCTTCCCGGAGGTGCTGGACGCCGTCGCCGGCCACGCGTGGACCGATTACGGTTTCCACCTCGCGCCGATGGACACCGCCCAGGTCCGCGAGGTCCCCGACCTCGTCGAGAACAGCGGCGTCAGCTCCTTCAAGTACTACATGTTCTACAAGGGCTTCAACCTCTCGGCCGACTCGCGGGACGCCAAGGCGTTCACCATGAGCGACGAGTACGACCTCGGGCACCTCTACCAGCTCATGGAGTCAGTGGCCGCGGCTAACGCCGCTACGGACCGTCGTGTCTCCCTCTCCCTGCACTGCGAACAGGCCGAATTGATGCGGCTCTTCATCGACCGGGTACGCGGAAACGGCGACCCGCAGACGCTGAAGGCGTACTCCGATGCCCGGCCGCCACTGACCGAGCGTGTCGCCATCGGCGAAGCCACCACGCTTGCCAAGGCCACCGACTGCGCGATCAACCTGCTCCACCTCTCCTCCGGTGAGGCCCTGGCCGCCGCCCGCGAGGCGCGGATCGCGATGCCCGGCGTCGACATGCGCTTCGAGGTGACGCTGCACCACCTGTGCCTCACCCACGAAGAGCTGGACGCACAGGGCGGTTTGGGCGGCAAGGTCAACCCGCCGATCCGCAGCAAGAGCGACAACGACGCTCTCTGGGCCGGCGTCGTCGACGGCACGGTCGGCTGGGTCGCCTCCGACCACGCCTGCTGCCTGGAGCAGGAGAAGGGCGACGAGCTGTGGCCGGCCCTGCCCGGCTTCGGCGGCACCGCCCTGCTGTACCCGATCCTGCTCAGCGAGGGCATGCACAAGCGTGGCCTCTCCCCCGCCCGGGTGGCCGAGCTGGTGTCCGCCAACCCGGCGCGGGCGTACGGCCTGGACGGCCGCAAGGGCAACCTGCTGCCCGGCTACGACGCCGACCTGGCGATCGTCGACCCGGACCTGGAGCAGGAGGTGACGGCCGAGCTGCTGCTCTCCGGACAGGACCACTGCCCCTTCGAGGGCCACAAGGTCCGAGGCTGGCCGGTGGCCACGGTGCTGCGCGGCCAGATCGCGTACCAGAACGGCGAGGTCACCGGTTCCCCCCGAGGCACCTTCGTAGCCCGCTGACCCATCCCGCTGATCCAGACGGGCCGGCCGGCGGATCCCCCTCCCCCGGCCGGCCCGTCTCCAGCGACCTCCGCCCGCCCGAGCAAGGCCCACGGGTCCACGGGTCCACGGGTCCACGGGTCCACGGGTCCACAATCAGGGCCCAGCGTGTTGACTTCGGGTTCAGTGTGTTGATTTAGGGTTCAATCCGCACCCAATGCCGACACCCACCCCACGAAACAGCTGCTGCGTGTTGACTTCAGGTTCGAATCGCACCCCAAATCAACACGCATCGGGGCTACGGCGGAGCCGTGGGCGCCCGGCCTGTGCCCGGTCAATCGGCCGGCGGCACTTCCTCTCACCGAACCGTCACCGAAAGTGTGCGCCCGACGCAGAGTGCCGTCGGGCGCCGCCCGATCTTGGAGCCCGGTGCGTGCTCCGCCCACCACCAGGTTCCACAAAGCCGAACTCTCCACCATTGTGGTGACAGCGCGTCACCCCCCGGCCGGCTGCTAGACGAGGACTGAGCGGACCTCGTCGTCCTCGGTCGCCATGACGTCCTGGCGGTCCGGCTCCTCGCGGAGGATCGCCGCGTTCAGCCACGCGTCCGGGACGGCGAACGCGTCGACCAACGTACGCATCGACGGTCGCAACGAGCGCAGCAGGTCGTTGACCACTCCGGTCACCGCCTTGGAGCGGGCCGGGGTGAGGTGGCCGTGTTCCAGGAACCAGCCCTTGTCAGCCTCGATGACGGTCAGGGCGTAGAGGTCGCAGACCCGGGACAGCAGCGCTGCCGCGTCCGGGTCGGAAGCCCGCTCGATGCCCGCGACGAACGCCTCCAGGGTGATCCGGTCGATGTGCGCGACCGCGGTCTGGATCACGTGGTCCTGTACGTCGTTGAAGATGTCGAACGGCCGGTCCTTCTTGGTGGCCGCGCCGCCGCGCAGGCGCCGGATCGCGCCTTCGAGCAGGTGCTTCTCGCGGAACTCGAACATCTTCAGGTGCCAGCCGCGGTCGGTGACAGCGATGTCCTCGTCGCGGCCGGGTACCGCGCTGACCAGGCGCTGGATAACCGAGCGGGCGGCGGTGCGTTCCAGGACCATCTCGCGTACCTGCTCGGCCACGAACGTGGCGCGGCCCCAGCCGTCGAGCGAGCCGAACGCGTCCCGATAGCCGGTGAGCAGGCCCTTCGCGACCAGTTGCAGCAGCACCGTGTTGTCGCCCTCGAACGTGGTGAACACGTCGGTGTCGGCCTTCAGCCCGGGCAACCGGTTCTCGGCGAGGTATCCGGCGCCGCCGCACGCCTCCCGGCACATCTGGATCGTGCGGGTGGCGTGCCAGGTCTGCATGGCCTTGAGACCGGCGGCCCGGGACTCCAGCTCGCGCTGGCGGTGCTCGTCGACAGAAGCCGCGGCCGAGCCGGACTGCACCTCGGCCAGCGTCGCGACCAGCTCCTCCTGGGCGAAGGTGTACGCGTACGACGTGGCCAGCGCCGGCAGCAGCTTGCGCTGGTGGGCCAGGTAGTCGTTGAGCAGCACCTCGCGCTCGTCACCGGGCCTGGTGAACTGGCGGCGGGCGTCGCCGTACCGGACCGCGATCGTCAGGGCGCTCTTGGTCGCCGCTGAGGCCGCGCCGCCGACCGTGACCCGGCCGCGGACCAGGGTGCCGAGCATCGTGAAGAAGCGCCGGGTGTCGTTCTCGATCGAGCTGGAGTACGCGCCGTCCGCCGCGACCTGGCCGTACCGGTCCAGCAGCATGTCGCGCGGCACGGTCACGTGGTCGAACGAGATCCGGCCGTTGTCGACGCCGAGCAGTCCGGCCTTCGCGCCGGCGTCGCCGATCGTCACGCCGGGCATCGGGTTGCCGCTCTCGTCCCGGATCGGGACCATCCACGCGTGCACCCCGTACCGGCGGCCCTGGGTGATCAGCTGAGCGAAGACCACCGCCATCCGCCCGTCCTTGGCCGCGTTGCCGATGTAGTCCTTGCGCGCGGCCTGATGCGGGGTGTGCAGATCGAACGTCCCGGTCGCCGGGTCGTAGGTGCACGTGGTGCGCAGCTGCTGCACGTCCGAGCCGTGACCGGTCTCGGTCATCGCGAAGCAGCCCGGCAGCGCCACCGTCATGATGTCGCGCAGGTACGCGTCGTGGTGCTTCTTCGTGCCGAGCGCGACCACCGCACCGCCGAACAGGCCCCAGTGCACGCCGGCTTTCACCATGAGCGAGAGGTCGACCTGGGCGAGCATCTCGGCGGCCACCACCGAGCCGCCCTGGTCGCCGGAGCCGCCGTACTCGGACGGGAAAGCGTCGACCACGCCCACGTCGAGGGGGATCTTCCGGATCAAGCCGCTGATCCGGGCACGTGCCTCGGCGCCCGTCTCACCTCCGACGGTGACGAATTCGGGGCCGAGCCCCTCCCGTACTGCCTGGCGCACGTGCGCCCATCGGCCGTCCAGCACGTCCTGGAGACGTGCTGGATCGACCGAGTTCCGCTGACCGCTCATGGCGAGATATTACCCGCCAGTAACCTCGGGCAACCGCAGAACGGCGTATCTCACATCCCGTCGCCGGACCACTCACCCCGGGACCGCGAGCGCACCGGCAGCGTCGAGATGACCGGCTGGTGGCTGTGGTTGTGCTCGTCGTAGTTCTCCGCGTGGCCGCCCCACTTGACGAACTCGGCGGTGGTGTACCAGTTGGTCAGCTCGCCGTCCGACCGGATGATCCAGTCGATGTCGGTCTCGGCGATGAAGTGGCCGTGCTTCACACCGGCCGGCCGGAAACAGTACGTGCCCTCGTCGATGTCGCCGAAGTTGTACGCCATCTTCCCGCCGAGCGTGTAGAACTCCTCGTAGCACGGGTGGTGGGCGAGCCGGTGGTCGGTCCAGCCCTTCTTGGCCCGGATCAGCCGGGTGTAGAAGCCGGTTTTCGGGTCCCGGTGCAGCAGCTTGATGTAGAGCGGGGTCAGCGGGCCGACCGACTGCGCCTCGGTCCACTCCATCTTGGTGGCGTCGATGACCGTGACGCCTTCGGCCGCCTCCGGGGAAGCGGCGGCCGACGCCTCGGCGAGGTTGGTGAACGGGTCGAACCCGACGTCGCCGTACTCCCGCCAGTGCAGGACCCGCGATCCCTCCCGGATCTTGATCCAGTCCATCGGCACACCCTTGGGCACCTGGACGTATCCGCCGGCCCCCAGTTCCTGGCCGCCGTAGATCAGCGAACCCTCGACCACGTAGAACTCGGTGTGCGCGTGCGCGATGCCCGCGCTGCGGCCCCAGTCCGAGGTGGCGTGCAGCGACAGCGACGACGAGCCGTCCTCCTCGTCGGTCGACAACCGGCGCTCCAGGATCTTGCCCTCGCCGTACGGCAGCTCACCGGCGTGGAAGATGTAGTCGTCCTCGTGAATCAGCTCCACATGTGCCCTCACGGCGTACTCCTCAGCTCGCGTTTCAGAATCTTGCCGGCGGCGTTGCGGGGTAGTGCCGCGACGGTCCGGTACTGCTTGGGAACCTTGAATCCGGCCAGCCGTTCGCGCAGATACGTTTCGAGGGCATCGGCGCCGACAGGTTCCCGGCCGACCAGATAGGCGACGACCCGCTCGCCCCAGCGGTCGTCCGGCTCACCGACGACCGCGCACTCGACGACGGCCGGGTGGGTGAGCAGGACCTCTTCGACATCACGCGGGTAGACGTTCACGCCACCCGTGATGATCACGTCCTTGACCCGGTCGACGATGGAGATGAAGCCCTCCTCGTCACGGATCACGATGTCGCCCGAGGTGAGGAAGCCGTCCTCGGTCGTGCAGGCCGCCGTTGCGGCGGGGTTCTCGTGGTAGCCGTTCATCAGGTACGGGGAGCGGCTGTACAGCTCGCCGGGCTCACCCGGACCGACCTCTTTCCCCGCGCCGTCGACGATCCGCACCTGGGTGCCGAACCACGGGTGCCCGACCGTCCCGGCCTTACGGCGGGCGTCCGCCGGCCGCAGGTTGGTGACGACGCCGGCCTCGGTGGAGCCGTAGAGCTCGTGCACCCCGACACCGGGGAAGGCCTCGAACACCCACTCCTTGAGCACCTTGGGCAGGGCGGCGGCGTTGAAATACAGCGTGTCCAGAGTGGGCAGGTCCGGAATTTCCGAAAAAGCGCCTTTGAGGAGCTGCGCATGAGTCGGCACCAGGAACACCGACTGCGCCCCATCCCGCGCGATCATGTCGATCAAGGCGTCCGGCTTGAAGGACCGCAGCATGCTCACCGTCGCACCGCAGTAGACAGCCGCGTACGCGAACGCGAACCCCGCACCGTGATACATCGGCGCGACCGCGATGGTCCGCCGGCCCGGGCCGATCCCCCACTCCAGAGCGGTCGCGTAGAACGTCAGCGACCGGGATCGATGCGAGATCAGCACGCCTTTGGGATCACCCGTGGTCCCGGCCGTGTAGGTGATGCAGAACGGATCCCGCTCGTCGACCGGAACCCAGGGATCCCGCGACGAGGCGGCGCCGATCCACTGCTCGTACGACGGCCCGAGCACATCACCGTCGATAGTGATGATATATCCGGAAAAGCCGGGAGGAACCGAGGCGGCCAGCGCTGCGTCCGCGATCAGCACCCGGGCGCCCGAGTGCCCGAGGATGAAGCCGACCTCCGGCGCCGTCAGCCGCGGATTCACCGGCACCAGCACCAGCCCGGCCTTGGCGATCCCCGCCGCGATCTCCGGGTACTCAAGACGGTTTCCGCACAGCAACGCGACCCGGTCACCACCGGAGAGGCCCAGCCCCAGCAGCGCGCACGCCAGCTGCGACGACCGCGCGTCCAGGCCTGCGTACGACAGCGCCCGGTCACCGTCACGCACCGCGATCACATCCGGGGTGGCCCGGCCGAACTCCCGTACTCCACCAGCGATCGTCAGATCAGCACCACCGGGCCGCAACATGCGAGAATGGAAACACCGTTTCCATTACTAACGCAAGAGCTCTCCGGGAAAGTCACCGGCTCGCCCCAACTGCGCCGGCACCTGATCCAGACCCAGCTCCGCACCGATCCACAGCCCGGCCGAAGCGGCCGCGGTCACATCGACATCGGACGGCACCCGGGACTGCCGCAGCAGGTAGGCCAGGTCCTCGGTGGCGATGTTGCCGGTGGCGGCCGGCGCGAACGGGCAGCCGCCGATGCCGCCGATCGACGCGTCCAGGGCCGTGAAACCGGAGGCCACGGCGGCGATCGCATTGGCGTACCCGGTGTTGCGTGTGTTGTGGAAGTGAGCGCGCAGCGGCGCGCCTGGCGCAACCGAGCGCACGGTGTCGGCCAGCTCGCCGACCTGGACCGGAACGCCGACGCCGATCGTGTCGGCCAGGCAGATCTCATCGACCGGCCCGGCGTTGGCCGCGATGTCCCGGATCCGGGACAGCGGCACCGATCCACTGAACGGACACCCGAAAGCCGCCGCAATCGTCAATGTCACGAAAAATCCGGCGTCCCGCGCCCGTCGCGACACCGCGCGGAATCCAGCCAGTGAGTCAGCCGTGGACACCCCCTGGTTCCGCCGGGAAAACTCATCCGAGGCGACAACTACATAGTTGATCTCGTGAGGCCGGGCGTCTTCGAGCGCGAGCGCGCGATCCAAACCGCGGCCGTTCAGCACCAGGGCGACATATCGGATATCTTCCGAGCGTGGCACTCCGCGCAGCACCTCCTCGGCATCCGCCATCTGCGGCACCCGATCCGGCCGGGCAAACGCGGCCACCTCGATCCGCGTCAACCCGGCAGCGATCGCGCGGCGCACGTATTCGATCTTGACCGCGGCCGGCAGAACCCGCTTCTCGTTCTGCAAGCCGTCCCGAGGGCCGACCTCGACGATCTCCACTCCACGCCACCCCTGTTCCATCTAGCGAAACATCGTTTCGCAAGGATAGGGTGCGAAACATGATCGGGCCACTATCTGACATCCGCGTCCTGGAAACCGGCACCCTCCTGGCAGGGCCGTTCTGCGGACAGCTCCTCGGCGACTTCGGGGCCGAGGTGATCAAACTGGAGGACCCCGGCAAGGGCGACCCGATGCGCCAGTGGGGCCGCGAGAAACCACACGGGCAGTCGCTGTGGTGGCCGGTGGTGGCCCGCAACAAGAAGTCGGTGACCTGCAACCTACGCACGCCAGAGGGCCAGGACCTGGTCCGCAAGCTGGTGGAGAAGGCCGACGTGCTCCTGGAGAACTTCCGGCCGGGCACCCTGGAGCGCTGGGGCCTGTCCTACGAGGAGCTCGCCGAGATCAACCCACGTCTGATCCTGGTCCGGGTGACCGGTTACGGTCAGACCGGGCCCTACTCGCCCCGCGCCGGCTTCGGGTCGATCGGCGAGGCGATGGGCGGCCTGCGGTACGTCACCGGCGAGCCGGACCGCGCGCCGTCGCGCAGCGGCATCTCGATCGGCGACTCGCTGGCGGCCACCTACGCGGCGTTCGGCACCCTCGCCGCACTGCACGCCCGCGAGCGCACCGGCCGTGGCCAGGTCGTCGACTCGGCGATCTACGAGGCCGTGCTCGCCATGATGGAGTCGCTGATCCCGGAGTGGGGCATCGCCGGTTACCGCCGCGAGCGCACCGGCCCGATCCTGCCGAACGTCGCGCCCAGCAACGTCTACCCCAGCGCCGACGGCTCCGACGTGCTGATCGCCGCCAACCAGGACACCGTCTTCCGCCGCCTCGCCGACGTGATGGAACGCCCCGACCTGCCGGCCGACGCGCGTTACGCCACACACGGCGCCCGCGGCGAGAACCAGGCCGAGCTCGACGACATCATCGCGGCGTGGACCCGCACGGTCCCGTCGGCGAAGCTGCTGTCGATGCTGCACGACGCGGGTGTGCCGGCCGGCGGCATCTACACGGCCGAGGACATCATCGCCGACCCGCACGTCCAGGCCCGGGAGGCGGTCATCACTGTCGATCACCCCGAGCTGGGCCCGGTACCGATGCAGAACGTCGCCCCGCGCCTGTCGTCCACCCCCGGCCAGGTCAAGTGGGCCGGCCCCGCGCTCGGCTCGCACAACGAGGAGATCTACCAGGGCCTGCTCGGCCTCACCGAGCCTCAGCTCGCCGATCTCGCCGAGCGGGGCGTCATCTGATGAGCCTCGACGACGACTACGCCACCGCCGGTTTCGCCCGCCGTCTGGGCTGGGGCGAACGGCCCGCGATCCTGCTTGTCGACGCGGCTCTCGCGTACACCGCGCCGGACTCGCCGCTCTTCCTGGAAACCGGCCAGGCCGCCGCCGAGGCGATGGCTCTCCTCGCGGAGAATGCCCGCGCGTCCGACATTCCGGTCATCTGGACCACGGTCCGCTTCGCCGACGAGTCCTGCTCCGAGGCCCCCCTCTTCGCCGCCAAGGTCCCCGCCCTGAAGGTCTTCGCCGCAGGCAACAAACTGGGCGATTTCGCCCCGCCGCTGACACCGGCCCCGGGCGAATTCGTCGTGGTCAAGCACTACGCCAGCGCCTTCGCCGGCACCAGCCTCGCGGCCTGGCTCGCCTCCCACTCGATCGACACCCTGGTCATCGGCGGCTACTCGACAAGCGGCTGCATCCGCGCCTCAGCCCTCGACGCCCTCCAGCACGGCTTCCGCCCGATCGTCGTCCGCGACGCCTGCGCCGACCGCGCCCCGGCCCCCCACGAATCCAACCTCTTCGACCTCAACGCCAAATACGCCGACGTAATCACCCTCACCGAGGCGGTCCCGCTCCTCCTTTCCTACGCGTAACCGCCGAACGCCCGCAGTCCCGAGGCGACTGACGCCCCTCCCGCCGGCGCGACCCGCCGCCGGCCCCGGCGCCCCGCCGGGCCACCGAGCCGGGCCACCGAGCCGGGCCACCGAGCCGGGTCACCGAGCCGGGCCCGGCCACCGAGCCGGGCCGAGCCGCCGCAGCCGGGCCGAGCCGCCGAGCCGGGCCGGGCCGAGCCGCCGAGCCGGGCCGGGCCGCCGGGCCGGGCCGGGCCGCCGCAGCCCCGATGCGTGTTGATTTCGGGTGCAATTCGCACCTCACGTCCACACGCACGCCGCAGAACGGCTGTTCGTGGCGACTTCGGGTTCGTATCGCACCCCAAATCAACACACTGAGCCGAAAGTCGACACGCCTCATGCGGTTGCTCTGCGTATCGTGCTCGCGGGCGTTCCGGCAGATCTTGGTAACGGGCGGTGCCTGGGGGCCCCACCATGCTCCACACATCGACTACCGGCCGGCCCTGCCGTAGCAGCGAGTAACACTCAGCGGCCAGCGGCGGCGACCCGGGATTCAAGCAGCGGTGCGGGCCAGCCGGATGTGATCTAGGGGAGGGAACGGAGCAGGGTGCCGTACCAGGCGACGCCCTTGAGAAAGGCGGAGACGTGCAGGTGCTCGTCGTGGCTGTGGATCGCCTCGCGCTGGGCCTTGGTCATCTCGAACGGGGTGAAGCGGTACACCCGGCGGCTGATCGCGGTGAAATGCCGGGCGTCGGTGGCCGCCATCATCACGTACGGCGCTGTCACCGCCTCCGGGAAGTGCCTGGCCGTGGCTGCTGAGAGCAGGTCGAACGCCTCGTCCACCGGTGACGACGGGGACGGCTCGCCCGCGTCGATGATCCGGATCTGCACCTTGTCGTCGTTCACCGCGCGCCGCACGTGCTCGACCACGTCGGACACCGTGTCGCCGATCATCACGCGGATGTTGACGCCGGCCGTGGCGCTGGCCGCCACCACGTTCAGCGACGGCGAAC
This sequence comes from Actinoplanes sp. CA-015351, assembly GCF_050955685.1. Taxonomy (NCBI): domain Bacteria; kingdom Bacillati; phylum Actinomycetota; class Actinomycetes; order Micromonosporales; family Micromonosporaceae; genus Actinoplanes; species Actinoplanes sp. CA-015351. The sequence goes on from NZ_CP192102.1 coordinate 5,866,484, forward strand.
CGCTCAGCGTGGTGACCGCGAACGTGCTGCGTACCATCGCGGCCGGTTCCGGGCCGGCGGCGAGCAGCAGCCTGGTCAGCAGCGCCGGGACCCGGGACGCCGCGGTCAGCACCGACCGCATCGGCTGCGCGGCCAGCGGGGCGGCCCGCCGGAACAGCGCGAGCGTGGCCTCCGGCATCGACGCCGGCATCGCGGACCGATCGAGCCGGGTGATCGCCCGCGCCAGCCGAGCCGTAGGCCCCAGTTTCGACGGGGTGGAAGCGTGCCCGCCGCGCCCCTCGACCCGCAGCTCCAGCGACGTGATGCCCTTCTCGGTCACCCCGACGACCGCGATCGGCTCGGTCACCCCGGGAAACGCGTCGTAGGCGACCGCGCCACCCTCGTCGAGCACGAACCACGGCTCCACGCCGCGCCGCCGCAGCTCCTCGACGGCCGCCGGCGCCGCCTGGCCGGCGACCTCCTCGTCACTGCCGAACGACAGCCAGACGTCCTGGGCCGGCACATGCCCCGCCGCCAGCAGATCTTCGACGGCCAGGCAGATCGCGACGAGGCTGGCCTTGTCGTCGAGGGTGCCGCGCCCCCAGATCACCCCGTCCTCGACGATCCCGGCGAACGGCGGGTGCGTCCACTGCCCGCCCTCGACCGGAACGACGTCCATGTGTGCCATCAGCACGACGGGACGGTCCGCGGAGGCGCCGGGCCAGCGGAAGAGCAGCCCGTACCGTCCAGCCCGGGTCAACTCCAGCTTCGTGTGCAGCAGCGGGAAGCGTTCGCTCAGCTCGGCGTGGAACGCTGCGAACGCCTCGTGGTCCCAGGCGTCGGCGTCCCGCGTGGAGACGGTGGGGATCCGCAGCAGGGCCTGCAGCGTCTCGACCTCGGAACTCATGCGCCGCCCCTCCCGCTGATGATCACTACAGCAGCCTAGGGGTGAGGGGCGTCCGGGGCCGGCGGCGGGTCGCGCCGGAGGAACGGACCGTCAGGGTCACTCCTCGTAACGGGGAACCGTCAGCGGGTGGCGTTCGTCGTCACGGGCGGCGAGACCCGCCATGGAGCGGACGTACTGCTGCTGGGTGATCTCGCCGTCGAGCAGCTGGACGCAGAGCACGCCCTCGAGACTCTGCGGGGCGAAGAACGCCTCCGGGAGGCTCAGCGGCTCCGCTTCCGCCTTGGCATCCGCGCGTACGCCTCGCACCGCCAGCACGCAGGCGCCGGCCAGAACGAGGATGAGCAGGGACAGGATCAGCATTGCCACCGCCTAAGTCAGGTCACCGCGGGGCCGTTCCGCCCCGCCCACGTCAGAGAGAACGGATCACAGCGCGTGATGGTTCGACGAAAACGACAGGTGCCACCGACGCATGCAAGAGGGTCCGGTATGTCCTAAGTTTACTATTTCTAGATATTGTTCCTATGTGACCGGTAGCCGTGCTAAATACCCTGCGCCGCATTTGATGCGTTATCCACCGGGGGCCTGATCCCCCGACAGGAGCTCGTCGATGCAGGGAGACCGATGACGTACGACTACGACGGCTTCAGCCGGCTCGCAGGCGACACCGACCCGGTGCCGGAGGCGGGGTATCGGGTCCGCCTCAAACCGCTCTCCCAGCGGCGGCCCGTCCGTACGCTGCTGATCGCCACCTTCGCCTTCGCTTTCGAGTCGACGTTCTTCGGCTGGCTGATCTCCTCGATGGAGCTACCGGAGAAGCAGAAGGCGATCACCGCCGTCATGATCGCGATGACCGCGCTGATCGAACTGTTCCGCCTGGTCAACGTCGTGACGTTGTGCCTCGCCACCCTTCGCGCGCGGGATCCGGTGCCGGTGCCGCCGGACGAGGACCTGCGCGTCGCGTTCCTCACCACCATCGTTCCCGGCAAGGAACCGCTGGAGATGGTGGCGCAGACGCTGCGGGCGGCGCGGGCGATCCGGCACCCGGGCCGGTACGACGTCTGGCTGCTGGACGAGGGCAACGACCCCGAGGTCAAGGCCATGTGCCGCGACGTCGGCGTCCGCCACTTCAGCCGCAAGGGCGTGGCCCGCTGGAACACCGAGGCCGGCGGTTTCAAGGCGAAGACCAAGCACGGCAACTACAACGCCTGGATCGACCAGCACGGCAGCCGGTACGACGCGTTCGTCTCGGTCGACCCGGACCACGTGCCGCTGCCGAACTTCTGCGAACGGCTGCTCGGGTACTTCCGCGACCCGGACGTCGCGTTCGTCATCGGCCCGCAGATCTACGGCAACTACGACAACGTGATCACCCGCTGGGCCGAGTCGCAGCAGTACCTGTTCCACTCGCTGCTGCAGCGCGCCGGCAACCGGCTGGGGATCCCGATGCTGGTCGGCACGAACAACGCGGTACGCATCGCCGCGCTGAATTCGATCGGCGGACTCCAGGACTCGATCACCGAGGACATGGCGACGAGCCTGGTGGTGCACAGCACTCGTAACGAAAAAACGGGGAATAGGTGGAAATCCATCTACACGCCGGACGTGCTCGCTGTCGGCGAGGGACCGTCCTCCTGGACCGACTATTTCAGCCAGCAGCACCGCTGGTCACGCGGCACCGACGAGGTCTGCGTGGCCCAGTTCGGCTCCATGATCCGCAAGCTCGGCCTGATGAGGTCGGTGCATTACGGCCTGCTGATGGCGTACTACCCGCTGACCGCTGTCGCCTGGTTGCTCGGCGCGGCCACCGCCGTGCTGCACATCGTGCTCGGCATCCAGGGTGTGCAGGTGCCGCAGCAGGTGTGGCTGATGCTCTATGTGGACGCCGCGATCTTCCAGGTCGGCCTCTACATCTGGAACCGGCGGCACAACATCAGCCCGCACGAGGAGGCCGGATCCTCAGGCCTGGCCGGGATGCTGCTCTCCACGCTGTGCGCGCCGATCTACGTCTCCTCGTTTCTGCAGGCGGTGCTGCGCCGGCGTGCCGGTTTCGTGGTGACGCCGAAGGGTGACTCGGCCAGCCCGGATCGGCTGCTCACGTTCCGTAGCCACCTGCAATGGGCCGCGTTCTATGCCGCGTTGCTGGTCATCGCCCTGGTCACTGGGCACGCGCACGGGTTCATGTGGCTGTGGCCGGCGCTCAACATGACGCTCTGCCTCACCCCGCCGGCAATCTGGCTGGCTCAGTCCCGGCGAGTCCCGCCCGCGACAGCTCCCGAACCAGAAGAAAAAGAAGAACACAAAGAACCCGTGGAGACGTACGCATGACCCCCCGAACCCGACCCACACCCGCCCGGCGATTACTGACCGCCCTGACCACGATCCTGGCCCTGGCCGCCGTGGCCGTGGTGAACCGCCCGATAGTGGTCCTCGCGACCGACCAGTACCACGAGTTCGCCATCAACCGGCAGTCCTACAAGGAGACCTTCGGCCACTGGTCGCTCCTGCCGGTACCGGCCGGATTCAAGATCAATGCGATTCACGGTGCCCTGCTGAAGACCGGCAAGGTGCTGATCATCGCGGGTTCCGGCAACAACCGGGAGAACTTCGAGGCCGGCACGTTCCGGACGATCCTCTGGGATCCGCGTACCGACAGGTTCTCCGACGTGCCGACGCCGACCGACCTGTTCTGCGCCGGGCACACGTTCCTGCCCGACGGCAAGCTGCTGGTCGCCGGCGGCACCAAGTCGTACGAGGTACTGGAAGCGAACATCAAGAACGCCGCCGGAGTCATGAAGATCAAGAACGAGTCGCCGGACTTCGGGGCGCGGACGTTCCCGAAGGGCACCCGTTTCGAGGCGGACAACGGCCGGATCTACGTGAGCCGCGCCGACGTGAGCGTGCCGGCCGCCACCAAGATGTGGCACGGCACGCAGACCATGGTGCACGCCGGCGAGGTCGAGGTCTGGGTGGACGCGGCCGAGCCCGGCGACGCCCCGGTGGTCGAGCAACCGGCGCAGTACAAGATCCTCGGGCTGGAGGGTGACGACACCCGCAACCTGTACGGCATCGCTGAGAAGATCACCCGTGAGAAGCAGGAGTACGGCGGCGACAAGACGACGTACGAGTTCGACCCGGAGACCGAACGCTACGTGCGCACCGGCGACCTGTCGAAGCCCCGCTGGTACCCGACCCTCGCGACCCTGGCCGGCGGTGACGTGCTGGCCGTGTCCGGCCTCGACCAGTTCGGCCGGATGATCCCCGGCACCAACGAGCGGTACCAGGTCAAGAAGAAGAAGTGGGTGCCCGCGCCGAGCCTGCGCCGGACCTTCCCGACGTACCCCGCGCTCTTCCTCACCCAGGACGAACGGCTCTTCTTCTCCGGATCCAACGCCGGGTACGGCTCGGCGACCGAGGGACGGACCCCCGGCCTCTGGGACGTCAAGAAGAACCGTTTCCAGCCGGTGCACGGCCTCGCCGACTCCACGATGACCGAGACCAGCGCGTCGGTGATGCTGCCGCCGGCACAGGACCAGAAGGTCATGATCCTCGGCGGCGGCGCGGTCGGTGACTCTCCCATCTCCACGGCACGGACCGCTATCGCCGACCTGGACGACCCGCGCCCGGCCTGGCGGGCCGGGCCACGGCTGCCGAACCCGACGCGGTACCTGAACACCGTGGTCCTGCCCGACGACACCGTCTTCACCAGCGGCGGCTCGTCCGGTTACCGGGGTGGTCCGTACCAGGGACGCAAGCGCAGCGACCTGCTCACCGCTCAGATCTATGACGTACGCAAGAACGCCTTCCGTAAAGCAGCGGAGCCGGCAGTCGGCCGCAACTACCACTCCGAGGCGCTGCTGCTGCCGGACGGCCGGGTCATCACGATGGGCAGCGACCCGATCTACGACAGGTCCGGCAAGAACCCGGGCGTGTTCGAGCAGCGGATCGAGATCTACAGCCCGCCGTACCTGTTCCAGGGCGCCCGCCCGGCCGCGCCCACCGGCCCGAGCCTGATCAAGCGTGGCGAGAAGGCGTCGTTCGCGACACCGGACGCGGCCCGGGTCCGCGAGGCCCGCCTGGTACGCCCCAGCGCGGTCACCCACGGCACCGATGTGGACCAGAGGTCGATCGCGCTCGGGGTGAAGCGGGCGCCGGGCGGTGTCACGCTGTCCGTCCCGGAGAAACGCGGCCTGGTGCCGGCCGGCTGGTACATGCTCTTCCTGGTCGACGGAGCGGGAACGCCATCACCCGCGAAATGGGTAAGAATCCGCTAATTGGTCGCCAGCTCAAGGGCGTATTCGGGCCACCACTGACCGGCCGGGGGAGCACCCGCGCGGCACTCGCCGTCGGACTCTCCCGGCCGTTTCACCCACAGGTACGCGTCCACGAGCGCCTCACCGGTCTGCGTGGTCGGCGACGGGCCGAGCGCCCGGCCCTCCGGGTTGCACCAGTGCCCCTCGGCGTCCCGGGCGTCGACAGCGGCCGGCCCGTTGCCGTTGCGGCTCGTGTCGATGACGAACCGGGCGCCGCCGAGCCGATCCGAGATCTGCGTGCCGTAGCTGACGTTCGCCTCGGTGGTCTCGAAGTTCGCCACGTTCAGGCTGAATCCGTCGGCCTTCTTCACCCCGGCCTTGACCAGGGCGGTCGCTACCCGGTCGACGTCGCGTACCCAACTGGGGTTGCCGCCGTCGAGGTAGACCCGCGCGCCCGGCGCGGCCTTGAGCGTGGTGATCGCCTCGCTGAGCAGGGTGTACCGCTCCTCGGCGGACGGGCCGCTCACGCAGCCCTGCAGGACGTGGGTCACGGCGTCCGGTTCCAGCACCACGATCGCGCGGGAGTCGCCCAGCGCCCCGGCCAGCCCGGCGATCCAGGTGCGGTAGGAGGCCGCATCCGGCGCTCCTCCCCCTGAGTACGCCCCGCAGTCCCGCTGCGGCACGTAATAGGCGACGAGCACCGGGGTACGTCCGGCCGCGGCGGCCGCGGTGACCAGGGCACGGGCGCGGTCGGCGTATCCGGGCTCGCCGTCGGCGAACCAGACGGCGGCCGGTGACTCGGCGATCCGGCGTACCGCGGCGGCGTCGGCGGCGCGCCCGGCGGCCGTCCAGGTCACGACCTGCCCGACGGCGGGAGCGTCCGGCTCCACATAGAACTCTTCGGCGGCCGAGGATGGTGCGGCCGAGGCGGTGGTGGTCGGCGACGGCTGCGGCGAAGGGTCGGCCGTGCAACCACCGAGAGCAACCAGAGCAGCGAGTCCACAGAGAGCAGGCAGAGTTCTCATCCGGACAAACGGTACCTTCTCCCTAAATGATCACTGCACCGAGCGCGCCAGCGCCGTCGCCTCGCCGAGTGTCCGGAGCCCCTCCAGCCGATAGGTGAGGTTGCGGGTCGACGACCAGATCAAAGACGGTCCGGCGAGACGCGCCGTCTCAGTGCGCGTCACGCCGTCACGACCGATATAGGTCAGTGGATGCGGTTCCGGGAGCCACGCCGCGAGGGGTGCGCCAGTACCAAGGTCTACCCATTCGGCGTCGGGTGTGGTCTTCAGGAACCCGCCGTCGAGGGTCCCGTCGAACTGATCGAACCGCACCGTCCCACCACGGAACGTCATGGTGATCACCCGCGGCTTGCCGTCCGGACCGGGATCGGCGAGCAGCACCTCCTCCGGCGGGCCCAGATCAACCGGCACCGTCACCGGGAACGCGGCCACCCGGCGAGCCTCGTCCAGATCGGACGAAACGGTCGACGGCAGAGGGCTCGGGTCCACCGGGAGATCGGTGGGCGGGTGCTCCGCGCGTACCGAAATCCCTGCCACACGCAGAAGATCACCGACCACCTGGACCACCGCGGCGCGTGCCGGAGCAACCAGAGCGAGCGTCGCGATCAAGGCCGCCACCAGGGAAATTGCCGCCAAGCGCACGCGACGCAGGCGCGGCGCCGGCGCAGTGAGGCGCGCACGCACCGCGTTCCTCTGATCAAGAGCCTGGGGTACGCGCAAAGCCCGCCCGATCTCACGCAACTCACCGATCAGCTCGTCGTCGTCACGCACCGGGCACCTCCCGCACGGGCATCCGATCGCGCAGCCGGGTCAGCGCCCGAGCGGTCCGCGACTTCACCGTTCCGCGGGGCAGGCCGAGCGTCGTCGCCGTCTCCGCCTCGGACAGGTCCAGCAGGTAACGGCAGGTGAGCACCTCACGATCCCGCATGTCGAGCGCCCGCAGCTGCTCGACGAGAAACCGCCGCCGCTCGGAAGCCTCGGCCGTCTCCGCCGGATCGATCTCCAGCGTCTCGGGTTCGGCGGCCCGTTTCAGCAGACCGGCCCGGCGTTGGCGGGATCTGATCAGGTTGCGGGTCTCGTTCGCGACGATCGCCAGCAGCCACGCCTTGAAGCCGTCACCGCGATAACGCCCCAGCCCTCGGTACGCCTTCACGAACGCCTCCTGCACCACGTCGTCCGCGTCGGCGCCCGCACCGAGCAGCACGGCGGCCCGATGAGCGGGCGCGGTGAAGCGAGCGACCAGAACCTCGTACGCGTCCAGATCGCCGCCGCGGGCCCTCGCCACGGCATCCGCCTCGTCGAAATCGATGGCCGCCCCCTTCACCACACCATAGAGACACCGCCGATCGGGAACCGGTTCCCGGCGAGCGGTGTCCTGCTTGCATGACGACTCGGCGGAACTTCCTTGTCCTGGCCGGAGCGGGGCTGGCTCTGACGGCGTGCCGTTCCCGCTCCTCGGCTGCGTTCTCCCTGCAAGACGTCCTGCTCGTGGAGACCGATCGCGGCCTGGTCCGGGCTTCCTCCTCCGGCCGGCAGGTGATCGGTCACGCCGCGACCCTCAGCCACGACGGCCGGTTCCTGTATTCCGCCCGCAGCGACGGCCTGGACCAGATCGACCCGGTTTCCGGGGCTGTCATCCGCAGTGACGGTTACGGGGGCGGGTGGCAGCCCCGGGCGATCTCGTCGGACGGCCGGTCGTGCGCGTTGACCCCTGCCCTGCCCGGAGCGATCCCGGCTGGTCGGGACTGGTCGCCGATCCTGATCGCCGCGCCCGGCGGCCCGCGCAAGTTCCGGCTGCCCGGTGTGATCGAACCGGATGCCTTCACCAGCGACGCATCCGGCCTGTTCGTCCTGGAATGGCTGCCCGCGACCGCACCCGACCACTACCGGGTCCGCCTGCTCGACTTGAACTCCGGCGAACTGCACCCGCTGAACACCCGCGACAAAACCCCGGTACCGCCCGGTGCCGAGGAGGAGATGCGCGGCGAAGGCCGCCAGGCGGTCCTCTCCGCGGACGGCGCGATGCTGTTCACGCTCTACACCCATCAGCCCGGCCACGCGCACACCCGCGACCTGCTCTCCGGCCGCCCCGGCAACGCCCACGCGTTCGTCCACGTCCTGCACCTGACCGACGGCTGGGCATATTGCCTGGACCTGCCTCACCCGTTCGGCACCAGCGCACCGCAGGCCCACGCCCTGGCCGCCGACGCCCGCCACATAGCGGTAGCCGACCTGGGCGCCGGCAAAATCGCCTACGCCGACCCGTCAACCCTGACGATCACCCGGGTGCTGGACGTCCCGCCCGCCGCGAGTGCGTTCTCGAAACCGCCCTCTGCCAGTGCGTTCTCGAGACCGCCCGCCGCGAGTGCGTTCTCGAAACCGCCCGCCGCGAGTGCGTTCCTGAAGCTCACCGCCACCCACGCGTTCGTCGGTGGCGGCGACACGGTCACGGCCCTCGACCGCTCGACCGACGCGGTAACGGCAAGCCGCTCGCTACCAGGCCCGCTGCGCGGCCTGGCCCTGACCCCGGACGGACTCAGGCTCCATGCCGCAACCGCCGACCAGGTGCATTGCCTGAAAACCCCATCGGGTACGCCCACCGGCACCACCCCGATCCCCAGCCTCCAAGCCCTGCACACGGCCCACTGACCAGAGCCCTGCCGCAGTGCCGTGCCGCAGTGCCGTGCCGCAGTGCCGTGCCGCAGTGCCGTGCCGCAGTGCCGTGCCGCAGTGCCGTGCCGCAGTGCCGTGCCGCAGTGCCGCGCCGCAGTGCCCTGCCGCAGTGCCGCGCCGCGCCGTGCGCAGTGGCGTGGCGTAGCGCCGACCTTTGCAGGTCCGGGCTGACATGTGGGCGCAGCTTGCCAAGATCAGCTAATGCCGGCTGCGACCGACCGCGCAGGGCGCCCTGACACGCCCGGGCGAGCACGATTCGCAGAGCAACCACATGAGGTAGCCGGCACTGTTTGCGGTGTGCGTGTCGACTTACGGCTCGGTGTGTTGATTTAGGGTGCGATACGAACCCGAAGTCACCACGAACAGCCGTTCTGCGGCGTGCGTGTGGACGTGAGGTGCGAATTGCACCCGAAATCAACACGCATCGGGGCTGCGGCGGAGCAACCCGGCGACCCCGCCGCCCGCGCGGAGCGGCGGCCCGGGCGGCCCAGCGGCCCGGGCGGCCCAGCGGCCCGGGCGGCCCAGCGGGGCGCCGGGGCCGGCGGCGGGTCGCGCCGGCGGGAGGGGCGTCAGTCGCCTCGGGGTGGCGGGCGTTCGGCGATTACGCGTAGGAAAGGAGAAGCGGGACCGCCTCGGTGAGGGTGAGCCCGGCTGCTGCGGCCGTCCTGCCGCAACCGGACCCCACGGCCCGGCGAACACCTGCTTCAAACCCGTCCGGCTCAGATCTTGTGAGCTTGCGGTTGCCGACCCGGCGAAACCTCACAAGGTCCGCGTCTGGATGGCGTGGGCCCGCGAGCTGTAGCTCGGACACGGAACGGCGGCGCCATGACATGCCGCAGCTACGGCTCGGCGCTCGGCGGTTCGGGCTGCCGGCTCGTAGGGCCTGGCATGGTTCGGGGGCTTTGGGGGCTTTGGTGCGTACCCTCAGGGGAGCCGGCGGAGGACGTCCAGGAGGAACCACTCGTCTTCGTGGTGGATGACGCGATCCAGGCCCGGCAGGGCCGCCAAGGTCTCGTGGACGTGGTGGCCGTCGTAATCGCCGTCGCCGTCGCGGTTGCGGAAGTGCAGGGAGACCAGGTCGCCGTCCGGTTCGAGCCGGTTGAGCATGCCGGTCAGGAACGCGTCCAGGTCGGCGGCCGACAGGTAGTAGAGCAGGTCGCCGATGACTACCAGGTCGAAGGTTCCGGACGGCATGTCGGCCGGGACCATGGCGCGTTCGACGGTGACGTTCGGCAGGTCGGCGGTGTTGTCGCGGGCCTGCTGGACGGCTTCCTCGACGCTGTCGGTGGCCAGGACCGCGTCGCAGCGGGGTGCCAGCATCCGGGTGAACAGGCCGATCGAGGCGCCCGGCTCGTAACAGCGTTTGTAGCGTTCACGGGGCAGGCTCGCCAGGGTGACCGCGTATTTACGCTGGTTGTGCCACTTGGTCGCCACGTCCCACGGATCGTCCTTCGCCATGTACAGCCCGGTGAAGTGGTCCAGTGAGACGGTGGTCTCCGGTGGTGCGGCGTCGCCCTCTGCTCGTGTCACGCCGGAATTGTGCCGAACCGGGCCAGGGCGCCGCCAACCAGGGTCAAAGATCAACCAGGGTCAAAGATCAACCAGGGCCACAGATCAACCAGGGTCAAACGATCAACCAGGGTCAAACGATCAACCGGGGTCACCGTGCTGTCACGGTCAGCGTCCCGATGCCGGCTTCCGCCGTGATCTCGACCGTGTCGTCGCCGTTGCCCGCGGTACGCGTGGTGCCGACAGCGATGCCGCGGTCACGTTTGCCGTACAGCGAGACGGTTCCGGCGCCCTTGCGGAACTCGGCGCGTACCGGAACCTCGCCGTCCGTGCTGATCCGCCAGGTGTTGACGCCGCCGCCCATCAGGATCGGGATCGCGGTGTCGGTGGCGGGCAGGGCGATGCTTGTGCGGGCGGTGCCGCCGAGCAGGTCGATCCGGTCGAGCTTGCCCCGGGTCAGGTCGAAGTTCGCGACCCGGGCTCCGCCGCGCATCCGCAGCGACCAGGTGACGTCCTCGCTGAGCAGCACGTCCACCCGGGCCGGGCCTTCCGGACCGGTCGGCTCCACGAAGACCTTCACCGTGTCGCCGTCGAGCTGGGCGCGGGCCTTGACGCCACTGCCGTCCGGGCTGGTGACCCGGAACCAGCCGCTCGGCACGGTTCCGATCGTCACGTTCACCTCGGTGGTGCCGTCGACGAACTCGAGGGTGGCCGCGTCCGGAACCACCGCGGCCTGGCTCGGTTCCGGTTCGCCGATCACCACGGGCGGGTTGTTGCCGGGCGCCAGCGCCGCCGGTTGCTCGAAGGCCGGTAGCCGGGTCTCCTGCTCACCGTCGCGCAACACCGCCCAGCCGGCGATCGCCACGAGGGCCAGCAACCCTGCGACCACCACGACGGTACGCCGGAACCCGCGCCGCGGCCGGGGATGCAGGTGAAGCTCCAGAGTGGGCCGGGCAGAGCCGGGATACGTGTCGTCGGCGAGTCCCCGGCCGGTCCGGGTCGCTTCGCTGCCGGGCAGCTCGTAGTGATCAGCAGGCGGCCCGAGGCGATGCGGCGGCTTGGCCAGATCAGGCTTGACCAGATCAGGCTTGACCAGATCGGGCTTGGCCGGATCAGGCTTGGCCGGGTCGGGCCAGTACTCGGAGATGTCAGGCAGGGTGGGCTTGGCCGGCGGCACGGGATCCGGCGTCGGTGGGGCGGGTGCGACAGGACTGTCCACGCGTACTCTCCTCGGTCGGCGCGCGGGTGGCTCCGGTGATGAGATACGGACGAGAGGTCTGATCAGTTCGACTGGGATCGCTCCCAGATGAATTCCCTGGCCCCAAACCCTTGCCCTGAACCGTCGGTAACCTGTAGATCATTATCGAACCATTAAGTGGTAATGCTCGACGTTCCTACGGAAAGCGAAATTGATGCCGGAAGATGAGAGCCAAAACCGGCTTCGCGTCGGCGGTTGGGTGCCGCCGTATTCCTCCTCCTCCGAGCCCGGCTACCAAGGCGGGCGTCCGGCACTTCCCCGAGTGCCCGAACGGCGTGCGCTCGGCCCCGGCGCGACCACACCGGTTCGCCCCACGCGGCACTTCCTGCTCCTGGCCGTCGTCGCCGCCCTGGGGTGTGCGGTGACCGCGATCGTCGCGCTCGACGACAGCGACGAGGAGGCGCCGGCGCCGGTGGCCGTGCGGAGTCAAGCACCGTGGCCGGACATGCCGGCCTTCCCGATCCTGCCTGAGGAGACGATTTCCCTGCGGCCGCCACCCAGCCGCACGACAGTCACTTCCCCAGCGGTCGCACCTGTCGCGACCAGGAGTTCGGCATCGAAGCGGCCGCCCTCGCCATCCAAGGCGGCAGCACCGTCGCCGTCGAGGACCACGACCCCACCGATCGCGCTGACGGTCGGCGCCACGGTCGGTCTCGAGCCGTCGTTCCGGACCGGGTACCGGGTGCGGCACCGGAACTACGTCGCGCGTATCGACGTGATCTCGTCGAGCAGCAGCGAGGGCGACCGGGCCGACTCACGGTTTGTGGTTCGTACCGGGCGGTCTGCTTCGGACTGCTTCTCGCTCGAATCAGTAAACTTTCCCGGATATTATCTGCGCCATCGGGACTACGGAATCCGTCTGGACCAGGCGGGCAGTTCGAAACTGTTCGACGCGGACAGCACCTTTTGCACCGCGTCGATTTCGTCCGGCACGGCGCTGACACTACGTTCATACAATTATCCGAGCCGATATGTAGCCCTGGATGGCGATCGTCTGATATTGAGCGAGTCAGCAGCGACGGCGTTCCGTCCCGTCCCACCCGCGTAAGCGTCACCCGGGTGCCCGGCATGGCGCCGGGCACCCGGGTACGGCTCAGAGGACGAGTACGCCTCGCGCCGCCAGGGTGCCCTCGGGCAGGTCGATCGGCTCGTCGGTCCGGTTGATGAAGAACCGGTGTGAACCACGGATCGCCAGCTCGACCCGGCCCCGCAGCTCGGCCGGCAACTCGCTCACCACACCGGCCGGTGCGAGCAGAGCCGGCAGCACCGTGGCCAGCCCGTCCGCGCCGAGCCGGGTCGACACGTACGCGGCCGACCCGCTGCCCACCGGCCGACGGGTGATGGCGGCACGTTCGGCCTGCTCACCGGTCTTGTACCGGGCGAGCACCTCGACCTCCGGGCTGGTCACGTCGATCCGGTCGGTCCACAGCGTCCCGGTCACACCGTTGTCGAGTTCCACGCTCTCGTGGTCGAGCAGCGGCGCGAACTCCTCGATCCGGATGCCGAGCAGGTCCCGCAGCGCACCCGGGTATCCGCCGAGCCAGACGTGGTCGTTCTCGTCGACGATGCCGGAGAAGTAGGTCGTCACGAAATGTCCACCATTGCCGACAAATCGTGAAATCCGATCGGCGAGCGCCGCCGGCACCACGTGCAGCACCGGCGCGATCAGCACCTGATAACGCTCCAGGTCCCCGCCGGTCGGCACCACGTCGGCGCGGATGCCGTTGTCCAGCAGCGCGGTGTACCAGTCGAGGGCTTCCTGCCGGTACCGCAGCCGGTCGGTCGGGTGCGAGTCCTGCTCGGAGACCCACCACGACTCCCAGTCGAAGACGATCCCGACCTGGGCGGCGGTCCGCGGTGTACCGGCGACCGGCGCCAGCTCACGAAGCTGCTGCCCGAGGCCGGCGACCGCCCGGAAGACCGCACTGTCGGTCCCGGCGTGCGGCAGCATCGACGAGTGGTACTTCTCCGCACCGGCCTTCGACTGCCGCCACTGGAAGAAGCAGACCGCGTCAGCCCCGTACGCCACATGCGTGAGCGAGTCCCGGGCGAGTTCGCCGGGCCGTTTCGCGACGTTGACCGGCTGCCAGTTGACCGCGCTGGTGGAGTGCTCCATCAGGAACCACGGCTGCCCACCGGCCAGCCAGCCGGTGAGGTTCGCCGAGAAGGAGAGCTCGTCGCCGGCCTGTGGTCCGGGCACCACGTAGTGGTCGTTGGAGACGAAGTCGACCTCGGCCGCCCAGTCCGCGTAGTTCATCGAACTCTGCGAGCCCATCACCATGAAGTTCGTGGTGACCGGCACGTCCGGGGTGATCTCGCGCAGGATCGCCTTCTCGGCGCGCAGGTGCTCCTTGAGCGCGTCCGAGGAGAAGCGCTTGAAGTCGAGCTGCTGCGTCGGGTTCGGGTGCGACGCGGCAAGGCGGGGCGGCAGAATCTCGTCGAAGCTGTCGTAGCGCTGCGACCAGAAAGCAGTCCCCCAGGCTTCATTGAGCACGTTTATCGTTTCATAACGGTTCAAAAGCCACTGCCGGAAGGCGTACGCCGCATCGTCGGAGAAGTCGTAGACGTTGTGGCAGCCCAGCTCGTTGTTCACATGCCACGCGACAAGAGCAGGGTGGGCCGCATAACGCGTGCCCAGCGCACGGACCAGACGCAGCGCGTGCTCCCGGAACACCGGCGACGTCGGCCGCCAGTGCTGACGCGCTCCCGGCCAGACGGTGTTGCCCTCCCGGTTCACCGGCAGGATCTCCGGGTGTTTCGTGGTCAGCCAGGGCGGCGGCGAAGCAGTGGCCGTGGCGAGGTCGACAGCGATCCCGTTCGCGTGGAGCAGGTCCATCGCGTCGTCGAGCCACTCGAAGTCGTACGTGTCCTCCCGCGGCTGGAGACGGGCCCACGAGAAGATCGCGAGCGAGACGATGGTGACGCCCGCTTCGCGCATCGCGCGTACGTCGTCGTCCCAGACCTCGCGCGGCCACTGCTCGGGGTTGTAATCGGTGCCGAATTCCATCCGGGCCTCCCCGGCGCGACGAAGCCAGCGCCGGGGAGTGTTGTCAGCTGAGCTCATTTAACTGTGAAACCCTGTTCCTGGCCGTACTTGACCGATGCGTCCTGCCAGGACTTCAAGCCGTCCTGGAGAGTGCCCTGCCCGAGGTACGCCTTACCGACGGTGTCGTTGAAGATGTTGTTGGCGTAAACCTGGAACGGCAGGTACGACCAGCCGGGGACGACCTGCCCGGCGGACGCGGCGAGAACCTCGTTGACCTTCTGACCGCCGAAGTACGGGAACTCCTTGTTCAGGAACTCCGGCGCGTTCAGCTGCTTCGTGGTGGCCGGGAAGGCGCCGTTGTCGACCCGGCTCTGCGCTCCCTCGTCGACCGTCGCGTACTTGAGGAACGCGTACGCAAGGGTCTTGTTCGTGGCCTTCTCCGGGATCGCGATGGAGCTGCCGCCGTTCTCGGCGGTGGCCTTGCCGCCGCTCTCCCACTGCGGCATCGGCGCGACCTTCCACTTGCCATTGCCCGCCTTGACACCGGACTCCAGGTTCGCCGGCATCCAGGCGCCGATCACCAGCGAGGCGATGGTGCCATCGGCGAGGCCCTGGTACCAGCCGTCCGACCAGCTCGGCACCGAGCTGAGCAGTTTGCCGTCGATCAGCTTCTGCCACTGCGTGGTGAACTTCTGGGTGCCCGGATCGGTGAAGTTGACGCCCACGTTCGTACCGTCGACGGTGTAGGGCTTGCCGCCCGCCTGCCAGATCAGGCTGGTGGTGAAGCCGGCCTCACCGCTGTCGCTGGTGATGTACGCCTTCGGGTCGGCCTTGTGCAGCTTCTCGGCCGCCGCCGCGTACTCCTCCCAGGTCGCCGGCACACCGAGCTGGTGCTTCTCGAAGACCTCGGCGTTGTAGAACAGCGCCATCGGGCCGGAATCCATCGGCAGGCCGTAGATCGCCTCGCCGGAGTGCACCGCGCCCCAGGTGCCCGGCGTGAACGTCCCGTCCAGCGACCTGGCGCCGAACGCGTTCAGGTCGGTGACCGCCTTGGAGAGGCTGAACTGCGGCAACGCGTAGAACTCGATCTGCGCGACGTCCGGGACACCGGCGCCGGCCTGGATCGCGTTCTGCAGGGCGGTGTACGCGTCGTTTCCCGTACCCGTGTTCTGGAGGTTGATCTTGACCTTGGGGTATTTCTTCTGGAAGTCGGCGACAACCTGGGTCAGGGTCGGTTCCCAGGCCCAGACCGTGATGTTGCCGCCGGCTTCGAGCGCGGCCTGCACATCGGCGTCCGAGACGGTGGTCGCGGCGGCGGTCTCCTCCCCCGTGTCGTCGGCGGAGGAACAGCCCGCGGCCAGCAGCGTTATCGACAGAGCGGCGCCGAGGATCGCACGCCGACGGGTGATCATCATGGACGGTTCCCTTCGGGATTCATTGCTTGACGCTTCCTGCGGCCAATCCCGACTGCCAATAGCGCTGGAGCAGCAGGAACGCCACGATTAGGGGAATGATCGTGAGCAGCGAACCGGTGATCACGAGGTTGAAGACGACGTCGCCGCCGGCCGTGGTGGCCTGCTCGCTCCAGGAGTAGAGGCCCACGGTGAGCGGATAGAGGTCGGCGTCCTTCAGCATGATCAGCGGGAGGAAGAAGTTGTTCCAGGTCATCACGGTGTTGAAGAGCAGGACCGTGACGATGCCGGGTGCCAGCAGCGGCAGCGCGAGCGAGAAGAAACTCGTGAACTCGCCGGCGCCGTCGACCCGGGCGGACTCAAGGATCTCGTCCGGCACCGAGTCCCGCGAGTACGTCCACATCAAGTAGAGGCCGAACGGCGAGACCAGCGTCGGAATGATCACGGCCCACGGGGTGTCGGTCAGCCCGAGCTTCGCGAACATCAGGAACGTCGGCACCGCCAGCGCCGTCGGCGGAACCGCCACACCCCCGAGGACCAGGGCGAACACGACTTTCCGGCCGGCGAAATCGAACTTCGCGAGACCGTACCCGGCAAGCGCCGCCAGCAGCGTCGCCCCGCCCGCGCCCACCAGCACGTAGAAGAAGGTGTTCAGCAACCAGCGGCCGTAGACGCCGTCCTGGTAGGTGAAGGTGTCGGAGATGTTGCCGAACAGCGAGAAGTCATCGGCGAACCACAGGCCGAACGAGCCGAACAGGCCCTCCTGGCTCTTGGTGGCGCTGATCGTCAGCCAGATCAGCGGCAGCAGGCTGTAGACCAGCGCGATGCCCATGATCAGCGTCAGGGCCAGGCTCCGTGGCTTCCGTTTCTCCACTGCAGGATCAGATGCCTTGCGTACGCCCGGACGAAGCTTCGGTGGAGCCAGGGCCATCACAGCGCCCCTTTCAGACTGCGGCGCTGGAACACATAGGCGACGACCATCGTCAGTACGCCCATGATCAGAGCAATGGTGGCCGAGTAGTTGATCTGCTGGCCGCCGAACGACAGCTGGTACGCGTACACGTTCGGGGTGAAGTACGTGGTGATCGAGTTCGGCGCGAGGGTGTCCAGGATCTGCGGCTCGTTGAAGAGCTGGAAACTGCCGATGATCGAGAAGATGGTCGCGACGACGATCGGCCCGCGCAGCGCCGGCAACTTGATCGCCCGGACGATCCGGAACTGGCCGGCCCCGTCGATCGCCGCCGCCTCGTACAGCGCGGTGTCGATCACCTTCAGGCCGGAGTACAGGATGATCATGTTGTAGCCGACGAACTCCCAGGTCACGATGTTGCCGATCGAGGTGAGGATCAGGCCGGGTGCGAGCGGGTCGGGCAGCGTGACGCCGAACGCGTCGTTGATGTTGCCGACCAGGCCGATCCGGGTGCCGTACATGAAGCCCCACATCAGGGCGGCCACGACGGCGGGCACCGCGTACGGCAGGAAGATCGAGATCCGGAAGAACGCGGCGCCGTACAGTCGTCCGCTGTCGATCGCGAGGGCGCACAGCAGCGCCAGGAACAGCATCACCGGGACCTGGACGACCAGGAAGATCCCGACGCGGGTCACCGCCTCCCAGAACTGCGGGTCGGTGAAGGCCTTGGTGTAGTTCTCCAGCCCCACGAAGACGGTGCCGCCGACGAGCCTGTTGCGAAAGAGGCTGAGGTACGCCGAGTAGCCGATCGGGGCCAGGAAGACCAAGGCGAAGACTGCCAGGAACGGACCGGTGAACTGCCAGCCGATCCACGTACGCCGGGTCAACACTGCCCTCCTTCCACGGATGTTTACGTTAACAATTTCGTGCGGGTGTCAGAATGTTTACGTAAACGGGTGGCCGTATAGTGGCATGGGTCACCAGCACGGTCAAGGAGTCACCATCGAAGCTCAGCGGCTCCGCGCCGGCTCGGACGTCCCCGGCGGGCGTCGCAAGCAGCGCGTCTCGATGGCCGACGTGGCCCGCCTCGCCGGCGTCTCCTCACAGACCGTCTCCCGCGTCGCCAACGGCCAGGCCGGCGTCGTCGAGTCCACCCGCGAGCAGGTGCTCGCCGCGATGCGCGAGCTGGGCTACCGGCCGAACAGCGCGGCCCGCTCCCTGCGATACGGCCGCTTCAACACCATCGGCGTGATCCTTTTCGGCCTGGCGTCCACCGGCAACAGCCGGACCGTCGAGGCCATCGCCACCCACGCCGCCGCCGAGGGTTACGCGATCACCCTGATCCCGGTCGGCATGCCCACCCAGGACAACGTGCTCGGCGCCTTCACCAGGATGGGCGAGCTGGCCGTCGACGGCGTCATCCTGATCATCGAGGTGCACCTGCTGGACGCGGCCGCGGTGACCCTGCCGCCCGGCGTGCACGTCGTGGTGGTCGACTCGGACGCCGGCGACCGGTACCCCGTCGTCGACACCGACCAGGCCGACGGCGCCCGCCAGGCCGTCCGCCACCTGCTCGACCTCGGCCACCACACCGTCCACCACGTGGCCGGCCCCGCCGAGTCGTACGCGGCCGAACGCCGTACCGGCGCCTGGCGCACGGCCCTGGAGGAGTCCGGCCGCCCGGTCCCCGTCGTGGAACGAGGCGACTGGTCCGCCGACTCCGGGTACCACGCCGGCCTGCGCCTGGCCGCCGACCCGTCCTGCACAGCGATCTTCGCGGCAAACGACCAGATGGCCCTGGGCGTGCTGCGAGCCCTGCACGAGTCAGGCCGCCAGGTCCCGGCCGAGGTCAGCGTCGTCGGCTTCGACGACATAGCCGACGCGTCGTCCTACCTTCCGCCGCTGACCACGGTTCACCAGGATTTCGCCGAGGTGGGCCGCCGCTGCGTCCACCTGCTCCTCGACCAGATCCATCAGGAACCCACCCCACCCGGCACCGACCTGGTGCCCACCACCCTGATCCCCCGGGCCAGCACAGCCCCACCACCCTGACCGGAGCCACCAACCGCGTGTTGATTTCAGGTGCGTATCGCGCCCGAACTCGACACGCGTGGGGGTGCGGGGCTGCGAGGGCTTGACCCTTGGGGGCAGGCTGGGTGGGTCGAAAAGGCTTTGCGGCGAAGGGGTACGTCAATGGCTCCCAGGACTGACAGCAGCGACATTCTTGCTCAGGCGCGGGAAGGCACCGGTGCGGCCGCGGCCGGGCGGGTCTTCGGTACGCCGGTCGAGCAGGACGGTGTCACCGTGATTCCGGTGGCGATCGTCTCCGGCGGTGGCGGGGGTGGTTCCGGCAGCGGGACCGCACCGGCCGGAGACGCGGAAAGCACCGCCGACGGTGCGGAACGGCCTCAGGGCGAGGGCTCCGGGGGCGGGTTCGGGTTCTCGGCCCGGCCGGCCGGCGTTTATGTGATCAAGGATGGCAGTGTCACGTGGCGTCCGGCCGTCAACGTGAACGCGATCGTCGCCGGTGGGCAGCTCGTGCTGCTGGCCGCGTTCCTGGTGGCCCGTTCCGTTCTTCGCGGCCGCCGCTGAGCCTCGGTCACGCGTACCGAAGAAAGTTTTTCTGTGAACGAGTGCACGGAACGGTCCCGTCGCGCGTCGATATAGGTGTGACCTTCGAGCAATTCGCGGTGGCCCGCCTTCCCAGCCTGCTGCGGTACGCGGTCGTCCTCACCGGCGACCGCGACCTCGCGCAGGATGTGGTGCAGGAAGTGCTGGCTCGTGCCCAGGTCAAGTGGCGGCGGATCAGTGGTTCGGACTCGCCGGACGCCTATGTGCGCCGGATGGTGCTCAACGAGTACCTGTCGTGGCGGCGCAGCTGGGCGTTCCGGAACGTGCATGCCGCCGGTGAGCGGCTCGCGGAGCTGGACGCTGCCCGGGGTGGCGTGGGCGATCACGCGAACACCGTGGTCGAGGCGGACGCGTTGTGGAACCGGCTGTCGCTGCTGGGCCGTAAGCAGAGGGCCGTGCTGGTGCTGCGCTACTACGAGCAGATCGACGATGAGACCATCGCTGACCTGCTCGGATGCACTCCCGCTACGGTTCGCAGCCAGGCTTCGAAAGCGCTGCGGACACTGCGTCTCGAACAGCAAGAAGAACAAGAACAGAGACAACGGATCCACGCCGAGGAGTGGTCGTGACCCTGCACGCTGACCGGCTGCGCGAAGCCTTCCAGACCCACGAGAACGAGACACCCGACCCGGCTTTGGTGTACGCCCGGGTCGAGGAACTCGCCCGCAAGCGGCGGTGGCGCCTCCGGGGCGCGCAGGCCGCCGGCGGCGCGGTGCTCAGCGCCGGCCTGATCGCGGGCGTCGCGAACCTGCCCGCCATCCTGCCGGCCGGACCGCAGAGCGTGCCGGTGGCCGGGCTGCCCGCCGGAGCACCGGCGTCACCTGAGCCGGACCCCTCCGCCTCGGAGAAAGAGCTGCTGGAGCGGTGGGAGGCCTTCTTCGGTGCCGGCTACAGCTACAACGAGGCCGTTGAGCTGGCCGGGCTGTGGCAGATGAGCCCGGAGAACATCGGCGCGGTCAAGGCCGAGGCCGGCCGGCGACTGCTGCTCGGCGAGACGCTGCCGGTCCAGCCGGTTCCGGGTGAGCCGTCGGCGGGGCCGTCGGGCGACCCGATGATCGACCCGACCGTCGACCCGGAGGTGCAGAAGCGGCTCGACGCCTACTTCGGCGCCGGGTACGACTGGGAGGACGCCGAGAAACTCGCGGAGCTGTGGAAACTCGACGACCCCTACGAGGCGAAGGTCGAGGGCGGCAAGCGCCTGCTCGCCGGCGAGAAGCTGCCGGGTGTGAAGGCCGACAAGAAGCAGGCAGCGGAGTTCCAGTCGGGCTTGCAGGCGACAGCGTTCTTCGAGGCCGGGTACGACCGTGAGGACGCGGTGAAGCTCGCGAAGCTGTGGAAACTCGACGACGTCTTCGCCGCCAAGGTCGCCGCCGGCAAGAAACTGCTGGCCGGCGAGACGCTGCCCTTCCAGCCGTGAGAGACAGCAACCCATGACCGAGCGTTTGCGCCGGCGGATCGGCTTCGAGATCGAGCTGATGGCGCCGCCCGGTGTCAGCCGGCGCACCCTCGCGTTCGACGTGGCCGGGCGCTGTGGGGGCAGCGTCCGGCCCATCTGGCACCACGACAGTGAGCCGTCGCTGGTCCCGGGCCTGGGCCGGTTCCTGCATCTGACCCAGGGCTTCGAGGTACGCCGGGACGACGGCTCACTGCTCTGCACACTCGTCGACGACGTGACGCTGCTGAACGGCCTGGATCAGCGGGCGCCGGCCGTTCCCGGCTGGTTCCGCCTCCTCACCGACGACGGGCGGCTGCTGCGGTTGCTGGCCGCCCAGTGTGATCCCGCGTCCCCGCTGCCGGTCGCCCTGGATTCCGTCGCGAAACTGTGGGGCACCGAGGTCAAGCAGCACGGGCAGGTCTTCCGCCTGAACGACGCGGCCGGGGCGACGATCGCGCTGGCCGCGCCGCTGCCGGGTGAGCGGGAACGGCCCTGCGAGGTGATCACTCCCCCGCTGGCGTCGGGCCATCGTGAGGCGCTCGCCGAATTGCTCGGGCCGGCCCGGGAGCTGGGGTTCACGATCCCGCACGAGGCAGCGGTGCATATGCATCTGGATGGCGGCCCGTTCCGCTCTGCCCCGGCGCTGTCGAATCTGGTGCGGCTGTTCGCGTTCTACCGCGAGGAGCTGCGAGCTTTACTGGGAACAAATCCGGCATGTCGCCGTCTGGCGCCGCTCCCGGAAGCACTGGTCTCCCTCACAAAAAATCCGGAAAACCCGACAATCGACGAACTGCGCCAGGCCGCGCACGCGGGCGGGCTCAGCAAGTTCTTCGACGTCAACCTCACCCAGCTTCTCAAGGACGATTTCGTACGCGACACCGTAGAGGTCCGCATCCTCCCCGGCATGATCGACGAGAACCAGATCGTCGACCGGGCGGCGCTGGTCGAGCTGCTCCTGGAGCGCTGCCTCGACCCAGCGCCGCTGCCGATCGGCGAGGACCTGCTGGAGTTGGCCGCCGATGCCCTGGCGGACCGGGATCAGTAGACGTACGGCCAGTTCGACGAGTCCCAGCCGAGCAGGTTGATGCCGAGCTTGGCGTCACCGCTCGCCTGGTAGTAGTGGTACGCCAGCACGGTCTGCGAGCCGTCCTGGAAAACCGCCGGGTGCCCGGGGCCGTAAACCGCGTCGTGCGAGGCCAGGATCTCGCTGCCGCCACCGGCGGTCATCGCGGTGCCGGCCTTGTCGGCGTACGGGCCGGTGATGCTCTTGGAGCGGCCGACCATGACGCGGTACGTGCTGGACGCGCCCTTGCAGCACAGGTCGAACGCCACGAACAGGTAGAAGTACCCGTTGCGCTCGAAGATGACCGGCGCCTCGATCGACTTGCTGTTCACGAACCGCTCAGCGATCGGGCGGATGGTGCTGTCGGCCAGCTTGCCGGTCGACGCGTTCAGCTTGACGAGCTTGATGCCGCTCCAGAACGAGCCGAAGCTCAGCCACCACTCACCCGAGGACGTGACGATCAGGTTCGGGTCGATCGCGTTGTATCCGCTGGTGGCGGTGGACTCGACGACCTTGCCGTAGTTGGTCCAGGTGCCGGCCGCGCCGGTCGTGCTGCCGGCCAGGAAGATCGCCGACTTGCTGGAGCCGAACGTGGAGGCCGAGTAGTACATCAGGTACTTGCCGCCGACGTAACTGATGTCCGGCGCCCACAGGTTCTTGTCGCTCGCGGTGTACGCGTCGGCCCACGGCGTGCCGCTGGGGAAGGCCTTGCCCGCGTCAACGAAGTTGGTGCGGTCCGAGGAGGTCTTGAGGCCGATGCCGGGCGAGGTGTACCCGAGCAGGTAACCGCCGGTCGGCCGCTTGATCATCGTCGGGTCGTGGGCGA
Organism: Actinoplanes sp. CA-015351; assembly: GCF_050955685.1. NCBI lineage: Bacteria > Bacillati > Actinomycetota > Actinomycetes > Micromonosporales > Micromonosporaceae > Actinoplanes > Actinoplanes sp. CA-015351. The sequence goes on from NZ_CP192102.1 coordinate 5,889,345, forward strand.
ACGTCGAACCGGTGATCGGGCCGGGATTGGGATAGGTGGCGGCGTCGGCCATCTTCAGGCCGTAGATGCTGGCCGACGCCGCGACGAGAGCGGTCACGGCGGTCAGCAGGAGCTTGCGCGCTTTCACGGGGGATCGCCTTTCGGTGGGGGATACCCCTCAGTGTCTTGCAGCGCTGAAAAGGTTGCTCAGTCTTTTCATCGATGAGATCGCCGAGCCAGTCGCGACTGGCCTCGGCGACCCGGGCCGGCACGCCCAGGTCGCCGAGGAGCTCAGCGGCCGCCGCCATCTCGTGGCGGCGGCGGACGGCGTGCTTGCGCGAGCCGTCGACCAGCCGATCCAGGGTGTCGGCGTTGCTGCGGATCAGCTCGGTGGTGATGTTGCCCCGGAGCCACTCCTCCAGGCCGGCCACCTTGGCGGCTTCCAGGGCCTCGACCACCGCGGCGGCCATCCCCTTGTAGAAGACGCTGCGCAGCAGCTTGCGGGTGGCGGCCGCGCCGGCCGGTCCGTCCAGCACGGTCACGTCGGCGCCGTATCCGCCCAGGATCTCGGCGAGCTCCCCCGCGGCCGGGCCGCTCATCGTCATCGGGGTGCGCAGGCCGCGGCCGGGCACCGGGGACATCAGGGCGACGTCGACCGCCCTCTCCCAGGACGCGGCGAGGCGTTCCTTCAGGGCCGGCGTCGCGGTGTTGAGGTCGGCCCAGATCGCGCCGGGCTTCAGCGACGGCAGCGCATCGCGCAGCGCCTGCTCCGCGTCGGCCGCGCTGTTCACGCTCAGCACGACGTCGGCGCCCTCGCAGGCCTCGGCATCAGTGGTTTTCAGCGTCACACCCACTGCGGATGTAGCGACTTTGGGGTCATACGCCTGGACCGACGCACCCGCGGCGACCAGGTCGGCGGCGATGAGACTGCCGGCCTCACCCAGGCCCAGCACAGCGATCACGGTCATGCCCAACCTCCACGGACGCCAGCTTCATGATCCCGAGTGTTCCCATGCGGCGACAGGATTGTCAACAATTGTTTCGCCGACCACGCTAGCCTACGCTGGCTGGCAACTCCCGCGTAACAGGAACGCCCCCAGCTCGGGGATTGTTGACAATCTTGTCAGAAATTCGGATGGGAACACGTGATGACCGAATCCACCCTGGTACTCACCGCACACCCCGGCGACTTCGTCTGGCGTGCCGGCGGCGCGATCGCCCTGGCCGCCTCCCGCGGACAGCGGGTGGTGATCGGCTGCATGAGCTTCGGTGAGCGCGGTGAGTCCGCCTCGCTGTGGCGCAAGGGTTACTCCCTCGACCAGGTCAAGGCCCACCGTCGTGACGAGGCCGAGCAGGCCGCCAAGGTGCTCGGCGCCGAGATCCGCTTCTTCGACGCGAACGACTATCCGCTGGTGGAGACGCCGGAACTGTTGCAGGGGCTGATCGACCTGTACCGCGAGGTGCAGCCGTCCGTCGTGCTGACCCATGCCGCCGCCGACCCGTACAACGGTGACCACGCCTTCGCGCACGCTCTCGCGCTCAAGGCCCGGATCCTCGCGCAGGCGCCCGGTGTCCAGGGGCCCGGCGAGGTGATCGGCGCTCCCCCGGTCTTCTGCTTCGAGCCGCACCAGCCCGAGCAGTGCGGCTTCATCCCGAACGTGCTGCTCGACATCACCCCGGTGTGGGAGCGCAAGCGTGAGGCCATGCAGATCCTCGCGGCGCAGAAGCACCTGCACACGTACTACACCGACCTGGGCTCGCGGCGCGGTCTGCAGGCGGCCCGCAACTCCGGGCCGAACCTGGGGCTGCCGAACGACACCTACGGCGAGGCGTACATGCGGCTCTACCCGCAGGTCACCCAGGAGCTGTCATGAGCCGCCACGTGGTCGTCCGCACGTCCAAGCGGGTCCCGTCCGAGATCCTGGAGGGTCTTGCCGAGGCCGGCTCCTCCACGGTCCACGAGGCGGACGGCCGGCGCGGCGCGATCGGCCCAGCGATCACGCCGATTCAATCCGGCGTCCGGCGAGCCGGCTCGGCGGTCACCGTCTCCTGCCACCCCGGCGACAACCTGATGATCCACGCCGCCGTCGAACAGGTCCGGCCCGGTGACATCGTGGTGATCACGACGACCTCGCCGTCGACCGACGGGATGCTCGGCGACCTGCTCGCCACCTCGCTGCGGGCGCGCGGCGCGATCGGCGTGATCCTCGACGCCGGCGTCCGGGACGTCGCCGAGCTGCGCGAGATGGGCTTCCCGGTCTGGTCCCGGGCGATCAGCACGCAGGGCACCGTGAAGGCCAGCCCCGGTTCGGTGAACGTGCCGATCGTGGTCGGCGGTCAGGTGATCAACCCGGGTGACGCGGTGATCGCCGACGACGACGGCGTGGTGGTGGTCGCGCACGAGCGCGCGGCCGAGGTTCTGGAGGCGGCCCGGAAACGGACCGCCAACGAGGAGTCCAAGCGGGAACGTCTCGCGGCCGGCGAACTCGGCCTGGACATGTACCAGCTACGGCCCCTGCTGGCCGAACTCGGCGTCGTCTACGTGGACGAGCCGTGAGCGTCCCCGTCCTGATCATGCGTGGCGGCACGTCCAAGGGCGCCTATTTCCTGAAGTCCGATCTGCCGGCTCAGGACGACGAGCGAGATGATCTCCTGCTGCGGATCATGGGCTCGCCCGACCCGCGCCAGATCGACGGCATCGGCGGCGGTCACCCGCTGACCAGCAAGGTCGCCGTGATCAGCGCCTCCGACGATCCGGACGCCGACGTCGATTACCTCTTCCTGCAGGTCCAGGTGGACCAGCCCCGGGTCAGCGCCGAACAGCCCTGCGGCAACATCCTCGCCGGGGTCGGGCCCTTCGCGATCGAGCGCGCGCTTGTCAGCGCCTCCGGCGAGACCACGAGGGTACGCGTCCGCATGGTCAACACCGGCGCGCTGGCGACCGTCCACGTGCCGACCCGGGACGGCCGGCCGGTCTACGCCGGGGACACCGCGATCAGTGGGGTTCCCGGGACGGCCGCCCGGCTGCTCGTCGAGTTCCAGGACACCGCCGGTTCGGTCGCCGGATCGCTGCTGCCGACCGGGAACGCCGTGGACGACCTGGACGGCACACCGGCCACCCTCATCGACAACGGGATGCCGGTGGTCGTGATGACCGCCCGCTCGCTCGGCGTCACCGGTTACGAGACTCCGGCCCAGCTGGAAGCCGACGGCCGCCTGCGCCGGCGGGTCGAGGAGCTGCGCATCGCGGCCGGCAAGCTGATGGGTCTCGGCGACGTCAGCTCTTCGACCGTACCCAAGATGTGTTTGATCTCGCCGCCCGCGAAGGGTGGCGCGCTGAGCACGCGGATGTTCATCCCGCATCGCGTCCATACGCAGATCGGGGTGCTCGCGGCGGTGACCGTCGGCACGGCGGTGGCGCTGCCGGGGAGCGTGGCCTCCGCTGAGTTCTCCTCCGACTCGCCGGGGAACACCCTCCGGATCGAGCATCCGACCGGGTTCACCGACGTGGTGATCGATCTCGATGCCGGCACGTCGGCCATCGTCAGCACCGCCCGTCTGATCATGGAGGGGCGGGTTCATCCCCGGCTCACTGAAGAAGGGGTCATCTCCCATGGCTGAAAAACTCCGCGACATCGCCCACGTCTCGGCGGTGGAGCTGCTCACGCCCACTCTCGACGACACGGTCCGGTTCTTCACCGACCAGATGGCGATGGAGGTCGTCGAGCGGCGCGGCAACAGCGCTTACCTGCACGCCTGGGACGACTACGAGAAGTTCAGCGTCAAGGTCACCGGCGGGAACACCTCCGGCATCGGGCGGACCTGGTTGCGGGCACGCAGCCCGGAGGCCCTGGCCCGGCGGGTGGAGGCCATCACGGCGGCCGGCTTCGGCGAGGGGTGGAGCACTGACGAATCGGCCTACGGTCCGGTCTTCCACTTCACCGACCCGGACGGGCATCCGTTCGGCGTCTACTACGACACCGAGCGGTACGTGGCCTCGGACGCGACCCGGCCGTCGCTGAAGAACCAGGCCGCGCGTTTCCCCGGGCGCGGCTCCAACGTGCGGCGGCTGGACCACGTCAACTTCCTGGCCCAGGACGTGCCGCTCAACGAGGATTTCGTCTCGGGCGCGCTGACCGGCCGGGCCAGCGAGCAGATCGTGCTGGACACCGGCGTGAAGGCCGCGGTCTGGTACACGTTCTCCGACAAGTCCTACGACGTCGTCTACACCCGTGACTGGACCGGCACCAAGGGCCGGCTGCATCACGTGGCGTTCGCGACCGACACCCGCGAGGACATTCTGCGCGCCGCCGACGTGTTCCTCGAGGCCGGCGTGCACATCGAGACCGGGCCGCACAAGCACGCCATCCAGCAGACGTTCTTCCTGTACGTCTGGGAGCCCGGCGGCAACCGGATCGAGCTGTGCAACGCCGGCGCCCGGCTGCTGCTCGCCCCGGACCACGAGGTGATCACCTGGACCGAGGCGGAGCGCGCGAAGGGTCAGGCGTGGGGCCTCAAGACCATCGAGACGTTCCACACGCACGGGACTCCGCCGATCGCCGAGGCGGAGTGGGCCTGACTGTTACTGCATCATTCCGGGGTCTTCGAGGGAGCGCAGCACCTCGATGACGCTGGCGATGTGGTCACGCATCGCCGACTCGGCGGCCTGCGGATCGCGGTCGCGGATGGCCGTGATGATGCGCTCGTGCTGCGGCAGCGAGGCGAGCGGCCGGCCGGGCAGCAGGGAGAGCATGAACTGGTGCCGGGCCAGCTGCGCGCGCAGCGTGTCGATCAGCCGGTCGGCCGTGGCGTGCCCGGCGATCGTGCGGACCAGGGCGTGCAGCCGCACGTTCAGATCGCTGTAACGGCGGAACTCGCCGGACTCGACGGCACGGCGCATCAGCAGCCCGATCTCGTCGAGCTCGCTGGCGTCGGAGTCGGTGACCCGTTCCGCGGCCTGCGCCGCCACGAGGCCTTCGAGCACCATCCGGACCTGGGTGATCTCGATGGTCTCGGCGAGGCTGATCTTGCGTACCTGAGCGCCGCGGTTGCGCTGGATCTCGACAAGGCCCTCGCCGGAGAGGTCCTGCAGGGCCAGCCGGATGTTGAACCGGCTCACGCCGAAGCGCTCGATCAGCTGAGCCTCGACGAGCCGCTCACCCGGCATGTACTCACCCGACAGGATCGCTGTGCGCAAGTCGTCGCGGGCGGTGGCCTTGTCCTTCCCGTCGTCCGTCCGGCGGGGCCGTCGCACCCCGGTGAGGTTCTTCTCCGCAGACATGTACTTCCCGTCGCTGGTGTGCCGACCCGCTAGTCCGGTGACCGGTAGATTACCGCGCCGCCCCGCTCGCCCGCCGTGACCGCTGGCCAGGCACCGCGACACATCGATCGCCATTGTCAACAATCACAGCTTCTTGATCTAGCCTCCGACATGAGCTGGCAAGACGTCGGAAACTGATTGTTGACAATAATGGTGACAACGAGCACGATCCCGGTGACGCGCACCACGTTCGCTCGCCCCCTTGAGAGGAACCACCGATGTCCGCTTCGCCACGGACCGGCCGCCTCGCCGGAATCGTCGTCGCCATCTGCTGGCTCGTCGTGCTCTTCGACGGCGTCGACCTGTTCATCTACGGCGCTGTGCTGCCCGGCATGCTCGACGATCCGGAGCTCGGCCTGACCCCCGCGGCGGCCGGCAGTCTCGGCAGTTACGCGACCTTCGGCATGCTGCTCGGTGCTCTCGCATCCGGGCCGCTGACCGACCGGATCGGCCGCAAGAAAATGATCATCGCGAGCACGGTGATCTTCTCGCTGGCCTCCGGCGCCTGCGCGGCGGCGCCCACGCTGGGCGTCTTCGGCCTCGGCCGCTTCGTCGCCGGCCTCGGCCTCGGCGGCCTGCTGCCGATCGCGCTCACCATGGTCGCCGAGTTCGCGCCGGCCGGCCGGCGCAACCTGATGATCGGCTCGTTGATGACCGCGCACCAGGCCGGCGGCATCCTCGCGGCGACACTCGGGCTGTGGCTGCTCGATTCGTTCGGGTGGCGGGCGGCGTACTGGATCGGCGTTCTTCCGCTGTTCATCGCGGTCCCGCTGGTGGCGCGCTTCCTCCCGGAGTCGCTGAGCTTCCTGGTCGCCCGGGGCCGGACCGGCGACGCCACGGCGATGGCCGTGCGGTACGGCGTCGAGGTGCCCGCCGCCGCGCCGGCTCACTCGTCGATGGGTCGTTCGTCGCTGTCGCTGTTGTTCGCCGCCGGCCGATGGAAGCAGACAGTGCTGTTCTGGTGCACCTCGTTCGGCGGCCTGCTGCTGGTCTACGGCGTCAACACCTGGCTGCCGACCATGATGCGCGCCGAGGGGTACGACCTCGGCTCGGCGCTGGCCTTCCTCATCGTGATCAACCTGGGTGGCATCGTCGGCATGCTCGTCGCCGGCCGGGTCGCCGACCGTTTCGGCGCGGTCCGGGTCGCGGCGGTGTGGTTCGCTCTCACGGCGGTCGGTGTCTACCTGCTCGGTGTGCGTACGCCGCTCGCCGTCACGTACCTGATCGTCTTCCTGGCCGGCGTCTTCCTCTTCAGCGCGCAGACCATGGTGTACGCCGCGGTGACCGCCCGGTACAGCACCGCGAACCGGGCCACGGCCGTCGGCTCGACCGCCGGCATCGGGCGCTTCGGCGCGGTGTTCGGCCCGTGGCTGGGCGGCCAGCTGGTCGCCAGCAACAACCAGGGGTGGGGTTTCACGGCCTTCGCCGTCACGGCGATGCTCGCCACGATCTTCGTGCTGCTGGCAGGCCTGGCCGGCCGCGGTGCCCCGGTGTCGCCTCCGCTCGCCGAGCCGGTCCCGGCGCGTTGATCGGATCGTGATCCGGCTGGCTGTCACTGCTGTCTCGCGCGCCCGGAGACAGCAGTGACAGCCAGCCGGCCGAATGAGCCGGCGCCCCGGCAAGCTGGCGTGCCGTAAGCCGGCGCCCCCGCAAACCGGCGCCTTCGCAAACCGGCGCCCCCTCAAACCGGCGCCTTCGCAAGCCGCCGCACGGGGTCCCGCTGTGTTGATTTGGGGTGCGATTCGGACCTGCCGTCGACACGAGCAGTCGTTCTGCGGCCTGCGTGTCGACATGGGGTGCGGATCGCACCCCAAATCAACACACTGGACCGTAAGTCGCCAGGAGCCGGTCGAATCGGTTTTCTGATTGTTGACAATATTGCTAGCCATCTTGTTTACAGGGACATCGAGTCTTATCGTTTGCGACACATCGCTGCAACAACTCACTGTGGAACAGGGAGATGTCGCATGTCCTCAGCAAGATTGCTAACAATCACCCTCCTCACCCTTCTCCTGGCCCCGGCACCGGCGGTTGCCAGTCCTCGACCGTCGCAACCCCTCAAACCGGTCATGGAGTGCTCCGAGGTCACCTCGATCACGCTGCCCGGCGTCACCTGGAAGTCCGCGACGGTGAGCAGTGAGGGCGCACCCGCGCCCTACTGCTCCGTCGAGGGCACGATCGCCCCGGCGAACACCATCGTCATGCGGTTGCCGGTCAACGGCTGGACGCGGCGTTACCTGCAGACCGGATGCGGCGGGCTCTGCGGGTCGGCGCGGATCAACTACACCCAGGCGGCGTCCTGCGCGCCGATCGCGGACGGCACCATCGCCAGCGCCACCACCGACATGGGGCACCAGGGACAGAACGACGGCTCGTGGGCCGCCGGCAATCCGCAGGCGCTCATCGACTTCGCGTATCGCGGGGTGCACGTCACGGCGCAGGTCGCCAAGGCGGTGATCCAGCGGTTCTACGGGCGGGCGCCGGCGTACAGCTACTTCAGCGGCTGCTCGGACGGCGGGCGCGAGGCGCTCATGGAGGCCCAGCGGTACCCGGACGACTTCGACGGAATCATCGCCGGGGCACCCGCGAACAACCTGGTCGTGCAGAACACCTTCCACCACGCGTGGAACGTGCTCGCCAACAAGGATGCCGACGGGAAGTACATCCTGCTCGCCGGAAAGCTGCCGCTGATCCACGCAGCGGTGATGGCTCGCTGCGACGGGATCGACGGCCTGGTCGACGGGGTGCTCGACGATCCGCGGAACTGCCGGTTCGACCCGGGGTCGCTGATCTGTGACGATGCCACGGCATGCCTGACCCGGGCCGAGGCCGCCGTCGTCCGCAAGCTGCACGACGGCGCGACCGACGGGCACGGCAACCGGCTTGAGCAGGAGATCTCCCACGAGTGGGGCTCCGAACTGGACTGGACGCTGTTCGTGCCGGCGGCACAGGGTCAGGTGACGTTCAGTGAGAACATCGCGCTGTCGTTCCTGCGCTATCTCGCGTACCGGAATGTCGCTGACCCGGACTATCAGCTCAGCGACCTGAAGTTCACCGTGGCGTCGTTCTGGAAGACGGTCCGGACCTCGGACTACCTGTCCGCCACCGACCCGGATCTGCGCCGGTTCCGCGCCTCCGGCGGGAAGCTGCTGCTCTGGCACGGCTGGTCGGACCAGCACATCTCGCCGCAGGCCACATTGCAGTACTACGACAGCATCAAGCCGTCCGGGTTCGCCCGGCTCTACCTGTTCCCCGGGCTGGCGCACTGCTCGGCCGGGCTCGGGCCGAACAGCTTCGACATCCTCACCCCGATGCTGAACTGGGTCGAGAAGGGCACCTCCCCCGGCGCGGTGATCGCCACGAACGGCAGCCGCTCCCGGCCGGTGTTCCCGTACCCGAAGGTGGCCCGCTACGACGGCACCGGCAGCACGGACGACGCCGCGAACTTCGTACCGGTGACGCCGCAACGGGAGTCGGCAGTGGGTTACCGGTGGGTGGGTGCGGGGTTGTACTCGCATGGCTACCAGGCAGGATGCCGCGTGGTCGACGGCAAGCTGGTGTGCACGCCGTTACGACCCTGACGAGCGGTCCGGGGCAGGGGCGGCGTTCAACCGCGCCGCTCCTGCTTGTCCGCTGGAGGCCGTACTTCACCGCCTCCGGGAGAACGGTGAGCGCACACGAACAGGTTGCGCGTGCGCTCACCGCCGTTGCGCGAGCGGCTGGTGTGCGCTGGCCGCCCGGGGCGAGCGGTTCGAGTGCGCTGGTTTGATCAAAGCCCTCGGGGTGCTGCGAAGTCCTGGGCAGCGGCGTGGACGGGGTCACACGGAACCGCTCGGTGCGGCTTCAACCACGCGATAGCCGAGACGCGAGCACACGCACCGACTACGTGAGCCCTCATCACCGCCGAGTGGCGCTTCCATGAGCCCTCGTCACCGCCGAGTGGCACTTCCGTGCGCCCCCGCCTCCGATCTTGTGGACTTCCCCGAAACGGTTCGGGGAAGTCCACAAGATCGAGAACCTCTCTCGAAACTCGTGAGCTTGTGCCGCCATGCCAGCCACAAACTCACAAGATCTCAACCGCCGCGCCCGACTCGATCAAGCCGATCAAGCCGAGCGCGGCGGGAAGAGCTGCGCGAGGCGAGACCGAGCGTGGCCAGTCCAAGCAGGCCAGACCAAGCAGGCCAGACCAAGCAGGCCAGACCAAGCAGGCCAGACCAAGCAGGCCAGACCAAGCGGGCGGGGCGGGCGAGGTGGGCGGGGCCGTGGTCAGGAGAGGAAGTCGACGACGGCTGGGGAGAAGGCCGGCTCTCGGACCGCGCCCAGGTGGTCGCCGTCGATGACGGTCAGCTGGGCGCCCGGGATCGCCTTCGCCAGCACCTCCGGCCGGGCCGCGAGCACGTCGTCGCGGCCGACCACCAGCAGCGTCGGCACGGTGATCGTGTCGAGCGGGATCGGGTCCGCGTGCATTCGGGCGGCCTGCGCGGTGAGGGCGGCCCGGTCGCCGCCGACCGCGTCGATGAAGGCGCGGAAGCCGGCCGCCGCCGGGTTGCTGATCGTCGCCGGATCCTCGGCGCCGAGGGCCTCACGCAGCGGTTCCGGGCCGATCACCCGGGTGTCGACACCACCGAGCTCCACCACCGCCGCGCCGACCCCGCCGATCACCAGGCGCCGGATCCGGGTGTCCCGGGTCGCGGTGATCAACGAGACGATCGCGCCCATCGAGTAGCCGACCAGGTCGACGGCCGGCTCGCCGAGCAGGTCCATCAGGGTGATCAGGTCGTCGGACATCCGTACCTCGCCGTAGAACGACGGGTCGTGCGGCTTCCCGGAGCGGCCGTGTCCTCGGGCGTCGATCGCCACGACGCGGCGGCCGGCGGCGGTCAGTGCGTCGACCACGCCGGGCAGGACCCAGTTGGTCACCCCGTTCGCGATGAAACCGTGGTGCAGCAGGACGGGCGGCTGTGACGAACTTCCCTCCCACGTCTGGTAGTAGATCTCGACACCGTCGGTGGCCTGGAAGCTGGGCATGTGTGCTCGTTCCCTTCTCGGCGAATACGGGCTGTGGACCGGCGAATACGGGCTGTGGACCGGCGAATACGGCTGTGGACCGGCGAATACGGGCTGTGGACCGGCGAATGCGGGGCACAGACTACGATCGCCGACCATGATCACGCATCGGTGAGATCGCCAGCATGTGCGACGTGTGCAGCCGACGCGGCGTGATCGCGATAGATTGCGAGTGAGCTTCCCATTACTCCATAGGGGGATTTCCGGGCCGTGACCCCCACCCAGTTGCGCGCTTATTCCGCCGTGGTCCGCTTCGGCTCGGTCAAGCTGGCCGCTGCCCAGCTGGAGGTCTCCGAGTCAGCGGTCTCCCTGCACATAGGCCAGTTGCGCAAGGAGCTCGGCGACCAGCTGTTCTCCCGTGCCGCCGGCGGCCTCACCTTCACCCCGGGTGGCCTGCGGCTGGCCAGCCGGGCCACCGAGATGCTCGGCCTGCAGGACATCACGGTTCTGGAGGTGAGTTCGGCCGGCCAGGGCCGCCGACTGCTGCGGGCAGGCGCGTCGAGCCTGTTCGCCGAGCACGCCGCGCCAGGCCTGATCGAGCTGTTCGCGAACCGTGCCGCCGACCTCGACCTGGAGCTCAGCGTCCGCAATCCGGGCTCGTTCGTCGAGGCCCTGGTGGAGCGGACCATCGACATCGCGCTGGGCCCGCCGCCGGCCACCGCCGATCCGGCGGTGGTGTGCCGCCCGGTCATGTACTACCGGGTCGTCACGGTCGCCTCGCCGGATCATCCGCTGGCCGGCACCCAGCCCACGCTGCGTCAGCTGCGCGAGCAGACCTGGCTGCTGGGCCCGTCCGCGGTGGCCGACAGCGGCGCGATTCGCACGCTGGTGCGCCGGCTCGGCATTCCCGACGACCGGCAGCAGATCTTCCAGAGCCACGCGGCCGCGGTGGAGGAGGCGAAACGGGGACGGGGCGTCGCGGCGGCGTTGTCGTTCACTGTCGCGCCGGAGGTCCGCAAGGGACACCTGGTGAGTTTCTGCGGATCGCACGCCAGCCTTGAGGAGGTCTGGCACTCGATCACCCTGGCCGAGCCGGGCACCCCGTCGGCCGCCGGTGAGCTGGCCCGGTTCGCCTCCACGCCGCGGGCGATCCAGGCGATGATGCGCGGCACCGGCATCAACAAGACCCGGTTCCGCCCGTCGGTGCACGTCACGCTCTGGAGCTGATCTCCGCGAGCCCGCCGGTGCACGTCACGCTCTGGAGCTGACCTCCGCGAGCCCGCCGGTGCACGTCACGCTCTGGAGCTGATCTCCGCGAGCGCGCCGGTCAGATCGGCGAAGGTCGCGGCCGGCATCAGCCGGTCGCAGAACGGCAAGGCGGCGGCCATGGCCGCCACGCGCGGGGTGAAGCCAGGCGCGCCGGCGCGAGGATTGAGCCAGACCATTTTGTACGCACGACGGCGCATCCGTGCCATCACCGCAGCCATCATCTCCGGCGGATCGCTGTCCCACCCGTCCGACGCGATGATCACGATGCCGCCGCGCAGGGCGTTACCGTGGTGCGAGTCGAGCACCGCCCGCAGGTTCGAGGCGATCCGGGTCCCGCCGAACCGGTCGGTGACCGCCGCGCTCGCCTGATCGACCGCGTCGGCCGCCGAGGCGTGCCGCAGCACCGGGGTGAGCCGGGTCAGCGTGGTGGCGAACGCGAACACCTCGGCATCGGCGACCAGCGCGAACGCTCGCATCATCTGCAGGTACGCGGCGGCCTGCGCCCGCATCGACTCGCTGACGTCGCAGATCAGCACGACCCGCCGGGGTTCGCGTACCTGCCGCTGGCGGACCACCGTGATCGCTTCCCAGCCGGTACGCCGGGCGCGGGCGATGGTCGGCCGCAACGCCACCCGGCGGCCGGCCCGATGCACGGCGTATTTGCGGGTGCGCCGCTGCGGCCAGCGCTGCAACGCGGCGCGCAGGTCGTCGCCGAGCGCCCGGATCTGGCCCTCGTCGAGCTCCTCGAAGGGCCGTTCGGCGAGCCCGGCCAGGTCGCTGGGGCGTAGTTCGGGCACGAGCAGGCCGGAGTCCTCCCCGGTGTCGCCGGCGGACACGGCCGGCGGCAGCGTCGCCCACGGCAACCCCTCACCAGCGGCGGTGCCGTCCCCACCGGCCGGAACCTTGACGTGCACACCGTCGTCGTGCCGGTTCGGCTGGCCGGCCGTCCGGTTCAGCGGCAGCGAAACGACGTCGTCGAACACGGCCGCGAAGACCTCGTCGAACACGGCAAGGTCGCTGTGCCGGCGGACCAGGGCGACCCGGGCGGTCCAGTACAGCGTGTGCCGTGCCGTCGGCGGGCTGGCGGCGAGGGCCCGGACCAGGTCGTCGGTCTCGGTGATCCCGCAGGCCAGCCCGGCACGGCGCAGCCGGGCCACGAACGCGACGGCGAACGCGGCCCGGTCGGCGCCGCGCAGCAGCACCGGGGAGTCAGCGGCGGACAACGGGATCAGGGCCGGGCGACAGCCCAGACGATCACGGCGGCGACCACAGCCACGCCGATGACGACCGGGATGGCCCGCTTGTAGATCGAGGTGCCCGCCACCTCCAGCAGGTCAAGGGCTTCCGGCTCCGCCGACTCGATCTTCCGCTCGGTACTCGCGGCAGGCTCGGTACTCACGGCAGGCTCGGTACTCACGGCAGGCTCGGTACTCACGGCAGGCTCGGTACTCACGGCAGGCTCGATCGTCCGCTCGCCGGTCGCGGTTTTCTCCAGGTTGGCCGGCGGGACGTTGAGCGGGGCGATCGGCTCCGGGGTGCCCTCGGCGGTCGTGGTGCGACCGGCGGCCGGTTCCACCTCACCGGCGGAGGGGTCCGGCACTGCCGGGGCGGTCACCGAGGTCTCGGACGCAGCAGTGCCGGGAGCGACCTCGCCGAGGGCGGCCGCGGTGGCCGGCGCGGTCTCCACGGCGGCGGCCGAGACAGCCGTTTCCGGCGCGACGGACTCCGCGGTCGCGGATGCCACCACGGGCTCAGGGGCAGGCTCGGCGGCGGGTGTCTCGTCGTTGGCGAGCTTCTTCTCCAGGTTCGTGACGAACTGGGTCAGCAGCTTGCCGGACACCTCTTTGATCATGCCGCTGCCGAACTGGGCCAGCTTGCCGCTGATCTTCAGGTCGGTCTCGACGTTGACCTGGGTGCTGTCGTCGCCCGCCGGGGTGAGCCAGGCGGTCACCACGGCCGCGGCGTTGCCGGCCGAGCGCGCGTCCCGGCCCTTCGCGTCGATCACTGCGCGGTAGGCGGCGTCGTCCTTGGAGGTGAACTGCGCCGTACCCGCGAAGTCGGAGATCACCGGACCGACCTTGACCTTCACCCGGCCCTTGTAGACCTCGCCGTCGACGCCGGTGAGCTGGGCGCCGGGCATGCACGGCGCGATGCCTTCCAGGTCGGTGAGCACCTGCCAGGCCCGGTCGATCGGGGTGTGCACGACGAACTCGTTGTTCAGCTTCATGAGCGGGTCTCCTGGTGAACGGCTCCGGCGACCAGGTCACGGTCGTCGGGGGTCTTGGCGATGGTGCCGATGGTTCGCAGGACGTCCGCGTCGGCCAGCTCGGTGACGCCGAGCGCGGCCAGGGCGGACACCCAGTCGATGGTTTCGGCGAGGCCGGGCGCCTTGTCCAAATCGAGCCGGCGGACCTTGCCGATGAACTCGGTCGCGTTGCGGATCAGCGGCGCCGACGCGCCCGGCACCGACCGGCGCACGATGGTGGCGGCGCGCTCGGCGGCCGGGAACTCGATCCAGTGGTACAGGCAGCGGCGGCGCAGCGCGTCGTGCAGGTCGCGGCTGCGGTTCGAGGTGAGCACCACGATCGGCGGCCGGGTCGCGGCGAACGTGCCCAGTTCCGGGATGGTGATCGCGGCTTCGCCGAGGAACTCGAAGAGCAGCGCCTCGAACTCGTCGTCGGCCCGGTCGATCTCGTCGATCAGCAGCACCGGCGGGGTGGGGCCGGCGTGGCGTACCGCGCGCAGGATCGGCCGTTCCTGGAGGAAGTCGGCGGTGAACAGGTCGGCGTCGGCAAGCGTGGCGCCCTGTGCCTCGGCGAGCCGGATGTGCAGCAGCTGACGCTGGTAGTTCCACTCGTAGAGTGCTTCGCCGGCGGTCAGTCCCTCGTAACACTGCAGGCGGATGAACGGGGTGTCCAGGGCCTGGGCGAGTGCCTTGGCGGCGGCCGTCTTGCCGACGCCGGGCTCGCCTTCGAGCAGCAGCGGCTTGCCGAGCCGGATGGACAGGAAGATCGCCATGGCGAGGCCGTCGTCGACCAGGTAGTTCACCGCGTCCAGCCGCTCGGCGACCTCTTCAGGATTGTTCACTGGACCTCAGCAGCCGCTCGTAGTCTTTCCGGGTATCCACATCGATCGGCACCGTACCCTCGGCGTCCACTTCGGTCACCGGGTAGCGACCGGAGTGCAGCAGTTTCCAGACCGCCTTGTCGCCGTGCAGGTTCGCCAGTTCGCCGAAGACCTCGCGGTGGAACAGGAACGGGTGGCCGAGACCGTCGGCATAGCGGCAGACGCCCAGGGGTGTCGGTGCCGCGCAGAGACGGCGTACGGCGGCGGGCTGGATGCCGGGCTGGTCGCCGAGGAGCAGGACGAGGCGATCGGTTTCGGTCAGGAACGGGACGGCCGAGCTGATCGATGAACCACAGCCCGATCCGAAATCAGGGTTGTCGATCACCCGTACCCCAGCGAAGTCGACCTGGGCACGGACGGCCTCGGCCGAACCGCCCAGGGTGACCAGAATTTCGTCAAAGCCGCAGGCACGGGCCATGTCGAGGGTGGCGTCGAGCAGAGTGCGGCCGCGGAACGGCAGCAGCTGCTTGGGCTCGCCGAGCCGCCGTGAGCCGCCGCCGGCCAGTACCAGCCCGGTGACCGTCATCGCGCCGCGGTGAACTTCTTCAGACAGCCGGGGCAGCAGAACCAGTAGTCCTCGCCGTCCACGACGCCGTGCGGCGTCTCTGGTCCGATCACCACGGTCATGCCACAGATGGGGTCGATCGCGGTGGCGGCCGGCGCCTCAAGGGTGATCGGCCCGACGGGCAACGTCGGGCCGGCCACGAGTTCCGGTTCGGCTTTGGCCAGGGCGGCGGACTCGCCGTGCATGGCCGGGTGGCCGCTCGTCGACCTCGACGAGGCGGCGAGGCCGCCGACCCGCAGCTCCCGGACGATCTCCCCCATGATCGCGAGCGCGATCTCCTTGGGGGTACGGGCACCGATGTCGAGCCCGGCGTGCGGGCGGATCCGCTCCCGCTCGTCCTCGCTCAGCTCCATGGCGTCGAGCACCACGGCCGCCCGCTTGTGGCTGGCGACCAGCGCGATCAGGCCGACACCGGCGTCCAGCGCACCGCGGATGGCGCGTTCCTCGTCGCGGCCGAGCCCGGCCACGACAGCCGCAGTCACGCCAGCATAGGCGCCGGACGGCGAGATATCGAAGTCGAGAAACGCGGCGAGTTCGGTGACGGCCGCACCGATCGGGGTGGAGCCGGCCACCGCGACGAGTGGTTTCGGCAGCACCGGGCGCAGAAAGATCTCGATCGCCCCGCCGGAGTGGCAGGGGTTGACTACGACGAGCGCGCCGGGCGTCTCCGGGAAGCCGGCCTCGTCCTCCGGCAGGACCCGCAGCAGCACGGTGTTGCCGTCACGCAGCGACTCCATGGCAGCGGCGCGCACCGACGTCTCCGCGCAGACCCCGCCGACGAAGCCCTCGATGGACCCGTCGGCCAGGATCACCGCGTCGTCGCCGGCCCGGGCCGAGGTCGGCTCCTGCGCACGGACCACTGTCGCGTGCACGAAAGGCCGGCGTGCCTCGGTCAGCTCGCGTGCTCGCTCGGCGGTGGTCGTCGTCATTTCCGTACCCCTCAATGTGCGGAAGGGTCGCGCCGGAGCGCGACCCACCACGGGTTAGATCGGCGGAGTGGCCTGGCCGCGCATCGCGTCCCAGACCCGGGACGGAGTGAGCGGCATGTCCGCGTGCCGGATGCCGAACGGCTTGAGTGCGTCGACGACCGCGTTGACGATCGCCGGCGGCGAGCCGACCGTGGCCGACTCCCCCACACCCTTCGCGCCGATCGGGTGGTGCGGCGACGGGGTGACCGTGAAGCCGGTCTCCCAGTCGGGCACCTCGAGAGCGGTCGGGATGAGGTAGTCCATCAGCGAGGCGCCGAGGCAGTTGCCGTCCTCGTCGAAGGAGATCATCTCCATCAGCGCCATCCCGACGCCGTCGGTGAGACCGCCGTGCACCTGGCCCTCGATGATCATCGGGTTGATCCGGGTGCCGCAGTCGTCGACCGCGATGAAGCGGCGGACCTTGACCTCGGCAGTGCCCGGGTCCACGTCGACGACGCAGATGTACGCACCGTGCGGGTACGTGAGGTTCGACGGGTTGTAGCAGATCTGCGCCTCGAGCCCGCCCTCCATCCCGTCCGGCAGATCGCCCGCGCCGTGTGCCCGCATCGCGATGTCCTGGATGGTGACCGACTTGCCCGGGTCGCCCTTGACCGAGAACGATCCCTTGATCCAGTCGATGTCGGCGACCGACACCTCCAGCATCGCGGACGCGATCAGTTTCGCCTTGTCCCGAACCTTGCGGGCCACCAGAGCCGCTGCCGCGCCGGAGACCGGGGTGGACCGGCTGCCGTACGTGCCGAGGCCGAACGGGGTGTTGTCGGTGTCGCCGTGCACCACGTCGATGTCGGCCGGCGGGATGCCCAGCTCCTCGGCGATGATCTGCGCGAACGTGGTCTCGTGCCCCTGGCCCTGTGTCTTCACCGAGAGCCGGACGACGGCCTTGCCGGTCGGGTGGACCCGCAGCTCACAGCCGTCGGCCATGCCGAGGCCGAGGATGTCCATGTTCTTGCGCGGGCCGGCGCCGACCGCCTCGGTGAAGAACGAGATGCCGATGCCCATCAGCTCGCCGCGGGCACGCTTCTCGGCCTGCTCCTTGCGCAGCTCGTCGTACCCGGCCATGTCCATGGCCAGGCGCATCGTCGGCTCGTAGTCGCCCGAGTCGTAGACCCAGCCGGTCTTGGTCGTGTACGGGAACTGGTCCTTCTGGATGAAGTTCTTCAGCCGCAGCTCGGCCGGGTCCATCTGCAGTTCGTACGCCAGCACGTCGACGATCCGCTCGACCAGGTAGACCGCCTCGGTGATGCGGAACGAGCAGGCGTACGCGACACCGCCGGGCGCCTTGTTCGTGTAGACCGCGGTCATCTTGCAGTGCGCGGCCTCGATGTCGTAACTGCCGGTGAAGACGCCGAAGAAGCCGGCCGGGTACTTCACCGGGGCGGCGGTTCCGTTGAACGCGCCGTGGTCGGCGAGCACGTTCGTCCGGATGCCGAGGATCTTGCCCTCGCGGGTGGCCGCGATCTCGGCCCGCATGATGTAGTCGCGGGCGAAACCGGTGCTGATCAGGTTCTCCGAGCGGTCCTCCATCCACTTCACCGGCTTGCCGGTGACGATGGAGCCGACGATCGAGTGCACGTAACCGGGGTAGATCGGCACCTTGTTGCCGAAACCGCCGCCGATGTCCGGCGCGATCACCTGGATCTTGTGCTCCGGGATGCCCGCGACGATCGCGTACAGGGTGCGGTGCGCGTGCGGGGCCTGGGTGGTCGACCAGAGCCGCAGCTTGCCCTCGACCGGGTCGAAGTCGGCGACCGAGCCGCACGTCTCCATCGGGGCCGGGTGGACCCGCGGGTAGACGATGTCCTCCTTGACGATCACGTCCGCCTCGGCGAAGACGCGGTTCGTCTCCTCCTCGTCGCCGGTCTCCCAGTCGAAGACGTGGTTGTCGCTCTTGCCCTCAAGATCGGTCCGGATGATCGGTGCGTCCGGCTCCAAGGCCTTGCGGACGTCGATCACCGGGTCGAGGACGTCGTACTCGACGTCGATCAGCTCGAGCGCGTCCCGGGCCTGGTACCGGTCCTCGGCGACGACGAACGCCACCTCCTGGCCCTGGAACCGCACCTTGTCGGTGGCGAGCACGGCCTGCACGTCGTTGGAGAGGGTCGGCATCCAGGCCAGGCCGAGACCTTTGAGCGTCTCACCGGTCACCACGGCCTTGACGCCGGGTGACGCCTCGGCCGCGCTGGTGTCGATGCTGACGATGTTCGCGTGGGCGAACGGTGAGCGCAGGATCGCCAGGTGCAGCATGCCGGGCAGCTGCACGTCGTCGACGAACCGGCCGCGGCCTCTCAGCAGGCGCGCGTCCTCCTTGCGCAGCATCCGGCCGAAACCGACGGGTTTCTGGTCGTTGTCCTCGAATTCGGTGAGACGCTTGTCCTGCAGATCGGTCATTTCGCCGCCGCCTCTGCCTCGTTCACCGCGGCCCAGCGGACCGACCGGACAATGGAGGAGTAACCCGTACAGCGGCAGATCTGGCCGGAGATGGCCTCGCGGATCTCGCCCTCGGTCGGGTCGGGGTTCTTGTCGAGCAGGTGCCGGCAGGTCATCAGCATGCCCGGCGTGCAGAAACCGCACTGCAGGCCGTGGCACTGCCGGAAGCCCTCCTGGATCGGGTCCAGCTCGGCGCCGTTGGCAAGACCTTCGACGGTACGCACCTCGCGCCCACCGGCCATCGCGGCCAGCACCGTGCAGGATTTGACGGGCTCGCCGTCCATCCACACCACGCAGGTGCCGCAGTTGCTGGTGTCGCAGCCCCAGTGGGTGCCGGTGAGGCCGAGCGTGTCGCGCAGGAAGTGCACGAGCAGGAGCCGGCCTTCGATGTCCTTGGTGTACTCGACACCATTCACGGTCACGGTGACCTGCATGCTCAGCTCCTCGCCCGGTCGGCGCTTGCTCGTTGAACGGCGCTGCGCAGCGTCCGCCGGGTCAGTTCGTCCGCCAGGTGGCGCTTGTAGTCGGCGCTGCCGCGGGTATCCGTCGCCGGGTCGCAGCTGCGGGCCGCGATGGCGCCGGCGAGTTCGAAGAGCGCCTCGGCCGGTTCCTGACCTCGTAGTGCCGCCGAGATCTCCGGGATGCCTGTGGTGTTCGGTCCGACGGCGGCGAGGCCGACGCGGGCGTCCTGGATGTGGCCCTGATCGTCGAGCCAGATGGCGGCACCCGCGGACACCACGGCCCAGTCACCCGCCCGGCGCTCGACCTTGGAGTAGGCGCTGCCAGTTTTTCCGGATTTAACCGGAATGCGGATCTCGGTGAGGATCTCGTTGTCCCCGACGGCCGTCTCGTACGGCCCGACGTGGAACTCCTCCATGGTGACCACCCGCTCGGTCCCGCCAGGGCCACGAATCACGCAGCTCGCGTCGAGCGTCGTGCACACCGCCGACAGGTCCTCCGAGGGGTCCGCCTGGCAGAGCGAGCCGCCCAGCGTGCCCCGGTTACGCACGATCGGGTCGGCGATCACCTTCTCGGCGTCCCGGAAGATCGGGAAAACCTCGGCCAGGGCGTCGGACTCCAGTAGCTCACGGTGCCGGGTCATCGCCCCGATCCGCACTTCGCTTTCTCCGAGGCGGATGTATCCCAACTCACCGTGGAGATCGTTGATGTCGATCAGATATTCGAAGTTCGCCAGCCGGAGCTTCATCATCGGCAGCAGGCTGTGGCCGCCGGCCACCAGCCTCGCTGAGTTACCGAGACGCTCCAGCAATCCAATGGCTTGGTCAACGCTCGTGGCACGTTCGTACTCGAACGGAGCCGGCACCTGCACCCTGCACCTCCCGCTAATCGCGGGAACCCTCGCGCGACGGGTGTCCAATGTCAACAGCGACCTAAGCCTTCACTTAACTCGCGTTTGACTCTCCCGTGAAGATCGCGGATCGTTCGGGAATGCGTGACATCGTTGACGGCCTGATCGCCTGGCGTGCTGCCGGTAAGGCGTTCGCCCTGGCCACGGTGGTCAACACCTGGCGTTCGGCACCCCGCCAGCCGGGTGCGGCGATGGCCGTGAACGCCGACGGCGAGGTCATCGGCAGCGTTTCCGGCGGATGTGTCGAGGGCGCCGTTTACACCGCCGCACAAGATGTGCTGGAGAGCGGAAAAGCACAAACCCATACGTACGGGGTGAGCGACGGCGACGCGTTCGAGGTCGGCCTGACCTGCGGCGGGACGATCGAGATCATGATCCAGCCGTCGACGGCGCTCAGCGTCCTCGACGACGTGCTGGCCGCCATCTCCGCAGGCCGGCCGGTCGCGACCGCCTCCGTGCCCGATGCCCAGCTGGTGATCTGGCCTTCGGGCGCCGCCGGCACCCTCGGTGACGACGAACTGGACCGGCAGGCCGCTCAGCAGGCCGCCGGGCTGCTCGCGCACGGCCGCTCGGCGATCGTGCAGGCTTGCGAGCGCGAGGTCTTCGTCCAGTCGTACGCCGCACCGGCCCGCATGATCGTTTTCGGTGCGATCGACTTCGCGGCGGCCGTGGCGCGGATCGGCAAGTTCCTCGGCTATCAGGTCACGGTCTGCGACGCCCGCAGCGTGTTCGCCACCCCGGCCCGCTTCCCCGACGCGGACGAGATCGTCGTCGAGTGGCCGCACCGGTACCTGGAGGCCACCGAGGTCGACGAGCGCACCGTGTTGTGCGTGCTCACCCACGACCCGAAGTTCGACATCCCGCTGCTGGAGGTCGCGCTGCATACCCCCGCCCGGTACATCGGGGCGATGGGCAGCCGGCGGACCTGCGAAGACCGGATGCAGCGCCTGCGCGAGGCCGGGGTGTCCGAGGCGGCGCTGTCCCGGCTGCGCGCGCCGATCGGGCTGGACCTGGGCGCCCGCACCCCCGAGGAGACGGCCGTGGCGATCGCCGCCGAGATCGTGGCCCTGTCCTGGGGCGGGTCAGGCGCGCCCTTGACGGATCTGATCGCCCCTATCCACGGTTTCTGATCGCGTTTTCCCCGGCTTCTAGCCGCGGTTCTGGTCGGCTTCCAGCCGCGTTTCTGGTCGGCTTCCAGCCGCGGTTCTGATCGGCTTCCAGCCGCGGTTCTGATCGGCTTCTAGCCGCGTTTCATCAGGCGGCCGACCGCTGCCATCAGTTCTGACGCCATCTCGTCGGCGCGGCCCTCCTGCGCCCCCTCGTGCATGCAGTGGCGGGCGTGGCCGTCCAGCAGGCCCAGCGCGACCTTGTCCAGCGCTGCCTGGATCGCGGAGATCTGAGTGAGGATGTCGATGCAGTAGCGGTCGTCGTCGACCATCCGATCGATGCCGCGGACCTGCCCCTCGATGCGGCGCAGCCGGGATTGCAGGTTGTCCTTGGTGGCCGTGTAGCCGCGCGTCGGAGCGGGGTTGGTCATGCCTTCATGTTACAACCCCCCAGGGGTATCCGGCGCGTCCTTGCGATACCCCTACCGGGTATGTGTACTCTGGGGTCATGCAGACGACGACCTACTCCGTGACCGGCATGACCTGCGCCCACTGCGTGAGCTCCGTCAGCAGCGAGGTGAGCCAGCTCGCGGGGGTGACCGACGTGCAGGTCGACCTCGCCACCGGCACCGTCTCGATCACCAGCGCCGAACCGCTGGACCGGGCGGCCGTCGCGGCCGCGGTCGACGAGGCGGGGTACGAGCTGGCGGTGACACCGTGAGGACCCCGGCGAAGCTGGCGGCGTACGCCACCGGGCTTCTCGCGATCTTCGGGGTGTCAGCGGGGGCCGGCGCGGTGATCGGCCCGGACAACGCCCCGCAGGCGGCAAAGCCAACACACACGGCGGCACACGGTGGGCCCACGTCCAACGGGTCCACGGCACACGGTGGGCCCGCGTCCAACGGATCCACGGCACACGGTGGGCCCGCGTCCAACGGATCCACGGCACACGGTGACCCCTCAGCATCGACTGATCATCAAGGCCACGAACCCGCCGGACTCCAGAGCATCCAGGACGGCTACCGCTTCGTCCCGCTCACCACCGAACTCCCCAGCGACGACTTCCGATTCCAGATCCTCGACCCCGGCGGCACCCCGGTGACCACCTACACCCGCGCCCACGACAAAGACCTGCACCTCATCGTGGTCCGAGGCGACCTGTCGAACTACCAGCACGTCCACCCGGCGCTGAGCCCCGACGGCACCTGGCACATCCCGCTGAGAACCAGGAACCCCGGCCAGTACCGCCTCTTCGCCGACTTCCAGACCGCCGGCCACGAGCTGACCCTCGGCGTCGACGTCCCGGCTCCCGGCGACTACCAGCCGACCGAGCTCCCCCACCCGGAGCGCACCGCTGAGGTGGCCGGTTACCAGGTCACGATGCAGGGCGACTTCCAGCAGGGTGACCTCACCTTCACGGTCACCAAGGACGGCAGAACCGTGACGACCGAGCCCTACCTCGGCGCCCGGGGCCATCTCATCGCCCTGCGCCAGGGCGACCTCGCCTACCTCCACGTGCACCCCACCGACCCGCAATCGCTCGCCTTCCACGCCGAGGTCCCGTCGGCCGGGGTCTACCGTCTGTACCTGGACTTCCAGCACGACGGAAAGGTGCACACCGCCGAGTTCACCGCCGACACCGGGCACACGCACAAATGAGGACCGCCGCCATGAACCGAGTAGAGCTGGCCATCGGCGGGATGACCTGTGCCTCGTGCGCGTCGCGTATCGAGAAGAAACTGAACCGGATGGACGGGGTGACCGCCACGGTCAACTACGCCACCGAGAAGGCCACGGTCACCGTCGACGGCCCCGTCACCACCGCCGACCTGATCGCGACCGTGGAGAAGACCGGCTACACCGCAGCTGAAAAAGCCGAGGAAGAGACAGAAAAGCAGGAAATATCCGACAGCTTCGCCACCCGCCTCTGGGTCTCCGCCGCGCTCAGCGTCCCGGTCATCCTGCTCGCCATGGTCCCCGCCTGGCAGTTCACGTACTGGCAGTGGGCGTCACTCACCCTGGCCGCACCCGTGGTCGTCTACGGCGGCTACCCCTTCCACAAAGCCGCCGCGATCAATCTCCGGCACGGCGCCGCGACCATGGACACCCTGATCAGCCTGGGCACCCTGGCCGCGTTCGGCTGGTCCCTCTGGGCGCTCTTCCTCGGCACCGCCGGCGAACCCGGCATGACGCACCCGTTCCGGATCGCGATCGAGCGCACCGACGGCGCCGGCAACATCTATCTCGAAGCGGCCGCCGGAGTGACCACGTTCCTGCTGGCCGGGCGCTATTTCGAGTCCCGGTCCAAGCGCCGGGCGGGCGCGGCGATGCGAGCGCTGCTGGAGCTCGGCGCCAAGGACGTGACGGTCCTCCGGCACGGTCAGGAGATCCGCGTCCCCGTCGACCAGCTGATCAGAAACGACCTCTTCGTCGTCCGCCCCGGCGAGAAGATCGCCACCGACGGCGTCGTCGAGGAAGGATCCTCGGCCGTCGACGTCAGCATGCTGACCGGCGAGAGCGTCCCGGTCGAGGTCGGCCCGGGCGCCGCGGTGACCGGCGCGACGGTGAACGCCGGCGGTCGCCTGATCATCCGCGCCACCCGGATCGGTGCCGACACCCAGCTCGCGCAGATGGCTCGTCTGGTCGAGGACGCGCAGGCCGGCAAGGCTCAGGTGCAGCGGCTCGCGGACCGGATCTCGGGTGTCTTCGTACCGATCGTCATCGGTCTGGCGATCGCCACGCTCGGCTGGTGGTTCGGCACCGGCGCCGGCTGGACCGCCGCGTTCACCGCCGCTGTCTCCGTACTCATCATCGCCTGCCCGTGCGCGCTCGGCCTTGCGACTCCTACCGCCCTGCTGGTCGGAACCGGTCGCGGCGCGCAACTCGGCATCCTGATCAAGGGTCCCGAGGTTCTGGAGTCGACCCGCCGTGCCGACACGATCGTCCTGGACAAGACCGGCACCGTCACGACCGGCCGGATGACCCTCGCCGCGGTGCTTCCGGCCGCCGGCCAGGACCGCGACGAGCTGCTGAGACTCGCGGCCTCTGCCGAGTCCGCCTCGGAACACCCGATCGCTGCCGCGATCGCCGCCGAGCTCACCGATCACCTCCCGGTGAGTGATTTCACCAGCTTCGAGGGCCTTGGGGTACGCGCAAAAGCAGGCGGGCGATCGATCGTCGTAGGCCGGCCCGCACTGCTCGAACGTGAGGGCCTGATCGTCCCGTCCTCGGTGACCGAGATCGCCGCCGCCGAGGAGGCCGCCGGCCGCACCGCGATCGTCGCCGGCTGGGACGGCGAGGCCCGAGGCGTCCTGTCGGTGGCCGACGCGGTGAAACCGACGAGCCGCTCCGCGGTCGAGAAACTGCGGGCCCTCGGCCTGCACCCGATCCTGCTGACCGGCGACAACGAGACCGTGGCCCGCGCCGTCGCCGCCGAGGTCGGCATCGACGAGGTCATCACCGGCGTGCTGCCGGCCGACAAGGTCGCGACGGTGAAACGCCTGCAATCCGAGGGCCGCGTCGTGGCGATGGCCGGCGACGGGGTGAACGACGCCGCCGCCCTGGCCCAGGCCGACCTGGGCCTGGCGATGGGTAGCGGCGCCGACGTGGCGATCGAGGCCTCCGACCTGACGCTGATCCGCGGCGACCTGACCGCCGCCGTGGACGCGATCCGG
Organism: Actinoplanes sp. CA-015351; assembly: GCF_050955685.1. Taxonomy (NCBI): domain Bacteria; kingdom Bacillati; phylum Actinomycetota; class Actinomycetes; order Micromonosporales; family Micromonosporaceae; genus Actinoplanes; species Actinoplanes sp. CA-015351. The sequence goes on from NZ_CP192102.1 coordinate 5,914,176, forward strand.
CTGTCCCGCCGCACGCTGCGCATCATCAAGAGCAACCTGTTCTGGGCGTTCGCCTACAACGTGGCCGCCCTGCCGCTGGCCGCGGCGGGCCTGCTCAACCCGATGATCGCCGGTGCCGCGATGGCCTTCAGCTCGGTCTTCGTGGTGGCCAACAGCCTGCGCCTGCGCCGCTTCTCCCCGACAACCTGAAAGGTGGCCCGGCCGCTCAGCCGGGCCACCCCGTTTCTCAGTCCAGCACCGCCGCGATGGTTCCGGCGGCGACCGTGCGGTTGCCCTCACGGACCGCGAACCCCATCCCCGGCTCCAGCGCCACCTGCTTGCCCAGCGTCACCGTCACCTCGTCGAGGGTGTCGCCCGGCATCACCAGGTCACGGTCACCCAGGTCGAGCCCACCGGACACGTCGGTCGTGTGCAGGTAGAACTGCGGCCGGTAGTCGGCGGCGAACGGCGTGTGCCGTCCTCCTTCGGCGGCTGTCAACGCGTACAGACGGGCCTTGAATGTGCGGTGCGGGCGCACCGAAGCCGGCGCCGCGACGACCTGGCCGCGCTGCACCTGCTCGCGCTTGATTCCCCGGAGCAGGATGGCGGCGTTGTCGCCGGCCTGCGCCGACTCGAGCACCTTGCCGAACGTCTCCAGGCCGGTAGCGACGCTGCTCACCGTCGGTCCGAGGCCGACAACCTCGACCGGCTCGCCGGCGCGCAGCGTGCCGCGCTCCACCTTGCCGGTCACGACGGTGCCGCGCCCGCTGATCGACAGCACGTTCTCGATCGGCATCAGGAACGGCTCGCCGAGTTCACGAGGCGGAATCGGCACGTAGGCGTCGACCGCGTCGAGCAGATCCTCGACGCTGCGGACCCACCGCGGGTCGCCTTCGAGCGCCTTGAGCGCGCTGACCCGCACGACCGGCACCTCGTCACCGGGGAAACCGTAGGCGGACAGCAGCTCACGAACCTCCAGCTCCACCAGGTCGAGCAGCTCCGGGTCGTCGACGGCGTCGCTCTTGTTGAGCGCCACCACCAGGTACGGAACACCGACCCGCTGGGCGAGCAGCACGTGCTCGCGGGTCTGCGGCATCGACCCGTCCTGCGCCGACACGACGAGAATCGCCCCGTCCACCTGCGCCGCCCCCGTGATCATGTTCTTCACGTAGTCGGCGTGGCCGGGCATGTCCACGTGCGCGTAGTGCCGGGACGCGGTCTCGTACTCGACGTGCGCGATCGTGATCGTGATCCCCCGAGCGGCCTCCTCCGGCGCCCGGTCGATCCCCTCGAACGCGACATACCGGTTGGAGGCCGGGTCGCGGTCGGCGAGAACCTTCGTGATCGCGGCGGTCAGCGTCGTCTTCCCGTGGTCGACGTGCCCCATCGTGCCGATGTTGAGGTGTGGCTTCGTGCGTACGAACTGGCTCTTGGCCATGGTCTTTCGTTCCTCACTGGATGCGAGGCGTGGGATGGTGCGCTCCCCGCTGCCAACCGGGTCGCGCCAGAACCGCGCAGCATGCGGACACCCTTCCCCTGGGCTCTGCTGCTGGTGGGGAAGGGTCAGCTTCGCGTATCAACGGTGCTCAGGCACACGGGAGCCACCACAAGAGGCAGCTGCAAACCGGGCGCGAACATGAAGAGCACGATAGGCGTGAACGCCCGACCACGCGACCGAATTCCCGTGCGTCTCTACACAGCTGTCATGCCGCTTTCTCCCGGGCGGCGATCTGTGAGATGCGCTGGGGGGAAAGCCCCAGCAGGGCGCCGGCATCCCGGACCGTATAGCCATCGTGCAGGAGCGCACACACAGCCGATTCGGTTGCCTGCTCGGCTTTCGCGTCAGCCTCCCGTGCCGCCTGCCGAGCACGCAGTGCCTCGGTGACAGTGCCGGGAAACTCGGGATGCTTAGTCAACTAGATAGATCAGTAAAGCTGACTAGACACCGGTGAAGGTCGGGGTCAGGGCCGACGGAAAGCGGTCGCCCGCCGCCGCGGGGCATCCGGACACGATGGCCTGGTGGGCGACCCAGCCGGAGGCCTGGGCGGCCTGCCGCGCCGATCAGGAGGACCCGAAATCAGCAATGGTTCGCTATCGGGCCTGGCTGGACGACCTGCCGGGCAACCCGGTCTTCGTCGGGTACCCGGCGGCGTTCGACTTCATGTTCGTCTACTGGTACCTGATCCGGTTCGCCGAGCGCAGCCCGTTCTCGCATTCGGCGCTGGACATCAAGAGCTTCGCGATGGCCCTGCTCGGCACCGATTACCGTGCCACCACGAAACGGTCGATGCCGCGCCGCTGGTTCAGCAACGCACCTCATACGCACGTCGCGCTGGACGACGCCATCGAACAGGGTGAGCTGTTCTGCGCGATGCTGGCGGAGCGGTCTACCGAACCGCTTCGATGATGCGACGCGCGTCCAGCGGGGTCTACCAGGTGGCGCGCACGTCGACGAAGCGCACCCGGCCCGAACGGTCGGCGACGACGACCGACGCGAACGGCAGCACCGATCGCCCGGTGCCGAGCGGGACGTCCGCACCCGGGCTCGCAAACCCGATGTTGAGGGCGTCGATGAGTACGTGCCGCGGGTCGGACGCCACCAGGAAGCCCAGCTCCTCGCGGTGCTTCAGGTCCGCCAGACGTGACGGCGCCTGCGGGCTGACCGCGACGAGGTGGGCATCCAGGCTGTTCAGTTCCGGCCACAGCGAGGTTTGGTACGCGCGCAGAAGCGCCTCGCACTCGGCCGAGCCGGCGTACCGGATGAAGACCAGCACGACCGGCCCGGTGTCGAGCAGGCGGTTCAAGTGGATCGGGCCGAAGTCGGTCTCGTAGATGGGCAGGGCGGGCAGCCGGTCGCCGACAGCGACCATCCGCTTCCAGATCGAGTTGCGTTCCAAAAGATGCTGGAACGCCTCACCCTCGACGCGTCGCAGGTCATGCAGTGTCGTCATGCATCGATAATACCCACAATGCACATAGGAATTCGAGGTTCACCCTCGGTAAGCGCGGAGGTAGTCGAACGTTCCGGTGGCTCCTGACGCATTCATCGAGATCATCCCGATCCGGTACGTGCCGGTGTGCGGCAGCGTCCACACCCCACCCCAGGTCCAGTTCACGCCGTCGACGCTGGTCGCGGCACGGACCTCGTCCTCATCGGCGATCGCGTCGTACGCGTACCGAAGGCGCAGCCAGGTCGTCGGCGCGGCCGGCCCGACGAACATCGGCGCGTTCGCCACGGCCGTCGGCGGTGCCGTGGTGGGCCGCTCTCCTTCCTTGCCGAATTCGGTCACGTGCAACACCTCGCTGGTCCCGGCCAGCGGCAGCACCGAATGCGCGAGCTTGAACCAGCGATCGTCGTTCTGATACAGCAGCAGCCCGGCCTGCTGGTTGCCGCGCGTACCGTCGAAGGTCAGTTTGGTCTCCACCGTGAAGTCGCCGGACGGCGCGTCGCGCAGCAGGACCGACGCGGTGTTGGTGCTGAGGTACAGCTCGGCGTTCTGCGTCGGCCAGACCAGGTTTCCGCTGTTCACGACCGCATTCGCCGACCCGCCGCGCACCCAGCTCCAGGCCGGGTCGGCACCGTCGAACTCATCCGAGTGCTGCGGCAGCACCACGCCCGGCACCGGGTCCACGACCCGCGCGGTGACCGGCCGGTACAGCCGCGCCGCACCCACCCCGACCGCGTCGCCCTCGGCGCCAATCTTGCCGCTGAACAGGGCCGATGCGGGCAGGGTGATCGCGACGGTCCCGACCGCGTCGCGCAGCCGGTCGGCCGAGACCTCGACGGTCAGCGCACGCCCGCGCCTCTCGGCCGCGACATTGTGCCGGCTCCCATGATCAAAACCTTGCGGAAGATCAACCCCTGCTTGGGTACGCACACCGCGCACCGTCACCTCCAGGACCAGGCGGTTCGTACCCTTGTCGAGCCGGGCGACGACAGTGTTGTTCCGGTCGGCGTAAGCGATCACCAGCCCGGCGCCGTCGCGGAGCTCACCCTCCACGCGGACGTCCCCGCTCACCGTCTGCCGGCTCAGCGCGGAGCCGGCCGGAACGGTCACGGCGGGCGTCGTCACCGGCGCGACCTGCGGCGAGTTGGACGGTCCCGCCCCGGCACGGACCACCGGCCAACCGTTGATCCAGTCCAGCCGGTCGATCATCAACGGTCGTTTGGTGAGCCGCAGCGTGGCGCCGTTCGCGCCGGTGACCGGCGGGAAGTCCGGGTCATCGGCGGCGATCGCGTGGTAGACCAGCCAGTCCTGCCCGGCCAGGTCGGTGACCAGCGAGTTGTGGCCTGGCCCGATCCAGCGGTCGCCGTTCGCGGTCAGGACGATGCCGTCCTTGCTGGTCAGGTCCATCAGGCCGGCGCCGCTCGGTGCGCTGAACGGTCCGAGCGGGCTGGCCGAGCGGCCCACCTTCACGGTGTAACCGCTGTACGCCCCGTCGCAGCAGCCGGCGTCCGAATAGAGCAGGTAGTACCAGCCGCCGCGATGCACCACGAACGCGCCTTCGGCCCGGCGGCCCCGGGCCACCTGGGTCACGTCGCCGACCAGTGCGGTGGCGTCCGCGTTCAGTCGCTGCACGCAGATCGTGTCGTAACTGCCCCAGTACAGATAATGGGAGCCGTCGCTGTCGGTGAACAACGCCTGGTCGATCGTGCCGCTCGGGCAGCCGTTGCCGGACGCCGGCACGAGCAGCCCGTGGTCGGTCCACGGCCCGAGCGGGTTCGCGCTGGTCAGCAGGGCGATGCCGCCGTTGGAGAGCGAATACGTCAGGTAGTACTCGCCATTGACGTAACGGATGTCCGGCGCCCAGGCTCGCGTGGTCCCCGCCCAGTACCCGGGCTTGGCGTCCAGCGCGATCACATCATCCCGGTACGTCCACGTGACCAGGTCGGCCGAGGAGATCACCGGCAGGATGTGCTCGCCCGTCTCGCCGGCGCTGTTGAGGATCGGGTTCGTGGTGCCGTACGCGTACCAAAGACCGTCCTTGCCGCGGATGACCGCCGGGTCGGGGAAGGTGTCGACGGTGCCGGCACTGACCGGATTGGAATAGGCCGGATTGGGATAGGCCGGATTGGAATAGGTGGGCTCGGCAGCGTGCGCGGCCACCGGCGCCGGCGCGAGGCCGCCGGTGGCGAGCAGAGCCAGCACGAGAAGACCGCGAAGCCTCATGTCACTCCTGAGTCATGTCCGGGTTGGTGCCCCGAACGTAGGAGTGACCGAATTTTTCCCGCTAGAGGCCGACAGAAGCGGTTACAGGTGTCACGGCAGTGTTGGCGCGGTCAAGATCTCGGTCACCGACCAGTGCTCGACGATGAGGCCGGCCTCGAACCGCCAGATGTCGACGACCGACTCACGCACCTCGCCGGCGGTCAATGCATAGTGCGCCACGACGAACTGGGCGTCCGCCACCACGTGTTCGATCTCGATCTCAGCGGTGGCGATCGGCGAGGCCTTGATGAACTCGATCCAGGCATCGCGGCCGGCCGGCGCGCCGGGCGTGTGGGAGAGGAAGTCCTCCCGCAGAATCTCGGACAGGACGCTGGTGTCGCCTTCCGCGAACCGGCCGAACGCGTCCAGGAACTTCGCTTTGTTGATCTCCGCCTCATCGATGTCAGTCATGACACCACATTGGCACCGGCGGGCCACCCCTGTCGACCGTGATCATGTGCCTACCATCGATCCGCCGACCATGTCCGGCGTTTCCGGAATATCTGTCCGGATGACCGGGCGCGATGCGCCCGGACGGTCAATAAAACAGCTGAGCGGCCCACCGTCAAGCGGGTTGGTTGCGCTATTCGCTGCGCCTTCTCACCCCTTGATCGTACGTTTTGAAGCGCCTTTTAATCGTTTTGAGGAGGAGTTTCGAATGCTCAGCGCTCTCGCCGCAGGAGCCATCGCCATGTCGTCGCTGACCGGGCCTGTCACCCCGCCGCCCACCACCGAAATGGTGATCGACGTGGTGCAGGCGAACGGCTCCGGCTGTCCCAAGGGCAGCGCCGAAGTGACCGTGTCGCCGGACAACAAGGCGTTCACCGTGTCGTACAGCAAATTCATCGCGCAGATCGGGCCCGAGGCCAAAGCGACCGATTTCCGAAAGAACTGTCAGCTGGCGCTGGACGTACTGGTGCCGTCCGGTTACACGTACGCGGTGGCCGGCGCCGACTATCGCGGTTACGCCAGCCTTCAGGAAGGGGTCACCGCGTCGGAGACCGCGTTCTACTACTTCCAGGGCGAGCAGCACACCACGAAGATCAAGCACGATTTCGTGGGTTACTTCGAGGACGAGTGGCAGCGCACCGACCAGGTCGAGATGAGCTCGCTGTCGTTCCTGGACTGCGGCGAGAAGCGGTACCTGAACGTCAATACCGAGCTCAAGGTCAACGCCGCCAACGCGGACAAGAAAGTCACGAACTGGATCACGATGGACTCGACGGACGGCTCTCTGGAGACGATCTATCACGTGGCCTGGATGAAGTGCTGACCTCCTCTGGCCTGGGTTTCGGCCCGGTCTCCGGCTCGACCGGCGTGCGGGCGCGTTTCGGCCCGGTCTCCGGCTCGGCCGGCGTGCGGGCGCGTTTCGGCCCGGTCTTCGCCTCGGCCGGCGTGCGGGCGCGTTTCGGCCCGGTCTTCGCCTCGGCCGGCGTGCGGGCGCGTTTCGGCCCGGTCGGAGCGGGGGCGGACCAGGCCGGCGTTGAAGGCGGCGATGACGAGCTGCGCCCGGTCGCGTGCCCGCAGCTTGGCCAGCAGGTGCGAGATGTGTGATTTCACCGTCTTGATTGAGATGTCCAGGGCGTCCGCCACATCGTCGTTCGACAGCCCTGACCCGATCAGCGCGAGCACATCCACCTCGCGGCGGGTGAGGTGGCGCAGCGACCCGGCACCCCGCTCCGGGCGGGGCGCCGCGACGTAGTGCGCCACCAGCCGCGTGAGGATCGACGGCGCGAAGAGCGACTCACCGCGACGGGTCCGGCGCACCGCGTCGGCAAGCTCCTCCGGGCGGGCATCCTTGAGCAGGAAGCCGGATGCTCCCGCGCGCAGAGCCTCGTAGACGTACTCATCCAGCTCGAACATGCTCAGCACCAGCACCCGGCAGGTGCTCAGCACGGGGTCGGCACAGATGCGCCGGGTGGCCTCGAGCCCGTCGAGGCGGGGCATCCGCACGTCCATCAGCACCACGTCGGGCCGGGTCGCCCGCGCTTGGACCAGCGCCTCAACCCCGTCGCCGGCCTGGCCGACAACGGTCAGATCCGGCTCGTTTTCGATGATCACCGCAAGACTCCGCCGCAACAGGTCCTGATCGTCGACGAGGAGAACCCTCGTCACGGGCGCGGGCACCGGGCCGGTCGTGACGCCGGGATCGGCGCCGGTCTGGAACCCGGCGGCCTCGGCCCTGGGCTCGATTTCGGCACCGGCGCGTGGCCCGGGGTTGGCGCGGGTCATGAGTCTGGGATCCGGGCGGTCAGCTGGAAGCCGGCGCCGGCCGGCTCTGCGGTGAGGGTGCCGCCCAGGCTGCCGATGCGCTCCCGCAGACCGGCCAGCCCGTGCCCGGCGCCGGGCATCGCGTGCCAGCCACCCGCGCCGGGGCCCTCGTCGGCGACGACCACCACGACGAACGGGCCGTCCCGGCACAACCGGACGTCGACTCCGGTCGGGCCGGCATGGCGGGCTGCGTTGCTCAACGCCTCGCGTACCGTCCGGCAGACCGCGACCTGAACGCCCTGAGTGACCTCACCGAGTGGCTCGCTGGAGAGCTGCGGCCGCAGGCCGGCGGCCTCCGCGGCATGGACGATCTCCGGAAGTGTGCCGAGACCCTCCAGCGGAGCGCGCGGACCGGCCTGCGACGGCTCCCGCAGAACCGTCAGCATCCGGCGCAGCTCGGCCGTCGCGTGCCGGCTCGCCTCCTCGATGTCGATGAGCGCCTCCTGGACCTCCGGCGATTTGGGCACGTGACGGGTGGCGGCCGCGCGCACGGTGATCAGGCCGAGCCCGTGCGAGACGAGATCGTGCAGGTCACGGGCGATCCGCAGACGCTCGGCGAGAACCTCCTCGGAGGCCGCCCACTCGGTGAGCCGTCGCTCGTAGGCCGCCCGGTCGGTGCGTCGCCGCCGGATGCCCCAGAGCAGGGCGGCGACCGCGATGCCGCCGATGAGCGACGGGATCACGATGGTGACCGGGCCGGATGTGCCGACAGTGCACAGCGCGAGGATCAGCGCCGTGGCGACGGCGCCGATGATCGGCACGGTCCCGGACCGCCAGGCCGGGCGAGGTTGGGCGAACACCCCGCCGACTGTAGCTCTCAGACCCTGGTCTGAGACCGCGCCGAAAACCGGGATCCTGGTCCGATGTGCTCGGTCGCCGACCCGGCTTGACTAGGGCAATGATCGCCATCGACCATCTGAGCCGCCCGGGCCGGTTGCACGACGTCTCCTTCGAGGCAAGACCCGGCCGGGTCACCGGTTTCCTGGGGCCGAACGGCGGCGGCAAGACCTCCACCCTGCGCCTCCTGCTCGGGTTGGACAGAGCCCGCGGTGGCACCGCCCTGGTCGCCGGCCGAAGATACGCCGACTGGCCGCGCCCGCTGACCGTCGTCGGCGCGCTGCTCGACGGCAGCGGCGCCCACCGCGCCCGGTCCGCCCGCGCCCACCTGCGCTGGATGGCCGCGAGCAACGGCCTGCCACGATCCCGGGTCGGCGAGGTCCTCGACCTGGTGGGCCTGTCGGCCGAGGCGGGCAAGCGGGCCGGCCGGTTCTCGCTCGGCATGAGCCGGCGCCTCGGCCTGGCAGCGGCGCTGCTCGGCGATCCACAGGTGCTGATCCTGGACGAGCCGGTGAACGGTCTCGACCCCGCCGGCATCCGCTGGATGCGGGATTTCCTGCGGTCGAGCGCCGGCGAGGGCCGCACCGTTCTTCTCTCCAGCCACCTGATGGGCGAGCTGGCCGGCGTCGCCGACGACGTGGTGATCATCGATCGCGGCCGGGTCGTCGCCCGCGGCACGGTCGGCGAGGTCACCGCGGGCCACCCGACCTTGGAGGACGCGTTCCTCGCCCTCACCGCAGGAGGCACCACATGGTGAGCCTCATCCACGGCGGAGGTGCCACATGGTGAGCCTGATCCACGCCGAGCTGCGGAAACTTCTTGGCCTGCCGACTGCCTGGATCGGCCTCGTGCTGGGCCTGGTCGCGGCACCCGCGCTCGCCGTGCTGAACGCTCCTGCGGCCCGGCGCGCGGTCGCCGACGGCCTGGTCAGCGACCCGTCCGACCTGGGTTTCCAGGACCTCGGCATCGGGCTCCTCGGCGCGATGATCCTCGGTGTCGTCGCGGTCAGCAGCGAGTTCACCCCGACCGGCGACGACATTCCCGGCGCACGGCAGCTCACCGCGACCCTGCTAGCCGCGCCGCGCCGCACCCGCCTGCTCGCCGCCAAGGCCGCCGCCCTCAGCCTGGTGGTCGCGGCCCAGGGCCTGGGCACGGCGGTCGCGACACTGGTTCTGACCGAGCAGATGCACGGCACCCTTGTCCCGGCGCCGCAGCCGGCCCGGGTGCTGGCGGCAGTCCTTTACTGGACCCTGCTGGGCCTGCTGGCCTGGGCGATCACCCTGCTGGCCCGCAACGGGATGATCACCCTGACCGTGCTGATCGTGAACAGCAGCGTGGTGTCACTGTCCTACCTGCTGACCAAGGTGACCCCGTGGGCTGCCTACCTGCCCGACATCGTCGGAGCCCACATGTTCCTGCGCGGCATTGACGTCCCGGTGCGGATTCCCCCGGTGACCGCGGGCCTGGTGATGACAGCCTGGGTGGCCGCCCTGATCGCCATCGCCACGCTCACCTTCCACCGGCGCGACGCATGACTGCCAAGAGTCGTCTGTCTGCCGCCGGACGCATGCTGCTGGCGGAGATCGGCAAGTTGCTGACCCTGCCGTCGCTGCGGACGACTTTCCTGCTGACCTGCGCGGCGACACTCCTGCTGAGGCTCGTCGACCTGCCCGGCTCGATCCTGGTGCACACGCAGGCCGGCTTCCTGATCTTCGGCGTGCTGGCGGCCGCCCACGAGCACGACCGCGGCAGCCAGATCCACAGCACCCTGCTCGCCATGCCACGCCGTCTACCACTCGCCGCCGTGAAAGCGCTGGCCCTGACCCTGGTGACCGCACCGCTGGCCTTCCTGGTCGCGATCACCGCCGTCGAACCGACCAGCACCGCCACCGCCACCGCCACCGCAGGTGCCACTGTCACTACCACCAGCACCAGCACCAGCACCAGCACCAGCACCAGCACCAGCGAAGGCCACGGCGGCGGTCACGCCGCGGTCCTCGCTGCCGGCTACCTGGTGCTGGCGACGCTGGCAGCCTCCGGCGCCGGGACGCTGCTGCGCAACGACGTGGGCGCTGCAGGCCTGACCCTCACGGCATATCTGCTGGTCACGCCGCTGATTCGCGCACGCCTACCCACCGCCGGGACCTGGCTGCCCGAAGCCCCAAACCCAAGCCTCGCCGCAGCCATCTGGGCGCTGACAGCCCTCAGCGCCGCGGCAGCGACTTTCCACTACCGCGACGCATGAGAGCACCTCATCGGCAAGCTGCCGCCAGCACAGCGGCAAACCCCCGCCGCCTCAGCGGCGCGTCGCCGCCATGTGGGAGCACAAATCAACCAGGGCCTGCGCCCGAGAGATCTCAGTGGGAGTGAGCACAGGTGACGACCGAACCAGATAAAGCGGCACCCCGCCCGGCCCTCGCAACGCGGCCGCGTGCGGATCCGCGTACCCCGCGTCCACCGCCAGCTCAGCGCCCAGCAAACGCCGGACAGCCTCACCAGCGGTGACATTCCCCGCCGCTACCTCCGCAGCGATGCTCAGTGCCCGAGTCGCCGGGTCCACCAGATCGTGCACATCAGCCCGGCTCACCTCGGTCTCCTCGCCCCCGCCGGCCGCCACCGTCGCGACGACGTCCTGGGCGCTGATCTCGCGGGGCACCGCGACCAGCAGTTCATCCACCGCACCCCGCTCACCCGGGTGGATCTGAACAGCGAGGATGTTGATGCCCCGGGCGGCGAGCCTGCTGCTGAGGCCGGCGAGCGTTCCCGGCCGGTCGGGCAGCGTGGTACGCAAACGCATGAGTTCCCGGTCCTTCGCCGGGATCGCAAGCAGGTCGTGCAGGGATGCGTGTCGCTGCGGCGCCGTCTGAGGGCGCCGGTGTCCCGCCCGCCAGCGGCGGCGCAGCAGGGCGCCGGCGAGAAGGATGGCTGCGCTCGCCATCAGCATCATCTCGCCGTGAGCGTGTTCGCCGACCAGCGTGACGAACAGGTGCACCGTGCCGACCGCGAAGAAAACCGCGGCCACCTCGATCAGTTCGGTGGCCCAGTGGGACACCCGGAATCGGTCGAACGGCTTCATGACAGGGATCTTCAACGCCCGACATGTCCTCGCTGATGACTCACTGTATCCAGGATGAAAACACTCCGCTGTTATGTGAAATTGGGATTAATGCCTCTCACCGGCACCACTCGGCCACCGTGCCGCCGATTGTCCGATCTCGGACTGGATACCCACAGCGATCTCATAGATCATGTCTCCCGAGTGCGGGGGTCTCGATATGTCAATGCATCGCTTGATTAGTGTCCAGACTGCCGCCTCCGCCTGTTCACATACCTGCGGACCTACGGTGGAGACACGGCATGGCACAACGACCGACGCTTGCGGTGATACGCGAGCGCACTTACAAACGCAGGGATGCCTGGTGGACCGTCTGGCTGGTTGACCCACTCGCTTCCCGGCTGGTCTGGCTCGTGGCGCCGTGGCGCTGGGTCACCCCGAACCGGCTGACGATCGGCGCGTTCTTCGTCGGCCTCGGTTCGGCGTACTGCTTCTGGCAGCAGGACTACACGTGGCTGGTGGCCGGTGCGATTCTGTACCACCTGAGCTTCGTGCTGGACTGCATGGACGGCAAGATCGCCCGGCTGAACGGCACCGGTTCGCTCTTCGGGACGTGGCTCGACTACGTCTTCGACCGGCTCCGGGTGCTGGCCTGCGCGATCGGCCTCTTCGGCGGGCAGTACCTGCGTACCGAAGAAGTGATCTACCCGCTGCTGGCGACGCTTGTCATCTTCATGGACATGTTCCGGTACCTGAACGCCCTTCAGATGAGCCGGGTCAAGCTCTCGATGAAGGATCGCCTGCTGGAAGCGGCTCAGGCGGCCGGCACGAAGAAGCCGGAGTTCGTCGAGGAGACCGACGAGGAGACGCCCGCATACCCGGACGCCGACCCCACCCAGTCCGCGGTCGACGTGCACGGCGACTTCCGTACCAAATTCAGCCTCTTCGTGCGGATCCGCAACCTGCTGCTGCGTCAGCGGATCCGGGCGCACGTGTTCAGCGGCATCGAGTTCATGATGTTCGTATTCATCGTCGGCCCGATGATCGGGCAGATCGTGGCGACCACCATCGCGTCGTCGGCGCTGCTGCTCGCGTTCGAGGCGCTGCTCGTCTTCAAGCTCTGGACCACGACGAAGACGTACAACCGGCGCCTGAAGAAACTCCAGGCCAAGGCCACGACAGATCAGGCGCCAGCCCTGGTCTGAGCAATAAGAAGAGCCGAGAAGAGCCGAGAAAAGCCGAAGAGAGCCGAGAAGACCCCGGAGAAGACTCGGGCAAGATCGACGAAGTGCCCCGGCGGACATCCCGCCGGGGCACTTTTCTGTCCGCAGAGGACTCTTTACCAGCGCGACACACCTTGGTAACTTGCTGAAACAACCTGCAAGAACTTTCACCACAGACCAGTGTCCTGAAAGAACTTGCGATCCCCGGTTACCGGCCCCAGTAGAAGGCGCCACCATGAGAAGCACGCTCATCGCCGGATCCCTCGCCACCCTCACCGCAGCCGCCGGCATCCTGACCGCCGTATCGCTGCCGACCACGGCCTCCGCCGCCGTGTCCCTCAACGACAGCGACGTCACCGCGAACCTCTGGGAGTGGAACTTCAACTCCGTCGCGGCGGCCTGCACCAATCACCTCGGCCCGGCCGGCTTCGGCGCGGTCCAGGTGGCGCCCCCGCAGGACTCGGTCAGCCTCTCGTCCTCCAGCGATGGCGCGCACCCGTGGTGGGAGGTCTACCAGCCGACGTCGTACGACGTGGCGGGCCGCCTCGGCAACCAGGCCGCCTTCACCGCGATGACCACGGCCTGCCACAACGCCGGCGTACGCGTATACGTCGACGCCGTGATCAACCACATGGCCGGCGCGAACAACACGCAGACCACGACGTACGGCGGCTCGACGTTCACCCCGACCGGATACAGCTACCCGTCGGTGCCGTACGCGTACGGCGACTTCCACCACCCGGGCGACGGTTACTGCAACGACGAAGACGGCGTCATCGACAACTGGAACGACATCAACGAGATCCAGAACTGCGAGCTCCTGTCGCTGTCGGACCTCAAGACCCAGGATTCGAGCGTACGCACGAAGATCGCCGGCTACCTCAACAAACTGATCGGTTTCGGCGTCGACGGTTTCCGGGTGGACGCCGCCAAGCACGTCTCGATCGACGACTTCAGCGCCATCCGCGCCCTGCTGAACCCGACCGTGGCCGAGGGCAAGGCCCCGTACATCGCCCAGGAGATCTTCCCCGGCGGGGTGGCACCGTCGTCCTTCACCGGCAACGGCGACGTGCTCGGCTTCTCCTACGCCTACGGCCTGAAGAGCCAGTTCACCAACGGGACGCTGAACAACCTGTCCGGCATCGGTTCGTGGAGCCTGGACGCGTCGAGCGACCTGACCGCCGCCATGGTCACCAACCATGACCTGGAGCGGGACGGTTCGACCCTGCGCTACCAGGACGGCACGACCTACACCCTGGCGAACTATTTCCTGCTCGCGTACCCGTACGGTCAGCCGTTCGTCTACGACGGTTTCGCCTTCTCCACGTCGGCCACCGGCGCGTCCCCGCCCTCGAACTCCAGCGGTTTCGTCACCGACACCAACTGCTCGAACAGCGCCTGGCAGTGCCTCACCCAGACCACCGGCATCAAGGGCATGGTCGGCTGGCGCAACGCCACCAAGTCGGCCACCACGGTCTCCAACTGGACCAACACGGCCAGCAACGTGATCGGTTTCAGTCGCGGCAGCCTCGGCTGGTTCGGCGTGAACCGATCGAGCAGCGCCTCCACCGCGACGTACACGACAGGCCTCGCGAACGGCGTCTACTGCGACCGCATCACCGGCGGCGTGACCAGCGCGGGCGCCTGCGCCGGCACCTCGGTCACCGTCTCCGGCGGCACCGCGTCGGTCACCCTCCCGGCCAACGGCGCGGTCGCGATCGACGTCAACGCCAAGTCCGGCACCACGTCCTCGCCGACTCCGTCGGCCTCGTCCTCGGTCTCCCCCAGCGCCAGCGCCAGCGTCTCCCCGAGCCCTTCCACCAGCGTGGGTACGGTCGCCGCGACGTTCAACGTCTACGCCACCACGACCACCGGTACCGACCTCTACGTGGTGGGCTCGAATGCCGCGCTCGGCAGCTGGAACACCGCGAACGCGGTGAAGCTGTCGGCCACCGGTTACCCGATCTGGACCTCGACGGTCACGGTCCCGTCCGTCTCGTCCTTCGTGTACAAGTACATCAGGAAGGACGCCGCCGGCACGGTGACCTGGGAGAGCAGCGCCAACCGCGCGGTCACCACAGGCACGACAGCGGTCACGTACACCAACAGCTGGAACGTAGCGACCGCGAACGCCACCACTGTCACCTTCAACGAGACGGCAACGACAAGTACCGGCCAGAACGTCTACGTCCTGGGCTCGATCGACACCCTCGGCGCCTGGAACACGGCCAACGCCATCCCGCTCTCGGCAGCCGGATACCCCACCTGGACCAGGCCGGTCGCGGTCCCGCAGAGCACCGCCTTCCAGTACAAGTACATCAAGAAGGACGCCGCCGGCACCGTGACCTGGGAGTCCGGCACCAACCGCTCGTACACCACCGGCACCGCAACGACGTACACCCTGAACGACACCTGGAAGTGACCTGAACCGGTCGTCCCTCCCACATGGGGAGGGGCGACCGCCTCAGATCGAGGTGTTCCACGCCGACACTCGCAGCGCCCCGCCGCCGTTGGCGATCTCGGTCACCACCAGAGCCACGATCTTCTGCGAGATGCCCTCCTCCGCGGCACGCACGAGAGAAGTGATCAGGCAATAGGTCTCGCCCTTGGCGATCAACCGGATCTTGCCGGGTGGGATCGGATTCCGCCGGATCGCGGTCCGGCACGCTTGTGGAGTAGGTTCCGCCGACCGTGCCACGCCACCGTCCACACCGCTCGGGAGCAGTAGCGCCGCGTCCGCGGACCCACAGGCGGTTCCGATCATCAGGTCCAGCGTGGCCGTCGGTTCCTCCTCGATCCGGGGTCCGTCGAGATCGAGGTAGCTGTTGGCACACGACGCCAACAGCAGGACCCGATCGGTGTAGACGGCACGCCCGGCCCCCTCGACGACCGATCGGGATGTGGTGGGTCCCGGGGTCACGGCTACCGGCTCGGGCTTGACGCCCGGCATCGATGTGACATAGGTACCCACCACCCCGAGCAGCACCGCGAGCCCGGCGATCAGCGGCAGGGGGATCGGCACCCGCCATGATCTGCGGCGCTTCGCCGGGGCCGCGTCGAGTTGCCCGAGGTCCACCAGGGGTCCGGCACCGGGCTCGATTGCGGGTCGCCGCTCGGTCGCCGCGATCGGAAGCCGCCGCAGCGTCACCGAGGCCGCCATCAGGGCGCCTACTGCCGCCAGCGCGATCAGCACCGAGACGGCGGCGAGGACAACGGAGATCATCGGCGCATCCGGGAAAGGCCGACGCAGCACATCCCGGTGATGATCGCGGCGGCGAAAAGCACCAGCGATCCGTTCGCGACGGCGGTTTCGTTGACCTTCTGGCCGCCGGCCTTCAGCGTCGCGGTGCTCGCGAACCACACCGATGCGATGCAGACGAGGATGTAGGCGGCACCGGACAGGAAGATCTGGAACCGGCGCAGCGCCTCGATCGCCTCACCCGAGAGTTCTCCCGCGCCGGAGGCCGCGACGCCGGCCGAGACCAGCAACAGCTCGCCCTGGCCCAGCAGCTGGCCGATGCCGATCTCCCGGCTGCTGGTGACCGCGAGCAGCAGGTTCAGCAACAACGGCAGCGTGGCGAAGGCCACGCCGAACATCAGCCAGCGGATCACCTTCTCCGAGGCCAGCGGTGCGAGCAGGTCCCTCATGCCGGACGCCGCCGGAGGCGCGCTGTCCACATCGATCACCTCAAGGCCGAACGGAGCAACACCAAGGAACGCCGCAAACAGAGCAAAAGCGCCAGCCGCCGAGATTACCCAAAACCTCTTGATCAGGGCATTGGCGCTTCCGGCGGCCTTCAATGCCGGAAAGACCGACCCGGATCGAGGTGACTTGTTTCGCGGCATGTGGAAACGGTGTTGGTGTTGGCAAGATCAAACGCTTACCGGTGCGGATCGAGGGCTGAAACAATTTAGGCATGCAGGGGCAGATGGGTTTGTTCAGCAGGTCCGAATTGATGATTAGGCGCGATCGCACACGGCGGCGCAACTATTCGTCCGAGGTTGAGGAATTCCGCCGCCGGCACGAGCAGGACCGGAAATGGGGCCTGCAGCGCCGCCACGCCGAAAAGCTTCGCCGCCTCCACAAAGCGACCACCGAAAGCCAGGAGCCGACGCCCGGCGAACCCACGGCGACACCCGCTCAACCCGCGGCGACACCCGCCCAGCCTGCGGCGACACCCGCCCAGCCTGCGGCGACACCCGCTCAACCCGCGGCGACACCCGTCGCAACCACGGGAGCGCCCACCTACCCAACTGCGGCAGCAGAGTTCAGAAACGACCAAGAGGAACGCCTGCCGCGAGCCCTGTCGGCCGCCTTTCCGGAAACCGCATTCAGGAAATTACGCCGGTCGCCCCATCGCCTCGATTTTTGCGCGCACTCGCGAGGTCGTCGAGTTAACTTTAGAGAGTTACCGAAAACTGATATAAGTCCACCAACTACCAGTGACAAGCGAACAGCGGCGGCTCACGCGGAGCCGCCGCCGTCACCTTTGTGGGTCAGGAGCCCAGGCGCACCGGGACCACGTCCGGGGCGCCCAGGCGGGCCGCGTCGGCTGTCTCGTCGTCCTGTTGTTCTTGGGAGGCTAGTTCGGCCTCGACTCTCAGCCGGTAATTCTCCACCTCTCGCTCACGTTGTTCGGGTGTCCACCCCAGCACCCGTCCCATCAGCTCGGCCGCGTCCGGGGCTGCCACCACGCCGCGGTCGAAGGTTTCGATGGAGATCCGGGTTCGGCGGGCCAGGACGTCCACCAGGTGGCGGGCGCCTTCGGCTGCTGCCGCATAGACGAACTCGGCTCTCAGATAGTCGTCGGCGCCCTCGATCGGGCGGGCCAGGTCCGGGTCGTCGCGGATCAGGTCGAGCAGTTCGGCGGTGAGGGTGCCGTACCGGCCCAGCAGGTGCTCGACCCGGGCTACGTGCAGGCCGGATTCGGTGGCGAGGATGCCTCGGCGGTTCCAGAGGGCGGCGTAACCTTCGGCGCCGAGCAGGGGAACGTTGTCGGTGACGCAGCGCGGCACCGTGCGGGCCAGGCCGTGCACCGCGGCGTCGACGGCGTCGCGGGCCATCACCCGATATGTCGTGTATTTTCCGCCGCCGACCACCACGAGCCCCGGGACCGGGCTGCCCACCGAGTGTTCTCGGGACAGTTTGGAGGTGGATTCGGACTCCCCGGAGAGCAGCGGGCGCAGGCCGGCGTAAACGCCCTGCACGTCGGCGCGTTCCAGCGGGGTGGACAGCACTTTGTTGACCTCGGCCAGCAGGTAATCGATGTCCTTGCTGGAGGCGGCCGGGTGCGCCTTGTCGAGGTTCCAGTCGGTGTCGGTGGTGCCGACGATCCAGTGCCGGCCCCAGGGGATCACGAAGAGGACACTGGTTCGGGTACGCAGAATCAGCCCTGTCGACGACTGGATCCGATCCCGGGGAACGACGAGGTGGATGCCCTTGGAGGCGCGGACGTGGAATTGTCCACGTTCGCCGACGAGCGACTGTGTGTCATCGGTCCAGACGCCGGTCGCGTTGATCACCTGCTGGGCACGGATCTCGAATGTCCGATCGTGCTCGAGGTCGTGTACGCGTACCCCAGTGACTCTCTCACCCTCGCGCAGGAAGCCGACCACCTCCGTACGCGAAGCGACGTGGGCGCCGTAGGCGGCCGCGGTGCGAGCCAGGAACATGGTGTGCCGGGCGTCGTCGAGCTGTGCGTCGGAATATTGCAACGCGCCGACCAGCGAGTCGCTGCGCAGAGCCGGACAGGCACGCAGCGCGCCGCGCCGGGTCAGGTGGCGGTGCCGGGGCATCGCGTGTGACCAGGCCATCGTGTCGTACAGGGTGACGCCGGCCCCGGCGTAGAGGCGTTCCCAGCCGCGGTGTTTGAGCGGGTACAGGAAACGGACCGGACGGGCCAGGTGCGGTGCGAGGCGCTGGAGGATGAGCCCACGTTCGCGCAGTGCTTCGCGGACCAGCCCGAAGTCCAGCATCTCCAGGTATCGCAGCCCGCCGTGGATCAGTTTGCTGGACCGGCTGGAGGTGCCGGAGGCGAAGTCGCGCGCCTCGACGAGGCCCACGGTCAATCCCCGTGTGACCGCGTCGAGCGCGCAACCCGCCCCCACCACTCCCCCACCGATCACCAGGACGTCGACCTCGGTCGTGGCGAGCGCGGTCAGGGCGGCGTCCCGGTAAGCAGGAGAAAGGTTCGTCATGATCAGTCCACATCCACCCAGTCGAGGGTTCGCTGCACCGCCTTCTTCCACTTCCCGTAGCCCTCTTCGCGCTGGTCCTGCGACCAGCTGGGCTGCCAGCGCTGCGATTCGTTCCAGTTCTCGCGCAGCTCGTCGGTGTTCTTCCAGAACCCGACAGCGAGGCCTGCGGCGTACGCGGCACCGAGGGCGGTTGTCTCGGCCACCACCGGACGGCTGACCGGCACGCCGAGCACGTCGGCCTGGATCTGCATGCAGAGGTTGTTGACCGTGATCCCGCCGTCGACCTTGAGAACATCCAGGGTGACGCCGGAGTCCTGAGCCATCGCGTCGACCACGTCCCGGGTCTGGTAACAGATGGATTCCAGGGTGGCCCGGGCGATGTGCCCGCTGGTGTTGAAGCGGGACAGCCCGACGATGGCGCCGCGGGCGTCGGAACGCCAGTACGGTGCGAACAGCCCGGAGAACGCGGGTACGAAGTAGACCCCGCCGTTGTCCTGCACCGACCGGGCCAGCGACTCGCTCTCCTCGGCCGAGTTGATGATGTGCAGCTGGTCGCGCAGCCACTGCACGGCCGAGCCGGTGACAGCGATCGAGCCTTCCAGGGCGTACACCGGTGCGGCGTCGCCGAACTTGTAGCACACCGTGGTGAGCAGCCCGTTCTCCGAGCGCACCAGGTTCGTCCCGGTGTTCAGGAGCATGAAGTTGCCGGTGCCGTACGTGTTCTTGGCTTCGCCGGGTGCGAAACAGACCTGGCCGACCGTGGCGGCCTGCTGGTCGCCGAGGTCGCCGGTGAGCGGCACGTCGCCGCCGAGCGGACCGTCGATGTGCGCGACGCCGTACCCGGCGGGGTCGGACGACGGCCTGATCTCCGGGAGCATCGACCGCGGGATGTTGAAGAACGACAGCAGCTCGTCGTCCCAGTCCAGGGTTTCCAAGTTCATCAACATGGTTCGGCTGGCGTTTGTCACATCCGTCACATGATTTCCACGGGTGATGTTCCACAGCAGCCAGCTGTCGGTGTTGCCGAAGAGCGCGTCGCCGCGTTCGGCCGCCTCCCGGACCCCGTCGACGTTCTCCAGAATCCACTGGATCTTGCCGCCGGAGAAGTAGGTGGCCGGCGGCAGACCCGCCTTGCGGCGGATGATGTCACCGCGTCCGTCCCGGTCGAGGGCGGAGGCGATCCGGTCGGTACGCGTGTCCTGCCACACGATCGCGTTGTAGTACGGCCGGCCGGTCCGCCGGTCCCACACGACGGTGGTCTCCCGCTGGTTGGTGATGCCGACCGCGGCCAGGTCACGCGCCGAGAGGTTGGCCTTCTGCATGGCGGTACGAACGACCGCGACGGTCCGTTCCCAGATCTCGATCGGGTTGTGCTCGACCCAGCCGGCCTGCGGCAGGATCTGCTCGTGTTCGAGCTGGTGGCGGGCCACCTCGTTACCGCCATGGTCGAAGATCATGAACCGGGTGCTGGTGGTGCCTTGGTCCACGGCACCGACGAAGTCAGCCACGGCGTGCCTCCACGCTCTCGTCACTAGGGGTCGGAACCTCGCCCGGCTCCTGGGGCGCGTCCGACGGCAGGAATCGTCCGATCAAAGTCTGGTAGAGCCCGGCGCCGATCACACCACCAATGATCGGGGCGACGATCGGAATCCAGAAGTAGAGATAGCCTGTCTGATCCCGGAAAGCGCCGCCGTACCCGGTCAGGAAGCTGGCGAGTCGCGGCCCGAAGTCACGAGCCGGGTTGATCGCGTAACCGGCGTTGGTACCCCAGGCCATGCCGATCGCCACCACGAGCAGGCCGACGACGACCGGGCCGAGGTTGGCGGCCGGCGCGGTGTTGGCCATGTCGGTGAGCGCGAGAATGACGAAGAGCAGGATCGCGGTACCGATGATCTGGTCCCGGAACGCCCCCCACTCGCCGACCGGCAGCGAGCCGTTGCCGGGCAGGGTGGAGAAGACACCCTGCGTCTTGATGGTCAGATTGGGGTCTGCGGCGTGCAGGACCTCGGTGTAGTTCCAGCGCACCAGCAGCGCGGCGACGAACGCGCCGAGCGTCTGAGCGAGTGCGTACGGGGCCACTTTCCGCCAGGAGAAGCCCTTGAAGACGGCGAGCGCGATGGTGACGGCCGGGTTGAGGTGTGCCCCGCTGATCCGCGCCGCGACGTAGACGCCGAGGGTGACACCCAGGCCCCAGGCCCAGGCGATGCTGTCGTGGTCCCCGATGCCGGCGGCGGCGACCTGCGCCACCACGCCGACACCGAACAAAATGAGGATCATCGTGCCGGCGAACTCGGCTGCCATCTCGCCGACAAGTCCAGGAGTTCTGTCTCGTAGTGCCATGCTCCCTCCCTCTGTCGATGAACTGGACGCTAGGAACATGGGCGATACGGGGCAATGAACACCGGTCGGCATTGTCGAACATCAATAACAGCGCGTCGTCACACGGTGGCATAGAGTCCGAAACATGCCCGGAACGGTGCAGTCGATCGAACGAGCGGCCGCGATCCTGCGGACGCTCGCCGGTGGGCCGGGCCGGTTGGGGCTCAGCGAGATCGCCCGCACGCTGGACCTCGCGAAAGGCACCACCCACGGCATCCTGCGCACGTTGCAACTGGTCGGCTTCGTCGAACAGGACCGCAACTCCGGCCAATATCAGCTCGGCGGGGCCCTGCTCCACCTCGGCACCAGCTACCTCGACATCAACGAGCTGCGCTCCCGCTCGATCAACTGGGCCGACCCGCTCGCGGCCCGCAGCGGCGAGTCGGTGCGGATCGGCACCGTCCTGGAAGGTCAGGTGCTCGTGGTGCACCACGTCTTCCGGCCCGACGACACCTTCCAGACGCTCGACGTCGGCACACTGCTGCCGCTGCACGCCACCGCACTCGGCAAGGTGCTGCTCGCCTATCGGGCCGGCGGGGCAGGCGTACCCCTGGAGATCGAAAGGTTCACTCGCAAGACCATCACTGATCCCAAACCGCTCGCGGCCGCCCTGGAGGGCGTCCGTGAGGCAGGCTTCGCCATGGAGATCGAGGAGTTGACGCTCGGCCAGGCGGCCATCGCGGCTCCGATCCGGGGGTACGGAGGACTCGTGGTCGGCGCCATCGGGATATCCGGCCCGGTCGAACGGCTCTGCGACAGCCACTACCGCCCGCACCCGCACCTGATCACCAATGTCCGGGACGCGGCCCGCGCCGTGTCACGAGACCTGGGAGCAACCCGATGACCGAGCGATTCGTGGTCTCGATCGACCAGGGCACCACCTCGACACGCTGCATCGTCTTCGACCGGCGTGGGCAGCTCGTCTCGCTGGCCCAGCAGGAACACAAGCAGTTCTTCCCCCGGCCCGGCTGGGTGGAACACGACGCCATGGAGATCTGGCGCAATGTGGAACGGCTCGCGCCCAGGGTGCTGCGCCGGGCCGGGATCGGGCTCGATCAGGTGGCCGCGCTCGGCATCGCCAACCAGCGGGAGACGACAGTGCTCTGGGACGCGAGCACCGGTGTCCCGATCGGGCGGGCGATCATCTGGCAGGACACGCGTACCGACGCCCTGGTCCACGAGTTGTCGGCGCGGCCCGGGGCCAAGGAGGTGGAGGAACGGTCCGGGTTGCCGCTTGCCACGTACTTCTCCGGGCCGCGCCTCATGTGGATCCTGGACCACACGCCGGGCCTGCGCGAACGCGCGGAACGCGGCGAGGTGCTCTGCGGAACCATGGAGACCTGGCTGATCTGGAACCTCACCGGCGGCGTCGACGGGGGACGGCACGTCACCGACGTGACGAACGCGAGCCGGACCATGCTGCTCGACGTGCGGACCCTGCGCTGGTCACCGGAGTCGCTCGACTTCTTCGGCATCCCGGCGGCCATGCTGCCCGAGGTACGCCCGTCGGTCGGTGTCTTCGGCACCGCCGAGGCGGCGTTCCCCGGGGTACGGATCGGCGCGGCCCTCGGTGATCAGCAGGCGGCGCTGTTCGGGCAGACCTGCTTCACACCGGGTGAGGCCAAGTGCACGTACGGCACCGGCAGCTTCCTGCTGCTCAACACCGGCACCGAGCTGGTACCGGCGCAGAACGGGCTGCTCAGCACGGTCGCGTACCAGATCTCCGGCGAGCCGGCGGCGTACGCCCTGGAAGGCTCGATAGCGATCACCGGCTCGCTGGTGCAGTGGTTCCGCGACCAGCTGGAGCTGATCTCCAGCGCCCCGGAGATCGAGACCCTGGCGCGGACCGTCGCCGACAACGGCGGCTGTTACATCGTCCCGGCCTTCTCCGGCCTGTACGCGCCGTACTGGCGCAGCGAGGCCCGCGGCGTGATCGTGGGCCTGACCTCGTACATCACCAAGGGTCATCTGGCCCGGGCGGTGCTGGAGGCGACCGCCTGGCAGACCCGGGAGGTGGTCGACGCCATGAACGCGAACTCCGGGCTGGCCCTGCGTACCCTCAAGGTCGACGGCGGGATGACCGCGGACAACCTGCTCATGCAGATGATCGCGAACGTGCTGGACGTGCCGCTGGTCCGCCCGCTCGCCGTGGAGACGGTGTCGCTGGGTGCGGCGTACGGCGCCGGGCTGGCCGTCGGTTACTGGCCCGACCTGGACGGCCTGCGGCAGAACTGGCACATCGCCGGCCAGTGGATGCCGGCCATGGACCCGGCGGTGCGCGACCACGAGTACGCCAACTGGCGCCGGGCCGTGGAGCGCACCTTCGACTGGATCCAGCCCGCTTAGACGGCGACTCCGATCCGGGCCGGGTCGGTGCGCCGGAAAGCACGGCAGTGCCCGCACACCAGGAAGTACTGCGCGGCCCTCACCGGGAAGAGCGGGATGAAGAACAGGGTGAATTTCGTCGACCGCTTCAGCAGTTGCTGAGGAGCCTGCCAGCCGCAGATCTCGCAGTTCATCAGGTGGGTGCCGACGAGATGGTCTTTCGTGCTGAGACCGAACAACAGGAACATGCCTTCAGTCTTACCCACGACCGCCAGCGCCAGTCCCCGTTGAGACGGGCAACGGAACCAAATCACTGGAGGCGAGAATCGTGGCTGGACCGAGCCTGGTCATCCGGTTCGGTGCCGGGCGGATCACGCTGGCGCTCGACGACGACACGGTGAGCGGCCTGCCGGCCTGCTCGCACCGGGACATCGCGGCGGGCGGCGACATCACGCCGGCCGAGCTGTCCGCCCTCTTCAGCGACCTCCTGCGGGAAGCCGTGCCGACGCCGAACCGGGTCACCGTGATCCATCCGGTGGCCTGGGACGAACGGCACCACACCGCGATGAACCGCGCCGCCGCAGCAGCCGGCCTCTCCGGCCCGTCGTTCCTGATCGGCCCCCTCGCCGTCGCTCACTCGGTCGCCACCGGCCTGCGCCGCCGCCGGGCCGCAGCGGTGGTCACCCTGAGCGGTCCGGTCGCCGAGGTCGCGGTTCTCGTTCGTACGCGTAACGGCTTCAGCATCCTCGGCCAGCCCTCCGAGGTCCTGGTCCCGCACACACCGGAGGGCCGGCGCCGGGTGGTCGGCGAACTGCTCACCACCGTTTCCGGCGCCGGGCTCACCGCCGAACGCCTGGCCGGCGTGTTCGTGGTCGGCGACACCGAGCCGGGCGCACCCCTGGCGGCGGAGATCCAGCGGACTCTCGGGGTGCCGACCTCGGCACGCCGGGAACTGGAGAACGCCGCTGTGGACGGGGCGCTTACCGCGTACCCCAGAAATCGGCGCGGAATGCGCCGCCGCACCCTGGTCGCGGCAGGCGCGGTGATCGCGCTGGTTCTCGCCGCTGTCGGCGGCGCCGGGATCCGTGGCAGCGCCGAACCGGCAGATCCGCGCTTCGTGACCACCGCACCCGCCATGCCGTCGCTCGCGCCGGCGCCGCTCGTGCACGTGCTGGACGCCGACGCGGGGACGCTGACCACGCTGGACACCGCGACCGGCCGGAGTTCTTCGGCATCACCGGTCCCGGCGGGTGAGGCGGACTGGTTCAAGCTCACGCCGGACGGGCGCACCGCGGTGATCGGCAACGTCGACGGGTTGACGCTTGTGGACACGGCAACGCGCAAGGTAGGCAGCCACGTCCCGTTGCCCGGCACCACCGCGAGCGTGATCGGCGATGACGGCCGCACGGTGTACGCGCTGGTCTGGCCCGGTCCGGGCGAGCAGGCGAGGATCGTGCCTGTCGACGTCGTGTCGGGTGTTGCGGGGACGCCGATTCCGGTCGGGCGGCAGGCCGGGCAGCTGGCGGGGCGGGGCCGGGCCTTGTATGTGCTGGAGCCGGCTCAGCGGCCCGCTGTCGCTGGTGGGGCGCGGCTGGACATCGTGGATGCCGGTGCCGGGACCAGTAAGAGTGTGCCGCTGCACGCCAGTTCGCGGGAGATCGCGCTGGCGCCGGACGGGCGGGTTCTGTATGTGGCGGCGGATCGCTGGCTGGGCCCGTATGACACGGTGTCGGGGCAGTTGCGCGCGCCGATCGAGTTGCCCGGAAAAATCGTGTCATTGGTGGTTACGCCAGAGGGGAGGTCGGTGTATGCGCTTTGTCGCGTCGGGCCCAAGGCGAGCGCAGATGCTTCCGCGTCCGCTGGGTCCTCGGCGTCCGCTGGGTCCTCGGCGTCTGCTGGGTCCTCGGCGTCCGCTGGGTCCTCGGCGTCCGTGGATGCCTCCGGGCCCACTGTCGCATCGGCCGGCTCCGGCGCTGGTGGGGGGACGGTCGTGGTCGGGGTTGACGTCGCTTCCGGGCGGATCCGGGCGACGATCCCGCTTGCCGGGGTGGGCAACGCGTGGCGGTTGAGCGCCGCGCCGGGCGGCAAGCGGATCTACGTCTACGGCAGCACCGACGTCCCGGTGATCGGCTGGATCGACGCGATGACCGACCGGGCCGGCCCACCGATCACGGTCGGCGCCCAGCCCTGGGAGATCCTGCACCGCGCCGACGGGTCAGCGGCGTACGTGCTGACCCAGGTCGGTGAGCGGAAGTCTGCCCTGGTCACGGTGAACGCAGCGACGGGCAGGACGGGCCGCGTCTTCCCCCTGCCACCCGGCCCGGTGGTCATCGCCACCCCGGACTGACCACCGAGCCCGCACACGCGGCATAGCGCGGCAGCAGCACCACGCCTCGGGCTCACCGTGTGCCCCCGTCCACCCCAATCCCGGACTCACCGTGTGCCACCGTCCGCCCCACCGTCGTCGAGGCGGCGCGTCACCAAGACCCCCGCAAAACGTCCGAAGTCGACACGCTGCGGCGGTCTTCCCGGAAACTCGTGCGGTTGAGGTCAACCGGACGGCCGAATCGCTCAAGATCCGTGAGGGACGCCGCCTCACCGCGAGAGCCACCACCCCGCACACGCACCGGCGCACCAGCGGGCGGTTTCGTGTTGGATCCGGCCGCGTCGGCACCGAGTCAGAGCCCGGCCGACTACGCCGCAACCCATCGAGCCGTAGCTCATGTAGGTCATCAGCGCGGATGACCTACATGAGCTACGGCCGGTCACGCCCGGCTCCGGCTCCGGCTGGCCACCTCGCTCCGCCCACCCAGCGGAATCCCGGAACGGCCGACCCCGGAACGGCCGACTCCCGGAACGGCCGACTCCCGGAACGGCCGACCCCCGGAACGGCCGACCCCCGGAACGGCCGACCCCCGGAACGGCCGACTCCCGGAACGGCCGACCCCCGGAACGGCCGACCCCCGGAACGGCCGACCCCCGGAACGGCCGACCCCCGGAACGGCCGACCCCCGGAACGGCCGACCCCCGGAACGGCCGACCTCTCCCCGCCCGTTCGTCGCTCCCGAAAAGCACCCTCAGTGGTTCCAAGAACGCAAAACCCGCGCAAGACTTCAAATCCGAAATGTCCGACAGTGGCAGTTGAGGAGCACGGCATGCGGGTCACCGTCGAAACGGTGCTGTCGACGGCCGACGTCGGCCAGTTCCATCCGGCCTACGAAGCGGGCTTCGACGCGCCGCGTACCCGAGCCGCGGCCCGCCACCTGCTGACCGAGGACGAGTTCAACACCGAGATGACCGACCCACGCATCAAGAAGTCGGATAAATCGGAAATGACGGCGGCGACTCTCGCTGAACGCCCGGACCTCGCCGCCCAGGTCCCCGGCCTGCTGGAATCCCGCTGGCCCGCCTTCCTCCTGGCCGGCCGAGCCGCCCACGGCATCAACCTGCCCGAGCTCCTGCTCTCCCACCCCGGACACCAGGTCCTGCTGATCAACGGCGACAACGACCTGATCGGCGCAGCCCTCTCCGTACCGCTGCCCGGTGAGGCGTACCCCACCGGCTGGGACGGCGCGATCCGCGCGGCCGCCGACAACACCGAGGGCCGTACCGACCAGGTCTGTGCCCTGTCCATCACCGTCGCACCCGAAGCAACCCGGAAAGGCCTGGCAGGCCGCCTGGTCCAAGCGCTCAAGCAGTCCGCGACACAGGCAGGCGCCCGCCGCCTGATCCTCCCGGTACGCCCCACCCGCAAAGCCGACTACCCGCTCACCACGATGCCGGCGTACCTGAACTGGCGCACCGAGCACGGCGAGATGTTCGACCCCTGGCTGCGCCTGCACGCCCGGCACGGCGCCGAACTGGTCGGCATCACCGACCCGGCGACGACCTTCACCGGCACTGTCGCCGAGTGGGAGAAGTGGCTGGACATGCCGCTGCCCCAGTCCGGCGAGTACGTGATCCCCGGCGGCCTGGCCCCGCTGACGGTCAACCTGGCCGCGGACGAGGGCGTCTACACCGAGTCCGGCGTCTGGATGCGTTACCGCCTTTAAATCGCCACCGGCAAAAGCTTCAGTCCGCGCGCCCCCGGCCGACAAATAGTCGCGAGAGACAGTCACAGTGCGACTCGAGAGGCCGGTACCTAAACGTGCGTAGCTCCGCGGTGTACGACCAGATCCCCGTAGTCAAGGTCACCGGCCAGGGTTCGACGACCTTGTCCGCGTTCCACGACGCGCTGGTCAACGCCGACCTTGCTGTCTACAACCTGGTGCGGCTCTCCAGCGTGATCCCGCCCGGCACGTCGGTCGACGCGACCGGCAAGGCCCCGGTCCCGGTCGGCGCGTGGGGCGACAAGCTCTACTGCGTCTACGCCGACCAGTACGCCACCCTCCCCGGCGAGCAGGCCTGGGCCGGCATCGGCTGGGTGCAGCGCCTGGACGGCAAGGGCGGCCTGTTCGTCGAGCACGAGGGCACCAGCGAGGGATACGTCACCCAGGCGATCAAGGACAGCCTGCGTGACCTGATCCGCGGCCACGAGGAGGGTTTCACCGACCCCGACTTCGTCGTGCACGGCGTGGTCTGCGAGAGCGACCCGGTCTGCGCCATGGTCATCGCCCCCTACGAGACCGCCACCTGGGCCGGCAACCCCGCCAACTAGAACTAAGACCTTAAAGTACGCACATCGGGCTTCCCAACCGCATCAGCCGCCACCCCATGGCTCGAGGCGACTGACGCCCCTCCCGCCGGCGCGACCCGCCGCCGGCCCCGGCGTCCCCGCACGCCGGCTGCGGCCGCTGCCGCCCGAACACCCCCAGGGCAGTGATGTGGCCCAGCCGGGGCGAACGTGAGCCGATGGGCATACCCAAGAAAAGCGTGACAGACCCGCTCAGCCTCTCGGCGGATGAGGCCGGCGGTGTCGAGGGGCCGCGCGCCCGGTTGGCGGACCGGGCGCGCGGCGGCTTTTCTGTGGCCGGCTCTCAGCGAGCGGCCTGTCAGTGCCCGGGCGTCAGTGCGCGGGCGTCAGTGCGCGGGCTTCAGTGCGCGGGCGTCAGTGGGCGCCGAAGGTGTCGTGGGTGATGTAAACACCCGTCGGCGGGGTCACTGTTGTCCGATTAGCACCATTTTCCCAGGTGATCGTGCCGTCCGGGTTCTTGATCAGGTATTTGAACTCGACAGGGGTGTTCGGGGGCAGGCTGACGCCGCCGGACCAGACCGGATAGGTCGCGGCGGACAGTGGCACCGCGCGTGCCGGATCCCATTCGCCCAGTTCAGCGACGTTGCCGGCGACGAAGATCTGCTGCCCCCAGACGGTCTCGCCGGTGACGTTGAACGTGGCCGCGATCCGCCCGGCCGCAGCCCGGAAACTCACCCCGCCGCCCTCGGTGACCGAGGCGGTGTTCCAGGCGTAGGTGAGACCGTCGTCCCCGGCCGCGTTCTCGATGCCGATCGTGGCGCTGATCCCGGTGGCCCGCGTCCCCGCGAGACCCTGATAGCGATAGGTGACGGCGCCGTCGCGATGCAGGATCGCGCTCACCGAGATCCGCTGCGTGGCGTCCTCGCCGTAGAAGCGGGCGTTGCGCCACTCCACCACGAACGTGTCCGCGTCCGAGGCCACGTAGACACCGGCCTGGTCGTCGATGAACAGGTCGTCCCAGAACGGGTAGAGCGCGTCGTTGGGCGTGGCCGCGGACGGCAGCCCGGTGTTCGCGTACGCGGTCTGCGCGCTCCCGAAGGCGATCAGCCCGTTGGTGCTCACGAAGACCCGGTCGTGGCTGACGCCGTAGGACGACGCCGCGAACGGCAGGCTCACCTCGGCCGCGTTGTCGTCACCGGTCAGATCCAGTCGTTCGCTGCCCGCCCGGTACTCCTCCCCGGCCGGGCCGCAGCGGTGCCCGAACCGGTCCGTCCTCGCGTCCAGGCCGATGTCCACGGTGGTGTCCCCGCGCAGATCGAGATCCCGGGCGGCTGCCGCGAAACATCCGGTTCCCGGGTCGACCGTGAGCCGGTAGCTGCCGAGTGGCGCCGCGAACCGGTATACGCCGTCCGCACCGCTCACGACCGAGACCGGTGTGCCGTCGAGGGAGACCCTGGCACCGGCCACCGGCGACCCGCCGGCGCTGACCGTGCCTGCCACGACGGCTGAGCTGCTCGTCGTGAGCTGAACGTTCTCGGTCAGCGTGCCACCGTCCACGATCCGCACGTCACGCGAAACGGTGTCGTAGCCGAACGCGCTCACCCGCAGCCGGTAATCCCCGGCGACCACCCGGCCGAACCGGTAGGCGCCCGCGTCGTCGCTGCTCACGCTGCGCCCGCCGAGCGAGACAGAAGCGCCCGGAACCGGCACCCCGCCCGAGGTCACGACCCCGCCCAGACTCCCGGCGGGGCTCACCGCGAGGGTGACCGCCGCGTAGGCGTCGAGCCGCCCCTGACCGAAAACGTTGTTGTCACCGGCGGTGCCGCCGCACGAGGTGTCGTCGGCGTCACCGGCCGTCTCGTCGAGGATCTCCCTGGTCGTGGCGATGTCGCGGCGCAGCTGCGGCGCGGCCGCCCAGATCAGCGCGACGGTCGCGGCCGTGTGCGGCGACGCCATCGACGTGCCGCTGTAGGAGGCGTAGGAACCGTCCGGCACGCTGGAGCGCACGTCCACCCCGGGCGCCGCGATGTCCGGTTTGATGGTGCCGTCCTGCCCCGAACCCCGGCTGGAGAAGCTCGCGATCGCGCCGTTCACGTCGAACGCGCCGGAGGCGTACGTGGCCGTGTAGGAGCCGGGGGTGCCGGCCGTGGCGCAGCCGGGTCCGGCGTTGCCGTTGGAGAACGCCGGGAAGATGCCGGCGGCGGTCCAGGCGCGGACCACGTCGGAGTACCACGGGTCGAATCCGGCCGCGCCGCCCCACGAGTTGTTGACGATGTCCGGGGCCTGGTCGGGCCGGGGGTTCTGGCCGTTGGCGTCGGTCGGGGCGAGGATCCACTGGCCGGCCGCGAGCAGCGACGCCGCCGAGCAGGAGTTGGTCTCGCAGCCCTTCGCGGCGATCCAGGTCGCGCCGGGTGCCACGCCGATGCCGCCGGATCCGGCCATCGTGCCCATCGTGTGGGTGCCGTGCCCGTTGTTGTCGCAGGGTGTGGTGCCGGGGCAGGTGTGCGACGGGTCGTACCAGTTGTAGTCGTGCTGGTAGGTGCCGTCGGCCTGCCTGCCGCGGTAGTTCGCCGCGAGCGCCGGGTGGTCGAACTGGACGCCGGTGTCGATGTTCGCGATCACGATGCCGGCGCCGCGGTCGTCGCGGTCGGCCCAGACCCGCGGCGCGCCGATCCGGTCGACGTTCCACTCGACGGCGTCGACGGCGGCCTGGACCGCGCCTTGTGCCGGGGCGGGCAGGATGATCGGGTCGTCCGGCAGGATCGCCTTGACCTCGGGCCGGGCGGCGATCGCCGCGGCGAGGCCGGCGTCACCGGTCACCTTGATCGTGTTGGCGATCCAGAACGGCGTGAAGGCGGCCTTCTTGCTGGTCAGCAGGGTGCGCAGGCCCTTCTGGCTGCGGTCGGCGCCGGCCCGGGCGGTCCGGTAGACGTCGCCGGCCGGACGAGCGTCCACGTCGGTCCGGTCGCGCAGCATCACCCAGAAGCTGGTCTTTCCGTCGTCGAACTCGGCCTGCAGCGAGGGTGAGATCTTGGTGTCGGTCGGTCGCGGCTCGGCCGCGTGGGCCGGAGCGGCGATGGCGACGGCGGCGGCGGACAGCGCCGCCACCAGCCATCGTGTTGCGTGCAACGTCATTGCGTCTCCCCAGATGGCAATGCGGAGATCCGGGCGAGACCCGGATCGGTGCGCATGGCCGGCCGGTCCCATGCACGGGACCGAACGCTATTGACGCAGCCCTATGAATGCAAGAACTTTCATAACTTGCAGCTTGTTTCTAGCTCATAGCGGACTCATGAAACCCCAGCTAGAGACATGATCGTCAGCAACGCGCGGTACGAATGCTGATAACGATGGCACACCCTGTTTCCGCAAGAAGTTGCCGATGTTTCAGGCATTTCACGAATCGGATCGAACCCCGGCCAGCCGCGCGGCCGTCCGCTGCTTCAGCGCGAACCCCTGTTTGGCCGCGTCGCGCAGCCGGGCAACGAGCGGCGAGCGGGACCGCCGCGCCCACGGCACCGGAACCTCGACGGTGCCGTACTTGGTCTTGTACGCGTTCCCGCCCACGAAGTCGAACTCGGTCGCCTCACGGGCCTTGGCCCAGCGCAGCGCGTGCCAGATCAGCGTCTCGTTGGGCCGCAGATGCTGATGCTCGCGGTAACTCGCGCCGCCCCAGAAGTACATCGTGCGGTGGTACCACGGCAGCACCGCGGTGGCGATCGACCGGCCTTCCGGATCGCGCGCGCGTAGCAGCAGGATCCGCCCGGCCGGTTCCAGATGACGGATCAACGACTTAACTCTTTCCACCGAATAGGTGGGAACCAGATTCTGCTTGGCGAATACGTCCCGTAATTGATCGTAGAATTCTTCGGCGAATGCGGGATCGCCGTGCACCTCTTCGATCGTGACACCGGACTTGGCGGCCTTGCGGATGTTGCGCCGGCACGCGCTGGCCATCGCACCGAACAGCGCGTCCTCGTCCGGATTCAAGTCGATCACCGCGGTCGGCGCGGCGTCCCACTGGAACCCGAGGCCACCGAGCTCGTCCTCGGTCAGGCCCCGGTCGCGGATCTCCAGGTGCGCGCATCCGAGATCGTCGAAGGCGAACGGGATCAACGCCTTCATGGCGGCCCGCCGCGACACCCCCGGCCGCAGGCTGAAGCCCTGGTACGACGTGGTCCAGCCGGCCATCGGGCTGCCCAGGATCCGCAGGCCGTACTTCTTGGTGACCAGCCCGGTGAAGTGGCCCATCAGCGCGCCGTCGTCGTGCACCGTGGCGAGCACCGGCTCGGCGCCCTGACACTCGGCGACGAACGCCAGCCACTCGGGAGTGTGGAAGATCAGCCGGTCGTGGTACGTGGCCCGGTCGCTCAGGAGCGCCGCAGCCGGTTCCACCCGTCGCAGTCGAAGCATGGTTTCGGTATCCCCGATCAAAAATAGGCGCCGCGGTCGGATGGTGCCCACCCTCGCACCTATTCCACAATGACCCGTTCGGACCAATTCCCATTCACGTGAATAATACTCGCGTTCCTTATGACAATTGCTACTGCCGTTGCCCGTACGCATTTGCCATCGTGGGTGAAGAGCCGCGGGGCGCACAGCGTCGTGGCCCTTCGTGGTCGAGACCAAACGAGGCCAAAGGGGGACCATGCACCCGCCCACGGCGCTGAAGAAGCGTCTGAACGAGCTCGGGCTGCGGAGCCGGCTGCGGGCGCATCCCCGGGCCCAGGGCCGGATCCTGGCGCCCGCCGGACTCCTTCGCCGCCTGCCCAGCGCACCGGGCCTCTACTTCCCGTTCTACCACGACGTCCTCCCGGCGTACGCCGGTGACCTGCGCCGCCATCTGCGCACCCTGAAACAGCACGGCCCGATGATCGCGTGGGACGAGGCCCTCGCCGTGCTGGCCGGCGACAAACCGCTGACCGGCCCGATGTTCTGCCTCTCCTTCGACGACGCGCACCTGAGCTGGCGCGACGTGGCCGCCCCGATCCTGCTGGAGATGAAGGTCCCGGCGATGTTCTTCCTGACCTCCGGCATGGTCGGCCAGCAGGGCAACCTGACCTGGTCGGACTGCCGGCAGCTGTCGGCGGCCGGGTTCCAGTTCGGATCGCACACGGTGACCCACCACCGCCTCGCCGACCAGGACGACGAGGCAGCGGCCCGGGAGATCCGCGACTCGAAACGGGAGATCGAGGACGAGCTCGGCATCGAGGTCACCGACTTCGCCGCCCCGTACGGACATCCCGCCGTCGATTTCCGCGAGCGTGACGTCCGTGTGGCGCGCGACGCGGGTTACCGCAGTTTCGCCACGACGCTGCGCCCGGCCATGCATCCGGGCGATTCGCCGATGTGGATCCGACGCCAGGGCCTGCACCCCGCCTGGCCGATCATGGCGGTGAGGACCCGGGTTCATGACTGACGCGCGCATCTTCCTCTCTCCACCGGACGTCAGCGACCTGGAGCGCAAGCTGCTGCTCAAGGCGTTCGACTCGAACTGGGTGGCCCCGGTCGGCCCCGACCTGGACGCCTTCGAGGACCAGGTCGCCGAGCTGGTCGGCGTGCGGCACGCGGTCGCGTTGAGCAGCGGCACCGCGGCGCTGCACCTGGCCCTGATCGCGGCCGGGGTGCGGCGCGGCGACACCGTTCTGGTGCCGTCGTTCACGTTCGCCGCCAGTGCCAACGCGGTGATGTACCTGGGCGCCCGCCCGGTCTTCGTGGACAGCACCCCGGACAGCTGGAACGTCGACCCCGATCTGATCGCCGACGAGCTGGCGTCCCGGGCGGAGCGCGGCCAGCTGCCCCGCGCGGTGATCGCCGTGGACATGTACGGCCAGTGCGCCGACTACGAACCACTGCTGACCGCCTGCGACAGGTACGGCGTCCCGCTCATCGAGGACTCCGCCGAGGCGCTCGGCGCGACGTACCAGGGCCGGGCCGCCGGCTCGTTCGGGCTGGCCGGTGTCCTGTCGTTCAACGGCAACAAGATCATCACCACCGGTGGCGGCGGGATGCTGGTCACCGACGACGGCCGGATCGCCAAGCAGGCCCGGCACCTCGCCACCCAGGCCCGCGAGCCGGTGGCGCACTACGAGCACCGCAGCGTCGGCTACAACTACCGGCTCAGCAACCTGCTCGCCGCCGTCGGCCGGGGGCAGGTGCAGCGCCTCGACCAGATGATCGCCGCCCGGCGCGCGACGTTCCAGTTCTACCGGCAGGCGCTCGGCGACCTGCCCGGCATGACGTTCATGCCGATCGCCGATTACGGGACACCGAACTACTGGCTCACCTGCCTGCTGGTCGACGAGGGCCGCGACCGGATCATCGCCGAGCTGGCCCGGCACGACATCGAGGCCCGGCCCGCGTGGAAACCGATGCACCTGCAGCCGGTCTTCCAGGACTGCGTGATGCGTGGTGGCGGCGTCAGCGCCGACCTGTTCCATCGCGGGCTCTGCCTGCCCAGCGGTTCCGCGCTCACCGCGCGCGACCGGGAGCGCGTCGCCGACGTGGTCCGCTCGACAAGCAAACGGGGTGGCTGAGGGTGCACATCGTCTACATCCACCAGTACTACTGCAATCCGCGGATGGCCGGCGGCATCCGCTCGTACGAGCAGGCGCGCCGGCTGGTCGCCCGGGGCCACACCGTCGACGTGATCACCACGGACATCACGCCGGGCGACCGGGAGCTGGGCTGGAAGGTGACCGAGGACGACGGGGTGCGGGTGCACTGGTTCCGGATCCCGTACTCGAACAACATGTCCTATGCCCGGCGGCTGCGCGCCTTCGCCGAGTTCATGGTGCTCGCGGCGGCGCGAGCCGCCCGGCTGAAAGCCGATCTGGTCTTCGCCACCAGCACGCCGCTGACCGTTGCCGTGCCCGGGGTGATCGCCGCGAAACTGCGCCGGGTGCCGTTCGTCTTCGAGGTCCGCGACCTGTGGCCGGAGGTGCCGATCGAGATGGGCGCGCTGCGCAACCCGGTGGCCCGCGGCCTGGCCGGCGCCCTGGCGAACTTCGCGTACCGCAACGCGTCCGAGGTCATCGCCCTGTCCCCCGGGATGGCCGCCGGCGTCACCGCGCGCCGGCCGAAGACCCGTACCACGGTCATCCCGAACGCCGCCGACCTCGATCTGTTCCAGGTCTCGGAGGAGGCGGTGAAAACCTTCCGGGCCCGGCACGACTGGCTCGGCGACCGCCCGCTGCTGGTCTACACGGGTGCTCTCGGCGCGGTGAACGGCGTGGACTACATCGTGCGCGCCGCCTCCCGGATGGTCGAGATCGATCCGGACATCCGGGTGCTGATCGTCGGGCACGGCAAGGAGTGGGAGCCGACCAAGGAGCTGGCCGCCGACCACGGCCTGCTCGGCAACGTCGTGCACATGTGGGAGAAGGTGCCGAAATCCGAGCTCCCGGTGATCCTCGGCGCGGCCACCATGTCGACAAGTTTCGTACGCCCGATCCGCGGGCTCTGGGACAACTCGGCGAACAAGTTCTTCGACGCGCTGGCGGCGTCGCGGCCGATCGCCATCAACTACGGCGGCTGGCAGGCCGACCTGCTGCGCGAGACCGGCGCCGGGCTGGTGCTCGACCCGGTGAACACCGAGGAGGCGGCGTCGCAGCTGGTGCGGCACCTGCGCGACGAGTCATGGCTGAAACGGGCGCGGGGGGCCGCGCACCAGCTGGCCGTCGAGCGGTTCTCCCGGGACCTGCTCTTCGACCGTTTCGAGGAAGTACTCCACCGGTCGGCGGCGAAACGTCCGGTCCTCTCCGAGCAGTCCTGACGAAGCGGGGGAAGTCAGCGTGGAACTGCGTGCGTACATCAGGGCCTGCCGGCGTCGATGGCTCTGGCTGCTGGTGCCGGTGCTCGTCGCGATCGGTGTCGCGGCGGGCCTGACGCTGACCGGACCGCCCGTCCACAAGTCCACCATGATCGTTTTCGTGACCGGCGGGAACGGTGACCCGGATGCCGACGCCCGCCGGCTGAACTCCTACATCGCGCTGCTGACCGGTCCGCGAGTGGCCAACGGCGTGGTCGACCGGCTCGGCCCGGACGTGACCGCCGATCAGGTGCAGAAGAGCCTGTCCGCGCAGGTCAAGGAGGGCACCGACCTGCTGCAGATCTCGGCGACCGACACCGAGGCCGAGAGCAGCCGGCAGATCGTCACCACGGCCGCGTCGGTGCTGGTCAGTCTGGCCCGGCAGATCGGCACCACCGGTGACAGCGACGCGCCGGCGCCGGCCATCTCGATCGTGCAGGACGCGGTCACCGTCGAGGAGCCGACAAACATGCTGCGCAACGCGGGTTTCGCCGCCGTGCTCGGCCTGCTGATCGGGGCGATCGCGGTGGCGATCCGGGAGGCGACCGCGAAGACGGTGGCCGAGGAGGACGACCTGCGCCGGCTCGGGCTCGGCACGGTCGGGATCATCTCGCTCGGTAATCGGCGTACCGGCGATCCGGACCAGGCCCTGGCCGAGGCGTTCCGGCGGCTGCGCAGCCTGCTCCCGGAGTTCGCCGACGCGAACAAGACCGCCGGACGCGGCCGTTCGGTGCTGCTCACCGGCTCCAGCCGCCGGGAGGGCACCACCGCGGTGACCTGCGGGCTGGCGATCGCGATGGCCGAGACCGGCGCCCGGGTCGCGGTGGTCGACGCCAACCTGCGTACGCCCGGACTCGGCCGATACCTCGACCTGGAGTCGTCCCGCGGGCTGGCCGAGGTGCTCACCGGCGACGCCAAGATGCCCGACGTGCTGCAGACCTCGCTCGGCGGCCGGGTGACCGTGCTGCCGTCCGGAGAGAACGTGCCCGACCCCGGCGAGATCCTCGCGTCGCCGCGGCTGGGCGCCACCATGCGTACCCTCACCGAACGTTTCGACATCGTGCTCGTCGACTCCCCCGCGCTGCACGGTGTCGCCGACGCCGCGGTGCTCAGCCAGGTCACCGACAGCGCGCTGCTGGTGGTCCGGGCGAACCGCACCCGCGCCGCCGAGGTGGAGAAGTCGATGGACCTGCTCCAGCGGGTCGGCGCGCGGGTCTCCGGCGCGGTGCTCAACGCGCTGCCCCGCAAGCTGCCGACCGGCAAGGACTGGCACGAGGTGGTCGCCGAGGTGCAGCCCGGCCCGGACCGCGCCGGCCTGGACAACATCGGTCTTCTTCCCGACCCGGTGACCCCGACCTGGCACCGGATGGAGGACACGTTCGTCTCGCTGCCGCCGGTCGGCCCGGCCCGGGGCCGGGCCAGCGTGGTGCAGGCCGCCATCGAACCCGAGGTGCCCGCCCAGCGAGAACCGGAGAAGCCGGACGAGGAGAACCAGGAAGAGGACCAGAAAGAGGAGCAGCAGAAAGGTGAGTGAGCTGCAGCTACGACAGACCCCGAGCAAACGCGGCGACCCGTTCCCCTGGCTGCTGCGCATGCTGCGGGAGCCGTACATCCAGCTGCTCGCCTCGCAGGTGCTCACCGGGGTGGTCGCGCTGGCCGCGAACATCCTGATGGTCCGCTCGCTCACCCCCACCCACCGCGGCGAGGTCGCCCTGATGCTGCAGGTGGTCTACCTCGCCACCCAGGTGCTGCTGCTCGGCACCGAACGCAGCTTCGTGGCCAGTTATCACAACGTCTCGCCGGCGCCGGCGGTCCGCGCGTACGCGCGCCTGCTGGCCGTACCCGCTCTGCTGTTCCTCGGCGGCGCGGTGCTCTACGCGCTGGTCGCGCCGCAGCGGTACACCCCGGGCGCGCTGATCATCGGGATGCTCGCCTGGTACGCGCTGATCGAGGCGGCCGGGCTGGCCACCCGGTCGATCGCGATCGCGGTGGGCCGGGTCCGTGACTTCCTGTTCTGCCGGGTCATCGAGGCGGTGCTGCTGCTCGGCGGGCTGGTCGTGCTCTACGTGGCCGGCGCCGCGCACCCGGAGACGTGGTTCCTCGCCTACCTGGTGGCCGGGGCCGCGCCGACCATCGTGTACCTGGTGATCTGGCTGCGGCTGCCGGTCCTGGACACCGACAGCCCGATCACCGCGGCGCAGAACCGCCTGGTCCGGCGCGAGGGCCTGTCGCTGTTCCCGGCGGCGCTGTCGAACATGGCGATGCTGCGGGTGGACCGGCTGGTCATCCCGGCGCTCG
The DNA here is from genome assembly GCF_050955685.1 of Actinoplanes sp. CA-015351. NCBI lineage: Bacteria > Bacillati > Actinomycetota > Actinomycetes > Micromonosporales > Micromonosporaceae > Actinoplanes > Actinoplanes sp. CA-015351. Next base: position 5,952,394 of record NZ_CP192102.1, read on the forward strand.
CCTCGACGGCGGCGCTGGGCCTCTACGCCTCGGTCGCCACGATGACCGAGCTGCTGGCGTGGCCGCTGCGCGCGTACGCCGACTCGCGCCTGGGCCGCTGGCGTGCCTCCTACCGGGACGGCACCCTGCAAGCCAAGAAGATCGTGGTGGCCGCCGCCGTCTACGTGCTGGTGGTGGTCCCGTTCGCGGCCGGCGGGCTGTACCTGCTGATCGAGCCGCTGTTCGGCCACCACTACGCGCCGGCAAAGGTGATCGTGCTGCCGCTGGTGGTCGCGGCAGGCCTCTACGCGGTGTCCCGGGTCAGCCTGGGCCTGCTGATCGCCAAGGGCCACGGCGGTCTCGTCTCAGCCGCCGAGATCACCGGTTTCGTGGTCAGCTTCACGGCGTACGTCCTGCTCATCCCCAAAATCGGCATCCTCGGCGCGGCCTGGGGCTCGCTGCTCGGTTACGGCGCCTGCCTGATCTTCGCGCTCATCGCCAGCCGGGTCGTCAAGAAGTGACCAAGCGGGCCTTCTTCGCCCCAGGACTGGTACTGGTCCTGGTGACGATCGGCGGCCGATACACCCTCGACCGGGCCGGTTTCCTCGAACTGGCCTGGGTGGACCTGCGCGTCATCGGCCTGATCATCGCGCTGGTCCTGCTCGCCGTCGACCTGGCCCGCCGCCCCGCGTTGCAGCAAGCGCCGACCCGCCGGGAAGGCTGGCTGCTCGTCGCGGTCCTCTTCTTCCTCTTCCAGATCGGCTCGGCGCTCTGGGCGCCTCCCGCGTCGCGGATCGGCCCGCAAACCCTCGACCTGGTCCTTCTCGGCGTCCTGGTCCTGGCTTTCTATGGGTACGCGGTAAGCGACCCCGAACCGGTCATCCGCACCACGTTCGTGCTGATGTTCGGCGCCGCGATCGTGTTCGCCCTGCAGGCCCTGCTGATCAGCGGGCCGGGCGAGCAGGGCCGGTACTCCGCGTTCGGCGGCGGCCCGAACGTCTTCGTCCGCATCCAGCTGCTCGGTGTGATCGCCGCGGTGGCGTTGTACCTGTTCACCGGCAAGCTGCTGCCGTTGCTGGTGACCCCGTTGTTCCTGCTCGCCGCGGTGCTCTCCGGTTCCCGGGCCGGTCTGCTGGCCGGCGCCGCGGTCGGCGGTTACGCGCTGCTCAAGGTGCGCCGCCGGCTGAAAGCCGGTCCGATCGCCGCGGCCGTGGTGTTCCTGCTCGTGGTGGTCGGCGCGCTGTGGGTGTTCTCGCCGCCGGAGTTCACCAGCCTGTTCCAGGAGCGGTTCGTCGAGCAGACCGTCCAGGAGCAATACCTGTCGGACCGCACGTCGATCTGGGCAGCCGCCTGGAACCTGTTCCTGACCCATCCGATCGTCGGCGCCGGCCTGGACGGCTTCTTCGGTGAGATCGGCGTGAACCAGATGGTCGAGTACCCGCACAACTACCTGCTCGCCGTCGCCGCCGAGGATGGCCTGGCCGGTCTGGCGCTGCTGACCACCTCGATCGTGCTCTGGACCCGTCTGGTCCACCGGGGCGGCGCCCGTCCTCAGCTGACCGGCCTCTGCGTCTCCGCTGCCGTGTTCGTGGCGCTGAGCAGCCTGTTCTCCGGCGACTACTACGACTCCCGGCTCGCCTGGATCTTCGCGGCGCTCGCCGCCGCGGCCGCCCTGCCCCATGCCGGGACCCCGTCCCGCGAAGTTGTACCGGTCATGAGAGACCGAGAGCCGGTGCCCCGATGAGATCCCTGAACAGGCGCAACCTCCTCCTGCTGGGCGCCGGTGTCCTGGCCGCGGCCGGAACCGCGGCGGCGCACACGGCGGTCAGCGACAACGACGTGCCGGAGATCCGTGACCCGATGCCGGCGGCGGCCCCGTCGAAACAGGACCGGCTGAAGGTGAAACCGGTGTCGCACTGGACCGCCGTATTCCAGAAGAGCTGGGACTACCAGTACCAGCACGGCCTGCCGCTGAGCCGGTCCACCGACAGCCGCGACCACTACGACCTCTCCTACGACGTGGACTCCTGCGTGGCCATGTTCCGGGCCACCGACCAGCGTCGATACCTCGACCGGGCGCTGACCTTCACGGAGAACGTGGTGGCGTCGGCGAAACCGTCGGCGGCGCTGCCGAAGAGCGGCTTCTCCGATCGGTACCGGGGCTGGGCGTCGAGCAAGTCCGGTGAGCACGGCGACGAGGTGCCGCTCTACGAGAGTTACTTCTGGCGCTACGCCACCACGCTGCTCACCACGATGCGCGAGAACCCGGGTGTCTTCGCCGACGCCGGTTACCGGGCGCGCTACGACAGGCTGCTGGCCTTCGCCGAGGTGGACATCTTCGAGAAGTGGTACTCCCGGGGCGCCGACGACACGATCTACCGGGAGCGCACGCACATGGCGGCGCACTGGGCGCTGATCGCGCTGAACCTGTCCCGGCTCACCGGTGACGCCGGGCGCAAATCCCGGTACGCCACGGTGGCGGACACGATCGCGACCCGGCTGCGGGGACAGCTGCGCCGCAATCCGGCCGACGCGCGGGCCTATTTCTGGAGCGATGTCTGGGAGTCGGCGAAACGACCGGGTCAGGACGTCGGCCACGGCAACGGCGTCATGGCGTACATCGTGGAAGCGCGCGACCGCGGCAGTTTCTGGACCGACGCGGACATGGCGGCTTTCGCCGCCCTGCTGGTCGGCGTGGCCTGGCCCGGCGGGACGACCTATCGCGCTTTCGTCGACGGCACCGGCAGCGACAACGGCTGGTTCGCGGACGGCTGGGTGAAGCTGGGCCGCTACGACCCGGCCGTGCAACTGCGGCTGGAGAAACACCAGGTGGTGAACGATCAGTTCGCCGCGAACATGGCGCTCAACGCCCGCTTGCTGCGCGGCTGAGACGCGGAAGGAGACACCATGACGGCATGCCTGCTGGAACCATCGGCTCGCGAGTGGAAGGAGACCCTCCAGCACGTCGGGCACGACATGTACCACGTGCCGGAGTACGTCGTGCTCGACGCCCGGCTCTACGGCGGCGCGCCTGCCGCGTTCTGGTTCGAGCGGGACGGGCGTCGGCTGCTGATCCCGCTGATCGTGCGGTCGATCCCGGGGTCGGAGCTGCGGGACGCGATCTCGCCCTACGGTTATCCGGGTCCGGTCAGTGACGCGGCGCCGGGGGACGCCGGGTTCTGGGAGCAGGCGTGTGCCGCGTTCGTGGAGACGATGCGCGGGGAGGGCATCGTCTCCGCCTTCATCCGGATGCATCCGCTGCTGGGTGCACCGGTGCCGGCGATGCGGCAGGCCGGCGCGGTCGTCCATCACGGCGAGACGGTGTCGATGGATCTGACGGTGAGCCTCGACGAGATGTGGTCGCAGACCCGCAGCGACCATCGCAACCACATCAACCGGGCCAAGCGGGCCGGCACCCAGGTGGTCTTCGACGACTGGGACCGGCTCGGCGAATGGGTCGAGGTCTACCACGACAACATGCGCCGGGTCGGCGCGACCGACTACTACTTCTTCACCCGGGAGCATCTGGCCGCGCTGCACGACGCGGTCGGCGACCGGATGCATCTGGCGGTCGCGCTGGAGGACGGCGAGGTGGTCGGCGGCAACACCTTCTTCGAGTACGACGGCATCGCCACCGGTTACGTCTCGTCGACCCGGCGGGCGCCGAAACGCTACGCCGACGAGATGCTCTACGACGAAGTGCGGCGCTGGTGCAAGAACCGTGGCGACGAGGTGTTCCACCTGGGCGGCGGCAAGGGCGGGGCGAACGACTCGCTGTTCTCGTACAAGGCGGGGTTCTCGCCGAGCCGGCACGCCTTCCACACCTGGCGGGTGATCGCCGACCCGGATCGATATCGCGCGCTGGTGGGTGGGCTACGCCCCGGCGCCGACCCGGACGACCTGACCGCCACCTTCCCCGCCTACCGATAAGGAGCTCGCCATGCGGATCACCTGCGTCGGTGGCGGACCCGCCGGACTGTACTTCTCGGTGCTGGCGAAACTCGCCGACCCGAACCACGAGATCACCGTGCTGGAACGCAACCCGGCCGGCGTGACCTGGGGCTGGGGCGTGGTGTTCTGGGACGACCTGCTCGACGACCTGTTCGCCTACGACAAGGTCAGCGCCGAGCGGATCTGGGAGTCGGCCCGCAAATGGGACGAGTACCAGGTCCGGGCCACCGGCAAACCGGTCACCCACCTGGCCGGGTACGGCTTCAGCCTGGGCCGGCACCGCCTGCTGGAGATCCTCGCCGAGCGTGCTCTCGAACTCGGCGTGACGATCAGTTACCAGGACGAGCTGAGCGACATCGACGCGCTGCCGCCCGCCGACCTGGTGGTGGCATGCGACGGCGCCCGCAGCCGGATCCGGGACTCCGCCGCCGAACATTTCGGCGCCGAGGTGGAGGTCGCGTCGAACAAGTACATCTGGCTCGGTACGCCGCACGTCTTCGACACGTTCACGTTCGGTTTCGAGAAGACTCCGGCCGGGTGGATCTGGTTCCACGCGTACCCGTTCAACTCCTCGACCAGCACGTTCATCGTGGAGTGCCAGCCGTCGACGTGGGCCGGGCTGGGTTTCGACTCCCTTGACGCGCGCGCCGGCACCGCCAAGCTGCAGGAGATCTTCGCGAAGCACCTGGACGGTCAGCAGCTCGTCGACCATCGTGCCGAGGTGGGCGGGACCGGCTGGCTGAACTTCCGCCGGGTCACCGCGCAGCGCTGGGACCACGGCAACGTGGTGCTGATGGGCGACTCGGCGCACACCACGCACTTCGCGATCGGCTCCGGGACGAAGCTGGCGATGCAGGACGCGATGGCCCTGGCGGACGCGGTCGCCTCCCTGTCGTCAGGAGAGAATCTCCCGGTGGCCCTCGAACGGTACGAACACCGCCGCAAGGCGGCGCTCGCGCCGCTGCAGAAAGCCGCGCGGGCCAGCAGCGCCTGGTTCGAGCGGTTCGAACAGTACGCGGACCTGCCCGCGAAACGGTTCTCCTACGCGCTGTCCAACCGGCGCGGGGAGTACGCGACCTGGCGATACCTGCTACACATGTCGACACAGACCCGGCTGTTACGGACCATGCTGCGCTGGACGTTGAGCGCCCGCCGGTGGCGCCGTGCCCGCAGACGGCCGGTGACGCCCGGCCGCCCGATGCTCACCAACACCGCCTGACAGGTGACCACCGCGAAGGGATGACCGATGGCCGAAGGCGCCCTACTGGAACCCGGCGACACGGCGTGGGCGGATGCGCTCGCCCAGGCCCGCCACGACGTGTACCACCTCCCCGACTACGTCGCGCTGGACGCGCAACTGGCCGGCGGCACACCCGCCGCGTTCCGATACGACGAAGCCGACCACGTCATGCTGGTCCCGCTGGTGCTGCGAACCATCCCCGGCACCGGCCTGCGTGACGCCGTCTCCCCGTACGGATACCCAGGCCCGGTCAGCGATGTGTCCCCGGCGAACACCGCGTTCTGGGCGCGCGCCGCACGGGCCATGGCCGAGCTGCTGCGCTGCCACGACGCGATCACCGCCTTCGTCCGGTTGCACCCGCTGCTGCCGGCGCCGACCGTGTCGCTGGAACGGGTCGGCACGGTGGTCCGGCACGGCGAGACGGTCGCCATCGACCTGACGCTCTCCGAGGACCAGCTGTGGAGCGAGACGCACCGCACCCACCGCAACCAGATCAACAAGTCGAAGCGAGCCGGGGTCCGGATCGCGTTCGACGACTGGTCGCTGCTGGACCAGTGGATCTCGACGTATCACGCGACGATGCGGCGGGTCGGCGCGACCGACTTCTACTTCTTCGACCGCGCACACTTCCATCGGCTGCGCGACGCGCTCGGCGACAACCTGCATCTGGCGGTGGCGCTCTGCGGTGACGAGGTGCTCGGCGGCAACCTGTTCTTCTCCCACGGCGGGTTGATGCACACCCATCTGCAGTCCACCCGCGACGGTCAGATCTGGTGGGCGGACAAACTGCTCTATCACGAAGTGCGGCTCTGGGGACGCGAGCGCGGCAACCAGGTCTTCCACATCGGTGGCGGGCTGGGCGGCTCGGACGACTCGCTGTTCCGTTACAAGGCCGCGTTCGGCTCGCTGCGCCAGGACTTCCACACCTGGCGGGTGATCACCGACCCGATCGCGTACGAGAAACTGGCCGGCCCGCTCACACCGGCGTCGTTGACGGGACGGTTTCCGCCGTACCGTTGATCTTGTAATTTTCCACCAGCTCGGCCAGGACGTCCCGGGTGCGGTGCAGGTCGGCGATCTGCCCCTCCACCCGGGCCAGTTCGTCACCCAGCCGGGCGGCGAGCCACGGCGTGCGGATCGACTCGTCCGTCACGCACGGCAGCACGTCCCGGATGGTGGCGCTGGTCAGCCCGGCCGCGAGCAGCGACCGGATCAGCCCGACCCGCTCGACCGCGGCGTGCGGATAACCACGCTGGCCGCCGGGGCTGCGCTCGCTGGCGAGCAGGCCCTGCTCCTCGTAGTAACGCAGCGACCGGGCGCTGGCACCCGTCGCCGCCGCGAGGTCACCGATGCGCATGCTGTCTCCTCGGTCACATTCGGTGGAACTTCACATCCATGTCAAGTTTTAGCGTGAGCGCATGACGACGACAAGCCTGCCGCTGGACCTGCTCACCACCCCGGTCACGCTGGCCGGGCTGACCGTGCCGAACCGGTTCGTGATGGCGCCGATGACCCGGTTCCGCTCCCCCGGCGGCGTGCCCACGGCTGAGGTGGCGGCCTATTACCGCCGCCGCGCCGCCGGCGGTGTCGGCATGCTCGTCACCGAAGGAACCCTGGTCGGGCACCCGAGCGCGAGCCATGAGACCACGGTTCCCCGGATGGTCGCGGGAGCACCTTCTCAGGGCTGGCGGCAGGTGACCGACGCGGTCCACTCGGCCGGTGGCCGGATCGCCGCCCAGCTGTGGCACCTCGGCAGCGAGCGAATGCCTCCGTTTTTCACGCCGTCGAACATGTCCGTGTCCGATATCGACACCATCATCGAAGCGTTCGCCGAGTCCGCCCGGGTGGCGGTCAGCGCCGGCTTCGACGCCGTGGAGATCCACGCGGCACACGGGTACCTGCTCGACGAGTTCCTCTGGCCGGCCACCAACCACCGCACCGACGCGTTCGGCGGCACCCCGGCCCGCCGCGCGGCCTTCCCGGCCGCGGTGGTGGCCGCGGTCCGCGCGCAACTCCCGCCGTCAACCCCGCTGATCGTACGATTCTCGCAGTTCAAAGAGCGCGACTACGCCGCCTCGATCGCGTACTCACCGGCCGAGCTCGCCGCCCTGCTGGAGCCGCTCGTGGCGGCAGGCGCCGACGTGCTGCACGCCTCCCAGCGCCGCTTCTGGGAGCCGGCCTTCGACGGCTCACCGCTCAACCTGGCCGGCTGGGCCCGCCACCTCACCGGCCTGCCGACCATCACCGTCGGCTCGGTGGCCCTGGACCGCGACATCACCCACCAGGACCGCCTGCTGACCGGTCTGGATCAGGGCGAGTTCGACCTGGTAGCCCTCGGCCGCATCCTGCTCGCCAACCCGTCCTGGGTCCGCCACACCCTGACTGGCCGCCCCGGCGAGATCCACCCCTACGAGAAGTCCCACGAGGACACCTACTTCTAACTCGAAAATCGACTTGAACCGGGAGCGGTAGCGGTAGCGGGTTCGTGGTGGCGTGGCGGTTTCTCGGTTGGAAGTGCCGCTCGGAGATCTTGTGCGATTTGGCCGGCGCGATCGACCCCGAGTGCACGAGTTTGCATGACGGCCACCCGTGGGGTGTCGGTTTCGGGTGGTGAGCGTTGTGGTCATGCTCCGCCACCACAGCGGTGGACGTGCCGAATCCAGGAGACTCGCGGGTGCCCACTGGTCTCCAAGATCCGGCCAACGCGGTGTTTCACAGTCTCAGCTGGCGAACGCGGAGATTCACAGCTCCGGCGTGGCGAGCGCGGTGCTTCACGGGTTCGACGTGGTGAATGTGGAGCTTCACGGGTTCGACCTGGTGACGCGATGCTTCGCAGTTCCGACGTGGCGAGCGTGCTGCTTCGCCGATCTTGTGGAGTTCGGCGAACCGTTTGCGCGTAACTCCGCAAGATCGGCCAGGCTTTTTCGATCTTGTGGAGTTGTGCGGACACGTCTGCGGAAAAGTCCACAAGATCCAGACCGAGCAGGGCGGCGCGGGCGGCGGCCGGCGGCGCTGGCGGCGGCCGGCGGCGCTGGCGGCGGCCGGCGAGTGGTGGGCGGCGGCCGGCGAGTGGTGGGCGGTCACTGAGGGCTGGTGGGTGGTGGCGGCTATGACTCAAGCGATATGGCGGGGTGTAGATCAACCACAGGTCATTCATAGGCTTCGATGTTTCGATTCGGTTTCCCCAACGGCAGAAGGGAGAAATCATGCAGGACAACGAGGCCTTCGTGCGGGAGGTGCACGACAAGGGTCTGGCGTACGACCTGCCCGTCATGTCGCGCCGGCGGATGCTTGCCGGTGTTGGTGGCGTGGCGATTCTGGGCGCGCCGCTGCTCAGCGGTGCCGCCTCGGATGCGGCGGTCGCGGCGTGTGCGGCGGAGGTTGATTCGGAGACGGCCGGGCCTTATCCGGCCGACGGCTCCAACGGGCCGAATGTGCGGGTGCAGTCCGGGATCGTGCGCAGTGACATCCGGCCGTCGTTCGGTACGTCGACGACGGTCGCGCCGGGTGTGCCGCTTCAGTTCTCGCTCACCGTGCTGAACTCGGCGTGCACGCCCACCGTGGGCGCGGCCATCTACGCCTGGCACTGTGACCGGGCCGGCCGGTACTCGCTGTACTCCTCCGGCGTGACCACCGAGAACTACCTGCGCGGCATCCAGGTGACGAGCGCATCCGGCACTGTGACGTTCACCAGCATCTATCCTGGCTGCTACGCGGGCCGCTGGCCGCACATCCACTTCGAGGTGTACGCGTCACTCGCCGCCGCCACCAGCGGTTCCGGCCCGATCCGCAAGACGTCGCAGATCGCGCTGCCGCAGAACGTGTCGCAGACGGTCTACACGTCGGCCACCGGATATTCGCAGAGCGTCACCAACCTGTCGCGGATCACCCTGGCCCGCGACATGGTGTTCGGCGATGACCTGGCCGCCACCCAGATGGCCAGTGTCACCGGCTCGGTGTCCGCCGGTTACGTGGCGAACCTGACCATCACGGTCTGACCCCGGGGGTGCCGGTCGTGTCGCCAGCTGCGCGGCACGACCGGCGCTGCTTCCCGCGTACCCAAGAAGCGCGTACCCAAGAAGGGACCGCAAGCGATCAACGGCGGATGAGCCCATGGGGGTCGAGGACGTATTTGCGGGCCGCGCCCTGGTCGAACTCCTGGTAGCCCTGCGGGGCCTCGTCCAGCGAGATGGCCTTGGCGTTGACGTTCTTCGCGATCTGCACGCGGTCGTGCAGGATCGCCATCATCAGGCCGTGGTTGTACTTCATGACCGGGCACTGGCCGGTCACGAAGGAGTGCGATTTCGCCCAGCCCAGGCCGAGGCGCAGCGAGAGTGAGCCGACCTTGGCGTTCTCGTCGACGCCGCCCGGGTCGCCGGTGACATAGAGGCCGGGTACGCCGATCGCGCCGCCCGCGCGGGTGACGTCCATGAGCGAGTTGAGCACGGTGGCCGGTTTCTCCACCTGCGCGTCCCGGCCGTGGCCGCGCGCTTCGAATCCGACCGCGTCGACGGCCGAGTCGACAAGGGGCTGGCCGATCGCCGGGGCGGAGCGGCCGAGGATCTGCTGGACCTGCTCGGCCGGATCGCCGTTGGCCACGTTGATGGTCTCGCAGCCGAAGCTGCGGGCCTGGGCGAGGCGTTCCTCGTTGAGGTCGCCGACGATCACGACGGCGGCGCCGAGCAGGAACGCCGACGTGGCCGCGGCCAGGCCGACCGGTCCGGCACCGGCGATGTAGACAGTGGATCCGGTGGTCACGCCGGCGCTGACGCAGCCGTGGTAGCCGGTCGGGAAGATGTCGCTGAGCATCGCCAGGTCGAGGGCCTTCTCCAGCGCCTGGTCGCGGTCCGGGAATCGCAGCAGGTTCCAGTCGGCGTACGGAACCATCACGTACTCGGCCTGTCCGCCGACCCAGCCGCCCATGTCGACGTACCCATAGGCCGAGCCGGGCCGGTCCGGGTTGACGTTGAGGCAGACGCCGGTTTTGCGTTCCTTGCAGTTGCGGCACCTCCCGCAGCTGATGTTGAACGGCACCGAGACGATGTCGCCGACCCTGATGAACTCGACGTCCGGGCCGACGTCGATCACCTCGCCGGTGATCTCGTGGCCGAGGACGAGGCCCTCCGGCGCGGTGGTACGCCCGCGGACCATGTGCTGGTCGCTGCCGCAGATGTTGCTGGCGACCGTCTTGAGGATCGCGCCGTGGGGTGTCCTGCGCCCGACGTTCATCTTGTTGACGCCGGGGCCGTCCTTGACCTCATAGGTCGGATAGTCGAGATCGGCGATCTCGACCCGGCCGGGACCCTGGTAGACAACCGCTCTGTTGCCTGACATGGTGCGCCTCCAGTTTGTTACGTCGTTGTCACCGCCATGTTTCTCGATGTGTGACCGGAGCAGAACCGTCAGTAGTTGCGGATGACGAATACGTCCGTGGACGGATGTGGTTCGGCCCGGCGAGGCACCCGACGGCCGCGCAGCTGGTGGTATTCGGGGCTGGCGGTCTAAACCGGTCGTTTGCCGTGCTCGCTCTCCAGCTTCTGTTTCGTGGCAGGGTCCTCGAACTGGAGCTGGCGCACGTCGCTGCGCTTGTTGTCGGTGACGTCCCAGACGCTGATGTTCACCCCGTTGAGCGGGGTGAGCGTGCTGGTCCAGAGCAGCCGGACCACCTCGTCGGCGATCGGCTCCGGGTCGGAACCCTCGGTGACCTCGACGTTCGCGGCAGCGGTGGCCGCCGCGTCCAGACTGTTCTGGTACGTGATCTTCGCGTCCACGACCTCCGGGCGCGCGGCGAGGATGTCGGTGAGGCTGTCGGTGGTCGCGTCGTAGCGCTGCTGATCGTTGCCGCAGCCCGCTGCCAGGCCGGCCAGGATTCCTGCCAGCGCGATGATCACTATCAGTCGTCTCATGGCACTCTCGTCAGCTCGTAGACGCGGTTCTCCACCTGATCCCCGCTGAGGTATTTTTCGGCGCTTTCCCGGAATGCCACGATCGACGGGTCGGTGCTGGCGTCCAGATCCCGCGCGGCCGGCAGGTAGGAGACGCTCGTCGAATGCTCCTCGCCGATCGTGCCGTGCTGGTTCGCGAACTCCACCGTCGTCCAGTTCTCCCGGTCCGGGTTCGCGGCCGCGTCCAGGTGCGGAACGATGTCGTGTTTGTTCTCCAGCGAGAGAACCTGCACGTCACCCGGCACCTCGATGCGGCCCACCGGGGAACCGGCGGTCACCACGTGCGTCACGTTGAAGTCGAACGTACCGTTGCCGTGGTCGTGCGCGGCCTGCGCCGCCACCATGCCGCCCTGCGAGTGCCCGATCAGCATGACCGGATCGGTGCTGGACGCGCCCGCCTGCCGCAGCGCCTCGGCGATCGCGTGCTCCCGGGTGCTCACGTCACCGGCGAGAACGTGCAGGTTGGTGCCGAGATCGTTCAGCTCCGGATTGTGCTCCAGAGGGCCGTTCCAGTCCTTCGTGCCGGGGATGTCGACGACGAACGACCGGGTCCCGTCCGCCGCGGTGATCACCCGCACGTCGATCTGGTCCGGTTCGCCTCCGCTCACCTCACCATTGCGGTGGTCCAGGCCGTCGATCAGGTCACCGATCCCGGCCGGAGGTTCTCCGGTACGCGGATTCGCGTCCACACCCACATCGGTGACCGTGTGCCGCCCGTCCGGATAGAGGTTCGCGATCAGGTCGGCCGCACCCGGCACGTCGGTGACGCCGACCCCCGGCAGCCAGCTGATCAATCCCGGTCCGGCGCCGACCACGGCGTCCACAGTCCCCGGATGGTTCGTGAGCAGTTTCTGGATGTCCGGCGGGTTCATCACCAGGGACACCACCGCCTCCGGGTGGGTGACCGCGAACAGCCCGGCCCCGGCGATCGCCACCGGCAACGCCACCGGCGCGGCCAGCCCCGAGGCGAACCGCACCGCGTCGATCATCGCGGCCTGCGCCCGGTCGGTCGCCTCATAGGTCGCCACCGCGGTACGCAGCCCGAGCGCCCGCACCCCGAACACGGCGGCCTGCGCGGTCAGCCCGTCCGGTCCGTCGAGGGCGGCGAGCAGCGCGCCGGTGAACCGGGCCGCCGAGACCGGAGCGAGCGCCGCCGAGGCCAGCAGGTCCGGGTCGGCGGCGACGGCGTGGCACTCACCGCTGATCCGGCCGAGGGCGAAGGCCAGGTCGTCGCTGCTGTCCGCGAGAGTGAACATGTCGTCGTAGTCGGCGTCGACTCCGCCCGCGCCGCCGGTGACCTTCATGTCAGAAGGGGCTTTTTCCGGTAGCGCTTTTTCAGGAGGCACTGCCGGCCTCCAGTACTGCGGTGAGGTGCGGCGCGACCCAGGTCGGGAAGTCGGCGCGGTCCACCGGCTCGAGCTTGACCTGCCGGGTGCCGTCGTCGTCCGGTATCGGCCGCAGTCCCGTCCACCGGGTGCCGGTGAGCAGCCAGGCCACCTGCCCCGCGAGCACCCCGCCGTCCGGAGCACGGCCGGTGATCAGCGCGGACAGGCTGCCCCGGGTCTGCGTTCGGGCACGGTCAGCGAGTTCGTCACCGCGCTGCGGCATCCAGGGATGCCATTCGAGATCGGCCAGGTCGACGGTCCCGGTCAGCGGCTCGCTCCTGCCAGGATTCAGGGCAAACTGTACGGAGTTCTCGCCGATGTCGGCCGGCTCGGGTACGGCCCGGAGCAGCTCACGCCCGAGGTCGATGGCGCTGAAGAGGGACAGCTCGACGGCCTCCCCGGCGAGCGGGAAGAGGCTCGCGCCAAAATTGCCGGAAACGCTGAACAGTCCACGCAGGACCCGCCCGCGCACCGCGGTCTCGATGCGGACCGCGGCGACGGGCTTCGCGAGGACGGCAAGATTGACGGCAAGTGCCTGTTCTTCCTCGGGAGTCCACTCCCGCTCTTTCAGAGCGGCGTCCTCCGGAACCAGCCCCGGCGGCAGCGTCACACCGGCCCGCTCCACAAGAGCCGCCATCTCCCCGTGACTGAGCACCAGCCGCCGCGCGGTCACAACGCACTCCTCGCCTTCATAATTCGCCCACCTGCCGCATAACCCTGCCTGTTTGTCATCCGCCCGGTGGTCACAGCGCCCTGCCGATTTGTCATCCGCCCGGTGGTCACAGCACGGTGCCTGTTTGTCATCCGCCCGGTGGTCACAGCGCGCCCTGCCCATTCATCTGGCGGCCGATTTCGAGCCAGCGGACGTCGCCGGGCCCGGGAAGGTCGTCGGACCAGTCCACCACCCGGCGCAGCGCTCCTCCGGCGGCGTCGGCGACCTTGTCGGCAGCCGAGTCGATCGTGTCCATCAAGGATCGGCGCTGGTCGGACACCCAGTCGGTGACCTGCTTCTCGATCCGGGCGATGGCGGCGAGGGTCTCGCGTACCTCATCAGCGTGCGCGGCGAGCAGCGCCGCCGCGTGCTCGATCTCCCCGGCCCGGCGCTCGGTCTCCGCACGGTCCCGGGACAGCTGCTCACGATAAGCCGCAGCAGCGTCGGAAACCCACCGGGCCGTGCGGCCGCGTGCTTCATGCTCGGCCGCGTCGTTCCGGATGCGGGCGGCCTTGGCCCGCAGCTCGGCAGCAAGCCGATCCAACTCGTCCGGGTCGCCGTAGAAAGCCATAGCCCCCGCCTTCCAGTCTCTTCCCTGGGGTCTACGCCGTCCACAGTGCGTCCGTTCAGTCCCGCCCAGTACCCGACATGCCAACGCCAAAGACATCCTAGGAACCTAGCCCAAAGGGTGCAGCCCTTCGCGCGCAAGAACAGCCACCGCAGCGAACGAGCACAAGTCCACAAGATCGACGGCCGCCACAGCACCTGCCGATCTTGTGGACTTCCCCGCAGACGTCTCAGCACAAATCCCCAAGATCGAACAGGCTTAGCCGATCTTGCTGAGTTACACGCAAACGGTTCACCGAACTCCACAAGATCGGCGAAACACCACGTACGCCACGCCGAAACCGTCAAGCACCGCGCTCCCCACGCCGAGACCGTCAAGCACCGCGCTCCCCACGCCGAAACCGCGAAGCACCACGTCGGCCGAACCTGGGAAACCTGCGGGGCATAGAACACCTGCATAGAACACTCACGAGTCTCCAAAATTCGGCACTGTCCACCCGCTGTCGTGGCGGAACGGCACCACAAAGCACCTAAACCAGCCGAAGCCGACATGCCGCGCACGGCCGCCCCGCAAACTCGCGCACTTGTGGTCAATCAACCGGCCAACCCGCACAAGATCTGAGCGGCACCTCGCATCGAGAAACCGCCACGCTGCCAAGCCGCCCCGAACCCGCTGCCGCTCCACACATGGCGAACCCGAGGCCGGCTCAACTCCACAAAGCCGAACGGGCCTGGCCGATCTTGTGGAGTTCACCGCAAACGGGTCAGCTCAACTCAACAAGATCGGCGAACAGCGAGCGCAAACGGTCAGCGACAAACGGTCAGCGACAAACGGCAAACGGCAAACGGTGAACAACGAGCCACAAGCGGTGGGCGGCAAGCGGCGAGCAGCAAACGGTGAGCGGCAAACGGTGAACAACGAGCCACAAGCGGTGGGCGGCAAGCGGTGAGCAGCGAACGGCAAGCGGCAGGCGGCGAGCACGCGGCGGTTGACGAGCAGCGGTTAACGAGCCGCCCTCTCAGATGGTGGTGCCGCCGGTTGTCGGGGCCGGTGCGCTGACCGCCAACACCACCCGTTGCCGCACCGGCTCCTCCGGGATCGGGGCTGCGCCGGCTCCCGCCTGCGGGCGAGGGCGTCGCGGCAAGGCGCGCCCCGAACTGCCGCCCCGGCCCGGATAGATCAGCAGGCCGTTGATCGGGTCGGGGACTGCGTCGAGGGCTGCGCGGACCGCCGGGAGGTCGCGGAAGGACGTCCACCGGTCATCGCTACGGAAGCTGACCTCGAAGATCAGGCCCCAGGACTGGCGATGCCACGTCCACTCGTAAGCCCCGTGGCTGATGGCTGCCTCGACCAGGACGTTGGCATAGGAGTCCTGCCAGCGCGCCGCGGAGTGGTGCGCGCCGTCCAGAACTTCGATTGTCCACCAGTGGAGTTCCATGGTGACCCGATGCTAACGCCGACCACCAAGCACAGTCATCGATCCACGAAAACTCGGCACAAAAGCAAACCCGGCACATAGCAAACTCGGCACGAACCAAAACCCGGCACACCTCGAAACGAAGGCACAACGCGCGATCAGGCGGCCGACGAACGCCCCGACGGCAGCGCGTGCCGCCTGCGCACCGCCCGGTGCGCCGCCCGCCGGATCGCCGGGCGGGCGCCGTCGGCGTCGTCACGCGGCTGCGAATCCGGTAGCTGCGGACCGGCCCAGGCCGGCAACGAGCCCGGCACGTTGAGCGAGCGGTCCGGCGGAACCCACAATGGCTGCGGGGTGGTCGGTGATCCCCACCAGAGCACCGTGCCGTAACCACGGACCAACGGTGGCTGCAACGCCGGCCAGTGCGCTTCGGGTGGGATCGCGAGGCGCCAGGCCTCGGCGGGGAGCAGGGCCAGAGCGGACTGCGGTGGCGACGCGAGGGACGTGCCGGCCGGGACCGAGGAGCCGGCCGGGGCGGCGACCTGTGCGGTCGCGGCGGGTGTGGAGGCGAGCACCACGGCGGCGCCGACGGTGATGATGCCGGCGAGCAGTGCGGCCGGTTCCCAGCCGGGGCGTACCGTGTCGCCGAGCAGGGTCAGCGCGATCACCGAGGGGCCGACGACCTCACCGGTCCAGTGCACGGCGGTGACCCGGCCGACGTCGCCTTTCTGCAGCGCGTTCGCGTACAGGATCATGCCGTTGATCGGGAAGATCAAGAGTGCCCAGACCAGGGGTTCGGTGGCGATGGCGACGACCGCCGTGCCGAAGGTGTCCATCGAACCGGGCGGGAGGGTCAGTGCCCGGCCGGTGAGGGCGGCGCCGCCGAGGGACAGGCCGCCGACCCCGGCGATCAGGCCGGGGATGCCGATGCGGGTCGCGGCCCAGCCGAGGAGCACGATGCCGGCGGCGGCACAGCAGAACGAGATCCGCACCGTCCAGGTCGGAACCATCTCGTGCTGCGAGCCCGCCGACATGGCCAGCGTGGTCAGGGCGGCGCCGGTGCAGATGATCGCGAGCACGTCGACCTGGCGCAGTCTGGACTGCAGGAACATCCAGGCCAGCACGGCGGTGACGGCGAGCGAGCCGGCCAGCACCGACTCGACCACGTAGACCGCGAGGTGCTGCAGGGCGAACATCGCCGCGATCCAGGCGGAGATGTCGAGGGCGATGCCGACCAGGTAGAGCGGGTGTCCGAGAGTGCTCACCGTGTTGTGGCTGCGCTGCGCGCCGACGGCCTGCAGGATCGATCCCACCGCGTAACTCAGAGCGCCGTAAAGTGCCAGTCCGAGCGACATCCAGTGCGCGGTGGTCATGTGGTCACCGCCCTTGATCACGCTGCGTTGATCGACATATCACGCAATGATGATATGCCGATCCGCCGATCTCGCGCGACCCTCGCCGTCCGGCGAAAAAGCCCTAGGCTGCCAGCGCAGGCGCGAAGAAGCGCACCACCTCCGCCATTCGCGACAAATCCCCTGGTCCGCACCGGTGATCGGCCGGCAGCGTGAGCATCCGGTCGGCCAGCTCAGCGGCCTCGTGGTCACCGCTCCAGAGCCGGTTGCGGTCCTGCCGCCAGTGCACCGGCGCGTAGATCCGATTGCCTGCCAGATGCGCCTGCAGCGCATCCCGCGCCTCCATCGAGGCGCACTCCAGCTGCAGGCGGAACGGGCCGTCTCCCACGATCTTCAATCCCTGGGTACGCGTAAACAACAGCCCCGCAAGCTCCCGGGCATTACGCGCACTCGCCTCCCGTAGACCCGCCACGTCGAGCAGTGGCAGCGCCGCCCGGGTGAAAGCGCAGGCCGGCCCGGAGCTGCCCCGCAGATCGTGCTCGCCCTGCTGCTGCAACGCCCGGAAATGCTCCTTGTCGATCGGCCGCCCCTCCAGCCAGGCCGCCTTGATCAGCATGGCCGCGAGCTTGAGGTGCGAGCCACTGCTCTCCGGCCCGCTCGGCCGCGGCAGCGAGAGTCCCTGCGGCGACCAGAGCAGACCACCGTCGGGCAGCGGCAGCGTCTTGCGCAGCGAGGCGATCGCGTACGCCGCTTCGCTGTTCTGTGCCCAGTCGCTGAACGGGTCGTGCGAGTGGTCCTCGATCACCGGGATACCGGGGTGTGCCCGGATCCACGCGCCCCACGACCCGCCGTTCTCCCGGCCGAACAGGTTCTGGGCGAGCACCACGTCACCATCGGCGACCCGCAGCGTCTCCCAGCGCGGTCCCCGGCCGTCCGGCAGATGCCGGTACCAGGTGATCGGGATCCGTTCGGAGAGCGCCTCGGCGACACCCATGCAGAAGTACGACGGCACGTGCAGCCGCCCGGCCGGTGCGAGCAGGCGCAGCAGTTCGCTGAGCGCGCCGCATCCGGTGGCGAAGAGCGAGCGCTGCGCCGGCAGCCACCCGGGCGGGCCGCCCTGCTCGGCGCTGAGCAGGACGGCCGGGTCCCAGTGGAATTCCGATCCGATCTCAAGCGACACGGGATACGTCCTGAACTGCCGGCTTCTGATCCATCACGATCTTCGAGTCGAGGGTGGCAGCAGGTGTCTGCTGCCGGGCGATGTTGAGGGTGTCGACGTGCACCGGCGGCTCGCCGCGCTGGAGCGTCACCGCGGTCTCCCAGAGGATCTTGAGGTCGAGGGCCGGCGACCAGTTGTCGACGTACCAGCGGTCCAGGATGAACCGCTGCGGCCAGTCGATGTCGTCGCGGCCGTTGACCTGGGCCCAGCCGGTGATGCCGGGTTTCACCTCGAGGCGGCGGGCGTCCTCCGCGGAGTAGTTCGCCACCTGCGGCAGCACGTCGGGGCGCGGGCCGACCAGGTTCATCTGGCCGAGCATCACGTTGATCAGCTGGGGCAGCTCGTCGAGGCTGGTCCGGCGCAGGAAGCTGCCGCACCGGGTGATCCGGGGGTCGTTCTCGACCAGTCCGAACGGGTCGTCGATGCCGAGCTGGGCGCTGAGCGCGACCGAGTTGTGCACCATCGATCGGAACTTGAGCATCCGGAACGGGGTGCCGTTCACACCGGCCCGGTCCTGGACGAACAGGACTCCCCGGCCGTCGGCGATCCGGATCCACGCCGCGATCGTGAGGATCACCGGGGTGAGCAGGAGCAGCATGACGGCGGCGACCAGGCGTTGCAGGCCGTTCCAGAAAAGGCGTACGACGGGGTCCACGATTACCTCCGCAGAGATTTCAGGTTCACAGCGACTCGACGTTGGGTCCGGTGAGGCGATGGCGGGTGTCCAGCACATAGGCGGCGTGCTGGACGACGAGGTCCAGGTCGAAGTCGTCGTGGTCGGCGAGCAGGATCACCGCGTCGGCGGCGGCGATCTGCTCGGGCGTCAGCGCGACCCGGGCGACCCGGCTGTCGACGTGGGCGTCCTCGACGACGTGCGGGTCGGCGGCGCGTACCTCGGCGCCCATGCCCAGCAGCAGCGCGGCGACCCGCCGAGCGGGCGACTCGCGCGCGTCGCCGCTGTTCTTCTTGTACGCGAGACCGAGCAGCAGAACCGTCGAACCGTTCACCGCTTTGCGCCGGGTGTTCAGGGCGGCGACCAGCCGGCGGGCGACGTAGTCCGGCATGTGGTTGTTGATGTCGTTGGCCAGCTCGACGAACCGGAAACTCTGCCCGAGGGTCCGCTGCACCCGCCAGGACAGGTACGACGGGTCGATCGGCAGGCAGTGCCCGCCGACGCCGGGGCCGGGCACGAAGCGCATGTATCCGAACGGCTTCGAGCTGGCCGCGTCGATCGCCTCCCAGACGTCGATGCCGAGCTCGTTGGCGTACACCGCGAGTTCGTTGACCAGCGCGATGTTGACGTGCCGGAAGGTGTTCTCGAGCAGCTTGGCGAGCTCGGCGACCTTGGTGTCGCCGACCGGGACGCATCTGTCGACGACCGAGTCGTAGAAGGCCCGCACGTGTTCCAGCGAGGCCGGGTTGATGCCGGAGACGACCTTCGGCGTGGTGGTGAGGTTCCACTCGCGGTTGCCCGGGTCGATGCGCTCGGGGCTGTAACCCAGGTGGAAGTCGACGCCGGCGATCAGGCCGGAGCCCTCCTCCAGCAGCGGCGCGACCAGTTCGGTGGTGGTGCCCGGGTAGGTGGTCGACTCCAGGGCGACGGTCGCGCCGGGACGCAGGTACCGCGCCAGGGTGCGGGCGGACTCCTCGATGAAGCGCAGGTCGGGAGTGCCCTCGCGGAGCGGCGTCGGCACCGCGATCACGGCGACGTCGAACCCGGCGCAGGAGCGCGGGTCGGACGACGGAGTGAATCGGCCGGTGGCGAGGATGTCGCGCAGATCGTCGGAGGAGACGTCGTCGACGTAGGACTCACCGGCGGCGAGTCGTTTGATCCGGTCGTCGTCGACGTCGAAGCCGACGACTGTGTGGCCGACCTGGGCGGCGCGGACCGCGAGCGGCAGTCCGACGTACCCCTGGCCGGCGATGACGACCCGCATGGGTGTTATCTCCTTCGTCTGCGATGTCTTCTTCCGGGCCGCCTGCTTCAGTGGCGGGCGGACCGCCCGCGAACGGGCGGTCTTGGGACGCTTGATCACGGGTGCCGGGCCTGCGGTACCGATGCGGTCTCCGGTTGCCTCTGCTTGCTGCGCGGCGCAGGGCGGTGCCATCCGCCCGCCGACGCGGTGGTCGCTGCCGGAGAGGTCTGGAGTACGGCCGGAAGCGCGGGACTCTCGGAGAGCCAGTGCAGGACGGCGATCAGGTCCGCCCGGGGCGCCGCCGGGTCGAGCAGGGACAGCACCGCGCCGTCGAGCGGGGGCACCGGGGCCTGCGAGATGAGCGGGTGGTTGGGCCGGTGGTCGGGCTCGTTCGGCCCGAGCAGGACCTCGGCGATCTTCTCGCCCGGGCGCAGTCCGGTGTAGACGATCTGGATGTGCTGGTCGGCGGCGTCGGCGATGCGCTTGGCGACGTCCGCGATGCGGACCGGCTCGCCCATGTCGAGGACCATCACCTCGGCGTCGCTGTCCAGGGCGCCGGCCTGGATCACCAGGCGGACCGCTTCCTGCACGGTCATGAAGTACCTGTTCACGTCGGGGTGGGTGACGGTGATCGGGCCACCCGCCTCGACCTGGGCGGCGAACGCGGTGAGCACCGATCCGCGGCTGCCGAGCACGTTGCCGAACCGGACGCTGCAGTAGGTGCCGGCCGTCGATGCGTCGGCCGCGGCGGTGAGCCGTTCGGTGATCCGCTTGGAGTACCCGAGGACGCTGCACGGGTCGGCGGCCTTGTCGGTGGAGATGTTGACCAGCCGGTCGACCTTGTGCCGCAGCGCGGTCTGCAGGATCTGGTACGTGCCGATGATGTTGGTCTTGAGCGCCTCGGAGGGGTGCATCTCCAGCAGCGGCAGGTGCTTGAGGGCGGCGGCGTGGAAGACCACGTGCGGCTTGTGCTCGGCGAAGACCTCGTCGAGGCGCTGCTGGTCGCGGATGTCGGCGACGACCAGGTTGCGGTCGTCGAGCATGCCGCGGCCGTCGATGGAGAGCTGCACGGCGTGCAGGCCGGACTCGTCGCGGTCCAGCATCACCAGCTTGGCCGGGTTGAACCGGGCCAGCTGGCGGCACAGCTCGGAGCCGATCGAGCCGCCGGCGCCGGTGACCAGCACCCGCCGGCCCTCCAGATAGCCGGCGACGGCGGCCAGGTCGATGCCGATCTCGCGGCGCCCGAGCAGGTCCTCGTGGCTGACCGGCCGGATGTCCTCGACCCGGACGGTACGGCCGAACAGCTCGACGACCGGCGGCACCACCTTGAGGTCGACGTTGAGTGGCTGGGCCAGGTCGGTGAGCGCGCGGATCAGGTCGGCGCCGGCGCTGGGGATGGCGATGACCACGGCCTCGGCGTCGAAGCGGCGGACCACCTCGGCCATCGCGCCGCGGTTGCCGGCCACCGGCACACCCATGATCCGGAAGGTGCGTTTGGCGGGGTCGTCGTCGAGCAGGGCGACCGGCACGTACGGGCTGCGGGGGCTGCGCAGCATGGCCCGGATGACCTGGGTGGCGCCCTCGCCGGCGCCCATCACGACGACCCGGATGCCGTGCTCGGGTGAGGGCCGCAGCCGGCTGTCGCGCAGCAGCCGCGTCGTGTATCGCACCCCGGCCGCGAGGACCAGGGCGAACAGGCCGGCCGCGATGATGGCCGAGCGGGGTACGAGCCGGCCGAGCAGGGTGTCGAGCAGGAACAGCGCGGGTGTCACCACCGCGGCGGTACGCACCAGCGCGGCGATCTCCTCGAAGCATCCGTACGCCCAGCGTCCGGTGTAGAGGCCGAAGTGGATGCCGGCCAGGGTGTGCACGATCGCGGCGACGCCGGAGAGCAGGATGACGCCGCGGAAGTCGGTCTCACCGACGTGACCGTCGTGCCGCAGCAGCGTGGCGATCAGCAGCGCTGCCGCCAGGGCCAGCGCATCGGTGCCGGCGCGGGCGGCCCGGCCGGGTAACACGGAAGCGAACCAGGGCGCCGGATCCAGTCTCCGGCCGCGCCACTCACCGGCTGAGACGCCGGCCTCGCCATCGCCGGTCGCTGATCGCCGTACCTGCATGGAATCCCCCTCGTACGATGCCGGCGTCACCGGCCGCGGACCATCAGCTCGACAAGACCCGTTTTTTCCGCGCGACAATAAATGCGAGCGGCGGAATGCATTTCCGGACGCCGGAAATGCCTCACGATCCACTCGCCCCGGATGACCCTTTCAGCCTTTCGCAAAATTAGAGTTGCAGTCAGGAAGGGCCGATTACAGTAGCAATTGTCATGGCCTACGTGAGGATCACTCACGTTCCCCGTTTCAGCGAGAACGCGCCCTTGATCGGCGTTTCGATCGGAGCCGTTCGGGGCATCGGATCGGCCATTCGGACGATGATGTCATGCTGACAGTGAGAAGCTCTCGCTTTATGCATGACATCTGCGACTTACGCGGAGACCACTTCTTCGGGCAGCGTCTTTTGGCGCGGGTGTCGCAAGCGTTCTGTCGTCAATGCGACCGGGGGTCACGAAAGATGAGGGTGCTCCACGTCATCAGCACGCCGGGGCCGGGCGGAGCCGGTCACCAGCTGCGGTTGCTGGTGCGCAGGCTGCCTCACGACAACGAGGTCGTCATGCTGGCGCCGGCTTCACGCGTACCCGGGAAGCTCGAAGATCTGCCAGGCACGGAGCCGGCGGCGGATGGCATCGCCGACGCGCTGCGTGCGGAGGGCGCGAGGGTGCATCGGCTGACCGCGACGTGCGATCGGGATCCCGGTGCGATCGCGCGGCTGCGGCGGCTGATGCTCGACGGGCGGTACGACGTGGTGCACACCCACCTGTACCGGGCGTCGGTGCAGGGGCGGATCGCGGCGCGGCTGGCCGGGGTGCCGCACGTGGTGACCACCGAGCATCACCTCGGCGCCGAGGTTCTCGAAGGGCGGCGGGTCTCCCCCGCGGTACGCGCGCTCTACCTGGCCGGGGAGCGGCTCGGGCAGATCACCATCGCGGCGTCACCGGCGATCGCCGGGCGGCTGCGCGAGTGGGGCGTGCCGGACGAGCGGATCGCGATGATCCCCAAGGCGATCGACCCGGCGGAGTTCCGGTTCGACCGGCGGCTGCGGGCGGCCACCCGGGCCCGGCTCGGTGTGGAGCCCGGTGTCCCGCTGGTCGGCGGGGTCGGCCGGCTCGAACCGGACAAGCGGTTCGACCTGCTGATCCGGGCGATCGCCGAGGTGCCGGAGGCGTGTCTGCTGCTCGTCGGCGACGGACCGGCGCGGGCCTCGCTGGAGCGGCTCGCGGTGATCGAGGGGGTCGCCGACCGGGTGTTGTTCGCCGGGGCGGTGCCGCACACCCGGGAGATGCTCTGCGCCATGGACGTGTTCGCCTCGCCGGACTCGCAGACGTTCGGTCTCGCCATCCTGGAGGCGGTCGCGGCGGGGCTGCCGGCGGTCTACGCGGCCTGTCCGCCGCTGGAGGAGCGGATCGCCGCGCGGGCGGCGGTGCGTGGCACCCATCGGCTGTCGTCACGCGATCGGGAGTCGCTCCCGCGGGCGTTGCGTACCGAGCTGTTGTGCCTGGCCGAGCGCGGGGGCGCGCGGTTGCCGGGGCGTGCGGTGAGTTCCCGGTACGACGCGGATCACCTGGCCGCGGCGGTCGGGCGGCTTTACGAACGGATCGCGGACCGGCCTCGCCGGCGGCAGATCATCGCACCGTTGCTGGCGTACCGGGGGCGGTCCGGACGCTTTCCACTGCCCGGCGGAAATGTGCGAAACGCATGAGCCGCTGGAACAGCAGGTAACCCAGGTATGCCCCGAGCGTGTTCGACATCAGGTCGTTCACATCGGCCCACCTGCTGCCGTGCAGGGTCAGCAGCAGGAATCCCTGTGTCACCTCGATGGCGGCGCTGAGCGCGAACCCGGTCAGCACCACCCGGCGCTGGTCGCGGACACCGAAGACGGTGTGCAGGATCGCGGCCAGCGGCAGCGTCATCACCGTGTTGAGCACGAAGTCCATCGGGCGCATCTCCAGGACGGGCACCAGGATGAACCGGTAGAGCTGGGCGTCGCCGGCGCCGGGACCCCAGGCCAGGTGCATCGGCAGCATGGTCGCGCCGAGCACCGCGCAGGTGTAGAAGACGGCGAACCAGGTGGCGGCGAGTCTGGGAATGGTCAGGGTGCCGCTGCGGCGCAGCAGCACCCACGACACGACCATCAGTGTGGCGCCCAGGGGCAGCAGCACGGGCAGGGCCGGGATGTCGAGATGGGTTGCCATCGGTTCCCACGTTACGCCGCAGCGCTGGGAGAGCCCTGGTAGATCAGCGGAGCCAGCCTTCTTTACGGGCGATCCGGATGGCGTCGAGGCGGTTGCGGGCACCGGTCTTGGAGATGATCGCGGACAGGTAGTTGCGCACGGTGCCGCCGGACAGGTAGAGCCGGCCGGCGATCTCCTTCACGGACTCGCCCTCCGCCGCGAGCCCGAGGACTTCCAGTTCCCGGGTGCTCAGGCCGCGGTCGGTGTTGAGCGAGGCGGCCTGCAGCATCGGCGAGACCACCCGTTCACCACGGGCGAGCCGGCGCACCGCGTCCGCGAGGGTGGTCGGCGAGGAGTCCTTGATCAGGAAGTTCAGCCCGCCGTTCCACCGGCGTGGTGGCAGCATGCCGCGTTTCGACGGGTCGCAGAGCAGCAGCATGGAACAGGACGGGATCGCGGTGTGCAGTTCGACGGCGATCGGCAGCACCTGGCTCACCATGTACTCCGTGTCGATCACCACGACGCCCGGCCAGAGCTGGGCGGCGCGCTGCGCCAGGTCGCTGCCGATGGGCAGGGTGTCGACATAGTGCATGTCCGGTTCGGTCTCGAGGAACGTCCGCACCGGGACACCGAAGTATCCCTCGTCTCTGACAACGACGACCCGGATCATTCACACCACCCTCGTCGATCGACGCCGGCGAGAGGCCTTGGCGTCGGCATGGCAGGAACGCTGGATGCACTTACCTTTCTATCGCCCCGTGTCCATTCGGCAGACCCCGGGGCGACAGATCTTTTATTGATCTCGATGAACGCGAGTTGTGCCAGGTCATGACAGATCCGTGCCAGCGGCGCGGCCGCTGGACACCTACTTAACGTAACGGTCGGAGGCACTCTTCGCACAGAGCCATAGCCGATCGACTGACTGAGGTTTACCGGATCTACGAAATCAGTGCAGGAAATCCGGGAGATATCGATCAGTTACACTGCAGAAATCAGGGACGAGTCCTGACTTTTCCGGACTAATCGGGCACAAAAGTGATCAGAATTCGTCATTGTGATCACCTGAAAGTGATAATGGTTCCGGGTCCGCAATCATTCCGTTATTTGATCAATTCATGATCGGCCACGACCGAAAGGGATCACTCTCTCCCGGGGCGGCGCGGTGGTACCCCGGACGTGGTCCGGTCTGCGTCGCACGCATGACCCGTGCCCGTGACCCTCTGCCGTGAGCGCGACCCGTCGCCGGAGGCGGCGGCGGGTCGCGCCGGGGCGTGGACGGCAGACGCCTCGGGCTGACTCGGGCTTTGCGGTTACGCGTATCGAAGGGTGGGCGCGGCTGAGGAACGCAGCGCGCCCACCGTCGGGGTCAGCGCAGGTCGGACTGGTCGCGGGCGATGCGGACGAGTTCGATGAGGCCGCCGGCGTATTCCTGGGATTCGGCGTGGGCCTCGTCGAACGGGGGCTGGAAGCCGACGCCTTCCCACTGCTGGGTGGTTTCGTTCCAGCGGTCGTTGCCTACTTCGAAGTTCCAGGCGGTGATGCCGAGATCGTAGTAGAGGTGGTCGGCGGAGTTGCCGGCCGCGGAGTAGAGGACGTCGGCGACCGGGCCGGTGTAGGCCGGCCAGGTGACCGTGCCGCGTTCGGCGGCGATGGCGCCGACGATGCGTTTCGCGCTGCTCAGGAAGAAGGCGGCTTCGTCGATCGACGGGCGGGGCAGGGTGATCCGGCCGGGGACCTTGTAGGCGCCCGGTGACCACATGAAATAGCCGCCGTAGCTGTGCACGTTCAGCGAGAACTTGATGTTCTTGTGCTGGGACGCGAGTGCCACGACGTTGCGGCTTTCCGCCTCGGACAGTTCGCCGGTTCCGGCGTAGGTGCCGGAGAGGCAGTTCGCGCTGGCGCCGACATAGCCGTCGAAATAGGAGCCGACGGCGTAGTTGCGGTTCACGTCGACGCCCCACGAGTTGCGGTACCGGGGGTCACGCTGGGCGCCGGCACAGTGGTTGACCAGGTTCTTCCGCTGGAAGTTGAAGTCGTTGAACGAGTAGTTGGCGCCGTCCGGATTGACCGTCGGGATGATGAAGACATCTGTCGAATCGACGAGTTCCTTCGTCGCCGGGTCGGTCGCGTAATTGGCCAGGAGCCGTTCCGCGAATTCGAGTGTGACCAGCGGGGTCGCCCATTCCCGGGCGTGTTCCTGCGAATAGGCGAGCACGCCGGGCTTCGTGCCGTTGCGCACCTTGCCGATCCGCAGCGCCTGCACGGTCTGCGGTTTCGTCGGCACCTCGGTGCCGGCCAACCCGTCGTCGAGCTGCACCGGACCGGCCACCGGCATGATCAGACCGGCCGAGCCGTCCTCGACGAACGCGGTGAACCGCTTCGGGAACCTCGCCGCGATCAGCGCGGCCACATCGCCGGTCGAGCTGATCACTTCGCCACCGGCTCCGGTGCCGAGCTTCACGGTCAAGACCCGATCACGGTACGAGGCAGCGAGCGGGCTGTTCGCCTTTCCCGGATCGATCGTGCGCACCTGGACGCCGTTGAAGCCCTGGTCGCCGAACTTGACCGACTCCACGACGATCGCCGCGGTCGCCGGGTCACCGAGATAGGCGGCGGCGGTGCGCCGGTACCCCTGGGTCTTGTTCGGCAGGTCGAGCACGTCGACCAGCTTCGGATACTGCCTGGCCAGTCGCTTGATCCGGGCGGTGATGTCGGCCGGCGTCAGATAGGCGTCGACGAAGTCCTTCTGGTATCCGGCCGGGTTCGCCGGCGGGGTGGAGCCGGGCCAGGCCGCCGGGGTGATCGCCCGGGAAACCCCGCCGAGGCTGGAGGTGGCGGTGACACTGACCGGTGTGGCGGGCAGGGGTTGCGGCAGGGCGTAGTGGTACTGGTATTCGTCCGCGTCCTCGAACCTGACCAGCGGGTACGTGCCGGTGGTGCCGTCCGCGGTCGTCCACCTCACGGTGATCTCGACGTCCGGGTCGTCGGAGGCGGTGGTGGCTACCTGGGTCTGCAGGAAGGTCCGGCCGTTGCCGGTCCACCAGTAGGCCTGCAGGAACTGCAGGGTGTCCGCCTGCTGGGTGGTGATCAGGTTGCGGGCGGCGTTCGTGGTCTCGCCGTGGATCAGTTGGACGGGGGTGGCGTTGAGCTCGATCAGCTCGGCGAGTTGGCGGTTGTCCACGACGATGTCGGCGACGATTTTGTCCGGCGTGGTTCGCGGCCGGGCGGCGATGTCGGCGCCGCTGGTCAGGAGGCGCTCGAAGGCGGCCTCGTCGGGTAGCTCGAATCGGATGAGGGCGTGTTCGCCTGCTCCGAGCGTGATTGTCTGGGCTTTCCTGGCTCCTTGGGCTCCTTGCGCTGCTTGGGCGGTCACGGGTTGGACCGTCAGCAACGTCGTGGTCAGCAGTGCGGCGGACAGGATTGCCGGCCAGCGCATCGAACCTCCTGCGGCGTCGAAGGATGTCACCCTCCACCGCAATCCAAAGATTCGAATATGTCAATCGGTTGGATTCACTGCTGACAGGGCCGGGTCCGGCGTTGTAGGCTCCCCGGCGATGAATACCTCCTGGTACGGAACGGGGGTCTCGTTCGCCGAAGGTGAGTGCTGATGCGCTCCCGCTCCGCGATCGAGAACCGTCTTCTATCCTGGCGTCGCGTGCGCGAGTTCGCCGTGCCGCCCTCGATGATCGAGTCCGCCACCGCTCGCCGCTCGGCCGGCGACTGGGCCGGTGCCTGCGTGGCCGCACGGTTCGACGTCGATTTCTCCGTTGGGTCCGTGTCTCGTGTCCACGGCCGTGAGATCGCTGAACTGCTTCGGGCGGACCTGCGGGTTCTCGCGCCGGACCTGCTGCGCTGGCACCTGCCGCGGGTCGGGCCGGAGGGTTTGCTCCGGCCCGGGCTGACCCTGTCACTCGCCCGGTACGGCGGGTTGCATCTGGTCGCCCGCACCGATCCGGCCTGGGCGGACGCGGGCCAGCGGGTCAGTCTGGCGCTGTGGGAGCGGGGCGGTCCGGGGGTCCCCGGGCATCCGCATGCGCGGCCTGACCGGCGGTTCCGGCTGGATCTGCATCGCTGCTTGTGGGACGCGGAGTCGGCGGGGTCGCTGCGAGAGCGGGCGGGGTCTGCTCCCGCAGAGCCTGATGGTGCAGGGCCTGATGGTGCAGGGCCTGATGGTGCAGGGCCTGATGGTGCAGGGCCTGATGGTGCAGGGCCTGACGTCGCAGAGCCTGATGTCGCAGGGGCCGATCTGGCCGCGCGGGGGTTCGCTGTGCTTCGGTGGCGTGACGAGGCCGCGATCCTGCTGGCGGCTGACGGCTTGCCGGATGGGCCGGTAGCCGTGCGGCTCGGCGCCGGTCGGTGGCTGCATCTCGGCCCGGGCGGTGCGGTGACCTGCGCGGGTGACCACGGCGGGTTGCCGGTGCTGCCGGACGCGGCTACGTGGGTGCCGCCCGATCTGTTGCTGCTTCGCGCCGGCCTGATCGAGGCGTCGCTGTTGCACCCGCTCGTGGCGGCGGCGCTGGTTCCGCAGGAGCCCGCGGGCTCGGTTGTCTCGACGGGCGCAGCGGGCGCGGGTGGGGAGCGGTTTGTGGAGTGTGGCGGTGCTCGGCATCGGATCGGGCTGGTTGGCGGGGTGCTCGCCCCGCTCGATCACGATCCCGCGGAACTGCGCCGCGAGCAGCTCCTGATCGCCCTCGGCGGCACGCCGATGCCCTGCCTGCGGGCCGTCGACGCGACGATCCGGCATCCGGAGGATCTCGTCGACGTCCGCGCACGGCTGGATCACGGTGATTATTCCGGGGCGCTCGACACCCTGGAGGCGTTGCTCGGTCCCGGCGTGCTGCTCCGCGAAGGCGCCCTGCGGGACGAACTGGAAGCGGCCGTGGATCAGCGGGTCGTCCACGGGCTGTTCCGGGCCGGCATGGCCGGGCACTGTCCACCCCGCTCCCCCGAGGAAACCGAACGCCGTCGCAAGGTCCGGACCCGCCCCCGCCTGTCCCGATCCCGCTGAATCCCGGCACCCGCTCTCCCCCGTCGCCGCGCCCGCTCTCTCCCGTCGCCGCACCCCGCGTCCTTGCTGGCGGTCGCTGAGTCGTGACCCGCCGCGAGGGTGCCGGAGACGTGTTCTCGTTCGCCTCCACACCCGTTGCGGGTGTAGCCACGCCCACAGCCGCTCGCACCACTCATCACGTTCTTCCACCATCTCGACCAACCAAAGGTGATCTGAATTGACTCGTGCTCCCGCTTCGCCCGGCACCCTCGACATCTCCGCTGACCTGCTCGCTCTGCTCGGTGACACCGTTACCGAGGCACGGCCCGACGTGCAGCTCGAAGCGCTCACTCTCGCGGTCAGCGCCGACCTTCCGGTGTTGCTCTGGGGTGAACCCGGCATCGGCAAGACCGCGGCGCTCACCCACCTCGCGGAATCCCTCGGGCTGCCCCTGACCACGGTGATCGCGAGTTTGCACGAACCGTCGGACTTCGCCGGGCTGCCGGTCGTCGGCGATGATCCGGCGGTACAGGGTGTGCCGATGGCGCCGCCGGACTGGGCGGTGCGCCTCGCGCGTACCGGGAAGGGGTTGCTCTTTCTTGATGAACTTTCGACCGCTCCCCCGGCGGTGCAGGCCGCGCTGCTGCGGGTGGTGCTGGAACGGCAGGTGGGCGCACTGCGGTTGCCGCCGGGCATCCGGATCGTGGCGGCTGCCAATCCGCGCGGGTCGGCGGCGGACGGGTGGGAGCTGAGCGCTCCGCTGGCGAACCGGTTCGTCCACCTGCAGTGGGCGTACGACCATGAGGTCGTGGTGCGCGGTCTCGGCGGGACGTGGCCCCGGGCGAGTCTGCCGAGCCTCGACGCGGATCGACTGCCGGAGGCGGTGGCGCTCGCCCGGCGGGCGGTGTGCGGGCTTCTCGGCGCCCGGCCCAAGCTGGTGCACCAGCTGCCGAACACCGAGACCCGGCGCGGCGGTCCCTGGCCGTCGCCACGCAGCTGGGAGATGGCGCTGCGGCTGCTGGCTTTCGCCACCGCCGCCGGCGCCTCTCGCGAGGCGTTGTCCATGTTGGTACGCGGGGCGGTCGGCGACGGGCCGGGCCTGGAACTGCTGGCCGCGCTGGACCGGCTGGACCTGCCGGATCCGGAGGACCTGCTGGCCGACCCGGCGAACGCGGTGCTGCCCAACCGCGGCGACCTGCGGCAGGCGACGCTCGACGCGGTGGTCGAGGCCGTCCGGAACAGGCTGGAGCGCTCCCGCTGGGATGCCGCCTGGGACGTGCTGGTCCGAGCGGTCGGCACCGGCGCCCCCGATCTCGTGGTGGTGCCGGCGACCACCCTGGCCAGGCTGCGCCACGAGGACTGGCCGATCCCGCCGTCGATCGACCGCCTCGCCGGCGCGGTGACACTCTCCGACCGGGCCGAGACAGCCCGCGCCGAGCGAGCCGCCATCCGCCCCCGAGCCGTGTCCGCCCGATGACGGCGAGCCCGGCTCCGAACGACCCGGCGAGCCCGGCTCCGAACGACCCGGCGAGCCCGGCTCGGAACGACCCGGCGAGTCTGGCTCCGAGCGACCCGGCGGTCGTGGATGGCGAGGTGGACTGGGAGAAGCTGTTTGCCGCCCGGCTCCTCGCGACCCGGGCCCGCCCCTATCTCGCCACCGCGCTCTTTGCGCTTCACCCGGTCGAGTCGCGGGACGTGCCGACGATGGCGGTGGATCGGCACTGGCGGTGTTACGTCTCGGCGGCGTTCGTGGAGCGCACGCCGCTCGCGGAGCTGGCCTCGGTCTGGGTGCACGAGGTGTCGCATCTGCTGCGGGATCACCACGGGCGCGGGGATCGGTACGCCGCGAAGCACGACGTGGACGGGCCCGGTGAGCGGCTGCGGATGAACATCGCCGCGGACTGCGAGATCAATGACGATGCGTTCGGTGACGGGCTGCCCGTCCCGGCCGGCGCCGTCAATCCGAGCCGCCTCGGGCTGGAATCCGGCCGGCTCATGGAGGAGTACCTGCGGGATTTCCGGCTCGGCACCCGCACGAGCCAGTGGGCGTGGCTGGACTGTGGCAGTGGCGCCGACGGCAGTGTGCGGCACTGGGATCTCGGCCCCGGCGGGGCGAACGCGCTGAGCAAAGAGGAGCGGGACCGGGTCCGGTTCCGGGTGGCGCAAGGGATCCAGGGGCGGCCCGGTGACGCGCCGGACGGCTGGAAACGGTGGGCCGAGGAGGCGTTCCACCCGCCTCAGCCGTGGCGGCAGCTGCTCGGCGCGGCGGTGCGGTCGGCGGTGTCCGGGGCCGGCACGGGCGACGATTACGCGTACGCCAGGCCTGCTCGAAGGTCGGCGAGCCTGCCCGGGGTGATCCTGCCGAGTCTGCTGCGCCGTCCGCCCCGGGTCTGCGTGGTGATCGACACCTCGGGGTCGGTGAGCGACGCCGAGCTGGGCAGCGCTCTGCTCGAGGTGGCCGCGATCGGGCGTGCCGCCGGGGGCAGGCGGGACGCAGTGTCGGTGATCTCCTGCGATGCGGCGGCGGGTGTCGCGGTGCCGCTGTGCCGGGCCGAGTCGATCCCGCTGATCGGCGGTGGCGGCACTGATCTGCGGGCCGGTTTCGGACAGGCGCTGCGCGGCAACCCGCGGCCGGACGTCGTCGTGGCGCTCACCGACGGCCAGACGCCCTGGCCGGAGCGGCAGCCGCCGTGCCGGACGGTGATCGGGCTCTTCCCGCGCCCGCCGCGGTATTCGGAGCACACCGGATATGTGCCGCAGCCACCGCCGAAGTGGGCTCGGGTGGTGCGGATCGGATGAGAACTCACCCTGCGGCGAGCACCGGAACCCGGCGCCCTTCTCGGCGAAGCGCATGCCCGGGATGCTGCCACCGACCTATGACAAAACTCGGATGAGCGCCGCGACCGACGGCAGCCGGGCGATGTCGTCCGAGGTCAGCGCGGGGTCGGCCGCCCGGATCAGGACGGCTTCGTCGAGTCCGGCCGGCACGTCGGCGCCGGCGGCCCGGGCGAAGGCGGTCAGGAACGAGCGGGCGGCCGAGGCCATCGGGTGTGCCGGATCGGCCGCGACCTGGCCAAGGATCACCGCGGTCAACGCCACGTCGACCTCCGGTGGGCCCTCGGCCGCGTTGTTCCAGTCGATGACGACCGGGCCTCGGGAGGTGAGCAGGACGTTCTCCGGGTGCAGGTCGCGGTGCAGGATCCGGTCGCCGGGGTGGCGGGCGGTGCGGGCCGGGAGCGCGTGCAGGCGGTGGTGCAGGCCGGCCAGGCAGGCGGCACCCGCAGCCACGTCGATGCGTCCTGTCGTGAAGGCTTCGGTCATCGTGGTGCCGTCGAGTCGTTCCAGGATCAGGTCGGTGCCGCGTACCTCGTACACCTGGGGTATGGGGAAGTCGAAGCGCGCGAGATGCGTCATGATCTCGGCTTCCGGGGTGGCGTCCGTTCCGTCGCGATAGCGACGCAGGACGCGGCGTTCGTCGAGGGCGAAGACGTCCGCCTGCCGTCCGGTTCCGATCAGCGGCAATCCGGTCACCTGCGCCACGCTAGCGGCAACCGTCGACACGGAGAACGGCGAAGGGCCGGGCGACGTCCTCGTCCGCCCGGCCCCGCCGCAGAACTCGGTAACTCAGTGCAGGATGACCGGTGTCGCGGCGCCCTCGGACTCCAGGGACGCGACCTCCCGCTTGCGGGGCAGGAAGAACGCCGGGATCAACGTCAGCAGGGTGAGCACGAAGCCGACCATGAAGGTCGTCCCGAACGCGTCGGCGGCGAACTGCAGGCCACGCTCCAGGACCGACGGGTCCGGGAACTGCTGGCCCACCGCCGGGTCCTGCACGGCGGCGATCGCGAGGCCGGCCTCGGAGACCGGCTCGCCGCTCACCGGGTTGGTGACGCCGGGGATGGCCGGCGACTGGTTGAGCTGGTTGGTCAGGATCACCGACATGATCGCGGTGCCGATCGAGCCGGCGATCTGCTGAAGGATGTTCAGCAGGGTGGAGCCGCGGGCCACCTCGTGGTTGGTGAGCGTGCGCAGCGCCGCCGTCATGATCGGCATCATGGTGCCGCCCATGCCGAGGCCCATCACGAACAGCGAGCCGCACAGCAGCAGGTACGACGTATCGGTGCCGACCTGGGTGAACGCGAAGAAGCCGGCGGCGATCAGCAGCAGGGCGAACGGCACGGTACGCCCGACCGGCACCTTGTCAGCGAGCATCCCCGCGATCGGCATGGTGACCATGGCGCCGATGCCCTGCGGCGCCATCAGCAGGCCGGCGTCGAGTGTCGACTCGCCGCGGATCTGCAGGAAGTAACTGGGGAACAGCAGGCCGGCACCCATGAACGCGACGGTGAACACGGCCAGGGTGACCGAGGCGACGGTCAGGTTCCGGTTGCGCAGCAGACGCAGGTCGAGCAGCGGGTGCCGCGGCTTGAACGAGTAGAAGACGAACCCGATGACGAGCAGTGCGCCGGCGAGCATCGGCACCCACACTTTGGTGGCGCTCATGGTGCCGGTCTCCGGCAGCGAGGACACGCCGTACAGGAAGAGCGCGAGGCCGGGCGAGAGCATCAGCATGCCGACGAAGTCGAACGACTCGGACGGCTCGGGGCTGTCCTTCGGGAGCACGATCTGGGCGTAGATCAGGGCGACGATGCCGATCGGCAGGTTGATCAGGAAGATCCAGTGCCAGCTCGCGGCGTCGATCAGCCAGCCGCCGAGGATCGGGCCGCCGATCGGGCCGAGCAGCATCGGTACGCCGAGCACGGCCATCAGCCGGCCGATCCGCTCCGGGCCGGCGGCCTTCGTCATGATCGTCATGCCGAGCGGCATGAGCATGCCGCCGCCGAGGCCCTGCAGCACCCGGTATCCGATGAGCTGGCCGATGCTGTCGGCGGTGGCGCAGAGCACCGAGCCGAGGGTGAAGAGCAGCAGCGCGGTCATGTACAGCCGCTTGGTGCCGAACCGGTCGGCGGCCCAGCCGGTCAGCGGGATCACCGTCGCCAGGGCCAGGGTGTAACCGGTCATGGTCCAGGCGACTTCGGCGTACGTCGCGCCGAACTCGGTCTGGAACGTGGGCAGGGCGACGCTGACCACGGTGATGTCGAGGATCGACATGATGGCGCCGAGGACCACGACACCGGCGATTTTGAGGACGGCGCCGTCGAGTTTGGCCGGCGCAGCCACGGGTTGTGTACTCACGAAATCTCCTGGGGACCGGGAATCCTGCGGCGTACGATGCGGGCCAGCGCGCACCCGGGATGCACGCCGTGCAGCTTAGCGACGTAACTCCAGGTCCACGTCCCCTTTTACCTGCCGGCAGAGGGCCCGTAACGATCATCACCGGAACGTGCGCGGACCGCCGTCGATGCGAGAACTCCCAGGCCATTGGCTGCCCAGTGCACGGCTACCGGTGCCAGCAAGCCGCCGGAAAGGTCGCGGAGCAGGCCGAATGCCACACCGGCAATGGTGGTGAACGCCACTGTGCCCAGCTGCGTTCGCAGGCCCGGATCGGGTGATATGTGCCAGAGACCGAAGAGCACCGCGGTGACGCCGGTAGCCCAGACGGGTCCGTGGTGGCGGTCGATCAGGGTCCAGAGCACCCCGCGGAAGGCGACCTCCTCGAAGACCACTGTCGCGAGCGGGATCTCGACGATCGCGGTGCGCCACGGTGTCGGGAAGTGCTGGGCGGCCAGGGCGCGGCGGGTGGGTGGGATGAGCAGGGCCAGCCCGTAACACGCCGCGATCACGAGGACGCCGGTCAGGGCGTACCCAGGGCCGGTCCCGAGAGCCGGCGGCACGCCGGTGAGAAGGACCAGCAGCGCCGCGGCCAGCGGACCGGTGATCGGCTGAGCCCATCCGGGACCGGTCCGGTTCCAGATCCGGACCGCCACCATCACCGACAAAGCGATCGACACCGCGGTCACTGCCCTCTTGGCCTCTCCCGCCGGGCCTCGATCAGGGTTCGGGTGGAGTGGGCGACGAACGAGCCCCTCTCCCGGATGTGGGCGTCCATCGCCACCAGCCGCTGCCGGTACCGCTCGACGTCGAAGTCCGGCACCCACCACACGCATCGGCGCAGTATCCACACGACTGCTCCGACGTCGAAGAACTCCATCTTCAGGCGTACCAACCGGGCTTGATCCACGCGCAGACCCGCAGCTCGCGCCGCTGAGGTCTCCGCACGCGGATCTCGCGCCAGGCGCTGCCTCGGCAGCGGCCCGGTGAAGAACTCGATCAGCTCGAACGCGGACGCCGGGCCCACGTGCTGGGCCAGGTAGGTGCCGCCCGGCGCGAGCACCCGGGCGATCTCATCCCACGCCGGATCGACCGGATGCCGGCTGGTGACCAGGTCGAACTCGCCGCCGGCGAACGGCAGCGGCGCGCCCTGCGGCACCTGGACAACCTCGACGCCGGCGAGCACCTCACCGCCACCGGTGTCCAGGTCGAGAGCGGACTCGGCGCCGGGCAGGCGCCGGGCCAGCATCCTTTGGTACGCCCACGGGGGCCGCTCCTCCGACGCCCGGCCCCGCAGCCAGCCGAAATCCCAGCCGGTCACGTCCGCCGTGGCCGCCTCGCCGATCAGGTCCTCGAATCCCCGCACGCTGTCATGCTCGCGGATGCGTCAACCGGGTTTCGCTGTGCCAACGTGACCATCCTGGCAACGATCGCGTGGCATCATGCCCGGATGCGGCAGTCAGTGATGCTCGTACACAACCTGGTGACGGCACTCGATCCGTTCGACAATCTGGAAGCGGAACATCGGGCGCACACCCTGGGATGGCTGCGCAGCACCGGTGACGTCTTCCGGCGGGTCAAACCGGCCGAGCCGGCCCAGCACCTCGTGTCGTACGTGGTGCCGGTGGACCCGGCCAGCGGCAGCGTGCTGCTCGTCGACCACGTCAACGCCGGGCTGTGGCTACCGCCCGGCGGGCATGTCGAGGTGGACGAGGACCCGCGGGAGACGGCGGCTCGTGAGGTGCGCGAGGAGCTCGGTGTCGAGGGCGGGATCGACGAGAATCCGCTGTTCCTGACCGTCACCCGGACCGTCGGAATGGATCATGGACATACCGACGTGAGTCTTTGGTTCGTACTCTCGCTCGGTCTTGATCAGAGCCTGACCCCTGATCAGGGTGAGTTTCGCGAGGTGCGCTGGTGGTCGCCGGAGGAGTTGTCGGCGGCGGATCGGGCGCGGTTCGATCCGCACCTGTTCCGGTTCCTGGCGAAGGCGTCTCACTTGATCACGCGGTAGGTCAGGTGGGTGACGCCGCCGCCTTCGATCACGTCGGGGCCGTCAAGGCGGATCGGGGCGATCGTGAGGCCGGTGAAGAAGCTGATGCCCTCGCCGAGCAGGACCGGGATCAGTGAGACGGTGATCTCGTCGAGCAGGCCGGCGTCGAGGTATTGCCTGGTGAGCGTGGGTGTGGAAACCGCTATGACGCGGTCACCGGCCTCGGTCTGGGCGGCGTCGAGCGCGGTGATCGCGTCCGGGTAGAAGCTGACCGGCAGGCCGTCGCGCGGCCAGCCGGCCGGTGTCGCGTGGCTGACCACGAAGATCGGGCAACCGGCGGGGTGGCGTCCGTTCCAGCCGTCGGTGTGGTCGAAGAGGCGGCGGCCACAGATCAGCGCGCCGACCGCGCCACCCACGGCGGGTCGCAGGAAGCGGGCACTGGCCTCGGTGACGTGGAACGTCCATCGCGGGTCGGCGCTGGAAATCTCGACATCGCCGTTCTGGTACCAGCCGAAGAGTTCGCCGACGCCGCCGTGCTCGTCAGCGACAAAGCCGTCGAGCGACATGGACAGCGCGGACACGACTTTGCCCACGGCAGTCCTCCTTCGACGGTTGTCTCCGCAGGTTGACCGGTTACCGGGCAGATGGCAAGCCAGGTGGGATGCCATGACACCCGGGAGGGTGGCGCCGGCGCGGTTCACTCACGCGCGGTGCCGGGACTGGTTGCCGAACGCATAGGCCTTGGTGGCCGAACCGGCGTAGCCGGGCGATTCGGTTACCAGTCGACGAGGGTGTTGGTGTCGATCACGCAGTGGAAGGGGCCGTCAAAGGTCAGGGCTTCACCGAACGCCACCGCGACGTGCTCGACATAGTGCTTGTCATCGAGGCGGAAGAGCCGCAAGGCGACCGACTCGAAATCCACCAGGTCCGGCTCCACCAGCAAGTACCACCCGATCCGGGCTGTCGCGTAGAACTGCATTTTGAGCAGGCGGTCGTTCGCGGCATCGCTCGGCGACACGATCTCGCAGATCAGGGCAACCTCGGACGCCTCGATGACACCGCCCTTGGGATCGGTGTCGGCCACCACCAGGTCGGGGATGACGATCCGGTCGGTCCCCAGCCGCACGTTGGCCGCCTCGTACGCGCGCAGGCCCGCCGCCCGGGCCGCGGGCCGGATCCCCGCCATCAACAGGAACGAGATGTCCTGATGAGGCTTGTTCGGCGCCGGGCTCACCCACAATCCCCCATCGATCAGCTCGATCCGGTTCGGTGTCTCGCCGATCGCGAAATATTGCTCTTCACTCCACGGACCCGGATGCCCCAGCAGTGCGACGCTCATCGGCAGGCTCACCTCCAGACAGGTACTTGCGCCAAGTCTGCCACGTGTCCAGCCGGGACCACAGCTGGACACGAACTGCCCTCCTGGCCCGCATAACCGCAGTTCAGGAGGCGCGGGTAGCCCAGGTGATCGCTTTCTCGACGAGGGGCCAGGCGAAGAAGGCCGCGACGCTGAGCGGGACCATGATGTACCAGTCGCCGAGGATGCCGAAGTCGTCGGTGCGGCCCATGGTGTGCACCATGCTGATCACGGCCAGGGGTGCGCAGGAGATCACGATGACGAGGTAACGGAACCAGGATCGCTTGTTGCCGGTTTCGGTGGTGTTCTCCATGGCGATCACTGTGTCAGCGGCCCGGTGCCCGGCGGATCTGCCGGCAGCCGGATTCTCGTCTCTACCCGAAGGTATAGGCACAGCGGGACGGCGGGTTCAGGTACGCCTCCGGCTCCGGGGGTCCCGGACCGGGCCTCGGCCGTCCATTCGCCGGGCGAGGTCGTTGAGGCCTGCCTTCTCCAGCAGGTCCTTGACCTCGTCGATCTCGTCGGCGTTGCGCGTCTGCGGAACCCGGTCGACGACCCCGCGGACCTCCTCGTCCTGTTCACCGGCGCGCAGGGCGAAGACGAACTCGAGCAGTTCCTGAGCGGATCTCCCGTACCGGTGCCCAAAGTTCCACTTCTTGTCCACGACCTCGGCGATCAGATAGTCGGCGTCCCGGTCCTGCCCGCGCCGGCGGAGATCCTGAACGACGATGGCGATCACCTCGGGGGGAATCGTCGTGTACGAGGCCTCGATCAGGACGTAATCGGCGTGGCCGTTGTGACCGAACCTGCGCAGATTCGTCAGGAGCTCGCCGAGGGGCCACGTCGGGGTCGGCTCGAACAGTTTGGCCTCGTTTAACGGCGGCAGGGCTTTGATCACCGCCGACAGGGTTGGGCCGCCGACCCGGCCCGCCTGGTAGAACACCTTCCGGATGTCCCGGTGCGAGAGGCTCTGAACCAAAGAGCGAAGCTCATTGAACCCAAGTTCGCCGATGATGCACTGCAGCACCGCTGCCAGCGCGCCGTAGTCCCACGGCGGCTCCAAACCGGCGACGATCGACCGGAGGGCCGCCTCGTCGGCGTCGCCGATCAGGTCGCCGATCTGATCGAGGGTCAGGACCGCGCCGGACTCGCCGAGTGCGGCCAGCACCGCCGCGGCGTCACCCTGGCGGCGCTGCCCGGCACCGGACATCACCGTCGACCACTCGGTGAGCCTGCCTTGCGCCTCGAGAGCCGCGAGGAGACGGCCGAGTTCCGTGGGCCGCATCCGCTGTGCGGCGACCCGGAGCAGCTCGACGGCGTCGACCGGCCGGCCCATGTCGCGCAACGAGTCGACAAGACGCAGTGTGCTGGACGCGGGTCGGGACCCGACCGCCACCGCGAGCAGGTGGAGGGCGGCGTCCTCGTGGTTCGCGTCGCGCAGTGCCCGGGTCAGCTCGGCGATCTCGTCGTCGGTCAGCCCTTCGGCCTGGTGACCCGAGGGCTGGTGGCCGGAGGGCTGGTGGGTGTCGTCCGGCTCCTCCGCCATCGCGTACAGCCTGTTCGACGCGTCCTCGCGCCCGGCCGTCCGCAGTTCGTCGGCCAGGGCGAGCACCTCCCCCGACGGCAGTTCGGTGGCGACCTGCTGGACGAACTGGTCCACCTCGCCGCGTAACCCGGCCACCCAGAGGTCGCCGACGAGCGCCGTCCGTGCGGCGACGTCCGGGGAGAGTCGCAGTGCCGCGCCGACCAGGGTCTCCAGGTGCCTGCCGAGCCCTTCGTCCCGCAGCACGCCGGCGAGCCGGGCCGTCTCACCCGTCGGTCCGGCGGCGACGGCCTCCAGGAACCCGCGGGCCACGTCGGCGGCGCCGATCACGTCGAGCGTGCGCAGCAGGTCGAGCAGTTCTGGAACCGGCCGATGAGTCGCGTGCCGGGCCAGGGCCCGGAAGTCTCGGGTGCGGCCCTCGCGCAGGAGCAGCATGCCGAGCGCGGCGATCTCCTGGTTCGTGCGATGGACGCCCACCGCGGCGAGAAGTGCGTCAGCTGCCTTGTCGTCGCCGTCGTCGTGCAGTGTCCGGAGCCGGTCGACGGTGGCGGACGGGCTCAGCTCCATCAGCTTTCGCAGCTCAGGGGTGAGCCGGGGTGGCGGTGGTGCGGGTGCGGGCGCCGGCCCGGTGGTGACGGTCCCGGCCGGGACGCCCGCCTGCGCCGGGCGATAGGCCACGTTCCGGACGAGCGCGATGGCACTGCCGTCGTTGCGTGACCGTTGCTGCGGGATGGGCAGTCGCCGCGCGGACAGGTCAGCGCGCAGGTGGTAGAAAAGCGTCTCGAGGTCGAGCAGCTCGGCACCGTCGGCGATCCCGGTGCTGATCTTGTCGATCAGGGCGCCGGTGAACGCGGTGTAGTCGTCACCGGGCGGGGCGAGCGCCTTGCTCGTCTCGGCCGTGGCCGTCATGAGGTAGGTCCCGGCGATTCTCGCCTGCTCGGCGACGTCGGGGGCACCCATCGCGCCCTGCATCGCACGTCCGCTGTAGCAGCAGTCCAGCAGCATGACCTTGCT
Organism: Actinoplanes sp. CA-015351; assembly: GCF_050955685.1. Classification (NCBI taxonomy): domain Bacteria; kingdom Bacillati; phylum Actinomycetota; class Actinomycetes; order Micromonosporales; family Micromonosporaceae; genus Actinoplanes; species Actinoplanes sp. CA-015351. Next base: position 5,992,492 of record NZ_CP192102.1, read on the forward strand.
CCGGCAGTTCCGCGCCGTCTCGACCACCTCGCGGCGCAGGTCGTCGTAGCGGACCGCCCGGTAGAGGCGCTTGCGGCTGGCCAGCGGCAGGGCCAGGTGGAGGTCGTCGCGATTGTCGAGCAGGCCGTGTCCGGCGAAGTAGACGACGAGCGCGTCGGTCGCTTGGCCGGCCGCGGTGTTGACGGCGTCGAGGACCTCCTCGGCGCTCTGCGGGTTGTGCAGCAGTGTGCAGTCGTCCGCCCGCAGCCCCCACAGGCTCGGAGTGGTCAGCAACTCGGCGAGCCTGTCCAGGTTGCGTTCCACGGCGGGCAGGGCTTCCAGGTGGCCGTAGTCGGAGACTCCGACCAGCACTGCCCGTGACCGCCGGGGGTCCGGAAGCCAGGTGTCCGGTTGATGCTGGCCGGTCATCCGGATCAGTCCTCCTCGGCCTCGGGCTCGGGGCGTGCCGGCTCGGACAGGGCTGCGACGATCCGCTCGATCGTCTCCGGTGAGGCGTCCTTGACCGTGATCGATCCGCCGTCGCCGGTGAAGGTCACCTCGGTCGTGTCGTCGTCGCGGGAGTCGCGCCAGGTGGCGTAGGCGATTGCCAGGTTCGCGAGGGCGACGCCGTGTGTCAGCACCACCTCGATGACTTCAGCGGCGCCCATCGTGCCGGTGGGCTCCTCGTCCTCACGGATCTCGACGGCCTGCCCGGTAAGGGTCTCGTCGTCCCGGAACCATCGGTACAGCCCTAGCGTCGCCTGCTCGTCCTCGACCGCCACCACCGAGATCTTCACCTGACCGCCTCCTCAGCCGTGCCGCGCCGTTGCGGCTGCCGTTCAGTCTGGACCATCCAGAGAGGAGCGCCAATCCTGCGGAAGCGTGGGGAGGCCGGGGAGTGTGAGGGCCGGACTTTCTCGGTGTCGCCGAGTGGGGTCGAACCACCGGCCTCCGCCTTATGAGGGCGGCGCTCTTGCCTGCTGAGCTACGGCGACGTGACGTGCGTGGACCCGGCCGGGGTCGAACCGGCCACCTCCTGTTTGCAAAACAGGCGCTCTCCCCGATGAGCTACGAGCCCTTCCTCCAACAACTGCGTGCCCTCGGCGCGATTCGAACGCGCACCGTCCAGGTCCTCGGCCTGGTGCCTCTGCCTGTTGGGCCACGAGGGCTTCCACTGACGTACGTGTCCCCGGAGAGATTCGAACTCCCGGCCGCCGGATCCGTAATCCGGTGCTCTATCCGCTGAGCTACGGAGACGTGGGCCCACCCGGCCAGACAGCCGGGTGGGCGGGCGCAGCGCGAGAGAGAAGCGCGCGGCGCCGGCACAGAAAAGAAAAAGCCGCCCGGTTCCGGAATCGGAAGGGCGGCGCGTGAATCGCTAGCGAAGTGCTAGGCGCGCCACCTCATGAGGAGCAGAGCTCGTCGCATCATCGTGCCCCTCACTTGATCGGTCCCGTTTGGTAAGGACAACGATAGGCACCCCAGGGAGCACCGGCAATCTATTTAAACGGTGGCCGGGTGGCGTCGGCGATGGCCTTGTGGGAGACGTGGGCGGTCAGGCCGCCGTCGACGACGATCTCGGCGCCGTTGACGTACGCGGACTCGTCCGACACCAGGTAGACGATCAGTGGCGCCACATCGGCCGGGACGCCGACGCGGCCGAGCGGGATCTCCGGCAGCGCCGCGTCGAAGAACTCCTGCGGAGCGGAGTCCATCAGTGGTGTGTCGATGAGGCCGGGCATCACGGCGTTGACCCGGATGCCGCGGATGCCGAGTTCGAGCGACGCGCTGCGGGTCAGGCCGCGCAGCGCCCACTTGCTGGCCGTGTACGGCGCGGCGGCGTGCCCGGAGACCGCCGCGACCGAGCAGATGTTGATGATGGACGAGCCGGCCGGCATCAGCGGGACCAGGGTTTTCATGCTGTACATCGGGCCGGTCACGTTGATCGCCATGACGCGTTCCCAGGCGGCCGGGTCGATGTCGGGCAGCCGGTCGCGGCCGGTGACGCCGGCGTTGTTGACGATCGCGTCGATGCGTCCGTACGTGGATCGCAGGTCCGCGGCGAGGAGCTGCCATTCGTCGAGGCGGGACACGTCGAGCAGGCGGATGCCCTCACCCGGTAGCACGTCGGTGGCGATCACCGTGGCGCCCTCGGCGCGTAACGCGTCGGCCTCGGCGGCGCCCTGACCGCGTGCCGCTCCGGTGACCACCACGATCTTGCCCGCGCACCGTCCGCCCATAGCCGGAATTGTGCCTGGTGGCGGAGACTGGTCGCATGGGATGGCGGATCCTGGCCGACGCGACGATGGTGCTGCACTTCGCCTTCGTCGCGTTCGTGGTGGCCGGCGGATTCCTCGCGTGGCGGTGGCCGAGAGCGATCGTGGCGCATCTGCTGGCCGCGAGCTGGGGTCTGTCGATCGCGGTGTTCCGGTTCGACTGCCCGCTGACCTGGGTCGAGGACCGGGCGCGGGAGCGGGCCGGCAGTGCCGGTCTGAGCGGCGGTTTCATCGACACGTACCTGACCGGGGTGATCTATCCGGAGCGGTTCCTGGTGCCGATCCAGGTGCTCGCCGCGGTCGTGGTCGCGGTCTCCTGGGTGGGCGCGGCGTACCGGTGGCGCCTTTCGGCGCCGGCTCGCCGCTGAGAAGACCTCAGCCCAGGACTCGGGAGACCATGTGCCTGACGGCTGCGGGTTCAGGCGATGCCCCGGTACGGTCCGCGAAGAGCAGATGTCCGGTCCCGATCAGGATGGCGGCGAGCGTGTCCACATCGGCGCCGGCCGGGACGCGTCCACGGGCGCGTTCGTCCTCGAGATATCCGGCGATCATGAGGGCGCCTCCGGGTGCTCGGCGTCGACCCGGACGAGCGGATGGCCGCGCTCGCCCGCAAGCACGGCATCGAGGTGGAGGTGTCGGCCTTCGAGAGCTGGGATCCGGCAGGCCGGAGCTTCGACGGGGTGATCGCCGGGCAGACCTGGCACTGGGTGGATCCCCTGGCCGGCGCAGAGCAGGCGGCCCGGGTGCGGGGACCGGCTTCCACGACCGCGCCGCCGACGGACTGCGGCAGAGCAAGCTCTTCACCGAACCCGAACTCTGGACCTTCGACTGGGAGCACACCTACACCCGCGACGCCTGGCGGGACCTGGTGCCGACCTCCGGCGGGCACCATCTGCTCCCGCCCGGCCAGCTCCAGGTCCTGCTCGACGGCCTCGCCGAAACCCTCGGCGACACGGTCACGGTTGGTTACACGACAGTGGTGACTACGGCGTCAGCAACGAGTCGGTGATCCCGGGGCTGCCCGCCGGATATTCCAGCAGCGGCACCTTGCCCGCGGCCCATGCCGCCGTCACCGGCTCGACGATCCGCCAGCACTGCTCGGCGACGTCGGCCCGGATCGACAGCGTCGGGTCGTTGTCGAAGACACCGCGCAGCACCTCGCCGTAGGGCGGCAGATCGCCCGGGCCGAAGCCCGCCTCCAGCGTCACCTGGTCCAGCTCGAACGGATCATCCGGGCCGTTGATGTTGAAGTCCAGGGCCAGTTTGTCCGGGCCGAAGCCGATCCGCAGGCGGTCCGGCTGGTCGTGCCCGGTCAGGCCGTCCGGGACGCGGGGCGGGCAGCGGAAGGTGACCACGGCTTCCTTGCGGCTGTCGCCGATCGCCTTGCCGGAGCGCAGCCGGAACGGCACGCCCGCCCACCGCCACGTGTCGACGGCCAGCACGACTTCGGCCAGGGTCTCCGTGTTGCGGGACGGATCAACGCCGGGCTCTTCGGCGTACCCGGGAAGGTGTCTGCTCCGCAGTGAGCCGGCGGTGTATCGCGCTCTGCGGCTGAAGGCCGCGGGGTTGTCCTCCCAGATGTGGGTGGCGCGCAGGACGTCGGCGAGGCGGTCGCGGAGTTCACCGGCGTCGAGGCTGGTGGGTGGTTCCATGGCGAGCAGGCCGAGGATCTGCAGCAGGTGGCTCTGGATCATGTCGGCGAGGGCGCCGGCGCGGTCGTAGTAGCCGGCGCGGTTCTCCAGGGCGAGGTCCTCGTCGAAGACGATGTCGACCGAGGCGACGTGGGTGCTGTTCAGCAGGGGTTCGAAGATGCGGTTGGCGAAGCGCAGGCCGAGGATGTTGAGGACTGTGGATTTGCCGAGGAAGTGGTCGACGCGGTGGATCCGGTCCTCGGGGACCAGGCGGGTGAGCAGGTTGTTGAGCTGGGCCGCCGTCTCGCTGGAGACGCCGAACGGTTTCTCCAGCACGAGCCGGGTGCCGTCAGGGAGGTCGGCGTCGAGCAGGGCCTCGCAGGCGCGGGCGGTGACGGCGGGAGGCAGAGCGAAGAAGATCGCGGGTGGCCCGTCGGCGGCGGCGAGCACGGCCCGGAGATCGTCGGTGTGGGTGACGTCCGCCCGGAGGTAACGGGTTTTTTCGTAGGGAAAGCCGAAGGATTCCGACACGCGGGTCTGCCATCGAGCATCGTCCCAGTCCTCGGTGGCCGCGCCGATCAGTTGCAGGCCCGGGACGTGACCGGCGGCGAGCAGCGCGCCGAGGCCGGGCAGCAGCAGCCGGGCGGTCAGGTCGCCGCTGGCGCCGAGAATGATGAGGCTCTGGTCCGTCATGGACTCCGGGTACCCGCAGGACCCGGCCGGTACTCGACTTCGGGGCGCCCGGGTCCGCCGTATCGCGGGCTGCGCACCACCCGGCCTGAGTCGGCGAGGTGTTCGAGGTACCGGCGGGCGGTGACCCGGGAGGTTCCGGTGCGACCGGCGACCTCGGTGGCGGACAGCCCGGCCGGTGCCGCTGATCGCAGCGCGCCCAGGATCAGGTCGAAGGTGCGCTGGTCGAGGCCTTTCGGCAGGGTGTCACCGGTGGCGCCGCGCAGGGTCGCGAAGACCCGGTCGACCTCGTGCTGCGCGGCGACCTGGCCGGATTCGAGCAGCTGGCGGCGGTAGGAGGCGTACCCGTCGAGCTTGTCGCGGAACGCGGCGAAGGTGAACGGTTTGAGCAGATAGTGGGTGACGCCGAGAGCTACCGCCTGGCGGATCATGTCGATGTCGCGGTCCGAGGTGACGGCCAGGACGTCGGTGCCGCTGCCGGCTGCCCGCAGTGCGCGGGCGATCTCCAGGCCGTGTTTGTCCGGCAGGTTGAGATCCAGCAGCACCAGGTCGATCGGTTCGGAGCGCAGCCGGGCCATGGCGTCGCGGGCGGTGTACGCGACGGCGGCGACGGTGAATCCGGCAACGCGTGCGGTGTACGCCTGATGCGCCTCGGCGATCAGCGGTTCGTCGTCGACGACGAGGACACGGATCATGACGGCACCGTTCGTGACGGCACCGGTAGCCGGACGGTCAGCGTGGCGCCTTCTTCAGACGAGATCTCGTAGGTTCCGCCGTAGCGTTCGGCGACCTGCCGGACCAGGGACAGCCCGACGCCGCGTCCCTCACCCTGCTTGGTGGACCAGCCCCGGCGGAACGCGGCGGCGGCCTGCTCGGGGCTCAGTCCCGGCCCGTTGTCACGCACTCTGACCAGAACCTCGTTGTCGGCGTGCCGGATCAGGACCTCGACCTTGCGGGGCAGATCCCGGCCGGCGACGGCTTCCAGGGCGTTGTCGACCAGGTTGCCGACCACGGTGAGCAGGTCCCGGGCCGGCAGTGGCGCCCCTTCCACACCGCCTTCCAGCCGCGACGACGGGTCCACTGTCAGTTCGACGCCGCGTTCACCGGCCTGGGCGCTCTTGCCGAGCAGCAGCGCGGCCAGGGCGGGTTCCTCGACGGCGCCGACCACCTGGTCGGTGAGCTGCTGGGCCAGGGCGAGTTCGGCGGTGGCCAGGGCGATCGCCTCGTCGGTACGACCGAGTTCGACCATGGTCAGCACGGTGTGCAGGCGGTTCGCCGCCTCGTGGGCTTGGGCGCGCAGGGCTTCGGTCAGACCCCGTACCGAATCGAGCTCGCCGGTGAGCGCTCGCAGCTCGGTGTGATCGCGCAGGGTGAGCACCGTGCCGAGCAGGCGGCCGTCGAAGCGGGTCTCGCGGCGGCTGGCGACGAGCGTGCGGTCGCCGACCAGGACCGGTTCGTCGACGGTCGGGCGTTGCTCGCTGATCAGCGCGGCGACCTCGGCGGGCAGGCCGGTCGGTCCCTTTTCTGAAACACCCAGCAGCCGCCGGCCCTCATCGTTGATCAACTCGACTTCTCCGTCCCGGCCGACCACCACGAGACCCTCGCGGACCGAGTGCAGCACCGCGTCGTAGTACTCGTACATTCTGGTCATCTCGGCCGGGCCGAGGCCGTGGGTCTGTCGCCGCAGACGCCGGCTGAGCAGCCACGCTCCGGCCGCGGCGAGCAGCAGCGCGATGCCGGTCGCGGTCGCGACCACCGGCAGCTGGGCGACCAGGTTGCGGTTGATCGCGGCGGTGGTGATGCCGACCGAGACCAGCCCGATGACGGTCACGGTCCCCGGTTCCACAACCGCCACCACGGTACGCACGGAGTACCCGAGACTCCCCCGATACTCCTCGACCACGGTTCCGCCGTCGAGCGCGTCGTCGATGTTCCCGGCGAACGGCAGGCCGATCAGGTCACGGGTGGGGTGGGTGTACCGGGTCCGGTCGGGTGCCATCACCACGACGAAGTCGGTGTCGGTCGCCTCGCGCGTCGCCTCCGCCCAGGGTTGCAGGGCGGCGGTCGGGTCGGTGCTGTGCAGCCCGTCGACGACGGCTGGGGACAGGGCGATCGTCTGGGCGACGGCTTTGACCTCCTCGACCGCGGCGTTGCGGGCGTCCTTGCGGGCGAGTAGGACGGCGCCGGTGGTGCCGACCGCGACCAGCAGGGTCACGACCAGTACTTGGAGGGCGAAGAGCTGCCGCGCGATGCTCCAACGTCCGGTCACGCTTGCACGCCTTTCTAGTTCGCCTTCGGGGTTTTCGCCCTCGGGGTTTTCGCCTTCGGGGTTTTCGCCCTCGGGGTTTTCGCCTCCGGGTGAACAGAATGAACTCAATGGTGATCTGGGGTGAGACCCAGGCCACATTCACGTCATGGAAACCGCACCCGCCCCGAAGGTCAAGAAGGACCGCACCAGATACCTCTATCCGGCTGTCGTCGTGGCCGTCCTGCTCGGCATCGGCGTCGGCTTCCTCGCGCCGGATTTCGCCGTCGAACTGCGCCCGATCGGCACCGGCTTCGTCGATCTGATCAAGATGATGATCGCCCCGGTCATCTTCTGCACCATCGTCCTCGGCGTCGGCTCCGTCCGGCAGGCCGCGAAGGTCGGCAAGGTCGGCGGCCTCGCCCTCGGATACTTCCTGACGATGTCGACGGTTGCGCTCGCCATCGGCCTGGTCGTCGGCAACCTGATCCACCCCGGTTCCGGCATGCAGCTCAACGAGACGATCGCCGCCGCCGGGCAGAAGGCCGTCGGCGAGACCGGCAGCGAGAGCACCGCCGACTTCCTGCTCGGCATCATCCCCACCACGCTGCTCTCGCCGCTGACCGAGGGCAACGTGCTGCAGACACTGCTCGCGGCGCTGCTGGTCGGCTTCGCCCTGCAGGGTCTCGGCGAGTCGTCAGCACCGGTGCTACGCGCGATCGGCCTGTTCCAGAAGGTCGTCTTCCGGGTCCTGGCGATGCTGATGTGGCTGGCCCCGATCGGCGCGTTCGGTGCGATCGCCGCTGTCGTCGGCGCCACCGGCGTCGACGCGCTGATCAGCCTGGCGCAGATCATGCTGGGCTTCTACCTGACCTGCGCGATCTTCGTCTTCGGCCTGCTCGGCGCGATCCTCTGGGCGGTCGCGAGGATCAACATCTTCACCCTGTTCAAATACCTGGGCCGGGAGTTCCTGCTGATCGTCTCCACGTCGTCGTCGGAGTCGGCGCTGCCCCGGCTGATCGCGAAGATGGAACACGTCGGCGTTTCCAGGCCGGTCGTCGGCATCACGGTGCCGACCGGGTACTCCTTCAACCTCGACGGCACCGCCATCTATCTGACCATGGCGTCGCTGTTCGTGGCCTCGGCGATGGGCGACCCGCTGTCGGTCGGCGAGCAGGTCTCCCTGCTCCTGTTCATGATCATCGCGTCGAAGGGTGCGGCCGGGGTGACCGGCGCCGGCCTGGCGACGCTGGCGGGTGGTTTGCAGAGCCACCGGCCGGACCTCGTGGACGGCGTCGGGCTGATCGTGGGCATCGACCGGTTCATGTCGGAGGCGCGGGCGCTGACGAACTTCGCCGGCAACGCGGTGGCGACCGTGCTGATCGGGACCTGGACGAAGGAATTCGACCGGGAGCGGGCGGCGCTGGTACTCAGCGGCGGCGACCCGTTCGACGAGTCCACGATGGTCGACGACCACGGCCCGGAGGAGGCCGCGCCTGCGGTTCCGTCTTCGGTTCCGCCTTCTTCTTCGGGTTCTTCGTCGGCTTCGGGTTCTTCTTCGGCTTCTTCTTCGGCCAGCGCCTGACACAGACCGCCACCCCGTCGCGCTCCCCCAGTCGCGGCGGGGTGGTTCTCATCCCCGCACGGCATCCCGGAAGATGCCAGCGGCCCGCTCGGCGACCTCAGCGTCCGTCCCGTCCCACAGCTCCCCCAGCCACGGACCAGCGAAAAGCCCCACCACCGTAGGCACCCCATCCGCCGCGCTGGCATCCAGCCACTCACAGATCTCGTTCTCACCCGGCCCGTGAACCCGGTAATACCCCGCCGCATGTTCAGGCCAGAACCGCTGCTCGAACCGCAGCACCACCTTCTCCACCCGCCCCATGCCGAGCCGTTCCACCGCGACCCGATGCCGATCAGGAAGAGCCGGCGCGAAGCCGATTGTCGTGAGGACCGCCAGCGGCACCGTCACGATCACCGCATCAAAATCGGCCGCGTGTCCGTCACCGATCAGCGTGACCCCACGCTCCCCCACCCGGATCTCCGTCACCGGACGATTCAGCCGCACATCCACCCCTGCGGCCAGATGCTCCACCAGCAGCCGATATCCCCCGACGATCCACCGATCCCCTTCGCCGACACCGGGCTCGAACCCGTACCGCGCACTCAACCACGACAACGGCGCCCCGGAGTCCATCACGATCTCCGCGTCCACGAAATCCCGAATCGCCCCAGCCTCGAACCGCCCAGGCTCCCGAAGCCACTCACCCACCACATCCCCCACCGCCGCCTGCGGCGCCGCAGCCTCGAGCCGAGCCCGCAACTCACTCTCCAATCCCTTGGGTACGCCCGAACGAGCCGGCCCCAACACAAAAGGATCAGTGAAGTCGGTGGGAGTGACGGTGAGCCCGAGTTCCTCAGCAAGCCGAGCCAGAACGTTGTCGTCATACTGCTGAAGCCAATTGGCGCCCAGGTCGAAGCCGAACCCGCCGACATCCACCCCGGCAGTGCGCCCACCGACCCGGTCCCGGGCTTCCCAGATCTCGACCGCGACACCGAGCCGGCCGAGCTCCCGCGCAGCGCCGAGCCCCGCCATTCCGGCCCCGACGACAGCAACCCGCCGATGCCCGGCCTCAGCAGCCCAGATCCCGGCAGCGATGCCCTGCTCAAAGGCCCCGTGCGTCATCCCGGCCCGAGTCGGATGCGTCGCCTCCCCGGCGATCCGCAGCCGCCCACCGACCGGCTCACCCAGAGCGACCCGGTCCCCGGGCGTCCCACCCCGCCCGATCAGACTCCACGACCCGAGAGCCCACGGATCATCACCCCACCGCGACACAGCCGCCGCCACCAATCGCCCACCCGTACCCATGCCCGCAGCATAGGTACCCAAGATCCACCCTGCCGTGGCATTTCCTGCTGGCCGCCGCCGCTCTCAGAGGCCACCGGGATGGTGGGACAGCCATTCGCGATGCCGGTCACGACGGCCCGCCCTACGCGCCCCGCGCACGGGGTCGCGTCGCGGAGCGCCGGCATCGATCATCTCAGCTACCCTGGCGGCCTATGAGAAAGCTTCTCGTCCTTGCGGCCGCCGCCGGACTCGCTGTCGCCGGTTGCGCTGCCGGGGAGCCTGAGCGGCCCCTACCGCCGCGGGTTCTCGACGAGTCAGTCGCGGATTACCGGCTGCTCAACGACGTCTCGCAGATCGACTTCAACCGCCGGCACGGGGAGCAGGAGGAATACGCGCTGGTGCCGGCGACCCGTCCGCCCGGGCTGCTGCGCATGACGCCCGGCGGCAGCCACGGTGAGAACGGCTCCTTCGTGATGACCTACCAGTTCGGCGAACAGTGGCTCCACGCGCTGGTCGAACTGTCCCCGCAGGCCACCGGCACCTGCGAGAGCATCGAGGCCGACCAGATCGGCCTGTGCGTCCGCTCCGGCGCCGTTGCGGCCGGTTCCGGTGATCAATCACATGTCGCGGTCTACCTGACGGGCAACGTCAACACCGCACCGCGGGTGGGCGATCCAGAGACCGAGGAGGCCACCGACTTCTGGTCGACCGCGGAGATGGTGCCGTTCGACGAGGCCCTCTGGCTCGTCGACTTGCTGGCCCGAGGCAGAGTAGCGGCAGGCCAATAGCGACCCATGAGTCGTGGCGAGTGACTTCTGGACCGTTCCGGGGTCGTGTTCCCGCCGACGCTCCGCAGTCAGCATGATCGATGGATTCAAGCATGTTCCGGTCGACCGCGTGCGATCATGCCAGTGTGGTGAATGAGCCGGTCGAGGTCGTTCGAAACTCCGGATGAGCACGTCTTACACGACAGGCAACTCCGCTGCTCCTTGACCTCCCAGCCGGCCGACCAACTTCCGTTCAGCGGCCGTTACCGAGCGACGTCCGATGTCACCGAGGTACTTCGCCTCGCAGCCTCCGACACCCAGCCGGGAATCATCGGTTGGGACGAGCTCACCGAGGTCCAGGATTCGCCCGAGTCAAGCCAGCGGTCTCGGGAACCCTTCCCCGTATGGACCGCTGTTCTGTCCAAGCCGACTGTCCGACGTCGTCTACCGGCAGATGACCACTGACGCGAAACGGCTCAGGACGGGTCAGGGAGGACAATCGGGGGCGACTCTGCAACCCAGCGCGGCCGATCTGAACCCAAGATCGACACTTCGGAGAAGTCACCTCCCGGACCCGCCGAAGACCATCCTAGAACACCGTCTCTTGACACAGAGGGTCCCCTTGTCGCCGTCCGCCATGAGAAAGGCGACGTCGATGCTGATCGACTACACCACCGATGGTCTGACCGGATTCAGCCCTGACGACTTCCCCGAGGCCCACGATTTCACCGTCGAGCTCACGATGTGCGGCGAAGACCAGGCGGCGAAGTCGCTCGACCTGGCCTATGTCGTATCGTCGCCCGCCACCAGGATCAGTTGGGCCTGGTGGAATGAGCCGCTACCGGCCCGCTGACTCACGTAGCCACATCGAGCCGAGTCACTGCGGTCAGCGATCCGCCCCGCGGCCGGCGGCTGCCCTGCGCGCACGATCGACGGTCTTGGAGCCGGACTTCCATCACCACAGCAGCCCCAGCGACCTGATCGCCTGGGTGCAGACCGCTGACTTCGATGCCGAGTGGGCTCGCTTGCCCAGCTTCAGCATTTGGGGGCACCATCCCGAGACTCTCGGCACCGGCGACGAGGGCTATGACCTTACCGGTTTTGGTGAGCCGGAATTGCTCGTCATCCTGCCCCGCCCCGAGTCGTGGGCGGCGTTCGCCTATCTGGATCCCTACGGCGGTTGGGGCACTCCGGGCGAGCTGATGCTCGCCGCCGCCCGCCGGTGGCACGAGCGGTACGGTGCCGCGCCGACCACGATCGGGCTCGCCAATGGCTTCACCGTGCCCCGCCCACCCACCGAGTTGGCCGATGCCGAGCGGCTGGCGGTGGAACACATGGCGATCGCCGGGTTGACCGCAGGAACCACGACGCGGGCCTATGCCCGAGCGCTCCTACAACTCGACCAACGGTGCCTCTACAGCCGTCCGTGAGGAACTCCTGTCGCAGGCCGTCACATTGAGGCAACTGCTCCCCGCCGATCCTATTCGCCCGGCTCCGGCATCAGGGTCATGAATCCTTGATGAGTTGCATTCACGTCGGCACGAGCGTGCATCCGGGCCGACCCGGGCCGCGGGGCGTGACGGACCTGCCAGAGCCGCGCACGATCGGCGGCAGAAGAGGACGCCGCACGGCCGGCGTTTCCGGGGTGTCGGCCCGCCGTCTGCCGGCAGTTCGCTTTCACGGAGCCCAGTCCGATCGACTACCTTGGATGCGTGGACGCCATAACAGCGATCTCACTCATCTCGATCGCCATCTCCGTCGTCTCGCTGATCGTCTCCGGGACGCTCGCGCTCCGGCAGACGCGAACCACGATGGACGGCTACGCCCTGCCAGTCGTGCTCCAAGTCTTCAGCCGGTTCCGAACCCAGGAGTTCTTCGACGCTCAACAATTCATCTTCGATGAACTTCCCCGGCAACCGGTCCAACCGTATACGGACCTGTCGTTGGAGGTCCGGTCCCACTTGCGCATGGTGGGCGGTCTCTACGACGACCTCGGCAAGCTCGTCGCGCACGGCATCGTCAAGGAGGAGCTGATCATCGGCTCCAACGGCTCCCAGGCCCGACGCATCTGGGAAGCGATCGAACCCTTCGTGCGCGCCGAACGCAACAAGCGCAACAGCAACCTGTGGATCTATCTGGAAGATCTGGCGTACCGGAGTACCCGGAATCCGCCGACCGCTATCCACGAGAAGCTCAAACTGCACCCGTACGCTGGACCAACGCACACGTCCCGTCCAGCACCGACCGAGTCCTCTGCGACGCCACGACCTCGCACGGAGCAGGAGCCGAACTAACGAGCGGGAGGAGGGGACGAGGGCGGCCCGGCGGAGGCCGAAACACTTTGCGTGCGCGTCGTATGCGGCAGTTCAGTACGTGACGAACTCTTGGTGTTTGATCGCCCTGTGCCCGAGGATTGGCGGCCGGAACCGCAGATGCCCGACGACGACAGCGCTGCCGTCGGCCGATTGCTGGACCGGCTCGGATGCCAGCCATCCAGCGATCTCTGGGAAGAACTCGAAGGCCTACTCAGCCTGGACTTCACCGACGAGCACTACCACGTGGGCTGCCCCCACAGCTCCACCCGCCTCGCGATCGTCATTGGCGAGCACGGCCACTACTCAGCGTTCCGCCACTACAACGACGGCGACATTCACCGGATCCCACTGAAGCCGGCCATGCCGGACGAGTTAACCGGGATAGGCCGATGGATGCACGACACCGCCGCTGCGGGCGGCGACATGCTCCTTGCCGAAGGTCTGGCGTACCTATTCGGGCAGGCAACCTGCGGCCTGTGTGGCAGTACCTTCAACCTCGCCGACTGGTTCGAAGCCGAGAACAGCCCTCACCAGCCCATCGACCCGATCGTGATTTCCAGCATGGCCGCGGCCTCGGGATGAGCGTACGAGTCAATGCGAAAGTCCCGGACTCCAATGACGGCCTATTCCTGTACACGATCGACAATCCCGAGCGGGGTGAAATCCTCGGCGGCATCGAGTGGGTCGGCGAGTGGGACAGTCATCAACCACGAAAAGTTCTCTGGCTGACCACCGGCGGTGAAGGTCCGCCAGGCGCACCTAAAAAGTTACCCAACTGAGGGATCTAGCAGTACTGCCATCCCCAGTAAATATGGTACGCCCGGGCGTACTTGACCGTCCACCACATACCAGAAGGAATTGTGACGCACGGATATCCGCCAGGAATTGGGGCGCTCATGAGCGCACGGACGCGGACCGCGGAGGAGCAGTTGTTCTCCATTTTCAGCGTGTTGGTCACCCATCCCGTGCTCACCGTGACACGGACACAGCTTGCGGCTGCATTGGCGGCGGTAGGAGGGAACAGGCCGAGAGCTAGGACGCCTCCAGCCGTTACGGCAGCCATTCGGCTGAGGATGCTCTTGTTTAGCCGGGAAACACGAGATGGATTCAAGGTTTTCTCCTCAGAAAGTGCCTTGGCCTCAGACAAACATTTTATCCTCAAATCGGTGAGCCCCCGTACGGGTGAGGCGCGACCTTGCCCATGCCGCCGCCGCATCCGATCCGGGCTGTTTACCGACGTACTCCGCAAAAGCCCAGCAGTCTGAGTGCAAATAAGGCATGACGGTGCGTACACTCAGTTCGGCACGAACGGGCACCGTCGACGTCGTCCGGCCCGTGACGCTAGGTGGCGATTTTCCTCAGTGTGCGATCTTCTCGGCATTGACGAGAACGACGAGACCTCAGCCCTCGGTTTGCGCTCGCCAGAACACCAACCCTGCTCGATGCGGTGGTGCGCCGAGTATGGCCTGTCGCCACAGACGCAGACCTTGGCGCGGCATCGCTCGCTTTAGCCGGCGGGTCGCGGCGTGCCGATCCATCCGGTCGGCGCGGGCGTTGCGCAGTATCGGGCCGACGTCACGCTGCTCGACAGCGCGGTCAATCGCCCGAGCCACCGCTGGTGGCAGCGGGACGAGAACGACCTTGCTGCCTTTGCCGCGAACCTTGAGCACCCGGTGTCCGTGTTCCTCGCCGAGGTCGGCGATGTTGGCGCCACAGGCTTCGAAAATCCGCAGCCCGAGTAGGCCGAGCATGGCGACCAGTGCGAAGTCGTTGATGTTGGCAGACAAGCGGGCTGCGGTGATCATCGCCTCGAACTGGAGGTGGCTGAGGCCGAGCGTGGGCAACTCGGGTGGGACGAGGGGCCGGCGGACGTAGCGCTCGATGTCCACCCGTGCCGCTTGCAGCGGGTCCAGTGGCTGGTCTCGCTTCGACCAGTCGGCGCCGCCCCTGACAGTCTGGGACCCTCTGCGATACACGGCACCTACCCTGGTTAGATGCCGGGTAGCGGTGCACCTTCGTGCGGCTCTCTCCCCGCGATGACCGCTGCTCGGCACTCATCGTCTTTACGGCCATCACGCTCGCCGCGGCAGTGGAGGACGTCGCGCGCCGGTAGTCTTCCGCGGTGCCGAGTCGCGTCTATCGCCGCCGGTGGACCGAGACCCGAGGCGATGAGTTCAACGGCAGGGGCCATTCGGTCTGGTTCTTCGAGGCCGGCGATGACGGCTGGCTCGTCCGCCAGGTCGAGGTCTACGACGCCAGCCGCATTCTGAGATACGGTCCCGATCACCCGTAGGCCAGCTACGGCGTTCTCAGCGAAGTGAGCCTCAACGACTCCGGCGACCACTGGAGCGCCTTCGAAATCACGGAAGCCGAGTTCGAGCGCGTCTGGGTTGCCCTCGGTGTCGACCGGCTCGGCGACGCTGGCTAGGGTCGCTGCGAGTTGATCGAAAGGGGTGCCGTGTTCCTGTACCGCCTCGCGCTGCTGGGCGCCGCCGGAGCGGCGGCCGTGCTTCTTGCCTCTTGCGATCCCGGTACGGCCGGCGAGGCTGGAGATGGCGCATCTTCAGCTGTTGTGACCTATAGCTGCTGCGCAGATACGGACGTCGACTCGCCGTATCATCCTGGCCAGGTGATGTCCGTTCGCTGGACGGTCGAATCGACGAACGTCCCGGCTGCCGGCGGCGCGGCGCCGGTCGAGCTGTCGGCAAGCCTGACCGGACCGTACGCGACGGTGAGCGAGCTGAAGTCGGCACCAGAAGACTCAACAAATGCGGCCGAGTATGTGACGTTAACGGCCCCGCCGGTGCGGCCGTCCGGTACACCCGGTGAAAAGCCGGTGAGCACCATTCTGATCAGCTCCGATGCCGGGCCGGGGTATTACAACCTGACCACAGCTATGAAGCAGGGCGAAAAAATTGTCGACGGCGCTTCCATCATCCGCGTGGTGACGCCGGCCCCACGCCACCCCGCGTGACCTGGTTGCTACAGCAACGCCGCAACCGAACGCGTTCGTCCATCCAGCCATCCATCCGCAGCGCGGCATGCGCCCTACACGCGGCAGATCCGGATGTCTGATCCAGCCTGCGTTCGCCTTCAGCCGCGCACGTTTAAGGGACGGGCTGAAGCTGAACGAGAATCATCCAATTGTCGCCATCGACGCGGTATGTCGCCCGGACTCGGTAGGTACCCGGGTGCAGTTCCACGACGAGGTGGTTGTCGGCCTCCAACTCCGTTCCAGGCCAGGCCGAATCGAACAACACGACTGGCCCGTCCACTACCCAGCGGACATCTTCATCGGCATCCCACTCCACACCGTCCCGTACCGCTTGGCGCGCAGCGCTGACCAAGTCGCCTTCCTCGTATGCCGCGGCCCAGCGCAGGAAAAGCCGTTCCGAGGGCAGGTACGTCGTCGTCGCCGGCTCGTCGCCCAGGACTAGCGCCTGCTGCTGACCGATGGCGACCATGCCGATGTAACCGTTGACCGCACAGGCCCGGCCGTAGTCTCCCCAGTCCTCCACGGGTCCATCCGTGCTATCAGTCCCGGCCCACAGCGACAGTGCCGATTTCGGAGCGGCAAGTAGCGGTCCGCCACCCGACGAAACCCACGTGTACGGCAACGAAATCCACCTCCCCGTGTCGATCTTGCCAGAACACGGCGACTCGGGAGAGCCCTCCAAGTCACGGCAGAACGTTGTGGGCGCCGAAGCGCTGGCCGCAAGATGCGACAGCTACGGCGCTCTCATCGATGTGATCCTCTACGACTCCGGCGACGAGTGGAGCGCCTTCGAGATCACACAAGCCGAGTTCGAGCGCGTGTGGAACTCGAACGGAGAGCGACGGCCATACCGTTTGCCAGCGCCCGGACAGCGGCTACTTGTTTCATTGAAGTACGACCGCAGCCCGGCCAGGCTTGGTCGAGGTGACCGGTGGGATCGCTCGCACGCGGCTGTCCACCGCAGGTTTGGTGTGACTCACTCATGGCATGCGCCTGCCGGTCACCGCGGCGCGGAGTGGCTCAAGAGGGGTATGCCCAGCTCAAAGTAGCGCTGCCCTCCCGCCGACACGTTGGTCGGTTCGAGGAGAGGCAAGCACATGGGCCAGGTCATCATCGGCGTAGACCCGCACAAACGCTCCGCGACTATCGAGATCATCGACCAGCGCGAACGCGTCGTGGCCAAAGGCCGGTTCGGCACCGACACCGACGGCTACCAGGCCATGCTGTCCGCCGGCCGCAAGCACACCCACCGGATCTGGGCGGTCGAGGGCTGCAGCGGCATCGGCCGTCACGTCGCCCAGCGCCTGGTCGCCGACGGCGAGACCGTCCTGGACGTGCCCGCAAAGCTGTCCGCCCGAGCCCGGGTCTTCTCCACCGGCCAAGGCCGCAAGACCGACCCCGTCGACGCCCACAGCGTTGCCGTCGTCGCGTTACGCACCCCTGACCTGCGGAAAGTCATCGTCGACGACACTACGGTGGCATTGCGGTTGCTCGTCGACCGGCGTGACCAGCTCGGCCGGGCCCGCACCGAGGTCGTGTCCCGGCTGCATCACCTGCTACTCGAGCTCGTGCCGGGCGGGGCGAAGAAGTTCCTGTCCGCCCAGCAGGCACGCGTCCTGCTCAACACCGTCCGGCCGCGTGACGTCGTCGGCAAGACCCGCCGCTGGCTGGCCTCCGAACTGATCCACGAGCTCGTCACGATCGACAAGAAGATCAAGATTGCGAACGCCGAGCTCACCGAACTGGTCGCATCCACCGGCAGCGAACTGCAGAAACTTCACGGGATCGGCCCGTCCGGCGCCGCCCGGCTGATCGGTGACATCGGCGACGTCAGCCGCTTCACCAGCCGCGGGCACTTCGCGTCCTGGAACGGCACCGCCCCGATTGACGCGTCCTCCGGCGACCAGAACCGCCACCGCCTGTCACGCGCCGGGAACCGGCGCATCAACCGGGTCCTGCACATCATGGCCGTGGTCCAGCTCCGCAACGACACCGAAGGACGCCGCTACTACCGACGCAAGCTCGCCGAAGGCAAGACCACGATGGAAGCCATGCGGGCACTGAAACGCCGGCTGTCCGACGTTGTCTTCCGGCAGATGGTCGCCGACGCCACACGGCTCAGGACGGGCCCGGGAGGACAAGCGGGGGCGACTCTGCAATCCAGCGCGGTCGACCCAAACCCCAAGATCGACACTTCGGAGAAGTCACTTCCCGGACCCGCCGAAGACCACCTTAGAACACCGCTCCTCGCCACACCTTGACACAGAGGGGTGCCATGAGAGTGCGCCTGATCCTGGACCGGTTAGGGGCGCGAATAGCGTTGGCAGGCTCATGACCTGTTGCGCTGCCGGTGGATGACTTCGTCATCGGCAGCGACGCTGTGGATTGCGTTCAGCTCGTCGCGGATGACTGCCGTGAGACTGGTGCTCGGACGACCTATCAAACGACGTAGGTCGCCGGTGACGAGGGCGAGCGCACCTCGTGCGATCACGTTCTCCGTTTCGATGAAGACATCGAGCATTGCGTCCGGGAGGCCGCCAGCGGAGAGCAACTGCCGGTACTCGGCGGCCGGGACCTGCCGGTAGGTGATGTCTCTACCAGACTGCCGGGAAACGTGGGCGGTGTATTCGTCCAGGCTCCAAGCCTCATCGCCACTCAGCTCATAGGTGGTGTTCTCGTGACCGGCTCCGGCGAGGACCGCTGCTGCGGCCGCGGCGTAGTCGTTACGGGTCGCGGTGGCGAGTCGAGAGTCGGACGCGGCGGTCCCGACGACTACGCCGTGCTCCAGCACGGTGGGCAATTGGGCGGTGTAGTTCTCCGTGTACCAGCCGTTGCGGAGAAAGCTGAACGGTAGCCCCGAGCTTTTGATCGCCTGCTCGGTGGTGTGGTGGTCAGCGGCGATCACGAATTGAGTGTTCGGGCCACCGAGGATGCTCGTGTAAGCCAGGAGGGCGACATCGGCGTTCTTCGCCGCGCTGATGACGGCTTCGTGCTGGGCCTGGCGTCGCCCGAATTGGTTGCCCGAGATGAGTAGGACACGGTCCCCGGGGCGGAAAGCACCGGCTAGCGATGACGGGACATCGTGGTCGGCGGTGCGCACCTCAATGCCGTGTCCGGCCGGGTGGGTGGCGCGCGTCGGGTCGCGCACGAGAACGGCGATCTGATCGACCGGGACCAGGTCGATCAGGTGCCGCACGACGAGCCGACCCAGCTGGCCGGTGGCTCCGGTGACGACGATCATGCAGGGCTCCTTCAGGCGCGTTCGCTGACTGCCGTAACCTACAACGACAACTGCAAAAAAGTAAAACGATGACTGCAAGAAGGATGGCGATGGGCACTGCGAACGAAGCAACCCGGCCCCGCCGTGGCTGGGCCGACAAACGTGAAGCCATCGGGCGAGGGGCGCGGATAGTGTTCGCGCGCGACGGCTATGCGCGCGCAAGCATCGACGCGATCGCGCTGGAGGCGGGCGTATCCACCCGCACGATCTACAACCACTTCGGCGACAAGGAGACCCTCTTCACGTCCGTCGTCACAGAAAGTTCAGCGCGGGTCAGGGACGTCCTCGTCGCGCGGACCAGGCAGTGCCTCGACTCGCCTGCCGATCTGGAAGCGAGCCTGATCGCGGTCGCCCAAGCATGGATGGCGACCATGGAAGAGTTCAGCGAACACTTCGCTCTGATCCGGGTGATCACGACGGAGGCGAATCACTTCCCGTCGCAAGCGCGCGAGGCCTGGCAGCACACCGGACCCGAAGCGGCGCGCGCCGAACTCGCCCGCCACTTCGATCTGCTCACCCGCCAACGACTACTCGCCGGCCAAGATCCACACCGTATGGCAATCCATTTTCATCTACTGGCCTTCGCGGAGATCATGGAACGATCCCAACAGGGTGCCGCCGTACTCGATAAGGCCGAGATAAGTACCATTATCACCGCAGGCATCCGAACCTTCCTCCGTGGCCACCTGCCTCGCTGAACGACCGGACAACAGCGATCAAACGGCGCACGGACTCAACATCATCTGTCGTCAGCCAGCGAATGAAGTCGACCACGTCGCGGAGAATTTTTGCCTTCAGCTGAACGCGCTCTCGTCGGCACGACAGGACGCCGAGCCGGGCCGCTGACGACTGGCCGTGACGACAGTGCCAACCCGAGCGCGGACAGCGGCAGATCAGTGCGATTCGCTGGGGACATCACCGGTCTGCTTCAGTCGTTCCAGAGCCGAGGCGCGGTGCTCCAGGCCGGCCGCGACGTCATCCCAGTCCGGTCCGTGCATCCAAAGGCTGTGCGCTGCTTCGCGCATCAGCGCTGGATCGTCTGGCCGTTGGAGGAGCACCAGTCGGTAGGCGAGATTACGGACCCACACCGGGAGAAGCCCGTCAACGATGTTCGGGGATAAGGTGTGCAGCATCCTCAGGATTTCCTCCGCATCGGCGAAGGTCAGCTTCTCGATGAAGTGTCGGTCATCGTGATCCTGAGAGCACCGCAAAACGGGCGTTTGATACTCGTCGCCGTAGCGGCACCGGGCGTGTTCCGTAAGGGTGTTGTGCACGCCCTGGACCTTAAGACAGATGACGCCTCAAAGCATGTGATGGAGCTGCTGCGGCAACCTATGCAAACATCCGCTCATCGGCATGTGAGTGCGGCGCCGAGAAGGCCCAGGCGGGCCACCGCAGAAAACCGAGCCGTCCGTGCGGGCCACCGAGAGGGCCGTCAAATCAGCCGCCCCGATCACCAAAGACAAACGAGTCGTGGCGAGTGGCATCTGGACCGTTCGGGGTGGTGTTCATGGCGGGAGGACGCCGACATTTCCGGCCCTCGTGGCCGCGTTCGATCTGTGGTCCAGCGTCACTGGAACGGCACCCGGCCCCCCTCCACCGCACAGAGACCCTGTCGGCGATGATGACGCGTTCGGCTCGGTCGGAAGGGGCGGGGATGAGGCAACCAAAGCTGTTCCTGACGGTGGGTCTGCCCTGCACGGGCAAGACCACAGCCGCTCGGCGCATCGAGATCGAGCAGGAAGCGCTTCGTCTCACCAAAGACGAATGGGTGAAGGCCCTTTACGGACACGCCAATCCGCCGTCAGCGGGCGACGTGATCGAAGGCCGGCTCATCCAGATCGGGCTGCGCACCCTGGAACTGGGCAACAACGTCGTCATCGACTTCGGCCTGTGGAGCCGGGACGAACGCTCGGCTCTGCGCCAGGCCGCAGCAGACGTCGGGGCGACGGTCGAGATTCTCTACTTCGAGCTCACCCCGGCAGAGCAGCGGATCCGACTTGATCGGCGTCAGGCCGAAGCGCCTAACACAACGTGGCCCATGTCCGATGAGGAACTCACTGATTGGGCTGCCACCATCGAGATCCCGACGCGGGGCGAACTCGACGGCAGCGAACCCGTTGGGAATCCCCCGGTCGGTTTCGTGACATGGGCCGAGTGGCACCGACACCGGTGGCCGCCGTCGGTCTCCTGAATGCGTTCCGCGCAGCACTGCCAACAACCAGCACATCGGCATTTCCGGGCATCAGTCCGCTGGTCAAAAGTCGATGCGTTGCTCGGCCTCCACCACGGAAAACAGCTTTCTCGCATCGGGGCCGTAGGCGTACAGCGCCACCTCGCCTCCGCCGACCAGAGCTGACGTCTGTGTGGCCGGCGCCTCCCTATGACTTGGATATCATCGCGATTCCGCCGGTCGCGAGCGCGAAAATCCGGGCGAACGCTCGGGAGACATCGGGGTCTCGATCGAGGCGCTCCAGTGATCGGAACCTGGCGGGATCGACATCAATCGTGGCGATCCCTCCGGAGGGGCTTCCGTCTGCGGCGGCGAACAACATGAGGCATCGGTAGCTTCGCACCTCTCCCGCGCGTTCCTCACGCATGAGCGATTGCAGGATGACGGGTTCCTCCTTGATGTGGCTGCGTACTTCTTCCACCGATGACCATCGAGTCGCAAAGCCAAGAAGTTCCGCCTCCCGCTGGATGGCGAGCAGCGCCTCAAAACTTACTTGGCTGACACGAAAGTCGGGATCGCCCACTTCGATCAGTGGCATTCCGCACCTGCCGACGTCCATCCGTGGTGGTGTCGCGTCGATCGCCAGACGGACTGCGCCCACGTCAGGTCGGACGCGTCGTCGTACATGCAGATGACGCTGAGGACGCCTGCCGGGGTCGCGGTGTATCCGTAAAGCTCGTGCTGCGCTCTGCCGTCGGCGCTTGCCGTGAGCCAGAAGGCACGCCGCGCCGGCTCGCCGTCAGGTTCCGACAGCTCGCCCTCGCATCGTTCCGGCAAACCCCGGCTCAACTCGGCGATCGCCGCCTCGCCGGCCAGCGCACCCGGCACGTCGAAGGCCTCGACCTGGACGCTCCGGCCGGGCCCGACGAACCGCATGACGCCGTCGACGGCGCTCACCCGCAATCCAACGGTACGGTCGATCGACCAACTCGGCGTGACCTGCTGGCGCACCGAGACCGGCAGCGGGTGCCAAATCGAGTTGAGTACGTCGTCGCGGTCCCACGACTCGGTCAGCACGCGCGACAGCAGGCTGTCGCTGTCGGCGACCAGGTACGGCAGCGTTCTGGGGTCTCGTACCTCTGCCCCGGCGGATTCGCCGAGCAGCTCCGGCCACGGTTTGATCGCGTTGGCGACCTCCCCGCGAAGCTTCAGCGCGGAGTACTCCGGTGTGGTCCAAACCTTGTTGGCATGGCGCAGCTGGTCGTCGTCGAGCTGCAACCACACCGAGTACGTCACGCTCCCGCCGTCGGTCAGGTGCACCGGCATCAGGCAGCGAACGAATCCGCCCACGCCCGCGAGCCGCTGGAAGTCGCTGTTGCCCCAGGCCGACGCGCGCTGTTGCGGGGACAGCGGCAGGAACGCGTCCGGCAGAGCCGATCGGAAATCGAGGTCGACACGGTCCAGGGGCGCACCGCAGCACGTGCAGCCAGGCAGATGATCAGGCACCCCGGCACTCTACTGAGGTCGCCGGCTGCGGCCGTTGCCCTACGGTGAACGTCGCTACCGTACGGGGTCAGGAGTCTGCATTGTCGCTGAACCTTCGGGCCTCGGCCCGCGCGATCTTCCTCGACGAGGACGACCGTCTCCTGCTGTGCCGATTCGTTTTCCCGCACCCGGCGGTTCCGGACGGGGCGCGGGCCGTCTGGGCTGCTCCGGGTGGCGGCATCGAGCCAGGTGAGGACGGGCTGGCCGCGCTGCGTCGTGAGCTGAGGGAGGAGATCGGGTTGGTTGTCGCCGCCGATGCGCCGCACGTCTGGCATCAGGTGGTCGCTGCCGCGGATCGGGCGCCCGCACTCGTCAACGACTACTTCCTGGTTCGCACCGCCCATTTCGAGCCGCACGGCGAGTTCACCGACGAGCAACTCGCCGCTGAGCATCTTGCCGGTTTTCGCTGGTGGCGGCTCTCTGAGATCGCTGCCTACGCCGGACCGGACCTGTTCTCGCCTCGTGACCTTGCCACGCCGCTAACCACTTTGCTCACGTCCGGGCCGCCCACCGGCCCGCTCACGCTGGGCCTGTAACGATCAGTGCCTATAACCGGTTCTCGAGCCGGGAGTGGTTACGGCGCTGAGCGCCGGTTCCTGGGTTACCAGTGCCAGGCGTCGTTCGCCGTGGAGTCGGCAAACCTCGACGACGTGCAGCAGCTGCTGGTCGACGTCGTCGCGGCCGGAAGGAACAAGATCGAAGCGGTCGACTTCGACGTCACCGGTAAGGGCGACATGCGCGCGAGGCGCGTCGTCAGGCGGCGCGGCGCAAGGCGGAACTGTACGCCGAGGCCGCCGGGATCCGTCTCGGCGCTGTGGTGCATGTCGAGGACGTGGATCCTGATCGGGCGGGCGCGGAGCGCTATCGAGGTCACGGGTCCGGAGGCGAGGCCGCGGCAGAGGACCTGGCGCCCGGGCATGTGGTCGTCTCGGCTGCGGTCATCCTCGGTTTCTCCATCACCCACGACTGAAGCCGACGTGGGCGCGGCCGCGTACCAATGGCAGGAAGACCTCGTCGACGATCTCGACCAGCACCGCGTCGGGGACCGTGGGGATGCCGCGCATCGCGTATTCGGCGCGCAGCAGCATCATCGGCGTGGTCGCGACGCGTAGGTGGATCGCTGTGGCCGGCGCCTCGCCGCGGGCGACAGCTCGCTGCAGCATCGTCAGCCAGGTCTGGTCCATCGTGTCGGCGCCGGTGCGTTCGCGCATCAGGGTGAGCAGTTCCGGGTCGTCGGCCGCTGCGGTGAGCAGGCCGCGCAGGATTGTTCCGTACGGTGATGACCAGGTCTGGTTGGCTTGGCGCAGCATTTGCAGGGCGTCGTCGCGCAGCGTGCCGGTGTCCGGGTCGGGCATCACGGTGTCGGTCAGGTGCCGGTACGCGGCTATGCCCAGCGCGGCCCGGTTGGGCCAGCGGCGGTAGATGGCGTTCTTGTTGGTTCCGGCGCGGGTGGCGACGGCGTCCATGGTCATGCCGGGGTAGCCGGATTCGCGGAGTTCCTGCGCTGCCGCTTGCAGGATCGCTTGTTCCAGCTCTGCACCGCGACGCCGTGTGCTCACCCTTTGCAGGGTACTGGACGTACCTTATAGGGTACGCGTCGTACCTTAAAGCGGGGAGGTCCGATGCGCGTCTTCGGCATGAACTACGACACCGGCTTCGTCAGCGCCGGGTCCACGACTCACGAACCGTTCGACCCGGAGACCGTGCGGCGCGACCTGCGCGTCATCCGCGAGGAGTTGCGCTGCGACGCGGTACGCATCACCGGCGGCATCCAGGACCGGCTCGAACTGGCCGGGAAGCTCGCCGCCGAGGCGGGGCTCGAGGTCTGGTACTGCCCGTTCACCAACGGCCTCGACCGTGACCAGCTGATGGCGTTCGTACTCGACGGTGCTGAGCGCGCCGAACGGTTGCGGGCCGGCGGGGCGTCGGTGGTCTACCTCGCCGGTTCGGAGATCTCCATGTTCACCGACGGTTTCCTGCCCGGCCGCGACCTGACCGAACGGATGGCGTTGTTCACCGATCCGATGCGGATGCGTGCGGCGATCCCGGCCGCGCAGGCCGCCGTGCGTGACTTCTTCGCCGAGGCGCTGCCGGCCGTGCGGGAGCGGTTCGCCGGGCCCGTCGGGTACGCCTCGATTCCGCTGGAAGCCGTCGACTGGGCGGCGTTCGACATCATCGCCAGCGACGCCGGGTACCGGGATGCGACGAACGCCGCCGCGTTCCCGCAGTCCCTCGCCGCCGCGGTCGAACAGGGTAAGCCGTATGCCGCCACCGAGTTCGGCTGCTGCACGTTCCGCGGTGCAGGCGACGTCGCAGGTGGGGCCGAGCCGGTCACCTACGACGAGCACGGCGGGGCGGCGACGCTCACCAGGGCTTTGGTACGCGACGAGCAGGGGCAGGCCGACTACATCGTGGAGCTGCTGCGTGATTACGAGGCCGGTGGGGTGGAGGCGGCGTTCGTCTACACGTTCGCGAACCGGCACCTGCCGACCACCGGTGACCCGGACCGCGACTTCGACCTCGCCGCTCGCGGGATCGTGCGGGTGCTGCCGGACGGATCGTGGACGCCGAAGGCCGCGTTCCACGCTCTGGCAGCGTATGGCCGTGCACGCGCTCAGAGCCCGGTCGATCGTCGCTGCGGTACGCCGGGCGACGGTTAAGGCATGGGCCGTGGTTGATGACGCCCGCTGATCTTGTTGACCCGTGGGGTTATCGTCGCCGTATGGGTGCTCCTGCCACATATCCGCGGGCCGTCGGGCTGGCCGCTCTGCAAGCCGTCCTCAGCAGCGCCTGGATCGTCGCCCAGGAACTGCCACCGGCGAAACGACGCCTGGCACGCCTCGGCACGGTGGCGACCGTGGGCGCGATCGGCTACCTGATCGCACCGGGCGACGAGTCCCACACCGCCGACGAACCCGAGGCCTCCGATGACCTGGTCGTCGGGCAGAACCCGTTCCCCGTCAGCGAGGGTGTGGAGGCAACCGAGGACGCCCCTCTCGACAAGCGCAAAGCCGCCCTGACCGCAGCCGCGATCGGTCTCGCCGTGGCAGCGATCGTCGGCCGCCGTCAGCTGGAGAAGCGCTGGCTGACCCGCCTGACCCGAAACGGCCACACCCACCCGGCACGCGCCCTCGCCGTACGCATGGCCGGCCTCGAATTCGCGGGCCAGTTGGCAATCCAAATCGCCGACGTTCACAAAGCCCGCTCCCGCGCGTCGTAGCGACAGAGCGGACACACCGATAAGGTCGGCGTTGTCCGTAAGCGGTCCGACAGGCTTCCCGTACCGGGCACGGTCCGAGCCCCGCCGAACCGGCGGCGGATCGTTTGCCGAGCCACCGCCGGGTCGTCATGCGTCCTATTCGGTGGCGATCTCCGACGCCGGCGGTGCCTTCACCGTGACCGGCACGCCGAAATCCGAATACGTCATGTTCATCGTCGTCGCCGGTTCCGACCCCACCCCCGGCACCGTCACCGAGTACCGCACGAGTCGCCCCTGGTCGTCGAACCCCGCCCGGAACGGCACCGTCTTGGTCGCGAGCTTGTCGGCGACCTCCGCACCCATGCCCAGCTGCTGCCCGGCCTTGGTCAGGTCGATGGTCCCGGTCACCGCGTCGTCGCCGGCCCACGTCACCTCGCTGGCGGCTTCCAGGCTCTTCACCGTGTCGGAGGCGTCGAATCCGCCGAGCGTGCCGGTGCCGCCGGCGCCGCTGAGCTTGCGCCACGTCGTACCGTCCATGCCCGGGATATCAGCGCCCGGAATGGTCAGCCGGACGTAATTGACGCCCTCGACGATCCGCATCTCCGTCTTGACCTTCGCACCGTCGGACACGGCCTCCATCAGGAATTCGCCCGTCTTCGCGACCGGGTCCATCACGCCGTTCACCGTTCCGGCCTCACCCATGTCGATGACGCTCTTGAACGACTGCTTCTGCAACGTGGTCGCCGCGTCGATCAGCGCGGTGCTCGCGTCCTTCGCGGCCTCGGTCGGTTTCACGCCGCCGCCCGCCTCCGGTGTCGCGCCGTTGCCTGCGCATGCGCTCATCGCCATGGCCACCGCCACGACCAGCGCCGCCCCACCCCGAGCCGTCCGCCTGCCCATCACGCCTCCCCCGTCACCGACAAACCCCTCTTGGGTACGCCGAAACAGGCACTCTAGCGACGAAAATCGATCAAATCCGACCCGGGTGGCTTTTCACCCGACGGTGAGAGCGGTGCGTGGCATTGAGTGTGCCCGGCGCGCGTGCTAACGATGGACATCGATGGGACATCGGCGTCCACGAGGGAGTGACCATGCGAGTCACACGTCCGAGCAGAGCTGTCACCGCCGCCGTCGCCTGGGTGGTCCTCGCCCCCGCGGCCGCGATCGCCCACGAACCGATCGCACACACCACCGGCTCACCGGCGCCGTGGACGGCCGCCTGGGCCGGGTCCGCGCAGGGTGTCTACCCGGCCGGGTACTCCGTCGCGCAGCCCGGAACCCCCGGCCCGGCCGGACCCGGCAACACCGCGCCGCTGCTGAGCGCGGCACTCCCGGACGACCAGGCCCGCAACCAGACCCTGCGGCTGATCGTCGACCCGTCCGTCACCGGCACCAGCTGGCGGATCCGGCTCACCAACGAGTACGGCACCCGGCCGGTCACCTTCGGACGCGCGTACGCGGGTCTGCAGTCCAGCGGCGGCAATCTGACACCGGGTACGAATCGGGCATTGACCTTCGATGGTCACGGCTCGGTCACCGTACCCAAGGGCCGGACGGTCTTGAGCGATCCGGTGCCGATCAGGGTGACCGACGCGGGGTCGCAGCGTCTCGCGGTGAGTGTGTTCGTCGCGGGCGTGAGCGGGCCGATGACCTGGCATGCGGCGGCGTTCACGACGTCGTATCTGTCCGATCCGAACGCCGGGGATCACACCGCTGACATCGCCGACACCGCGTTCCCGCACTCGACGACCTCGTGGTTCTTCGTCTCCGAGGTGCAGGCGCAGCGGCGTGACACGGCCACGGTGGTGGCGTTCGGTGACTCCATCACCGACGGCTTCTTCTCCACGATCAACGGCGCCGACCGCTGGCCCGACGTGCTGCAACGCCGGCTCGACGCGCGGGCGCAGGGCCGGCGGCCGATCTCGGTGGTGACCGAGGCGATCGGCGGCAACATGGTCACCCGGATCGGTCGCACGCCCGGCGGCTGCACACCCTGCGACGGGCCGCCGGCTCTCGACCGGCTGGACCGCGACGTTCTCGCCAAGCCCGGGGTACGCGCGGTGATCCTGCTCGAAGGCATCAACGATCTCGGTGGCGGCGGCGCCACGGCGGAGCAGGTGATCGCCGGATACCGGGAGGTCATCCGCCGGGTCCACGCCCGCGGCATCAAGATCGTCGGGGCGACGCTGACACCGTCGGCGGGTACCGCGTTCGGGCTCTACGGCACGCCGGAGACCGACGCCGAGCGTCGCGCGGTGAACACGTTCATCCGCACGTCGGGGTTGTTCGACGGGGTGGCGGACTTCTCGGCGGTGACCGAGGATCCGGCGCGGCCGGGACATCTGCGGCCGGAGTTCGACACCAACAGCAGCGCGGGCGGGGCCGGGGATCACCTGCATCCGAACCGGGCCGGGTTCCTGGCGATGGGGGCGGCCGTCGACGTGGCGCAGCTGGAGCGGTTCACCCGGTGACCGGCTCGCGGCGGTGCTCGTTTCCGCGTACCCGAGAGGGGGTCTGAGGCGCGCTAAGCGCAAGTGATGCAGTGGCGGGCGAACGGGCGGGCCGTCAGGCGGTCCGCGGCGATCGGCTGGGCGCAGCGCTCGCAGACGCCGTAGGTTCCGGCGCCAACCCGGGCCAGGGCGTCGTCGACCTCGGCGATCCGGTCGCGGGCGGCGGCCAGCAGCGCGGTGAGCTGGGCGCGTTCGAAGCCGATGGTGGCGCCTTCCGGGTCGTGCTCGTCGTCGGCGTTGGAGTCGCGGGACGCCGCGAACACCGACTCCAGGTCGCTCGCGAGGGTCGCCGCCTCGGTCTCGGCGCGGGCTCGCAGGCGCAGCAGCTCATCGCGGACCATCCCCGCAGCCTAGGCGGTCCGCGGCCTCAGGGGATGTCGACGTCCTGGCCGAAGCCGGTGTCCATGTCCAGGAAGTCGCTGATCATCATGCTGCCGAGCCGGTAGGCGCAGAGCGCGAAGACCAGGAAGATCACGCCGAACACGACAGTGGCGACGAGTCGCGCGTTGCTGCCGCGCGCCGGTGTCGCCTCGGCGGGGTTCCGGGCGTCGTAGAGCACCGCGATCTCGGTGCCGACGACATGGGAGCGGAATCCGTCCAGGTCGGCGAGCGGTGTCGTCACGTCCTGGCCTGCTTCGGTACGGAACGTGACGACCGGCCGGAAGCTCATCCGGCCCTCGGAACCGGATTCCATCTGGTTGTCGACGACCCGGGCGGTCGCCGGGCGGCCGGAGGCGGCGAGCGCACGCAGGGTGAGCCACCGCCGGACCGCCGCGATGATCAGCGCGATGCCGACCAGGGCCGGGACGCCGACGAGGAAGGCGGTGACGGCGTACGGCAGCCAGGTGGCGTCTTCGATCATGGCTCGACGGTAGATCATCGCGGCCATTCGACCGGCGGGGTTGAGCAGTCGCTCAAGACGTCGTAGTCTTCGTTTTGAGCGACTGCTCAAGACGTTCTACGGAGGCGACCCGATGAGAGCTCCGCGGCTGGCCAGCGTCGTTCAGCGACGACTGCTCGTGAACTACCGCACCGACCCGGAGGTCACCGCGCGGCTGCTGCCCGCGCCGCTGCGCCCGCAGGTCGTCGACGGGTGGGCGGTGTCGGGAATCTGTCTGATCCGGCTGGGGAACGTGCGCCCGGCTTTCGTGCCCGCGCCAGCCGGTCCGCTGCCGTTCGGTTTGCTGCCGTTCGGTTTGCTGCCGTTCGGTTTGCTGCCGTTCGGTTTGCTGCCGTTCGGTTGGCGCAGCGAGAACGGCGCGCACCGGGTCGCTGTCGAATGGGACACGCCGGGCGGTGTCGCCTACGGCGTCTACATCCCGCGTCGTGACACCGGGTCGCGGCTCAACGCCTGGGCCGGCGGCCGTGTCTTCCCCGGGCGGCACCACCGCAGCCGGTTCGACGTGCGGGAGAGCGCTGACGAACTGCGGATCGCCTTCGGCGATGACGTACGCGTCGACGTCCACGCCCGCACGGCCGCCGACCTGTCGGCCAGCCAGGTCTTCGGCAGCGTCGGCCAGGCATCGGAGTTCTTCCGTCGCGGCGCGGCGGGCTTCTCCGTCACGCCTGACCCGGGCCGCCTCGACGGCATCGAACTGAGCGTCGAGGATTGGCAGGTCACGCCGGTGGATTTGGTGTCGGTGCGGTCGTCGTTCTTCGACGACCCGGACCGGTTCCCGCCGGGATCCGCGGTGCCCGACTGCGCGCTGTTGATGCGGGACGTCGCCGCCGTGTGGAATCCGCTGCCGTCCATGACGGTGAGCCCTATCGGCGGCTCGGTCGCCACCCTCGCCCGGTGAAGGTCGTCATCGCCGGTGGCTCCGGCGCCCTCGGGCAGCGCATCGCCCAGGACCTGATCGGCCGGGGCCACGACGTGGTCGTCCTGAGCCGTTCGGCCACCCCGGTCCGCTGGGGCCGGCACGTGCACTGGGACGGCCGGACCGTCGAGGCCGGCTGGGCGTCCGAACTCGCCGGCGCCGCCCTGCTCAACCTCTGCGGCGAACTGGTGTTCCGGCGGGCCACCCCGGCGAACATCGCCCTGCTGACCAGCTCCCGCACCGAACCCACCCGGGCGCTCGCCCGCGCCTGCGCCGACCTGGACCAGCCGATCCCGGTGCTGCTGCAGATGAGCACGCTCGCCATCTACGGCGACGCCGGCGAGACGGTCCTCGATGAGTCGGCGCCACCCGCCGACGGGCCACCGCAGATGGCCGGCGTCGCCCGGGCCTGGGAGGACGCCGCCGCGCAGATCCCCGCTGAGCGCCGGGTCACGTTGCGCACCGGCATCGTGTTCGACCCGGGCACCCCGGCCTTCGACCGGCTGACCGGATTCGTCCGCTGGGGCCTCGGCGGCGCGATGGGCAGCGGCCGGCAGTGGATCAGCTGGCTGCACGTCGACGACATGTGCGCCATCGTGCGCTTCTGCCTGGACGACCCGTCACTGTCCGGCGTCGTGCACGCCACCTCCCCCCACCCGGTACGCAACACCGAACTCATGTCCACGCTGCGGCGCTCGTTGCGTCGTCCGGTCGGTCTGCCGAGCCCCGCGCCTCTGGTCCACGTCGGGTCGGTGTTCCTGCGGGCCGACCCGGCGCTCGCACTGTCAGGCCGTCGAGGCGTACCCAAGAAATTGATCGAGGCAGGATTCGTGTTCGCCCACCCGGAGCTGGAGTCCGCGGTGATCGACCTGATCGCGGCATAACGGCCGAGGCCTTCAGATCGGGCAGGCGCTGACCGCGCGGGACGCCGCGACGGTGACCGTGGAGGTGGTCCGGCTCGTGTTCTTCGACGACCAGACCCGCCGCATTGCCGAGCGCGTGGTGCTCGACGAAGATTCGCGCTGGTAAGGCCCCACTGTGGTTCTGGGCGCGAATGGAACCGTGGTCAGTCCACGGACCATGTCACCGCCGCGCCGCCGATCGCCCCGCCGGCGCTGAGGTGGTCGAGCTGACGTTGCTGTCGAGCGGAACCGGTCCTTTGTTGGCCAGCCGCACGTCCACGTAGTACGGCACGCCGATCGCCACCACATCGACGCCCTGCTGCTGCCAGCTGCCTAGATCCGCCGGCGTTCCCTTCCGTACGCGCAACGGGGTGACGCCGAGCCGGGCACCGGCCGGGCCCGGAGAGGTGCCGCCGAGGAAGACCACCGGCATCACCCTCTCGCGGCCGAGTTGCCCCCCCCCGCCGGGCTGCGAAGAGGACAGACGCAACGCGCAGAGGGCCACCACGAGCGCAACGACGGCGAGCACGATGATCATCCGCGTCCGCTTCTTCCCGCGGTCGGTGCCGGCGGCCGAAAGCTGCCAAGCGCGCCACTGCGCGTCGTCACCACCGGAAGGGGACACGCGGCCATCGTACGGCGGGGTGTCCGAGCAGACAGCTGCCAAGACAGCGTCACCTGGCCGTTGTTCCGCATCGTCGTCGGCCTGTTCACCCGCCCCGCGGCGATCCTCGCCTCCGGCTCGATGGCGTACGCCTACTTCGTGGTCCACCAGCCGGACGGGCTCATGCCGATCGAGAACGGCGGCGTCACCCCGGCCCTGCCGGCTCCCGGTCGCGGCCGGGAGCCGGGCATGTCAGCGGCGAGGCAGCACACCCAGCAGGGTCGCGGTCAGCGCCAGCTTCAAGGAGTCCTTCAACTCCAGGTGGAAGCGAGCCAACTCGGGCTCGGCCTGGTACGCGGCCTGCAGGCTGGGCGGGGGCGTGCTGTACGCCGACAACGCGCCGGCCAGGACCATCGTCTGCAGGCTGAACAGCGTCGCGTCCTCGCCCAGCTCCGGCAGATACTTCTGGAGCAGCGCCGTCATGGTCGTCAGCCGATCCAGGGACGCTCGCTTGTAACGCGCCACGACCTCGACCGAGACGTTGTGCTCCAGGACGCTGCCCTGCGCCCCGAAGAGGTCACACAGCACCACGCGGCTGGACAGTGAGCCGCTGAGGATCTCGGCCACCGCCGCCGCTCGCCCGGCCATCGGCAGATCCTCGTCGACGCCGGCGGCCAGCTCGGCCGCCAGCTCGGTCAGCCACTGCTGCAGGAAGTGGTCCAGCAGTTCGAGCAGCACCGCCTCGCGGGACTCGAAGTACCGCAGCACGTTCGGCTTCGCCAGGCCCACCCGGCGGCTGAGTTCGTTCAGCGTGACCGCGGCCACCGGCATCTCGTCGAGCATCGCCGACGCCATGTCGAGGATCGCCCGTCGCCGGATCTCCCGCTGCTCTTCGGTTCGCGCCCGCTGGAAAGTCACGATCACCAGCCTAACTTACGTACCAACGGTACGTTGACAACGTACCGAAAGTACTTTAACGTCGTCGGCACAAGATACCTTCGGTACGTTAATCAGGTGGGAGTTCCGACATGAGTCAGAAGTGGACGACGGCGAACATCCCGGACCAGCACGGGCGAGTGGCCGTGGTGACCGGGGCCAACACCGGACTGGGCTACGAGACCGCCAAGGCGCTCGCCGAGCGCGGGGCGTCGGTGATCCTCGCCGTACGCAACGCCGAGAAGGGTGAGCAGGCCGCGGCCCGCATCGCCGGCGACGTGACCGTGCAGGCACTGGACCTGACCTCGCTCGACTCCGTCCGGACCGCGGCGGCGGCACTACGGTCCCGGCTCGACCGGATCGACCTGCTGATCAACAACGCCGGCGTGATGTACACCCCGAAGCAGACCACCCGCGACGGCTTCGAGATGCAGTTCGGCACCAACCACCTCGGCCACTTCGCACTCACCGGCCTGCTGCTGGACCTGATGCTGCCGGTGCCCGGCTCGCGCGTGGTGACGGTCAGCAGCACCGGCCACCGCATCCGGGCCGCGATCCACTTCGACGACCTCCAGTGGGAACGCTCGTACAGCCGCGTCGGCGCCTACGGTCAGTCCAAGCTGTCCAACCTGATGTTCACCTACGAACTGCAGCGCCGGCTCGCCGCGCACGGCACCACCGTCGCGGTGGCCGCGCACCCCGGCGTGTCGAGCACCGAACTCGCCCGCAACACCCCGGCCGCCCTCCGGCTCCCGCTCACCTGGCTCGCGCCGCTGCTCACCCAGACACCGGCGATGGGCGCGCTGCCGAGCCTGCGCGCCGCCACCGACCCCGCCACCCTCGGCGGCCAGTACTACGGCCCCGGCGGACGTTACGAGGTCAAAGGCCACCCCCGGCTGGTCACTTCCAGCCCGCAGTCGTACGAGGTAGCCGTTCAGCAACGACTGTGGGCCGTCTCCGAAGACCTCACCGGAGTGACCTTCCCCGCCGCTCGGTCCACGAACACCGTACGGTGATGGACTGGCTCTGACGGAGAGGGTGACCACCGATGTCCGAGAGCGATCTCGCCGCGATCGCGGCGTCCGCGCCTGTGCTGCGGCAGGTGACCGCCCTGACCCGGTGGGTCGGCGAGGGCCGCACGCTGACCCAGACCGGACAGCTGACCATGGCCGACGCTCGTCATCTGGTCGATGCGCTGGGGACCGGCGACGAGATCGACCCGTCGATCGGCGACCGGGTCTACCGCACCCGCAGCAGCGCGGACCTGCCGATTCTCACCCTGGTGCTGGGCTGGGCCAAAGCCGCCGGGATGGTACGCGTGGTCAACGGCCGCCTGGTGCCGGTGAAGAAGAACCGGCAGCTGCTGGACCAGCCGCTGCAGCTGTGGGCTGCCATGTTCGCCGCGTTCGACCAGCTCGGCTCGGTGATCTGCCCACCCGGTTACTTCTCGTCGCTGTTCGAGGAGGAGTTCGCCGACGGGACGGCCGTGCTGTTCGCCGCCATCGCCGAGGGCGGCGGCACTGCCTCGATCAGCGCGACGCAGGAACGGATCTGGCTCACCCTGAGCGCTCGCTTCTACCTCGACGAGGCGACCGAGGAGCAGATGCGCATTCTGCGCGGCACAACCGACAACGACACGAGCCGCGCCATCGCCGCGCTGGTCGCGCTCGACGCCGTCGAGGCCGGCACCACACTGCGGTTCACCTCCCTGGCCGAGTGGGCGCTGCGCGCCGCATTCGGCACCGGCGACCGGATCGCCCAGCTCACGGTGACCCTGCAGGACACCGAACCACCGGTCTGGCGCCGCGTGCTGGTGCCCGCGACGATCCGACTCGACCGGCTGCACCACGTCCTCCAGGCCGTGATGGGCTGGACCGACTCGCACATGCACATGTTCGTCCACGCCACCGGCAGCTACGGCCACCCCGATCCCGAGCTGGAACTGACCGACGAACGCAAGACCACACTGAACGCCCTGGCCAAGGCCGAGGGCGACACGTTCACCTACGAGTACGACTTCGGCGACGGCTGGGACCATGAGATCCGGCTGGAGAACCTGCTCCGCGCCGAACCCACCGGCCGATACCCGGTCTGCGTCGACGGCGCACGCGCCTGCCCGCCGGAGGACTGCGGCGGCACCCCCGGGTACGCCGACCTCGTCAAAACCCTCGCCGACCCGGCCCGACCCGGCCATCAGGACCTGCTGCGATGGCTCGGCATCGACAAGCCCGGCGACTTCGACCCGGCCCGCTTCGACCCGGCCGACACCAATCGCCGCCTCGACGCCGCTGTGCTCAGCGCCCGGCCAGGCCATTGAGCGCCCGCGCGTCGGTCCCCTCGGTGTCACCCGCCGATCCTGACCCGCTCCGGTGCGCGTAGTGCCCGCCGGCCCTCGACCTGTTCTCTTGATGACCGTTCGGCCTCGCCGGCCGGCAACGCTGGTGCGCGGCCCTCTCCGACGGAGCGGATCTATCGCGCGACAGCGCCTGCTGGTGGCTGGAAATCCGGATACCGGTCGAAGCAGCTTCCCAGCTTGTCGACCTCATCCGCTGCGGCCGCGAGACGCGCGAGAACGTCGAGTGACGTGTCGAGTTCGTCGTGCGGCTGGTCGAGGGGCTCCACCTGGAGGCGGTCGCACCAATACCAGCCGGCGACCTCGGCCTTGTTCAGGGCGGCGACGTCGTTGATCAAGCTGCCCCTGAGCTCATCCCAGCCCCACAGCTCTCCGTTGCCGTAGGCGGCCGGCCGGGAGGCGCCACCGCGACAGAGATTCCACGCCGTGACACCGTCCTGAAGTCGTCACCGGTCAGATCACCGCGCCCGGTTTGCGGATCCGTCAGCGTCCAGCCGGAACCATCCCAGTATTCGACCACCCAATGGCCGATCCAGCGTTGCGCCACGAAGTAACCGGCGAAGCCGAAAACCGCAGGCCCTGGACCGTCGCCGTGTAGTTGTGAATGAGCAGCCCGCGCATGATCGCGCTGAGCGCCTCGGGGTCGGCCGGGAGGCTGGGCACTCGGTCGCGGTGCCGTCCGAGACCGGAGGTCGGGCTGGACTGCCGGTAGAAGAGTGCGAGGTCGCCCTGGGCGGAAGGGTACGAAATTCACTCGCGCCCATCAATTATCCCGCGAGGTCGGGGATCGGGTCCGGGAGCGGAGTGGCCGGGGCGCATCACTGAACACCTCGACCGGTCTCGCGGCAGCGGCTCAGCCACTGGTGGCACTAGATATTTTCCGGGCGGTTGAAGGTTGCCACAGTGGAAAACATCTGCGATAGTTTCCCCCATGGAAAACAATGTGGACGTTCCGAGCCCCTCCGAGGCCCGCGAGGCACTGGCCGGCATCAACACGGTGCAGCGCGCCGTCCGGGACACGCCGTGGCCCACGTGGCTCTACCCCGTCAACGCCCTTCTGCTGGGCGCCATGGCGCTGACCTTCACGCTGGGCGACGACGGCTTCGTCTTCTTCCTCGCCACCGGCGCGGTGCTCGTCGCGGTCAACATGGTCGCCGGTTACCGGATGGGCATCCCGTTCACGTACCCCACCAGTCGCATCTTCCTCGCCTCGGTCGTCGCCGCGATGGCCTGCATCCTCGCCGCGTTCATCGTCGCCGAACTCACCACCCAGACATGGCCGATCATCGTCCTCGCCATCACCGCGGCCGCCGCATACCTGGCCGGCGCCGTAGCGCACCGACGCTCCACCGGCGCGCCCCGGTGACCCCGAACCTCGACCCGATCATCCACCCGACACACCGGCTGCGCATCTGCGCGATGCTCGTCGCCGGCGGCACGCTGGAACTGTCGGTCATCAAAGAACACCTCGACCTGAGCCCATCGGCACTCAGCAAACAAGTCGCCGCCCTCCTCGACGCGGGTTACGTCAAGCAGGAACGCCTCGGCTCGGACACCCGGCGGGTGTGGTTGTCGATGACACGCCAGGGGCAGCAGGCGTACCAAGGGCATGTCGCCGCACTCCAGGAGATCGTCAAAGCGACGACGGTCCCCTCGTTCGACTAACTCACTCAGCTGCCGCAATCCGGTGGCGGCCGAGCCGGGCAGCGGGCCTCGATCAAGTGATCTTGTGCTCATCTATGCTCCTCACTCGTGATCGAAGATCTCCGATGGCGGCGGCTCGCGCTGTTCTCCGTCACCACATTGCTGGCCGCGGCGGGGTTGAGCGCCTGCCAGGATTCGCCTGCTCCCGCCACCGCCGTGAGCTCGGCGCCGGTTCCGGTGGCGCCGTCGCCGGATGTGACCGCCCCGGCGCTGCCCCGCCCCGATCCGGCGGCGCCGCAATCCGAAGTCCAGGCCTGGGTCGGGCAGGAGGTGCGAGCGGCCTTCAAGGCTCAGACCGAGGGGCTGCTCACCGGCGACTTCGACAGGTTCGCCGGCGCGGCGCAACCGGGCGACAAGGCAGTGCTGGCCGAACTGCAAGGCCGGTTCCGGACTCTGCGCTCACTCCAGGTCACCCGCTTCGAGCAGCGGATCGACGGGCAACCGTACGCGTTGCCGAAGAAGGGAACCTGGCGGGTCGTCCACATCGTCGATCACTGCTTCGTGGACCGGGACTGTGCCGCCGACGAGGCCGTCTTCGACAGTTTCTGGGTGGAGACGGCAGCGGGTCTGCGGCTGACCGGCTTCCGCCCGCATGATCGGAAGGCACTGTGCTCGTCCTGTCAGTCGTACTGGACCCACCCGATGAGCCGCCCGTGGGAGACCACTGAGCTGGTGGCACAGGCGGGCGCCCGTACCCTCCTCGCCGTCCCCGTCAAATACCGCAACCGGCTCACCGAGCTGTCTCGCCGAGCGGAGAAGGCGGCCGCGATCGCGGACCACTACGGCGTCGGTGACGGTACGGTCGGGCGCTACCTGGTTTTCGTCGCCGATGACGCCTCCTGGAAGCGCTGGTATACCGGTCGCCCCGGCCGATGGGTGGCCGGCCAAGCCTTGCCCACGGGACCGGCGCGGATCGAGGTCGAGGTGCTCGCGTCGGAGTTGACCTCGGGGTTCGCCGATGAGCTGCTCACCCACGAACTGGCACATGTCTCCACGTTGCGTGGCGACTCCTACTACGGCCGCGACGACGTCTGGTTCCTCGTCGAGGGAATGGCCGATTACGTCCAGAAGCAACGGCCGGGAGTCGACGGGTACCGCAAGCGGTACGCGCTGGACACCCTGCTGCGCAAGCGGCCCCTCCGCTCGGTCTCGATCAAGCCGCCGGCCGACGACGCCAGCCTGCTCGACGCGGACGGCCGGTACGCCGTCGGCTTCTACGCCGTCAGCTTCCTGTTCAAGAAGTACGGCAAGGCGAAGACACTGCAGTTCTTCCAGGGCGCGGTGCAGTACGGCATCGGGCTGGACGGAGCGTCCCAATCGGCGTTCGGCAAACCGTGGGCCACGGTGGACAAGGAGAGCGCGGCACACATCCGCGCCCTGTGATCAGCGCCGGCCTGAACCGGGCGCCTGGCAGGATGTCCGGTATGACGTACCAGGTACGGCGCCTCGGGCCGGAGGATCAACAGCTCGCGTGGGCCCTCGGGAGCCTCGCGTTCGGCTACCACGAGCGGCGCATGCCAGAAGGCTGGTCCTCCGATTCCCCCGGCCGGCGTACGCACGGCGTCTTCGACCCGGCCGGGCGGCTGGTCGCCAAGGCGGTGGACCGCGAGCAGGGGCAGTGGTTCGGCGGCCGGGTCGTGCCGGCCAGCGGCGTCGCCGGCGTGGCGACCGCGGCCGAGCTGCGGGGGCGTGGCCTGGGCCGGCTCGTGCTGACCCGGTTGCTGCAGGACGCCCGGGACCGGGGCGCGGTGATCAGCACGCTGTTCGACACCACACCGGGGCCGTACCGGGCGCTGGGCTGGGAGGAGGCCGGCGCGCTGGTCTACTACACGGCGCAGACCCGGGTGCTGGCCGAGATCCGCCCCGACACCACGACGACGCTGCGGCCGGCGACCGAGGCCGACATTCCCGCCGTCGAGGAGATCTACCGCGAGGTGGCGCGGTCGGGCACCGCCATGATGGAGCGCTCCGGGCCTGCCTTCGCAGCGACCCCGGCGCAGCTGCTGGCCGAATACCACGGCTTCACCGTCGCCGTCGACGACACCGGCGCCGTCGTCGGGTACGCCTCCTGGAACCGCGGCCCTGGCTACGACGCGAGCGGCACACTCACCGTGGACGATCTGATCGGGCTGACGCCCGGGGCGACGCGTACGTTGCTGGCCATGCTCGGCGGCTGGGCGAGTGTCGCGCCGACCGTCCTGATCCGGCTGGGCGCCGCCGACCCGGTCTGGTCGCTGCTGGCCCGGGGCGACGCCAAGCCCGGGTCCACCCAGCCGTGGATGCTGCGCGTCGTCGACGCGTACGGCGCGGTCGCTGCCCGCGGCTGGCCGCGGCACCTGACCGGCGAGGCCGACCTGGAGCTGATCGACGACGTCTGCCCGTGGCACCAGGGCCGCCACCGGCTGGTGCTCTCCGGCGGCAACGCCCGGCTGGAGCCGGGCGGCGCGGGCACCGTCCGGCTGACACCACGCGGCCTGGCCGCCTGGTACGCGGGCGCCGCGACGCCACAGCAGCTGCGTCGCAGTGGTTTCCTGACCGGCGGCGACGCCGGCACCGACGAACTGCTGCGCACCGCGACCGCCGGCCCCGTGCCGACACTGCACGACTACTTCTGAGAGCTGATCTTCGGGCCCGGTGCCGGCGCGCGTCAGCCGGTGGGTTCCTGGTCGACACTCAGCGGGGAAGCGCCGGGCTCGGCGATCTGCGCGATGGCCTCGTTCAGCTCGTCCTCGGCGTACTCACCCTCGGGCAGCCGGTCGAGCACGGCCATGTCGTCGGACGGCAACTCCGCGGCGACAGCCCGGCGATAGATCTCGTTCCGATCGATCCGCTCCTGCCCGGCATAAAGCTCGTCGACCAGCTCGGGAAGCGCCTCCGTGGTCGCCATGATCTTCTCCTCCAGCGTGAACATGCTCGGCAGACGCATCGCAGGAGCTGCGGTGCTGATCGACTCGGTACCCGGCCCGCCACCGTTCATGCCTCACGGGCGGGTGAGCGCGCTCCGCAGGATTACCGGCGTGACTTCCGGCGCGTATCGTGCGTCTGGTGACCGCTATCTCTCTGATGCTCGCGGTGCCGGACGCCCCTGCGGCATCCGCCTGGTACCAGCGCGCACTCGGCGCCACCGAACTGTGGAACCTCGGCTCGGTCATCGGCCTGGAGATCGGCGGGGCGCCGTTCTTCCTGGCCCAGCCGGAGAGCAACGGCTGGAAGAGCCCCGCCGAACTGGGCACCACGACGGTACGCGTCGAGGTCTTCGTGGACGACCCGGACTCCTTCGCCGGCAACGCCGCTGCGGCGGGAGCGAACTACCACGATCCGGTACGAGACCACGAAGCGCTGTGGGGGACACATCGACAGGGCGGCTTCTTCGATCCGTACGGCCATCTCTGGCTCGTAGGCGACAAGTCCCCGTTACAGCGCCGCTGAGACATCCGCCCCGAACAGGGTCGAACCTCTGCTATTCAACGCCACCGGTCCGCACCCCCAGCGATCGTGCCGCATCAGCGCCTCTCTGCCGGCGCGCTCCCATCGCCGATGAGAGCGCGCCGGCGCCGCGCTGTACCGCACCGGATCCCCGGCCGTACGTCAGCGGTCAGCCGGGCCCGTGCTCACCTCACGGTTACGGCGTGGCTGCTGGGCGGCGGGCACGGATGCCGTTGACCATCAGCACCAGGATCGCGACGATGAGCAACGCGACGGCGAATCGTTCCGGTGTGCCGAGCACGGTGCCGGCGACGGATTCCAGCGGGTTGGTGAGCAGGAAGGCGCGTTGCAGGATCCAGCACGTCGCGAACGTCCCAGCCGCGGCAGCGAGCGCGGCTGATGCGGCGGACGATCGCGCCACGATCCACAGCGGCACGGCGAGTAACGCGAGACCCATGAGCTGTGCCGCCTCGAGGCCGAGGTTGAAGCCCAGGAGCGGTTCGACGATCTCGGTGCCGCTGAGGTTCAGCTCGTGCAGCGTCCCGGCGAATCCGAATCCGTGGATCAGTCCGAACGCTGCGGTGATGGCGAGTTCCGCGCGGGTCGACAATGTGGGACGCAACGCGTGGACGGCGGCGAGGCCGATCGTGATGGCGATCCCGGTCTCCACCCACCGGGTGGGCGGATTGACCCAGCCCAGGGTTGCGCAGGCCAGGCTGAGCGAGTGCCCGATGGTGAACATCGCGGTGAGCAACGCGAGCCGGCGCAGCGTTGTTACCGGGCGGGCCCGGCGCCGGGCGGCGGTGAGCGCGACCATGCAGAGGAACAGCAGGTGGTCCGGGCCTTCGCGGAAATGCTCGAAGCCGGTGCGCAGCATCGAGGCGAACGAGACCGGTTCCGTCGCGGCCAGCGGGACGACGGTGAGCCGGGCGACGGGTTGCCTGCGGGTGATGAGTCCGTCGAGGCCGTTCTCCCCGATGAACACCTTGTGGGTGTAGACGACGTCGTTCACCACTGTCCATCGAAGGTCGGCCAGTGCGGAGTGGGTGCCGGCCGGTGGTGTCGCGGTCAGCGTCACCCTGACGGTGTTGAAGCCCAGCAGGTAGTCAGGGGCGAGGGAGTCGACCGTGACGCCCCAGCCGGCGCCGTCCGGGTCGGTGAGTGAGACCCGGTCGGCGACCAGGCTGGTCAGCCACGCCTGCTGCTCGGGTACGGTCCGCTGAGGATCGCGGTCCAGCTCGGTGTGATAGGCGAAGTCGATCCGTGACAGCGGGATCTGCGCGGTCAGCCGGACTTCCTCGCTACCGGGGGCAACCGTGATCAGCGTTGTCCCCGCGTCGTGCGCCTGCGCGGGGGCCGGCGCCAGGATGAGCAGGCCGGCCACGGCCATCGCGAAGAGGACGGCTCGCATCAGCTCACGCCGGTGCCGTAGTCGAGCTGCTTGTCGCGGTAGACGGTGTGGTAGTGGAAGCCCGCCGCCGCGGTGTTGATCCACTCGATCCAGACCCGGGGACCGTCGATACGGAAGTACGCCCCCGTCGTCTCCTCCTCGACCGTACCCGAGTAGGAGATCGTGGTTTGGTCGAGCTGTGAGTTGTAGAGGTCCAGCAGCGGCTTCGACAGCGTGTCTGCGGCGTCGCCGACCCAGTCCTTGATGACCGCCTTCACCTGGGCCTTCTGCGCGTCAGTCAGTTTGCTGTACGACAAGCCCTCCTGGGTCGGGTACCCGGTGTCGGTGCCTGGCCCCATCACGATGTCGTCGTAGCTGTCAGCGGTCTTCGCGCTGGTCTGCTGATCGGAGGTC
Source organism: Actinoplanes sp. CA-015351 (assembly GCF_050955685.1). Classification (NCBI taxonomy): domain Bacteria; kingdom Bacillati; phylum Actinomycetota; class Actinomycetes; order Micromonosporales; family Micromonosporaceae; genus Actinoplanes; species Actinoplanes sp. CA-015351. Next base: position 6,034,491 of record NZ_CP192102.1, read on the forward strand.
AGTGACTTGAACAGCCCGAAGATGTCCTCGGTCTCCTGCTTCATCCCCTCGATCGTGGTGCCGCCGGAGTCGAAGCTGATCGGCTGGATACCGCTGAAGTGCGGGGAGACGCTCAACGCGCCACCACCCAAGGAGACGTGCACGGCGAGGTGATGACCGCCGAACTGCAGGGTCCACGGCTGATCCGCGGACGGCTCCCCGAACAGGACGATGTGGTAATAGTCCTCGCCCGGATTGCCGGGCGAACCACCCGTGGCCGCCAGGTAGTCGTCGCCGGCGATCTCGTTCTTGACCTGGGTGTAACCATCGGCTGACAGCACGCTCTGCAGTGCCGCGTACGCGGCGGTTTTCTGTGTGTCGCTCAGGTCTCCGAGCTTGAGGCCGATCCGGCCGTTGAAAAGCCCGTCCGGGAAGTTCGACCAGCTGCACTGCTTCGTGCCGAGGGCGCTGTAGTCCTCCAGCACTGATTCCTTCTGCTCGGCGGAGAGCGTGGCGAGGAACGCCTCCGCCTTCGTCACCGCGGCCGAGACCGTGCTCGTGGTGCCGGAGGCCGACACCGCTCCGGTCGCCGCCGTGGTGGGCGTCGCCGACGAGCCGGTACAGCTCGCGCCCATCCCACCGCCTGGCATCCCACCGCTCGGCCGGCCCCCAGGCCTTCCGCTCCCGTCCGCGGACGCGGTCGCCGTAGCAGTGGAAGCAGCCTCGTCGCTGCCGGAATCTCCGCATCCAGCGAACAGCAAACCACTGGCGAGAAGCGCGGCCGTGATACTCCTGGCGCGACCAGCTGAAGTGACGGACAGCATCGACAAATCTCCTGACTCGAGGCTCTACAGACCCTGCCACCGTATGGACAACAGGAGTTTTATGCGTTGAATGACGTATAAAATGTTTTTGCGAGTTTTATACACATCTCGCGAAAATGTCAGCTGACAGGCGGAGACCGAATCGCCGCGGCACACGGCCACAGGCGATCCGGTCGGTCCGCGGCTCGGCCCTACCTCGTGTATCCGGAGACCTTGGCGATCCAGGTGATGAAGTCGCCGGGGTCGGTGTTGGTGGCGTGACCCTGGTCCCAGTAGTACTCGTGGTTGACGTTGTCGCCGATGTTGTCCAGTGCGGCGGCGAGGTTGGCGGAGATGATGTGCGAGGTATCGGTGTCGTTGGTGCCGACCCTGATCCACCAGTGCTTCGACCGGTTCGGGTTGCGCTTCTTGACGTGGTACATCGGGTTCATCAGGTTCAGCTTCTCGGCGATGTCGCTGTCGAGTTGCTTACTCGCGAGGCCGGTGGTGTCGTGCTGCTGGCTGTACGCGGTGAAGTGCCGGGCCGAGGTGGTACCGGTGCCGAACTCGTTGTTCTCGCCCGACGACAGGTCGAAGGCGTCGAACGCCGGGGCGGCCTTCTTCCGGGCGCCGACGTGGGTGAGGTAGCCGGCCCACGTGAACGTGGCCTTGCCACCGGACCAGGTGATGAAGGTGTTCGCGGCCAGGTACGCCGCCCGGTCGGTGGCCGACAGCGCCGCGAGGTATCGCGTGGCGGACGGCTGCAGATAGGTCTGCAGCAGGTACTTGTCGTAGTTGCGGGCGGTGAGCCGGCCGAAGCGGTTGAGCCCGTCCAGCTTGAGGGAGTCCTGGTACGCGGCGAACTGTGACTGGAACGCTTTGGACAGGGTCTGGTCGACGACCTTGCCGGTGCTCGCCGTGGCGTTGGTGCCCCAGTTGAATTCGTATGCGGCGTCGGCGTGCTCGAGGTCGGTGATGGGGCACCAGGTGCCCGTGGCGAAGACCGCGTCGCTGGCGGCGGCCGCGCCTATCTCCTTGAGGTACTTGTCGTAGATCGGGCTGTCGCCGGACGCACCGAGAAGGGCGGACACCGCACCGCCGGCGCTGGTGCCGGTGGAGATTATCCGGTTCGTGTTGCCCGGAATGCGGCCCTTGTTGAACCGCACGTACCGTACGGCGGCCTTCAGGTCCACGATGACGGCGGGCGCGGTGCCGTAGTACGTACCGCTGGAGTCGGTGAGGCTACGGCCACGGGTGCCCGGCTCTACCGCGACATAGCCGGCAGCGAGCGCCAGCTTCGCGAGGTTGACCATTCCGTTGATTGCCCCGGTGCCACCACCGGCAGTCCCGCCGCCGGAAGGTGCACCGCTGGGAGCCGCACCGCCGGGAGCCGCACCGCCGGGTGCACCACCGCCCAGGTTGCCCATCTCCAGCGCCGCCTGCCCCACGCCGGTGGCGGCAGCCACACTCGACGGCATGTAGGCGCCGACCGCGTTGGCGAAGACGATCGGTGCGCCGGTGGCATCGACGGCCTTGCCGTCGATCTTGACCGGGACGCTGACGACCAGGCTCTGATGGGTGGCGTCGGACGGATTGGTGACGTAGTTGCGGGGCTTGTAGAAGTGGTACGTCACCTCGTGCTTGACGCCGGCCGCGTCAGCGATGGTCTCCGTCAGCTCGGTGTAGTCGTCCTTGTCGAAGACCAGAGCATCCGACGAACCGGAAGACGGCCGGACGCTCGCGTCCGCGTCCTGTGTCGCCACGGTGAGTCCGCCGGTCGCGGCAAGACCCGCGGTCGCTCCGACTCCCAGCATGACGGTTCTACGGTTCACTGCTGTGTGCTTCACTCAAGCTCCTCATTCGCGGCATGCGTCGGACGCAGCCATGACATTCGGCCGCAACTGAACGAACCGAATTAATGGTCCTGCTGCGGCATTTTTATGGGTCAAGGTTTTTCATGTCAGCAGCCGAAACCCCCTTTCTTTCGTTGATTCCGGAGTTCATCTATTTTCCTTGATGCGGACTCACATCAAGGAGGCAACGCAATCAGCATGACAAAGGGGAAAGGAAATTTCGTCGTCCGCACGCAGTGAATTCCTCGTACCATCGGCGTGGTAAATCGCTCTGTCACGCAGCGTCGAACACAGCCATCGGAATTCTGGATTCTTACCCCAGGACCTGCTGCCATACGGCCGCGCGACCGGACCCGGAATATCGCAGACCGACCGGGACGTGCCATGAACTACGACAGGCGTGGTACCACGAGCGCGGTACGCCCAGCGATAACAGGGCGCCGGCCGCGGTTACGGCTGGTCGCCGGGACGGACCAATCCGCTCTGGTATCCGATGACGACAAGTTGCGCGCGGTCACGTACCCCGAGTTTGGTCATCGTGCGGTTGACGTGGGTCTTCGCCGTCAGCGGGGACAGCCCCAGCCGCTCGGCGATCTCACCGTTCGACTGGCCGAGCGCGACGAGCCGCAGCACTTCGCGTTCTCTGTCGGTGAGCCCGCTGAGCGACGGCGCCATTGCCCGCTGCTGCTCTTCCGGTGGGGCCAGAAATCGGTTGATCAGGCCGCGGGTGGCACGCGGGGTCAGCAGGGCCTCGCCGGCCGCGACCACCCGGATTGCCCGCAGCAATTCCTCGGGTTCCACATCCTTGCTCAAGAATCCGCAGGCGCCGGCCTGAAGCGCGGCCAGCACGTTGTCGTCCGCCTCGAAAGTGGTCAGCACCACGACACTGACAGCGGACAATGCTTCGTCGGAGGCGATCCGGCGGGTGGCTTCCAAGCCGTCCATGACGGGCATACGAATGTCCATGAGCACGACATCGGCGTGCATGGCGGAGGCCAGCTCGATCGCTTCCCTGCCATCGCTCGCCTCCCCGACGACCTGCATGTCGTCCGCCAGATCGATGATGAGCCGAAACCCGGCCCGGATCAGAGTCTGATCATCTGCCAGCAGGACCCGGATGCTCATGTCTGGTCTCCGTACTGCGCGGGCGCGGGAAGTAATGCCCGGGTGGTGAACATATTCACGCCGGGCTGCACGGCGAGGGTGCCGCCCGCCGCCACCGCGCGTTCCCGCATGCCGATCAGGCCGTAACCGGAGCCGGTCGCCCGCCGCTTCGCCCGCACCGGGTTGACGATCTCGACCAGAACCTGATCACGCGTGTACTCGAGCTGCACGGACACGGTGCCGTCACTGCCGTGCTTGCTGGCGTTGGTCAGGCCCTCCTGAATGATTCGGTACGCGGCCAGATCCGTGAGCGCCGGCACCGGACGCGGGTCACCGGCCCAGCCGACATCGACATGGACCCCTGCTCCGGTGAAGGACCCGATGAGTTCGGGTACCTGGGCAAGACCAGGATGCGGCCGGTTGCCGGGCTCCAGATCGCTCGGCTGCCGTAACAGACCGACGACCGAAGCGAGCTCCTTGAGCACCATGCCCGAGGCTCGGCGGATGTGAGCGAGCGGCGGCCCCGCGGCCTCCGGCCGGCGAGCCAGCGCGTAAGCGGCGGCACCCGACTGGACGTTGATGACCGAGATGTGATGGGCCACCACATCGTGCAGTTCCCGTGCGATACGCAATCGCTCCTCAGCGACCCGGCGGTGCACTTCCTCGTCCCGGCTCTGCGTCACGCGCCGCGCCCGTTCCTCGACCTCGGCGATGTAGGCCCGGCGATTACGTACCGAATCACCGAACGCGGTCGGCAGGCCGAGCCAGGCGAAAACACCGAGACTCAGCGAACTCAACCAGTCGGCACTCGTGCCGAACGAGCAGGCCGCCCAGCACAACACCGCGCAAATCAGCCAGGTACCCCAAGCAGCCGACCGATTCGACTGCACGGCAAGCTGGTACAACGCGGCCCCCACGGCAACGAGCAGCCCGGGGGTATTCCAGCCGATGAGTAGATAGCCCACCTCTGCGGCCACCGCGCACACCAGTACCGGTATCACCGCCACCCGCCGCAACGCGAACGCAGCGGCTGCCACCGCGGCCGCCGCAAGGTCAGCCCCGAACGCGACGTCATGCCTGCGGTGCAGGCCCGCGAAAGCCCCGACAGCCAGCATCGAACCAACGGCGATCGCCCAGAAAACGTCAGCCAACAGGGGCCGACTCCGCACCACCTCACGCATTCGGGCGGGCGACAGTGAGGGAGGTCCCATGCGCACCAACGTACGTAAGGCCTGGCCATCGTGCATCTGACATCCGCGGTATGTCAGCGCCAACCTACTACCACCACCGTCGTAACCCGCTGCGAAGACAAAGCGACCACTGCCCGGGGTCCGGCGTCATCCGCCGATAGGGCGCACCGCGGGCCTTAGCGCGTCAGCATCGACTGCTCGGCCGCGGCCGCCATCCGGATCACGTCGCTGACTGGGACGCTGGAAAGCTGTCGAGTGTCGCCCCGGATCTCCCCGGCAGTGTGACAGACTCAATTTGCTGGAGGTTGTCGCCGGCATAAACGGCGTGGACGAAATGGTAAAAACGTGGCTCAAGATGCTTTTATTAATCGCGTTCTCGAATTTTGCGTGATTTCCATTGTCATCTTGGGGTTATCGGCATGCAACCAGAATCCAACAGATCTACCCGATCCGACACCCGGAGTTCCATCCCCGGCCGGCGTAACTACCCCGCCGTCGCCCTCTGAACCGCCTTGCGGCCCGCCTTCCTCCGCGCCACAGGTCGAAGAGGACGGGGTATTGACCGACGATATCTGCATTCCGGATCCCACCTCCTCCGATGGCTGACGCGCGCACACAGCGGACGATCTCCGCGAGCTGGAGCGCTGAAAGCCGCGAGCGAGTGATCCCACCGATCACCTCGACCAAGCCTTGCCGGGCTGCGGTCGTACTTCATTGAAACAAGTAGCCGCGGAGAGCACTGGTCTATCCGCGGCAGCGGACCATCGCTCGGCGTTGGTCATGCCGGCTCTGGCACACAGAACGTTCGGTTGCCCGCTCAACTCATGAAATGCTGCGCAGGCCAGTGGCCTTGCGAGGCCGGTAGCGCGTGACGGCGATGGCGCACAGAAGGGCTGGCGCAAAGCTGATGTAGAAACCGGTCTCTGGCCCGACGACACCGCCGGGGCCGGCGAACCCTGTGGCGGCGCTGATCCACATGAAAGCGACAAGCAGCATTGCAGAACCGAGCAGGAACCAGAAGATGCCTGCTTCGCTCGCATTCCGCCATGCCCGACCCGTGGCCTTCACGGTCGAATTCTCACCACGGCGCAGGACAAAGATGCCCCGGCCGAGCAGGGCGAATCCGCCCAGCCCCGCGATGACGATCTCCACGATGTACTCCACGGAAATAGCTCCGCCCTGCGATGAATATACGAAAAGGTTTTCTGATCATATGGAGCCGGATGCGTCGGACCCGTAAGATGTCGCATGGTTCGGCTCGGAACCTTCGCCGAGGCCGCCGCGCCGCAGCGATCCCCGTCGCGCACGTCGGCTGTCCTGGGAAATTTGCCGGGACGCAAGCGCTCCTCGACGTAGGAGCTCATCACGATCCAGGACTCGTCGGGCGTGTCGTCTCCGCCGCAACGCGAGAACCACGATCAGCGCGGCGACCAACAGCGCCGATACGATGCTTCCACCAACGATCAAGCTGGTCATAGACGGGACTGTATCCCGAACCGGCAAATCATCCTCCCTCGATCTTGCTGGATGAGCCTCAGACCGGTCTGCATGTGGAGCGTCCCGCACCACCAACGCAGTGACCGCTGCCGGGCAGACCACCCGTCGCCCACATCAGTGGCGAATTCGCGCTCGGATGGCGTCGCAGGTCGGAGGACCGGATGGTGGAACAGGTCCACGCATGTCGGCTCGACGACCCACCCCTCGGGCCGGTCGGCGTCGTCCCGCTAATCGCATCGTCTATACCGGGCACTGGCTATGCGGGGAGGGCTACGCGCCTCGGCAGTTCTGCCGTCGAGTGGAGGCGAAAGACTGCTAGCGGGTCGTGGAGTGCAGAGTGGCGAAGACGACGATGTTGTCTTCGTAGTGGCCGGTGCGGGAGTTGAAGTCGCCGCCGCAGGTGATCAGGCGCAGGCCGGCGTGGTCGATCGGGCCGTAGACAGCCTCGGACGGGAATTCGTTCTTCGGGTAACGGGTCGTCGCGTTCACCGTGAAGACGGCCGTGATCCCGTCGGTCCGGGTCACCCGTACTTCGTCGCCGTCGCGCAGTCGCGTCAGCCCCGCGAAGGTGCCTTTCGCACCCTGGTAGTCGACGTGGCCGGCGAGCACGGCCGGGCCCAGGGAGCCGGGTGTGGATGCCCGCGTGTACCAGCCGACGGTGTGGGCGTCGTCCGGGACCTGCATGGTTCCGTCGGTTTGCAGGCCCAGTCCGACCACCGGCACGTCGACACGCAGGCGGGGAATCTCCAGACGGGTCGGCTCCGATGTGGGTAGCAGCTCGCCGCTGGTGAGAGCCGCGGGGTCGCCCGCCGCGCCGGTTGGCACAGCGGTCGCCGTGGACGGCGTCGACGGCGTCGCCGTCGACGGCAAGGCAGCACCCTGCGACGGACGAGCGGGCGCGTCATCGGGGCGGGCCAGGACGAACGCCGCCAGCCCGGTGACCGCCGCGAGCATCATCGCGGCGATCACCGTGGACCGGCGGCGTATCCGGCGCATCACCGTGAGCCCTCGACCCGGCTACCCCGACCTGGACAGCGCATCACCGTGAGCCCTCGTCCCGGGTGTCGGGTCACCTCTCGGCCCGGGGCAGCACGAACGCGCGCCTGCGGCTCACCAGAACCGCACCCAGGGCCACCAGCAGCGCCAACCCGGCGTACCCGGCCCAGCCGGCCACGCCCCGGTTCAGGGTGCTGCCGTCACCTGTCGCCACGCCGCCCACCGGGATGGAGCCCGCCGCCGCGCCGGAGACCATGCCGCACAGAGCCGGGTTCGTCGCTTCCTGCGGGATGCCGTTCAGACCGGCCGCCTTCGCCAGCGTGGACTCGCCGAGGGCCTTCATGTCGTACGCGTCGTTGCCGTTGGCGTCGATGCCGTGCTGGACGATGTGCAGGTCCTTGAGGTGCGCGACGGTTCCCGCGGGCAGGTCGGCGCCGGCGATGGTCCGGTCGTAGGACAGCACACCCTTCGAGTCCGCGGAGGGCATCCGGTCCACGGCCAGGCCGCTGGCCCGGGAGACGTCGCCCTTGGTGGTCAGTGAGACGAAGATGTCGCCGTAGTCGGGTACGCCCTCCTCGGTGCTGACGTAGCCGTCGCCGTCCGTGTCAGCTGACATGGCGGGGCAGTGGAAGTCCATGCCGTCGGCGGATCCGTGCAGGTGCTGGGCGTGCGGCGAGCCGGGGACCAGGCCGCGGGAGCGGATGCTGATCTTCAGGTCGCCGTTGTCGAGGGCGGTCAGCGTGGCAGTGCCGCTCGCGCCTGATTTGTTGAGTTCGAGCAGTTTGACGTGCACGGATTCGCTGGCCAGCGCCGGTGCAGGGAAGGCCAGCACCAGCACCGTCGGGACAGCGAGCAGCAGTCTTCTCATGACGAACTCCTTCAGGATGACGATGAGAACAGGTCGACGAGCCGGCGTTGCAGGCGTACCGACGTGGCCCAGTCCTCGTCGGTGACGGTCCAGCGCAGCAGGTAGGACCGGTCGCCGGTGACGGCGACCAGGACGCGGCGTTCGTGGCGGACGGTGTCCGAGTCGGGCCGCCAGGTGTACTCCCAGTCGGCGCCGCCGCGTTTGAGCAGCAGGACACCCATGCTGATCCGGGTGTATCCGGGCAGGGCCCGGGCCTCGGCTTTCTCCCGGCTCTGCCAGTAGGCGAGCGGTTCGCGGGTGACGACGGCGGCGACGTTCACGGTGAAGGCGCGCCGGCCGGCGGGGTCGGTGAAGCAGACGTTGTTGCCGGCGGCCACCCGCGTCCAGCCGGCGGGCAGTGCCAGGGCGAAACCGGCCGGGTCCCGGGACCAGATCCAGCCGTCGGGCAGCCCGGCCGGGATCCGCGCGGTGGCGGCGGTGACCTTCTCCGGGTCGGGGCCACAGAGTCCGGGCGGAGAAGGCATCGGTACGGCGGACAGCCGGGCAGCCGCCGGACTGCTTTCCGGAACAGCCGGCCGGGCGTCATCGAAACCGCGGCTGGCCGCGGCCGCCCCGCCGATCGCCAGCGCCAGCAGCACCCCGGTGATGATCAGCGAGAGGTGCGGCCGGCGCTGCCGGGCAACGAGCTGCGGCGCAACGACAGGCGCCCGGCCCTGGAACGACCCGTTGCTGACCACGGCCCGCAGCCGCCGCTCGACCTCCACCGCCGGAGGCCTGCGACCCGGGTCCTTGTCCAGCAGTTCCAGCAGCAGCCCGGACAACTCCCCCGCCAGCCGCGGCGGATGCGGCGGCGCCGACAGCACCGCCCACAACTGCGCCTCGGTGTCACCGCGAGCGAACGGGGTGCGTCCCTCGACGGCCGCGTACAGCGTGGCGCCGAACGACCACAGGTCCGCCGGAACGCCCACTTCCTGGTTCGACAACCGTTCCGGGGCGATGAAGTTCGGTGAGCCCAGCCGCGGATCCGGCCCGCCTTCGCGACCGATCGTGGCCAGCCCGAAGTCGCCGAGCACCACCCGGCCGTCGTCGGCGAGCAGCACGTTGTCCGGTTTGACGTCGCGGTGCAGTACCCCGGCGCCGTGCGCGGCCCGCAGCGCGGCGAGCACCTGCAGGCCGATCCGGGCCACCTCCCGGATCGGCAGCGGTGCGGCCTGCTGCAACGACCGGCCGTCGATGAACTCCATGACGATCCAGGACTGTTCGCCACGCTGGATCACGTCGAAGACCTTCACGACGCCCGGATGGTCGAGCCGCGCCGCGGCCCGAGCCTCCCGGATCGTGCCGGCCGGCACGGTGATCTCCTTGACGGCGACCGTGCGTTGCAGCAGCTCGTCGTGGGCACGCCAGACCCGGCTCATGCCTCCTGAGCCGACCAATTCGAGCAGCCGGTAACGCTCGTCCACCAGGTCCACGCCGGTCATAGCTCCTCCCGAGCCATCGACTGACCGGGATTCGGAGCCGGCGTGCCGCCGGATGGGTGATCAGCTCAAGTTAGTTCCACGAGCGCGTCCAGCGGTGCCGAAGGCGTGGTCGCGCCGGGTGCCGCCTCCACGGTGACCCCGACCTGGTTGGCGTCCGGCAGCCCGTTGATGACCTGCACGGCCGTCGACTGGCCTTCACCGAGCGCACCGGCGGACGACGGTGTCCCGGCCCGGATCGTCCAGGTCTGGTAGACCCGGCCGGCAGCCGGCGCGCCGTCGGCGCTCAGCATGATGACCCCGGCGTCCTGCAGCCGGGAACTCGCCACGGTGACCCGGCCGCCGCTGTCGAGGGTTTCTTCCCTCAGCACGACGTCGGGCGCGGTCAGGATGGTTCGGACACGGGCTTCCTGAGCAGCGGTCGCCTCGGCTCGGCGTACTCTCTGGTCCTGGATCGTCCACGCGCCCGCACCCGCCGCACCTGCGGCGACCACGACGGCGGCCGCGGCCGCCACCCACATCCGGCGAACCGGCCGGGCGGAGCGTGCGGCAGGGGCAGAGACCTGGCGGGTGTTGCCGATCGCGGCCAGGACGTTGTCGCGCAGGCCGGGCGGTGGCACCGACCAGGCGCCGTCGGCGAGCCGGGCCGCGGTCTCGCGGAGGTCGTCGGCTTCCAGGCGGCAGGGTTCGCACTCGCGCAGGTGGCGTTCGAAGGCGGCGCGTTCCACGTCGTCGAGCGCGTCGAGGGCGTAGGGCCCGACCAGGGCGTGTATCTCGACGCTCATGCCGGCACCAGGCAATCCCGCAGACGGATCAGACCGTCGCGCATCCGTGTCTTCACCGTCGCCAGGGGTACGTCCAGAAGCTGCGACACCTGCGGATAGGAGTGACCCTGGTAGTAGGCCAGGGTGACCGCCTGGCGCTGCAACTCGGTCAGATCGTCGAGGCAGCTGCGCACCTGCTGGCGTTCCAGCCGCACCGCGACCTCGTCGGCGACCTCGTCATAGGGCGTGTCGACCGACGCCGCACCGGCGCGCACGGTCCGGTCCGCCGCGGCCTGCTCGGAACGCACCCGGTCGACCGCACGGCGATGCGCGATCGTGAACACCCACGCCGTCGGCGAGCCACGCTCCGGATCGAAGCGGGCAGCCGTGCGCCACACCTCCACGAGGACCTCCTGAGCAACCTCCTCGGCCTGCGCCGGGTCACGCAGCACCCGCCGGATCAGGCCGTAGACACGCGGCGTGACCAGGTCGTAGAGCCGCCCGAAGGCTTTCTCGTCGCCGCGCGCGACAGCTTTGAGCAGCGAACCGGCATCCGGTTCGGGGTTGTCCGAGCTCGCGGGCACCGGTCTCAGATGGTCCCGCCGGCCGTGCTCTGCCATGGCACTCCTTCCGTCCGGAAGGTTGTTCGGAGCCGCGGCGCTCGCGGATTGGTCACCATTATTCGGTACGCGGTTCGCAAATGCGCAGCGCTTGATCGTGATGTCGTGCCACGATGCGCGGCATGTCTGTTCGCGCGTTGAGCTTCGGTGCCGTGGCGCAAGCCTACGAGAAGTTCCGCCCGGGATATCCCGATGAGCTGTTCTCCCTGGTGGCTGATTATGCCAGCGGGCCGCCGCCGACGGCTCTTTCGACGGCGTTGGAGATCGGCGCCGGGACCGGCAAGGCGACCCGGTTGTTCGCCGGTCACGGCGTCGCGGTGACCGCGACCGATCCGGATGAGGCGATGCTCGCCGAGCTGCGTAAACACGTGACGGTGCCGACCCGGCAGGCGGCTTTCGAGCAGCTGGAGCCGGGGGCGCCCGTTGATCTCGTTTATGCGGCGGCGGCCCTGCACTGGACGGTGGCTGAGGGCCGCTGGCCCCGGGTCGCCGCGTTGCTGAAACCCGGTGGGGTGTTCGCGGCGTTCGGCAGCCCGCTGGATCTGAGCGACGAGGCGGTGGCCGAGGACATGCGGCAGGCGCAGGCGCCGTTCCTGGAGTCCGCCGGGTTCCCGTCACCCGACGGCACCCCGCCGGAGGCGGAGATGCAGTGGCCCGGCACCGAGCTGCTGGCATCCGAGCTGTTCACCGACGTGCAGCAGCATGTGATCGAACGCCGGTTGACGATGACCGCACGGGATTACGTCAGTCATCTCTCCACGGTGTCGGCGTACCTGGGGTTGCCTGTCGAGCAGCAGGAGGAGGTCTACCGCCGCATCGAGCAGGTGCTGCCGCCGACGGTCGAGCTGACCGCCGACCTATTCGTCCACCTGGCTCGGCGTACGGTCACCGCATGATCGAAGTCGCCCATGGGCGCAGCCTTTCAGGGATTCGGCTGATATCCGCGACCGCCGGGCTGGGTCTCCATCCATTCCTCGTGGAGCAGCTGGACGCAGACCCGGACCGGTTCGTACGTGACCGCAATCAGCAGCAGGGCCGCGGCGCCGACCAGTAGCCAAGCGGCTCGGGGTGTGGTGGCCTGGCGCGCGGCCCGCCACAGGACCCAGGCGGTAGGCCAGCCGAGCAGGGCGGGCAGCAGGTAATGGATGAACTCGTTCAGCTGCGGGTTCACCGCTGCGGTGTAGACCAGGCCGGCGACGGACGGGAAGCCGCACAGCACCACCAGCACGACCACCGCCGAGAGAAGGATCCCGCCACCTTTTGCTGCACTGCGCGCCATGGCCGCGACCTTAGCCATCGCCGCAAAGCTTGGCTCGCGGGTCGGACACCAGCGGCTATTCGAGCATCACCCGCCTCGTCACGACGAGATCGGGTCGCAAGCGATTTACCGCGGTCATCGACTACCGGGAGGCGCCGGCATCTCGGAGGTCACCCATCTGGCCTTCGGCGACCTGGTCGGGCGGGTACGCGACCCGTTCGGCAACGTGTGGTGGATACAGACCCACATCGAGGACGTGACACCGGAGGAGATGCAACGACGCTTCAGCGACCCGGCGTTCACCGGGGCGATGGAGTACGTGCAGCGTCCCGAGACCGGGTTCTTCCCCAGCAGCTGAACCCCGATTGATTTGCGGGGCGGCGTTAGATTGCGGCGTGGTCGACGAATGGCACAGCTGGTTCGGCACGTTCAACGGCGTCGTGCTCCTCACCATGATCGCTCTGCCGCCCGCCGCCCTGCTGGTGTGGGTTCTGGCTCGTCGCCGGACTGCCGCCGGCGATCCGCACGCGTGGCGGAGGTCGGTGGCGGAGGCCGGCATCGTCTACGGGACGGTGCCCTGGATGTGGATGATCATGCTGCCGGGTGATCAGGCCGGTGCCGTCCCCGGCCGGGTGAGCCTGGTGCCGCTGCGGGATCTGGTCACCGTCCTCGGCGCCGGCCCGCTGACCGTAGTCGTGCAGGTGGTCGGGAACCTGCTGGTCTTCGCCGCGCTGGGATTCTTCGGGCCGATCCGGTTCGCGGCGCTGGCGTCGGTCACGCGCGTCCTCCTCCTCGCGGCGGGGTGTTCGGTGCTGGTCGAGGTCGCCCAGTACGCCCTACGCCTGGATCGGGTGTCGTCGGTGGACGACGTGCTGCTCAACACCGCAGGCGCCGGGCTGGCCGCGCTCGCCTCACACCGCTGGTGGCGCCCGCCTTTTCCGATCTTTCGGCTTCTCTGATCTTTTCGACTTCTCCGATCTTGGGGAGTTGCACGGCCACGTGTCCGCGGAAGTCAACAAGATCGACGCCAAGCGTGCGCCGCACTAGCTCTCGCGGGCGTACTTGAGGAAGAGGACGCCGTCGACGGCGGTCAGCTGGGCCGGGTCCAGGGGCGCGTACCCGAACCACGGTGACACCCGGGCCGTGAAGTCGCTGCCGGTCACCGTGGCCGGGTCCACCAGACAGTGGTCCTCCGGGCGGGCGTACAGAAGGCCCTCGATCGTGCCCTCCGGCGGGACACCGACTCCCCTGTGCCGGATCGTGCCCAGGGCGGTGGCGATGAAGGCGTAGTCGTCGGCCAGCTGGGTCTCGGCGATCGCTCCGGCGCTCCACCAGCGCACCGAATCACCGCCCATCCGCATCGAACTCATCGGGCGTTGCAGGTGGCTGTTGTGGGCGGACACCAGGGTCAAACCCCGCGCGGCCAGCGCCAGGAGATTCGCCGCCATCATCGAGTCGCGTACGCCGAGCAGCTTCGCGATCCGGCTCGGCGACGTGCCAGCCATGCCGTGGTGGTACCGCAGCAGCCCGATGGCGGTCCGCCCGTACAGGCGCGCCCGATGCCACTGACCCTGCGCCGCTAATCGCGGTGCCAGTGCCTCGACCAGGGACACCATCTCGTCGGCCAGTACCCGCAGCTCGATGGCCTCGGCGCTCTGCCCCACCGACTGCGAAGGATCCATCATCGCCGCGGGATTCGACCACCGCTCGTCGGCGCCGAGCAGCCGATCAAGCGTCTCCGCCGTGCAGGGGACCAGGTCAGCGGGCAGGACGGCGTGCAGGGCGGTCATGGCCTGCCGCGGGCTCGCCGCACCGGTGATCTCCAGCGGCCCGTCGAAACCGGCGAATCGCACCTGCTCCGCCGCCGGCCGGCCGTCGTTGTGCTCCCGCATCCAGCTCACCAGGTCACGGTTCCCGGCGAAGGCACCCCACTCGTGGCTGAACCCACGCTCCATCACCTCGTCGAGCGCCCCGGCGCCCGCGGTGACGTAGTCGTCGACGACCAGGCCCATCAGGCAGTCGCTCTCCACCGCGACGGTGCGATAGCCCTGCTGCTCGACGAGTTCCCGGAAGATCTCGTTACGCAGGCCGAGCAGATCGTTCTCGCCGTGGGTGGGCTCACCGAGGCCGAGCAGACGCGGCCGGCCGGGGAGAAGACTCGAGAGGGAAGCGTTCATACCCCTGAACGGTATCGCTGAACGTTCAGTGGGGACTTCTCTCCGATGCGAGCAGAAGAATGCGGCACAACCTTCAAAGGCCGAGAACTTCGATGCCGATCGGCTCGGCACCGCTCAGATAGATCTAGTACCGGGCGAGTCTCGAGAACGGCTGGCCTGCTTTGTTGTCGGTGTCGTCGCATTCGGTCCTGCCCTCGGTGGACTGGTCGCAGGCCGGTTCCGACGAGCTGGACGACGGGCAGCCGGCCAGGGCCAGCGTCGTGACGCCGGCCACGGCGACGGCAACGATGATTCGAATCCCCACTGAATCTCCCCCGCCGAGTATGCCTATCGGCGAGTCACGATATCCGTGAGGCGAAACGCGTACTAAAAAAGGGGTTGAAGTATCTCGTGTACGTAGGTGTTCGGGTGCTGGCCGGTGAAGCGCTCCGCACCCGGGCCGAAAGCCGTGACCGGAACTGATTGGCCGGTGTGGCTCTTGGTTGTCCAGTCGACGAAGAACTGGAAGCCGGTGCCGTGCACGGCGAACGGGCCGTCCTCGTCGACGGACTCGTCGGCGGCGTCGACGTCCTCGATCGCCAGGCCCCCGGTCTCGTGATCGCCGGTCACCACGACCAGGGTGTCGCGATGATTCGCGGCGTATGCCCGAGCGACCGCGACCGCCTTGTCCAGCTCGCCCATGGCCTGCAGGGTGCGGCGGGCATTGTTGTTGTGGGCGAACTCGTCGACCGCCTCTTCCTCGATCAGCAGGAAGAAGCCGTCGCGGTCGGCGGACAGGTTCTGCAGGGCCTTCTTCGTCATTGCCGACAGGCTCACGACCGGGCTGTAGATGTCGCCCGCACCCTCGGCACGCTGCTGGAACATCTCCTCGTTGGCGAAGAGGCCGAGCAGTTTGCCCGGGCGCGCGGCGGCGAGCTGCCGCGGCGTGGAGACGTATTGGTAACCGGCCGCCTTCGCCTGGTTGATCAGGTTGCCCTTGGTGCCGCGGCTGCCCTCGGCCGGATCTTCGGCAGGCTGGTCCGGGTACGCGCCAGGGGTGCCCGCCGGCAGCCACCAGTCCTCGCCACCACCGAGGATGACGTCCGGTTTCGATCTCTCCAGGTATTGACGGGCGATATCGTCCTGCGCGGCCCTGTCGACCGCGTTCGAGAAGAACGCAGCAGGGCTGGCGTCGGTCACCTGGGCGGTCGTCACCAGGCCGGTCGCCTTGCCGGCGGCCTTGGCCTGCGCGCCCAGGGTGGGCAGCGGGTTGCCGTCGGTGTCGACGCTGATCGCGCCGTTGTAGGTGGCCACACCGGTCGCCCAGGCGCTCGCCCCGGCGGCGGAGTCGGTGATCGCCGTCTCGGGATCGTCGGGGCTGGTGGTGAGCTGGCCCGAGTACGGCAGCTGATCCATCACCAGCCGGCCGTTCAGACCCGCGTAGTACAGGCGGGCGGCCTCGCGATGGGCGGCGGCCATGCCGTCGCCGTTGATGAAGATGACGTTACGCGCGGCGGGCCGGCTGCGGCCCTGCTGCTCAGCGGTCGCGTCGGTGACCGGGTTGATCAGGGTCAGCCCGGCGGCGGCGATCAGGCCGGCTACCACGGGTGCGGCCAGCCAGCGTGCGGAACGAACCAGCATGTCTTCCCCCTTCAAGGGCCCTCTGGCATCCATGCGAGTAAACGCCGGGAGCCACAAGAACGACAGCTGACACCAAATCCGGTCGATTCGCTGCCGATCAGCAACCCAGCGGAAACCGTACGGATCGGCGCAGGCGCGGTGTTCACACGGTGGGCGGTCTGGGCCACGACGGCAGCCCCGTTGACGGCGACGGCCGGGTGCGTCAGCGAGGAGACCGCCGTCGCCGCCCCGGAGCGCGGCGTCGCCGGGCGCGCCATGCCGACCAAGGCCTCCGAACGGGGGATCGCCGACGGCGAGAACATGGTCAAGCAGTTCGAGTTGCGCTGAATAGCGTCCTCGATGACCTCCGCGGCCGGAGCCATCGCCGACACCGCCCGGGGCTCGTCTGAGCAGGCCCGCGGCGTGTCCGACACCGCCGTCGAGGTGTCGTCGAACGCCGGCGACCTCGGCAAGGGGTTCGCGGTCGTGGCCGGCGAGGTGAAGGACCTCGCCCAGGAGGCCGCGAAGCACTCAGTGACGTTCATTCCACAAACTGTTCCACTGATTCCGATATCTGATCGAGCAGGTGAACGAGACCAGAAGCGACCGCCCCCGACACCGAGACGACATCCCCACCAAGCTCTTGCATGTCCTCCGGTAGATCGTTGATCGCTCCCGGGCCTTGCATCAGCGACACGGCGAGCCCGACACCACTGATGAAGGCACCGAACCGGGAGGGCGCGGAGTCGGTCGCCGGAGCCGCGACCCGCTTAGCGGCGGCGATCCGCCGAGAATTGCTGTCCCACTGCTGAAGCAGAATGCGACATTGTCGCTCCACTTTGATCAACTTGTCCCGCAGAAGGAGTCTGGAGTCACCACCGACCGGGACGATCTGCCGTGACGCGCACCGGTACAGGTAGACAAGGTCGATCGTCACAGAAGGTGGCGGGTCCACACGCGGAGGCGGCCACTCCAGACCACGTAATTTGATTGTCTCGTCGATATGGTCGCCTAACGCCATCAAAAAAGCTTCAGCGACTGCCGATTTCGTCGCGTCGACCGGCTTCGGCAGATGCGGCTGCAACTCCAGCAGGCCGCGGGCGCCGGTTCGCACCGCCCCGAGCACGTCCCGGGCAGCACGGGCATGGTCGGCCGCCCGCCCCGAGTCGGCGAGGATGGCCGAGCGTGCTCGGACAAGCCGCAGCTGAGGAATCACCCAGTTAAGCGGATCACGCGTATCCCACTGGGGCGGGGCGGTGTTCGCGACCACCGCGACGCTGCTCTGTATTCAAGTCGGCAGAGAGGCGGCGATGCTTCTCGCCATCTCAATCTTGGCGGCCGCTTCACCTACAAAGCTGGTCGCTTCCGCGATGTGATCTTTCACGGCTTCCAGCATCACCGCGATCTCGTCGACCCCAAGAGCCGCTGCCTGCCCTTGGGCCTGGATCGCTTCGTCCATGGCCTGCGAACCGACTACGCCGACGGCGCCCTGGAGGGTTTCAAGATCGTAGGAAAGCGCAAGAATCAGGCTCTCAAGGGCGCTGGCCATCACTGAACTCCTGAATTCCCACGGAGATGCGCCGCCAGGGCAGGTGGCTAGCACGTCGCGGTAACGTACATTGCCGACGGTCATGATCGCCATCGTCTTCGCCGGCAACCCCAGTGCTCGCGATGTTCAACTACCCAGCGATTGCTCCGATTCGACGCGCGCCCCGCTGGCGGCGGACCTTGCGCCACACGTTCCGGACCGGGGCTGTCACCGTCAGCCACAGCACCCGCACCACCCCAGCGCCCTTGAGCAGCGTCTCCCCCGCGATCGTCGCCGCCCGGTCCATCAGCGTGCACGCCTGCAGGAAGTCCTTCTCGTTGTCCTTGAGTTCCCACAACCGCTCGGCCTGCTCCCAGGCCCGCGCCCGCGTGGTCCGCACCAGAACCCGCTGACTCCAGTCGTCCAGCTCACCCACACACTTGTCGATCTCCAGCTGCCAGGCGTTCGCGAACCGGCGCCGCAACGGCGGAATCTCCTTGTAGAAGATCCGGTTCACCAGCAGGTAGTCCGGATGCTGCGGCCCGTCACCGATGTAACCCAGCCGCTCCCACGTGGCGATCAACGCCAACGCCAGGTCATGGTTGATGTGCGCGTTGACGCCGAGTACCGCGGCCTCGAGCGTGCTGATCTCCTCCTGGTGCGAGCGCCGGAACAGCACCTCCCAGGCGTCAGGCGTGTCGATGTCCGGCACACCCCACGACGCGAGCGCCTTGAAGTACAGCCGCGCGAACTCGACATCGAGCACCTCGAGCCACCGCCTGTCGGTGACCTCCTTGCCGCCGAGATGCGCCTCGACCTGCTCGGTGATCGTCAGATAAAGCGTGTTGAACTGCCCGATCCGGCTCTTCTCCGGACTCGGCGGCAACTGGTTCAGCAGCAGCTGCAACTCCTTGAGCCGCGCCACCACCCCGGCGATGTCCTCCGGCGGCACCCGGCACGCCTCCGCCATCTCCTGCGCGACCGGCGTCCACCCGTTGACCGCCCCGCCACCCGTGTATCCCGTCAGCTCCTGCCGGCATTCCCGCAGCCGCGCAGCGCTGGCCTCCACCTGATCTCGATCGAAATCCACGCCTCATGGTCGACCCCAGCACCCCCTGTCCACATTCGATTTTCGTCATAAGCCAAGTCGGATTCACGACTTTCAACACCCACCCCAAGATCAAACCCCTTTTTCCGTACGCTCAACCGCGCCGGCGTCCGGAAATCGCTGTCGCCCCGGCGCCGCCCCTCCGGAGTGGAGTGCGGCCGTCGAGACGGTGGCGCAGACGACCGGCTCCGAGCTGACCGATGCCACCGGCGCGCTGATCGTCGGCGGCTCCGCGAACTCCTGGGCCGCCCGGCTGGGCGAGATCGACCCCGTTGAGTTGCTCGAAGTGCAGCTGGTCAACGTGGTGGCGCCGTTTCTGCTCGTCGACCGCCTGAGCCGATCGCTGACCGCACCCGGAACACACCACCGATACGTGGTGAACGTGACCGGGCGCGAGGGCTGCGGTACGTCGTGGAAGCCTCCTTCCGCTGGTTCGGTGAGGACGGCCCCGGCCCCGAACGGCATCCGTACACCTCGGTCAGCACGGCGGCACTCAACATGCTGACCCGCGTCGGCGCACCCGACCTGGCCCGCCAATCGACGCGGCAGCCCGGATCTACCACCCCATCATCAGCGGCGAGTCCGGATCACCGCTGCACGGCGTTCTGCTCAAGAACTACGCCGTCGTCCCCTGGTGATCATTTTCCGAATAGGTGAGATCGATTCGGAGAAAAGGTACCGCCGGTCTCGTCCGACCGTACGACGTGCCCACCCGTGCGTCTGATTGTCACACTGCAAATATTCGGCGAATGTGGGCACTCACAGCGCGTTGTCCATTGTGATCTTCGGACGACTTCATTTTGGCGTGGAATGAGGATGACAGGCCGATGAGTGAGTCCCCCCTGCCCGGAAATGAGCCGGCTCCACCGCGATACACCTCCACACACCAGTGGCCGGGTTACGAAAACCCGGTATCGCCGGTGAATTCCGCCGTCCAGCCTTATGCGCCGGCGGCCCACCAGACCGAGTACGCCTATCCGCCCGCTACCGGCATGCCGATCGTCTCCGCCGGTGGACGGCTCGGTGCGTTCCTGCTCGACGGCGTGCTGATCGTGGTGACGCTCTGGATCGGATGGTTCGCCTGGTCGATGGTGACCTGGGCGGAGGGTCAGTCACCGGGCAAGAAACTGCTGGGGTACGTGGTGGTCGACGCCTCGACCGGCCAGCGGTTCGACTGGGGCCGGATGGCGATGCGTGACTTCGTCATCAAGGGCCTGCTCGGCACGGTGCTGAGCGCCTGCACGTTCGGCATCTACTTCTGGGTCGACGCGCTCATGGTCCTCGGCGACGGCCAGCGGACCCTGCACGACCGGATGGCCGGCTCGATCGTCGTGCGGCAGCATTAGGCGATCACCGTGATGCGTGAGCGGGGACTCGACGAGTCCCGCCGTGCCGGTCCGCAGGCCGAGCCGGACGGCAGGTCGGTGGCGGAGTCGGCGTCGACCTGGATGCAGGTCGTCTTCGGCGGGATCAGCCTCAGCGTGGCGATCGCCGGCCTGGTCATCGCCTATTTCGCCTGGGTACAGCCGAATTCCCCGGATGACGCGGCTGACACGGACGACCCCGGCGCCCGGCCGGTGACCCCGCCTGCGGCGACCAGTCCGGTCGTCACCACGAGCCCGGCCACCGCTCCGGATCCGACAACCACCCCGGGTCAGATCGTCGCGCTCGCCGGCCTGGACGCGGAGATCGGCGGCAGCAACGTCCAGCAGAGCGGGCCGGACCTCACCGTGCAATGCCCGACCGGCCTGTCCACCGACCGGCAACGCAAGATCCAATATGACCTCGCCGGTCGCTATCTGACGTTCACCGCGAATCTCGCCGTCGCGAAAGCGCCGGACGACGACTCGCAATTACAGGTGAAGATATTCGCCGACGATCGGCAATCCGCGGTGCACACCTTGACCAAAGGGAAAACCGCCGGCCTCGACGTGCCGGTCGCCGGCGTACAGAAATTGCGTATCGAGCTGGTCTGTCAATCGCGGGCCGGCGAAATGACCTTCAAGGGTCCCGGTCTCACCCACACATGATTGTCGAAGGAGACGAACAGGTGACCAGTCCGCAGAACCCGGCGACCCGCCAGCGCAGCTATCTGCTGGTGATCACCCTGGTGGTCTCGGCTCTTTCCCTGGTCGTCGGGCTGGCCGGCGTCGGGCTGGCGGCGTTCGCGCTGAGCCGCAGCAGCCAGGCCACCGACCTGGCGAAACAGGCGAACGACCGGCCGCTCGCCGCGCCGGCGACCGAGGCGGCGACCACCCCGGAGGCGTCGGCGCCGACCACCGCGGCCACGCCCGCCGAGGAGCCGGCCGACGGCGCGGGCGACCCCAGCACCGCCGAGACGCCGGCCGACGTCAGCCCCACGGCGGAGTACACGATCGCGTACGAGGGCGAGCACCTGCGGGTCCGCTCGGGCGGTTGCGGCGCCGGCGCGGCCATGCACATCGACCTCGCCGAGCCGCGGGTGCTGAACACCGGCTACGGACCGGAGTTCGGCGTCCTCGGTTGCAGCGCGCCGGGCCAGATCGACACCTCCCTCGCGGTGGCGCAGGTGTCCGGCCCGACCGCCACCCCGAACGACTGCCAGGAGACGATCCGCACCAACCCGGGCCGCTCCCCGATCGTGCCGACGCGCGGCATGACCCTGTGCGCCATCACCGACTATCAGAGGGCAGCGGCGTCGGGCCGCCCGCAGAAACTCGTCTTCGTCACCGTCGACTCGATGTCGACCGAGAGCGAGACGGTCGTCCTCAACCTCACCCTGAAGGCCTGGAACATCCCGCAGTAGCTCAGCCCGCCCCCGAGTCCGGGCGACCCCGTACCCTGCGGCCATGGTCAGCTGGCAGATGAACGGTGTCGCGCACGTGATGCGCCTGGTGTACCGGCGGAAGTTCCTCACCGAGGCCGCCGGCCGTCAGACGCTGTACCGGGCGAAAGGCCCGTCGGCACCGCCGAAGCGGCTGGCCGCGACCAGTGCGGCAGTCAACGGCTTCACCGTCTACAAAGTCGGGGAAAATCCGGACAAGGCCGTGATCTACCTGCATGGCGGCGCCTACACCAGCGAGATCGTCGGTCAGCACTGGTCGCTCATCCGGCACATCGCCGAGCAGACGGGCTGCGAGGTACACGTACCCATCTATGGCCTGTCGCCGAAGCACCATGGCCTGGAAGCACTGGCCCTGGTCACCGAGCTCATCGCCAGGATCGGCAAGCCCGTCTACCTGGCCGGCGACTCAGCAGGTGGCGGCCTCGCACTGCTCGCAGCGCAGCACACAGCAGCGCAGCACACAGCAGCGCAGCACACCACCGTCGCCGGCCTCACCATGATCGCGCCGTGGCTGGACCTGACCATGTCCAACCCCGGCATCGACGAGATCGAACCGGCCGATCCGTGGCTGTTCCGAGCCGGCCTGCGCCCGATCGCGGCCGCGTGGACGGGCGGCCTGGAACTCGACGACCCGAGGCTGAGCCCGATCCACGGAGACCTCGACGGATTACCGCCCCTGCAGATCCTGGTCGGCACCCGCGACATCACGCTGCCGGACTGCCGGCTGCTGCGCGACCGGGTGCCCGCCGACACGAAGGTGACGTACCACGAGCAGGAGGGCGCCATCCACGTCTATCCGCTGCTGCCGGTCCCGGAGGCGAAAGCCGGCCGCGCGGCGATCGTGGAGCACATCAACGCGACGCTTTAACGCCGCGCGTGCACCCGCTCGATCGTACCGGCCTTGAACCGCTGCGTCTCGACGATCGTGAAGCCGGCCTCTTGCACCAGAGGCAGCTGGCGGCGGGTGAAGTGCTCCCCCGCGGTCGGCACGGTGATCTGTTCGAAAAGCCACTGACCAGCACGAACAGGCGGCCAATGACTGGCGATGTGATCGACGAGCAGGAGCCGCCCACCCGGGACGAGCACGCGCCTGGCCTCCAGAACGGCCGCCCGGGGATGCGGAATCGTACACAGCGACAGCGCACACACCACCGTGTCGAACGACGCGTCCGCGAACGGCAGGTTCTCGGCGTCACCCTCGCGCAGATCCACCGGCCGCCGTGCCCGCTGCCGGGCGACCTCCAGCATCCGCGGGCTCAGGTCGATGCCGGTGGCGGTGGTGCCGGCCGGATAGAACGGCAGGGTGCGCCCGGTGCCCACCCCGACGTCGAGGATCCGGCCGGTCGCGCGGGCGCCGATCCACTCCCGGCCGCCGGTGAACCAGTGCCGTTCCAGGAACTCGATCTGCCGGTCGTAACTGGGCGCGGCCTTGTCCCACACCCGGCGAGCCCTGGCAGTTTCTGGTAGCTCCTCCACAACGTTCCCCTCGGTCGGCGCAATCCGAGGTTACGCAATGGCGCGGCTCTCGGCCGCCCGACGAAATTACCCGATTCGGCAGAGCGCCGATCACCGTTCTGTCTTCGGCGGCTTGCCGAGCTGCTGCCAGCGCGTTTCGGTCATCTCGACGCCGAACTTGCGGGCGGCCTTCTGAATTCGCCGGAACGCCTCGTCCCGTTCCGCATCGCTGACGTCCTTCACCTGGTCGAACCGCGCTATCGCATTCCGCACATGGCCGGCGTCGTTCAACGGCTCCTTACGAACCCGCGGAAACGCGAATGCGCTGTCCTTCATGGCGTTGCGGTCGTCAGCGTCCAACTGATTGTTCGTCGACTTCGAAGTGTGAGTAGCAGCCATGTCGTCCGGTTACCCGATCGCCGGCCGCTCATTCACGACGTCCGGAATCAGGACGCCTGCCGCACGGGCATCCCGGCCATCCACACCTCGGCCAGCTCACTGAGCGGCACGCCGAGCGCCTGACTCAGACACACGACGGTCCCGAACGCCGGCGCCGGCAGCCGCCCCGCCTCGATCTTGCGCAGGGTCTCCGGTGACATCCCGGCGGCCACCGCCACCTCGACGAGGCTGCGTCCGCCTCGCGCGGCCCGGAGCGCGACCCCGAGACGCTGGCCCGCGGCGATCTGCTGGGGGGTGAGCGGTTGGCGAACCATGCCAGCAGGATACCTCCCGGACACCGTCGTGGTATAAAAATACCGCAACGGGAGAGGGAGCACCATGATCGAGTTGAAGTCCGCCGCAGAGATCGCGAAGATGGCCGTGACCGGCCAATTCGTCGGTGAATTGCTCGCCGAGCTGCGCGACGCCGCCGCCGTCGGCGTGAACCTGATGGACCTCGAACACCAGGCGCGCCGCCGCATCAAGGAACGCGGCGCCGAGTCCTGCTACTGGGACTACGCCCCGTCGTTCGGCCGAGGCCCGTTCCGCAACGTGCTGTGCCTGTCGGTCAACGACGCCGTCCTGCACGGCCTGCCGCACAAATACGTGCTGCGCGACGGCGACCTGCTCAGCCTCGACATGGCGGTCGGCATCGACGGCTGGGTGACCGACTCCGCCGTCTCGGTCGTGGTCGGCACCCCCGACCCCGCCGACCTCACACTGATCGAGACCACCGAGATCGCCCTGGAGGCCGGCATCGCAGCGGCCAGACCGGGCGGCAAGCTGGGCGACATCTCCGCCGCGATCGGCAAGGTCGCCAACGACGCCGGTTACAGCGTGAACCTCGAATTCGGCGGCCACGGCCTCGGCCGCACCATGCACGAGGCTCCGCACATCCCCAACAACGGCCGCGCCGGCCGCGGCATGAAACTCGAAGCCGGCCTCACCATCGCCATCGAGCCCTGGCTCTGCAAGTCCACCGACAAGATCAAGTTCGACAAGGACGGCTGGACCATCCGCTCCGCCGACGGCTCCCGCACCGCCCACTCCGAGCACACGGTCGCCGTCACCGAGTCCGGCCCGCAGGTCCTGACCCGCCGCCCCGCCGAGAAGCCCGCGACAAGCCGCACCAAGCAGCCCGCAACTTCCTGAAACCCTTCTTGGGTACGCACGAAGCAACCGTCATCCGATTGTCATCTGACCTGACCTGGCCGGGACCGCCGAACCGGCGGCCGAGACCGGGTCCTGTCTCCGCGCCCGGTGGCGGCGCGCCGGCCCTCGCTGTCGCCCTTTCCTGGCATTCGTGACCATCATTCTCGCCTCAACGGGCGGGTGACCCTATGCGAGACATGATCGGACACTCCATCATGGAAGACGGCAACGTCGCCCAGCCCGAGGAGTGCCCGTGGACCTCGTCGACACCCGTGCCGGTGACCTCTTCGAGCAGGGATTCCCCGCCCTCGCCCAGGCGGTGACCTGCGCCGGCGTCATGGACCACGACTTCCGCGTCCGCTGGCCGGCAATGTACGACCGTTACCACGAACGCTGCCGGGCCGGCGTGCTCCGCCTCGGCGGCCTGATGTCCTGGAAGGCCCCGGACGGCCTGCTCATCTACAACCTGGTCATCCACCAGCGCCCCGGCACCCCACCGGACCCCCAGGCGCTGCGCACCGCCCTGACCGCAGCCCTGGCCGACGCCGAACGCCGCGGGATCCGCCAGCTGGGCCTGCCCCGGCTGCCCGACTGGGACCAGACCGGCCCGGCGGTGAAGGACGTCGCGGCCACCACCACGATCCAGATCGTCGTGGTGCAACCCGCCGGTTGATCTCTTCCGCGAAAACAGTCGGATGGCACCAATGCAGCAATCACGGCAAGCTGGGCGCCGGCCGGCCGTGCTATTCGCATTCGCACGGCATTTTTGCCAACCCGGACGATTGTACGTGACCGCCGGCAAAAGCGGGACTCCCCAGATTTAGGCTCCACTTTTCCCGCTCCGGGAATGGCTGCTGGATACGCCCTACCCATAGGTAGCATGGTGCTGCCAGCAGATGCCGATCTTGAAAGGCCGGGAACAGGCCACGCAGGAGATCCTGGAGGAGGTGATCCCATGACCGCCGGCGCGGATCCGACTGCCCACCGCCTCACCCTGTGGCGGCAACTGACGATCACCCGGATCCAGTCGGGCTGGGATCCGAAACAGGTCGCCGACGCCCTCGGCTGGCCCCTCGCGGACCTGCTGCTCGTCGAGGCCGTCGCTGACGGGATTACCGACGGCCGGCTGCTGACCCTGCTCGACCACTACGGACTCACCGATCAGGTCCAGCACCTGTACCAGGCGGTCCAGCCGCTGACGGTTCGCGACACCCCGCTGAGCCGGGAGGTCAGGCTCCTCGTCGAGTACGAGAAAGTGGCGTCCAGCATCCGCGCGTTCGAGCCGTTCGTCATCCCCGGCCTGCTGCAGACCCGGGCGTACGCAGAAGCGGTGCTCAGCTTCTTCGCGACACCGGCGGAGCTTGGGCCTCTGGTGCAGGCCAGGATGGCCCGACAGGAGATCCTCGATAGTGACGACGCGCCACGGATGCACTTCCTGATCGACGAATCCGCGCTGCACCGGTGGGCGGGCGCGTCCGGCACCGGACCGGCGATCATGCGTGACCAGTTGGAGCACCTGCGCCAATCGGCGGCCAACCCACAGGTACGCGTCCAGGTGGTGCCGTACTCAGCCGGGCTGCACGAGGGAGTGAAAGGCCCGTTCGTCATCCTCGGCTTCACCACTGCGGGCCACGGCGAACTGCTGTACCTGGAGGACGCGAAAGGTGATGTGATCCGCGCCGATCCGGAGCACGGCGCGTCCTATCTGGACCGGTTCGGCGCCCTGTCGGCCATCGCCGCGCTGCCCGAGGATCTGGACGCCGCCGTGGATCGGGCGCTGGAGGGATTGACCGGCTGAGCGGACCTATGGCGGCACCGTCGCCTTTGACGATTGCCGCCATAAGTTTCAGAGGAACAGCGACATGACCACCAGCACCAGGGCCGCGACCGCCAGGAGAACGGCCAGCCCCATCGCGGCGGCGGATTTGATCACTTCGACGACCGGCTGCAGAGAACGCGCGATGAACCGGAGTGCGAGAAGGATCAGAATTGCGGCGCCGACGATCATAACGTTTGAGGCATCGTGACCAGGCGGCTGTTGCATGGACAGCACAAGGACTACACTTTCCACGACTCGTCCTTTCTTTCCGTGTGACCGGTTTGGGCGGACAGTTGGATAACGGGCACTCCTGGCTGCAACCAGGGGTGCTCGTCCTGTTTGAGGCCTCAGCCATTGATGGCCTTGACCCTACGGACAGTCTGCGCGGCGACACGGCTAGTTGGCAATTGCCAAACCGCATGTTGACACACTATGTTTTGCCACGGTCCGGCTTGCCAACGATTGTGTTGACATAGAATCGAGCCTGGGGTATCAGGAGGTGTCTTGTGGTCCGGCGGAGTAGCCCGACGTTGCGCAACCGAGAGCTCGGTGCGCTCCTGAGGGGATACCGCGAGGCCAGAGACCTGACCGCCGCCCAGGTGGCGAAAGACGTGGGCCTGCCCGCCGCCACCATCAGCCGGCTGGAGAACGCGTCCCGCACCTCCCCACGCTCCGGACCACCACACGTTCGCGCGCTCTGCAGTTACTACGGCCTGGACGCTCACACCACGGAGCGGCTGGTCCAGATGGCCAAGGAGGCATCGCAGCCGGGTTGGTGGCAGCGATACAACCTCGAGTCACCCACGGCGACCTATCTGGATCTGGAAAGCGCTGCCGTCTCGATCAAGAATTTCGAGGCGTCGGTCATCCCGGGGCTGTTACAGACGAGCGGATACGCGAAAGAGGTAATCGCACCGATCCGGCGACATTTCTCCGCCGACCAGCTGGAAGAGACGGTAGAGTCCAGAATCCAGCGACAGCGGATCCTGACAGGTGAAAATCCGTTGATCTTTCACGCCGTGTTCGACGAATCGATTCTGCATCGGATCATCGGAAACCGCGACATCATACGAGATCAACTCCACCACATCAAGCGACTCGCTTCCGAGCTGCCCAATGTCACGGTCCAAGTCCTGCCATATTCTGCGGGTTCCAATCCGGGACTCGACGGCGCCTTCGCGGTGCTCGATTTCGCCGAGGATTCACAACCCACGGTGATCTACGCAGAGGGGCAGCTGGGCCAGCTCTATGAGGACGATCTGGGAGAGGTCGATCGAGTGAAACGCCTGTTCGCCGGCATTGTCGATGTCGCCCTCGACCCTGATCGGTCACTAAGCATGATCGCCGATCAAATCCAAGAACTCTCTTAATCCAGGGAAAATCATGAGCTACGTGAAGTTCGACCGGAATGCGCTCGTCTGGCGCGTCGCGACCCGCAGCGCCGGCGGCAATTGTGTCCAGGTCGCCAAGACGGACAACCTCATCGCCGTGCGCAATTCGCGCCACCCCGACGGCGAGATCATCCTTTACACGAAGCCAGAGTTCGAAGCCTTCTTGGACGGTGCCAAGAAAGGCGAGTTCGACGACCTGCTGGACTGAGAAAACCGGACAACGGGCGGCAGCCGATCGGGTGCCGCCCGTTGCTGGTGTCAGAAGCGGACTTCGCCCTGGTTCAGCACCCTCGGATGGAAGTACGCCGCCTGGATCTCCGCGTTGGTGTTGCTGCCGCGCAACTGCTCGGACCACACCATGAAGTACGCCCACCGTGTCTGCGACGTCAGCAACGCCGCGTTCGGCACCTTGCCCATCTCGGCGATGGCGATCGGCTTGCCCGCCGCGATCGTCTGCATCTGCTGGTAGTCGCCCGACGACGGATGGCCCTTGTACCAGACGTCCAGCGACACCACGTCGGCATAACCCGAGCCCGGGTAATACGACGACCACCCACCGGCCGGGTTGTCCTGCACGTTCCAGACCCAGATCAGGTTCGTCAGACCCTGGCTGTCGAAGTAGTCCTTCATCTGTTGGAAGATCTTCGCGCCACCATTCGGACCGGACCGGCCGCCCCACCAGTTCCACGTCTCGTTCATCTCGTGGAACGGGCGCCACAGCACCGGCACCCCGGCGTCGCGCAACTGCCGCAGATAGGGCACGACCTCGGCCATCCGGAACCGCCACGCCTGGTTGAGCGCGGTTCCGCCGGTGACGATCTGCTGGAACTGGGCGTTCGTGATCTGCGTCTTCACGCCGCCGTCGAACTCGCACGTGCGGCCCGCCGTCGGCGAGCAGGCGTGCCAGGTCAGTGCGACCAGCGAGCCGTTCTGCCACTCGCGAACAGCCTGGTCGACGACGCGCTGGCGGTTGGCGATGTCGTCGGCGCGGAACATCATGTCGCCGCCCCAGAGGCCGGGCCACTGGCCGGTGACGGCGTTGACCTGCGCGGTGTACTGGCCGGGTGAGCTCGCCGGCTCCTTGTTGTGCTGACCGGAGACGATGCTGGTCCCGGTGATCGACCGCAGGTAGTTCAGCACGGTCGCCTTGCTGGTCGCGGGGAACGCCTGTGCGGGTACCGGCAAGAGTGCGGCGCCGAGCAGCAGCGCTGCGCCGATGGAGAGGGGGATCTTCACTGCGATACCTCCTGGGTGAGGGCGGAAGCCAGCTCGGTCAGCACCCACGGCGCCTCGACCGAACCGGGGTCGAGCGGGACCGGCGCCCGCACGTGCAGCACCGTCGACTCACCGGGCAGCAGGGTGACGAATCCCTGGTCGACGGTCGCGGACGGATGGATGCGATCGGCCTGCAGCAGCACGTCGCGGGCGACACCGGCGGCGTGCAGGCGTACATCGAGGCCACCGGGCACGGATTCCGCGGTGGCCGTGAGCCCGGCATCGGCGGAAGCGGCATCAGAGGCGAACCAGAGCGCCCGCGCCTCACCGAGCGTGGCGACGACGATGGCCGCGTCACCGCCGGCACCAGGTATCACGGCGACGCTGCGGGCCGCAACCGAGACCTGATGAGAAACGGTCGTCAGCAAAGCCCCGTCAGCAGACCGCGACTCCACCCGCAGCAGGCCGTCCCACACGTCGGCACTGTCGTTGAGAACGGCCACTCCGCGCGGCTGAATGGTCAGCGCCCGATCGGCGTGCATCTCCCGCAGCGCGTGATAGAGCGGCTTGAACCGCCCCGCCCCGTCGATCGCCGCCCACGAGGTGACCGGCCACAGATCGTTGAGCTGCCACACGATCGTGCCGCCGGTGTGCGGCCAGTGCGACCGCCAGTGCTCGATACCGGTACGCACGGCCCGCACCTGGTTGAGCTGCGTCAGATAGTGCCAAGCCTCCGTGCTGCGGAAAGCAGGGAAATGCGCCGCCAATCCGCGGGCGAGTTTCCCGTTGCCGTCCTCGGCTTTCTGGTGGTGCAGCACCCCGGGTGAATCCGGCAGCAGCGGCTCGTCGGAGACCGCGTCGCGCAGCGTGCGCCAGGCCGGCGGCGCCTGCCACCCGAATTCGGCCACGAATCGCGGCGCCGAATCGCGATAGTGTGAATAATCCTGCCGGTTCCACACCTCCCAGGAATGGAAGGTCTGGTGATCGGGGTCGTTCGGTTCGTGCTCCCACGACCCTGACCAGGGACTTCCCGCCTGATATGGCCGCGACGGGTCCAATTCGGCCACGATGGCCGGCAGGATGTCCAGGTAATAGGCCGGGCCCCAGCTGAGGTCGCCGCCCGGCATCGACGCCCAGCCGGAGGCATCACGCAGCCACAGATTCTCGTTGTTGCCGTTCCAGGTGATCAGGCTCGGATGCGGTGCCAGCCGGGTCACGTTGTCACGCGCTTCGGCGATCACCTCGGAACGGATCGGTTCCTCCTCGGGATAGCAGGCGCACGCGAACAGGAAGTCCTGCCACACCATCAATCCGAGTTCGTCGCACACCTCGTAGAAGGCGCGGTCCTCGTAGATTCCGCCACCCCAGACCCGGATCAGATTGACGCCGGCGTCGGCCGCCTGCCGCAGCCGTGATGCGTACCGTTCGCGGGTCATCGAGGACGGGAAGATGTCGTCCGGGATCCAATTGACGCCCTTGATGAGAACGGGCTGTCCGTTGATGTGGAAGACGAATCGGGTCCCGGCCTCGTCCGGCGTGCGATCGAGTTCGACGGTGCGGAATCCGACCCGCCGTTGCCACCGATCGATTTCGGTCTCGCCGTCGAGCAGCACCACTGTCAGGTCCTGCAACGCCGCCTCGCCGTACCCGCGCGGGTTCCACGGTGTCACCCCCGCGACGTCCAGCTCGGCGCGGACGACCGTCTCCCCCACGCCCACCTCGAGCAGGGCGATCGGCAGGCCGTCGAGCAGCACCTGCGCGCGCAGCGCGCGATCCCTGACGCGCTCGATCTCAGCGGTCAGGTCCAGCTTCCCGAGACCCTCCGGACCGGCACCACTGATGTACGCACACAGCGGCCGCACCGCAGCGATCCGCGCCGTGCTCCAGCCCTCCAGCCGGACGGGCCGCCAGATCCCCGCCGTGACCAGGGTCGGGCCCCAGTCCCAGCCGAAGCTGCACGCCATCTTCCGGATGAACGGGAACGGCTCCGGATAGGCGTTCGGCCTCGGCCCCACCACATCCCGGACAGCGTCGGCCTCGGCATAGGCGGAGCTGAAGCGTACCGAAAGGGGGGTGTTGATCTTGATCTTGGAGGTGACGTCGAAGCGGTAGGTGCGGTGCATGTTGCGGGTCTCGCCGAGGAGTTCGCCGCCGAGTTCGACGCGGGCGACGGTGTCCAGGCCCTCGAAGACCAGGTCGACGCGGTCGTGCGGCGGGCCGTCCCAGGTGATCTCGCGCCGGTATGTCCAGCCGGCGCGACCCGCCCAGGCCACCTGGTGCTCGTTGTCGTCGAGGAACGGATCCGGGATCCGGCCGGCCGCGAGCAGGTCGGTGTGCACGCAGCCGGGCACCGTTGCCGCGATGTCCACATCGTCGCCACGCAGCTGCCAAGCGCCGGACAAATCCTGAATGACCGTCATTTTGTTGCTCCCGCGGTGACGCCGTTGTAGATGAAGCGCTGCAGCAGCAGGAAGAGCAGGACCGTCGGAAGGATGACGATCATGGTGCAGGCGGCGATGGTCTCCCACTGCGCGCCATAGGGGCCCTTGAAGCGGAACAGCGCTGTGGAGATCACGCTCAGATCGGGTGAGCGCAGGTAGAGGAAGGGGATGTAGAACTCGTTGTAGATCGCGATGCCCTTGATGATCGCCACGGTCGCGATGGCCGGTTTCATCAGCGGCAGGATGATCCGCCGGTAGATGGTGAACCGGGAGGCGCCGTCCATCATGGCGGCCTGGTCCAGGCTCGGCGGGATCGACTGCATGAACTGGATGAAGATGTAGATCGAGATGATGTCGGTGCCGAGGAACAGCACGATCGCCGAGCCCGGGGTGTTGACCAGGCCCATCGACTTCACGATCTGGTACGTCGCGACCTGGGTGGTGACGCCGGGCACCAGCGCGGCCACCAGGAACGAGCCGAGGACCAGTCGCTTGAAGGGAAAATCAAAACGGCTCATGGCGTACGCGGCCAGGGTGCCGACGAAGATCGTGCCGGTCAGCGAGATCGCCAGGATGACGGTGGTGTTCCAGAAGCCGAGCAGCATCCGGCCCTGCGTCCAGGCGGTGGCGAAGTTGTCGACGTTGAGCCAGCTCTTTGGTGGGGTGAGCGGGCCGCTGCTGTTGTATTCGGCGTGGGTTTTGAACGCGGCGAACAGGACGACGATGAGGGGTAATAGGACGATTACCGAGGCGACGATCAGCGAAAGATATTTAGCCACTTTTTTCATGACAAGCTCACCTCCTCGTCGGGCACGAGCCGGCGCTGGACCCACGTGATCAGCAGAACGATGAGCAGCAGCACCACGGCCATCGCCGACGCCAGCCCGATCTGCCGGAACTGGAACGCCGTCTCGTACGCCTGCACCACGAACGTCCTGGTCCCGTTCGCGCCGCCGGTCATGATGAACGGGATCTCGAAGACCGACAGGCTGCCGGAGATCGCCAGGATGAACGAGAGGCTGATGATCCGCCGGATGCCCGGCACGATGATGTGCCGGAACGTGTGCCAGTCCCCGGCCCCGTCGATCTCCGCGGCCTCGTAGATCTCCCCCGGGATCGACTGGATCGCCCCGAGGAACAGCACGAAGCTCAGCCCGGTGAACCGCCACACCGACGTCCCGGCCAGGCTGATGTTCGCGATGTCCGGGTCACCCAGCCAGAAATGCGTCTGATCGCCGAGCCCGGCCCAGCGCAGCACGGTGTCGAGAGTGCCGTCCGGCTGGAACAGGTAGAGGAACACGAACCCGACGGCGACACCGTTGAGCAGGTACGGGAAGAACAGGATGCCCTTGAACAGGTTCCGGAACCGGGTGTTGAACGACAGGATCACCGCGAAGTACAGGGCGATGGCGATCTGCGCGAACGACGCCACGAAGTAGTAACCGCTGATCAGGAAGACCCGCCAGTACCGTTCGTCGGTGAACACCCGCACGTAGTTGTCCAGCCCGACCGGGTCCATCGTGACGTCGAGGCCGTCCCACGAGGTGAAGCTGTAGACGACCATGTTGGCGACCGGCACGTACGTGAAGGTGATCAGCAGGGCGAGTGCCGGAGCCAGGTAGAGCCAGGCCGTGAGCTTCCTCGTCACTTCATGACCTGGGACTGCGCCTCGCCCCACCGCTTGTTCAGCTCGGCGAAGTAACTCTCCTTGTCACCCTTCGCCGCACCCCGGGCGATGTCGACAAGCTTCTGCCGGTAGATGTTGCCGGTCAGGTCGATCTCCGAGGTCTTGATGATCTGGTCCTCCTTGCCGCTGTTGGCGACGGCGGCCGGCAGCTCCATCAGCTCGACGCCGGTGGCCTGGAAATCCTTGAGCGCGGCCGGCAGCTCCTGGCCGATCGCCGGCGGGATGGCCTGCTGGTCGGCGGAGAACCCGGACTCGTTGACGAACCACTCCAGCCAGGCCTTCGCGGTGGCCTTGTTCTCGCTGGTCTTGCTGACAGCGGCCTTGTAGTCGCCCTCGATGCGGGCGTGGAACTTCCCGCCGGTCTGCCACGGGAACGGCCAGAACGCGATGTCGTCCGGATTCGCCCCGGCGGCGGTCGCGGCGTCCTTCATCTGCGGGATCGCCCAGGAGCCGAGCAGCATGCTGGCGACCTTGCCGGTGCCGAGCATCGGCTTACTGCCCTCCCAGTTGGTGGTGAGCGGATCCGGCTCGATGAGCTTGTTCGTCACGATGTCGAAGAGCAGCCCGTCGGTGACGTACTGGACCTTGCCGGGCTGCCACGGGCTGGCGTCGGCCGGGAACGTCTCGTTGGCGTCGGCCTTGCCGAAGATGGCGCGCTGACTGTTCCAGAAGCTCAGCGGCCAGCCGTCCTTGTAGTTGGTGTAGAACGGGATCGCGCCGGTCTTGTCCTTGACGGCGGTGAGACCGGCGACGAACTCCTCCGGCGTCGTCGGCGGCGCGGTGATCCCGGCCTGCGCCCAGACCTTCGTGTTCACCACGAACCCGTTGGCGACACCGCCGATCGACAACCCGTAAACCTGTCCGTCGTACGCCTTCTCGTCGACGAACCGGTACTTCGCCTTGAGATCCGCCGTGGCGCCGAGCGGCTCGAAGAACTGGCCGAGCTGGTCGACGGCGACCGTGTTCGGGATCAGCAGGACGTCGCCGTACTCGCCGGAGCTGAGCTGAGTGGTGACGTCGCCCTCGTAGTTGGTGACCGGCTCGAAGCTGACAGTGGTGCCGGGGTACTTCGCCTGGAACTTCTTGGCGTACTCCGGCAGGGCCGTGGTGGCGAGGTCGGTGCGGTTGGTCAGCACCGTGATGGCACCGGTGATCTCGCCGGAGAAGTCGGCCGGCCCTTCCTCGGTGGCACCGCCGGTGCACCCGGTGACCAGGGCCAGCACGGCAGCCGCGCCGATGCCGATGAGGGTTCTTCTATCCGCCATGTCGCTGTCCGTCTCATTGGTAATCGATCCGTAGGGCGCTCAGCATGGTCGGATCGCTCGTGTGTCGTCAAGGTTAAATTAATAATTTATGTAGTCTGGAGAGGTACGGCGGCCTGCTTGCGAGCGCGCCATGATCAGCTCAGGGGGTGGGTACTGTCCCGGACGACGATGTGCGCCGACGGCGCCTGATAAACCTCGGCCGGCTCGCCCGCCAGCGCCGCGAGCAGGGCTTTCGCCGCCAGCTCACCGATCCGCTCGACGTCGTGGCTCATCGCCGACAACGCCGGCACGGCCAGCTGGCACTGTGCCGAGTCGTCCCAGGCCACGATCGACAGATCGGCCGGCACGGTCTTGTGGTGCTCGGCCGCCGCGGCGAGACCACCGAGCGCCATCACGTCGTTGTCGAAGATGATCGCTGTCGGTTTCTCGTCGAGGATCCGCAGGGTCGCGGCCCGGCCGCCGTCGAACGAGTAGTCGCCCTCGGCCACCAGCAAGGTCATCTCCCGGACGGCCGCCTCAGCGGCCAGCCCGTTCTGCCGCAGCTGGGTGTGCGCGAACCTCGGCGGCCCGGTTACGTGCCCGATCCTGCGGTGCCCCAGCACGGCCAGGAACCCGACGGCCTCCTGCGCGAACCCGGCGTCGTCGGTCCACACGGTCGGCAACCCCTGCGCCGTGGACGGATCCCCGATCACCACGGCGGGCAGATCCAGGCCCGCGACCAGGGCGACGCGCTCGTCGTCCGGTCCCAGGTCGACCAGGATCACCCCGTCGACACGCCGGTGGGCGGCCCACCGCTCGTAGGTCGCGTTCTCCGCGTCCCGGTCGGTCACCACCTGCACCAGCACCGAGACACCGGCCGGCGTCAGCACACGCTCCAGACCCTCGAGGAACTCGTGGTAGTACGGTTCCTCTCCGAGCACCTGCGAAGCCCGCTCCAGCACCAGCCCGACCCGACGCGGCGCCTGAGTCAACGGTTCCTCCCGGTAGAGTTGCCCTGTTCGTTCGAGACCCGGAGACCGTACCTCTGATGGCACGTCGTGAAGCGCCAGCCGCGGGTCCCGGCAGCCGGGCACTCATCGTCGACGTGATCCGCTCCGCGGCCGCGATCAGCCGCGTCGAACTCGCCGACCTCACCGGCCTCACCCAGCCGTCGATCTCCAACATCGTGCGAGACCTCATCGCGGACGGGATCATTCACGAGGTCGGCTCCGCCGATTCGGTACGCGGAAAGCCCCGCAAGCTGATCGCCATCAAACCGGCGAACCGTTTCGGCATCGGCTTCCACCTCGGCCCGGACACCCTGACCTGCGTGGCGGTCGACCTGACCGGTGGTGTCGTCGGCCGCGAGGTCGTACCCCGCCCACCGGCCGGCCAGCTCGCCGGCCAGTTCGACGACTTCACAGCCGGGCTCGACCTGCCCCGGGGCCGCATCGAAGGCCTGGCGATCGTGGCGCCTACCCCGTACCCAAGTGGTGCTCCGTCCGAAGATCTCCACACCCTGCGCGCGACCCTGACCGGCCGCCTGGGGCTGCCGGTGATGGTGGAGAACGACGCGGCGGCCGCGGCCCTCGGCGAGTTCTGGAGCCGCCGGGTCTCCCGCGAGCAGGCGTTCGGCTGCATCTACCTCGGCACCGGCATCGGCGCCGGCTTCGTCTTCGGCGGCGCCCTGTTCCGCGGCGCGAGCTTCGACGCCGGCGAACTCGGCCACATGTCGATCGCCTACGACGGCCGCCCGTGCCCGTGCGGCAACCAGGGCTGCGTGGAGCGCTACGCCTCGATGGCCGCGGTGGTCGCCGACGCCGGCGTCCCGGTGAACGGCACGTCGCTCTCCAGCGCCTACGACACCGTCGCGCGGGCAGCGGTGACCGGCGACGCCGCGGCCTTCACGATCCTCGACCGCGCGGCGAGCCATCTCGCGGTCGCCGCCACCTCGATGGTCAACCTGCTGGACCTGGGCCGGGTGGTCCTGACCGGCCCGGGCGCGGCCCTGGCCGGCTCGATCTACGCCCGCCGCCTGCGCACCCACCTGGAGCGAACCGCCCACTCCCGGCGGCGGCATCCGGTGCTGGTCGAGCTGTCCGCCCAGCCCAGGGACGCGGCCAGCATCGGCGCCGCCGCCCTGATCGTCCAGGCAGCGGTGGCGCCCGGCCACACCCCCGGCCCATCCACCTGACGCCCGAGGTTGACCTTCGCCCTGGGTGAAGGTCGAGACTTGCGGGAGCTGGACGTGCCGCTCGCCCGGATCCGGGAGGACCCGGGCCGACGTTCATGTTCATCGCGGTCGAGGAGGGCAGGACGGGCAAGAACCGCTGCCATCTCGACCTCAGCGCCGACAACCGGGCCGCGGAGGTCGAGCGCCTGGTCGAACTCGGCGCCACGTACCGGTCCGAGCACGACGAGTGGGGCCATCAGTGGTCGTGCTGCTCGACCCGTCCGGCAACGAGTTCTGCGTGGCATGAGCCTAGGGGTGCCAGCCGGTCGCGTGTAACCGCTCGAAACCGTCCAGCAGCACGTCCAGGGCGAACTCGAACTCGAACTCGTCGTCGCACCCACCGCCGACGATCGTGTCGTTCTCGTGCGCGGCCGTCATCGCCATCTCCACGACGTAGGGAAACGCCGTCATGTCCGGCGGCTCGCCACCCGGATCAGCTGTGTACAACTCCTGCGTGAAACCCAGAACCCGGCTTCCCAGCGCGTGCATGACGTGGTGGGTCAAGCCGGCGGACATGCCGCCGGCTCTGAAGATTTCGATGACCCCATTCATGTACGCGAGAACCGCCGTCGTCGGCGCCTGCCGCACCTCGATGGCGCGCGAGGCCCACGGGTGGAGCAGCATCGCCTGCCGGGCGGCGAGGATCTGTTCACGCATCGCGGGTTTCCAGTCCCCGTGGTGCGTCGCCGGCTCGATCTCACCGATGACCACGTCGAGCATGCCGTCGATCAGCTCGTCCTTGTTGGCAACGTGTTTGTAGAGCGCCATCGGCACGACGTCCAGCTCCTGAGCGAGCCGGCGCATGCTCAGCTGCTCCAGGCCGATCTGGTCGGCCAGGGCCACGGCTGCGCGCAGCACCCGGTCCCGATTCAGCCTTGTCACCACGTGGGCACGATATCTCCCTTGACAGGTGTACGGCGTACACGTTCACTGGGTGTACACCGTACACCTTGGGGGTTTTCGATGAAGGCGCTCGTGCAGGATCGCTATGGCTCGTGCTCGATCGGCTCGGTTCCCACGCCTGTCGCCGGCGACGGGCAGGTGCTGGTGCGGGTCGCCGCCGCGTCGGTGAACGCCTACGACTGGCATGTCATGCGCGGTGACCCGCGGTTCGCACGCCTGAGCATGGGCCTGAGGCGGCCGAAGACCCGGGTTCGCGGACGGGACTTCGCCGGGCAGGTCGTCGCGGTGGGTGCCGGGGTCTCGTCCTTCCAGCCCGGCGACGAGGTGTTCGGCGATGCCGGGCAGGCGGACGGCGCCTTCGCCGAATACATCGCGATTTCTCCGGACCTGGTGGCACACCGGCCCCCGGCGCTGACACCGTCCGAAGCGGCGGCGATTCCCCTGGCCGGGGTGACGGCGTTGCAGGGCCTGATCTCTGTTCTTCCTGGACACACCGTCCTGATCAACGGCGCGTCAGGCGGCGTCGGCACCTTCGCCGTCCAACTGGCGACGGCCGCCGGGGCGTCAGTGACCGGAGTCTGCAGCACCCGCAACGTGGACCTGGTGACGTCGCTCGGCGCATCCTCGGTGATCGACTACCGGCAGACAGATTTCACCGCCCTCGACACGAAATACGACGTGATACTCGATCTGGTGGGTAACCACGCACTGTCCACTCTGCGCGACGCGCTCGCCCCCGGTGGCACCCTGGTCCTCTCCGGCGGCGGCACATACCAGGGCGGCAGCCTCTTCGGCCCGATGCGCCTGATCCTCTGGGCGGGCCTGGCATCCCGCTTCACCAACCAGCGAATTTCCGTCCTGACGGCGACCACGAGCCAGCAGGACCTGACCACACTGGCCGAGATGGCGGCGGCCGGCACGGTCAAGCCTGTGATCGACCGCGCCTTCCCCCTGACCGAGGCCGCCGCCGCGATCCGATACGTGGAGTCCGAACACGCCCGAGCAAAGGTCGTCATCACCATTTGAACTGGCCGAAAGCACGATCTCCCGCTATCCGCATGATCATTTATGGCCGACGGGTCCGGCATTTCGTCCGCCGGACACTATGGGGCACCCAATCGCCCGTTTACCCTCTCTTCTGGTCACACGGTGCACGGGGCTCCACAGTGGCGATCCAGGCAGGGAAACAGAACGTGTTCGAAGGCACCGAGGAAGAACCCCAACCGGTCTATTTTCTCTGCGATGTATCCGCGCGAATGGGCAACGACCGGCGGGTCCTCGGCGAGTCACTGGTGGGCCACCTGGCCGCCGGCATCGCCGGCGACGAGCTGCTGAGATCCGTGGTTCGCTGGGGCGTCGAGCACTACGGCACCACCGACGGGTTCGGCTCGGTGCTCCCGTTGCAGCAGGTGGATTTCACCGACGATTTGCCGGCCATGCGTACCACCACGGCGGAACCGACTCTGCGCGCCGCGACCGAAGCCATGCGTCAGCGCATGGCTATCGACATCTCCCAGCTGGACGCCGACTTTCCCGAGGTACGGCCGCCCTTCATCGTCGTGCTCACCTCAGGGACCTTCACCGAAGCGCCGGACGAGTGGGACGCCATCCTCAGCGACCTGATGACCCGCAATCCGCGGATCGAGCAGATCCGGGGCTGGCAGCCGGCAGTCCTCTTCGTCGGTCTGTCGGCCGAGGACGGCACACCGCTCGAACATCTGACTCAGACGTACGACGCCGTCGGTTACTCCGCCGTCACGAACGAGGCCGACGTCACCACTGTCGCGCACGACGTCGTCGCGATGATCCGGAGTTCGGTGCTGACCGGCGTTCTTCGTCTGCGTCAGGCCCGCTGGGTGGTGGCGGAGGAGGATCTCGTCACCGGCGACGTCCTGGAGCACACCACGGACGCCGAGGTCGTGGAGGTGACCGCGCACCCGTTCCCGGATGTAGCCGGGCCTCTCCTTTATCGCCGGTTCCTCGATGCCGATCGGGATGCCGGGACGCGTCCGATCGACGAGCTGGTCGACCTGACCGCGATCCGGCGGGAGCCGTCGGCGAGCGGCCTCATCGACCGGGTGTGCTGGCCAGTTCGGGTGGTCGTCAGCTCCTCAATCGCCGGCTCCTCAATCGGCGGCTCCTTAGCCGGCGGGTCTTCAGTCGCCGATGATCCGCGAACCGTCACCGGTTTACTGGCGCCGGGCGTTCCGGCCGCATTCGGCGACGACGGCGACGACGGCCGCATCGTTCCCCGGTCGATCGCCCTGCTCAGGCTGGACGGCACTGCCCCCGTCCCGGTCGAGCCCGGCACCGTGCCGGTCGCGCTCGACGGCGTCGCCCGGATGCGCCTGCTGGCCGATCTCGCCGGCATCCTCGATCTGGCCCATGCCCACAGCATCGTTCTCGGCACACGCGCGCTCGAGTCGGGAGTCTTCCGTGTTCTGCGCCACGAAGCCGAGATCCAGTTGGTGGACTGCGCCGACGTCCGGCTGTGCGCGACTGCCGACGGTCATGAGACGACCGTCGACCTGAGCTGGTTCGGCCGGTTCGTCGAACTCTGCCTGATCGATCGGACCGGCCTGATCGATCGGACCGGCCTGATCGATCGGACCGGCCTGGTCGATCGGGTCCCGG
Source organism: Actinoplanes sp. CA-015351 (assembly GCF_050955685.1). NCBI lineage: Bacteria > Bacillati > Actinomycetota > Actinomycetes > Micromonosporales > Micromonosporaceae > Actinoplanes > Actinoplanes sp. CA-015351. Next base: position 6,074,749 of record NZ_CP192102.1, read on the forward strand.
CCATCCCCGCTCTCGACCCCGAAGGGCTGGACCTGCTCGCGCGCGCCAGGTCGAACGCGCTGTCCGTGACACCGGCGGCCTCCCGCTGGCGGGAATACCTGAGCCGGCGAGCCGTACTGCTGCAGGGACCACCGATCGTCACGTCGGTCACTGTGGAGCCGAGATTCGCGCCAGTCGGCGCCGACGTGACGGTCCGCTGGCTCACCAGTTACGCGGACGAGATCTCCGTGATCGGCCCGGACGGAAACCTGACTCCTGTGCCCGCGAGCCATGCCGACGGCGGTTCCCTTCCGATAACCGTCACCAGGTCCGGCCGGATCACCGTGCTGCTCCGCAACAAGGTCGGCGAGCGCCGGCACGACTCGCCGTGGGTCAACGTGTTCGAGCTCCCACGCCTGCGAGAGATGCCGATCCCGATCGCACCGCCGCTGACGTCCAACCGAACCCTGCACCAGGTCGGCGATCTGATCAACGGAATCTGGGCAATGGACGACGACACGGTCCGCAGCGCCCTGTCCGCGTCGTCGGTCTCCGACCCGATGACCGGCACGATCCGTCCGCGGCGTCGTTCCCTGCGTGATCTGCTCGGCGCACGGCGCTCGGAGATGCCGCAGATCTTCCCGCACGACCTGGGCGGCTGGTTCCTCCAGCGTCCGGAGAAGTCCCGTTCCCCTCGTAAGAATTGGTGGAGGTTACCGTGGGCGTGACGCACCGGTTGGCGCAGATCGCAGGAGGGCGGCCCGAGGTCTTCGAGGCGGCGCCCGGCGATCGGATTCGGTACGCCGCGATGGGCGGAGTCATCGTGTCGACAGCGGTGGTCGCCGCCGCCTCGGCGGTGATGGCCGTCCACATGACCATGGGGCTGCCGATCGTCGTCGAACTGCTGATCGGCCTGGCCTGGGGAGTCATCATCCTCAACCTGGACCGGCTGCTGGTCGTGCAGATGATGCGCCAGGAGCGAAAGATCCTCTCGGTCGCGGCGGCACTCCCGCGGGTCTTGCTCGCTCTCGTCCTCGGCACGGTGATCTCCACCCCGGTGGTGCTCCAGATCTTCGCGCCGGAGATCGAGACCGAGCTGTTCGTGATGCAGGCCGAGCAGACCGAGGCATACAACCGGCAGATCGCGACCAACCCCGACTACGCGAAGATCCCCGAGCTGACCGAGCAGATCGCCGCCGATGAGGCGGTTCTCGCCAAGGGCGTGTCGGTGAACGTGGAGAGCGATCCGGCGGTCACCGCCGTACGGGAGCTTTATGACAAGGCACAGACGGCTTACCTGGCCGCGGAGAAGAACGTGGTCTGCGAGAAGGAGGGCACCTGCGGCTCGGGCCTGGCCGGGCCGGGTATCGCCTTCGACGAGAAGGTGCAGATCCGCGACGACCGGAAGGCCGAGCGCGACGACGCCGCCCAGCAGCTCAAGGACGCCCGGGCCGCTGCGGCGAGCAACCTGAGCAGCGCCCAGGACACCGCGATCGCGACAGCCCGGAGCCGGCTCGACGCCAACCGGGCAGCGCTGACCGAATTGAACGAGCGGTCCGAGGCGGCCAAACGAGCGCACGCGGCGCAGAGCGAGCAGGACGACGGTTTGCTGGCCCGTTTGGAAGCCCTGGACAGGCTCTCCGCGGACCGGCCCACGCTGCAGCTCGCGCACATCATGCTGTTCCTGCTCTTCCTGTGCCTGGAATTGCTGCCCGTGCTGATGAAACTGCTGCAGGTCCTCGGCCCCGAGACTCCGTACGACCGCAAAGCCAAGGAGGTCGACGACAGACACGCCCGGACCGCGGCCGAGCGCTGGGACGTCGAACGCGAGATCGAGCAGGATCGCCTGCAATTGATCAAAGACGCCGCGAAGATCGGCAACCAGAAGGTCGTCGAGGCACAGAGCCAGGTGATGCAGCGGGTGCTCGTCGCCTGGGAGGACTACGCGCACGCCGCCGCGGACCGCGACGTGCAGCGCTGGCAGGACCAGCTGACGTCAGCGGAGCGTCTCGGTGACAACGAGACCAGGACCGTCCAGTTGCAGGCGTATCGAACGCCAGACCAGGACGGCACGTACTGGGCGCCGACCGGCCACCAGCCGGCCCCGCCGGTCAACGGACCGGACGCCTCGCGGGCGATCCGCGGCACGGCGCCGGTCGGTGAATCGATGGCCGCGCCGCAGCGCTCGGTGTACGGCACGCGCCAGGACCCCCACGAAACGGAGTGACCTGTCAGGGTGCGGTGATCCGGCTCCAGCCGTGCCCTTCCACCCACTCCCAGTTGCCGCGCCGGGTGCCGTTCACGAGCACCGGGCGCGGCGGCGTTACCGGCGCCGGCGCAGACCTCGGCCGTTGCTTCGGCGTGGTCGAAGGGGCGCCTTGCAGAACCCGGTACCAGTCGCGCATCAGGGGCCGGTCCTGCGGATCGCCGGCCATGCTCGCGTCGAGCAACGCTTGCGCCTCGGTGCCGAGCTGAGCACGCAGAATCGTGCGGGCCTTGGCCGGATCACGGTTCACCGCGCAGCCCCGGCCGAAGTCGAGAATGCGCACCACCATCAGCCCGAACTTGTACACATCGGTTTTCGCGCTCTGAATGGACCAGGCGTTGTGCAGCCGGTCCTGCACGTCCCGGGCCGCCGGAGGAACGCTGCGTTTCGCCGATTCCAGTGCGTGGCTTGCGGCCAGCGCCTCGGGTGGCTGCCAGTTCGGCGTGTGCGGCTGGCTGCCGAACGTGGCACGGTTGCCGCGGATCCGGGCGCTGTCCACGTCCACCACCATGATGGCGGGTCGTTGCGGATCCGGGTCGTAGATGATGTTGCGGCCGGAGACGTCACCCAGCACGATGTTTTCCTTGTGCATCATCCCGTACGCCGCTGCGATCGCTCTGATCAGCTGCAGCCGGGTGCCCAGCGAGACGTCGGGCAGGCCCTTGCGCATCGCGGTCTCGGTGTCGCCGAACAGCGTCTCGATCTCCCGCGGCTTGTGGTTGGACCCGCCGTTGCGTTTGGTGAAGTGGTGGAAGAACCGGTCCGGGATGATCCGCATCAAGATGCCGTCGGCCGCACCGCCACCGTCCTTGACCAGCGCGACCGGCCAGATGATCCGCTCATCCCAGGCCTTGAGCTGATCGGCCGGCAGCCGATCCCGGAACTGCACGAAGTTGGAAAGGCCCTGTCCCAGCGCCGGGCCGGCCGACTGCTTCGTCTTGTCGGTGTACTTCTTGTAGACATAGGGACCGGGCTGGTCACCCACCCTCGTCAGGTCCGGCACCAGGTGGACCGTCGCGGTGCCGCCCCGGGCCAGCGGTTCGATCCGGCCGAGCTGGCCGACGGTGAACTCGAGGCCGCCACTCACCGCCGCCGCCTGGGCGGGTTCGTCCACACCATCACCGCGGTCCGGTCATCAGTGAAGGTCTTCTTGTAGAACGCCAGGTGCTGAGCGAACGCCAGGACGTCCGGCGGCGTATGCCACTTCTCCCGCAGGAAGGCTCCGACCGTGCCGCGCGCCGAGCCGAGCGGATCACCGAGGCCGTCGGTCATCACTACGAACGATTCCCCCACCGCCAGATGGAAGGTGTCCACGCGCGGTTCCACCAGGTCGGGCATCGGCCGCACCGAACTGGAGAGGATCTCGTTGCCCTCGTTCTTGATCGCGACCATCGGGAGCCATGCGTCCTCGCGCAGCAGGAAGGCGCTGGAGTCGCCGGCCAGGTTCGCCAGCAGAGCGCGGTGAGTGCCGTCGGCGGACGGTGCGGTGTCCACCATGAAGACCAGCGCGGTGGCCGACATGATCGTCCGGACGTGCGCGAACGGCAACGACTCCTCAAGTTCGCGCAGCTTCTCCTCACTGCCCGGCCGCGCGTAGGCCCGGCGCAGATATTCGCGGGCGCGCTCCGTCACAGCGGTGTTCGCCGCCTCCACCGCCTCCGCCCACGGCAGCGCGTCCGCGAGGGTCTGCCAGTCAGCCCGCGGGTCTTCCACCGTGAACCCGGTCAGGAAGTCGATCAGCGTGCCGGTCAGCTTGTCCACGATCTCGGCGGCCGCCTCGTGCGAGCGCGGCCCGTCGGACACACCGTCCGCGATGCACCCGACCAGCCATCGCTGATCACGGGTGAAACGGATCGCGTACGCGTCCTGGCGTGGCTCGCCACGTTCCTGATGGCTGAGTCCACGGACGCTGGCCGCCCGGAAGGTGATCGAGCCGGCGTCCGCCCCGTCGACCACGATGTCCGGTGGCGGCGTTCTCACCCGCGCCGCGACGATCGGGCGGACCAGCGGCTGACGCCCCGCATCCTCCACCACCCACCGTTCATCGCGGTGCCGGTGCCAGAGCTGCTCATCGGGCGGGTCCGGTGGGTGAAGCCCGGCGATCGGCTCACCGAGATCCCCGTTCAGCGGTGTCGACCAGTCCGTATCGTCCTCCACCGGCTCCGGCGGCGATATCCGGCCGTCGTCCAGCATGCGGCCCCCTCGTCCTCGTTGTATCCCTCAGATCCAGTCGTCGAGGTCGTCGTCCGCGGGGGGCACGAAACCGCCGGCGGTGCCCGCGTCACTCACCGAGTTGGCGGACGCCACGATGCTGGTGATCAGCACCTCGGCGATCTGTTTGATCGCTGTCGCCGCGTCACCGGCGCCGTTGTATACGTAGCTGCGCATCGGCCTGCCGTTGTCCGACGGCTTCGGGTAGACCCAGGGGTCCAGAACGGCCTTCTCCAGAGCGGGCGTCACACCGAACGGGATGATGTTCGGCCGGGCCTTGAAACCGGGGTCGGTGAGTTCGGCGAACGCCGCCTGCAGATCGTTCGGCGGGTCGGTCGGCGCACCGTCGGTGATGAAGAAGACGGCAGGCCGGTAGACCTTGAAACCGTCCGCCTTCATCTCCGTCATGTCCCGCTCGATGTCCTTACGAAGCTTGCGGAACGCCGCCGCGTACGACGTGCCGCCACGACCCGCGAAGACCGGGATGTTCTTGACGTTGCGCAGGTCACCGAGCTGCAGCACGGTCTGCGCGTCGTCAGCGAAGTCGAGCGCGCCGAGCCGGACCACGTCACCCAGCGTCGGGCTCTCCTCGATCGCGTCGATGACCTCGGGCAGGATCTGGTTCACCGCCCGCAGCGGAGCGCCCTCCATCGAGTACGAGACATCGACGAGCAGATAGAACGCCAGAGCGAGAACCTTGTCATCGGCTTGGCGGCGCGACTCGGGCACAAATCCTCCAATTGCTGCTGCCGCTTCCCCCGAGCGGCACCCGGAAATCCTCCACTAAGGTGTGGATCTTGACCACTGCCCGTTCGAAGAGTTGATCTCAGCCGTCCGGCCCACACACTCACGACTGACTCCACCCCCGCCTCTTGACACGATGAGGTGTGATAGACGCGGATCGTTTCGCCGAACACGGGTGGTGCAGCGGTGGGCTCCTGGATACGCCGACGAGATCACAACATCTTCGTCAACGCGTTCGTCTTCCTGATCTGCGGCCTGATCACCGGGCTTGTCGTGGCAGCGGCCGTGTTCCCGTTCGCCGCCATGTCCGGCCTCACGCTGCGGGCCGGAGAGGAAGCGTTCGCGAGCCTTCCCAGCGAGCTCAAGGCATTCAAGTCGCCGCAGATCTCCCGGGTCTACGCCGCCGACAACAAGACCCAGCTCACCCAGTTCTACGACGAGTTCCGCAGCGACGTCCCGCTCAAGGGCATGTCGAAGTTCGTGCGCGACGCCATGGTCGCCGCCGAGGACCGGGAGTTCTTCACACACAACGGCGTCGACCTCAAAGGTGTGGCGCGGGCGCTGGTCAACAACAACCAGGGTGGCGCGAAACAGGGCGCTTCGACGATCACCATGCAGTGGGTACGCATGTCGCTGGCGTACTCGGCGACCAGCCCGAACGATGTCCTCGACGCCACGAAGGACACCCCGAAACGCAAGGTCACCGAGATCAGGTACGCGATGGAGCTGGAGAAACAGCTCACCAAGGACCAGATCCTCGAGCGCTACCTCAACATCGTGCCGTTCGGGAAGCAGACCTACGGCATCTTCGCCGCCAGCCGGGTCTACTTCAACAAGGCGCCCAAGGATCTGACGCTCGGCGAGGCCGCCATGCTCGCCGGCATCGTGCGGGCACCCTCCGGGTACGACCCGACCACCTCGGACGGTTACGCGGAGATCAAGCAGCGTCGCGACAACTACGTCATCCCCGGCATGGTGGAGATGGGTTTCATCACCCAGGCCCAGGCCGACAAAGCGATCAAGGAGCCGATCCCGCGCAAGGTCCGCCCGGTCAGCAACGGCTGCGTCTCGGTGGCGAAGAACAACTGGGGCTTCTTCTGCGACTATTTCTACCGGTGGTGGATGGACCGGGAAGAATTCGGAGCCACTCCGTACGATCGTGCGCGCCGGCTCAAGAGCGGCGGTTACCGGATCACCACGACCCTGGACGTGAAGGCGCAGAAGAATGCTCGTGACCGGATCGCCGATCTGATCTCCGAGGGCAACAAGAACGCGCTGCTGCTCGCCGCGGTCCAGCCCGGCACCGGCAAGGTCCGGCTGCTCGCCGCGAACCGCAAGTTCAAGCTGGACGATCCGGACAACCCGCAGAACAAGATCTCTTCCGATCCGGCGAAGGCGCGCAAGGGCATCCGTGGTTCGTACCCGAACACCACGAACCCGCTGCTCAGCGGCGGCGGCGACATCACCGGTTATCAGGCCGGCTCGGTCATGAAGATCTTCACCCTGGTCGCGGCACTGGAGAAGAAACTGCCTCTGGCGTACACGATCAAGGCGGAGAAACGGTACGAGTCGAAATACATCATCAACCGTAACAATCCCTCGGCCTGCCGAGGGACCCATTTCTGGTGTCCGAGCAACTCCGGCGGTGGCGGCGAAGGCATCTACAACATGTGGACGGGCTTCGGCAACTCCATCAACACGTACTTCGTACCGCTGGAAGAACGTGTCGGCGCGGAGAACGTGGTCGGCGTCGCCAAACGGTTCGGCATTCAATTCCGGGCGGCCAAGGACGCCGAGTTCGCGTCGCCGGGTTACGCCCATCAGTGGGGCGCGTTCACCCTGGGCGTCTCGGCGACCACCCCGCTCGACATGGCGAACGCGTACGCGACCCTCGCCGCCGACGGCAAGTACTGCCCGCCGACCCCGATCGAACAGATCGTCACCCGTGACGGCGACAAACTCGACGTGGGCCGATCGCTGTGCACCCAGGCCACCAGCCCGGACGTCGCCCGTGCCGCTGTCGACGCGGCCCGGTGCCCGGTGGGTGACTCGGCGCTGCTCGGCAACTGCGGCGGCAGCACCGCACCGGACACCCGCTGGGTGGTCGGTCACCCGGTGTTCGGCAAGACCGGCACGACCGACAAGGACAAGACGGCGTCCCTGGTCGCCGGGACGACCTCGCTCGTGGTCGCCGGATACCTGGTCAATCCGGACTACCAGAACCACAAGGACCGGCTTCGGCACGCCCAGGTGAACCCGGCCGTCTACCGGACTCTCGGCGACTACATGGACGGCAAACCGAGGGTCCAGTTCAAAAGACCGGAAAACCGCAAGATCGCGTACGGCGAACGGCGTTACATCCCCGACGTGGAGTGCGACACGCTGAGCCGGGCCCGCACCCGGCTGGAACGGGCGGGTTTCAGCGTCGACATCGGTCGCGAGGTCGACTCGGAGTGCCCGGAGGGAACCGCGGCCGGCACCGACCCGAGCGGGCGTACCGTCAAGAACGGTGCGGTGACCATCGAGGTCAGCAACGGCAAGAGCGACGAGCCGGAGATCACGCCCAGCACACCGCCGTCGGGTCCTGCGCCGAACCCACCCCGGTGACCGCCTGAGTGTCTACTCGGGGCCTACTCGCCAGGGTTAGACCGTCGGTAGTGGACAGTCTTGTTCCGTGAGCTTCGATTACGGCAAGCTCTGGCCCGGTTGCGGAAAGCGACTACCGGCACGGCGCCTCCGGGCGCCGGACCGTCGGTCACACCACGGGAGGTTTCGCATGCGCAAGATTCTCTTCGCCGGATTCGGTGCCGTCATGGCGCTCGGCGCACTGGCCGGCCCGGCGTCGGCAGACGTCGGCGACGGCAACCTGGCCTGCAACTCCGGCGAGATCTGCTTCGCCCGGGACGCCACGAACACGACCTACCAGAAGCACTTCTGGAACGCCGGGTCGCACAGCAGCTACACCTTCACCAACGTCACCAACGGTGCGGGTGGACAGGGCGCGCTGAAGGACAACTCGCCGCAGCTGAAGAACCGCGACACGGTCTGCACCGTCAAGGTCATCGACGACCACGGCGTCCTGCCGGACGACGTGTCGAGCCACGGCCGGTCGACCGCGTGGCAGGCCATCAACTCGTCGGTCAAGGACCAGAACGACCGTCACGAGCGTTGCTGACACACTGACGAGATCTGAAACGGGCCGGGACGCTGTGGCGTCCCGGCCCGTTCCTGCGGGGGAGGAAGGTCTGTGCGGCGGGATCAGTCGACCACCAGCTGCCGGGTGTCGATCGCCTCGTCCAGAGCAGGCAGCAGCAGGGCCACCACCAGCAGCGTCGCCACCCCGCACGCGGCGGCGGTGCCCGCCAGCACCGGGACCGACAACCCCAGTTCCGGATGCCCGCTGACCGCGAAGAACACCAGCGTGAGCGGCACCGAGCAGAGCAGGCCGGCGACCGCCCCGGGCAGCATCGTCATCAGCGTCTGCACCAGCATCACCACCCGCAACGACGGCACGGTCACCCCCTGAGCCCGCAGCGACGCGATCCCGCGCCGCTCCTCGATCAGCCGGTCCAGCAGCGCCACCGCGAGCGACATCGCCGACACCATGATCGCCAGGTTCAGGGCGCCCCACACCACGGCTCGATAACCGCGGCCCACCGCCTCGGCCTGGGCCTGCAGCTCCTCGACGTCACGCGCCTCCCGCAGCGAGCCCTGCTGCAGTGACTGCAACGCGGTACGCACCCGTTCCAGCTCCCGCGGGTCGTCGGTGGACGTACTGACCAGCAGCATCCGGGCCGGCGCCTCAGCGAGGGCCCTCGCCGGCACCTGGGCCACCGGCACCAGCCCGGCACCGACCGCCAGCTCGTCGAACCCGTCGAGCGCGCCCGGCCTCACCGTGTCGATGCGCACCGGACCGGCGTCGATGATCTGCACCCCGGCGGCGGTCTCCGGACCGTCCAGATAGGCAGTGAACGAGCCGGCCGCACCGAGCGGGTTCTCCTCACCGGGCGAGGAGTCGAAGGCGTACGCCACCGCGGGCGAACAGTCCGGCAACGGCGCCCGGAGCACCCCGGCGAGAGCCGCGCAGTCGGCCGCCACCGCACTGATCCCGTCCGGCACCGCCGGCGAACGCAGCTGCACCACAGTCAGCTCGGCCAGCCCGGACACCGCCGGCGGCATGGCGGCGCGGCCGGCGCCGGCCGCCGGAACCGACACCACGAAGGTGTGCGGCTTGACCCGGTGCCGCAGCTCGTCCAGCGACACCGCGTTGCCCGGGTTGGTCAGCGGTAGCACCGACAGGAACCAGCCGGCCGCGAAGACCAGCAGGGTGACCACACCCGTGACGCGCGCCGCCGACCCCACCGACGCCTGTGCCCGGCGGGCGGCGAGCAGCAGCATCGGGTTGGCTTCGAACCGGATCAGCAGAGCCGCCGCGCCCAGCCCCAGCGCCGGGGCCGCCACATAGAGGCCGAGCATCAGCAGAGCAGCCGCGACGATCAGCAGGAAAGCCGACGACCACAGACCGACCCCGGCCAGCGCCACCAACCCGGCGGCCAGCGGAACGAGCCGCCACCACCGCAGACGGGTCGCCGGCAGACGGCGTACCACACCCAGGGGATTGACAACGACGGCGCGCAACGCGAGCACCGCGATGACCGTGGCCACCACCGGCAGGCCGGCCAGGATCGCCGAGGCCGCGGCGAAGCCGGGGTCGAGGTCGGCGGCGAAGGCGCCGCCGTCGACAGGTATCGCAGGCGCGGCGAACGCGCGCACCACGAGGAACAGGCCGCCGCTGAGCAGCGCGCCGAGCCCGGCCGCGAGCCCGGTCTCCAGCGCGGTGATCAGCCGGACCTGCCCGATCGACAGACCGGAGAGCCGCAACGCCGCCAGCCGCCGGTCGCGTTCCTGCGAACCCCAGCGCACCGCGTTGACCACCAGCGCGAGAACCGGCAGCAACAGGGCGACCATCCCGATGGGGACGGCCAGTCGCAACGCCCCCGGCACCGGCGGCACGTCATCGGGTATCGCACCCCACCCGGAGGCCACCGGGTGATCAGCCGGAAAGGCGTCCGGTGTCGCGCCGAGCCAGACGACCCATTCCCCCGGACCGAGCAGCCCCGCGTCACCGACCGTGCCTGCCACCCGCTGCGGGTAACGCTGCGCCAGCAACTCGTCAGCGGCGAGGGCGTCCGCGACCGCCGGCGACACGACGATCTCACCGGGTGCGGGCAGCCGCGGCAGACCCGGCGCCACCTCGGCGCCGGCCCGGAGCACCGCCACCTCGGTGACCGCCACCCGGTGCCCCAGGTACAGGTCGTCCCAGGTCCAGGCGAGCAGCGTGCCCTCAGCCCGCGGCGCGCCCCGCTCCAGGGTGGCCAGCCGGTCGCCCAGCCGGTCGTTGCGTGCGCCGTTGAGCGGCAGTGCGGATGCCCCGGCCAGCAGGAACACCGCCGCGACAGCGATGCCGGCCGCGGTCAGCGACAACCGCCGCCGCGACCGCCGGCTGCCGGTAGCGAGCTGAGTGGCGAGGCTGAGAGTCACCCCGGTCATCGGCCGCCGCTGTCCATGGAGAGCGAGACCACCCGGCCGTCACGCAGCACGACCTCGCGCTCGGCGTACGCGGCCACCTCGTTGTCGTGGGTGACCACGACCAGCGCGCAGCCGCGTTCCCGCGACTGGCGGGTGAGCAGGCCCATCACCCGTTCGCCGTTGGCGGAATCGAGCGCGCCGGTCGGCTCGTCGGCGAAGATCACGTCCGGCTCGGTGGCGAGCGCCTTGGCGACGGCGACCCGCTGCTGCTGGCCGCCGGACATCTCACCGGACCGGCGGCCGGCCAGATCATCGACACCGAGCTCGGCCAGCCAGCGTTCGGCGACCGCGTTCGCGGCCCGGCGCGACGAGCCCTCCAGCCGCAGGTTCAGCGCCACGTTCTCCACAGCGGTCAGCTCCGGGACGAGGTGACCGAACTGGAAGACGAATCCGAACCGTTGGCGCCGCAGCCGGCTGCGCTCGCGATCGGGCATGGTGTTCAGCGCCTTCTCGTCCAGCCAGACCGTGCCGGAACCGGGCGTGACCAGACCGGACAGGCAGTGCAGCAGCGTCGATTTCCCGGAGCCGCTGGAGCCGATCACCGCGACCGTCTCACCCGCGTGCACGTCGATGTCGACGCCGTCGAGCGCCTTCGTCGACCCGTACCGGACGTGCAGGTCGCGGGCGCGCAGCAGGAGCGTCGTCACGAGGCCGCCGCGTCCTCGTCGATGTGCCAGCGCGCGTCGATCTGCACCAGCTTCAGCTGCTCGGATCCGAGAGCCTTGAGCGCGCCGTCCTTGGCGTCCGCGGCGAGCGACACCTTCACCGTCGCATTGTCCCCGCTGACCTGCGGGTCCTCGAACTTCACCTGGCCCAGGCCGGCAGCTGCGGCGTCCGGCGACACCTTCTTCACGGCGTCCAGGCAGTCGGCGCCCTTCGTGCGGGTGCGCAGGGCGTCCTGCGCCGGCTTGCTCATCAGCGAGCACGCGCGCTGGCCGTCACCGTCGGCGAGAGCCTTGGCGTAGACGCTCACCACGTCGCGCACCCCCTCGGCGCCGGGTTTCGCGCCGACGTCGGCATTGCCGTCGCCGCCGCATCCGGCCAGCGTCCCGGCGGTCAGCGCCGTTGCGGTCAGGGCCACGGCGGCGATGCGGAGCAGCGCGGGCTTCGGCTCGGCTCGGTGAGACATCAAATTCCTTTCAGGGTACGGACGACGAAGAGGTGAAGTCATTGACGGCGAAGCGCATCCACCGGTTGCAGGCGCATGGCCCGCCACGCCGGTGGCACTCCGGCTATCAGACCGGCGAAGGCCCCGCTGAGCAGGGCGAGACCGAGCACGCCCGGGTCGAGCACCGGCCGCCAGCCCTGCCAGGTGCAGGTCGCCACCAGCACGGCGAAACCGAGGAACGCCCCGATCGCGGCCCCGGCCAGGCCGAGCACCAGGGTCTCGGCCATGATCTGTGCGAACACGTGCCTGCGCAGGGCGCCGAGCACCGAGCGTAGACCGAGTTCGGCGGTCCGGGCATAGACCGATGACACCGCTGACGAGGCGATCGAGATCGTTCCCATCACCATCGCGACGCCCACCACGGCCAGCACGAGGGTGCGGACCCGGCTCTCGATACCGACCCGGAACCCGCTCGCGTCCAGCGGCCGGCTCGCCGACAACGCCTCGGACCGTTCGGGAAGCAGCGCCAGCGCCGCCCGGTCGTGCACCGCCGCCGCGGCACCGGGCTGTGTCTCGATCAGCACCCGCGCGCCGTCCTGGCTCTCGGCGGGCAGCGCGCCCAGCGGCGCCAGCGCACCGATCATCACCTGGTCCTGGCGGTTCACGTCGGCGTAGACGGCGACCACGGTCATCTCGGTGCCGCTGACCCGCAGCATCGTCCCCGGCCGGGTGACGCCGGCTCGGCGGGCCGCCGACTCGGAGAGCATCAGCACCGGGGCGCGGGTGCGCACATGGAACGGATTGAACACGCTGCCGGCTACCAGCCTCGGCCCGATCGCCGCGAGCGCGCCGGCGTCGACCGGCTGCACCGGAAGCTCGAACAGGCCGTCGCGGGGTGGCCGCTCGGCGAGGACCGTGGCAGGCGCGGCCATCACCCCGGCGTGCACGACGCCGCTCAATGCGCGTACCCGATCCAGATCGGACGTCTCGGTCCAGGCCGGCGGGTCGGAGCCGGGTGCCTCCCCGACCACGATCTCGGTGGCCTGGTATCCGTCGAACTCCGCGGAGACCTGCTTGGACAATGTGGCCGAAAGACCGGAGGTGGTCACCAGCGTCGCTGCCGCGACGATCACACCGGCGATGACGAGCAACGAGCGTACGCCCTGGGCCCGCACCGAGGCCGCGGCCTCCCGCGCCAGGTCGGCCGGCGAGATGCGCCACCTCGTCATGCCGGCACCGCGTTCCCGGCCGGTGCGGTCAGTTCCGCCGCCGGGTCATCCGCTGTCCCGTCCGCCGCCGGCACGGCCGCCGCTGTCCCGTCCGCCGCCGGCACGGCCGCCCAGGAGTCGGTCAGCACGCCGTCGGAGACGGTCAGCGACCGGCTCGCCTGCGCCGCCACCTCGGCGTCGTGGGTGACCACCACGACAGTGGTCCCGGCCGCGTTGAGCTCGCGCAGCAGCGTCATCACGGCGACGCCGTTCGTGCTGTCCAAGCTGCCGGTGGGTTCGTCGCAGAGCAGGATTCGCGCCTCGGTGACCACCGCCCGCGCGATGGCGACCCGCTGTTTCTCCCCGCCGGAGAGAGTCCGGACGTCGGCGTCACGCCGGTGGGCGAGACCGACCCGGTCCAGCATCGCGGCCGCCCGGGTACGCCGCTGCCGGCGCGGGCAGCCGGAGTAGAGCAGTCCCAGCTCGACGTTCTCGATCACGGTACGGCCGGCGAGCAGGTGGAACGACTGGAAGACGAACCCGATCTCGCGTGCCCGCAGCGTGCTGCGCTCCGCCGGGCGCAGCGCCGTGCTGTCGGTGCCGCAGACGCTCAGCGTCCCGGTGTCCGGCAGGTCCAGCAGCCCCAGCAGGTTCAGCAGTGTCGACTTGCCCGAGCCGGACGCGCCGACGATCGCGCAGTACGAACCGAGCGGCAGATGCAGGTCGGCCGGTTTGAGGGCATGCACCGGCGGGCCGGCGCCGCGATAGGTGCGGCTCACGCCGTCGAGGGCGAACGCGGGCGCCGTCACGGCGTCTCCCCGCCGACGATCACCGGAGTGCCCGCCGGGAGCGCCGCCGGATCGTCCGGAGCGACCTCGACCCAGCCGTCGGACTGCACCCCGGCGATGACCTCGACGTCGGTGTTGGTAGCCGGATCGCCCGCCTTGCGCACGGTCACGAACGCCGTCCCGTCGACGCGCTCGTTGACTGCCATCACCGGCACCACCAGCACTTCCCCGTCGGTGTGCCGGCCTTCGACGGTCACCTTGTAAGAGCGGCCGGCGCCGAGCGTGCGTCTCTTGTCCAGAACCACCGCGACCGGCACCTCGTCGCCGGACGCGTTGCTCTGCGAGCCGTCGTTCCCGGCCTCCGCTCTGTCCGCGGTGGTGATCTCGCCGCCCACCTCGGTCCCGTCGACGTCGACGGTGACCCGGGTGCCCTCCTCGAGAGCCTCGGACCGGTTGGCGGCGACCGTCCCGCGCAACCGGGTGGCCGCGGTGTATCGGGACAGCACGGTGTCCGCGCCGGCCGCGGTCTGCCCGATCCGCACGTCGACCCGGTCCACCGGGCGCGGCAGGCTCGCCAGGATGAACAGTTCGTCGGCACGGGCCGCGATCGTGCGTACGGTAGACGGCTTCTTGGGTGTGGCAGACGCCGCAGGCGTCGCGGAGGCCTCGAGCGGCGCGGGGTTCTGCTCCGGCTCCGCCGGCTGCTCCTGCACCTGGTACGGCGGCTCCCAGCCGACGTGGCGGTAAAGCTTGCCGAGTGCGGTCTGGGTTCCCTTGCCATAGACACCGTCGGCGTCACGAACGCGGTATCCGAGCTCGCGCAACGCGTCCTGCAGCTGTTCGACGTCCGGGCCGGTGTCGCCGTCGACGATGTCGCGGTAGGCACGGAACCGGCCGGGCAACGCGATGACCGGGCGGCCCTCGACCTCGAGGGGGACGCCACCCGCACGGACCGTCCCGCCGGCCTTGAGCCGGACCCGGGTGATGACGCCCTCGATGCCGGGGGTGAGCCGCAGCGACGCCTGCGCGGCGTCGTCCACATTGGCGCGGAACGAGAAGGTCTCGTTGAGTTCGCGCTCCTCCACCGCCACGACGACCGGCTCCGACGTCACGGCCTGCGCGTTGGCGATCGCCTCCGCCTGTGAGGTGACCCGGTCGCCGAGGATGAGGATCGTGCCTCCGGTGCTGACGGTGCTCACCACCGCGGTGAGCGCCACGACGAGCCCGACGCGCCGGCGGACCTTTTCTTCGCTGGACAACGCCTGACTACTTTCCGTTGCGAACGGCGGTGTTGAGTTCGGTCACCATCGCGGCGAGCCGGACCTCGTAGCGGTCGTTCAGCTTCTCGCGCGGCTCGGCCTGCAGCTTCTCCAGCTCGTCGACGAACTTCTGCTTCTCGCCGCACTCGACGTAGGCCAGCGCGAACTTCACCTCGTCGGCGCGCGGCGTGTAGCTGCCCGGATCGCTCGGCGGCACCACGATCACCTCGCCCTTCTTCAGGGCCGGCTGCTCCGGGACATCGGCCTCCACCCGGCCGGCCTCGATGCCGACGCCCTTGAGCATGTCGCCGAACTCGTCGGCCTCGATCGCGGCTTTCGGGTCCATCCGCTCGTAGCCGGAGTCGCGTACGCACGCCAGGCGCTGCGACAGCAGGTCGGTCATCGGCTCACTCGTCGCGTCCAGGAACGCGGCCCGGACCTCGGTCTGCAGGTCGGAGCTCTGTTTGAGCAGACCGTTGACGTCGCTCGCTGTGCGTTTGTCGAACTTGCTCTCACAACCGGTGCGGGCCTTGTCGAACGCCGGATCCTCGGAGATCACCGAGCCGGGTTCGGGCTTGGCGAACAGCAGCACCGAGCCGACCATGCCGTACTTGCGGGCGTGCTCGGCGGTGTACGGGCCCATCTCCAGCGGGTCGAGCCGCAACGGCTCGAAGTGAGCCTGCGGGGTGCGCTGCGCGGACAGCTCGTGAGCCCGCATCAGCTGCGGGAAACCCTCGTCCGCCATGCACTGCCGGACGTCGGCGAAACGTTGCTGTTCCAGCGCGCCGGTCAGCTCGACGATCTCGCTCATCGTTCCGGCCGTCACCTTCGCCGTCGCGGGTGCGCTCGCCTGCTGCTGGGCCGGTTGTTCGTCACCTCCGGCCTTGCTGCTGCATCCGCTCAGCAGGAGCGATCCGCAGACTACGAAAAGTCCCATCTTTTGCCGCTTGCCTGGCATAAGTCCCCCGATGTCGCGCAGCCGCCATCACCCGGCCGGCTCCATCGGAGCCGGCCGGGGGCGGTGCTCTGTTGATCAGCTGAGTTCGAGTGCCTTGCGGATGTTGTCGAGCCGGCGCTGCGTGCCGTCGATCCAGCGCAGGTCGGCGTCCAGGTGCAGAATCGCCAGGTCGGCGGCGACCACGG
This sequence comes from Actinoplanes sp. CA-015351, assembly GCF_050955685.1. Taxonomy (NCBI): domain Bacteria; kingdom Bacillati; phylum Actinomycetota; class Actinomycetes; order Micromonosporales; family Micromonosporaceae; genus Actinoplanes; species Actinoplanes sp. CA-015351. The sequence continues at coordinate 6,091,044 of NZ_CP192102.1, forward strand.
CGAGCGTGTCGGAGCCGGGCGCGGTCTTCACCGTGGTCATCTGGCGCATCACCGCGCGGTGCGCCGCCCGCTGAACGTCGAGAACCCGTTCCGCGTCGCGCTCGGTCAGGATCGCCAGCACGACCTTGGCGTAGAGGTCCGGCTGCAGGTACGAGTGGACGCCCTCCGGCTCGAAGAACCACTGATCCAGCCCGCTCGACCCCTCGTGGGTCGCCTGGAACGAGGTCCGCTCGGGTCCGGCGCTCTGGTCGACGCCGATGGCGGCGACCAGCCCGTCGCGCTGCAAACGCTGCAACGTCGAGTAGATCTGGCCTGATTTCAGCGGCCGCCGGAGCCCGAGCAACGCGTCGTAGCGCCGGCGGAGCTCGTACCCATGCAGGGGACGGCGCTCCATCAGCGCAAGGAGGGTTTCCGGTACGGCCACGACGCAAGTATGCACTCAGTGGCTAGTCCCGACAAGTCCTTCGTGGATCGTGTCGGAATAACGATGATCAATTTGATTCACGCCCTCGCGCACATGCCCACGCGCACTCGCGCCTCCTCGCGTGCGCGAGCGCTCGCGCGATTAAAAGACATTTCCAGGATTGCAATTATGAACGGGCCGGTAGCGCTTCGACGATCCGGCGAGTCCTCGGCTCCGGCATGCTAGCACGCGCCTCAAAACCGGGCGAACAACCGCAAAGACCCACCTCAGAGCGATGGCTGTCATAGGCATTGCGTAATCGATAACCGATGGGCGATGATGCGACTGCATCCACACGCATTGATGATCAGGAATTTGGAGACACTTCTCAAGGCAGTTGTACAATCGCTTACGACGGGGACGAAAAGTGATTGACATCGTGGCCGAGCCGCGCTCGCCCGTTCCATTCTTCCGCCTCTTGGGCCCACCGCGCATGGAGATCGCCGGACGCCCGGTTCCCTTGCCCGGGGTTCGTCAGCAGAGACTGCTGACCATGCTGGTGGCCAACGCCAACACCCTGGTCACCCGTGACCGGCTGGCCGAGGCCCTCTGGGCCGAGCCACCCCGATCGGCACGCCAGCAGCTCTACAACGCTGTCAACGGGCTGCGCCGGCTTCTCGCCCCCGCCACCCCGCACGCGACGCTGCTGACCGCCGCGACCGGATACCAGTTCCAGGCCGCCACCGACCTGATCGACGTCTTCTGCTTCGACAAACTCACCCGCCGGGCCGAGGAGGCGCTGCGCCGCGGCGCACCGGACCAGGCCCGCAAGCTCCTCGAACAGGCGCTCGCCCACTGGCGCGGACCGGCGCTGGAAGGGGTACGGGGACGCCACCTCACCCGGATCGCCGAGCAGCTCACCGAACGCCGGCTGGCCGCCGTCGAGCAGCTCTTCACCATCCGGGTGCATGCCGGCGAACAGGGACCGCTGATCGACGACCTCATCCGGCTGGTGGCCGAACACCCGTACCGGGAGATACTGCGCGCCACCCTGATGGAGGCGCTGTACCGCAACGGTCGCCAGACCGACGCGCTCGCCGTCTTCGAACAGGGCCGCACCCTGCTCGCCGAGAACTACGGGATGGATCCCGGTCCCGCCCTGCACGACCTGCACCTGCGCATCCTGCGCAACGAGATGGCCGACGAACTGACCGCGGCGCCGGACGCCGAACCGGTCGCGCCCACCGACGAACCGGAGACACGCAACAACTTCCTGCCGCACGACACCCCCGGATTCACCGGGCGCGACAGCGAGCTGGCCGTGCTCACCGAGGCCACCGCCAGCGCGATGGTCATCTGCATCGTCAACGGCATGGGCGGCGTCGGCAAGACCGCCACCGCGGTGCACCTGGCACACCGGCTCACCAGCCGCTACCCGGACGGCCAGTACTACCTGGATCTGCAGGGATTCACCCCGCAACGCGATCCGCTGACCTCTTCGCAGGCACTGGATCACCTGCTGCGGCAGGCTGGTGTTCCGGCCGGCGAGATCCCCTCCGACGAGGAACGCCGCAGCGCGCTGTGGCGCTCCCACCTGACCGGACGCCGGGCCCTGCTGCTGCTCGACAACGCTGCCGGCACCACCCAGGTACGCCCGCTGCTGCCCGGCGCCGCCGACATGCTGGTCGTCGTCACGAGCCGGCGGCGACTCACCGCCCTCGACCGGACCGCGACCCTCTCCCTCGACGTGCTCTCCCCGTCGTCCGGCGCCCGGCTGTTCACCCGGATCGCGGGCGAGGCCCGGGTGCAGGGCTTCGCGGCCGAGGTCGGCACCGTCGTCGAACTGTGCGGCCGGCTGCCCCTCGCGATCCGGGTCGCCGCCGCCCGGTTCCGCGACCACCGCACCTGGCCGATCGGCCACCTGATCAGCCGGTTGAGCGACAGCGGCAGCCGGGGCAGGCTGCTCGCCGTCGGTGACCGTGACGTGATGACGGTGCTCGCCGCGTCGTACCATCGGCTCGACCACAAGACGCAGCGCGTCTTCCGCCTGCTGAGCCTGAGCTCAGACGCCGACTTCGACGCCCACACGGTGTCCTCGCTGGCCGGCGTCTCCCTCGATTGTGGAGAACGGGCACTCGACAGCCTCTACGACGCGAACCTGCTGACACAGCACGGCGTCGACCGTTTCGGCATGCACGGGCTGGTACGCGACTGCGCCCGGGCGCTGCTCACCGCGGAGGCCGAGCAGTTGCTGTGGTCGACCGCCAGCAGCTGATCCGGCCGATACCGCGGACTCCGGCACCTGTCGCTCCAGACCTCGGCTGCCGCGAACATTCCGTCGGCGCGTGCCCGCCGTCGCGGTGGGCGGACTCGGTGAGGAAGGTTGTCACCTCGGTGGCGAAGGCTTCCGGGGCGAGGCTGTGCACCCGGTGGCCGACCGGGATCGTCGCCAGCCTCGCGTCCGGCAGCGCGGCGGCCACACCGGCCAGCCGGCGCGGCGGGATGCAGCTGGTCCGGCCGCCGGAGAGCACCAGGGCCGGCTGGCGCACCTCGCGCAGCCGCGCCCACCAGGCCGGATCCGGGCGGGACAGCTGGAGGAAGATCGACGCCTTGACGGCCAGCTCGTGGTCCGGGCGGGCCGTCAGCACACGACCGGCGACGTTCAGCAGCCGGTGCGGCCCACGCCGCGGCGGGGCTGCCAGGTCCTCCAGGACCAGGCCGGCGAAACGGTCCGGGGAATGCTGCGCTGCCGCGAGGGCCGCGTAGCCGCCGACCGAGTGGCCGACCGCCAGGACGTCTCGCAGGCCGAGTGTCTGCACCAGGCCGAGGAGGTCGTCGCGCAGGGTGTCCAGCCGATAATCACCCGTTCGCGCGCTGTCCGCGTGGCCGCGCAGGTCGACGGCGATCACCCGATGTCCCCGCGCGATCAGCACCGGCGCGAAGCGGTCCCACGTGCCTGCCCAGCTCCCGGTGCCGTGCAGCAGCACCGCAGGCGCTCCGCCCGGCTCGCCGGCCTCCCGGTAACCGAGCCGGATGCCGTTGACTTCCAGGGTTCCGAGGTTCGACCACACCGAAGTCATCCACGATGTTTACCAGATGTTCGGTGGCCGAAGAGCCATCCTCGGTAGCGGCGGCAACGCGGGACGATCCAGCCAGGCGGCGAACAGGTCGTCCAGGGGCTTGGCCGAGAACCTCGCCGCGTGCTCGCGGAACTGCTCCGTCGTCACCGTCTGGTGGCGGTGCTCGGCGACCCACGACCGCAGCAGCGCGAAGAACGACGCCTCGCCGATCCGCGCCCGCAAGGCGTGCAGGGCCAGCGCCCCGCGCTTGTAGACCACGGTGTCGAACATCCGGTCCACACCCGGGTCGGCGACGGCGATGTTCGCCGGGTGGGACGCGACCCAGGCGTACCACTGGGCCGCGTGCGCGTCCACGGACAGGCCGCCGGAGGCGGCCGACCAGAGCCATTCGGTGTACGTCGCGAAGCCCTCGTTGAGCCAGATGTGCCGCCAGTCCGCGACGGTGAGGCTGTTGCCGAACCACTGGTGGGCGAGTTCGTGCACGGCGAGGCGTTCGTGGGTGCGCCGGCCGTCGAGGTGGTTGCGCCCGAAGACGGCCATCCCCTGCGCCTCGATCGGGTCGTCCAGGTCGTCGTCGGCGACCACCACGACGTACTCCCGGAACGGGTACGGCCCGAAGATCCGCTCCAGGGCGATCATGATCTCGCCGTGCCGGCCGAAGTCGTGCCGGAAGACGGTACGCAGGCGCGGCGGGACGGCAGCCCGCTGGACCACCCGCCCCGGGGCCAGCTGGATCAGGTCGTACCGGCCGACCTGGACGCTCATCAGGTACGGGGCGGTCGGCTCGTTGCGCTCGTACACCCAGGTGGTGGTGCCGACGCCACGGCGCCGCTCGACCGGGTCGCCGGTGACCACCACGGTGTACGCCGAAGCCGTGGTCACCGACACCAGGAACGTTGCCTTGTCGTCGGGCCGGTCGTTGCACGGGAACCAGGACGGCGACCCGATCGGTTGACTTGCGACAAGGGCACCATCGGTCAGCTCGTCCCAGCCGATGTCACCCCAGCGTCCTGAGATCGGTGCGGGCTTCCCCGCGTACCGAATCTCGATCTTGAAGGTGGCGCCGTAGCCGATAGGTCTCTCGGGTCTGATCTTGATCTTGTTGGGTCGATGCTCGAATTTGGCCGGGCGGCCGTCGACGCGCACGTCCTGGACGCGGAAGCGGCCGAGGTCGAGGGTGAGCCGGGAGAGCTGCTGGACGGCTCGCGCGGTGATGACGGCCCGGCCGGCGAGCCGGTTCGTCGCCACCTTGTAGTCGAGGTCGAGGTCGTAGTGCAGGACTCGATAGCCGCCGTTGCCGTGGGCGGGAAGATAGGAATCGGTCGAGCGGTCGGCGCCCGGAGAGGCGGGTATCACGACCGCCGGGAGGCGATCGGGTTGCCGAGCCATTGACTGTCGTCGGGCACGACGTCACCGCGAGTGACCAGCGAGCCGGGTCCCACGGTGGTACGCGCGCCGATGCTGGCGCCGGGCAGCACGATCCCGTGCGGGCCGAGCGTGGCGCCCGCGCCCAGAGTGACCTCGTCCATGCTCATGATCCGATCATGGAACAGGTGGGTCTGCACAACGCACCCCCGGTTCACGGTCGCGCCGGCGCCGAGACGCACCAGATCGTACTCGGGAAGCCAGTACGTCTCCAGCCACACACCGCGGCCGATCCGCGCGCCGAGCGTGCGCAGCCACATGCTCAGCAGCGGCGTGCCATTGGCGAAACGGAACAGCAGTGGCGCCGCGAACGCCTCGACGAACGTGTCGGCGAGTTCGTTGCGCCAGACGAACGACGTCCACAGCGCGTGCTCGGTGACCCGGAACCGGCCGACCAGGATCCACTTCGCGGCCGACGCGACAAGCGCCGCGCCGATCGCCGCGCCGAGCAGCACCGGTCCGGCCGCGAGCGCGGCCACCCAGCCACCTTCGGTACGCCAGATCAGCGCCAGCGCCGCGAGAACGAGCACCGCCAGCATCCCGGCGAGCATCACCGGCACGATCCGGCACAGCTCGATCAGGGCGCGGGCCACCTTCAGCCGCGCCGGCGGGTCGAAGGTACGCCCGGCGTCACCGGTCTCCACGACACGACGCAGCGGCATCGGCGGGGCGCCGAGCCACGACGAGCCCTTCTTCGCCTTGTGCGGCGCTGACGACAGCACCCCGACCAGGCCACGCTTGGGAACCGACCGGCCCGGCGCCGCCATCCCGGAGTTGCCGAGGAATGCCTGCTTGCCGATCCGGGCCGGGGCGACCCGCAGCCAGCCGTGGCTGAGCTCGTAGGTCGCGACCATCGTGTCGTCGGCCAGGAACGCGCCGTCGTCGACAGTGGTCATCGCCGGCAGTGCCAGCACCGTCGACGCCTCGACGTTGCGGCCCACCTTGGCGCCGAGCAGCCGCAGCCAGACCGGCGTGAACAGGCTGGCGTAGATCGGGAACAGCGCCACCCGCGCCATCCCCATCAGGCGCTCGGTCGTCCACACCTGCCACGCGACCCGCCCCTGCACGGGGTGGAAGCCGGCCCGCAGACCGATGCCGAGCGTACGCACGGCGACCAGCACGACCAGGGCGTACCCGATCAGATAGAGGACCGAGGCGAGCGGGACGACGGTCAGCACCGCGCCGAGGTCCGGCTGCTCGGAGATCCTCCAGCCGATCAGCGCGAGCGCCGGCAGCAGCGCCACCACCGGCACGAGACCGAGCAGCTGAGCGGTGAGGCTGTACGCGCCGACCCAGAACGTCTTGCCCAGACCCGAACGAGCCGGGCGTTGCGCCGGCCAGCCCTCGGTGTCCTTGGAATTGACCCGGACGGCGGGTGAGCCCGCCCAGCGCTGACCGGCCGGCACCGAACCCGTCACTGTCGAACCCGCGTCGACCTTCGCGTTCTTGCCGACCCGCGATCCCGGCATCAGCGTGCTACGGGATCCGACCTTGGCACCCGCGCCGACCCGGACCATGCCGACCCGCACGATGTCGCCGTCGATCCAGTAACCGGACAGGTCGACCTCGGGCTCGATCGCCGCGCCCCGGCCGAGTTTCAGCAGGCCGGTGACCGGCGGCGCGGAGTGCAGGTCGACATCACGGCCGATGCGCGCGCCGAGCGCCTTCGCGTACGTGATCATCCAGCCGGCTCCGGCGACACCGTTCGCGCCGGTCAGCTCGGCGAGCCGCTCGGCCGCCCAGATCCGCAGGTGGACGCTGCCGCCACGGGGGTGGTCGCCGGGGCGTACGCCGCGCAGCAGCAACCGGGCGCCGCCGGCGGCCACCGCGATCCGGCCGGCCGGGCTGAACAGCACCAGCCAGCCCGCCGCGATCCACCACCAGGAGACCTGCGGGGCCAGGGTCGTCACCTTGCCCAGCGCGGCCAGGACGGTGAGCCAGCGCAGCCCGACGAGCGCGAGCATCGGCAGCATCAGCAGGCCCTGAACCAGCCCGGACAGGCGGGGCGTCGGCCGGACCTCACGGCGGGCGGTGGCCTCCGAGCTCAGCGCCTCGACCACTGTCGCCATCTGGGACAGCAGCGGGCTCTGGTAGATGTCAGCGACCGCCACCTGCGGGTACTTCAACCGGATCCAGGCGACCAGCTGCGCCGCGTTCAGGCTGCTGCCGCCGCTGCTGAAGAAGTCGGCGCCGGCCTGGGCAGGGCGGATCCCGAGGATCTCCTCCCAGCCGCCGGCGAGCCATTCCTCGGTGGCGGTGAGCTCAGCGGTGTCCTCTGTTGCGGACGCGAGCGGCCAGGGCAGTGCCGCCCGGTCCACCTTGCCGGACGTCCGGGTCGGCAGATCGTCGATCACGGCCAGCAGCGGAACCAGCGCGGCCGGCAGCTGCTCGCGGATCCGCTGGGTCGCGGCCGCCAGGTCGAACTCGCCCTCGCGCGGCACCAGGTAACCGACAAGCAGCTGGTTGCCCGCGGCGGTCTTCTTGATCGCCGCTGCCGCGCCGGCCACGCCGGGCAGCGCCTGCAGGGCGGCGTCCACCTCACCCAGCTCGATCCGGCGGCCGCCCAGCTTGACCTGCTCGTCACCCCGGCCGAGGAACAGCAGTCCCTCCGGCTCGGCGCGCACGATGTCACCGCTGCGGTACGCCCGCACCCAGCCGAGCGACGGCAGCGGCGCGAACTTCTCGGCGTCCTTCGCGGCGTCGAGATAACGCGCCAAGCCGACCCCGCCGATGACCAGCTCACCGGTCTCGCCCATCGCGACCGGGTTGCCCGCGGCGTCGACCACGACGAGCTCCCAGCCGGCGAGCGGCAGGCCGATGCGTACCGGGCCCTCACCGGTCAGCCGCGCGGCGCAGGCCACCACTGTCGCCTCGGTCGGGCCGTAGGTGTTCCAGACCTCACGACCCTCGACGGCGAGGCGCTCCGCGAGCTCCGGCGGGCAGGCCTCCCCACCGAAGATCAGCAGCCGGACGTCCTCGAGGGCCTCGACCGGCCACAGCGCGGCGAGCGTCGGGACTGTCGACACGACGGTGATGCGCTGCTCGGCCAGCCACGGACCCAGGTCGACGCCGCTGCGTACCAGCGACCGCGCGGCCGGGACGAGGCAGGCGCCGTACCGCCAGGCCAGCCACATCTCCTCGCAGGAGGCGTCGAAGGCGACGGACAGGCCGGCCAGGACGCGGTCGTCCGGGCCGAGCGGTTCTGTCTTCTCGTCGACCTTCTCGTCGACCTTCTCGTCGACCTTCTTGTCGACCTTCTTGTCGGCGAGGAACAGCTGTGCCTCGGCGTCCACGAACGCCGCCGCCGAGCCGTGCGAGACCGCGACACCCTTCGGGGTGCCCGTGGAACCGGACGTGAAGATGATCCAGGCGTCATCCGCCGGTCCAGGCCGTCGTTCCTCGGCCATTTCTTGGGTACGCCTCAGCGACACGGCCAGTCCGTCGCCGAGCACCGCGCAGACGTCCGCCTCGGCGAAGACCAGCTCGGCCCGTTCCTCCGGGTCGTCGGCGTCGACGGGCACATAGGCCGCGCCGGCCGCCAGCACACCGAGGATCGCGAGGTACAGCTCCGCCGTACCGGACGAGATCCGGATACCGACCCGGTCACCGACACCGACACCGTGGCCGGCCAGCTTCACCCGCAGCGCCTCGACCTCGTCGGCCAGCTCGCGATAGGTCAGCGTGGTTTCCCCGGCGTCGATCGCCGGTGCCCCCGGGTGATCGCGTACGGTCGCCTCGAAGATGTCGACCAGGGTGCGCCGGATCGGTGTCGACGTGGAACTGAACAGCGCCGGTGCCTCCGGTTCCTGCTCGATCCCGGGAAGCTCGATCAGTCGCAGGTCAGTTGTCACGGTCACCGTGGCGCGCTCCATTTCCACCTGAGAATCGCGGTCGGCCAGGCGCACGGCAGCGAGCCACCCAGGCGGCACTCAACGCTACGGGCGAAAACCAGAAAATGACGTCTCAATGTCGACTTCGTGTCGACCGCCACACTGACGATCACCCGTCTGTGCAGGTCAGCCGCTTTTGTCCGGGCCCTCGGGCGGCCCGGCCTCCCAGATTCCGGAACCGGAACCTATTGACCCGCCTCTATAACGCTGGCGAAGATCACTGCGAACCGCCACCCCGATGGAAGGTTTGACGACGTATGCGTCGTAACCGCACCCTGGCCCGGATCGCCACCACATCCGGCCTCGCCGCCCTCGTCCTGGCGATCTCGGCCTCCCCGGCCTTCGCCGACCCGCCCGGCAGCCTCCCGCAGAACGCCGGAGGTTACGAGCAGTCCTTCTCCCCCGCCTTCGACTACGACACCGACGGCTGTTACGCCACCTCGGCCATCGGCCCCGACGGCACGATCGCGGGTGGCCTCAAGACCACCGGCGCGGTCAACGGCAGCTGCCGCGACCAGGTCGACCTGGACAACTCACAGACCTACGCCCGTTCGAAGTGCAACAACGGCTGGTGCGCGATCGTCTACGCCAGCTACTTCGAGAAGGACCAGGCGGTGGCAGGCAGCGGGCTGGGCGGTCACCGCCACGACTGGGAACACGTCATCTCCTGGGTCGACCAGGCGACCAACCAGGTGGAATACGTCAGCACCACGCAGCACAGCTCGCAGAAGACGTACACCCGCTCGCAGGTCCGCTTCGACGGCTCGCACCCGAAGGTCGTCTATCACAAGGACGGCGCGTCGACGCACTTCTTCAGGCTGGCCAACAGCAACGACGAGCCGCCGGAGAACCATTACCACAACTGGCGCTATCCCCCGCCCGTCGACTGGAACGGTTACCCCAGCCTGGCCTTGCGCGACAAACTGATGGCGGCCAACTTCGGCTCGGCGACCATCAAAATCAAGGACGGCTCCTTCGAATCCCTCCTCAACGCGGCCAGACCCACAAACATCCCCTTCAATCCGTACGCATAGAGGGTTTCAGCCAAGCGTGAGCCACCGGATGCCCAGCCGCTCGACCCGCGTGATGTCCGCGGGTTCGAGTGCCCGGCGCCCGGTGGCTTTGCGGATGAACTCCAGGCGATCCCAGCCCAGCTCGTGCAACGCGATCGTCCACTCCGGCCCGAGCAGCAGCTCCGCCACGGTGTCGGCGGCCTGCCGGGTCAGCCAGGGCGCCCGTCTCAGGGCGTCCGCCAGATCCAGGCCGTGGACGGCGACCTCGACCACCCTGGTGACCAGGAAGTCCGAGAGCAGCATCGCGTCACCGTGCCGGGTGAGCACGACCCGGCCGGCACGCTCGGCGCGGCACAGCTGATCCACGCGGTGGCACGCAGCGGTGAAGTCCTGGACCAGCGCGGCGCCGCCGGCCTGTTTCGCCGCGTAGTCCTGCGCCAATCCGATCCGCGCCACATTGGTCGCGGCGGCGAACCGCTCATCCGGCCGGTAGTACTCAACGGCGGAGACGTCAGCCTGTTCAGGTTCGGCAGCGGCCAGCATGCCGGGCAGCCAGCCGATCGCCACCCGCACATGCCCCAGCAGCTCCCGAACCGTCCACGGCTCACACCGGGTCGGCAGACCCCAGTCGTCCTCGGAGAGGCCCGCGAGCGCCTGCGTCAGGGCCGTGGCCTCCCGACGGAAAGCGTCCAGTTCCAGGCCTGAAGTCATGCCGAGCAAGCTATCAACCCCCATGATCTTGCTCGCCCGTCTGGCCGCCACCAGCATCGTCACCACACTTTCGCTCGCCGTTATCGGCACTCCCGCTTACCCGGCCACCACCGTCGTTCGGCGCCACGCTGTACGCGGCCGTCGAGGGACGCACCCCGTTCGCTCGCGGTGACACCGAGGCGCCGACCTGCTCAACGGCGGCACCAGCAGTTCCCCGGGAGACTTCTGCTACGGCACGAGCCAGGACAGCCGAGTCAGCTGCGAGCGCTGAAGAACGGGCCGGAGGTGATACCGGCGGAGATCTCGGAAATCAGATCTGCCCGAGATCGACCTCGAGGGTGAAGGGCGCGGCCAGCCTCACGACGCCCGGAAAGATCTCGCTGTCACGGTAGCGGCCGGTCGCCGGGTCCAGGACGTATGTGTAGACGAGAGGCACACCAGTGGCCGCCTGCTCGACACGCCAGTAGAACTGGATGCCCGCCCTCGCGTACTGATCAGCCTTGACGATCCGGTCGGTCGTCTCCGACCCGGGTGAGACCACCTCGACCACGAGCAGCACATGCTCGGGTCGCGTCGGGGAGAGGTCGATGGTCTCCGCCCGGTACACCGTGACGTCAGGACGGCGATTGTTCAGCGGCACGTCCTGGAGCCGGACATCGAAGTCGGTGTCAGCGTTCCAGTCCGGCCCCGCGGCGGCGTCCAGAGCGTTCGCCAGAAGCCGGGCCAGGCGGTTGTGCCGCTTGGACGCGCTCGGACTCACCAGGACCATCCCATCCACGATCTCGATGCCGGCGCACTGCTCTGCCGTCCAGGTCGCATATTGCTCGGCCGTGACCTGCTCATGCATCCAGGCCGGCGCGACCATCTCGGCAGTCATGAACACCTCCTGGAATCAGATCGGCCACCGGTCTCAAGATACCGTGACCACGGCAACAGACCTCGGCCCTCAGCCCATGTCGAGCCAGACCTGGGTGGCGCCGGTGGTGGGATCCTGACCGTCCCGGTGCGCCGGCGTTGAACGTGTGGTTCGCGACCATGTTGCCCGGCCGGGTGGGCCCCACCTCCTGAAGAGCGACGATCTCGGCGGCCCGGCGGACGCCCGGCCCGCTGTCACGGCGACGGCCGCCGAACAGATCAGTACGGCGAGCAGCGCCCGCGACCTCCAGCTCGTCATGCGGAGTCCTCTGCGGAGGTTAATGATCGAGCGCACTCCATACGGGAGCGCCCGGCCGCCGACGATCGGCGGCCGGGCGGCCTCATCGAAAACCCGCGGAATTACGGGGTGAGCGTGTCGGCGCCGGCCCCACCCACCAGCTTGTCCTTGCCGGAGCCGCCGACCAGGTTGTCGTTGCCGGCATTGCCGTACAGGCCGTCGTTGCCGTACCCACCGAGCAGGTAATCGTTGCCGGCGCCGCCGTGGATGGTGTCGTCGCTGTCCGGCGCGTCGCCGTCGAGGACGCCGCCGATCAGGTCGTCGTTGCCGGCGTCGCCGTAGATCTTGTCCCTGCCGGGGCCGCCTTCGACGTAGTCGTTGCCGCGGCCGGCGCGGATGGTGTCGTTACCCTGACCGCCCTGCAGGTTGTCGCCGCCGTCGTGACCGAGGAGCGTGTCGTTGCCGTAACCGCCGAAGACGATGTCGTTACCGGTCCCGCCCTGCAGCCAGTCCTTGCCGGCCTGCCCGTCGACGAAATCGGCGCCTGCCCCTCCGTCGAGGCGGTCACGACCTGCTCCGCCGCTCAGCACATCGTTGCCGCTGCCACCCGCGGCGATCAGTACGACCTTGGTCTTGTTGGTGACCTCGTCGTTCTTGTTGCCGAGAGAGACCTTGAGCTCGGTCGGCTTCTTCGCCGTGGTGCACTTGACCTTGGTCTGGTCACCCTTGACCGCCTTGCAGCCCTTGCCCGCCTTGATCGCGACCTTGTCGTCGAGCGTCACGGTGCGCCCGGAGATCGTGATGACCAGCGAGTTCGCCTGCCCCGCCGCCGCAGTGAACCGGACAACGGTGGCGTTCTTCCCCACCACCGACGCCGTGGCTGCCGTGGCGGCCTGCGCCGGAGAGGCGAAGAAAGCGGTCGTGAGACCAGCCGCCACACCGATCGCGGCAAGCTTCTTACGGTCGAGACTGAACATGGGATCCCCCGTCTGCGCTGCTGTTACGCAGATCCTATGAAGACATGAGCACCCCTCGTCTCCTGCTTTCGTGTCACCTCTCAGGCGCGTTCCAACGGGAGAGCGATCATGCCCGGGAAGGCCGCGTCCTCGGCTTCGTCGACCGTGGCGGCCGCCACGGTCGCCCGGCTCCCTCGCGCGGGGAAGAATCGCCGCGGTGCCGCGGCGAGGCCGACCGTACGCCGGGTCGGGCTGAGCGGCCCGTTCGACAGCGTTACGACACCGGCGCCGGACACGCTTGGCTGCGCACCCAGGCCCGCCAGGCACTCACCGCCGCCGCTCCCTAGCCGGGAAGGTGGCGGCGCCTCGTCGAACAGAGCCATGCCGCCCTGTTGGCATCAGCGCGGTGACGGACGCTCGGCTCCAGGCAGGGCCCTGCCAGGTGCCCTATTTGTGAGTTCGATCATCGATGCGCGCGGTTGCGTCGCTGACGGTGACGACAGCTGGGCAGCCGCTTCCCAGCTCGGGCGGATGATCTAATCCCGGCCGCGGCCGGATCGTCGCGGGCCGTGACGCAGCGATGAGATCCGCCGCCGGTGGCGGGTTTACATCGTTGATTTTCGTTATCTACAGTCCACGATCAATGAAGATCGTTACTCGGGGGAGACGATGATGGACGCTGCGATCACGTCGTGTCGCCGACCGGCGGCGGCGCCCGTCTGATCGGTCCGCGGCATGAGGACCACCGCGTCCTCCCTGTTCCGCGCCGACCGGCAGACCGCACCCGTCCCGGCCTCATCCGGCGCATCGCCCCGTTCCGGCCATCGATGCGATGACGCCGAGCCACTGATGCGACCAGCCCTCCGGCTTCGATCGACCGTCCTGACACCTCATCGAAGGAGCCCTGGGTGAGCTCGCCCTCGTCTGCCGACCTGCCCCCGCCACGCAGATCACTGCTCACACCGCGGACGCTCATCGCCGCGGCCCTCACCGTCACTCTGCTGGCCGGTCTCGGCAACGCGCCGGCGGCCGCGGCGGCGGAGCCGAAGCCGTACTCCCCGCAGGCCGCGAAGGCGGTACCCGACGTACCGGTCAAGGCCGCCGAGATCACGCCCGCGCCGCCGGCCAAGCCGGTGCCGGCCGCGGCGGCGCGTCCCGCGCCGGTCTGGCCGGCCGCCGCGGCGGAGGTCCTTCAGGTGCAGGGCGAGGCCGCGACAGTTCCGGTACGAGTAGAGGCGCCCACCGCGGCCGCGGCTGCCCGTTCGGCACAGGCGGCGCCGTCCCGGGTCCGCGCGGAGGTCCTCGACCGTAAGGCCACCGAGCGCGCCGGAGTCCGCGGCGTGCTGCTGCGCCTCGACCGTGCCGACGGTGTCACGACCACCGGGAAGACCCGGGTCACCGTCGACTATCAGAAGTTCGCCACCGCATACGGCGCCGACTGGTCGAGCCGCCTGCGCCTGGTGACCCTGCCCGCGTGTGCGCTGACCACCCCGGCGAAGGCGGAGTGCACCGCCACCACGCTGGCCTCCGAGAACAACCCGGAGGCCCGGACCGTCTCGGCCGAGGTCGCGGTCTCCGGCGTCTCGACGCTGGTCGCCGCCACCGCGGCCGCGTCCGGCCCGTCCGGCGACTACAAGGCCAGCACGCTGAACCCGTCGTCGAAGTGGTCGGCCGGCGGCAACTCGGGCGACTTCACCTGGAACCACCCGATGCGGGTGCCGCCGTCGCTGGGCGGCCCGACCCCGCAGGTCGGCCTCTCCTACTCGGCGCAGTCGGTCGACGGCCGCCACGCCGCGAGCAACAGCCAGCCGTCCTGGACCGGCGAGGGCTTCGAAGCCACCGCGAGCGGCTTCGTCGAGCGCCGCTACGTGTCCTGCGCCCAGGACATGAACGGGTCGGCCAACAACGACAAGAAGACCGGCGACCTGTGCTGGGAGACCGACAACGCGGTGCTCTCCCTCGCTGGGCACTCCGGTGAGCTGCTTTACAACGCCACCGAGAAGCGCTGGCACCTGCGCGGTGACGACGGCACCAGGATCGAGCGCAAGACCGGCGCCACGAACGGCGACAACGACGGTGAACACTGGGTGGTCACCACCACCGAGGGCATCCAGTACTGGTTCGGCCTGAACCGGCTGCCCGGCTGGACCACCGGCAAGGCGCTGACGAATTCCACGCTGACCGCGCCGGTGTTCGGCAACGACCCGAGCGAGCCGTGTCACGCTACGGAGTTCGCGGACTCGGACTGTGTTCAAGGTTGGCGGTGGAACCTTGACTACGTGGTCGACCCGTCCGGCAACTCGATGTCCTTCTGGTACCAGAAGGAGACCAACAAATACAGCCGGAACATGAAGGCCGACGACGCCGCGAACTACGACCGCGAGTCATGGCTGGAGCGCATCGACTACGGCACCCGCCGGATCAGCGGCGTCGACTCGGTGCACAACACTCTCGCCCCGATGCGGGTTGACTTCGCGGCCGCCGACCGGTGTCTGAGCGAGTGCGACACGCACAACGCCACCCGCTGGCCGGACGTGCCGTGGGACCAGTCCTGCACCGGCGACACGTGCGACGACGAGGACGTCTCGCCCACGTTCTGGACCACCAAGCGGCTGTCCTCAGTGACCACGCAGGTCCGCAGCGGCACCGGTTACCGCAACGTGGACCGGTGGACCCTCACCCACACCTTCCCTGACCCGGGCGACGGCACCCGCGCCGGCCTATGGCTATCCAAGATCAGCCACACCGGGCTCGTCGGCGGCAGCATCACCGAGCCGGACATCGAGTTCACTCCGATCCAGATGCCGAACCGGGTCGACAAGACCGGCGACTTCGCACTCGCCATGAATTGGATGCGCGTCTCCCGGATCCGTAACGAGTACGGCGGCTCGACCAGCGTCGTCTACTCCGAGCAGGACTGCACGGCGGACGGGACCAAGCCGAGCCCGGCGTCCAACACCACCCGCTGTTACCCGGTCAGGTGGGTCCCGGACGGCTACGAGGAGCCGGTCACCGACTGGTTCAACAAGTACGTCGTCACCACGATCTACGAGAACGACAACACAGGTGGCGCGCCGCCGATGGGCAGCCCGCGGGTGGTCTACTCGTACACCTACTACGACGGCGCCGCGTGGCACTACACCGACGACGACGGTCTGACCAAGAAGAAGTTCAAGACCTGGTCGGACTACCGCGGCTACGGCCGGGTCGGGGTCACCATGGGCGACGCCGGCGAGCAGACCTACTCCGAGACCCGCTACTTCCGCGGCATGAACGGCGACCGGCTGGGCGCTGACGGCGGCACCAAGTCGGTGACCGTGGACGGCGTTGCCGACGAGGACTGGTTCGCCGGGCAGACCCGCGAGACCAAGGTCCTCAACGGGCCCGGCGGCGCTGTGGTGTCCCGCGTGGTGAACACCCCGTGGGCGTCCGCGCCGACCGCGACCCGCACTCTCAACGACGACACGGTGACCGCCCGATTCGTCGGCATCGGCACCACCACGAACCACGTCGTGCGCGACGGCGGCCGCGGCGAGCGGGTCACCAAGAAGGTCACCACCTTCGACACGTACGGCATGGCGGCCCAGGTCGAGGACCTCGGTGAGGACGGCGTCGACGGCGACGAGCAGTGCACCAAGCTCGACTACACCCCGCGCAACACCACCGCGTGGATCCTCAACCAGGTCCACCGGACCCAGAAGTACGCGGTCACGTGCGCCGCCAGCACCGGAACGCTCACCGAGGCACAGGTGATCGGGGAGACCCGCATCTCCTTCGACGGCCAGGCGTTCGAGGCGACACCGACCAAGGGCCTGTCGACGCAGGTGCAGACGATGTCCGCGTGGAACAGCGGCTCGCCGGCGTTCGCTGTGACCGGCAAGACCGGCTACGACGTCCACGGGCGGATCACCTCGGTCACGGACGCCCTCGGCGCCGTCACGAAGACGGCGTTCACCCCGGCCACGGACGGCCCCGTCACGGCGACGCTGGCCACCAACCCGCTGCTGTACGAGACGGCGACCACGATCGAGCCGGCCTGGGGAACGACGACCGCGACCGTCGACCCGGACGGCAAGCGCGTCGAGACCGGGTACGACGCGCTGGGCAGGCTCACCGGCGTGTGGAAGCCGGGCCGGGTGAAGGGCACCAGCTCGGCGAACCTGACTTTCGGCTACGACATCAACGTCACCACCCCGTCGGTGGTCTCCACCTCGACGCTGAACGCCAAGGGCACGTACAACACCAGCTACACGCTCTACGACGGCCTGCTGCGACAGCGGCAGACCCAGTCGCCGTCACCGACCGACGGCCGGATCATCACTGAGACCTTCTACGACAGCGCCGGGCGGTCGCGGCTGAGCTTCGGCTCCTACCACGCCACCGGCAGTCCCGGCGGGACGCTGCTGGCCACCACGGATCGGGCGTTCGTGCCGAACCAGACCCGTACCGTCTACGACGGAGCCGGCCGGGTCGTGGCGAGCGTCTTCCAGCCGTACGGCTTCGAGCGCTGGCGTACCACCACCGCGTACGGCGGCGACCGCACCGACGTCACCCCGCCCAGCGGCGGCACCGCGACCTCCGCCGTCACCGACGCCCGTGGCCGCACCGTGCAGCTTCGCCAGTACTCCGGAGCGGCGCCGACGCCGTTCACGGCCGGCAGCTGGGACGCCACGACGTACCAGTACGACGGGCGCGGCTACCAGACGGCGGTCATCGACACGCTGGGCAACGACTGGATCTACAAGTACGACGCCCGCGGCCGGCAGATCGAAACCGACGACCCGGACCGCGGCAAGACCACCTACACGCACGACAACGCCGGCAACATCCTGACCGTCACCGACGCGCGCGGCAAGAAGATCGCCTACCTGTACGACTCGCTGGGCCGCAAGCGCGCCGCCTACGACAACGAGGTCGGCGGCTTCATGCGCGCCCAGTGGATCTACGACACGGTGGTGAAGGGCCAGCTGTCCCAGTCGACGCGGTTCGTCGGCTCGGCCGCCTACCAGGTCAAGATCCTCGACTACAACAGCGAGAACCTGCCCGGCAACACCCAGATCATCATTCCGACCAGCGAGACCGGTCTGGGTGGCACGTACAACTTCAACAACACCTACAACGTCGACGGCTCGATCAAGTCGACGAGCGTCCCGGGCACCAATACCGACCTGCAGCCCGAGACGCTCACCTACGGCTACGACAGCCTCGGCCTGCCAACCACCGTCGACAGCCTCTACGGCAGCACCAACCAGCCCTACGTAACCGGCACCGACTACAACGCCCTCGGTCAGCTCGACCAGGTCAAGCTCTACACCGGCACCGGTGAGGGCAACCGGGTCTACACCAAGTACACCCGAGAGCTGGAGACCGGCCGGGTCACCGGCATCCGCACCGACCGTGACTCGGTCGCGCCCTACATCCAGGCCGACACCACGTACACCTACGACGATGCCGGCAACATCGTCAAGGTCGACGATGCCGCGCCGGCGAACGACGACACCCAGTGCTTCACCTACGACCACCTCCGCCGGCTGACCCAGGCCTGGACCCCGGCCGCCGGAGACTGTGCCGCAGCGCCATCGGTACCGGCGCTCGGCGGGCCCGCGCCGTACTGGCAGAGCTGGGGCTTCGACAAGATCGGCAACCGTACGCAGGAGGCCGTGCACTCGGCATCCGGCAACGCCACCACCAACTACGCCTATCCGGCCTCCGGCGCCACCGCCGTACGCCCGCACGCGGCCACCGGCACCTCCGGCGCGCGCACCGGCACCTACACCTACGACGCCACCGGCAACACCCTGACCCGGCCCACCGCCTCAGCCGGCACTCAGACGCTGACGTGGGACGCAGAGGGTCACCTCGAGACGGCTGCCGACAGCACCGGGCAGACCAGCTACATCTACGACGCCGACGGCAAACGGCTCGTCCAGCGTGACCCACAAGGCCGCACCCTCTACCTGCCGGGACAGGAGATCCGGTACCGCAACGACACCGCGGCAACGTCGTGCACCCGCTACTACACCCACGCAGGCGGCACGATCGGTTCGCGCCGCAGCTCCGGCGTCACCTGGTTGTCGCCGGACCACCAGGGCACCGCGTCCATCGCCATCAGCGCGACGAACCAGCAGTCGACGGTACGCCGGCAGACCCCGTACGGAACGCCGCGCGGCACCACCGCCGGCGCATGGCCCAACAACCGGGGCTTCGTCGGCGGCGTCACCGACAACACCGGGCTGACCCACCTCGGCGCCCGCGAGTACGACCCGGGCCTCGGCAAGTTCGTCTCCGTCGACCCGGTCCAGGATCTGTCGGACCCGCAACAGTGGAACGGCTACTCCTACGGCAACAACAGTCCGATCACCCTCAGCGACCCCACCGGCCTGAGCCCGATGCCGGACATGCTGCCCGGCTACGACGGCGACGGCAGCGACAGCGGCGGGGGCGGCATCCCGTGCCCGCAGTGTGACGGGACGTACGGCGACGGCGAGAACAGCGGCGACGGCGGCGGCGACAACAACAACAACGGCGGGGGCGGGACCACCCCCTCGCCCAGCCCGTCGCCGGGAGGCGGCACGTCCAGCGGCGGGACCACCCCGGTCGTGAGGCCATCACCCTCACCCAACCCCAACGAGAACCCCGCGAAGCTGGCGGACAAGTCCCGGCGTTTCGCCGAGATGTGCTCGCAGGCGCTGTTCGCGGAGCTGTGTGCGGACTGGGAGAAGCGCGGGTACGCGGAGGCGGTCAGCTGGCTTCCCTGGGTCGGCCCGGTCGCGGACGGTTACCTCGTCTACGACGCCGCAAAGCACGGCGACTACTGGGGCGCGGGCATCGGCGCCGGGCTTGCGATCATCCCGGGTCCGGGATCCAATTTCGCTAAACCGCTGAAGAACATTCCGCTCAAGAAGGACCTGAGCAATGTCCACGTCGTCAAGGAATGGGATCAGACGATGTGGAACAGGTATCTCGGCAACGCCTATCGGGACCACGTCGCCGAATACTTCCTGTCCAAGGGATTCAAGGTGGTGACCGATGCGGTCGACCCAGCGGCCGTCACCTTCAAGCTGCCGAAAGGCAAGAGCCGCATCTTCGACATCCGGGTGACCGACAAGCACGGTAACCACACCTACATCGAAACGAAGTCGGGGAACGCCGGGGAGGATCCGGTGCAGAACGCGAAGGACCAGTACCTCAAGAAGAAGTACGGGATCACGATCAACTATGTTTACGATGACCTGCCCAATGTCATGTACTGACGCGGCGTACCCGAGGCGAAGGACGGTGGCGTGAGCGTGGAGAGCGACCTTCTCAGCGAGGACGAGGACACATTTGAGGCGGCGCTCGTCGCGGCGGTCGCCTCAGGGGCTTCCGGGGAGCGCAAGCTGCTCGATGCCCTCGGCGCCGCGCAGGACGAGAACCACGCCGCGGGTATCGTCTCGGCGCTCGGGGAGGTCGACGGGCCGGACGGGCCCGCGGTGCTGCGGGAGATCATCGCGCAGCCGGCCGACCCGCTCGAGGTGCGTACCACCGCCCTGGTGGCACTCACCAAACGGGAGGGAGTCGCGGCATCCGGCGTCTTGCTGGGCTGCCTCACCGACGGCGATCCGCACATGCCGGGGTACGCCCTGATGGGCCTCGCGAGCGTCGGCGACGACCGCGCCCGCGGTGAGGTCCTGGGGTGGCTCCGGCACACGTTGGAGGGCCGGCCGGCCAACCCGGAGCACGATTTCGACGACCGTACCCTGGTCGCCCAGTCCGACATCGTCGCCGCGGTCTCCTATCTGGCCCGCCACTCCGCGGCCAGCTGGGAGAAGCAGGAGCCCGTGGTGCGGTTGCTGCGTTCGCGCTGGGACCGTCTCCGAGGCGCCGAGCAGCGCTGGCTGACCGTCAACTGGTCAGCATGCGATCCCGCGCACCCGGAGACCGTCACGGCGCTGGACCCGACCTGGTTCGCCGACTGGATCAGCGAGCCGCTGTTCGAGGTTCTCTATGCGGAGGACGCCGAATAGGACCAGCACACGGCGAGCCTGGAGTCCTCGTGGCTCCGGGCTCGCCGTATAGGGGTAGTCCCTCCAAGTCCCGGTAGGCACGCTTGACCATCCGGGCGCTCGGTCGTGCGGCCCGCACCCTGCCGACGTGCGGTAGATCAGGCCGAGCAGCCACCGGTAGTTGTAGACGGTGCGTGCCGGCTACCGCGCGCTGCGGGTTTGCGGGATGACGCCTTCGGCGCGTAGCGCGGCCAGTAGTGGTGGCAGGCTGACAGCGGCGGCTCGTGCGTACCCTTCCGGCGAGGGGTGGAAGCGGTCTGCGCCGAACATGCGGACCGGGTCGGCCTCGAAGTAGGGGTTGAGCAGTTCGGCCAGGGGGATCGGGTGGCCGCCGGCAGCCTCGACCGCGGCTGTTTGCGCGGCTGCCAGCCGTTGGCTGCGCTGGGCGGCCAGCCAGCGCAACGGTGGTCGTAGCGGTGGTAGGACCTTGAGGTTGGGGCAGGTCCCGACGATGACGTGGCAGCCGGCGACGCGGAGTTGCGCGACCGCGTCGCCGAGATGCTGTGCCGCCGTCCTGAGCGGCGCGAACCGGGTGACGTCGTTGCCCCCGATGAAAATGATCGCGACGTCCGGCGCCTGACTCAGTGCGGCGTACACCTGGTGTGGCAGATCTGATGACATGGCGCCGACGAAGGCCGGCCGGTGCAGTCGTACGGGCCGCCGGGCACGGCGGGCGAGGGCGGTACCCAGCAGGACGCCCAAGGTCTCCCGCGGTTTGGAGGCTCCGTAGCCGGCCGCGAAGGAATCGCCGAGGATCGTCATGGTCAGCGGTGGGCCGGGAAACCGCGGGCCGATCACGCCCTCGGCCCGCGGTGGCGGCTGCATCGCGACGGGAATGATGCGTTGCATCCGGCGTGCCTGCCCGGCGATGATCGCGATCGTGCCGGCTGCCACGGCAGCCACCGCACCGAGCACCGCGCCGAGAAGTCCGGTCATCGACGAAGGCTCTGAATGATCGCCGAGCCCGACTCCTCTCTCCGGCTATCGGGTTCTGGGCTCACCTCACCGAGCCGTCGCAGCGCGGACGATCAGGTCTGCTACCGGCTCGGGGTGGGAGACCCCGACAGCATGGGACGCTTTGCGGATCTCCACGGTTTCCACCGGATCGAGAGTCGCGCCGAGGGTGCTTCCGGGGAACGTGTTTGACAGCTCCAGTGCGCTTTCGCCCCGGTCGGGTGCGAAGGCCGCGATGTAGACGAGCGCTGTGACGTCCGGGTCGCCGGCGGCGGCGTCTGTCATCACCGCGCCTCCGTACGAGTGGCCGGCGAGCACGATCGGGCCGGAGATGGAGTTGATGACGGTCCGGAGGTAGCCGGCGTCGGAGCTGAGTCCTCGCAACGGGTTGGCGGCGGCAACGACCGGGTAGCCGCGCCGCTGGAGTCGCTCGATCACACCGGTACCACTCGCGGCGTCGGCGAACGCGCCATGCACCAGAACGACGGTCGGCATGGGCTCGGCATGTGCGCCGGCCACCGCGGCGGATGCGCCGGACACGGCGGTGGCGCCGGCCAGAGCGACGGTGACGGCGAGGACAGCCGCCTGGGAAGTGCGGAATCGCATGGATTTTCTCTCTTCGAGTTCAGTGATACGGCGGTTGCGAGGTATCAGCCGATCGACGTGGCAGCCCGGATGATGAACTCGGCCACGGCGGCGGGTTGCGAGGCGGGGATCGCGTGCGACGCCCGGGCAGCTCCACGCCGCGTCGATGCCGACCAGAGCATCCACCGCGGCCAGGGCGTTCAGTGCGGCGGTGCGTGCCAGGTCGGCCGCCTGTGCGACGTCGACGCAATGCCGTCGCATCATCGGCCGGCAACTGCATGAGGTTGAATCGATGAACGCCTTCCAGCCCGGCAAGCAGCCGGCGACTGGTGATGACGGATCGTCACCACGCCGGCCGGCCCTAGCGGCGGCCAAGAAAGCCGGCTGGTCGACCGCGGGCAACGCCAGCGCCTGGACGGTACGCCGTTGCGGCGCCACGCTGCGTTCCCGTTCCATGTCGCTGATCGCGCGGGCGCTGACTCCCGGCCGCTCCCCCAGTTGTCCATCGTCAGCCCGGCCGCGTGCCGGTGTTCTCGCCGCGGGCAGTCAGCCGGCCGGAGTGGCGACGCCAGGGCTGGTGACGGTGACGACGCCGACCGGCTCGCCGTCGCGCACGAGGAGCGCCCTCGTCGGCGGCTTCGTGCCACCCGTTTCAGCGGCCCACGCGGTGATCGATTTCTGCGCCTCAGCGGGCAGTTCGATTCGTTTGTCGCTGCTGGTCACGGTGATGGTTCCCAGCCGCTCCCCGAGCGTGGCGCAGATGGCTGAGCCGGCCGACTCGACATACCAGGAATCGAAGTCGCACGGTGCCGACAGCCCGCCGAACCAACCGTCCTTCTGGCCGGTGGGTGCCGTTGTGGTCAGCTCATCCTCGATGAGGTGAACCTCGACCTCACTCGCACCGGTGGGTAGTCCGGCGGCCTTGGCCGGCCATCCCAGCCACAGCACGCACGCGGTGATCAGCACGGTGACGGCAACCGTCCCCCAGATCAGGGTGGGACTGAGCCGGAATGTCGCCGGGGCGTCAACGGGAGTGCTCATCGGGTGCTTCTTTCGGTCGATGCGGAGAATGTGGCCGATTCGTGTGCCTCGATCACGGGAACGACGTTACGGACGCGGAACGGTCCGGCCATCCGACCGCGGTGCCCATTCGCGGTGGTACCGCGGTACCGGTAACCGGGGTCAGACGAGACCGTGCGTGTGGGTCCAGATCACCGCTTGGACGCGGTCGCGGGCGCCGAGTTTGGCGAGGACCCGGCCGGTGATCCGAGGCGAAACGACCGCCTCTCCACCGGCGACCGTGCGCACCGCCGAGACGAGGTCGGCTGACGGGACGTCCTTGAGCAGGAAACCGCTGGCTCCGCCGCGGCCGTCACCAGCGCAGGCCCTCCTGTTCCTTCTCCCGGGCGAGCCGGGCCGCCGAGGCCACCACGGTGACGCCGTAGAAGAAGATGAAGGTGCCCAGGCCGTCGCGGCCGGACCGGTGCACGGTTTCGGCTCCCAGCACGGCGAGCGACCCGAGCGTGCCGGCCGTCGCCTCGTTCAACGAGCGGTTCGACGCCAGCGAGTACATCGCCACCGCGTACGCCGCCACCAGGGTTGAGCCGGTCAGGGCGTCGCCGGTGACCGTCACCGTCAGCACGAACCACGGCCATGATCGTTGCCAGATCAGCGACAGCGCCACCACCGCGTCGGCCGTCAGACTCCACCAGCCGGTCCGTCCGGGACCCCACAGCAGCACGTCGCTGCCGAGGCCCATCAGGAAACAGAACGCGGACCGCAGCAACGACCGGATCCAGATGATGCCGTCGGGATCCATGCCGTTCGCCGGCTCGTCGAGCAGCGCCGCCGGATCGAGCAGCAGCGCCACGGCCAGACCGAGTCGCTGCCGCATACCCAGCGAATAGTCGCGGACGCGCCGCCCGCTCGCGTCGCCGACCCGGACGCCGGCCGGGCAAGCCCCACCATCATGCGCATCGTCGTGGACTTGAGGCGAAAGGACAGGTTGTCGACTGCGGTGACGGCGCCGAACGTCTTGGTCAGTTCATGCCTCCCGCGCCATGATCAGGTCCGGGACTCGGCGGTGTCGGCCCGTTGCGGGGCCGATCTACGTCCCCTGCTCGCGGCGTAAGTCCCAGCGACCCCTCCCAGGGCCAGGCCCCATCCAGCGTGACCGGAACGCCAGCGCGACCGTGACGAACACGTTCGTTGCGAACTTGTTTTACATACTGTACGTTCCTAACGAACACGTTCGTTGGAACCGGTCGTCCTGAGGAGTTCCCATGTCTGCTGCCCCTGCTGCCCCTGCGGCGCCTGAGGGCGGGACCCCGCACATCCGTCTCGCCCTGCTCGGTGTGATGTTCGGTCTGCTGTTGTCGATGCTCGACGGGTTCATCGTCGGGACGGCGATGCCGACGATCGTCGGTGATCTAGGCGGGGCGTCGCTGTTGTCGTGGGTGGTCACCGCGTATGCGCTGACCACGGCGGTGTCGACGCCGATCTGGGCGAAGTTCGGGGATCTCTTCGGCCGTAAGCGGATGTTCCAGCTGTCCGTCGCGGTGTTCGTGGCGGCCAGCGTGCTGATCGCGGCGGCGCCGAGCATGGGACTGCTGATCGCCACCCGGGCGCTGCAGGGCATCGGTGCCGGCGGATTGGCGGTGGGCGCGTTCGCGGTCATCGGCGACCTTGTCCCACCGCGGGAGCGGGGCAAGTACCAGGGTCTGACCGCGATCGTGGTCGCGTCCGGCACGATCGGCGGTCCACTGGTCGGCGGTTTCATCACCGACACTCTGGGCTGGCGCTGGGCGTTCCTGATCAACCTGCCACTCGGTGCGCTCACCCTGGTCTGGGTCGCACTGGCACTCAAGCTGCCGGCGGTGCGCCGCCAGGCCCGTATCGACTGGGCCGGAGCCGGTCTGCTCAGCGTTGCGATCGCGGCCCTGGTACTGCTGACCACCTGGGGCGGATCGGAGTTCGCGTGGGTCTCGGCGGAGGGCCTCGGACTCGTCGCGATGAGCGCGCTGGCCGGTGCCGGCTTCGTGTGGCGGCAGCACCGCGCGCCAGAGCCGCTGCTCCCGCTGGGCGTGTTCGCCTCGCGTAGCTTCACGATGGCCTCGATCATCGCGTTCACCACCGGCGCGGTGATGTTCGCCAGCGTGCTCTACCTGCCCCTGTTCCAGCAGACCGTCCAGGGCGCCTCGGCGAGCACGTCCGGGCTGCTCCTGCTACCGATGATGATCCCGGTCGTGGTGGTGTCACAGATCGCCGGCCGGGTCATGACCCGGACCGGGAAGTACAAGATTTTCCCGGTCATCGGCGCTGCCTCGACACTCATCGGCGCGCTGCTGCTGACGACCATGACCGCGAGCACTCCGTCCTGGGTGACCGCCGTCTTCATGATTTTCATGGGCGTCGGGTCGGGCCTGACGCAGCAGATGACCACGACCATCGCGCAGAACAGCGTCGAGCAACGCGACATCGGCGCCGCCTCCGGCGTCGTCACGCTACTGCGGACCCTCGGCGGCTGCATCGCGGTTGCCGTGTTCGGCACCGTGTACACCGCGCACACCAACGGCCTGCCCGCCGCGGCGCTGGGCAACGGGGTCGCCGACAGCATTCAGATCATCTTCGCCACCGTCGCGGTCGTGGCCGCCTGCAGCCTGGCCGCCGCCCTCGCGATCAAGCAGCTGCCCCTGCGCGGCCGCCCGGCCACCCCGACGGCGCCCGCCCCCGTGCCGGTGGCCGCCACCCGATAGGCCCGGTCCACGACCCTCGAGCCCTGCGGCATCGACCACCAGCGTCATTCCACCCATTACGAAAGGTCAACCACCATGAAAACCGCAATCATCAACGTACGAATCTTCGACGGGACCGCGGTGCTCGATGCCACGACCGTGCTGCTGGACGGCGACCGGATCACCGCGGTGGGCAGTGAGCCGCCGGCGGACGCGACGATCGTGGACGCCACGGGCGCGACGCTGCTGCCCGGCTTGATCGACGCCCACGTGCACACCAACCCGGCGAACCTGGCCCTGGCGCTGCGGTTCGGAGTGACGACCGAGCTGGAGATGCAGGGCACCAACACCCGGCACAACCGGGCTCACCTCATCGAGAACGACACGGTCGCCGACGTACGCTCGTCCGGGTTCGGGATCACTCCGCCCGGTGGGCACCCCAGTGAGCTGTTCCCCAAGGATTTCCGTCCCGGCCCGCCGCCCGGTGCGACCCCGCCGCCGGGAGCACGCCCGGCCGGCCCGCCGCCGGTGATGCCGTTCTCCACCACACCGGAGGAAGCGGTGGCGTTCGTTCCGCAGCTGGTCGAGACCGGCTCCGACTACATCAAGTTCATGGTCGACGACGGCAGCGTCGAGGGCCACCCCGGACTGCCCATGCTGGACCAGGCGACTCTTGACGCGGGCGTCGCCGAGGCCAAGCGGCACGGCATGCTCACCGTCGCTCACACGCTGACCATCGACGCGACCCGGATGGCCATCGAGGCCGGGATCGGCGGCCTGGCACACCTGTTCATGGACCGGCCGCACACGGACGAGATCATCAC
The DNA here is from genome assembly GCF_050955685.1 of Actinoplanes sp. CA-015351. Lineage (NCBI taxonomy): Bacteria > Bacillati > Actinomycetota > Actinomycetes > Micromonosporales > Micromonosporaceae > Actinoplanes > Actinoplanes sp. CA-015351. The sequence goes on from NZ_CP192102.1 coordinate 6,117,817, forward strand.
CCTGGTCGCCGCTTCCGGAGCGTTCGTCGTGCCGTGCGTGGTCCTCAACGCCTCGATGATCGGCATCACCGGCGGCGAGCTGGCCGACGACCCCCGCGTGGCCTCCCGGCTGCCCGACGACTGGATGACGACCCTGCGTTCCAGCTTCGGCCATTACCCGCAGGGCAGCCTCACCGACGTGCTCGCCTCCGTGAAGGCCCTGCACGACGCCGGGGTCGACATCCTGGTCGGCACCGACGCGTCGGTGGCCCTGCCCTTCCTCGGCGGTCTGGCCCACGGCGCCAGCGTCCACCACGAGCTGCAATACCTCGTACAGGCCGGGCTCACTCCGGTCGAGGCCCTGCGCGCGGCCACCAGCGTCCCGGCCCACCGCTTCGGCCTCGACGACCGCGGCCGCATCGCGCCCGGCCTGCGCGCGGACCTGCTGCTCGTTGACGGCGACCCGACCACCCTCATCAGCGACACACTCAACACCCGGGCCGTCTGGCGCCGCGGCACCCGCGTCGCCCTTGACCGCATCACCACCGAGCGCTGAGCCAGCTGTTGTTGCGGACGAACGCGTTCGGTACGATCGCGTTATGAGCCCTCGTCGAGTTCCGGTCAGCCGGCGTGACCGGCCGGCCAAGCCGCCGCTGAGCCGCGCGGGTGCCGTCACCGTGGCACTGCAGATCATGAAGGAAGAGGGGCTGGAGCGGGTGACGATGCGGCGGCTGGCCGCTGAGCTCGACACCGGCCCGGCCTCGCTCTACGTCTATGTGCAGAACATGGCCGAGCTGCACGGCGCGATCCTCGACGAGCTGCTCGCCGGCCTCACCCTGCCCGATCCGGGTGGGGCAGGCGAGCGCTGGCGCGACGAGCTGATCGGGCTGCTCACCGGCTACACGCAGTTGCTGCTCGGCCAGCCCAGCCTGGCCCGGTCGGTCCTGGCGCTGCGTCCGTCCGGCCCGCGATACGTACGCCTGATCGACACGCTGCTCGGATTGCTGCACGCTGGCGGCGTGCCGGTCGCGCAGGCGGCCTGGGGTGTCGACCTGCTCCTGCAGCACGGCACCGCCACCGCCGCGGAGCAGGGGGTACGCAGCGAGACGGCCGAGGCGCAGACGGAGCAGGACGCGTTCGTCGAGGCATTGAACGACGCCGCCGACGGCGACTGCCGAAACATCGCCCGAGCCCGGTACGAGCTGTTCTCCGGCACCGGAGGCCAGCGCCTGGCCTGGATGTTCGACGCGATGATCGCCGGCATCTCCACCGTCGCCGCGCCGGAGCCGGAGCCGGAGCCCTCAGCGAACTAGCGGGATTCCGGCCACGTCATCCGCGGCTGACCTTCTCCGACTCCGCCGTCTCCGCGACCAGCGGCTCGGTGTCGGCGGCCGCCCTCTTGCGGGTCACGATGAAGACCACCGCCGCCACCACCATGCCGGCACCGACGAAGTCCTGCCAGCGCAGCTGCTCCCCGCCGACGAACACGCCGACGGCCACCGCCACCACCGGAGTGACGAAGGCGTAGGCCGACGTCCGGGTCGGTCCCCACTTGGCCAGCAGGTAGGTGTAAGCGGTGAAGCCGACCATCGAGCCGATCACGACGAGGTAGAGCCAGCTGCCGAAGGCCCGGGCGTTGGGCATCAGCCCGTCCTCGGCGAGCCGGCCGCCCTCCAGGACCAGCGAGACGGGCAGCAGGAGCAGACCGCCGATGAGGTTCTCGTAGGCCGACATCAACGGCGCCGGGTAACGGCTCAGCAGGCCGCCGCCGTACACCCCGGCCCAGTCGTAGATCAGCGTTCCGACGATGATCGCAACCGTTCCGGCGAGGACGCGGGTGTCCGCCTCGTAGCGGATCTGTGTGAGGATCAGCAGCGCGACTCCGGCCAGCCCCAGCAGCAGGCCGACGAGCTGCCGGCCGAGGACGCGCTCCTTGCCGAGCAGCACCGCGAAGGCGAAGAGACCGATCGGCACGAACCCCTGGACCAGCACGCCGGCCAGACCGGACTCGACGTACTGCTCGCCCCAGAAGATCAGGCCGAAGCAGATGCTGATCGCGCCGGCCGACATCACCACCAGCCGTCCCAGGTCGGGCCGGGAGATCCGGTGCCAGCCGCCGACGAACCGCGCGACCACCAGCAGCAGCAGGCCGGCGACCACGAACCGGCTCGATGCCAGCCAGAGCGGTGGTGTCTCCTGGACGCCGATCCGGATGGCCAGCCAGGTGCCACCCCATGCCAGGCAGAGGGCGACGAATGCGAGAGCAGGCAACGGTTCTCCCAAGTTGTAGAAGGGGCGGCGCAGGTGTGGCGCGAGAGCCGAACGAGACCGGTGGACTACGCGACATCATTCGAGCAGCTCAGCGCAACCACTTCTCCCATCAATACTATTGGATATGAGATTTACGCCTCGATCGCAATCAACAGGATAAGCATCTTTCACCCTCATGGCATTCGTCATGGAACCTATCGGCGACAGCCTTCAGGAACAACCTTGACAAGTGTTACGCGGGCGTAAATTTTGCCACTTGTTGATCTCGCTTTACATCCGCCCGCCAATCGCGCACTCGTTCAACCCGGGCAGCCTAGAGCACATTTCCGCAGCTCACGAACCGGTTAGCGACGGCGCGGTGAGCTACCTTTACTACTCTTTTTGCCTTTTCGTTTCGCCCGTTTTGTACTTAAAAGTAGGAGCTGGTTCGTCAGGTATCCGACTGGACGAGGCTTTTCATAGGAATGCGCCGGCCGCTCGCTCGCCCACTCGGCGCAACCCTGCCCGCCGGCCCGGTTGAAACCCAGGGCTAGCAGGCGATTCCCCGACCGAGAAGGAATCCTTCACTGACGAAGTAGATCGACCTTCATGCTTGTAACTCGTACCCTTGACCCGATTTGACACGGATAGTGGGATCTGATGGTCGACGACGATCAATGTGAGAAGCGCTAAAAAGCGGCCCTGGCGCATCGATGCAGTCACATGCAAGGATCGCTACCGTTGAATGGTCCCACGGGGGAGGGTCTGTCCATGGATTCCGTGCTGCGGTCCAGTGTGCGTCGTCGCTCAATGGGCGTTCCGGCAGTGGCGAAGCACGAATAACCGCAATCGGTTCCTATTTCCTGCCACTGACGCCGACCGTGTCCGCACATCGCGGATCGTGCCCGATCGGCGCCTTTCACGCTGTCCGTCCTGACGATTCTCGCTGTCCGCAGAATGGTCAGGAAGTGGAACAGCCGACCCTGGTTCACACGATTGAGGTGCCTACGTGACTGTGATCATCGATTCCCGAGGCGTTCCGCATCTTGTCGGCGAGCCGTCGGACGGGGAGCTCGTCGAGCGCGCGATCGTCCAACTGGTCTCCATGAAGCTGGACTACGAACGATGTGGTAGGTCCGATCCGTCCTCCGCCCCGGCGGCGCTCCGGCTCATGCTCGCCATCGACCTGCTCTGCTCCATGGAACGACCGCTCGCGGCGGAGGCCGCCGGCATCTGCGCCTCCATTTTGGAAAGCGGGCCCGCGGAGCCGCGGACCAGGGCGATACTGACCGCGATCCAGTCGTGGAGCACCGGCGATCTGGTCGGCGCCCGCAACGGCCTGCAGGCCGTCATCGACGAATACCCCGGCGACGCCGTGTCGGTGTTCGCCGCGCACATGCTGGACTTCTACATCGGCGACGCGGCGCACATGCTGTCGTCGATAGCCGGCGCCATCGAGTTTTTCGCCGCCGACGACCCGGTCATCGGGTACCTGCACGGGGTGTACGGGTTCTCGCTCGAGGAGAACGGCCAGATCGAGCCGGCTGTCGAACACTGCCGGATCGCCCTGGACCGTAACGCCGACGACGTCTACGCGATGCACGCGATGGTGCACTGCCTCTACGAGACGGGCCGGCACGACGAGGGAGCCCGCTACATCCAGGAGTACATGCGCAGCCGGGACAGCTCGACTCCGATGCGCATCCATATCTGGTGGCATTACGCCCTGTTCGAGCTCTACGCGGAGAACATCCGGGAAGTCCTGGCCTGCTATCGCATCGGCATCCGCCGGAAGGCCGCGCTGAGATCGGCCGAGGATTTGGACGCCGTGACGCTGCTCTGGCGTCTGGCGCTGATCAAGCCGTCGCTCGACCTCTCGGCCTACTGGGAGTCGCTCTTCCAGGACTGGCAGCCCTATCTCGACGAGAACTGGTACCTCTTCAACGACTTCCACGCGTACATCGCCTATTGCCAGGTCGGGGATCTCGGACGCGCCGATTCCCTGCTGGAGGCGGTCCAGGCACGCGGAGAAGGAAAGGACGTGCCGGAGGAGATCGTCGACATCTTCCTCGGTTTCCGGTCCTTCGCGACCGGCGATCACGCCGACGCCGCGACCCGGCTGGCCCGCGGTTACCACCGCTCGTTCCTGATGGGCGGCAGCAACGCTCAGCGCGACGTCATCGAGCTCACCGGGCTCGAGGCCGCCATCCGCTCGCAGAACTCCGAGCTCGCGGAGCAGTTCCGCGTGTCCGGCCGGATCCTCCGGCACCAGGGTCCGGTCCTCCAGAAATACCAGGACCGGCTAGCGGCTCTGCGCTCATCCGATCACCACGGCCAAGGGGTACCGAAGTGAGTCTCTACCAAGCAATTCTCGATGGCTCCGTACCGGACGGAATGCGACTGACCACGACCGAGCTGGCCGACCGGGACACCGTGTGGCAGTTGGAGGGCTCGTCCGGGTTCGCCGTGAAGGTGGCTCGGGGCCGGGTGGCGATCTTCATCTGCAAGAAGGTCGCCGTGCTGACACCGGACGTACTGAAGGCGTGCTGCGCCCCGTTCGGAGTCGGCGAGGCGGTGGAGTGCGACGAGTCGGAATACATCCTGGCGATCGGGCTTCTCGACGACACCGCGCTCACGGTTCTCAGCACGGAGAAGGACGAGGAGGGCGTGGCATCGGCGGTGGAGTTCTCCCCCACCTGCCAGGACGTGCGGACCATCGTCAGCAAGCTCGACGACTACTACTTCGGGTACGAGGACCGGTACCGGACCGTCTACGAGAACGGCGCGCAGCTGTGGGAGTCCGCGGAGCCGAATGCTTCTCTGCTGCAGATCATGCGGGACCGCCCGGACGTCTTCTCCGGCCGCATCATCGACCTCGGCTGCGGCGAGGGCCGCGATTCCCTCTATCTGTTGTCCCAGGGGTACGACGTCGTCTCGGTCGACGTGTCACACTCAGCGCTGGGCCGAGCCCGCCAGCGGGCCGCCGCAGCGAACCTGGACGCCTCCGGGTTCATGGAGCGCGACATCATCTACCTTCGCGGCTTCGACGAGAACGGTTTCGACCTCGCCATGAACATGGGCTGCCTGCACATGCTCATCGATGACGTCCAGCGGGCGCGGCACATCTCCCGGGTGTTCGACATCGTCCGCCCTGGCGGGCATTTCATCGTGGACCACTGCGCGAGCGAATGGGGCAAGGGTTTCTTCTCCATTCCGGAGTACGACAAGGTGGCCGCGGACCTCGTGCCGGGCCGGGTGATCCCGCGCAAGATCCGGGTCACCGGCGGTGAGAAGAACATCGACCTGGAGGTGCTGCCCTACTCCGAGCGGTCCGGTGACGCTCTGGTCGAGGAGATCAGCCGGTACGGCTTCACGCTCATCGACAGCACCTACACCAACACCGAGGCCTTCGGGTCATCGACGATGCTGCTGTTCCAGAAGCCGGCGACCACCTCCTGAAACTTCGACGGACGGGGGCCCCGGAGTTTCCCGGGGCCCACATCCGTCAGGCGAGCGGCGTGCTCACCGCGCACGCGCCGCCCTACCGAGTACAGCCTGTCCGGGGTTCCCACCAGAGTTCAGCGAACGAAACCGGCGCGATCAGGACCGCGGCGTCGGTCGCAGCACGCCGCACTGAGCGCGGATGTCGGCGTACCAGGTCCCGTCTAGAGCGAGGCGCCACATTCGCACTGACTGCCGTAGGTGTAGCCCGCGTATTTGTTAGTCCTGGACCTGGTTGGACGCCGGGCCGAAGCCGGCGACGTTCGCCAGCTTCTACCGGTGGCGTACTGCGTGAACAGCCTCGCCTGGTGGGCCGACCGGATCCGGGAGTGGAACGGCCAGGGCCGAGAGGTCTACGTCTCCTTCAACAACGACGGTGAGGGCAACGCCGTCCGCGACGCGGAGACTCTCCGGCACCTTCTCACCTGAACGAGGCCGTCACCGGTCGGCGATAACCGATCGGCATCGGCGAATGATCCGGGCCGTCCCGGGTACGCCCCAGGTAGAGCGATTTAGGGAAGGGAGCTGCATCATGACCACCGCACGCGACATTATGACTCCCGACGTCACCTGTGTCGGAGAAAAGGAAAGCCTGGGCGACGCGGCCAGGAAGATGGCCGATCTCCGGGTTGGTTCGCTGCCGATATGCGGCGAGGACAACCGGCTCAAGGGCATGGTCACCGACCGCGACATCGTGGTGAAAGCCGTCGCGGCCGGCCGCAACCCCGCCGACGTGAGCGCCGGCGAGCTCGGCACCGGGAAACCTGTCACGATCGGCGCTGACGACGACGTAGCCGAGATCCTGCGCACCATGGCCGAGCACCAGGTCCGGCGGCTGCCGGTGATCGACGGCCACCAGCTGGTCGGCATCGTCGCGGTGGCGGACGTCGCCCGCGCGCTGCCCGACCGCCCGGTCGGCGACCTGATCGACGCGCTCAGCGAATAACCCTGTCATCACCGTGATTCTGTTCCCCGGCGTCGGCGAGTGAGCTGCCGGCGCCGGCAGCTGCGTCGCAGGGAGTGATGTGAAACGCCGTCATGGGCTCTCCGGCGTGAGCATCGCTGCCTTCATCGATGAGTCCGCTCCGCGCGGGCGGGGCTCCGCCGGCAATGTCCACGAGCCCGGCATTCGTGACCTGTATGCCGTGATACTCCGATCCGCTGAAACCGACGCTGACGGTAGACCCGTCGCCCTCAGCGGCCAGATGAGGATGCCGGTTGCGTTGATGAACCGACGATCAGGCGTCACTGAGTGAGCTGAACTGGATACCAGCCAGCCGCTAGCCTTCCGGCAGTTCGACCCAGGTCTGACTGACGCGGACCGCCAATGTCATCTCCTGCTCGCGCCAAATCGAGTGACCACGCTGGACGCACCGAATGATCGCCGCGTGACCGTAGAAGCACACCTCTCCGTCGCTGCTCTCCAGGCTCGTGTAGGCGAACTCGGCGAACTTGCCGAGCCATTGAAGCTTGTCGAGCACGAAGCCCTGTTCCCCCAATCGACCGGAAGTCATCGGTCAACAACCCGTCCAGCGAATCGAGGTCGCGGTGGACCGCACACCGCTCCCGAGCGGACTCCGCCGACAGCTTCAGGCGTCCCTTCGCCGAAGCAGCACGCCGGCCACAGCAAGCACGGCAGCCACCCACGCGAGCATGACCCCATATCCCGCCCAGGGGGACAGCGCGGTGCTGCTCGATGCTGTGACCACCGATCCGGCGTCCCCGGCGAGCAGCACCCGGCTGCCGGCGCTGGCCGGCAGGTAGGCGCCGAGCGTCTGGAGCGGTTCCCACGGGACCAGCGCCAGGGCGTTCTCCAATACCAGCAGCAGAGCCAGCACGATCACGATCCCGCCCGCCGAGCTGCGCACGATCGTCCCGATGCCGAACGCCAGGGCTGTCGCGGCGGCGAGGTAGAGCGGCACGCCGAGCATGATTCGGGCGTCCTGCTCGCGGGACAGATCGATCGACAGGCCCGTCTCGTCGAACCATGGGGCACTGCTGGCCCACGCCAGCGCGATGCCGACGAGGGAGGCGACGACGACCGCGGCAAGTGTGACGAGCAGCTTGCCGGCCAGAGCCGGTATACGGGCGGGGGCCGCGGCGAAGGTCGATCGGATCTGCCCCGTACCGTATTCCCCGGTGATGGCAAGGACACCCAGGGTGCAGAACGCGAGCTGGGTCAACGCGACTCCCGAGGTCACGTAGACAGCGCCCACCATGCCCGGCTGGCCGGCCAGCTCGGGGACCTGGGCGATGCTCACCATCCTCGACACGGCGAAGGCCGGGATGACGAGCACTCCGAGCGCCAGGATCCACCAACTCGACCGCACGGTACGAAATTTGATCCATTCGGCGATGACGAGCCGGGGAAGGGTCGACGGGTGCACTCGTACCCGATGATTCGCAGGCGCGGTCGTGGCGGTCATCGTGCGTCTCCTGTCGTGGCGCGGGCGCCCGCCGGGGCATCTGAAGGAGCAGCCGAGCGGTACTCGACTTCGGTGGCGGTCAGCTCCATGTAGGCGTCCTCCAGGGAGACCTCCACGGGGGTGAGCTCGTGCAGCACGAGTCCGGCAGCGGCGGCGAGGGCGGCGATCTGCGGGGCGGTGCTCCCCGTGACGTCGAGGGCGTCAGGCTCCGTGAACGTGACGCTGATGTCGGGTCGGGTACAGAGCAGGGCACGAAGCTGCGCGGCCATGGGCGTCCGGACGCGGACGCTTGCCCCGTGCGCCCGCGACACGATGTCACTGACCGGGGCGTCGGCGATCACTCGTCCGCGCCCCAGGACGATCAGGTGGTCCGCCGTCAGCGCCATCTCGCTCATGAGGTGCGAGGACAGCATTACGGTTCGGCCCTGCGCGGCGAGCGCGCGCAGCAACTGACGTACCCACAGCACGCCCTCGGGATCCAGCCCGTTGACCGGTTCGTCGAGGATGAGGGTGTGCGGGTCGCCGAGCAGCGCGGCGGCGATGCCGAGGCGCTGTCCCATGCCGAGTGAGAAGGTGCCCGCACGTTTGCGTGCGGCGGCGCCCAGGCCGGTGGCGTCGATGACTTCGTCAACGCGCCGCCGAGGAATGCCGTGGGTCGCTGCCTGGGCGAGTAGGTGGGCGCAGGCGGAGCGCCCCTTGTGCAGAGCTTTCGCGTCGAGCAGGGCGCCGACTTCGCCGAGTGGGGCGCGGTGCTGAGCGTAAGGCTTGCCGTTGACGGTGACCGAGCCGGCGGTCGGCCGGTCCAGGCCGACCATCATCCGCATCGTCGTGGACTTCCCGGCGCCGTTGGGTCCGAGGAACCCGGTGACCCTTCCCGCGCGAACGGTGAAGGAGATTCCGTCTACGGCCACCTTCTCCCCGTACTTCTTCGTCAGGCCGACGGCCTCGATCATGATTCCTCCTGGTTCGGTGTCGCATGTGTCAGGGCGATCGGGACGCCGGTACATGCCTGATGGGTCATGGTTCGGCCTGTTCGAGAACAGAGCTCGGGACACCGGGCTTGGCGACTGGTCCTCCCCGTGCCGGTCATGGTCGGGCCAGCGCCGCGGCGGGTGGCGTGCGCAGTGCCTGGCGGGTCGGCATTTCGGTGGTGAGGAAGGCGAGACCGACCACCGTGGCCGCGATGACCGGGAGCAGCCACAGCGGCCCGGCCGGCCACGGCCGGCCGAGGAAGGCAACGCCGAGCAGGCCGAGCGGCACGGCACAGACCGCCAGCGCGCCGACGAGTGCGCCCGCGCACACGATCGCCGTCTCCCACCTCATCACCGCGAGCACCTGACGAGGGGTGGTACCGACCAGCCGCAGGGTTGCGATGTCCGTACGGCGCTGCGCGGTGGCTGCCACGAGGCGGTTGGCGATGCTGAGCAGCAGGTAAGCCAGCAGCACCGTGACGACGGCGAGATTGACCCACACCTCGGGTGGTGTCTGCTGCCCGATGCCGGTTCCCTCCTCGACGCGTCGCAGGACGAGGCCCGGTGCCGAGGTGAGCGCCGTGAGCCCGCGCTGGGCCTGGGGGCTTCCGTCGGTGCGCACCAGGATGCTCTGGTCGAGTGCGGCCGAGTGCCCGGCGGTCAGGTCGCGTGACAGCACCACCGGGCCGAAGCCGAGAGTGCGTGCATAGATGGCGACGACTCGTGCCTCGACGGGAACGCCGTCACCCAGCGCCAGCGCCACGACCTCACCCACCGCGGCTCCGCGAGCCCGCGCGGCGTCCTCTCCGAGTGCGATCGTGCTCCCGGAAAGCCCGTCGAGGCTGCCCTCGCGTACATCGAGGTCTATCAGTTCGGGAGCTTCCGGGGTGAGCACCATCGCGCTCGCCGCCGAGATCTCCTGCTCTCCGAAGAGCCGCTGGCTCCATACGACGGTGGTGGTGGAGACGGGTGCGGCGGAGCGTACGCCCGGCGTCGTGCGGACGTCTTCGATCAGGCCGACGGGCAGACCACCGAACTGTGGGGCGCTGATGCTCAGCTGGGCCAGGGTCCCGTCGTCCACCTGCCGGGCTGTCGCGGAGATGACGGTGGTCTGGGCGAGCACGTAGGTGAGGGCGAACACGACGGCCATTGCGAGGCTGGCGACTGTGCCGGCGATGCGCAGCGGGTGCCCCTGGATGCCCGTGACAGCAAGCCACCGTGGTGCGCTGACATCCCGTGGGAGCAATCGGGCCAACTGGCCGGCCGCCGGGCCGACGAGGGCCGGGCCGGACAGGGCGAGACCGATGGCCGCGAGGATTCCCGCCATCGAGGTGCCAGCGGCACCGACCGGACTGGGCGCGAGCAGCGGAGCAACGGAGAGCGTGGTCGCGGCGGCGATGAGCAGCAATCCGACGCGTGCCCGGGTGGCCGAGGGCGTACGCGCCTCACTGGCCGACTCGGCGACGGCCTCCACAGCGGGCATCCGGGAGGTACGCCATGCGGCGGCGCGCGCTGCGATCTGCACCACAGCGCCCAGCAGCAGCAGGGCCAGCAGCGCTGGCAATGGGCTGACACTCAGCGGCAGAGCCGCGGGCAACAGCCCGCCGTCTACGAGCAGCTCACGGAACTGCTGGGCGACCGGGTAGCCAAGCGCCGCGCCGGGCGCGGCGGCGACCGCGGCGATGGCGCTCGCCTCTGCGGCGGCTAGCCGCCGGACCTGCTGCGGCGTGGCACCGATGGCCCGTAGTAGGGCGAGTTCACGACGCCGGCCGGCGATCCACACGGTGAGCGCCCCGGCGACGGCGAAGCCGACGACGAGCAGGGTGACGCCGGCGAGGGATCCCGCGATCAGCAACAGCACCGATCGTGCTGCGCCCGAACCGGGGGCGACGGCGTTGCCGAGGTCCCCGCGGGCGAGGACTGTGAGGCCGCCGGGTGCGTTTCGCAGGTGCTCCTGCACGGCAGCATGCACCGCTGATTCACGGCCGGAGGCGACCCGCAGCCCGACGAGGTCGACGGTGTCTGCGCGTACTCCGTACGTGCGTGCGGCGAGGGCGAGTGCCGTCGTGTCGTCGACGTACAGGCTGGCGTCGGGTGAGTCGATGTGAGCGGACACGCGGTAGGTGCCGGAGCGGCCGGCCACCACGACCGTCACGCGGTCGCCCAGGTCGGCACCGGCGGCCACGGCGAGGTCCGTGCCCAACGCGACCTCACCCGGACCGGCGGGTGCCGAGCCCTTGACCCGGGCGCTGTCGAGCAGGACTGTCGAGGACCAGCCGTGTCCGGCGTCGCTCGGGTTCTCGACGCCGGGGATGACCCGGCCGCGAGCGTCGACGACGGCAGCGGGGAAGCTGACGTCGCCGACGGCGGCGGTGACACCGGGCACGGTGGCCAGCGCGTCGACGAGGTCGGCGGGCATGGTGGCCCGTTCCGGCAGGGTGACAGTCGAGAGCCCGAGCTCACCGGGGGGCGCGAGGCTCTGGGGCGCCGCGACGACCAGGTCGGCGCCGGCAAGGCGACCGGGGGGCACGTGAGAGCGCAGACCGGACTCCGCGAGCACGCCCGTCGTGGTCACCAGGGCGGTACCGCCGAGCACCGCGAGGGCGACGGCTATCAGGGCGGCGACGCGTCGGCCGGCCATACGCAGGGCGAGGACCAGCACGGATCAGCCCTGCCCGGCGGAGACCAGGGAGACGAGTTCCTCCGCCAGCTCGGCCGCCGTGGGTGCCAGCATCCGATCGACGACGCGGCCGTCGGCCATGACGAGGACCTCGTGAGCGCGAGCGGCCGCCGACGGGTCGTGGGTGACCATGACGACGGTCTGGCCGAGGTCCTCGACCAGGTCGCGCAGCAGTCCCAGCACCTGGTGCGCGCTGCGCAGGTCCAGGGCCCCGGTCGGTTCGTCGGCGAAGACGACCGCGGGTTTCGCCGCCAGTGCCCGCACGATGGCGGCGCGCTGTTGCTGCCCGCCGGACAGTTCGGCGGGGCGGTGACGCAGCCGGCCGTTGAGGCCCACCCGCTCGACCAGCGATGAGATCCAGGCGCGGTCGGGAGCGGTGCCGGCCAGTCGCAGCGGCAGCGTGATGTTGTCGGCGACGCTGAGCGACGGCACCAGGTTGTAGGACTGAAAGACGAAACCGATCCGCTCCCGTCGCAGCTCGGTGCGTCGCGTCTCGTCGAGCCGGCTGATCTCGGCCCCGTCGATGACGACGCTGCCGGCTGTCGGGGTGTCGAGCCCAGCGGCGCAGTGCATGAGCGTGCTCTTGCCCGAGCCCGACGGGCCCATGACAGCGAGGAAGGTGCCGCGTTTGACCGTGAGGCTGACATCGTCGAGTGCTGTGACGTCGTCGCCGTAGGTTCTGCTGACGCCGCTCAGGACGATGGCCGGGGTCTCGGCGGCGCTCATCGGCGGCGTACGCGGCGCGCGATGAGCAGCGCCGCGCAGCAGAGGGTGATGACGCCGGTGGCCAGCTGCACCGGCAGAGGCCAACCGGCGACCGAGGAAAGCGCGTTGAGAACGAGGGCCATGACCAGCGCCGACCACAGCAGAGCCGGCCGGCCGGCCGGCGCGGCCCTCGGAGGGCGGCCGGGCGCCGCCGGGACGTCGTCGCGGTGCTCGGGCAGGGCATAGGGATCTGTCATGGTTTCGTCCTCCGGTTCGTCGGCTGACGCGGTCGTCAGCGTGGATTGCTTCTCGGTGCGGTGGCAGGCGCGCGCCCCGCCTTCTGGTGAGGTCACCGCGGCGGGGCGCGGCCTGCGGCCGCCGGGACCGGGTCGGGTCAATCCCTGGCGCGGACGATGAGCTTGACGACCAGGTCCGGCCGTGACCCATTTCCGAGGAACCAGGAGGGAATCGTCTTCCACGCCGGTTCCCCGGAACCCTCGCTGAGCGCCGTGTCCCGGATCGGCCGCTGGGTGATGGCCATCAGCGCGGCATCCTTCTTGGACACGTCAGCGGCGAACGCCGTGCCGGTGAGAACGATGGCGGCGGCGAGCGCCGCCACTGTGGATATACGGACGCATGATGCTCTTCTTCGATCAGGTACGAAGAGGGGCCCGGACCCCGGATGTCAGACGATGGCGGTGGCGGCCTGCAGGATGATTCCGGCGACCGCGGCCGGTTCTGAGGTGGGGATGGCGTGTGAGGCGCCGGGCAGTTCCACGCGCTCACGGGCGCCGGCACGCTCGGCCATGAAGCGGTGGGCTTCGAGCGGGATGTTGTGGTCCAGCTCCGGGTACACGAACCAGGACGGCACGGTCTTCCAGGCCGGCTCGCCGGATCCCTCGTTGAGCGCCGTGGTGTTCAACGGGCGCTGCGCGGCGGCGTCGAGGGCGGCGCGCTCGGCCGGGACGTCGGCGATGAACTGCTGGTGGTATTTGTCCTGCCGGATGTACAGGTCCACGGTGCCGTCCGGAAGCGGCACCTCGGTGAGGGTGTCGCCGAGGGTTCCGCCGGGAAACTTGCCGGACAGTTCGCCGATGCTCTCGCCTGCCTGCGGTGCGAAGGCGGCGACGAACACGAGTGCCTTGACGTGGTCGTGGCCGACGGCGGCGTTGGACATGACCGCGCCGCCGTAGGAGTGGCCGACGAGCACGATCGGCCCGTCGATGGTGGCCAGGACGCTGGAGACGACGGCGGCGTCACCGGACAGGCTGCGCAGCGGGTTGGGCGCGGCGATCACCGGGTAACCGTCGGTGAGCAGACGCCGGGTCACCTCGTTCCAGCTGGCGGACTCGGCGAACGCGCCGTGGACGAGAACGATCGTGGGTTTCATGGCAGTGCCCTTTCAGTGGGTCGACAGGACGGTGGACAGGAAGTCGGCGGCCTGGCGGATCGCGCCTTCGGCCGCATGGGTGTCGCGCAGCGCGTTGAGCATCACGAAGTCGTGGATGACGCCCTGGTAGCGCACCGCGGTGACGGGCACGCCGGCCTGGCGCAGTTTCTCGGCGTACGCCTCGCCCTCGTCACGCAGGACGTCGGCCTCGGCGACGATCACCAGGGCCGGCGGCAGTCCGGTGAGCTGCTCGACGGTGGCGCGCAACGGCGAGGCGGTGATCTCGGCCCGCTGGGCGGCATTGGTGGTGTACTGGTCCCAGAACCACCGCATGGCGTCACGGCGCAGGAAGTAGCCCTCGGCGAACTGCTCGTACGAGCCGGTGTCGAAATTCGCGTCGGTGACCGGATAGAACAGCACCTGCCCGGCAAGGGACACGTCACCGTGCTGCTTGGCGGTCAGTGTCAGGGCAATGGCCATGTTGCCGCCGACCGAGTCCCCGGCGACCGCGATGCGGGCCGGGTCGAGTCCGTGGTTGGCGCCGTGGGCGAGGACCCACCGGAGGGCGGCGTAGTTCTCCTGGATGGCGATCGGGTACGCGGCCTCGGGCGAGAGGCTGTAGTCGGGGAACACCACGGCGGCGCCGACGCGGACGGCGAGTTCCCGGGCGAGGCGGTCGTGGGTGTGATCGTTACCGAACACCCACCCGGCGCCGTGGATGTAGAACACCACTGGCAGCTGGCCGGTGACGCCGGTGGGCCGGAACACGGTCACCGACACGGATCCGGTCGGCCCACCGGGGATGGTGAGCGTCTCCTTGTCGGTGCCCGGCACGTCGACAGCGGGACTTTGCACCGCGTCGACGGCCTTGCGGCCCTCGGCGGGCGGGATCTGGAACAGGTACGGCGGAGCAGCGGTCGCCTCGGCGAAGGCCTGCGCGGCCGATTCCAGTACGGGCTTGTTCATGGCATTGCTCCGGTTCGTTGTCTGAGGTCAGGGCGTGATCTCTACGTGGAGTTCCACCTCGACCGGGCTGTCCAGAGGCAGTACCGCCACACCGACGGCCGAGCGGGCATGGATCCCGGCCGGGCCGAAAACGTCATGCAGGAAGGTGGAGGCGCCATTGAGGACCTGAGCCTGACCGGTGAAGGACGGCAGCGACGCAACGAACCCGATCACCTTGACGACCCGGACCACCGCGTCGATGCCGACCAGTGCGTCGACCGCCGCCAGGGCATTCAAGGCGGCGGTACGTGCCAGGTCTGCTGCCTGCGCGACATCGACGCTGTCACCGACCTTGCCGGTGACCGGCAGTGTCCCGCCCACGAAGGGCAACTGACCGGAGGTGTAGACGTACATGCCGGAACGGATCGCCGGCGTGTAGCCGCCGACCGGTGTGGCGACATACGGCAGTGTGATGCCGAGTTCGATGAGCCGGTCGTTCCAGATTCCCATGCTGTGCGCCTCTCGTGTGGCGGGCGGGCCGCTCTGCTGCGCCCGTCATCGATCTCACCCGGGCCGGGGGCCGTGGAACACGCGTAACCACATGCAGAAGTGCTTCCGCATGTGCAGATCAGCCGGCGAGCGAACGACGCCCGCCTGCCGGCTCCTCTTCGGCGAGCCGTTCCCGGGCGAACAAACGGATCAGGTTGTGGAAGCGGTACCGCCCGTCGACATGGGCTTGCAGGAGGCTCAGTTCCACGAGCTCGTCGAGGGCGTCCTCGATGCCGTCCGGGTCCGCCGGATCGAGTGATGCCGCGATCCGTGCGTCGAAGTCCGAACCGGGCGCCAGCGACAACCGGCGGAACAGACGCCTGGCCTGTGGGGACAGCTGCGCATACGAAAGATTGAAGGCGGCAGCGATCCGCAGGTCCCCGGCGATGAGCTGGTCGAGGCGCCGCCGTTCGCTGGTCAGCCGGTCGGCCAGATGCCGCACTGTCCATCGCGGCCGGCTCATCAGCCGGTTGCCGGCGATACGCAGCGCCAGGGGCAGCCGGCCGCACAATTCGGACACCTCATCCACCGCGTCGGGCTCCCGGTCGCCGATGATGCGCCGTAGCAGTGTCGCCGCGTCGTCGGCCGGGAGTTGCGGGAGGTTGAGCCGGTGGACGCCCTCGAGTCCGGCCAGCAGCCGGCGACTGGTGATGACGGTCAGAGAGGGTCCGGGACCGGGCAGCAGCGGCCGGACCTGCGACTCGTCCGCGACGTTGTCGAATACGACGAGCACTTGCCGGTGCAGCAGTGACTCCCGGTACATGCCCGCACGGTCCATCTCAGCAGCGGGGATCTCGTCGTCTCGGACGCCGAGCGCACTGAGCAGGCGGGCGAGGGCTTCTGTGGCAGGTGCCGGGCGGGTGTCCATTCCCCGGAGGTCGATGAAGAGTGTCCCTCCGGGGAATGCTGTGCCGAGCAGGTGAGCCGCCTGCACGGCCAGCGTGGTCTTGCCGGCCCCGGCGGTGCCGGACACGGTCACCACCGGCGCGACTGCCGGTGCCGGTCCGGCCGAGTTCGCCACCTGGGTCAGCTGTGCCAGCTCCCGGACACGGCCGGTGAAATCGGGTACCGGGCGCGGTAAGGCACAGCAGCCGGGCGGCACGGCCGCCGTGACTTTGGGACGCCCTGCTCTGGCTGCGGCGAGAAAGGCCGGTTGCTCAGTCTCGGGCAATGCCAGCGCCTCGGCCAGCGCCTGGACGGTACGCCGTTGCGGTGCGACGCTGCGTTCGCGTTCCATGTCGCTGATCGCGCGGGCGCTGACTCCCGACCGCTCGGCCAGTTGCTCCATCGTCAGCCCGGCCGTGTGCCGGTGTTCTCGCAGCCGCCGACCGAACGTGTCACTCATCGATCAGGCGTGCCGTTCTCCGCCGAGCGGGCTCACACACGTCGCATCCTCTCGTCCCCGTAGCGTCGAACGCTGGCATGGGGTGCACCGTCCTGCCAGGGATGGTCAGTCCCTGGCAGGACGATGGCGCTGGAGTACGCGCAGGTCATGGGCGACACGAGGCACTCAGGTGGCAGGAACGGCGACGTCCGGGTTTGCGACGGCGACGATGCCGGCCGGCTCGACGTACCAGGAATCGAAGTCGCACGGCGCCGAGAGGCCACCGAACCAGCCGGCCGCCTGGCCGGTGGGTGCCGGTGTCGTCAGTTCGTCCTCGATGAAGTGGACCTTCACCTCGCTGGTGCCGGCGGGTAGCTCGGCGGCCTCGGCCGGCCAGCCCAGCCACAGAACGGAGGCGGTGATCAGAGCGGTGACGGCGGTGATTCCCCAGATCAGGATGGGGCTGAGCCGGAATTTCGCGGAGGTGGCAGCGTGCGTGTTCATCGCGTGATCCTTTGATAAATGTTTGTCGATATACATGAATCGCCTCCACGTCGAGCAGCGCACCGACCGACCGCAGCGGCGCCTCCAGATCCCGGTACGGCCGGCCGTCGATCAAGCACTGTCCGGACGCCGGCCGGTACAGGCCGACCATCATCCGTATCGTCGTGGACTTACCCGCGCCGTTCGGACCGATGAACCCGTTGACGACACCCGGCCCCAGCCGGAACGACACATTCTCGACCGCGGCGACACCACCGTGGGTTGGTCAGTTCATGGACTTCGATCACGGGAATGACGCTACGGACGCCACGGCCTTCAGCCATCCGACCGCGGTGCCCTCTACCGCTGGTACCGCGGTACCACACGACCGCTATCGATCGGCGCGGCAGATCGGCGCGCTGAACTCCACGCCGTCCTCGTGGCTAAGGTGACGCAGTCGCCCGATGTCCAGGAAGGCATCACCGATCGGGTGGGCGAGCAACCGGCTGATCGCCGTGCAGTACTTCGCCATCGAGTGACGGCCCGGCATGGTGATCGACAATTCGTCGCCGCCGCTGTACTCCTGCGCCTCGACGTCCGCGGGCACGGCAGCCAGCATCGTGGCGTCGCCGACGACCGGGATCTGCACCAGCCAGAAGGCACCTTCCCGGGCGAGGGCGGCCCTCGGAGCCAAAATCCGCCAGGGCCGGCCGGCCGGCGTAGCGCCGCACGACTCCACCACCTTGATCAGGTCCCCGGTCGCGGCGGTCAGGGTTTTCTCGGCCAGGTCCCAATTCTGCCGGTCGTGCCCGAGCGGGGTGACCGGTGCCGGTCTCGACACCACGGTCATCGCAGGTACGCGGCACACGCACGGTTCCGGCTGTGCCTCAAGCAGGTCCCGGGCGGTCCGGATCGCCTCGTCCTGTTCTTCACGTTGTCGCTGGACCTGCTTGGCGTGCTCCCGCAACAGAGCGGGTGCGGCGTCCGGTTCGTCACGAGCCCTCTTAACCTGCTGGACGCCCAGACCGGCCTGCCGGAGGACGGTGATCAGCATGGCCTGCTCGACCTGATCGAAGGTGTACGAGCGGTATCCGGTCTGCTCGTCGACCCGGGCGGGGACGAGCAGACCTTCGGCGTGGTAGTACCGCAGTGTCTGCGCGGACAGGTGCGTCATCTCGCTGAAGTCTTTGATCGACAACATGGTTCCAGCGTGGCCCTTACAGCGGGCACAAGGTCAAGCCGGGCCTATTCCTTGACCGCGCGTCCGGCCCTTTGTGGAGTCGGGTCGCTGCGGCATCTCGCCGAGCACGGTGACGAACAGCGCTTCACGCAACGCCACCTCACGCGGGTCGTCCCACAGGTGGAAACCGAGCCGGTTCATGGCGTAGGCGAATCCGATTCCCGTATCCGGATCGGCGAAGCCGAACGATCCACCCAGGCCCATCGTGCCGAACGCTGTACCCGAGGCGGACCCGAACCGGAACGCGGGGAACGGCTTGACATACCCCAGCGAGTACTGGGTGGGCAGGCGCAACACCTGATCGGCGAGTCCCCGGGACGGCGGCTGCGCCGGGTTCTTCAAGGCGTCGAGCGTCGACGCGGTGAGCCCCAGATCGGCGCCACCGGCCGCGGCGTCACCGTAGAGCCGTGCGATCGATCGCACCTCCCCGACACCGTTGACCGCCGGAATCTCCGCGGCCTGTACATCGGGACGGTTGATGTTCTCGGGGACTCCGAGCACCCTCGGGTTCTGGAACGCGCGGGCGGTCAAACTCCGCGGGTTCGCGAACGCCCATGCGAAAGCCGGCGGCATCGCGCTGATGTGCAGCATCATCTCCCAGGTCCGGAAGCCGTGGATTCGGGCGATGCGGCTGCGGTCGGCGCTTTCCGGCAGGCCGATGTGGAATTCGAGGGCCAGTGGCGCGGCCACCTCCTCGGCGAAGAACCGCCCCAGGTGACGGCCTTGCGGGTCGATCCGGCTGACGAGTTCGCTCTCGTACCAGCCGAGCGTCTGGCCGTGATACCCGTGCCGCTCACCCGGCGTCCATGCCGGTCGCTGCTCCGCCAGCGCCGCGGCCAGCGTCGCCGAGCCGGACAGGTCGGGCAGATCAAGCGGACGGTCGATCACCGGCAAACCGGCCTGATGGGAGAGCAACTGACGCACCGTGACATCGGCCTTGCCGGCGGCGGCGAACTCGGGCCAGTAGGCGGCCACACGCTCGTCATAGTCCAGCAGACCGCGGGCGTGCAGCACCGCGACCGCCGTCGACGACACACCCTTGCTCGTCGAGAAGACCGGCACCATCGTGTCGCGCTGCCACGGCTCGCGTGCCACCCCGTCGCGGTAGCCGCCCCACAGGTCGACAACCTTGCGGCCGTCGCGATAGATCACGCAGGCGGCGCCGACCTCCTGGCCCTGCGCGAAGTTGCGCCGGAACGCATCAGCCACCGGGCCGTAGCCCTGCTCCACATCACCATGAACCATGGCCGACGGCACTTGAACCCTGAGAACCAACTCGATCTCTCCTCATCCGCAAGACACCGAACAGTGCCAGGAGGCGCAGGCCCCTACCAGGGATTGGCAATCCCTGGCATGCGGGCACAACGGCAGGTCAGAGACCGCGTCGTACGATCACGAGGTGAATCGCGAAGAGTTGGCAGACTTTCTGCGGCACCGCCGGGCGGCCCTCACTCCCGCTCACCACACCACTCGCCGAACCCGCGGGCTACGGCGCGAAGAGGTCGCCGAACGCGCCTACATCTCGATTGACTACTACACCCGGCTCGAACAGCGGCGCGGGCCACGACCATCACCCGAGGTGGCGTCGGCGCTCTCCCGGGCGCTGGACCTGACCATCGACGAGCGCGACCACCTGTTCCACCTGATCGGCCACAACCCGCCCCAGCAGACCACGGACCTCGACCTGATCGATCCAGGCCTGCGCCGAGTGCTGCACGCGCTCGACGGCAATCCCGCGATGATCATGTCGAACCTGGCCCACACCCTGGTACAGAACCCGTTGGCCCTGGAGTTCTTCGGCGACCAGACCCACTTCACGGGGCTGAACCGAAGCGGCTACTTCCGGTGGTTCATGATGCCGCAGGAACGCAGCTGTTATCCCGCGGACATCCACGCCGGCCAGAGCGCGACTTACGCCGCCGCTGTCCGGGCAGCGGCAGACCTGGAACCCGATCCCGCCGAAGGCCAGCAGATGATCGCGACGCTGCTGGCCGAAAGCGCCGAGTTCCGCGAGTTGTGGGACAACCACGATGTGCGGCTCTGCCGTCAGGAGACCACGTCGCTGCTGCATCCGACCGCAGGGCGAGTCGACTTCGACTGCGAGGTTGTCTTCAGCCACGGCCGTCGGCAGCGGATGCTCGTCTTCACCGCCCGCGACGGGAAGGACCTGCGAAACCTGGTGCCGGCCGGCCGGACGGGCGGCCGTGCGGGATCAGCTGTCGTTGGCCGTTCGTGACATCCGCCCGCTGCCGGACTGCGAAGGGACTGAGCAGTCCTTCGGGCGGCTGGTTGATCGGCAGGCCGGTCGCTTCGAACTCCAGCGGCCGTGCCGTGGCTTGGTACAGCAGGCACTACCGAAACCGGGGAGCCAGCTGCAATGACGACGAACCCATATTTCGCAACGATCAATGCATGACGACGGACATCACCACAGCGAAGGCCATGCGCCACCTGCGGAAGACAGCAATCGTGCTGACCACTGCTGTCGCGCTCACCGGCTCAGGCGCCGCCGCCGCGGCCGCTGAGACGCCCTTGGGTACCGGCGCCTACGGCACCTCCGGAAGCGGTCCGACAATGCGCGATGTCGCGCGGCTGGTGCTGGCCGCCGGGGCTCCCGGCTATGTCGCTCGCATCGACGACGGCCGGCGCGTCTCAGCGACGGCCGCCGGGGTTGCCGACCGGGCGACCGGGCGACCACTCACGGCGCGGGACCAATTCGAAATCGGCAGCAACACGAAGACGTTCACCGCGGTCCTGGCCCTGCAGCTGATCGACCGTCGCCAGCTGCAGCTGGACGCACCGATCGAGAAATATTTGCCCGGCCTGGTGCCGAACGGGCGGAACATCACGGTCCGGATGCTGCTCAGTCACACCAGCGGCCTGTTCAGCTACACAGCTGACGCGGACTTCTTCGCCTCAGTCAATGCGAACCCGCAGCATGTCCACACTGAGCAGGAACTGCTGGACGTGGCCTTCCGGCACGAGCCGAACTTCGCTCCGGGCAAGGGCTGGTCCTACTCCAACACGAACTACACCGTGCTGGGAGTGCTCCTGCGGAAGCTGACCGGCAAAAGCCTGCCCGTGCTTGTCCAGCAGCGCATCACCGGACCGCTCGGGTTGAAGCACACCTACTTCGCCGACCCGCGGGCGACGAACACCGGCGTGGGCTATGCCCACGGGTACTCAGTCAGGTTCGCCGGCCCGGAACCGATCTACACCGACATCTCCAACCGGCCGCTCGGCGGGTTCGCCGGTGCCGCCGGCGCGATCATCTCCACTCCCGGGGAACTGTCCCGCTTCTTCTCGTCGCTGCTGAGCGGAGAGCTGATCTCACCGCGGCAGCTCAAGGAGATGAAGACAACGGTGGCTCTGCCGGAAACGTTCGGCAAGGGCGGATACGGGCTGGGGCTCATGCGCATCGACTCGCCGTGCGGGAGCGTCTGGGGCCACGGCGGTGACACTCTGGGACATCACAGCACCGCCGTGACGACTGGCAACGGCCGCCGCAGCGCTGTCAGCAACACCACCGCCAACCTCGGCGACGGCACCCCCAACGAGGGCGTGAACCGGTTCATACAGGTCGTTACCGCGGCCGACACGGTGACCATCTGTCACATGCTCGGCAGATCGGCTCCGGGCGAAGTCATCAAGGCTCTGCACGGCGGCAGCATGACAACGAGCTAGTGCGCTGACCGGAACGTTGGCCGGGTTGAGTCAGGCCGCGTGGGCGGCGAGTCGACCCCATCGATGTTGGCGTCCGCTGCGGACGCAGGCTCGTTTCGCCTTGAACGGCACCCCGATGTCCGCTACGCAGCCAGCATCTCCTTCATGACGCGGGCTGATGCCGGGTGGACTGGACGGGATCAGCCGGGACACCGCCCCGGAGGCCGGTGCTGACGGGCGGACCCCGCACACTGAAGACACGTATCGCCACGCCAGGCCGGCACCGATCAACCGGCTTCGTCCTGTCGCGGAGGTGTCGGGGTATCTACAAAGGAGCACGCTCACGCTGGTTGTTCGTGCTTCCAGCCATGAGGTTCGGCACGTCGAGATTGATCACGCAAGTTATGAACGCCCTGCTTAAACGGCGGCCGCTCCCGGCGCGAGCCCGATTCATATGAAGACTACGGATCAACGCCGAGTAGACGACCGACAAGATCGCATGCGAACCCGTGACAACCGTACGCGCGTACGTGCAAAAACACGTGTCACGCCGCCGCGAAAGCATCGATGCGTGAAAATGAAAAAGGTCAGCTGAGCTGGCCTTTTTACAACGTCGAGCTGACAGGATTTGAACCTGCGACCCCTTGACCCCCAGTCGCATTACAATTCGATTAAGCAGTGCCAGCAAGTGTCAATACATACGTAAAAGTGGACAGAACGGCACCGCCATGCCGTCCCATTTCGTCCAATCCTGGAGAAGTTGATCTTCGCTGTGACCAGGCGTGTGACCACGGAAAATCAAGTGCGCTGCCTGCCATTCACTCCGAGGCCGTTTATCGACGAGAACGAAGAGCCTTTGATATCGCGCCGTGCGCGAGGAGTCATGGGCCTGCCAGAGCCTGCGGACACTAGATAGCATCATACGAATGGGCGGGGCCGCAAAAGCCGACCACTTGACAGCTTATGAGAGGCTCGTCCCTCCCCACAAGAAATCGCGGAGTTCGAAGTTCCGCACCTTGCTTCCAAATTCGATACTACCCGCCACCAATCCGCTGCGACGATTCCACGCGCCTTTCCCGTCCGAAGAACACCACGAGCTGTCATCTCCCGCGAAGCGCATTCACGCCGACTTGCGTGCCGTGCGGATTGAACCGCTGTTCCGGCGTCAGGACACGGCGCTGGATAGATGGAAGACCTGGACCGCCTCAGACGGCATCTCGGCAGCCCACCCTAGCGAGACACCGGCCATGAGCTGTGCCGTCGGTTCCTGGGTGTGCTCCGCGTAGTCACGGATGGACACCGCGATGCCCGCCGCCTCCAGCATGTGCCATGTCCCTTCGTTGTCGAGAGGGAAGGGGTCACGCACGAGTAAAGGCAGCAGGGCGGTGTCGCAGACGATGCACGTCGGAGGCACCTGTTCCAATCCCAGATCGTCGGTGGTCAACGACAGGCCGGAGTACTTCGGCGATGCACTGGTCGTGCCGGTCACAGGGTCTGCGACATCCAGCGCCAGAGCGGCCTGCCACGAGTTAAGGATCAGGACGAGCGGCTTATGGTCGGCGAAGCCCTGCAGCACCTGGCGAACCTGATCTTCGTCCGCCGCCTTGGACACCCGGCCGGCGAGAAGGCTTTCCAGAATGAAGCGGTTCTCGCCGGCGGCCATGCCGTTTGCGACATCAGTAGCCAGCTCCGCCGGTTCAAACATGTGCCCCGGCAAGGTGACGAAGTATTGGCGGGGAACCAGGGTGTTGATGGAGTAGTTGCGCGGCTCCTCCTGCATGGGCGCCCCTGTCACATGTGGGAGGAGATCAGCGAGGCGGAACGGGTTCTCCTGCAGCGATCGCGGGACAGCCTCGACGAATTTCTGGATCCTGACCTGCTCGAGCGGCTTACGGAGGATTTCGTCGCGTTGCGCCGCCTTGCCGGTTTCGACGAGGCGGGTGAGGCGCTCCGTCACTGCACTCAGGCCCGGCCGCGCCAGGCTCGGGAAGTGACGCAGCGATTCCTCAGCGAGCGGGACGGCACCGAGAAGCATGGTGGCCTGTTCGTGGTCCTCGCCGACCGGGGACTGCGGCAGGGTCATCCCTTTCCGCTCGGCCATGACGAGGGCGGCTGCTGCGAGGTGACCGTCGAAAGTCATGACGTGGAAGGTGAGCGGCTCCTTGATCGCTATCTCCCAGTTCTGCCAGCTTGGGCGACGGCACCCGACAGCGTCCGCGTAGGCCTGCCAGATCAGATGACCGGGCACTAGGTCGGCGAGAGTCTCGGCGAAGTGGACCAGCCGCGACGCATCTGAATCGCTTCTCTTCGCGGACAAGAACGTCCAGGCGAGAAGAGCGAGCAGCACCGTCGCCTTGCCGTCGGACGCAGCACGCCGCTCGGCACTCGTCGTAAAGAAGGTCCGTGACGTCTCGAAGTATGGCAGCAGCTTGTCGAATGCCTTCGGATCACGCGCGTCGATACAGGCCTTAAGTGACTCCCCGAATGTCTCGGCGGCGAACTCTCGCAGTACTTCCCCCAGTTCGGCGTCATCGGAGCTGACCGCGCGAAAGTACAAGCTCGTCAGGTTCTGCATACTGACCGCGACGTAGTCCAACGGCAACGGATCGCGTGCTTCGATGGCACACCGCACATGGGTCGGGTAGAGCCACAGGAAATCCCGTAAGGCGCTGAGATCACCCGCTTTGAGGGCGGTCCGGCACAGGGAGTAGCTGTGATCCGCGGCCAGCGTCAGGCCACGCGATCCCAAGGTACGAATGGCCACCTCCGTAATCTCGCGGATGTTGATCTGGAGCCATTGCCAGTGCGGCCCGTACGACCGGAAACGCAGTCCCACGTCCAGGTCCCGGTTACCGGCCGCGGACAGGAGCGCGGAGAACAGCGCCTCGTGCGCGTCCAAGCCCTTTGCGAGCGCCCCGGTGACCCCGGTGCCGGCCGCGACGAGCATGCTGTCCTTCAACGTGATCAATTCATCCTTGATCGCATTCTCGGCATCACTGCCCCCGCTCCCCGCGGCGGGCCGGATGTCGACGCATCTTCTCAACAGCGCGGCGGCCCTCTTCGTCAGCGCCGCACTGACCGGCTCGGCGGTCACCAGGGTGAACAGCCGGTCTCCCGCCACGACACGTGCACCCAGCCCACATTCGATCCGAAGGAACGGGTCGACCGCATTCATAGCGGCCTCCTGCGGCGCCGAATCTCCCGGGTGAGGCATCGACGCTTTGAAGCCGGGCGGCGGAACGAGCCGCAGAATTTCCACGGCGGCCGACTTCAGCCCGGCGCTGTCGAGATCGTCGAGGTATTTGTCGTCGTCCAGCTCCAGCAGCGGGGTCTCGTGGGCTCCCACCGGAGTCTGCGCGTAGCGGGCAACAGGTGATGCGGTGGGGAACATCTCGTCGAGCCGTGCGTTCGCCATCGACATCAGGCGCAGCTCGTGCAGGCCCCCGCCGATCTTGTCCCGGAGCACGGTCAGCGCGGCGGCTCGTGCTCCCTCAGCGTTCAGGAAGTAGGCGGCTACACGAAAGTACGAGAATCCGATGAAGACGACCGTCGCCACGAAGCAGAAGATGAAACAGATTAGGACACCGGCCGCGCCGCCGATCCAGGTGGCGACCACACCCAACGCCACGTTCGTCGCCCCGGCGTAGAGCAGCAGGCCTCGGAAGAGGGTCAGCCGGAAAAGCACTTCCCGGCTGCTGCTGATGGCGATGGGCGGAGTGCCCGCCAGCTGAATGATCAGTGCTAGTCCGGCGAACGCGATCGCGGCGATCGACGTCTGCACCTGCCACGCCAGGCCCAGAACTTCCGTCGGGTCCTTCGGTGCCCATTCGGGCAACACCGTGGGGCCTAGCACGCGGAGAATGATCGCGCAGGACATGACTACTACGGCAACACTGATCCCGAGCCACGGCGACTGGAGCACTCGCTCGGCCCGCACCTCGCTCGCCACGCGACGGTAAGGATTGCTCCGCCTGAGTTCACCGGCCAGCCAACCCGCGTCCTCCCGTTGCGGCGACCCGAAATGCTCTCGCTTCTCAGGCTCGACCTAGGTGCCGACGAAGCGTAACGGTCGCTCCGGGCCAGCACAGCGGGAGCGGTGCCTGTGTCGCCTGGCAAGGTGCAGCGTGGCCGGAAGGCCGACGATGTCGACCTCCCGGCCACGCTCATGTACGAACCGTCAGCTGGGCAGGGTTTCCTCCTCCGGGGCGGGGCAGTTGGTGGCGATGCAGTCGACCCGTTGGGCGTTGGCGTTGTTGCCCCAGGACCACAACGTGCCGTTCGTGCGAAACGAGCGATTGTGATGCCGACCGATATCTCATTCATCGTGCAGTTTCTGCTGGTCCTGATCGGCCTCGGTGTGGGCATCGACTAGGCCCAGCTAATCGGCACCCGCTGGCGCGAGGAGTTCGACCGCGACGCCGACCCGGCCGAGGCTGTGCACCGCTCGATGGCCTCCGAAGGCCGCTCGGTGTTCTTCTCCGGCGTCACCGTCACGGTCAGCCTGGCCGCCCTGATCGCCCTGCCGGTCCCGTTCCTGCGCGGCGTCGCCTTTGCTGGCCCACTCATCCCGGTCATCAGCGTGCTGGCCGCGCTGACCCTGCTGCTCGCGCTTCTCCTCACGACCGGACGACGGCTGAACTGACCGCACCGGCGTACGACTGATCCGGAGATTCGGCTGTGGCGCCGGATCGGCACCGCAGCGGTGCGGTACCGCTGGTGGGCGGGCCGCCGGAGCCACGCTGCTGCTGCTGGCGCTGGCCGCGCCGGTGCTCACGAGCCGGCTCGGGCAGCCGACGAACGCCTCGCTTGCGTCAACCGGCGGCGCCGCCGGAGCGGCGATCACCCGACTGAGCGACTCGCGGGGTCGAGGCTTTCGTGCCCGGTGTGGTTTGAGTGGAAGCCCAAGCGACCCTGGTCACCGCCCTCCGGTAGCGGCTACCGCGGCGGAGGACTGGATCCGTTTCTGGATGTGCGTGGTCACGTCGTCGGCCAGTCTCCTGGCCAGGATGTCCCTGGCGTCCCGCAGCAGACGGGCGCTCTCCTCCTCCGCTGCGGCCTCGCGGGCCTGGAGCTTCTGGATTTCGGAGCCGAGCTCCCCGAACCGCCGACGGTACTCGACCTCGGCGCTTCCGGAGACCGCGTTGTGCAGCAGCGCCTCCTGCACAATGGTGAACTCCGAGACGGCGGCCGCGCGCTCGCCGCCAGCTTCCCGGATCTCGGCGACCGCTGACTGGAACGCGGCGCCGAGACCGACCCGGTCCAAAACGGCGTCGGTGTCGGCGCACTCCATGACTTCGTCCCAGAACGGCAGCCGCGTCGTCAGGAGACCCAACCGGAACCGATAGCGATCGAGGCGGCCCGGCGCGGCGAGGACATCGGCGGCCAGGCCGGTGTCGTCGAGATCGCCCATCAGGTCGCGCAGAATCTCCATTTCGAACACCCGACGACGTTCGGCCGACACGCCTTCGTCGGCCGTCCGCTGCGCCTTGCGGGCGAGTTTGATCGCGACGATCGCGCGAGCAGGCCACCCAGTCCGAACAGCGTGCTGGCACTGCCTATGACCACGTTCGCCCAGTCGCATTACAATTCGGTTAAGCACTGCCAGCCTATGTTTAAATGTACACGAGAACGGACAGAAAGGCACCGCCGTGCCGCCCGATTTCACCCAATTCAGCGGAAGTTGATCAACGCTGTGACCACGGCCAATCAAGTGCGGTATGTGCCATTCTATACATTGGTATTCTCAGAACGACAGAGAGCCACGCCGTAGCTCTCATGGACACTGAATTCGGAATCGAGTCTTACAAGGTCTTCGCTGCATGGCACAGTTCACAGGCGGCGTTGCGGGGCTGGGCACTTGACAACCCATGAGAGGCGCGCTTCTCCCCTCCGCCGTTAGAACCGGCGACCGCAAACCGCACCTTCCATTAGAAACAATACTCTGCGCCATTCGCTTTCTCATTCGACCTGCCAGGGCATCCTCCTGGCTTCCTCCGGCATCGCGACCACCCCGCGGGACCGGTCGAGGGACGCTGAAACGGCAAGCGCTGACTCCTGCTGGCGTTGCCCTTGTTCGCCATCTGAGCGCCCTCGCGGATGCGGTGGCCTGCACGGCGACCGGCCGCATCTCATGTCCGCCCGACCGGTGGAACTTCAAGCATCAGCATGCAACCGGGCGAGACCATGTCAGGCTGGCATTTCATCGGCCGAGGAGGTACGCGTGTTTCCAGACGTCCGGCTGTTCCACGACCCGTACGAAGGTCTCGAGTCCCAACTCGCGGAGCTGCTTGGCATGGCGCGCGTTGTTCCCCCGCTGATCGAAGCCGACCGTCAGCGGCGCTGGGACGAGATCGGCTCCCGGCCCGCCGGGCCGGACAGCGACGACATGATCTCCGTCTATGAGCGGGAGGCCGGGCCCACGGAGGGCTACGGGCATGCCCGCTACGATCACGCTATCTACGCGGCCGTGGCCATCACGGCGTGGGAACTGTTCCGAGACTGCGTGACGCGCATGCTCCGCGAGTCGGCGTTGAAGGTAAACGTGGCCGGTCACCCGCTGCTCGCCAAAATCGTCGACGACGAAAAGAAGCAATGGGACCGCAACTTCTCGAAGGTGGAGACCCGCCTCAAAGAACACACCGGCGTCGATGTCACGAAAGACGCCTCGTGGCGGGCTGTGCGTCACGTCCAGCAGCTGAGGAATGCGCTGGTGCATAACATCGGGCTCTACACGGCGCCGTACCTGAGAACGCCCGGAGCTATCCGACCGAGTGTCGAGGACCTCCTGGGCGCCCGCGTTCCAGCGGATGAAGACTTGGTCGACAACGTGGTCATCCCGCTCTCCGCCGATCTGATGGCTCAGATCGTCGACCAGATGCTGGCCGCGGCCCGTTTCGTTCAGGACACGCTCGGCAACCAGTCCGTCTGAGCTGGTCGGCACCGGCCGGCGGTGTCTGCTGGATCGGATCGGGCGGGCATCCAGACATTCCTTGACCGAAGTCGTCGGCCGAGTCTCGCTTGGAGCTAACGCCGTTCGAAGTGTCACCAAGGGGTTACCCGCCCGCAGCTGCGTCCGTTCCGGCTCTGCGTCAGTCTGCTCAGTTGACGGCGCTGACGGCGAATCCCACGGCGGTGACTGCCGCCCCGTGCCGACGCAGACACCACCGATACGACCACAGTCGTGCCCTCCGTCGAGCCGACCATCGCCCCCGCTCCGGAGCCGTTCCCCTCAGCCGCGGAGGAGCCGACCGAGACGACCGACGCCCCCGCCGTCCGGTCCGACCGATGACACCACGACTCCGGACCTACACTCAGGCGACGAAGTACCTCGACAGTAAGAAGCCGCTCAACGGCGGATTCGCGACCAACGCTGTAACCTTCTCTGCTCAGCACGGTCAACGTCTCGGTCGGACACCCGTAGAAGGTATCGCTGGAACTGGACGGCTTCGTCAACCTGTGGATGACCTGCTCAAGCCGAGGCGTCAAGACCGACGATTCGCGCAGCACGCGAAGTTCCCTCGGCGACCCCGTCGTCACGCAGTAGGCAGCGGCTCCGGCGGCTTCGGCGCGGCGACCACGCCGATACGATCGGTCCTATGGCCGAGCCAACCGTGCCGCCCGATCGGGACAGGCTCGTGGCCGGCGTGCGGGACCGGCTCCGCCGTTACATCGCCGGCGACGACGAGGCGGTGTTCGGCCCGCAGGCTCTGATCGACGTGGGCGCGCTGCTGGCCAGCATCGACCAAATCACCGACGACCTCCCGGCAGCCTGGTACGCCGGCCAGCTGCTGTGGGTGCGCAGTCTCTCCCTGCCCGAGGACCAAGACCACATCGCCCTGATCCCGGCCCTGGCGTTGCTCGCCCCGGTGTGGCAGCAGAAGCCGGACGACGTACCGAAGCCGATAGCGGAGTTCCTCGCCACCGCGGGGCCGGACACGACGAAGCCCGCCGACGCCTGGCACGGACCGGCTCTCGCCCTCGCCGACCTGGTGCGCCGTACCCGGGACGCAGCGACGGCGACCGTCGTGGTGGAACTGGTCCGCAAGGCGGTGGCGGCGACCGCGCGCGACGACCCGGAACGCGGTGAGTGCCTGGCGAACCTGGCGGTCGCCCTCCAGACCCGGTTCGAGCTGACGGGCGCACCCGCGGATCTGGCGGAGTCGATCGGACTCGGCCGGCGTGCCCTCGCCGCCTTCCCACCCGGCGACGTCCGCCGGATCGCCCCGATGGCAACGCTTGCGGTGGCCCTGCGCCGCCGGTTCGGACTCACCGGCGCTCCCGCCGACATCGACGAGGCGGTCGACCTGGGCCGGCGGGCACTGGCCGCCACCCCGGCGGACCGGCCGGAACGGGAGGACTGGCTCACCAACACCGGCGTCGCCCTGCAGTACCGCTTCGGCTGGTCGGGACACCCGGAGGACATCGCTGCGGCCGTGGCTATGCAGCAGCAAGCGGTGACGCAGACGGAGCACGGCCATCCGCGCCGTGGCTCCCGGCTGGTCAACCTGGCCGCGGCGCTGCTCACCCGGTTCGAGGCGACCAGCGCGATGGCGGATCTGGAATTGGCGATCGAGGCCTGCCGGGCGGCCGACGCCGACGATGCCCGGGTCCGCGCCGCGCTGGGCACGACCTTGTGCGGTGCGCTGCGGCTGCGGTTCCGCTACACGGGGCGGTCAGCTGACCTGGACGAGGCCGTCGGGCAAGGCGAGTGGGCGGTGGCAGCCGTACCACCCGGGCATCCCGACCGGGCCGGGGTGCTGACCGACCTCGCCCTGGCCCGGCATGCCCGGTTTCACCGGCAGACCTCGCCCGGGGACCTGGATCAGGCCGTCGCGGAGCTGCGCGAGGCGATCGACAGCACCCCGCACGGCCATCCGGATCTGCCCGGACGCCTGTCTAACCTCTGTGATGCGCTGCTGACCAGGGCCGAGTCCGCGGGCAGCCGGACCGATCTGGACGCCGCGGTGGAGGCCGGGCGCCGGGCCGCCGCGTCCGACGGCCCGGCGATCCACCGGTCCAACCTCGGCAACGCCTTGCTCACCCGCTATGAGATGACGCACGACCGGACCGCCCTGGATCAAGCGGTCGAGGCCGGCCGGGAAGCGGTCGAGGCCTGCCCGCCTGGGACCCGGCACCGTGCCGCCTGCCTGACCAACCTGGCAGTCGCGTTACACACCCGCTTCTCGGTCACCGGCCGGACCACCGATCTCGGCCAGGCCATCGACCGCAACCGGGAGGCCGCCCACGAGGCCACCGGACGCATCGACATCCGGGTCCGCGCCGCCGCCCGGTGGGGCCACTGGTCGGCTGAGGCCGGTGACTGGCCGGCCGCCACCGCCGGGCTGGGCCAAGCTGTGCACCTGCTCCAGCAGGTCGCCCACGCCGATCTGCCCCGGGGCGATCAGGAGTTCGAGCTCGGACAGGTGGGCGGCCTCGGCAGTGACGCCGCCGCGTGCGCGCTGAACACCGGTGACCTGACCGCCGCCGTACGGCTGCTCGAACAGGGCCGGGCCATCGTGCTGAGCCGGGCTCTCGGCCGGCCCGGTAGCACACCGGACCGGTGGCCCGACGACACGGCTATGAGGGACCTGGCCGGTGAGGGTCCGATCGTGATGATCAACGTCAGTCGGATCCGCAGCGACGCGCTGCTGCTCACAAGGGACGGCATCCTGGTCGAGCCGCTGCTCGGTCTCTCCCCGGCAGCGGTTCGGGCACGCACCGAGTCCTTCCTGGTCACGGTGGCCGACGAGGACGCCTCCGGCGGGTTGTCGGCCCTCCTCGACTGGTTGACCACCACGATCACTGGGCCTGTGCTGCGCCGGCTCGAGCCGTTCCTCCGCCGGCCGGAGCCGCGACTCTGGTGGTGCCCGACCGGCTTGCTCTCCCTCTTGCCGGTCCACGCCGCCGCGCCGGCGGACTTCAGCCAGGTGGTCCCTTCCGTCACTCCGTCGCTGCGCGCGCTGGCTCATGCTCGTCGTCCCGCCGGCCCTGGCCCCAAGGCGGAGATCGCCGTGGTCGCCGCCCCGGACCGGCCGGGACAGCCCCCGTTGCCGGCCGCCGCCGCCGAGGCCGCCATGGTGGCTGGTAGCTTCCCCGGCGAGGTCACGCTGCTGGTGGGAGAGTCGGCGACCAGGACGGCCGTGCTGGCGGCGATACGCGGTCACCGCCGCATCCACCTGGCCTGTCACGCGGTGGCCGACCTGGACCATCCGTCGCAGAGCGCGCTCCTGCTCGCCGGGTCCCCGCTGACCGCGGCAGATCTCGGCAACCTGCAGCTGGCGGACGCCGATTCGGCGTTCCTCTCGGCGTGCGAGACGGCCCGGACCGGACCGGTGCTGAGTGACGAGGCCGTCCATTTGGCGTCGGCACTGCTCGTGGCCGGTTATCGCGAGGTCGTGGCGACACTGTGGCCGGTACCGGACCGGCCGGCTTTGCGGCTGAGCCGGGCGGTGTACGACGATCCGGCATCCCGTACTGGTGCCGTGTCAACAGCGGCGGCAGTGCACCGGGCCGTCGGCACACTGCGCCGGCGGTATCCGCTGAGCCCGTTCGCGTGGGCGAGCCAGGTGCATATCGGTCGCTGAGCGAGCCAGCCCGTCACCCCAGCAGGCTCAGCACTGCGGTGGCGGCGAGCAGGCTCAGGGCGAACATCAGCACGGCGACGGCCACGTTCAGCGCCCGGTACTTGCGGGTGGCCACCTTGGCGTTGGCCCAGACCTGGGCGGACAGGGCGGAGAACAGGGCCGGACGGTCGCTCGCCAGCTCGGAGTACGCGGTGACGTAACCGTCGGGGTCGTTACCGAACCGGTCCGAGATGCTCCGATAGAAGATCAGGCCCGCTGACGTACCGCTGCTGGAAAAGCGGGGAAACAGCGCCACACCAGCGGCGACCGCTGATGTCGTGATGGTGGCGGCGCATGCTGCTGCCACCACGGAGAACGACACCGCCGGCTTGTCCACGCGGCTGACCAGTGTGTAGAGCAGTCCGGCGAGCAGCCCCGCGGAGGCCAGCGCCGCCGTGGCCTTGCTCTCGGCATGTTTGATCCAGTCGACCACCAGGGACAACATGCGCCAGGCATCGTCGGTCGACGGCACCACCTGTTCAGCAGCCGGCGCGGTGCCCGGTGCCAGTGCGAGATCGATCGGCCGCTCAGGCGACCGGCGGCGGCTGAAAATCGTCAACGGCACCTCCCCTGGTGGCCAAATGTAATCGCTTGATGACAGTAGTGGATCCCCCGATCGGGGCAGTGCGTCCGGCACCGACAACGGTCACGATGGTCACTGGGCACGAGCGGGAGGTCGCCTTGGGCGTCAGTGACGAGGCCGCCCGCCGCTCCGCCGAACTCGACCGGGCCCGGGACCTGGCCGATCAGACCCTGGCCGAGGTGACTCCCGGTGAGGCCACCTACGCCGACGCCGCCTCCGCTCTCGGGGTAGCCGCGTGGCAGCGTTTCGAGCACACCGGCGGCCTGTCCGATATCCGGCGCGCGGTCGATGCCTGGCAACTGGCGGTGGAGCACTCCGGCCGGCTCCCCCACCCTCGTCGAACGCTTGTCGGATCTCGGGATCGCCCTGCTGGGCCGATATGAACGCACTAGCCAACTCCCCGATCTCGACCGGGCGGTCAGCATGGCCGAGCAGGCCGTCGCGGCCGGTGCTTTCGGCCCTGGTCACCCGGCTCGGCTGTCGAGACTGGGCGGTGCGCTGCTCTCCCGCTTCGGGCGTTTCGGGAATGTGCCGGACCTAGACCGAGGCGTGTCCCTCAACGAGTAGATGGCGGCAGCAGCCGATGACGACATCCTGAAGCCGATGCATCTGGCGATGGTATCCGCCGGGACGCCCCCGGAGCCGTCCCGGCGGTCGGCTACGTCACCGGCCGATATGCATGAAGGACGCCCAGCCACTCGGATTGCGCGGGAACCGACGCCGCTGCGACTGCACCGTCTCGTTCAACGCCTCCGCCGAAGCCCCGGCGTCGAGCTGGCCACCCACCAAGATGCGGCGGTAGACGCCGGCGCTGACTTCGGCGGCCCGGCGGTCCGGCACCGACCAGAGGGTACCGACGACACGCCGGTACCCGATGTGGTGCAGTGCAGCGGCGACGGTCAGGGCTTCATCCAGCAGTCGTACGCCGCCGGCCGCCGTTCGACACGCGGACAGGAACGCGAAGTCGCCGTGCAGCGCGGGCGCCCCGGCCCGCAGGTCCGCGACGGTGAGGAAGCCGTCGTGCAGGGCCAGCCCGCTGCGGCTGGGATCGCGGACGTTCTGCAGCCCGTGGCAGCTGAGATGCGCGACCCGGTGGTCGGCGACCCGCGCGGCGACGGCCGCCCGGGTGGCCTCGTTGCCGTCGAGTTCGGTGAGCCGGCCCCCGGTCAGCTCCCGCAGAGTGTCCTGTTCGCGGACGGCGTTCGGCAACGGCACCATCCCGGGTGTGTCCCGCTGGATTACCGCGAGAATGCTGTCGGCCGGAACGCGGGTCTCCGGCCCGTCCGACTCGGCGAGGGCCCGCACGGTCGGCGTGTACGACGAGACCACCCGGTCCATCGCGGACTCCCGGCCGTCCGGGCTGGTCGCGGCGTGCAGCGGTAGCAGGGTGAGCGGGCCGGTGGGGCACCACCAGACGCGGTGGCCGGGCCCCGGGCGGATCTCGGCGAGCACCGGGGCCACCACGGCCGTCCAGAGCCAGGTCAGCATGCCGGTGATCGCGGCGTCGTAGGCGGCCGGCTCTCCCCTGCCGTCGGCGGTCTCGTGGGCGCGTAACAGGTCGTTGGTCCGGTCGTACGCGTCGTCGAAGGTCAGCTTCGGGAGCCGGACGGCCCGTACCCCGGCGGGGGTGACCAGCAGGGCGTCGCAGCGGCGCCGGCTGACCGTGATGATCACCGTGGTGCCGTCCGGGAGCCTGTCCCGAAGGTGCTCGAACGACGGTAGCCGGAGGAATCCCGACAGCCCCGGCAGCCGGCGCGCTTCGGCCACCGCAGACTGCCATTGCTGCGCCGCGGCCATCCGCCGGTCCGGCGGTGGCCGTTCGCCGGTCACCGTCGTCGGTGCGCCGTCGATGATCTCGCGCGACTCCCGCAACCGGGCCGCCAGCTCGGGCGACGCGGCGGTCACCGCAGACAGGTCACTGCGGGTGGCGAGCCACTGCCCCCACAGCACGGCCCGCCCGGCCTCGACGAACTCCACCGCCTCGGCGGGCCGGCCGGCCTCGATCGCAGCAGCCGCCGCATCGTCGGCCAGGCCGGCGCAGGCGGTCAGCAGGCTCTCCCGCTCGGCCGCCGGCAGGCCCGGCCAGGCGACCAAAGGCAACAGATCAAGAGCCATCCGATACGCCTGGAGCGCGCCGGAACCGCCGGCATGCAGGTCCGTCTCGAGGTCGGCCCAGGCGCGGGCCGCGTCCAGACGAACCTGCGCGGGCGCGACCACCGACTCCGCGGCCTCCCGGAACAGCGCGATGGCTGCGGTGGCGTCGTCATCGTCGCCGGTCGTTTCGAAGCGGGTACGCAGCGACTGGGCGAGTCCGATCGCGTCCTGGGCGCGGGCCGGGTCGTCCGGAAGCGATGCGGTGTACCCGGCCCGGCTCGCCCGGACGGCCGCGTCGAGATCGTTCAGGTCCCCGGTGTTCTCGAAGCGCACGTGCATGGCAATGCCGAGGTTGACCGAGGCGGGTGCGGAGAACCGGTGACCGGGTTCGAGTGACGCGGCGGCCTGCTGGAGCGTGGCGACCGCCTCGTCCAGGTCGCCGGAAGATTTCGTGTGGAGGTGCCGGTCGAGCAGGGCGCAGCCGAGGTGGACGGCGCACGGGACATGGAAGCCGTCGCCGAGTCCCCGACGGCCCGCGTCGACGGCCGCGTCCAGGTCGGCGACGTCACGGGCCAGGCGGAACCGTTCGCGCAGGGAGGCACTGTGGTTGGACCACAGCGCGACGGCGTCGGTGTGGTCAGGGGCGGCTTCGAGAGCCCGGGTCTCCAGGGTGATCGCTTCGTCGAGGTCGGCCTGGGACCGATAGTGCCCGTACCGGATCCGCAGCAGGTTGGCCAGGTTGCTGAGGTGCCCGGCCCACCGCAACCGGTCCGGATGACGCGCCGTGACGGCGTCCCGGGCCGCCGTCACGGCGGCGGTGAGCTCCGCGGGCGCGCCGGTAGCCTCGAAGAGGTTTCCGAGCTGCACCGCCAGCCGGGCCAAGGCCTCGGCGCGGGATGCTCCCCCGGCAGGCAGCAGGTCGGCGCGCCGCCGGGCGACCTCCGCCGCCCGGTTCAAGTCGCGGTGGTCGCGGGTCAGCGCGAAGCGGTGGTCGAGGGCGATGGCCAGCTTCGCCAGCAGGTGGCCGGTTCCCCGGGCGGCCGCACCGGACAGCTCCCTATCGATCATGGCAATGGCCTCGTCCACTCTGGCAAGGTCGGTGGAATTCTGGAGCACCAGAGCCGCGCCGAGGTTGGCGACCAGGACCGGAGTCTGCGGGTCGCCGGTCGCGCGGGCGAGCGCCACCGCGGAACGGCCGGCGCGCACGGCCTCTTCGGCGTCAGCAGGATCCCGCTGACGCTGGTACCGGACGATGAGAGCGGCGCCGAGTTCGGTCAGTGCCGCGAGCCGCTCGTCGACATCGGCGGGATCGGTGGGTTCGTCGACGGCCGATGAGGGCAGGACGACGGGCCGGAGCAGCGGCGGCACCCGTTCGGGGGAATATGGAGCGATTTCCGCGAAGAGCTGTTTCGCTGTGAGGTATTCGAGCTCCCGTCGGCCTGGCGGGAGCACGGCGTAACGCGACCAGTGCAGCGCCGCCACGAGATACTTGGCCCGGAGGGTTCCGGCTTGATCGAAACGGTCTTCCTCGATGGCTTGACGGACGGCTCGCACGTCGGCCAGGGCCGCCTCGGAGGTGACCGCGCCGGTGTTCCGTTCCGCCAGGAAGGCACGGATCCGGTCGCCGAGGGCGGTCAGCAGGTCACGTTCGACAGCCATCCGTCCATTGTCACCGACTGACTACGGCAGGAGCGTGTGGTGCCTGACGGCGAGGCCGCCGGAAGCGAGTCATGGGCCCGGGAGATGGACGAGCTGGCCGAGTCGTTCGTCCAGGACGGCGATCTGGACCGGGCGATCGCGGCCAGGCGGGAGGCGCTGGCCGGGCTGCACGGTGACGTGCCGGAGTGGATCCGCCTCGACCTGTTCACGAACCTCGGTATCGACCTGATGGACCGCTACCGGCACGACGACGACCTGGCCGACCTGCGGGAGGCCTGCGCGATCGGCGAGCGGGTCTGGCGGGCGTCCTCGCCCGGCGCGCGCCTCGAGGTGACCGCCAACCTGGCCGGCCGGCTCGCCACCCGATCCCTCTTGCCCGGCGAGCCCGACCACACCGAGCACGCCCGTGAGCTGCTCGAACAGGAACTCGCGGCGGCGCCCATCGACGACCCGCAACGTCCGGTGGACACCTCGGCGCTCGCCGGGATCCACCTGCAACTGTGGCGGCGCAGCGGCGACCGGGACCGGTTGCGCGCCGCGCTGCGAGCGCTCACCGACTGTCTAGACCCGGAGAACGCCGGCCCCGAGGTGGTCAACGTCGCGGGCCTGCTCGCCACGGCCGCGGAGGAGAGTTCCGACCGGGACCTGCTGGATCAGGCCGAGACACTGACCCGGGCCGGGATCGCGGCCGAACGTCCGGCCACCGCGACGGTCCGGATGACACTGCACCGGTTGCTCGCGTCGGTGCTGCACACCCGGTACGAGTGGACCGGTGAACCGGCCGCTCTCACGGTGGCGATGAAGGCCGCCGAGGCGGCGGTCCGCGAGGCCGGCACCGCACCGGACCGCGCGCTCGCACTGTCGATCCGGTCCACGACGCGATCCACTGCGGCGCGCCTGCGCAACGATCGGGACGGGTTCACCGCCGCCGTCGAGGACGCGCGGGAGGCGCTCGACGCCACCGCGGACCACTGGCGGGACGGTGAGTACGCCACCAACCTCGCCACGCTGCTGGCCGAGCGATACGACCTGTTCGGCGACAGCACCGACCTGAACGAGGCCATAACCCTGCTGGACCACCTACTGGCAACCGACCCGGACCCGGACATGGCGCCCACGGTCGCCAACAACCTGCTGGCCCGCTACGAACGCGACACCGTACCGGAAGATCTAGACCGTGCGATCGACCTGGCGGAGCAGGCCGTCGCCTTGACCGCCCCGGACAGCTCGGACCTCGCCGCCCGCCACGACACCGCCGGGCGCCTGCACGCAGCCCGGGCCCATCACCGCCAGAGCCCGGACGACCTGGACACCGCGATACGGCACGCCGGTCTCGCCGTGGCCGCCACCGCCGACGGTTCCCCGGACCGGGCACTGTACCTGAACAACTGGGCGAATTGGGAATCCGAGCGCTGGGAGCGCGACCGCGACGAAGAGGTGCTGTCGCAGGCCATCGATTTGCTCGAACGGGCGCTGGCCGCGGCCGGGCGAGCCGAGGACGACATCGAGGGCTCGTTGGCGGCGACGATCGCGTTCAACCTCGGCGCCCGCCTGCACGACCGGTTCGACCTGCACCGGTCCCGCGGCGACACCGACATGGAGACGCTGCAACGCGCGGCCGACCCGTTCGGCGAGGTGCTGGGCGCCGGCTACCCGCATTTGGCGGTGGTCGCCGGCCGCCGGCTCGGTAGCATCACCTGGCTGGCCCGGATGTGGCCGGAGGCCCAGCAGTCCTTCGCGGCCGCTCTGGAGGCCGCCGGTGAGCTGACCGGGCTGCGCCCACTGCACGCCGACAAGGAACGGGCCCGCTCCGGCGTGCAGGGCCTCGGCGCGCTGGCGGCTCTCGCCGCGGTGCGGGCCGGTGACCCCACGGCAGCCGCCGTTCATCTGGAGCAAGCGTCCGCGACCCTGATCGCCGAAGCGATCGGCATCCGCGCCGAAACGGTTACCCTCGACGGCATCGTGGCCTCGGCCGCCCGGATGAACCGCCACGTCCTGATGCTCGGTAGCACCCCGGCTGGCGGCGTCGCGGTGCTGGTCACCCCGGACGGCACCGTCGACGTCACGGAACTGCCGCTGGTGAACGAGGTAGCGATGGCAGAGGAGGCCACCGTGTTCCGGCAGGAACTACGCCGGGCCGAGGACGCCCCCGACCCGGCCGGGATCCGGTTGACGGCGGCGGACCGATTCGCCGCGTGGACGCTAATCGCGCTGGTCACCCCGCTGCTGCCGCTGCTGGCCGAGGTGTCCCGGGTCGCCGTGCTCCCGCTCGGCCGGCTCGCTTGGCTGCCCATCACGACCTGCGGTCGGCCGGGTGAGACTGCCACGCTGAGCGACTTCGATCCGATCCTGCTGATCCGGGCCGGTGTCTCCGGCCAGGCCCCGGTGGCCGCGGGTAAGGCGCCCCGGGTGGTGGTGTGGGCGGACACCGGACCGGCGGACCGGCCGATCCCGGCGGTCGCGCGAGAGGCCATCGAGGTGGCCCGCCAGCATTACGGAGTGAGGCCACGTGTTGACGAGACGACCGAGCTGAACGGCGACGCTGCGCTGGACCGTCTGCTCGAGGCCGACCTGGCGCACCTGGCTTGCCACTGCGACGTGGACGTGGACAGCCCTCAGGAGACGGTGCTGCGGGTACGGCCGCCGATCCGGGTCGGGCTCCGGCCGGACGCCGGGCGCCGGCGTGGCCACATCGTGCTCAGCGCCTGCGACGCCGCCCTGACCGGCGCGGTGCTGCCCGATGAGGCGTTCAGCGCGGCGACCGCCTTCCTGCTGGCCGGGGCCGGGTCGGTCACCGCACCGCTGTGGCCGGTGAACGACGTCACGGCTCCGAAGCTGATGCGCGACTATCACGCGTTGCTGGCCGAGGGAGTTTCACCGGCCAGCGCGCTGGCGGCGGTGCAGCGGCGGTGGGCGCGGAGGCGGCCGGCGTACGTGCACGGTCCGTGGGAGGTCACCGCCTGGCCGGACGCCGCAGCCGATCAGCCGGTCCCTTTCTGTCGCTGACATGCTCAGCTCCGGGAACCCACAGCCAGGCTCGCTCGGCGTACTCTTTGTTGCCGACCTGGCACGGCGTCAACACCCCTAGGGGCATCCGTGCCCACTTTTCCTTGATGACGAAGCGGTGCAGGATGTCCGATATCAAGGTCACCGCGTCGACGTCGGGATTCTCGGTGGCCGCGTCGCGTAACTGAGGGCTGTTGAGCAGTCGGTCGGCCTCGATGGCGACCTCCCCGGAGAAGCCGATCGCACCTGGACCGAACGTGCCGACCGCCGCCGATACGCGGAGGCGGATGCGGTCGCGGTAGGTCTCGTTGTCGGCAGCCAGTTCCTGACTCAGTGCGTCCAGGAAACGCGGTAGGGCATGGTGCAGCTGCTCGGATGCCGGTAGGAAGACCTTCTGGTCGTCGCCGAGGCCCTGCCGGGGCAGGTCGTTCAGGTTCAGGTTCAGCCGGCCGAGCGCGCTGCGCATGATCTCGACGAGCCGCTCCTGGGCCTTCTTCTTGTTCGGGCCGGAGCGGCTGCTGAAGGCGACGATGTCGACCGCGAAGCACAATCGC
Organism: Actinoplanes sp. CA-015351; assembly: GCF_050955685.1. NCBI lineage: Bacteria > Bacillati > Actinomycetota > Actinomycetes > Micromonosporales > Micromonosporaceae > Actinoplanes > Actinoplanes sp. CA-015351. The sequence goes on from NZ_CP192102.1 coordinate 6,158,441, forward strand.
AGCTCGAGCCGGTCTGGGACCGCCGGCAGCGGGGGCGGTGGTGGCGCCGCGAGCACCGACCGCTGCGGCCCGGCATCGCGCGACCCGCGTTCAGCGTGCACACGGCGGACGGCACGCAGCCGTTCGGCGAGGTTCTCCAAGTAGGCGATGTCATCGGGGACCCGCTGCAGCAGCGCCTCGGCGACCCTGTCGCCGTCTAGGGAGGGAGACCATGCCTGCTGCATGTTGGACACCGCGATCTCCGCGGTCCGTTGGAGATCACGCAGGTCGGCGAGGGTACCGGCGAGAACCGGCTCGTCGTCCGCCAGCGCGTCCACCGGCGGAGGCGTCAAATCGAGCCGGTCCCTGATGGCCGCGTGCAAAGCGCGCAACCGGGTGCCGTCACCACGTACCCGGGATTCGTACCGCAGTTTCGCGGCGTGCATCAGATACCGTCCGAGCGGCGGCATGGTGACGCTGCCATCGGACCAGGTGAGGTCGCTGAGCTCCTCGTCCTGGTCCGGCGCGGCCAGCACGACCAGCCGCCGGTAGGGGTCGTCCCCGGCCCGCGATGTCTCCCAGAGGACGAACCCGTCGTCCGTCCGGCGAGCGGTCCGCCACCATCCCGGCGCTTCCTCCGCGCCGGCCGGCAGGGCCGCTCTGACCTCCTCGGCGAGCGTGACCGGGTCAGCGTCCGGCGCAGGCGTCTTACCTTGGAAGATCAGCGTGACTCCGAGCATCGCCGTGGTGCCGTCCAAGGTGAGTTGCCGCCACCATCGGGCGAAGTCGGCCCAGCCGAACGGGACGGACGGACCGAGCCGCGTCCGCCGATCGCCGATCGGCGTCGCGAAGACCATGGAGAGGTTGAGAATGTCGTGGCTGCGCCGCAGGATCGCCTGACGGTCGGATCCGAGATCCTGCTGGGCTGCGATGACCTCGAAGGGCCCGGCACCGGGCCACTGTGCGGGAAGATCAATGGTCGGCACGCCCCGGATCGGCTCGGTCATCTGGAGTTCGGCGCGGCACTGCCGCCAGATCCCGGTGAGCTGACGGCGAGCGGTGTCGGCATAGGGGCCGTCCACCGTCGCGAACAGGTGGGCGACGAACTCCTGCTCAGCCGGCCGGTCGGTCGTCACGGCGGCTATCCGGATCCTTGGCCGGGCCGACCGGGGGAAGCGGCACGACTTTCCCGATCGCGTCTATCAGGCGGTTCTGACGTTCGGTGACCGACGGGTCGGGCCCGTCGACTTCCTTGGTGCCGATCCGGTTGGCACGGACCGGCCCGTGCAGCTCGAGCTGGCTGGTGGCATCGCGCAGGCCCTCGTCGTCGCCGGCCGCGAACGCCTGCCCCATCCGGTCGAGGATGGACCCGATCTGCTCCCAGCGCAGCGGCGGCAGCCGCCACTGATGGAGATCACCCAGCACGTCGAGGGCGTCCTCGAGCGTCTCCTCATCCCACCGGCCGTCCACGACGACCACTGTAGTGGATCTGCCGCACCACGATCGGGTGGTAATCGCCAGTCCCTCGGGCCCGTACCGGAGGAGCAGGATGGACGTCATGCCGACCGACGCGCCCGCGCTGTGGACCCGCCTAGCCACCGAGGCGTCCACCTTCGTCGACGCCGCCGAACCATCGCGGAGGGCCGCGGCGTTAGCCTGGTTCCAGGAACACCGGACCGCACTGGCCGACCTGCTGCCGGCTATCCTGGCCGACGACGCGCGGACTGCGCTGGACGCCACGGAGCACATGCTGCCGTTCCTGCTCGCCGTGGCGGATTGGGCCACGATGGCCGAGATCTGCGAGGTTGGTATCACCGCGGCACGACGGCTCGAGGCAGTCGGCCCCACCCTTCGTCTCATGCACACCCTCGGCGTCGCCCGCCAGCATCTCCACGACGACACCGCCGAGCAGATCTTCGCGACCGTCGCCGAACTCGCCGACGGCGTCGGCGATTTCGGCGACCTGCGGGCCAAGGCGCTTGCGCACCTGGGCCAGTTGGCGCGAGCCGCCGGAAACCCGGAGAGGGCAGCCGCGTACCAGCATCAAGCAGCCGTCGCGTACGCCGCCGCGGGCAACCGCGGCGGCGAGGCGCGAGCCCTCGGCGATCTGTCAGTGACTCTGCGAGACCTCGGTGACGGGGAACGCGCGGCTGCACAGGCCGAGACCTCACGCGCGATCTTCGAGGAGATCGGCGACGCGGAAGGTGAAGGTCGGGCGTTGCGCTACCTCGCGGCTCACCGTGCAGAGCACGGTGACCTCGACGCAGCTCTGACATTAATCCTGAAAGCCGCAATGTTGTTCGACACGGTGTCGGCTGTCGCGCTGGCCGCTGAAGCAGAGTACGTCGCGGCGCAGTTGCACCGTGCAGCAGGCGATCTTCCCGCCGCTCGCCGTCTGGCCCAGCGCTGCATCCGGCGCAACCCGGGACAGCCCGGGGATGCCGGGCCGTTCCTCAAGATCGTCGAGGCCGAGCTCGCTCTGCGGCGGCTCATCAGCGCACCGGACGACACCGCCCGCGCGGACGTGCTGGAGCGGTATCCGATATTGCTCGACGACTTCAGCACTCGGATCATCCTCGAAAACGATGTGGATACTGCGGGAACGCGCTGGCTCCTTGCGCATCCCGACGCGGCCGCCGCCCGCTGGTTCGCCGAGGAATGCCAGGAAATCAGCCGGTACGCCAACATGAGTCATCTGTCGCCGCAACTACCAGGTCTGGTCCGAGAACTGACGGTCTGCACCGGTGAGGCGCGCGGCGAACTGCTCCGCCAGATCCTGGCCGTGACACCTCCGGGAAGTCCACCCGGCGTCCGGGGGAAATATCTTCTCGCGCTGGCCCGTTACCAGACGGACGAGCCACAAGGAGGCGGCGCCGACCTCGGAGAATCCCGGGCCCTCGCCGCCGAGGCCGCCGAACTGCTGTTCGAGGCAGGGGCCATCGAGGACGCGGCTGCGTCCTTCGTCCTGGAAGGAACCCTGTGGCGGCAGGACCGAACAGGAGACCACAGGGCCAACAGCGACCGCGCACTACGCGCTCTGCGTCGCGCACTGCGCCTTTTCCGTAAGACTGTGTACCCGCATGAATGGGCGAGGACGATGTCCAACCTCGGCAACGTCTACTGGCAGTATCCCGAGGACCGCCGCCGCAACCTACGCCGTGCCGTGGCCCGGCACACCGCGGCCCTGAGCGTACTGACCGCGGACCGCTATCCGGAGGACCGGTCGACCGCCCTGGCCAACCTGGGTCTCGTGCTCTCGGCCCCGGAGCTGGCCTACCGACAGGATAACGCCGAGGCTGCCCTCCGGTACCTAACCGAGGCGCTCAACGGGCTCACGTCACCGAGCACCCGTGCACTCGTGCTGATGAACCTGAGCAACCTGCATCGGTACCGGGCCGCCGCTGACTACGATGCCAACGCTCAGCGGGCTCTGCGATACGCGCGCGAGGCATACGCCATCGTCGAGCAGATCGGCTCGCCCAGCGACGTTGCTGACGCCGCCCAGTCCGTGGCTGACTCACTGGCCCACCTCACCGCGACCGACGCGAGCACCCGCGAGGCCGTCTCCTGGTATCGGCGTGCCCTGCAGGCGGTGCCAGCCGAGCTGATGCCCCACCACCATGCGGCGATAGCGGACAACCTCGCCAACACCTTGCGTCAACTGCCGGAACCGACCGAGGAGGACTTGAGCGAGGCCTGTGCCCTGCACCGGCGGGCTGGAGAACTGTTTCGACGCTCGGGCGATCGAGGGGAGATGGCGCGCGCGCTGTTTAACCTGGCCGCAGCGATCGGCAGTCGGCCGGAAGCCGACCTCGACGAGGTGGTGGCACTCTACGAGACGAGCATGGCAGACCGGCCCGTTGAGACGGTCCCTCTGGAGTGGGCGCAGTCGGCGATCGCGCTGGCCCAGACCTTGGTCCGACGGGGCCGGGATGACGACCGCGACCGCGCTGCCGGACTGCTCCGGCAGACCGTCAAGCTCGACGCCCTGGAGGGCGCACCGCACGACGCGGCACGGGCGTGGGGTCTCGCTGGCGCGTTGCACGCAGACGCCGGCGAATGGGACCAGGCCGCACGAGCGCTTCGGCGCGCGCTGACCGCTGCCGAGTCCCGGTACGTCGTGGCCACCCTGGCAACGAGCCGGGAGTCCGAACTCACTGATATCGGCGGGCTACCCCATCACACCGCGTACGCGCTCGCCCGGGCGGGGCACACCCGGGAGGCGGTCACCGTACTGGAGAACAGCCGCGCACGGGAGATAGGCCGGCTGTTCGACCGAGATCACGCGGACCTATCCACGCTGGATACGACTTCACCCGATGCTGCCGCCGCTTACCGTGCCGCAGTCGCCGCCGTTGCACGACTCGAGTCCGACCAGCGCACCAGCGCCCCGACCGACACGGACGACGTCTCTCGGATCCAGGCAGCCCTCACCGACGCGTACGCGCGGTTGGCTGCGGTCCTCGACATGATCCGGCAGATCCCTGAGCACACCGTATTCGGCCGCGCGCCGGAGGCCGCGATGCAACGCGCCACCCAAGCCGGGGTTCCCCTGGCATACCTGGTGACAACCGGATACGGCAGTGTCGCCCTGCTGGTCGGCGCCGGGCCGGACGGCGAGGTCGAGGCGGTGCACGGGCCGCTCACTGAGGAAGACCTCTCCGACAGCCTGCAGGCGGCCGGCACCCAGTTCAGCTCTCAGCTTCTCGACCAGCTCGGCACCGGGTTGCTCGGCAACGTCGCGCAGCGACTGCTCGACCTGCGTCAGCACCGAATCGTTCTCATCCCCACCGGCCTGCTCACCATTCTTCCACTGCACGCCGCTCGCTACCAGCGCGTGAACCGAACCACATACCTACTCGACGACGTCACCGTTTCCTACGCCCTGTCCGCACGACTCCTGCTCGCCGCTCAGAACAAGGCGGCGCACGGGTCGACACCACGTCTGGTGGCAGTCTCCGACCCTGTCTCCACCGGCCTCGGCCGATTGGCCTGGGCGGAACCGGAAAGCCAGGTGCTGCTGCGGCTCTTCGCGGGAGCGACCGCGTTGCTGAGCGGCGCCGCTGCCACCCGAACGGCGCTGGAAGAAGCGCTGCCGGGGGCCACACACCTGCACTTCGCCTGTCACGGTTCCTACGACAGCGATGACCCCCTGCGGTCCGGCCTGCACCTGGCCGGAGACGACCGGTTGACCCTGCGCGACCTGCTGAACATCCGGCGCCTCGAAGGGATCGAACTCGTCGTGGCCTCGGCCTGCCAGACCGCCCTCAGCGACGTGCTGCGAACCCAGGACGAGGCGATGGGACTACCCGCAGGGCTGGCCTACGGCGGCGCTCGTACGGTGGTCGGCACATTGTGGGAAACCGGCGACATGTCAGCGGCGCTCCTGGTCAGCCGCTTCTACACGAACCACCTACGCGACCGGATGACGCCGGCGGACGCCCTCGCCGCGGCACAGCGATGGCTTCGTAACGCCACCCAGGTCGAACTCGCCGACTTCGCCCGGAGCGTCGGTCTGCCTGAGCCGACCCGCCGACTGGGCCATCCGATGCACTGGGCGCCCTTCATCGCCATCGGCGCCGCCAATGAGCGATCTTGACGATGGTGGACGGCTACTGCCCGGAAGACTGACGATCGCACGATCTCTGTCGCCGAAACCTCATTGGTACACCGGCGGCGACGCACGAATTCCCGGTCACCGCTAAAGTACGTCAGCCGCACGTGGGCCATGCGCCCGGTGCGATTCGCCTGTACCGCGCCAGAACTGCTCGCACATGGTGTGAGCTGGCGTTTTCCGATTGCCGCCGAGGATTCGGTGCATGGTTGTTCGACTGCTGTACCTGACCGCGGTTCGGGTGTTCGGCTGGTTGCCGCAGGTGACGCGTTCCGAGTCTGCGATGGCCGCCGAGCTGTTGGTGTTGCGTCACGAGGTCGCCGTGTTGCGTCGCCAGGTCGGTCGGCGGCGGTTGTCCTGGCCGGACCGGGCCGCGCTGTCCGCTCTGGTCCGTGCTCTTCCCCGGGAGTTGTGGCGGCATCGGATCGTCACCCCGGCCAAGCTGATGTCTTGGCATCGTCGTCTGGTCAGCCGGCACTGGACTTACCCGAATCGCCCGGACGCCCGCCGATCAGCGACAAGCTACGCGACCTTGTCCTGCGCCTGGCAGGTGAGAATCCCGGCTGGGGCATCGCCGCGTGCAAGGCGAGCTGGTCGGTCTTGGCCACCGGGTCGCCGCCGGCCCCATCCGCAGGATCCTCGCCGCCGGCAGGGTCGGCCCGGCGCCCCGCGAGGTCGACACCAGTTGGCGGACGTTCCTGCGCACGCAGGCGTCCGGGCTGCTCGCGACCGACTTCTTCCACATCGACACCATCACATTGCGCCGACTCCATGTGCTGGTCGTGATGGAGATCGCCACCCGACGGGTCCACATCCTCGGCGTTACCGCCCATCCGACGGCCGAGTGGACCACCCAGCAAACCCGCCACCTCGCCATGAACCTCGGTGATCAGATCAGCGGCTTCCGGTGCCTGATCCGGGACCGAGACGCCAAGTTCACCGCCTCGTTCAACGCCGTGTTCACCGCTGAGAACGTCCAGGTCGTCAAGACCCCACCCCGGAAGCCTCGCGCGAACTGCTACGTCGAACGGTTCATCCGCAGCGTCCGACCAGAGTGCACCGATCGGATGCTGATCTACAACGAGCGCCACGCTCGGGCCGTGCTTGGCGCGTACGAACGTAACTCCAACGACCACCGTCCACACCAAGGCCTCGACCAGCACCCACCCGACCACGACCCCGACGTGGTCGTCGCGATCGACGCACCGGTACGGCGCAGACGAGTTCTCGGCGGCATGGTCAACCAATACTCACGGGCCGCCTGACCGGATCAAGCTAGCCGCAGGTCACAGGCCATGCAGTGAGTTCTGGCACGGTACAGGGTGCAGCCGGGAAGGAAGAGCGCGCGCCACTACCTGCGATAGTTCCAGGGCTTCCTGAAGGTGCGGCAGGCCCTGACCGTACGGCAGTTCCTGGCACCGCGCGATGAATAGGTCAGCCATCGCGGCGGTGCCGACGCGTACAGCCGCAACCGGTCGGACTCGCGAAGGGCGTGCTCGGCGAGGACGGCCGAGTCGTCCTCGTCGGCCAAGAAAGGCTTGAACCCGGCGCTCAAGACTCCGGCGAAGCCCCGTTACCTCGGCCTCCATGATTCGATCATCTCAGGAGGCCGTTCACTCGGCAGAAGGACGCGCCTACGGTCGGCAACCTGAGGCTGGAACTCCCGGCCCTTGCACCGCATACTCGTTGGGTGGAGTCTGTTATCCAGCAGTGCATTCACCAGACTCAGCTCTACCGGCAGACCAGTGACATCGCCTCCCTACGGCGGGCGCTCACGTTGGGTGAACAGGCCTACCTCGAGAACGCCGGCGGCATCAACCGGGTGCCCGCCACTCAGGCCTTTGCGGACGCGCTGGTGAGCGACTACGCGCTGCGCGGGGACTCGGCCGTGGTCGAGAAGGCGATCCGGATCCTCGATGGACTGTTGCCGACGGACAACGACATCTACGACGCGACCACCCGCACGGTCCTGCACCAGGCGAACGCCGCCCGCTACGAGCGGACCAACCGGGAGGTCTTCCTGGAACGGTCCGCCGAGCATTCCCGGATCGGGGTGCGCCGGGCACCGGCCGGTACCCCGTACGAGTTCGCGAACCTGGTCAACCTGATCGGCTCGGTGTGGCTGCTCGGCCGTCACCGCAACGACCCGGCTCTGCTCGACGAGGCCATCGCCGCCGGGCGCCGGATCTCCAGCTTCCACCAGCCCGACCCATGGCTTCGGGCGATCGGATTGCAGAACTTCGCGAATGCGCTGCGGCAGCGCGGCACGCTGCGTAACGAGGTGAAGACCCTGCGCGAAGCGGTCGAGGCCCATCGGCTGGCGCTGGCCCGGCCGGAGCTCTGCGGCATCCGCCTCCCGCTGTTCATCGCTGAGTACGGTGCCACGCTGATGGTCTACGGCGATCGCACCGGGAACCGCGAGGTGCTCGACGAGGCCATCACCACGCTGCGCGCCGCGCTGCGCGGGCAGGTGCCGCCGGCGATCCGCGCCAACGTGCTCTCCGATCTCGGCATGGCGTTGCAGAAACGCGTCGAGCTGGGCGGCACCCGATACACCTACCGGGACGCGCTGACCGAGTTCGAGCGGGCGGTCGAGATCGCCGCTGGCGCGAACCCGGCAATGCGCCAGGACATGGTCATGAACCTCGCCAACGCGCTGTTCATGACCGCCCGGGAGACCGGCTTCGACCCAGCATTTCTGCGCCGGTCCGTGACGCTGACGTCAGAGCTGTTACGGGCTCCGGACCTCAGCCAGTCGTTGCGCGCCCGGGCACTGGGCGGTCAGGTGCGTAGCCTGATGCTGCTGCGGCGGGTCGAGCCGGACGCCGTGGATCCCGCCGAGGTCATCGGACACCTGCGGGAGCTGCTGCCGCTCATCCCGGAGCCCACGCAGCGGGTGGTCCAGCTCGGCACGCTCGGCCAGCTCCTGGCCGACCAGGGCGAATGGGGCCAGGCGGCCGGTACGCTGCGCGAGGCGATCGGGCAGCTGCACCGGATGGCCTCTCCCGCCCACGACCGGTCCGACGTCGAGCACGTGGTGAAGGACCTCCCGCTGCTGGCCGCCGAGGCCGCCGCCTGCGCGCTGAACAACGGCGACCCGAAGCTCGCCGTGTCGCTGCTGGAGCACGGCCGGGGCATCCTGATGAGCCATGCGCTGGCTTTCCGCGGCGATCTGAGCGAACTCCACGACGTGGACCCGGCCCTGCACGACCGTCTCACCGGGATCCTCGACCAGCTCGCGGCGCCGTCGCGGCCGGTCGCCGATCTGGTGGACGAACTCGAGCGGACCCTCACCGGCATCCGGCGGCGGATACCCGGGTTCTGGGAGGCACCCGGCTGGGCGGAGCTGGCCGTCGCGGCGTGCGAGGGCCCGGTGATTCTGATCAACGTCAGCCGGCACCGCTGCGACGCGCTGGTCGTACGCGCGGGGGGCATCACCGTGCGCCCCCTGCCGGTCACCCTCATCGAGATCGCCGCCATGGCGGACCGGTTGCTGGCGGCTCTGCATGACCTGGACGACGAGGTGGTGGCCGACACGGTGCGCCGGCTCGGAGAGCGGGTGGTCGGCCCGGCCCTCGACGGCCTGAGCGCCGGCCGGGTATGGTGGTGCCCGACCGGCCCGCTCGCCTGGCTTCCGCTGCACGCCGCCGCACCGCCCGAGCTGGTCAGCTCCTACACGCCCACCCTGCGCGCGCTGATCGACGCCCGCCGCCGGTCCGGTCTGCCGGTGACCGGCCGGCGGCTGCTGGTCGGCGTGCCGGAACGGGCGCCAGGGCTGCCCGGCGGTCCGCTCACCGGAGTGGTGCGCGAGATCGACGCCTTGCGGGCCCGCTTCCCGGACGCCGATGTCCTGATCGGCCCGGAGGCGAGCGTGAAAGCGGTCACCGCGGCGCTGGCCGGCGCGAGCCTGGTGCATTTCGCCTGCCACGCCTACCGGCAGGCGGGCGCCATGTCGTCGGGCCGGCTGCTGCTGCACGACGGCGACCTCGACGTGCAGACCGTGGCCCGGCTGCCGATCCCCAGCGCCTCGCTCGCCTTTCTCTCCGCCTGCGCCACCTCCCAGCAGGACGAACGCTTGCCGGACGAGCCCACGACGCTGGCTGGCAGCATGCAGATCGCCGGTTTCAGCCAGGTGGTGGCCACCCTCTGGGAGGTGTCCGACATCGCGGCATCACGCGTGGCGCAGCGCTTTTACCGGGACGGCGCCGACGCGGCCGCCCTGCACGCCGCGGTGGCGGAGATCCGGGACCGGTTGCCCGGCCAGCCGCTGCTGTGGGTGCCGTTCATACACATCGGCCCGTGAGGCACATGGGCCCGGGTAACGACCTCACGGACCTGACGGCCAGAGGCTCGCCCGCGGAGGGCTGAGCGGTGAGTAACTTAGCCGCGAAGCGCGGAGGCCGGCTGACCGCACGGGACCTGATTGAGTTCGCTTCCGCAGTGGCCGAGAACGACCACGTGGCATTCAGCGCGGAGTACGGCGTCGGGCGATCGTTGACGCTTTGTATGCCTGCCCCCGAGGGGCGGTGGAGTACGTGATAGGCGGCAAGGCCTTCTGTGCATGCTGGAGACAGGCAGGACTACTCCGCTGCGTGATCTGCCGATTTCTAATTCCAGACACTCACGGCGGTTCGTGCGCACCCAGCTTTCCGCGTACGCGCTCTCTCGCGGCGCTCGCGTTGACTCCGCAATACCTCGATGCCTTCGCTGGAGAACACTGTACCTGCCGACAAATGCGTCCGCGCTGGTCAGGGGACATTCCGACATACGAAGATGATCTTGGTTTGTCGGGTCGCGGTGTCCTGATGGCCATCGTTGTCGGTGACTGGGCGATGATGCCGTCTCATGCTGCTGCGACTGGCGTACCTGGGCATCACCAACGCGTTCGCGCTGCTGCGGCTGTTGCCGGGCAGCGACGGGGACAAGGACGCGGAGATCCTCGTGTTGCGCCACCAACCCGCGGTACTGCACCGCCAACTCGACGGGCAACGGGTTCGGTTCGACCCAGCCGACCGGGCATGGCTGGCCGCGCTGCTACATCAACTCCCCCGACCCAGCCTGCACCGCCTTCGGCTGTTGGTGCGGCCCAACACGATCCTTCGATGGCACCGCGACCTGCTCGCGCGGCGCCACGCGGCAGCGTCACGGCCCCGACGGCGGGGCCGGCCACGCACCGTCCGTTCGATCCGCGCCTTGGTGCTGCGCTTGGTCCGGGAGAACCCGTCCTGGGGGTACCGGCGGGTGCACGGCGAACTGCTCACCCTCGGAGTCACGGTTGCCGCGTCGACGGTCTGGGAGATTCTGCGCGCGGCGGGGATCGATCCGGCCCCGGAGCGGGCCGCGACCACGTGGGCGCAGTTCCTGCGCTCGCAGGCCGAGGCGCTGCTGGCCGCGGACTTCATCGAGACGATCACGCTGACCGGCACGAGGCTTTACGTCCTGGCGGTCATCGAGCATGCCAGCCGCCGCATCCGGGTCCTTGGTGCGACCGCACACCCGAACACCGCGTGGGTAACCCAGACCGCCCGCAACCTCGTGATGGACCTCGAGGACACGGGATGGCGGGTGAAGTACCTGATCCGTGACCGTGACTGCAAGCACCCGCCCCTGTTCGACGCGGTCCTCGCCGACGCCGGCATCCACGTTGGGCTCAGCGGCGTCCGGATACCCCGGATGAACGCGGTGATGGAACGCTGGGTGCGACCTGCCGGCGCGAACTGCTCGACCGTACTTTGATCTTCAACCAGCGGCACCTGCTGTACGCGCTGCGCCAGTATGAGGCCTTCTACAACGAGCACAGACCTCATCAGGGCATCGCCAACGCCCGGCCACTGACCCCGCTACCCGAACCGATCGCCGACCCGAACCGGCTCGCCCACCTGAACATCCACCGACATGACCGCCTCGGCGGCATCCTCCACGAATACAAGCATGTCGCCTGACCTGCTCGGATGGCATTTTCGGCAGGTACAAGGTCTTTGTCCGTGCCGTCACCGGCCGGATTCGGTTCAAGGTTCGCCTACGGCAGGTAACGATGGGCGATGCTCAACCCGCGAAGCAACGCTCCCGTGAGTTTCTCGGTAAGGACATCTGGCGCGGTGAGCAGCTCGCCGGTGCCCGCGGTGAGGGTTCTTTCATAGGTGTAGTCCTCGTAAGGAGACACCATGTCGTCATTGCCGTTCTGCAGGTAGTCGTGGGCGATCGCGTCTCGGATTCCGGTCAGTCGCAGGCCGACGCCCCAGGGGCCGTCGTACCGGCGTGGCGCTGGGCGAGATCACCGGCGAGCCGCAGCGTGCCGTGTACGAGCCCGACGATCAGGGCGGGCAGGATCACCCGGCGCCTGGGGAGTGCGCTTGTATGCCCGATTGGTCGCCATGTCGGGGGCGCCATGGTGGTGGCGCGGCCACAGATCACGCCGATCTGGCCGTTCTCCGCGACTTTCACGACCAGCAGCGAGTCTTCTCGGACCGATCCGTCTTCGCGCACGCCGTTCTCGTTGACCATGCCGCTGCTGCGACGCCGCCACATCCCTTGGCCCAGGTCCGGGGAGAAGGTCGATTGGCCGCGGGCGGCGCCCGCACGCTGGATTGCGGCGTTCAATTCGCCGGCCGTGGAGGTGCTGCTGATCTCAGCAAGCGCGTCCATCGCCGTCCCGGCCGGATGAACAACGAGGAAGAGACGCCCGTTCTGCGGCTCAGCGTTGCCCGGCGTGGGATCGGTGGCGGCGAGTGCATCCAGCAGGGATGTGATGTCCGACGCCGTGGGCGGCGAGACCTTCGTGGTCGTATGGGGATCACTCCTGACGGCCGTCGGTGTGGCCGCCGGGTTGGGCGCTTCGAGCGTGGGGTGGGCTCCGGCGGTTTCGCCGGTCACCAGTTCGGCGAGCAGCGCGAACATCACCTGCGCTGAGGTGCGGGCGGCGAACTGCTTGTAGCGGTCGTCTTTCTTGGTGTCGGCGTGATCCATTACCCCCTTGGCGACCAGCCAGGGCAAGCCTCGGTCTTGGGCGATGGTGGCGATCGTCGCGGCCTCCATCTCGATCGCGGCAATCTTCCGGACGCCCATCGCCTTCAAATCAGCCCATTGTTTTGGGTCGGAGATGACGGCGCTGCCGCTGGCCATAGGGGCAGCCAGCACCCGGAATGGCAGGTGCTGCGGGCCGTCGACGTCGTCGTAGAGCCGCTGCTGCACGCGATCGGACCCCACAGGGGTCAGCGAGGGCTTCCCGGCAGAGTCACGGACAATGAAACCGCCGACCTCCAGTCGGTCCAGCCGGGGTTTCCACGTACCGGCCGGGAAGTATCGCCCCCGCGCGGGATGGGTGCGGGGCTGCTGCTCGCGGTACAGCTGCTCGAGGACCCACAGCAGCGCTTCCTCTTCGGTGGCTTCGCCGTAGCTGGGCAGACCGGCGGGATCGAACTCCTGCGCGGCCCGCAACCACCGGCTGTTCATCGGGATCTGCTGGTGATCGCCGTGGAAGGCCGTCGGTGAGCGCTTGCCTTCGTCCCATTCGTAGACGGGAGCGCCGACTACGACGTCGCCCAGCGCGGTCTCCTCCGGGTCGCCGGCGCACACTCCCGCCATGGCCAGCGCCGCCGGGCGCAGTCGATCAGCGATCGTAGCGGCGAAAGTACCTGTCACACGGCCGCCCATGTACGTCGGCCGGGCCAGGGCAACGGTGAACCGCGTCTTGCCGGCGACGCGGTACTCGCCCCACCAGTACGGCAATTCATTCAGGTGCCGTTGCTCCCACTGGGCGACACCAGGACCGTCCGGGTTGCTGGCCAGCCCGGCCTCGCGGGTCGCTTCCAACTCCTCCGGCAGCACCGCGATGACCAGTACATCGGCGTGGCTCACGGCACGCCCGGATCCCCACGCACAGCCGCCCGGCGACTCGTCCCCGGCCGTGCGGGCAGGGATAACGGCAGGGACGGGCGCGTCGGGCACCTGCGGCTCGGGCGCCTGTGCAGAGCCGGGATCTACTATCCGCGGATCGGATTCCCAGAACTTCGGACGCAGTTCCCAGTAGTGGTGCAGATCCTTGACCCGGCGGAACCGGCGAACCTCGCGGCCGATTGTGGCTTGCCAGGAGGCGGAACCGGCACCCCCGAAGCCGGTGGATCCCCATTGCTCCGAGTGAAGTACGCGCCTAGCCGGTTGAGTACCTCGTGGTCCTGCGCCGAGGTCAGGCCCAGAAGGTCGCCTACTTCGGCGGAGGTCAGGACCGGCCGGAGGTGAGGTTGATCGGCCGGTGGGTCGAAATCGCGGTCCAGTTCGATCGCGTGGCGCACGACATCGAGAAACAGGCTGAGTTCTCGCTGTGCCCGTCCGGTCGCCGCGGCGCCCGCGACTGTCAACGCGACCCGCGTGTCCGGGCTGATCCACACGTGACTGCCATGACCGACGCCATACATTAGGCCGGGCGGCAACTGCGGCAGCAACTGTGCCGCGTCGAGTTCCTGCTCACGATTGAGCCGCTGATCGAGCTCGTGGAAGGTAGGCCAGCGTCCGTCACGGACCAGGAAGTCCCAGATCGCCGCGATGGCGAGCTTCTGGGCATCGTCGACCGGTTCAGGCTCTTCACGATGCGATTGTCCGCCAACGCGCTATGCGCCGAACGGCCAGGCCAGGCCCAGCCACCCGCTAGTTAGGGTATTGCGCCGTCGGGCCGGCCGCGAACGGGGTCCATGATGACCGCGGCCCGTAACTACGACGCGCGATGTATCGAGATATTGGGGATGTCGGCCGCACGGGACTCGTTGAGAATTTCCAGCCGTCGGCGTCCTTGTCGCCCCAGAAGATGATTTGCTCCCCGTGGTGAGTCAGGGCAGAGCGGCGATGGTGTCGCCGCCGCAGCCGATGCCTTCGAAGTGCCGACCTGTCGGCGCAGCTGTTCACTCACTTCACGATGAGCATCTGGTTCGCTACTGTAAGCGACGTGCCACATCGACGTTCAAGAATTACTCCAGCGAAGCCCGGTGTGGACATCGAGCGTGTTCTGCAGCGTCTGCGCACGCCAGCGGATCTGCCGGTGGAGTCGAAGGAGGATATGGCTTCTGAGGTGCATGTCCTTGCGGAGAAGAAGCCGAGGCCGAAGGGCAGCATCAGCTATCTCAAGGCTCCCGTCCCGGTGACCGTAAATTCGCCTCTCACGACGAGTCCGGCCGACATCCTGCGTGAGCTCGGCGTGGCAACCACGTTCGTCCACCAGTCCCGCTTTCTGCCCGTGGCTCAGTTGTGGGCGCATGTCCGGTACTGCGCGACGATGCGCGCCACCAGCCGCGGCTTGCTTGCGTTGTCTCCTGACGCGGCGAAGTCGGTGGTGCATCACCACAAGGTGACGCAGTCGGAGCAGTTGGGTATCGGCCTTGCTCTCGTGGTTGCTCGGGCGGTCCTGCGGAAGTTGCATCCGACATTGGACTATCACGTCGTCGACGCTGATGTCGCGTTGAAGGCCGGGTACATCCGGGGCATGCCGGGCGAGGTCCGCAATCGGCCGGCGACGAAGAAGCGGCCCGACTATTTCCTGGTCGGCTTTGACCGGCGAACTCCGGGCGCTGCGGTGCATGTGACGGTGCTGGAGTGCAAGGGCACCCACCTGACGATGCGGGAAGTCAGAAAGCAGCTCGCGGATGCGTGTCTGCAGGTCCGCACCGTGGTTGTCGGAACCGAGCCGTTGTACGGGTTGATGGTGGCGTCCCGCCTGGAGGCCACGGGTATCCGGTCGTATGTCTTCGACCCTCCCGGTGATGACCAGTTATGGTCCGGGGATCGCGAAGATCTGCAGGACCTGTTGTCGCACCGGCCCGAGGAGAAGCATTGGAGCCCCGGCAGGTGGATCGCCCCTCCCCCACCGCCGAGTAGCGGGTCTTCGCCAGCTGATCCAACAACGGGCGGCGCCGATGCGCAGGTGCTGGGTACGCCGCCGCCGTATCAGATTCCGGCGCAGGAGCGGCGCTGGTTCACTCAGGTGCTCAGCTCGACGACAGCAGCGACGATGCTGGCCTGGGCCGGAGACAACGCAACTGCCTCCGGCTACGCGACCGCCCGCCAACTGAATTGGCAGCAGGAACCCTTGGACGACTTCGAGTCGTGGCCGGTCTCGACCAGTGACCGGATTCGTTTTGCGCAGGGCGGACCGACGCTGCTGGGACACACCCAGCGGATGCAGATGGGCGACGGCGGACCTTGGCGGTGTTCCGCGGACTGGAAAGCCATCTGTATCGGCAACTGGCCGACGGGAACCTCAATCGATATCTGCGTAACGCCGGTTGGCTGCACCGGTGGTGGACGCAGCGACGGCGCCGACCGCCCGGGGATGCTTTCTCGGTCGGTGAGGACGGCAGCGCTCTGGTGATCAGGATTGAGAACGACTGATCATGCAGCGTAACGCGATGCCGCGCATAGTCGTGCGGAGCAGTCGGTGAGCGCGGCCAGCGCCCGGCCGGAACTGTCGGCCGCGTTCTTCGACCGTCGAGCAGCCCGGCAGATTGTTGCCGCCGGCGAGGGCCTGTACCGCGACGCGCAGCGCCTCGACGACGTCCCCGATTACTTGGTCGTTGAGTTACGGCGCGAGTACGCGCGCCTGTGGGAGGCGCTGGTGCGACAACGCCTCGAGGCCATGCCGGTGGCCGAGCTGCGGGGGTTCGTCGCCGGGCGCCTGCCTGGGCAGAAGGCGCTCACGAAGAACGGCTATCAGTCGGTCTGGGCGGTGTGGACCGCGGGCGAGCATCGCCTCCGGGCCGTTCCCGGGCTAGGAGGACCATCGGTCGCGACGATCATGCAGGCAGCGGCGTCGGCACGGGCTTCGGTCGCCGAGGAGACCGTGGTCCGGCTGGACGCGAGCCGTCCGACACCAGCTCATACCGCGCTGCTACGAGGTCTGCGGGAGTTGGTGACCGCGGCGCGGATCGTCACCGCAGCTGACGAGCCGCGGCAGCGGCTGGTCCGCGGGTTACCGGCAGCGGTCGCGGACGCGAGCCGAGGCCGCGGCTGGCTGCGCCGCACCTTCGCAGCGCCGGCCACCAAAGACCGCGACCAGCAGGCATTGGGCGTACTCGCCGCGCTGGTCGACGGCCCGGATGCCGCGGCGGTGGATGCCGCTTTCGCTGATCTGAGCGCCGTCCGGGACGAGGCGCGGCGGGCGCCGGAGGTGGTGGTGTGGCGCGACTTCAGCCAGGCGGCTGCCGTGTATCAGACGTTGCTGGCGGTCGTGCGTGGTGAGGCGGCCACGGCAGCGGCGGAGACCGGCCACGTGCCGCAAGTGGTGGCGGACGCCGCCGAGCAGGTCGATCTGGATGTCACGCTGCTGACCGTCCGGTTACGCGCCTACCAGGCGTTCGGTGCCCGGTACGTGTTGTCGCGTCCCGGAGCGATCCTGGGTGACGAGATGGGCTTGGGGAAGACGATCGAGGCGATCGCGGTGATGGCGCATCTGGCTCACCACGGCCCGTTGACCGCTCTGGTCGTCGCGCCGGCGAGTGTGCTGGTGAACTGGCTCGTCGAGATCGGCTCCCACAGCCGGCTGCCGGCGGTGCGGATTCATGGTCCGGACCGGCAGGAGACGTTGCAGACGTGGGCCGCCCGCGGCGGTGTCGCCGTGACGACGTACCGGATGCTCAGCACTCTGGTCCTGCCGGCCGGGTTCCGGTTCGATCTGCTGGTCGTGGACGAGGCACACAAGATCAAGAATCCTTCGACGGAACAGTCCCGGCAGGTCGGTGCGCTCGCCCGGCACGCGGGGCGGGTCTTGTTGCTGACCGGGACTCCGATGGAGAACCGGGTGAGCGAGTTCCGCAACCTGGTCCGGTATCTCGACCCGGTCCTGGCGGACCGGCTGATTCCGAACGAGAAGGTGTTCGTCGATCCGGTGCGGTTCCGGGAACGGGTCGCGGCGGTGTATCTGCGCCGCAACCAGGAAGACGTGCTGCAAGAGCTGCCCGAATTGGTGGAGATCGACGACTGGGTCGAGATGGAGCCCGCCGAGGCCCGCGTGTATGCCGATGCGGTCGCTCGGCGGCATTTCGCGGACATGCGGCGGGCCGCGTACGCCAAGGCGAGCCGGGGCGTGCCCGCGAAGATCGTCCGGCTGCGGGAGATCGTCGCCGAATCCGCCGACGACGGCTGGAAGGTCATCATCTTCTCTCAGTTCCGGCATGTGATCGACGCGATCTCGGCGGCGCTCGCCGGTTCACCGCAGATTGTGCTGACCGGCGAGGTTCCAGCGGCACGCCGGCACGTGGAGATCGAGCGGTTCACCGCTCATGACGGACATTACGTGCTGATCGGGCAGATCGAGGCGATCGGCCAGGGCGTCAACATTCAGGCCGCTTCGGTGGTCGTGCTCGCCGAGCCGCAGCTCAAACCGTCAACGGAGGAACAGGCGATCCGGCGGGCGTACCGGATGGGGCAAGCGCGGATGGTGCGGATCCACCGACTGTTGGCCAAGAACTCGGTCGACGAGCGGCTCGAAGAGTTGCTGTCCGACAAGCGCAGGCTGTTCCGGGCGTACGCGCACGACAGCGACGCCAAACGAGCTTCCGGCGCCGCAACCGACCCGCGCCTGGTCGATTACGAGGTGGGTGCTGTCGACCAGCAACGCATCATCGACGACGAGACCGACCGTTTGCACCGCGGGTGATCTGCCATAGACCGCGTGGCTAGCAGACCCGCCCGCGATTCCACGAGCCGGACAGTGCGTCCTATGGAATTCAGGAGACGAACACAGAGTGGATGCTGATCTTGACCGTGAACTGCGGCAGCTACGCGAGCAGGCGACGACGCACGTCGTCCGATGGTCTTTGCGGATGCCGATCAAGACGATGTTGTACCACCTGACACGCGGCCGTATTGACCGCAGGCCCCGGCCCACCCTTGGGGACCTGCCCAGATTGAACAGCCCGTGGCAGGACACCGACTCCGGCCGGTACTTCGGGTGGCGATGCCGGCAGGCGAACCTGCGCGGCGGCGAGGCGTTCGTCGTGGAGTACATCGTGTGCTCGCGCTGCGCGATCGGCTGGGTCGACCGGCCTTATACCGATGAGCGATATCAGCGCAGCGGATTGGCTGCGGCCGGCTTTCAAGCTCTTCGCGTCGAGCATCCCGAGGTGACGGCCTGGTACGCCGCAAGCTCGCTCATGCCCGACTCGAAAGCTTTCTGGGCAGCCGTCGGTACCGGCGTTCCCGGCGGCTACAGCTCACAGGAACTGTGCCGGCATGTCGCTCATCAAGGTGGCGTGTTGCCGGGTTGGGCGCTGAAACGGCTAGCTCGGGCTGCAGGAGGCCGGGCAGCGTGAATATCGATCTTGGGCGCGAACTGCGGCGACTGCGGGAGCAAGCGGCCACCCATGTCGTTCGCTGGCCTCGCCGGGAGCCGGTCTGGACCGCGGTGTACAACCTGACTCGAGGACGAATCGACCGACGGCCGCGGTACACCACCGGACAACTGCCGACGTTGAACAGCCCCTGGCAGGACACCGACTCCGGTCGGTACTTCGGCTGGCGATGCCGGCAAGCCAACCTCAACGGCGGTATGGCGTTCGTCGTGGAGTACGTCGTTTGCCCTCATTGCCGGATCGGATGGGTCGACAAGCCGCACACCATAGAGCGATACCAGCGCAGCGGCCTCGCTGCTGCCGCTCTTCGCGCCCTGCGCATGGAGCACCCCGGGGTGGTCTGGCACACCGGCAGCGGACATGCGAATTCGTCCAAGGCGTTCTGGGCGGCGGTAGGTAACGGGGTTGAAGGCGGGTACAGCGAGCGCAAGCTGTGCACGCACGTCGCTCGGCACGGCGGACTATTGCCGGTCTGGCTGTTGAAGCGGCAAGGTCGTCTCTGATGTGACTTTTCGCTGGAGGCCGCTCGGATTTCAGTTAGGTCGAGCGTCCTCCTCCGAGGTTGTCGTTCGCTGAATCTCCCACAAGCAAGGTGATACAGGTTCACGCCTGAAGCTGGCATTTCTCGGTGGTCAGCTGCTGGCACGGGCAGCTTCAAGTTGGGACCGAGAGAGACGGGTTCCCCGGGGCAGGTCAGTGGAAAGGAGCCGTTCGAGGCCCTCCGGCGCCCCGCGCGTGTCGTCGGCAGCTCGTGCCGTGATGTCGTCCAGCAGCCGATGGATCAGTAACGCGAGTGCGCCGGGCCCGTTGCCGGCATACCCCCATCCGAGACCCCACCTCGGATCTTGTGGTGCCGGGTAGACGGTGCCGTCGGCGGTCCGGATCCAGATCGGATCGTCGAGCACCAGTTCGGCCAGCGGCGATGTCGTGGGAAGCCACTGGCTGACCGCGATCCGGATGCGCTGGCCGTCCTCGTCGGCTACGCGAATGGCCGGGGCGTCGGTGGCCGGATCTACCAGGGTCTCAGCGTCCGGTGGCGCGTCGAGGAATCGGAACGCGGCCGTGCGGGCAGTGGGTTCGAGACGGTCGATGACCTCGTCGCTGATCGGGTCACCGGGAGCGAGGTCGACCGGCGCGCCGAAGGGGCAGTCTCGGCCGCCGTCCCAGCGCACCAGCTGCTCCACGCAGGCATCGGCGAGCACGTCGGCGCGTCCGAGGATTTCCAGCCATCCCGCTCTGCGTACCGTCTCCGGCAGCTCATCGGGATGGGCTCGGGGCACCGGTATCGGTCGGGCTGCGATCACTATCGTGCCGTCGAAAGTCATGCTCTCGGCCATGGCGATCATCTGGGCGGCGGCCTGGGACTCACGCCATGTCACCGTACGGAACAGCCTGGAGAGCACCTGCGCGGCCGGGTGATCGCAGTCGTAGAGCGCGGCCAGGCGCAGCAGCACGTCGAGATCCATTTCGGGGTCGACGGCCAGTGCCTGCACGGTTGGTCGGCCCGGCTGCCACGCGTCGATCAACCGCCGCTGCTGCAGCGGGATCGGCCAGTACGGCAGGGGCTGGCCCAATGCCTCGGCCAGTTGGTCCCAGGCCACCTCCGGCGCGTCGGCGACACCCGGGATGGACACCTGGTGCAGGGCGGGTCCGCCGACGCCGAAGTGCGGCATGGCCCGCAGGGCAGCACCAACCCCGACCGCACGCAGCTTCTCCCCCAGCTCGGCGTCGGATGTCGGCGGGCCGTCGTAGGCGTTCCATACCAGCGCGATGATCCCGGCTCGCGTCCTCCAGCGCTGCACGGCCAGGCCGTTGACCCGCGTCGTGCCCAGGTATTCGGCCGGCTCGTTGGGCCGTGCCCGGCCGGATCCTCGATCTGCGGGGACGTCGAAGTCAGCACTCATAGCCGTCACGATGCCAACGTTGCCGGCAACGGTGGAGGCTTCCGGGTGACTTTGGGAACGGGCGAGAGAAACGGAACGACCTGTTGCTTGCCCGAGACCTCCGAGGCAGGGCGCACGCGGAGAGGATCGACACCAGTCCACATGTCCATCGTCATGTACGACCTCATGCTGCAGCTCGCACCGCCTAGACCATCCTAGGATAATGGGTGTCGAAGTCATGCCACTCGTGAGGAGGAGCCTCCCCGTTCGGCTTACACCGCCCCTCCCTGGTGCGCGTCAAGGTCGACTAATGGCTTCTATCCATGCACGAGGAAATTCGTTCTGCGTCCGATGGCGGGCAGCGGGACGACGGCAGCAATGCTGCACGTTTTCCGGCCCCTCCACCTTCAAAGCCGTCGCCGCCAAGCAGTACGTCGAGGCGCACGGCGCGCAAGTCAGCAGTGCTCAGGAGTATGCGGCGATCGACCCGAGTTCATCGCGAACGCTGGCGCGACCGCCGACAGTGCTGCTGCGCGGGTGGATCGATCGGTGGCTGGCCCTGAAGGTCGATGTCGCCGCCACCACCCACGCCGAGTACGCGCGGGTCCTGCGCGGACGCGTCGCCGCGGTCCTCGGCGATCTGCCGGTCGCCGAGATCACCCGGCACGAGCATCTGGACCCGTGGAAGGCGGCTTTGTCGCGGGAGCTGATGCCGGCCGGGGTGCGTAAGCACTGGGTGGTGCTGAGCCAGGTGATGCAAGACGCGGTGCCGTACCTGCGCCTCGACAACCCGATGCGTTGTCCGCCCGGTCGGCGCAGTAACGGCCTGCCCCGCGTCACCCCGCGTCCCGCTTGCATCCTCGACGCCTATCAGGCCGGCATTCTCCTACGGCATTGCCCCGGGGCAATCATTCACTTGGTGATCGCGCTGCTGGGAACAGGGTTGCGGCTGGGCGAACTGCTCGCTCTTCGCGTGCAAGATGTCCGCCTCGGTCGCACTCCGATGCTGCAGGTCGTGCGGACGCTGCGTCGCGACGGCGTCTTCACGGAGCCGAAGTCACAGCGCTCGCGGCGCACGGTGACGCTGACGCCGACCGTAGCGGCGATGTTCGGCCGTTTGATCGCGGGCAAGCTGCCAGACGACCTGGTGTTCACTGCGCCCGGTGGCGGACCGTGGCGGGCCGGCACCTTGCGGCAGCGGTACTGGCAGCCTGCTGTCACCGCCGCTCAACGCTGCCCGCAACACCCACCGGCCGCCGCGGCGTCCGGGTGGGTCAGTCCGCGAGCCGTGTCGACCTGCCATTGTCCGAGTCGGCTCCGGGGGCGGCCGCGGTTGCAGGATATACGGCACACCCATGTCGCCTATTTGATCGCTGCCGGCTGGGACTTCCTCGCCATCCAGCTTCGACTCGGCCACGCCTCGATCAGAACCACCTTCGATGTGTACGGCCACCTCCTGCCTCACGGCGAACGAGCACGGCTCGCCGGCCTGGATGTCCGTATGCCGTTTCTGGGAGCCGGCTTCGGACCGCGGGTTGCCGGCCGTCGTCTGGTTCATCCGCTTGCTGGTCGTCGTCGGCCGCCCGGCCACTGCGAAGGCTCTGACGGCGCGACCCGTCGCGGTCGTGCGCTTCCCGGGTCACGACGGCGCCGCCGCGGTAAGGCGAGGGTTCGCCGATGGTGAGGCGAAGCTCGGTCGAATCGGCGGGAGAGCACACCAGTCGCAGCCATTGCCCTTTCGGTACGCCGCGGGCATCGCTCGAGCCGGCCATCGCCGCTACCGTTCTGGAATGTCTTCCGACGTGTCAGCCAAGCGGGCCGCGATGCTGGCCGACCTGAGCTCGCCCCGACAGCGCATCGCCGACGAGCACATGTTCCGGTTTCCGGCTGGCACCGGCCGACGGGCGACGTTCCGGTTGCAGCTGTTCACCGCATCGGGTGCCCGTCCCGTCGCCGTCTCGGCGCAGATGACCGGCGACGGCGACGGTGCGTCCCTGATGAATGTGGCGGAGCACTGCGCTGCCGAGGTCTGGCGCCGTCACTTCCCCGACGACGCCCAGCCGCCCATCTGGATCCAGCACATGATCATGGGTGAGCGGCGCCACCTGAGGTTGGCGAGTTTCACCCCGGGAGCGGCCGAGTACGCCCTGCACAACCCCCGATGGACGCCCGTCACCCCGGCCGATGTCAACATGCTGGTGGGCCAGCCGGTCGACCTCGAGCGAGGCGAAGGCTTCGTCCCGGCCCTGCCGGAACCCGAGCCGGAGCCGGTGTACGCGGCGGCGCTGGTGGTCCTGCTCACCCGGCCTCAGCCGTTCCGGGAGCAGGGCTGCATGGCGAGCGGGGTGCCGTGGTGGCGTCGCCTCGGCCGGCAGCTCGTGCCGCGGCGCGGCGGCCGCGACTGCTGCTGGTACCACGGCGGAGACTGGCACACGGTGTCGCGCCTCGCGGTGCGCCTGGCCGGACAAGCCCGCGCGGCCGGAGTGAGTTTCGACGACACCACCACCTGGGTCACGAATCATCCGGACGTGCAGGCCCTGACCACGTGGGATCGCGACGCCGTACTGTCGCTGTTTGCCGACACGATCCGGCCGGACGCCCGGTGGCCGTCATCCGAGGGCTACAACAATGGCCAGCACCGCGCGCAGGCGCTGCTGGATGCTGGCGTGCGGCGGACTGTCATTGAGCTGACTCCCGGGTAGTCCGCAGGAACTGCGACACACCCCGGTGGCGTTTCTGATTGCCGCCGGCCGATCAAGCTGCGACTGGATGATGCGTCGATCAGCGAAAACGAGGTAATCGGCGCTGCATGCGGCGGGCCTGAGTCAGTCGGAGCCGCCATGCGACGCGTTCGATGAGCCCGGCGAGGCGGTTGAGTCGCCGCCCGGCGGGGCTGGTGGCGGGTGTCAGGGAGGTGAGCAACGCCATCAGTTCATCGCGGTCGCGGCGCAGGCTGGTGTCCTGCCGGATGGTGGTTACCGGGCCGGCGACGATCGCCAGCACGGACACGGCACGCAGGATCAGGGCGGCGTGGGCGGGGGTCATCGGGGCGGGCAGGCCGTGGGAGACGTCGTTGCGCAGGTTCGCACCCCATGGTCCGGCAAGCAGCCAGTTGAAGAAGAATGCCCAGGACTCGTCGAGGGCGAGGGCTTCGAGATTGGTCAGCAGAGCGTAGAGGCCGGGGTAGCCACCGACGCTGTTGGCGGATTCGGCGCGGTAGATGCCTTCGTCGAGTTCGATGAGCAGGGCGCGGGCCGCGGTCTCCACCTTGGGTACGGCGAGGTGGATCGCCGACTCGAAGTCTTGGTGCCAGAAGTGGCGCAGGGCCTTGGCCAGGCTGCGCGCCAGGGCGGCGTCGCGGGCGCCGCGGGTCAGCAGGTAGTCGACCAGGTCGTCCTCGGCGGGGATGCCGTAGCGGTCGGCCAGGCGCAGCAGTCCGGTGGCGAGCAGACGTCCGTGGTTCTCGGCCAGGACCTCGGCGTAGAAGCTCATCTCCTGCTTCTCGAGGTCGGCGTCGGTGTCGGCGGCGGCGCGAGGCAGGCCGCCGGTGAAGCGGACGGGTCGCAGGATCCGGCTCAAGGGGCTGTGGTTGGCTGCGGCTTCGGCGCGCAGGTTGGCGATGTCGCCGGTCGGGCAGTCGCTGTGCAGGAAGACGTCCATCGCTTGCTGCCAGCGGTCGGGGCGGGTGAAACCGTGCAGCAGCGGCTCGACGACGTACGCGGGCAGGGTGCTGGAGGCGGTGAAGGTGCGCATGCCCAGCGACGCCGGGTCGATGTTCTGCATCTGCCGGGCGGCGTCGCGTTCGAGGTCGCCGAGGCCCCGCTCATGGGCGATCTGCGCGGCGGCAGTCAGCCGGGCCATCCGCACGGCCGGGTGCGAGGCGTCGTCGGCGTCGCGGAAGTAGGCGGCGGCCTCATCGCGGGCCATGGCATCCAGCACCGCGGGGTCCTGCACGCCCGCACGCCGGTAGCGAGCGACGGCGCTGGCATCACGGCCGCGCCGGCAGGTGTCGGCGGCTCGCGACAGCAGGGCGTCGACCTCGATCGGGTCAGCCGGCGGCGGCCCCTTCTTTGGCCGCAGCGGGCCACGGGCCAACGCCGCCAAGGCGGGCAGCAGGATGCCCGGCCGTTCACCAGGCCGGCCCGTGAGGGTGTCTCGAGCGATCTGCGCGAGCCGGTCACGAGCCTGTCCGTCGAGGTCGGTGTCGCCGATGCGACGCGCGAGAGTCCAGGCGCGCAGCAGGTTCTCCATAGTGTTCATGTCGGTGTCGGCGGTGTCGGCGAGCTGGAGGTAGGCGCGTGCGGCGCGCCCGGCGTGCAGGCCAGCTCGTTGGTCGCGGCGGCACCAAAGCAGATCCGCGAAGCGTGCGATCGCCGCCGGTTGCGTGACGCCGTCGGCGACGGCGCGCCACAGCAGGATGACCGGGTCGGGCAGGTCCCGGACCGCAGGCAGCAGGTCGTTGCCGTCGGTGTTCAGTTCGCAGCCGGGTTCCTCGTCGCCGAGCCCGAGGCGCAGCGAGTACGTCAAGGCGCGGCACAGTTCACGTCGAAGCGCGGTGAGGTCACCGATCTCGTCGCCGGCGGGCGCCGCGTTGACCGCCGCGGCGGCAGTCCAGCTGTCAGTGCTAGCGCTAAGAGCCTGGTCGATGATGTCGACCGCGAGGCTCGCGTGGGTGGGCGAGAACTCGTACGGCGTGAAGCCTTCGGCCGCGTCGCCGTGTTGCTGCATGTGTGTAGCCCCGTCCCTGATCGTCGGTCTGCCCGCTGACGATCGACATTCACATGGGCAGAGGCGGTCTGTCACCTCGGTTACCCGGCGAGCTTCGTTCGTCGCAAGCCCAGGCCGAGGCCTTTTGATCAGCGAATTCGGGGGCCAGCTGTCAGTCGGCCCCGACGTTCTTTGGCCCGCGTTGGTCGCCCGATCGGGGGTAACTCGGGCGCAGCAGATTCGATGCTCCTGACCGCCGCTTGGCTGCGTGGGTTCGCGAGGTGGCTGGTGAGCGATCCCAATGACATCGAGGGAGCGGCGGGAAACAGGCTGCGCCGCGCAGTCCCCCAGCCAAAGACGACCTGCTGCCGCCCCAGCTCGAGATGCGCGGAGACTATTCGGCCCACCGCCGCTAGATCGACGTTCCGATGGGGGACCAGGAATTACCTCCCACCACCTTGGAAACATCAGGACGGCTGTCACCCTGCGACCCCCGGCGAATTTGCGCTATCAAAGCGCCAACGCATCCTAGGAACAACCAGAGTTAAGGGGTCCATCATTTGATGAGCGACCCCTTAACTCGACCAATATAAAATGGATGGCATGAACCAGAACGGCCGCCGAAGCGATAGATGCGGCGAGGAAACCGGGCGCAACCGCTCCCCTGACCCCCACACTGCCAGTGTGGCGGTCGCTGTCCGCGCAAGCCGAGGCAGGCATGGGACTTGCCTCCATTCTAAAGCCTGGCAGACCCTCTCCCTCGGCCCCTCCCCTGCCCCGATTCGCTTCAATGGGCGCGTTCGTCATGGCGCAGCAGCCCGGCGTCAGGCTTGCTTCGGCGCCTCCAAGTCGATCGAGAAGGCGTGCACGTGTGCGGGCCCGTCGCCGGTCGGCTGGAACCACGACTGAACGCGCATGTCAGTCGCACCGAATCGGGCGGCGAACTCCTTATCGTTCTCGAAGCCGTCCATGTCAGCCCGGTAGAGCCACTCGTGGTCGATGTCTTCGAAGGCAGCGTCCTCGAAGTCGAGGTACAACTCCCGCGCCTCCTCCCGGTCAACGAGCTCGTGATCCACGAGCAGGTACTGGGCCCGCTGGATGACGAGGTACAGGGCGAGAGCCTCGCCGAGCGACGTCGATGGCATCCACTGCTGCGCGGACAATCGGCCGGTGACCATGACGGTCGCGACGTGGAAGTTGCGCGCGAAGCGACCGTTGTACTGGTGGGCGAAGCGCTGCGGTAGGTCCTCGAGGACGAAGTAGGCGCCTTCGCTGTCAGCGACGCTGCCGCCGCCGTCTGTGGCCAGGGTTTCGATGTCCTGGAACAGTTCGTCGATGATCTGCGTGGCAGCCATGATCAGCGCTCCCGCGGCGAGCAGCGATCTCTCCTCGTCGCCGTCGACGGCGAAGGTGGCCGGCTCAAAGGCACGGACCAGTTTCGCGTGATCCATGGTCCACTTACGCCAGTCGACTCCTCCGACCTGCGAGTCGCTCATCTGTCCATCCTTTCGCTCATGAGCGAGTCAAGTCGACGCCCGCTCTTCGATTCCTGCAGGTGGTTCACCGTGCGAGGGAACTTCGTCATCGACCGGCCGTGCCGAGCCGGTCGCGCCGAGGACCGTCAATAGGCCCTCGACGGAGACGATGTAGCGCCGGCCGACCCGGATGAACGGCGCCGGGAAGTCGCCGGATCGAGCCAGCGTGTAGGCGGTTGTTCGGCCGATGCCCAGCACCGACGCCGCCGTCTCAATGTCCGTTGCCATGCCGAGTTCTCTCACCTGCGCCACTGTCCATGCGCGCCTGGGCATCGGTCCCCCTTCCGCTCGTGGCACTCCCCCCGCATTTCCCGTGATCGTCCGGGATGAGCAAGGAGGATTGCTCCTTGACTAAGCGCACCACAACGAGCGCAACGCGGGCAGTTGTCCGGGGCTGTCTTGAGCTGTTCCGCTCAGGCCGACCGACGTGATGGGCGGGGCGCTTACGCGCCCCGCCTATCATCAGGCGGCTTCTTCACCGAGGGCGGAGTCCATCAGTTCGGCGGCTTTGCGTTCGCTCTCGGGCAGGACGTGGGTGTAGACCTCGCGCGTTGTCCGGGCGTCGGCGTGACCGAGCCGTTTCTGCATGACGTGCTCCGGAACACCGGCGTCCGCTCCGGCTGTGGCAGAGGTGTGCCGAGCGTCGTGCAGCACGATGACCGGCACGCCGGCTGCCAGGCACGCGTTCTCCCACTGGTCGGTGTAGTAGCGCGGGTAGTAGGGCTCGCCGTCCTCGCGCGGGAAGACCCAGCCGTGATCGTGATACAGCAGCCCTGCGGCCGCCTTCTCCCTGTCCTGGCGAGCTTTGTGCTCCCGCAGGACCCGGACCATCGCCGGGCCGATCGCAATCGCACGACGGCTCTTGCCCTTCGGCGCCTTCTCGATGACCTTGTTGCCGGAGATCGTGCGCTGCCAGTGGATGTAAACGATCCCGTTGTTGAGATCCACCATCGCCCACTTCAAGCCGGCGATCTCACCGCGCCGGGTTCCGGCGACGACCGCAAGGGCCCAGGCCGCATATAGGCGAGCGTCGCGATGAAACTGGAGGAACCGCTTCGACTGCTTCGGTGTCCACACGCCTTTGCGCCCTTGGTCCTCGCGTTGAGCCGGCCGCGGCTGCCGGACCGCGCCGAGGTCGATCCCGAGATCTTTGAACGCCTTCATCAGCACCCGGTGCACGGTCCTGACGGTCGTCTCCGACAACGGCTTCTTCCCGTTGCCGCCTTCTTTTACGAGCGTCTTGTACATGTCCTGCACGACGCGCTTGTCGAGGCTGTACAGCTGCCGCCCGCCGATGTGCGGGATCACGTACATCCGGAACAGGTTGCGATAGTTGTCCAAAGTGGTTTCCTCGATGTCGAGTTCCCGCTCGGACAGCCACCCGGAAAGCTCGGCAGCGACACTGCCATCCGCGCCGATCGCGGCCTCGCCGTACGCCTTGCGTGCCTCGGTTTCGGCTTTCTCCGCCGCAGTCTTGCTGGGAAACCCTCTTCGCTTGTGCTGACGCCGCTTACCATCGTCGCCGACCGGCAGATCGATGACGAAGAACCAGAGAGTCTTGGTGGAAGTTTGGTACGAGCCGACGGTCATCTGGGCACCCCCCGTGGTCACAGAGCTGAGCTGACCTCATCCACGGTAGGCCCGTCTGTGACCACGCCTGTGACCACAAGATCCACTAGAGCGATCTTGGTCAAACGACTGCCGTCCATTAAAAAAGCCGCTGACCAGGACTTTCGTCCTTGCCAACGGCCTTCGAAAGCTGGTCGGGCTGACAGGATTTGAACCTGCGACCCCTTGACCCCCAGTCAAGTGCGCTACCAAGCTGCGCTACAGCCCGATCCCGCCCCGAACCCCAGCCCGGCGCGACATCTCCTAGAGCCTACCAACCGCTACCCATGAGCCTTACCGCGGCCCCCCGGCCCCAGCTTCTTCCGAGGTTTCACAGAGATCTCGATCGGCGACCCCTCGAACCCGAACTCCTCACGCAGCTTTCGCTCGATGAACCGGATATACCCGGCATCAAACGGCCCTGTCGTGAAGAGCACGAACCGAGGCGGAGCCACCCCGGCCTGGGTGGCGAACAGCACCCGAGGAGCCCGCCCACCACGCACCGGGTGCGGTGTGGCCTGCGTCAACGCGGTGATCCACTGGTTCAGAGCGCCCGTGGCCACCCGCTGCTCCCAAGACGCCAGCGCCTTGCGCAGCGCCGGGGCCAGCTTGTCGACGGCGCGCCCCGTCTTGGCGGAGATGTTCACCCGGACGGACCAGGCGACGCGCTTCATGTCGCGGTCGATTTCCTTGTCCAGGAAGATGCGGCGGTCGGGGTCGACCAGGTCCCACTTGTTGTACGCGACCACCAGGGCACGCCCGGCCTCGATGACCTGGGAGATGACCCGCTGGTCCTGTTCGCTGATCACGTCACCGGAGTCGAGCAGCACGACCGCGACCTCGGCGGATTCGACGGCGCCGGCGGTACGCAGGGACGCGTAGTACTCCGTACCCGAGGCTTGGTTGACCCGTTTGCGCAGGCCGGCCGTGTCGACGAACTGCCAGATGTCGCCGTCCATCTCGACCAGGCTGTCGACCGGGTCGACGGTGGTGCCGGCGACCGAGTCGACGACGGCGCGTTCCTCTTTGGCGAGGCGGTTCAGCAGGCTGGACTTGCCGACGTTGGGCCGGCCGACCAGGGCGACGCGACGCGGGCCGCGCGGGGTGCCCTCGATCACCGGCGGGGTCGGCGGCAGCGCGGCCAGAATGCTGTCGAGCAGGTCGCCGGATCCGCGGCCGTGCAGCGCCGAGATCGGGAACGGCTCGCCGAGGCCGAGCTGCCAGAGCGACACGGCTTCGAGTTCGAGGTTCTGGTTGTCGGCCTTGTTGGCGACCAGGATGACCGGTTTGTGGCTGCGGCGCAGCATCTTGACCGCGGCTTCGTCCACGTCGGTGGCGCCGACGGTGACGTCGACGACGAAAATGACCACGTCGGCGGTCTGCACGGCGATCTCGGCCTGGTTGGCGATGGCCGCGGCGCGGTCGCGGGCGTCGGGTTCCCAGCCGCCGGTGTCGACGACGGTGAACCGCCGGCCGTTCCACTGCGCGTCGTAGGGCACCCGGTCACGGGTCACGCCGGCGACGTCCTCGACGACTGCCTGGCGGCGGCCGATGATGCGGTTCACCAGGGTGGACTTGCCCACGTTCGGGCGGCCGACCACGGCGACAACCGGGACAGGTCCGGAAAATTCCGATGAATCATCGGAACCGTCGGTATCGGAAAATACGAGCCCACCCTCGAAATCATTGAGATCGAGGTCGGCGGGGAGATCAGTCACTTACTTACCTTGCTGTTGAGCAGATCGAGCAGATGCGCCACAACCTCGTCGATGCCCATCCCGGTGGTGTCCACCTCGATGGCGTCGGAGGCCTGGCGCAGCGGGTCGACCGCGCGGCTGGAGTCGAGCTTGTCACGGCGGGCCAGGTCGGCCTCGGTGGCGGCGACGTCGGTGGCGTCCTCGGCGCTGCGCCGGGCGGCGCGTGCGGCGGCGGACGCAGTCAGGTAGACCTTCAGATCGGCGTCGGGGGCGACCACGGACGCGATGTCGCGGCCCTCGACGATGATGCGCGGGTGTGCGGCGATGATCGCCTGCTGCAGCGCGACCAGGTGCTTTCGCACGGCGGGAACGGCGGCGACGGCGGAGACAGCGCCGGTCACCTCCGGGCCGCGGATGGGCGCGTCGACGTTGGTGCCGTTCGCCGCGAAGTGCGGCGCCGACGGGTCGGTGCCGATCGACAACTCGGTCTCCAGCGCGATCTTGGCGATCGCCTCGGGGTCCGCGAGGTCAGCGCCACCCTGAAGCACGGCCCAGGTCAGCGCCCGGTACATCGCCCCGGTGTCGAGGTACACACCCTCGACCGCGACGGCCAGCCGCCGGGAAACGGTGGATTTGCCCGAACCGGACGGGCCGTCGACGGCAATCACGCACGTTTCCGGCCGTTCCTGAAGCGCCACCGTTCCTCCTGAATCCCACGCCCGAAGTCCCACGCCAACCAACCCTCCCATTGTGCCCGCTCACGCAGGCACCGGCGAACCGGGGCTCTACCAAGAGAAAAGACCAAGATCAAGATCAAGACCCTTGATGCGTACGCCCACCGGGCGTCAGCCGGCAGCGAGGCGCGGGAGCAATTTCGAGGTGATCTCGCCCAGCTGTGCGACCTCGTCCGGGGTGAGGTTGTCGAAGACCAGGCGGCGCACCTCGGCGACGTGGCCGGGGGCGGCCTCGCGCAGGGTGGCGACGCCCAGCTCGGTGAGGCAGGCGATCTGTCCGCGTTTGTCGTTCGGACAGGCCTGGCGCTGGACCCAGCCGCGTTGTTCGAGGCTCGCGACGGCGTGTGACAGGCGGCTCGGCGTGGTGCCGACCATGCGGGCCAGATCGGTCATCCGCATCGAACGGCCCGGGGAGTCGCTGAGGTTCGCCAGGATCTGGTAGTAGGCGTGCGGTATCCCGGTGTCCTCGCGCAGCTGCCGATCCAGGGTGGCCGGCAACAGGATCAGGACCTGGGCGAGGTTGAGCCAGGTACGCATCTCGGAGTCGGTGAGCCAGCGCGGTTCGGCCTCGGTCACGGTTGTCATCCTGCCTGGCCGGGCGCGAGGACGTGCGCGTTGACGGCGCGGACGTGGTGGGCAAGATCGGACAGCTCGATCACGTCGACGCCCGCGAGGCGCAACGTGTCGACGCCGTCGCAGTCGGCGAACAGCAGCGGTTCACGCAGAGCGAGCACGACCCGCCCGAACCCGGCGGCGATCACCAGCTGGGTGCAGGACGCGGGCCGGGAGCGGCGGCTCGTGCAGGGCTCCATCGTCGTGTAGATCGTGGTCCGGGACAGATCGGTGCCCGGCAGGATCTTGGAGAGCGCGGCCTCCTCGGCGTGCTCGTGCGGGTCGTTCTCACCGGTGTAACCGGTGGCCAGGATGCTGCCGTCGTAGTCGACGACGATCGCGCCGACCGCGTACCGGGAGTCGACGGGCGGCGCGAGCCGGGAGAACGTCAGCGCGGCCTGCATCCAGTCGTGATGGGTGGCGAGGGATTCGACGCGGGTGACGGTCATCTCAGCCGGCCAGCGGCAGGTCGAGCGTGTGCGCGGTGTGGTCCCGCTTGGCCGTCAGGTACCGGGCGTTCGCCCCGGTCAGGTGCACCCCGGTCGGGATCCGCCGGGTCACCTCGATGCCCAGGCCTCCGAGCTGCGCCGCCTTGTCCGGGTTGTTGCTGAGCAGCCGGATCTTCTCAGCGCCGAGCGTGGTCAGCATCTGTGCGGCCGGCGTGTAGTCCCGCTCGTCCTCGGCGTGCCCGAGCGCGAGGTTGGCCTGGTAGGTGTCGAGGCCGGTGTCCTGCAGGGCGTAGGCGTCCAGCTTGGCGTACAGCCCGATGCCACGGCCCTCCTGCCGCAGGTAGAGCAGGAATCCGCCCTGCTCGGCGATCCGCTCGACGGCCTCGCGCAACTGCGGCCCGCAGTCGCAGCGCTCGCTGCCGAAGACGTCGCCGGTGAGGCACTCGCTGTGCGGGCGCACGAGAGGCGCCTCGTCCGCGGTGAGCGCCGCCCGCCACGGGCCGAGGCCCAGGGCGAGGTGCTCACGGCCGTCGGCCAGGCCGGTGAAGGTGAAGACGTCCGCCGTGGTGGCGTACCCGTCCGGGAACCGCAGTGGCACCGACACCCGGGTACGCACCCGAGTGGCTGGCAAACCCAGCGTGACCGTCATGGCGTCCCCCAACTTGTTGAAGTTTCACCAAGAGCATCCGCCCGCGATATTGAAACTTCAAGGGTGTCGATCACCACGCCATCGACGTACCCCTTCGCCGGCCCTGGCTCAGCGCCGGGGATATATAACTTCGCGTCACACCCGTTGCGGGTGTGGTTACGCCCGCAACGGGTGTAGTCACATTTGCGGTATGCCGCCTCACTCATGTGCCGACCGGCCCGGGTATCACTGGCCGCCGTTGCGTTTCCTGAGACGGATCAGGATCGAGGTCGCTGAGGCGTACCCAAGGGATTTTGTCCTTTTGGTTTGGGTATGGGGCGCTGCGTGACTATCGAGATCGTGGATTACGACCCGGCGTGGGCCGAGTTGGCGCGGCACGCCATCGGTGAGGTGATCGTCGCGCTGCCGGGGCGGGTCTCCGAGGTGGAGCATGTCGGCAGCACCGCCGTTCCCGGGCTGGCGGCCAAACCGGTGATCGACCTGATGGCGGCCACCAGCTCGCTCGACATGGTCATCGCCGGGGAGGCGCACCTCGAGGAGATCGGCTACCGGCGACTCGACACCGGCATGCCAAATCGGCTGTTCTATCGCCGCGAGGGCACGCCGGTCGCCTATCACCTGCACGTGGTCGGCGCGGATTCGTGGGAGACCCGCAACGAACGGCTGCTGCGCGATCACCTGCTGCAGACGCCCGGTGACCGGGACGAATACGCCGACCTCAAACGCGAGCTCGCCGACCTCGACGCGGAGACCTACACCCGGCGCAAGACGCCGCTGGTCCAGCGGATGGTCGACACGGCCCGGGACCTGCGCGGACTCCCCCGCGTCGACGTCTGGGAGGAGTGACGGTCACTCGATCAGGGTGCCGACCGCCTCCAGCGCCGGCTCGCGGACGACATATCGGGTGATACCCCACCGTTTCTCGTGCCGCTGCAGCGCAGCGCGGATCTCCCCCACCGTTCCGATCATCACGAACGGCGCATCCAGCAGCTCCGCGACCGGCATCCCGAGGCGTTCGGCGTGCGGCGCTGCGGCTTTTTCGGCGTCGTCGGTAACCTCGACGACCTGCACGAGCGCTTCGAGCGCGGGCTTCACCGCACGGCCGGCGGCGCCGGCCACCACCCGCTCCACCTGGTGGTCGATCTGGGCGGTCCGCCACCGGGCCTCATGGCGATGACCATCTTCGAGGGTACGCCCCAAGCCGCTCAGCCCGACGATGTCCGCGTGGCCTCCGGCCCAGTGCAGCAGGCGTGAGTTCGCCGTGCCGATCGTCATCGGGACACGCTCCTGAACCGGCCGCGGTTTCTCCAGCCCGCCGTCGAGCAGTTCCCTGACCGCCTGCGCCACCTGCAAGCATCGGTCGATGCGTCCGCGCACGTCAGGGCACTCTTTGCCGATGGCCTGCCACTCCGCCGGGGTGTGCCCGGCTCCCAGTCCGACGATCGCCCGGCCGCCGGAGACGACGTCGAGGGTGGCGGCTGCTCATGCTGGTGATGTGGGCGTTGCTGCGGCAGGCCACCCATCGGCGTACCGAGATGCACGCGGTGATCTGATGCCGATCGTCGTACGCATCGATGTGCAACTCGCCAAGCGCAAGATGAGCGTCGGCGAGTTCGCCGAGCGGGTTGGTCTGACCCCGGCGAACGTGGCGGTGCTCAAGAACGGCCGGGCCAAGGCCGTGCGGTTCAGCACCCTGGAGGCGATGTGCCGCGTCCTGGAGTGCCAGCCGGGCGACCTGCTCGAATTCGTCGAGGACGAATAGTGACGCGATAACCGATCCCGCCCCTCTATGATGCGCACACACAACATCGGGGGATATGGATAAGTGATGCGTAAGCAGTGGCCGGCGCGTGCCGGCCTCATTCTTCTCACGACGATCGCTGCCGCAGCGGCCACCGCGCCGGCGCAGGCCGCCGCTACGGTTTCCGGTTACGCCAAGGCCGGGACCTCGACCGTCACGTTCGAGGCGGGCACCGCCACGAACAAGGTCGTGGTCACCCGCTCCGGAAGGACCGTCACGATCGACGACCGGGTCGTGATCCGGCCCGGCAAGGGCTGCAAGAAGGTCAAGGGCGACAAGACAAAGGTCCGTTGCACGACCAGGAAGACGTCCAAGAAAGTCGTCGTCAATCTGTACGACCGCAACGACTCCGTGGTCAACCGAAGCGACCTGCGGATGGAGGCGGACGGCGGCGCCGGCAACGACAAGCTGACCGGTGGACCGAAGGCTGACTTCCTCACCGGTGACGACATCTTCACCCGGTACGACAACGGCAATGACAAGATTTACGGCGGTGGCGGCGACGACGAGATCTACGCCGGCGAGGGCGCCGATTACGTCAACGCCGGCGAGGGCGCCGACACGGTCCACGGCGACGCGGTCTGCGAGTGCTACGGCCCGCACCGGCCCGGCAACGACGTGATCCACGGCGGCCGCGGAAACGATTTTCTGGTCGGCATGGCCGGCAATGACAAGATCTACGGCGGCCATGGCCACGACGTCCT
Source organism: Actinoplanes sp. CA-015351 (assembly GCF_050955685.1). NCBI lineage: Bacteria > Bacillati > Actinomycetota > Actinomycetes > Micromonosporales > Micromonosporaceae > Actinoplanes > Actinoplanes sp. CA-015351. The sequence continues at coordinate 6,193,747 of NZ_CP192102.1, forward strand.
GCTCGGGTTGACCGGACGGGACCGCCTCGAAGGCGGAGCCGGCAACGACGAGCTCGAAGGCGACGACAGCGCCACGACAGCCGTCGCGGACGTGCTGCTCGGCGGCTCCGGGACGGACACCGTGGACTACTACGGTTACACCAAACCGATCGTGGTCGACCTGGACGGCGTCGCCGACGACGGCCTGCCCGGCGAGCGCGATCTCGTCGGCGCCGACGTCGAGAACATCTGGGGCGGCGACCGCAACGACCGGCTGACCGGCAACAACGCGGCCAACGCGATCGATGGCTCCTCCGGTGACGACATCGTCCTCGGTGGCGGTGGCAACGACCGGCTCCAGGGCGGCGAGGGACGCAACAAGCTCTACGGCGAGGCCGGCGCCGACACCCTCGACAGCTGGTCCGACAACAGGGGCAGCCTCCTCGACGGCGGCACCGGCGCCGACAACTGCCGGTTCGCCGTGAAGGACACGCTGGTCAGCTGCGAGACCTCGGCGAGGAACTACTAGTCACCATGCCGGCACCCCGACCGGGCCTTCGGCCAGCGGGCCAGGGATCACGACCAGGGTGCTTCCCTGGCTCGGCCGGGGTGCCGGCGCAGGCAATCTGGGTGCAGCCGAAAACGGCAGCCGAACAGGGAGCAGCCCAGATGTCCACGATCCGCCTTCATCAGAACACCACTGTCATTCCGGAGCAGTTCGTCGCCTCGATCACCGGCTTCGGGCCGGGCCGGGCCGGGCCGGGCCGGGCCGGGCCGGGCCGGGCCGGGCCGGGCCGGGCCGGGCCGGGCCGGGCCGGGCCGGGCCGGGCCGGGCCGGGCCGGGCCGGGCCGGGCCGGGCCGGGCCGGGCCGGGAGAAGATTTTCGGCAACAGCGCGGACGCCGACCTGCGGGTACACGCACAAGGGCCGGCATCCGCCGACGTGACCGAGGGGTCGGGCGGGATCTGGGAGCGGCTCAGCTACGACTGGTCGGATGTGCGCCGGGTGACGATGCGGACGACCGATTCCCATGCCTGGGGTGGACGTTCCGGTCACACGTACACACTGACGCCGCTCGCTGACGGGACCACCGACATCGATGTCGTGGTGGTCCGCGACGGCAAGAACCTCAAGGGCCGCACCCTCGGCTTCCTGTTCCGCTTCGCCGGGCCGACCTTCCTGGGCAAGGCCCTGGCCAGCACTGTCACGGCGGTCGAGGCGCGGGTCGCCGCGGGCTGAAGGTCATGCGGCCTCGATCCGGCGCCGCAGCTTCGCGAGAGCCCGGGCGAGCAGACGGGACACCTGCATCTGGGAGATGCCCATCAGGCCGGCGATCTGTGACTGCGGCAGGTTGCCGTGGAAACGCAGGACGACGATCCGCAGATCACGTTCGTCCAGCTGGTCCAGGGCCGTCTCGAGGGTCAGCCGGCCTTCGACCAGCGCGTACCCGGGGTCGTCGGCACCGCAGATGTCACCCAGTTCACCGGTGCCGGCCGCACCGTACGGCGTGGAGAACGACGTCGTGTGGTGGGCGCGGGCGCCCTCCAGCGCCTCGATGACGGCCTGGTCGGTGACATTGAGATAGTCGGCGATGTCGGCGACCAGGGCGGGCCGGCCGAGCAGGTGCGGCAGGACGCTGTTCGCCTCGACGATCCTCAGCTGCAGTTCCTGAAGCCGGCGCGGAACCCGCAGCGCCCACGTCCGGTCCCGGAAGTGTCGTTTGATCTCACCCAGGATGGTGGGGATGGCGTATCCGACGAACCCGTGGCCCAGCTCCGGGTCGAACTTGTCGACGGCCTTGATGAGCCCGATGACGGCGGTCTGTGCCAGGTCCTCGAACGGCTCGCCACGGCCGTGGTAACGGAAGGCGAGACGCCTCGCCATCGGGGTCCAGGCGCCGATGACCTGGTCACGCAGTGCCGGGCGGCACGGGTCGCCGGACGGCATCGCCACCATCGCGTCCAGCAGGGCCGTGGCCGCCGCCTGTTCCTGGAACCAGGCTTCCTCCCTGTCGAGAGGAAGTTGCCGGCCGGGCGGCGACGTGCGCTGTTCGGTGGCGAACCGCGGCCGGTGATGCCTGGCGGTCAGGGGAACGGTCATTTCAACCTCGGCAGGATTCAGTGAAGTCTGGCGTGAAGTCACCGCTGCCGAGGTCTTGAGCAGGCAACCTCGAGATTACTGCGCTTAGTACGCGCGCGCACACGGAGCGCGAACGATCATCGGTTTGTGTCACCGCGTCGGCGGGTGCACCTCTGGCAAGGCCGTCGGGGCGACCGTGACACCGGGTCAGCCCATCCGGGGAGGGTGCACCGGTAGCGGGCTCGCGCCGGCCGGGCGCAGGCCGTCGAAGATGATGGCCAGGTATCGGCGCCACAGGTCCGGGCTGCTGCCCGGCGGGGCGAAACCGGCCACGTGGCCGGGCGCGCACATCAGCAGGACCACGTCGGCGCCGGTGATGTCGGCACGGACCGCCCCGGACTCCCGCGCCCGCGCCACGAGTGTCTCGATCAGGGAGAACATCCGCCCCCGAGCCTCGGCGAGCCGCGCGTTCACCGCATGAGCCTCCCGCAGAACCGACATGTCGGCGTTCTGCTGCCGGTCGGCGGCCAGGGTGAGGAACTCCAGCAGCGCCGCGCCGGGATCGCCGGAATCGGCCAGCCGCTCGCCCGCCGACGTGAGCGCGCCGATCCGGTCGAGCATCACCTCGGAGAGCAGGTCGTCCTTGGTCGGGAAGTGCCGGAACACGGTCCCCTTGCCGATCCCGGCGCGAGCCGCGATGTCGGCGACCGAGGCGTCCAGCCCGCGCGCCGCGAACTCTCGCTCCGCCGCCGCGAGCAGCAACGCACGGTTGCGGGCGGCGTCGGCGCGCAGCGGCCGGTCGGAGGTCATGCCACCCAGTCTAAGTAAGTTGACCGCGCGGTCCGCTTAGGGCTAGCCTCATAACCTGACCGGGCGGTCCGCTTAAAGGGGGCATGTGGTGAAGGCTGTCGTCGCATCGGATTACGGACCTCCGGAGAGCTTCACGTTCGCCGACGTCGAGACACCGATACCCGGGCCGGGGCAGATACAGGTCAAGGTGCGAGCCGCCGCTCTCAACCCGGTCGACCTGAAGATCGCCGCCGGTGGCATCGCCGAGCTGACATTCCCGCACGTGCTCGGCAACGACTTCGCCGGCACGGTCACCGCGATCGCCCCGGGCGTCACTGCCTTCAAAAACGGCGACGAAGTCTTCGGGCACGCCGTGCCACGAGCGTTGCGCGCCATCACCGGGCGCGGCAAGCCGTCGCTCGGCACCGGCACCCTGGCGGAGTTCGTCGTGGTGGAGGCGGACACCCCGTTCATCAGCCACCGGCCACCGTCGCTGCCTGCCGTCGAGGCCGCTGCCCTGGGCACCGCCGGCCTCACCGCCCGCGCCCTCGCGATCACCGCTGCTGTCACACCCGGCGAGCGAGTCCTGGTGATCGGCGCGACCGGCGGTGTCGGCACCGCACTGCTCCCCCTGCTCAGCCACGCGCACGTGATCGCCACCGGCCACCCCGCGGACGAGACCTTGCTGCGCAAGCTCGGCGCCACCGAGACGATGGGGTACGCGGAATATCCGCCGAACGTCGACGTGGCACTGAACCTGGCCCTGCCGAGCGACCAGCTGGCCGATGTCGCGCGGGTGATCAGACCGGGTGGGCGCCTGTTCACGATCACCTTCCCGTTCCCCCGCCAGGAGTGGATCGGCCGTGACGACGTCGAGTTCCGCCTGGTTCTCGACAGCGAGGGCGCCCTGGGCGGGGCGGCGGAGCTGACCGGGCTGAGAGCGACGATCGCGCGGACCTATGCGCTGGACGAGGGCCCACAGGCCTACCGCGATCTGGCTCACCGGCACACCGTGGGAAAGCTGGTGATCGAGATGGGATGAGCGGTGCCGGCCCCCGTGAACCGGCACCGCTCAGCACCTCAGGAGGATCGGCACCTCAGGAGGATCGGCACCTCAGGAGGATCGGCAGATCAGGGCAGGGTCCAGCGCTGGTTCGCGCCGGCGAAGCAGTCCCAGATCTGCAGGCGGGTTCCGTTCGCCGAGCTGTTGTTCTGCGCGTCCAGGCAGCGCCCGCTGGCCGGGTTGCGCAGCGTGCCGTCGGAGGCGGCCTGCCAGGCTTGCGCACCGGTGCCGTTGCAGTCGTAGATCTGCACGAGCGAACCGTTCGCCGCACCGGCGGCGTTGACGTCCAGGCACTTGCCGAGCGCCCGGATGGTGCCGTCAGTGCCGACGGTCCAGGTCTGCGCGCTCGTGCCGTTGCAGTCGTAGATCTGCACTGCCGTGCCGTTGGCGCTGCTGGCCGAGGCGACGTCAACGCACTTGCCGCCGATCCCGGTGATCCGTCCGGTGCGGCCGGCCGGCGGCGGGTTGCTGCCCATCACCGTCTCGTAGATCGCACTGACCAGCGAGTTCGATCCGGTGGCGTCCTGCGACAGCTCCCAGTTCATGATGCCGCCGGCGTTCGCGAGGGCCCACTGGGTCTTGCGCCGGATGGTCGGCAGGCCGTTGTAACACTCGCCGGACGGGGTGCAGTCCCGGTTTGCGTTGGCCGGATCCTGCGCGACCAGCTGGGCGTACGTGAGATAGCCGGGCCGGCTGTAGAACGGCACACCCAGCACGGTCTTGGCCTTGGGCAGGCCACGGTTCTTCCAGAAGTTTGCCGCGTTGATCGACCAGTCGTAGTTGGCGTGCGGGCTTCCGCCGTCGTACGCCATGATGTTGAGCCAGTCGACGTAACCGAACACGGCCGGCTGCACCCCGTTGGCGGTGCCGCCCTCGCTGACCACGGCCGCGGTCAGCAGCTTGCCCTCGTTGTGCAGGGCGGTGCCGAGCTGGCCCATCAGCGCGGTGTAATTGTTGCCCGACGTGCCCGGGTCCGGGTACTCCCAGTCCATGTCGACGCCGTCCAGGTTGTACTGGCGGACCGCGTTCATCACCGTGTTGACGAACGTGGTGCGGGTGCCGGAGTTCGCGGCGAGCGACTCGAAAGCGGAGTCGTTGCCGTCGTTCCAGCCGCCGATCGCGAGCGAGATCTTGACGTTGTTCTGGTGGCCGAGCGTGACGAGCTGCTGCAGCTTGGCGGTGTTCTCGATGGGCTGCAGCGTGCCGTTGGCGTTGGGCAGGGCGAACGAATAGTTGATGTGGGTCAGCTTGCCGAACTGGATGCTGGCGACATTGCCGGCCCAGGACGGCATGTACCCGACGCTCTTGAACCCGTTGGGCAGCACGGCTGCCTGCGCGGTGCCCTGCGTGGCGAACGTGAGGCCGGTGCCGGCCAGGACAACCGCGAGCGCCGCGGCGACCGATCTTCTGATGTTCATGGGGAACGCGACCCTTCATGGGGGATGACCAGGGGCGCATAAATGTTAAGAAGATTAACAGATATTGGTCAATGCAATCCGCCGGTTCCGGAACCAAATGACGTGTTACATCACCCCGGGGTAGGTATCGCTTTGGCATGGCCATCTATATTGCCGAGCGTCGATCCCGGGTGGTGGGGTAGGTGCACCATCCCCCTGATCCCGGAGGTCGTTCATGCGACGACGTTCCCTTGCGGCCTTCGCCGCGGTCGCGATCTGTGCCACCGCTGCGCTCACCGCGTCCGCCCCCGCTGGTGCGGGGCCGGTTCCCGACCCCGCCGCCGAGTACGAGATCTACGACGTACGCACCGAGGCGCAACGCAACAAGATCGCCCGCGCCGGCGCCGCCATCGAGGACATCGAGCACGGCGTCGCGGCCGTCACCGCGACCGGCGCCGAGGTGAGCAAGCTGCGCAAACTCGGCTTCACCGTCAAGGAGGCAGCGGCTGAGGCCACCGGTGACATCGGCACCCTCGACTTCCCGTCCGCCGACTCGGCGTACCACAACTACGCCGAGATGATCGCCAAGGTGAACGCGGCCGTCACGAACTACCCGGCGATCGCCAGCAAGCGGGTTCTGGGCAAGTCGTACGAGGGCCGCGACATCGTGGCCGTGAAGATCTCCGACAACGTCGGCACCGACGAGTCCGAGCCCGAGGTGGTCTACCAGGCCAACCACCACGCCCGCGAGCACCTCACCGTCGAGCAGGCGGTCTACCTGCTGGCCCAGTTCACCAGCGGGTACGCCACCGACAGCCGGATCAAGACCATCGTGGACAGCCGCGAGATCTGGATCATCCCGTCGGTCAACCCGGACGGCTCCGAGTACGACGTCGCCACCGGCAGTTACCGCTCCTGGCGCAAGAACCGGCAGCCGAACAGCGGATCCAGCTACGTCGGCACCGACCTGAACCGCAACTACTCCTACAACTGGGGTTGCTGCGGCGGCTCGTCCGGCAGCACCTCGTCGGCCACCTACCGCGGCCCGTCGGCGTTCTCCGCCCCGGAGACCAAGGTGATCCGCGACTTCTACAACAGCCGGGTCGTCGGCGGCGTCCAGCAGGTCAAGACCGTGATCGACTTCCACTCGTACTCGAAGCTGGTGCTCTGGCCCTACGGGCACACCACCGCGGACACGGCCACCGGCATGACCGCCGACCAGAACAACGTGTTCGCCACGTTCGGCCGCCAGCTGGCCGCCACCAACGGTTACACACCGCAGCAGTCCAGCGATCTCTACATCACCGACGGTGACTCGCTCGACTGGCTGTGGGGCGTGCACAAGATCTTCGCGTACACGTTCGAGCTCTACCCGGGCAGCGCGTCGGGCGGTGGCTTCTACCCGCCGGCCAGCGTCATCCCGGCCGAGACCGCCCGCAACCGCGAGGCAGCGCTGCGGGTCGCCGAGGTCGCGGACTGCCCGTACAAGGTGATCGGAAAGCAGTCGACGTACTGCTGATGATGAAACGATGAGGATCGACGTCGCCACGGTGCGGAAGCTGGTGAGGACCCAGTTCCCCGAGTGGGCCCATCTGGACGTGCGCCAGGTGCCCTCACACGGAACGGTCAACGCCATCTTCCGCATCGGCGACGGCCTCACCGCCCGCTTCCCCCTCACCGGGGGAAACAACCCCGACCCTGCCGAGATCCAGGAGATCCGGATCGGTCTTCAGAGCGAGGTGTACGCCTCAAAGCGGCTGCTCGGCCGGACCAGATTCGCCACACCCGCTCCGGTGGCCCTCGGCGAACCGGGGCACGGATTCCCACTGCCGTGGACAGTGCAGACCTGGTTGCCGGGCACCGTCGCCACTGACGCCGACCCGGGTGATTCGGTGGAGTTCGCGCACGACCTGGTCGAGTTGATCACCGAGTTACGGGCGGTCGGTACCGAGGGCGACACGTTCCACGGGCCGGGTCGTGGCGGCGTGCTGGCCGATCACGACGCCGACGTCCAGGCGAATCTCACCGGAAGCGGGCGGCTTTTGCGCGTACCCGAGCTGCGGACCTTGTGGGAAGCGATGCGTGAGCTTCCCCGCGGCAGTGACCCCGATGTGATGACGCACAGTGACCTGATGCCGGGCAATGTCCTGGTGACCGAAGGTCGCCTGGACGGCGTGCTGGATGTCGGCGGATTCGGTCCGGCCGATCCGGCGCTGGAGCTGATCGGCGCCTGGCATCTGCTCGAAGCCGGACCCCGCAAGATCGTGCGCGAGGGCCTGAACTGCGACGACACGGAGTGGGCACGGGGGCAGGCGTGGGCGTTCGCGCAGTCGATGGGTCTGGTCTGGTACTACGAGCACACGAATCCGGTGATGAGCGGGATCGGCCGGCGGACCCTGGACCGGATCCTGGCCGACCCCGCGATCTGATTCACCAGCTCAGATATTGGCTCTTCCAGGTGGCGAACGGCCCGCCGAACTCCTCCTGGGCCGCCGCCACGATGTCGTCCGGCTCGTCGGCCGGCGCGAGGCCGAACGTCTCGTCCAGCCAGGCGACGTAATCGTCGTGGTGCGCGGTGTGCTCGTCGTCCTCGTCGCGGTAGAAGAAGACCTCGTCGTGGTCGACGCTCGGCTCGCTGTCGAAAGCGAGCAGCTGGAACAGCTCGCGCACGTTGCGGGCGATCACGTGCTCGCCGCCCTCGTCACCGAAGACGATCACCGGCAGGGTGGCGAGGTCGGCGCGGTCGTCGATCTTCCACAGCGCGTAGAAGGAGCCGCCGCCGGTGGCGCGGGCGAACGGCAGCAGTCCGGACAAGAATTTCGGGTCCTTGGACCAGCCGGAGGCGAGGCCCGAGTCGGGGTCGTTCCAGTCGTCCAGGCCGAAGCATTCGGAGTACGACTCGTACCCGAAGCGGTCCTGGAACGCCTTGAGCGCGTTGAGTTCGGGAACCGGCGAGTAATCGTTGCTCACGCCGTCCGAGCCTACCGAAACCCACGGTCGGCGATATGAGTGACCTGAGATTTAAACATTTGCACATATGAATGACAGGATCCTCTCAGCGGCGCTACCCACAGGGCGCGCCCTGACTGAGGAGGACCCCCAGATGCGCAGATGGCGAACCCTTCTGGCGACAGTGGCGGCAGCGATCACCGCGGCCACCATGGGTGTGCTGGTCGCACCCACGTCAGCCGTGGCGGACGACGTCACCCCGTACGTCGTCGGCGGCACCCGCGCCGCGTCGGGCGAGTTCCCGTTCATGGTGCGGCTCTCGATGGGCTGCGGCGGCGCGCTCTACAGCTCGACGCTGGTGCTGACGGCCGCGCACTGCGTGAGCCGGACCGGCGCCAACACGTCGATCACCGCCACCCTCGGCACCATCGACCTCCAGTCGAGCACCCGGGTCACCCGCAAGTCGAACTACGTCTACCGGGCACCCGGGTACACCGGCGCCGGTGACGACTGGGCGTTCATCCGCCTCGCCAGCCCGGTCACCGGGATCGCCACCCTGCCGATCGCCACGTCGACCGCGTACGACTCGGGCACCTTCACCATCGCCGGATGGGGCGCCGCCACCGAGGGCGGAGCGCAGCAGCGTTACCTGCTCAAGGCCACCGTGCCGTTCGTCAGCGACACCACCTGCAACTCCAGCTCGATGTACGCCGGAGAGGTGATCGCGGCCGAGGAGATCTGCGCCGGGTACACCGCCGGTGGCGTCGACACCTGCCAGGGCGACTCCGGTGGCCCGATGTTCCGCCGCGACGCCGCCAACGCCTGGGTCCAGGTCGGCATCGTGAGCTGGGGCGACGGATGTGCCCGCCCGAACAAGCCGGGCGTGTACACCCAGGTCAGCTACTTCTCCTCGGCGATCCGGTCGGCCGCGACGAGTCTCGGCGGCTGACGCCTTCCTTGGCTCTCGGCTCTTTGTTTCACGGCCGGGCCCGAGACATGATCGGAAAATGCCGGAGCTGAGGACCGTACCGTTGACAGAGCTGGAACTGGCACTGCGGGTGTGGCAGGCCGCCGAGAGCGGCCACCCACCCGCGGTGCTACTCCCCGCTACGGGCAAAACCTCGTCCGATTGGGATCAGGTCGCCGCCGGCCTCGCGGCCGGGCGGGCGGTCATCGCGGTCGATCTGCGGGGCCACGGCGCGAGCTCCTGGCCCGGAGAGTACGCCCTGGACCTGCTCGCCTCCGACATCGTCAGCGTCCTCGACCACCTGGCGCTCGGGCCCGTCGACCTGATCGGGCACTCCCTCGGCGGCCTCGTGGCCTGCATCGTCGCGTCGTCGCGACCGGATCTGATCCGCCGGCTGGTCCTTGAGGACATCGGTGTGCCACATCCGCGAACGCCGGGGCTGCCGGCCCGGCCGGACGGCGAGCTGCCGTTCGACTGGCGGATGGTCGAGCAGGTCCGGCCCCAGATCGACGAGCCGGACCCGGCCTGGCCGGCGATCTTCGACGCGATCACCGCGCCGACGCTTGTGCTCGCCGGCGGCGCGTCGAGCCCGGTGCCGCAGCAGCACGTGGCCGAGCTGGCCGCACGCCTCGCGGACGCCCGCCTCGTGACGATCGAAGCCGGTCATCTGGTGCACGAGACCGAACCGGCCGCCTTCCTCGCCACCGTCACCGAGTTTCTGGACGGCTGACCCGGGCATCCCAATGACATGGAGATTCGTCAACGCGTGGCGATCGTGACCGGCGGCGCGTCCGGGACCGGACGAGTGATCGCTTCCCGCCTGTCCGGCCTCGGCGCCACCGTGATCACCGCCGACCTCGCTGACGGCGTCGACGTCACCACTGAAGCCGGCCGCGCCGAGATCATGCGATCCGCCTCGGCGGCGGGCGGGCCGCACATCCTGGTCAACAACGCGGGCGGCTGGAGCCCGTCGGGTCTCGGCTTTCCCGACGCTCCCCCGCACGAATGGCGCACGGCCCTGGAGCTCAACCTCGGCGCTCCGATGGCGCTGACCCAGCTGTGCCTGCCGATCATGGCCGGGCTCGGCGGCGGCGCGGTGGTCAACATCGCGTCCGAGGCCGCTCTCGGCGGCGAGCCTTACGGCTCACCCGAATACGCCGCGGCGAAAGCTGGGTTGATCCGCTTCAGCACGTCGGTCGGCCAGACCCAGGGGGTACGCGTGAACTGCCTCGTCCCGGGCTGGATCGGCCTGGACCGGGCGCGCACCCGGGTCGCCGCTCTGACGCCGGCGGAACAAGCCGCGCTGCCGCCGCTGATCCCCCCGGAGGAGGTGGCTGACGCGGTGGTCGAGATGATCACCAACGATGCGCTGGCCGGACGGGTCACGGTTCTGGAGGGTGGCCGGCCGCGTCGCCTGCTGTGAAGCGAGATGCGGGGACCTCTGTGGTGTCCCCGCATCTCCCGCTCGCGTTACTTACTCCGTGGCCTCGGGGGCCGCGGACTCCTCGGCGGCACCTTCCTCGGCAGCGCCCTCTTCAGCAGCGCCCTCGTCGGCAGCGCCCTCGTCAGCAGCGCCCTCGTCAGCGGCGCCCTCGTCGGCAGCGCCGGCGCCGGCGACTACCTTGGCGTCGGCCAGGGCGAGGCAGGCCTGCAGCAGGGTGCGCTGGGCGGAGGCGACAGCGGCCGCAGCGGCGGCGACGTCCTCGGCAGCGCCGGCTTCCTCAGCGGCACCGGCTTCCTCGGCAGCGCCCTCTTCAGCAGCGCCCTCTTCAGCAGCACCTTCCTCGGCGGCGGCCTCTTCCTTCTCCTTGGCGGCGGCCTTCTTCAGGACCTTGGCCCACTTCTTCGCCTGAGCCTTGTTCTCGGCCTTCGCCGCGCCGGCTTCCTCAGCAGCGCCGGCTTCCTCAGCAGCGCCCGCTTCCTCGGCAGCGCCGGCTTCCTCGGCAGCGCCGGCCTCCGCTGCCGCCACGTCCGCGGCGAACGTGTCGCAGGCCGCCTCGAGCGCCACCGCCGAGTCGGCTGCCGCTTCCTCCGGCGCCTGCGCCTCGACCGGCGCCAGCTCCTCGCCGTCACAGATCACCGAACCGGCGTTGACCTGCAGTTCGGTGCACTGCGACACGTCGAACTGCTGGCCGTCGACACTCACCAGATCGGCGGCTTTCGTCTCGGTTCCGGCCGAGGCCAGCTGGACTCCGCCGATACCGGTGGCGCCCAGTACTCCGGCGACGATCACCGCTCCGATCGTCTTCCGCCGGTTACCGTCATTGCGTCGGTAAGCGCGAGACCTCATGATCACTCCTCGTCGTGGACGTCGATGTCACCCCGGTCGGGGGCACATACGGGCCACAACGGGCAAGCGGTTCAACCCAAAATCGCAGCCGTCTCTGAAGGCCGCACAAACGCCCAGGTCAGCGCCCTGCTTGGGAAACCCTGTGAATCTCACACGGCGGGTGGTTCCGGCAAGACCTCGTCAGTCCGGGGGGTCGAGGTTGCCCCCGTCTTGGTGAGATCGGCATTCGTCGCCCCGCGAATAAGGGCACACTGACCGCATGACGCAAACCCTCGCTCCGGCAGCTGCCGAGGTGGTCTGGAGCCGGGCTTACGCCGACCTCGGCGACGGCCCCGGCGATCGGCACCTCCGGGCGCTGCTGCTGGTCCACGGCATCGTCACCAACTGCGGCCCGGCGCACGCCGCCACCAGTTGCGAACCCGACGAGCTGACCGCCGCCGCGCTGGCCTGCCGATACTTCGGGCTGGACGGCCTCGACCTGATCGTCGGGGATCTGCAGGCCGCGACCGCGAGCGAGGACGCGGAGCGGCGCGTCGACGCCGCGTACTACGAGCTGGTGCCCGGCGATACCACGATCCGTCAGGCGTTCGAGGCCCGGTACGCGAGGTCGCCCGAGGACTTCGAGGTGATCACCGCACGGCGATTCCCGAGGTACCGGACCGCCGAGATCTGAGGTTTCAGCACCACTCCTTCGCCTGCGTCAGCCAGGGCGCCACGTTCACGGCGACCGGGACACTGCGGGCGTCACCGGCTTCGTCGGTGAGCCGTACCACGGCCTCCCCAGCCCGCCGAGTGCGGCGCCGGCACTCAGCAGAGCCACGGCGGCGAAGATCGTCCGGACACGCCCGGCCGGTGGTGTCCTCTCGGCGACAGGTTCCTCGTCCAGGTCGATCAGCGTCACCGGAACATCATGGACAGCCGTCGCAAGGGCTAGGAAGTGATTCCGCCGAATAGACGGGCTGATCTATGCTGCGCTCACCATTTCGACGCGTGTAACACGGGGGACTTTCATGGCGCGTTCATCGCATGCTGCCCGCATCGGCATCATTCTGCTCACCACGATCGGCGCTGGCGTTCTCGCCAGCCCGGCGCAGGCCGCCACGACCGGCGTGGTTTCGGTCGCCAAGACCACCCAGGTCAAGTACGTGGCCGGCTCCGGCAAGGCCAACAAGGTCGTCATCACCCGGTCCGGCAAGACCGTCACGATCGACGACAAATACAAGATCAAGGCCGGCAAGGGCTGCAAGGCCGTCAAGGGCGACAAGACCAAGGTCCGCTGCAAGCTGACCAAGAACCCGACCAAGGTCCTGGTCTACGCCGGCAGCAAGAACGACAAGGTCACCAACAAGACCGGCATCCCGTCCCTGGTCGAGGGCAGCACCGGCAACGACATCCTGGTCGGTGGCTCCGGCGCCGACATCCTCGGCGGCGGCTCGGGCGCCGACAAGATCTACGGTGGCAAGGGCAACGACTACCTGCCCGGCGGCACCGGCAACGACAAGATCTACGGCCAGGCCGGCAACGACGACCTGGACGGCAACGCGGGCGCCGACACGCTGTACGCCGGCAGCGGCAACGACCACCTCTACGGCGACTACGAGGTTCAGGGCACGCCGGGCAACGACAAGCTGTACGGCGAGTCCGGCAACGACTGGCTCGAGGGTGGGCTCGGCAACGACTACCTCTCTGGCGGCACCGGCAACGACCGCCTCGACGGTGACGTCAACCCGGAGGACTCGCACGGCGGGTTCGGCGCGGACGTGTTCTCCGGCGGCGCCGGCACCGACACGGTCAGCTACGGCGGCCGCAGCCGTGTGGTCGCCGACCTGAGCGGGTCGAAGGGCAACGACGGCCAGACCGGCGAAGGCGACACGATCGGCTCCGACGTGGAGAACCTGTCCGGCGGCGACAGTGACAACATCTTCACCGGCAACAACGCGGCGAACGTCCTCTCCGGCGGCGAGGGCGACGACGTCTTCCGTGGTGGTGGCGGCAACGACACCCTGTACGGCAGCTACGGCGCGAACGCCCTCTACGGCGACGCCGGAGACGACAAGATCTACAGCCGTTCCGCTGTCGACGTGCCGCACACGTCCAACGGCGACAAGGTCGACGGCGGCGCCAACACCGCGGCCGGCGACCTCTGCTATGTCAGCCCGGTCGACACCGTCACCGGCTGCGAGCGGCTTGGCTGACCATGATGACCTCGCGCATCGGCGTCATCCTGCTCACCACAGTCGGCGTCGGGGTGCTTGCCGCCCCGGCGCAGGCCGCGTCCACCGGCGTCGTATCGGTCACCACGTCGACCTGGGTCACGTACGTCGCCGGCTCCGGCAAGGCCAACAAGGTTGTCATCACCCGCTCCGGCAAGACCGTCACGATCGACGACAAGGTCAAGATCAAGGCCGGTAAGGGCTGCAAGGCCGTCAAGGGTGACAAGACCAAGGTCCGCTGCAAGCTCGCGAAGAACCCGACCCGGGTCCACGTCCAGGCCGGGAGCAAGAACGACTCGGTCGTGAACAAGACCGGGATCCGGGTGATGCTCGAGGGCGGCTCCGGCAACGACATCCTGGTCGGCGGGGCCAACCTGGACCGGTTGTCCGGTGGATCCGGCGCCGACCGGCTCTACGGCGGTGGCAACAACGACGTCCTGTACGGCGGCGCCGGCAACGACAAGCTGTACGGCCAGGACGGCGGCGGTGACTACCTGTACGGCGACGAGAACGACGACACCCTGTACGGCGGTGAGGGCGACGACAAGATCTTCGGCGGCGCCGGCAACGACAAGCTGTACGGCGAGCGGCATTACGACAAGCTCGAAGGCGGCGCCGGCAACGACTACCTCAACGGTGGCGCCGCTGAGGACATCCTCTGGGGCGACGTCAGGAACGCGCCCGGCGTGATCGGCGCCGACGTGATCCTCGGTGGCCCGGGCAGCGACTGGGTCCAATACCACCGCCCCCAGGCGACAGTCGACCTCGACGGCGCGAAAGGTGACGACGGCGCACCCGGCGAGCGCGACACCGTCGGCACCGACGTGGAGAACCTCGGCGGTGAGGGCGCCGGCGACTACGCCTTCACCGGCAACAACGCCGTCAACCTGCTGTGGGGCGCCGCGGGCGACGACGTCATCCGTGGTGGTGGTGGCGACGACGACATCCGCGGCAACGCCGGCGCGAACAAGCTCTACGGCGACGCCGGCGACGACAAGATCCACGGCAGCGACTTCTACCAGGACGCTGCCGACACGGTCGACGGCGGCGGCAACACCGAGCTGATCGGTGACCTGTGCTGGGTCAGCAAGCTCGACCTGGCCACCGCCTGCGAGCGGCTGCCGTAAATGAAGGAGAGGGCCGGGTCACCGGCCCTCTCCCAGAAATCAAGAGAACCGCTTCACGAACTCCAGCGCCGTGCCGGCGACCGCGTGCCATCCACTGTCGATGGTCAGCGAGTGCCCCCGCCCCGGGATCTCGACGATCTCGGTGACGCCCGGGTTGTCCTTCTGCTGCTTGTAGGACGCGTTCGCGATCGACCACGGCACGGTGTGGTCCTTCTCCCCCGAGATGATCAGCAGCGGGCCCCGCGACGGGTTGCCGGTGTCGACCTTCGCCTCGGTCCACGGGTTGAAGTTCGCGGTCGCCGCCTGGAACAGCGGCTCGCCCGAGGCCGGCACCGCGAACGTCGCGTACAGCTCACGGGCCTCCTCCTCGCTCACCGCGTTCGCGAACCCGTACCGGAACTGGTCGTAGGTCAGCGGAACCGCGCGGTGGTAGTTCGCCGGGTTGCCGATGACCGCGCTCGCCACCCGCAGCGCCGAGATCGGCAGCGGCAGCACGCCGCGAAACGGCGCCGGGTCGATCGCGACCGAGACGGCGGAGAGCCCCCGCCCGGCCGTGATCTGGGTGATCAGGCCGCCGAACGAGTGCCCGATCACCGCGGGCTTGCGGTCCAGCTTGGCGACGAGCGAGGCGAAGTGATCGGCCACCTGGCCGACGCTCTTTCCGGCGAACACCTCGGGGTGCGCGTTCGCCTCCTCGACGGTGTCCGGGTCGTCGGGCCAGCCGGGCAGCACCGGGGCGTACCCGGCGGCCGCGAACACCTCGGCCCAGCGCTGCCAGCTCGACGGCAGCAGCCACAGTCCGTGCACGAAGACGACCGGCGGTTTCCCGCTGGCGTTGGCCGCTTCGATCTGTTCCAGGTCGGATGCGATGGTCATGCCGGGAGCGTAGGCAGCACCGGGACCTGCGAAGTTGGCCCTGAGCGCACACGTGTCGTGCCTCCGCGAACGGTCACTGTCATAAAGCCAGCGTCCATGCGACCGTAACAGGCGTGCACCCGACGTTGACCACCACCGCGCTGGCTCCGCGGGACCGAGAGGAAGCCGTGCGCTCCCTCGTCTGGGACAGCGTCGTCCGCGTCGAGATCGAACACCACGTGTCCGAAACTGACATGTCGGTGTCGCTCGGTCTCGGTCAGTGCGGCGACCTCGGCGTCTGCCACACCAGGGCCACCCCCACGACGGTACGGCGTACGCCGCGCCTGGCCCGCGAGGACACCGAGCCGGCCGTCTTCCTCGGCCTGCAACGCTCCGGGAGCAGCATCGTCGTGCAGCATGGCCGGGAAGCGGTGCTGCAGCCCGGCGACTTCGCGATCTACGACACCGCCTCGCCGTACTCGCTGCTCTTCGCCGGCGGCATCGACGCGACGTTCTTCCGGATCCCGCGGGCCGCGCTGGCCCTGCCGGAGGCGCGGCTGCGGGAGGCGAGCGCGGTCCGGTTCGGCCGCGCCAACCGGGTCGCGGCGCTGACCTCGGACTATCTGACCCGGCTCGCCGACGAACCGGACCTGCTGGACTCGGCCGCCGTCCTCGCGACGCCGACCATCGAGCTGATCCGCGCCGCGGTCACCGTGCAGCTCGGTGACGACCGGCTGAGCCGGGCGCCGCTCGGCAACACCCTGGCGACCCGGATCCTCGCCGACATCCGCCAGCATCTGTCCGATCCTGATCTGTCACCGGTGGCGGTGGCGGCCCGTCAGCACATCTCCGTGCGCTACCTGCACCGCGTCCTGCAGGGCGAGGGCGTGCGGTTCGGCGACTGGGTCCGGCACCGGCGTCTGGAAGGCACGCGGCGCGATCTCGCCGACCCCGCGCTGCGCGCGGCGACTGTCGCTTCGATCGCCCGCCGGTGGGGGTTGCGCGACGCCGCCCACTTCAGCAAGGCCTTTCGTACGCGGTACGGCCTCACCCCTCGTGACTGGCGCGCCCTGCATCGGTGAAGCGCGCCTGCGCGTCTGGAGCGAGCCACCGATGAGCTGACGGCAGCGAAGCTGACGGCGCTCCGCAAGGGCCAGCCGGTGAGCGTGACCACCGACCCGGCCGCTGCGGAGCGCCTTTACGCGCTGCTGGACGGCCTGGTCACGAGGCATACATCTGGCTGATCTCACCGTCGTAGCGGTCGGTGATGATGCGGCGGCGCAACTTCAGCGTCGGGGTCAGCTCGCCGGTTTCCGGGGTCCAGCCGGCCGGGAGGATGCGGAACGTCTTGATCTGTTCGGGGCGGGCCAGTTTCGTGTTGGCGGCCTCGACCGCCGCGGTGATCTCGGCGAGCACGGCCGGGTCGGCGGCGAAATCGGCAAGGGAGCCGCCGGGCAGGCCGCGGGCTCTCGCCCAGATCGGCACCGATTCCTCGTCGAGGACGATCAGCGCGGTGACGTAGGGGCGGCGGTCACCGATCGCGACAGCCTGGGCGATCAGCGGGTGGGCGCGCAGCAGGTTCTCGATCTGGGCCGGCGAGATGTTCTTCCCGCTGGAGTTTATGATCAACTCCTTCTTGCGGTCGGTGATCGTGAGGTAGCCCTCGGCATCGAGGGTGCCGACGTCACCGGTGGCGAGCCAGCCGTCGGCGTCGGTGATCGGGTCGATGCCGCCGTCGGCGCGCAGGTACCCGGCGGCGACGAGCGGGCCGCGGACCAGGATCTCGCCGTCCTCGGCGAGCTTGAGTTCCATGCCGGCGTTGATCCGGCCGACCGTCCCGGTACGGAAGTGGTCCGGGGTGTTGATCGTGGCGGTGCCGGTGGTCTCGGTCATCCCCCAGACCTCGAGGACGTCGACGCCGAGGCTGGCCAGGTAGAGCAGCACCTCGACCGGGATCGGCGCGGCTCCGCTGCCGGCCCAGAGCATGTTGTCCAGGCCGAGTCTGGCGCGCAGCGGCTTGAGCACCTTCGCGTCGAGGGCCGCGTGCGTGGCGGCCAGCCCCGGCGGGATCTCCTGCTCGGCGCCACGCAGCTTGTAGACATCGAGTGCGACCTCGCGTGCCATGTCGACGGCTGCTTTCACCTGCGGCTCGGCGGCGGCCAGCTGTGCCTGCACGCCGGCCACCATCTTTTCCCAGATGCGCGGCACCCCGAAGAACGAGACCGGCCGGATCGCGACCAGGCCGGCGAGCAGCTGCGTGGGATCGGGGCAGATGGTGACGTGCCCGGTCCGGTAGATCGGGTTGTAAACGCCGAGCACGCGCTCGGCGATGTGCGCCAGTGGCAGATAGGCCAGCGAGGCGGCGTGGTTCGGCACGTCCGGCACCACCGCCTCCAGGACCACCGACTGGTAGATCACGTTGCTGTGGGTGAGCACCACACCTTTCGGGTCGCCGGTGGTGCCGGAGGTGTAGAGCAGGGTGACGCCCTGGTCGGGGCGGACCTCGCGCCACGCCTTCTCGAAGGCGCCCGGATCGGCCTGGTGGAGGGCCTCTCCGTTGCTGATGACGTCGCGCAGCGCGATGCCGCCCTCCCCGTCGACGACCACGACGTGCCGGAACGCGGGCAGGTGCGGCGCCCAGCGGGCGAGTTCCGCGGCGCCCTCGACCACGAGGATCTCGGCGCCGCTGTGCCGGGCCAGGTATCCCAGCTGGTCCGGCGACAGCGTGGAGTAGACAGTGGACGGAACCGCGCCGAGGTGCACGGCGGCCAGGTCGACCAGCCAGTGCTCGGGCCGGCTGGACACGGTGATCAGCAGACGGTCGCCAGATCTCAGGCCCAGGTCGGCGAGGCCCCGGGAGAGCACCGCGATCTCGTCGCGCAGCTCCCGCCAGGTGCGGGTGCGGCCGGAGCCGAGGAGGCTGAGCGCCGGCAGGTCGGCGAACTCGGTGGCGTTGCGGTGCAGCAGAGCAGGAATAGTCAGGCCGCGGGCGGTGTCGGCACAGTGCTGGACTAGGGAGGAATCCATGGCGGCACTGTAAAACTCGATTAACTTGTTGTGAAGAGGACGCAGGTAAAGCCATCACCAGTTGGCGAATTCCGGTTAACTTCAGGCTTTTAGAACGGTTTCACGCTTGGAGAATCGCGATTGCCAGCCGCACGAGGTGCTTGTCCATCCCGGTCCGCCGGTCGAACCGCACCCATCGGCTCAGATCGGTCACCACGTTCAGCGCGGCGTGCACCACGACCCGCGCCTCGGCGACGGGCAGCTCGGGCCGTAAGCGAACGAGAAGGCGTACCCACTCCTCCACGTGCAACCGCTGCACCTTGCGCAGCTCGTGCCGGTCGGCGTCCGGCAGATTGTTGTTCTCCGCGAGGTAGACCGAGACCAGGGCGCTGCGCTCGAACGTGAGGTCGACATAGGACTGAGCCATCCGGCGCAGCGCGTCCTCGTCGTTCTCCGCACCGGTCAGCGCCACCGCCGTGGCCTCGGCGACCCGCTCGGAGGCGCGATAGAACGCCGCGGCCAGCAGGTCCGACTTGCCGGGGAAGTATCGGTAGACGCTCGACGCGTTGATCCCCGCGGCCCGGCCGATCTCCTCGACACCGACAGCGTGGTACCCGTACCGATGGAAGAGCTTGATCGCCTCGGCCAGGAGGATCTCGCGGCGCGCGCCCACCCGCAGAGCCTGCTCCTCGATTTCCCCCGCAGGGACCGGAGCCGGCGTCGGCGGCTCCTCACGCAGCACCGCCCACGCCATCCGGTGCAGCGCGGCCTCACCGCGCCCTTTCGCGATCACCGCGCGATGCGTGCCGAGACTCCCGAACACACTGAGCACGGCCCGGACCAGCGCTTCCGCATCGTCTTTGGTCATCGACGGACGAAGATCAAGCAACGGTACGCCCAAACGGCGCACCAGAATCTCGAGATCGCCCCGGAACTCGTCGCGGTGCTCGGCATCGAGGTAACGCCACTCCCACTGATAGAGGCCGGCCACCCGCCTCCCTTGCACGGCCAGCCTCGACATTGTTGCGAGCAGGTCGTCGAGATCGGTCAGCTCGGTCGCGGCCAGGACGTTGTCGGTGAGCTGGCGGGTGGCGAAGACGAGCAAGGCGTACTTGTTCGGGAAGTGGCGGTAGATCGCCGGCCCGCTGATGCCGACAGCGGTGGCGATCTCGTCGAGGCTGACACCGTGGTAACCGCGGTCGCAGAACATCTCGGCGGCGGCCAGCGCGAGCTGCGCCTTACGATCCTTGGGGCGTTTGCGCACCTCGGGCGCAGGCTCCCCGGGTACCGCCGCGATCTGCACGCAATCAGCCTAGCCGTGATTTCCAGTTCGCGGCAGGTTCAGTCTCGTAGCCTTGACATCAAGCGGAAACATCGGCAAAAGTTAGCCGCAATTCGCATCCGAGGGAGCAGGCGATGACTACCGAGGCCTTCATCTACGACGCCGTGCGCACACCGCGCGGGCGCGGCAAGAAGACCGGTTCGCTGCACGGGGTGAAGCCCATCTCGCTGGTCGTCGGTCTCATCGACGAACTGCGCCGGCGCTTCCCCGACGTGGACCCGGCCGAGATCGACGACGTCGTGCTCGGCGTCGTTTCACCACTCGGCGACCAGGGTTCCGACATCGCCAAGACGGCGGCGATCGCGGCCGGCCTGCCGTTCACGACGGCCGGCGTCCAGCTCAACCGCTTCTGTGGTTCGGGGCTCGAAGCGGTGAACATCGCCGCACAGAAGATCCGCTCCGGCTGGGAGGACCTGGTCCTCGCCGGCGGCGTCGAGTCCATGTCACGGGTGCCGATGGGCTCCGACGGCGGCGCCTGGGCGCTCGACCCGGAGACCAGCCTGAACACCGACTTCATCCCGCAGGGCATCAGCGCCGACCTGATCGCGACACTCGACGGCTACCACCGTGAGGCCGTCGACGCGTACGCGGTGGGCTCGCAGCAGAAAGCCGCGAAGGCCTGGCAGAACGGGTACTTCGCCAAGTCGGTGGTGCCGGTCCACGACCGCAACGGCCTGCTGATTCTCGACCACGACGAGCACATCCGCGCCGATTCGACGGTCGAGAGCCTCGGCAAGCTGCCGGCGTCGTTCGCCGTGATCGGCGACCAGGGCGGCTTCGACGCGGTGGCGCTGCAGAAATACCACTGGGTCGAGAAGATCAACCACGTCCACTCGGCCGGCAACTCGTCGGGCATCGTCGACGGCGCCGCCCTCGTGATGGTCGGCTCGGAGTCCGCCGGGGTGCGCGCCGGTGTCACGCCCCGCGCCCGCATCGTCGCCGCCGCGCTCAGCGGCGCCGACCCGACGATCATGCTGACCGGTCCGGCCCCGGCCGCCCGCAAGGCTCTCGACAAGGCCGGCCTCACCGTCGACGACCTCGATCTCGTCGAGATCAACGAGGCGTTCGCGGCCGTGGTCCTGCACTTCATCGAGGATCTCAAACTCGACCCCGAGATCGTGAACGTCAACGGCGGCGCGATCGCCATGGGTCACCCGCTGGGCGCCACCGGCGCCATGATCCTCGGCACCCTCGTCGACGAGCTGGAGCGGCGAGGCGGCCGGTACGGCCTGGCCACCCTCTGCATCGGCGGCGGCATGGGCATCGCCACCATCGTCGAGCGACTCTGAGGGGCTTTCTTCATCATGACTGAGACCATCCGCTGGGACCGCGGTGATGACGGCATCGTCGTGCTCACCCTCGACGATCCGGCTCGCGGCGCCAACACCATGAACGACGCGTACGTCCGCAGCATGGCTTCGATTGTTGATCGGCTGGAAGCCGAGAAGGAATCGATCACCGGCGTGATCATCACCTCGGCGAAGAACTCCTGGTTCGCCGGCGGCGACCTGGACCAGCTCGGTTCGGTGCCGGCCGACCGCGGCGCCGACGTCTTCGAGCTCGGCACCCGGGTCAAGGCCCAGCTGCGCCGGCTGGAGACGCTCGGCAAGCCGGTCGTCGCCGCGCTCAACGGCTCCGCGCTCGGCGGCGGCCTCGAACTGGCGCTCGCCACCCACCGCCGGATCGCGCTGAACAACCCGCGTCTGGAGGTCGGCCTGCCCGAGGTCACCCTCGGTCTGTTGCCGGCCGGTGGTGGGGTCGTGCGTACCGTAAGGCTCCTCGGTCTGTTCGTCGCGCTGACGAAGGTGCTGCTCCAGGGCACCCGGCACCGCGCGGCGGCCGCCAAGGAACTGGGTCTGATCGACGAGCTGGTGGACACTCCTGAGGAGCTGCTCGCCTCCGCGCGTGCCTGGATCCTGGCGAACCCGGCCGCTGTTCAGCCGTGGGATGTGAAGGGCTACAAGATCCCGGGCGGCACGCCGTCCACGCCCGCGCTCGCCGCGCAGCTGCCGGCCTTCCCGGCGAACCTGCGCAAGCAGCTCAAGGGCGCGCCCTACCCTGCCCCGCGCAACATCCTGTCCGCCGCTGTCGAGGGCGCCCAGGTCGATGTGGACACCGCGTTCGTCATCGAGACGCGGTACTTCGTCGAGCTGGTCACCGGCCCGGTCGCCAAGAACATGATCAAGGCGTTCTTCTTCGACCTGAACGAGGTGAACGGCCGGTCGGTGGGCGACGTCCCGCCGATCAAGAAGATCGCGGTGCTGGGTGCCGGGATGATGGGCGCGGCGATCGCATATGTCGCCGCTAAATCCGGCGTGGACGTCGTGCTGCGCGACGTTGTTCTGGAGGGTGCGCAGCGCGGCAAGGGCTATTCGGAGAAGCTTGTCGCCAAGGACATCGGCCGCGGCCGCCTCACTCAGGAGAAGGGGCAGGCTCTTCTCGACCGGATCACCGCGACCGCCGACGTGGCCGACCTGGCCGGCGCCGATGTGGTGATCGAGGCGGTCTTCGAAGACCCGGCGCTCAAGCACAAGGTCTTCGCCGAGATCGAGGACATCGTGGCGCCGGACGCGCTGCTCTGCTCCAACACCTCGACGCTGCCGATCACCCTGCTCGCCGAGGGCGTCCGCCGGCAGGAGGACTTCATCGGCCTGCACTTCTTCTCGCCTGTCGACAAGATGCCGCTCGTCGAGATCATCAAGGGCTCGCAGACCGGCGATCTCGCCGTCCGCCGCGCGCTGGCCGTGGTGAAGATGTTCCGCAAGACCCCGATCGTGGTCAACGACAGCCGTGGCTTCTTCACCAGCCGCGTCATCGGCACGTTCACCAACGAGGGCCTTGCCCTGCTCGCCGAGGGCGCCCCGCCGTCCAGCATCGAGCAGGCCAGCAGCCAGGCCGGATATCCGGCGCCGGTCCTGCAGCTGATGGACGAGCTGACGCTGACCCTGCCGCGCAAGATCCGTCGCGAATATGCCGCCGCGGCATCAGCCGCAGGCGTTTCCTATGTCGCGCACCCCGCCGACGCCGTCATCGACCGGATGATCGACGAGTTCGAGCGTCCGGGCCGGTCCGGTGGCGCCGGTTTCTACTCCTATGCCGACGGCAAGCGAGCCGGTCTCTGGCCGGGCCTCTCCGCTTTCGCCACCCCGGCCGGACGCGACATTCCGTTCGAGGACATGAAGGAGCGGATGCTCTTCATCGAGGCGATCGAAACGGTCAAGTGCCTCGACGAAGGCGTCCTTCTGTCGGTCGCCGAAGCCAACATCGGCTCCATCTTCGGCATCGGATATCCGGGCTGGACCGGCGGCGTCCTGCAGTACATCAACCAGTACGCCGGTGGCCTTCCCGGTTTCATCACGCGCGCCGAGGAACTTGCGGCGCGTTATGGGGCGCGCTTCACCCCGCCGCCGCTTCTCCTCGCGAAAGCAGCTGCGGGCGAGACGTTCTGATTCACTCCGGGCCGGTCTTGGGTACGCCTTCGACCGGCCCGGAAGTTGTCTCCGTCAGTTCTGTGGCAGTGCCGATGACCCCTGTCCCGATTTCCGAATCCCCGAGTCAGGCATGCGTTTGAGCGTGCGGGCTCAAGCCTTTTTCAGGTCAACCCCGGCCGGTCTGACCTACGCACCCGGGTCTTCTCGGCTGGCTCTTCCCGGCTGGCCCGGCTGCTGTTTCGACGCGGCTGGTCCGGTTGGCGGTGGGTGGCTTGATTGGTCGGCGGTGGGTGGCTTGATTGGTCGGCGGTGGGTGGCTTGATTCGGTCAGCGGCGGGTGGCGCAGTGCCAGGATGCTGACTCGTGGTTCCACCAGCAGCGGTCGCAGGTTGCCGGGTCCGGTTCGGGCCACGCTTCGACGAAGGCCTCGTCGGCGACCCATGCCGCGTAGTCGTCGGCTCCCATCGCCCCGATCAGGCCAGCGGTCTGGGTTGCCTGGGCGGTGAGTGCTCGCACCTTCCGGTCCAGCGTCACCGGGTCGAGAACCAGGTGCAGAGCGAGGGACGACTCGGCGCGAGTCACCGGAAATCCCGGCATGAAGACGCCGAACCGCTGATTTGTCGGCCGCCATCGATGCGCCCAGTCGTTGGTGACAGCCGTTTGCAGCAGCCGCGTACCAGCCGGAGCGGCCCAGGAGACGGCGGCTGCCGCCCAGCGACCCACAGCCCGATGGTCGGGGTGCCCGGTGTTGCCGTCCGGGCCGAACGTCACCACCGTGTCCGGGCGTACCTCGTCGATCAGCTCACCGAGCCGCGCGATCGCCCCGCTCGGCGGAACCCGGTCACACCGCCCGTCGCGGTACCCGAGCCAGTGATGCTCGGTCACACCGAGAATGCCGAGGCAGTCCCGCAACTCCGCGGCTCGCCGGGCCGCCAGCGGGCCCGGCGGCCAACGATCGGGCTCGGCGGTGCCGAGTTCCCCACGGGTAGCGGTCACACAGACAACCCGGGACCCGGCTTCGCGGGCCAGAGCCATGAGCCCACCGGACAGGTACGCCTCGTCATCCGGGTGAGCCCAGATCCCGAGGATGGTGCCGAGAGCGCCGATCGATGTCTGACGAAGTGTCTGCTGGTTCATGAGACCACGGTGCGCTCCGGTCCTTGCTGACCCCTTGCCAGCGCCCTGCCCTGGAATCGCCGCCGCCAGCTGGCGGTCAGCGAGGGAAGGTGGCCGGCCGGTGGTCAGCTAGGGAAGGTGGCCGGCTGGTGGTCAGCGAGGGAAGGTGGTCAGCTAGGGAAGGTGGCCGGCTGGTGGTCAGCGAGGGAAGGTGGCCAGTTCCTTCACCGCGGCGGCCAGCTCCATGTCGTAACCCGCTTCGACGAGCTGCTGGCACCCCGGATCGCCCGCTGCCGCGAGCCGCCGGATGTCGTGAATGGACGCGCTGATCCGGTCCCGCGTCTCGCGTACCATCTCGGTGCTCTCGCCTCGCCACCCGTAAGCGTCAAGCATGAGCCGGAGCCTGCGCTGCCGATCGCCGAAGGCGATGAACCCCTCCGGTGTCGCCACCGCTCGCGCGCTGAGCGGGACCCACGCGAACACGGTGAACGCAAGATCCGCCTCGGCGGTGACCGGGCCGGCGAAGTCCCACCCGAAGAACCCGGTGATCCGCTCCCCCGACCAGACCGCGTTGCACGGCGCTGCGTCGTTGTGCCCGATGATCAGCCCCGGCTCCCAGGTGCCACCCTTGCGCCACTGCGCCCCGGCAGGCGGAACGAAGCCGGCGACAACCGCGTGATACTCCCGCAACCACTGCGCGACCTGCCACAACGTCTCGTCGCTGTGTGCCCACTCCGGATAGGGCCGGCCTTCACCGACCGTCTCGCCGGGAAGCAGGGTGAGGATCTCCCGCCTGTCGTCGTCAATGCCACGAGGCGCGGGCGCCCCGTCGAACCCGGCATCCTCGAGGTGCTGAAGCAAGGAATGAACCGCCGGGGTCCACGATCCGGCCGGCCGGCGCACGGTATCCCCGACGCGAACCGCACCCCCCGTCCGGCCGCCAGGTAACGCATGCTCCGCACTCATGATCAACTACGGTAACCCGCGCCTAGGTTTCCCGCAGTGCCCAGGTGTCGCGCAGCCCCTCCTCAGCAGTCCATCAGGCACCATCCAGGTGATCTCAAGGTGGTCACGAGAGCGTTTGTCCAGGTCAAGCCCGCCGGAAGCGAGCCAGTGTTCCGCTGATCACCTCCGGGATGCCGAGAGACCCATCCACCGAAGCCGGAGCCCGTCCAACGCCTGGCACTCAGCATGTCGCGCCGCGTCACAACACTCAACAGACCTGGGACTGAATTGAAGAATTGCGCCTCAGACCTGAGTCTGAGACGCAATATAGGTCCGAAGTCTGATAATTGAACGAAGAGCGCCGATGTTCGCAGCTGAGACGGCCTCATTTCGATCTTCATTGACATTCTGAACTGCAGGTATTGTGGCTTTCGCCCGTCCTCCAGATGGTGAATGGTTCGCTCGAATCGGCGTTGCAAAACACTTATCTGATCGAATCCGGGCCTGGAAAAATTGACGCATGAGGGGACAGCGGGGGTTATTCAGCAGAGCCGAATTGGCAGCGATGCGTGACCGGACGGCGGCGCGGAACTATTCGCCCGCAAAGGACGAGTTCCGCCGGCAGCACGAGCGCCATCGAGCGTGGGGCTTGACGCAGCGCCATGCCGAACGCCTGCGTCGCCTCGATGCCGCCCGCGCTGCTCACCCATCAGAAGCCCAGGCCTCCGGGGCGGGCACGGCCGAGAGCGATCCAGCGCCGAGTTGCTCGACAGGGGACGGCTCCACAGTCAGTAAGGCCCTCGATGACCGCACCACCGCAGGCACTGCAGGCACTGCAGGCACTGCAGGCACTGCAGGCACTGCAGGCACTGCAGGCACCGGCCCGCAGCAAGCGCCAGACCCGCAGCAAGCGCCGGCCCCGCGGCGGACTTCGGCCCCGCGGCGGGCATCGACGCCGCTCCAGGCAACGCGAGGGGACTCGACGTCACACCAGAACGTGCGGCAGGCAGCGAGGCGGACGACGCATTCGAGGGCTGTGTCCAGGCCGAGCGACATCCCGGGAGTTGGCAGCGGAGCAACCTCGACCAACGCGCCCACGAGCGGGACCGCGCCAGGAGACGATCTACCGCCAGCCTCTTGTCCAGCTGGGTGTCCTGCCGCTCACAAGACGCCGCCCGCACAACTGGCGCGAGACCGGCCGGTCATCAAGGAGGTGACAGCCTTCCCGAGCCTGGAGAGCGGGCCCATCAGAGAGAACGCGCTGCGTCGCCTTACGCCCAAGAGCCCTTTGCCGGCGGTGGACAGATGGAACGCCGGCCGCACCCCGTCAGGGCGCATATCTGTACGTTTGCCGCCCGGAGTCGGCACCGCAGACACCGGCGATCCCCGCGCAGTGCCGGGACTAGAGGCCGGCGCTCCAGTCACACTTCCACGACCAGCCCGTCCACCGCCGCGCCGTCCACCGCCGCGCTCGCCACAAACAGCCCGCGGCCAGGCAGTCCGGGTCGGGCCGATCCGGGCGAACGCGCGGCGCGGGAACACAGAGCGCGGGACACCGAGGCTCGGAGCGCGAGAGCGGGCCGGGGCAGAGCGGAGCGCAGGTGCAGAGCGGAGCGCAGGTGCAGAGCGGAGCGCAGGTGCAGAGCGGAGCGCAGGTGCAGAGCAGAGCGCAGGTGCAGAGCAGAGCGCAGGTGCAGAGCAGAGCGCAGGGGCAGAGCAGAGCGCAGGGGCGGATCGGGGCGGAACGAGGCGGAACGGGGCGGAGCGGGGCGGAACGCGGGGTGGGGACGGAGCGCGGGGCGGGGCGGAATGGGCAGCGCCTGATGTGGTTTTACTTGGCTCTGCTGCGGCGAGTTAGGACCAGATCGGGTGGTCCTTGGTGGCGAGGCGGTGGTAGTACGGGTTGGCCTGTAGCAGCTCGTTGTGGGTTCCCTCCGCCTGGACCAGGCCTCCGTCGATCACCAGGACTCGGTCTGCTGCTCGGACCGTGGAGAAGCGGTGGGCGATCACTACCAGGGCGCATACCGCTGCTACTTCTTGGAGGGTCACGGCCAGGGCTTGTTCGCTGTCGGGGTCGAGGTGGGCTGTCGGTTCGTCGAGGAGGATCAGGCGTGGGCGGGCCAGCAGGCATCGGGCGATCGCCACCCGTTGGCGCTGGCCTCCGGACAGCTGCCGGCCTCGGTCGCCCACGGGGGTGTCCAGGCCTCGTGGCAGGGCTGCCACGACGGCAGTCAAGCCGGTCATCTCCAATACCTTCGCCAGCTCCTCATCGGACACCGGCGAGCGCGGCCCAGGCGTGGAGGCCAGCCCGAACGCAGAGGTCGATCCGGAGGCAGAAGCCAGGTCAGACGCGAAGTCCGACCCGGAAGCGGTGGCCGGCCTGGATGCATTGGTCGGCCCAGCCGTCACCGGCCCAGGCGTTGCCAGCCCCGCCGTCACTGCCCCAGACGCTGCCGGCCCAGACGCTGCCAGCCCCGACGTTGCCGGCTCTGCCGTCGGGGCCTGCGCCTGCAACGAGGCCCTGGCCGGGGAAACCGTGCCGTACAGGAGGTTCTCTCGTAACGTTCCGGCCAGCAACGGGCAGTCCTGTTCTACCAGGCCCACGGCGGTGCGATGCCTTGCGTACGGAGTGAACCGCACGTCTCGCCCGTGCACCAGAATCACCCCCCGATCCGGCTCGTAGAAGCGCTCGGCCAGCGCGAAGATTGTTGACTTGCCTGCTCCGGACGGGCCTACCAAGGCCACGTGGCCTCGTTCCGGGACGGTGAAGCTGATGCCTTTCAGCACCGGCCTGGCCGGGTCGTAACCGAACCAGACGTCTCGGAACTCCAGCACCGGGGAAGGGCGGCGCTGCACCGGGACCACCGCTACCGGTTGATCGCGTTCGGTCGGCAGGGCCAGGACCTCGTTGATCCGGTGCAGTGCGCCGGAGCCCTGCTGGACTGCGCTCACCGCTTGGAAGATCTCGTAGATGGGGGCAGCCAGATAGGTCATCGCGAGGGTGAACGCGACCAGTCGTCCCAGGCTGGTCTCGCCGGCGGCTACCCGGGTGGAGCCGACCAGCAGCACCGCCAGGAAGGATCCGCTCACGGCCAGGTCGTTTGTCGGGCCGCTCAACGCGACCAGGCCGGCCATCCGCAGATTGGAGAAGTAGGCACGGCCGGCGGCCCGGTCGATACGGGCTGATTCGACGGGTTCGGCGCGGTTGGCGCGTACTGTTCGCACGCCGCCCAAGGCTCGTTCCAGGTCGGCAGAGAGGGTGCCTTCGGCGTTCTGCGCGGCTCGCGATGCGACCCGCAGCCGGCTGACCACCGCCAGGAGGCTGCCGACGGCGACGCTGAAGAGCAGCGCGACGATCCCGAGCAGCCATCGGTCCAGTACGCCGAGCAGGATGACGGTGGCGAGCAGGCCGATCACGCCGGCTACGCCGGTGCCGAGGCTCTGCGCCACGAGGGTTTTGACGATCGTGGTGTCGCCGCAGGCCCGGGCGATCACGTCGCCGGTGCGAATCCGATCAAGAACGGACAGGCGGACGCGCAACACGTGGCTGGTGACGGTACGGCGGAGATCGCGGGTCATGGTCTCGCCGGTGTACGCCTGCACCCAGCGGGCCAAGGCCAGAGCGGCTGCCTGTGCGGTGAACAGCCCGGTCAGAGCGGCGATCACCGGCCAGGGGACGTCCCCGCCGGCGGCCGCGTCGATCGCCCGGCCGGCGAGCAGTGGCTGAGCCAGGGCGAGCGCGGATCCGAGCAAGCTGAGCCCGGCGGCCAGGGCGATCCACCGGCGATATCCCCGGGTGAGTTGTCGCAGATCCCGCCAGCGGGCCCTGTCGGCGGAATCCGGCATTGGGCAGCTCCTCGGGAAATATCCCAGCAAAGTCCAGCAGAAGGGCGAAAAGACGAAGACCTACCTGAACGCTAGGCACGCACCGTGACGGCCAGCAACCAGCCGATCACTCTCGACAGCCCGGGATCGCCAAGGAATTCCCCCGCCCGAGGGCGGCCCCGATTACCGCGCCCTTGGCGAGCCGCGCCTTCGTCCCACCAAGACTTGCCAAGATCCGCGAAGCGGGCGGCGCGAGCAGAGGGCCAGCAACGGGCGCGAGCGGACGGCGAGCAACGGGCGCAAGCAGCGGGCGCAAGCAGCGGGCGGCGCGAGCGGAGGGCCAGCAACGGGCGCGAGCGGACGGCAAGCAACGGGCGCGAGCAGCAGGCGAGCAGCAGGCGGGGACGGGCAGCACGAGCCAGCACGAGCCCGCGCGCGGACGGCGGGTGGCGCGCCGGCGGTCAGGGGCGCGTACCGGTGACAGAATCCGGGCATGACACTGCTCGCCGCACTCACCGGCGGAGACGACCTGCCCGGAGCCATCTCCGCCGGGGAGCACACCCTCTCCCGGCACGAGCTCCTCGGCTGGGCCTGCGCCATCGCCGAGATCGTAAACGGACAGAAAACCGTCGCCGTCGATGCGCAGCCCGGTCTTCCCACGATCGCGGCGATCACCGGTGCGCTTCTAGCTGGCGTCCCTGTTGTCCCGGTTCCTCCGGATGCCGGCGAGTTTGAACGCGCACACATCCTGCGCGACTCCCAGGCCGGCCTGATCCTGACGGACAACCCCGACGGTGCCGGCGCCTCACCCGTACCCACGCTGTCGATCAGTGACCAGAAACGGCCAGGAGCCATGCCGCCGAAGGAGCCGGAAGCGCAGCGACCGGCTCTTGTTCTTTACACGAGCGGGACCACGGGGCCTCCGAAAGGCGTCGTCATCTCGCGGAAAGCGCTGGCAGCAGGCCTGGACGCGCTCGCCGAGGCCTGGCAGTGGACGCCTGAGGACACGCTCGTGCACGGGCTTCCGCTCTATCACGTGCATGGGCTCGCGCTGGGCGTTCTCGGACCGCTGCGGATCGGTGGGTGGTTACGCCACACGATCAAACCCACACCCCATGTGTACGCCCAAACCACCGGAACCATGTACTTCGGCGTCCCCACCGTGTGGTCCCGGGTGGCGAACACCCCGGACGCGGCCCGCGCGCTCAAGCCGGCCCGCCTGCTCGTGTCCGGAAGCGCCCCACTACCCGCCCCGGTGTTCGAAACGATCAAAGAGTTAGCAGGTCAGGCCCCGGTCGAGCGATACGGCATGACCGAAACACTGATCACCGTGAGCGCCCGTTCCGACGGCGAGAGACGCGCCGGCCACGTCGGCACCCCGCTGACCGGTATCAGCACCCGTCTGGTGGACGAAAACGGTCAGCCCTTGCCCGCCGACGGCACCACCATCGGTCACCTCCAGGTGACCGGGCCGACGCTGCTCGACGGATATCTGCGCGGCGACACCATCGAGCCACCCACCCTGGACGACGGCTGGTTCCCGACCGGCGACGTCGCGACGATCGGCGCCGACGGCTGGCATCGGATCGTGGGCCGGGCCTCCACCGATCTGATCAAAACCGGCGGTTACCGGGTCGGTGCCGGCGAGGTCGAGGACGCGCTGCTGCTGCACCCGGCGGTACGCGAAGCCGCCGTGATCGGCACCCCGCACGCCGACCTGGGCGAACAGATCACGGCGTTCGTCGTGACCGACGACGCAGCCTGGGAGAGAGTGAACGGCCGCGAGGAGGAGCTGATCAGTTTCGTCGCGCAGCGCCTGGCCGCGCACAAACGGCCCCGCGTCGTCCGGCTTGTCGGTGAACTGCCGCGCAACGGTATGGGCAAGGTGCAGAAAAAGCTGCTCACCTCCCTGTGACCTGCCGATAGGCCGGTCATGAGGAGACCAGCAGCCGTGCGCGTGCTCATTCTGGCTGCCGTCTGGTTCCTGATCAGCTCGGTGCTGGGTATCCTCGGCCGGCGAATCGGGTCGCCGCCCTGGCTGCTCTGGCCCTCGACCATCGGCGCCGCCGGCACCGCGCTGCTGGCCTGCACCCTCGCGACACGCACCGCGCGGGGGCCGGCCCGTGACTTCTGGCGACGGCTCGCCTGGGCCGCCGGCTGGCTGACCGCCGCGACCGCAGGCCAGGCGTACGACACCCTCAGCTCCGGCCTGCCTGTCACGATGAGCACGCCCACCGCGGCCGGTTATCTGATCGCGGTCTGTTCCGCGGTGCTCGCCCTGGTCCGGTTGCCGAGGCCGAGCCGGTCCTGGCGGGCGAGCGTGGCGATGTTCCTGGACGTGGCGATCGTCGGCGTCGCCGCCAGCATGGGCGTCACCCATTTCCTCTGGACCACCTCGATCCCGGCGGGGAACGGCCAGCCGGCGGCGGCGCTGATCGGCATCGTGCTCTTCGTGTCCTGCGCCGCGGTCGTGGCCGTCGTCAAGGTCGGCATCGCCCGCAGCCGGGCCGTGAACCGCGGCGCCCTCTGGACCCTCGCCCCGATCGGGCTGATCGCTCCGCTCTCCTGGACGGTGGCGCCGTTGTTCGACGGCCGGCCGTTCCTCAACCCGACAGTGGTGACCCTCCCCACCTGTGCCGTGTTCTTCGCGGCCGCGGCGCTCATGCAGATCCGCGCCGACGCCGGGCCGGCGGACCGGCAGGCACCTGTCGACCAGCCCGGTCACCTGGGGATCTGGCGGCACATCAGCGTCGTGCCGTACACGGCCGTCGCGGTCACCGTCACCATGCTCGTCGTGCTCACGCTGCGCCACGGACAGCTGTCAGCAGGCATGGCCGGTGGCTCGGTGGTACTGACGCTGCTCGTGATGATCCGCCAGTACGCCGCTCTCTCCGACAACAACCTGCTGCTCGACCGGCTCGACGAGCAGGCCAACCACGACGACCTGACCGGCCTGCCGAACCGGCGGTTCTTCACTGCCGCTCTCGGCGCGCGTACCGGCGCCACCACGGTCGCGGTCTGCGACCTGGACGGGTTCGCCGCCCTCAACGACCGGCTCGGCGACGAGGCCGGCGACGCCCTGCTGCGGACCGCGGCCGAGCGGGTCCGCATCGCCGCCGGACCGGACGCGGTGGCAGCCCGGCTGCTGGGCGACGAGTTCGGGATTCTGCTGCCGGATCACACGCCCGATGCCGCGGAGTCGATCCTGCAGGCTTTCCGCAGCCCGCTGCGGGTGGACGGCCACGACCTGATGGTGACCGTGACGGTCGGTCACGCCTCCGGCAGCGGCGCCGAGGTCCCGGACCTGCTGCGCCGCGCCGAACTCGCCCTGCAGGCCGCGAAACTGGCCGGCGCGAACCGGTCCCGCGAGCACTGCACCGAGCTGGACGCCACCGCGGAACACCACGCCGAACTGGCCGCCGCACTGCGCCGGGGCCTGGATCGCGGTGAATTCCGGCTGCTCTACCAGCCCATCGTCGAACTGCCGGCCGGCACCATCGTCGGCGTCGAGGCCCTGGTCCGCTGGCACCCGCCGGACGGCCCGATGGTCTCGCCCGTCGAATTCATCCCGGTCGCCGAGCACAGCGGCCTGATCATCGACCTGGGCGCCTGGATCATCGATCAGGCCTGCGCCGACGCCGCCGGCTGGCAGGACCGGCACGGCGACGCCGGCCCGCGTGTCAACATCAACGTCTCGGCCCGCCAGCTCCTCGACCCGGACCTGCCCGGCCTGGTCGCCGACGCCCTCTCCCGGCACGGGCTCGCGCCCGAGCAGATCACCATCGAGATCACCGAGACCGCCGTCTTCGCCGGCGGCGTTGCCCTGGGCACGGTGCGTGAGCTGCGCGAGCTCGGCGTCGGCATAGCTCTCGACGACTTCGGTACGGGACACAGCTCGCTGACGTTGCTGCGTACCTGCCCGGTCACCACGCTGAAGGTCGACAAGTCGTTCATCGACGACCTCAACGGCACGGCGGAGCAGGAGGCGATCGCCACGTCGCTGAGCACCATCGCCGCGACGCTGGGCCTGCGCGCCGTGGCCGAGGGCGTGGAGACCCGCGAGCAGGCGGACCGGCTGGTCGAGCTGGGTTACCGGTACGCCCAGGGCTACTACTTCGCCCGCCCCGCCCCGGCCACCGACATCGACGCCGCCCTGACCGCCCCGGCACTGGTCGCCTGAGACCGCATCTAGTCGAGGTCCTGCTCAGGGACGTCCTCCGGCTCGCTCACCCACCCCGAAAAAACCGGAACACCATGCCACGGTCCCTCCGGCTGCTCGGTCACGGCGACGACAGCGTACGCGTGACCGAACCTCAGTTCCGCGTACCGGACGGCGGTCTCCGGGGGCATCGACGTCGGGTACATGTACGCGCTGACGGCCGCCGCCTCGAACCCGAACCGGCTGTACCGTGCCACCGCCGTCTGCTTCGCGTCGAACCGGCCGGCCGGGGCGTTCATGAGCCGTCCGAGCACCCGGGTCACGGCCGGGAAACCCAGGCCCGGGTCGGCGGCCAGGTCATGATCACTCTGCGCCGACCAGGCCGGCAGCAGCGCCGTCAGGAACTCGGTCCGCCGCTCGTGCCGGCGCTCCTCCCGGATCGTCCAGAGTGGCGTCTCGCCGAGCGGCAGGTCGAACAGCGACGTGCGGTCCGGCCGCGGGGCGAGCGCGATCGTGTACGCCGCCGCCATGACCCGCTCGGGCGTGACGTCGGGGGCCGCGGCCACCGAGACCACGGACAGCCCACCGGCCGGCGCCACGTGCACGATCACGTCGCCGGCCTCGGCGGTGCTCGTGATGAACGCCTGATGGCCGTGCTCCGGGGTACGCAACACCGTGGTGAGCCGCTCGGACCAGGCCCCGCCCAGCTCCGCGGCGGGCGCCGGCGTGAACGGCTCGGTCCACGAGACCCTGGTCGCCAGGGCGCTGGCCAGCAGCAGCAACAGGTCCGGCGCCGGCTCGCCGGGGAACGTCTCGATCAGCCCGTAGGTGTGCTCCCGTGCCCACGCGTCGAGCTCGGCCTTGCTGGGCAGCGGCCCGGCCGTGGTCGGCTCCGGCAGCGCCCAGCCCGCCAGCCCGTCTGCCCCGGCGGCGTGCCACACGGCGGTGGCCGCGGCGACGAGCGGGTGCGGCTCGGCGAGCAGGGCGGCGGCCACGTCGGCGGCCTGCTTCGGCGAGACACCGAGAGCGTCGGCGAAATCATCGGTCTCGTCAGAGGAAGCGGGTGCGGCCGACGCGGCCAGCGCCAGCAGCAACCACGCGCCGAGCGGCGACGCGATGTGGTGCCGGCCCTCAGCCGTGGCGTGCAGCCGGGCCGCGTACCGGGACAGTGCGGTGGTCCAGTTGTCGGACATCGCCTCATCCTTCCCGAACGAGGAGGTCGGCGACCACTCCGAAGTGGCCGGTGGCCCAGTCCGCGTCGACGGCCGGGCGGCAGTCCGCCACGCCCAGGGTGCCGGCGCGGACCATCACGTACTCGACGCGACGGCCGGTGTCGCCGGGGTGCGCCGTCTCCCAGGTGTCCTGATAGGTGACCGAGAAACCCTGTGCCGTCTGCCGGCCGGTCCAGAAACGGACACTCGCCGAGTCCGGCGTGTCGCCGAAATCTCCGGCCAGGATCGTGTGCGGGCGCCGCCCGGCGAACCGCTCCTCGACGATCCGCGCGCAGAGCACGGCCTGCGCCGCTCGTTCGGCCTCCTGCCCGCGCCGCTGCGCCGGCCGGTGGTGGACGAAGAAGAGCGGCCCGGCCGGCACGTCCACCTCGGCCACCACGGCGGCCGGCCACGGCAACTCGACCCGGCCGGAGACGTGCAGGTCGATCTCGGACACCGCACCGAGCGGCCACCGGCTCGCCAGCACGGCGCCAACGCCGTCGTCGGTACGCCGGGAGTGCCGGGCCAGGTGATAACCGGGTCCGAGAAGGTCAGCTGCCTGGTCGTACCCTCGTCCCCAGATTGTCTCCTGTAGCGCGACCAGGTCCGGGCGCAAGGCCGCAAGGCCGTCGCGCAGCACTGGCCGGCGCCGCTCCCAGTCGGCGTGCGCGGGCGAGAGCAGATTGAGGGTCATGATTCTCAGAGGGGTCGGCGGCATATCGCTCGGGTTACCTCAGGCGGCCGGCTCAAACCCGCGGCCGCCGGGCGCGAGTACCGTTTCTCCCATGATCCCTTCCTGCCCCGAATGCGGTACGCCCGGCGTGCCGCTGCTCTTCGGCCTCCCCGTCCCGGAAGCGATCGACGCGGCCGACGACGGTGACCTGGCCCTCGGCGGCTGCGTGATGCGCGACCCTGCCCCGAACTGGCAGTGCCCCCAGGGCCACCAATGGCGCGACGCCGACGAGCAGGCGTACGACCACCACCTGCTCACCGTCCTGAGCGCCCACGGTTACCGCACCGAGAGCTGAAGAGCCGGGGCCGGGGTCTGGCCTCGCCTGCTCAGCAGGGCCACCGCTCCCAGCAGAGTCAGCAGCGCCGCTGCGAACCACATCATCACCGTCACCGCCGGCAACGACTGGGTCGCCACGCCCAGGCCGATCGCCGGGACGCCCAGGCCGAGGTACGCGACCAGGAACAACCCCGCCAGCGCCTCGCCGCGCTCCGCCGGAGACGCCGATGCCGCGACCGCGCCGACGGCGGCCTTGAAGAGGACGCCCGCGCCGATGCCGGCCGCGACGCCGCCGATCAGGAAGGCGGGCAGGCTCGCCGTGTGCATGCCGGTCACCAGGGTGACGATGCCGCCGGCCTGGGCCAGCAAGCCGAGGCGGGTCTTTGCCGGGCCACTGAGCCGGCCGGTCAGGGCCTGTGCCGCTGCGGCCGCTCCGAACACGGCGAAGACGATCGCTCCGGCCAGTGCCCGCGACGAGTGGTGCAGGGTTCCGGCGACGAAGCCAGGCGCCAACGAGGTGAAGACGCCGAAGACCGCGAACGAGGCGAGCGCCGACGTGGCGGCGGCCAGATAGACCGTCCGGTCACCGTGGGCGCCGATGCGCTGCGGGCGGTAGTGGTATTTACCGGCCGGCCGGGTCACCGTCTCCGGGGTCAGTGCCACGGCCACGATGCTCACGACGAGCAGGCCGATGAACACGAGGTACGGCGTACGCAATGGGGCGTACCCAAATTGGGCAAGGAGTCCCGCGATGAGCGTGCCCAATCCCAGGCCGCCGCTGTTGGCGGCGGTCGAGACCACCTCGAAACGCTGGCGTGCGGCACCAGGCCGGTGTGCCGCGTGCAGTTCGGAGAGGTGTGCCGTGGCAGTCGCGGTGATCATGCCGACGCCGAGGCCGGTGACGAACCGGGCGGCGAGCAGGACCGGCAGCGAGGTGCTGGTCAGGAACAGGACCGCGGCGAGCAGCTCCAGGGCGAGCGCCGGGATCAGGATCGTCTTGCGGCCGAGCCGGTCGGAGACGTGCCCGGCGAGCAGCAGGCTGATCACGACGCCGACCGCGTACACGGCGAAGACGATCGTGACGGTGAACGTGTCGAAGCCGTCCTGCTTCATGTAGAGCGGGTACAGCGGCGTGGGCACCGTCGAGAAGGCCATCGCGGTCAGGAACGCGAGGGCGATCGACCAGAAGCCGAGGTGGAGCCGTGCGGGCGAAGCGGTCATGACATCACTGTCGCTCGCGCCAGCTATCAAGAACAACGAAAGAAATAGCTTGAACGCATCACCATCGTTGATACTTGGATGCGTGGAACTGCGTCAGCTGGAGTACTTCGTCGCGGTCGCCGAGGAACAGAGCTTCACCCGGGCCGCCACCAGGCTGTTCGTCGTCCAGTCAGCGGTCTCCGCGGCGGTCAAGGCCCTGGAGCGCGACCTCGGCGCCGCCCTGCTGGACCGCAACTCGAAACGGGTGCTGCTCACCGACGCCGGCGCCGCGCTGCTCCCCCGCGCCCGCTTCGCCCTGGACGCGGCCCGCGACGCCCGGGACGCGGTCGCCGAGGTGCGCGGCGGCCTCAGCGGCACCCTGCGCATCGGTACGCTCACCTCGATCCGGATCATCGACCTGCCGGCCGTTCTCGGCGAGTTCCACCGCAGGCATCCGGGTGTGCTGCTGCGGACCATGGCCGCGCCGTCCGGCTCGATCGGGCTGATCGAGGCGCTCACCGACCACCGTCTCGATCTGGCGTTCGTGTCCCTGCCCGGTGTCCGGCCGCCGGGTGTCCGACTGATCGAGCTGACCCGCTCGGTCCTCGACCTGGTCGTTCCCGAGGGTCATCCGCTGGCGCATCACCACGGCATCGACATCACCGATCTGGCCGGGCTCGACTTCATCGACTCCCCTGTCGGGTACGGCAACAGGTCGGTCACCGACCGGGCCTTCGCCGCCGCCGGGGTGCCTCGCCGGGTCACCATCGAGATCGCCGACATCGGCACCGGGGTGGCCCACGTCCGTCACGGGCTCGGCATCACGCTGCTGCCCCGGTTCGTGGTGGCCGGCGAGCCCGGCATCTCGGTGATTCCGGTGACCGGCGCCGATCTGGAGTGGCCACTGTCCCTGGCGATCAGCGACGACCGCACCCCGGGCGCCGCCACCCGAGCCCTGATCACCCTGCTGACGGAGACAACCACATGACCCTGTACGTCATCGTCTGCGCCACCGGCCCCGCGCCCGGCGTCGGCGACCTCGTCAGCCAGGCCCTGCGCCTCGGCTGGGAGGTCCAGGTCGTCGCCACCCCGCTCGCGCTCGGCTTCGTCGACGTCCCGGCCCTCGAGAAACTGACCGGCCGTCCGGTGCGCAGCCGTTACCGCCGGCCCGACGAGCCGAAACCGCCCCGGCCGGCCGCCATCGTGGTCGCGCCGGCCAGCTTCAACACCGTCAACAAGTTCGCGCTGGGCATCGCCGACACGTACGCGCTGGGCCTGCTCGCCGAGGCGCCCGGCCTGGGCATCCCGGTGGTGGTGCTCCCGTCGCTCGGCGAGGCCCTGGCACAGCGGCTGCCGTACCAGCGCAGCGTCGCCCAGTTACGCGCCGAGGGGGTACGGGTCCTCGACCCCCCGATCGTCACCGACCCGTTCCCCTGGCACCTGGCCCTGGAGCACCTCAGCCGGTGATCAGTCCCCGACGGCCTTGAACAGGGCGGCCACCTCGGCCGGCGACAGGTGCCGGAAGTGGCCCGGCCGCAGGTCGCCCAGGCGGATCGGGCCCACGGCGGTACGGATCAGCCGGGTGACCGGGTGGCCGACCGCGTCCATCATCCGCCGGACGATGTGCTTGCGGCCCTCGTGCAGGACGATCTCCACCTGCGCGGTCTTGCCGATCGCGTCGACGAGGCGGAAGTTGTCCACCCTCGCCGGGCCGTCCTCCAGCTCGACGCCGCCCTGCAGGCTGCGGCCGACGCTGCGCGGCAGCGGGCCGACGACCTCGGCCAGGTAGGTCTTGGAGATCTCGTACGACGGGTGCATCAGCTTGTGCGCGAGCCCGCCGTCGTTGGTGAGCAGCAGCAGGCCCTCGGACTCGGCGTCGAGCCGGCCCACGTGGAACAGCCGCTGCTCGAAGTTGGCGCCGAGGAAGTCGGCCAGCTCGGTGCGGCCCTTCTCGTCGTCGAGGCTGGAGACGACGCCACGCGGCTTGTTCAGCGCGACGTAGACCAGCTTGGTGTTGGTGATCACCCGCTGCCCGTCGACGTGGATCTCCGCCGTGGCGGGGTCGACCTTGTCGCCGAGTTTGGCGACCCGGCCGTTGACGGTGACGCGCCGCCGGAAGATCAGGTCTTCGCAGGCGCGCCGGGATCCAACACCGGCCGCCGCCAGGACTTTCTGGAGGCGTTCGGCGGTGTCAGCCTGAGGCATCAAGTACTTCTTCCACATCGTCGGGCAGGAACGGGGCGAGCGGGGGCAGCTGGTCGACCGTGTTCAGGCCGAGCTTCTCCAGGAACAGCACGGTGGTCCGGTACAGGTATGCCCCGGTTTCCGGCTCCGTGCCGCACTCCTCGATGAGGCCGCGAGTGACCAGCGTACGCATGACACCGTCACAGTTCACACCGCGGATGGCGGAGATGCGCGAACGAGTCACCGGCTGTTTGTAGGCCACCACCGAGAGTGTCTCCAGCGCGGCCTGCGTGAGCCGCACCGACTGCCCGTCCAGCACGAAACGCTCGACGTACGGCGCGTACTCCGGCCGGGTGTAGAGACGCCAGCCACCCGCGACCCTGCGCAGGTCGATCCCGTTCCCGGCGGCCGTGTACCGCGCCGAGACGTCCTCCAGCGTGCGCGCGATCCGCTCGACCGGCTGCTCCATCACCTGCGCCAGCTGCAACTCGCCTACCGGCTCGTCAACCACCAGCATGATCGATTCGAGCGCCGCCGCCAGCTCCGCGTCGTCAAGATCAGGGAGGGTACGGACGTCAGGCTCGTCAAGCGCATCAACGTCCACCCGTGGCCCGCGGGCCTGCGACGGCACCGTGACGGTCGGAGGCGCGGCGATCTCGGCCACCGGCGCAGCCTCGACCGGGGCGTCCACCGGAACGTGCTCGCCGTCCTCGGGATCGTCCTCTTCAGCGGCCTCCTCGATCGAATCGGGTAGCGGCAGCTCCGGG
The DNA here is from genome assembly GCF_050955685.1 of Actinoplanes sp. CA-015351. Classification (NCBI taxonomy): domain Bacteria; kingdom Bacillati; phylum Actinomycetota; class Actinomycetes; order Micromonosporales; family Micromonosporaceae; genus Actinoplanes; species Actinoplanes sp. CA-015351. The sequence goes on from NZ_CP192102.1 coordinate 6,233,650, forward strand.
CCGGGCTCGACATCGATCGGATCCGGCTCGTCGTCGAAGTCGTCGCCCTCGTCCTCCGGGAACTCCCGAGGAGCGTCCACCGCCTCGGCGGCGTCCTGGTAATCCCGGTCCGGCTCCCGCCGGCGCTCCCACGGCGGAACCCATGCCGCCGCCTGCGCGGCCAGGGATTCTTCTTGCTCCTCGCTGCTCACGATCTCTCCTCCACGCCGTCGCCCTCGACAAGATCACCATTGGCGGGGCGCTCGTCAAGCTCAGCGACGCCGAGTTCGTCCGAATCGGTGTCCTCTTCAACATCATCGGACGCCTCCGCGTCCGGCTGGGCGGGATTCTCGTCCTCGGGGGCCGGCTTCGTCCCCTCGTAGTCGTCGATGTCGAGCTCGGCGTCGGCGGCGTCCTCACCACCGATCCAGCGCACCGTCATCTCCTCCAGCGACACCGGCTGCTCGAAGTCGATCAGCCCCTCGCGGTAGAGCTCCAGCAGCGCCAGGAACCGGGCCACCACCTCAAGGGTGTTCTCGCAGTCCGCGATGAGCAGGCTGAACGTGGCTGCTCCGGCGCGACGGATCCGGTCACGCAGCAGCGCCGCGTGCTCCCGGACACTCACCCGCACCTGGTGGATGTGGGCGATCGAAACCTGCGGCGGACCCGGTTTCGGCAGGAACTGCTTCAGCGCCAGTTTCAGGAGTCGTTCCGGTCCTACTCCGAGGACCAGTTCCGGTAGCGCTTCCGCGTACCGTGGCTCCAGGGTGACCAATCGCGGCCAGCGACGCGCGCCGCTCAGCTCGAGTTCCGCGATGTGCGCGGCCGCTTCCTTGTACGCCTTGTACTGCAGCAGTCGCGCGAAGAGCAGGTCGCGCGCTTCCAGAAGGGCGAGGTCTTCCTCGTCCTCGACCTCGGCGGCCGGCAGCAGGCGAGCCGCCTTGAGGTCCAGCAACGTCGCCGCGACCAGCAGGAACTCACTCGTCTCGCCGAGATCCCAGGCGTCACCCATCGCCCGGATGTACGCGATGAAGTCGTCGGTGACCTGGTGCAGGGCGATCTCGGTGACGTCCAGCTTGTGCTTGCCGATCAGCTGGAGCAGCAGGTCGAACGGGCCGGTGAAGTTGGCCAGCCGCACCGTGAACCTGCCGGAATCGGTCTCGGCGAGAGTCTCGGCGGGAATCTCGGCGGGAATCTCGGCGGCGTCCTCGACGATGTCGGTCGGTGGCTGGGCAGGCTCGTGCGGCACGTGCCGACCGTAGACCATGTCTGTGACGAGCTGATCCGGGCTCACGCTGTCATTTCCTCCGCCTTGATCGCCGGACAGCTTCCGCACGTTCCAACGTCGCAAAGCGTGACCGGTTGCTGCTCTCCGGTTACGCTGCCGCGATGAGGTCACTGATCTCCCCGCGCCTCCTGCTTCGCGAGTGGGAGGAGAAGGACGCCGGCTTCGTCCTCGACATGTACTCGCGCTGGGACGTCATGCGCTATCTCGGCGCCGATCCGCAGGTGCTCACCGACCTGGACGGCGCGCTCGCCCGGCTCGCGCTCTGGCGTGATCGGCAGGACGACGTGCACACCGTCTGGGCGATTCAGAACCGGCAGAGCGGGCGGCTGCTCGGTACCGCGTTCCTGGTCAGGCTGCTTGCCTCCGGCACGCCGCTCACCCCTGCGGTGGAGACCGAGATCGGATGGCACCTGCACCCGGACGCCTGGGGGCAGGGGTACGCGACCGAGGCGGCCAATGCCGTGATGGCGTACGCGGCCCGATCCGACATCTCCCCGGTGCTGGCCGTCACGAACCCCGCGAACACGGCGTCCCAGGCGGTCTGCCGCCGCCTGGGCATGCGGCACGTGGGGCAGACCGATCGGTACTACAACATGACCTGCGAACTGTTCAGCACGTGACGCACGGGCCGCCCCGCTTCTGCGCATTTCGCAGCGGGACGGCCCGGTCGATCACTTCTTCTTGGCCTTGACGACCTTCGCGGTCTTCACGGTCTTCGGGGCCTTCTCGACCTTGACGACCTTCGGGGCCTTGACGACCTTCGGGGCCTTCTCGGTCTTGACGACCTTCGCCGGCTTCTCGGCCTTGACGACCTTGGGGGCCTTCGCCGCCTTCGGGGCCTTCGCCGCCTTGGGGGCCTTGGGGGCCTTGGCCTCGTCCGTGACCGCGGCCTTCGCCTTCACAGCCTTGGCCTTGACCTCGTCCTTGGCCTTCACGGCGGCAGCCTTGACGTCCTTGACCTTCGTCGCCACAGCAGCCTCCTCTCCGTCGTCGATATCGCGAGACCGGGGCGGCCCGCGTGCGAGAAACTGTAGATGCCAATGCGAAATGTGTCGTTAGCCATCCCGTATCAAGATGTTCACCATTGCCTTTCGCACCGATATGCCCCGCAGCCGCTTCCCCATCAGCGCCGGGCGCGCGCGTCGACGCACCCCCGCCGCGTGTTGACTTAGGGTCCAATCCGCACCCAATTTCTACACGCACGCCACGAAATGGCTGGTCGTGGCGACGCCAGGTTTGAATCGCACCCCAAATCAACACGCAGCGGCGGGGCTGTGGCGGAGCCGCCCCGCCGAGCGCGCAGGCTCGCGGGAGCGCCGGCCTGTTCGCCGGCGGGGTCAGCGCTGACGGCCGGCCGGGCGGCGCGATCTGGTTGTCGGCGTTGTCTCGGTTCTCGGCGTGCCGGCTCGGGTAGCAACAGGGCATGTCTATTTTGGATGATCCGGGGCTGTTCGGGCGCCAGTGGGCCGCCCGTTACGACTCTCCGGGCAACCCTGACCCCACCAAGGCAGTCGCGTTCCTGGCCGGGCTCGCCGGTGCCGGGCCCGCGCTTGAGCTGGCCATCGGCAGCGGCCGGGTCGCCGTACCGCTGGCCGCCACCGGGATTCCGGTCGAAGGGATCGAGGCCTCGCCGGAAATGGTCGCGCTGATGCGCGGAAAGGCCGGCGGCGAGGACATTCCGGTGGTCATCGGCGACATGGCCGATGTCGGCGTGGAGGGGGAGTTCCCGCTGGTCTTCCTGGTCTTCAACACGCTCTTCAACCTGACCGTGCCGGGCCGCCAGGAGGACTGCTTCGGCAACGTCGCCCGGGTTCTCGCCCCGGGCGGGCGGTTCGTGATCGAAGCGTTCGTGCCGGACGAGAAAAAGTTCGACCAGGAGGAACGCGAGGTTCAGGTCTGGGAGGTGGCCGAGGACGCGGTCAAGGTCCGCATGCATCGGTACGACCGGACGGCCCAGACGTTCCTCCGGCAGACGCTGACGTTCACCGACGGCAGCGTACGCCTGGAGCCGTTCGGGATGCGCTATCAGTGGCCGGAGCAGATCGACGCGATGGCCGGGGCGGCCGGGCTGCACCTGGAGGCACGGTTCGCCGACTGGGAACGGACGCCGTTCGGGGCCGGCAGCACCGACCACATCTCGGTGTACCGGAAAGGTGGTTAGGCCCAGACGCGCAGGAAGAGGACGCCCAGGAAGTCCAGCACCATGTTGAGCAGGGGGTAACCGGTCGGGAAGAAGGCGAAGACCAGCAGGATCAGGACGCCGATGTTCTTGTCCTCGAACCAGAGGCGCATCCAGGCCATGCCCGCGCCGGGGCGGCGCAGGGCGTTCCACATGATGCCGAAACCGTCGAGCGGCGGGATCGGGATCAGCGCCAGCAGGCCGAACGCGAGCAGGCCCACGCCGAAGGACAGCAGGAACTCCTGCGCGGCGGGCAGCGAGACGCCGCGCAGGATGTCGCCGAGACCCGCCTCGGCGAGGACGAACGCGGCGGTTTCCGGGAAGACGAGTGCGTAGATCGCGATCAGCAGCTCACCGGCGAGGATGCAGGCGACCGGGCCGGCGATGAAGACGGCGGCGGCGCGGCCACGGCCCCGGTACCGCGGCACCTCGTCGACAGTGAGCTGCTTTCCCCAGCCCATGCCACCGACGGCCGCGGCGACCGCGCCGAACGGGTCGATGTCCTCGCGGGGGCTCAGACGCAGCGATATGCGGCGTTCGGCCAGGCCGACGGTGCGTGCGGTGAAGCGAATGGCGATGGCTCGAAGCGCCAGGCCGAACAGGAAGGCGAGCAGCAGGGCGACGAACGCGACCGGCTCGCCGAGGGCGAACAGCACGGGTGTGGAACCTAGCCTCGTTCTGCCTTTGCGGCGATGACCTCGCGAGCGAGCTGACGGTAGTTCCGGGCACCGGACGACGCCGGGTCGAGCGAGGTGATCGGCGCGCCCGCCACTGTCGACTCGGGGAACTTGACGGTCTTGGTGATGACCGTCTGGTACACCTTGTCGCCGAACGCCTCGACCACACGCTGCAGCACCTGGCGGCAGTGCGTGGTGCGGGAGTCGTACATCGTCGCGAGGATGCCCTCGAGCTCCAGGTCGAAGTTGAGCCGCTCGCGCACCTTGTCGATCGTGTCGAGCAGCAGCGCCACACCGCGAAGCGAGAAGAACTCGCACTCGAGCGGGATGAGCACGCCGTGCGCGATGGTGAGCGCGTTGATCGCCAGCAGGCCCAGCGAAGGCTGGCAGTCGATCAGGATGAAGTCGTATTCCTTGCGGACCGACCGCAGCGCGCGGGCCAGGGCCATTTCCCGGGCGACCTCGTTGACCAACTGGATCTCGGCCGCGGAGAGGTCGATGTTCGCCGGGAGCAGGTGCAGGCCCGCCACGTCGGTCTTGATGATGACGTCCTCGGTGGCGACGTCGTCCTGCATGAGCAGGTTGTAGACGCTGAGGTCGAGGTTGTGCGGGTTCACCCCGAGGCCGACCGAGCAGGCGCCCTGCGGGTCGAAGTCGACCAGGAGGACCTTCCGCCCGTACTCCGCCAGGGCGGCGCCCAGGTTGATGGTGGTCGTCGTCTTGCCGACGCCACCTTTCTGGTTCGCCAGGGCGATGATTCGCGCCGGGCCGTGCCGATCGGTCGGCATCGGCTCGGGGATCGGGCGGCGCATCGTGTACGCCGTGGGGTCCGCCGGACCCAGGTCAGCACCGAGGTCGAGGGAGTTCTGCTGCTCGCGGAGCGTCGATGTCCAGGCCTCCGCACGTTCGCCGTTACCCGACATGACCTCGCCCCCCTCCCGACTGCTGATGCCCGACTGTACGCCACGCGTGCCGCCCCTTTGGGGTCAGCCGTTCGGCGTGTCGCACCTGTGGGTACGCATCCATCAACGAGCGCGCGGGTGAGAAGTGGCGTACACCTCGCGGAGTCGCTCGACGGTCACCAGCGTATACACCTGCGTCGTGGTTACCGAGGCATGTCCCAACAGTTCCTGAACGACCCGTACATCAGCACCTCCGTCGAGCAGATGCGTGGCGTAGGAGTGACGCAAGGTGTGCGGCGAAACGGCGTAGGGCCCCTCGGTCTGCAGACCCGCCTCGGTCGCGCAGCGGTGCAGGACGGTCCAGGCGCTCTGCCGGGAGAGCCGGCCGCCACGGGCGTTCAGGAAGACGGCCGGGGTGCCGCGGCCGTTCTCGCTGAGGATCGGCCGGGCCCGGGTGCGGTACGCGTCGAGGGCGGTGCGCGCGTAGCCGCCGATCGGGACCAGCCGGCTTTTCCCGCCCTTTCCCCTCAGGATCACCGCGTCGTCGTCCTGGAGAGAGAGGTCGTCGATGTCCGCGCCGACCGCCTCGGAGATCCGCGCCCCGGTGCCGTAGAGGAACTCCAGCAGCGCCCGGTCGCGCAGGCCCAGCGGCGAATGCGTGTCCGGCACCGCGAGCAGCCGGTTCACCTCCTCCACGGCCAGGGCTTTGGGCAGACGTTTCGGTGGCGCCGGTGGGCGTACCTCAGCTGTCACGTCGTGGGCCACCAAGCGCTCGCGGACCGCGAAGCGATGCAGCCCGCGCACCGCGCTGATGGCCCGCGCCGCCGAGGACGACGCGAGGCCGCTCTCGCGCAGCCGGGTCAGATGGCCGGTGACGTCGGCGAAACGCACCCCGGCCAGGTCGGTGATACCCGACTCGGCCAGCTCACCGGCGTAACGCTCCAGGTCACGCCGGTAAGAGGCGAGCGTGTTGCGGGACAGGCCCCGCTCCACGCCCAGGTGGTCGAGGTACGTGTCGATCGCCTGCTGAACACTCAGCGGAGCACCTCCGTCAGCGGTATCGAACGCATGCCGTGCGCGTCGGCGACCGGGCCGTAGACGACCTGCCCGTCGAACGTGTTGAGACCGCCGGCCAGTGCCGGGTCGGTCCGCAGCGCGTCGCGCCAGCCGCGATTGGCCAATTCCAGAGCGTACGGGAGAGTGACGTTCGTCAGCGCGTACGTGCTCGTGTGCGGCACCGCGCCGGGCATGTTCGCGACGCAGTAGAACATCGACTCGTGCACCCGGTACGTCGGATCGTCGTGCGTCGTCGGCCGCGAGTCCTCGAAACAGCCGCCCTGGTCGATCGAGATGTCGACCAAGACACTGCCCGGCTTCATCCGGGCGACCAGGTCGTTGGAGATCAGCGTCGGGGCCTTCGCACCGGGCACCAGCACCGCCCCGATCACCAGATCGGCGTCGAGGACGGCCTTCTCCACCTCGTACGCGTTCGAGGCGATCGTCTGGATGTGCCCGCGATAGTCGGCGTCGACAGCGCGCAGCCGGGCCACGTTCTTGTCCAGCAGCAGCACCTCGGCCTGCATGCCGAGCGCGATCGCGGCCGCGTTGAGCCCGGAGACGCCGGCGCCGATCACCACGACCTTCGCGGCGTAGACCCCGGGCACGCCACCCATCAGCACGCCGCGCCCGCCGCCCTGCCGCATCAGGTGGTACGCGCCGACCTGCGGGGCGAGCCGGCCGGCCACCTCGGACATCGGCGCCAGCAGTGGCAGCGAGCGGTCCGGCAGCTCGACGGTCTCGTACGCGATCCCGGTGACCTTGCGGTCCAGCAGCGCGTCGGTGCACTGCTTCGAGGCGGCCAGGTGCAGGTAGGTGAAGAGAACCTGACCGGGCCGCATCCGGTGGTACTCGTCCGGGACCGGCTCCTTGACCTTCAGGATCAGGTCGCCGGTCGCCCAGACGTCGTCGGCGCTGGGCAGGATCTCCGCTCCGGCCGCGACATAATCACTGTCCGTGATCGAAGAACCCAGGCCGGCGCCCGCCTGGATATAGACCTGATGGCCCGCGCGGGCCAGTTCGTAAACTCCTGCCGGGGTGATGGCCACCCGGAACTCGTTGTTCTTGACCTCTTGGGGAATGCCGACCCTCATCAGCCGACACCGTCCTCTCTCAACGCTGAGCTGGTCCTCTTTGCGCGGAGAGTACCCCCGTGTGCCGGTAGTTTCGTCGCTTCAATCCCGGGATACCCCTCTTGACGGCGAGAGGGTACGGTCGCCCGATGATCGGCCTTCCGTGGCTTCTGGTCGACGAGACCATCGATGACGGTGACAACGTCGTCGCGGCGTGTGCCGACATCGACGGGTTGTTCGTTCCGGTGACCGAACCACCCCTGGAGCGTTACTCACTGCTCGACTGCCGGCCCACCGGCCGGCTCCGCGCGGCCTGCGACGGAACGGGTCCTCTATGGCTGGGCAATATCGGTCTGGAGGCCCTGGGGTCCCCGGATCTGGATCAGGAGCTGCTGGACGTGACGGTGGTGTCCGCCCACCGGGAGTCGAGGCACGGACCGCTCGATGTGACGCTGTCCGGACGGATGCGAGCGGGCACCCGCGTCCGCCTGGACGAAGCCGGATATAAGCTGGCCGGGGTCGGTTTCGACGAAGATTTCGGGTTGTGTGGCGACATTGACGGCGTCTGCCGGCAGCTACCCGCACCTCTCCCCCGCCCGGCAACCCTGTTCGGCTGCCGGCCCGGCACCCGGTTGCAACGTGCCATCGACGCCCTGGAACGCGGTGCCGCCTCCCGGCACCGCCGCTGGGTGCACGCCTCGGTCTTCAGCGTCGCCCACGACGGCACCGCCACCCGCCTGCTCGACGCCGGCCTCGGCGCCGAGGTGTCCGCGGTCCGGCCATCGTCGTTCGGTGAGGGTCTGGTCGACGTGGAGTTCCAGCCGACCTACGCGGACGCGATCGGCCCCCCGCGCCCGCCGGGCGGCCGCGAGGTGTGGGAACGCTGGCGGGACGGCAGGCCGGTATCACCGGGCAGCTGGGCCTCCTACGATCGCGAGCTGCGCCAGGAGTGGGCCGGGGCGGCCCTCGCCCACCATCGGCACGGTGCCGACGTTGCGGAGGGCGCCTTCGATCTCGACGGACGGCACGTCACCGACGAGGAAGGCTTCTACTGCGCGATCGGCGAGGCGGTGAACGGCCCCGGCGGATATTTCGGGTGGAATCTCGGCGCGCTGCTCGACTGTCTGCAGGGCGGCTGGGGCGCCGCACCCGGATTCCAGCTGATCTGGCACGACTCGGCGATCGCCAGGGCGTCGCTGAAGCCGGGGTACGACCGGCGGTGGTGGGCGCCGGCGCTGACCATGGACCAGCTCGTCGGGCTGCTCACCACCGCCGGCGTGGACGTCGATCTACGGTAGAGTCACCCACTCGCCCAGGAGTGTGCATGCATTCCTTACGGACAACGTCTCAGGATCACGAAAGCCCGCCCCGCTCACGCGGATGAACTCCGAGCCTTCCGCACCAGCCAGACCAGAGCGAGCCCTGCCGGAGCTGTCAGGAAAACCAGGAAGAACGACAGGTCGGCGTCGAAGCTCGCCAGCGTCGCCGCCACCAGCGCGGGCCACAGCAGCGCCAGCGCCATTCCGATTTTGATGGATCGCGTGAAACCGTGACGCGACGAGTCACCCATCGCCGCACCTGCGGCGGCACTGCTCCATCGGTCCGGCAGGCCTCTCCCGGCGGCCTCCAGCCGGCCGAGCTCAGCCTTCGTCCCGATGCCGGGCCGATGCTCGGGCCGCTCGGCGTACTGCCGGATCACCCAGTCCAGGAACTCCGGGTTCACGCCGGTGAGCGACACCGCCCGCCGGCTGTCGACCGTGTCCGGGCCGGCCGAGTCCCACGGCACCAGCCTCGACCCGAAGACCCGGGCCTGCTGGACCCCGTTCACCCGAAGCCGCACCGGACCTCCGACGTGCAGAACCCCGTACCAGGCCACCAGCACGACCGCCGCCAGCCCCGCGGACAGCGGCAAGAATTCCCCGTCGCCGTTCCGCAGGTCGCGAATGTCCTCGGAGAGCTGCAGACCTGTTGTCACGGTCAGGATGCCGAGGATCAGAATCGGGTACGGATTGATCGGTGTCTCGAAGGCCGGCACGGCGGGCCGCAGGACCAGCCTCCGGGGCCGGTATCGGGATCCCGACAACGCCGCGAGCACGACGAGCGTCACCACCAGGACCAGCATCGGCCAGAGAGGACCGTCGAAGACCTGCAGCGCAACGCTCAGCAGAGACGTCGCCAGCAGCACAGCGGCGAAGAACCCGTAACGCCAGCGGTTCACCACGTCAGCCACCGGCCGGTGGGGTGTACGTCGCGCTGCGATAGATTCCGGCCGCCGGGCCGGCGGTCGCGAGCTCGGTGGGACGGGCCTCCTCCTCGGCTGCGGCAGGCTCGGGGAACGGCCGGGGCGGGGCGTTCGCGGTCCAGCGCCGGGTGATGCGTGTCAGCCACCGGCGGGCGGGCTCCTCGATGTACTGATGGGCGCCCTCGGCGACCAGGAGCAGCAGCAGCACGTCCAGCAGCAGTGCGACGTACGGGACCCAGCCCTGACCGGTATAGATGTACTTCGTGGTGGGCAGCTGGTACAGCAACCAGCGGTGGGTGATGTACAGGGCATAGCTGGCCAGGCCCAGGCGGACCATCACCGGGGTGGACAGGCCGCGGGCCAGCCAGCCCCGGCCGGAGGCGAGGCTGATCATCGCCAGCACGAACGGGACGAGGAAGAACAGGCCGTAGGCCGCGGCGTTCCAGCCGGCGCCGGCGCCGCGGAAGACCGCCAGGCCGAACACGTAGCAGACGACGACAGTCTGCAGGAGGTGGTGACGCGCGGTGCTCCAGCGAGCGGTGTACGGGATCAGAAAAGCGCTCGCCATACCGCAGACGAACATCGGAAGGTGGCAGAGCGGGTTGCGGTAGAGCCAGCGGTGCGCCGAGGCGGGGTCTCGTCCACTCAACTCGGCGAGGCCGGTGAAGTAGAAAACCGCCCAGAGGGTGAGCGACACCAGGGCCATCCCCGCGATCAGCATGATCAGGCCGCGTGCGCCGTACCGGCGGGCCAGCCAGGCGACGGCCGGGATGAGGAACGGGAACAGCAGGTAGAAGAACATCTCCACGCCGATGGACCACCCGGGGGCGTTGTAGTAGCCCTGGGCCACCTTGAGGTCCCCGCTCCACGTCTGCACGGCGAACAGGTTCTGCACGAAGGCCCACCCGTGCAGGTCACGACCGGTGACCCAGTCGTGCGTGGCCCAGAAGATCAGGACCGCCCAGTAGAGGGGCATGACCCGGGCGATCCGGGCGATGTAGAACCGGACGGCAGGCCGGCCCTCCCACCCTTTGAGCTGCGGGTAGTTGTAGGCGAGCACCACGCCCGAGAGCATGAAGAACAACGGGACCCCGATGTGGCCCCAGCCGACGATCTTCTGCAAGGGCTCGGGCGTGCTCTCCGGCACGCCCGCGTGCGAGAGGACGACACCCATCGCCGCGATCACCCGCAGGCCGGTGAGGGCCGTGAGGACGGGCCTCTTCTGTTCTGGCACTTACCTGGTTCCCCCGTTTGCGCGAATCCGATTCGGCATTGCAGCAGCACACGGCGAACGCAAAGTGTCCAGACAGAAAATGCACAGGGAAAAGGAGGATCGGGGCGTCAGCCGCACCCGCCCGGACGCCGGCACCTCGCGCCGTCCGTCCGATTCGGATTGGATAGGACCGTGCGGATGCTCACCATCGTCCTCGCCGGCCTGCTGCTCGCCGCCGCCACCGCGCTCTCCGCGGTGGCGATCAACGTCGCGACCGGCGGCGATGCCCCCTGGTTCCCGACCATGGAAGATCATCCGCTGCGCTGGACCACGATCTCGGTGCCTTCACTCGCGCTCGGCGCGTGGTTGCTCTGGTGGGCACAGCGAGGGTACGAGTCCTCGCGCGCGACCCTGCTCCCCGCGGTGCAGCCACCCGAGCCGTGGATGGTGGACCGCCCCCGCGAGCTGACCGCGATCGTCCGCGCCCTGTGCCACCGCCGGGGAGCGACCGTCGGCATCACCACGGCCGTGCACGGCGCCGGCGGGTTCGGCAAGACGACGATCGCCCGGATGGTGCGCGCCGACGCCCGGGTGTCACGACATTTCGGACGGCGGGTGTATTGGGTGACGCTCGGCCGTGACGCACGCCGGGGCGCGCTCGTCGAAAAGATCAACGACCTGGTCAAGCAGATCGATCCGGCGCGAGCCCAACCCTTCACCGACGTACGCCAGGCAGCGGACCACCTCGCAGCCGTGCTGGCGGCCGGACCACGCCGGTTGATCATCCTGGACGACGTCTGGAACGACGAACAACTGGCGGCGTTCCCGGTCGCGGGACGATCCGCACGACTGGTCACCACCCGGGTGGCGACGCTGGTCGCGGGCAGCGCCATCCCGGTGAGGGTGGACCGGATGTCGCCCGAACAATCCCGGCAGGTACTGACCGCCGATCTGCCGCAACCTCTGCCGGCCGACGTGATCGAAGGGTTGCTCGTCGAGACCGGCAACTGGCCGCTGCTGCTCCGCCTCGTCAACAAGGTCCTGGTCGAGCAGGTCCGGGCGCGTACCGACACGGCGGTTGTGGGCCCGGAGCTGCTGCACCGGCTCCGCCGGGAGGGCCCGTTGGCGGTGGACCGGCTCACCGGCGCGGACGTGCGGGAGCTGGACGTCAGCGATCCTGGACAGCGGGACCAGGCCGTCCGGGCAACGATCGAGGCCGGAACCGGCCTGCTGCAGCCAGTGGAACGGACCCTGTTCAACCAGTTGGCGATCTTCGTCGAGGACGAGGTCGTACCGGTCCCGCTGATCGCCGCGCTGTGGCAGGTCAACGAGGTCGAGGCCCGCAGGATCTGCGGCCGGCTCGCCGGTCTCGCGCTGGTCTCGCTGACCGGTGACGATCAGGGCGGCACGGTCGGGCTGCACGATGTCGTCCGTGACTTTCTGGCCGCCGGCCTCGGCCCGGGCGAGGTGACCCGGCTGCACGGCGTACTGCTGGACGCCTGCAGACTCGCCAACTGGTGGGAGCTGCCCGAGCACGAACGCTACCTGCGGGATCACCTGATCGAGCACCTGCTCGCGGCCGGACGGGCCGAGGAGGCCGCCGCGGTCGCCACCGATCTGCGATGGGCCGCGAGCAGACTGGAGGACAACGGCCCGGCCGCTCCCGCTGCCGACCTGGCTCTGATCGACAGCACGCTCGCCCGGCGGCTGGCGCGCCTGCTGGCTCAGACCGCGCACCTGCTGGCACCGGCCGAACCCGCCCGGGCCCGCCGCGAAATCCTCTACGACCGAGTCCGGCACGACGAACACTGGGGAGAACCGGCCACCGAACTCACGAGGTCGTCCATTCTGACCAGCTCCTGGGACCTGCCCGATCTGCCGGAGCCGGCGCTGCGGCGCGGCTTCTACGGCCACACTGCCAGCATCGCGGTCCTGGCGATCTCCGCGGACGGCACGTGGATCTCCAGCGGCGGCTACGACGGCGTGATCCGGATCTGGGACCCCGAATCCGGTCAGGAGATGCGCGAGCTCGCGCGGCAGCGCCTCACGCCGACCGCACTGCAGATCGCACCCGACGGCACCTGGATAGCCGGCGGTGGCGCCGACGGGACGATCCGCGTCTGGGCGGTGGACACCGGCCGTCCCCTGTGCCGGATCCGTGCTCACCGATCCGGTGTGGCGAGGCTCGCCACACCGGCCGATGGGTCGTGGCTGGCCTCCGGTGGGCAGGACGGATCGGTTTCGGTGTGGAACCCCCGGACCGGCCAGAACATCCTTCGGCTCGTCGCGGCGCAGGACGGCCGGCGGTTCCGCAGACCCACGCACGTTCCCTGGGGACGACCGGCGCGGCTCGAGTCGCTGGTCGCCAGCGCGGACGGAGACTGGCTGTCCATCGGCACCCTCGCCGGGCCTCTGCGCCGATTCAACGTCCGGACCGGCGAGCCCAGCGACTCACTGCCCACCGGGTGGACCGGTGGACTCGTCGCGACCCGCAACGGAGGATCCGTCTACGTCGAGGATCCGAGGACTGGAAAAGGCTCCCATGTCGGCCACTCCGCGACCGCTCTTGCCCGGGCCGCGATCACCGCTGACGGAAACCTCGTCGTCGGCGTCTCCACCGACGGCATCGTCGGCGTGTGGGATGTCCGGACCGGCCAGGTCGTCAGCCGGTTCACCGGGCATACCGGATTGATTCGCGCCCTCGCCGTCGCACCCGACAGCTCCTGGGCCGCCACCGCCGGATCCGACGGCGCGATGCGTACCTGGCATCTGGATCGCCGTGCGGAGGCGCGGCCGGGCCCGGAACCGCAGAGCCGGGCGACGACGATTGCCATCCGCCCGGAGAACGCGCTGATCGCGGACATCGACTCGTTCGGGTACGGCCCGGTCCGGCTCCGCGGGCCGGACGGCGGAACACCAATCCTGCTCGGCGCTGATGCCAAACATTTCAACGCCCTTGCCTTCTCGTCCCGATGGGGCGTCATCGCGGGAACCAACGGCGGTCTTCATCAGTGGGATCTGGGCGAGCCGCTGGAGTCCAGCGTCTACCTCAACCGGTTGGGCCCCATCCGGCACCTGGTCGTTGCCCCGGACGACAGCTGGCACGCCGTCGCGACCGCGGACGGCAGCATCCGCATCTGGGACCCGGTCGCCAGACGCCAGCTGCTCCAGTTGCCCGGCCACACCGGCGGCGCGAGCGCGCTCCGCGCCGGCCCATCCCGGGACTGGCTGGTCAGCACCGGTTCTGAGGACCAGCGGATCTGCGTCTGGGACACCCACTCCGGCGCGCTGCTGGCCACCCTGACCGGCCACCACGGCTCGATCAGAGGCCTCGCCGTCAGCCGCAACGGCGCCCATCTGGTCAGCGGCGGCGCGGACGGCACCGTCCGTCTCTGGGACATCGTCGCGAAAAAGGAGATCACCCGCGTCTCTGACCAGGCCGGCACCATCACCGGTCTCGACCTGACCCGAAACAACGCATATCTGGCCGCCACCAGCTCGGACGGCGCGGTCCGCGTCTGGGACCTGCGCTCCGCAACGCCGGTCGCCATGACCCGCGTCGAAGCGACAGCCTTCTGCTGTGCCTGGCACCCGGACGGCCGGCGGCTCTACATCGGCGGTATCCGGGGCGTCTACTGCTTCAGCTTCCGGCTGTGACGCCACGCGCCGGCCCCGACGTCAGCCGACGAAGACGCAGAACGTGTGACCGTCCGGGTCGGCGTACACACGTAGTGGCTCTTCGGGGTCGTCGCTTCGATCGAAGCGCAACGTTCCCCCCAAGCTCAGCACGCGCTCGTGCTGGCGGTCGAGTTCGGCTTTCGAGTCGACCGCCGTGTCCAGATGCATCTGCTGCGGCACCGCGTCGTCCGGCCAGGTCGTCGGCGTGATGCCGTCGGTCTGCTGGAAGGCCAGCTGCCACGACCCGTCATCGGCGAGCAGGACCAGCCAGTCGTGCTCCTTCTCGTCGAAGAGGCCCGGCGCCGGCGGCTCGTCGCCCGGCCGGTATTCGAGGCCGAGCAGATGGCGGTAGAACTCGGCGAGCCGCCGCGCGTCGGTGGTGTCCAGGACGAAGGACCTCAGCTTAGGAACGCTCACAGCAAGCGTTTCTACCCCGGAATCTGGAAGACAACCGCGTCCCCGGCCCGGAATCGCTCGATGGCGAGGGTCCCGAGAAGTGGCGAGACAGCGCTGGCTCGACTGTCAGCATAAAGCCACTTAGCCTCGTATTTATCCCGCAATTCGGTCAAAATCTCGGCCGTGGGCGCACTGAACGCCGCGTCGTTGATCCGCTGCCGCTCCGGGTCCGGCGAGGCCGCCTTGTAGTACGGGATGCCGTTGTCGCCGTGCGCGGCCTGCGTGGCCGGCTGGTACGCCCACCCTTCGAGCACCACCGCGTGCTCGGTCAGCGCGGACACCCAGAACGACCGGTTGATGCAATCCGCGTCGGTCTTCACCATCTCGCAGTGCACGTTCGTGGCGACATAGTCCTCAGCCGGCGCGTTCGCCGCGAGCCAGGCCGCGGCACGCATCTCGTTCTGGGTGACCCAGAAGTCGCCCTTCTTGCCCGCCGACGGCGTCTTGCCGTCCACGGCATCCTGGACCTGGCTGCCGAGCTGCCGCCAGGTGGTGTCCCAGCCGAGCCCGATGCCCGCCGCGATCAGCACGGCCAGCCCGCCGCCGACCAGCGCCGGCCAGCGACGCCGGTGCAGCCACCACAGCGCCGAGCCGATCGCGATGACCGCGAGCAGGACGAGGATCGGGCGGGACAGGTTGTACCGCCAGAAATTCTCCCACGGGCCGGAGATGCCCGGGCCGAACCGGTGCAGCATGGCCCCGGTAACAGCGCCGGCGATCAGGCCACCGACGACCGGCACGAACGCCCGCTTCGGGGCGACCGCGGTGAGCAGCCACGCGGTGAGCGCGGCCTGCGCCGGGATCGCCGAGTAGATGAAGTACAGCTCGCCGTTGGCGGTGTGGTTGATCAGCAGGGCGCCCGCCCAGCCGGCGATGCCGATGCCGGCCAGCACCCAGGCCGCCGCGTCGGAACGGAAGTCCTTGCGCAACAGCGCGGTGAACCCGAGAACCCGGCCGATCTGGCTGAGCACGAAACAGACCAGCAGCGCCGGCAGGATCAGCTTGAGACCCCACGGCACGTGCATGATCTGCTCCGGCAGCAGACCGCCGGTACCGGGAATGCCGTCCCGGCCGACCACCCAGATGAACTGGCCCTTGAAGCTGAACGCGGCGCCGAACTGGATGCCCGCGCCGGACCCGCCACCGGCCAGGAACGGCGCGGTCACGGCGAGCACGAGCGCGGCGGCGCCCAGCGTGGTCAGCATGGCCTTCGGTGGTTTGCGGTTGAGGATCCAGAGCGCCAGCGCGCCCAGGCACATGCCGCCCAGCAGAGTCGGCAGCGAACTCGACTTGCTCGCGGTCGCGACCACCAGCAGCAGACCGAACAGCGTCCAGCCACCACGGCCCAGCTTCTCACCACGGGCGATGCCGACGAGCATCGTCGCCACCACTGTCACGAACGGGATGGAGAACGTGAGCGTCGGGCTGTACCAGGGCTCGATCCCCACCGGCCAGCTCGTGAACTGCGGCCAGATCGAGGTGATCGGCAGCGCCACCGCGATGAACGCGGCTACCGGCCCGCCCCACCACACCCGGCTCGCCTGCCGGGCCAGAGCGGCGATCACCAGCACCGAGGTGATCACCACGGGACCGGCCCAGAGGCGCAGCATCACGGTCGCCAGGTCGGCGCCACTGATCAGGGTGGCCGAGGCCCGGAACGCGTCGGAGAACCAGTGATACTTCAGCGGCTCCCCGGCCATCTGCGGCTGTGTGGGGAGGATCGTGTGGCTGAGCTGGGCGGCATTCGCCCAGTGGTAGTAGACGTCGCCGAAAAGTGAGTGCGTCACCGGCGGCAGCGGATTGCTGGCCCACTCGCCGAGCCCGAGGATCGCCACGGCCAGCACCATCACCGCGGCGATCAGCCACGACCAGGCCAGCGGCAGCGGCTGCGGATCCTCGATCCGCCAGTGCCTGCGCAGTTTCGGCACACCGGCGAAGACGGCCAGCACCAGCAGCGGCCAGATCCAGAGCACGCTTTCCAGCCCGGCGCCGACGAAGATCGCCCAGCCGACGAGCTGCACCGCGATGCCGGCGGTCGCGCCGAACCCGATGTCCTCCGGCAGGTTGCCCCGGCTGCCGCGCAGCGCCCGGAAGACGAGCACGCCGGGCACCAGCACACCGAGTGTCCAGTAGATCGCGTACCGCAGTGTCTCCACGCCCGGCGTGTTCGACCAGGTCAGCAACCCGATCAGCACTGCCACGACGACCAGCCAGGGCAGTGCCCGCAACAGGTCCGTCGTCCGCTCGGCCTTGACCTCGGCCGGCGCCGGCGCGGACACCCGCTCGATGACCGCCGTTGATTCGCTCACTTGTCCCCCATGACTCCGATCGGCAGCACGCTAACGGATCGTCGTTGCGTCGCTCCCCCGGCCGTTCATGGCAAAACCACAGGTCAGAGGGGGTATTCCATGACCCGTTCAACATCGGGCCAACTGCTGTGCGCCAAGAAATCACCACCCGATCAGCAACGAGACCAGCGCCGGCGAGATCAGCGGCGGCGGGATCAGCCGCAGAACCACCCAGGCCCCGCCCAGCCTGATCACCATCGTCGCAATCGGACAAATCGCCAACCCGCCGAGCAACAGCCCCGCCGCCTTCACCCCCTGCCCAGCATCAATCCATCATGGATACGCGCAACCGTGGCCTGACAACCGCAAGCCCGCCGTACCCAAGAGTCCAGCACCTGACGCCCCTCCCGCCGGCGCGCTCCGCCGCCGGCCCCGGCGCCCCCTCCAGCACCCGAGGCAGCCGGCCGACATCGGCCGGCTTGCGCTCGTGGTAGCTCCAAAGCCCAATACGCGACCCCAACCACAAGCCACCCCCCGTTGCGACCGCCAGCTGCACATGACAGCCGCCAGCTGCACACCACGGCCGCCAGCTGCACATGACAGCCGCCAGCCGCACACCACGGCCGCCAGCTGCACATGACAGCCGCCAGCCGCACACCACGGCCGCCAGCTGCACATGACAGCCGCCAGCTGCACACCACGGCCGCCAGCTGCACGTGACGGCCGCCGTGACGTGCAGCCGGCCGCCGTGAGCGACAGCCAACCCCGACCGGCTGTCACACACGGCCGCCGCCACGTACAGCCGGCAGCCGCCACGTACAGCCGCCACGTACAGCCGGCCGGGTTCGAGCCAAGCGGGGCGAATCGGAGCGAGTCAGAGCGGAAAGGCGCAGCGGCCACGATGCGGCGGGCTGTCTCTAGCGGCCGCCGGCTGCACACCACGACCGCCAGCTGCACACCACGGCCGCCAGCTGCACGTGACGGCCGCCCTGACGTACAGCCAGCAGCCGCCACGTGCAGCCGGCCGCCGTGAGCGACAGCCAACCCCGACCGGCTGTCACACACGGCCGCCGCCACGTACAGCCGGGAGCTGGCACGTACAGCCGGGAGCTGCTGGCTACAGGCTGCCCCCGGTCGGCTGGTGCGCAGGGGCGTCGGGAGGCGCGGCTGGGTGCTGGGATGTGTGGGTGAGGGGATGCCGGGGCCGGCGGCGGGGGGGGCGCCGGCGGGAGGGGCCGCAGGTGGCGGGGGCCACTGGAGGTGGTTGATGCGGTTGTCGGAGGCCGGTGGGCGTATCAAATGCAGGACGGCGCCGGGCCGAAGACGGCCCGGCGCCGGATCACGGGCGAGGGGTCAGCGGAGGGTTTTCCAGGCTGTGTCGCGGGCGCGGGCGGCCGCGAGGAGGCCCGCTACCGCTGCCGCGTTGGTGATCTCGCCGGCCAGGGCCATCGAGACCGCCTTGTCCAACGGGACCCGGTGCACCTCGATGTCGGCTTCCTCGGCGGTGCGTGCGTGGCGGTCCGCGGCAGGCACCTCGGCGAGGTCGCGGGCCAGGTAGACCAGTACGAACTCGTCGCTGAAGCCGGGTGAGGTGTGCAGGTCGACGAGGCGGTCGAAGCGGCCGGCCGTCAGGTCTGCCTCCTCGGCCAGCTCGCGGGCCGCGGTCAGCGCCGGGTCCTCGCCCTCGACGTCGCGCAGACCGGCCGGCAGCTCCCACAGGTGGGATCGAACCGGGTGCCGGTACTGCTTGATCAGGACGACCTGGTCCTGGTCGTCGAGGGCTACGACGACCACCGCGCCGCGATTCTCCACCACGTCGCGCGGCGCGGAGGAGCCGTCGGACATGGTGATCTCGTCGGTGTAGACCGAGAAGATCGCGCCGTGGAACCGATCGGTGCGGGAGAGCCGCTCGTGGGCGAAGGTCATTCCGGTGCGACCGGCAGCTCGTCCGCGGCCGCGTAGGCGATCGCGGCCTTGACCAGGCCGTCGAAGAGCGGGTGCGGCCGGGTCGGCCGGCTCTTCAGCTCCGGGTGAGCCTGTGTCGCCACGAAGTACGGGTGGACGTCGCGGTCCAGCTCGATGAACTCGACGAGCCGCCCGTCCGGCGACGTGCCGGAGAAGACCAGGCCGGACTGCGACAGCTTGTCGCGGTAGTCGTTGTTCACCTCGTAGCGGTGCCGGTGCCGCTCGGAGATCTCCGTGGCGCCATACACCTCGGCGACGATGGAGCCCTCCTTGAGAGCAGCCGGGTACGCGCCAAGGCGCATGGTGCCACCCAGGTCGCCCTTGCCCGCGACGATGTCCTCCTGGTCGGCCATCGTCGAGATGACCGGATAGGTGGCCCGCTCGTCGAACTCCAGCGAGTTCGCACCGGTGAGACCGGCCATGTTGCGGGCCGCGTCGATCGTCATGCACTGCAGGCCGAGGCAGAGGCCGAGGATCGGGACCTGGTTCTCCCGCGCGTACCGGGAGGTGTTGACCTTGCCCTCGATGCCGCGGACGCCGAAGCCGCCCGGGATGACGATGCCGTCGGCGCCCTTGAGCGCGGCGGCGGCGCCGGCCGGGGTGACGCACTCGTCGCTCGGCACCCAGCGCAGCTTGATCTTGACGGTGTTGCCGAAGCCGGCCGCCCGGATCGCCTCGGAGACCGACAGGTACGCGTCCGGCAGATCGACGTACTTGCCGACCAGCGCGATCGTGATGGTGCGCTTCGGGTGGTGAACCCGCTCCAGCAGGTCGTTCCAGGTCTTCCAGTTGACGTCCCGGAACGACAGGCCGAGACGGCGCACGACGTAGGCGTCCAGGCCCTCGTCGTGCAGGACCTTCGGGATGTCGTAGATGCTGGGCGCGTCCGGGCAGGCGATGACGGCCTCACGGTCGACGTCGCAGTAGAGCGCCAGCTTGTGCTTCATCTTGTCCGGGATCTCCCGGTCGCTGCGGCAGATCAACGCGTCCGGCTGGATACCGATGTTGCGCAGCGCCGCCACCGAGTGCTGGGTCGGCTTCGTCTTCAGCTCGCCGGACGGCGCCAGGTAGGGCACCAGCGAGACGTGCAGGTAGAAGACGTGGTCCCGGCCGACCTCGTGGCGCACCTGACGGATCGCCTCGAGGAACGGCAGCGACTCCATGTCGCCGACCGTGCCGCCCACCTCGGTGATGACGACGTCCGGGACGAGACCATTCTCGTCCGGGTCGCCCATCGCGAAGATGCGGCTCTTGATCTCGTTGGTGATGTGCGGGATGACCTGCACGGTGTCGCCCAGGTACTCGCCGCGCCGCTCCCGGGCGATGACGGCCGAGTAGACCTGGCCGGTGGTGACGTTCGCCTTGCCGGAGAGATCCCGGTCGAGGAAGCGCTCGTAGTGGCCGACGTCGAGGTCCGTCTCGGCGCCGTCCTCCGTCACGAAGACCTCGCCGTGCTGGAACGGGTTCATCGTTCCTGGGTCGACGTTCAGATAAGGGTCCAGCTTCTGCATCACGACGCGGAGACCGCGGGCGGTGAGCAGATTGCCGAGGCTGGAGGCGGTGAGGCCCTTGCCCAGCGAGGAGGCGACGCCCCCGGTGACGAAGATGTGCCGCGTGTCGCGCACTGATGAGGCCAAGGCCCGCTCCCGTGGTCGCCTGTCTGTCGGAACTGCGGCGGGGGCTGGTCAAAGCCCCATCCACGGGAATTCACCGTAACACTGTTTGCCGGAGCCGCCACGTCTGGGCTGCTCGGCACGCGTGTCAGCGGGCCGCCAGCCGGCCGTCAGCCGGCTCTTTCACCCGCCTGAACTGGATCATCGTCGGTTTTGCGCAGCAGCGGCCCGCCCGGTCCGTCCGTTTCGCCCGGCGAGGAGCTGCGGTCGGCGGCGTGAAGGAGAACACGTAATGCCGTGAGCACCGCCACCGGAACGGCAAGCGCCGCCGCCGTTCCGGACACGCCCAGGGCCGTACCGCCGAACAGTCCGGCGATCAGGGTCGCCACCGTCGTGCCGGCGATGCCCGCCCGGACCGCCGGGTGCAGCCCGTAGACCCGGTTGAGGCCACCCCACGGGGAGAACTGGCAGAAGGCCAGCATCAGGGCACCGAAGAGTGCGAGAAGCGTGAGAGGGCTGTCCACCAGTGCCTGACCGCTCGCCGCCGCGGCCCGCTGCATGGCCGGACCGGCCGTGCCGCCCGCGAGCGAGGTCAGGAACCGGCCGAGGGTGCCCTGTTCCAGCTCGGGCCGGCTCAGGTCGAACACCGCGAACCCGATGGTGACCACCAGGCCGGCCAGCGCCGCCCAGGCGAACCTCGGGAACGTCAGCCAGCCGCCGGTGCTGATCGCTGCCGCGACGCACACCCCGGCGGTCACCGCGATCGCGCCGGTCGGGTCGGCGCCGAGGTACGGGCTGCCGACCATGACGACGCCCAGCCCACCGAAGATCACCATGATCAGCGGGCGCCACTGCCGGGTGACCCGCTGGGCCACGCATCCGGCCAGCAGCATCAGACCGGCCACGAAGACGCCGAGCCCCACGCTGCCGACGCCGGCGTAGCGGATCCCGTACACCGCCGAGTAGCCGGCCACCCCGTTGAGCTGCAGCCGGGCACCGGTGAGCAGGTCCAGCGCGACCACCACGACGGCGACCGCGGAGACCACGCCCATCGGCCACAGCGTGCGCGGGTACCGCGGCGACAGCCGGATCACCAGGGTGCCGAGCACCATCAGCGCGGCCGTGGCCGAGCCGAACGCCCAGGCCGGATGCTCGCTGCTCCACCACGGCACCAGGTCGGCGACGAGCGCCGCCGGGATCGCCAGCCCGGCCGCGATCAGGGCGGCCTCCACGATGGCCACGAGGCGGCGCGGTGGCAGCGGCGGCCCGGCCGGTCCGGCGTGCCGCCGTGCCCGGATCAGCACCGGGATCGTCGCGGCGAACAGCAGCAGCTGGACGATCGCCAGCACCGCGAAGAAGATCTCGGTGACGCCACGCTGGGCGATCGCCCGCCGGTCGGCGTCGTGTTCGCCCTGCATCGCCTCGGCCGGGTCGGCCGGGCGGCCTTCGGCGACGGTGGCCGCGTACCCGGAGAACAGCTTCTCCGGTGCTGGGCGGCCGAGCGCCGACAGCACGGTCGGCGCCAGATCGACGAGTTGCAGGTATCCGTCGCGGCCGGTGCCGGCCGAGGTGAGCCAGCCGCCCTCCCAGCCCGGTCCCTCGGCGATCGCGACGTGCAGCCGCGAGCTGGGGTCGGTGTCGGAGATCCCGGCGATCAGCATGAGCGAGCGTTCCGGGCGGGAGCTGAGGACCCGGGCCAGGATCGCGTCGGCGGCCGCGACGGCGGCCTGGCGTTCGGCGCCGCTGCCGTTGATGGTGCCGAGGTCGACGACGCTGAGCACACAGTCGCTGAGCAGGGTGGACGGGTCCTGGGGCAGCTTCGGGACGTACTTGTCGACGCGGCCGAACGGACGGGCCGCCGCGATCGCCGCGCCCGGGCCGACGGCCACCGTGCAGCGCACCGATTCGGCGAGGGCGCCCGGCGTGGTCCCGTACGGCATCCGGTCCTGGTTGTTGCGGACCACGGTGCGCTGGTCGACGACGTTCGCGCCGATGCCGTCCGGGCGGGTCAGCTGGGGCTCGGCGGCCGGGCAGCGGCCGGACACCTCCCGGGAGTCCCAGGCCGCGTAGTTGCCGGCGCCCAGCGTCAGGAAGCCGTCGGCCGGGCAGGTCACCTCGTGTGCGGATCGTACGGTCAGCCAGCCGACCGAGCCCGCCTTCGCCTCCTGCCACAGCGCCGGGGTGCGCTGCGGGTCCAGGTCCTCCCAGCGCAGTCCGGGCGCGGCCGCCACCACCACGTAGTCGGCGGCGCCGCGCTGGGCCTGCTCGTCCGGGCGGATCGTCAGCCCGGCCAGGCTGGTCACCGCGACCAGCGCCAGCAGGACATAGGGCGTGAGGAGCTTCCGGATCACCGGCGGACCGCCGTGACCTCGGCGTACGCGGAGCAGACGTCGGTTACCACGTCGGGCTCGGTCGGCCAGGTCGCCGCCTGCCGGGGTCCTCGGGCCGCGTAATCGGCGCGCAGCTCGGGGTCGGCCAGCATCCGGCGGACCGCCTCGTCGAGCGCGTCCAGGTCACCCGGGGGGATCACCACGGCGGCGTCACCGACCAGCCCGGGCAGCCCGCCGACCGCCGTCACGATCAGCGGCACACCGGCGTGCAGGGCTTCCTGGGTGAACAGCTGCCGCGCCTCCCAGTCGCTGGTGACCACGGCCAGGTCCGCGCCGAGCAGCAGGTCGGGCACGTCGCCGCGGTGCCCGAGCAGGTGGAACGGGGCGTGCAGCTGCGACGCCCGCTGTGCCAGAGGCATGTAGCTCGGCCCGGAGCCGGCCACCGCCACCACCGGCGCGGGCGTCAGGTCACGCCACCGGGCGGCGGCGTCGACGAGCAGGTCGTAGCGTTTCTGCGGGTGCAGCCGGCCGACCGACAGGATCAGCGGGGTCGCGGCCTTGAGCCGGAACTCGGCGCGCACCGCCGACCGGGTGCGCCGCGGCGGATCCAGCCGGGGTGAGGCCACCGGTCCGAGCCGGGCGTGTTTCGCGCCCATCGTGACGGCCCGGTCCACCAGGTCCTGCGAGGCGCCCAGGGTGAGCGCGGCGTTGCGCGCCACGATCCGCTCCAGCAGCGCTCCGGCCTGGCCTTTCAGGCCACGCGCGAGCACGGCGTTGTGCCAGGTCACCACCAGGGGCACTCCGGTACGCGCGAGCGACACCACAAATCCGGCCCGCAACCCGTGAGCGTGGATCACTTCGGCGTCCCGGCCGGTGATGGCCTTGCGCAGCTGCCGGATCGCGCCGGAGTCCTGCGGCCCGGGGTCGGCCGGTATCTCCACCGGCGCGAACTCGACACCGGACGTGCTGAACCCGAAGTGCGCGTCGGTCGCGGCCGGGCCGCAGACCAGCACCCGGCAACCGGCCTCGACCAGTCCACGGGCCAGCGAGGCGACGTGCTGGCCGATCCCGCCGGTGCTGGACGCGAGGACCAGCACAACCGAGCCACGCCACGTGTCGTCGCTGCTCACGACCGGGGTTCCTCCTTCAGAAGCTTGCGCCGCAGGGTGATGACCAGCGGTTGCATGTCACGCCGGTCCAGCGCGTACGCCACCGCCACGAACACCACCGCGACGGCGGCACCGCCCAGCATGCCTTCCGCGAGGGCGGCGGGCACTCCCGGGGTGGGCCAGAACGCCCGTTCCAGCCCGGTCACCGCGGCCCACCCGGCCACGCCGGCGGCGAGGGCGGCTGCCACGGCCGCGGCGCCGGCCCGGCCGAATCCGGCGAGCGCCGCCGGGCCGGCGTGCCGGCGTACCGCGCGGACCAGCAGCAGCCCGGTCACGGTCATCCCGGCCGCGTTGGCCAGGCCCAGCCCGAGCAGCTCGGCCCGGCCGCCGGCGCTCGTGGTGACCGCCACGACCACGATCCCGGCGCAGAGCCAGCCGATGCCGGACGCGGCGGCGGCCGCCCTCGATGCGCCCCGGGCGTAGAGGGCACGGGACAGCAGGGCGAACATCGCGTACCCCAGCAGGCCGGGCGCGAAGCCGACGATGCCGGGCACCGCGCCGGGCGCGTTCATCAGATACGCCGCCGGGACGGCCAGACCGGCCAGCGCCGCGGCTCCCAGGCCGGCGAGCAGGATCACCGACTTGGCGGTGCCGGACAGCGCCGAGGCGTACGCGTCCTCGTCACCGCGCGCCGCGGCGTCCGACAGGCGCGGGTAGACCGCGGTGGCCAGCGGCACCGCGAGAACCGCCCAGGGCAGCAGGAAGACGGTCTGCGCGCCGTTGTAGCGGGCCAGCTGCGCGGCGCCGAGCGTCACGACGAGGGCCACCACGATCTGCTGCGCGCCGACGGTCACCGCGCCGGCCCAGCCGAGCCGGACCGCCTGGTGCCCCTCGTCCCCCGGGAACCGCAGCGAGGGCCGCAGACGCAGCCGCAGCCGGGCCAGCGGCACGAACAGGCAGAGCGTCAGCACCACCACGCCCGCTGTGGTGCCGATCGACAGGGTCAGCTCACCGGCGGTGCTCAGCCCGGCGAAACCGGTCCGGGCACCGTCGATCCCGGCGTAGGTGAGGTATGCCGTCATCACCGTGACACTGGACAGCAGCGGCGCGATCACCGGCCAGGCGAACCGGTGATGCGCCTGGAGCACCCCGGCCAGCACGATGCCGATCCCGTACAGCGGCAGCTGCGGCGCGAAGATCCGCAGCATCCGGGCGGCGACCTCCTGGTGCGCCGGGTCGACACCCTGCAACAGTCCGGTGATCGGGCCGGCCGCGAGGGCCACCAGCACGGCGAGCGGCACGGTCAGCGCCAGCATCCAGGTCAGCAGCGCGGAGGTGACAGCGCCGACGCGCTGCCGGTCGCCCTCGGCCGCCGCTTTCGCCACCAGCGGCACCACGAGGCTCGCCAGGGCACCACCGGCCACCAGCTCGAAGACGATGTTCGGCACGGTGTTGGCGGCGAAGTAGATGTCGGCGAGACCGCCGTCGCCGCCCTCACCGACCGTGTAGAAGAAGACCAGGGTACGGCCGAACCCGGCGAGCCGGGCGACCACCGTCAGCACGGTGATCAGGGCCGCTGCCCCGGCGATCTTCGCAGCGGTCTTCGACGTATCGGTCACGCTTCGGGTGGCCGGCGGCCGAGCTCGTCGACGGCGCGCAGCCACGGCGTGTCCTGGATGACCTTGGTAAAGCTGATCTGCTCGCTCGCGGCGGTCAGCGTCGCGAGCACCGCCAGCGCCGCCACCCGGCTCGCCGTGCCGGCCCGGGCCGTGAAGGCCACCCCGAGCAGCGCGCCGAGCGCGTTCGCCCCGGAGTCGCCGAGCATGATCTCCTCGTTGAGATCGGCCGGCAGCAGGGCCGCGCCGGCGCCGAGCATGCCGGCGGTCATCGCGCCGCCACGGCCGATCGCCAGCGGCGCCCCGAGGATGGCGCCGGCCTTGAGCGCGCGGCCGGGGCGCAGGTCGAGAAGGTTCAGCAGGTTCGCCGTTCCGGCGATCACCCCGGCGCCGAGCAGCACGTCGGCGCCCCGGCCGATGCCGCTGCGCCGGTCGCTGCCGATCAGGCTCGAAGCGACCAGACCGGCCGCGCCCACCCCGGCAATCTTGACAAGGCCACTGGTGACCCGGCCCTCGCGCAGCGCGCCCAGGTGACCCGCGAAACCTTTCGCCGTCTTCTGCTCCGGCCGGTTGCCGACGATGTCGTCGTAGAGCCCGACCGCGCCGCTGACCGCTCCGGCGGCGACCGCGGCGGCCGCCAGCCGGGGCGTCGCGGCACCGGAGGCGGCTCCGGCGGTGGCGCCCAGCGCGAGCGCGGGCCCGCCGGCGAGCGTCACCGTGCGGCCGTGGAAGTTGGTCCGGCGCAGGTCACCCGCGTTCGGGTCGCGTCGCACCCAGGCGAGAGCGGACCGCGCGACCAGGGCGCCGATGCCGAAGGAACGGAGGTAGGCCATGGCCCGAAAGTCTAGTCAGGGGTGTTACGGCGCCGCTGACGGCACCATCGAGGAAGAACCGGTGCCGAGGCCGTACTGACCGATTTTGTTCTGCACGAGGCGCTCGGTGGTCGTCATGGCGGTCGCCACCTGCCCCTGCACGGTGCTCACGTTGTCCACCGTGGAGATCTTCTTCACCAGGCTCGGGTCGCTGCGCACCCCGGCCACCAGGGTGCCTTCGCCGGCGCCGTCGCCGGCCACGATCAAGGGCCGGTTCATGCTGAACTGGGCCGCCACGGTGACCGCGAACGCGCTCTTCTTGGTGGCTTCCTTGTCGGTGGCGGGCTCGCCGGCGACCAGCACGATCGCCTCGGCGCCACCGGCCGCGTTGTCCTCGACACCGAGGTAACCGGCCTGGGACAGCCCGGTCAGCACCGCGGTCACGTCGTCAGGCGTCGGCGACGTGGTGCCCTGCAGCAGGGTCAGCGCGATCAGCGCGCTCGCCGTCTCGACGCCGTCACTGTTCCGCGGCAGCGAGGTCACCGGGATGCTCACCTGCGACGACTGGTCGGCCAGGTCGAGCAGCTCGTTCGAGTAGTTCGGGTCGAGGAACTTCTCCTCCACCCGGACCCGCGCGGTCACCGTCGCGTTCGCCACGTTCAGCATCTTGGTCACCGCGTCGGCGGTGTCCTCGGCGCCGGGCAGCGACACCACGGCGATCTTGCGGGTGGCCAGCTTGCCGGCGAGCACCACCGGCGCCAGCTCGGTCGCGAAGTCCTGGTTGCGGTTCAACTCGTCGCGGGCCTGGTTCACCTGGTCGCGGCGTACGTCGTTGTCCTTCTTCAGCGCCTCGAGGTTGGCACGCAGGTTCTCGGAGACCGGGCCGTTGAGCGCGGCGGTGCCGACCACCAGGCCGATCGCGAGCGCGAGGAAGACCGCGGTGAGAGACACCACGTGGTACCGGAAGTTGATCACGACGCCCTCAGAAGAAATTGTCGAGCTGGAACACCAAATTGTTCCACCACTCGGACACGACGGTGAGGTACGCCTTCCCCACCGTGGAGACGGCCACCGCGGACGCCATCGCCGCGAGGGCGGACAGCACCAGGAGCAGCAGCGCGGAACCGGAGATGTTCTGCCGGTAGAGCCGGCTCACACCTTTCGCGTCGACAAGCTTGCCGCCGACCTTGAGCCGGGTCAGGAACGTCGACGCCATGCCGCCGCGGCCCTTGTCGAGGAACTCGACCAGGTTCGCGTGGGTGCCGACCGCCACGATCAGCGACGCGCCCTTCTCGTCGGCGAGCAGCATCGCCAGGTCCTCGCTGGTGGCCGCGGCCGGGAAGGTGATCGCATCCACCCCGACACCCCGAACCCGCTCCAGACCGGGCGCGCGCCCGTCCGGGTACGCGTGCACGATCACCTCGGCGCCGCACCGCAGCACGTCATCGGTGACCGAGTCCATGTCGCCGATGATCAGGTCGGGGGTGTAACCGTTCTCCACCAGGGCGTCGGCGCCGCCGTCCACCCCGATCAGGACCGGTTTGTACTCCCGAATGTAGGGCCGGAGGACGTCGAGGTCCTCCTTGTAGTCGTACCCACGCACCACGATCAGCACGTGCCGGCCGGCGATGCGGGTCCGCACGTCCGGCACACCGACGCCGTCGAGCAGCAGCTCACGCTCCTGCTTCATGTAGTCCAGCGTGTTCTGCGCGAACGCCTCCAGCTGCACCGACAGGCCTTCGCGGGCGTCGGCCATCGCCTGGGCGACACTTTCGGTGTCCTGCCGCACGCCGGTGGCGACGGGCTCGCCGCCGAGCAGCACGGTGCCGCCGTCGATGCTCACCGTCTGCCCCTCGCGCAGCCCCTTGAAGATGTCCTCACCGAGGCCGTCGACGAGCAGCACGCCACCCTTGATCAGCACTTCCGGACCCAGGTTCGGGTAACGGCCGGAGATCGAGGGCTTCGCGTTGAGCACCGCGGTCACGCCGGAGGCGACGAGCGAGTCGGCCGCCACCCGGTCCAGATCGAGGTGGTCGATCACGGCGATGTCGCCGGGACGCAGCCTGCCGGTCAGTCGCTTGGTGCGCCGATCGAGCCGGGCCACCCCGGAGACGGGGCCGGGCTCGGTGGAACGCGTGCGGCGCAAGGTGGGAAGTCGCATCCCGGCCATCCTGACACGGCGTCGCACCCCATCCCCCCGCGACATGCGCCAGCTCACCGACAATCGGGACTTATCACGCACGTTTTTCCCGGGCGGCTACGGAGAGCAACTCCTCGGCATGCGCGATGCCCAGGTCCGAATCCGGCAGACCAGCCAGCATCCGCGACAACTCCCGGGCCCGCTCGGTCTCCTCCACGATCCGCACACCACTCGTAGTGATCGCCCCACCGGTGTCCTTCGCGACCACCAGATGGCGATCCGCGAATGCCGCGACCTGCGGCAGGTGCGTCACGACCAACACCTGATGGGTACGCGCAAGGCGCGCCAGCCGCCGGCCGATCTCCACCGCGGCCGTGCCACCGACACCCGAGTCCACCTCGTCGAAGACCAGCGTCGGCGGGCCACCGGCGCCCGCGAACACCACCTCGATCGCCAGCATCACCCGGGACAGCTCACCACCCGAGGCGCCTTTCTGCAGCGGCAGCGACGGCGCGCCCGGGTGGGCCAGCAGCCGCAGCTCCACCTCGTCGGCGCCGTCCGGACCGGCCGCGAACTCCTCGCCGTCGACCGTCACGGCCGGCTCGTCCCGCGTCGGCGTGCGGGTCAGCACCACGATCTCGACCCGCGCGTGCGGCATCGCCAGACCGGCCAGCTCCACACTGACCGCCTCGGAGAACCGCCCGGCCGCCTCCCGCCGCGCCGCCGTGAGCCGGCCCGCCAGCTCGCCCACGGTCGCGGCGAGCCGCTGCCGTTCCTTGTCCAGCTCCTCGAGCAGCTCGTCGGAGTTGTCCAGATCGCTCAGCTTGGTCCGGGCGTTCTCCGCCCAGACGATCACGCCGTCGATGTCGTCCGCGTATTTCCGGGTCAAGGCGCGCAGCGCGGCCCGCCGCTCGTAGATCGCCTCCAGCCGGGCCGGGTCCGCGTCCAGCTCACCGAGGTACGCCGAGAGCTCCGACGAGACGTCACCCACCAGGGTCGCCGCCTCCTCGATCCGCAAAGCCAGCTCGCCCAGCCGCGGGTCGACACCGGCCTGACCCTCCAGGGTGCGCCGGGCGGTGCCGAGCAGCTGGGTCGCGTCCGGGGTGTCGTCGGTCGCCTCCACACCGCCGGCCAGGGCCTGCCCGGCGATGGCCGCGGCCACCCGCAGCCCCTCGGCGTGCTCCAGCCGCTGCAGTTCGGCGCGCAGATCGTCGTCCTCACCGGGCTGCGGGTCGACCCGGGTTATCTCGTCGAGGCCGAGCTTGAGCAGGTCGGCCTCCTGCGAGCGCTGCCGCGCGTTGCGCCGGCGGTCGGTCAGGTCCTCGACCACCTTGCGCCAGCGGGTGAACGCCTCGCGGTAGGAATCCAGAAGTTTCTCGTGCTCCGGGCCGGCGAACCGGTCCAGCGCGGAACGCTGCTCGGACGGTCGCAGCAGCCGCAGCTGATCGGACTGGCCGTGCACGGCCAGGATCTGCTCGCCGAGCTCGCTGAGCGTCGACACCGGCATGCTGCGGCCGCCGACGTGCGCCCGGGACCGGCCCTCGGCCGTCACCGTGCGGCTCAGCAGGATCGAGCCGTCGTCGTCAGCCTCGCCGCCGGCGTCGGTGACCCGGGTGCGCACCGCGTCACCCAGGCTGCCGCGCAGTTTCAGCCGGCCCTCCACGACGGCACGGCCGGGGTCGGCTCGCACCCGGCCGGCGTCGGCCCGGCCGCCGAACAGAAGTCCGAGACCGGTCACCACCATCGTCTTGCCAGCACCGGTCTCGCCGGTGATCACATTCATTCCCGACGTGAGCCGCAGCGTGGTGTCGTCGATGACGCCGAGACCGGTGATGCGCAGTTCCTCCAGCACAGGCGAACAGTAACGGTGCCCACCGACAATCGCCCAACGCGGGTTTTGTGATCAGCGTCGATTCCCGCGCCAGCCGACCACCGGCAGTTCGAACTTCGCCACGAGCGTGTCAGTGAACGGCCTGGGCGCCAGACGGACCACCCGGACGGGCAGCTGACCCCGTTCGACAGTCACCCGTGAGCCGGGCGGCAGGTCCCAGGTGCGCCGACCGTCACAGCAGAGCACCGCAAAGGACGTATACGGGTCGACCGTCAGGACGAACGTCGACGTCGGAGCGGTCACCAGCGGCTTGCTGAACAGCGCGTGCGCACTGATCGGCACGAGCAGCAGCGCCTCCACCTCGGGCCAGACCACCGGTCCGCCGGCCGAGAACGCGTACGCCGTCGACCCGGTGGGTGTGGCGCAAACCACACCGTCGCAGCCGTACCGCGAGAGCGGCCGGCCGTCCACGTCGACGAGGAGCTCGAGCATCTGCGCCCGCTGGCCCTTCTCCACCGACACCTCGTTGAGCGCCCACGACTCGGCGATCAGGCGTCCGTCGTACTCGGCCCGCACGTCCAGGGTCAGCCGCTCGTCGACCGTGTAATCGCCGGCCACCACGCTGGCGACCGCCTCGTCGATGTGCTCGATCTCCGCCTCGGCGAGGAAACCGACCTTGCCCAGGTTGATCCCGAGCAGCGGCGCCTTCACCGGCCGGGCCAGGTCGGCGGCGCGCAGGAACGTACCGTCGCCACCGAGCGCCAGCACGATCTCCACACCCTCGGTCGCGGCCGGTCCCTCGACCGGCTTCACCTCCGGTGGCAGATCGATGTCGGCGACCTCCTCGGCGATGACCCGGACCTCGAAACCGGCAGCGATCAGATCCAGGGCCACCGCACGGGCGTGCTGTGTGCTCTGCCTGCGCCCGGTGTGCGTCACCAGCAGGGCCGAGCGGGTCATGTCGCCTCCAAGTCAGCAGCCACTGGTCCCGCCTCGACCACACTCTCGATCCGCTCCTGCTCGGCGGGTGGCGCGTCCCGCCGGAACCACACGAAGAACTCCACGTTGCCGCTCGGTCCGGGCAGCGGGCTCGCCGCCACGTCCCGCACACCCAGGCCCAGCTCCTGCGCGGCCGCCGCCACGTCCATCACGGCCTCGGCACGCAGCCGCCAGTCCCGGACCACACCGCCGGTACCGACTCGTTCCTTGCCCACCTCGAACTGCGGTTTCACCATCAGCGCCAGATCACCGTCGGTGCACGCCGCGAGCGCCGGCAGCACCAGCCGCAGCGAGATGAACGACAGGTCGGCCACGGTCAGGTCGACAGTCCCGCCGATCACGTCCGGGGTCAGGGTGCGCACGTTCGTGCGCTCCATCACCACGACCCGCTCGTTGGTCCGGATCGGCCACGCCAGCTGCCCGTAACCGACGTCGACCGCCACCACCTGCCGGGCGCCGGCGCGCAGCAGCACGTCGGTGAACCCGCCGGTGGACGCGCCCGCGTCCAGGCACCTTCTCCCCTCGACGCCCAGCCCCTTGAAGGCGGCGAGCGCTCCGGCGAGTTTGTGCCCGCCCCGGGACACGTACTCGGTCTGCGGGTCCTCCCCGGTCACCAGCACCGGGTCGGCCGGATCGACCATCGCCGCCACCTTGTGGGCGACGACGCCCCGGACCTGCACACGGCCGTCCGCGACGAGCGCGGCGGCCTGTTCCCGGGAACGAGCGAGCTTGCGGCGGACGAGCTCAGCGTCCAGCCGCACACGGCGGGCCATTTAAGATCAAAACCCTTTTCTTGTACGCGTCTCAGCGGTCGATGCTCGCCAGGGTTTCCTGGAGCACCTGGTGCGCGGCCTCGTACTCGGCGATCTGCTCCGCCGGCGCCAGCCGCGCGGCGTTGGCGAGCGACCGTAGCACCGCGTCCACCGCCGGGTGCCCGGTGTCCTCCCCGTTCCCGCCGCCCGGCGCCTGGGCGACCGCCTGCGGGGCGACCACCTGTGGCGCGGCGAGCGGCGGGGCGGCGAGCGGCGGGGCCGGCCGGGGGCCGGGCTGTGCGAAGTTCGGGAACGTCACGGGCTCACGCCTCCGTGGTCTCGGCCGAGGTCGCCTGGTTCGGCACTGTCTTCTTCGCAGCCGCCCTCCGGAGAGCCGCCTTCTTCGCCGGGGCCGGCCCGGCAACCTTGACCGGGGCCGGCCCGGCAACCTTGACCGGGGCCGGTTCAGCGGCCTTGACCGGGGCCGGCTCGGCGGCCTTGCGGGGGGCACGCTTCCGAGGCGCTGTCGTGGTGACCGGCGGCAGCTCGGTTGCCGCCGCCGCCTCGACCACGGCGCTCACCGGCGACGCGGAGGTACCCGCCGGAACCGGCACACCCGTAGCGGGTGTCGCCTGCGACGGCACCGCCGCCTTCTTGGCGGGCGCGCGCTTGGCGACCGCCTTCTTGGCAGGGGGCGCCGGGGCCTTCTTCGCGACGACCTTCTTGGCCGCCACCTTCTTCACCGGCTCGCCCTTCACCGGTGGGCTGGGTGCCGGCTCACTGGGTGCCGGCTCACTCGGGGCTGGCCCACTCAGGGCCGGCTCGCTCGGGGCAGGCTCGCTCAGGGCCGGCTCACTCAGGGCAGGCTCGGTGGGCGCGGGGGCCACATTGGCCGGTGCGGCCGCCCGGCCAGTTCCGGCCGCCGGCATCGCGTTCGGCTTGGCTTTCACCGCTTTTTTAGTCACGGCCTTTTTCGCCGGCGGCCCGACCGGCCCGACCGGCCCGACCGGCGCGGCCGGTGGAGCGACGGTGCCGGGTTTCGATTCCGCCTCCCGCAGCTGTCGCTCCAGATCGTGCACCCGCGTCGTCAGATCCGAGACCTCGTCGGCGGTGGCAAGTCCCACCCGCCCGAGGGCACGGTCCACCTCGTAGCGGACGATGTTCGTCAGCGCCTCACGGTTCGCCACTCCGGCCGAGAGCAGATCCTCCACCAGGCCCTGAAGCTGTACCGCCGTCGTGCCACCCCGGGAGAGCACCTCCCCGGCGACCTGCTGAGCTTTTTTCCTGGGGGCTTCCGTGAGCCCGAGCGCCAGGTCCAGATATGCCCGCCATGCATCCGCCATGGTCCCGTCTCCTCTCGCCGCGTCGGGTGCCACGCTACCGGGCACCCCGGACATCTTCCTGAGGTACCGTGCTGGTGTCGCGAGGGAGGGTGCGGATGGTCACCGTGGACGAGTGCCGGCAAGCGTTGCACGACCTGGCCGCGAAGCTGGCCGCCAATGCCGAAGCCCAGGGCCATCTCGACCTCGATCGCACGCTCGCCTGCCGGGTGACCGACCTCGGCACCGCGTTCCACGGCCGGATCACCGGCGGCCGGCTGATCGACATCGCGGACGGCGACGATCCGAAAGCGAAGATCGCGCTGATCTCCTCAGGCGCCGACCTGATCGCCCTGATCGAGGGCAGGCTCGACATCACCCGCGCGATCGCGTCCCGGCAGGTCACCATCAAGGCGAACCCGTTCGACCTGCTCAAACTCCGTAAGCTCCTCTGAGAGCACCAGCAGCGCTTCCAGATACGGCCCGGTGACCGAAAACGTTCAAGAACCGGAACGGGCCGCGCGGGGGTCAGATGCCCCAGGCGTGCAGGAGCTCGCCGGCTTCGGGTGAACCTGCCTCGATCGCGGAGAGCGGGACGCCGTCCCAGGTCACGCCGCAGAGCAGGCGCAGCGCGTCGACCGGGTCGCCGGAGCCGTCCAGCACAGCGCGGTCACCGTCACGGGTGACCCGCCATCCGCTCGCCCCGGTGCCGCTCTCGCCGCTCGTCCCGGTGCTCGTGTCGCCGCTCGCCTTGCCGCTCGTCCCGGTGCTCGTGTCGCCGGGTGCCGGGATTCGGGCGTCGGCGGCCGGGCGGAACAGGGCCGACAGGTCGGCTGCCACGAACGTGGGGCGCCGGTGCGGCGGTGCGGCCAGCAGGTCGGCCGGGCCGCTCACGCCGGTGAGCACCAGCAGGCTGTCCAGGCCGGCGCCGACCGCGCCCTCGATGTCGGTGTCCAGGCGGTCGCCGATCGCCAGTGGACGCTTCGCCTCGGACTGCTTCGCGGCCGTGGTGAACAGGGCGGGCTCCGGCTTGCCGACGACCACGTCCGGATCACGGTCCAGAGCGGTACGCAGGACCGCCACCAGCGAGCCGTTGCCCGGCAGCGGGCCACGAGGGCTGGGCAGGGTCTTGTCGGTGTTGGTGGCGAACCAGGTCGCGCCGGCCCGCACCGCCAGAGCGGCTTCGGCCAGGATCTTCCAGCCGACCTCTGGTCCGTACCCCTGAATGACCGCGACCGGTCCGTCCTCGGCCGAGCCGACGGGGTTGAGGCCCGCGTCGCGGACCTCGGCGCGCAGGGCGTCAGCACCCACCACCAGGACCGGCGCGCCGGCCGGGAACCGCTCGGCCAGAAGCACGGCGGCCGCGCCGGCCGAGGTCAGAACCTCAGCCGGCGCGGCCTTCACACCCATGCCGGTCAGCAGCGCGGCCACATCAGCGGCTCGCCGCGAGGCGTTGTTCGTCGCGTACGCGATCGAGGTCCCGCCGGAGCGCAGCCGCTCGACCGCCTCGGCCGCGCCCTGAATCGGTTTGTCGATCAGGTAGATGACGCCGTCCAGGTCGAAGATGACCAGGTCGTAGCCCGCGGCGAGGTGGTCGCTCATGTTTACTTCTGCTCGTCTTTACTTCTGCTCGTCGTCCGACTTCGTGACGAACTCGTCCGCCTGCTTCTTCTCGTCGTCGGACTTGACCGCGTCGGTGTTCACGTCGGTCTCGGACACCGGGGCCGACTCCTCGTCGTCCTCGTCCTCGTCCTCGTCGTCCTCGAACTCGTCGTCCTCGGCGTCGACAGCGACCGGCGCGTCGTCCTCTTCGTCGTCGTCCTCGAAGTCGTCGTCGTCCTCGGCCACCGGGCCCTCGGAAGCGTCGTCGTCCTCGGAACGGGTCTCCGGGCCGGCCTCGCCGAGCGCTGCCTCGGTCTCGTCGTCCTCGTCCTCGTCGTCGCCCTCGATGGAGACGCCGTCGAGTTCGAGAAGCCGCTCGGCCGCGTCGGTCAGCTGCTCCTCGTCGGCGGCAGCGGCACGGGCGAACCACTCCCGGGCCTCGTCACGGCGGCCAGCCGCGAGCAGGGCATCGGCGTACGCGTACCGCAGGCGGGCCGCCCAGTCGGCGTCCTCCTCCGCGGTCAGTTCCTTGACCTGGAGCATCGCCACGGCCGCGTCGTGCTGGCCGAGGTCGGTCCGGGCACCGGCCGCCACGATCAGCAGCTCGATCGCGCCGCTCTTCTCGAGCTTCGCGATGTCGGCGCCGCGGTACAGGTCGATCGCCCGCTCCGGCCGGCCCAGGGCCCGCTCGCAGTCGGCCAGCTCAGCGAGGTGCGTCTGCCGGCCGGTCATCCGGTGGTAGGTGCGCAGCTCGGCGATGGCCGTCGTCCAGTCCCCGGCAGCGTAGGCGGCGAGACCGACGGCCTCACGCACCACGGCGATCCGGGACGCGAGCCGGCGAGCCGCGATCGCGTGCTGCAGCGCCAGCTCGGAGTCCTCGTCGATGATCTGACCGGCCGCGACGAGGTGCCGCGCGACCTTGTCCGCCATCTCACGAGCGAGGGAGTTCAGTTCGGCGCGGACCTCCTGGTCGAGGTCGGTCGCGACGATGTCCTCGGGAATGTCCGGGGCCTGGAAGGTCGGCTGACCGTCCTGCTCGTCCTGCGGACGGTTGTCGCGCTCCTGGTAGCCGCCACGGTCACGGTCGCTGCGGAAGCCGCCGCGGTCGCTGCCACGGTCACCCTGGGGACGGTCGCCACCACGGTATCCGCCGCGGTCGCCGCCACCCTGGTAACCACCGCGGTCACCCTGCGGGCGGTCGCTGCGGAAGCCGCCACGGTCGCCACGGTCGCCACCCGGACGGTCACCCTGGGGACGGTCGCCCCGGTAGCCGGACGGACGGTCGCTGCTGGGACGGTCGCCCCGGTAGCCGCCACCCTGCGGGCGTTCGCCACCGGAGAAGCTCTCACGGGGGCCGCTCGAACGGTCGCGGTTGAAGCCACCACGGTCGCCGCCACCCTGGTAACCACCACGGTCACGGTCACCGCCACGGAAACCACCGCGGTCGCCACCGCCCTGGTAGCCGCCACTCTGCGGACGGTCGCCGCCACGGTATCCACCGCGGTCGCCGCCACCCTGGTAACCACCGCGGTCACCCTGCGGGCGGTCGCTGCGGAAGCCGCCACGGTCGCCACGGTCGCCCCCCGGACGGTCACCGCTGGGACGGTCGCCCCGGTAGCCGCCACCCTGCGGACGGTCGCCGCCACGGTTGAAGCCGCCACGGTCGCCGCCACCCTGGTAACCACCACGGTCACGGTCGCCACCGCGGAAACCACCCCGGTCGCCGCCACCCTGGTAACCACCACGGTCACCCTGCGGACGGTCACCGCCGCGGAAACCACCGCTCTGCGGACGGTCGCCGCCGCGGAAGCCACCACTCTGGGGACGGTCACCGCCACGGTATCCACCGCGGTCGCCGCCACCCTGGTAACCACCACGGTCACCCTGCGGGCGGTCGCTGCGGAAGCCGCCACGGTCGCCACGGTCGCCCCCCGGACGGTCACCGCTGGGACGGTCGCCCCGGTAGCCGCCACCCTGCGGACGGTCGCCGCCACGGTTGAAGCCGCCACGGTCGCCACCACCCTGGTAGCCGCCGCTCTGCGGACGGTCGCCGCCACGGAAGCCACCACTCTGGGGACGGTCGCCACCACGGTATCCACCGCGGTCGCCGCCACCCTGGTAACCACCACGGTCACCCTGCGGACGGTCACCGCCACGGAAGCCACCCTGGCCGGCGCCACGGTCGCGGTCTCCTCCACGGAAACCACCCCGGTCGCCACCGCCCTGGTAGCCGCCGCTCTGCGGACGGTCGCCGCCACGGAAACCGCCACGGTCGCCACCGCCCACCGAGCGCTGTCCGCCCTGGTAGCCGCCACGGTCGCGGTCTCCGCCACGGAATCCACCGCGGTCGCCGCCACCCTGGTAGCCGCCACGGTCGCCCTGGGGACGGTCGCCACCGCGGAATCCACCGCGGTCGCCGCCACCCTGGTAACCACCACGGTCACCCTGCGGACGGTCGCCACCGCGGTAGCCGCCGCCCGACGAACGCTGTCCGCCCTGGTAGCCGCCACGGTCACGGTCGCCGCCACGGAAGCCTCCGCGGTCGCCACCCGGACGGTCGCCGCCACGGTTGAAGCCGCCGCGGTCGCCGCCACCCTGGTAGCCGCCACGGGATCCGCCCCGCTCACCGCCGCCCTGGGAGGAGCCACCGCGGTCACTCCGGCGCTCGTCGCCAGCTCCGTCGCGACTGCGGCCGGGACGGCTCTCGCCGTCTCGGTTGCTGGAGCCGCCGTCTTGCGGTCCTGTAGTCACGGATCATTCCTTCCAATACGGCGGCTGGCCCTCGGAACGGGCGGCGCCAAGCGTCAACACTCAAAGCTACTAGGGGACTTGCTCATAAACGCAGTCAAGGGCCGACCCCGAGCGGGGGCGGCCCTCGACCATCACGTTGAGTCCGGCGGCGTCCTACTCTCCCACACCCTCCCGAGTGCAGTACCATCGGCGCTGGAGGGCTTAGCTACCGGGTTCGGAATGTAACCGGGCGTTTCCCCTCCGCTATGACCACCGAAACACCTTTCAGCGCAGCGAAGAACCAGCAACCCGATATGCCAGCCGAAAAGGCCGGCAAAC
Organism: Actinoplanes sp. CA-015351; assembly: GCF_050955685.1. Lineage (NCBI taxonomy): Bacteria > Bacillati > Actinomycetota > Actinomycetes > Micromonosporales > Micromonosporaceae > Actinoplanes > Actinoplanes sp. CA-015351. The sequence goes on from NZ_CP192102.1 coordinate 6,271,838, forward strand.
GAGGTGGTTGTTCGTTTGCTGTGAATCACACAGTGGACGCGTAAGCATAAAATTTAGGGTGGTTAAGCCCTCGGCCTATTAGTACCGGTCAACTCAACACGTTACCGTGCTTACATTTCCGGCCTATCAACCCAGTAGTCTACTGGGAGCCTTACCCACTCAAGGTGGTGGGATACCTCATCTCGAAGCAGGCTTCCCGCTTAGATGCTTTCAGCGGTTATCCCTTCCGAACGTAGCCAACCAGCCATGCTCCTGGCGGAACAACTGGCACACCAGAGGTTCGTCCGTCCCGGTCCTCTCGTACTAGGGACAGCCCTTCTCAAGTATCCAACGCGCACGGCGGATAGGGACCGAACTGTCTCACGACGTTCTAAACCCAGCTCGCGTACCGCTTTAATGGGCGAACAGCCCAACCCTTGGGACCTGCTACAGCCCCAGGATGCGACGAGCCGACATCGAGGTGCCAAACCATCCCGTCGATATGGACTCTTGGGGAAGATCAGCCTGTTATCCCCGGGGTACCTTTTATCCGTTGAGCGACACCGCTTCCACACGCAAGTGCCGGATCACTAGTCCCGACTTTCGTCCCTGCTCGACCCGTCAGTCTCACAGTCAAGCTCCCTTATGCACTTACACTCAACACCTGATTGCCAACCAGGCTGAGGGAACCTTTGGGCGCCTCCGTTACCCTTTAGGAGGCAACCGCCCCAGTTAAACTACCCACCAGACACTGTCCCTCGACCCGATCAGGGCCGCAAGTTAGATACCCAAACCCAACAGAGTGGTATTTCAACAATGCCTCCACCCGAACTGGCGTCCGAGCTTCACCGGCTCCCACCTATCCTACACAATTAAATTCGGATACCAATGTCAAGCTATAGTAAAGGTCCCGGGGTCTTTCCGTCCTGCCGCGCGTAACGAGCATCTTTACTCGTACTGCAATTTCGCCGGGCCTGTGGTTGAGACAGTGGGGAAGTCGTTACGCCATTCGTGCAGGTCGGAACTTACCCGACAAGGAATTTCGCTACCTTAGGATGGTTATAGTTACCACCGCCGTTTACTGGCGCTTAAGTTCTCCGCCTCGCGAATACTCGCTAACAGGTCCCCTTAACGTTCCAGCACCGGGCAGGCGTCAGTCCATATACATCGTCTTACGACTTCGCATGGACCTGTGTTTTTAGTAAACAGTCGCTTCCCCCTGCTCTCTGCGGCCATACCACGCTCCACCCGCAAGGGGCTTCACGCGTCCGGCCCCCCTTCTCCCTAAGTTACGGGGGCAATTTGCCGAGTTCCTTAACCACAGTTCACCCGTCGCCTCGGTATTCTCTACCTGACCACCTGTGTCGGTTTAGGGTACGGGCCGCTCGAAGCTCGCTAGAGGCTTTTCTCGGCAGCATAGGATCAATGACTTCACCAGAACGGCTCGGCATCACGTCTCAGCCTCATATGCACCGCGGATTTGCCTACGGTACGGCCTACACGCTTACCCCGGCACAACCACCGGCCGGGATCATCTACCTTCCTGCGTCACCCCATCGCTAAACTACTACCACCCGAGGTCACAGACTCCACACCATAAGTCCGAAGACCGCCGGCGCTTCATGTGCTTAGTACAGATGGGTTCGTCTTGGGCGCTTCTACGCGGGTACGGGAATATCAACCCGTTATCCATCGACTACGCCTCTCGGCCTCGCCTTAGGCCCCGACTCACCCAGGGCGGATTAGCCTGCCCCTGGAACCCTTGGTCATCCGGCGGAAGGGGTTCTCACCCTTCATTCGCTACTCATGCCTGCATTCTCACTCGTATGGCGTCCACGGCTGGATCACTCCGCCGCTTCACCCGCCATACGACGCTCCCCTACCCATCCACACACCTGAACAAGATCCTCAAGGGACCAAGCTAAGTTAATATGTGAATGCCACAGCTTCGGCGGTGTGCTTGAGCCCCGCTACATTGTCGGCGCGGAACCACTTGACCAGTGAGCTATTACGCACTCTTTAAAGGGTGGCTGCTTCTAAGCCAACCTCCTGGTTGTCAATGCGATCCCACATCCTTTTCCACTTAGCACACGCTTAGGGGCCTTAGCTGGCGATCTGGGCTGTTTCCCTCTCGACTACGAAGCTTATCCCCCGCAGTCTCACTGCCGCGCTCTCACTTACCGGCATTCGGAGTTTGGCTGATTTCAGTAAGCTTGTGGGCCCCCTAGACCATCCAGTGCTCTACCTCCGGCAAGAAACACGCGACGCTGCACCTAAATGCATTTCGGGGAGAACCAGCTATCACGGAGTTTGATTGGCCTTTCACCCCTAACCACAGGTCATCCCCCAACTTTTCAACGTTGGTGGGTTCGGTCCTCCACGTAGTCTTACCCACGCTTCAACCTGCCCATGGCTAGATCACTCCGCTTCGGGTCTAGAACATGCGACTAAAGAGCGCCCTCTTCAGACTCGCTTTCGCTACGGCTACCCCACACGGGTTAACCTCGCCACATGCCACTAACTCGCAGGCTCATTCTTCAAAAGGCACGCCATCACCACTGCTACGGTGGCTCTGACGGATTGTAGGCGAACGGTTTCAGGTACTATTTCACTCCCCTCCCGGGGTACTTTTCACCATTCCCTCACGGTACTTGTCCGCTATCGGTCACCAGGAAGTATTCAGCCTTACCAGGTGGTCCTGGCAGATTCACAGCAGATTCTAGGAGTCCGCTGCTACTCGGGAACACCACAAAGAGGTCACACACTTTCGTCTACCGGGCTCTCACCGTCTACGGCCGACTTTCCCACGTCGTTCGACTAGCATGAAACTTTGTAACTCTTCGACTGTCTGTCAGAACAATCAAGTGGGTCCCACAACCCCGAATACGCAACCCCTGACAGGTATCACACGTATCTGGTTTAGGCTAGATCCGCTTTCGCTCGCCACTACTCACGGAATCACGGTTGTTTTCTCTTCCTACGGGTACTGAGATGTTTCACTTCCCCGCGTTCCCCTCACATGCCCTATGAATTCAGGCACGGATAACACGACATGACTCGTGCTAGGTTTCCCCATTCGGACACCCTGGGATCACAGCTAGGTTGGCAGCTCCCCCAGGCCTATCGCGGCCTCCCACGTCCTTCATCGGCTCCTGGTGCCAAGGCATCCACCGTTCGCCCTTGACAACTTAACCACAAAAAACAAGATGCTCGCGTCCACTGTGCAATTCTCAACCAACGACCAACCCGCGATTCGATCCACAACCCACCAAACCCCGGAAAACCGAACGGTATGAGCTGCCGAATCACGCCTGGCATTGAAGACCAACCACAAAGGTTGTTCTTTCAGATACCCAACAGGATGCTTGTTTTTCGCCAGGAATCCAGCCGCACCAGCTTGCTTTCCACACTCCCCGGAGGAAGCGGTACTAACGTCGCCGGCCGTTGCCGGTCCTGACTGGCCAGTGTCTCCGCCTTTGAGCACCCCACCACCACATTCGGGCGGTGCGGGCTACTGTCCGCTTTCGCGGAAAGTTGCTCCTTAGAAAGGAGGTGATCCAGCCGCACCTTCCGGTACGGCTACCTTGTTACGACTTCGTCCCAATCGCCAGCCCCACCTTCGACGGCTCCCTCCCACAAGGGGTTAGGCCACCGGCTTCGGGTGTTGCCGACTTTCGTGACGTGACGGGCGGTGTGTACAAGGCCCGGGAACGTATTCACCGCAGCGTTGCTGATCTGCGATTACTAGCGACTCCGACTTCACGGGGTCGAGTTGCAGACCCCGATCCGAACTGAGACCGGCTTTTTGGGATTCGCTCCACCTCACGGTATCGCAGCCCTTTGTACCGGCCATTGTAGCATGCGTGAAGCCCTGGACATAAGGGGCATGATGACTTGACGTCATCCCCACCTTCCTCCGAGTTGACCCCGGCAGTCTCCCATGAGTCCCCAACTAAATGCTGGCAACATGGGACGAGGGTTGCGCTCGTTGCGGGACTTAACCCAACATCTCACGACACGAGCTGACGACAGCCATGCACCACCTGTCACCGGCCCCGAAGGACCCCGTATCTCTACGAGTTTTCCGGCGATGTCAAACCCAGGTAAGGTTCTTCGCGTTGCATCGAATTAATCCGCATGCTCCGCCGCTTGTGCGGGCCCCCGTCAATTCCTTTGAGTTTTAGCCTTGCGGCCGTACTCCCCAGGCGGGGCGCTTAATGCGTTAGCTGCGGCGCAGAAAACCGGAGAGGTCCCCCACACCTAGCGCCCAACGTTTACAGCGTGGACTACCAGGGTATCTAATCCTGTTCGCTCCCCACGCTTTCGCTCCTCAGCGTCAGTATCGGCCCAGAGACCTGCCTTCGCCATCGGTGTTCCTCCTGATATCTGCGCATTTCACCGCTACACCAGGAATTCCAGTCTCCCCTACCGAACTCTAGCCTGCCCGTATCGAATGCAAGCTCGGAGTTGAGCCCCGAGTTTTCACATTCGACGCGACAAGCCGCCTACGAGCTCTTTACGCCCAATAAATCCGGACAACGCTCGCGCCCTACGTCTTACCGCGGCTGCTGGCACGTAGTTGGCCGGCGCTTCTTCTGCAGGTACCGTCACTTGCGCTTCGTCCCTGCTGAAAGAGGTTTACAACCCGAAGGCCGTCATCCCTCACGCGGCGTCGCTGCATCAGGCTTCCGCCCATTGTGCAATATTCCCCACTGCTGCCTCCCGTAGGAGTCTGGGCCGTGTCTCAGTCCCAGTGTGGCCGGTCGCCCTCTCAGGCCGGCTACCCGTCCTCGCCTTGGTGAGCCATTACCTCACCAACAAGCTGATAGGCCGCGAGTCCATCCCAAACCGAAAAACTTTCCACCAAGCACCATGCGATGCAAAGTAATATCCGGTATTAGCCCCCGTTTCCGAGGGTTATCCCAAAGTCTGGGGCAGGTTACTCACGTGTTACTCACCCGTTCGCCGCTCGAGTACCCCGAAGGGCCTTTCCGCTCGACTTGCATGTGTTAAGCACGCCGCCAGCGTTCGTCCTGAGCCAGGATCAAACTCTCCAACAAAATCTTTGGAAAAGCGTCCCGGCAACAAACAAATGTTGCCAAAGGAATCTCCCACCCATCCCCGGTAAGAGATGGGTCGGGGTAATGCCATTATTGGCACTGGCTTATCAAGCACCCTGTTGAGTTCTCAAAGAACAACCGCACACCGATTCACCACCGCTTTCGCGGCAAGAAGCCGGGGCTTTGTTCGACCCGCAGAACGTTACACGATGAAGCACCGTGATCATTTCTTGGGGTGTCCTCCAGGCCGGCCGCGCCGGGCCTCTTTCGAGTCCCGCTCGCTCGCCCGTTTCCCTGGCGGCTTGGAAAACATTACAGGCACATGTCCGCGTTGCCAAATCGGCCCGCCGCGACCTGGGTCACAACGGGCCGATCTCGAAAAACCTCAGGTCAGAGCACTATTTGACGATCTCCACGCCGGCGAATGTGCGCTTGCCACGGCGCAGCACCAGGAAACGACCATGCAGCAATGCCGACTCCGGAACCACGGCCTCACCGTCGGTGATGCGCTCGTTGTTCAAGTAGGCGCCACCCTCCCCGATCGTGCGGCGTGCCTCGTTCGCGCTCGCCACGAGACCCGCGTCCTTCAGCAGGGCACCCACGGTGGGGAGATCCCCGCGTACCTCAAGAAGTCCCGCCTCGCCCAGGGCGGCGCGCAACGTGTCCGCGGAGAGTTCGTCCAGGGATCCGCGCCCGAAGAGCGCCTGGCTCGCCGCGACCGCCTGGTTCGCCTCCTCCTCGCCGTGCACCAGCGCGGTGACCTCGAAAGCCAGGGCTCGCTGCGCGAGCCTGGCCTGCGGCCGCTCCGCGGTCGCCTTCTCCAGCTCCTCCAGCTCTTCGCGGGACTTGAAGCTGAAGTACCGCAGGTACTTGCTCACGTCCCGGTCGTCGCTGTTGATCCAGAACTGGTAGAAGGAGTACGGGCTGGTCATGGTCGGGTCGAGCCAGACCGCGCCGCCTTCGGTCTTGCCGAACTTGGTGCCGTCAGCCTTGAGGACCAGCGGAGTGACGAACGCGTTCACCGGGCCGGCGCCGCGGCGGCGCACGAAGTCCACGCCGGCGGTGATGTTGCCCCACTGGTCGGAGCCACCGAATTGCAGCAGGCAGCCGTGCTGGACGTGCAGCTGGTAGAAGTCGTTGGACTGCAGCAGCTGGTAGCTGAACTCGGTGAAGCTGATCCCGCTCTCCAGCCGGTTGCGCACCACGTCACGGGCCAGCATCTTGTTGACCGGGAAGTGCTTGCCGACGTCACGCAGGAACTCGATCACCGAGGTCGGGCCGGTCCAGTCCAGGTTGTTGACGAGCGTGGCACCCTGCGGGCCCTCGTAGGTCACGAACGGGGCGAGCTGGGTCCGGATGCGCTCCACGTAGCCTTCCACGACCTCCGGCGCGTTGAGGCTGCGCTCGCTGGACTCCCGCGGGTCACCGATCTGGCCGGTGGCGCCGCCGACGAGCAGCAGCGGCCGGTGACCGCCCTGCTGGAGGCGGCGGGCGGTGAGCACCTGCATGAGGTGGCCGACGTGCAGCGAGGCGGCGGTCGGGTCGAAGCCCACATAGAACGTGATCGAGCCGCCGTCGAGTGCTTTGCGCAGCTCGTCGGGGTCGGTCGAGTCCTGGATCAGTCCGCGCCACAGCAGGTCGTCTACAAGAGTCACGCACGGATTGTCCCGCACTCCCTGCTGCGGATCACAGCGGGTTTGGCGGATGCTAGGCGCATGGGTCACCTGGGAAGCGCGAAAGCACCGATCGACATCTCGAAGAAGAAGGCCGAGGAGCGGCTGGAAGCCGCGCAGCAACGTCTTCTCCGGTTGCGCCTGCTGGTCGGCGGGCAGATCGGCGAGCAGAGGATCGGGCCGCCGCTCTGCGTGCTCTTCGAGGGCTGGGACGCCTCCGGCAAGGGTGGCGCCATCAAGCGGCTGGTCACCATGATCGATCCCAGGCACGTGCGTGTCTCCCAGTTCGCCGCACCCACGTACGACGAGAAGCGCCATCACTTCCTCCAGCGGTTCTGGCAGGTGCTGCCCGGCAACGGCGGGATGACCGTGCTGGACCGGTCCTGGTACGGCCGGGTCCTGGTCGAACGGGTCGAGAACTTCGCGACGACCGAGCAGTGGAAACGGGCGTACGACGAGATCTCCGAGTTCGAGCGCACCCTGACCGCCGAGGGCATGATCCTGATCAAGTTCTGGATGCACGTCTCCGAGGAGGAGCAGCTGCGCCGCTTCGAGGACCGGGCGAACGACCCGCTGCGCTCCTGGAAGCTGACCGACGAGGACTGGCGCAACCGGAAGAAGCGCCCGGAATACGAAGCCGCCGTCGAGGCCATGCTGGAGAAGACCGACAAGCCCCGCGCCCGCTGGAAGGTCATCCCCGGCGACAGTAAGCCGTACGCGCGTCTCGCGGTGGTCGAGCACGTCTGCCACGTGCTGGAGAACAAGCTGGCGAAGCGGGGCTACGACCTCGGCGCGGCGGATCAGACCGGCAACCCACACGTCTGACTTTTGGGCGTTTTGCCCGAAAGAGACCAAATTAGAGGCTATCGTCGGCGCCATGAGCAGGTTCTCCCTACGCATGGCCGCCCTGTCGCTCGGACTCGCCGGCGTCGCCCTGACGACCGGCCAGGCCTTCGCGGCACCGGTCGCGGAGCCGCCGCCGGCAAGCACCGCGGTGGCGGCAAGCCCCGCGGTGGCAGCAAGCCCCGCGGTGGCAGCAAGCCCCGCGGTGGCAGCGCCACCAGCAAAACCGGTAGCGGCAAAACCGGCAGCAGCGAAACCGCCGAAGAAGCCCGCCGGTCCCGCCGAGTCCGTCTCGGTGATCCGGACCGGTGGCATCGGCGGCGGCACCTCGATCAACACCCTGGTCAGCACCGGGGGCGGCAAGGACCAGAACGCCCAGGTCATCCGGCTCGCGTCGAGCCCGGAGTTCCGCGCGCTGCGTTCCCGGTACGTCCCGAAGAACAGCTGCTGCGACCGCTTCGAATACATGGTCAAGGTCGGTTACCGCAACGGCGTGACGAAGACCATCACCGTGCTGCAGGGCACCCCGGGCACGCCGAAGGTGCTGCTCGACGTCATCCACCTGATGGAGACGATGCCGAAGCCCAAGCCGATCGTGTTCCCCAGCGGCTTCCCGTTCAACTGATCGAACCAGGAACGAAGCTGACTCCGCTGGATCGGCCAGCGGAGTCAGCAGCCTCATGAGAAACCCTCAGAGCACCAGCTTCCGGGCCTCCACCGCGTCCGGCGCCGCCACCGCGAGCCGCGCCAGCCGCCGGCATTCCTGTTCGCTCACCCCGGCGAGGGCCGCCCGCACCGCGGGCAGCGCCCGTGGTGACATCGACAGGCTTGTCACACCGAGCCCGACCAGGACCGGCGCGAGCCCCGGATCGGCGGCCGCCTCACCGCACACCCCGACCGGCTTGTCCACCGCACGGCCGGCGTCGCCGCAGATCCCGATCAGCTGGAGCAGTGCCGGCTGCCACGGGTCCAGAAGGTCGGCGAGCGCCCCGCACATCCGGTCGGCCGCGAACGTGTACTGACTCAGGTCGTTCGTGCCGATGCTCAGGAAGTCGACCACCTGGAGCAGGTCGGCGGCGCGCAGGGCGGCGGCCGGCACCTCGATCATCACGCCGGCCTTGGGCAGGCCGGCGTCGCGTACCGCGGCCGCGAACGTGGTGGCCTCGGCCAGGGTGGAGACCATCGGCGCCATCACCCAGACGTCGGCTCCGGTCTGCGACCGGGCCTCGGCGATCGCCGCGAGCTGGGTGGCGAGCACCTCCGGGCGCTGCCGGGCGATCCGCAGTCCGCGTACGCCCAGCGCCGGGTTGGGCTCGCCCTGCTGGTTCAGGAACGGCAGCGGCTTGTCGGCGCCGGCGTCGAGCGTCCGGATGACGACCCGGCGACCGGACATCGCGGTGAACACGTCGCGGTACGCCGCGATCTGCTCGTCGAGCCCGGGTTCCTGGGTGCGGTCGAGGAACAGCAGTTCGGTACGGAACAGGCCGACCCCTTCGGCGTGCACCTCGTCGGCGGCCGGCACGTTCTTGGCGGATCCCACGTTGGCGAGGAGCTTGATCCCGTACCCGTCGGAGGTCTGCCCGGGGCCGGTGAGAGAGGAAGCCGCGGCAGCGACCTCGGCCGCGTCCCGGGTCGCGGCCTCGGCGACGGCCTCGTCGATGCCCGCGTCGACACGCCCCGCCGCGCCGTCCACCAACACCAGCGTCCCGTCCGCGATGCCGAGTACGCCGGGGCAGGCCACCACGGCGGGCAGTCCGAGCGCCCGGGCCAGGATCGCGGTGTGACTGGTCGGCCCGCCCACCTCGGTGACCAGCGCTTTGACGAAAGCGGGGTCGAGGTCGGCGGTGTCGGCCGGCGCGAGGTCGCGGGCCGCGAGCACAAACGGGTGCCCGGGATGCGGCACGCCCGGCATCGGCAGACCCAGCAGCACCGCGACCGCCCGGTTGCGCAGGTCGTCGAGGTCGGCGACCCGTTCGGCGAGGTAGCCACCGGCGTCGAGGAACATCTCCCGGTAGGCGCCGAACGCCCGGTCGATGGCGTGCACCGCGTCGGCGCCGTCCGCGACGTGCTCGCGGACGGCGTCCCGCAACGCCTCGTCGCCGGCCATCATCGCCTCGGCCCGCAGCACCTCGGCGACCGTGGCGTCGGCGGCCCGATCCGCGCGGCGGCCGAGGTCGTGGACCACCTCGGTGAGCGCCGCGTCAGCCCGCGCGACCTCCGAGGCCGGATCCGCGAAAGCTGTTGGAGGTGGCAAGTCGGGCACATCCGCGATCCGCAGCAGCGGACCCGCGGCGATCCCGGCGCAGACCCCGATGCCGGAGAGGCTGACCACCTCAGGCATCGGAGGCGTCCAGGTCACGGGCGAGCAGGTCGGCGAGACCGTCCAGGGCCTCCTCGGCGCCGTCGCCGTCGGCTTCGAGGATCACCTCGGTACCCTGCTTGGCGCCGAGGGCGAGCACCCCGAGCATGCTCTTGGCCGGTACCGGTTTGCGGTCACCGACCCGGATGGTGACCTTGACCGGCGCCGCGGCGGCGGCCTCGACGAACAGCTTGGCCGGCCGGGCGTGCAAGCCGCTGGCGGAGCCGACGGCAACGGTGCGCGTGGGCATGGAACCCTCCTAAGGCTCGATGGTGACCTTGATGGCTTCGCCGCGGGCGACGATCCCGAAAGCGTCGATCGCCTGGTCCAGCGGCAGGCGGTGGGTGATCAGGTCGGCGACCGGCACCGCGCCGGTGGCGACCAGCTGGAGCGCCTCGGCGTTGTGCGCCGGGCTGGACCCGTTGGCGCCGATGATCATCAGCTCCCGGTAGTGCACCAGGTTCGAGTCGCAGGTGATCGTCGGGTTGTCCTTGGGCAGGCCGCCGAAGAAGCTGATCCGGCCCTGCCTGGCGGCCATCTCGATGGCCTGTTCCTGCGCCTTGCCGGACGCGGCCGCTGTGATGATCACGTCGGCACCCCGGCCGTCGGTGAGCTTGCGGATCTCCTCGATCGGGTCTGCCTCGGCCGCGCAGATGGCGGCGTCCGGCTTGACCAGGTTCGCCGCCATGTCCAGGCGTTCCCGGTTCAGCTCGACCAGGAACACCCGGGCCGCGCCGCGTGCCCGGGCCAGCCGGACGTGCAGGCAGCCGATCGGGCCGGAGCCGATCACCACGACGTCGTCGCCGTCACCGACGCGGGCCAGGTTCTGCGCGTTGAGGGCGCAGGCCAGCGGCTCGGCCACCGACGCCTCGGCGAACGAGACGCCGTCCGGGATCCGGTTCAGCCCGTCGACGGCGAGGACCTCTTTCGGTACGACCATGAACTGCGCGAAGCCGCCCTCGAAGTGGTAACCCATGGAGACCTGGTTCGGGCAGACCGTCATCCGGCCGCGGGTGCACTCGGCGCACACTCCACACGGGATCGCGGCGATGACCTGGACCCGGTCGCCCGCCGCCCAGCCCTCGACGCCGTCGCCCACCGTGACGATCTCGCCGGCGATCTCGTGGCCCATCACCCGGGGCGGGTGGATGTGGTGGTGGCCGAACTTGGAGATCTTCACATCGGTGCCGCAGGTGGAGCAGTTCCGGACGCGGATCTTCACCTCGCCCGGGCCGGCCTCGGGTTCCGGCACGTCCTCGAAACGGACGTCACCGGGGGCGTGGAATCGGACGACCTTCATGCGGTGCCTTCCTGAATTTTTCCCAATAAGCGGATCACGGTGTCGGCGTCCGTCGCGGAGCGCAACGCAAGCGCCTGGTCCTCGTCGAGCAGGATCTCCGCGAGTGCCGAGAGCAGCTCGATGTGCCCGTCCCCGGCGGCGGCGATGGCGACGCAGACGGTCACCTGTTCGCCGTCCCAGTCGACGCCGGCCGGGAAGCGGAGCACCGCCAGGGCGTCCCGCTTCACCAGGGCCTTGCCGTCGAGGGTGCCGTGCGGAATGGCGACACCCTCGCCGACGTAGGTGGAGATCGACTTTTCCCGGTCCAGCATCGTGCCGACGTAACCCGGCTCGGCGGCGCCGATCTCCACCAGCGCCGCACCGCACTGCCGGACGGCGTCCTCCTTGTCCGCCGCGGCCTGATCGAGCAGGATCGCCCGGCGGTCCAGCAGGTCAGACATTGATGTCGGTCCCCTGCTGAATCGCCTTCACGACCTTCGTGACGGCCGGGTCGCCGAGGAAGACCTGGAACGGCACGATCGGCTTGGTCGGCGCGACCGAGCGGGCCCGGGCGGCGAGTCCACTGTGGCAGACCACCAGGTCGGCGTCGGCGGGGATCGAGTTCACCGGGCTGTGCTCCACGGTGACACCACTCTTGCCGAGCTGCTTGCGCAGCGTGCTGGCGAGCATCACGCTGCTGCCCATGCCGGCGTCGCAGGCGACGACCAGCTTGTGAATGTCCTTGCCGTTGATGGTTGCCATGGCGAACTCTCCTTGATCTAGGCGTTCTCTTTGTGGCCGGTGTCGGTGGTCGCGTTCTCCTCCGCTGCGCGCTGGTGCGGGATCTCCGCCTCGGTTGCCACCTCTTCCTCGGCCGCGTCCAGCTCCTGATCGGACTTCAGCCTGCCGAAACCGAGCAGCAGGGACGCCACACCGAAGGTGACCAGGGCGGCGATGACGACGCCGAGGATCATCCCGACGTAACCGTCCTTCGCGGTGACCGCGGCGAAGGCGAAGATGCTGCCCGGCGCCGGGGACGCGACAGTGCCGGTCCCGGTGACCATGAACGTGGCGACACCGGCCATGCCACCGGCGATCATGGCGAGGATCAGGCGCGGCTTCATCAGCACGTACGGGAAGTAGATCTCGTGGATGCCACCGAGGAAGTGGATGATCATCGCGGCCGGAGCGGACGGGCGCAGCGACTTCGGGCCGAAGAGCAGGTAGGCGGTGAGCAGGCCCAGACCGGGGCCGGGGTTCGACTCGATCATGAACAGGATCGATTTGCCCTGCTCCTGCACCTGCTGCACACCGAGCGGGCTGAACACGCCGTGGTTGATGGCGTTGTTCATGAACAGCACCTTGGCCGGTTCGACGAGCACCGACACCAGCGGCATCAGGCTGTGGTCGAGCAGCCAGTCGACGCCGTTACCGGCGGCTTTGGTGAGTCCCTCGACGATCGGGCCGATCGCCAGCTTGCCGACGATGGCGAACGCGCCGCCGACGATACCGGCCGAGAAGTTGTCGATCAGCATCTCGAAACCGGGGCGGACCTTGCCCTCGATCGCGGTGTCGAACAGCTTGATCACATAGGCGGCCGCCGGGCCGATGATCATCGCGCCGAGGAACATCGGCACGTCGGCGCCGACGATGACGCCGAAGGTGGCGACCGCGCCGACCACCGCGCCACGCTGGCCGTGAACCATCCGGCCACCGGTGTAACCGATCAGCACCGGTAGCAGGTACTTGATCATGGGGTCGACCAGCTGGGCGAGATTCTCGTTCGGAATCCAGCCGACCGGGATGAACAAAGCGGTGATCAGACCCCACGCGATGAGCGCGCCGATGTTCGGCATGACCATGCCGGCGAGGTAGCCGCCGATCTTCTGGACCCGGGCCTTGAAACCGGTCCCGGAAACCTCAGGTGTGTATGTAGAAGCCATGACGATCTCCATTCGTCGCCAGGGAGGCGGCTCGCTTACGCTTGCCACAAAACCCACTTTGTACGGTTAAATGGGTACAGTTTTGGAGTAGGAGGGTGAGTGGGGCCCACTATGGAATGGCATTGCGAAATACCGTGACAATCCGGCGGAACAGTCGCGCCGTCCCGGCGCGCGGTCGCAGGTGCGCCTCAGTCGCGGCGGAGCGGCCGGCCCGGGTCGGGGAACAGATCGATGCGAATACTCGTACGGTCGAGGTCTTGTGGGCCTGGCATCCGGCTGCCGGGAAGGCTGACCGCGGCCGCGCCCCATGCCAGACCTTCCACCAGTGCGGCCTCGCCGCGCGCGCCGGCAGCGAGGAACCCGGCCAGCAGGGCGTCGCCGGCACCGACGGTGCTGCGCGGCACGCTGACCGGCGAGGCACCGGCGAGCACACCGGCGTCGTCGACAAGCACCGCGCCGGCCGCACCCAGGCTGGCCAGAACCGTGCCCGCACCGGCCTCACGCAGCCGCTGACAGGCGCGGATCACGTCGCCTAGCGTCGCCAGCTCGGTGCCGGCGGCTTCGGCGAGTTCTTCCCGGTTCGGCTTGATCAGCGCGGCGCCGGCCGCGACACCGGCCAGCAGCGCCGGACCGCTGCTGTCCACCGCGAGGCGGGAACCGGACTTGACCAGACGCTCGCACAGATCGGTGAAGGCGGCGATCGTCGGGCCCGGAGGAAGGCTTCCGCAGATCACCACCCAGTCGGCACTGCCGGCTGCGGCCAGCACCGCGTCGCTGACCTGGGCGAACTCGGCGTCGGACAGGGTCGGCCCGGCCTCGTTGACCTTCGTGACGGTGCCGTTGGGCTCGGCCAGGGTGATGTTGGAACGTGTCCGTCCGGCGATCGGCACGGCCAGCATGTCGACGCCCTCACCTTTGAGGAGGTCAACGAGCTGGTCGCCCTCGGCGCCACCGGCCGGCACCACCGCGGTCGAGCTGACACCGTTGGCGAGCAGCGCCCGGGAGACGTTGACGCCCTTGCCACCCGGGTCGATGTGCGAGTCGGCGGCGCGGATGACCTCGCCGCGGATGAGGGCGTCGACGTCGAGGGCCCGGTCGACGCTGGGGTTGAGGGTGACGGTGAGGATCATGCCTGCACCACCCGGACGCCCGCGGTCTCGACCTCGGCGGCGAGCTCGTCGTCCAGGCCGTTGTCGGTGATCAGCAGGTCCAGCTCGGCGAGCCCGCCGAAACGGGCCAGGTAATCGTTGCCGATCTTGGTGTGATCAGCGAGCAGCACCACCCGGCGGGCCGCGGCGATCATCGCCCGCTTGACCGCCGCCTCGGCCGGGTCCGGAGTGGTCATGCCCCGCTCGACGGAGCATCCGTTGGTGCCCATGAAGGCGACGTCGACATACATGTCGGCGAGCGGCCGCAGCGCCCAGTCGTCCACTGTGGCAAGCGTCTTCCCCCGGACGCGACCACCGAGCAGCAGGACGGTGAGGTTGGGTTTGAGGCCGAGCGTCGAGGCCAGAACCGGCGAGTTGACCACGACGGTCAGCTCGCGGTCGGCCGGCAACAGCTGAGCGAGACGGGCCGTCGTGGTCCCCGCGTCCAGGATGATCGCGCCATCCTCGGGGACCTCGGCGAGCGCCGCCTTGGCGATCCGCTCCTTCTCACTGATCAGCACCGCGTCCCGGGTGGCGAGCGCCGGCTCGAACCCGAGCCGCTCCACCGGGATGGCGCCGCCGTGCACCCGGCGCAGCACACCGGCCCGCTCGAGAACGGTCAGATCCCGGCGGATCGTCTCCGCGGTCACGCCGAAGGTGTCGGCCAGCGTGACCACGTCGACCCGGCCCTCGGCGCGGGCTCGCTGGACGATCTCCTGCTGACGTTCCTCCGCGTACATCCACTCACCGCCCGGCTCGTTTTGGCTTTGTCTTTGTTTACGCCCGCTTGTGTCCGAACGCAATATGTCAAAGAGATTTCGGTCTCCTTACACGCCAAAATCTTCACGCCGAGGCGACCAAAGTGGCAGGTAGTGAGGTATTCGGACGCACCCGGCGTAACGGATAGAAGCTTACGAATTACCGCGCCGTGTCCGTTCGTGTGGACCCGGCGGCGCAAGCGAGCGGGCGCGGGGTGCGAGGCGCGGGCGCGGGGTGCGAGGCGCGGGGTGCGAGGCGCGGGGTGCGAGGCGCAGGCGCGGGGTGCGAGGCGCAGGCGCGGGGTGCGAGGCGCAGGCGCGGGGTGCGAGGCGCAGGCGCGGGGTGCGAGGTGCAGGCGCAGGGCGAGCGGGCGCAGAGCGAGCGGGCGCAGAGCGAGCGGGCGCAGGGGGCCGGGCGCGGGGGGCCGGGCGCGGGGGCCGGGCGCGGGGGGCCGGCCTCGATGGAGTCGCACACAGTGGCCCCGCCGCCGTGATGAAGTCGCACACTGCGGCGGCATCGCCGTGATGAAGTCGCACAGAACGCCAACGTGCGGCCTGATCCCTGCCAGGGCCGTGATGACGGCACACAAACCGCTTACGTGTGCTCCTGTACCCGCCCGGAATCGCTTGCGTGTGCTTCCGCCTATGCCCGGGCCGTTATGTGTGCCCTTGGCGCGGCGGCCGGCGCGGCGGAACCTCAGCCGCGCCGCCAGCCGACATCAGGTCGCACCGTGCGACCACAGCCAGCCTGGACGGAGACACACCGTGCGACCACAGCCAGCCTGGACGGAGGCACACCGTGGGACCGCAGCCAGACTGGGACCGTGAGGCCCCACGGTGGGCGGGGGAAGCACAGGTACGCTCGCCGGCTGTGGCTGGGAAGGCGTCTGGACGGGGCGGATCAGCCCTTGGCGCGGGCCCTCATGATGGCGAGCATGCCGAGGTCGGACCCGACAGCGCCGTCCTGGGCCAGGGCCAGGAAGTCCGGCTCCACCTCGGTGAGGGGCAGCGTGCCGGCCAGGACCGCGTGGTAGCGGATCAGGGACCAGACGAAGACGTCGAGGTTGTCGAAGCGGGTGTTCGCCTCGATCACTTCCTCCTCGTGGAACCAGACGGCGACCTGGCCGTTGGTCAGCACCACGTAGTAGTTGCCGCCGCCGTCCGCGCCGATCGAGTAGAGGTCGTCGTCGGTCAGCGCCGTCTCGTAGTCCGAGTCGAGGATCCCGCAGTCGTTGCCGGCGAAGTCGAAACCGTAGGACCAGTCGGAGATGTCGAGATCCTCGGGGATGCGCTTCGTGCGTACCCGGAGGTCGAAAGCCGCAAGGGCGGCAGCGGCCGGCGGCGGCAGACGGTCGAGGAAGGGAGCGACCGGCTTGGCCTCCCCGACGTCGGCGGGATCCGCGCCGGGGAACCAGCGGGCGAGGTCGGCGTCGAGGTCGCGCTCGACATAACCGGTCAGCTCAGCAACAGTGATGGTCACCGGCGGATGTTAGCCCTTGTACGCAGGCAGGCCCAGCGTGGTCCGGATGGCCTGCTGCACGTCTCCCAGCGGCGGGCGACCGTCCACATCGTGCACGACCTCCTTGCGCCGGAACAGCTCCAGCACCGGCCGGGTCTTCTCGTGGTAATCGCGCAGCCTGGCCTCCAGGGCCTCGGGCGTGTCGTCCGCACGGGTGACCAGCTCGTGGCCGCAGATGTCGCAGCGGCCCTCCTGCTCGGGGCGGTCGGCGATCAGGTTGTAGTCCATGCCGCAGTTCGGGCAGAGCCGGCGGCTCAGCACCCGGCGCCGCACCTCGTCGTCGGGCAGTTCGAGGTGGATGACGGCGTCGATGTCGTAGCTCTCCATGAAGAACTCGGCCTGCCGCCCGTTGCGCGGGAAGCCGTCGATGACGAAGCCGTAGTTCCAGTCGTGGTCGTCGAGGCGCCGCCGGACCACCGACTCGACCAGGTCGTCGTCGACCAGCTCGCCGGCCGCCATGATCCGGCGGACCTGCGCGCCCAGCTTGGTGTGGTTGCGCACGTGCCAGCGGAAGATGTCGCCGACGCTGATGTGCACGAGGTCGAACTCCTCGCACAGCAGCTGGCTCTGAGTGCCCTTGCCGCTGCCCTGGACTCCCATGATCACGTACTTACGCATCCAGCGCTCCCAGTCTCAGGGGTCCGGGGGCCACCCCGGTCAACGTGGTCGGGTCGATGCTCCACGCCGCCGCCACCGTGAACACGTCGCGTTCCGCGACCAGCACTGTGGTTTCCTCGTCGAGCTCGCCGGGCAGGCCGGCATCACGTTCGGCCGGGTCCGGGTCGCCGAACCACGACGTCACCTCACCGGTCTGTCCTACGTATCCGAAGGATCTGACCAGATCACCATCGGCGGCGCGCTGCCACCTGTGCAACTCGGTGACCCGATGGGTGGCGAAGAGCTGCACTTCGGTGCCGAGCGCGGCGGAGATGCCGGGCAGGTCGAGCGTGGGCTTCAGCAGGCCGCGGCCGACCGCGAGCACCCAGGAGATGCCGCGGGCGCCGGGCAGCGGCGGGGTGATCGCTATCCGGTCGTCGGTGAGATGCGCCAGGTCGAGCCCGTCGCGCCAGGAGACCGTGCCGAGGTCGCGGAGTTCGAGTGCGGCCAGGACCGCGTCCGGCTCGCCGCCGGCGACGGCGAGCCAAGCCTGTTTTCCGCCGAAACCGGTCATGACGTCCACATCCATGATGGCAACGCTATCCGGACAACGCGGCGACTGTCCGGTTACGTCGGTTACACAAGGCTCAGGGCCAGCCGTACGTGCGCCGCAGAATGGCCGCGACCCGGTCGAAACGGGTGCGGTCCAGGATCGCGCCCTCACGCCGGATGCCGTCCTCGTCGACCTCGACGACCCGGTCCAGGCGTACCCAGCTCGGCCGCGACTCGCGGTCCCACTCGCCGGGGCCGAGCGCGAGCCAGTGCCGCTGCCCGTCGCGCTCGCTCTGGCTGGACAGCATCAGGCCGAGCAGGGTGCCCGCGTCCCGCCCGACCACCAGCACCGGCCGGTCCTTGCCCTGGGCCGGGTCCTCCTCGTACGGCACCCAGGTCCAGACGATCTCGCCCGGGTCGGCGTCGCCGTCGAGGTTGGGGGCGTAGGCGAGGTGCCGCCCGGCGGGCTTGGGAACCACGCGCGTTCTCGCCGCGGCTTCCGGCCTGGGGGCCGAGGGCTTCGGCCCGGGCTTAGGCGCGGGCTTCTGCGGCGTTGCGCGCGGCTTCGTGGGTACGGGTTCCGGGGATCCCAGCAGCCGCTTCAGGAACGACTTCAACATTTCCAGCACCGCGCCACCCTACGGGCGCCCGATCATGTTCGCTTCTGTACGGCCGTACAGTATGAAGATACAGTCCACCCCGGTGGCGATCCCCGGGAAGGATGACCTGCATGACCCGTTACGGACCCATGTTCGGGCCGGACTACACGTTCCTCGGTGTGCCCGCCTGCGACTGGCAGACACCCGCTACCTACGCCGACGCCGACGTGGTGATCGTCGGCGCACCCTTCGACGGCGGCACCTCGCACCGGCCGGGCGCACGCTTCGGACCCCAGGTGATCCGCGGGACCGATTACCTGCCGCACGACGGCTCCCGCCCGCACATGGCTATGCGGGTCGACGCCCTCACCGGTGACCTGACCGTGAAGGACGCCGGCGACCTCGAAGTGTTCAGCGGCGAGATCCAGCGCAGCTGCACGGTGATCGAGGACGCCGTCGCGTTCATCTCCGCCAACGGCGCGATCCCGCTGATCCTCGGCGGCGACCACACGATCACCTGGCCGGACGCCACCGGGGTGTCGCGTACGCACGGCAAGGGCCGGATCGCGCTCATCCACTTCGACGCGCACGCCGACACCGGGGACATCGAGTTCGGTTCGCTCTACGGCCACGGCCAGCCGATGCGCCGCCTGATCGAGTCCGGCGCGGTACGCGGTGACCGGTTCCTGCAGCTCGGCCTGCGCGGGTACTGGCCCGGGCCGGAGACCCTCGACTGGATGGCCGACCAGCGGATGAACTCGTTCCACATGAGCGAGATCGTCGAGCGCGGCCTGGACGCGGTGCTGGACAGCGCGTTCGAGATCGCGATGGACGACTGCGACGGCGTCTTCCTCTCGGTCGACATCGACGTCTGCGACCCGGGCCACGCGCCCGGCACCGGAACGCCCGAGCCGGGTGGTCTCACCGCGCGTCAGCTGCTCGACGCGGTCTCCCGGATCTGCCAGGAGCTGCCGGTGGTCGGCATGGACATCGTCGAGGTGTCGCCGCCGTTCGACCACGCCGAGATCACCGCGATGCTCGGCAACCGGGTCGTGCTCGAAGCACTCTCCGGGATCGCCCGGCGGCGCAAGGACGGCGACGGGCCGCGCTGGAAGCGATCCACTCCCCTGCTAGAGGGCCGGGGGACGGCTCAGCAGCCGGGACAGGCCGTCGGCGAGTAACTCGTGTGCGGCGGCCCGGGACAGGCCCGGGTCGCCGAGCACCACCGGCAGCGCCAGGCCGTCGACCAGCGCCAGGATCAGCCGGGCCGTCCCCATCGGGTCGCCGTGACCACCCGCCGCCACCTCAGCGGCGATCAGCTCGTGCCATCTGCCGTAATCAGCGAGGACGTCCGACCGTACCGCTGGATCTCGGGACGCCCACCGCCAGCTCTCCACCCACAGCCGCCAGCTGGTGTCGCTGCCCACCGCGCCGGTCAGATGCGCGGCCACCGCGAGCAGGCGCTCCCCGGGGCCGGCCAGTGCCGCGAGGCGCTCAGCGACAGCGTCGAAGTCGCGCTGCGCGGCGTGCCGGAACACCGCGATGAGCATGTCCTCGCGGGTGCCGAAGTAGTACTGGAGGGTGGAGACGCCGACGCCTGTCGCCTCGGTGACGTCACTGAACCGGGTGGCGTCCGCGCCGCGGGCCGCGACCACCTCACCGGCGGCCACGAGCACTTCGGTACGCCTGCTCGCGGACCTGCGGCGATCGCTCACCGGGGTGATTTTGCCAGGTGCCGGGTTATCCCACGAAATCCTGGGTCATCCAGGTGATGCCGTCGGCGTCGCGGACCACGCTCAGGCCGATCCGGGTGAAGCTGCCGTTCAGCAGGTTCTTGCGGTGGCCGTCGTTCGGCGGCACCTCGGCCAGCATCGAGTCGGTCAGGCCGTTGGCGGCCTTCACCTTCGCGGCGTCGCTGCTGCCGCTGGAGCCGTACCCGATGTTCTCGCCCGCGGAACTCCACTTCACGTCCTGGGCGGAGAAGCGGTCGCCGAGACCGGCTTCGTCCGGGCACTGATGCGACAGGCCGCAGCCGTCGATCATCAGCTGGGTGTGGATGGCGGCGGCCTTGGAGAGGTTCTCGTCCAGGGTCAGCGCCGTGAGGCCCTCAGCGACGCGCGCGTCGTTGATGTGCGCGAGAACCTGTTCGAGGACGCTGCCGCTTGTCGACGCGGCGGTCACGGTCTTCTCCGCGGTCGGGGCCGGGGTCGCGGTCTTCGTCTTGCTGGGGCTCGGCTTCGCACTGGGCGACTTGCTCGGCTTTTTCGTAGCTTTAGCCGATTTGGAGGGAGACGGGGTGGCGGATGCGCTGGTGGCCTCCGGCGCGGGGGTTTCGTCCACGCCCTCGCCGCCGCCGGGGGACGCGGCGACGGCGAGCGGGACGTCCACCGAGGTGGGGGATGGGGTCTCGATGGGACCTCGCGTCAGGCCCGCGACCGTGAAGGCAGTACCGATCACGACTGCTGTCGTGCCCGCCACCAGCGTGTAACGGAATTTGGCAGCAGCGGTTAACGGCACAGGGGGATCCATCTCAGTGAGGCGGGCAGGGGCAACGCCCGATCACTATGCGCGAGGGTTACGCCGGGATCGCTCCCGCAAAGGATTCCTTAAGGTTGCACTCAACGAGTTCTAAGCCTCGTCATGATTTCAGGGCTTGATGTCGAACTCGCCGTCGCGGACGCCGGCCAGGAAGGCTTTCCACTCCGCGTGGGTGAAGACCAGGGTCGCGCCGTCCGGGTCCTTGGTGTCGCGGATCGCCACGATGCCCGGGAGATTGCCGGCGACCTCGACGCAGTCGCCCCCGTTGCCGCCGCTCCGCGTGCTCTTGTGCCAGACGGCACCGGTCAGGTCAACCACGGTTACCCCTCTTTCTAGAGGTCACTGTCGCTGGTCTTGATGATCTCGCCGATCAGATCGTCCGAGTCGGCCTGGCTCAGCGCAGCCGCTTCGAGTTCGGCCCAGACCGACTCGTACGTCTCCACCTCTGCGAGCTTATCCAGGTAGAGCGCACCGGTGAGGTTCTCGCAGTAGATGGTTGTCGGCTCCGGCGAGGTGGTGCCGACAGCCGGGAACTCCAGGATCGTGAACTGGCCGGAGCTTGCCGCCTTGTGCGGTCCGGCCCCGAACGGGATGACCCGGACACCGATGTTCGGCCGGGTCGAGGCGTTCACCAGATGGGCGAGCTGCTTCTGCATGCCGAGAGTGTCCGGAGTGGCCCGCCGGAGCACGCCCTCGTCGATGATCACTTCCAGTCGCGGGGCCACCGGGCGACGCCTGTTCAGCAGGGACTGCCGCTCCAGCCGCACGGCCACCGCGTTCTCCACGGCGGCCTCGTCCTCGCCGTGCCAGCCGCGGAAGACGCATTCCGCGTACTCCCGGATCTGGAGCAGGCCGGGGATCACGCTCGGCGCGTACGAGCGGAGGTGGCTCGCGGCCTGCTCCATGCCGACGTAGAGCTCGAACCAGGCGGGGACCACGTCGCCGTACGCATGCCACCAGCCCTTTGCCTTCGACTCGGCGGCCAGGCCGATCAGCACCTCGGTCATCTGGCCGGGGGCGGAATAGACCGAGCACATGGCGATCACGTCGTGCTTGCGGACCGGGACCTCGCCGTTCTCGATCCGGTACATCCTGGCGCGGGAGAACTCCAGCTCCTGTGCCGCCGCCATCAGCGAGATGCCGGCCTGCTCACGCAGCTCGCGCAGCAGCCGGCCGACCTGCCGCCTCGGCACGGTCGACCCGATCTCGGTCATCGTTCTCCTCGTCCCAGCCCGGCCGGTGTCCCGACGGGCCTCAGCCTGACCGATGTCCCGACGGGCCTCCGCCCGGCGGATGTGTCGGACCGGCCTCAGCCCGGCGGATGTGTCGGACCGGCCTCAGCCCGGCGGGTGTCTCGAACGAGACGATCCGATCGCTCCGCGCGAGACGCCGAGAATCCATTTCCGGGATTCTCGCCAACTGCGCTTGAGCCCGAGCCTAAGGCAAGCGAGGCTCCATTGTGTAGTCGGTGAATCGCTCATGGTGAGGATTGGCATGCTGGTTCCGCGGACCGAACACGTCGGAGATCGCCCGTCGTGGGACTGCCGGGTCTGCGGCAAACCATGGCCGTGCGCCACCGCGAAGGTCGAGCTCTTCGAGCAGTATCAGAACTTCCCGCACGGCCTGGCCGTCTATCTCGGATCCTGCATGCTCGAAGCGATCGACGACTGGGCCGCCGGATCGGGCGGCCCGCCGGCGGACCTTTACGAGCGGTTTCTGGGGTGGAGCGGCAGCAGCCTCAACTGAGGTGTTTCAGGCTGGGCTTCGTGCGTACCCAAGAAGGTTTTTGACTCAGAAGGCGTGCGGGCCGAAGCGTCCCCACGCGACGAAAGCGGACAGCAGGAGCAGGACGATGTTGGGCACGAGTGCCTGGTTCTCCTTGCGGCGTGCGTGCACGACGATCGCGCCGACCATGATGATCACGAGGCCGAGAGCGGCCAGCGGGACCAGGATCGGGACGATGTCCAGCGCGGCCGGCAGAATCAGGCCGATCGCGGCGAGGATCTCCACCGCGCCGATCGCCTTGACCGCGCCGGCGCTGTAGTTCTCGGTCCAGCCGAGACCGGAAGCGATCAGCTTCTCCTTGGGCTGCAGCAGCTTCATCGCACCGGCCGCGAGGAAGGCGAGAGCGAGCAGACCGGCGACGACCCACAGGGCGACGTTCATATCGGTTCCTTCGAGATTTGACTTCAACAGTTGAGCAAAACGTAGAGTACGTTGACTTAAACATGCAAGCGTTAGGATGGGGTGATGGAGACGACCGAGCCGCGCTGGCTCAACGACGAGGAGCGGGCCGCGTGGATGGCGCTGACCAGCGTTTTCATGCGCCTTCCGACAGCGCTGGACGCCCAGTTGCAGCGCGACGCCGGCATCAGCCACTTCGAGTACGGCATCCTCGCCGGCCTCTCCGAGTCACCCGGCCGCCAGCTGCGGATGAGTGTGCTCGCCGCATTCGCCGAGGGCTCGCTCGCGCGGCTCTCGCAGGCTGTCGGCCGGCTGGAGAAACGCGGCTGGGTGCGCCGGTTCCCGGACCCGGCCGACGGGCGTTACACGCTCGCCGAGTTGACCGATTCCGGCTGGGACAAGGTGGTCGCCTCCGCGCCCGGACACGTCGAGGCGGCCCGCACGCTGGTCTTCGATCAGCTGACAAAGAGTCAAGTACGTCAATTGCGAGAGATCGGCCGGCGCATCATGAGCGCCGTCGACCCGGACGGAGCATGCCCCTCATGAGTTCGGTCCTGAACCCCGCGGTGCCCGCGGGTGCGTACGATCAATTTCTGCTCGAAGCCCTGCCCCGCGCCCGCGCGCAGCGGGCCTGGGAGCCGGCCGACGGACCGCTGCCGGCGCTCTATCTCAGTCACGGAGCGCCACCGCTGTTCGACGACGGTCCGTGGTTGCGGCAGCTCTTCGACTGGGCGCTGACGATGCCAAAACCGCGCAGCATCCTGATCGTCTCCGCGCACTGGGAGAGCGCGCCGCTCTCCCTGTCCGCCGACGGGCCGCTGGTCTACGACTTCGGTGGCTTCCACCAGCGGTACTACTCGATGCGGTACGACACCCCGGACGCATCCACATTGGCCCGTCAGGTGTCGTCGTTGCTGCCGGTGCACCAGCACGCGTCCCGCGGCCTCGATCACGGAGCGTGGGTGCCGCTGATGGCGATGTACCCGCTGGCCGACGTGCCGGTCCGGCAGCTCAGCATGCCCACGCAGGACCCGGGCCGGCTGATGGAGATCGGTGCTCGGCTGCGCGAGCTGCGCGCCGAGGGGGTGCTGGTGATCGGGTCCGGTTTCATGGTGCACGGGCTGCCGTTCGTAACCCGCGACATGGTGGTCAACGGGGCCGTTCCGACGTGGTCGTCGGAGTTCGACGCGTGGGCGGCTGAGGCGCTGGGGCGCGGCGATGTTGACGAGTTGGCGGCTTATCAGAATCGGGCACCGGGCATGCCGTTCGCCCACCCGACGCCGGACCATTTCACGCCGCTGTTTGTGACGCTGGGTGCGGCGGACCGGGCGGATGCGGGGGTGCGGACGACCATCGAGGGGTACATGATCGGGTTTTCGAAGCGGTCGTTCCAGACGTTGCCTTGATGGCGGGGCGGTGGGGGTTCGTGGGGTTCGGCGGCGGTTGCCGGCTGCCACCTGTGCGACCGGCTGTCGTTTACGGCTGCCAGCTGTCACGTGTGGCGACCAGCTGTCGTCTACGGCTGCCAGCTGTCACGTGTGGCGACCACACCGTTAAGCCAGTCCAAAGCGGCTGAACACCACGGTCGCCGTGGGTGACAGCCGGCAGCCGTGGGCGACAGCCGAGCCGCCCTCCCGACGGACGAACGGGCCGACGGGCCGACGGGCCGACGGGCCGACGGGCCGACGGGCCAACGGCCAACGGCCAACGCGCCGACGCGCCGACGCGCCAACGACGGGGCCTACGGGCGGAACCATGCGGGTGGGCACGGCACCCCCCGGTGCCCGGGATCAGGGCGGGCGTGGTTGGGTGGCGGGGTGAGTTCGTGGCTGGATCTGCCCGCCGATCAAGTGGACGAAGCGGCAAAACTGCTGCTCAACTGGCGGCTCACCGCTAACGGGGTGACCGTGCGGATCACCGAGGTCGAGGCGTACAGCGGACTCGGTGAGGATCCCGCGAGCCACGCGCACCGCGGGATGACGAACCGCAATGCGGTGATGTTCGGGCCCGCTGGGCGGCTGTACGTCTATCAGATCTACGGAATGCACTTCTGCGCGAACGTCGTCTGCGGAGAGACCGGCCGGGCCGCCGCTGTGCTGCTCCGCGCCGGCGAGGTGGTCGACGGCTTGGAGCTTGCGAGGCAGCGTCGTCCGGCTGCCCGCCGCGACACCGACCTGGCCGGCGGGCCGGGGAAACTCATGCAAGTCCTGGCACTGAACACCGCCGCCAACGACTCACCGCTGATGGACGGCTCCGGTCCGGCCACTCTGCACCCGCCCACCGAGCCGGACAAGACCGAACAGATCGAGTCCGGCCCACGGGTAGGTGTGAGCTCCGCCCACGATGTGCCGTGGCGTTTCTGGGTCAGCGGCGACCCGACAGTGAGCACGTACCGCCGGCACACACCCCGCCGCCGGCCTCCCCTCGCCAGCAGGTGACCGATCTTGTGAGCTTCGGCCATCGGCGGCACCCGAAACTCACAAGATCTACGCGGGCCGACGTGCAAAACCGTTCAAACGTCGGACGACACACCCGAAACCCCCGCATACGCCGGCCGATACCCCGAACCCCGCATACGCCGGCCGGCACACCCCGAACCCCACGAACGCCGGCCGGCACACCCCGGAACCCCTACGAACGCCGGAACTCGTGCGTGAACACATACGTGCTCGCCGAGACCCCGATCCTCGCCCCCTGAAGGTCGGCACTGCGGAAGTGGATCCCACCCCACACCCGTGCGTTGATCAGCTCAGTCAGCGCCTGCGAGAACGCCGCAAACCGCCGCGTACTCCCGGTATCCGCGCTGGTAGCACTGAACCCGATCCGATCCCGCCCGAAGAACAACAGCAGCGCCGTCATCGACGCACCGGTCGCACACGCGTGCCCCGACGTGTAATCCGGACTGCCCGGCGTCACAAGAAGCGGCGTCCACTCAGGATCAGCGACGGTGGCCGCGTTCCCATCGGTGTCCGCGAGCCGCACCGCCGTGACCGGCCGCCAGAAACCCCAGTGCCGCTTCTCGTTGAAGCAGGCCGACGTCGCGTCGGTGACGGCCATGTTCACCAGAGCCAGCAACCGGGCGGCCTGCACCCCACCGAGCCGCTGCGAGACGATCAGCTGCCGGTTGATCTCCCACTGGGTCATCCGCCTGTCGTGCCACCAGCGGGCGGCGTCGCTCTGATCGGCGGTACGCACCGTGCTGTTCACGCCTCCGACCTCTTTGACCTCGTTCAGGTCACGGGCGTACGCGACGCCGTCCAGTGCCGGCGGCCCGGCGGTGCGGTAGACCGACGTGCTGGGAATCGAGAACGGCTTGAGGTCGGCGGTCCACGCGCCGAGGTTCGCGAATGTCGGCGGCGTCGGACGCCACTGGCCGGGGAGCGTCCCGACCGGGAACGCCTCGACCCCGAACGCGCCGTCGCCCTGCCGCTCGGTGAGCATGGCCGCCGCGGTTCGTTCGCCGATCGCGATGCCGCCCCGCTCGGCCGCGCCGTCCGGGATCCCGTCCAGGAATGTGTCGTACTGCGCGCGGATCCGGTCGTGCTGCTCCGGGAAGATCCCGGTCAGAACCTGGTACGCGGCAGCGGCAACCGCCGCACCGGCCGACTCCCGCCCGGTCGCCGGCACAGCGGTCAGATACGGCCGGTACGGCGTACCCGCGATCGCGTTGACCGCGTCGTAGACCGCGCCCTGCACCATCGAGAAGCTGCGCCCCTGCACCCACGGGTTCTGCCGGGCGACGGTCCAGATCGCTTCCTCGGCGTGCAGGTTCCAGGTGATCACGGCGTCCGCCGGGATCGCCCGCCCGGACGCCTCCACCGGTGCGGGTGTCAGGACCAGCGCCGCGGTAAGAACGGGCACAAACAAAGATCGAGCCATCATTTCCCCCTGTGTAGACGGTCGTCAGGCTCATCGAACCGGACACCGGCACCACAGGAACATCGATAGCTATAACTTGTCGCGGCTTTCGGGGAACCACACGTTTCAGGCCGCCCACCACGTAGCGGCCACCAGCTCCGCCACCAGCGTCTCGGTCAGCAGCCGGACGTCCGCGTCGTCGTCGTGCGGATAACGGATCACTCCGGCCGCGCCCTCCACCGGCGCACCCACCGACAGCACCGTCGAACCCCGCTGCCGGACCCAGTCCATCGCCTGGTCGTCGTACCGAGACCCGGGGAACAACAGCGCCCGGTAGTCCAGCGTCTTGGTCAGATAGACGTCCACATGCGCCCAGTCACCGGTTTCGGTCGCGTCAGCCCGGCGACGCGGGCCCTCCCGCACCATCAGCGCGGACTGCTCCGCCGACGAGATCCGCTCCACCGGCGCGATCGTGTAGAGATCGCCGTCGAGCAACTCCAACGCCATCGGCAACCAGTCATGACGCTTGTCGAGCAGATGCGCGGTCGCCTCAGCGACACGCCGCAACAGCCCCGGACCATCGAACGCAACGCCGGTGAGCTGCGCGTTCATCGCCAGCAGCAGCGCCAGCGTGTGCTGAAAACTGCGGCACGCCACCCCTCCGCGTTCCGGTCCGGCCAGCATCGGCACGGTCAGCAGCGCGTCCTCGGCGATCGGCGCCGGATCAACGCTGTTGGTCAGCGCCACGATCGGCGATCTGCCCCGATATCGCGCGACCGCGTCAACCGTCTCGCGACTGCCGCCGGTCGCGGAGATCGCCACCACGAGCGTCTCCGGCGTGGCGGGCAGCGAGGCCTCCGCCGAGGCGTACTCCGCGATCGCATCGATGCCGGCGGCGCGCAGCCGCAGCGCGCCCACCCTCGCCGCATAGCGCGAGCTGCCCATTCCCAAGATCAAAACCCTTCTTGGGTACGCGGAAAGCCCTGCGAACGGATCAGCGTCCACCAACGAGCCGGCGAGCCGGTCCAGCGCCTCCGGTTTCTCTTCGAGGTCACGCAGGAACAGGGCGGCGTCCATCAAAGCTCCTCGGTGAAGCGCGAGTGTGTGCGGTATCGGTGGTGCAGAACTTCCATCGGCGCATAACGCCACCGGGGCAGGAACCGGGCCGCGTAGATCAGCTCCCGGCACAACTGCGCGGCCTCGAAACCGGCCAGCAGATCCTCGTCGAACAGCCCTCCGGCGACCGGCCGATAGGTGCCGAGCAGCGCGTCGCGTTCCCGATCGACCCACGCCGCGACCCGCGCGGCGTGCGCATGGCCGGTGCGCTTGTTGGCGATCGCGCCGACGTTGCCCAGACTGACCAGCAGCTGGGCGACGTCCCGGGCAGGCGGCTCGGCGGAGTCCTGCGGCGCGGCCGGGTTCCCGTCGAAGTCGACCACGGCATACCCGCCCTCCCACCGCAGAATTTGCCCGACGTGCAGGTCACCGTGCAGCCGCTGCACCGGCGTCCCGGCCCACCCAGGAAGCGCAAGATCACCCCGAGTCGAGGGCAGCGCGAGATCGGCCCGGATCGCCGGTGCCACCGAGGCCAGCCACTCCCCGTCGGCACCGTCGGTCAGCTGGAGCGCCTCGTCGAGTGCGTCGAGCCCCTGCCCCGTCCAGCCGGCGACGTCAGCCGGGGCGGCCGCTCCGACGGGGTCCGGCAGCACGGACGAGGGCGTGGCCAGGGCGACGTGCAGCTCGGCGGCCAGCTCACCGAGCAGCCCGCCGATCACCGCCAGGGCGCCACCGCCCAGCTCGGCGAGCAGATCGTCGACAGCCCACTCCCACCCGTCCACCGCACCGGGCAGAAACGCGACAATCAGCGCAACAAGCTCAGCCGAAGCCCCACCGTGTGCCGCCGTCCCGGAAGACGAAAGCACACCGTGCGCCGCCACCCCGGAAGACGAAAGCACACCGTGTGCCGCCGCCCCAGAAGAGGAAAGCACACCGTGGGCCGTCGTCGTGGGTGAAATGTCCCGCCGATACAGGGCCGCATACGGCTGCGGCGTCCGCCCAAAACCCACCTCTGCCAGGTGCGCCAGCAGTTCAGGGGTGCGCTGTGGCGCGGGCAGCGGGGGCTGGAGCCACTTCACGACCACGCTCTCGCCGACCACGACCGAGCGGTGCGTCTGGTCGACGGTGATCGGGCGCTCGACCGCCGAACCCAGCACCGGCGGCGGACCAGGGAAGCGATGCAACCGCCCCGGCGACAACGCGTCACCGCCGGACGCGATCAGTCGTACCAACGCGACCGAAGCGCCCGTTTCGTCGGCTTCCATGAGCTCCCTCCCCCGTACCAATCGGATCTTGGAATAACACCCTGCCAGGTGGATCATCACCCTCGCAGGTCAGGCCATGTTTCTGAATCGCGATTCAAAGTAAAAAGGAAATTACCAGGTCAGCAGCCTGGTTTTTAGTCTTGTTTCCGCTGACGCGTGCTGCAACACTCGGCGGCCAGGCCGGAACTCCACCTGGAGGAAACCACGTGTCACGCATCCCCCCGATCCGCCGAGCCCTCGCCGGCGCGGCGGCCGCCGCCCTCGTTCTGGCGGCAGCCGCCTGCGGTGGCGGCGAGTCCGGCGCGACCGCGCAGGCGACGCCCGACGCGCTGAACCCGAGCGCTGACCTCACCAAACAGACACTCACCGTCTCGAACTGGGACGCTTACATGCCCGAGGACCTGCCGGCCACCTTCGAGAAGGCGGTCGGATCCAAGGTCACCGTCACGAAGCACGCCACCAACGAAGAGATCATGGCCAAGCTGACGGCCGGCGGGGACAGCGGCATCGACGTCGCGTTCGTCTCCGGCCCGTTCGCTCAGGCGCTCGCCGAGCAGGGCCTCGTCGAGCCGATCCACGCCGACCTGATCCCGAACCTCGCGAACCTCTACCCGGAGGCGACGAATCTCGCCTACGACCCGGGCAACAAGTTCTCGGTGCCCTACACCTGGGGAACCACCGGGCTCTGCTACCGCAGCGACCTCACCGGGTACGAACCGACCAGTTGGAACGACCTGCTCAGCCCGAAACCCGAGCTGGCCAAGAAGATCACGATGCTGCAGACCGACCGGTGGCTGATGCTGCCGGCGCAGAAGTCCCTCGGTTATTCGGCGAACACCACCGACCCCGCCGAGCTGGCGAAGGTCAAGGAGAAGCTGACCGCCGCGAAGCAGTCGCTGCTCGCGTTCGACGACACCACGTTCTACTCCCGGCTGGTCTCCGGCGAGGCGGCGCTGGTCGAGGCGTGGGACGGCTGGTGCAACTACGGCATCACCGACAACGACAAGATCAAGTTCACGGTGCCGACGGAGGGCAGCGACCTCTGGGTGGACACCATGGTCGTGCTGAAGACCTCCAAGAACAAGGAGGCCGCGCACGCCTTCATCAACTACATCCTGGACCCCAAAATCCACTCCTGGGCCGTGCAGAACATCCTGTACAAGGTGCCGAACAAGGCCGCCATGGAGTCGATCGACCCGGCCCTGATCAAGCAGTACCCGAACCTCGCCACCACACCGGCTGACCTGCTCAAGGGCGAGACCCTGGTCGACCTCGGCGAGGGCGCGACGGACTACAGCCGGATCGTCACCGAAGTGGCGGCCAGCTAAAGATGAAACGGTCGCTGGAGCGGCTCACGCTGCTCGGCCCCGGGCTGGGATACCTGACGGTGCTCATGGTCGTGCCGCTGGCCCTGGTCCTGAGCTACACCATCTTCCAGCGGGGCCGCTTCGGCGGGCTGGTCTACGAGCCGACAACGGAGAACTTCCTCCGGGCCGTCGACCCGCTGTACCTGGACGTGCTGGTCACCTCGGTGGAGATCGCCGGGGTGACCACCCTGCTCGCGCTGCTGCTCGGCTTCCCCACGGCGTACGTGATCGCCCGCCTCCCCGGCAAATGGAAGACGATCGCCCTGATCGCGCTGGTCCTGCCGTTCTGGACCAACTTCCTGATCCGCACGTACGCGTGGATCGTCCTGCTCAGCCCGGCCGGGTTGATCAACGACGCGCTGACCGGATGGGGCCTGATCGACGAGCCCCTCCAACTGCTCTACACGAAGCCGGCAATCGTGGCCGGCCTGCTGTACGCGTACCTGCCGCTCATGGTCCTGCCGCTCTTCGCCGCGCTGGAGAAGCAGGACGACCAGCTCCTGGAGGCGGCGGCGAACCTGGGCGCCCGCCCGGCGAAAGCGTTCCTGACCGTCACCCTGCCGCTGACCCTGCCCGCCGTGATCACCGGGTGTGTCTTCGTCTTCGTGCCCAGCATCGGCAACTTCGTGGTGCCGGAACTGCTCGGCGGCGGACAGACCGCGATGGTCGGGAACCTGGTCCGCGACCAGTTCCTCAAGGCCCGCGACTGGCCGTTCGGCGCCACTCTCGCGCTGATCCTGGTGGCGATGCTGATGCTCCTGCTGATGCTGCAGGCGTGGAGCGCCCGCCGGCTGACGGGAGACAAGAATGCTTAAGAAGATCCCGTTCTGGATCACGTACGTCTTCCTGTACGTGCCGATCGTCGTGGTCGTCGCGATGTCGTTCAACGCGGGCGACTCGCCGTACAGCTGGAGCGGTTTCAGCCTGAGCTGGTACGCCGAGCTGGCGAAGGACGAGCAGATCCGCATCGGGCTGGGCAACACGCTGCTCGTGGCGACCGGCTCGACAGTGATCGCCACCGTGCTCGGCACGCTGCTCGCGGTCGGCCTGGCCCGGCACACCCGCTCGAAGGTCCTGGACGCGATCGCCACGTTGCCGGTGATCCTGCCGGACATCGTGCTCGCCATCGGCCTGCTGGCGTTCTACTCGCTGATCCAGCTCACCCTCGGGCTGTACTCGGTGCTGCTGGCGCATGCGGTCTTCGGCACGGCCGCGGTCGCCGCCGTGGTCCGTACCCGCCTGAACGGCACCGATCCGTCGCTCGAAGAGGCCTCGCGGGACCTGGGCGCGAACGGTTTCAGCACGTTCCTGCGGATCACCCTGCCGACGCTGGCACCGGGCATCGTGGCCGGAGCGCTGCTGGCGTTCACGCTGTCGGTCGACGAGTTCGTGATCGCGTTCTTCACGGCCGGGCCGCAGTCGCCGACCCTGCCGATCGTCATCTACTCGATGGTGCGTTTCGGCGTCACCCCCGAGATCAACGCCCTCGCCACGGTGCTGCTCGCGGTCACGTTCACCGCGATCATCGCCGCCGCCCGATTGACACGACTGACGGAGCGCCGATGACCGCCTTCCTCTCCCTCGACGGCGTGCGCCGCAGCTTCGGCGACGTGACCGCCCTGGACGGCGTCAGCCTCGACGTCGCCGAGGGCGAGTTCTTCGCGCTGCTCGGACCGAGCGGCTGCGGCAAGACCACGCTGCTGCGCATCCTGGCCGGATTCGAGACACCGGACAGCGGCACTGTCACCCTGGCCGGCGAGGACCTCACCCGGGTGCCGGCGCACCAGCGCCCGGTGAACCTGATGTTCCAGTCCTACGCGCTCTTCCCGCACCTCAGCGTCGAGAAGAACATCGCGTACGGCCTGCACCGCGAAGGCCTGCCCAAGGCCGAGATCACCCAGCGGGTCGGCGAGGTCCTCGAACGCGTGGGCCTCGCCCCGGCGGCCAAGCGCCGCCCGCATCAGCTCTCCGGCGGCCAGCGGCAGCGGGTGGCGCTGGCCCGGGCCATCGTGAAACGACCCCGGCTGCTCCTGCTCGACGAGCCGCTCTCCGCCCTCGATCGCAAGGTCCGCGCCGAGATGCAGCTCTGGCTCAAGCAGCTGCAGCACGAGGTCGGCATCACCTTCGTCGTCGTCACCCACGACCAGGAGGAGGCGATGTCGATGGCGGATCGGATCGCGGTGCTCAACCACGGCGCGGTGGAACAGGTGGATTCGCCGGTCGCGCTCTACGGTGCGCCCCGCACCTGGTTCGTCGCCGACTTCATCGGCGGCAACAACTTCTTCTCCGGTACGGCGACCGAGGCCGGCCTGTCCTCCGAGGCGCTGGGCCAGCTCCCCGGCACGACAAGCGACCAGAGTGCGGTCAGCGTGGGCGAGCCGGCGGTGCTGGCAGTGCGCCCGGAACAGATCACGCTGAACGAGGGCGGCTCCGTGCTGAGCGGCGGGGTGCTGAGCGGCGGGGTGCTGAGCGGCGGGGTGCTGAGCGGCACCGTGCTCGACGTCAGCTTCTACGGCGGCACATCAAGGATCGCGGTCGAGGTGGCCGGGCACCCGGCGCCGGTTCTGGTTCATCGGCACGGGGCCCCTGTGGTCGTACCCCAGCAAGCAGTTGATCTGAGCTGGGGGACGGCAGATGCGGTGCTGGTGCCGCCTAGCTCCGCGACCGCGGCTTCCGCCGCGGCGTGACGGGCAGCGGATGTCCGGTCATTCCCCGCGCGTAGCTGAGGATCAGCTCCTCGGCCTCGGCGACGCCGATCGTCGGGTGACGCGCCACGATGCGGTAACCGTAAGCGTCCTCGAGCGCGACCAGGTTGCGGCCGATCGTGGTCGCGCTGTCGGCAAGGGTGAAGACGCCCTGTGTCGCGCCGGACTCGAGAATCCCCTGGTACATCGAGACCTGGCGGTCGTAGAGCGTGGTGAGCAGGGCGGCGTAGACCCGGTTGCGGCCGGCGGCGCCGCCGAGTTCGCAGAGCAGGCGCACGTCGACGTCGTCGGAACCGGCAGGCAGGCCGGAACGGACAGTGACGACGAGGCGCGCTGCCGGATCGTCGACCGCGTCGATCTCGCGGACCCGGTGCTCGTAAAAGCGCTCCATCCCCGCGTGGTGCGCGTCGAGCAGCAGGTCCTGCAGGTCGGAGTAGTGGTACAGCACCGCGCCGGAAGTGAGGCCCGCCTCGGCGGCGACCTGCTTGAGGTGCACGCCGTCGGTGCCGTGCAAAACCATCGCCCGCTGAGCGGCCTCGATCAGGTCCTGCTGCCGGTCGGCGCGGCGCTTGCGGGGAGTCGTCACTGATGTTCGTCCTGCCTGAAGAAAAGTTGACCTCAGTTAGCCTACCGGCCGCCCTTGACGGCCGGAGCACACGATATTTGAATTGCAATTCAAATCCGAGTCAGGACGGTGTCGCATGTCGGAACGCAAGCTGACCATACTCTTCATGCCCGAAAGCGCCTACGGACCGACCAACAACTGCATCGGGATTGGAGACATCCTGCGGCAGCGTGGACACCGCGTGGTGTTCGCCGCGGAGGCCTCCTGGAAAGGCAAACTGACCGCCCTCGGCTTCGAGGAGGATCTGGTCAACCTCGCGCCGCCGCCCGAGAATCCGGACGAGCAGGACGCCGGCCAGTTCTGGAAGGATTTCATCCGCGACACCGCGCCGGAGTTCCGCAAGCCGACCATCGAGCAACTCGACACCTGGGTGAAACCGGTCTGGGAA
This sequence comes from Actinoplanes sp. CA-015351, assembly GCF_050955685.1. NCBI lineage: Bacteria > Bacillati > Actinomycetota > Actinomycetes > Micromonosporales > Micromonosporaceae > Actinoplanes > Actinoplanes sp. CA-015351. Next base: position 6,306,133 of record NZ_CP192102.1, read on the forward strand.
GAGCTGATCGTCGGCGCGAAGTACTGCCAGCCGCAGCTCCTGGAGATCATCGAGCGGGTGAAACCGGACGTCATCGTCGAGGACAACGTGGTGGCGTTCCCGGCGCTCAACACGGCCGGCGTCCCGTTCGTACGCATCGTCTCGTGCAACCCCCTTGAGGTTCGCGGCGACGGCATCGCGCCGGTCTTCTCCGGGTACGCGCAGGACGAAACCTCCGGCTGGCCGGCTTTCCGCGAGGAATACGACCGTACCCATCGGCAGCTCTGGACCGACTTCAACGCGTGGGTCGTCGAGCAGGGCGCGCAGCCGCTGCCCGACCTCGATTTCATCCACCCGGGTGACCTGAACCTCTATGTCTTCCCGGAGGCCGCTGACTACACGTCGTCCCGGCCGCTGGACTCCTCGTGGCACCGGCTCGACTCGTCGGTACGCGAGACGGACGCGGTGTTCTCGCTGCCGGCCGAGATCGCGGAGCTGCCCGGGAAACTGATCTATTTCAGCCTCGGCTCCCTCGGCTCGGCCGACGTCGAGCTGATGCGCCGGGTGATCGCCGTCCTTGCGAAGACCCCGCACCGATACATCGTCTCCAAGGGCCCGCTGCACGCCGAGATCGAACTCGCCGACAACATGTACGGCGCCGAGTTCCTTCCGCAGACCTCGATCCTCCCCCAGGTCGACCTGGTGATCACCCACGGCGGCAACAACACGGTCACCGAGGCCCTGCACTTCGGCAAGCCGATGGTGCTGCTCCCGCTCTTCTGGGATCAGTACGACAACGCCCAGCGAGTGCACGAACTCGGCCTCGGCGTGCGGCTGGACACCTACGGGTTCACCGACGAGGAGCTTTCCGCTTCCGTGGAGAAGCTGCTCGGTGACGCCGATCTGCACGCACGCCTGGCCGCGATCAGCGCCGACATCCGCAGCCGCGACGGTCTGCGTAAGGCCGCCGACCTCATCGAGAAGCTTCCGTGACCGATATCGATCGTGCCCTGGCTGATGCGGCTCCAGCCGTCTTCTGGACCGATCGGCCGGGCGCACCCGATCGTCGACCGCCCGTACCGGACGGCGCGAGCGCGGATCTGGTGATCGTCGGCGGCGGGTTCACCGGCCTGTGGGCCGCCGTGCAGGCAAAACACGACAACCCGGACGCCGACGTGCTGCTCCTGGAGGGGCAGCACGTCGGTTACGGGGCGAGTGGCCGCAACGGCGGGTTCGTCAGCGAATCGCTCACCCACGGACTCTCCCACGGCCAGGCCCGCTGGCCGGGCGAGTTCGAGCAGCTCACCGAGTTGGGCCGGCGCAACCTCGCGGAAATCGCCAAGACCGTCGCGGAACACTCCATCGACGCCGACCTACGCCTGGTCGGCAAGACGACGCACGCCACCGCGCCGCACCACCTCGGCGAGCTGGCCTCCGCCGCCGCCGTCCACTCCGCCATCGGCGACCGGGTCACGCTGCTCGACGCGTCGGCCGCGCAGGCCGACGTGCACTCCCCCACATACCTCGGTGGCCTGCGCATTCACGACTCCGGCGGCCTGGTCGACCCGGCCGCGCTCACCTGGGGCCTGGCCCGCCTCGCCGACTCGCTCGGCGTCCGCCGCCACGACGAATCCCCGGTGGCCACTCTCCGGCGTTCCGCCGGCGGCATCTCCGTGGGTACGCCCAACGGCACGGTACGGGCCGGCAAAGTACTGATCGCCACGAATGCCTACCCGTCTCCCCTGCGTCGAGTCCGGCCGTGGGTGCTGCCCGTTTACGATCACGTGCTCGTCACCGAGCCGCTGAGCGACGCGCAGTGGGAGTCGATCGGCTGGGCGTCACGGCAGGGTTTGACGGACAACGGCAACCAGTTCCACTACTACCGGCCGACCGCGGACGGGCGCATCCTCTGGGGCGGCTACGACGCGATCTACCACTTCGGTGGGAAGGTGGCTGCCGCGTACGAACAGCGGCCGGCGACTCATCAGCTTCTCGCCCGGCACTTCTTCGAGACGTTCCCCCAGCTCGACGGGTTGCGATTCACCCACCGGTGGGGCGGGGTGATCGACTCGACCAGTCGTTTCACGCCGATCTTCGGTACGGCGCACGGCGGGCGGGTGGCTTACGCGGTGGGGTACACCGGCCTCGGCGTGGCGTCGTCGCGGTTCGGTGCGCGGGTCGCACTCGACCTGCTCGCCGGGGAGCCGTCGCCGCTCACCGAGCTGGCGATGGTGCGCCGGCGCGGCATGCCGTTCCCGCCGGAGCCGGTGCGTTATCCGGTGGTGGCACTCACCCGTCATCAGATGGTGAAGGCTGACCTGGACGGCCGCCGAGGCGCCTGGCTGCGTCTGCTCGACCACTTCGGAGTCGGCTTCAACAGCTGACGACCGATCACACTCGTACGCGTACCCCTGAAAGGGCTGCAACCATGTCGCCTCGCGTGATCATCAATCCGGCCGATGGCGGCGTAGCCGCCGAGGTCGCCGACACCGACCCGGCGGATGTCGCTGCGGCGGTGGCCCGTGCCCGAGCCGCATACCTGACCTGGCGTGATGTGACGCCGGGCGAGCGGGCGCGGGTGTTGCTGCGCCTCGCCGACCTGGTCGAGGCGTCCACCGACGAGTTCACCCGGCTTGAGGTGGCCGAGACCGGTAAGCCGATTCCGGTGTTCGCCGAGGGTGAGTTGCCGTTCGCTGTCGACAACCTGCGGTTCTTCGCGGGCGGAGCGCGTTCGCTGGACGGCACCGGCGCCGGAGTGCTTTCCTCCGGGTACACGTCACTGATGGTTCGCCGCCCGATCGGCGTCATCGGTGCGATCGCGCCGTGGAACTTCCCGCTGATCATGGCGATCTGGAAGATCGGGCCGGCCATCGCGGCCGGCAACGCCGTCGTGATCAAGCCGGCCCCGCAGACACCGAGCAGTACGATCCTGCTCGCCTCGTTGATCGAGAAGGCAGGCGCACCGGCCGGGCTTGTCACCGTCGTCACCGGCGGCGGCGATGTCGGCGAGGCCCTGGTCACCGACCCGGGCGTCGACATGGTCAGCCTCACCGGATCGTCGGAGACCGGCCGCCGGGTGATGTCCGGCGCGGTCACCGGCCTCAAGCGGCTTCACCTCGAACTCGGCGGAAAGGCGCCGGCGCTGGTCTTCCCGGACGCCGACCTGACCGCGATGGCGACCGGGGTGGCGATGGGCGCGACCTACAACACGGGGCAGGACTGCACCGCGGCCACCCGCGTCTACCTGGAACGCGGCATCTTCGACCAGGGCGTCGAGGCGCTGCGGTCGGTGCTCGCCACGATCAAGGTCGGCGACCCGTCGGCGGACGGTACCGACATCGGGCCGATGATCTCCGCTGCGCAGCGCGACCGGACCCACGGCTTCGTCTCTCGCGCGCAGGCCGCCGGCGCCACCGTGGTGACCGGCGGCGTGGTGACCGGCGGGCCGGGCTTCTACTACCCGCCGACGCTTGTCGTCGACGCCGACCAGGCCAGCGAGATCGTGCAGCGGGAAGTGTTCGGTCCGGTGCTGGTGGCCGTTCCGTTCTCCTCGTCCTCTCCCGAAGATGAGGCAGTGCGGCTCGCCAACGACACGCCGTACGGTCTTGCCTCGTCGATCTGGACGCAGGACGTGTCGCGGGCGCTGCGTGTGGCGCACCGGCTGGACTTCGGCGTGACCTGGATCAACGACCACCTGCCGATCGCGTCCGAAGCCCCGCACGGCGGCGTGAAGGGCAGCGGTTTCGGCAAGGACATGAGCCAGGAGGCGATCGGCGAGTACTCGGTCACCCGCCACCTGATGATCAAGCACGCCGCACCGGAGCCGCACACGTCGTTCCGCCCCGCCTGACGCGCGACGGTTGCCGGCGCGGTCTCGTCGTCCACCCGGCTGCGCGAGCGTGACCGGCCACCCAGCTGCGGTTCTTGGGGCGACCAGCGCGGCGAAAAGGCCACCGTGGGATCCGCGGAACACTAGCGTTTCCCTTGATGATCTCGCGTCGGGGACTCTTGCTGCTCAGTGTGATGTGTGGGGCCGGCGTGCTCTGGTCGGCCGGCCTCATCATCGCGCTGGCCGCCGGCGCGCGCCCGTTCGACGCGGCCATCGCGGTCGGTGTGGCCGCGTTCCTCACCGTGCCCGGTTTTGCGGCCGGGATCCTCAGCAACCGGCGCGGGTACCGCACCCAGCAGCCCCGGCGTGCGTGGCGGCTCGCTTCCTGGGTGCCGCCGCACGTACCGCACTGGGCGGCGATCGCTGCCGGCGTCGTCGTGTTCGGGTTCTGGCTGACCGTAGTGCTGGCGTTCGCCTCGCTGGACGGCAACCCGTCCATGCGGGACGGGCGGTACGTCCTTGAGGATCATGACCGGGTGATCGAGGTCAACCAGGTCACGTATGAGCGGCAGACCGATCATCAGCAGCAGATCTCACTCGGGGTGCTGGGCGCGTTCGCGGTCGGAGGGGCGTTCCTGTGCACCGCCCGCGCAACAGATCACGAGCACCACTAGAGGGCCAAGCACCGGGAACCGAGCACTGGGCAGCGGGCGCCGGGCGCCGGGCAGATCTTGGGAGTTTGCGGTCACTCGACTTTCACCATTTGCGTTCCCGCCCGCGCCGCCCCGCGCCGCCCCGCGTCGCCCCTTGCCGCCCTGCGTCGCCCCGCGTCGCCCCGCACCGCGTCGCCCCGCACCGCGTCGCCCCGCCCCGCGTCGCCCCGCCCCGCGTCGCCCCGCACCGCCCCGCGTCGCCCCGCACCGCCCCGCGTCGCCCCGCGTCGCCCCGCGTCGCCCCCCCCCACGCCGCCCGCGCCGCCCCGGGCCGCCCCGCCCCACGCCGCCCGCGCCACCCCGCGCCGCGCCGCGCCGCGCCGGCTGGATCTTGTGGACTTCCGCGCAGACGTCCCGCACAACTCCACAAGATCGAACAGGCCCAGCCGATCTTGCGGGGTTACCCGCAAACGGTTCGCCGAACTCCACAAGATCGGCGAAGCACCCGCTCACCACCTCAGAACCGCGAAGCACCGCGTCACCACGCCGAAACCGCGAAGCACCGCGTCACCACGCCGAACCGTGCAGCACCACGTCGTGCACTAGTGGTCGACCAGCCTGCCAAACCGCACAAGATCTCCGAGCGATACCTCGTACCAAGAAACCGCCACACCGCCACACCGCCACACCGCTACTCCGCCCTACCCCACCCCGAACCCGCTACCGCCCACCAATGGCGATCAGCGCGGCGGCGCAAGCTCACCAGAACGGCCCGACTCTCCCCGCCCCGGAACAGCCACGGCTCGCACCCCGGCTCAACACACACGACGGAAACGCCGGAAACGCCGGTCAGGTTCGGCTGGCGCCTGCTGCTGGGCCGGCCAGGCGCTGGGCCAGCCAGACCGGCAGCACTGACAGGACGATCAAAACCGCCGCCACCACGTTCACCACCGGCGCCTGATTCGGCCGGAAGAGATTGTTGAAGATCCAGATCGGCAGCGTCGTCACCCCGGGACCCGCCGTGAACGTCGTGACGATGATTTCGTCGAAGGACAGCGCGAACGCCAGCAACCCGCCTGCCAGCAGCGCCGACCGGATCAGCGGGAATGTCACGTACCGGAAAGTCTGAAAGGGTGACGCGCCCAGGTCCGCCGAGGCGTCCTCAAGGTTCGTGCCGGTGCGGCGCAGCCGCGCCAGCACGTTGTTGTAGACAGTGACCACGCAGAACGTGGCGTGGCCGACAACCACCGAGAACAGGCCCTTGCTGACGCCGAGATCGCCCATCACCGAGCGCCACGCGCTGTCCAGCGCGATGCCGGTGACGATGCCGGGCAGCGCGATCGGCAGGATGATCAGCAACGAGACGGTGTCGCGGCCGAAGAAGGCGAAGCGCTGTACGGCGAACGCCACCATCGTGCCGAGCACCAAGGCTATGCCGGTGGCGGCGAGGCCGGCCTGCACCGAGGTGAACAGGGCGGCGCGGGCGCCCTCGTTCGCCCACGCGGCGGACCACCAGCGGGTGGTCCAGTCGTGCGGCGGCCAGGCGAAGGTGCGGTCGCCGTTGAACGAGTTGACCAGTACCAGCATCAGCGGGACGTAGATGAACAGCAGGCCGAGGCCCATGAACAGGCGCAGCGCCCAGCGTGCCGGCAGGGACAGCGTCACAGCTCCTCCAGAGCGCCCGAGCGGCGGACCGCGACCAGGTAGATGACCATGATCAGGACCGGGATGGTGGCGATCGCGGCGGCAAACGGCAGGTTGTTGGCGGCGCCGATGTTCGCGTACACAAGGTTGCCGATCATCTGGGTCTTGCCGCCGACGATCTGGACGGTGATGTAGTCGCCCAGCGAGAGCGAGAACGTGAAGATCGATCCGGCGATCACCGAGGGGATCAGGATCGGCAGGACCACGGCACGGAAGGTGCGGCCGGCGCGAGCGCCGAGGTCGGCCGAGGCCTCCAGCATCGAGTCCGGCAGGCGTTCCAGACCGGCGTAGATCGGCAGGATCATGTACGGCAGCCAGAGGTACGACAGCACGATGACCGTCGCGACCAACCCGTACCCGGGACCGTTGCCGGGGCCGCCGAGCAGCGTGTCGATCGGGCCGCCGTTGGCGAGCAGGATCCGCCAGGCATATGCCTTGACCAGGTACGAAGCCCACAATGGGGTGAGAATCGCGATCACCAGCCAGTTGCGATACCGAGACGAAGCGACCTTCGCCATGAAGAACGCCATCGGGGTGGCGATCACCACGCAGATCGCGGTCACGGAAAAGGCGACGCCGAGGCTGCGCAACGTCACGGCACGGTAGACCTCTTCGGTGAGAAGGGTCCGGAAGTTCTGCAGCGAGAACTCCCGGACCACCTCTCCGGTGAAGCCGTTCACAGTCCAGAACGCCGACACCAGCAGCACCGCGAGAGCGCCAAGGTACGCGACGACCAGCCAGAGCAAGGGCGCCGAGAGCAGAGCGGCCAGCCGCACTCGCGGGTGCCGGTATAAGAAGGACACGTTATCCCTTGATCGTCGTCCAGGCCTGGGTCCAGGCCGCGTAGTCCTTGCAGGTCACGTCGGTCCGGCCGTCGACGCACTGCGCCAGCGGGGTGGTCCAGTACCAGATCTGGTCGAAGTAGGCCTCGTCCTCGGCGTGGAATGTGGCGCAGTGGTTCTTGTCCGCGGTCAGCGCGCAGGACAGCTTGTTCGACGGCGCCTCACCGAACCACTCGGCGACTCCCGCGTTGGCCTGCGGGCTGATGATGTGGTTCATCCAGAGATACGCGCAGTTCGGGTGCTGAGAAGACGCCGACACCATCCAGGTGTCCGACCAGCCGGTCGCGCCCTCGGTCGGCAGGATCGCCTCGACCGGCGCGCCGTCGGCCTTGGTCAGGTTCGTGATGACCTGCCAGGTGGTGCCGAGCACCGAGTTGCCGGCCTTGAACGCCTGCACCTCCTTGGTGTAATCCGACCAGTACTCGCCGATCAGCTCGCTCTGCGCCTTGAGCAGGTCGACTGCCGCCTGGAACTGGGTGTCGTCCAGCGCGTACGGATTCTTGATGTTCAGTTCCGGCTTGGTCTTCATGAGATAGAGGGCCGCGTCGGCGATGTAGATCGGCGAGTCGTACGCGGTGATCTTTCCCTTGTACGGCGAGCTGGCGTCGAAGACCGCGCTCCACGAGGTGGGCGCCGGGGTGACCGAGTCGGTGCGGTACATCAGCAGGTTGGCGCCACGGCCGTGCGGCACTCCGTAGGCGACGCCGTCCACCGAGTTCCACTGCTTGTTCTTCAGGCCGTCGAAGACGTCTTTGTAATTCGCGATCAGGTCGGTGTTGACCGGGGCCACGTCACCGCCGTAGATCAGCCGCAGCGACGCGTCGCCGGAGGCCGAGACCACGTCGTACTCGCCGGTCTTCATGAGCGCGACCATCTCGTCCGAGGTGCCCGCGATCTTGTTGTTGACCTGGCAACCGGTCTCCTTCTCAAAGCCGGTCACCCAGTCGACCGTCTTGTCGGTGGAGCCGTCCTCGACGTACCCCGCCCAGGACACGATGTTGACCTCGCCCTCGCCGGCGCCGAGCGCCGCGAGCTTGTCGATCTTCGGAACCTCAAGGCCGCCGGGCCCCGCGTTGGAAGAGGAGTCGCCGCCACCGCCACACGCCGCGAGCGTCAGCACGCCCGCCGCCAGCACTGCCGTGAGCCATCTATTCCGCATGCGCGTTCTCCTTCGATTCGGGGATTTCGATCACGTGCTCGTCAAGCCAGTCGAGCCACACCCGCTGACCGCGCAGCTCAGCGAGCGCAGCGGTCCCGGTGCGCCGGTTCTGCTCCACCACGACCACCCGGGCCCCCGCGTCCAGATCCACGACGTACCTGGTCACCGGACCTGCGTAGATCACCTCCGCGACAACCCCGTTTGTCTCTTGCGCTTTGCGCAAATTGATCTTTTCCGGGCGTACGGAATAAGCACCTTCACGTTTGAAGAGCGACACCGCCACGTCGCCGGTGAACACGTTGGACGTGCCGACGAAGCCCGCGACGAACGCGGTGGCCGGTTTCTCGTAGACGTCCTCGGGCGTACCGACCTGGACGATGCGTCCGGCGTCGAAGACGGCGACCCGGTCGCTCATGGTCAGCGCCTCGTCCTGGTCATGGGTGACGAAGACGAAGGTGATGCCGACCTCGCGCTGAATCTCCTTGAGCTCGACCTGCATCTGCTCGCGCAGCTTGAGGTCGAGCGCGCCGAGCGGCTCGTCGAGCAGCAGCACCTTGGGCCGGTTCACCAGCGCGCGGGCCAGCGCGACCCGCTGGCGCTGGCCGCCGGACATCGCGGCCGGTTTGCGATCGCCGAAGCCCCCCAGCTGCACGCTGTCGAGGGCCTGCTCGGCACGTTCGCGGCGCTCCTTCTTCGCGACTTTGCGGACCTTGAGGCCGTACTCGACGTTCTCCCGGACGGTGAGGTGCGGGAAGAGCGCGTAGTCCTGGAAGACCGTGTTGACGTCGCGCTCGAACGGCGCGAGCCGGGTGACGTCCTTACCGCCGAGCTCCACGGTGCCGGCCGTGGGCAGCTCGAAACCGGCGATCATCCGTAGCACTGTGGTCTTGCCGGAACCGGACGGGCCGAGCATCGAGAAGAACTCGCCGTCGGCGATCTCCAGGTCGACGCCGGCCACCGCATCGACGGGGCCAAATGACTTGCGGAGTCCGGTGAGACGGATCGCCGGGGTGGATGACTCGGTCACGTGTTGTCCCTGCCAGGTCGTCGTCGCTCAGTCGAGAGCGAGGTGACGAAAAGGTATGGCGTTATACTTTAAAGGTCAAGGCTCCCCGGTAACCGCTTCGTTAACAGCCGTAAGGAACAATCAAGGCCATGGGGACGGACCGAGCGAGCGCGCGATCCGTGGTTTTCGCGCCACTCGACCCGCACAGTCGCGCCGAGACGGTGGTCCGCCGGCTCAGCGACGCCATCACGTTCGGGCTGCTAGCCGACGCCGAGCAGTTACCGAGCGAGTCGGACCTGGCGGCCCAGTTCGGCGTCTCCCGGGTGACCGTCCGGGAAGCTCTCGTCTCGCTGCGCCACAAGAACCTGCTGGAGACCCGGCGCGGGCGCGGCGGCGGCAGTTTTGTGCGCGCGCCCGCCGACTCCTCCCTGCGCGCCCGGCTCTCCGAGCTGAGCCTGCCCAGCCTGCGCGACTCCACCGACCACTACGTGGCGATCGCCGGAGCGGCGGCCCGGCTCGCCGCGCTGCGGGCCACCCCGGAAGACGTCAAGCGCATCGAGGACGCGGCCAGCGGGCCGCTGCACCGGGTCGAGCGCACGTTTCATCTTGACGTCGCCGCGGCCGCGCAGTCTGCCCGGCTGGCCCGCGAAGAAGTACGATTCGGGGCGGAGCTGGGGACGCTGTTGTGGTCACCGGTGATCCAGCCCGATCCCGCCACGTGCGATCCACGCGACGAGCATCGGGCCATCACCGCCGCGATCGCCGACGGCGACGGGGACCTGGCCCGGCGGCTCACCGAGGAGCACATCGAGCGAGCCGCCGAGCGACTGGTAAACCTGCATCTGACGTTGGTCGAGCCCTAGCGCATAGGTGGGTCCCGTGGGACAGATGACTACCCGCACCGAGGCGCCGGCCGGCAGTGCCCTGGCCGATCACCTCACCACCCTGGCCGAGGAGACGCTCGGCCAGGCCGACCGTCTGCGCCGCCGGGTGGAGAGCCTGCTCGGCCCGCGTGCCGTCTCCGCCGACCTGGCCGCGGTACGCCCCGAGGTCACCGCCACCCTCGGCGGCCTGATCACCGGCGCCGGCGTGATCACCACACCGCTCGCCGACGGGCTGCACGGTCTGGAGTGGTGGATGGGCAGCGGCCCGGCGCCGACCCGGCTCGACCTCGACCTCGACCCGGACGGCGACGACTTCTCCGACATCGGCCGCCAGCAGTGGTTCACCGTCCCGCGCGACACCGGCCGCCGCCACGTCACCGGCCCGTACGTCGACTACGTCTGCGCCGAGCAGTACACACTGACCTTCACCGTCCCGATCGTCCGCGACGGCGCCTTCGCCGGAGTCGCCGGCGCCGACGTCTTCGTCGGCGACATCGAACGCATCCTGCGCCCGGCCATGCGCGCGGTCGGCGCCCCGGTCGCCGTGGTCAACAAACAGGGCCGCATCGTCGCCGGCAACACGGCCCACCACATCACCGGCTCCCTGATCCGCGAACCACACATCCGCGCCGCCCTGCTGGCCGGCGTCGCACAGGCCCTGCCCGAGGGCGTAACCCTGTCCCCGTGCGGCGGCGACCTCCCCCTGGCCGTCCTCACCTGGACCTGAGCCGCGCCGTCCCGCCCCGCGGTCCTGCCATCGGCGACGGGGGCACCGTTGCGCGCGCTTCCTTCACGGTTTCGCCCGGCGAGGGGTCGCCGGGGTCATACGCTACGAGCCACGGCGTGGACGGGGCCATACGCTACGAGCCACGGCGTGGACAGCGTCACACACTACGAGCCACCGCGTAGACGGAGTCACACGCTAGGAACCACGGCGTGGACAGCGTCACACGCTACGAGCCGCCGCGTAGACGGCGTCACACGTTTACGGTCCGTGCGGCTTCACCTAGGCCAGGGCGTGGACGGGGGCACACGCTGGCGTTGTGTGCGACCTGACCCACCCCCAGCCGGTCCGGCCAACCGCCACGAGGCCCCCGCCCGCGCCGCCCCGCGCCGCCCCGCGCCGCCCCGCCCGCGCCGCCCCGCCCGCGCCGCGCCGTCCCGCGCCGCACCGTGCCGCGCCGCGCCGTGCCATGCCATGCCATGCCATGCCGCCCGATCTTGGCTAGTTCTGCCCCACGGAGTGACCGCCGTCGACACGATCTCGCAGACCAGCGCTGACCAGCGCTGACCAGCGCTGACCAATGCTGATTTATCCGATCTGACGGGCGGGCCGGCCGACCATGAGTGGCTTCTCGCCGGCTAAGGGCGGGAACCATTGCCCAAGGCCGCGCCGACACGAGCCGAGTGTGTCGATTTAGGGTGCGCTCCGCGCCCAATGTCGACACGCAGGCCGTAAATCGGCTGCCCGTGTCGGCGCTCGGTGCGAGTCACGCCCAATGTCGACACGCCCGCCGTGACTCGGCTGTTCGTGGCGACTTGAGGTTCGTATCGAGCCCAAAATCAACACGCTTCGGGGGGTTCACTCGCGGGGCGGTCGCTCTGCGTGTCGGCCCGGGTGGGTCGGCGGAATCGTGGCCGATCTTGGTGACTGGCGGAGCCTGGAGGCGGAGCCTGGAGGCGGAGCCTGGAGGCGGAGCCTGGAGGCAGACCCTGGAGGCGGAGCCTGGCGGCACAACGAGACTCCACACATCGGCGACCAACCGGCATCGCCATGACAGCGGGTAACGCTCCCGGCCAGACGTCACCCGGATAGCGGAGTGGCCCCGCTGCGTGCCACCCCGCGGAGCGATGTTCGCAGCCGCGCCAACTCGACACGGACGGCGCTTTCTCGGGGCGCGTGTTGAGTTGGGGTGCGGATCGCGCCCTTACTCAACACACAAGCGTGCGGGCCGAGCGAGGACGGGCGCGGGCAGGCGCGGCACGGGCAGGCGCGGGACGGGCAGGCGCGGGACGGGCAGGCGCGGGGTGGGCGGGGGTCAGTCGGGGCGGATCCAGCCGAGCATGCGGGAGTAGAGGTCGTCGGGGCAGAGGCCGTCGTGAACCGCGTCGGTCAGGACCGCGCCCAGGTAGATCGCGAGGCTGATCCGTTCCGGGCGGTACTGCGCGATCAGCTCGTCGCGCGCCGGGGCGCAGGGCCACGGCTCGCCGCAGCCCTGGCAGGACCAGGACGGGCGCAGGTAGAAGTGCTCGCCCACCGGCATCACATCCCCCGGAGATTCACTCCGTGCACATGCGTGAGGACTCTGAGTAATTAGCATGCACCCGAATCGGCAATAGCGCGCATGTCGCGTACCGGACAGATCGCCCTGGTCTCCGGTGATCATCAATGTCATACCGTGGGCGGATGGAGATCCGCCTCTGGTCCGTCGTCGCCGAGCCGGTCGCGCTCGCCGCCGCCGGTCGTGGTGCGGAGGAGGCCGGCGGCACCGGCGCGTGGTTCGCCGTGGGGCCGGACGCTGTCGTCGTGATCGTCGCGGCCGGTGTGCGTACCGCTGAGGATCTGACCGTGCCCGGACCGCTGCCGCGCCTGGTGGAACGGCGTCTCGCGCAATCACCGCAACCGTTGATCCTGGCTTTCGCCCGGCTTCCGGAAGGGTGCCTCGCGCTCGGCGCGGCCCAGGTGACCCGGCTCGGCCGCCGCCGCGGCGCACTGCACGACCTCGGCCTCTGCCTGGACGCGCCACTGCCTTACGAACTGCTTGATCGGGTACGCCCTACCGGCCCACCCGGGCCGCAACCGCCCATCGACTGGGTGAACCTCCTACCGGGTGACCCCGGCACGGCGCTGCGGCAGTTCGTCGACGGCTGGTACGCGGACATCCCACCCGTCGCCGAGGAGAGCATCCCGGCCGCCACCGGGCCGGAGCCGTTGCGGGCGTTCCAGCGGGCCGCGGCCGGCCGGCCGGCGGTGCACGGCCGCAGCCTGCAGATCTTCGGCGAGGCGGTGGCGACCAGCGAGCCCGGGACGATCGCGTTCGGCCAGGATGACGACGGCATCTTCACGCTGCTCACCGAGGCTGCCGGCGACGATCCGCCGGTCTGGTACCACGGGCTCAGCGATCAGCCGTTGCGGGAACGCGAGCGGCTCAACGCGTACCTTCTGCTCGCGACCTTGACCCACGCCGCGATCGACTCCTCGCCCGGCGGCATGGCGTTCGTCGACCGCGCGCAGGTCAAGCGGATCGTCGCGCCGCTGCGCCGGGTGCCGCTGCGGCCGGCGCGCTGGCCGTGCGTGAAGTCCCGCTTCTACGTGGGGCCTGGCGTGGTGGCGCTGGTCGGCGAGGCGGACGGCGACTGGTACGAGGTCTACCTGGGCGCCCGGCATCGCTCCCTGCTGCGCCGGCTACGCAAACTAGGCCTGGACTGGGAATCCTTCGACGGCTGAGACCGCTGAGGCAGCCGAAGCAGCTGAAGCAAGCGAGACCACTAAAAGCCGAGACCGCTGAAGCGGCGGAGACGCCCCGTGGACAACTCAGATCATCGCGATCGTCCGCGGCACCTCGTCCACGAGTTCGCGAGCCAGGAATCCGGTCCGGCTGAACGCCGGGGCGAGACGACGGCCGCTCATCGAATGCGCGTACGCCGCCCAGCACGCGGCCTGCGCCGGCCCCGCACCGCGCCCGAGCAGCCCGGCGACGATGCCGGCGCGCACGTCACCGCTGCCGGAGGTGCCAAGCCCGGCGTCGGCGCTCTCCTCCCGCCAGCAGCCGCCCTCCGGCTCGGCGATGTGGCCGTAGAGCGAGACCACGGCCCGGTAGCGCTCGGCCAGTTCACGGGCGGCGCCCGCGAGGTCGTCGCCCGGTTCACGGCCCAGAAGATGGCCGGCTTCGGTCACGTTCGGGGTGAGCACGGCGCGACGCTGCCGCAGCGACTCCGGCGCCTTGCTGAGCGCGCCGAGAGCGTACGCGTCCAGCACCACCGCCGTGTCCTCCCGAGCCTCGCCGAGCACCGAGCCCATCAGCCGGACGCTGTCGTCGATGTCGTCCAGGCCCGGGCCGAGCAGGATCACGTCGGCCTCGCGGACCAGTTCGAGGATCTCGCCGGTCGCCTCGCCCGGCGTGGTCAGGCCGACCACGAGGGCCTCCGGCACCGCGATGCTCAGCGCCACCGCCGCTTCGTCGGCGACCGCGAGCTGCAGCCGTCCCGCGCCGGCCCGCAGCGCCGCCACCCCGGCCAGCAGGACCGCGCCGGGCGTACGCCGGGCGCCGCCGATCACCAAGATGGTGCCGCGCGCCTCCTTGGAACCCTCCGGGTCGGGCAGCGCCCAGTCGCTCAGCAACGCCGGGGTGATCACCTTCTCCTCAGACGGGCTCGGCATTGACGTCCTCCTGCCGGGTCGGCTCGGTGTCCGCGCGGTGCAGGTGCTCGACCGCGTTGAACAGCTCCGGCTCGAGGTGCTCGCCGGCGCGCTGCCAACTGCTCAGCGAACAGTTCGCGATCGCCGTCCGGTGGGCGAGCTCCATCAGGTCCTGTTCGAGCAGGCCCTCGACGAGGTAGCGGACCATCAGCACTGTCGCCTCGTGCGCGAAGAGGACGACCCGGCCACCCGGATGATCCTCGCGTACCTCGCGCAGCAGGGCCCGCAGGCGCAGCAGCACGTCGGCCCAGGACTCACCGCCGGGCGGCCGGTAGTAGAACTTGCCCAGCCGGGCGCGCCGCGCTGCCTCGTCCGGCAATCGGGCCTGCACACCTCGCGCGGTCAGCAGGTCGAGTACGCCGAGTTCCCGGTCACGCAGCCGCTCGTCGACCACGGTCGTGACCCCGGAGCCGGCCAGGGCGATCTCGGCGGTCTGCCGGGTCCGCAGATAGGGCGAGACGATCGCGATGTCCGGCCGGTGCTCGCGCAGCAGGTGACCCACCGCCTCGGCCTGTTCCCGGCCGGTCTCGGAGAGCGGCACGTCGGCGTCGCGCTCCGGAATGTCGATGCTCTCAGCGCCGCCGGCTTCCGCCTCCTGCGCGGTGACGTTGCCGGTGCTCAGCCCGTGCCGGACGACGGCCAGCCAGTCGAGTTGCTCCATGGCAACGGCCTATACCCGCAAGCCGCCTCGGAACACCACCCGGCGGGATCTTCAGACCGGCGCGCACGCGGTGATCGCTCGTGCCTGGCCGAGGAGCTGATCGCGGGTCCGGGTCAGCTCCTCGATCGCGACTCGCATCGACTCGGTGCCGCGGACGTCGCCGGCCAGGTCCCGCAGCGTGGTGAGCACGTCGACGGTGGCGGACATCTGCCCGGCGGTCGTGGTGAGACGCCGAACCATCTCCGCACGCGCAAGCGACAGCAGTGGGTCCACCGGGGTACCTCCGGGTTGAGGCGGCCGGCGCGGCCGCGGTTGGATCACTGTTCGGCCGCTGAAGCCTGGCCCTGAGAGGACCGGCGATTTCGTCAAAACCGGCCCGCCGCGACCGATGAATGGGTCATGCACTTCTGGAGTCGCCGCCCGCTGGACCTCCCCTTCGTGGCGTCGCTCGGGCTCTTCGTGTTCATGCTGGCCTGGTTCGTGATCGGGCTGGCGCACGTCTGGCCACACCCGATCATCGGCTGGCTGCCGCTGCCGGTGCTCTCCGCGCTGACCACGTACCAATGCTGGCTGACCGCCCGCAGTCCCGCGCTGGACGACACCACCCGCAGGTTCTGGGGGCAGCTCGGCATCGCCTGCGGTCTGCTGATCTTCGGCTCGATCAGCAACATCGTCGACGCGTTCGCCGGGCCGGTGATCAGCCAGGCGCTCAGCATCCGCACCCAGCTCATATTCGGCGCGGCCCTGCTCGTCGTCATGGTGGCGCTGCTGCGCCTGCCCACCTGGCAGCGGACCTCGGGCGACTGGCTCCGGTTCGGCCTGGACACCGGCATCGTCGCGCTCACCGGCACGGTCCTGCTCTGGTACTTCTCGTTCAGCCGGATCGACTTCGCCACGTCGGCGGACGTCACGCCGCGCTCGGTCATGGTGATCATGATGGTCGCGGTGGTCTCGCTGATCACCTTCGTGAAGGTGGCGTTCGCCGGCGCCGGCCGCCTGGACCGCGGCGCCCTGCACATCCTCTCGGCCGGTGTCGGCCTCTCCGCCTCGACCGGCGTGCTGGCACCGCTGATCGCCGACAAGCCGCACCTGGCGGCCAGCCTGGTCGCGTTCCCGATGTCGCAGCTCACCGCCACTCTGGCGGCCCGCCGGCAGCGGCACAACGGTCCGGCGCGCGAGACCGCGCGGCCGGACCCGCGCCGGTTCAGCCTGGTGCCTTACCTCTCGGTGGCACTTCTGTACGGGGTACTGCTCAAGGTCGAGCTTCCCCGAGGCGGAGCGGAGACCATGCTGGCCTGCTCGGTCACCGGGCTCACCCTGCTGGTCGTGCTGCGCCAGATCACCACGCTGCGCGACAACAGCCGTCTTCTGGACACCGTCGACACGAATCTCGAGCAGCTTCGTGCGTACCAGAAACAGCTGGACCACCAGGTCACGCATGACGCCCTGACGGGGATCAACAACCGATCAGCGTGGGCTGACGAGATCTCCCGGCGGCTCGCCGGCGGCGAGCCGTTCGTGGTCGCCCTGCTCGACCTCGACGACTTCAAGGTGATCAACGACCGGTACGGGCACCACACCGGCGACGTGCTGCTCCAGACGATCAGCAAGCGGCTGCGGGAGCGGCTGCGCCCGGAGGACACCGTGGCCCGGCTCGGTGGCGACGAGTTCACCCTGCTGCTGCCCGGCCTGGACGACGAGGGAACCGAGGAGCTGCTGCGCGCTCTGCTGGCCGAGGTGCAGTGCCCGGCCATGGTCGAGGGACACGACCTGACGCCCCGGATCAGCGTGGGTGTCACCGCGAGCCGGCCCGAGGACACCGCCGGCGAGGTGCTGCGCCGCGCCGACGTGGCGATGTACGCCGCGAAGCGCGGGGGCGGCGGCCGGTGGACCTGGTTCGACACGGTCATGGACCAGCTCGCCGACAGCGACGCCCGGCTCGGCGCCGACCTGCGCCAGGCCATCGTCCGGGACCAGCTCTTCCTGGTCTACCAGCCGATCGTCGAGCTGCCGAACGGCCGGATCGCCGGTCTCGAGGCGCTGGTCCGGTGGCGGCACCCGGAGCACGGGCTGATCCCGCCGGGCATCTTCATCCCGCTCGCCGAGCGCAGCGGGCAGATCGTCGAGCTGGGCCGCTGGATCGTCGAACAGGCCGTCCACCAGACCGCGCGATGGGTACGCGAGTACGGCGACGAAGCCCCGGAGAAGGTCAGCGTCAACGTCTCCGCCCGGCAGCTCAACGAGCCGGGTTTCCCGGCCGAGATGGCGGCGCTGCTCTCGGCTGCCGGACTCGACCCGGAACGCCTCGTGGTCGAGGTGACCGAGACCGCGGTGCTCGGCACCGGCATCGCCCTGGACGCCGTGCGCGCGCTGCACGATCTCGGCCTGCCTATCGCGCTTGACGACTTCGGCACCGGCCAGTCGTCGCTGAGCCTGCTGGTGGACTGCCCGGTCACCTGGCTGAAGGTGGACAAGTCGTTCGTCGACGGGGTGACAACGGACAGCCCGCAGGCGGTGATCGTCGACGGGCTGATCGGGATCACCCGGGGGCTGCGGATGCAGGCGGTGGCCGAGGGCGTGGAGACCGCCGAGCAGGCCGAGTGGCTGTACCAGGCGGGGTACCGGTTCGCCCAGGGCTATCACTTCGCGCGCCCGATGCCGCATTCCGACGTCGAATTGCTTTTCGGAGGGATTCGCCCGGACAGCTCATTGCTGGAGATCGCACGCCGATAGGTGAAGTGATGAACGTTCGGCAGAAGCTTCTGGGCGGGTACTTGCTGGTGGCTCTCCTGCTGGTGGCCACCGCGTTCATCGCCTGGCACGCTGACAACGCCTCCGCGGAGAAAGCCGCCGCGGAGGAGGCGGAACAGCTCGCCATCGGCGTGGCCGCCGACATCGGTTACGGCCTGCCGGTCAGCACGCAGGACGCGATCCCGATCCCGCTCTACTACAGCCAGACCGGGCTCGCCAACTATCTGCAACGGATGCACGAGACCCAGCACCGCGACGTCGTGGTGGTCGACGCCGCCCGGTACATCCTCGGTGACGTGATCCAGGAGAACGTCGGCGACATCTTCGACCACGACACCGGCAACGAGGTCAGCAAGACCATGGAGGACGGCGTCGCCCGGGTCTTCGTCGAGACCAGCGTGGATTACCCGGAGGGCATCAAGCAGGTCGTGGTGCCGATGCGCAGCGGCGCCGGCGCCATGCTCGGCGCGGTCATCCTGGAGTACACCCCGCTCTACGACCAGATGATGGCCGGCGCCAAGCGGGCCCAGAAGATCATCCTCGCCAGCTCCGCTGTCGCTCTGCTTCTGGTCCTGCTGATCGGGTGGCTGGTGGCCGGCTCGGTCACCCGGCGGATCTCCGCGCTCACCTCCGCGGTCCGGGTGATCCGCAGCGGCGATTACTCGCACCGCGTCACGACGGACGGCCGCGACGAGATCGGCACCCTGGCCCGCGCCTTCAACTCGATGGCCGAGCAGCTGGAACGCTCGGCGCGGGAGATCCTCGCCAAGGAGTACACCGACAGCATCCTCGCCAATGCCGGCGAGGGCATCTGCGGCGTCGACAGCACCGGCCGGATCGTGTTCGCCAACGAGGCGGCCGGGCGGATCACCGGCGTCGGCGTCTCCGGGCTGCTCCAGCGGGAGGCCACCACGCTGCTGCCGGAGGCCGCCGGCGGTCTCACTGTCGGCAACCGCGAAGGCCGCCTTCAGCGCCCGGACGGCACCGCGGTACGCGTCGAGTACACGGTCAGCACGATCGAGAAGGAGGACCGCCCGATCGGCGCCGTCGTGGTGCTCCGCGACGTCAGCCGGCAGCGGGCCCTCGAATACGACCTGCGGCACCAGGCCCTGCACGACGGGCTGACCGGGCTGCCGAACCGCAAGCTGCTGCTGGACCGGCTGGAGCACGCGCTCACCCGGTCCCGCGCGGCCGGCGAGGAGATCGCGGTTCTCTACCTGGATCTGGACGGGTTCAAGCGGGTCAACGACAGTCTCGGGCACAACGCCGGTGACACGCTTCTGCGTACCGCTGCGGAGCGGCTCACCGGGGTGCTGCGGCCACACGACACCGTGGCCCGGCTCGGCGGTGACGAGTTCGCCGTGCTCCTCGAAGCGGCCGGCCTGTCCGTCGTCGAAGCGCTCGCCCGGGCCTGCCTGGACGCCCTGGCCCGGCCGTTCCTGCTGCACCACCGGGAGGCGGTGGTCACGGTCAGCATCGGCGTGGTGCCGGACGCGGCCCAGTACACCGACGCCGACGAGGTGCTGCGCAACGCCGACGTCGCCATGTACGCCGCCAAGGACGAGGGCAAGAACCGGTTCATGATCTTCGAGAACCGGATGCACGAGCAGCTGCTCAGCCGCATCGACCAGGAGACCCGGCTGCGCGAGGCGGTGGGCCGCGGCGAGCTGCGGCTCTATCTGCAGCCGGTGGCCGGCCTGCCGGACGGCCGGATGCACGGCGCCGAGGCGCTGGTCCGCTGGCAGGACCCGCAGCGCGGCCTGCAGCAGCCGGGCTCGTTCATCCCGCTCGCCGAGGAGACCGGGATGATCATCGAGATCGACAGGTGGATGCTGCGCGAGGCGTGCCGGGTGGTCCGCCAGTGGCAGGACCTGAACCCGCGGACCGCGCCGGCCTTCGTCAGCGTGAACCTCTCCGCCGCCCACCTGGAGCTGGCCGACCTCACCGAGCAGGTGTCGATCGCCCTCGCCGAGACCGGCCTCTCGCCGCACTGCCTGGTCCTCGAACTGACCGAGACCGTGCTGATGCGCGACGTGGCGGTCACCTCGGCCCGGCTGGAGGAGCTGCGCCAGCTCGGCGTGAAGATCGCCATCGACGACTTCGGGACCGGGTACTCGTCGCTGGGCTATCTGCGCGACATCCCGGTCGACGTGCTCAAGATCGACCGCTCGTTCATCACCGGCCTGGTCGGCAACGGGCGGCAGCAGGAACTGGTCAGCGCGGTGATCCAGCTCGGGCACACCCTCGGCCTGCGCGTGGTGGCCGAGGGTATCGAGGACAGCGATCAGCTCACGCTGCTCACCGTGATGGGCTGCAAGTTCGCGCAGGGATATTTCCTGGGCCGCCCGGAGCCGGCCGCGACACTGTACGAGCGGCTCAACGCCGAGGTGCTAACGCCGTAGGTACAGGTCCCGCAGCAGCGCGATCTCGGCGCCGTGGTGGATGATCTCGCGGTTGATGTGCAGGATCAGCGCGCCCATCGAGGCGTCGCCGTACCCGTCCTCGCCGCTGGGCCGCAGCAGGCCCTCCTCGCCGAGCGCCGCGACGCCGGCAGTCCACGCCTCGTAACCCGCTTCGAGCTGGGCCAGGGCCTCGGCGGCGCTGCCCGCGTACTCATGACGCAGGTAATCCATCTTCACGCCCTGGAAGTGCCGGGCCACCCGGACGCCGAGCACGCCCACGATGATGTGGCCGAGACGCCAGGCGATCGTGGTGACCGGCGCCGGATCCGGCGCCGGGTACGCCCAGTCGAACACCATGTCACCGCCACCGGCCGCCATCGGGGCGCTGCTCGTGCCCCTCGGCCGGACGCTCCACGCGTTCGGAACCGGCTCCCAGAAGTACTCGTCATCGGTCAAACCGTCGAGCCGGGGACGCAGCCGGCTCCGCCAGTGCTGGTCGAGTTGCTGACGCAGTTGACCGTTCCAGTCCGTGCCCATGTGCTCGACCCTAAACGCAGAACCCTGGGCCGGGCTGCCCAAATGCGCAGCCCGGCTGCCACCCGAGTTGCTCCGGCGGGTTACGCCGCGAGGTCGACCCTGGTGCCGAGGCCGCGGCGTACCGCCTGGTCGATCAGCAGCCGTGCGGTGGCCAGGTCCTGCAGGCCCACACCGACCGAGTTGAACAGGGTGATCTGCTGGGGCGTCTGCCGGCCTGCTTCGAGGCCGGCCAGCACCTCGCCGAGCTCCAGCCGGAAGTGCTCCCCGGTGACCGCGCCCTCGGCGACCGCCAGCACCGCCTCGCCGGACTCGTGCATGGTCGTGGCGTACGAGTCGACGACCACCCGGGCGCGGGCCACGCCGGCCGTGTCGATCTCGCGGTGGTCCGGGCGGGGCGGGGCGCCGACCGCGTTCACGTGCAGGCCGGGCAGGAACCAGTCGCCTTTGACCAGCGGATCCTTGGACGGAGTGAGTGTGCAGAGCACGTCCGAGGCAAGAGTGACCTCCCTCGGGCCGGCGAGGACCCGCACCTCACATCCGAGATCCTTCTGAAGCCGGGCAGCGAGCTCGGCAGAACGAGCGGGCGTCCGGCCCCAGAGCACCACCGCGTCGAACGGATGCACGGCCGACAACGCGTGCGCGTGCGCCTCGGCCAGCGGCCCGGCGCCGATCAGCCCGAGGACCCGGGCGTCCGGCCGGGCCAGCGCGCGGGTGGCGACAGCGGTGGCGGCGGCCAGGCCGGCCGGTTCGGAAACGGCGGTCATCGCGACGAAGGTGGCGTCGCCGAGGATCGCCGACGCCGGCGCCGGAAGGGCGGCACGGCCGTGCGCGAGGTCGATGTGCGCCTGCTCGACCGCGGCGATCACGTCCTCGACGCGCAGGAGCGCGAGCACGTCGGAGCGGTTCAGGATGAGCGTCATGCGGAGTTTCTCCAGGTTAGGCGGTACGCGCGAACGGCACGCTCAGTCCGGACGGTGCCCGGCTCCGACCGGCCAGTCCGCTCACCGCGAGCAGCGCGATCACGTGCGGGATGGTCCCCAGCAGCGGCGCCGGAAGGTGCAGGCCGACCGCCGGCGCGGCGAACTGGAGTGCCTGGGCCACCCCGAAGAACAGGCAGGCCAGCACGGTCGGCCAGGCCCGCCAGCGACCGGCGATGACGGCGAGGTATCCGACGCCGCCGGTGATGTTGTCGCTGAACGCGTGCACCTCGGCGAGGGCCAGACCCGTGTTGACTTGTGCGGCAGCGCTCATGGTCGCTCGAAGGTCTCACCAACGACCGTAAGCGCGAGCCCACCGTGACCTTGAGTCGCGCCACAAGCCTGCCGCGATCAAAGCGCTGGAAAAGGGACGGCCACCGCCCACCCGGGCTGATCGGGTGGACGGTGGCCGCGTTCAGCGGGGATGGTCAGCTCTGGACGAACACCGAGACCGTGCGGGCCGGGACCGTGAGGGTGCCGGTTGCGGACGTGAAGGACGCGGTGCGGACCAGTGCGTCGGCCGACTGCTGCTGGATCGGGTGCAGGGTGACCTTCTTGCCGGTCAGCGCCGTGACCTTCTGGGTGGCCGCCGACGGGGTGGCGTTGAAGACCACCGTCACCGACTTCCACTTCGGGTCGAGGCCTCGGCCGTCAAGCGTCATGGTGATCACGCCGGGGGTCTCGTTGCTGCCTGCGAGCGGGAACGAGAGGCGCTGCTGCACCTGCGCCGCGGTCGGCAGGCCGAAGACCGGCGTCGACTTCCGGATCTTCAGGAGTTCCTGGTACCGGCTGTCCGAGAGGTTGACGGCCTCACAGGACGGGACCAGTGCCGGGTCGGCCAGCAGGGGCTTGGCGTACGCGTACTTCGACTCGTTGTCCGGCTTGGGCGGCAGACCCTTGCCGAAGCCGTTGCCCTTCGTGCAGTCCCACTCGATCGAGTTGAACCAGTCACCGGAGTTGTACGAGTTCCGGTCCAGCGACTTCGAGCGCAACCGCTCGCTGCCGGTGGTCACGAAACCCACGCCCTGCCCGAGCACTGTGGTGGCCAGCGCCACCGACTGCGCCCGTGCCCGTTCGAGTGCCGTGGTCTGCTGCGGCAGCTTGAAGGCGAGCGAGTCGTACAGAATCTCGTTGTCGTGCGCGTCGACGTAGGTGATCGCCTCACCGGGCGCGGCGTTGTAACCGGCCGGCGAGCCGTTGTAGTCGACCTCGTCGCCCCGGACCACCGAACCCGTGGAGGAGGGGAATGAGTACGAAGCCAGGTTCCCGCTCAGACCCACTTTGATCAGGTCCTGGTAGTGCAGCAGGCGCGTCTTCTGCTCCTCGGCGGAACCGTTCACCGCGTCCCCGTTCGGGTCGGTGAGCAGGCCGGACGCGAAGCCCTGAACCCGCGGGTTCTCGTCGAACGGGCCGCCGCCGCGTACCGCGTCGCGGAGCCGGTCGTTGAACGTGCCGATTCCGGTTCCGGCCATCTCGGTCTGCGAGGCCTGCACGAAGCGCGCGTTGTTCGCGACCTCGCCGAAGTTCCAGCCCTCGCCGTAGACGTAGATGCTCTTCCCGTCCACGCCGTCACGGGCAAGGGTGAGCCTGTCCAGCGCCTTGCGGACCGCCAGGATGTTCTCCTTCGGGTGGTGGCCCATCAGGTCGAACCGGAAACCATCGACCTTGTACGCCTTCGCCCACGTCACGATCGAGTCGACCACCAGTTTGCCCATCATCGCGTTCTCCGGCGCGGTGTTGGAGCAGCAGGTGGAGTTGGCGACGGTGCCGTCGTCGAGCAGCCGCTGGTAGTACCCCGGCACGATCTGGTCGAGCACCGACTTGCCGTCGGTGCCGGACGCCGACGTGTGGTTGTAGACGACGTCCATCACCACGCGCAGGCCGGCCTTGTTGACCCCGGTCACCATGTCGCGGAACTCGCGGGTCCGGTTGGCCGGGTCCACGGCGTACCCGCCCTCCGGGACCGTGTAGTGCAGCGGGTCGTATCCCCAGTTGTATCCGTCGGTCGCGGCGACCGCGGCGACGCAGGCCTGCTGCTCCTCCGAGTCGGCCGGGAACGACGCCAGGTCACACGCCGGCACGGCCTGGTCGGCCCGGTTCTCCGGAATGGTGGCGAAGTCGAACGCCGGCAGCAGGTGCAGGTGGGTCACCCCGGCGCCGGCCAGCTCCTTCAAATGGGTCATGCCCCGGGAAGAAGCAGCCGTGAACGCGCTGAACGTTCCCCGCTGCGCCGCCGGCACCGACTCGTCGGCGATCGAGAAGTCCCGGACGGACAGCTCCGAGATCTGAATCTTCGCGGGCGCGGTGGCGGCCGGCTTCTTGAGCTTGTCCCAGCCGGCCGGCTTGCTCGCCGCGTCGTCCAGGCTGACGAACCGGCTGCGGGTGGAGTCGGTGGACAGCGCGACCGAGTACGGGTCGGTGACCGACGCCGTCACGATCTGATGCGTGGCCGGCTGCCAGGCGGTAACCCGATATTTATAGAAATTACCGGTCTTCAGCCCCTTCGCCGACCACACGCCCGTGCGGTCGTCCCGGGTCATCGGCTTGAGCACCGCGGACGCCGACGTCGCCGCGTCGAAGATCTCCAGCTCCACCGACCGTGCCGTCGGCGCCCAGACCGCGACACCGTCCCGGGTCGGGCCGAGATCGGCGTTCGTGGCCGCCGAATAGACGTCGTCCAGCACCCCGGACAGCTGCACCCCGGTCGCCGACAACAGCTTGCCCTTGGCATCGCGCTCGGTGACGACGACCTGCCCGCGCAGGATCTCCTTCACCAGCGCCGAGTCGAACTTGAACGCGCCGTACTGCCACAGATGCGGGAACTTCGCCCGCTGAGCCTCGGTGAGTCCGTCACGCCGCGAGGAGAGACGAACACTTCGGTACGCCCCGGTCAGCTCACCGTCCTGCACACCGATCCCGCCCGCCGGGGCGTAGACCAGGTCGTAGACCTTGCCGTCGGTGCCGGCGCCGACCGGCTCCAGGGTGTCCCCGGTGCTGGTCTTCCACGCCACCGTGCTCCGGTCGATCCAGACCGCCCGTGACTTCGCGACGTCGATCTCGCCGGCCCCGGCCGTGGTCTTCACCAGCGGCAGCAGACGGGTCTCCTGACCGCCGAGCAGCCAGACCTCACGCCCGGCCTTGCCGAAGTCGAGCGACTGGTCGGTGGGCAGATCCTTGGCGTCACCGTTGTGGATGATGTAGCTCAGCGAGGTCGCCCCGGCCACGAGCGGCACCTCGAAGACCGCGCCGAACGAGTCGATCCGCACCGGTAGCAGCGGGCTGGCCCAATCGGTCGGGTTGGCCGCGCCCTCCCAGAGATGCAGGCCCCAGCCCGCGTAGTTCCCGTCGGCCTTGCGCCAGTGGATGATCGCCGTGTTCGGGTCCTGCGTCGGGTCCGGTTCACCGGTGGCAGCCTGACGAGTCGGATAAATAGATGAATCGCCCTGCTTGATCCAGATTTCCGGGTTCTCCCCGACGTTGATCGTCCGATCCGCGTCGGTGTCCTTCACACCGTCGTCGCTGACCACGATGAACCCGACACTCTTCGCGCCCGGCTTCAGCTTCACATAGGCGAAGCGTCCGTACGCGTCCTCGCCGGCGAACGGCTGACCGTCCGGCCAGGTGGTCGACATCGACGGGTCGACGTCGCCCCAGACATAGAGGTTCTGGTCGTCGTATCCACCGGCCGGGCGCTGGTAGTGGACGACCGCGTAGCCCGCCGTGGTGGACGTCGCCTCGGGCGTGCCCACCGTGATCCTGCTGGTGGACGACGCGAGCCGGCCCTTGCTGTCACGCACCACTGCCTTGTACCGCACTTCGGTGCCGCCGGCCAGCCCGGTCAGGTCGTGGTAGACCCGGTAGGGCGCCTTGCCTGCGGTGCCGACGAGCTTCCACGCGCCGCCCGCGACCTGCGCCGCGAAGGTGACGGTGGCGAGCGGGTCGCCAGTCGTCTCCGCGACGAGTTCGGTCCGGGTCGGCACCTGGGCGTCAGCCGCCGGCGCGGTGATCGTCACGGTCGGCGCGGAGCCGGCGGAGGCCAGCGGAGTCCCCGCCTTGAGAACCACCGACGAGAGCGCCGGAACGGTAACCGTGATCTTGCCGTCGGCCACCGTGGCGGCAGCAGTCGTGCCGTAGATGCCGGTGAGAGCTCCGGCCGACGACACCGGGAACGTGACGGTCTGCGTGATGGTCGCGTTGTTCACCGCGACCACGTACTCGCGGCGGGTGACACGATCGATCCGGGATGCGGCGAACACACCCTGACCCTCGGCCGCGTACCGCGTGACCTGAACGCCGTCGACCAGGGCCGGGTTGGCCTTGCGCAGCTTCGCGAGGTCGGCGATGGTCCGGTACAGCGGGTGCTGGGTGTTGTAGTTGTCCACCGCGTGGGTGCGGTCGGTGCCGATCAGGTCGTCGTCCAGGTAATCGGCCGACTTGGTGGCGAACAGATCCTGGCGGGCGTCCTTGTCGCCGCCCGGACCGGTGAAGCCCTGCTCGTCGCCGGAGTAGACGACCGGCTGGCCACGGGTCAGGAACATCAGCTCGTGGGCGAGCTGGTCCCGCTTGAGCTGGGTGTCGGCTGTCGCGGCCGAGGCGATGAACGAGCCGATGCGGCCCATGTCGTGGTTGCCGAGGAAGGTCGGCAGCCGGTCGGCACTGGTGTCCCGCGCGGTGTAGAGGTCGTCCTTCCCGTACAGATCGGAAAGGGCCGTCGCCGCGCTGGCGCCGGTCACGAAGCCTTTCGCGGTCTCCTGGAAGGAGAAGTCGAGGGTGGCCGGCAGGCCGCCCTCGCGCACGTAGGTTGACTGGATCTCCTGGTCGGCGCTGTAGACCTCGCCGAACATGAAGAAGTCATCACCGGCGACCTTCTCGATGCCCTGGGCGAACTGCGGCCAGAACTCCAGGTTGGTGTGCTTGACGGTGTCCAGGCGGTACCCGTCGATGCCGGTGTTCCTGACCCAGTCGGCGTAGATCTTCGTCATGCCCTTCACGACCTCGGGACGCTCGGTCCACAGGTCGTCGAGGCCGTAGAAGTCGCCGTACTCGCTGTTCTCGCCGGCGAACGTCGAGTTGCCGCGGTTGTGGTACATGTTCGGGTCGTTGAGCCAGGAGGGCGTCTTGGCTTTCGCGTCCGATTTCTCAGGGAAAATCGGCGTGTAAGGGAAAGACGTCGCATCCGTCTCAGGGAATGACGAACCAGACGCGTAGTTCGCGTCCTCGAACGGCTGGCCCTCGGTGTCCGTGTACGGCGACGTCTCCTTGTCGACGTACGTGTACTCGTTCTCCGCGTACTGGATCACGTCCGCCGTGTGGTTGACGATGATGTCCAGGAAGATCTTCATGCCCCGCTGGTGCGCGAGCTTGACCAGCTTCTTCAGGTCGGCGTTCGTACCGAAGTGCGGGTCGACCTGGGTGAAGTCGGTGATCCAGTAACCGTGGTACCCGGCCGAGACGTCCGTGCCGGTGCCCTGAACCGGGTTGTTCTTGAAGACCGGCGCGAGCCAGATGGCGGTGGTGCCGAGGCCCTGGATGTAGTCCAGGCGGTCCATCACGCCCTTGAGGTCGCCGCCGTGATAGAAGCCCTTGTCCGTCGGGTCGTACCCGGTGGAGAGCCGATCGCCGGACAGTTTGCCCTTGTCGTTGGACGTGTCGCCGTTGGCGAACCGGTCCGGGAGGACGAAGTAGTACTGCTCGCTGCCGGCGCGCTGGTCGGACCCCCAGCTGGCGATGACGGCGGCACTCGGTTCAGTGTTCCTGGAGGGCGCGGCGGACGCCGGCACGGCTATGAGTGGGAGCAAAAGGCTGAGCAGAGCGACGCTCAGCCGTCGTTTTCTCGGTGCCACTTAACAACCCTTCGGGTGTTGGCGGACGGACCACACCTGGAAGGTAGGACCATCACCGTCGATTTCGATAGATCCATCGACGCCGGCCTTGATGGTCTCGGCGCCGCCGTACAGGTTGTCGCCCCAGGCGTGCGGGGCCAGGCCGGTCACGCGTACCGGAGGACCCGCGGCCCGGCGGGCCGCGACCAGGACGATGTCGTCGCTGGTCTCCCGGAGGAAGACCAGCAGGTCACCGGCGGCGTGCACCCAGCGCAGGCCACCGTCGCGCAACGCCCGGGTGCCGCGCCTCAATCGCGCCAGCGCGCGATAACGAGCCAGGGTGCGCATGTCCCAGCCGTCGGTCTCATTCCAGGGCATCGGGGTACGGGAATGCTCGCCATTGACTCCGGACAATCCCAGTTCGTCACCGGCGAAAATCATCGGGGTGCCGGGAAGGGTGAAGAGCAGCCCCGCCGCGACCTCGTGACGGTCCGCGCCCCCGACAACCGAACGGATCCGCGGGGTATCGTGCGAGCTGAGGATCTGCCACGAGCTGGTGAACGCCCGCCACGACGTCTGTGCCGAGAACGCGGTCATGGTCGCGACCATCTCGCCGGCGTCCCGGAACGGGATCTCACCCGGCACGCCCAGGAAATCGGGGAACGGCACCTCGTCGGCGCGTAGCCAGCTCCACACCGGACGGGTGAAACCGGCGTAGTTCATGGTGCCCTGCCAGCCGTCGGCGTCCAGGTCACGGGTGGCGTCGTGGCCGTGCTCGGCGAGCAGCATCGCGTCCGGGCGTACCTGCCGCACGGCCCGGTGGAGCAGTGCGGCGACCTCGTGGGTCCAGTTGTCGGCGCCGCGGCGGCCGGTCATGTTCGCCACGTCGATGCGCCAGCCGTCCAGCGCGTAGGGGTACGTCAGCCAGTGCTGGGCCAGCTTCCCGAACCGGCGGCGCAGCTCGGGGCTGCCCCAGTTCAGCTTCGGCAGGCTGGGTACGCCGAGCCAGGACTCGTACTCTCCCTGGTCGCCCCAGTAGAAGAAGTCCTTCTCGGAACGGAACCACTCGTGGGCGTCGCCGGTGTGGTTGGTGGTGAGATCACCGAGCAGCCGCATGCCCCGTGCGTGCACCGCCTCGCTGAGCCGGACCAGCGCCTGGTCGCCGCCGAGCAGCGGGTCGACAGTGCCGAAATCGGAGCCGTCGTACCGGTGGTTCGACTTCGAGGGGAAGAACGGCGTCAGGTACACCGTGTCGGCGCCCAGGTCAGCGACGTGATCGAGGTGTTCGGCGACGCCGTCCAGGTCACCGCCGTACAGCTGAGTGGCGGCCAGGGGGCCGTGCCCTGCGACCGGAGTGCCCCAGTCGCAGCGCACGGCCCAGTCCGGGGTGGCGCGGTCGTCAGCGGCTGCCGAGCGCGCGAACCGGTCCGGGAAGATCTGATAGACGATCGCGTCCCGCGCCCAGTCCGGCGCAAGCGTGTGGGTCACCAGCCGGAAGTCCGTCGCGTCCGGCAGGTCATAGGAGGTCAGACCCCATCCGGTGAGCCATCTGACCGCTCCGCTCACGCTCCGGATCAGAAAACGGTACGGAGTTACCGGATTCCGTGCTTCGAGTTCCGCTCTCCACCATTCGCCGGTCGCGTCCCGCCGGTCGAGCACTGCCGAACTGAAGACCGGCTCGCCGTCGCGCACCGATCGCAGGTGCATCCGGGACACCCGGGTGCCGGCCGGCACCCGGACGAAGAGGCTGACCGTCTCCCCCAGCGCGGGCGACGGGTTCGAGACGTAGAGCCCGGACCCGTCGTGATGCGGGTTCATCCCTTCACCGCGCCCGCGCTGAGTCCCTCCACGATGTAGCGCTGGAGGTACATGAAGACGCCGACCGTGGGGATCGCGGTCAGCAGGGTGCCTGCGCAGAAGACCCCGAAGTTGGTGTCCCGCTCCCCCGCCACCAGGCCGTAGAGGCCGACGGCCAGGGTCTTCGACTCGCTGTCGGTGAGGAACACGTTGGCGATCAGGAACTCGTTGATCGTCCCGATGAAGGCGAGCAGCCCGGTGACGGCGAGGATCGGCGCCACCAGCGGCAGCAGGATCTTGAAGAAGATCTGCGGGTGCGACGCCCCGTCGACCACCGCGGACTCGTCGAGCTCCTTCGGGATGGTGTCGTAGAAGCCCTTCATGAGCCAGGTGTTCACGCCGAGCGCGCCACCGAGGTAGAGCAGGATCATGCCCCACCAGGTGTTGAACCCGAACGCGGGCCACAGGTCGGTGATCGTCGAGAACATCAGGAAGATCGCCACGACGGCCAGGAACTGCGGGAACATCTGGATCAGCAGCAGGGACATCAGGCCGATCCGCCGGCCTTGGAAACGGCGGCGGCTGAAGGCGTACGCCGCCAGCGCGGAGAGGAAGACCGACGCCGCGGCGGCGACCCCAGCGATGATCACCGAGTTGAGGAACCAGTACGCGAAGTTGGTGTCCCGGAACAGCTTTACGAAGTTCTCCGCCGACGCGCCGGTCGGTACCAGCGTGCTGGAGGAGAGCGTGCCCTGCGGGTTGATCGCGGCGGAGAAGACGAACAGCAGCGGGCCCAGGGCGAACCCGAGGCCGAGCAGGCCGACCAGGTGCCGCCAGCCGACCTGCTTGATCCAGCGCGTCACGAGTAGACCTCCTCCAACTGCCGGGTCCGGCGGAAGCTGATCGTGGAGACGACCGCGACGATCAGGAAAATGAAGATCGAGATGGCGGCCGCGAACCCGTACTGCGCGCCGGAGCCGCCGAAGGCGAGCCGGTACGTGTACGTGATCAGCAGGTCCGTCGCCCCGTTCGTGGTGTTGTCCGCCGGGAACGGTGCGCCCTCGGTGGTCAGCCAGATCGCGTTGAAGTTGTTGAAGTTGAACGCGAACGACGAGATCAGCAGCGGCGTCAGCGGGATCATCAGCAGCGGCAGGGTGACGCTCTTGAAGCTCTGCCAGACACCGGCGCCGTCCACCTTCGTGGCGTCCAGCAGCTCACCCGGGATGGCCTGCAGCGCACCCGTGCTGACCAGGAACATGTACGGGTAACCGAGCCAGAGCTGCACCAGGATCACCGCGATCCGGGCCGAGGCGGCGCCGCCGAACCAGTCGACTTCCGTACCAAAAAGGTTGTTGATCAGTCCGAAGTCGGTGTTGAACATGTCCCGCCAGACCAGCAGCATCGCGAACGCCGGCATGGCGTACGGAAGAACCAGCAGGATCCGGTAGACGTTGCGGCCGCGCACCTTCGCGGAGTGCAGGGCCAGGGCGATGAACAGGCCCAGGATGAAGGTGAATCCGGTGGAGCCGATCGCGAACGCGAAGTTCCAGATCAGCGTCTCCAGGAACGGCCCGGAGATGCTGTCGTTGGTCAGCACCCGGGTGAAGTTGTCCAGCCCGACGCCGACCTTCCAGCCCTGGGCGAGGCGCTCGCCGTCGGCCGCCACGAACTGGCCTTCGTTGTCGTCCGCCTTCCACACCTTGCCGCTGGTGGTGTCCCGGATGCTGTCGGTGGCGGCGTCGTAGGCGCGCCCGGCCTTGCCTTCATATGCCCGGGAGAGGCCGGCCGAGCGGATCGCGCCGCCCGTTGTCGGCACCGTGAAATCAGTGATCTCCTGGCTGCGGACGCTGGCCTGACCGGCGTTGAGCACGGTGTAGCCCTCGGCCGCTGTCACCTTGCCGCTTGATGTCGCGGTGACGGCACCGGCCGGCTTCAGGCCCTCCGCGTCGCCGACCGAGACCGTCTTGGTGGCCGGGTCGGTGATCAGGAAGACGATCGGTCCGGTTGCCGGGTCGCCCTGTGTCGCGATCGACAGCGCGTACTCGGTCGAGCCGGGAACCCGGGTGACCGACGCCGTCTGGATCGCGACGATCGCGTCCTCTTTGCTGCCCCGGTGCCCGTCGCCGAAGTTGGTGAACGCCGTGCTCGCGGTGTACAGCACCGGGAACAGCTGGAAGACCACCAGGAACAGGGTGCCGGGGAACAGGTACTTCGCCGGGATGTGCCGCGGCGAGAGGTAGATGTAGAGGAGCGCAACGGTCGCCGCGACCAGGACGGCCAGGCCGGCCCAGTGTCCCTCGGCGATCAGCGGGAAGGCCGCCCAGATCGCGATCGCGACGGAGAGGCCGAGCAGCAGGACCTTGGCGAACTGCCCTTTCAGGTTTGTGGAACGTTCGTGGCGTGGCCGGTGCTCGGAGGGCTCCGGTTCGGTGACGGGGAGGGCCCGCCGCGCGGGCCCTCCGAGCTTCGTCGTCATTACTTGATCGAGCCCGAGATCGTCGTGCCGGCGGCGGTGACGGTCTTCTCGGCGTCGGCGCCACCGATGACGGCGGCCTCGGCCTTGCCGAACGGGTCCCAGATGGCGGCCATCTCGGGGATCGCGGGCAGCGGCACCGCGTTCTTACCGGCGTCGACCCACTTCTGGAGATCGGCGTCGGCACCCTTGACCTGGTCCAGCGCGGCGGTCAGCGCCGGCGGCCGGGGCTCGGCGTTGTAAAGGGCCACGGCCAGCTCGGGGGTGGTCACGTAGTTGGTGACGAACTCCTGCGCCAGTGCCTTGTTCTTGCCCTTCGCCGCGACGTAGAAGGTCTGCACACCGAGGAACGGGGTGGCCTCCTTGCCGCCTTCGAAGCCGGGAACCGCGCTGATGTCGTACTTGAGGTTCGCCTTCTTCACGTCGGTGACCGCCCACGGCCCGGAGACCAGGTACGCGCACTTCTTGCTGGTGAAGGTGGCGATGGAGTTCTCCGGGGTGATCGAACGCTTGAGCGCGCCGTCACCCTTCTCGCCGAGAGCGCTGAGCTTCTTGAACGCCTCGACCGACTCCGGCTTGCCGACGCCCAGGTCCTTGGCGTCGTAGTCGCCGGCCGCGTTCGTGCCGAACAGGTAACCGCCGGCCGAGCTGTAGAACGGGTACGCGTGGTACGCGTCGCCGTTCTGCCCGACCTGGAGGCAGAGCAGCTCGGAGACCTTCTTGTCGGCCTTCAGCTTCTTGGCGCTGGCCACGAGGGCCTCCACGGTGGCCGGAGCCTCCGGGGCCAGCTCGGTGTTACGGATCAGGCCGAGGTTCTCGGTCGCGTACGGAACGCCGTAGGTCTGGCCGTTGAACGTGACCGCCTTGATCGCGTTGGCCGCGATGCCGTTCTTCTGCTCATCGCTGAGCTGCACCGGGTCGATGGCGCCGTTCTGGACCAGGTTGCCGATCCAGTCGTGTGCGCCGACCACGACGTCCGGGCCACTGCCCTGCTGGGACGCGGTCAGGAAGGTGGTCTGCTGGTCCTTCGAGATGGCCTGGACCTTCACGGTCACGCCGTTCTCGGTGCCGAACTTCTCGGCGAACGGCTTCAGGGCGGCGGAACGCTTGTCGTCCGCCCAGATCACCAGCTCGCCGGTGGCCGCGGCGGCCGAGGGCGCGTCGCTGGCCGTTTCGTCCTTGCTGCTGCCACAAGCGGCGGTTCCGACCAGCGCCACAGCGCAGACCGCAATCACACCCGCGGTTCGGATGCGCATCGATGAGCTCCTGTCATGAGGTTCTGCTCTTGCCTGGGAAATTCGTGCCAAGAAAGGGCGGGCACGGCAGTAGCCAGAGACCCGCGCCGGGAAAGATCGATAAGGTGTCGTCCTTGTTGCCGGGACGTTAGCAAGCCCTTGCAGTCAATGGAAGCCCTTGCAGAGCGCTGGGCGGTAACAGGTCGGCACTACAGTGACAACATGCGTGCACGGATGGCGGACATCGCCAGGCAAGCCCAGGTCAGCGAGGCGACGGTTTCGCGCGTCATCAACGACCGCCCCGGCGTATCCCCCGAGACCCGGCAGGCAGTCCTCACCGCCCTCGATGTGCTCGGTTACGAACGCCCCGAGCGGCTGCGCAAGCGCAGTGCCGGCCTGGTCGGCCTGGTCGTGCCCGAGTTGGACAACCCGATCTTCCCGGCGTTCGCCCAGGTCATCGAGTCGACGCTGGCCCAGCAGGGCTACACGCCGGTGCTCTGCACCCAGTCACCGGGCGGTGTCACCGAGGACGAGTACGTGGAGATGCTGCTGGACCGTCAGGTCAGCGGCATCATCTTCGTCTCCGGCCTGCACGCCGACACCACCAGCGACCACGAGCGGTACCTGCGGCTGATCGCCCGCCCGCTGCCGATCGTGCTGGTCAACGGGCACACCGGCGGCATCGACGCGCCGTTCGTCTCCTGCGACGAGCAGCTCGCCGGCGACCTCGCGGTCAGCCACCTCTTCGCCCTCGGCCACCGCCGGATCGGCATGATCTCCGGCCCGCACCGGTTCACCGCGGTCCAGCGCAAACTCGCTGGTTACCGGACCGCCGTGCAGCGGCTGCTCGGCGTCTCGGGATCCGATGTGGACGACTCCGTCGAGCTCACGTTCTTCGGCGTGGAGGGCGGCGAGGTGGCCGCCGACCGGCTGCTCGCCAAAGGCGTGACCGGCATCGTCTGCGGCTCCGACCTGATGGCGCTCGGCGCGATCCGGGCAGCCCGGCGACGCGGTCTTGACGTGCCCCATGACGTCTCAGTGATCGGTTTTGACGATTCCCCGCTGATGGCTTTCACCGATCCGCCGCTCACCACGCTGCGCCAACCGGTCGCGGCGATGGCCGTGGCGGCCGTACGCTCACTGGTGGACGAAATCAACGGGCACGGTTCACCCAGGTCGGAATACCTTTTCCGGCCCGAGCTGGTGGTTCGCAACTCGGCCGCGGTGGCGCCGGTGCCGCAGAAACTGCCGGCCGAGACCTCCGCAGCCTGACGGTTCTTGCTGCAACTTCTTGCACACTTAAGCGGTTGACCTCACTCGAACGCGCAAGAGAGCGTGTTCTCCGCCTCTTCCGTGCTCGTTCGAGTGGGCGATGAGGGCGCTTTCAGTCGTTTGCGTCGGCAGGGAGCGCCGGGAAATGGCGGGACCTGGCGCTTCGCCGCAAGAGCGTGCGCAAGAGCAGGTCAGAGCGTCGGCGCGGTGGCACGGAATGTGACACATTGGTCGCGCTGGGTGCTTTCCGAGGTCAAAGTGGCCACTGAACTGTCAAGTGATACATATCACATTGCGGTCTAGGGGTAGGTCAAAGAACCGCATTACGGACAGACGATCACCTCGTTGACGGCCCGCCAATTTCAGATGCCGCAAAGATCAGAGCAGCGGTTCTCCGGGAAGGCCCGCGCCGAGTTTTTCGAGCAGCCGCTGGCCCGCACGCGGCCATGCTGCCACTCCACGCACCAGCCACCACCCCGCGAGTTCTCCAAGCGCATCGACGGGGTAATTACGCAGTGTGTCCAACGGCTGATCACCGGAGGCGTCCATCGCGTGTTCGTGGAGTTTCGCAGGGGTACGAACGACCGCGGGCCTCCAAGATCGAGCGCGACATCCCCGGAGCGCCTAACTCCCCGTGACAACGCCGCGGCACGAGCCGCAGGAACACCTCATTCCGCACGTGGCGTGGTCAGCCGAGAGAGCTCAGCTGATGAATGTCGGCTTCACGGGAGCAATTCGAAGGCCCACGGTTGCCTGCACGACCTGGACGCCACCCGGATCACATGTCGGACCTGCTGGACTGGGCGACTGGGCGACTGGGCGGCGCGAGCCGTCGCTTATGTAGGTCATCGGGGCGGATGACCTACATGGGCTACGGCTCGCGCCGCCTGGCGGGTCACGGTGGACTCGCTCGCACGCGGATGAGGGCACACGGATGTTCGTGCTCAGCGCGGATGAGAGCCCACGGATGCGGTTTGTGTGACTTCACCACGGCCAGGGCGTAGACGCGGGCACACGGTGGCATTACGTGCGACCTGATCCGCCCTGCGCCCTGCGACCTGCGAAAGGCGAAAGGCGACAGGCGACAGGCCCGGCTGGTGCCCAGGGCTGCCCTCGACACAGCGCCACAGCGCCACAGCGCCACAGCGCCACAGCTTCGAGCACAAGCCGAACCAGCCGAACCAGCCGCACCGTCCGAACCAGCCGCACCGTCCGGACAGGCCAGACCAGCCGGACAGGCCAGACCAGCCGGACAGGCCAGACCAGCCGGACAGGCCAGACCAGACGGACAGGCCAGACCAGCCGGACAGGCCAGACCGGCCAGCGCACACGAAGACCGGCCGAAACCAGCTCCGGCGGAAACGGGGAGCGGCCGCAGCCACCCCCGCCCCCGAAGCCTCACAACCAGCGACTCAGCGCGGCACGACCTTCTCCACGGCCCACTGCCGCCAGGTGTCCAGCTTGTGCTCCACCGTTGCCAGCTGCTCGCGCACCGGTCCCGGCCCCGTGGACCCCGGGGTGGTCCGCGCCGCCAGCGCCGACGACACCGACAGCACCGAGCGCACCGACGGATCCAGATGCTCGCTGACCGTCTTCAGATCATCGTCGGTCAGGTCCTCAAGCTCGCACTCCCGCGTCGAGCACAATGCCACCAGCTTCCCGGTGATCTCGTGCGCGTCACGGAACGGCACGCCCTTGCGCACGAGCCAATCAGCCACCTCGGTGGCCAGGGAGAACCCGACCGGTGCGGCGGCGGCCAGGCGGTCAACCCGTACCGTCATGGTGGAGATCATGCCCGCGAGAGCGGGCAGCAGAAGTTCCAGAGTGTCCACCGCGTCGAATGCGGGCTCCTTGTCCTCCTGCATGTCCCGGTCGTAGGTGAGCGGCAGGCCCTTGAGCATGGTGAGCACCGCGACCAGGCCGCCGACGAGCCGGCCGCTCTTGCCGCGGGCCAGCTCCGCGATGTCCGCGTTCTTCTTCTGCGGCATGATCGACGAGCCGGTGGCGAACGCGTCGTCGAGTTCGACCCAGCCGAACTCGGTGGAGGTCCAGAGCACGACCTCCTCGCCGAGGCGGGAGAGGTGCACGCCGAGCAGCGCGGTGATGAAGAGGAACTCGGCGACGAAGTCGCGGTCGGCGACGGCGTCCATCGAGTTCTCAGCGGGGGCGGTGAAGCCCAGCTGCTTGGCGACGGCGGCCGGGTCGAGCGGCAGCGACGAGCCGGCGAGCGCGCCACTGCCGAGCGGGCTGATCGCGGTCCGCACGTCCCAGTCGCGCAGGCGCTCCAGGTCACGCAGCAGCGGCTGCACGTGCGCGAGCAGCCAGTGGCCGAAACTGACCGGCTGCGCGTGCTGCACGTGGGTCATGCCCGGCGCCGCGGTGTCGATGTTGCGGGCGGCCTGCTCGGTGAGCGCGTCGGCCAGCTCGACCACCGCGACGGCCACGCCGCGGGCGTGATCACGCAGGTAGAGCCGCAGGTCGGTGGCGACCTGGTCGTTGCGGGACCGGCCGGCGCGCAGCTTGCCGCCGAGCGCGCCGAGGCGCTCCAGCAGACCGCGCTCCAGGGCGGTGTGCACGTCCTCGTCCTCGATGGTGGGGCGGAAGTCCCCGGCGGCGCAGGCCGACTCGAGGTCGTCCAGCGCGGCAAGCATCTTGCCGAGCTCCTCCGCGTCGAGCAGTCCCGCGTTCGCCAGGACGCGGGCGTGCGCGCGGGAAGCGAGCAAGTCGTAAGGCGCCAGCCGCCAGTCGAACTGCACGCTGACGCTCAGCCGGGCCAGCGCTTCCGCCGGGCCGCCCGCGAAGCGAGCTCCCCACAGCCGCGTCGGCTCCTCAGTTTCCGGCACACCTACTCCTCGATCGTGGAACTGCGCATTGGAATGACCCTATCGCTGCGACCCTCACCGGAGGCGCCAGGCCGTCATGCATAAAAATACTAGCAGCATGATAATATTGCGACATGGCCAGCCTCGATCTCACCGGCGACATCGTCGATCTCACCCGCACCATCTGCGACATTCCGAGCGTCAGCGGCGACGAGAAAACTCTCGCCGACGCCGTCGAGACGGCACTGAGCGCATACCCGCATCTCGAGGTCCTCCGGGACGCCGACGCCGTCGTGGCCCGCACGAACTTCGGCCGTGACACCCGGGTCGTCCTCGCCGGCCACCTGGACACCGTCCCCATCGCGAACAATCTGCCGACCACCCTCAACGGCGATCTTCTGTACGGCCGCGGCACCACCGACATGAAGGCGGGCGTCGCCGTCTTCCTCCAGCTCGCCGCCCAGTTGACCGAAAATGATTCCCGCTACGACGTCACCTACGTCTTCTACGACCACGAAGAGGTGGCCGCCAAGCTCAACGGCCTGGGCCGTCTCGTGCGCAACCACCCGGAGTGGCTGGCCGGCGACTTCGCTGTGCTCGGCGAACCGTCCGACGGGACCGTCGAGGGCGGTTGCCAGGGCACCATGCGCGTGAAGATCACCGTGCCGGGTGTGGCCGCACACGCCGCCCGCTCCTGGCGTGGCAGCAACGCGATCCACAGCGCCGGCGCGGTTCTCGACGTGCTGCGAGCGTATGAGCCACGTCGCCCGGTCGTCGACGGGCTTCAATACCGTGAGGGTCTCAACGCCGTGCGGATCGAGGGCGGCATCGCTGGCAATGTGATCCCTGACCTGTGCACTGTCTTCGTCAACTACCGCTTCGCACCGGACCGCGACACCGACGCGGCCGAGGCTCATCTGCGCGAGGTCTTCACCGGCTTCGAGCTGGAGGTCACCGACCGCGCGCCGGGCGCACGTCCGGGATTGGACCAGCCGGCCGCGAAGGAGTTCGTCGATCTGGTCGGCCGCGAACCTCAGGCGAAACTCGGCTGGACCGACGTCTCGCGCTTCGCCAGCCTCGGCATTCCGGCGATCAATTTCGGTCCCGGCGACCCGCTGCTGGCCCACACCGACAACGAGCACGTCCCGGTCGAGGAGATCCGCGCGGCCCTGCGCGTCCTCACCGCCTGGCTGCGCTGACATCCCGGAAATCCCGCCCCGCCTATCGGTCAAGGCCGCGGTCTGCCGCGACCTTGACCGATTTTGTACGCCCTACGCGCACCCGATCCCGAAACCGATGCCCGCCCTGCCCCTATGCGTCGGGCAGCGCCGCCGCCCTGGCAATGGCGCCGGGCACGGCATACATATGAGCAAAGGCGCGCGCCTGCTCGCCCGTCCACAGCGACGACCCGTGACCGTAGACCACGCCCGAGCGCGTCGCCGCGTCCAGCAGACTGTGCGGGCTCTTGCTGCCCAGCAGCACGATGTTGCCCTTGTGCAGCAGTACCCGCACCTGGCCGGTGACCCGGGCCTGGCTGGAGTCCAGGAACGCCCGGAAGTCATCCATGATCGGGTCGAAGTAGACGGCCTCGTGCAGCAGGTCACCGTACGTGTTCCCGAGCGTCGCCTTGGTGGCCTGCTGGCGATTGGACAGCACCAGCTTCTCCAGCTCGCGGTGCGCCGCGATCAGGATCAGCATGCCGGGCGCCTCGAAACCGACCCGGGCCAGGTTGCCGACCATGGTGGAGCCCATGTGGATGCCCCGGCCGACGCCGTGCTCGCCGCCGAGCACGTTGAGCGCCGACAGGATCGCGTAGTTGGGGGCGTCCTTGTCGACGAGCGAGTCACCGCCGGCGTACGAGGCCGCGACGACCTCGCCCTTCTCGAAGGTGAGCAGCAACTCGACACCCTCGGACGGCGCCGCGTCGATCGACTTCGTGTAGGTCCAGGCCGACTCCGGCAGGTAGTCCCAGGAGCCGTACGTCTCCTCGCCGCCGATCGAGGTGCCGATCAGGCCCTCGTTGATCGAGTACAGCTTGACCTTCTCGCTGACCGCGAAGCCGCGGCTGCGCAGGAACTCGGCCTCTTCCTCACGGACCAGCCGCTCGTCGCGTACCGGGGTGACGATCTCCAGGTGCGGAGCCAGGGCCCGGATCACCGCGTCGTAGCGGACGTGGTCGGCACCGGCGCCGGTCGAGCCGTGCGCCACCGCGTCCGCGCCGACCTCCAGGGCGACCTGGACGACCTTCTCCGCCTGGATCAGCCGCTCGGCGCCGACGCACGACGGGTACGCGCCGTTGCGCAGGTAGTTCGCCTTGATCGCGTAGGTGACGACGCGGGAGTAGAGCTCGGCGCGGGCGTCGACGACGTGGTGCTCGACCGCGCCCAGCTCCTCGGCGCGCGCGCTGACGACCTCCGCCTCACCGCTGTGCAGGCCACCGGTGTCGATGTTCGCGGTCACCACGTCCCAGCCCTTCTCGCGGAAGTCCACGAGCAGGTACGAGGTGTCCAGACCGCCGGAGAAGGCGAGAACGATCTTGCGCTTGGTCATCGGGGCAGTTCCTTCTCGAGAATCGGTACATACGTCTTACCGTCCCGGCGGACGTGGCCGGGAGGCAGGACATAGAACTCGGAGCGTCCCGCCTCGATCTGCTTCTGCATCGCCTGCTGGCGACCGTAGTCGAAGGGATCGAGCAGGAAGGTGGGCTCGGGCAAGTGTCCGCCGGGCGGGAGAGTGAGGTCGCTCTGGTAGACGAACGAGCCCGGCGAGGTGTGGAACGGCACGGTGGCGACCAGGATCTTCAGCGCGCCGAACTCGGTGTGCACCTTGAGCGCGCTGTTGTCGTACTGGGTGACCCCGTCGAGTTTCTGGGCGCGGTACGCCGAGAGCGCGAGCGCCTTCGCGGCCTTACCGAGTCCGACAGCGGGCATCAGCGACCACAGCGACCAGCCGACCCAGCGGCCGTGCTCGGCGCTCGGCGCTGCACAATACCCGCCGACCGGGACCGGCCCGCGGTACCCGCTGTCGCGCATCTCCTGCTGGACCGTGCGCAGCAGCTGCTTCACGTCGGTGTCGAAGCGGAAGGTGGAGCGTTCCACCATCGCCGCGAACTCCTCCTGCGGCAGCCCGGCGATGAGCGCGGCGGCCGGCATCAGGATCAGGTCGACCATCACCCACTGCGGCATCGGGATGCCCCGGTCACCGAACGCGATCCCATTGATCACGTTGAAGTAGTTCAGGAAGTCCCGGATCGACCAGTCCTTCTCCGCCGTGTCGGTGAAGTCCAGGAAGCTGAGCTTGTGCCCGTACGGGTTCTCGTTGAGCTGCGGGCGCAGGGTCTCGTTGGAGGCGAGGAAGAACTCCACCCCGTGCCCGACCAGCGTGTCGGTGTGGTCGGCGAAATCCGGGAAGCGTGCTTCCACGGCGGGAGTGAACGTCATCAGTGATTCCCTTCCGGAGAATCCGACCTGCTCCAGTTGCCGAGTTTCTCGGCGAGGGCGGCGCCCGAGGTGGGCCCGCCGTCACGGGCCACGACCAGGATGGTGTCGTCGCCGGCGATGGTCCCGACCACGTCGGAGAGCCCGGACCGGTCCAGCGCGCTGGCCAGGAACTGCGCGGCACCGGGCGGGGTACGCAGAACGGCGATGTTGCCGCTCGAATCCACACCGGTGAGCAGCTCCCGCAGCAGCCGGATCAACCGGGCCGGGCCCTGCTGCGTCTCGCGCAGCGGCCGCTTGCCGTCCTCCGGTATCAGGTACGCGCCGCTGACCTTGACCGCGTTCAGCTCCTCCAGGTCACGCGAGAGCGTGGCCTGGGTGACCTGCACACCCTCGTGGGCGAGCATATCGGCCAATTCGGTCTGCGAACGCACGGTCTGGCTGCGGATCAGCTCGATGATCCGCGCATGCCGCCCGGCCCGGGTGACGGGACTGCTCATTTCTCGTTGACCGCCAGCAGCCAGGTGAGCAGCGCCTTCTGCGCGTGCAGCCGGTTCTCCGCCTGGTCGAAGACGACGCTCTGCGGCCCGTCGAACACCTCGTCGGTGATCTCCTCGCCCCGGTGCGCCGGCAGGCAGTGCAGCACGATCGCGGCCGGGTCCGCGGCGGCCAGCAGCTCCTTGTTCACCTGGTACGGCCAGAACGGGGTGAGCCGGTCCTTGCCGTCCGCCTCCTGACCCATCGAGGTCCAGGTGTCGGTGGCGATCACGTGCGCGCCGTCGGCGGCCTCGTGCGGGTCTCGCAACATCTCGACCGAGCCACCGGTCCACGCCGCGATCTCGGCGGCCCGGCTGACCACGGCCGGCGCCGGGTCGAACCCGGACGGGCCGGCCACCCGCACGTTCATCCCGGCCATCGCACCGGCGATCAAGTACGAGTGCGCCATGTTGTTCGCGGCGTCACCCACGTACGCCAGGGTCTTGCCGGCCGTGCTGCCGAAGCGCTCCCGGATGGTCTGCAGGTCGGCGAGGAGCTGACACGGGTGGTAACCGTCGCTGAGCGCGTTGATCACCGGCACGTTCACACCGGACGCCAGCTCGGCGAGCCGCTCGTCGCCGTGCGTACGGAAGACCATCGCGGCGACGTACCGGGAGACGACCTTGCCGGCGTCGGCGAGGGTCTCACCGCGTCCGAAGTGGGTGTTCTGGGTGTCCACGATGATCGGCTGACCGCCCAGCTCGGCGATGCCGGCCTCGAACGAGAGCCGGGTACGCAGGCTGGCCTTGTCGAAGAAGACCGCGACCGAACGCGGGCCGGCCAGCGGCGTGTAGCCGAACCGGTTCGCCTTCATCTCGGCGGCCAGGTTCAGAACGTCGTTCTGCTCCTGCGGGGTCAGGTCGTCGTCACGCAGGAAATGGCGGGTGGTCACCGGATACCGTCCAGGGCAGCGATCAGGGCGTCCGCCTGATCGGAGGAGATGATCAGGGGCGGGGCGAGCCGGATGACGTCCGGCTGCGGGGCGTTCACCAGGAAACCGGCGTCGTGCAGTTTCGCCGCGACCTCCTTGGAGACCGGCTGGGTGAGCACGATGCCGAGCAGCAGCCCGGCGCCGCGCACGTGGCTGACCAGCGGGTGGTTCAGGCCCTCGATGCCGCGCCGCAGCTGCTCGCCGATCCGCTTCACGTGGTCGAGCAGGCCCTCGCTGGCGATCGTCCGGATCACCGCGAGGCCGGCCGCGCAGGAGACCGGGTTGCCGCCGAACGTGGTGCCGTGCATCCCCGGCTGGAGCAGGTCGGCGGCCCGGCCGAACGCGATGCAGGCGCCGAGCGGCAGTCCGCCGCCGAGGCCCTTCGCCAGGGTGATCAGGTCCGGCTCGACGCCTTCGCCCTGGTGGTGGAACCAGTGCCCGGTACGCCCGATGCCGGTCTGCACCTCGTCCAGAACCAGCAGTGCTCCGGAGTCGTCGCAAATCCTCCGAGCCGCGGCCAGGTACCCGGCCGGCGGCACGATCACGCCGTTCTCACCCTGGATCGGCTCCAGGATCACCATCGCGGTCTCGGCGGTGACGGCCGCTTTCAGCGCCTCCGCGTCGCCGAAGGGCACGTGCGTGACGTCGCCCGGCAGCGGCAGGAACGGCGTCTGCTTCGACGGCTGGCCGGTCAGCGCGAGCGCGCCCATGGTCCGGCCGTGGAACGCGCCGTCGGTGGCGACCACGTGCGTCCGCCCGGTCAGCCGGGAGATCTTGAAGGCGGCCTCGTTGGCCTCCGCGCCGGAGTTGCAGAACAGCACCCGGCCGGAACGCCCGGCGAGCGCCAGCAGCAGCTCGGCGAGCGCGAGCGGCGGCTCGGCGACATAGAGGTTGGACACGTGACCCAGTTGCTGGATCTGCTGGGTGACGGCGGCGACCACGGCCGGGTGGGCGTGGCCGAGGGCGTTCACGGCGATGCCGCCGAGGAAGTCGACGTACTGCTTGCCGTCCTCGGCCGTGAGAACCGCGCCCTCGCCACGGACGACACCGAGGGTCGGTCCGCCGTAGTTGTTCATCATCGACGCCTGCCAGCGTTCGGG
Source organism: Actinoplanes sp. CA-015351 (assembly GCF_050955685.1). Classification (NCBI taxonomy): domain Bacteria; kingdom Bacillati; phylum Actinomycetota; class Actinomycetes; order Micromonosporales; family Micromonosporaceae; genus Actinoplanes; species Actinoplanes sp. CA-015351. The sequence continues at coordinate 6,349,363 of NZ_CP192102.1, forward strand.
CAGCGTGCTCATCAGGGGACCACCATTGTTCCGAATCCTTCTTCCGTGAAGACTTCGAGCAACGTCGAGTGGGCGACTCTGCCGTCGACGACGTGCGCGGCGGGCACACCACCGCGGACCGCACGCAGGCACGCTTCCATCTTGGGCGCCATCCCGGACTCCAGCGAGGGCAGCAGCTTCTCCAGCGTGTCCGCGTCGATCTCGCTGGTCAGCGACGAGGTGTCCGGCCAGTTCGTGTAGAGGCCGGGCACGTCGGTCAGCACGACCAGCTTGCGGGCGCCCAGAGCAACAGCGAGCGCCGAGGCTGCCGTGTCGGCGTTGACGTTGTGCAGCAGACCGTCCCGATCCGGCGCGACAGTGGCGACCACCGGGATCCGGCCGGCCGCGATCAGGTCGTCGACGGCCGACGTGTTGACCTCGTCGACGTCACCGACCCGGCCCAGGTCGACCTCTTCGCCGTCGATCACGGCGCCCCGGCGTACCGCGGTGAACAGGCCGGCGTCCTCCCCGGAGAGGCCGACCGCGTACGGGCCGTGCTGGTTGATCAGGCCGACCAGCTCCCGGCCGACCTGGCCGACCAGCACCATCCGGACCACGTCCATGGCCTCCGGGGTGGTGACGCGCAGGCCGCCGCGGAACTCGCTCTCGATGCCGAGACGCTTGAGCATCCGGCTGATCTGCGGTCCACCGCCGTGCACCACGACCGGCTTGATACCGACATGTCGCAAAAATACGATGTCGGCCGCGAAAGCGGCTTGCAGCGCCGGGTCGATCATGGCGTTACCGCCGTATTTGATCACGATGGTCGAGCCCCGGAAGCGTTCCAGCCAGGGCAACGCCTCGATGAGGACTTCAGCTTTCTCCAACGGAGACAGGCTCATGAGCTGTACGCCGAATTCTCGTGAACATAGGCGTGCGACAGATCAGTGGTCCAGATCGTCGCGCTCATCTCGCCCTCCCGCAGGTTGACGGTGATCTGCACGTCGCGACCGGACAGGTCGACCTTGGAACGGTCCTCGGCGGCGGCCCCGCCCTTGCAGACCCAGACCCCGTTGATCGCGACGTCGATGCGGTCCGGCTCGAAGGCCGCGCTCGTGGTGCCGACCGCCGCGAGGATCCGGCCCCAGTTCGGGTCGTTGCCGAACAGCGCCGTCTTGACCAGGTTGTTGTTCGCGACCACCCGGCCGACCTGCACCGCGTCGGCCTCGCTGGCCGCGCCGGCCACCTCGATGGCGATGTGTTTCGTGGCGCCCTCGGCGTCGCCGATCAGCTGCTGGGCCAGGTCGTGGCAGACCTCGGTGACCGCGGCGGTCAGCTCCTCCAGGGTCGGCTGCCGGTTGGAGGCGCCGCTGGCCAGCAGGATCACCGTGTCGTTCGTCGACATGCAGCCGTCCGCGTCGATCCGGTCGAAGGTGAGCCGGGTGGCCTCGCGCAGCGCCGTTTCGAGGGTCTCGTTGTCCGCCGACGCGTCCGTGGTGATCACCACGAGCATGGTGGCGAGCGCCGGCGCCAGCATCCCGGCGCCTTTCGCGATCCCGCCGACCGACCAGCCCAGACGCTGAGCCACCGCGTTCTTCGCGACGGTGTCGGTCGTCATGATCGCCTCAGCCGCTTTCGGCCCGCCGTCGGCGGCGAGCGCCTTCGCGGCGGCGTTCACGCCCGGCAGCAGCTTGTCCATCGGCAGCAGCTCACCGATCAGGCCGGTCGAGCAGACCGCCACGTCGCCGGCGCCGATCATCATCGGCTTCGACCCGGTGGTACGCAGCACCGACGCGGTGTGCTCGGCCGTGGCGTGGGTGTCCCGGAAACCCTGGGTGCCGGTGCACGCGTTGGCGCCGCCGGAGTTGAGGATCACGGCACGGACGATGCCGCCCTTGAGCACCTGCTGGCTCCAGAGAACCGGAGCGGCCTTCACCCGGTTGCCGGTGAAGACAGCGGCCGCCGTGTAGTCCGGCCCGTCGTTGACGACCAGGGCGACATCAGCGTTTCCGCTGGTCTTGAGCCCGGCCGCGACACCGGAGGCACGGAAGCCCTTGGGGGCGGTGACGGTCATGGCGCTGAGCCTTCCTTTGCCATGCCCTCCTGGCCCTCGTCTGCGAGGCCGTCGGGGACTTCTGCTGATTGCCACTCGGTGCAGTCGGTCATGGCGCTACTCCGAAGACGCTCAAGCCCGAGGTCTCGGGCAGACCGAACATGATGTTGGCGTTCTGCACGGCCTGGCCGGCCGCGCCCTTGCCGAGGTTGTCGAGCGCGCTCACCACGATGATGCGCCCCGAGTCGATGTCGACAGTGGCCTGCAGGTGGCAGGAGTTGGAACCCGATGTGGCAGCCGTGTGCGGCCAGACACCCTCGCCCAGCACGTGCACGAACGCCTCGTCCGCGTACGCCGCCTGGAGCGCCTCGCGCGGGTCGCCACCGTTGAGGCGACGGGCCGTCACGGTGGCGAGGATGCCGCGCGGCATCGGCGCCAGGATCGGCGTCATCGACAGCGTCCCCGCGCCGGTGGCCTGCTTGATCTCGGCGACGTGCTGGTGCGCACCGACCTTGTAGGGCGACAGGTCACCCATGACCTCGCTGCCCAGCAGGTTCACCTTGGCGTTGCGGCCGGCGCCGGACGTCCCCGAGCTGGCGACCACCACGACGTCCTCGGGGTCGGCCACACCGGAAGCGATCAGCGGGGCGAGCGCCAGAGTGATCGTGGCGGCGTAACAGCCGGTGTTCGCCACCCGGTTCGACGCCGCGATCGCCTCCCGCGCGCCGGGCAGCTCGGGCAGGCCATAGGTCCAGGTCCCGGCGTGACCGCCGCCGTAGTACCGGGTCCACTGCTCGGCACTCTCCAGCCGGAAATCAGCACCGAGGTCGACGATTTTCACCCCGGCCGGCAGCTGCGCTGCCACGGCCGCCGACTGCCCGTGCGGCAGAGCGAGAAAGACCAGATCAGCGTCGCTCAAGGTCGCCGCGTCGGTCGCCCCGAGCGTCAGGTCCAGCCCGGCGAGATGCGGGTGTACGGAACTGACGGCCGAACCCGCCTGACTGAACGCCGTCGCCGTGACGAGGTCGAACTCGGGGTGCCCTGCGAGCAGGCGCAGCAGCTCGCCTCCCGCGTACCCACTTGCTCCAGCAACCGCGACCCGAATCCCCATACCAACCTCCGCATGACTATGCAGAGAACCGTATCAAGTCCCATCCGCCGTAGCAAAGACGTTCCACATGTCGGCGGCCCGCGTCACACCCTGAGCTTCCGGTTCCCCGGCCCGCGTGTTGAGTAGAGGTTCGAATCGCACCTCTACTCAACACGCAAAGCGCAGCGGCCGGCGGGAGAGCGCTGACCGAGCTGACTGAACAGGCCAGCGCCCCCAGGAGCCCGGCGCCCCCGCGAGACCGGCGGCCCCGCGAGACCGGCGGCCCCGCGAGACCGGCGCCACCACGAGACCGGCGCCCCCGCGAGACCGGCGCCCCCGCGAGCCTGCGTCCCGCGAGCCTGCGCCCAGCCTTCTGCCGAGTGGCCCGGGCCGGCCGTTCCGCGATCGTGTTGATTTCGGGTTTGATTCGAACCTGAAGTCGACACTGGGCAGCCGTTTCGTGGCGTGCGTGTGAGCATTGGGTGCGAATCGCACCCTGAATCAACACGCTCAGCCGTAAGTCGACACACTGGACACCTGTCGCCCGGTCGTCCGGTCGTCCAGTCGTCCGGTCGTCCGGTGGTGTCAGCTGATCGCGTCGTCGACGCTGGTCTCGCGTTTGCCCAGGAAGATCGGGTCGCGGCGGGAAAGGGCGTCGCCGGCTGCCTTCACCGCGGCGAACTCCTCGCGGATCTCGCCGCGCAACCAGACCTGCCGGTACGCGCGAACCGAGTCGTCGCCCACACCGGTCGAGTCGATGCCCAGCGTCCGGCAGAGCGCCACCGCCCGCTCGATGTGGAAGGTCTGAGTCACCACGATCGCCTGGCGCACCCCGAAGACCTCCCGCGCCCTGGCACACGAGTCGTACGTGTCGAAGCCGGCGTGGTCGAGCACCACCCGGGACGCGGGCACACCGTGTGCCACCAGCCAGACCATCATCGAGCCTGGTTCGTCGTAGTCCCAGTTCGCATGGTCGCCGGAGACCAGGATCGCCTTGACCTTGCCGGCCGCCCAGAGCTGCCGGGCGGTCTCCAGCCGCGCTTGCAGGAACGGCGACGGCTGACCACCGGAGTTGACCTGCGCGCCGAGGACCAGGGCAACGGGTGCGGCCGGTACGGAGTCCACCTCATAGATGTGGCCGGCGGCCGACGACCGTACCCAATTGATGGAGGCCGCGGTGGCGGCGACCGCGAGGGTCGCGCCGAGCGCGCCCATGATGATCAGACGGCGGATCCAGCGGTTCTTCAGCACGCGCCCGAGGATGGCAAATCCGGTCAATGGCAGCATTACCGCCGTGCGAGAACAAGATCTGTTTGTCGGCTGGGCGGCGGCCGCGCCGGGCGCCCGGGTGTTCCGGAAACTGGGCGCGACCGTCGTGGCCTGCGCGGATCTGGCGCACTGGGACCGGCTTGTGATAGCGGGCGACCCGGACGCGCTGGCCGCGCTGATCGGTGAGGTGGTGCCTGAGACGGGCCCGTCCTTCCGGCCGTTCGGACCGGAAGACCTGGTCACGGCGGTGGCCGACCGGATGCCGGACCTGGAGGTCAGCGCCCGGTTCGCCTGGATGGACCGGGATTCACCCGTTAGCGGGACCACGTCAGCATCATCGCGGGCCCGTTCGACGACGCCGGCCGGGGCGGCCTGGCTCACCGAGGCCGAGTGGCCCGAGGTGACCGAGCTGCTGAAGGAATCGTTTTCGGACTCCTACGCGTGGCCGGGCGCTTCCGGCGTGGAGCGCTGGGCGGGCATCCGCGATCAGGACGGGCGGCTGCTCGCGGTCACGGCCGACGCCTGGTCGACGCCGGCGATCGGGTTCATGGCCGGCGTCGCCACCCGCCGTGAGGCACGCGGGCGGGGGCTCGGGGCGGAACTCTGCGCGTTCGCCGCCGACGAGCTGCTGGCCGGGCGGGATCGGGTCGCGCTGCTCGCGGACTACGACAACACGGCTGCCGTCGCGACGTATCGCAAGCTGGGCTTCGTGACCCGCCCGGTCGCCGCGGCCCGTCAGGTCCTCGTGGCGACGTAGACCAGGAATTCCCACTCGCGCACGCCGTCGGCCAGCTCGGCGATCGCCGTGTCCAGGGCGGCCACCTTGGCCGGTTCCGCGGCGATGTTGCGGTAGACCGCGATCGTCGGGCCGTAAACGCTCTTGAAGTAGTCGCGCAGCTCGGCGCCGGTGCCGAAGCGGTCCACCCGCAGGGCCCGGCGCTCGGTCCGGACGTCCGTCACGCCGTCGCCGAACAGCGACGCGAGGTGCGCCGGGTCACCCCAGCGAGGCGGCGGCTGCGCGCCGGCCGGTGGCGGGGCGGCGTACGGCTTCATCGTGGCGAACAACTGGCCGATGAAGCCGTCCGGAGTCCAGTTCACCAGGGCGATCGTGCCGCCCGGACGGCAGACCCGGAGCAGCTCACCGGCTGCCGCCTCGTGGAACGGCGCGAACATCACGCCGATGGCGGAGATCACCGTGTCGAACGAGGCCGTGTCGAACGGCAGCGCCTCGGCGTCCGCCTCGGTCCAGGTCAGCTTCGCGTCCTGGGCGGCGGCGATCCGCTCACCGGCGGCGAGCAACTCCGGGGTCAGGTCGCTGGCGGTCACGGTCGCGCCGGTCAGGGCCGCCGGGATCGCCGCGTTCCCGGTGCCGGCGCCGACATCCAGGACGGTCTGTCCCGGACCGATCCCGGCCGCCTCGACCAGGACCGGGCCGAGCGGCGCGACGACGTCGGCGGCCAGAGCTGGATAGTCTCCCGACGCCCACATGGCGCGGTGCTTCTCTTTGATAGTCATGTCACCGACCGTAGGAATCCACCACCGGGCCGGCCTAGTACACGATCTGTACCTGGGGTGTCCGCTACCGGACGGCTTTTCCGGTCGCCGCGGCCTAGCGTCGGGTCATGGGAGCTTCGTACGGGTCGTTCTGCCCGGTGGCCAAGGCGATGGCACTGCTGGACGAGCGCTGGACCATGCTGGTGATCCGCGAACTGTTCGCCGGTAGCCGCCGGTTCAACGATCTGCGCCGCGGGCTTCCCCGGATGTCGCCGTCCCTGCTCTCCCGCCGGCTGCAGCAGCTCGCCACCGCCGGGCTGGTGACACGTCAGGAGTTCGGGGCCGAGGTGGAGTACGGACTCACTCCGGCCGGCCAGGAGCTGGAGCCGATCGTGGTCGCCCTCGGCGTCTGGGGCACCCGGTGGATCCCCGAGCTCGGCGACCGCGACCTCGACCCGAAACTGCTGCTCTGGGACATGCACCGGATGGTCGACCACAGCGCGGTCCCGCCGCGCCGGACCGTGCTGTGGTTCCGGTTCCCGGCCGCCGCGCGCCAGGTCCGCCACTGGTGGCTGGTGATCACCCCGGACGGGGCCGACCTCTGCGACTTCGACCCCGGCCACGACATCGACGTGACGGTCACCGCCGACCTGCGGTGTCTCACGGACGTCTGGCGCGGTGAGCGGACGTGGTCTTCGGCACTGCGCGCGGGCGACGTGGCCTTCGAGGGCCCGGAGCAGTTGCGCCGAGCCCTCCCCAGCTGGTTCAAACCGTTCGCGTTCGCCGGCGTCCGCAAACCCTGAACCCGTCTCAGCTGATCCGGAACTTGGCGGAGAGCAGCGAGGACAGGCGGGAGTCCCTGCCGACGAGCAGCTCGAAGTCGCCGGGCTCGACGACGCGTACCCCATCGGTGTCGACAAGGGTGCAGTCGCTCGCCGGCACCTCGATCTCCACCGTCACGCTCTCGCCCGGCGGCACGGTCACCTGCCGGTACGCCTTCAGCTCCCGCCCGGCCCAGGTCACGCTGGTGACCAGGTCGCTGACGTACGCCTGAACGGTCTCCAGCGCCGGCCGGGTCCCGTTGTTGGTGAGCCGCACCGTCGCCCGGACCACCCCGTCGGCCGCGACGTCCGGCTCGCCGATGGTCAGCCCGTCGTACCCGATCGTGGTGTAGCTGAGCCCCTCACCGAACGCGAACAGCGGGTCCTGGGTGAGGTCCGCGTACCGGGTGCCGTGCTGGCCGCGTACCTGGTTGTAGTAGATGGGCTGCTGGCCGACGTGCCGGGCCGCGGAGATCGGCATCCGGCCGCTCGGCTCGATGTGGCCGAGGATCAGCTCGGCGAGGGCCTGCCCGCCGCGCATGCCCGGGTTGAACGCCTGGATCAGCGCTGCCGCGTTCAGTGCCGAGGGCGGCAGCACGTGCGGCTTCGAGTCGAGCAGCACGACGATCATCGGGGTGCCGGTGGCCGCGACCGCGTCGAGCAGCGCGATCTGCCCGCCCTGCAGCTCCAGGGTGGCTGTCGACTTGTGCTCGCCGGTCAGGTTGACGGTGTCGCCGACGACCACGATCGCGACGTCCGCGGCGGTCGCCACCGCGACGGCCGACGCGATGCGCTCCGGGTCGGCCGGGATCGGCTGGGAGATCGGCGGACGCGGCTGGCCGTCCGGAAACGTTTCGCCCTCGGGGTCGGCGACCAGGCGCTCGATCTCGGCGCCCTGCTCGAAGACGATCTCCCAGTCGGCCGGGACGGTGGCGCGCAGGCCGTCCAGCACTGTCGCGGTGAGCTCGCGCGGGTGGCCGTCCGGCATCCAGTCGACCTGGCCGGAGTCGCCGGCCCAGTCACCGAGCTGGGCGGAGACGTCGTCGGCGTTCGGGCCGATCACCGCGATCCGGCGCGGACCGGCGGCCGGCTCCAGAGGCAGGACGCCGTCGTTGCGCAGCAGCACCAGCGAGCGGCGGGCGATCTCGAGGTTCAGCTCGGTGTGCTCCGGGCTGCCGATCACGGCACGCTGGCGGTCGGCGTCGGGCGCGCGCGGGTTCTCGAACAGGCCCAGGGCGAATTTCAGGCGCAGGATCCGGCGTACCGCGGAATCCAGATCGTGATCGCCCAGCAGGCCGCGCGCGACCGCTTCCTGCGCGCCTTCGAAGAAGGCGGGCGTGGTCATGACCAGGTCGTTACCGGCCTTGACAGCGCGGGCCGAGGCTTCCGCGTAATCGGCGCAGACCTTCTGCTCCCAGACCATCCGGCCGACGTTGTCCCAGTCGGTGACGAGCGTGCCGGTGAAGCCCCACTCGTCCTTGAGAACGTCGTTGAGCAGCCATTTGTTCGCCGTGATCGGCACACCGTCCATCGACTGGTAACCCAGCATGAAGACGGCACAGCCCTCTTTCACGGCCCGCTCGAACGGCGGCAGGAACCAGGACCGCAGCTTGCGGCGGCTGATGTCGGCCTCGCTGGCGTCCCGGCCACCCTGGGTCTCCGAGTAACCGGCGAAGTGTTTCGCGGTCGCCAGGATCGCTGTCGGGTCGGTGAGCCCGTCGCCCTGGTAACCGCGGATCATCGCGGCGCCCAGCTCGCTGATCAGATAGGGGTCCTCACCGAAAGTTTCGTCGACCCGGCCCCATCGCAGGTCCCGGGTGATGCACAGCACCGGCGAGAACGTCCAGTGGATGCCGGTCGCGGAGACCTCGATCGCGGTCGCCCTGGCCACCCGCTCGACGAGAGCGGAGTCCCAGGTCGCCGCCATCGCCAGCTGCGACGGGAAAATCGTCGCGCCCGGCCAGAACGAGTGGCCGTGGATGCAGTCTTCCGCGGTGAGCAGCGGAATCCGCAGCCGGGTACGCGCGACCAGCTCAGCGGCCTCGACCAGTTTCGCCGGGGAGGTGTGCAGGATGGACCCGGCAAGCTTCTCCAGGACGATCTCCGAGATGTCCTGCCGTGCATCGAGCTGCAACATCTGCCCGGCTTTCTCAGCGAGCGTCATGCGGCCCAGCAGATCTTCCACACGCTCCTCGGTGGAGAGCGATGGATCCTGATATGGGAAGTCTGCGGGCATACGTGCCTCCGGTCTGACGAACACGAACGTTTCGGAGTCTTCCAGTACGGAACCGGTTCCGGCACCCCGCCCCGGTTCCGGAACTTGGCGGGTTCATTCCACCCGTCGAGAGGATCGACACATGCCCGGGGAGGAGCGTCGCACAGCAGAAGTGGGTATGGTCGCTAGAAGGCCGCACTCATCGAAGTTGAGCAATGACTCTGAGTGAGGAAGGAGGCGCTCATGAACTCCGACGACCGGATCCTGCGATCCAGCGAGGAAGCGCTGGAGCACATCTCCGGGATCTGCTTCAAAACCGGCCCCCCACAACGGGTCGGTGTCGAGCTCGAATGGACCACCCACCACGCCGGCGACCCCGCAGCGTATCTGCGGGCAGAGGACCTGGCCGCCGCACTCGGCGGGCACACGCCCGCCACCCTCGGTAATCCCCACCCCCAGCCACTGCCCGGCGGCGGCTCTGTCACCGTCGAACCGGGCGGCCAGATCGAGATCTCCTCCGCCGTGGCGGACGATCTGGCCGGACTGCACGCCACCGTCAGCGCTGAACAGGCCGCGCTCACCGAACTGCTCACCCGCTCAGGCATCGTCCTGGGTGACCGGGGCATCGACCCCCACCGGCCACCGCGCCGCATTCTCGACACCCCTCGTTACGCGGCGATGGAACGCGCCTTCGACCGCGCCGGGCGAACCATGATGGGCAGCACCGCCGGTCTCCAGGTCTGCTTCGACGCGGCTCCCGGACGCTGGGAGGTGCTGAACGAGGCCGGGCCGGCGCTGCTCGCGCTCTTCGCGAACTCGCGGCGGCACGCCGGACGCGACACCCGCTGGGCGTCCGCCCGGATGGCGACCTGGCTCGCCATGGAGCAACGCCGCACCGGGCCGGTGCCGATCGGCGACGACCCGGCTCTCGACTGGGCGCGGTACGCGCTCGACGCCCCCCTGCTCTGCGTTCGCCGCGCCGGCCAGAGCTGGGACGCGCCACCGGGCCTCACCCTGGCCGGCTGGATCGCGAGCGACGACCCGCCGACAGTGGACGACGTCGAATACCACCTGGGAACCCTCTTCCCGCCGGTACGCCCTCGCGGATACCTGGAAGTCCGATACCTGGACACCCAGCCCGGCAGCGAGTGGATCGCTCCGGCGGCCACGCTCGTGACGCTGCTGGCCGACGACTCGCTCGTCGACCAGGCGCGGGAGGCGGCCGCGCCGTCGGCCGGACGGTGGCTCGCCGCCGCCCGCGCCGGTCTCGCCGACCCCGCGGTACGCGCATCCGCCGCCGCCCTGGCCGAACTGGCCTGCCGGAACCTCGACCGCACGGGGTTACCCACGCCGGTCCGGGAAACCGTCTCCGACATCCTCGCCCGCCGCTTGCACGACGTCGCACGCGTTGCGGCCTGAGAAAACAGCGGCTCAGAAACAGCGGCCTGAGAAAACAGCGGCTTGAGAATAGGGATTGGGAACGTGACAACACAGGACCTGCGGCTGACCATCGCCGCCGAGCTGGAGAAGACCCGCGCCCGTACCACCGCACTCACCGAAGCCGTCGACGAGGCGGACCTGATCCGCCAGCACTCCCCGCTGATGTCCCCGCTCATCTGGGACCTCGCGCACGTCGCCAACCAGGAAGAACTCTGGCTGGTCCGGGACGTGGGCGGCCGTGACCCGGTTCGCCAGGACATCGACGAGCTCTACGACGCGTTCAAACACTCCCGCAAGGACCGGCCCGCCCTGCCGCTGCTCGACCCGGCGCAGGCCCGCGCCTATGTGGCGCAGGTCCGGGACAAGGCCCTCGACGTGCTGGATCACGCGACCTTCGATCCGCAGCGGCGCCTGCTCGACAACGGCTTCGCCTTCGGCATGATCGTGCAGCACGAGCAGCAGCACGACGAGACGATGCTCGCCACCCATCAGCTGCGGATCGGCGACCCGGTGCTGAACGCTCCCCCGCCGCCACCGTCGCGGCAGCGGGTGACCGGCGAGGTGTTCATCCCGGGCGGGCGCTTCACGATGGGCACCGACACCGACGCCTGGGCGCTGGACAACGAGCGGCCGGCGCACACCGTCGACGTGCCGGCCTTCCACATCGACGCGGCACCGGTGACGAACGGCCAGTACCAGGCGTTCATCGCGGCCGGCGGTTACGACTCCCCGCAGTGGTGGAGCGAGCGCGGCTGGGCTTATCGCGTGAAAGCCGGACTTGTCGCCCCGCTTCATTGGCGACACGATCCGAGCGGCTGGCACACCAACCAGTTCGGACGGATAAATCCGATAAATCCTGACGAGCCGGTGGTTCACGTCTGCTACTTCGAGGCCGAGGCCTTCGCCACCTTCGCCGGCAAACGACTGCCCACCGAGGCCGAATGGGAGAAGGCCGCCCGCTTCGACCCGGCGACCGGCCGCTCCCGCCGCTTCCCGTGGGGCGACGAGACACCCGAGGCCCGGCACGCCAACCTCGGCCAGCGGCACCTGTCGCCGGCTCCGGTGGGTGCCTATCCGGACGGTGCCTCGCCGGCCGGCGTACACCAGATGATCGGTGACGTCTGGGAGTGGCTCGCGTCCGATTTTGATCCCTACCCCGGGTTCACCGCGTTCCCCTACCGCGAATACTCCGAGGTCTTCTTCGGCGGCGACTACAAGATGCTGCGCGGCGGGTCGTTCGGCACCGACGCGTCAGCGGCCCGGAGCACCTTCCGCAACTGGGACCACCCGATCCGGCGGCAGATCTTCAGCGGCTTCCGCCTCGCACGGGACGCATGATGTGCCGGCATCTCGGTTACCTGGGTCCGCCCGTACCCATGAAGGGCTTTTTGTTCGACCTTCCCCATGCGCTGGCCACGCAGGCGTGGGCACCGCGTGACATGCGCGGCGGAGGCACCATCAACGCGGACGGCTTCGGCGTCGGGTGGTTTCCGCCCGGCGCCGACGCGCCCGTGCGTTATCGCAGCTCCATGCCCATCTGGTCGGACACCGCCCTGCCCGCGCTCGCCGCTGCCACCTCGTCGGGCGCCATTCTCGCCGCGGTCCGTTCAGCGACCGTCGGCATGCCGGTGACCGAAACCGCCGCCGCGCCGTTCACCGACGGGAAGTGGCTCTTCAGCCACAACGGCGTCGTGCGCGGCTGGCCCGGCACGATCGCCGGCCTCGCCGGCGATCTTCCGGTGGAAGACCTGCTCACTCTGGACGCGCCCACCGACGCCGCGGCCTTATGGGCTTTGGTACGCGCGAAGCTCCGCGCCGGCGACCACCCCGCGAAAGCCGTGTCCGCCGTCGTCGACGAGGTCCTCGCCGTCGCACCCGGATCACGGCTCAACCTGTTGCTCACCGACGGCACCCAGATGATCGCGACGACGGCCGGGCACGCGCTGTCCGTTTGTGCCCGTGACGACGCGGTGCTGATCGCGTCCGAGCCGCTCGACGCCCTGCCGAACTGGAAGTCCGTTCCCGACGGCCGCCTGGTCGTTGCCACCGCTTCGTACTGGGAGATCACGTGATCGAACTGCTGGACGACGACGATGTCGCCCGGACGCTCCGCGCCGACGTGCGGGCCGGGTTGACCGATTCCCCGAAATGGCTGCCGCCGAAGTGGTTCTACGACGCCCGTGGCAGCGCGCTCTTCGAGGAGATCACCCGGCTTCCGGAGTACTACCCGACGCGTACCGAACGGGCCATCCTGGTTGATGCCGCCCCGGCGATCGCCCGGATCACCGAGGCGAAGTCGCTTGTCGAACTCGGTTCCGGCTCGTCGGAGAAGACCCGCCTGCTGCTCGACGCGATGCTCGGCCGGGGCACCCTCGGATCGTTCGTCCCGCTCGACGTCTCCGCGTCCTTCCTGGCGTCGTCGGTCGACACGCTCACGGCCGACTATCCCGGGCTGACCGTCACCGGCGTGGTCGGCGACTTCGCCCGGCACCTCGGCCATCTGCCGGACGGCGACAACCGCGTCGTCGCGTTCCTCGGCGGGACGATCGGCAACCTGATCCCGGCCGAACGCGCCGCGTTCCTCACCTCGCTGCGCCAGGCCCTGCACCCCGGCGAGTGGCTGCTGCTCGGCGCTGATCTGGTCAAGGACCCGTCGGTGCTGGTCCCGGCGTACGACGACGCGGCCGGGGTGACCGCCGCCTTCAACCGCAACGTCCTGCACGTGGTGAACCGGGAACTCGGCGCCGGCTTCGACGCCGATGCTTTCGAGCACGTGGCGCTCTGGAACCCGGAGCAGGAGTGGATCGAGATGCGGCTGCGGGCCGGTGCCGCCCAGCAGGTCCGGATCGCCGAGCTGGATCTGACCGTCTCGTTCGCGGCCGGCGAAGAGCTGCGGACCGAGACGTCCGCGAAGTTCCGCCGCGACGGGCTTGCCACGGAGCTGGGTGCGGCCGGATTCGAGCTGAGTCACTGGTGGACGGATCCGAAGGAGTGGTTCGGGGTTCTCCTGGCCCAGGCTCTCTGAGATGCTGCCCTTTCCTCGCGGTGCCACACTGGCCTGGAGCGAGGAGGTTCGCCATGGAGTTCGATCCACTCAGCAGCGCCGAGGACCTGATCCGCTCCAGCCGCGACGAGCTCCGCAGGGCCCTGCGGATGCGGCCGCTCCCGGTCGCGGTCCTGGTCGGGGCGGCCACCCTCCCGCCGCCGAGGCTCGGTGGCTGGGAGACGTTCAACGGCGCGGCCACATGCGTACGCGTCGACTTCGGCGCCATCGAGCCGGCCGGTCCCTGGGTGAGTGTCGAGACAGCGCGCTGGTCCGGCACCCAGGCGTCCGGCGGTCCGCTGCGTGAGCTGCTCGAACACCACATGCGGATGAACGGTGACCGGTTCTCGTCGGTCGAGTGGACCGGCGATGACCGCACCGTCACGGTCGACGGCCGGACGGTGGCCGGCCGCCGGCTGCGCGCCGGCGACCACTGGTGGGCGGTGCGCTGCTCGCTGCGTGACGTGGAGATCAGCGTGGTGGCCCGCGACTGGGACGCGGCCATCGAGATCCGCACCCTCAACCAGGCAGAGATCGACGAGATGATCTCGGTGGTGCCCACCCCGCCGGCGTTCGTCCCGCCCGATCCGTCGGCCGTCACCGCCCCGCCGCCCGGCGAGCCTCACCGGCTGCTGGTGGACGAAGCGCTCCGTTCCGCACGGGACCAGGCCGGCTGGCTCGCCGACGGCGGTCCGCCGCCCCGGCTCTCGTCGAACTGGGCGGCGCTCTGGCGGGCGACCGTCCGCCGGCAGGCCGATCTGGCCGGCCAGCCGGAGGTCGAGGCGGAAAAGGCCGTGCAGAGCATGGTCAACCAGATGACGAACCTGAGCCACGAGGCCGCGTGGTTCCGCGACGACGAGGCGCTGCGCGGGCGAGCGGTGTCCGAGACACTGCTCTTCGGTACGGGCCTGGGGCCGAACGTGCCCAGCCGCCCGGCGCAGCTGGCGTGGCTGCGCCGGCAGGGCATGCGGCCTACCGACTACGCCCGCCTGGAAGCGATATCGGCCGCGCAGACGACGTGGCTCGACGAGTGGCGTACCTGGGCTAGCTCGGTCTGAGCTTCGGCAGTCTGCGGCGGCGTTTGAGCAGGACTCCCCGGGCCGGGCGTTCGACGGCCGCGTGCAGGAGCCAGGCCGCGCCGAGGGACAGCAGGAACGTCGCCACGGTCAGCGCCGCGCCCTTGCCGGGCGGGAACTTCGGGTGATAGCCGATCGTCGCCTCGAACAGCCGCACCACGAGTAGGTGCACCAGGTAGAACGCGAACGACCACTCGCCCAGCCGGACCATCGTGCGGTTGCGCCACGGGGTCCAGCGCTCCGACAGGTCGGCCACCGCCGCCGTGAACAGGAGCAGGGCAAAACCGGGCATGGTGCAGGCCGCGTACCCCCAGGGTTCCGGCACGTGGATGGAGAGGAAGTAACCACCCCCGGTGAGCGCACCGGCCGCACACCAGAGCGGGAGCAGCCGCTGCGGCCGCCACGAACGGACCAGCAGCGCGAGCGTGATGCCGAGGACGAACTCGGGCAGCCGGCCCACCGGAGTCCAGTGGAAGAACCAGTCGACCTGCTCGCGCCCCGTGAACAGCAGGCCTGCCGCAGGTCCGAGCACGGTGACCGCCAGGGCTCCGGCGCCGGTCGCGACGACACCCCGCCGGCCCAGCCGGGTCACCCCGAGCGCCAGCAGCGGGAACGTCAGATAGAAGAACGCCTCGACCGAGAGCGTCCAGCTGACCGTGTTGAGACTCTGCAGGTAATCAAGTTCTGGCGACCACGCCTGGACCAGGAAAACATTTGCCACGGCCACCCAGGGTGACGGCAATTCCCACGGTTTGTAAGTAAGCAGAAGAATCGCCACGAGTATTGCCGTGACGATGTGCAACGGGTAGACGCGCGCGAATCGCCGCCACCAGAACTTCCGGAAACCGGTGCCCGGACAGGCCCACATCAGAACGAATCCGGAAAGAATGAAGAAGAACGACACCCCGACCGAACCGGGCTTGAAGACCGCCGTGATCATCCGCGCTTCGGGGCCAGGTTTGAAATATTCGACAAGGCACAGATGAAAGCCGAAAACCAGAAATGCGGCGACCCATCTCAGGCCGGTGAGCGAGGGCAGCGTTCCACCGTTTTCGCTTTTCTGTGAAACGGTTGTGGAACTCGGCTGGGGGGCAGTCGAGGACATCCGGGCAAGGTACCAGAGGTCCCCATGAAATCATTAATCGTCGATTGTTCACATCAGTTCAGCTGCCATTCCGACACGAATCCACGCATCCACCCAGGCTCGCACGGCGGTCTCGCCCGGGTCCGGTCCGAGCACTGCGGCGACACCCTCCAGCGCCCCCGCGACCCGGTGCAGCCCGACCAGCGCGAGGGTCTGCCGCGCCTCCCGCAGCCGGTCCGGGTAAACGCCGGGCAGGTGCGCGAGCCCGGT
The DNA here is from genome assembly GCF_050955685.1 of Actinoplanes sp. CA-015351. Taxonomy (NCBI): domain Bacteria; kingdom Bacillati; phylum Actinomycetota; class Actinomycetes; order Micromonosporales; family Micromonosporaceae; genus Actinoplanes; species Actinoplanes sp. CA-015351. Next base: position 6,365,197 of record NZ_CP192102.1, read on the forward strand.
GTGTGCCGCTTCCGCGAGCACCGCGCGCGCCTGCCCGACCGCTGCGGCGAGCGGATCGCTCTCCCTTTCACCCGCTGGGGGCAAGATCTGCGCGGCCTCCGAATCGGGGCCGGCCAGGTCCGGCACGATCGGTGGCCCATCCGCCACGATCGCGTACGGGTCGACGACCAGCCCGCGCCCGGTTCCACCCCGATGAACACTTCCGGACACGTACCGCGGTGTGCCGTGCTTTCCGGAGAGCGCCGCCAGGACCGCGTCGATCCGGCCCGGCGCCACACCGGTGTGTGACGCCGCCACCGTCGCGGTGGTGCCGGCCCGATCCCGGATCTCCACGGTGAGCCGCTGCTCCCCCGGTGCGTAGCGGACCTCGCCCACCTCGGCGATCGCGAGAACGCGTACCAGCTCGGCCCGCACCCGGGCACGCACCGGCCGCGGCGGCAGCCGGCTGATCTCGGCGGCGAGCAGCGCGTAGTCGAGCGTGAGCAGCCCGGGCGGCAGCCGGTCCCAGGCCCCGGTGCCGACCGTGACGGTGGAACGCGCAACCCGGCTGGAGGCGATCCGCACGGCCCGGCTGGCGTTGCGCAGCGCCGACTCGGTGACCACGACACCGGCCGCCAGCGCACCCACCGTCGACCCGCTGACCCGCCGCCGCGCCAGAGCCGGCCCGTCGTCCTCGCTGGTCCACTCCCGCTGCGAGACGAGGACGACCCCGGTGGCCGCCTGAGCATGAAAGATCTCCACCACCCGCCGGTCGTCGACGGCGGTGACCCGCGCCCCGAGCCCATCGAGCCGAACCCGCCGCAACGGCGTCTCCGCCGACTCCTCCGAGCCCAGAACCCGAGCCCGCAGCCCCGCACCGCCACTGTGGCGCCCAGCGCCGCCGGCCTGCAGCTCCCGGCCGGCTTGGGGTGGGTCGCTGTGATCGGGTACGCCGTGACCCGCGCCGCCCTGATCAGGGCCGCTTTGTTGTGCGTTGTCCTGCTCCTGGCGGGGTTGCGCCGCGCTGGCCCGGGCCGCTTCGACGCCTCGGTGGCGGGGTTGCGCCGCGCTGGCCCGGGCCGCTTCGACGGCTCGGTGGCGGGCGAAGAGTTCGGCTATCAGGTCGGCGAGCTGCTCCGGGGCGTAGCGGGCGCTGCGCTCCCGATAGCCGGCGAGCTGGTCGGCGAGCTCGGCCGTGGCGTCCAGCGGCCAGCGGAAGCCGGCCCGTTCCAATCGGCCGAGATGCCCGGCGACCGAGGCGGCCAGTCCTTCGCCGGCGTGCACGGCACCGTGCCGAAGGACTTCGGCGGCGAACTCCAGCACCGGTTCGAGCCCGGTACCCGGCCCGGCCGGTCCCGGATCAGCGCCGCCCACGTCGACGAGGCACTCCGGTTCGCCCGGGTGCAGCTCGTCGGCGACCCGGAAGGCCCAGACGGCCAGCGCGATGACGTCGTCGCGTACCCCGGCACGCGCGTCGGTGTGCACATAACCGAGGTCACCCGGCACCAGGAACCGCACGGTCGCCGACGGCAGCTCCACCACCGGGACGGTCCCCCGCCGAACCCGTGCCGAATAGCCGGCCCGCTCCGCCCGCCGCGCAGCGGCAACAAGCCGCGCCCCGATCCGGGAAACAACCTCCTCGTCACCGAACTCCCCCGGCGACCACCCCCGAACAGCCGATCCCGGGGCAGCGCCAGCCGGGTCCGGAGCAGCGCCGGCCGGGCTTCGGGCAGCTCCGGCTGTGGCCTGGTAGGCGAGGATCAGCGCGATCACGTGCCGGCAGACCGCCGTCGCGCCGCACGAGCAGCTTCCCTGTTCCAGGCCGCCCGCCGGCAGTTCCGTCCGCATCCCGTCGGCGAACTCGGCGACCACTGTCGAACCCTCGCCCGCCGACAGCTCGGGTGCTTCCCGCTCCACCTCGCGCGCGGCCCGCTTCACCAGGCCACGGTTGGCGAGCGCCGCGAGCGCATCCGGATCCAGGGCGAGCAGATCCTCCCGAACCGGCAACGATCCGGTGCTCACCGGCCCACCCTCTCCGCCACGAACTCGGCCAGCTGGCCCGGTGTCATCGCGCCCATCCACGCCCCGGCGTCCGCCAGCCTCTGTGCGCACGCGCGGTCGTAGGCCGGGTCGGCCTGCTCGTCCAGGGCGGCCAGCCCCAGGACGGTGCTGCCCTGGTCGGCGAGTTCGCGCACCGCGCGTACCAAAGCGGCCTCGGACCCGCCCTCGAAGAAGTCGCTGACGATGGCGACGATCGTGCGGCGGGGTCGTTCAACGAGTTGGGCGGCGTACCGGACGGCCCGGGCGATGTCGGTGCCGCCGCCGAGCTGGGTCTTCATCAGAAGCTCGACCGGGTCGCTGACGTCCGACGTCAGATCCACCACCTCGGTGTCGAAAGCGATCAGGTGGGTCTTCACCCCGGGCAGGCCGTACAGGCAGGACGCGGTGACCGCCGAGTGGATGACCGACGGCAGCATCGAGCCGGACTGGTCGACCAGCAGGATCACCTGCCAGGGCGCGAGGTGCCGCCGGTTGCGGGCCAGGAAGTACGGCGTCTCGACGGACAGCCGCCGCTTCTCCGGGTCGTAGTGGCCGAGGTTCACCCGGATGGTCCGCCGCGCGTCGAAGTCCCTCGCCTGTTTGAACCGGGTCGGCTGGCGGGCTCGCGCCCCGGAGAAACTACGCCGCACCTCGGTCGCGAGCTTCTCGGTCAGGTCACGCACCACCGCCTCGACGATCCGCCGGGCCAGGCGCAGGACCTCCGGGTTCATCAGGTGTTTGGTACGCAGAACGGCGCGCAGCAGCCCCGGATTCGGCTCGATACGTTCCAGCACGGCGGGGTCGGTGACGATGTCGTGAACCTCGTACCGTTCCACGGCGTCGCGCTGGAACCGCTCGACGGTCTCCTTCGGGAAGAGCCGGACGATGTCGTCCAGCCAGTCGACAGTGGTCAGCCGGGACCCACCGGTGCCGCCCTGCCTGCGCCGGATGTCCCGCCGGTCCAACTCCTCGTCGCGGCCGTACAGCCAGTCCAGCGCCGCGTCACGCCCGGCCGCGTCACCGGCGAGCGCACCGAGGCTGCCGTCGGCCGGGTCACCGAGGATCAGCCGCCAACGCTCCAGCCCACTGTCGCTCACCGGCCGCCTCCAAGTCCGAAAAAGATCATCGGAGCAACCCCGCCTGGGTGAGCCGCTCCTGCACCGTCTCGTCCAGCGCCAGCCCGGCGGCCACGATCTCCGGCGGCACGCTCGCCCGGAGCAGATCGCGCCCGGAACCACCCAGCCCGCGCATCTCCAGCAGCTGATCCGCGATCGTGACGCGTTCCCGGGGCGGGAAGAACTCGAACGCCTGCCGCAGCGCCGGCAACGCCAGCAGGAACTCGTCGGCGCCGATCCCGCGAACCAGCTCGTCGAGCAGCCCGAGGATGCCGCCCGGCGCGAGGACCGATTCCCGGGCCACGCCGAACAGTCCCGCCAGCCAGTCGCCGGCCGAGCCACCGGTGAACGCCCCGCGCACCGCCGGCCCCGGGTCGGACGTGTCCTGCGACAGGAGCCGGGCCAGGCCGTAAAAGGCGCCGCGCAGGTCAGGGGGCGCGGCCCGGTCGGCCGCGACGCGCTCCGCGATTCCCCAAGCGTGGGTACGGTCGACGCCGGCCCTCTCGGCATGCCGGACAGCATCGCGAACCGCCACGACGGCTCGGATCCGTGGCAGATCGGCCGGCAGGCCCGCACCGTGCCAGCCCTCGGCGAGCCAGAGAATCCGGCGGGTCGCACCGGCCACCACCGCGCCGAGCAGGTCGCTGCCGGCCGTCCCGAGCATCCGGTCGTGCCGCCACAGGGCGAGGACCACGGTGAGCACCCGGCCCAGTTCGCCGAGGTCGGTGCCGGCCGCGACGCCGCGTTCCAGCCGGTCCGGCAGGTCACCGGCGAGCTCGGTGACACCGCAGAACGCCGCGTCGAACAGCGCGTCGGCCAGCTGGCCCAGGTCGTTGCCGGCGTCGTCGACACGCTGCCCGATCCGGGCCGTCGCGGCGGCTTCCAATGTCGGGCCGTAACCGCCGGCCTCGATCAGGGCGACCAGGCGGTTCTCGTCGTTGCGGATCCGCCACTGCTCGGTGAGGACCGGGTCGATGCCGGTGGCCGGGCCGGCCGTCCGGGCGTACCCGGGCACGCCGAGGACCCGCAGCCGGTGCAGCAGGCGGCTACGCTCGCGATCCTCGGGTTCGAGCAGGTCGAGCCCGGGTTCGCCGGGCTGGTCGAACTGGTGGCGTTCCAGCTCGGCGGTGGCCGCGTGCACGAGCGGCGGCAGCGGGGTGTCCGGGTGCAGACGGCCGACCCGGTCGCCGCTGAGCACCGTGGTCATCTCGACGACCGCGGGGTGCTGGCCGGCCGTGAGGGTCCCGCGCACCGACCACGGCAGCGGCACGTCGAGCGCCTCGTTGACCAGGGCCGCGGCCAGGCCGTCGAGCACGTCGACCCGGGCCGGGTGGCGGTGCCCGCGCAGCCGGGCGAGCGCTTCGGCGCTGGTCCGGGCGGCGATCAGGTCGGCCGTGGAGACCGGCTGCCCTCGCTCCCGCAGCCGCCCGGCGACAGCGGTGACCAGGTATCGGGCGGCCTCGGCCGGCCCGTCCTCCCAGAGCCGCTGGTAGTACTCCGGCGACGGCATCCCGGACTGGTAACCCCCGAACGCGTCCAGCCGCCGGAACGAGTACGGCACCAGGTAACTGCCACCGACCGCGCCCTCCGGCGGCTTCGGCACCTCCGGCCACCCGCTCGCCGCCGGCGGCAGTGCGGAAGCGCCGGCCGGGAGAGGCTCCGCAGGCGAAAACCCGGCCGCGAGGCGGAGCAGGGCCGGACGGTGGAAGCCGCCGACCACCGCGACCACCGGGCGGTCACCGGCGGCGCGGACCGCCGCGCGGATCCACTCCGCCATGTACGCCTCGCGCGCTGTGTCCGACGACCCGGCCGCCGCCTCGCCACGGATCAGGTCGAAGTACGCCGTGAGCCGGTCGGCCAGGCCCTCGCCGGGCTCCATCTCGACCAGGTGGTCCCAGAGCGCGTCGGTGTTGTCCACCCCGAACGCCGTGCACAGCCGCTCGACCGCCTCGGCGTACCGCTGCTCGGCGTCCGCATAACGATTGCTGCGGTCGGCGAACGCGTCGTGCCACGCCGGCAGGTCGATGAAGAACGGAACGGCGCCGGTCTCCCGCGCGGCGGCCAGCGCCACCCACTCCGGCGAGTAACCACAGAACGGCGCCCACGACCCGTGCCGCCGGTGCTCGTCCGCGTAACTGGTGAAGACCGCCACCGGCAACTGGTGGCCGAGCAGCAGCTCGCCGATCCGGTCGTTCATGTCGGCCGGGCCCTCGATCAGGACGTACGCGGGGCGCAGCTCGGCAATGGTCTCGCCGACCAGGCGGGCACACGCCGGACTGTGGTGCCGGACCCCGACGACGGTGAGGCTCATCCGCCCGGCAGTTCCCGGCGCGCGTCCCGCAGTTCCCGCCACTGCCCGCCGCTGCGCCACGAGGTGTGCTGTTCCAGGTATCGCCGCAGTTTCGCGAGGTCTTCGGCGTTGTCCTTGGCCGCGGTGCCGGCCAGGCAGGAGACCAGGTCGGCGGCGTCTCCGGCGGTGCCGCGCAGGAACCAGCCGCGCAGCCCGACCGCGTGTGCCACCGACACGGCCTCGGCGGTGCTCATCACCGAGGACAGCCGTTCCATCTCGTCACCGCGGGCGGTCCGCCCGGTACGCAGCTCCCGGAACGTCGTGACCAGCACTTCGAGCACGTCGCGTCGCGGCGGGGCGGTGACCCCGGAGCGGCGCAGCAGCTCGGTCGCCTCGGACTCGACGAGGGTCAGCTCGGTGTCGAAGTCGGCGATCGGGAAGACCGTCTCGAAGTTGAAGCGCCGTTTCAGCGCCGAACTCATGTCGTTGACGCCGCGGTCCCGGGTATTGGCCGTGGCGATGATGTTGAAGCCGTCCCGGGCGAAGACCATGCCGGCGTCACCGGGCAGCTCCGGAACCGCCATCACCCGGTCGGAGAGCGGTGAGAGCAGGCAGTCCTGCACCTCGAGCGGGCACCGGGTGATCTCCTCGAACCGCACGGTGCTGCCCTGCGCCATGCCGCGCAGCAGCGGCGCCGGGACCAGCGACCGCTCGGTCGGGCCCTCGGAGACGAGCAGCGCGTAGTTCCACGAGTACTTGATCTGGTCCTCGGTGGTGGCCGCGCCGCCCTGGATGGTCAGCGTCGAGTCGCCACTCACGGCCGCCGCGAGCAGCTCGGAGAGCAGCGATTTCGCGGTGCCGGGCTCGCCGACGAGCAGCAGGCCACGGCTGGTGGCGAGGCTGACCAGGGCACGGTCGATGAGCGACGGGTCGCCGACGAACTTGCGGGCCACGCCGAGTTTCGCGTCGCCGACGACGAACGCTCGCGCGGCCCGCAGGCTCAGCGCCCAGCCGGGCGGTTTCGGCGCGTCGTCGGCGGCCCGCAGCCGGGCCAGCTCGTCGGTAAACCGCACCTCGGCCGGTGGTCGCTGGGCTCGGCCCGGTGAGACCTCGACGGCAGAGCTCACGACAGCACCTCTTTCAGGTCGCGCAGCGCCTCGGCCGCGACGATCGGGTCGAGCTCGCGCAGCCGGCTCGCGGTGTCACGCCGGTGCCAGCGGTTGCCGGACCGGGCCTCGGCGTAGACCTCGCGGATCGTCTGGTCGGGCAGGACGTCCAGGGCGCCGACCGCGATGCCCGGGTCGATCTCGACGACCAGGCTCAGGTCGCCGGGGATGTCGCGCTCGAACCAGCCCTGCACACCCGCGTCCTGCGGTGCGCCGCGCTGCCAGCCGCGCCGCTCCAGGCCGAGCAGTTTCGTGGTGGGCACGGTGATCCCCAGGAAGCCCTGGCCGAGCCGTTCCTCGATCTGCTCCGGCGTGAGCGCCTCGACATCCCGGCCGAGCTGTGGGAACGGCTGGAGGATCTCGTAGTCGGCGAAGACCTCGGACCAGGCGGCCAGCTCGCCGCCGAGCTTGAGCGGGTGCGCCACCGCGATCCGCTCGTCGTCGCGCAGGGTCACGCCCTCGTCGGTCACGCCGGCGAACGTGCCGTCCTCGGCCAGGCGCACGCCGGTGGACTCGTCGACGCGCAGCCAGACGAGCCGCCGCACCAGGTGCCGCAGCAGCGGGTGCCCCGCGAAGTACTGCTGGAAGTCGTCGCCGGTCCACGAACGCTGATCGACCATGGCGCGTTCGAGCCGGCGCACCTGATCGGCCGCGATCGCACGGACGTCCTTCTTCAGAGCCGAGAACCTCTGGTACGCCTCCGGCGCGAGCTGTGCGTCGTCCTGCGCACCCGGTTTCGGCAGGGTCGTGAGCCGTTTGCCCGCCGCGTCCGCCACGAACGGCTTGAGCTGCTCGTCGAAGCCGACGGTGAACTGCCGCCGCCCGTAGTCGAGGACGAGGCTGCCGTCCGCGTCCAGCCCCAGGTCGGGCACGAGCCGGTCGGCCAGCTCGTCGGAGCTGAGCCCGAGCGCTGCCGCCAGCTCGGCGATCTTTTCCTGGGCGCGCTCCTTGAGGCCGCGGAATTTCACCTTCTGTGAGATGCCGTGCAGGTACATCAAGGCGACGTCGGTGCCGATCTCGGCGAGCACGTCGAGGCCGGACACCGCGCGGGCGTGCCCGCCCTCACCGGGCCAGGCGCGGATCACCGGGGCGAGGCGGCGGACCGTCTCGTCGTCGCCGAGCAGGCCGAGAGCGTCCAGAGCCCAGTTCTGTTTCGCCGGGTGGCCGGCCTCGCGCCACTCGGTGAACAACACCCAGGCGAACTCGGCCAGGTCACCCGCCTCGCACTCGGCGGTCACCACCGCCAGCCCCGGGTACGCCTCACCGAGCCGGGAGATCGCCAACATCGTGATCACGTGACCGACCGCCGTGGCGGGCAGTGCGCCGCGACCGCCGGTGAGCCGGATCGGCGGGAGCAGCGCGGGGTTGGCCCACTCGGGCAGCGCCGGAATCGTCTTGGGCAGGATCGTCAGCGGGTCGACGGCCAGGATCTCCTCGACCGCGGCGACGGTTTCCGGCCCGAACGTCGCCGCCGCGGCGCGCACCTCATCGGCGCCGCCCTCAGCGGCCAGCGCACGCAGACCGGCCTCGGCGTCGGCGCGCACCGCGCCGGCTTTGCCCGCGACCGGTCCGACCGCGACCGGCACCAGGGCCCGGGCCGCGGCGGCGGCGTGCCGGGCCAGCCAGGCCGTCGTGATCTTGCGGACCGATCGGAGCCGCTGGTGCCAGCCGGCCATCAGCAGGGCGATCTCCGGCGACGTGATGGGCGCGAGGACCGGCACGGTGGTGGCCGGCGCCCGCCGCGCGCAGTCGACAAGCGCCGGGACGGCGGCCACGCCGTAACGAGCAAGGACGGCCCGCCCCCAGTCGCCGATGTCGCCGGCGTCGGCCGGGCGCCAGCGCTCGATCAGGTCAAGCGTGAACTCGTCGGGCGCCACCAGGAAGAAATAGATCTCGTCCCACCGGTTCGACCCGGAGGTGCCGACTCGGCGGGCCACCGCCGCGAAGTCCTGGTCACCGCCGTGCCGGCGGGCCCAATTGCTGGTCGACCAGGACTCCCGCTCGCCCGCCAACCAGTCGACGCTCACCGGATCGCCGGCGACCAGCCCGGTGACGACAAGCGGTTTGCGGGTGACCGGGGTGGCCCACGGCGGGTCGATCAGGATCGGCGGCAGGCCGGCCGGGTCGGCGCTGTCCGCCGAGGCCGCGCCCAGCGCGGCGAGGACCGCGCCGAGCCGCTCGGCGGCCGGGCCGTCGAGCGCCGGGTGGACCTCGGCGGCGAGGTCCATCTGGTTGGCCACCTGGGTGCGCAGCAACCGGGTGGCGGCGGGGCGGTCGGAGGCCGCGAGCACCCGCAGCGCCCGCTCCGGATGCCGGGCGGACACGTCGGCGACGGCACCGGGCACGTGCGGCCGGTCGAGACGCTCGGCCAGCGCGGCGAACGCCTCGTCGGTGCCGATCGCGGCAAGCGCGGCGAGCAGCTTTTTCTGCCCGTCGGCGGTGCTGTGGTCGTCGAGCCAGTGGGTCAGGGCCGGCACCGACGCGTCGCCGACGCCGGCCACGAACGTATAGAGCAGCTGCGAGTCGTGGGTCACCTGCCAGGTGCTGGTCTCCTCGGCGAGCCGCAGCCCGAGGTCACTGTCGGTCACGACGGTGAGCATCAACAGCTTGAGCGCCGGCCGGTCGGTGCGGCGCAGGACCCGCGCGACGACCTCCTCACCCCAGGCCGCCTCGTCGGGGACCAGCACCGAGATCACCGCACGCTGCGGCAGCGCCTCGCCGCGCACGGCCGCCAGGCCCGTCACGACCTGCTCGTATTCCTCCGGGGACGCGGCGGCCACGGCAGCCCGCAGACGGTACGCGATCCGGACCGCGAGGGTTGTCGAGTAACCCGTCGCGTCCCGGTCGGGCACGCCCCGCGTGATCGGGCGGCTCACCCCGAAGTCACCGGGGTAGAGCCCGGCGAGCTCGGCCGTCGCAGCGGCCGCGAAGGCGAGCCCGTGCCGGTCGCGCCAGTAGTCACCGAAGCTTTCGGCCTCGTCCAGCCTGCTCCACCCGAGAATCCCGGAGATCGCCTGAGCCACCGCGCCGGCGCCCAGCGGTGGCGCGGCCGGGTCGCCGGAGAGGTAGGCCCGGCCGGCCGCCGAGATGTCGGCCGGGGTGCCGGGGTGCACGAGCGAGGAGAGCACGTCACCCTGGAACGCGCTCAGCAGCTCGGCGGCATGGCCCACTCGAGCAGCCTGAACTCCCGGCATCGGCGGGGCATCGGCCCGGCGCGGCAGCACGAACCGGCGCCAGGCGGACGGGATCGCGAACGAAAGCATGGCCGGAACCCTAGCGAGCCGGTCCGACAAAAAACTGACCGCCATGGACAACCGCCGATGGGTCGGCGACAGTTGAGGCAACTCCGGCGCGGGCCGCGCAGGCGGCCGGCCCGCGCCGGTGTCCGGAGCCGGCGTCTGAAAAGGACTTGCGCTGACCGAGAGCGCCGTGAAAGCCTCACCGGGCGAGCGCGGAGAGCCGCGCTCGTCCATTGATAGTCGAGTGTTCGAAAGAGTGAAGCCTGTGATCGCCACCCGGCCGAGCGGCCGCCGCTGACGGTTCCACCTGTCCGCGGTGGTCCTACGTACCCGCAGACGTCTTCACTTCTTTCGAAAAGGTCACTCCCATCATGGATCTGCGCATCCAGCGCTCTGTCGTGTCCAACCTCCGTACCCGCCCGAAGCCGGTCGAGATCGGCCCCTTCGTCGCAGGCCTCGACCCGGACACCGCAAGTACCTCCGTCAACTACGCGACGCCGCAGCCCGGCGTGACAATCACGGCCGCCGACGTGGCCGCCCTGGTCGAGACGTTCGAGCAGGCCGGCCGCAAACCCCGGCTCGAATACGTGATCAGCGCCGCGCCGGAACTCGAGGATCTTTTACGGTCAGCGGGATTCACCGTCGAGGCACGGCACGAATATTTGATCTGCACACCCGAGACGCTCGTGCTTTCCCGCGTACCCTCGGGATTTGTCCTTGAAGAACCGGGCACGGACCGTGAGCGGGCCGGGATGATCTCCGCGCAGATGGAGGCGTTCGGTGAGGCGCCGCAGGCGACCGAGTCGGCGATCGCCGGAGTGCGGCGCTCTCAGGAGCGTGGCGGAATCGCTCTCGTGGCGCGCACCTTGGATAGTGTCTGGGCAGGTGGCGGGCAGGCTTCGGCGCCGCAGGACGGGCTGAGTGAGGTCGGCGGCATTGCGGTTCGCGAGGCGTTCCGGCGGCTCGGTCTCGGTGGCGCGATCACTGCCGGTGTCGCCCGGCTGCTCTTCGAACGCGGCGCCGAGATCGCCTGGCTGGAGGCTGACGGCGAGGACTCGTGGCGGGTCTACGAGCGGATCGGCTTCCGTCCGGCGGGCAAGCGTCTCTATATCTCGCTCTAGTGGTTGATGGCGGGGGCGCTGTACCTTTCCGGTCGTGCCGATTCTGGGAAGCGCCCTCGTCACCGGAGCGTCGCGTGGCCTCGGCGCGCATATCGCGCGCCGGCTCGCCGCCGACGGATGGCCGGTCGCGATCAACTATCGCTCGGACGCCGGCGGCGCCGAGCGCATCGCCTCGGAGATCCTCGCGGCAGGCGGTCAGGCCGCGGCTCTGCGAGCCGACATCACCGACGAGGCAGGGGTACGCGACCTCGTGGCCGAAGCCTCCGACCGGCTCGGCCCGGTACAGGCGGTCGTGGCCAACGCGACCGGACCGCAGCCGTCCGCACCGGCTGAGCTGGTCTCCTGGCGTGATCATCTGGACCAGCTCGAGTTCTTCGTAAAGAGCCCGACGCTGCTGCTGGCCGCCGCGCTGCCGGGGATGCGTTCGCTGGGGACCGGGCGGTTCGTCCACATCGGTTCGGATTCGTTCGAGCGGGCCATCCCGGGGGCGTCGGCATACAACGCGGCCAAGGGCGCGCAGATCGGGCTGGCCCGGACGTGGGCGCGTGAGCTGGGCGTGCACGGCGTGACGGTCAACGTGGTGGCGCCGGGCTGGATCCCGGTCGAGAGGCACGGGCCGTTGTCGCCCGATGACACACGCGGGTACGTCGCCGACGTCCCACTCGGCCGGATCGGCACCCCACAGGACGTGGCGGACGTGGTCGCGTTCGTCTGCTCGGACGCCGCCCGCTTCGTGACCGGCGAGCGGATCACGGTCAACGGCGGGCACACCATCGACTGAGAGCTACCGTTGCGGTCATGCGGCAGGTCTACGCACATCAGGCGGTCTTGAGTCCGGCACCGGCGTCGATCGGCGCCGTGCTGGACGGGCACGACGTCGTCACCAGGCTGGACGGTGACCGGCTGCGGATTCTGTTCGCTGCCGCTCCGGACCAGGTCGACCTGGTCCGATCCCGGCTCGACGCGGCGCTGTCCGGCGGTGACTGGGAGCTGGTCTCCTCGGGCTGCGCACGGGTGGACACCGAGGACCGTCCGGACGCTCGTCGGCTACTCCGGGCAAAGGGTGCTAAATCGGAGTAACCTTCGGGTCATGCTCCTTACCGTCGTCGCCGACTACGGCTCCGGAGATCTCGCCTTCGCCGAGGTCCGCCAGCGACTCGCCACCCTGCTGCCCACGGCCGAGGTCGTCACGGTGCCGGTGCCGGCGTTCGACACGATCTCCGCCGGGTTCTGCGTGGCACAGCTGGCGTTCGGCGAGGGCCCGGCCGACCGGATCATCTACGCGAACGTCGCTCCCCGGCAGGACCGCGACGAGCCCCGGGCCGGCAACGCCGGCGAACGGCTCGCCGCCGCCCGGCTCGACTCGGGCGTCCTTGTTGTCGGGGTGAACTCCGGCGCCAGCCTCTCCTTCCTGGCCGCGGAGGGTGTGCCAATCCGCGCCGTGGACGTGGCCGACCACGGATCCCAATTCCGCTCCCGGGACGTGTTCCCGGCCGCGCTCGCCGACCTGGCGACCGGCTCGCTCAACCCTCTGGGTGACGTGCTGCCGGTCGGCCCGCCGCCGAAGCAGGCGGTGGCGTACACCGACGGGTACGGCAACATCAAGACCACCTGGGACTCGGCGCCGGCGCCTGCCGGGACGCAGGTTCGGGTACGCGTCGGCGACCGGGAATCCTCGGCGACCGTGAGCGACGGGGTCTTCGAGGTGCCGGCCGGCGCGATGTCGTTCGCACCGGGCAGCTCGGGGTGGAACGGCCGGGTCTTCTACGAACTGCTGTCCCGCGGCGGGAGCGCGGCCAGGATCTTCGGCAACCCACCGGCGGGAACCCCGGTCGAGATCATGTGATCTCGGTTATTCTCGCTTCTTATGGAAACATCGTTTCCATAGTTTCGCGCATGAATCGTCGGCTGATCGCCCCGCTGGTCCTCGGCGCCGCCCTCAACCCGGTGAACTCGTCGATGATCGCGGTGGCCCTGGTGCCGATCGGGATCGCCTTCGACGCCCTGCCGGCCGAGACGTCCTGGCTGGTCTCCTCGCTGTACCTGGCGACAGCGACCGGCCAGCCCGTGGTCGGCCGGCTGGTCGACCGGTACGGCCCGCGCAACCTCTACCTCATCGGCTCGGCGATGGTCGGCGTCGCCGGGCTGATCGGCACGCTCGCGCCGTCGCTGGCCGTGCTGGTCGTTGCCCGGATCATCCTCGGCATCGGGACCTGCGCCGGCTACCCGGCCGCCATGTACCTGCTGAAACACGCCCGTACCGAACGGCCCGGCTCGGTACTCACCCTGCTCACGGTGGCCGCACAGACCATCGTGGTGATCGGCCCGACGATCGGCGGCCTGCTGATCGCGGCAGGCGGCTGGCGTACCGTGTTCGCCGTCAACATCCCGCTCGCCGCCGTGTGCCTGATCCTCGGCGCTCTCCGGCTGCCTCACACGGCCCGAGTCTCCGGACCCCGCTTCGACTATCTCGGCACGGTGCTGTTCGCCGCCACACTGACGTCGCTCATGCTGGCGCTGATGGGCCGGTACTGGTTCCTCGCGCTCACCCTGATCGCCGGCGCGGCTTTCGTGACGCATCAGCTGCGGACTGCCGAACCCTTCATCGACCTGCGGGTCTTCGGCGGCAACGGCCCGCTGGTCCGGACGTACCTGCGCACGCTGATGGCGCAGACGATCACCTACGCGTTCCTGTACGGATTCACCCAGTGGCTGCAGGCCGGCCGGGGCCTGAGCCCGTCGGTGGCCGGCCTGGTCCTGTTTCCGATGTCGCTGGTGGCGATCGGCGGGTCGGCGCTGACCGGCCGATCGCATCGTTTCCGCCTGATCCTGCTTGTCGGCGCGCTCACCCAGATCGCGGCCTGCGCCCTGCTCCTGCCGATCGGCTCGTCGACGGCGGTCTGGATTCTGGTGCTGATCGCCGCTGCTTGCGGACTTCCGCAGGGCATCAACAACCTGGTCAATCAAAAGGCGGTCTACCACCAGGCAGATCCCGCCCGGATCGGCGCGGCGGCGGGGTTGCTGCGGACGTTCACCTATCTGGGCGCGCTCGTGGCAGCGGCGGCCTTCGCTCATCAGGGTGCGGGGTTGCGCGCGTTCGCGGTGTTCCTGCTGGCGGTGAGCACCGCGATGCTGCTCCTGGTCTGCGCCGAGTTCCTTCTGGTACGCCGATCCGCCCGCCAGCCCACGTCCCCGGAGACCGTCCCGGCCACCGGCTAGCCCCCGCCGAGCCGGGCCACCCCGAGCATGCGCGTCCCGGCGCACCCCAGATCACGACCCGACCCGGATCACGACACGACCCAGACAGCGGCGCAGCCCGGACAGCGGCGCAGCCCTGCCGATCACCCGAGCCAGACCCAATCGGCGATGAACAGCAACGATGACCCATAGATGGCTGCTCATCCGGCGTATCGGGTGGCAAGGGCTCGCCATTGTTGAACCGGTTGAAGCAGCGTTCCACGCCGTTTCTCTGCCGGTAGACCTGTGGGGTTGCCACCACTGTGACCGGCAGTGAGCAGCACCGACAGTGGCCTGCCGCATCCGTCGACCGCCAGATGGATCTTGATGCTCAGCCCGCCGCGCGAGCGACCCAGCGCTTCACCGTCTGCCGCCGACACGGCGACGCCGCCGCCTCGTCACGCATAGACTGTGGCCTATGGATGGAGCACGCTCGACCCGTCGTACCGTTCTCTCCCTCTCCGCAGCGACAGCGGCCGCCGCGGCCGCCTCGGCCGCCGGGTCTCTCACCGCGCCGCAAGTGGCGCAGGCCGGTCCCCGGCCGCGCACTCCCTCGGCCGACCTCCGGTCGATCCTTCGCGAGATCGATCCGAAGCGGATCGAGGCGACAGTGCGCCGGCTCGCTGCCTTCGGCACGCGGCACACCCTTTCATCACAGACCGATCCGGTACGCGGAATCGGCGCCGCCCGGGACTGGATATTCGAGCGGCTCCAGGACTACGCCGCCACGTCCGAGGGGCGGATGACGGTGGAGCTGCAGTCCTTCGTGCAGCCCGTCTCGCCGCGCATCCCGGCACCCACCACGATCACCAACGTGATCGCCACGCTGCGGGGCAGTGTCACGCCGGAGCGGATCTACGTGGTGACCGGCCACTACGACTCCCGGGCCACCGACGTGATGGACGCGGTGAGCGACGCGCCGGGCGCCGACGACGACGCGTCCGGAGTCGCGGTGATCATGGAATTGGCCCGGGTTCTCGCCACCCGCAAACCCGAGGCCACCCTGGTCTTCGCGGCGGTCGCCGGCGAGGAGCAGGGCCTCTACGGCTCCGACCACATGGCACAGCGTTACAAGGATGCCGGCGCCGACGTCCAGGCCATGTTCAGCAATGACATCGTCGGCACCGGCGACGCCCACGACGGCACGCGTCCACAGAAACGGTCGGTCCGGCTCTTCGTCGAGGGGGTGCCCACCTCGGAGACGGCAGCGCAGGCCAACATCCGGCGCAGTGTGGGCGGTGAGAACGACGGGCCGTCGCGGCAACTGGGCCGATTCGTCAAAGAGGTCGAGCCTGACGACATGGACGTGCGCGTCGTCTGGCGCCGCGACCGGTACCTGCGCGGCAGCGACCACATCTCGTTCCTGCTCCGCGGATACCCGGCGGCCCGCTTCACCGAGCCGCGGGAGAACTTCGCGCACGAGCATCAGGACGTCCGGGTCGAGGACGGTGTTCAGTACGGCGACCTGGTGGAGTTCTGCGACTTCGGATACATCGCCCGGGTGGCCCGGGTCAACGCCGCCACCCTGTGGTCGCTCGCGCAGGCGCCGGGCACTCCGCGCGGCGTCGTCATCGACACCACCCAGCTGACCAACGAGACCACGCTGCGCTGGCAGCTCGGCGCCGAGCCGGACCTGGCCGGTTACGAGGTGCTGTGGCGGGAGACGACGGCTACCGGCTGGGAGCACGTGATCGCGGTCGGAAAGGTCGCCGCGGTCACCATCGACCTGTCCAAGGACAACGTCTTCTTCGGCGTCCGCGCGGTGGACACGGCGGGAAACCGCAGCCCGGCGGCCGCGCCGCTGCCGTCCAGCTGAGCCTTGTCACCCCGATCTTGTCGAGTTCACCAGAAACGGTGCGGGTGAACTCAACAAGATCGGGACTGGCCAGGGTTCAGGCGCCGCGCAGCACCGCTCCGAAACGGGACGCGGTCACTGCCACGGCGGCGTCCCGGGCCGCGATGGTCTCCTCCGACGTCAGCGTCCGGTCCGGGGCGCGGAACGTCAGCTTGTAGGCCAGCGAACGCTTCCCGGAGCCGAGCTGCTCCGACTCGTACACATCGAAGAGCGCGACCGATTCGAGCAGCTCGCCCGCGCCCTCGGCGAGAGCGGCCTGCACGTCGCCGGCCGGGACCGCACGGTCCAGCACCAGCGCCACGTCGATCAGCGCGGCCGGGAACGTGGAGATCCGCGGTGCGTCGATCACCGGGGCGGCCGGCAGCGCGTCCAGGTTGATCTCGGCGGCTGACGTCCGCTTCGGCAGCTCGAACGCCGCCACGACCGAGGGGTGCAGCTCGCCCGCGTATCCGATCACGATGTCGTCGACCAGGATCGCGGCGCATCGGCCGGGGTGCCACGGCGCCTGCTCTGCCGCGCGTACCGAAATCCGCGAAGCGAGAAGGCCCGCGGCCGCGACCGCGACGCGCGCCGCCTCGATGGCGTCCGCCCACCCGGCCGCGCGTCCTTCGCCCCACCAGCCGGCCGGGTCGAGGTCGCCGGTCAGCACCACGGCGAGGTGCCACGGCTGCTCAGGGACGATCTCGTTTGCGGCGGCCCACTCATCGAGAGTGGGACGACGGTCGACGCCGAGGGCCGGAGGCGCGGTCGCGGCGAGGTGCGGCAGGAAGACCGTGCCGGTCTCGAAGAGCGCCACGTCACGACGGCCACGGCCCAGGTTCCGCTTGAGGATGCCGAGCAGGGGCGCGAGCAGCGACGTACGCAGCAGCGGCTCCTCCTCGGACAGCGGGTTGGTGAGCCGGACCGCGCTGCGCCGGGGATCGTCGACGGCAAGCCCGAGAGCGTCGGCCGTGCCGGGCGCGACGAACGGGTAGGACAGCACCTCGACGTACCCGTTCTCGGCCAGGGCGCGGCCGATCGAGCGACGCTGGCGCTGCGCCGGGGTGAGACCGTTGCTGCTGCCGGCCGGCGGCAGCACGCTCGGGATGTCGTTGTAACCGCCGAGCCGGGCCACCTCCTCGACCAGGTCGATCGGGGCGAGCAGGTCGGGACGCCAGGTCGGCGGGACGACGTGGAGAGGATCCGTGCCGGTCACGGCGCAACCGACCCGGGTCAGCAGGTCAGCGATCCTCTCCGCGGAGAAATCCAGTCCAACGATCTTGGAAGGCAGCGAGACCGGCAGCGAGACCGGAGCCGGCGGCACCACGTGATCGATGTCGAGGATCCGCTCGTCCACGGTTCCACCGGCGTGCTCCGTCAGGATCTCCACGGCCCGCTGGAGTGCCACCAGCGGCAGCTGCGGGTCGACACCCCGTTCCCAGCGCTTGGCGGCCTCACTGAACAGTTTGTGCCGCCGCGCGGTACGCCCGACCATGATCGGGTCCCAGTGCGCGGCTTCCAGGAGCACGTCGACAGTGCCCTGCTGCCACTCGCTGGTCTCGCCGCCCATCACGGCGGCGAGCGAGATCGGACCGGTCTCGTCGCAGATCACCATGTCCTCGGCGTCGAGAACGCGGGCCACACCGTCGAGGGTGGTCAGCTTCTCGCCCGGGTGGGCACGGCGCACGACGAGGCCGCCCTTGAGCCGGTTCAGATCGAAGACGTGCATCGGCTGACCGAGTTCGATCATCAGGTAGTTGGTGATGTCGACGGGCAGCGAGATGGTGCGGATGCCGGCCGCGACGAGGCGGCGCTGCATCCACTCCGGGGAGGGCGCGTCCGGGTCGATGCCGCGCACCACGCGGGCAGCGAAACGGTCACAGCCGACGGTGTCCTCCACCACGATCTCGTGGGGCACGTCGGCAGTTCCACCCGGAGCGTCACGACCCGCCGGATCGACATAACGCACGCCGAAATGCGTGGCCAGCTCCCGCGCGATCCCTCGCACGCTCATCTCGTAACCACGGTCCGGCGTGATCTCGACCTCGATCAGCACCTCGTCCAGCCCGACCACCGGCCGGGCGTCGGTGCCGGGAGCGGGAGAGCCGGCAGGCAGCACGACGATGCCCGAGTGGTCCCCGGACAACCCCAGCTCCGCGGCCGAGCAGATCATGCCGTTCGAGTTGCGCCCGTACGTCTTCCGCGCGCCGATCTTGAATCCGCCCGGCAGCTCGCCACCGGGCAGGATGACCACGACGAGGTCACCCTCGGCGAAGTTGCGGGCACCGCAGACGATCTCCTGCGGCGCGTCCCGGCCGACGTCGACAGTGGTGAAGCGGATCGGCTTCTTGAAACCGGTCAGCTCCTCGATGGTGAGCACCCGGCCGACGACCAGGTCACCGGTGACCGTGGCGGCCTGGTCGACGATGCCCTCGACCTCCATGCCCAGGCTGGTCAGCGCGGTGTCCAGCTCCGAAGCCGTGATCCCGGCGGGCAGCTCGACGTACTCGCGCAGCCACGACAGTGACGTCTTCATCGCTTCAGGACTCCATTCCGAAGTTCGTGGTGAACCGCACGTCGCCCTCGACCATGTCGCGCATGTCGCTGACGCCGTTGCGGAACATCAGGGTCCGCTCGACACCCATGCCGAACGCGAACCCGCTGTAGCGGACCGGGTCGATGCCGCAGGCGGTGAGCACCCGCGGGTTGACCATGCCGCAGCCACCCCACTCGACCCAGCGCGGGCCGTCGCGGTGCTGCGCGAACCAGACGTCGAACTCCGCCGACGGCTCGGTGAACGGGAAGTAGTGCGGCCGCCAGCGAGTTTTCGCGTCCGGGCCGAACATCGCCTTGGCGAAGTGGTCGAGCGTGCCGCGCAGGTGGGCCATCGTGATGCCCTCGTCGATCACCAGCCCCTCGATCTGGTGGAAGACCGGGCTGTGGGTGGCGTCCAGTTCGTCGGTCCGGTACGCCCGGCCGGGGCTGACCACATAGATCGGAGGCTGCCGGTCGAGCATGGTCCGCACCTGGCCGGGTGAGGTGTGCGTCCGCATCACCAGGCCGGGAAGGTCCACGAAGAACGTGTCGGCGGAACCGCGTACCGGGTTGTCCGGTCCGATGTTGAGCGCGTCGAAGTTGGCCCACTCGAGCTCCAGCTGAGGGCCGTCGACGATGTCGTAACCCATGCCGATGAACACGTCACCCATGTGCTCCATGAGGGTGGTCAACGGGTGCCGGGCGCCGCGCGGGCGGCGGGTCCACGGCAGAGTGACGTCGACGCGCTCCTCGACGAGGACCCGGGCGGCCTGGTCGGCCTCGAGCTCGGCGGCGCGGGCGTCGAAAGCCGCCTGCACGGCCTGGCGGGCCACGTTGACCCGCTTGCCGGCGTCGGATTTCGCGGCCGGCGGCAGCGAGCCGATCTCCCGGCGAGCGAGGGACACCGGCGAGCGGTCGCCGAGGTGAGCGGGCTTCAGAGCGCCGAGCGCGTCGAGGTCGGCGGCCGAGGCGAACGCCTTCTCAGCGTCCACGACCGCGCCCTCAAGAGACTCGGGCGACAGCAGGACAGCCTGCTTCGGGTCGTACGGATCGTTGCGGTAGGACATGGTCTCCCTCACACGAATTTGCCGAAGGCAGTCTACGGAGGCGCGGCGTGGCCGCAGCCCGCCGGTCAGAGGGAGCGCAGAAAGTCAGATCTGGCGCCCGCGACCAGCGGGCTGCATAAACAGAAGACGACCTGACATGCGTCCCAGCTTACCGTCAGCGCTGTGCGCGGGCCGAGGCATATAAACAGACGGCGGCGGCCGCGGCGAGGTTCAGGCTCTCCGCCTCGCCGTAGATCGGCACCCGCACCCGCCGGTCGGCGCTCTTCAGCAGATCGGCGGAGAGGCCGTGCGCCTCCGAGCCGAACAGCCACGCCGTCGGGGCGGCCAGCTGACCGCCGTCGAGCAGCGAGTCCACGTCGTCCTCACCGGTGCCGCTGGTGGCGAGCACCTGGAGCCCGCTGTCCTGCAGCAGCTCGACCACGGACAACGGGGAACGGACGACGTCCACGTGGAACAGCGAGCCGGCCGAGGCGCGTACGCACTTGCCGTTGTAGGGATCGACGGCGTCGCCGGCGAAGATCACCGCGCTGGCGCCCGCCGCGTCGGCCGTGCGCAGCACGGTCCCGGCGTTACCCGGGTCGCGGATCTCCGCGACCACCGCGACCAGCCGGGGCTGCTTGGCGAGCGCCTCGGCGATCGGCACGTCACTCTGCTCGCAGACCGCGACGAGACCCTGCGGGCTCACCGTCTCGGTCAGCGCGGCGAGCGCCTCGTCGGTCACCGGCGAGACCTCGGGCGCCTGGGCGGCCAGGTCGGCGTACCGGCTCAGCGCGGGACCGGTGCCGAACAGCTCCAGCACGGCGCCGGCCACGAGGGCCTCGCGAACGGCCTGCGGCCCTTCGGCGAGGAATCGGCCGGTCTGGTCGCGATCCTTACGGCGCTGCAGGCGCCGGGCCGTGACGATCCGAGGGGTACGAGGTGTGAACATCCCTGGTCTCCGTAGAAACGACGAGCGCCTCCCGACGAATCGGGAGGCGCATCGAAAAAGTGCTACGCGATATCAGGCAGCCTGAGCGGCAGCGCCGCCGGTGCCCTCGGCAGCGACAGCCGCGCGAGCGATCTCGACGATGCCGGCGAACGCGACAGCGTCGTTGACCGCGAGCTCCGCGAGGATCTTGCGGTCCACCTCGATCTCGGCCAGCTTCAGACCCTGGATCAGGCGGTTGTAGGTCATGCCGTTGGCGCGAGCGGCCGCGTTGATGCGCGTGATCCACAGCTGGCGGAAGTCGCCCTTGCGGTCACGGCGGTCGCGGTACGAGTACTGCATCGAGTGCAGCACCTGCTCCTTGGCCTTGCGGTACAGGCGCGAGCGCTGGCCGCGGTAGCCACTCGCAGTCTCGAGCAGGGTACGGCGCTTCTTCTGGGCGTTTACCGCCCGCTTGACGCGTGCCATTTCTAGTTACTCCTTAGGGAAACTGGTCAGGCTCGCGTCAGCGGCCCAGAAGCTTGTTCACTCGCTTGGTGTCGGCCTTGGCCACGGTGACCGTGCCGGTCATCCGGCGGGTGACGCGGGAGGACTTGTGCTCCAGCAGGTGGCGCTTGCCGGCCTGCTCGGTGACGAGCTTGCCCTTGCCGGTCACCTTCACGCGCTTGCCCATGCCGGTGTGGCTCTTCATCTTCGGCACTGAACGCCTCTTTCTGATCTTTCCCCGCGAACCGGGGGGGGAACACGGGGAAAAGCTGACTACTCTACGGCGGTTTCGACCGGGGCTTCGACAGCCTCGGTGGCCTCGGCGTCACCCTCGCGCGGCTCCCGCGGCGGGCGCGCGCTGGCGGCGGCCGTGGCGGCCGCTGCGACCTTGGTGGCCCGGTGCGGGGCCAGGACCATGATCATGTTTCGGCCGTCCTGCTTCGGGCTGGACTCGACGAAGCCGAGCTCGGCGATCTCCTCGCTGAGCCGGCGAAGAAGCCGGAAGCCCAACTCGGGGCGGCTCTGCTCACGACCACGGAACATGATCGTCACCTTGACCTTGTCGCCCGCCTTGAGGAACCGCACCACGTGACCCTTTTTGGTCGCGTAGTCGTGCGGGTCGATCTTCGGCCGAAGCTTCATTTCCTTGATGACGGTCTGCTGCTGGTTGCGCCGCGCTTCGCGAGCCTTGAGTGCGCTCTCGTACTTGAACTTGCCGAAGTCCATGAGCTTGCACACCGGCGGCCGCGCCATCGGAGCAACCTCGACCAGGTCCAGGTCGACATCCGCAGCCAGCTGGAGTGCGCGCTCGAGCGGCACGATGCCGACCTGCTCGCCCTCCGGACCGACCAGGCGGACCTCACGAGCCCGGATCTGTTCGTTCACGCGTGGTTCGACGCTGATGGGGCCTCCTCAGAACGTTGTTCTCTCATCCATAACGCCTTGTGCGTTACGAATGATGCCAATGGCGGTCGGCCCCGAGTGTCCCGATGGTGGCGGGACGCCAGGAAAGCAGAAGACCCCGACAGTGCTGTGAAAAGCACATGACGGGGCCCGCTCGACCGGTCATCGGCGTCCGGAAGGACGCTCCCCTGAACAGAGCAAAACTCTGAACGGGTGACCGGACCCAGCCACCGAAGTGACTCGGGTGGGAACCTAGCGGGCTCCTCTTTCGCGCCGTGCTCAAGGCACAGCGTGGTCGACTGCGGGAAGTCTACCAGGTGCGAAAGAGGAACCCCCAGCTGGTCAGGCTTGAGTGGCCGCCGAGTGCAAGGACCTGAGGGTACGCACACCCTCCACCGCGTAGTCCTTGTCGACCGCCTGCAACGCGTGCACCGAGACCTGCTCGTCGTCGTGCAGCTCCAGCTGCGCCCAGGGCGAGTTCCGGTCGAAGCGGACCGCACGCACCACGTCCCACGGCAGGTCGTAACCGCCCACCACGTTGCGCACGCGCACGCCCTGTTCATCGGCGGTGACCCGCGGCCGGCAGAACGTCAGGATGCCGAGACCGAGCAGGATGCCCAGCCCGATCATCGCGGCCTGGTCGCCGCGCTGGAAGCTGGCCCGCGAGTTCTCGAACCCGGCGTTGCCGTGCAGGCCGAAGCTCAGCACGGTGAACAGCACCGCCACGGCGATCGCCGCCGGAATCGCCACCACCCGGATCTTCTTCGGCCGGTAGACAACCGCGGTCATCACAACCTGCAATTCGCGATGTCGGTGACAAGGATGGCGCGGGCGCCGAGCTCGTACAGCTCGTCCATGATCCGGTGCACCTCAGCCCGCTGGACCATCGCCTGAACGGCGACCCAGCCCTCCCGGTGCAACGGCGAGACCGTCGGCGACTCGATGCCCGGTGTCAGCCCGGTCGCCTGCTCCAGCAGATCGGCACGGACGTCGTAGGCCAGCATCACGTAACTACGTGCCACCAGCACACCCTGCAGGCGCCGCAGCAGCTGGGCGGCGCCGGCCGGCACCTGCTCCTCGCGGCCGATCAGGATGGCCGAGGATTGCATGATCGGGTCGCCGATGGTCACCAGCCCGGCCTGCCGCAGCGTCGCGCCGGTCTCGACGACGTCCGCGATCAGGTCGGCCACACCGAGGCGGACCGCGTTCTCGACCGCGCCGTCCAGGCGTACGACGTCCGCCTTCACCTCGTTCTCGGCCAGGTATCGGCCGACCACGCCGGGGTACGCCGTGGCGATCCGCCGGCCACCGATCTCGGCGGTGCTGGTGAGCGCGCCGGCCGGTGCGGCCCAGCGGAACGTGGCCTTGCCGAAGTTCAGGTCGAGCAGCTCGGCCGCCGGGACGCCGGAGTCGACGAGCAGGTCCCGGCCGGTGATGCCGAGATCGAGGTCGCCGGAGCCCACGTACGTGGCGATGTCCTTCGGACGGAGGTAGAAGAACTCGACGTTGTTGGCTTCGTCACGGCAGAGCAGATCTTTGGGGTCGGTGCGCTGGCGGTACCCGGCGTCCCGCAACATCTGTGACGCCGGTGCGGACAGGGTGCCCTTGTTCGGAATGGCGATGCGCAGCATCGGACGTGCTCCTTCGATCTCTGTCAACGGGTCAGGGACGCGCGTCAGAGATGTCGGTAAACGTCCTTGAGCTCGAGTCCGGTGGCGATCATCAGCACCTGTGCCTGGTAGAGCAGCTGGGAGATCTCCTCGGCAGCCCGCTCCGGCCCCTCGTGCTCGGCCGCCATCCAGGACTCGGCGGCTTCCTCGACGACCTTCTTGCCGATGAAGTGGACTCCGCGTTCGAGCGCCGCGACAGTGCTCGAACCGGGGGTCTGTTCCGCCGCCTTGCTTTGCAACTCGGCAAACAGTTCTTCGAACGTCTTCACGGGAAACGATTGTGGCAGCTCATCACGTCTTGACGACGAACGCCCCCAGCCACTGGGACGTCTTCTAAGCTGCCCGGCATGGTCAGCCGATACACCCCCGCTGCGCTCGGCGGCGTGGCGCTCCTCTTCGCCGCCGTCACCGCCTGCTCTCCCGTGGAGGAAGACTCCTCCCCCACCGCGACCGCGTCGTCCTCCTCGGCGGACAACTGCGCGCCCGGCAGCCTCGCCACCGAGACGCCAGGCAAGCTGACGATCGGCACCGACAACCCGGCGTACGAGCCATGGTTCAGTGACAACAAGCCGGCCAACGGCAAGGGCTACGAGTCCGCCGTCGCGTACGCCGTCGCCGACCGTCTCGGATACCCGGCCGCCAACGTGGTGTGGACGTCGGTGACGTTCAACAACGCGATCGCCCCGGGCCCGAAGGCCTTCGACATCGACATCAACCAGTTCTCCATCACCGACGAGCGCAAGCAGGCCGTCGACTTCTCGTCGCCGTACTACCTCGTGCGGCAGACCGTGATCGCCACCAAGGGCTCGAAGATCGCCGGTGCCACGTCGATCGCCGATCTCAAGGGCGCGAAACTCGGCGCCCAGGTCGGCACGACCAGCTACCAGGCCGTCACCGACCTGATCAAGCCGGACGCGCAGCCGTCGGTCTACAACAACAACGACGACGCGAAAGCGGCGCTGGAGAACGGCACCATCGACGGCCTCGTCGTCGACCTGCCGACCGCGTTCTACATGACCGGGGCGGAGCTCACCGACGGCCTGATCGTCGGCCAGCTGCCCCAGGTCGGCGTGCCCGAGCAGTTCGGCATCGTGCTGGACAAGGGCTCGGCGCTGACCGGTTGTGTCAGCAAGGCGGTCGATCAGCTGCGCCAGGACGGAACTCTCGCTGTACTGGAGAAGACCTGGCTCGCCGACACCGCCGGAGCGCCCGAACTCTCGTGACACACGCACCAAGCACCAAGCAACGGGAACGGATCGCCTACCGCCGCCGGAAGGCGGTCCGTTCCGTGCTGCTCGCGGCCCTGTCCACAGCCGTGGTCGGCACCCTGCTCGCCGTCGGGATCACCGGCGCCCCCGGCTGGGAACGGGTCAAGACCTCGTTCTTCGATCCCGAAGCGGCGGTGGAATACCTGCCCGAGATCCTCGTCGGGCTCTGGCTCAACATCCGGCTGCTCGTGGTCTGCGCCGCGCTGGCGCTCACCCTCGGCCTGGTGGTCGCGGTCCTGCGTACGCTGCGCGGCCCGGTTTTCTTCCCGGTACGCGCGCTGGCCACCACGTACACGTACTCGTTCCGCGGGCTGCCGCTGATCATCGTGATCTATCTGTACGCGTTCGGCATCCCCGGGCTGCGGCTGCAGGGCACTCCGGACGTGCTGGTCCTCGGCGCGGCCGCGATCATCGTGACGTACGGCGCCTATCTGGCCGAGGTGTTCCGGGCCGGCATCGAGTCGGTGCATCCGAGCCAGATCGCGGCGGCCCGCTCGCTCGGGCTCAGTTACCGCCAGGCGATGCGCCACGTGGTCCTGCCGCAGGCGGTACGCCGGGTCGCCCCGCCGCTGCTCAACGACACCGTGGCACTCCAGAAGGACGTCGGCCTGATCTCGCTGGCCGGTCCGATCGACGCGATCCGGGCGGCACAGATCGGTGTCGCACAGGACGCCAACTTCACCCCGTACATCGTCGCCGGGGTTCTCTTCGTCCTGCTCGCCCTGCCGCTCATCGGGGTCACCGACTGGGTGACGCTGCGAGCGGCCCGCCGCCAGAACGCGGGGTCCTGACGTGGTGCTTTCCTGCGTGGATGTCCGGAAGTCGTTCGGCGATCACGTGATCCTCGACGGGCTCACGCTGGACGTGGCCGAGCACGAGGTGGTCGCCCTGATCGGTGCCTCCGGCTCGGGCAAGTCGACGCTGCTGCGCTGTGTCAACCTGCTGGAGCAGATCGACGACGGCACGATCACGGTCGACGGCGACGAGATCACCGACCCGCGGGCGAACCCCGACGAGGTACGCCAGCGGATCGGGCTGGTCTTCCAGTCCTACAACCTGTTCCCGCACATGACCGTGCTGGACAACATCACCCTGGCGCCGGTACGGGTGCACAAGCGCCCCGCGGCCGAGGCGAAGGAACAGGCGATGACCTGGCTCGACCGGGTCGGCCTGGCGGCGAAGGCCTCGGCGTACCCGGACCGGCTCTCCGGTGGGCAGCAGCAGCGCGTAGCGATCGTGCGTGCGCTGGTGAACAACCCCCGGCTGCTGCTGCTCGACGAGGTGACCTCGGCGCTCGACCCGGAGCTGGTCGGCGAGGTGCTCACGATGATCCGTGATCTCAAGGGCGAGGGCATGACGATGGTGCTGGCCACCCACGAGATGGGTTTCGCCAAGCAGGTCGCGGACCGGGTGGCGTTCCTCGACGGCGGCAAGGTCCTCGAAGCCGGGCCGCCCGAGCAGGTGCTGGGCGACCCGGCTGAGGCACGTACGCGCCAGTTCCTGGCGCGGATCATCGAAGCCGGACGGCTCTGACCAGGATCTGACCAGCCGTTACCGGTTGAAGATCCCCGGTTTGCCGATCTCGCGGAGGGTAAGTGCCGCGTCGAGCACGGCCACCGTGGCCTGCCAGCCCTTGTCCTCGATCGAGTCCTCCAGGCCCGCACGGTCGCGGGCCTGGCCGAGGCTCTGCACGGTGAGCACGCCGTGCGCCACCGGCGTGCCCTCGTCGAGCGCCACCCGGGTCAGACCGCTGGTGACCGCGTCGCAGACGTACTCGAAGTGCTGGGTCTCGCCCTTGATCACGACCCCGAGAGCGACCACCGCGTCGTACTTGCGGGCCAGCGCCTGGGCCACCACCGGCAGCTCGACCGAGCCGGCGACCCGGAAGACGCCCACGTCGGTCACCCCGCACGCCTCGGCTGCCGACTTGGCGCGCTCGATCATGTGCTCGACCAGGTCGTTGTGCCAGCGGGAGCCGACGATGCCGATCGACAACCCGGCGGCGTCGACGGGTTCCGTATGCGGATCACCAAAGCCAGCCATGATAAGTCCCCCTTTTTCCGTTCAATCTTCCCTTACCCGGGAACCAGATCAGCCCAATGCCTCGAACAGGTGCCCCATGCGGTCGCGCTTCGTCCGCAGGTAGTGCACGTTCTCCGGGTGCAGCCGGACCGGCAGCGACTCACGGCCGGTGACGCGCAGGCCGTAACCCTCCAGGCCGGCCCGCTTCGCCGGGTTGTTGGTGAGCAGGCGCATCGAACGGATGCCCAGCTCGGCGAGGATCTGCGCGCCGGTGCCGTAATCGCGCGCGTCAGCCGGCAGCCCGAGCTCCAGGTTCGCGTCGACCGTGTCCAGCCCTCGATCCTGTAGCTGGTACGCCTGAAGCTTGTGCAACAGCCCGATCCCGCGTCCCTCGTGGCCGCGCATGTAGAGCACCACGCCACGACCGGCCGCCGCGACCCGTTCCAGGGCCGCGTCCAGCTGCGGGCCGCAGTCGCACCGCTTCGAGCCGAAGACGTCGCCGGTGAGGCACTCGGAATGCACCCGGACCAGCACGTCCTCGCCGTCGCCGATCTCGCCGAAGACCAGCGCCACGTGCTCACCGTTGTCCGCCTCGGTGCGGTAACCGACCGCGACGAAGTCGCCGTGCTCAGTCGGGAGCTTGGTCTCCACCACCCGCTCCACCTGACGGCCCTTGCGCAGGCTCAGGTACGCCACCAGCTCGGCGATGGTGACCACCGTGAGGTTGTGCTCGGCGGCGAACTTCTCCAGGTCGGGGCGGCGCTGCATGGTGCCGTCGTCGTTCACCATCTCGCAGAGCACGCCCGCGGCCCGCGCCCCGGCCAGCACCGCGAGGTCGACCGACGCCTCGGTGTGGCCCGGCCGGCGCAGCACGCCACCCGGCTTGGCCCGCAGCGGGACGATGTGCCCCGGGCGGGAGAGGTCGTTCGGCTGGGTCTCGGCGGAGGCCAGCAGCCGGATCGTCCGGGCACGGTCAGCGGCGGAGATGCCGGTGGTGCCGCCCACCCGCGCGTCCACCGTGACGGCGTACGCAGTCTTGTAGGAGTCCTGGTTGTGCTCCACCATCGGCGGCAGGTCGAGGCGGTCGGCCTCCGCCTCCGGGATCGCCACGCAGACGTAACCCGACGTGTAGCGGACCATGAACGCGACCAGTTCCGGCGTGGCGTGCTCGGCCGCGAAGATCAGGTCGCCCTCGTTCTCCCGGTCCTCGTCGTCCACCACGATCACCGGCTTGCCGGCCGCGATGTCCGCGATCGCTTGCTCAATGCTCTCAAACATTGCGGCTCCCCAGCATCTTCTCGACGTACTTCGCGATCACGTCGACCTCGAGGTTGACCGGATCGCCGATGGCCTTGCTGCCCAGCACGGTGAGCTTCGAGGTGGCCGGGATCATCCCGACCGCGAAGCTGTCCGCGGTGACCTCCATGACCGTCAGCGAGACGCCGTCGACGGTGATCGAGCCTTTGTGAACCACGTACTTCGCCAGTTCGGCAGGCAGTGAGAAACGCACCACCTCCCACTGGTCGGCCGGCTCGCGGGCGATGATCCGCGCGACGCCGTCCACGTGACCCTGCACCAGGTGGCCGCCGAGGCGGCTGTTCAGCGCGGCGGCCCGCTCCAGGTTGACCTGGCTGCCGACCTGGAGGGCACCCAGCGAGCTGCGGCGCAGCGTCTCGCCCATCACGTCGGCAGTGAAGATCCCGCCCTCGTTGTCGATGACGGTGAGACAGACGCCGTTCACCGCGATCGAGTCGCCGTGCCCCGCGTCGGACGTGACCAGCGGGCCGCGCACGGCGATGACCGCCGAGTCGCCCCCCTCGCCGCCGGTAAGACGGACGATCTCGCCTAGCTCTTCGACGATTCCGGTGAACATTCAGCTCTCCTTTGGGCGCAGCAACGCGGTGAAGCGCAGGTCGCCGCCGATCTGCGTGATCTCGGTGAACTCCAGCTCGACGGCGTCGGTGATGGTGCCGACACCGGCGTCGATCAGGGCAGCCCGGCCGTCGCCGAGCAGTTTGGGCGCGATGTATCCGATGACCCGATCGACAAGTCCGGCCTCCAGAAAAGCTCCGGCAAGCGTCGGGCCGCCTTCCAGCAGCACATTGCGCACGTCGCGCGCGTACAGCTCGGTGAGCATCCGGCTCAGATCCACCCGGCCCCGAGGGCCACTTCCGGCCGCGGCCGCGGTGACGATCCAGGTGGGTGCGGCGGCGTCCCGCACGCGGGCGTTTTCCGGGGTACGCCCGGAGGAGTCGACCACCACACGCAAAGGCTGCTTGATCGCCAAGGTGCCGTCGCGCAGATCACGCACGGTGAGCTGAGGGTCGTCGGCGACCACGGTGCCGACACCGGCCACGATCGCGTCGACAGTGCTGCGCAACACGTGCACGTCGGCCCGGGACTCGGCCGAGGAGATCCACTGGCTGGTGCCGTCGGCGGCGGCCGAGCGGCCGTCAAGCGTCGCGGCGAACTTCCAGGTCACGTACGGCCGGCCGCGGCGCACCGCGGTCAGCCAGGCGACGTTGCCGAGCTCGGCCTCCTCGCGGCGGACCCCGGTGAGCACTTCGATGCCCGCTGCCCGCATCGTGGCGGCGCCGCCGGAGGCGACCGGGTTGGGGTCGTCCACCGCGATCACCACGCGCCGCACACCGGCGGTGATCAGCGCTTCCGAGCACGGACCGGTACGCCCGGTGTGGTTGCACGGTTCGAGCGAGACGACGCAGGTCCCGCCCCGGGCCAGCTCGCCGGCCTGCGCGAGGGCGACGATCTCGGCGTGCGGGCCGCCCGCGTACACATGGAAGCCCTCACCGACGACCTCGCCGGACGCGGAGAGAAGCAGGCAACCGACGACCGGGTTGGGGCTGGTCGTGCCGAGGCCACGGGAGGCAAGCGCGATCGCGCGGCGCATCGCCTCGTCCTCGGTCACCATCGGGCATTCCTCTCGCGCGGTACGGACACGCGCGCCGAGGATGCGGGAAACGCCGGGAATCGGGCACAAGGGTACGCTTCGCGCACCCCGGTCGAGTCGAGGCCGCAAGGGCACGACTCACCGATTCCGCGCGCTGTCTCCCATCCGGACTGTCTGACCAGGCTTTCGCCTGATCACCGTCGGCCCTGGAGTCTCACCAGGTCCACCGGATGTCTTTGGATCGACATCCGGGTCGCGGGCTTACCGAAGCTTTCGCCTCGGATCACCGCCGGTTCGGAATTTCACCGAGTCCCGCCAGCGCGTGGTGGGTCAAGTCAGAGTCTTGCACGCAATAGCGAATTTGCCACCTGGCCAGCGAGCTACCTCACATCACGTGCTGATCGGGAACATTCGCCGACCCCACCTTTCCTACCAATTTAGCAGGAGTAGACAATGTCTACGATCGCCTGGTAGACATTGTCTATGGAGTCTGACCACGGATTACGGGAGCGGCTGGTGCGAGCCGGCATCGACCTGGTCCGCGCCGAGGGCTCGGCAGCGCTCTCCTTGCGAGAGATCGCCCGCCGCGCCGGCGTCTCGCACGGCGCACCCCGGCGGCACTTCCCCACCCATCTGCAACTGCTCTCGACGATCGCCCGGGCGGGGTTCGCCGACCTCGCCACCCGGGTCGCCACCGCCCTCGCCGGCGCTCCGGCCGATCCGCGCGCCCGGGTGCTGCTGCTCGCCGGGGTGTACGCCAGGTTCGCCACCGAGGAGCGCGGCATGTTCGAGCTGATGTTCCGCCACGACCTGCTGGAGAGCGGCCACCTGGGCCTCCGCGGCACCAGCATGCCACTGTTCGGCCTGCTCGTGGACCTGGTCACCGAAGCCAAGCCGGCCGACGCGCCGCCGGAGGTGACCGCCGGGGCACTCTGGGCCGGGCTGCACGGGGTGGTCCAGCTGTGGAACTGGGGCAGTCTCCCGCTCGCCACCGGACTGCCCGGCCCGGAACCCCTGCTCGAGGCCGTGATCACCGCACACATGGGAGGCGTGCGATGACGCGTACCCCCGCTCTTTATGTCCTCACGAACGCGACCGTCGGCAGCACCTTGCGCCGCGTCTGGCGACCGCAGGTCGCCGGGCTGGACCACATCCCGGACGGCGGCGCGATTCTCTGCCCGAACCATCAGACCGTGGGTGACCAGCTCTTTCTCGGGGTGACGGTGCCGCGGCACATCGCGTTCTGGGCGAAGGCCGAATATTTCCGGGCGACCGGGCCGCGTGGCTGGCTCACCCGGCACGCGGTCACCGGCATGGGCGCCATCCCGGTGGAGCGGGCCGGCGGGCGGGCCGTGCTCACCGCGTTCGACGCGGCGGTGCCGATCCTGCGCGCCGGCGGGCTGGTCGCGGTCTTCCCGGAAGGCACCCGCTCCCCCGACGGCCGCCTCTATCGGGGCCGCACCGGCGCGGTCCGCCTCGCCGCCCAGGCCGGTGTCCCGATCGTCCCGGTCGGCATCCTCGGGACCCGTGAGGCACGACCGGCCGACATCCTGCGCCCGAAACGGAGACCGATCTCGATCACGTTCGGACCGGCGCTGGAGGTGGCCGGACGTGCCGGGACCGCGCGTGAGGCCCGCGCTCTGACCGACGAGCTGATGGTGAGGATCCAGGCCATGACCGGCCAGGAGTACGTGCCGGCTTACGCGCCTTCCTCGGCGTCACTGCGGCGGCGGTCGATCGCGACGTAGGAGCCCGGCTGGGATTTCGCGACCTTCTTCATCTCCGAGGCGACCGCGATGACCACCCGGGGATCGGCGAACCGGCGGCCTTCCGAGGTCGCCTGCGCCACCCCGATCGAGAGCGTGACCAGGGCGGCTTTCTGCTTGTTGCCGCGCCGGTCCGGCACCTCGATGAAACCGCGCTGGGCGTCGATCGGTTCGTAGAGGCGGTCGGCCACCCGCTCGAAGTCGGTGACGGTGCGCTTGGTCAGCGGCAGGACCTGGTCCGGCGTACAGATGAAGACGAAGTCGTCGCCGCCGATGTGGCCCATGAAGATGGACGGCGGGCCGGTTTTCGCGCTGGCCCGCTGGAGGCTGCGTGCCAGCGCGATGATGAAGTCGTCGCCCCGGTCGAAGCCGTAGACGTCGTTCACGCTCTTGAAGCGATCAATGTCAATGTAACCCACCGAGTAGTCGCCGCCGTTACGCATCCGCTCGCCGATCTCCCGGCGGACCCGCGCGTTGCCCGGCAGGCCAGTCAGCGGCGACACCTCACGGGCGTCCTTGTGCCGGCGCAGGGTGGTGGAGACCCGGGCGATCAGCTCGGCCGTGTCGAACGGCTTGACCAGGTAGTCGTCGGCGCCGGCGGTGAGGCCGACCACCTTGTCCACGGTCATGCTCTTCGCGGTCAGCATGATCACCGGCAGCGCCGAGGTGAGCGGCTCGGCCCGGATCCGGCGGATCAGCTCGACCCCGTCCATCCGGGGCATCATCCAGTCGACCACGGCGAGACCCGGCCGGTGCGTCTCCATGACCTCGAGCGCTTCCTGGCCGTCCTTGGCCCGGACCACGTCGAAGCCGTGCACCTTCAGGTTGAACTCGACGAAGCTGGCGATGTCCTGGTCGTCGTCGACCACCAGGATCAGGTCGGGACCCTCCTCGGATTCCAGTTCCAGCTCCGGATCGATCTCGGGGCGGGACTCAGCCGCACTCATCGCACCTTCCTGGACAGCGCCGGGGGACAGTGGTTCCGATGATGGCCTCTGAACGGGCCGTCACGCCACCCCCATCGCCCGGGCGGCGAGACCACGCAGCTTGCGGATCGCCTCGGCCGGGTCGGCGGCGCCGTAGACGGCGGTGCCCGCGACGAACGCGTCGGCGCCCGCCTCGGCGGCCTGCTCGATGGTGTCGGCCGCGATGCCGCCGTCCACCTCGATCCGGATCTCCAGGTTGTTGACCTTGGCGCGGCGGCGTACGTCACGCACCTTGTCCAGCATCTCCGGCATGAACGCCTGGCCGCCGAAGCCCGCCTTGATCGTCATGATCAGGATGGTGTCGAGGTACGGCAACAGCTCCAGGTACGGCTCGACCGGGGTGTCCCTGTCGATCGCCAGTCCCGCCTTGGAGCCGGCCGCGCGCAGCGTCTTGGCGAGAGCCACCGGGTCGTCGCAGGCCTCGGCGTGGAAGGTGACGTTGTGGGCGCCCGCTTCGGCGTACGCCGGCGCCCAGCGCTGCGGGTCGGTGATCATCAGGTGCACGTCGAACGGAATGGTCGTGGCTTTTCGCAGGCTCTGCACCACGGGAAGACCCAGCGTCAGGTTCGGCACGAAGTGGTTGTCCATGACGTCCACGTGGACCCAGTCCGCTGCCCCTTCGATCGCCCGCACCTCCTCCCCGAGCCGGGAGAAGTCGGAAGCAAGGATGCTCGGCGCGATGATCGGCGACAGTTCCACGGCTGAAAGTGTATGACCCGGCTGCCGGACCGCACACTTGCCCGGTTGTATCTCACCCGCCAATGTGCTGGCCGTGGGGGCCATGTGCGCCACCTGTGGTCTATGTATTGTTACCCGCCATGACGCTTCTCCCCGGCCTGCGGCGGCCGGAGCCCCCCGCCTCCGCAGAGCAGGCCGGTGCCCGCCCGCGCACCAACCGGCTCGCCGCGCTCGACGGCCTGCGCCTCGTCGCGGCACTCATCGTGTCGCTGTACCACTACACCGGTTACACCCGTGGCGTCGAGGACGCCTGGGGCGCGAAGCCGGAAACCGCCTTCCCCACGCTGCATCACGTCGGTCAGTACGGCTGGATGGGTGTTCAGCTGTTCTTCATGATCAGCGGTTTTGTCATCTGCATGAGCTGCTGGGGCCGGACGCCAGGGGCGTTCTTCCAGTCCCGGATCATCCGGCTGTTCCCGGCGTACTGGGCCGCCGTGCTGATCACCACGGCGGTCATCACCATCTGGCCGGTGGTGCGCAACCCGAAGAGCTGGCACGACGTGGTCCTCAACCTGACCATGCTGCAGGCGCCGATCGGCGCCCCACACGTGGACGCGGTGTACTGGACCCTCTGGAACGAGGCGCTCTTCTACCTGCTCTTCACCGTCGTGGTGTGGCGCGGGCTCACCCTGCGCCGCACGGTGATCTTCGGGTACTCCTGGCTGCTCGCGTCCGCGATCTCTTTCCAGACGGACTTCCCGCTGCTGAAGGTCCTGCTCCAGGCCGAGTACGCGCCGTTCTTCGTCGCCGGCATCACGCTGTACCTGATCCACCGGTTCGGGCCCGACATGTTGCTCTGGGGGCTGCTCGCGGCGTCGTTCGCGATGGCACAGTACTGGACGTTCCGGCGGGTCGGATACGTCGGCCGGACCCACCTGGACACCCAGCTGTCCGGCAAGGTCGGCGCGGCCCTGGTGACGCTCTTCTTCGTGATCCTGCTGGCGATCGCCCTCGGGTACACCTCGCGCATCCAGTGGCGCTGGCTGACCACGGCCGGGCTGCTGACGTACCCGTTCTACCTGCTGCACGAGAACATCGGCTGGACGATCATCTACGGCATCCGTGACTTCGCACCGCGGCCGGTGGTGCTGGCCGTGGTCATCGCGATCATGCTGGTGTCGGCGTACCTGTTGCATCGTCTGTTCGAGAAGCCGGTCGCCCGGATTCTGAAGAAGAGGCTCGCTGAGGCGGCGTCCTCGCTCGGCCGCGGTGACCGGTACGCGTCAGCGCGCCCCGCAGCGCCGGCGCCTTTGATTCCGGCGCAGCGTGCTTCCGCGGAGAACGAGAGCGTGGCGGCCCGCTAGTTCGCTGTATTTCATGACGAAGGCCGGGCCCATCGGGCCCGGCCTTCGTTCCAACTCAGCTCGTGCGGCGCAGGACGGCCAGGAACATCGCGTCGGTGCCGTGCCGGTGCGGCCACAGCTGCACCGTCGGGCCGGGGCCGAGGCCCGGCATGCCCGGTGGCAGCAGCGGCCGGGCGTCCACGAAGTCCACCTCGACACCACTGCGGCGGGCGCCCTCGCTCACCGTCACCTGAGTCTCGACCATGTGCGGCGAGCACGTCACGTACGCCACCACGCCACCCGGCCGGACCGCCCGCAGCGCCGCCACCAGCAGCTCCCGCTGAAGCTTCGTCAGCGGCGGCAGGTCGGCCGGCTGACGACGCCAGCGCGCCTCGGGACGGCGGCGCAGCGAGCCGAGCCCGGTGCACGGCGCGTCGACCAGAACCCGGTCGAATGACTCCTCCGGCAGGTCCGGGTCACGCCCGACCGACCGGCCGTCCATCGGCAGCACCGTGACCGGCATGCCCTCGGTGGCCTGGTCGACCAGGCGGGCCCGGTGCTCGGACACTTCGACCGCTGTCACCTCGGCGCCACGGCCGGAGGCGATCGCGCCGATCAGACCGGTCTTGCCACCCGGGCCGGCGCACAGGTCCAGCCAGCGGTTGTCCTGGCCCTCGATCGGCGCGGCCAGCAGCGCGGCCGCGACCAGCTGCGAGCCCTCGTCCTGCACGTGGGCGCGACCCTCGCGGATGGCGGCCATCTCGCGCGGCGCGCCGCCGTTCAGATAGACCGCGTACGGCGAGAACGCACCGGGAACGCCGTCCACCTCGTCGGCCAGGTCGATCGCGTCCGCCCGGCCGGGACGCGCGCACAGGTGCACGGCCGGCGGCTGGTTGTCCTCGATCAGCAGGCGAGCCGTCTCCTCCAGGTCGCCGCCGAGCGCCTCGGCGAACGACCGGATGATCCACTGCGGGTGGTGGTGCATCACCGACAGGTTGGCGATCGGATCGGACTCGTAATCCGGCGCGACCTTGTCCAGCCACGCGTCCAGCGGCGTCTCGGAGACCGTACGCATGACCGCGTTCGCGAAACCGGAAGCGCCCGGCGCGACCGCGCGGACCAGGTCGACCGTCTGGTTCACCGCGGCGTGCGAGGGCACCCGGGTGTAGAGCAGCTGGTAGACGCCGAGCCGCAGAGCATCGCGAGCCGGCGGGTCGATCCGGGCGACGTCCCGGCCGGCCGCGTCCGCGATGATCAGGTCGATGGTGCCGAGCGCGCGGAGCGTCCCGTACGTCAGCTCGGTCGCGAACGCCGCGTCCCGGCCGTGCAGACCCAGCCCGCCGAGAATCTCGGAGAGGACCAGGTTCGCGTACGCGTCATCGCGGTGCACCGCGGCGATCGCCTCGTACGCGGCCTGGCGTGCCGGGTCGGACGGCGGGCGGCCGGCACGCGGTGCCCGGCCGCTGCGGAAGTCACGCCCGTCCCTGCCGTCGCGGCCGTCACGGCCGTACCCTGGCCCCGCCGGCCGGCGCGGACCGCCGCTGTGCGGCCGCGGAGCGCGATGTTCCGTCATGCGAATTTCTCCCCTGCTTGGATCCGCATGCCTCGCGCCCAGTCGGTGGCGGACATCGGTTTCTTACCGGCGGCCCGGACCTCGCCGAGAATCACCGGGGTTGTCGCGGTGCCGGCCAGCACCTGCGTACGTTCGACAAGCAGCTCCCCGGCCGGAAGCGAGCCGGCGTTCGCCACCGGGCGCACCGGTCCCAGCTTCAGCCGGTCGCCGCGCAGCGTGGTCCACGCGCCCGGCGCCGGAGTGCAGGCGCGGATCCGCCGGTCCACCGCGAACGCCGGGTCGTCCCAGCGGATCCGGGCGTCGTCGACGGTCAGTTTCGGCGCGAACGTGACACCGTCGGCCGGCTGCGGGTGCGCCCTGGCGGTGCCCGCCTCGATCGCGTCGAGCACCGCGACCAGCAGGCCGGCGCCCTCGACCGCGAGCCGGGCCAGCATGTCACCCGAGGTGTCGTTGAACCGGATCTGATCGGTGAGCGTGCCGTAGATCGGGCCGGTGTCCAGCCCCGCCTCCAGCTCGAAGACGCTGGCGC
Organism: Actinoplanes sp. CA-015351; assembly: GCF_050955685.1. Lineage (NCBI taxonomy): Bacteria > Bacillati > Actinomycetota > Actinomycetes > Micromonosporales > Micromonosporaceae > Actinoplanes > Actinoplanes sp. CA-015351. The sequence goes on from NZ_CP192102.1 coordinate 6,401,877, forward strand.
CGGTCACCGAGTCGCCGTGCAGCACCGCGTGCTGCACCGGCGCGGCGCCACGCCAGGCCGGCAGCAGCGAGAAGTGCAGGTTCAGCCAGCCGCGTTTCGGAATCTCCAGGGCGCTCGGCGGGACCAGGGCGCCGTACGCCACCACGGGCACACAGTCCGGCGCGATCTGGCGCAGCCGCTCCTGGAACTCGGGGTCACGCGGTTTCTCCGGGGTGAGCACCTCGATGCCGCGCTCGTCGGCCCAGGCGCCGGCGGGCGAGCGGACCAGGCGGCGGCCACGACCGGCCGGCGCGTCCGGACGGGTCAGAACCGCGACCAGCTCGTGGCGGGAGGCGGCGATCGCGTCGAGACTCGGAATCGCGACCTCGGGCGTGCCGGCGAAGACTATCCGCACGTGATCACCGCCCGAACCCGAAGATGCTGTGCGGGCTCTCCTTGACCGTCGGAGGCTTGGCAGCGTCGTACCACTCGGCGGAACGGATCTGCTTCATCGCCTCCTTGCGGGAGGCGGCGTCCAGCCGGTCCAGGAACAGCACGCCGTCGAGGTGGTCGGTCTCGTGCTGCACGCAGCGGGCCATCAGGCCGGTGCCGACGAGCTGGATCGGCTCGCCGTGCTCGTTGAAACCGTTCGCGACCGCGTTCTGCCGGCGCTTGGTGTCGATGTAGATGCCGGGGATGGAGAGACAGCCCTCGGGGCCGTCCTGCTCCTCGTCGTCCGGGAAGGAGAGCACCGGGTTGACGATGTGGCCGACCACGTCGTCGACGTCGAAGGTGAAGACGCGCAGACCGACGCCGAGCTGCGGGGCGGCCAGGCCCGCGCCGCCCTCGTCCTGCATCGTTTCGACCAGGTCCTTGACGAGATTACGCAGTTCCTTGTCGAAATCGACGACGGTGTCGGCCGGGGTACGCAGGACCGGGTCGCCGAAAAGACGGATGGGCTGGACGGTCACGCGGCGAAACTCCTGACTGTGGTGGCTTGCACCCACCCAGTCTACGTTTCGTTCTTCTTACGGCTGAGGTCAGAACAGGTCCGCGGGATCCACCTGGATGCGCACCGGCTGGGACGCCTTGCGGGTGCTGCGCATCGCGGCCGCCTCGTGCAGCGCCCGCGCAAGATCACCGGCTTTCGATCGGGACACGCGCAGCAGCATCCGCTCCTGTTCCTCGGGGGCCTCGCCACCGTTCACCGGCGGACCACCACGGGCCGGCGGGGCCGGAACCGGGCCGAGCACCTCGGCGCCGTCCGGCAGGTTCGCATGGGCCAGCAGGTCGGCCACGGCCGCTGCCGTACCGGTGATGCTCGCCATCCGGGCTGCCGGCGGAAAGCCCAGCTCACGGCGTTCGGCCAGCTCACGGGCGGCGAACCAGCCCGGGTCCCAGCGCAGCAGCGCCTGCACCGGCGCGAGCGATCCGTCCGCCACCACGACCACCTTGCCGCCTTTGTCAGCCGGCCGGGCCAGCGCCGCCGCGTTCAGCCAGCGGCGCATGGTCTCCTCGGCGGCACGCAGATCGGAACGGCTCAGCAACGCCCACGCGTCGAGCAGCAGCACCGCGCCGTAACCCCCGCCCTCGGCGGCCGGCTCGGCGCCGGGCGTGGAGACCACCACCGACGCGACCGCCGGGACCGTGACCAAGACCTCATCCTTGCCCGATGTGCGCACCGGCACACCCGGGAAAGCACGGCCCAGCTCCTCGGCGGTCCGCCGTGCGCCGGTCACCGAGGCGCGCAGCCGGCGCTCACCGCAGGCCGGGCACGAGTACGCCGCGGAACCCCGGCCGCACCAATGACAGATCGGCACGTCCCGCGCGCCCTGCAACCCCAGCGGCCCGGCACAGTGCGGGCACCGCGCGGGCGTACGGCACTCGGCACACGCCACCGACGGCAGGTAACCCCGGCGCGGAACCTGGACCAGCACCGGAGCGTCGTTCTGCAGGGCCTGCCGCGCGGTCTGCCACGCCAGGCTGGGCAGCCGCGCGCTCACCGCGCCCGGGTCGCGAGCCAGCTGCGGGTCATCCCCGGTGGGCGCGATCGCCGGCGAGCGCCGGCGCAGCACGGCACGCTCCGCGACGATCTCTTTCGCCCACCCGGTCTCCAGCAACAACTGCGCTTCCCCGGTACGCGCGAAGCCACCCACCAGCACACCGCAGCCGGCCAGCTGAGCCCGGGTGAGCAGCACCTCCCGGGCATGCGGATAGGGCGCCCGAGGCTCGGCGAGCACGTCGTCACCGTCGTCCCAGATGACCACGAGCCCGAGCTTCTCCACCGGCGCCCACACGGCCGCCCGGGTCCCGGCAACGACCGGCACCCGATGCCGGCTGGCAGCGAGAAACCGCCGATAACGCTCGGCCGGCCCGAGCGCCGCGTTCAGCGCGACGTGCCGCCCCTCGCCGAGCACAGCACCGAGAGCCCGATCAACCCGGTCCAGGTCCCGGGCATCCGCGACCACGATGACAACCCCACGCCCGCCGCGCACGGTGGCAGCGGCAGCCTCAGCGATCCGGGTAGGCCAGTCCTCCCCCGGCAGCCCTGACCACACAGCCCGAGCAGCCCGCCCGTCCTCCAGGGCCCGCAGATATCCGGGCCCGGTCGCATAGGAGTCCCACCCACCCGGAGCCGGCTCCCGAATCCCCGCCGCCCCAGCCCTGGCCACGGGGTCCGCTCGCAACTCAGCGAGCCCAGCCCCGGCCGCAGGGTCCGCTCGCAACTCAGCCAGCCCAGCCTCGGCCGCGGGGTCCGCTCGCAACTCAGCCAGCCCAGCCTCGGCCGCGGGGTCCGCTCGCAACTCAGCGAGCCCAGCCCCGGCCGCGGGGTCCGCTCGCAACTCAGCCAGCCCAGCCGCCGCCACCGGATCTACTCGCAGCTCGGCCGCAGCCACCGCTGCCCCACGCCCGGCCACCGCCAAAGCCTCGGCGCCGGCCAACTCCTCGGCCGCGCCTCTCGGAACCTCAGCTGTTTCCGGCTCGGTCGTTTCCGGCTCGGCTGTCTCCGGCTCGGCTGCCTCCGGCTCGGCTATGTCCGTTTCGGTAGGTGCCGCCTCAGCAGTGACCGTCTTGTTTTGTGCGGTCTCGACCCGTGCGTGCCGGGGCGGAACGGCCAGCCGCAGCACGTCGGCGAGGTTGCCCGCGTACCGATCGGCGACCGCCCTCGCGAGCCGGGCGATCTCCGGATCGAGCACCCGCTCGGCCGAGACGACCTTCTCCAGATATGACAGCTTGCCGCCGTGACCGGACGACTCCACCCGCTCCAGCAGGAAGCCGCTCATCAACTGCCCGGCGAACCGCACCTTGACCCGCACACCAGGCTGCGCGGCCTCGTCATCAGCCGCCGCCACCAGATAGTCGAACGGCCGATCGAGGTGCGGCAGCGCCACATCGACGCAGACGCGGGCGACCGGCAGCCGCTCGGCCGGTTCCCGTTCACTGCGCGCACCCTTGGTCCCCATCGCCGAACATTCTGCCCGGCCCCTACGACAACTCCGTCCGGACTCTGCCCCACCACACATGAGACACCACTCAAAGCCCTCACCAACCAGCCAGCTGCACACCACGGTCGCCACACGCGACAGCCGGCAGCCCTCAGCGCCAGCCGGCCACCATGAGTGACAGCCGACCAGCGCGCCCGCCCGCCGATCTTGAGCTTCTGTGCACCCCCGGCGGTGGAGAAAGGCTCAAGATCGCCAGGGGCGGCGTGGACACGGGCACACGGTGGCCTCACGTCCGGGCGGACCCACACCCCCGCCAGGGCCAGCGCGCACCCCAGCCACCCAGCACCCCGAGCCAGCCGAGCACCCCGAGTACCCCGAGTCCACCGAGCACCCCGAGCCCGCCAGTTACCCGAGCACCCCCGGTCACCTCTCAATGGGTGACGCAGCGAACCTCTTCCTGGACCAGATCGATCTCGACGATGTCCGGAAACCGCAGCTCCGACCAGAACACCGCCGGGTCCGCGATCTGGTACCGCGACGCCATCCACACGGTAGGCGCCAGCCCGTGCGTCCCCACGACCAAAGTCCGGCCCTGCGACGCCGCATCAGCCGCATGCCTCACCATCGCCGCGTCGAAGCGCGAGATCACCGCCGAATGCGGCTCCCACCCGTCCGGGCACCCGCCCGAGGCGTACGCCAGAGCGGCCGAACGATATTCCTCATCGCTGAACCAGAAGTGCGGCCGGTGCACCTCAGCAAGCGCGTCATCAGTCACCACACGCTGAGCGCCGGCGATCTCCTGCATCGTCTGCGCAGCTTTCGGCTCGGTGCTGGCCACGTAATAAGCGGGATGCGAAACGTGCAGGCGCAGCAGCCGGGCGGCGACCCGGCTGTCCCACGCGAGGGCCCAGTGCTCGGAAGGAACGGCCGGATCGACAGCCGGCATCGCGTGCCGGACGAGGATCAGCCGCTCACCCTGGACAGCCGTCATCGCCGAAGAGTAGCCCTCAGAACCGTCCACAACTCTCATGCGAACAAACACGCAAACCGCGCACAGACAGATCAAGGCCGGAGCCAAACGGCTCCGGCCTCGAGGAGAAAACCGGCTCAGGAAGCGGCGTTCTTCAGGTCCGCAGCCCGGTCGGTGCTCTCCCAGCGCAGCTCGGCCAGCTCCCGGCCGAAGTGGCCGTAAGCGGCGGTCTGCTGGTAGATCGGGCGCAGCAGATCGAGGTCGCGGATGATCGCGGCCGGACGCAGGTCGAAGACCTCGTTGATCGCCTTCTCGATCCGGTCCACCGGGACGGTCTCGGTGCCGAACGTCTCGACGAACAGCGACACCGGGTGCGCCTTGCCGATCGCGTACGCCACCTGGGTCTCACAGCGCTCGGCCAGGCCGGCGGCGACGACGTTCTTCGCCACCCAGCGCATCGCGTACGCCGCGGAGCGGTCCACCTTCGACGGGTCCTTGCCGGAGAACGCGCCGCCGCCGTGGCGGGCGTAGCCACCGTAGGTGTCCACGATGATCTTGCGGCCGGTCAGGCCGGCGTCACCCATCGGGCCGCCGATCTCGAAGCGACCGGTCGGGTTCACCAGCAGGCGGTAGCCCTCGGTGTCGATGCCGAGGCTCTCCAGCTCCGGCGCGATCACGTGTTCGCGGATGTCCGGGGTGAGCAGCGACTCCAGGGAGATGTCCGCGGCGTGCTGCGACGACACCACGACGGTGTCGAGCCGCACCGGGCGCAGGCCGTCGTACTCGATGGTGACCTGGGTCTTGCCGTCCGGGCGAAGGTACGGAATGGTGCCGTCCTTGCGCGCGGCCGACAGCCGGCGGGCGAGGCGGTGCGCGAGGGCGATCGGCAGCGGCATCAGCTCGGGCGTCTCCGAGCAGGCGAAGCCGAACATCATGCCCTGGTCGCCGGCGCCCTGGGAGTCGAGCACGTGCTCGCTGTCACCGGAACGCAGCTCAATGGCGCTGTCCACGCCCTGCGCGATGTCCGGCGACTGTGAGCCGATGGAGACGCTGACGCCGCAGGAGGCCCCGTCGAAACCCTTCTTCGACGAGTCGTAACCGATCCGCAGGATGGTGTCGCGCACGATCTTGGGGATGTCGGCGTAAGCCTGCGTGGTGACCTCACCCGCGACGTGCACCTGGCCGGTCGTGATCAGGGTCTCCACCGCGACGCGGCTGCGCGGGTCCTGCTCGAGCAGGGCGTCGAGAATGCCGTCGCTGATCTGGTCAGCGATCTTGTCCGGGTGGCCTTCCGTGACCGACTCGGAGGTGAACAGGCGGCGTGCCACGGTGCTCCTCAGATTTGTCGAATACAACGTAACGCGGAAGTGTAGTCAGCCTCGCTGGACGGCCACGGCCTGGGCATCCAGGCGGGCCACGACGTGGTCCAAAATCATATCGGCCACATCGTCTTTAGGGAGTTCACCGAAGGTGGCGGTGGATCCGTCGGCGCCCAGCAGAGTGACCGTGTTGCTGTCCTGGCCGAACACGAGGCCCGGACCCACCTCGTTAACGACGATCAGGTCGGCACGTTTCTTCACCAGTTTGGCGCGTGCGTGCTCCAGAGCGTCGTGCGTCTCGGCAGCAAATGCGACAAGCAGCTGACCGGAACGCTTCGCCGCGCCCAGTTCGGCCGCGATGTCCGGGTTCACCGCCAGGACGATCGGGTCAGGTGCCGCACCCGGAAGCTTTTTGATCTTTTGCGACGAAACCACCGACGGGCGGAAGTCAGCCGGCGCGGCCGCCATGATCGTCACATCTGCCGCGGCGGACGCCTCCACGGTGGCCTTGCGCAGCTCCTCCGTGGTGCCCACCCGGACGAGATCGGCGCCGGCCGGGTCGGGAAGTGCGACGTTCGCCGAGACGAGGGTCACCCGGGCTCCCCGCGCGAGTGCGGCTTTTGCCAGGGCATAACCCTGTTTGCCGGAACTGCGGTTGCCGAGGAAACGCACCGGATCCAGCGGCTCCCGCGTCCCGCCCGCGGTCACCACCACATGCCGGCCCGCAAGATCAAGTTCAAGACCCCTCTTGAGTACGCGCACCGCGTACTCGAAGATCGCGACCGGATCCGGAAGCCGGCCTTTCCCGGTGTCCTTACCGGTCAGCCGGCCGACCGCGGGCTCGATGACGACAGCGCCGCGTTCGCGCAGAGTCGCCACGTTCGCCCTTGTGGCCGGGTTCTCCCACATCTCGGTGTGCATGGCCGGGGCGTACACGATCGGGCAGGTCGCCGTGAGCAGCGTGTTGGTGAGCAGGTCGTCGGCGATGCCGTGCGCGGCTTTCGCGAGGATGTCGGCGGTGGCCGGCGCCACCACGACGATGTCGGCGGCCCGGCCGATCCGCACGTGCGGCACCTCGTGCGCGTCGTCCCAGACCCCGGTGGCGACCGGGCGGCCGGAGAGCGCGGCCCAGGTCGGCTCGCCGACGAACTTGAGCGCGGACGCGGTGGGCACGACTCGTACCCCGTGCCCCGACTCGGTGAAGAGCCGCAGCAGCTCGCAGGCCTTGTAGGCGGCGATCCCGCCGCAGACCCCAAGAACGACCTCAGTCACGCCGCACCCCTGAAAGAAAGAACCGCACCCCTGATAACAATTGATCCCGCGCCCAGAACCTGGGACGCGGGATCAGCATGCTGGATCAGATATCGATCACGGGTTGTCGGTCGGCTCGGCCGTCAGCAGGCCGGCGTTGATCTCCCGCATGGCGATGGAGAGCGGCTTCTCCTGCGGAGTGGTCTCCACCAGGGGGCCGACGTACTCCAGGAGACCCTCGCCCAGCTGGCTGTAGTAGGCGTTGACCTGGCGGGCGCGCTTGGCCGCGAAGATCACCAGCGAGTACTTCGACGAGGTCTTGTCGAGCAGCTCGTCGATCGGCGGGTTGGTGATGCCTTCGGGGTTCGCGATGGTTCCCACAGTCGGTGCTTCCTTAATGCTCGTGTGCTTGCGCCGGCGCTAAGTACGATGAACCGAGCAATCCTACCAGCTCATCAGCGGCGCGCTCGACGAAGTCGTTGACCACGGTGCGGTCGAATTCGGCCTCGGCGGCCAGCTCCTCGTCCGCGTGGGCCAGTCGGCGGCGGATGGTCTCCTCGTCGTCGGTGCCCCGGCCGATGAGACGGCGCTGGAGCTCCTCGACACTCGGCGGTGCCAGGAAGACCAGCTGGGCCTCCGACATCGCCGCACGCACCTGACGGGCACCCTGCAGGTCGATCTTCAAAAGAACGGGCCGGCCCTGTTGGAGCCAGCCCTCGACCTGCGCTCGCGGTGTCCCGTACAGATTGCCCGCGAATTCCGCCCACTCCAGCAGCTGACCGCCATCGATCAGGCGCTGGAACTCCGAGCGGTTCACGAAGTGGTAGTGCTCCCCGTCGGTTTCGTAGTCCCGTTTCTTACGGGTCGTCACCGAGACGGACAGCTTGATCCAAGGCGAGCGCGCCCGGATCAGCTCGATCACACTGTCCTTTCCGACCCCGGAAGGGCCGGAAAGAACGGTGAGGCGTGCTGCCGGGCGCGCGTCGTCATCCATGCTCACGGCTCATGTCTACACGAGCCCATGAGTCAGTTCGCAGCGAACTCCCCCAGGAGGGCCTTGCGCTGCTGGTCGCCAAGACCCCGGAGCCGGCGGCTCTCGGCAATCTTGAGCTTCTCCATGATCTGGGTCGCGCGGATCTTGCCGATGCCCGGCAGCGCCTGAAGCACGGCCGAGACCTTCAGCTTGCCGACGACCTCGTCGCCCTCCGCGCGGTCGAGCACGGCGGCGAGGGTGGTCTTGCCGGACTTGAGCTGTTCCTTCAGCTCAGCCCGAGCCTTGCGGACTTCCGCAGCCTTCTCCAGCGCAGCTTGGCGCTGTTCGGGGCTCAGTGACGGGAGCGGCACCAGTTCTCCTCAGGTCCCTTACGCGGCGGTGGTTCAATACCGGCGCTTCTGTGAAACGTGGTGTGCCAGGGAACCAAAGGGGCATGTGGTTCCCGGCGCCGGGAAAACTAGCGGTCAACGGCGCTTTCGGCAACGTGGGGGTACCCCGCGAACCGCTTCCTGACGCCCTGCTACGCAGGCAGTTTCACCCGAGCGCGGCTCGACAGTCGTCAAGAACACGTTCGCTCGCGGCGCGCAGATCGGCGATCTCCGGGCCCGCGCCGAGGACCTCGCGTGAGTACGAGGGCAACACGTTCCGCAGGCTCTCGCCGAAGACAGCGCGCAGGTCGGACGGTGTCGCGCCCTGCGCTCCGAGGCCCGGAGCGAGCAGCGGGCCGTTGACCGCGGAGAGGTCGTGGCCGGTCTCGCCGATCGTCGCGCCGACCACCAGCCCGAGACTTCCGAGCGGCACCGCACCCGCGTTGACCTGGGAAATCTCGTCGATTACGGTCTGCGCCACGGTTTTTCCGGAGGCCGTCACAGCGTGCTGGACGGCCGGGCCCTCGGGGTTCGAGGTCAGCGCCAGGACGAAGACACCGCCGCCGTGAGCGGCCGCCAGATCGAACGCCGGCTGCAACGAGCCGACGCCGAGATAAGGACTCACAGTAATCGCGTCGGCACACAGAGAACTCGCCGGATCCAGATATGCCGACGCATAAGCGGCCATCGTCGAGCCGATGTCGCCACGTTTCACGTCGAGAAGGACGAGCGCGCCGGCCTCTCGGGACTGTCGGATAGTTGACTCAAGAATCGCGACGCCACGTGACCCAAATCTCTCAAAAAACGCGGACTGTGGTTTCAGAACGGCCACCCGATCGGCCAGCGCCTCGACCACCGTACGGGCGAAGCGTTCCAGGCCGGCGATGTCGTCGGAGAGGCCCCAGCGGGTGAGCAGAGAAGCGTGCGGATCGATGCCGACGCAGAGCGGACCACGCTCCGCCACGGCCGCATGAAGCCGTTCGCCGAAGGTCTCCATTGATATTTCCCCCAAACGAGTCAGGTAGCTGCCACCGCGGCGATGATCGCCGCGGTAATGCGGTCCACGTCCGCGTCGTCCGCCGCATAGGGCGGCATCGTGTAGATCAGGTCGCGGAACGGCCTCAGCCAGACGCCCTGCGTCACCGCTGCGGCCGTCGCTGCCGCCATGTCCACCGGATGATCAAGCTGCACCACACCGATCGCACCGAGAACGCGGACGTCCGCGACCCCCCGCGCCCCGCGGAGCGGCTCCAGGCCGTCTTTCAGCCGGCTTTCGATCATGGGTACGCGCAAAGCCCACCCACCGTCCCGCAGAAGGCCCAGTGACGCGTTGGCCACCGCGCAGGCGAGCGGATTGCCCATGAACGTCGGGCCGTGCGCCAGCCCGCCGCCCTCCCCCGCCGAGATGGCCGACGCCACCTCCGGCGTGCACAGCGTCGCCGCGAGGGTCAGATAACCACCCGTCAGGGCCTTACCGAGACACATGATGTCCGGACTCACCCCGGCGTGATCAGCCGCGAAGAGCGTGCCGGTCCGGCCGAACCCGGTAGCGATCTCGTCAAAGATCAGGAAGATGCCGTGTGCCGAGGTCACCTCGCGCAGCACCCGCAGGTACTCCGGGTGGTGGAACCGCATCCCGCCGGCACCCTGGACGACCGGCTCGACGATCACCGCCGCGATCTCGCCTTGATGCCGATTGATCATCTCGGTGAGTTCGTTCGCGTAGGCCTCGTCGTAGTCCGCCGGAGGCGGGCCGGCGAAGACCTGGACCGGCAGCACCCCGGTCCAGAGCGAGTGCATTCCGCCCTCCGGGTCGCAGACGCTCATCGGGTGGAACGTGTCGCCGTGATAGCCGCCCCGCCAGGTCGCCAGGCGCTGCCGTTCCGGCCGTCCCAGCGCCCGCTGCGCCTGAAGCGCCATCTTGATCGCCACCTCGACCCCGACCGAGCCGGAGTCGCAGAGGAAGACGTGGTCCAGTCCGGGCGGGGTGATCTCGACGAGCGTGCCGGCCAGGCGGATCGCCGGCTCGTGGGTGAGCCCGCCGAACATCACGTGGCTCATCCGGCCGGCCTGATCGGCCAGGGCCGCGTCCAGCACCGGGTGGCGGTACCCGTGGATCGCCGCCCACCAGGACGACATCCCGTCCACGAGTTCCCGGCCGTCGGCCAGCCGCAGCCGGACCCCGGCCGCACTCTCCACCAGATAGGGGTCGGTGCGGCCGGGCATCGGGCCGTACGGATGCCAGACGTGTGCTCGATCGAGCGCGAGAAGCTCGCGCTCGGGCGTGCTCATCGCGCGCGGTGCGAGCGGATCGGCCGGGCGCCCCGGGCGATCGCCCGGACCAGGTCCGGTCCCCGATAGATGAACCCGCTGTAGAGCTGCACCAGCGAGGCTCCGGCATCCAGCAGCCGGGACGCGTCGTCGACCGACATGATGCCGCCGACCCCGATGATCGGCAGCCGGCCGCCGGTCTCGTCGTGCACGAACTTCACCACCTCGCGGGCCCGCTCGGTGAGCGGCTTGCCGGAGAGTCCACCGGCCTCGCCCGCGAGGTGCTGATCGGCGTCGGCGATCCCGTCCCGGGCCAGCGTGGTGTTCGTCGCGATCAGCCCGGCCGCGCCGTGGTCCAGGCAGACCTCGAGGAGCTGGGCGATGGCCGGCTCGGTCAGATCCGGCGCGATCTTCACCAGCACCGGCACCGGGCCGCTCAGCGCCTTGAGCAGCGCACCGATCGAGTCGGCGTCCTGCAGCGAGCGCAGCCCCGGCGTGTTCGGCGAGGAGACGTTCACGGCGATGTAATCGGCGTACGGGTGCAGCAGCCGGTACGAGGTCAGGTAGTCCTCGACCGCGTCCTCCAGGGGCGTGACCTTGGACTTGCCGAGCGAGATGCCCAGCGGGACGTCCAGCTTGCCGGCCGACGCCAGCCGCTCGGCCAGCGCTGCGGCGCCGAGGTTGTTGAACCCCATCCGGTTGATGATCGCCTCGGAGCCCTTGAGCCGGAACACCCGTGGCCTGTCGTTGCCCGGCTGCGCCTTCGCGGTGACCGTGCCGACCTCGACGAATCCGAAGCCGAGCGCGGACCAGGCCGGCAGCGCGATCCCGTTCTTGTCCATCCCGGCGGCCAGGCCGACCCGGTTCGGGAACCGGACGCCGAACGCCTCCACCGGCGCGGCGAAGGAGTACTGGCTGCGCAGGGCGGCCAGGGCCGGCGCCGGCAACGACGCGAGCCGGTTCAGCGTCCACTCGTGAGCGTGCTCGGCGTCACCGCCGCCCAGCCGGAACAATGCCGGCCGGACGGCGTTCGCGAACAGATTCACTTGGCCAGCTCCGGCCGGAGCAAGGCGTGCAACTCCTGCAGGGGCCGGACGGTCATGTCGCCGCGCATCAGCGCCTCGATGCCCATCACCGCTGCGGCCGCGCCGGGCACCGTGGTCACACTGGGCACGTCGGCGGTGACCGCGGCGCTGCGGATCTCGTACCCGTCGAGCCGGGCGCTGGCGCCCGAGCCCTGCGGGGTGTTGATGATCAGGGAGATCTCGCCGGCCAGGATCAGCTCGACAGCGTTCTTGCCCGGGCTCTCGTAGTGCTTCGGGACGACCTCGCACTCGATGCCGTACCGGCGCAGGACCTCGCCGGTGCCGGCCGTGGTGACGATCGTGAAGCCCAGGTCGGCCAGTCGCTTCACCGGGAAGACCATCGACCGCTTGTCCCGGTTCGCCACCGAGACGAAGACCTTGCCACTTGTCGGCAGCGAGCCGTACGCGGCGGCCTGCGACTTGGCGAACGCCTGGCCGAAGCCGGCGTCGATGCCCATCACCTCACCGGTCGACTTCATCTCCGGGCTGAGCAGGTTGTCCACGCTCTTGCCGGCCGGGGTGCGGAACCGCTTGAACGGCAGCACCGCCTCCTTGATGGCGATCGGCGCGTTCTCCGGCGTGGTGCCGCCGTCGCCCTCGGCCAGCAGCAGACCCTCGGCGCGCAGCTCGGCGATGGTGGCGCCGAGCGCGATCCGGGCGGCCGCCTTGGCCAGCGGGACCGCTGTCGCCTTGGAGACGAACGGCACGGTCCGCGAGGCGCGCGGGTTGGCCTCCAGGACGTAAAGGGTCTCGTCCTTGAGCGCGTACTGCACGTTGAGCAGGCCGCGGACGCCGACGCCGCGGGCGATCGCCTCGGTGTAGCGGCGCACCTCCGCGATGTGCGTGGCGGCCAGGTTGATCGGCGGCAGCGAGCAGGCCGAGTCGCCGGAGTGGATGCCGGCCTCCTCGATGTGCTCCATCACGCCGCCGAGGTAGACCTCGCCGGTGGCGTCGCAGAGCGCGTCGACGTCGATCTCGATGGCGTCGTCGAGGAACCTGTCGACGAGCACCGGGTGGTCCGGTGAGATCTCGGTGGCCCGCTCGATGTATCCGTGCAGCGTCGGCTCGTCGTAGACGATCTCCATGCCCCGGCCGCCGAGAACGTAGGACGGGCGGACCAGGACCGGGTAACCGATCGAGTCGGCGATCGCCTTGGCCTCGGGGAAGCTGACCGCGGTGCCGTGGTCCGGCGAGCGCAGCCCGGCCTCGGCCAGGACCACGCCGAACTGGCCACGGTCCTCGGCCAGGTCGATCGCTTCCGGCGAGGTGCCGACGATGGGCACGCCGGCCGCCTTGAGCCGGTGCGCCAGGCCCAGCGGCGTCTGCCCGCCGAGCTGGACGATCACGCCGACCACACCCGGTCCGCCGGCCGCCTTGCCCGAGCTGTCCTCGGCGTGGAAGACCTCGAGGACGTCCTCGAACGTGAGCGGCTCGAAGTAGAGCCGGTCCGCGGTGTCGTAGTCGGTGGAGACCGTCTCCGGGTTGCAGTTGATCATGACGGTCTCGAAGTCGACACCACGAAGAGCCTGTACGGCGTGCACACACGAGTAGTCGAACTCGATGCCCTGACCGATCCGGTTCGGCCCGGAGCCCAGGATGATCACCTTGGGCCGGTCGCTCGGCGCCACCTCGGTCTCCTCGTCGTACGACGAGTAGTGGTACGGGGTGTTCGCCTCGAACTCGGCGGCACAGGTGTCCACGGTCTTGTAGACCGGGCGGATGCCGAGGCGGTGCCGCAGCGAGCGGACGCCGTCCTCACCGGCCAGCTCGGGGCGCAGCGCCGCGAGCTGCTTGTCGGAGAGACCGGAGCGCTTCGCCCGGCGCAGCAGCTCGTCGTCGAGGACCGGCGAGGCCAGGATCTCGGCGCGCAGCTCGACCAGGGCCTGGATCTCGTCGAGGAACCAGGGGTCGATCCGGCCGCTCGCCTCGTGCACCTGCTCGACGGTCGCGCCGAGCCGCAGCGCGGCCTCGACCGTGTAGAGCCGGCCGTCGTGCGGGATACGCAGCGCGGCCAGAGCCTCGTCGACGTCGGTGAAGGTGGGCGCGGTCCAGAAACCGGCCGCCTTCGTCTCCATCGAGCGCATCGCCTTGTTGAGCGCCTCGGCGAAGTTGCGGCCGAGGCTCATCGCCTCGCCGACCGACTTCATCGTGGTGGTGAGCTCCTTGTCCGCCCCCGGGAACTTCTCGAAGGCGAAGCGCGGGATCTTCACAACCACGTAGTCGAGGGCCGGCTCGAACGCGGCGGGCGTCTTCAGCGTGATGTCGTTCGGGATCTCGTCGAGCGTGTACCCGATGGCCAGCTTCGCGGCGATCTTGGCGATCGGGAAGCCGGTGGCCTTCGAGGCGAGCGCCGACGAGCGGGAGACCCGGGGGTTCATCTCGATCACGATCATCCGGCCGTCGTCCGGGTTGATCGCGAACTGGATGTTGCAGCCACCGGTGTCCACGCCGACCTCGCGCAGCACGGCAATGCCGAGGTCACGCAGGTTCTGGTACTCACGGTCGGTCAGCGTCATGGCCGGCGCCACGGTGACGCTGTCGCCGGTGTGCACGCCCATCGGGTCGATGTTCTCGATCGAGCAGACCACCACGACGTTGTCGTGCTTGTCGCGCATCAGCTCGAGCTCGTACTCCTTCCAGCCGAGCACGCTCTCCTCGATGAGCACCTCGGTGACCGGTGAGGCGGCCAGGCCGGAGCCGGCGATCCGCTCCAGGTCCTCGTCGGTGTGCGCCATGCCGGAGCCGAGCCCGCCCATCGTGAACGAGGGCCGGACCACGACCGGGAGGCCGATCTCGGCGACGGTCGCGCGTACCTCGTCCATCGAGTGACAGACCCGCGAGCGCGGCGTCTCGCCGCCCGCTTTCGCCACCACGTCCTTGAAGAGCTGCCGGTCCTCACCCTTGCGGATGGCCTCGACGTTGGCGCCGATCAGCTCGACACCGTACTTTTCCAGGACGCCGTTCTCGTGCAGCGCGATCGCGGTGTTCAGCGCGGTCTGGCCGCCCAGGGTCGGCAGGATCGCGTCCGGGCGCTCCTTGGCGATGACCAGCTCGACGAACTCCGGCGTGATCGGCTCGACGTAGGTGGCGTCGGCGAACTCCGGGTCGGTCATGATCGTGGCCGGGTTGGAGTTGACCAGCGAGACGCGGATGCCCTCGGCCCGCAGCACCTGGCACGCCTGGGTGCCGGAGTAGTCGAACTCGCAGGCCTGGCCGATGACGATCGGGCCGGACCCGATCACCATGATGTGCTTGAGATCTTCACGTTTCGGCATGGGTGGTCAGCCCTTCTTCTCGACGAGCTCAACGAACCTGTCGAAGAGGTAATCAGCGTCGTGCGGGCCGGCGGCGGCCTCGGGGTGGTACTGGACGGTGAAGGCGGGGATCTCGATGCCCCGCAGGCCCTCGACCACGTTGTCGTTGAGGCAGACGTGCGACACCTCGACGGCGCCGAAATCGGTGTCGATCACCTGGTTCAGCGGGGCGTCCACGGCGAACCCGTGGTTGTGGCTGGTGACCTCGACCTTGCCGGTGGTCTTGTCGAGCACCGGCTGGTTGATGCCCCGGTGGCCGTACCCGAGCTTGTAGGTGCCGAAGCCGAGCGCCCGGCCGAGGATCTGGCTGCCGAAGCAGATGCCGAACAGCGGCACCTCGCGGCGCATCACGTCCCGGGCCAGCGCGACCGGTCCGTCGGCGGTCGCCGGGTCGCCCGGGCCGGGCGAGAAGAAGACCGCGTCCGGGCTGACCGCGAGCAGGTCCTCGATCGACGAGGCGGCCGGGAAGATGTGCGTGGTGACACCGCGCGCGGCGAGCCGGCGGGCCACGTTGCGCTTGATGCCGAGGTCGAGCGCGGCGACCGTGTACCGGTGCTCGCCCTCGGCCTTGACGGTGTAGAGCGAGTCCGTGCTGACCTGGGCGGAGAGGTCCGCGCCGATCATCTGCGGCTCGCCCTTGACCCGCTCCAGCAGCGACTGCGGGTCGAGGTCGACAGAGGAGATGCCGACCCGCATGGCGCCGCGTTCGCGCAGGTGGCGGGTGAGCGCGCGGGTGTCGACGCCGCTGATCCCGACGACGCCCTCGGCAGCCAGGCGTTCGCCGAGGTCACCCTGCGAGCGCCAGTTCGACGGGCGGCGGGCCGGGTCGCGGACCACGTAACCGGCGACCCAGATCCGGTCCGACTCGTCGTCCTCGGCGTTGACGCCGGTGTTGCCGATCTGCGGCGCGGTCTGCACCACGACCTGCTTGTGGTACGACGGGTCGGTCAGCGTCTCCTGATATCCGGTCATGCCGGTGGTGAACACCGCCTCACCGAACGTCTCGCCGACAGCGCCATAAGCGCTGCCATGGAACGTGCGCCCGTCTTCGAGCACCAGAATCGCCTTGGTCATTACTTGACCGCCTTCCCGTCCAAGACCGTCGCTTCTCCCCGCAGGAAGGTCGCCACGATGCGACCCGGCAGGTTCATACCCGCGTACGGCGTGTTTCGGCTGCGGCTCGCCAGCTCGGCCGGGTCGACGACCCAGCGGGCGGACGGGTCCACCAGCGTGATGTTGGCCGGCGTGCCGGCGCTCAGGTCGCCGCCGTGCCCGGTCAGCCCGGCGATGCGGGCCGGCGCGATCGACATCCGGTCGGCGATCAGGTCCCACTTCTCACCGAAGACGCTCAGCACGATCGGCAGCGCGGTCTCCAGGCCCAGCATGCCGGGGCGGGCGTACGACCACTCGCATTCCTTGTCCTGCACGGCGTGCGGCGCGTGGTCGGTGGCCACCACGTCGATCACCCCGTCCAGCAGGGCCTGGCGGAGGGCTTCGACGTCGTTGCGCGTACGCAATGGGGGGTTGACCTTGAAGACCGGGTCGTAACCGGCCGCGAGCTCGTCGGTGAGAAGGAGGTGGTGGGGGGTGACCTCGGCGGTGACGCGCACGCCGCGGGCCTTGGCCTGACGCAGCACCTCGACCGAGCCGGCGGTGGAGACGTGGCAGACGTGCAGGCGGCTACCGACGTGCTCTGCCAGGAGCACGTCGCGGGCGATGATCGCCTCCTCGGCGACAGCGGGCCAGCCGGTCAGGCCGAGGCGGGTGCTGACCTCGCCCTCGTGCATCTGCGCGCCCTCGGTGAGGCGCGGCTCCTCGGCGTGCTGGGCGATCACACCGTCGAATGCTTTCACGTACTCCAGGGCCCGGCGCATCAGGCGCGGGTCGGCGACGCAGAAGCCGTCGTCCGAGAAGATCCGCACGTTCGCGGCGGAGTCGGCCATCGCGCCCAGCTCGGCGAGCTGCTTGCCGGCCAGGCCGATGGTGACGGCGCCGATCGGCTGCACGTCCACCAGACCGGCCTCGCGGCCGAGCCGCCAGACCTGCTCGACCACGCCCGCGGTGTCGGCGACCGGCGAGGTGTTCGCCATCGAGCAGACCGCGGTGTAACCGCCGAGGGCCGCGGCGCGCGAGCCGGTCTCCACCGTCTCGGCGTCCTCGCGGCCGGGTTCGCGCAGGTGGGTGTGCACGTCGACGAGGCCGGGCAATGCGACCAGGCCGGTCGCGTCGATGACCTGAGCAGTTTTGTCCTCTTCCGAGGAAATGACGCCATCTTTGATAAGCAGATCCGTCGGCGCGGCGCCGAGGATCGAGACGCCCTTGAGCAGGTACGCCATCACTTGCCTCCCAAAAGCAGGTAGAGGACTGCCATCCGGACGCTGACGCCGTTGGCGACCTGTTCGACGATGGTGGATCGGGGCGAGTCGGCGACCTCGGGTGCGATCTCCATGCCCCGGTTCATCGGACCCGGGTGCATGACGATCGCGTGCTCCGGAAGCTGCTTCATCCGCCGCATGTCGAGCCCGTACCGGCGGCTGTACTCACGGGCCGACGGGAAGTACGAGTCCTGCATCCGCTCGGTCTGCACCCGCAGCATCATCACCACGTCGCTGTCCGGCAGCACCGCGTCCAGGTCGTAGGAGACCTGCGTCTTCTCGGCCAGTGCAGCGGCGGTGTCCAAGGGGATGAGCGTCGGCGGGCCGACCACGGTGACCTGCGCACCGAGGGTGGTCAGCAGCAGGACGTTGGAGCGGGCCACCCGGCTGTGCAGCACGTCGCCGACGATCGCCACCTTCAGGCCGTCGAGCCGGCCCAGGCGCGAACGCATCGTGTACGCGTCCAGCAAGGCCTGCGTCGGGTGCTCGTGGGTGCCGTCACCGGCGTTCACCACCGAGCCGTCCACCCACTCGGCCAGCCGGTGCGGCGCGCCGCTGGCCGGGTGCCGGATCACCACGGCGTCGGCGCCCATGGCCTGCAGGGTGAGCGCGGTGTCCTTCAGGCTCTCGCCCTTGGAGACGCTGGAACCCTTGGCCGAGAAGTTGATGACGTCGGCGGAGAGCCGCTTGGCCGCCGCCTCGAAGGAGATCCGGGTGCGCGTCGAGTCCTCGTAGAAGAGGTTGACCACGGTGCGGCCGCGCAGTGCCGGCAGCTTCTTGACCTCGCGGCCGGACAGCGCGGCCATCTCGGCGGCGGTGTCCAGGATCAGGGTCGCGGTGGCGGCGTCCAGGTCGGCCGCCGAGCGGAGATGTTTGATCATTTGAGGCCTCCGATCAGGCGTACCTCGTCGGCGCCGTCGGTCTCGGTGAGCGCGACCTTCACGCTCTCGCTGAGCGCGGTCGGGATGTTCTTGCCGACGTAGTCGGCGCGGATCGGCAACTGCCGGTGACCACGGTCGACCAGGACCGCGAGCTGCACCGAGCTGGGCCGGCCGAGATCCTGCAGCGCGTCCAGGGCGGCGCGCACCGAGCGGCCGGAGAAGAGGACGTCGTCGACGAGGATCACCCGCAGGCCGTCGATGCCGCCGCTGGGCAGCTCGGTCTTGCCGAGCGCGCGGGTGGCCTTGAGCCGCAGGTCGTCGCGGTAGAGCGTGATGTCGAGAGAGCCGACCGGGACCTCAACGCCTTCGAAGGCGTGGATCCGGGCGGCGAGCCGGTGCGCGAGCGGGACACCCCGGGTCGGGATGCCGAGCAGCACCGTGCCGGTGGCGCCGGAGGTCTTCTCGAGGATCTGATGCGCGATGCGGTCCACGACCCGATGGAGGTCGGAACCTTCCAAAATGATCTTGCTTGGCGCGTCTGCGCGTGGCTGCGCCACGGCGGACCTCCTTCCCCGCCTCACGGGACGGGTCGTTAAAGGATGTCGGTTCGGTTTCGGCCCCAGTTCAGGCCGGCCCGATGGCTGACGCTACGTTACCAGTGGACGCAGCGTTGACCATGGTGACGTGCCTGACTGGAGCAGACCGGACAAATCCTGCAACTGGGGATACAGCCGGTAACTTTGGTGCGGCCCGCACGACTCATCGGTAACCAACACTTGACCGGCGGTCGCAAACTCCGTACCGTCACGCAGCGTAGCGATCCGTGAGGAAAGAACCCTCCGGGCCAGCACAGTACCGGGAGTGTCCGTATGCCGTCTGAGTACGCCAAGTCGCTGGGCGCTCGCCTGCGCTCCATCCGCCAGCAGCAGGGCCTGTCCTTGCAGGGCGTCGAAGAGAAGTCCAACGGCCGCTGGAAAGCTGTCGTGGTCGGCTCGTACGAGCGTGGTGACCGCGCGGTAACCGTCTCGCGTCTGGCCGAACTGGCCGACTTCTACCGAGTGCCCGTGTCGGAGCTCCTGCCCGACGGCAGTGGCATCCGCCTCGAGGCCACCAACAAGATCGTCCTTGACCTGGAGAAGCTGTACGACACCACGGGCGAAGACCTCGCGTACGTGGCTCGTTACGCCCGGGCCATCCAGCAGCAGCGTGGTGACTACAACGGCCGCGTCCTGTCGATCCGCGCCGATGACCTGCGCGCGCTCGCCATCGTTTACGACATCTCGCCTTCCGGCTTGATCGAGCGCCTCACCGAGCAGGGTGTGCTGGTCGCTGACCCGCGCGCGTTCTTCGCCAGCTGATCCACCGCACCACCAAAGCCCGCGCCTGTCCTGGCGCGGGCTTTCCCGTTCCAGCACCGCCGCCCCATCGCACGCCGCCCCTCCACCGCGCGCCGCCCCTCCACCGCGCGCCGCCCCTCCACCGCGCGCCGCCCCTCCACCGCGCGCCGCCCCTCCACCGCGCGCCGCCCCTCCACCGCGCGCCGCCGCACCACTCGCCCGCACCGCGCGCCGCCGCACCACTCGCCCGCACCGCGCGCCGCCGCACCTCCCACGCGCTGCCGCCGCACCCTCTCCTCCGCGATCTTGTGGAGTTTCGCGAACCGTTTCCGATGATGTTCACAAGGTCGACTCGGGTGCGGGGCCTCCCGCACGCCGCGCCGCCGCACGCCGCGCCACCGCACGCCGCACCACCTCGCACGCGCCGCCGCCGCACCCCCTCCTCCGCGATCTTGTGGAGTTTCGCGAACCGTTTCCGGTGATGTTCACAAGGTCGACTCGGGTGCAGGGTCTCGCGCACGCATTCCTTTCGATCTTGTTGATCTGACGCCGCCCCGTGCTCGTGGAAATCAACAAGATCTGGAGTTGTCCACAGGCAGAAAATTTGGCAGCCGAGTGAGCGGCGCTTCCCTGCATGGTGAAGCCCATGCTGCTCCGAACTCCCAGTGACGACGGGAGCGCGTTCGAATGGTTGCTCTACGAACAGGCCGGCGTCGTCACCACCCGGCAAGCGATCAAGCTGCTCGGCCGTGCACCGGTCGAGCGCCACCTCCGCCACGGCCGATGGCGCACTCTGAGCCACGGAATACTCCTGACCGATAACGGCCAACTTCACCGTGAGCAGCAACTCTGGGTGGCCACCCTGACGGCCGGGCCTGGCGCTCTGCTCGCCGGCTTCACGGCCGCGACCGAGTGGGGAGTGACCGGTCTCCCCGGCGAGCCGATCCAAGTGATCATCTCGGCTGAGCGCAGCCGCAGTGCCCGTCTTGCTCGGTTCCCTGCCGATATGGCGTCGGTACGCGTGTACCGTACGGCCGTACTCCCGCCGGAGCATCAACACACCGGCCTGCCCCCACGGACCAGCCTGGCACGCTCCGTCATCGACGCGGCAGCATGGGCAGGCACCGATCATGAGGCACGCATGGTGATCGCCGCCGCTTGTCAGCAACGGCGAGTCCTGCCCTCGGACATCAGGCGCGCACTCGACCTGTTCCCGCGTGTCCGCCGGCACCGGTTGATGAGCGAACTGCTCGCTGACCTGGCCGGAGGCGCCTCCGCGCTCAGTGAGATCGACCTGATCCGCCTGTGCCGGCAGTACCGCCTGCCGCCACCGGTACTGCAGGAGCACCGGACGGACATCGCCGGCCGCCGGCGTTACCTCGACGCCTACTGGCCGGACTTCCGGCTGCACGTCGAAGTCGACGGGGCACATCACATGGATGCCGAACAGTGGACCGCCGACATGCTCCGGCAGAACGCTGTGTGGATCAACGGCGACCGGATCCTCAGATTTCCGGCATCGCTGCTCCGATCGAACCCCAGCGCCGTAGCCATCCAACTGAAAGCAGCCATGTCGGTCGCGCTGAACGAAACCAGCGAGCGGCAGCTGAACACCCCATGAACCCAAGCACCCACGCCACCCACCGCCCACCCCGCCACCCGCCCACAAACCGCCGCAGCCCACCCCACCCGCCGCGATCTTGTTGAGTTCCACACAAACGGGTCGCCGAAGTCCACAAGATCGCGGAGAGCAAGCCGGCCTCAAGCCGACCTCAAGCCGATCTTGAAGAAATCCCCGATCACGGGGCGGAGAAAGTCAACAAGATCGCGGAAAAGCCAGAAGCGGAAAAGCCAGAAGCGGGAAGCCCTCAACACCCAAGCACCCAAGCACCCAAGCACCCAAGCACCCAAGCACCCAAGCACCCAAGCACCCAAGCACGCCCCCGTACAAACGCGAAACGGCCCGGACCATCCCGGTCCGGGCCGTGTAAAAACCCTGCTCAGCGTGTGGCGAAGGCCGCGATGCGGTCGAGCAACCCGTTCAGGAAGCGAGGGCTGTCATCAGTAGACATCTCCTTCGCCAGCTCCACCGCCTCGGTGATGGCCACCGGGTCGTCCACGTCCGGCACGTACAGCAGCTCGAACACCGCGATCCGCGCCAGATTGCGGTCGACGGCCGGCATCCGGTCGATCGTCCAGCCCTCGGCGTAACTGGCGATCAGCTCGTCGACCCGGTCGATGTGCTTGGCGACGCCCTCGATCAGCTCGGTGGCGTAACCCATGTGCTCCGGATGCGGCTTGGCGATCCGGTCCAGGTACGTGACGAGAACCTGGCTCGGCGGAAGGTCACGCAGGTCGGCCTCGAAGAGGACGTCGAGTGCTCGCTTGCGCGCCTTACGACGCGCGAGCCGTTCCTTTTTGGGACCTTCAGCCATCAGCTGCGGCCGAGGTAGCGGCCGTCGCGGGTGTCGACCTTGATCTTCTCACCGGTGGTGATGAAGAGCGGAACCTGAACGGTGGCGCCGGTCTCGACCGTCGCCGGCTTGGTGCCGCCGGTGGACCGGTCACCCTGCAAGCCGGGCTCGGTGTAGGTGACCTCGAGGAACACGCTGGTCGGCAGCTCGATGTAGAGCGGCACACCCTCGTGCAGCGCGACCGTCGCCTCAGCCTCGGGGAGCAGGTAGTTGGCGTTCTCGCCGACAGTGCCACCCTGCACGTGGATCTGGTCGTACGTGTCCAGGTCCATGAAGACGAAGTCTTCGCCGTCCTTGTACAGGTACTGCATGGTCCGCTTGTCCACGGTCGCGGTCTCGACCTTGGTGCCCGCGTTGAAGGTCTTGTCGACGACCTTGCCGGACAGGACGTGCTTCAGCGTGGTGCGGACGAACGCCGGACCCTTCCCCGGCTTGACGTGCTGGAACTCGACGACAGTCCACAGCTCCTTGTCGAGGTTGAGCACCAGGCCGTTCTTCAGGTCGTTGGTGGAAGCCATGTCCTGCCTTGGTTTGAAGCGTATCGGTGACCGAACCACTCTACCGGCGGTGAGCAGTTGCCAGCGAATCGGGCTTACTGGGCGATATGTTCGATTGCGAGGCGATATCCGGCGAAGCCGAGACCGGCGATCACACCGGTCGCGACGGCCGAAATCACCGAATGGTGCCGGAACTCCTCACGGGCGTGGATGTTCGAGATGTGCACCTCGACCAGCTTGCCGCGCAGCATCGAGCAGGCGTCCCGCACCGCGTAGTTGTAGTGGGACCAGGCTCCCGGGTTCAGCACCACGTCAGCGCCCTCGTCGGCCGCCTGGTAAAGCCATTCGAGCATCTCATGCTCGGCGTTGGTCTGCCGTACCTCGACGGTCAGTCCGACATCCTTCGCCGCGGTCTGGCACAGATCGACCAGATCCTGATAGGTCGACGAGCCGTAGATCCCCGGCTCACGAAGACCCAGCCGCCCCAGGTTGGGCCCGTTCAGCACATAGATCATCGGACGACCGCCGCGTAGGCCCGCTCCAGCAGGTCCTCGTCCGGCCCGGCCAGGATGCCCGGCTTCGCCAGGCCATCCAGAACCACGAACCGCAAGGTCGCTGCCCGCGCCTTCTTGTCGACGCGCATCGCGGGCAGCAGTTCGGTCCAGGCGCCTCTTTCGTACGCCGTAGGAAGCCCCAGCGACTCGAGGACCGCCCGGTGCCGTGCGGCGGTCGCGTCGTCCAGCCGCCCGGTGAGCCGGCCCAGCTCAGCCGCGAAGATCATGCCCACCGCGACCGCGTGCCCGTGCTTCCAGGAGTAATTCTCCCGTCGCTCGATCGCGTGACCCAGCGTGTGCCCGTAGTTGAGGATCTCCCGCAGCCCGGACTCCTTGAGGTCGACGCCGACCACGTCCGCCTTCACCTGGATCTTGCGTTCGATCAGCTCGCGCAGCACGTCGCCGCGCGGGTCGAGTGCCGCCGCCGGATCGGCCTCGATCAGTTCCAGGATCCGCGGATCGGCGATGAACCCGCCCTTGACCACTTCGGCCAGACCCGCCGCGACGTCCTCGGCCGGCAGCGTGTCGAGCGCGTCCAGGTCGCAGAGCACGCCGGCCGGCGGGTGGAACGCGCCGACCAGGTTCTTGCCTGCGGCGATGTTCACCCCGGTCTTGCCACCGACGGCGGCGTCGACCATGCCGGCCACCGACGTCGCGACCGGCACCCAGCGCACACCCCGCAGCCAGGCCGCCGCGACGTACCCCGCCAGGTCCGTGGTGGCTCCGCCACCGACACCCACGACCACATCGGTACGCGTGAACCCGGCCGCACCCAGCTCGTCCCAGCAGCGGGCCGCCACCTCGATCGACTTGCCCCGCTCGGCGTCCGGCACCTCGATCGGCACCACCGTCACCGCGCCGCCCGCCCCAGCCGCCTTGGCGACGGCCTCGGCACGGTCGCGCAGCGTCGGCGGATGCAGCACGGCCACCCGGGCCGCGCCCTCGATCAGACCGGGCAGCTCGTTCTCGAGTCCACGCCCGACGATCACGTCATACGGACGGTCACCCGTCACCGGAATTCGCGTCACCACGGGCGTCACCCTATCCGCGCGAGCCGGACCGGTGGTGCACCCACCACCGGCATTCCACCCCTCGGATGGGGTTATATACAGATAACCCCAAGCGGGTTACAACAGTGGCATGCCAAAAATCAACGTGTACCTTCCCGACGAACTCGCCGACGCCGTCCGGGAAACCGGCCTGCCCGTCTCGCCGATCTGCCAGCGCGCCCTGGAGCAGGCGGTCCGCCGGATCACCACGATCCGCCAGGCCGTGCTCAGCGACCTCGACCCGGACCGGCTCTCCGAGCGGCTGCCCAGCTTCACCGGCCGCCTGGTCATCGTGCTCACCCTCGCGGCCCGGCGCGCCCAGGAGGCCGGCGCCGGCACGGTGACCACCGCCGACCTGCTGCACGGCCTGCTCGCCGAGAACCACAACCTGGGCGTACAGATCCTCACCGCGATGGACGTGGCGCCGGACTCGCTGACCCCGCCGTCCACGCCCGAACCGGACAGCGGCGGCAGCGGGCTCCGCTTCAGCGCACCGGCCGCGGTCGCCCTGGAGCTGGCAGTCGGCGAGGCGATCGGATTCGGTCACAACTACGTCGGCTGCGAGCACCTGCTGGTCGGCCTGGCCGGCGAACCGGACGGCTCAGCCGGCGAACTGCTCCGCTCCCGCGCCGTCGACGGCAAATCCGCCCGCCGAGCGGTGGCCGCCGCCGTCGCCGGGTACGCCCACCTGCGCTCCACCGCCCCCGACCAGCAGCACGCACCCGCGCCGCAGGCCACACCGGCGGCCCTGCTCACCGCCGTCCGCGCCGAGCTGACGCCTTTGATCGAACGCATCGAGGCCCTGGAAATTCGTCTGAATCCGGCGTAAGGCAGGCCGGCCGGTGCACGAGCCGTCGTACAGATAGGTCATTGGCGCCGATGACCTATCTGAGCTACGGCTCGAGAAGTCGCCAAGATCGGGTCAGGCGGCGAAGAGTGCCGCCGACCAGAGCGGTCAGGCGGCGAGGCGGCCGGTGATCTCGTCGGCCAGGTCGTCGGGGTCGCGGCCGTCCGTGGTGACCGTGTGGGTCGCCACCTCGAGGTAGAGCGGCCTGCGCTGCTCCATCAGGTGACGCAGGGTCGCCCGCGGGTTGATCGCGAGCAAGGGGCGGCCCGCGCCGAGCCCGACACGTTTGATCGCGTCGGACAGGCCGACCTCAAGGAAGATCACTGTCTGTTCGGTGAGCAGTTTGCGCGTACCCTCGTCGAGGATTGCGCCGCCGCCGAGGGCGAGCACGCCCGCGAAGGTCTCCAGGCACTCAGCCACGACCGCGCGCTCCTGCGCGCGGAAGGCGTCCTCGCCGTCATCGACGAAGATCTCCGGGATCGGCTTGCCGGCCCGCTCCTCGATCACCGAGTCGGTGTCGGCGAACGGGACGCCCAGCCGCGAGGCCAAGGCGGCGCCGACGGTGGTCTTGCCGGCGCCCATCACGCCGACCAGGACCACGGCCGGCGCCATCAGCGGATGACCAGGTTCTCGAGGTACGACGCGAGGTTGCGCTTGATCTCGGCGACCGAGTCGCCGCCGAACTTCTCGACGGCGGCCTCGGCCAGGACCAGCGCGACCATCGCCTCGGCGACCACGGCGCCGGCCGGCACCGCACAGACGTCGGACCGCTGGTTGATCGCGGTGGCCGGTTCGCCGGTGACGATGTCGACGGTCTGCAGTGCCCGGTTCAGCGAGGAGATCGGCTTGAGCGCGGCACGGACCCGCAGCGGCTCGCCGTTGGTGATGCCACCTTCCAGGCCACCAGCCCGGTCGGTGAGGCGGCGGACACCGTCAGCCGACGGGACGATCTCGTCGTGCGCCACCGAGCCGCGCGAGCGCGCCTGGGTGAAGCCGTCGCCGATCTCCACGCCCTTGACCGACTGGATCGACATGAGCGCGGTGGCGAGGCGGGCGTCCAGCTTGCGATCCCACTGCACGTGCGAGCCGAGGCCCGGCGGCACGTTGTAGGCGAGCACCTCGACGATGCCGCCGAGGGTGTCGGCGTCCTTTTTCGCGGCGTCGACCTCGGCGACCATCCGCTCGCTGGCCTCCGGGTCGAGGCAGCGCAGCGGGTCGGCGTCGATCCGGTCGAAGTCGTCAGGCGTGGGCAGGACACCCGGTTTCGCGGCGACCGAGCCCAGCTCGATCACATGCGAGACGATGTCGATGCCGAGCGCTTGCTTGATCAGCTGCTTGGCGACCACGCCGATGGCGACGCGGGCCGCGGTCTCCCGGGCGCTCGCGCGCTCCAGGATCGGGCGGGCGTCGGTGTGCCCGTATTTCTGCATGCCGGCCAGGTCGGCGTGACCGGGACGCGGACGGGTCAGCGCCTCGTTGCGGGCCTGGGACGCGAGCAGCTCGGGGTCCACCGGGTCGGCGGACATGACCGTCTCCCACTTGGGCCACTCGCTGTTGCCCACCCGCAGCGCGACCGGGCTGCCCTGGGTCACCCCGTGCCGGATGCCGCCGATCAGCTCGAGTTCGTCCTGCTCGAATTTCATCCGGGCGCCGCGTCCATAACCCAGGCGGCGGCGCACGAGGTCACGCATGATGTCCGCGCTCGTCACCTCCACCCCGGCGGGAACACCCTCCAGGAGCGCGACGAGAGCCGGACCATGCGATTCACCTGCGGTTAGCCAGCGCAACACGGGAAACAGTCTGGCACGAAGGCCTCGCTGCCCGGAATGCGGGCAGCGCCGTCCCGTTCTGCGGGAGTCAGCTCCGGGCTTTCTCCAGTGCGGCCCGCATGGCGTCCTCGGGTGCCCGGCCGACCCCGGTGAACTGCTCGAACTGGCTCAGCGCCTGGGCCAGCAGCAGGTCCAGGCCGGAGTGGACGGCGACACCGGCTCTGGTCGCCGACGCGGCAAGCGGGGTGGGCCAGGGGTCGTAGATCGCATCGAAGAAGACGCCGTCGTGGTTCCAGGTGACCTGCTCGGCCAGCTCGTCGGCGGCGCCCTTGGGCACCGTGGAGATCACCGCGTCGGCGTCGAAGGCGACCGGCGCGTCGGCCCAGGCCACACCCTCCACCGTCAGCCCGAGCGCCACCGCGACCGGGGCTAGTTCTTCGCGGGCCTCGGGCCGGCGGGTCACCACCCGTACCTGCTCGGCGCCGAGTTCGGACGCGGCGGCCAGGGCGGCGCGGGCGGTGCCGCCACCACCCAGCACGGTGATCCGCGGCGGTGCCACCTTGGCGGCGTGCCGGCCACGGCTGACACCGACGCCGGCCTCACGCAGCACCCGGACCAGGCCGCCGACGTCGGTGTTGTCCGCGAACCAGGAGCCGTCCGGCTGGTGGACCAGCGTGTTCGCGACCCCGGCCGCGATGGCGACCGGGGTGGCCACCGCGGCGAGCCGCAGCGCGGCCTCCTTGAGCGGCATGGTGAGCGAGAGACCTGCCCACTCCGGACCGAGCCGGGACACCACGTCGGGAAGCTCCGACTCGGCACACTCGATCGCCTCGTAGGTCCAGCCGGACAGCCCGGCCGCCGCGTACCCGGCATTGTGGATCGCCGGGGAGAGCGAGTGGGCGATCGGCTTACCGAGCACCGCGGCCTTGCGGGTGATCGGCGTCTCGTTGTGGCTCAACACCCGCACCACTGTACGGAACGGCTCAACAGAGCTTGCTGATCCCGTTGTCGCACGCCTTCTTCACGTTCTTGTCGTGTTCCGCGCTGGTCACCGCGAACGCCGACCGGCCGTCCTTGTCGACCGCCACGAAGAACAGCCACGGGCCGGCGGCGGGTTTCATCGAGCCGGTCAGCGCGGCCCGGCCGGGGCTGTTGATCGGACCGATCGGCAGACCCACCACGATCTCCGTGTTGTACGGGTTCTTCGGGTCCTCCATCTCCTTCTGCAGGAGATCACCGGAGTGTTTCGGGTCCTTGCCGTTCAGCTCGAGCCAGTAGTTCGTGGTGACGTCGAACTGGAGCGTCATCTTTTCCTTGTACGCCCGGTTGTACGCCACCCGTGACACCTTCGGCAGGTCCTCGGCGATGCCGGCCTCGGCCTGCGACAGCGACGCCACGATGAGCGCCTCGTACGGCGACACGCCCAGGTTCTTCTGCACGTCGTCGGCGAACCCGATCTCACCGGTGACCGTCAGGAAGTGGTCGACCATGGTCCGCAGCACCTGTTCGGCGTTGGCTTTCGGGTCGAACTCGTACGTGTCCGGGAAGAGGAAGCCCTCGGAGGTCTTGGAGACCTGCTTGCCGTCGGTCCGCTTGAACCACCAGTCCGGCACGCCGAGCGCCACCGGGTCCTTCGCGGCTTCCTCGAAGTCCTTCACCGGCAGGCCGGTGGCTTTCGCCAGCAGGTCGAACGTCTGCTTCGCGGTCTTGCCCTCGGGGATCGTCACGCCCTTGCTGAGCCGGGCGGCCGGATCGAGCAGCAGGGCCACCGCTTCCTTGGCCGCCATCTGCTTGCGCAGGTTGTACGTCCCGGACTGGATGTTCTTGCTGCGCGGCTCGGCCTCGGCCGCGTTCGTGAACGCCTTGGTGCTCTTCACGACGTCGACCTTGACGAGTTCGTTGCCGATCTCGGTGAGCGAAGCGTTCTTCGCGACCGTGACCTCGACGGGCTCCGCTCCGGCGCCGCTGTAGTCGGCGGCCACGAAGAAACCGCGGACCTTGGTGTACCCGAAGTACACCCCGCCGCCCAGGCCTGCCAGCAGCAGGAACGTCATGAGCAGAGCGATCGCCGATTTCCCACCACCCTTACCGGCACGATGGCGGCGCGGTTTGCTCCGCTCGGCGTCCTCATCGAACGCCACATCAAGTTCGTCGATCACGTCGTCCGCCTCCGCTGCCCGTCCCAGCCGGCTCCACCGCGTTTCCCGGCGGCGTTCACCGGCGTAAGCCAGTGACCACGGTCAAGGCGCGGCACTGAGGCGCACCATACCCACATCGATGCCCTGCCGCCCACCCCAGCGACCCTCCGCTCACCCGACCGTCACGCTCCGTTTCCGGAAATCACCCGAAGCACGCTTGCCTAACGCAGCGGGAGCGCTCACGAAACGCCGCGACCGCCGGGCATCGTGCTCCGGCGGTCGCAGTGGGTGATCATGTTCAGCAGATCGGGATGCCGTTCTCGCAGGCCTTCTCGATGTTCTTCTCGTGGTCGGCGAAGGTCTTGCCGTACGCCATGGCGCCCTTGTCGTTGACCGTCACGAAGAAGTAGTAGTCACTCTTCTTCGGGTTCATCGCCCCACGCAGCGCCACGTCACCCGGGTTGCTGATCGGGCCGACCGCCATGCCCTTGACGTCGTAGTTGTACGGGTTCTTCGGGTCGTGCAACTCCGACGCGAGCAGCTTCTCCGAGGATTTCGCCTCCTTGCCGGTCAGCCGCAGCCAGTAGTTGACAGTGCTGTCCAGCTGCAGGCACTCACACGGGAAGTTCCCGGTGTAAGCCCGGTTGTAGAGCACCCGCGCGACCGGGCCCATGTCCTCGTCCAGCAGCGCCTCGACCTGCGCGATCGACGCCGCGACCAGGGCCTCGTACGGCGAGATGTTGAGCTTCGCCGTGACCGTGTCCGGGAAGTTCAGCTCGGTCATCTCGGCGTTGAAGTTCGCCACGACCTTCTTGAGCACATCGGTCGCCGTGGCGTCCTTGGCGATCTCGTACGTCGCCGGGTACAGGAAGCCCTCGATGTTCGTCTTGTCGATCTTCTTGCCGTCGCCGCGCTTGAACCAGAGCGACGGCACACCGAGCGCCGCCGGGTTCTTGCCGGCTTTCTTGAACTCGTCGACCGAGATGCCTGTCGCTTTCGACAGCCGGTCGTAGACCTGGAGGTAGGTGAGACCCTCCGGCAACGTCACCCGGTGCACGTTCAGGTTCTTCAGATCGAGCAGCCACGTCAGCGCGTCGGCCGCCTTCATCTCCTTCTTCAGGAGGTACGATCCGACCTGAATGTTCTTGCTGTCGGAATTGTCCTTCGCAGCGTTGATGAAGGCCGCCTGGCTCTTCACCACACCCTCGCGGTACAGCGAGTCGGCGATCGCGGTCGCCGAGTCGCCGGACTTGACCTCGACGACGGCCTCACCCTTGCCGGGGCCGTCGAAATCGGCCGCGGTGAAGAAGCCCTTCGCCTTGTCATAGCCGTACCAGAGGCCGCCACCAAGGACGCCGAAGAGCAGCAGGACCATGAGAAGGGCGGCAAAGGTCCGGCCGCCGCCCTCCTTGCGGCGATGTCGCCATCGCCCGGGGTCCGCGTTCTGCTCGAAACTGAGATCAAGCTGCTCGTCGATCAATTAGCTCTGCCTCCGCCGGGCGTCCAGCCAGCCTTGCAGGATCTCGACAGCGGCCGCCTGGTCCACGACCGCACGTTGACGCCGGCCTTTCACGCCTCGCTCGGACAGCCTACGACTGGCGACGACGGTGGACATGCGCTCATCGGTGAACACGATCGGCACCGGCGCGATGACCGCGCCGAGCCGATCCGTGTACGCGCGGATGTGGCCGGCCGCCACACCCTCACGCCCGTTCAGAGCGATCGGGAGCCCGACGACGATCTCGATCGCCTCGAACTCCTCGATCAGCCCCGCGAGCTCCCTCATGTCCGCCGGAACACCGTCCGCGCCAGTCACCTGGTCACGTGCGACGGTTTTCACCGGACTGGCCAGGATGCCGTCGGGATCGCACCTGGCGACCCCGACACGCACCTGTCCCACGTCCACGCCAAGGCGTACGCCTCGAGCGAAGCGCTGCGTCACGCCATCACCCTGCACTGCGGCAACACGCGCCTCCAAGTCCCGATCAAGCTATCGACGCGAAGAGTAGCCACCGATCGGTCGCGGCCGCTATCAGCTCGCTTCGATGATCGCCTTCTCGATCGCGCCCAAGAGCTTAGCCGCTTCCGTCGCGGGAACGCCGCCACCCTGAGCAAGGTCCGCATTGCCCCCGCCACGACCGGAAAGGGCCGCCTTGACCAGGTCCGACGCGGAAAGGCCGCGAGACTTGGCCGCACTGTTGATCGCTACGATCAGTGACGCCTTGCCCCCGGAGCGCGCTGTCACCGCGACAACCGCGGGCCGCGCCTTGTCGATCTTGCCGCGAATCTCCTGCGCGAGGGTCCGCACGTCGTTGACCGCCGCGCCCTCCGGCGCCTCGGTGCCGATGTACGCCACGCCGTCCAGGTTCTTCGCCGCGTCGACGAGCCCGGCGGCGCCCGCGAGCACCGCCTGCGCCCGCATCTTCTCCAGTTCCTTCTCCGCGTCGCGCAGGGCCGCCACGGTGTGCTCGACCCGGTCGGCGACCTGGTCGTTCGGCACCCGGAACAGCTCGGCGATACGGGAGACCAGCAGGTGCTCCTTGGCCAGGAAGCCGAACGCGTCGATGCCGACGAGCGCCTCGACCCGGCGTACGCCGGAACCGATCGACGACTCGTTGAGGATCTTCACGAGCCCCAGCTGGCCGGATCGCGCCACGTGCGTGCCACCGCACAGCTCACGCGCGTAGTCACCGACTTCAACCACACGGACCTCATCGCCGTACTTCTCACCGAAGAGCGCCATCGCGCCGAGCCGGCGCGCCTCGTCCTGGGAGGTGATGAAAGCGTGCACCTCGAGGTCGCGCAGCAGCACCTCGTTGATCTGCTGCTCCACGTCGTTCAGCACGGCCGGCGAGATCGCGCCCGGCGTGTTGAAGTCGAACCGCAGACGGCCCGGCGCGTTCAGCGAACCCGCCTGGGTCGCCGACTCACCGAGGAAGTTGCGCATCGTCTGGTGGACGAGGTGCGTCGCGGTGTGCGAACGCGAGATCGCCCGGCGGCGGTCGATGTCGATCTCGGCGAAGCCGGTCTCACCGGACCGCACCTCGCCGCTGAGCACCCGCGCCTTGTGCACGATCAGGCCCGGGATGGGCTGCTGCACGTCGACGATCTCGAGCCGGCCGCCGCCCACGTTGATGAAGCCGGTGTCGGCCTGCTGGCCGCCGCCCTCGGCGTAGAACGGGGTGGTGTCGAGCACCAGCTCGACGTAGTCACCCTCGCCGGCCACCTCGATCCGGCCGGAGTCGCCGATCAGCGCGCGAACGCGCGACTCCCGGCTCACCTCCTGGTAACCGGTGAACTCGATCGCGCCGCCCTCGTCCAGCGCCGAACGGTACGACGAGAGGTCCGCGTGGCCGGTCTTGCGCGCCGCCGCGTCCGCTTTCGCCCGGGTGCGCTGCTCGGCCATCAGCCGGCGGAAGCCCTCCTGGTCGACCTGCAGGCCCTGCTCGGAAGCGATCTCCAGGGTCAGGTCGATCGGGAAGCCGTAGGTGTCGTGCAGCTGGAACGCCTGCGCACCTCCGAGGCTGCCCTTGCCCGCCTTCTTCGTCTCGGCAATCGCGGTGTCCAGGATCGTGGTGCCGGCCTTCAGCGTGGAGACGAACGCCTCCTCCTCCGCGTACGCGTACGTGGAGATCCGGCCGAACTCCTTCGCTAGCTCCGGGTACGACGGGGACATGCAGTCCCGCGCGATCGGCAGCAGTTCCGGGAACGTGGCGCCCTGCCAGCCCAGCAGGCGCATCGCCCGGATCGCGCGGCGCATGATGCGGCGCAGCACGTAACCACGGCCCTCGTTGCTCGGGGTGACCCCGTCGCCGATCAGCATCAGCGCGGTACGCACGTGGTCCGCGATCACCCGCAGCCGCACGTCGTCCGGGTGCGAGGTGCCCGCCTCGTGACCCGAGTGCGCGCCGTACACCTTGCCGGCCAGCTCCGCCGCCTTGGCCAGGATCGGCTTGACCTCGTCGATCTCGTACAGGTTGTCGACACCCTGCAGGATCGACGCGACCCGCTCCAGGCCCATGCCCGTGTCGATGTTCTTCTTCGGCAGATCACTGACGATCGTGAAGTTCTCCTTGCTCTTCACGTCGGTGATCTCGTACTGCATGAAGACGAGGTTCCAGTACTCCATGTACCGGTCCTCGTCGACCTCCGGGCCGCCCTCCTTGCCGTACTCGGGGCCACGGTCGTAGAAGAGCTCGGAACAGGTGCCACCCGGGCCGGGGATGCCCATGTGCCACCAGTTGTCCTTCTTGCCCCGCCGGACGATCCGTTCGGCCGGCACGCCGATGGCGCGCCACATCTCGAACGCCTCGTCGTCGTCGAGGTACACGGTCGGCCAGATGCGCGACGGGTCGAGGCCGAAGCCGCCCTTCTCGACCGGGTTCGTCGACAGCTCCCAGGCGAGGCGGATCGCCTCTTCCTTGAAGTAGTCACCGAACGAGAAGTTGCCGTTCATCTGGAAGAACGTGCCGTGCCGGCTGGTCTTGCCGACCTCGTCGATGTCCGGTGTGCGGATGCACTTCTGCACGCTGACCGCGCGGGAGTACGGCGGCGTCTGCTGGCCCAGGAAGAACGGCACGAACTGCACCATGCCGGCGTTGATGAACAGCAGGTTCGGGTCGTCGATAGCCGGCAGCGGGGCACTCGGGACCACGGTGTGCCCGTTCGCCTCGAAATGCGCCAGATAGCGCCGCTTGATCTCCGCCGTCTTCATCGGTTCCCCTCCTGCGTGCCGTACTCCGCGTCCTCGCGCAGGTCGGCGAACTTGTCCTCGTAAAGCTCACCGGCGGCAAACGCCTGGTGGATCTGTTCTTCCCGCTCGGCCATACCGTCGCGGACGTCATCAACGAAGCTACGCAGTGACTCGACGAGCCCGCCAGCGGATTCCGACAGTGACGTCGCGATCCCGGTCGGGGTGAACTCGTTGGCCTTCTGGTTGAGCTTGCGGACGACGATGGCGCCGACGGCCAGGCCGACACCGAGCCAGAGCAGGCGCTTCATGACGGCATTCCCCTATCTTTCTTGCTCTTGCGGAGGGACGGAGCTCAGCGTCCGGCTTTGCGGCGCTGCTTCAGGGTGGCGCGGACCTCACGGTCCTCCTCGGCGGACCGGCGGGCGGCGGCGGCCTTACGGATTCCGTACCCGAAGGACGCGACCTTGACCAGCGGGTTGGCCGCGGCGGCGGACACGACGGTGACCAGGTTCGCGATGTTCGCGGTGACGTTCTGCGCGTGCTCGGTCATCGTGTCGACCTTGGCGAGCTGCACGTTCACGCCGTCCAATGAGACCTGAACCTGACCGAGCGCGGTGTTCACGTTCTCCACGGTCGTGTTCACATTGGTCAGCAGCGGGCCGGTGCGGTCCACCACATCGTTGATCGCACGCGTTGCGGCGTCGACCGTCCGTCCCAGCTTGAGAATCGGTACGGCCAGCACGAGCACGAGCATCAGGAAGGCACCCGCCGCGATCAGGCCTGCGACTTCTCCGGGTTCCATGTAGCGCGTCTCCTCTTCGGGTGGTCACGGTTCGGCGGGACAACGCAGGTGACCCTACCGTCCGTGACCACCACGCGCGTCACGACGCCTCGGGTGTCGGATCCAAGAGGGGATCATCGGTCGGCAGCACCGCGTCCGGCTGCACCCCGACGAGCCCCGGATTGGTGTCCGCCTTGCCGCGCTGATCCATGACCGTGTTCTGCACCTTGATGCTGACGGTCGATCCGTCGCACTCCCCCGGAGCGGCGTCCTCGGTCCCCTCGGCCAGCGTGACCTGCTCCACGGCACAGCCCGGCAGGCTCACGTAGAGGTCCAGAGTCAACTCGTCCCGCCGCCAGCAGGTGTAGGAGCCCTCTTCTTTGTCGATCGCCGTCTCCGGGCAGTCGGCCACCTTCCACTGCTTCCAGCCGGCGGCGGTCAGCGCACCGGTGTAAGCCTTGGCGGTCTCCGCGAACGGCTTCTCCGACACGGCCATCCGCTCCCGGAACCGGCAGTCCAGGAAGCACCAGCGGCTGTTGCTCGCCTGGTCCTCCACATCCTGCGCGGCCCACCCGGGCACGCTCAGCTTGTCGAGCGACGCGAACACCGGATCGCTGCTGATCGCCCGGATTCCAAAGAATGCCGGAAGCACCAGCAACACCACAGCCGCCAGCGTCGACAGCACACCGACTCGCAGACGCCGTTGCGTACGCATCCTGTGCCGAAGCTCGGAAAGCCCACCCTCACTCGCGGCCCCTGCGGCGCCTTCTTCACCCCCATGGGGTACGCCCAATGCCCCGCTTCTGGCACCGGAGGACGCCCGCCCAGCGGCGCCAGAAGCTGTCGCGTCGGCGCCACCCCTGACCGCACCCGTCCCGTCGGGGCCACCTCCGGGCCTGAGTGGTCCGGTGTGGTCGGGTCCGGTGCGGCCGGGCACGGCGACGCCAGCTCGGGCCGAGCCCATGGCCGGGCCGTTGCCCGCTCCCGGACCGGCTGGTCCCGGACCGGCCTGTCCCAGCGTTTCGGGGCCGACACTCGCGCGGCCGGGCACAGCGGCACCGGCCCGGATCGGCCCGGTCCCCTCAGGTCCGGCGCCGGGGCGTCCGGGCACGGCAGCACCGGGTCGTCCGGGCACGGCAGCACCGGGTCGTCCGGGCACGGCAGCACCGGGTCGTCCGGGCACGGCCGCGCCGCCCCGAGCCGGGCCCACATCCGGACCCGGAACCTCGGGATTGACGACTGCCCGTCCAGGAGCCGCCACTCCCGCACGAGCCTGTCCCGCATCGGGACCAGCCGGCCCGGAACCATCCGGACCGGCACCAGGCCGGCCGGGCATCATGGCCCCTGCCCTGGCCTGGACAACCTGCGGACCAGCAGCACCGCGCGCCTGCGGGCCGGTGCCACCCGCCACGCCAGCACGTGCCGGAGCCGCGTCCGGTCCCTGTGGGCCGCGCCCAGGCGCCGCGCCACGTGCCGCGCCACTGACCGGGCGCGCCTTGCCGGCCCCGGGCCTACCGGCAGCGGCCCCGGCAGGAGCGCCGACCGCTCCCGCGGCAGCCGCGCCCATCACTCCGGGCACGCCGGCCGCAGCTCCAGGTCCACCCTGGCGTCCGGGCCCGCCCTGAACTCCGGGCCCGCCCTGAACTCCGGGCCCGCCCTGAACTCCGGGCCCGCCCTGAACTCCCGGACCGCCCTGAACTCCCGGACCGGCCTGGGCGGCTCCGGGCCCAGCAGCGCCGCCCCGGGGCGTGCCGGGGCGTTGACCGCGGCGTCCCGGCACGGTGCGGGCGCGGTCGTTGTCGTCCGCCCAGTTGTCGGTTTCCGGGCCGTCCGGCGTGCTCGCGCGGCCCGGCCGGCGAACCGCTCCCGGCTGACCGGGAGCGGCCGTAACGGCTGCGCCCCCGTCCGGGCCGGCCTGCGGCGGAACTCCGGCGGCGCCGCGCTGGACCCGAGCCGTACCCGGGCGCTGGATCACACCTGACGTGCTGTCGGCCATCGCGCCGGCCCGGCCCGGAAGCGCCGGGGTACGGGCGCCCTCGGGACCCGGAACCACCGGCGGAACCACAGCGGCCGCACCGGCTCGCACCGGCCGGCCGTCACCGGGTCCCAGCCGTCGCGGCCCGGTCACACCGCCGGCGCCGGGCTGGTCCCCGGCGTCCTCGGGGCCGGCGCCACGCCGTCCCGGGCGGACGAATCCGCGCGTACCGGAGTCCGGCCCGCCCTCCGGCTCGGCCGCACGATGGCCGGACCGGATGAACCCTTGCGTACCGGGATCCTGCTCCGGCTCGGCGGCCCGATGCCCGGGTCGCATGAAGCCGTGCGTGCCGGTGTCCGGCTCGGGTTCCGGCCCGCCTCGGCGGCGTACGAAACGCTGCGCGCCCGTCTCGGTGCCGACCTGTGCGGACGCGCGCCGGGCACCCCGGCTGCGCGGTTCCTCACCGGGCGCCACGATGCCGTAGGCGCCACTGTCCGTACCCGTGTTGACGTAGCTGCCCGTGTCGGTGCCGGCCTGCGCACCGTGGCGGCCGCGCGGCTCACCAGGCCCCGCAACGCCCGGCCCCGCAACACCCGGCCCCGCAACACCCGGCCCCGCAACACCCGGCCCCGCAACACCGGGCCCCGCAGCACCCGGCCCCGCAACACCGGGACCTGCAGCGCCTGGACCTGCAGCGCCTGGTCCCGCGACACGGCCGGCAGTGCCTGCACCCGGGCCGCCGCTCACCGGGGTGGTCCGTCCCGGCGCTGCGACACGGCCGTGACGGCCGGTCGGCTCTTCGACGTACCCGTCTGCTTCGACCCGCGCCCGCCGTCCCCGGGCCGGCCCCTGACCTGGCCCCTGAGCCTGGCCCGGCCCTTGGGGAATCGCACCGGACTGGTGCACGGCGGGGTCGACCGGGGCAACACCCGCTCGGCCGACCCGCGGCACGGGTCCGGTCTGGTAGACGGCCGGGTCGACCGGCGCCGCACCGGCCCGGCCGGGAGCGCCGCCCGCGCGGCCCGCGCCGGCGTCGAAGTTACGCGGAATCGGACCCGACTGGTCGGCGCCCGCACGCCCGGCAGCCCCGTCGAAGCCACGCGGAATCGGACCCGACTGGTGCACGGCGGGATCACCGCCCGGCCCGAAACCGCGCGGGATGGCACCGGACTGGTGCACGGCGGGGTCGATCGGAGCGGCGCCGGCCTCGTGCCCACGGAAACGATCACGAGCCGGACCGGCCGGCGAGGTGGGCCGGACACCCGGCTGGGTTCCGCGCGGATCGGGTACGCCCGGACGGCCACCGGGAGCGACGCCTCGCTGCGAGGGCCGGGCGCCGGGGATCTCCGGCGCATTGCCGGACGCCGGAACGGGAGCACCGGGTGCGCCGCCCTCACCATCGATCTGCCGGCGACCGTGACCGGGCTCCGGCACGGCACCCGGGCGAGCGCCCGGCGCACCGGGCCCGCCCCGGCGCGCGCCCGCCGGCAGATGTCCCGGCGGCAGGTGCCCTTGCGTCATCGGTCCGGGCGGCATTTGTCCTGAAGGTCCAGGCTGGCCCGGCATCGGACCACCGGAGACCGGGCGCGGCCCACCCAGCACGGGACCGCCCGACACCGGGCGCGGCCCACCTGGCACAGGACCGCCGGAGACCGGGCGCGGCCCACCCAGCACGGGACCGCCCGACACCGGGCGCGGCCCACCTGGCACAGGACCGCCGGAGACTGGGCGCGGCCCACCCGGCATCGCGCCACCGGCGGGGTCCTCGTCGTGGCCGGGCAGGAAGATGTCGTCGGAGGGAGCGTCGTCCGGGCCGGGAGCGACACGGCCGGACTTGCTGATCCGCCCCTCGCCGGGAAGCGTGCCCGGGCCGATCGCCGAGCGCTCTTCCTTGGCGGTACGCAGATCGTCGAGCCAGCCGGTCTCCTCCTGGGGAGGCGCGGACTCCGGCTCGGCGGGGCGGCCTCGACCGAAGCGCCGGCCTTTCTTACCGCCCACGCCGGCGTCGTCGGGCCGATCGGCACCCCGCGCTGTCACGGCTGTTCCTCCCCGGCGTCGCCGCCGCTGTCGTCCATCCGTATGTCATCGTTTCCGGGACCGTCAGGAGCCGGATCGGAGTCCGCCGACGACTGTGACTCATCGGCGGCTCGATCACCACCCGCCGCGCGGTCCGGCGTACCCGACGAAGCGGTGACCGGCCTGGTCACGCCCCGGGTCACGGGTTCGCCGGCGCTCGTGCGCGGACCGGGACCGAGACCGCGCACGATCCTGCGCAGACGCGGCACCCGCTCCCCCACGGCCCGTTCGGCGCCGTGGTCGGTCGGCCGATAGTAGTCGGTGCCCACGAGATCGTCCGGCGCGTACTGCTGGCGGACCACGCCGCGCGGATCGTCGTGCGGGTAGCGGTAGCCGCGGCCGTGCCCGAGCCCTTTCGAGCCCTGGTAGTGCGCGTCGCGCAGATGCGCCGGAACCGAACCGCCACGCCCGGCCCGCACATCGGTCATGGCCTCGCCGAGCGCGGTGGTCACGCTGTTCGATTTCGGCGCTGTCGCGTTGTGAACCACTGACTGCGCCAAATTCAGACCCGCTTCGGGCAGACCCACATTCTGTACGGCCGACATGGCCGCCGTGGCGACGAGCAGCGCCTGCGGATCGGCCATCCCGACGTCCTCACTCGCGAAGATCACCAGCCGCCGGGCGATGAACCTCGGGTCCTCACCGGCCACCAGCATCCGGGCGAGGTAGTGCAGTGCCGCGTCCGGGTCGCTGCCCCGCATGCTCTTGATGAACGCGCTGATCACGTCGTAGTGCGCGTCGCCGTCCCGGTCGTAACGGACCGCTGCCACGTCCACCGCGCGCTCGGCGGTGGCGAGGTCGATCTCTTTCACGTCCTGGGCGAGTGCCGACCCCGCCGCGGCTTCGAGGGCGGTCAGAGCTTTGCGGACGTCGCCTGACGCCAGGCGTACCACATGCTCCTCGGCCTCGGCAGAAAGGGTGACGGCGCCGCCCAGCCCGCGCTCGTCGGTGGTCGCGCGCCGGACGAGGCCGCGCACGTCGTCGTCGGTGAGCGCCTGGAGCGTGAGCAGCACGCAGCGCGACAGCAGCGGGGAAATGACCGAGAAGTACGGGTTCTCGGTGGTCGCCGCAAGCAGCGTGACGGTACGGTCCTCGACCGCCGCGAGCAGCGAGTCCTGCTGCGTTTTGCTGAAACGGTGAACCTCGTCGATGAAGAGGACCGTCGGCGGACCGCCGTAGCGGCGCTCTCGTTTCGCCGTGTCGATCACCGCGCGCACGTCCTTGACGCCGGCGGTGAGCGCGGACATCGCGACGAATTTCCGATCGGTGGCGTGCGCCACGAGATGCGCGATCGTGGTCTTGCCGGTGCCCGGCGGACCCCAGAGGATCACCGACA
Organism: Actinoplanes sp. CA-015351; assembly: GCF_050955685.1. Taxonomy (NCBI): domain Bacteria; kingdom Bacillati; phylum Actinomycetota; class Actinomycetes; order Micromonosporales; family Micromonosporaceae; genus Actinoplanes; species Actinoplanes sp. CA-015351. Next base: position 6,441,656 of record NZ_CP192102.1, read on the forward strand.
TCGGGCTGGCGCCGGTGACCAGCTGCCGCAGCGGAGCGCCGGGCGCGAGCAGGTGCTCCTGCCCGACGAGCTCATCCAGCGTCGCGGGCCGCATGCGCACCGGCAGAGGCGCGTCAGCGGCGGGCCTCCCGAAACCGGCAGCGTCGCCGCCGGCCGGGGCCGAAGCCGGCGCGCCCGGTGGCGCGAGTGAGAAAAGCCCGTCCGTGTCCATCGTCATCGACAGTACCGGCCCCCATGACCCAATCCGAAACTCGCGGACGGCCGGCCGGACAGCCGACAGCCCGGGTCTCGCCGGTGGAACCAGCTGGACCCGGGCTGTGAGCGGAGCGTGCTGACGGCGTCAGCCGCGGCCGGGGCGGCGGCCGTAGAAACGGCGGCCGGACGAGCCGGTGCCGGAGCCGGCGCGCGGGCCGCTGCCGATGCCGGCCAGGTAGAGCGAGAGCAGCAGCAGGCCGAGGGAAGCCATCGTGGGGAAGTTGAACAGGTCGGGAGCGCCGAAGTTCGTATCCAGCAGATCAGCGAGCAGCCAGATGCCGAAGACAACGGCGGCAGCGATGGCGAGCATCAAGTACCTCCGGGGGATCAGAGAGCCAGTGGCCTGCTGGTACCCGCCGGGGAGTGCTCCCGAAACACGTCTTTCGATCTAATCAGATAGAGAGGTGCCGCGATGGCCAGAACCACGCCGCCGGTGACGATCGCGGCCGGGGTCCCGGCGCTGGCAGCGATGGCGGTCAACACGATCGCGCCGATCGAGAATCCCGGCTGGCCGACCATCGAATTCAGCGAGAGCAGACTCGTCCGGAACTCGCCCTCCGCCTGCCGATGCAGCAGGCCGGCGTGCACCGGGTTCGCCGCGCCGTGCACGGCGTAACAGAGCAGGAACGCGCCGATCAGGCCGATCGGACCGGCGAACAGTCCCATCCCGATGATCGTGACGCCCTGAACGATCTTCAACGTGAACCCGGCCCAGGCCGGACCGACCCGGCGGGCGAGCAGCGGAACGAGCGCGGCGCCGGCCGCCGATGCCGCCCAGGCCACTGAGTTGACCGGGCCGAGCAGCGCGCCGGCCGCGTCCGGATCGGTGACCTCACTGAGCCGGACCGCCATCAGCTTCTCGAAAGTCACCATGCCGAAGCTCCAGAAGATCTCGACCGCCATGAGCGCGAGCACCACACGGGAGCCACGAGCCAGCCTGAGCGCCCCGCCGATCGCCGCCGGCACACCACGGACCGATGCGGCGAACGCCGCGACACCGCGCGCCGGCCGCTCCTCCGTCATCAGCAGCGCCACCGCCAGGGTGCTGACCGCACTCAGCCCGAGAGCGGCGACCACCGGCACGGTCAGCGCGCTCACCGGCCCGATCGGGCCGATCCACACCAGACCACCGCTGATCAGCGCGGCCCCTGCGACGGCGAGTCCCAGCACCACCCCGCTGCGGGACAGGCCGCCCTCGATGTCCGCTTGCGGATCGGCCGCCAGCGCATGATCGACGTACCACGCCTCCAGCGGCCCGCTGTCGAGCGCGCGGTAGATGCCCTGCAACAGGTACGCCACGGCGAACAGCGCCACCGAGCCGGCGACCGTCCAGATCGCCAGCGAACCGATGTTGACGACGCCGGCGATCAGCAGCACCGGCCGTCGGCCGACCGCGTCGGAGAGGCCACCGGTCGGCAGCTCCAGGACCAGGACCGTGATCCCCTGGATCGCCGCGACCGCGCCGACCTGGGCGATGCTGAGCCCGCGCTCCAGCGGCAGCAGCACCAGGACCGGAATCGTCAGCCCGACCGGGAACCAGCGCAGCCCGAGCAACAACAGGAAGCGGAAACGCGCCTGCTCGACGGTCATCTCGATCCCTCCTCCACCGGTGTTGCCGGTTTCGGCAGCGCGGCCAGATAGAGGCTGACCGGCTTGGCGCCCGGACCGGGCTCATGCCGGGCGTGCCGCTCGACAACGGCCTCGATCTCGTCCATCAGGGCGCGCACCTGGGTGGGATCGAGCTTCAGCATGTAGTCGGAGAGCCCGCCGGCGTCGCGCCACTCCTGGCGCTCCGTGGACACCGCGCGCTGCCAGGCCTCGGCCTGCTCGACGAAACGGTTGACCTGGAACGTCTCCAGCCACACCACGGCGGCCCGGGCGTCCGGATCGTCGTCGTACCCGGTGCGGCTCCAGCTCGACATCTCGTGCACGGCTCGCCACCAGCGCTGCCGGCCGCCGCCCGACCGGTCCTCCTCGGCGACCAGCCCGACCTCGGCGAGCTGTCGCAGGTGATAGCTGGTCGCGCCGGTGTTGGTGTCGAGGATCTCGGCCAGCTGGGTGGCGGTTTTCGGGCCCTCGCCGCGCAGCCGGCCGAGCAGTTGGATCCGCAGCGGATGAGCCAGCACGCGGATCTGCCGGTGGGTGAGTTGAACGTGACTGAGTTCGTCGGCCATGCATGCACAATACTTATGCATAGAGTCTGTGCACAAGTTCTGTGGATAGCCTTCGGTGAACTAATCGGCCAGCTTGAAGAGCAGCACCGTCTCCCACTTGTGCATGTCCGGCTGCTCGACCGGATTGGTCATGAGCATCTCCAGCCGGCAGCCCCAGACCTCACCGGTCGGGGTCGGCGTCATGTCCCAGGCGAGACTCCGGTCCTGTGCCCAGCCGAGGAGACGCGCGGTGACGGCCATCAACTCGTCGGGGTGCCCGATGTGGGCGACCGTCACATACCGCCCGGCCGGCAACGTGTCGGCGAATCCGGGCCCGTCCACCTCGACCGCGGACGCGACCGGGACGCCGGCCTCGACCACCAGCTCGGCGGCCATGTCGATCACCCGGTACCGGAAGAACGGCGCGCCGGTGACCGGGACACCACGGTCCGCCAGGTCGGCGAACATGACCGGGAGATGATCAGCGACCCGGGCGAACTCGGTCATCGTGATCGACTCGCGACGGCCGATGTAGGGCTGTTCAGGGCGGTTGACAATCGTCGGCTCCACCCGGCCAGTCTCACAGGAGCCGTGGGTGGCCGCACTTCACCCGTACCCACTGGCCTGGCTCTTGATCTGGCTCTTGATCCCCCGACACGAAGCCGGAAAAGAAAGCCGGACCAGCTCGGGCAGCGAGCTGGTCCGGCGTCCCGGTCGGCCGGGAATCAGATCGGGAACATCAGTTGGAGTGCTGGACCGGAGCGGCCTGGCCGTCCGTGCCCGGTGTGCCGGCGGCGGCCTTCGGCTTGGCGTCGATGCCGGCCTCGAGCCGCTGCTGCGTGGTGATCGGCGTCGGCGCGGTGGTCAGCGGGTCGAAACCGCCGCGGGTCTTCGGGAACGCGATGACCTCACGGATCGACTCGTTGCCGGAGAGCAGCATGCAGGTCCGGTCCCAGCCGAGCGCGATGCCGGCGTGCGGCGGCGGGCCGTACTTGAAGGCCTCCAGCAGGAAGCCGAACTTGTCGGCGGCCTCTTCCGGCGTGATGCCGAGCAGCTCGAAGACGCGGCTCTGCACGTCGGCGCGGTGGATACGGACCGAGCCGCCACCGATCTCGTTGCCGTTCACGACGATGTCGTAGGCGTACGCCAGTGCCCGATCCGGCGCGGTCTCGAAGTTGTCGATCCACTCGTCGTTCGGCGACGTGAAGGGGTGGTGGACAGCGGTCCAGCCGCCGTCGTCGGTCTTTTCGAACATCGGAGCGTCGACCACCCAGCAGAACGCCCAGGCGCTCTCGTCGATCAGCTTGGCACGCTTGGCGATCTCGATCCGGGCCGCGCCGAGGAGTTCCTGCGCCTCGCGACGCTCGTTCGCGGCGGCGAAGAAGACGGCGTCGCCCGGCTTCGCGCCGACCGCGTCCGCCAGGCCGGACAGGTGCTCGGGCGACAGGTTCTTGGCGACCGGGCCCTTCGGCTCACCGGTCTCGGCGTCGAGCACCACGTACGCGAGACCGCGCGCACCGCGGGCCTTCGCCCAGTCCTGCCAGCCGTCCAGCTCCTTGCGGGTCTGCGACGCGCCGCCCGGCATGACGACCGCACCGACGTAACCGCCGGCGTCGATCGCGCCCGCGAACACCCGGAACGCGGTGCCACGGAGGTATTCGGTCAGCTCGACGAGTTCGACCCCGTACCGCAGGTCGGGCTTGTCGGAACCGTAGCGGTTCATCGCGTCGGTCCAGGTGATCCGCGGGATCGGCAGCTGCACCTGGTAGCCGGCGAGCTCGCTCCACAGCTTGGCGACGATCTCCTCGCCGAGCGCGATGATGTCGTCCTGCGTGACGAACGACATCTCGATGTCGAGCTGGGTGAACTCCGGCTGGCGGTCGGCGCGGAAGTCCTCGTCGCGGTAACAACGGGCGATCTGGTAGTACCGCTCCATGCCGGCGACCATCAGCAGCTGTTTGAACAGCTGCGGGGACTGCGGCAACGCGTACCACGTGCCGGGCTGGAGGCGGACCGGGACCAGGAAGTCGCGGGCGCCCTCAGGCGTCGACCGGGTCAGGGTCGGCGTCTCGATCTCGTTGAAGTCGCGGGCGTGCAGGATCTCACGCGCGATCTGGTTGGCGCGGCTGCGCAGGCGCAGAGCGTTCGACGGGCCGGACCGGCGCAGGTCGAGGTACCGGTACTTCAGCCGCAGGTCGTCGGCAGCGGTGATCGTGTCGTCGATCGGCAGCGGCAGCGGCGCCGCCTCGGAGAGGACGACCAGCTCGCTGGCGACCACCTCGATCGCACCGGTGGCCAGCTCAGGGTTCTCGTTGCCGTCCGGGCGGGCGTTGACCTCGCCGACGACCTTCACGCAGAACTCGTTGCGCAGGGCGTGTGCGTCTTCCTCACGGAACACGACCTGGACCACGCCGGAGGCGTCACGGAGGTCGACGAAGATGACACCGCCGTGGTCGCGCCGGCGGGCAACCCACCCGGCGAGCGTCACCGTTGTGCCGGCGTCACTGGCGCGCAGTGTGCCGGCGTCATGGGTACGGATCACGGAAATGTCTCCTTACAGAGTTCGCGGGGCGCACCCGACATTCTGTCAGGCACGCCCCGCGCTGCGCGCCACGGGTTAGTCCCCGGTCAGGCCGGGACGTCGGTCCGGGCTTTGGCCGGGACGTCGGTCCGGGTCCAGAGCGGACGTCAGTCCGCGGTCAGGCCGGGACCTTCCATGAGGTGGCTCGCAGGCCGGCGGTGCCGGTGCCGCCGACGTCGATGATCTCCACAAGTGCGAGCACCGCCGGCACTCCCGCGGTCAGCACGCACAACGCCGTACCCCTCTTCACCTCCACGTCGGCGCCCGGCCCGAGCGGGCTCGTCCGGATCGCCCGCAGGCAACCGGCCGCGTCCGCGTCGGCGTTGTTCCGCTGGCTGCCGCCCTGCGCCCCGGCTCCCAGGCTCAACCGGGGCGGCTCGTCACCGCACCGGCTGTCGTACCGCAGGTCAGCCACCGCCTCCTGAGCGTCGGCCCGCGGCTCGTCCAGATCCAGAAAGATCACCGCCGAGCAGCCGACCTGCACCCGGAGCGGCTCCTTGGCGTAGGCGACCGGGTATTCCTCGGGCTCCGGAGGCCGATCGACCGGCACGGTGGCGACCGGCGCCGGCTGGTGGGCTTTGCTCTGGGCCGTCAGGGAAAAGTAGCCAGCCACCGCGGAGACCAGCAGCGCGAGCACGCTGATCACAACGGCGACAACGACGGCTGCGCCGCCGCGTCGCTCAGCGGTGGGTTGCGGTTTGATCGCATTGAGCGGCTCGGTGGGCCCTTCCGGGAAGAGAGATTCACGGGTACGGGCATCGGTGTCACGCGTCCGCCAAGGCCGATCGTGACTGGTGTAATTTCCAGGGTTTCCCGGGTTTCGTGGCGTATTCGAGTGCTCGGGGGTCACCGGCGTCCCCTGATTCGGCGCGTGTCGGACAGGAACATGCTGGTGGGGCGCGTGGGCGCGGTTTTGCTGGAGGGGGGCGTGCACGGGGGCGTGCAGGCCGGGCGCTTGCTGGACGGGCGCTTGCTGAAGGGGCGTTTGCTGGACGGGCGCTTGCTGAGTCGGCGGGCCTTGGGCCGGCGGGCCCTGGACCGAGGTTCCCTGGATCACGGTGTGCCGCTGGGGGTAGGGCGTGTTCTCCGCAGAGAGGTACGTGGAGCGTGGGGACGGCCGGCGCCCACCCGTGTCATGCATGGGCTGCTCCCCCGGCCGGCCAACCGGCAGGGCAGGAAGCCGGCCGGCCGACGGGTTGCCAGGGCTGACCGACAAGTTTCCCTGGTTCGGCAAGGTGTTGACGGGATTCGCAGGAGGGTTGATGGGTTTAGCGGGCTGGTTGTCGGCTGCACGGAAAACGGGCATGGCGGACTCCGGCGGCGCATAGGGGAAAGTCTCATCGACGCCTGACCAGCGTAAACAGGCATGATCTCGATGAACCATCCCCCGCCGAGGCGACCCACCGCATGGATGATTTCCAATCCCCGCTCCGTCACCCGGCCCAGCGGCGCAACCGACGCCGCCGTCATCCACAAGCAGGAAAATCCACCACCGCCAACACAGACACCCCTCGCCGCCGACGCCCCGAACACCTACCCTGCGGATCGATCACCATCAAGTCATGGCCGACCGGGTCGGGCCGCAGACGCGCTCTGCCCAGACATCCCTGCCCGGGCGCTGCAGCTCAGCCCCACGCCGCAGCTCAGCCGCAGCGCGACACGGCCCGGACAGCGCGGCGCGACACGGCCCGGACAGCGCGGCGCGACACGGCCCGGACAGCGCGGCGCGACACGGCCCGGACAGCGCGGCCTGGCGCGGCGCGGCCTGGCGTTTGCCCTCCTCTATGAGGCCGCGCGGAACCAGCCCTCGCTCAGGACCGGCACCGCTGTGCTCACGCCGGCCGCAGCGGCCACTTCCACATCAGCTCGGAAGCCGCCGGCGATCAATTCCCGCCCAGAAGCCGTCTCTTCCAAAGCACCCGGCAGATCACCGGCAACCGCGCGATAGGCCGCGACCGCCGCACCCGCCTCAGGCGAGAAACCGGCCGCCGGCTCACCGGTCCCGTTGAGGAAATGCAGGAACGCCCCAGCTCCCCACAGGTCCTCGACCGCCGGACGCAGGGAACCATCCGGCCACCGCTCCCCCGCCGCGACGACAGCCACCGGCCACCCGCCCGTTGTCCACCCGGTCGCTGGCAGCCCGCCTCCCGGCAGCCCCACCGGCGGCAGCCCCACCGACGGCAGCCCCACCGACGGCGGCCCGGCAGATGGCGGCCCGGGCGCTTGCGGCGGCCCGAGCGCTTGCGGCGGCCCGAGCGCTTGCGGCGGCGCCTCTGGCAGCCCCGCAGATCGCAGCCCCGCGTTTGGCAGCCACGCCTGTGGCGGCCCGGCTGCTTGCTTCCGCACCCACGCGGCGGCCGCGGCCGCGTTTCGGAGGCTGACCCCGACGACTGTGGCGCCCGTCGCGGCGAGGCCCGCCGAGATCGCGGAGCCGTTCGGCGACGGCAGCACCAGTCGATCGATCCGATGCCGGGAAGCAGCCTGCACGATCGTCGCCGGCGACAGGCTCACCTGCCCCGGTCCCGCCACCGAGCGGCCCACCGCCAGAACCGCCTGATGTCGTGCCGCCGCCTCGGCCGCCGAGTCGTCCCGCCACGGGTACGGCAACACGGCGGCCCCGTGCTCGACCGCCACCGTCAGCGCGGTCGTGAACGAGAGCACGTCCACTACCGCGACCAGAGCCGCCCCCGGCGCGATCGCCCCAGCCCCGACCGGCCCCCAGTCGAATCGAACCTCGTAGCCACCCTGCCCGAACACCATGATCATCGACCTCAGGAGAAATCAGAAGAACTCAGAAGAACTCAGAAATACGTGTGCAGGACGTCCACCACTCGCCGGTCCTCGTCCACGACCGGGATGTCACGCCACTTGTCGAACGCCGTGCACGGATGCGAGATCCCGAATCGGATCAGGTCACCGGGCACGAGCCCAGCCCCGTCCAGCTCCAGGTACGTGTGATGGTCGTTCAGCTTCGTGACCCGGACCCCGGCCGCCGTCCGCACCGCCCCGCCGGCCGCGCGGACCTCGAGCGGCACCGGCAGCCCTTCGTCGAACGGGGCGTCCCGCTTACCCATGCCCGCGATGGCTAGCCCCGGCTCAGGCGCCGACACCACCTGCGCCCAGATCTCCAGCGCCGCGTCGAGCGGGCCTTCTTCCGGCACTCGGACGAACGGAGTCCGTTCCCGGTAGAACCCGTCGTCGTGAGTCACCGACGCCCCGCTCCTCACGATCACCCGGACCTGGGGGCCGAGCCGGCCGAAGCGGTCGATCACCCGGTCGAACCAGGCGCTGCCGCCGGCCGAGACCCATGGTCGCTCCGCGAGCAGACCCGCTTTAGCCAGGCGCTCGACCCCGTCGACAAGCCGGTCGAGGTACGCGTCAACCCCAGCCTGATCGGGCAGCTGCCCTTCGTAACCCGTGACACCGACCAGCTCAAGACCCGGCGCCGCCGCAACCGCCTGAGCCACCGCCTCCAACTCGTCCAGACTGCGCACCCCGGTACGCCCACCCGCGTGCCCCAGCTCGACAAAGATCCGCAACGGCCCGCCGGTCACGGCCGCCGCCTCGACCCCGGCGACCGAGTCGGCCTGGAAGTAGACCTCCCACCCCGCGCCGGACTCCCGTGCCAGCCAGGACAACGCCACCGGATCGAGAACCTCGTTGGCGATCAGAACCCGCTCGACCCCGAGCCGCCGCAGCACCAGAGCCTGATTGGGCGTGGCCACCGTCATCCCCCACGCGCCCGCCCGAAGCTGAGCATCGAGCAGACCCGGTGCCATCGTCGTCTTGGCGTGCGGCGCGAAGTCCACCCCGTGCCGCCGGCAGTACGCCGCCATCGTGGCGATGTTCGCCTCCACCGCCGCGCGCCTGACCACCAGGAGCGGCCAGGTGAATCCGCCGCCGAAGATGCTCGGCTGCTCCTGCGCGAACCGCTCGGCGCTCCAGGTCTCGTCCGGCGACCAGAATCCTTTGCTCCGCCAGTCGATCGTCACCGTGGCCTCCACTCGCTCGTCGGCGCCGGTCGTTGTCGCCGGCTGCGAAACTGCACCCCGTGGTCGAAATTCCGCTCCCCGCATCCTTCACCCGTGCGGTCGAACAGTCCTGGGGTCCGGCCGGCCGGCGCTGGCTGGCCGCGCTTCCCACGCTTGCCGAGCAGGTCGCCCGGGACTGGGAGCTGACGCTCGGCGACCGGCTCCCGCTGAGCATGAACTGGGTGACCCGGGCACGCCGGGCGGACGGCACTGCGGCGGTGCTCAAGATGGGCGTACCGGAAGGTGGCCATCTGGCCGACGAGGCCGCCGCCCTGGGGTTTTTCGCCGGGCGCGGCGCCGTCACGGTGCTGGCGCGCGACGACGCCCGTGGCGCGCTCCTGCTGGAGGAGGCCCGGCCGGGCACACCGGCGACCGCGCTGGTGCCGGCTGACGACGAGGCGGCGACCGCCGCGCTGATCAGCGTGATCCGCAGGCTGCACCGGCCCGCGCCCGAGAGCATCGCCCTGCCCGAGCTGGCCGGCCGGGTCGCGTCGTTCGAGCAGCACCTGGACCGGTTTCCCGGCGACGATCCACTGCCGAGGCACCTGGTGGAGCGGGGCGCCCGAGTTTTCGCCGAGCTCTGCGCCACCGCCACCGAGCGGGTGGTGCTGCACGGCGACCTGCACCACGACAACGTGCTCGCTGCGGATCGGGAGCGGTGGCTGGCGATCGACCCGCACGGTGTCGTCGGCGACCCCGGTTACGAGATCGGGGCGCTGCTGTACAACCCGGACCCGCAGAGCCCCGACGACAGCGTGCTCGACCTGCTCCCGGCCCGGATCGAGCAGCTCGCCGACGGTCTCGGCATGCCGGCCGAGCGGGTGATCGGGTGGGGTTTCGCCCAGGCGGTCCTGTCCGAGGTGTGGACGTTCGAAGGCTCCGGGAAAGACCACATGCGCTCGCTTCGCGTGGCGCACCGGCTGCTGCCGCTGCTGCCCTGAGCCGGCCATACTCCTGGTCATTGCTGATCCGTCCCGCGGAGGGCGGCGGTCATCTCGTGCAGCTCGGCCTGGCGATCCGCTCGGGTACGCGGATTGCCAGGCGCATCCGGCCGCCCGTCCCAGGGCCGGGAACCGGAGAGCGGCCGGTAGTTCACCCCGAGCGCCTCCAACCGGGCCAGATGCGCCGGAAGCCGCGCCGAGAAGCCGGCGAAGTCGCGCTCGGCCGGCCCCCACACCGCCTCGGCGAACGCGCACAGCCGGGGAAAGACCTGGTAGTCGACTCGCCGGGCGGACTCCATGTGCTCGGTCCAGACGTTGGCCTGCCCGCCGAGGACCAGGGCGGCCTGCTCCGGGGTCAGGCCGCCGGGCACCGGCTCGAAGGCGTAGACCTCTTCGAGCGTCAGGCGGGTGCCGACCGGCGTCGGCTCACCCGGGTCGTCGGACTGGCGATAGTCCAGGTAGACCGAGGTGTCCGGACAGGCGACCACCTGATGGCCGGCGCGAGCCGCCCACACCGTGGGCTCGACCCCGCGCCAGGCCGCGATGACCGAACCCGGGGGAGCACCGCCGGCCAGGATCTCGTCCCAGCCGTAGAGCCGTCGGCCACGCCTCGCGAGGTGCCGGGCGAGCCGCTCGGTGAACCATTTCTGCAGCTGGTGCGGGCCCTCCAGCCCCGCCTCTTTCATCCGGGCCTCGGCCACCGGGGAGTCCTGCCACTCGGTGGCCGGGCACTCGTCGCCACCGATCCCGATCACCTCGCCCGGGAAGATGTCGCAGAGGTGGTCGAGCACGTCACGGCAGAAGCCCAGCGCCTCGTCGCCGACGTTGAGCACGTGCGAAGAAATGCCCCACGACGTCCGGACCGGGCCGGCGAAGCCGTTGCCGAGCTCCGGGTACGCGGCGATGGCGGCCTGCATGTGGCCGGGCATGTCGACCTCAGGGACGACGGTGATGAAGCGGGCTGCCGCGTACGCCACGATCTCCCGCAGGTCGTCATCGGTGTAGAAGCCGCCGTGCGGCCGCTTGTCGAACCGCTCGTGGCCGCGGGCGCCGAGCATCGACTCCGGCCGCCAGGCGCCCACCGACGTCAGGCGGGGCCGGCCCGGCACCTCGACCCGCCAGCCCTGGTCGTCGGTGAGGTGCAGGTGCAGGACGTTGAGCTTGTGGAACGCCGCGAGATCGATGAAACGCAGCACGTCGGCCACCGGCATGAAGTGCCGGGCCACGTCGAGCATGACGCCACGCCAGGCGAAACGCGGCACGTCGGTGATCCGGCAGGTGGGGATCTGCCACGGACCCTCGGCCACGCGGGCCCGGCGTAACGTGGCTGGCGGAAGCAGCTGCCGCAGCGTCTGCGTGCCGTGGAAGACGCCCGCCGGCGATCCGCCCTCCACACTGATCCCCTCGGGCGTGACCGTCAGCTCGTAGGCGCCGGCGGGAATCCGGGTGTCGAGACTCAGCAGAATGCCGCCGCTCCCGTCTCGCAGCTCGCAGCCGGTGGCCGGCCCGAGGGAGGCGCGAAGCCCCGCGGCGATCGCGCCCAGACCGGGTCCGGCGTCGAGAAGCGTGCCGGCGTCGAGCACGAAGAACCCGCCATCAGCCGCCGTGACGCCGGCTGGCCGAGGAATCAGGTTCGGAAGTGGTTCGATCATGACGCCTCCTTGACCAGGCGAGCGCTTTGGGCCACGATACAACGAACCACTTACGAACCACCAGGGGGCAGGCGATGGTGATCGGACTAGTGCTCCACACCGGCCACCGCGCACGATTCGCCGAGGCGGCACGCACGCTGACCGGCGTCGAGTTCACCTGGGCTGTCTACGAGCACGAGGAGCAGATCCGCGACCGGGTCCGCGACCTCCTCGCCGCCGAGGAGCTGGACGGTCTGCTGCTCGGCCTGGTCCCCTTCGCCCGCTCCCGCGACCTTATTCCCGCGGGCCTGCCCGTGGCCGTCACCCGCTCGGCCGCGCTCGACCTGGCGCTGGCCTGGGCACGAGCCCGGGGCAACGGCTGGCCGGCCACCCCCGTCAGCATCGACACCTTCACCCACGAGACCGTTGCCGAGGTCGCGTCCGCGCTCGGGCTCGACCGCTCGGCCGTCGCCACCCTGCCGTTCGACGCGGACCAGCCGGTCGACGAGGTCGTGGCCTTCCATCAGGAGCACCTGGCCCGCACCGGCGCGCGCTACGTGATCACCGTCCGGACCGGGGTGGCCGCCGCTCTGGACGGCCGGGCCGCCGTCCTGCACGCCCTCGCCACCCCCGGCACCATCCGCGCCGACCTGTACGACCTGGTCCTGCGCGTCCGCCGCCGCCGCGCCGACGAGCAACGGTTCGCGGCCGCCGTCTTCCGTGCTCCCGAGGCCGGCACACGCGCCGCGCTCCAGCGAGCCCTGCAAAGTGTTCCCGAGCTGGCCGACGCGTGGATAGAGGAGCACGGTCCACGGGGTGTCGTCGCCTTCGCGCCCGCCGCCGTCTTCGAGACCCTCACCGAGCACTGGGTCACCACACCCGTGCGCTGGCACAACAGCCCCGACGACGAGACCGGCGACCTCGATGCGGTGGCCGGTTTCGGCATCGGTCCCTCCGCGCGAGGCAGCGTCGCACTCGCGGAGCAGGCCGCCGACCGCGCCGAGCAGGACGGCGCGGCCTCGGCTTACCTGATCACCGACGACGGCGTGATGATCGGCCCGATGGGCTCCGGCGGCACTCCACTGGCCTACACCTATCGCGGGCACGGCGGCCTCGAGACACTGGCCGGCCGGGCCGGCCTCAGCCCGGCGACCCTGTCCCGGCTGGCCGCGCTGGAACGCTCGCTCGGCGGCCGGTCGATCTCCCCGGGCGACCTCGCGGAGGCTCTCGGCATCACCGATCCGAGCGGGCGCCGCCTGATCCGCAAACTGAGCGACGCGGGCCTCGTGGTGGCCGGCGGGAGCACCCAACCGCATCCCAAGGGGCGGCCCGCTCGCCTCTACCGCCTGGCGATCGCCCAGGCCCTCGCCACCGGCGACGACCAACCGGGAGGTGACCCGGCATGACCTGGGACCTACTGATCACCGGTGGAGAGCACGACGGCAAGCAAGCCGACCTCGCGATCCACAACGGCCGCATCGCCGCGATCGGCCCCGACCTCCCCCGCGACGCCCGCCACATCACCGACGTCACCGGCCGGCTCGTCACCCCCGGCCTGATCGACCTGCACACCCACGTCGGACCGGGCTACTGGAGCATCGACCCCGACCCGATCGCGTGGTACTCCGGAGTCACCACCTGGGTGGACGCCGGCTCCGCGGGGGCGTACACACTCGCCGGGCTGCGCCGTGTGTCCACCGAGGCCACGGTCCGGGTGCCGGCCCTGCTCAACATCTCGGCGGTCGGCCTGGCCGGGCGCACCGGCGAGTGCCGCGACCTGGCGAACTGCGACGTCGCCCTGGCCATCGACACCATCGCGGCCAACCGCGACCTGATCCACGGCATCAAGGTCCGCATCGACACGGAAACCGTCGGCGCCAACGGCATCGAGCCGCTCCGGCGAGGGCTGGCCGCCGCCGACGCGTGCGGAGTCCCGGTCATGGTTCACATCGGCACGGTGCCGCCCGCACTCGACGAGGTGCTCGACCTGCTGCGTCCCGGCGACATCGTGACACACTGCGCGAGCGGCATCGCGGCGCCGCTCGGCCCGGCCGTGCGCGCGGCCTCCGAGCGCGGCGTCCTGCTCGACCTCGGGCACGGCTCGGGCGGCTTCGCCTTCGACATCCTGGAGGCCCAGCTCGACGCCGGCCTCCGGCCGTACACGATCTCCACCGACCTGCACGCCCGCTCGTTGCACGGCCCGGTCTTCGACCTGCCGACCACGATGGCGAAACTCCTGGCCGTCGGGGTGCCGCTGCCCGAGGTGATCGCTGCGGCGACAACCCATCCGGCCGCGGCGCTGGGCCTGCCGGGCGGGAAACTCACGGTGGGCACCCCCGCCGACGTGGCGATCTTCGATGTACGCGTGGAGGACTTCCCGGTCACCGACGCGCATCGTCAGGTTCGAGTGTCCCCGATAAGGCTGATCAACCAGGCGACCTATGTCGGCGGCCGCCTGCTGACCCCGCGGCTGCCCGGCCCGCCCGCGCCGTGGATCCCGCTCACCGACGCCCAGCGCGAGGCCCTGGCCCGTCGCGAGCGCCACATCCGTGACCTGCTCGCCACCCCGTTGATCGGGGTGGACGGGCTGGCCGAACAGTTCCCGAGAACCGAACCGAGGAGTTCCTGATGCCCAAGCGCGCTGTGATCACCGACAAGGCGGCACCCGCCGGCGGCCCGTACTCACACGCTGTCGTGGCCGGCGACACCATCTATCTGGCCGGCGCCATCCCGGCCCTGCCGGACGGCACCCGGGTGACCGGCAGTTTCGAGGAGCAGGCGCACTCGGCGTTCCGCAACCTGGCGGCCGTGGCGGAGGCAGCCGGCTCCAGCCTCGACCAGGCGGTCCGGGTCGGCGTCTACCTGCGTGACTTCGCCGACTTCCCGGCGATGAACGAGATCTACAAGCAGTACATCAAGGGCGACAACCTGCCAGTGCGGACGACCCTGCCGGTCCCGCTCGTTGGCTTCGACATCGAGATCGACGCCGTCCTCTACACCGGCGCCTGACCACCTGCCACAGACGAAACGCCCGCCCGGAAAAATCCGGGCGGGCGCTTACGTCGTAAAACCGCACTATCCGCGGGCTCGACGCTCGATCTCCTGGTAAAGCCGGTCGACATCGCCGTCGTCAAAGATGAACGGACGCATCTGGGCTTCCAGAGCCTGCCTCTTCACTGTCTCGGACTTGATGCCGGACCACATCGGCGAAAAATAACCGATGATGCTCTGGATCTCGAGGCCACGAGACGCGAAGACCCGCCATTGCTCCCAGGACGCGACTTTGCCGTCTTCCCCTGAACGCCGATGGTGATCGATCAGCTCATCGATGAGACGCGAATGCAGGTCCGCGAGGGGCGCACTGCCCCGGAGGGCGACGTCGATGTCGCCCCCCAGGAAACGAACTTCCATCAGCGCTTTGTTCAGCGCCAGCATCTCGTAATACTTCTCGACCGACAGCATGGCTATGACGTGAACGGATTCGGGCCATGGTAGAGAACCATTTCCGGTGTGAACCGGAAGGACCCCACATGAACTACCTCATTGGCCTGTGTCCCCACTTGCAGCAAACCCTTCGGCATCTTGAAGGCGATTACATGCGTACCGCGGTTGAGGTAGAACGGGTTGCCCGCGAAGAGCACACCATTTGCATCCTCAGGAGACACCATGTCCTGGGTGAAGTAGGCGACGTTCTTACTGTTCGAAACCACCACTCCCCCATTCATGATCGAATTGATTCCGTCCTCGTCGCCATAATGGAAGTACGTGTCCTCGTCGAGCGAACTCGCCAGGTTGTCGACATCGTGCTTCGTTGAATCGCCACAGTTGTGAACGAGCACCGACGCACTGCCAGCCATCACATGATACGTGTGAACATTACTGACGGTGAGGTTATGGACGGTGGCACGAGGGACGCTCCACCGTTCGATCGCCGTGATCTGAACGAACGAGCCACCGCCGGTCTGCAACCACTGACCCTCGCGAAGATCAGTCGCAACGATCCACTCGCTCAGCGATGGAACCCAGAACGGGTGCCCCTCCGTGGCGGTGACTTCGGCCGCCTGCGAGCCGGCCGTGGCGATGGTCAGCTTGACCAGGTGCTTGACGCCGTCACCTTGGATGGCCGCCGTGACTGTCTCGGCGCGGGTGTCCCCAGTTTCGGTATCCGTTGCCTTGACCCGGTCACCCGGCTTGACGTCCTCGATCGCCTTGGTCGAGCCGTCCGCCATGAGAACCGGCGTGCCCGGGGTGAAGCTGTTGTTGATCGGGCACGACTCTCCGTCGCCGCCGCTGCGGTCACCGCCACCGTCGGCCTTGTCCCCGCCGCCACCGGACGTGCCACCGTCGCCGCGGGCAGTTCCTCCGGATGATCCGCCCGGCTTGGACTCATCGCTCTTTCCGCCGCCGCCCTTTCCGCCGCTCGATGCGGACGAACTCTTCGGCGCGGCTTCAGATTGAGCCTGCCGCTGGGCGTCGTTGCCTGTCTTCTTGGTAGCTGTCGATGCTTTGTTGCTTGTGGTGTTTACCTTGTCGGCGGCTTTCTTCTTCGCCGCCTGTGCTGCCTTTTTCGCTCTTTCGATAGCGAGCTTCTTGGCGTTGAGTGCTGCTGCTTCCGCCGCTCGCGCGGCGGCCAAGACCGCTTCTGCCGCCTTCTTGGCGGTTTTCCACGCCGAGATCGCAGCGATCGTACGGTCGATGGCCTTGAGCACCGCCGGGATCTTCCCGAGTTTCGCCCAGGGGATCGCGCCGATGATGAGGCTGCCGCAGGCCCACATGTCACCGCCGAAGCAGTTCATCGCGTCGGTGATGCCGATGAAGTCCTTGAGCATCGACCAGGCGGCCGACAGGATCACATCGGTCAGTGAACGGTTCGCGTTGGCCTGCGCCTCGGCGATCTGCGCCGCGGAGAGACCGGCGCCGGCCAGTGCCGACGCCAGCTCGGACGCGGTCAGGGTGATCGACAGACCGGTCGGGTCCGAATGGGTGACCGGGTTGTTGTGGGCGTACGCGTACCCGTTCTGCTGCTGCGGGTCGGCGATGTCCAGCACCGGGTCGGCGGAAAGGAACCGGCCCACCACCGGGTCGTACAGACGGGCACCGAGTGGCGTGAAGCCGGAGGTGTCGTCCCGCATGGTGCCGAGGAATCCGGCGTTCGTGCGCATGTTCAGCGCGAGCGGTGCGGTGCCGCGCTCGTTGCCGAACGCGTCCTGCTTGCGGATCCGGAAGCCCATTCCGCTGCTGAGGTTCACCTCGGCGTACGGCGAACCTTGGTGATCTGCGGTGAGCGCGTGCAACGTGGACGCCGCACCGCCCTGGGCGTGCCGGAGTACCGAGCCACCCGGCACGGCGTACGCACGCTGGGTGTTGACCAGCCCACCGCCCGGCTGAACGGTGATCTGCGATTCACCGAGGTTCAGCGTGGCCTGCTTGCCTTGAATCGTGAGCAGGCGGGAGCCGTCAGGACCGTAGATGTAGGTGCTCTGGTCCTGCGCCGCCCATACCTGGCCGGCGTTGCCGGTGGCGCAAGCGACCAAAGAGACCCCGGTGTTGTCGGCGGTCGCCGTGATGCACAACCCGGACGCCACGTGGGTCAGCTGACCGGTGGTGGAGCGACGAAGCTGCTGGGCGGCCGAGCCGTCACACTTCTGCAATGCCACGGCCGACCCGGCGGTGTTCGCTGCCGGCTGGGCACACCAGGCACCGTTGTGCTGTGACAGCGTGCCGAGGTTCGCATCGTTCTGGCTCGCCGACGGTTTGAAGCTCCACTTCTGCGCCGGGGTGCCGTTGCAGCCCCAGAGCTGGATCTTCGTGCCGGCGGCGGCCGCACCACCGCTCACGTCGAGGCAGGCGTTGTTCAGGCCGATGTACGACGCTTTGCCGGTACCGCCCTGGCCGGAGATCCGCTCGATCTTGCCGTCGAACGTCCAGGACAGTTCCTGCTTGTCACCGTTCTGCACCGAGGTGACCGAGGTGGTGTCACCGGTCAGCGAGTACAGACGGTCCGCCTCGGCGGTGACCTGAGCGCCGGCCGGAGTGGTGTACTTCTTGGCCACCTTGGTCAGCGTGCCGGGCTGGCTGCCATCGGCCTTGCCGTAGGTGTAGGTGCTGGTGGCGTCCTTGGCGGTCGCCCCGGTGATGTCCTTCTCGACCAGCTTGGTGCGGTTGCCGAGCAGGTCGTACTCGTACTCCTGCCAGTAACCGGCGTTGTCCTTACCGGCGGCGACGTTGACCGCGCCGTCGGTACCGACCGGACCGGCCGCACAGGACGTCTGGTCCTTGGAGGTCCACGCCTTCGAGAGCTGACCGATCGGGTCGTACGTGAAGCACTGCCGCTCCTCGATCCCGACGGACTTCTCCTGGATCGCGGTGACGTTGCCGGTGGCGTCGTAGCCGTAGGAACGGTTGGACACCAGCACGCCGCCGACGAGCACCTTGTCACCGGTGTTCTCCCGGTAGACCTGCTGGTCCTTGAGAGCGCCGTCGGCCTCGTCGTAGTTGTTGAGCGCCCAGACCCGGTACGGCTGCGCACCCAGCGTGGAGCGCATCAGCTGGCCGTACGGCGAGTAGCTGGTCTCGGCGCCGTACCAGTCCTGACCGGACACCGAGAGCGGCAGGCCCTCGGCGTTGTACCGGGCGACGATCTTCTCGCTCGGAAGGTTGCCGATCGCGGGCAGCGTGACCGCATCCGGCAGACCGGTGTCGGTGTAGCTGTAGTTGTAGCTGTACGAGGTCTTGAGACCCCAGGCGGTGGCGATGTCCGCCGGCAGCGACAGGGTCGTGGTCGTCGGCTGGTAATCGCTGGTGTACCCGGCGATCGATTGTTTGTAGGGCTTGCCGTCGGTGTACCGGGTCGCCGTCGCCGGCATGCCCTTGCCGCCGGGCGCCGTGTCGTACGTGAACTCGGCACGTAGGTCGGTCAGGTCCCACCCGAGGTACTGCTTGGACGGGCGGGAGAGTTCGTCGTACTCGGTGACGACCGTGCTGCCGTGCGCGTTAGTGGTGGAGATGACCCGGTCGCGGTGGTCATAGGTATTGTCGATCGTGCCGCTGTCGGGATCCTTCGACTGCACCAGACGGCCGCGCTGGTCATAGGTCCAAGACCAGGCGTTGCCAGTCTTGGCCGCGGAGTTGGTGGCCTTCACCAACTGCCCGGCTTTGCTGTACTCGTACCGCATCGACGTGAAGCCGGCGGTGGCCGCCGGGTTGAAATTGTCGACCCGGCTGGTTCGGCCGAGCGCGTCCGTGAAGATCCGGTACGACGCGGCGCCCGTGGGGTTGCGGACGATCGACCAGTCTTCGCCGTACTCGTACTTCGTTGCCCTGGCGGGCGTTTCGGCGCCGCGCAGGATCGGCAGCTCCTGGAGGACTCGGCCGAGGCCGTCGTAGGTGTAGCGGGTCGCGTTGGGAACCGCGATCTCGGAGTCCGGCGTGAACAGGTTGCCGGACGGGTTGCCCTCGGTGAAGTAGGCGTTGTTGGTCTGCCACACCTCGCCGGAGCTGTTGTAGAGGGTGTCAGTGATCAGCCTGCCGCCACCGGTGGCCGGCTGCTGTGACTGCCGTTCCCGGCCGAGACCGTCGTAGATTGTGATGGACGTTTCGATGCGGTTCTCGTGACCCCGCGCCTTCGTCGTCACGTACGGCGGCTTGCGAATGCCCTCGGCGTCCGGCTTCGGGATCGTGTAGGCGGCCTCGAAGTCCGGAATCGTCGCACCCGCACGACCCGGCGCCCAGCCCTTGACGAGCCGGCCGAGGGGGTCGTACTCAGCGGTGCTGACATGCCCGTTGGCATCGGTCGTCTTGACCGCGACCGCGCGGCCCGGCTCCAGCTCCTGAACCTGCTTGTGCCCGAGCCCGTTCTCCTCGGTCACCTTGAACGGCTGGCCGGTGGCCGGCTCGTAGGTGATCTTGGAGGTCTGCATGTCCGGGTCGAGGAATTCCTTGACCCGGCCCAGGTCGTCGAAGCCGTGGTTGCCGTTCCACTCGTACCCGGTGCCGTCACCCTTCAACGACCACGACTGGGTCGCCAGGCCACGGGTGTAGGACGGCAGCGCCGCACCGAAGTCGGTCCAGTCGTAGGCGACCCGGGTCGCCGCGCTCAGCGACTTCAGGTTGTCCCACGTCGCGGCGGCACAGGTCGTCGGGCTGGACCTGGTCTGCTTGGTCAGGCCGATCAGGTTCTTACCGGTGTGGTGCAGGTATTCGAGGTTGGTGCACGCCTCGTCACCGGTCTTGCCGGTGTCACCCGACGTCTCCACATAGGTCGGCAGACCGTAGGTGTTGTCGTAGGTGGTCCGGGTCTCGGTCACGCGCAGCTTGCGGTCGTCGTCGCCGGTGCCCGAAGACTTGGTGTACGTCCTCTGCGACGCGTCGTTGACACGCCAGGCACGCAGCGGGCTGATCCCGCCTTCACGCACCCGCTCGGCGATCTTGGTCGCCACCGGAACCGTGACACTCCGGGTCAGCCACTCGGTGTCGGCATCCCCGGCGCTGGCATACGTCAGCTCCTCGGCGATGCGACCGGCGAACGGCTCGGAGTCCTTCGCGATTTCCGTACCGACGATGTCCTTGACCGAAACCGTGTCGCCGAGGCCGCGGAAGTAACGGGTCACCGCCTTGGTCCGCTTGCTGCCGATCGACGCGTCATCCACACCGGTGATCACCGTGGTCTGTGCGAAGCCCGCGAAGTTCGAGTACGTGCGGGTCGACTTCTTGGTGAACTCGGCCTCGGCGATCTTCCACGCCGCGTCCGCGTAGGTGTAGTTCGTCGTGGTGCCGACCGCTCCGTCGACCGCGGGGAGTTCTTCGATGCTCTCCACCACGTACTTGTGGAACCAGTCGATGTCCTCGGCTGACGGGTCCGGGTGCCAGAACGCCGGGTAACACAGCCGGGTGTTGGATTTGAGGTCGGCGGTGTCCGCTTTGCCGGGCAGCCCGGTGCCGGTGGCGCAGTCGCCGGTCGGCTTCTTGTAGTTGACGACGGTCTCGCCGCCGTACTCGTTGATGACCCGGCCGACACGCAGGCGGGAGAACCCGGGCCGCGGGTCCTTGGCACCGCGCAGCACGCGGTTGGGCATGTCGTCCATGTTGGCTTCGAACCGCACCGGCTGCAGCTCAGCGGTGGTGCCGTTGACAGCGGAACCGGTACGCGTCACCGACTCCAGCCACAGAGCCGTGTTCGGGCCGGTCCGCGTCTTCGGGAACGACTGCTTCAGCTGGTACGTGTCGACCGTCTGACGGGTGGTGCTGCCCGCGACCCGCTGCGCCGACGTGGTGATCTTGTCGAGGCGCTTACGGGTGAAGAACGACGGGCCCGCGTTCCAGCACTTCTTCGCCGACTCACACCGCAGGTCAGCCGGAGTGTCGTACCAGATCCGGTATTTGCCGGGGTCCTTGCTGGCGAAGTTGGTGTCGGTGCAGCTGACCCCGCCTTCGGCGAAGCATCGCTCGGCGACGGTGAACGTCACCCGGCCCGGCGCCGGCGTGGAGAACACGCTGCCGGCGCGCTGGCCGTAGTCGATGTGGGTGAGGTATCCGGCACGGTCGTACTTGACCGGCGACTTGAAGTCGAAGTTGCGGGCGTAGTAGTTCTCCTCCTTCGCCCACCACAGACTCATCGCGTTGCCGTGCACATCCTCGACATAGTCGAGCTGCCAGCGCCAGCCCTCGGTACAGAACGACTTCTTGAAGTCCTCGATCGTCGAACCCTTGTAGCAGGGCTCGTCGGCGTGGTTGCTGTAGACCGGAACGGTCAGCACCGAGTTCGTCACCGGGTCGTCGGCGGCGGTGCCGTTGTCCGACCAGCCCGGCAGCCGGTTCATCCCGAAGTGGTACTTCGTGCCGTCCCGGGTCGTGACGACCCAGTACTCGCCGTCCTTGTCCTTGTTGTCCCTGGTGGTGTCCTTGATCAGATCGATCTTCGAACCGTCGCCGTTCGCGGTCGTCCACGTGTTGTCGTCCCAGACCAGCTCGGTGGTGCTGCCGCCGAGCGAGAGCGTGGCGTTCTTCGAACCCCAGCACATGTCCGCGGTCCGGTGCTTGGCGTTGCTCGAACCCTCCCGGGTCGAGTCCTGCCGGCAATTCGCATAGGTACGCGTGATCGACCCGGCCGCATAGTCCCAGCCGTCACCGATCCAGGAAGCCTGGTTGTTCGTTGCCGACGTGCGACCGTCGACCGACTGCGACGAATAGCCGAGGGCGACCTTCGGCGTCAGACCGCCGGCGCTCTCCGGGACCTGCACCTGGTAGGAGTAGGTGAACGCACCCGACGACGACCCGGAGGCCCAGGAGCCGGACGACTGCAGCGGGGTCGCGGTGAAGTCACCGGACGCCGAGGCACCGGTGTCCAGCGCGCCGACAACACCGGAACCGCTGGCCGTGGCCGCACGCGCCATCACGCCGCCACCCGCACCACCGGTGCCGGCATCGGCGAGCAGCTGCCCGATCGGCACGACACCTGTGACGATCCGGCGCGCCTTGGTGGCCGTGTCATCAGTGTTGGCAGCCAGCGTCCGCAGAGCCGCGGTGCCGGCCTGGACGATCTCGACCTCACTGGGAACCGCCTGCGCGGTTGCCGTCACTGCGGCCGGCTCTTCTTCTTCCGCCGGGACCGGGGCACAGTCACCCGTCCCGGGCGAGGTGTACACGCAGTCCGGCAGCGTCATCAGACCGAACCGGTCCGCCGCCTGCGGGCCGTACAGATCCGCGAACGCCGTGTAATCCACGCTCAGCGCGATCTCCGCGGCCGGATCAACCGTCGCCGGCGGCGTGACCTTCATGATCATGCCGGCCACGTCGGCGTCCTGCGACGACTCCGGAGCAGCCAGGTCCACCGTCCACTCACCAGCGACCGCCGCCGGGTCACCGCCCTCGGGAACACCGAGCGCGATCGGCAGGTCGTCGACCGGGAGCGGATCTGCACCGGCCACCGCACCGGTCAGGTCCACCGCACCAGTACCCGCGTCCCACGCGTCAACCGCGGTCGGCAGGTACTCCTCGGTCGGCACCTCCGGCGCCGTCGTCAAGTTCGGATCGGAGCTCTCGTCCTCGACCAGAGAGGTGTTCTCCGGCAGGTCAGGCAGCTCGAGGGCGATGTCGTCGCGATCCATACCAGCGCCCGGGACCGCGTACGCGCCGGTGGGCATCATCGTGACGGCCAGGGTCGTCGTCAGAGCGAAGATGACTGCCGCTCTACCGCGGCGACGCCATCTCCTCCCTCCCGAATCGGTCAAGACCGGAACTGAAACACGCATACGCGTCGACTCCCCCACCAGGCGCGAAGTACGAAGAGAGTGGTGCGGAGGCACCAGAAGGCACACGCCGACCAAAAGGCGCGTGCCGGGGCACTCTGCGATAGGCGTTCAGCTATATTCAAGATCACCGACAGTGATCAATAGGGATAAACGGTGACCTGCGTCACAGGATGTAATCCCGCAAAGACTGACGCGGCGGGCGCACTAGGCATAAGCCTCGAATACGCCTCTTAATAGTCTTTTCACGCGACATCGCGTATGAAAAACTTTTAAATCGGGCATTACCTAAAAGAAACCTTGATAGCTGGTAACAATCTTGTAACCACGCACATCGATGGTTGTTGTGCGATCGTGTGGCCGCCTTCTGCCCCTCGGTACGCCGATCGGGGCCGTTTGTGCTGCCCATTCCGCCTCGGTCCCCACGGGAGTAGACCGCCGTGACCGCGCCTCGCTTACTCAGCCCGTTCGTGCGTACGCGCACCCGGCTGGGCGTCACCATCGGCCTTGTCATGGCCGCTGCCCTGACCGCCGCTTCCCTACCCCTGATCCCGGACAACGACGAGAAACCGATCGCCGCACAGGACGAGCCCGTCGCGGCTGTTCCGGCCGGCATCGGCCCCAAGGACGAGGCCACGGCCCTGCAAGAGGCCCGCCGCACCGGCAAGGACGTCCTCGTCGACCGCGCCACCACCGCCTTCAGCCAACTGTTCGCCCGCCCCGACGGCCAGCTACGCGACGTCACCAGCGCCCTGCCCCAGCGGGCGAAGGACGCCAACGGCCAGTGGGCGCCGATCGACAACACCCTCAGCCTCGACCCGGCCGCCACCGATGGCCTCGGCGTGATCCCGGCGAACCCGCCGGAAAAGGTCCGCTTCAGCAACGGCGGCAAGACTGCGAGCGCCGGTGCGGAGGCCGGCGCCACCGTCCTCGCCGAAGCCGAGGCCAAGGGCCACACCATCACCTACACCTGGCCGGGCAC
Organism: Actinoplanes sp. CA-015351; assembly: GCF_050955685.1. Classification (NCBI taxonomy): domain Bacteria; kingdom Bacillati; phylum Actinomycetota; class Actinomycetes; order Micromonosporales; family Micromonosporaceae; genus Actinoplanes; species Actinoplanes sp. CA-015351. Next base: position 6,465,476 of record NZ_CP192102.1, read on the forward strand.
CCTGCCCGAACCAGTGCTCGACGGCTCCCGCGCCCTCTACCCCGAGGTCTCCGCCGGCGTCGACCTGCTCCTGGTCGCCCGCCAGGAAGGCGGCCTCGGCCTGCTGCTGATCATCAAGAACCGCGAAGCTGCCGCCACGGTCAAAACCCTGACCTACGGCCTGCGCGCCGACGGCGCGATCTTCCGGCACAACGCCGAGACCGGCGGCCTGAGCGTCCTGGACGCCACCACCCAGGCCGAGATCGCCAACATCCCGACCTCGATGGCCTGGGACTCGGCCGGCAAGGACCCGGAATCGCCGGAGAAGCCGAACCTTTCCACCGCCACCACGGCCGACGTTCTCAAGCTCAGCGGCCTGAGCGGCATCGAACCCGGCACGAAGAGCGCACCGATGCCCGCCACCGTCGACGGTGACGGCACCGGCGACATCCAGCTGCACCTGGACGCCGCCGCGACCGGCCTGCTCACCGGCGCCGGCGTCACGTTCCCGGTCTACCTCGACCCGAACCTGAACACCGGCGAAGCCGCCTGGCTGTTCGTCAGCAAATCCCACGCCAACAGCAACTTCTGGAACGGCACCGGATACAACGGCGGCACCAGCGACGCCCGCGTCGGCCACGAGGACGACACCGGCGTGACCGCCCGCTCCTTCTGGCGGATGACCTTCAAGAACATCAAGGGCGCTACGGTCAGCTCGTCGGCGTTCAAGGTGCTGAACAACCACTCGTGGTCGTGCACCGCGCGGGAGTTCCAGCTCTACTACACCGGCGCGATCTCGACCGGCACCACCTGGAACAAGCAGCCCGCGTGGACCGCCCTGCAGCAGAAGGTCTCGTTCGCCAAGGGCTACTCCAGCTCCTGCAAGGACGACTACGTCGCCTTCAACGCCAAGGACGGCGCGCAGCGGGCGGCCACCGCCGGCGCCACCACCGTCACCTTCGGCATGCGGGCCTCCACCGAGACCGACACCCTGACCTGGCGCAAGTTCCAGGCCAACACCGCGGTCCTGGAAACGGTCTACAACACCACGCCGGCCGAGCCCACCAGCGTCACCACCACCCCCGGTGGTGCCTGCGTACCCGGACCCGGCGCCGGGCGTACCGTCGCCAAGACCAACATCACCCTCGCCGCGGTGGGCAAGGATGCCGACGGCAACCTGTCCAAGCTCCGCTTCCGCTGGTGGCCGACCGGCGGCACCGTCCCGGCCGGCACCGTGGTCACCCCGGACAGCGCGGGCAAGGCAACGCTGCTGATCCCGACCACCTCACTGACCGACAAGACCACGTACTCATGGGACGTCCGGTCCGAGGACACCTCCAGCGCCGAATCCACCTGGGCGCCGGCCGGCACCGAACCCTGCCGGATCACGATCGACGCCTCCGCACCGCCGGCGCCGGACGTGACGAGCGACGTCTTCCTCGAAGCCACGGCGGACGGCGCCACCTGGGCCACCGTGAAGTTCGGCCAGACCGGCCCGGTCACCTTCGAGTCCACCGGCGCGGTGAAGTTCACGTTCTCGTTCTCCGGCCAGGAGCCGCGGACGCTGAACGCCACCGCCGGCAAGCTCACGGTGACCGACCTGAAGCCCCGCAACGCCGGTCCGAACGCCCTGTGGGTCAAGGCCTTCGACGCGGTCGGCAACCCCAGCCCGCAGACCAGCTACGTCACGTACGTGATGCCGAGCGACGTCGCGGACCAGCCGCACGACCTGACCGGCGACAAGATGCCGGACCTGCTCGTCATCAACGCCGAGGGCCGGCTGCGGACCTGTCCCAGCCAGCCCAACGGCGGCATCCACCCGTGTCTGGTCTCGTCGTACAGCACCGGGAACAAGCTGGACCCGACCGGCCACTGGTTCGATCCGGCCAGCGGCAAGACGTCGCTGATCACGAAGTACGCCGACACCTACCCGGGTGACGGCACCACCGACCTGTTCGTCCGGCACTACGACGGCAGCTTCTGGCTCTACCCCGGCGACGGCTACGGCAGCTTCAACGTCGATCAGCGGCTGAAGGTCATGCTGCCGTCGAACGCCCCGGCCACCTCCACCTGGACGCAGATCAAGGCGGTCGGTGACATCACCGGCGACAAGCTGCCTGATCTGGCCATTCGGGCCGGCTCCGCGTTCTGGCTGCTGTCCGGTTACACCGGCGCCAGCTTCCAGACCGCGACGCTGATGGAGGGGACCGCCTGGTCCACCGCCGAGATCGTCAACATCGCTGACGTCAACCTCGACGGCACGCCGGACATGACGTTCCGCAAGCCGGACACCGGCGTCATGTATCTCCGGCAGGGCAAGCCGGGCACGGTCGCGGGCAGCGTCACCCTGGACTCGCTCAAGACCGCCGCCGCCTCGCTCAAGGGCAGCGACGCCCAGTACGGCACCGGCTGGACCACCGCCAACGTCCCGGTCGTGGTGGGCATCCCGGACGTGAACGGCGACCAGATCCCGGACATCTGGACCCGTCGTGGCGACACCGGCATCATCAAGGTCTACTGGCCGAGCGCCACCGACACCGGCACCTTCAAGGACGCCATCATCACGGTCAACTGGTCGACGATGAAGGCATTCGGTTAGAACAGAGGCAACACAGGAACGGCGGGCCGGGTCACCCCGGCCCGCCGTTTTTTCGACGGCGATAAATGGGTAGGGGTAGACCCATGCCTCAGCCTGGAGAGTTGCTCGGTGGCCGTTACCGCCTCGACGACCGGATAGCGGCCGGCGGCATGGGCGAGGTCTGGCGGGCCTCGGACATGGTGCTCGGCCGGCCCGTCGCGGTGAAGACGCTGCTCGCCGGTTACGCCGGCGACGCCGGGTTCCGGAGCAGATTCCAGCACGAGGCGCGGGCCATGGCATCGCTGCGGCACGCCAGCGTGGTGCCGGTCTACGACTTCGGTGACACCGGCGAGGGCGCGGCCTATCTGGTGATGGCGCGCGTCGACGGTCAGCCGCTGGACCGGCAGATCGCCGAGCGCGGACCCCTGAGCCCCGCCGACACCATGTCCATCGTGGCCCAGGCCGCACGAGCGCTGGCCGCCGCGCACGAGGCCGGGATCGTCCACCGCGACGTCAAGCCCGGCAACCTGATCATCGAACCGGACGGCACTGTCGTCCTGGTGGACTTCGGCGTTGCCCGCTCGGCCAGCTCGCTCACGCTGACCGGCGCGAAAGAAGTGGTCGGCACCGCTCTCTACATTGCACCGGAGCAGGTGTCCAAACAGACCACCGGACCGCACGCCGACATCTACGCGCTGGGCGCGGTGGCCTATCACTGCCTGGCCGGCAAGCCGCCGTTCCTCGGCGACAACCCCCTCGCCGTCGCGCTCCAGCACGTCAGCGAGGAGCCGGCGCCTCTGCCCGGCAACGTTCCCGATTCGGTACGCCAGCTCGTCGCCACCGCGATGGCCAAGAACCCGGACGACCGCTTCGCGTCAGCCTCCGCCATGGCCGACACAGCAAGCAACCTGCTGCTCAGCGACGCCGACGCAGCCCCCGACCCGGACGCGACAAGCATCCTGGCAGTAGCGGCCCCGGCACCCCCTTCACCCACCGTGACCAAAACGGCGGCCTGGGTCATGCCCGACGAGCCACCGCCGCCGATCGCCAACCCGCCCGCCGGCGGCAATCGCCGTAACCTGGTATTCCTCTCGGTCCTGCTCCTGGCCCTGATCGCCACCGGCACCATCCTCGCCGTCGCCAACCCGTTCGGCTCCTCCCCCACCGATGCCCCGGCCGGCACCACCGGCAGCGAGGCACCGCTCAGCGAACCAAGCGCCACCAAGAACGGCAACGGCGGCAAGAACACCACCGGAAACAACGGCAAGATCGCTACCACCAGCGACAACGATCAAAAGCAGCAGACCTCACCGAGCCCGGCGGCACGGCCGTCGCAGCGGACCACCGCCCCGGCGGCACCGGCCACCACCGAACCCGAGACCACGACCGAACCCACCACGCCGGCCACCGAGGCCCCGGCGACCGCGACAACCGAGCCGGAGACGACAACGGCACCGACCGGCGGGTCCGAGGAGGACGAGGACGACGAAGGCGCCGAGGAGAGCGAACAGGAGACCGGGAACACCGCATAGATGCCACGCGGTGCCGGCCGATCGGCCACGTCCGCACCTCGGCTTCCGTCCGGACATCGAGGGCATGCGTGCCGTCGCGGTCACACTCGTGGTCCTGTCGCACGCGGGCCTCGCATCGCTGGCCGGCGGATACATCGGCGTCGACGTCTTCTTCGTGATCTCCGGTTTCCTGATCACCACGCTGCTCCGGAAAGAGCTGGACCGCACCGGCACCGTCTCACTCACCAGCTTCTACGCGCGCCGGGCGATGCGCCTGCTGCCGGCCTCGGCCGTCGTCCTGGTCGCCACCCTCGCCGGCGCCTGGTTCTGGCTGCCGTCCACCCGATTTCACGCGATCAGCCTGGACGCGCTTTTCGCCACGTTCTACGGCATCAACTGGCGCCTCGCCGGCGAGGGCGTCCAATACCTCAACGCCGACGCCGCGCCGTCCCCGCTCCAGCACTTCTGGTCGCTGGCCGTCGAGGAGCAGTTCTACCTGCTCTGGCCGCTGCTCCTGCTCACCTACGCGATCTCGCGCGCCCGCCGCCGCACTGCCGCGATCCCGGCGCAGCGCGCCGGCAAGACCGAGGCGAGGGTACGCGCGAAGCACCTCCCTCTCACCGTAGTGCTCGTCCTGATCACCGTGACCTCGCTGGCCGCCGGCGTGGTGCAGACCCGGTCGGCGGCGCCGTGGGCGTACTTCGGCGCACACACCCGCGCGTGGGAGCTCGCGATCGGCGCGCTCGTGGCCGTCGCCGCCTCCCGCCTCGCGGGCCTGCACGGACGCTTCGCCGCCGTGCTCACCTGGCTCGGCCTGGCCGCCGTGATCGGCTCGGCGTTCCTCTACGACGAGCACACCCCGTTCCCGGGAACTGCCGCGCTGCTGCCGGTCCTCGGCACCGCCGCGATCATCGCGGCCGGGTGCGCGGCGCCCCGGGGTGGCGCCGCCGTGCTGCTGGGCACCCGCCCGTTCCAGCTGATCGGGCGTTACTCGTACAGCTGGTATCTGTGGCACTGGCCGGCGCTGATGATCGGGCCGGCGGCGCTCGGGATCGAGCCGTCGCTGGGCCTCGGCCTGGCCCTGGCCGCGGGGTCGGTGATCCTCGCGATCGGGTCGTACCACCTGGTGGAGAACCCGGCCCGGAACCGACCGTGGCTCAAGGCCCCGGCCCGGCGTGGCCTCGTCGCCGGCCTGGCCCTGTCGATCGTGACGGCCGGGCTCGCGCTGGGCGCCGGCCGTTTCACCCCGGCCGTCGCGACCGGTGCGGCCGTGGCGGACACCGGCAGCCGGCTCGCCGAGGCGGCCGACGCTCAGGCGCGCCTGCGTACCCTGCTGGCCGAGGCGTCGCAGCAGCTCACGCTGCCGGCCAACCTACGGCCCGCACCGCAGACCGCGGCGGCGGACCAGCCGGTGGTCTATCAGGATCACTGCCACATCGACTATCCGTACCTGGTGGCGGACAACCCCTGCGTGTACGGCGACCCGGCCGGAACAGAGGAGATCTTCCTGCTCGGCGACTCGCACGCTGCCCACTGGTTCCCGGCGGTCGACTCCATCGCGCGGGAACGCGGGCTCAAGCTGTTCTCGCGGACGAAGAGCGCCTGCCAGGCCGCCTCGGTGCTGGTCTTCAACAAGACGATGAAACGGCCGTACCAGGAGTGCGCCGACTGGCGTGAGGGTGTCCTCGCGGAGATCGCCGAGCAGCGCCCGAAGTTCGTGGTGCTCTCGTCGAACGGCGGTGACAGCGGCGGCCTGGTCGCGCCGGACGGCAGCCGGATCGACCAGGGACCGGACCGGGACCAGCTCTGGGTGCAGGGGTGGACGCGGACGTTCGACCGGATCGTGCAGACCGGCGCCGTACCCGTGCTGTTGCTGGACACGCCGTGGCCGGCCGGATCCGCCCCGGAGTGCCTGGTCACGCATCCGGACGCGGTGAACCTGTGTGCCCGGCCGACGCGGGACGCGTTCGTGGAGCCGGGCCGCCGGGAGATGGTCGCGGCGGCCGCGCAGGCCATGGGGGTCACCGTGATCGACACCCGGGACTGGTTCTGCACCTTCCAGAGTTGCCCGGCCGTGGTCGGCAACCTGCTGGTCTGGAAGGACGCCAGCCACATCACCACGGAGTACGCCGCGATGCTGGCGCCGCTACTCAACGCGCGCCTGCCGGAGTAGAACGCCGCGAAATTTCCTGCCTGAACCCGGCCCCGAGGACTTGAGTCGTCCCTTGGGGCCGGGTTTAGCGTCATCGCCATGTCAGGGTCAGGCGAATACGTCCTGCTGGTAACGGCCGGACGACTCGAGCGAGCGCAGCCACACCTCCGCCTGTTCGACGGTCGAGCCGGTGTGCCGGCGATACAGCGCGAGCAGCTCACCACGCACGGCCGGCGCCATCCGGGCGCCGTCGCCACAGAGATAGATGTGGGCGCCCGCTTCCAGCAGCTCCCACACCTCGTCGCCCGCCGCTGCCAGCGCCTCCTGGACGAAACGGTGCGGATGATCCGCCACCGCGGAGAACGCGAGGTGCAGATCGGTCACCCCGTCCGCCGCCCACTGCTCCATCTCGGCGCGATAAAGCCAGTCGTGATCCGGGTGCCGGCAGCCGTAAAACAGCTTGGCCGCGCCTCGCCCGTCGACCAGCGCACGCTCCTGGAGGAAACCGCGCAGCGGGGCGAAACCGGTGCCCGGCCCGATCAGGATCATCGGCGTGGCCGGGTCCGCCGGCGGCCGGAACGGCGGCGCCGGCACCCGGACATGTCCGTAAAAGACGTCGCCGGGTTCGAGCCGCGCGAGGTACTGCGAACACATTCCGCGATACCGCCCGTTGCCGGTGCGAGCGGGTCCGTCGACCAGGCCCACCGTGATGGTGACCAGCGCCGGGTCGACCATCGGCGACGACGAGATGGAGTAAAAGCGGGGCCGGATCGTGCCCACCAGCTCCAGGAAGACGCCGAACGGCAACTCGATCGCGGGGAACCGTTCGAGCAGGCTCAGCAGCGAGATCCGCTTCGCGAGGACCTCGTCGGCGTACGCCGCACTGGCCTGCTCCGAGTCCTCGGTCCAGGCCGTCAGCTGCCGGGTCGTCCACGGGCACTGGGTGTGCGCCGCGAGCGTGGCGATCTGCCCACGCGTGGCCGGCTCCTGGAGTTCGACGAAATCGGTGAGCAGCAGACCCGCGGTGACCGGCACCCCGATCGGCAGCCCGGTGGGGCGTTCGCCGTCCTGGCTCAGCCGCACCACCAGGTCGCGCGAGACCCGCAGCGTGTGCAGCGCCCACTCGACCAGCTCACTGTCGTTCTTGGCGTAAACGGCGAGGTGGTCGCCCGCTTCGTACGAGACGCCCTCGGGCAGCCGCACGGTGATCGCCTTGACGCCGGGCCGCGGCGCTTCCCGGCTGAAATCCCAGAGCCCGTCCGGGTCGCCGACCAGCTCGTCCTTGGCGAAAACCATGATCGGGTACGCCTGGCCGGAAACCACGGCCGGCCTGATCTGGTCCTCGCCGAGCACCTCCAGCGAGTACCGGGGACCCGCCGACGCCACCGCCGAGGCTCCGAAGGACGCGGCGAGCGCCGTCCATAGGCCCTCGAGCCAGCTCGTGGCCATCCCGTCGAAATCACCGGCCGCGTCGGTCTCGCCGCGCGCCACAATCGGGGTGGCGCCGGCATTCGCCAGCTTCGCCTCGACCCGCTTGGGAAACGCCTGATAGGTGGCCCACTGCGTGTTGCCGTTGCCCAGGACGGCATACGAGATGCCGTTCAGAGCGCCGGGCTCGATCTCCAGGTCCTCGAAAAGCTGCGCGTTGTCCGGCGCCTTCCCGTTGTAACTGGAGGTGACCACGGCGAGCAGACCCTCGGTGGGCAGGTCGCCGGCCAGCTGGTCGAGGCTCTGCACGCTCACGTCGAAACCGGAGCGCCGGGCACGATCGGCCAGCTGCTGCGCCAGGTCCTCGGAGGTTCCCAGGTTCGAGCCGTACGCCACGCGCAGGCGTACCCCGGCGGCCTGGACCTGGGCCACCTCGGTGGCCGGGGCCGCGGCAGCGAGGTCTCCGCCCGCGGCGATGCGTTCGTGGTCCTGGCGCACCCGGATCCGCAGGCGGAAATCGTCGGGCTTGATCGTCAGGGTCTGCTTGATGTTCAGCTGGTGACCGTCCGGGTCCGCGACCGCGAAACGCTGGAGAACCATGGCGAGCGCGAGCCGGGCCTCGGTCAGGGCGAACTGCCGCCCGATGCAGGCCCGCTCGCCGTTGCCGAACGGCTTGTAAGCGTGCGGGTGGTGCTCGGCCTTGCGCTCCGGCAGCCACCTGTCGATGTCGAAGGCCTCCGGGTCCGGCCAGGCCACCGGGTTGATGTGCAACGGCCTCATCAGCACACCGATCTTCTGGTGTGCCGGGATCTCGTACTTTCCGCCGAGCGTGGTCGCCTCGCGGGAAGCCAGTCCGATGAACGGGATCGGCGAGAGCAGCCGCAGCGTCTCGTCGAGGATCCGCGGGATCACGTCCAGCTTCATGATCGCTTCATAAGTCGGCACGGTGTTCCCGGGCAGCACCCGGTCGACCTCGGCATATGCCTGTGCCAGCACGTGCGGGTTGCGCAGCAACAGGTGCAGGGCGAACGAGAGGGTGCCGCTTGTCGTCTCGTGACCCGCGATGAGGAACGTGAGGACCTGGTTGCGGATGTTCTCGTCGGAGAGCTGTCCACCGGACACCGGGTCGGCCGCGTCCAGCATCAGCCCGAGGAGGTCGTTCGACTTCTCCCCGCTGGCGCGCCGCGCGCGGATCACCTCGTCGACCGTCTCCTGCATGACCGCGATGTCCGAGCGGTACTTACCGTCCGCCTCGCGCTTGAGCCGGGTGACCAGCGGCAACTGGCGGGCGCGGTGCATCACCTCGGTCAGCGCGTTGCCCATCGCCTGAAGGAACGGGTGCAGCTCGACCTGCTCGTACGACTTGAACGACTGCCCGAAACCGGCGAGCGCGATGGTGTCCAGGGTCAGCCGGGTCATGTCGTCGGTCACGTCGACGACGGTCCGGCCCTCCCATGCCCCGATCAGGTCCTGTGCTACCTCCAGCATCTGCGGGAAATACGCCTTCATCGACCGCTGGCTGAACGCCGGGAGCAGGATCCGGTGGGCCTGGCCCCAGACCTCCTCGTCCTCCCGGGCAGTGAAAAGACCGTCGCCGGCGAAATCGCGGACGTCGCCGAGCGGTCCGTCGACCGGCTTGTAGAAGCGCGACTCGTCGCACACCTCGGCCACCAGATCGGGGTCGTAAACGAAGACCACGTGCCGCCCGGCCAGGTTCAGCTTGAACAGGCCTCCGGGGTGCTGTGCTGCCAGGTCCGCGAAGAACTGGTGGGTGCCTTCCACCGGGACCTGCAGTCCATTGCCGACGATCGGCAGGCCGCGCGGGGCGGGAATGGCGGCGGTCAAGGGAGATCCTCCTCAGCCATACAGTGTATGGCGGGTACCATACGGCGTATGGGAGAAACCGGAAAGTCAGGTGATCAACGTTTAACAAAGGACATCATCCTGAGATCTGCACTGAGGATCATCGATGCCGACGGCGTGCAGTCGCTCAGCATGCGCAAGCTCGCCGCCGACCTGGGCGTCAACCCGATGTCGATCTACCACCACGTGGCCAACAAGGCGGCTCTGCTCGACGGCGTGACCCGGCTGGTCACCGACGGCGCGCGGCATATCGAGGTGGCCGGGGGCACCTGGCAGGAGCAGTTGCGGCGGCTGGCCTACGAGTTCCGCGCCCTCAGCCTGGCGCACAGCAACCTGATCCGGCACGCGTTCTCGGTCGACGACGTGATCCAGCGGGACGGGCCGATGTGGCGCACGCTCTGCGCCGTGCTCCGTGGCGCCGGCCTCCCCGAGCCCGAGGTGGAACGCACCGGGGCGGTCCTCGCGGTGCTGGTGGGCGGCCTGTTGCACACCGAGGTGAACGGCACCATGCGGCGGCTGATCGGCGAGGGCGAGGCCGACGACACCGGGTTCTCCCTGGCGGTCGACCTCCTGATCGACGGAGTGGCAGCCCGGGTCTGAGCCACGGGCGGGCGTGTTTCCCGAGAATTTGCCTGGCAAACCGGGCAGACGCGGGATTTTGGGCAACCGGCAGACGATCATCAGAATCGGACGGCGGGTCGCAGATGGACGGGTAACACGTCCGAAACTTCCAGCTGCGAGCATTCCGGGGCGCGATCAGGAGGTCCCTTTGTTCCTCAGCCAGCACGAGCAGGAAAGACTGCTCATTCATGTGGCGGCAGATGTCGCCCGGCGGCGCCGCGAGCGCGGTCTGCGGCTCAACTACCCGGAGGCTACCGCAATCATCACAGCCTTCCTGCTGGAAGGCGCCCGTGACGGCCGAACCGTCGCGGAGCTGATGGACGCCGGCCGGCGGGTGCTGACCCGGGACGACGTCATGGACGGTGTTCCCGAGATGCTTGCCGAAGTGCAGGTCGAGGCCACCTTCCCGGACGGGACGAAACTCGTCACGGTGCACGGGCCGATCTCATGACGATCCCCGGCGAAATCCTGCACGGCGACGGCGACATCGAGATCAACCCGGGTCGTCAGACGCTTGAGCTCACCGTCCGCAACACCGGTGACCGGCCTGTCCAGGTCGGCTCGCACTTCCACTTCTCCGAGTCCAACGCGGCCCTGGAGTTCGACCGCAAGGCCGCCTGGGGTTACCGCCTCGGTGTGCCGGCCGGCACCTCGGTCCGCTTCGAACCCGGCATCCCCCGTGACGTGACGCTTGTCGCGCTCGCCGGGCGGCGCATCGTGCCGGGCCTGCGTGGCCTGGCCGGCGGTCCGCTCGACGCCGGCGCACCGGCGCTCGCGGCCGACCCGTCGGACATCGAGCCGGCCGGGTCCCTCGACGAGGACACCGGCGAGAGCCAGCACAACGGCGACAACGGGAGCCCCCGTTGAGCCATGGCACCAACCGGACGAGCATGAACAGCCTGGCGTGGACTGGAGAACCGGCATGACCTCACTGGACCGCGGCCGGTACACCGCTCTCTACGGACCCACCGCCGGGGACCGGATCCGGCTCGCCGACACGAACCTGCTGATCGAGATCGAAGAGGACCGCAGCTCCGGGCCGGCGCCCGGCGACGAGGTCGTCTTCGGCGGCGGCAAGGTCATCCGCGAGTCGATGGGCCAGTCCCGCGCCACCCGCGCCGAGGGCACCCCGGACACCGTGATCACCGGTGTGGTCGTTCTCGACCACTGGGGGATCGTCAAGGCGGACGTCGGCATCCGGGACGGGCGGATCGTGGCGATCGGCAAGGCCGGCAACCCGGACACCATGGACGGCGTGCACCCCGACCTGGTGATCGGCGCCAGCACCGAGATCATCGCGGGCAACGGCAAGATCCTCACGGCCGGCGCGATCGACAGCCACGTGCACCTGATCAGCCCGACGATCCTGGACACGGCTCTCGCGTCCGGCATCACCACGATCATCGGCGGCGGCACCGGGCCGGCTGAGGGCACCAAGGCCACCACGGTCACGCCGAACGCGTGGCACCTGGCTCGGATGCTCGAGGCGCTCGACACCTTCCCGATCAACGTGCTGCTGCTCGGCAAGGGCAACACGATGTCGACCGAGTCGATGTGGGAGCAGCTGCGCGGCGGCGCCGGCGGCTTCAAGCTGCACGAGGACTGGGGCACCACGCCGGCCGCGATCGACGCCTGCCTGAGCGTGGCGGACGCCTCCGGTGTGCAGGTGGCGATCCACACCGACACGCTGAACGAGGCCGGCTTCGTCGAGGAGACGCTGCGGGCCATCGCCGGGCGATCGATCCACGCCTATCACACCGAGGGCGCCGGCGGTGGGCACGCGCCGGACATCATCACCGTGGCCTCGCAGCCGAACATCCTGCCGTCGTCGACGAACCCGACCCGGCCGTACACCCGCAACACCCTCAGCGAGCACCTCGACATGCTGATGGTCTGCCACCACTTGAACTCGGCGGTGCCGGAGGACCTGGCGTTCGCCGAGAGCCGGATCCGGCCGTCCACGATGGCCGCCGAGGACTTCCTGCACGACCTGGGCGCGATCTCGATGATCGGCTCGGACTCGCAGGCGATGGGCCGGGTCGGTGAGGTCGTCACGCGTACCTGGCAGACCGCGCACGTCATGAAGGCGCGCGTCGGATCCCTGCCCGGCGACGGCGCCGCGGACAACGAGCGGGCCAAGCGGTACGTCGCGAAGTACACGATCTGCCCGGCCATCGCGCACGGCATGTCCGAACAGGTCGGCTCGATCGAACCCGGCAAGCTCGCCGACCTGGTGCTCTGGGACCCGGCGTTCTTCGGGGTACGCCCGGCGCTGGTGATCAAGGGCGGAATGATCGCGTCAGCGCAGATGGGCGACGCGAACGCGTCCATCCCCACACCTCAGCCGATGCTGCCCCGGCCGATGTTCGGCTCCTACGGGGTGGTTCCGGCGCAGACGTCCGTGGCGTTCGTCGCCCCGGCCGCCATCGACGCGCTGCTCTCCGACCGGATCGGGGTGAAACGGGCGCTCGTCCCGGTCGCCGACACCCGCTCGGTCGGCAAGGCCGACATGGTGCGCAACGACGCCATGCCCCGGATCGAGGTCCAGGCGGACACCTTCGAGGTACGCATCGACGGCCAGGTCGTCGAACCCGCCCCGGTCAGCGAGCTGCCCATGGCCCAGCGGTACTTCCTCTTCTGATGTCTGCCGAGCACGAGCGGGACCGCTGCCGCCGGACGGAGGTGGCGGCTTGAGTCTCGCGACCTTGCTGCTGCTCGCGGACGGGCGGCTGCCCTCCGGCGGGCACGCACACTCCGGCGGGCTGGAGGCGCAGATCGCCGCCGGCCGGGTGAAGGACGTCGCCGGGCTGGACGGGTTCCTCCGTGGCAAACTCGCCACCGGAGGACTCGTCTCGGCGGCGTTCACGGCCGCCACCTGCGGTGATGTCAGCCGGTGCGCCGAGCTCGACGCCGGCCTCGACGCCCGGACGCCGTCACCCGCGCTCCGAAAGGCTTCCCGGGCACAAGGACGTGCTCTGCTCCGCGCCGGCCGAGCCATGTGGCGGCTGACCGGCCCGGCCGGCCGGGACCCGCATCAGCCGATCGCGCTGGGTGTGCTGGCCGCCGCCGCCGGGTTGACGCCCGGCGAGTCCGCTGTCGCCGCGGCGCACGGCATCATCACCGGACCGGCCAGCGCGGCGGTCCGGCTCCTCGGGCTTGATCCGTACGCGGTACACGCGCTACTGGCTCGCCTAGCTCCTGAATGTGACCGGATCGCGGCCGTGGCCGCGGGACGGTACCGCGACCCGGTCGACGATCTGCCGTCCGCGGGCGCTCCACTGCTCGACATCGGCGCCGAGCACCATGCCACCTGGGAGGTGCGTCTCTTTGCATCCTGAACTGCACGAACACGGCCCCGATGAGGTTCCGCACACGCACCCTGAGGCGGGCGTCGACCCGCACGAGCCGCTTGCCGTCGGAGCCCGCGCGCTCCGCATCGGCATCGGCGGACCGGTCGGCTCCGGCAAGACGGCGCTCGTCGCCGCCCTGTGCCGGGCCCTCGGCTCCGAGCTGCGGCTCGCCGTGGTGACGAACGACATCTACACCACTGAGGACGCCGACTTCTTGCTGCGCAACGGCGTTCTGCCGGCCGAGCGCATCCGGGCCGTCGAGACCGGGTGCTGCCCGCACACGGCGATCCGCGACGACATCTCGGCGAACCTGGACGCGGTCGAGGACCTCGAGGAGAAGCTCGGACCCCTCGACCTGGTGCTGGTGGAGAGCGGCGGCGACAACCTGACCGCGACGTTCAGCAAGGGCCTGATCGACCAGCAGATCTTCGTGGTCGACGTCTCCGGCGGCGACAAGGTGCCCCGCAAGGGCGGCCCTGGCGTCACCACCTCCGACCTCCTGGTCATCAACAAGACGGACCTGGCCCCGCTGGTCGGCGCCGACCTGTCGGTGATGGAACGAGACGCGGGCGCACGCCGCGGCGAGCTCCCGACCGTCTTCCTCTCCCTAGCCGAGGACAAGCAGGCCACCCCGGTGGCGGACTGGATCCGCTCCCTGGTCACCGCCCGCACCGCCCATGCCACAGCCTGACCGCCCCGCCCCACGACCAACCCCGCCCCGGCCGAGCCCAGCAACACCAGGCCTGCTGCGTGCGGACCCAACAACGCAGGGCACGGGCGACCCGGGCACGGGCAACCCTGGCGCGGGCCACCCAGACCCAGCCACGGGCCACCCAGCCACGGGCGCGGGTCACCCGGGCGCGGGCCAACTCGGCGCGGGCCAACTCGGCGCGGGCCAACTCGGCGCGGGCCAGCCGGGTGCGGTGCATGCGGGCACACGCGGCGCGGGGGTGGGCTGATGCGCGCCGAGGCGAGGGTTGTCGCCGAGTCCGACGGGCTCGGCGGTACCCGGCTTCCGGTGTTGCGGGGTGAGTCGCCGCTGCTGTTGCGGCGTACCGGGCCGCGGACCGGCACTGGCGTCACCGTTCATCTGGTCGGTGGCGCTGCCGGGCCGTTGCGGGGCGACGAGCTCCGGCTGGAGATCGAGGTCGGGCCGGGGGCGTGGCTGGAGTTCCGAAGCGTGGCGGCGTCGCTCGCCCTGCCGGGACGGTCGTTCCTGCCTGCGTCGCGGCTCACCGTGGTCGCGACCGTCGCGGCCGGCGGGACGCTGCGATACCTTCCGGAGCCGCTGATCGCGGCGGCCGGGTGCGACCACGTGGCCGTCACCCGGGTGGACGTGGAGGAGGGTGGCGCGCTGCTCTGGCGCGACGAACTGGTCTGCGGCCGCCACGGCGAGCAGTCCGGCGACGTACGGGCCGACATGACGGTTCGATACGCCGGCACGACCATCTACCGGCACGAACTCTCGGTCGGCCCGGCGGCACCCGGATGGTCCGGGGCGGCGGTGCTCGGCAACGGCCGCGCCGCCGGCACGGTCATCTCAGCCGGCCCCGGCACAGCCACACCAGCCAACCCGGGCACAGTCGTGTCAGCCGGCCGGGGCACAGTTACGCCGGCCAGCCCCGGCACGGTTGCGCCTGTCAGCCCGGGCACGGTTGCTCCGGCCAGCCCGGGCACGGTTGCGCCTGTCAGCCCGAGCACGGTTGCGCCGGCCAGTCTGGGGGCCTATTCGATGTCCGCCGTGCCGGGCTCGGATGCGGCCGCCATGCCTCTGGCAGCGGGCGGTCTGCTCCTCAGTGCGATCGGCCAGGATGTCCGGCAGGTCAGCGCGATACTCGACGCCTACTGCATGACCCACCCGACAGCCCACCCTCGAACACTGACACCCGTCTAACCGAGCACCCGAGCGCTCCCGGCGTGTGGTTTGCTGCGACCAATCCGCGATCTTGGCATCGTCTGCCTCCGGCGAATGATCCGTGCCCGCCAAGAGCTTGATGCCGGCAGCAAACGAAAGCTGATTTATCCGTTTTGACGGACAGACCAGCCGGTGTCGAGCGGCGTCCCGCCCGCCAGAGCAGGATCCCGCCTGCCCGAGCGGAATCCACGGTCCACGACCACTCGGCCAGGGCCCAACGTGTCGACTTAAGGCCCACTGTGTTGATTTAGGGTGCAATCCACACCCGATACCGACACCCACGCCACGAAACGGCTGCCCGTGTGGACTTTGGGTTTGAATCGCACCCTAAGTCAACACGCATTGGGAGCGCGGCGGCGGAGCCGAGCTGCAGACCCCCGCAGCGCGGCGGCTCGCGGGTTGCCGGTGACCGACATTGGTTGCGCTGCGTGTCGTGCTGGCGGGCATCACGGGCTGATCTTGGTAACTGACGGTGCCTGGAGGCACCACCATGCTCCATAGATGCGCGGCCGGCTCGCCTCGCCGTGACAGTAAGTGACACTCCGCGACCGGACGACTCCAAGATCGCGGAATGGCCGGCTTGTGCCACCCGGCCGGCTTGTGCCACCCGGGCGGTTGGTGCCACTCGGGCGGTTGGTGCCACTCGGCCGGTTGGTGCCACTCGGCCGGTTGGTGCCACTCGGCCGGGTGCTGGTGGCGGCTTGCGGGGATGCCGGCCTCTTTAGCCAGCAGGGTCAGTGCTGGCTGGTCGCCGGTCGGTGGGCCGTCGTTCTGATAGGTCATCGCGGCGGATGACCTATCGGAACTACGGCCCGGCCGCTGGGCGAGGCGGTTTGCTGCCCGTCGTGAGCGAAGCCCCGTTGCGTGTGGACATTGGGCGCGGATCGCACCCTAAATCCACACGCTCGGGGCTTCGCCCATGCCGCACCCCAGCTGCTGCGAAGGACGGCGGCTCGGGTGGGGTTGGAGCTTGGCGTTGCACCGGTCGCCGTAGCGCGCGCAGCGGCCTTGGCGGGGCAGCCAGGTCGCGGTGTAGCCACGGGGCTCTGCGCTGACGCGTACCAAAAGCTGAGGCGTACCAAACGCTGACGCGTACCAAAAGCTGACGCGTACGAAAAAGGGAGCGTGAGAAAGGCAGTGGGGGCGACCGAACGCGTCGCCCCCACCGGGATGTGATTAAGCCGCCACGGCTATCGGGACACCGTGGGCGTCGGTCAGGGCGAGCCTCGTGTGCAGGCTGCCTTGTTGGGCGACCTTGGCGAAGTACTCCGTGCGGCGGCGTTGCAGGCAGCCCTTGCGGGTGCGGGGGCCTCCTGCCGCGACGACCAGGAGCTCCGGGGCGAGGGAGCTGTTGAGGCCCTCGCGGAGCAGGCGCAGCGCCTCGGTGCGCAGCTGCGATATTCGTGATTCGGTGACGCCCAGCCTGGCCGCTACCTCGCTCAGCGGCTGTTCCTGCAAGAAGGATTCCTGCACGACCTGGCGAAGCCGTTCGGGCAGCGCCTGGATGGCCTGGTGCAGATAACCGAGCCGTTCCCGCTTCAGCAGCAGATCCTCCGGGCCCTCCGACGTCTCCGGCACCATCTCCTCGGCCGCCCCGGTCGGAAAACCCTGGAGGCTGAGCAGCGACGCCTTCTGCACGTCGTCCTCGACGCTGGCGAGCTCGGAGACGCCGATGCCGAGCACCTCGGCGACCTCGGCGTCGCTGGGTGTGCGGCCAAGCGCTGCGGTGAGCTCCTGACGGGCGGTGGCCGCTCGCCGAGCTCTGGCCCGCACCGATCGGCTGGCCCAGTCCTGTCCGCGGAGTTCGTCCAGCAGCGCGCCGCGTATCCGGACAGCGGCGAAGCGATGGAACGGGATGCCCCGCGTCACGTCGAAGGAGCGGGCGGCTCCTAGGAGCGCCGCGAACCCGGCGGAGGAGAGATCATCTGCGTGGACATGGCCGGGTACTCGGTTGAGCAGTTCCCGGACCAGATGGCCAACCATCGGCATGTTCTCGCGGATCAAGTCCTCGATGTCGCGCGCGGAGGGCGCGTCGTGGGTGGTTCCGATGGTGGCGGGGACTTCGATCGTGGTGGTCACGTAGTCCTCCTCGCTCGTACGAACCGGCAGGTGAACACCGGCTGACGAGAAGAACTTTGACCATCGCGAGGTGCAGCGGAGGCCGAACTCGGTTGCTTTTATGGAGTTTTTTCATGAAAAACCTCAGGCCTGAAAGGTTTGAGGCAGGACTGAAGCACGAGACGGCTCAGAAAAGCCTGTTCAGCGCAGTACTGAAACCCGCGGCACCAGAACCTCGGTCAGCTCCGAGCGGGCCCACGTCATCCGCTGCACCGCGACGTCCGGATGGTCGCCGAACTCGAGGGCGACGCCGGCCGCGCAGCCGTCACTGCCGTACCGCAGGATCATCGTCGTGATCGCGTCCTCGACGGTCTCCCGGCTCGGACGCTCCGACGGCTGGAGGCACGAGACGAAGAGCGCCTCGGCGGCCAGATCCTTCACTGTGCTGATCATGCCGAACTCCCGATGTCGACCAACTCCGTTATCCCACCCGCGCGGGCCTTGGCCCATCTTCCTCGCGAGTGGCAGGCCGGCCGGCAGCCACGCCGTGCGAAAGTGCCGCAATACGGGCTAATGCCCGCCAGTCGGTATCACCTTCACCGTACCTCCGAGTACCCGATCACTCCGATGTAACGGGTTCCGGGCACTCCCCTGGCACATCCGGATCGCAGTCGTCCTCGACGCCCGTGCCGGGCTCCGGCGGTGGGGAGGCCGACGAGGCGGCCGGCGACGGCGATGACGCGGCCGGCGACGCGGAGTCGCTCGGGAAGTCCGGAAGCGACGGCGGGACCGGCGACGACGGCGTGTCGTCGCTGGGAACCACCACGACCGGTTTCGTCGACGTCGAGGTGCTGGGCAGGGGGTTCACCACCACTGGGTTACCCGAGGTCGACGACGACGGCGCCGCGACCGTGGGGGTGATGTGGACGTTGCCACCCGGGTCGATCGAGATGCCGGCGGACGGCGTGGCCGGGTCACCGAGCCGGGCATCGCCGTTGGAGAGGTGCTCGACCGGGCGGGACGGCTCGCCGGGCTCGGCCGAGACGTAGGCCTCGCACTTCTGCCCGTTGAGCTTGAAGACCATCGGGGCCGCGTTGCTCTCGATGTAGCGCCCGCTGATCTGCACCGTCGTGGTCTTCTGGCCGGCCAGCGGTCCGACCGACTTGACCGTGACCCCGTTGCCGTCCTGGGTCAGCACGGTCTTGCCATTTCCGGAAACGACCTGGTCGCCGGGCATGAGGAACCAGAGGCTCCACTTGTCGACCGCTGCCTCCGCCCGGTTCGCCAGGGTCACCTGGGCCTTGAACCGCTTCTTGTCGTCGGACCAGACGGCGTAGCTGACCACGCAGTTGCCGGAGGCCGGCACGACGCTGGGCAGCGGGGCCGCGGTGCCGCCTGCGGCCTCTTTCGGCCGCTCGCCGAGGCCGGTCCAGCCATAGGCCAGCCCGGTGAGCAGCGCGACCATGCCGGTCAGCACCACCGCACGGCGGATGTGCACCTGCTTGCGGCTGGACGTGGGCTTGTCCGGAGGCGAGCCGCTCACCGGCCCCTGAGCGGCGCTGGGACGCAGCGGCGGCGGGGGCGGAGGGGGCGAATAGGGCGACGGCATGGGCGGCTGCTCGGTGGCGGCCGAGCCCATGATCGGGTCGGTGGGGCCGGCGGCCGCGGCGGCCGGGCCGAAACCCGCGTACGGGTAACCGGACGGCAGGATGAAGGTGTCCTCACCGTCCGCCCAGTGCGCGTCGAACCCGGAGGTCACGAGCGGCGCACCGGCCGAGATGCCGGCGAGCACGTGGGCCACCTCGGCGGTGGGCGGCCGGTCCTCGGGACGCTTCTCCAGGCAGCGGGCGATGAGCGCTTCGACGGCGGGCGGAAGCCCTTCGACGGGCGGCATGGGTTCGGGCTCGGTGTACTGATGGGCGCGCAGCAGGGCCGTGGTGGTGCCCACGTCCCACGGCAGCTGGCCGATCAGCATGCGGTAGATCAGCAGGCCGACGGCGTAGACGTCGGTGGCGGGGCTGACCTGGCCGCCCTCGAGCCGTTCGGGAGCGAGGTATGCCGGGGTGCCGAGCAGGCTGCCGTCCGGGTCGACGTCGTTCTCCCCGATCAGGGCGGAGATGCCGAAGTCGACGACCTTGGCGCCGGCCGGGGTCAGCATGACATTGGCCGGGGTGACGTCGCGGTGCACGATGCCCCGGGCGTGCGCGGAGGCCAGAGCGGCGGCGACCTCGGCACTGAGCCGCACGGCGGTGGGCCACGGCAGCATCCGGACCCGGGCCAGCACGGCGGCCAGGGACTCGCCGTCGACGAGTTCCATCACGACGTACGGCACCGGTTCGCCGTCGACGGTGGTCGCCTCGCCGTAGTCGTACACATTGGTGATGTGTGGATGCGTGAGCCGGGCGGCGGCCTGAGCCTCCGCGCGCAGCCTGCGCCGGAAGGAGGGATCGGCGCTCGTCGAGGGAGGCAGGACCTTGACCGCGACCTGTCGCCCCAGAACTTCGTCGAACCCTCGCCAAACCACAGACATCCCGCCGGCACCGAGACGCTCGACCAGTCGATATCGACCAGCGAGCAGCCCCGAACCGGGCAGGTCCGTCGTGCTCATGTGCCCCCACATGCGCGCTTCGAGATCAACACCGGACCGCACCGCCATGCAGTCTGATGCCGGGCGAGTCAGGCCCACCATCGGACTCTGAGCATCCCCCATCAGCGGCGAGGATGTTAGTCCCTATCGGTCACCAGTTCGACTCGGCGAAGTGCGATCTAGCAGGCACTCGTTACGGTCAGTTCGCCCGTTGATGCCCGTCGTGCGGGGGTGAAAATGGCGCTCCGGTACCGGGTGGCCACGTAGCGCCACGACAACGCTACGGGATTGCCCGCTTCGTCGGAACTTGCGCTTTCAACGAACGGGTGTGTCCACTCACGATTGGTCAGCCAGAGACTACGGAGAGAGATCGACTCTGTCCAAGATCTGTCATCTTGGTCACGCCCGAAAAGCGGTCACGCCCGAAAAGCGGTCACCCCCGAAAAGCCGTCACCCCCGAAAAGCCGTCACCCCCGAAAAGCCGTCACCCCCGAAAAGCCGTCACCCCCGAAAAGCCGTCACCCCCGAAAAGCCGTCACCCCCGAAAAGCCGTCACCCCCGAAAAGCCGTCACCCCCGAAAGAGAAGTGAGGCCCCGCGCCACCCCCGGCTTAAAACTCAGCGCCGGCTTCATCAGCGGCAATCCCGCCACCGCCCCCAGACCCGCCAGGAACTCCCGGGTCGGCGCCCACTTCTCGTAGATCACCAGAACCACCTCACCCGGAGAAGCCAGGGCCAGCGCCTTGGTGATCGCGTCCTGACACCCGTCCGCCCGGACCGCTCGCAGATCGGACCGCCGGGCCCGCATCTCCCGCTCCACCAGACCGGCCACCTCGCCGGGATCACGCCCGCGCAGGTCCGAGTCCTCGTACAGCACCACCCGGGTCAGCCCGTCCGCCAGCACCTGCGCCGACGCGGCCAGCAGATCGTCGCGCCGGTCACCGGGCAGCGTCACGGCGGCCACGCAGCGCCGGGCGCCCCACAGCAGGTGCAGGGTCCGCAGCGTCGCCGCAAGAGCCGCCGGGTTGTGCGCGTAGTCGACGAAGACCGACACGTCGCCGACGCGCAGCAGCGTGCCCCGGCCCGGATTCGCCAGGCTCGGGTCGAACTCGGCGAGCCGGTCGGCAAGCATCTCCGGGCGGGCGCCCAGGGCCCGGGCCGCGGCGATGGCGGCCAGGGTGTTCGCGGCAACGTGCAGGGCGGCCCCTCCGAAGGCGCCGGGCACGTCGGCGAGCCGCAGGAGCGGGGTACGCCGGGCACCGGTCGCCTGCACCAGCCAGCCGTCGTGCAGGACGTACGCCGTCGACCCGCGGGCCAGGTGCTCGGTGACCACCGGGTTCTCCGCGTCGAGGCCGAACCAGACGAGGCGCTTGCGGTCCGCGCGTACCCGGGGGCGGGTGGCGAGACTGCGTACCCACGGGTCGTCGGCGTTGAGGATCAGGGTGCCGCCGTCGCGTACGCGTTCCGCGACGACCGCCTTCACGTGCGCGAGGTCCTCGATCGAGTCGAGGCCGTCCTGCCCGAGATGGTCGGCGGTGATGTTGGTGATCACGCCGACGTCGCTCCAGTCGTACCCGAGTCCGCGCCGCATCAGCCCGCCCCGCGCGGTCTCCAGCACAGCGGCCTCGACCTGCGGGTCGCCGAGCACCATCTGCGCCGATCGCGGCCCGGTCGCGTCGGCCACCAGCACGGTGCGCCCGTCGATCGCCACGCCGTCGGTCGCGGCCGTGCCGACCCGCATCCCGCTGCCGCTGAGCAGGTGTGCGGTGAGCTTGACGACCGAGGTCTTGCCGTTCGTGCCGGTGATCGCGACGGTCGGGATCCGCCCGTCCGACCCGCTGGGGAACATCGACCGCACGATCACGTCGCCCACGTCGCGGGCCCGGCCGCGTACCGGGGACAGGTGCATCCGCAGGCCGGGCGCGGCGTTCACCTCGATCACGCCGGCCGTCACCTCGTCCGGCTCACCGACCGGCGGCAGCGGGGCGCCGATGTCCGGCAGCCTCAGGTCGATCCCGGCGATGTCCAGCCCGATCAGGCCGGCCACCCGCTGGCAGAGCCGGGTCACGTCCGGATGCACCTGGTCGGTGACGTCGCTGCTGGTGCCGCCGGTGGAGAGGTTCGCGGTGTCCCGCAGCCAGACGGTCACGCCCTCGGCCGGCACGCTGCCCGGGGTGTGACCCTGCCGCCAGAGCAGCCGCTCGGTGGTCTCGTCCAGCTCGATCCGGGTCAGCTCACGGGAGTGTCCAACCCCTCGGCGCGGATCCGTGTTGGCCACCGTGACCAGCTCGGTCACCGTGGCGCGGCCGTCACCGACCACGTGCGCCGCGACCCGCTCGGCCGCCGCGACCACTTCGCCGCCGACCACGAGCACCCGGTAGTCGCGCCCGCCGAGCTGCCGTTCCACCACCACGTCGCGGTCCTTGACCGCGGCGAACGCCCGCTCGACCTCGTCCGGCGCGTTCAGGTTGAGGGTCACCCCTTCGCCCTGCCTGCCCCGCCGTGGCTTCAGCACGACCGGCGCGCCCAGCTCGCCGAGGAGCGCCACCGCCTCGGCCGGGGTCCGCGCCTCACCGCCCGGCGCCACCGGGATGCCCGCCTCGATCAGCAGCCGCCGGGTCATGTGCTTGTCACCGGCGACGTCGATGCCGATGCCGCTTGTCGCGTCGGTCATCGCGGCCCATGCGAACCGCCGCCGGTTGCCCCAGCCGAGACGGATCAGGCTGAGGTCGTCGAAACGTTCCACCGGGATGCCCCGGCGACGCGCCGCCGTGATGATCGCCCGCGTGCTCGGACCGGCCGCCTCCCGCTCGGCAAGGGCGGCGAGCTCAGCGAGACGTTGCTCCAGCGTGCCGCCCGCTCCGCTGGGCGTCCCACGACCAAGACCCAGGCGTACGCGCGAAGCACCACCCGGCACGGCCTGACCCCCGTGCACCGCGAGCACCAGGTCGATCGCCGCTTCAAGCAGTTCCCCGGGTACGCGTGACGCAGGCGACTCGTCCACCGGGCACTCGACGATCACGTCGTAGACGCCGGGCTCGCCGGTCGACACGGTCCGGCCGAAACTCACGTCCCGGCCGATCAGCTGGGAGAGTTCGAGGCAGACGTGCTCGGTGACGTGACCGAAGTACGTCCCGTTGCGCAGCCGGCTCACGAACCCGCCGGGCGACCCGGCCGCGCAGTGGTGCTCGGCCAGCTCGGGAAGCGACCGCAGCAGCCGCTCGGTGAACCCGGTGACGTCGGTGGTCTCCAGGCCGGCGAGCTCTTCCAGGCGCAGCCGGGCCACGACGGCGGGACGGGACACGTACACGTTGGGGCCGCGCAGGCGGCGCAGAAATTCGATCTTCATGCGGCTCGTTCCCGTTCTGCGGCGGGCGTGCCGGCGGGCCCGTGGGGTGTGACGATGGCCGGGCGGGCCCGCTGTCGGCCGGCAGTGCGGAAGCGCCTGCCATCGAGGCTAATCGGAACAAAACCGAAACATCCGGCTTATCAGATTTGTCGGGCAGGACCGCACCCCATCTGCCGGGCGGACCCAACCCAGCCTCCATGCGTGTTGACTGTGGGTGCGATTCCAACCTGAAGTCGACACGCAGCGGCCGTTCCTGGTCAGCCGGCGGCCAGCAGGTGGGTGATCGTCGGCGGGCCGGCTGCCAGGGCCGTGGCGTGCTGTTCGGCCTGTTCGTCGGTTTCGGTCAGGCGGCCCTCGTGCTGGCGCAGGTGCTCGTCCCAGGTGGGCACCAGGTAGACCTCGACGAACGTGTCCGGGGCCGCCCCGTCGCGGAACAGGCCCCACTGCGTCGCCCCAGTACGCAGCCGTGACCCGCGCACCCGCTGCATGGCGGCGGTGAAAGCGGCGACGTTCTCCTGCTGGACGCGGTACGCCGCCGAGATCAGGATCGGGCCGTCCTCCAGGCCGGGCTGGTACATCAGGTGCGGCTCCGGCCAGTAGACAGCCGGCGCGTTGTCGTCGTTCTCGTGGGTGTGTACGGGCCATACGCGTACCAGAAGGAGGCCCGCGAGCATCAGGGCCGAGGCCGTGGCAAAGGCGTGGCCGAGGCCGAAGGCCGAGGCGAACTGGCCCCAGAGCAGCGCGCCCGCTGCCTGACCGCCGGCGAAGACCAGCTGATAGATCGCGAGCGCCCGGGCGCGGACCCAGTTGGGCAGGAAGAGTTGCATGGCGGCGTTCATCCGGGAGACCAGCATCATCCAGCCCAGGCCGGCCAGGACCAGCGCGGGAATCACCGCGATCACGTGCGGGACGAACGCGACGACGAGCAGCGCGACGCCGTAGCCGAGGCCGGTCGAGACGATCATCTGGTTGGTGCTGAGCATCCGGCGTGCGCGCGGCATCAGCAGAGCGCCGGCGATCGCGCCGATGCCGAGCGCGGCGAGCAGGATGCCGTATCCCTGGGCGCCCAGGCCGAGCTCCTGCCGGGCCACCACCGGCAGCAGCGCCCAGATCACGCTGCCCGGCAGGACGAACAGCAGCACCCGGCCGAGGATCCGGCGCACCACGGGTGACCAGCGCACGTAGCGTTCGCCGGCGCGCAGCGCGGAACCGAACCGCTCGGCGTGGCCGGTCGGTGGCTGCGGCGGGCGGCGCCACCGCAGCAGGACCAGCGCGAAGATCGCGAAAGAGAGCGCGTTCAGTCCGAACACGACGGCCGAGCCGAACTGCGCCACCAGCAGACCGCCGGCCGCGGGACCGGCCGAGCGCGCCAGGTTCGTGTTGACCGCGCCGAGCGCGGACGCGGCCGGCAGTTGATCGTGCGGCACCACCTCGGGGATCACCGCCTGCCACGACGGCAGCGTGAGCGCCTGACCGACACCGAGAAGAAAAGTGAAGACCAGCAACAGCGGCGGATCGAGGTGGTCCAGCGCCGCGAACGCGGTCAAGGTCACTGCCACCACGAACAACCCCAGCTGTACGCCGAGCAGCAACCGCCTCCGGTCAAGCGCGTCGGCGATCGTCCCGGACGGCAACGCGAACAACAGCACCGGCAGGGTGGTGACGGCCTGCACGAGGCTGGTCCAGGTCACGGCGTCCGGTTCGTGGACGACAAGCCACTGCGCGCCGACGGTCTGCATCCAGGTGCCGGCGTTGCTCGCGAGAACGGCCAGCCAGAGCATCCGGAACACCGGGTTCCGCAGCGGCGTCCACGGTGTTTCTGTCACGGTCACGGTTGGCAAGGTACCCAGCCGGGCCCTCTCAGGTGCGTCGATGTGCTCCAGGTCCCGGCTGGGACAGGACGGCACGGTTGTCGTCGACGTCGTGCCCGCCGGCGCACCGCAACGTGACCTGGAGTTCGGCGCCGCAGCCGCGGTGGGCGTACTGGATCGGGGGGCCTTCCGGGTCGGCCAGGTACCGGTTGCCCCACGCGGCCGCCGCGATCAGCATCGGATAAAGGTCGAGTCCCTTCTCGGTCAGCCGATATTCGTGGCGGACCCGCGCGCCGGGCTCCTGGTACGGCTCGCGCCGCAGCACACCGTGCCTGACCAGCATGGCGAGCCGGTTCGTCAGCACCTGGCGGGGGATGCCGGTGCGGACCCGCATGTCGTCGAAGCGCCGGATGCCGGTGAAGACGTCGCGCAGGACGACGATCGTCCATTTCTCGCCGAGGATCTCCATGGCGCGGGCGAGCGTGCAGTTGTCGACAGACCACTCGAGCGCGGGGGGTGTGACATGTCCGACCATGCCGTCGAGGCTAAGTCTTGTTGACAGACGCAGCAAGCCGGTGCCAGCCTGAATCCATGACGCAGACTCAGGACCCGGCCGCGACCCGGACCCGGACGTTCGACTGGGCCGACCCCGCCGAGCACGCGAGCCAGCTCGGCCGGCGCAGCGGCATGGAGATCCTCCAGGCGATGGCCTCCGGCGAGCTCCCGCCGCCACCCATCATGAGCCTGATCGGCGCGGCCGGCCTGCACGCCTCGGAGGGCAGCGTCGCCATCGAGCTGGATCCGCAGGAGTTCCACTACAACCCGCTCGGCACCGTGCACGGCGGCATCATCTCGACGCTGCTCGACACGGCCGCCGCCTGCTCGGTGCACAGCACCCTGCCGGCCGGCGTGGGCTACACCAGCATGGATCTGAACGTGAAGTTCCTCCGCGCGGTGACAGTGGACTCGGGGCGGCTGGTCTGCACCGGAGTGGTGCTCCAGCGGGGGCGGCGTACCGCACTGGCCGAGGCCCGCCTGGTCGACGGGGCAGGCCGCCTGGTCGCCCACGCCACATCGAGTTGCCTGCTCTTCGAACTCCCCGGCGCATAACGCCCCGGCCGGGAACCCCCTGCCGCGTGTTGACTTCGGGTTCGAATCGCACCCTAAATCAACACGCTTTAGGGGGCGCCGGGGCCGGCGGCGGAGTGCGCCGGGG
The DNA here is from genome assembly GCF_050955685.1 of Actinoplanes sp. CA-015351. Lineage (NCBI taxonomy): Bacteria > Bacillati > Actinomycetota > Actinomycetes > Micromonosporales > Micromonosporaceae > Actinoplanes > Actinoplanes sp. CA-015351. The sequence continues at coordinate 6,491,893 of NZ_CP192102.1, forward strand.
GGACGGACGGCAGGCGCCCCGGGATTCGGGGCGCCTGCGTCGTGCGTACTTTTAAAGGCCTTTGATCTGGGGTTTGAGGTCTTCGGTGGGTGGGGTCCAGGTGGCGGGGTCGGCTTCGGTCTGTTCGCCGGAGCGGATGTCCTTGACCTGGTGGCCTTCGGCGGTGGGGAACCAGACGAAGGGGATGCCGCGGCGGTCGGCGAACTGGATCTGCTTGCCGAATTTGGCGGCGGTGGGTGCGACCTCGGTGGGGATGCCGCGTTTGCGCAGGCCGGTGGCGATGCGTTCGCAGTTGGCGCGCTCGTCCTCGCTGGGGAGGGCGATCACGACGGCGGTGGGGACCGAGCGGGAGATGGTCAGCGCGTTCTGACCGAAGAGGATGCCGAGCATCCGGGAGACGCCGATCGAGATGCCGACGCCGGGGAAACGGGTGTTGCCGACCGAGGCGAGGGTCTCGTAACGGCCGCCGGAGCAGATCGAGCCGAAGCGCTCGTATCCCTGCAGCTGGGTCTCGTAGACCGTGCCGGTGTAGTAGTCCAGGCCGCGCGCGATCTTGAGCTCGGCGCGGATCAGGCCAGGGGCGTGCTCGTTGGCGGCCTCGACGACCTGTCGCAGTTCGTCAAGGCCCTCGTCGAGCAGCGGGTCGGTGACGCCGAGGGCTCTGACCAGGTCCACGAAGGAGGCGTCAGATGTCGAAATTTCGGCCAATTTCAGGCATGCTTTGGCCTGCGCGTCGGTCGCGCCCGCCGTCTCGATCAGAGCGGCCGCCACCTTTTCCGGGCCGATCTTGTCGAGCTTGTCCACGGTACGCAGGACCTGGGCGGTGTCCTGGAGCCCGAGGCCGCGGTAAAAGCCCTCGCACACCTTGCGGTTGTTGACCTGGATGGTCGCCTGCGGGATCGGCAGCGAGCGGAACGCGTCGCCGATCACCAGCGGCATCTCGGTGTCGAAGTGGAACGGCAGCGTGTCCCGGTTGACCACGTCGATGTCGGCCTGGAGGAACTCGCGGTACCGGCCCTCCTGCGGTCGCTCGCCCCGCCACACCTTCTGGATCTGGTAACGGCGGAACGGGAACTGCAGCTTGCCGTGGTTCTCCGTGACGAACCGGGCGAACGGCACGGTCAGGTCGAAGTGGAGGCCGAGCTGGTCCTCCTTCTTCGGGTCGTCCTCACCCTGGAGGCGGCGCAGGAGGTAGACCTCCTTGGACGTCTCGCCCTTGGACAGCAGGGTCTCGATCGGCTCGACGGCACGCGTCTCGAGCGGGGCGAAACCGTAGAGCTCGAAGGTGGAGCGGATCTTGTCGAGCGTGTACTGCTCGATCATGCGCTGCGACGGCAGCCATTCGGGGAAGCCGGAAATGGGCACTGTGTTTCTCCGTTTTTCTACAGACCTCGGCGCGGCGCAGCGGTCAGCTCCCGCAGGTACGGGTTCGACGCGCGCTCACGGCCGATGGTGGTGGCCGGTCCGTGGCCGGGCAGTACGACGGTCTCGTCGGCCAGCGGCAGGATCTTGTCCCGCAGGCTGGTCATCATCGTCGCCGTGTTGCCGCCCGGCAGGTCGGTACGCCCGATGGATCCCGCGAAGAGGACGTCCCCGGAGAAACAAACTTCCTCGGAATCGTCGCCCGGCAGGCGGAACAGCACCGACCCGCCGGTATGGCCGGGCGCGTGATCGACGGTGATCTCCAGGCCGGCGATGCTCAGCACCGCGCCGTCGGTCAGCTCGGCGACGTCGTCGGGCGCGCTGTATCGCAGGCGGCCACCGAACATCTGGGTCAGATCGGCGCTCAGCCCTTTCGCCGGATCGGCCAGCATCTCCAGGTCGGCGGGGTGCACGTACGCCGTGATGCCGCGCGCACCGCAGACCGGCGCGACGGAGAAGGTGTGGTCGAGGTGCCCGTGCGTGAGCAGCACGGCGGCCGGGTGCAGCCGGTGCTGGGCGAGGGTCTCCTCCAGCTGGTCGAGCACACCGATGCCGGGATCGACGATCAGGCACTGCTCGCCCGGGCCGGCGGCGACCACATAACAGTTGGTGCCGAAGGCCTCGGCCGGAAAGCCGGTGACGAGCACGGTGACGCCTCTCCCTCAAATCGGGGGTAAATCGTAACGAGCCTAGCCGGGCGGCCGCACACCACTTTCTCAGGAGGTACCCGTACACTCTTGCGGGCGTGTGGCGTGCCGCACCCCTTGACATACACAGGGAAGGGACAGCTTTCGGTGGCTCCCAGCAAGGACCGGCAGCGCAAGCTCGCGCGGGCGAAATTCGATCGGCAACAGGCCCGCCGAGCTGTCAGCGAGCGTCGTCGCCGCCGCATCACGGCGGGCGTCGGCACCGGCCTCGCCCTGCTGCTGATCATCGCGGGTGTCGCGTGGGCGGGCGGCGCCTTCGACAGCGACGACACCACCGACACCGAGGCCGGCGACATCTGCCTGTGGACGCCGCAGAACGCGGCGAGCAACACCGACCTGAAAGAGGTCGGCACTCCCCCGACGAAAGATCTGCCGGAGTCCGGCACCGAGACCATGACGATCGCCACCGACAAGGGCGACCCGATCGTGGTCAGCATGGACGTGGAGAACGCGACCTGCGCCGCGGCCAGCTTCTCGTTCCTGGCCGGCAAGAAGTTCTTCGACAACACCACGTGCCACGCGATCACCGCTGACGGCGCGGTGCAGTGCGGTGACCCGAGCGGCACCGGCAACGGCGGGCCGACGTACAGCTTCTACGACGAGAACCTGCCGGACGGTGCTCCGGAGCCCGAGCCCAGTGCGAGCGCCGCTCCGGCCGCCGAGGTGACCTACCCCAAGGGCACCGTCGCGATGGTCGGCAACCCGCCGGGCAGCAACGGCAGCCAGTTCCTCATGTTCTTCAAGGACTTCACGGCGGCCGATCCGGCGTACTCGATCGTCGGCACCGTCACCGGCGGTCTCGACACGCTGGAGAAGATCGGCAAGATCCCCACGGTCGAGAGTGACGCCGGCGAGAAGGTCACGCCCAAGGAGAAAATCACCGTGCAGACCCTGACCGTCGGCGCGGCCGACGCCGCCGCCCCTTCGGCCAGCGCGGACCAGTCATGAGCGCGCCCGACAAGAGCGAGACTGCTGACAGCGCCGCCGCCGAGAGCTTCACAGCCAACAGCGCTACAGATGTGAGCGCACAGGACGAGAGCGAGCCGGACGTGAGTGCGCAGGACAAGAGCGCGACAGACGTGAGTTCGCCGGATGAGACCAGCAGTGGAGGGAACGACGTGTCGTCGATCAAGGACCGGCAGCGCGCGGCGGCGCGAGCCCGGCTCGAGAAGGAGATGGGCGAGCGGGCCACGGCCGCGCGCAAGCGCCGCCGTAACCAGGCGATCTTCGGAGCCGCCCTCGCGGTGCTGGTCATCGCCGGCGTGGCCGTCGTCCTGGTGAACCAGCTGAAGGACGACCCGAAAGACACCGCGGCGGCCGCTTCGGCCGGCACCGTCGCCTGCTCCTGGACCCCGGCTGACGAGGCCACCGGCGGCAAGGTCAAGGACGTCGGCCTCCCGCCGACCACCGTGCCGAACGTCGGCACCAGCACGCTGACCTTCGACACCAACCTCGGTGCGATCTCGGCGACGATCGACCTGGCGAAGGCTCCGTGCACCGGCGCCAGCTTCAAGCACCTGGCCGAGAAGAAGTTCCTCGACAACACCAAGTGCCACCGCCTGGTCAACGAGGACACGTTCAAGGTCCTGCAGTGCGGCGACCCGTTCGCCACCGGCAAGGGATACCGCGAGACCGACGGCACCGGCGGCCCCAGCTACACGATGGTCGAGGAAAACCTGCCGACGGACACCACGAACCCGTACCCGGCCGGCTCGATCGCGATGGCGAACACCGGCCAGGCCGGCAGCACCGGCAGCCAGTTCTTCATCGTCTCCGAGGACACCCAGCTCTCGCCGAACTACACGCTGCTCGGCACGATCACCACGGGCCTGGACATCGTGAAGGACGTCGTGAAAGCCGGTGACGACGGCGCGTTCGACGCCTCCGCCGGTGGCGGTCACCCGAAGAAGGAACTCGACATCAAGACGATGACGGTCTCCTGATCCACTAAAAATGGCGGCCCCCTCGGGGGCCGCCATTTTTTTGTGCTTTATGCCCCGGACGTCACCCGGTAGGCATCGAAGACACCGTCCACCTTGCGCACCGCGGCCACCAGGTGGCCCAGGTGCTTGGGGTCGGCCATCTCGAAGGTGAACCGGCTGACCGCCACCCGGTCACGGGTGGTGGTGACCGTCGCGGAGAGGATGTTGACCCGCTCCTCGGACAGCACCCGGGTCACGTCGGCCAGCAGCTTGTGCCGGTCGAGCGCCTCCACCTGGATCGCCACCAGGAACGTGGACGCCGACGTCGGTTTCCAGGTGACCTCGACGACCCGCTCCTCCTGCTCGCGCAGGTCCTGCGAGTTGGCGCAGTCCTCCCGGTGCACGCTCACCCCGCCGGAGCGGGTGACGAAACCGAAGACGGCGTCGCCGGGAACCGGGGTGCAGCAGCGGGCCAGTTTCACCCAGACGTCCGAGACGCCCTTCACCACGACACCCGGGTCCTGTGCGGAGCTCCGGTTACGCGGCGGGCGGGTCGCGACGGCGGTCTCGGCGATGTCCTCGACCGCGCCCTCCTCGCCACCGAAACCGGCGACGAGTTTCTGCACCACCGACTGCGCGGAGGTGGCGTTCTCCCCCACCGCGGCGTAGAGCGAGGCGACGTCGGGCAGGTGCAGGTCGCGGGCGATCGTCGTGAGGTTCTCGCTGGTCAGCATGCGCTGCAGCGGCAGGCCCTGCTTGCGCATGGCCTTGACGATCGCCTCCTTGCCGTCCTCGATCGCCTCCTCGCGGCGCTCCTTGTTGAAGTACTGCCGGATCTTGGTCCGCGCGCGGGGGCTCTTGACGAACCCGAGCCAGTCCTGCGTCGGGCCGGCGGTCGCCGACTTGGAGGTGAAGATCTCGATCACGTCGCCGTTGGAGAGCGTCGACTCGAGCGGGACCAGCTTGCCGTTGACCCGGGCGCCGATGCACTTGTGCCCGACCTCGGTGTGCACCGCGTACGCGAAGTCCACCGGTGTCGAACCCGTCGGCAGCGGGATCACGTCGCCCTTCGGGGTGAAGACGTAGACCTCCTGGCTGGAGAGGTCGAAGCGCAACGCGTCCAGGAACTCGGACGGGTCACTCGCCTCCCGCTGCCAGTCGAGCAGCTGCCGCAGCCACGTCATCTCGTCGATGTGCGCCGGCGGGCCGACGATCGTCGCGCCCTTCTGCTCCTTGTATTTCCAGTGCGCGGCGATGCCGAACTCGGCGGTGCGGTGCATCGCGAACGTGCGGATCTGCATCTCGACCGGCTTGCCGGTCGGGCCGATGACAGTCGTGTGCAACGACTGGTACATGTTGAATTTCGGCATCGCGATGTAGTCCTTGAACCGGCCCGGCACGGGCTGCCAGTTCGCGTGGATGACGCCCAGCGCGGCGTAGCAGTCGCGGACCGTGTCGACCAGGATGCGCACGCCGACCAGGTCGTAGATGTCGTTGAAGTCGCGGCCCCGCACGATCATCTTCTGATAGATCGAGTAGAGGTGCTTGGGCCGGCCGGTGGTCTCGGCCTTGATCTTCGCCGACTTGAGGTCGAGGCTGACCCGGTTGGTCACCTGGCGCAGCAGGGCCTCACGCTGCGGCTGGTGCTCCCCGATCAGGCGGTTGATCTCCTCGAACCGCTTGGGGAAGAGCGTGCCGAACGCGAGGTCCTCGAGCTCCCACTTGATCGTGTTCATGCCGAGGCGGTGGGCCAGCGGCGCGAGGATCTCCAGCGTCTCCTTGGCCTTCTGCTCCTGCTTGGGGCGGGGCAGGAAGGTCAGGGTCCGCATGTTGTGCAGCCGGTCGGCCAGCTTGATGACCAGGACCCGGGGGTCCTTGGCCATCGCGACCACCATCTTGCGGATGGTCTCGGCCTTGGCCGCGTCGCCGAGTTTCACCCGGTCGAGCTTGGTGACGCCGTCGACCAGCAGCGCCACCTCGGCGCCGAAGTCGTCGCGCATCTGCTCGAGGCCGTAATCGGTGTCCTCGATCGTGTCGTGCAGCAGCGCCGCCACCAGCGTCGTGGTGTCCATCCCGAGGTTGGCCAGGATGGTCGCCACGGCGAGCGGATGCGTGATGTAGGGGTCGCCGGACTTGCGGTACTGGCCCGAGTGCCAGCGGGCGGCCACGTCGAACGCCTTCTGCAGCGCGCGGGCGTCCGCCTTGGGGTGGCTGGCCCGATGCGTCGCGATCAGAGGCTCGAGAACCTCGCTGACCTGTGTGCTCTGCCAGGGTGCGTTGAACCGGGCGAGCCGGGCGCGAACCCGCCGGCCGGTTGGCGCGCTGGCGAGCCCGAAGCCGCTGCCCGGAGTGTCCTCCGGAGCGAGTGGCTGAGTGGTCTCCAGATCACCGTCAAGCGTCTCATCGGGCGTGGCTTCGCCTCCGCCGTTCCGCGAGCTGTCGGTCGGCTGCACCGTGCCCTCCGCCGGAGGGGCGACGTCGCTGGACACCGGCCTCCTCACACCTTCGCTGGGAACCGGCTGTGGAAGTCGGTTCATGCCAGGGTTGGTCACCTTGGACCGCCCATCTTACCCGCACCGCCCTGCCGGATGGCCCGGCCGAACCCACGAATACGCGAGGGTGGCCGGGCGAAGAACATCGAAGAGGGATTCAAACGGTCAGCAGCGCGTGTACCGGGCGCGTGCCGAGCCGTTCACGTCCGTCGAGAAAACTCAGCTCCATCAGCACCGAGAAGCCGGACACTATTCCGCCGGCCTGCTCCACCAGGTCGATCGCCGCGCCGGCCGTACCGCCGGTGGCGAGCACGTCGTCGACCACCAGAACCCGCTGCCCGGGCACGAAAGCGTCAGTGTGCACCTCCAGGGTGGCCTCGCCGTATTCGAGCGCGTACGAGGCGGAGAAGGCGGGACGGGGCAGTTTGCCGGCCTTGCGTACCGGGACGACTCCGGCGCCGGTGGCGTACCCGATCGCGGCCGCGATCAGGAAGCCCCGGGCCTCGACCCCGGCGACCACATCGAAAGGGCTCTGATGGGCGATGATGCCGTCCACGGCCTTCTTGAAGGCCGGTCCGTCGCCGAAGAGCGGCATCAGGTCCTTGAAGACGATGCCGGGCTTGGGGAAGTCCAGCACGTCGACGGTGCCCCCGGCGACGACTGCGGCCAGCTCCGGGCCGCTGTCCCCGGTCACGATTTCGGTAGTCACGGTCGGACAGCCTAACGGCCCGCCATCAGCGAGGATGACGGGCCGTTGGGGTTGTTTCAGCTTTTGATCAGCTTTTGATCAACGGCGCTTGCCGGGGCGGTTGCCGGCGCCGCCACCACGGTTGGTGGTGTTGCGCTTGGCGACCGGCCGGGCGCCCGGCCGCGGCGTGGTGCCGGCGAACGCCGGAACCTCGTCGGAGTCGGTCGCGTTCGCCGGGCGGGTCCGCTCGGCACGCGGGGCCACGTCGTCGGACCGGCTCGCGCGTCGGGCCAGGACCCGGGCGTTGTGCGCCTTGATCTTCGGCTCGCGGTCCTTGAGCGCGCTCAGCACCGGGGCGGCGAACACGATCGAGGAGATGACGCCGAAGCCCATGCCGACGAAGAGCACCAGGCCGAGGTCCTTCAGGGTGCCCGCCCCGAACAGGCCGGCGCCGATGAAGAGCAGACCACCGACCGGCAGCAGCGCCACCAGACCGGTGTTCAGCGAACGCATCAGCGTCTGGTTCACCGCGAGGTTGGTGGCCTCGGCGTAGGTGCGGGAGCTGCCGGCCGTGAGGCCACGCGTGTTCTCCTGCACCTTGTCGAAGACCACGACCACGTCGTAGAGCGAGTAACCCATGATCGTCAGGAAGCCGATCACCGTGGACGGCGTCACCTCGAAACCGACGAGCGAGTAGACGCCGGCGGTCAGCACCAGGTCGAGCAGCAGCGACGCCAGCGCGGCGATCGCCATCCGGTACTCGAACCGGATGATCAGGTACGCGCAGACCAGGATGAGGAAGACGACAAGACCGAGGACGGCCTTCTCGGTGACCGCACCACCCCAGGCCGCCGACACCTGGTTGTCGCTGATCTGGTCGGCGGGAACCCCGAGGTCCTCGACCAGGGCGGTCTTGGCCTCCTCGGTCTCAGCGGTGGTCAGAGCCGGGGTACGGACCCGGAAGAACGAGTCCGCGCCGGTGCCGACCTGCTGGGCCGCGGCGATCTGCGCGTCCGGCTCGACGCTGTGCACGGCCTTCGCGACCGCGTCACCGGCCTGCTCCTGGGTGAGCGTCTGGCCGTTGGACGTTGCCGGGACGGTGAACTCGGTGCCACCGGCGAACTCGATGCCGAGCTCGAAGCCACGGATCAGGATGCTGCCGAGCGAGATCACCACGATCGCGATCGCGATCGCGAACCACGTCTTCCGGCGGCCGACAATGTTGATGTTCGCTTCGCCCTGGTAAAGGCGGGTAGCGAGACCGGGACGGGCCATCTCAGGCCTCCTTAACGTCGGTCCGGTTGCGCAGGACGCGGCCGAGGCCACTGACCCGCGGCGACATGAACGCCTTCGTGCTGGCGAGCACCGTCATGATCGGGTGCCGGAAGAGGAACACCACGAGCAGGTCGAGGACGGTCGAGATACCCAGGGCGAACGCGAAGCCCTGCACCGCACCGATCGACACGACGTAGAGGACCACGGCACACATGATCGTGATCGTGTTCGCCGAGATGATCGTCCGGCGGGCACGGTGCCAGGCACGCGGCACCGCGCTCCGCGGCGACCGGCCCTCGTGGATCTCGTCCTTCAATCGTTCGAAGTAGATGACGAACGAGTCCGCCGCGACACCCAGCGACACGATGAAACCGGCGATACCGGCGAGGGTCAGCGTGTAACCCAGGGTACGTCCGAGGAACACCAGCGCGCCGAAGGTCAGCAGAGCGGACAGCCCCAGGCTCAGGAAGATGACCGTGCCGAGCAGGCGGTAGTAGAAGAACGCGTAGATCGCCACCAGGCCCAGGCCGATCGCGGCGGCGAGAAGACCTGCCTCCAGCTGCTGCAGGCCGAGGGTCGCCGAGACGGTCTGCGCCGGGCCGGACTCGAAGGTGACCGGGATGGCGCCGAAGTTCAGCTGGTCGGACAGCTCCTTGGCCGAGGCCGCGGTGAAGTCGCCGGTGATCTGCGACTGGCCGCTCAGCACGCCCTGGATCTGCGGCGCGGAGAGGATCGTCTTGTCGAGCACCACGGCGACCGCGCAGTGGTCGGCCGTGCCGTACAGCGACTGCACCGCGACGAAACACGGGTCGGTGCTTGTCGCGTTGAACGCCGTGCGGGTCAGCTCGGTCCACTTGGTCTGGCCGGTGCTGGTGAAGTCGAGGGAGACGACCCACTGGTTCTGGGTCTGGTCCAGCTGCGGGCTGGCCTCCTTGATGTCGTCACCGACAACCTCGGCCTTGTCCATCATGACCTTGGCGCCGCCCTGGTAACAGGCCACCACCTGGGAGTTGATGTCGTCGATCGAGCCGTTGGGCCGGGCGTCGAGCTGGCCGCAACCGATCGTCGGCACGTTGAACTGCATGGCCGGGGTGAGCGCCGCGACCTCGGGGCCGGTCAGCTGGGCGAACGCCTTGAACGGCAGGCCCGCCTCGGCGTCGGTGCTCAGGTCGACCGGGGCGGTCAGCTTCTCAGCGGCGGCCCAGGCGTCCTTGCCGACCTTCTTCTGGGCGGCGGCGAGCAGTTCCTTCTGGTCCGCGGTCTGCGGTGCGGCCGGAGCCGGCGCCGAGGCGGAAGCCGAGGGTGCCGGAGCGGCGGCGGACGCCGCAGGGGCCGACGGCGTGGCGCTGGCCGCCGGAGCGGCCTCGCCGCCACCCTGGCCACCTGTCGAACCGCCACCCTGGCCGCCGGTCGACGCCGACGGGTTGGAGGTGACTGCCGGGGCTGCGCCCGAGGCGGCCGGCGCGGCCGACGGCGAGGTCGCCGGGGCCGCGGCACCGCTCGCCGAGACGCTCGGGGACGGCGACGCCGGGTTCAGCGCGGCGGCCGACACGTCGATCGTCGTGCCGGTCAGCAGGCGGAACCGCATGTTCGCGGCCTGCGACAGGTCCTTGAGCTGGTCGTCGGCCTCACCGGCGAGCGAGACGACGATGGTGTTGTTGCCCTGGATGACCACCTCGGCCTCCGAGACGCCGAGCGCGTTGACCCGGTTCTCGATGATCTGGCGAGCGGTCTCCATGGCCTCCTGCGTCGGCGGCGCGCCCTGCTGCGAGGCGATGTACGTGGCCTGGGTGCCACCGACCAGGTCGAGACCGAGTTTCGGCTCGAGACGGTCGGTGAAGCTGCCCTTGGCGCCACCGGCGAAGAAGACCAGCAGATACAGGACTACGAAGACCAGACCGAGCACGCCGAGTTGGCGTCCGGGATGCATCTGTCCCTGTGGTGGTCGTGCCACGGCTTATGGTCTCCCTGCGTTTACGGCCGCGCGTGGGGCACGGCGTTCTCAGTAAGGGCCGCTTGAGGGCGGCCTGACGAACCGGCCCGTCGGCTGGTGCCGAAGGGCCGGTCGGTACAACGAGTCTGGTCAGTCCTGCTTGCGCACTTCGGTGACCGGGCTCTCCGGGGTGACCGGGCTTTCCGGCTCGTCCGTGACGGGCTCATCGGTGACCGTACCCGCCTTCGTCAGCACGCGAGCGATCGCGGGACGGGCGAAACGGACCTCGACCCCCGGAGCGACCTCGAGCGTGACGACATCGGCGTCGGCCACGACGACCGTGCCGTGCAGGCCGCCGATGGTGACGATCTCGTCGCCGGCACCGAGGGTGTTCTGCATCTCGAGGGCTTCTTTGCGCCGCTTCTGCTGCGGGCGGATCATCACGAAGTACATGAAGCCGAAGAGCAGGACGAGAATCAGCAGGAACGAGTAGTTTCCGCCGCTCGCTTGTTCAGCTGCCTGGAGCACTGAAAGAGCCTTCCGTAGGCCATCGGCGCGACGGTGGGCGAGCGCCGATGAGAGATGCAAATGCCAGTTGGAACGGCGGCGAGTCTAATAGGTCAACCTTGAGATAACGACTGCGGCACACGTCACGTTCACATCACGAGCAAAACTCACGCGTCCCGGGCGAACAGGTCACCTTGGAACACACCGGACCGACCGTCGGTCGGCGGTGTCTTTCCGAGGTGCGCCCAGCCCGCCTCGGTCGCCACCCGGCCCCGTGGCGTACGCGCCAGCAGACCGGCCCGGACCAGGAACGGCTCGCAGACCTCCTCGACCGTGTCGGACTGCTCGCCCACCGCGACGGCGAGAGTGGACAGGCCGACCGGACCGCCCTTGAACGACTCGATCAGGGCACGCAGCACCGCGCGGTCCAACCGGTCCAGGCCGAGCGCGTCGACGTCGTAGACCTTCAGGGCGGCCTTCGCCACGTCCTCGGTGACTATGCCGTCCGCGCGTACCTCGGCGAAGTCGCGTACCCGGCGCAGCAGGCGGTTCGCGATGCGCGGCGTGCCGCGCGAGCGGCCGGCGATCTCGGCCGCGCCCTCCGCGGTGATCGGCACACCGAGGATCCGGGCCGAGCGGTGCAGCAGCGCGTCCAGATCAGCCGGTGAGTAGAAGTCGAGGTGCGCGACGAAGCCGAAGCGGTCGCGCATCGGCCCGGAGAGCAGTCCGGCCCGGGTGGTCGCGCCGACCAGGGTGAACGGCTCCACGTCCAGCGGGATCGCGGTCGCGCCGGGTCCCTTGCCGACCACCACGTCGACCCGGAAGTCCTCCATGGCGCTGTAGAGCAGCTCCTCGGCCGGTTTCGCGATCCGGTGGATCTCGTCGATGAAGAGCACGTCACCGGGCGCCAGGCCGGTCAGGATCGCGGCCAGATCACCGGATCGCTCGATCACCGGGCCGCTGGTGGTACGGATCCCGGTGCCCAGCTCGGCGGCCACGATGTTCGCCAGGGTGGTCTTGCCGAGGCCGGGCGGGCCGGACAGCAGGATGTGGTCCGGCGGCGTGCCCCGGCCCATCGCGCCCTGCAGCAGCAGTTCGAGCTGGTCGCGCACCCGGTGCTGGGCGATGAAGTCGGAGAGCCGTTTCGGCCGGACGCTGGACTCCGCGTCCAGTTCCTCGTCCTCCGCGAAAGGCGAGACGACGTCGTCGCTCATCGGGTCTTGCCCAGCAGGCGGATCGCCTGGCGCAGCAGGACCGGGACCGGCGGCGTCTCACCGTCGATCGTCTCGGTCAGCGCGGCCACCGCCTGGTCGGCCTGGGACGCGGACCAGCCGAGGGCGAGCACGCCCTGGCGTACCTGCTCCTGCCAGGCGCCGTTGAGCACACCCGCGGACGTGCCGCCGAGCCCCACCGGGCCGATCTTGTCCTTCAGCTCGACGATCATCTTCTCGGCGCCGCGCTTGCCGATGCCGGGCACCGCCGTGAGCACCGCCAGCTCGCCGCCGGCGATGGCCAGCCGCACCGTGTCGGGCTGGTGCACCGCGAGGACCGCCTGGGCGATCCGCGGGCCCACCCCGTTGGCGGTCAGCAGCAGGTCGAACATCTGCCGCTCGTCCTCGTCGGCGAAGCCGTACAGAGTGAGCGAGTCCTCGCGGACGATCAGTGTGGTGGACAGCCGCGCCTCGGTGCCGCTGCGCAGGCCGGCGAGCGTGCCGGGGGTGCAGAAGACCCGCATGCCGACGCCACCGACCTCGACCACGGCACTGTCGTGGCTGATCGCGGCGACCACACCGCGGACACTGGCGATCATCTTCTTCTCCCGCGGGCGGCGACAAGAGCGGCGGCTTCGATTTTCGCGCGGGTGCCCCCGCGCCAGATGTGGCAGATGGCGATGGCGATGGCGTCGGCCGCGTCGGCCGGTTTGGGCGGCGCGTCGAGTTTCAGCAGCCGGGTCACCATGGCGGTGACCTGTTTCTTGTCAGCCGTCCCGGAGCCGGTGACGGCCGCCTTCACCTCGCTCGGGGTGTAGGTCTGCACGGGCAGCCCGGCGCGCGCTCCGGCCAGGATCGCGACGCCGCTGGCCTGCGCGGTGCCCATCACGGTACGCGCGTTGTGCTGGGAGAACACCCGCTCGACAGCCACGCTCTCCGGCTTGTGCTCGGCCACCAGAGCGCTCAGTGAGCGGTCCAGGTTGAGCAGCCGGTCGGCGAGATCCTCGTCCGGTTCGCTGCGGATCACGTGGTACGCGACCAGCTTCCCCAGCCGCCCCGGCACCCCGTCGACGACACCGACGCCGCATCTCGTCAGCCCCGGATCGATGCCGAGCACCCGCACCACGGACCTCCCCCTCGCGTACGTGTGTTCGACACCCTAGTACGCCACCGGGTTGCGCCCGCCGCCGACACGCCTCGACGATGAGGGCTGGGAGGTGCCATGTACCTCATTCCGCCGATGGACGACGAGCCGCCGCCGGAGTACGTCGCTTTCGTCACGCTGCGCGCCCGTGACCTGCGCGCCGAGGCGGTGCGCCTGGTCGGCGGCGATCATGTGGCGGGCGAGCGGGTCTATCTGGACACGCTCACCGAGACGGCCGGGCACTGGAGGCGGCTGCGCTGGTGGGGCAGGCTGACGCGGACCGACGCCGTAGAACCCTTTATCCGGAAATTTCTGGATAAAAGCACTGAACAGTGGCGTGAGGATCAGATCTACGAGATCCGGGTGACCCCGATCCACGCGGTGCGCGAAGCCCCGCGAAACGGCAGCCTCGCACTCCGGAAAGCGGCCGTCATACCCGGAACGGCCAGGGCCTCTCTCGAAGCCCTGGCCGATGCCGAGATCGCCTGGGTGCACGCGTGGCGGCGCAGCCAGTGGCGGCACGTCATGCGCCTGGCCGGCGGCGCGGTGCTGCTGGTCGGCGCCATGATCCAGTACTTCAGCTCGCTGAGCACCGGAGGTTACCGATGATCACTCCTCGTCGAGCACCGCGAGGATCTCGTCGGAGATGTCGGCGTTCGCGAAGATGTTCTGCACGTCGTCGCAGTCCTCGAGCACGTCGATCAGCTTGAGCACCTTGCGAGCCGTGTCCTCGTCCACCGGCACCGTCATGGTCGGCACCAGCGAGGACTCCGCCGAGTCGTAATCGATGCCGGCGCCCTGCAGAGCGGTACGCACCGCGACCAGGTCGGTCGGCTCGCTGACCACCTCGAACGCCTCACCGAGGTCGTTGATCTCCTCGGCGCCCGCGTCGAGCACGGCGAGCATCACGTCGTCCTCGCTCTGTCCGGCCTTCGGGACGATCACCACGCCCTTGCGGTTGAACAGGTACGACACGCTGCCGGCGTCGGCGAACGTGCCGTTGTTGCGGGTCAGCCGGGTGCGAACCTCGGTGGCCGCGCGGTTCCGGTTGTCGGTGAGGCACTCGATCAGCAGGGCCACGCCGTTCGGGCCGTAACCCTCGTACATGATCGTCTGCCAGTCGGCGCCGCCGGCTTCGAGGCCCGAGCCGCGCTTGACCGCGTTCTCGATGTTGTTGTTCGGGACCGAGCTCTTCTTCGCCTTCTGAATGGCGTCGTAGAGCGTCGGGTTACCGGAGGGGTCGCCGCCACCGGTCCGCGCCGCGACCTCGATGTTCTTGATCAATTTCGCGAACATCTTGCCGCGCTTGGCGTCGACGACGGCCTTCTTGTGCTTGGTCGTCGCCCATTTGGAGTGGCCGGACATGCGTAACCTCCGTGTCTACCGTGCGGGTGCGGCCTGGCGGACCATCTCGACGAAGTACCGGTGTACGCGAAGATCGCCGGTGAGCTCCGGGTGGAAAGCCGTGGCAAGCAGGTTGCCCTGCCGAACGGCGACAATCCTACCGGCGGCGGGCCCGTCTGCTACGCGGCCCAGCACCCGCACGTCTTCACCGACCTCCTCGACCCACGGTGCGCGGATGAAGATCGCGTGAAAGTCTCCGCCCTCGACCTCGTCGATGGTGACCGGCGCCTCGAACGAGTCGACCTGCCGGCCGAACGCGTTGCGCCGCACGGTCATGTCGATCCCCTGGAACGACTCCTGGTCGGGCCGGCCGTCCAGAACCGTCCCGGCCAGCATGATCATGCCGGCGCAGGACCCGTAGACCGGCATCCCGTCGGCGATCCGCTTCCGGATCGGGTCGAGCAGGCCGAAGGAGACGGCGAGGTTGCTGATCGCCGTCGACTCGCCGCCCGGGATCACCAGAGCGTCGACGTCGGCCAGCTCCTCGGGGCGGCGGATCGGCCGGGCCAGCACGTCCGACTCGGCCAGCGCGGACAGATGTTCTCGCACGTCGCCCTGCAGGGCCAGCACTCCGATGTTCACCGGCCAACTCTAAGCAGCGGCCCTAATGCAGGCCACCAGCAGGTCGATTGGCTATCGAGACGCCGTTGACCAGTTCGTAGTCTGCCGTTGACACATCCCGTACTTCGCGCTGAGGAGCCGAACCCATGTCTGAGAACCAGCCCGCCATCGGAACCGCCCGCGTCAAGCGCGGCATGGCGGAGATGCTCAAGGGCGGCGTGATCATGGACGTGGTCAACGCCGAGCAGGCGAAGATCGCCGAGGACGCGGGCGCCGTCGCCGTCATGGCGCTGGAGCGGGTCCCGGCCGACATCCGCGCGCAGGGCGGCGTCTCGCGCATGTCCGACCCCGACATGATCGACAGCATCATCAGCACGGTCTCGATCCCGGTGATGGCGAAAGCTCGCATCGGCCATTTCGTCGAGGCGCAGGTCCTGCAGTCGCTCGGCGTCGACTACATCGACGAGTCCGAGGTGCTGACCCCGGCCGACTTCGCGAACCACATCGACAAGTGGCAGTTCACCGCCCCGTTCGTCTGCGGCGCCACCAACCTGGGCGAGGCGCTGCGCCGCATCACCGAGGGCGCCGCGATGATCCGCAGCAAGGGCGAGGCCGGCACCGGCGACGTCTCGAACGCCACCACCCACATGCGCAAGATCCGCGCCGAGATCCGCCGCCTGCAGACCCTCCCCGAGGACGAGCTCTACGTCGCCGCGAAGGAGCTCCAGGCGCCGTACGAACTGGTCAAGGAGGTGGCCGAGGCCGGCAAACTCCCGGTGGTCCTCTTCACCGCCGGCGGCATCGCCACCCCCGCCGACGCCGCCATGATGATGCAGCTCGGCGCCGAGGGCGTCTTCGTCGGCTCCGGCATCTTCAAGTCCGGCAACCCGGCCCAGCGCGCCTCCGCCATCGTCAAGGCCACCACCTTCCACGACGACCCCGACGTGATCGCCAAGGTCTCCCGAGGCCTCGGCGAAGCCATGGTCGGCATCAACGTCGACGACATCCCGGCCCCCCACCGCCTGGCCGAACGCGGCTGGTGACCCCCAAGATCTCCCGACGGCCCTCGCGCTTTGCGCGGGGGCCTTCCCCCATGCCAACCCTTCCGTGGGTACGCCCACCGCCCTGCCCCGTCCCGCCCCGCCACACAGCCAGGCGGCCCACAGCCCGTGTCGATTTCGGGCTCGATTCGAACCCAAAGTCAACACGCAAGGGCAAGCCCCCGCCCCACCGTGCGACCGCCCTGCCGTGCGACCGCCCCACCGTGCGACCGCCCCACCGTGCGACCGCCCCGCCGTGCGACCGCCCCACCGTGCGACCGCCCCACCGTGCGACCGCCCCGCCGTGCGACCGCCCTGCCGCCTGGCGTGTGGCTTGCTGCGGCTGAGCCCCGCGGCTGCGGCTGAGCCGCGATCTTGGCGTCGTCCGGCTGCGGCGAAGTGACCTGTGCTCGCTAGGAGCCGGAATCGAGCGACCGCCGCCCGCCGGAGCAGGGCCCACGACAACCCCTGCCGAGGGCCCACTGTGTGCTCCCGTCCCGGCTCCGACCCCACGTCCGCACGTCCGCACGTCCGCACGACCCCACGACCCCACGACCCCACGACCCCAGCTTGGTGTGTCGACTTAAGGCTCAGCGTGTCGATTTTGGGTGCGATTCGCACCTCAAGTCGACACGCGCGCCACGAAACGGCTGCCTGTGTTGAGTTTGGGTTCGGATCGCACCCAAATCGACACGCCGTGTCGGGGTGCGGCGGAGTTGCACTGCGGGCGGGCAGTTCGCGGGGGTCGGCGACCTGCGTTGGTGGCTCTGTGTGTCGCGCCCGCGGGCATCACGTGCCGATCTTGGTAACTGGCGGTGCCTGGGGGCCCCACCATCCTCCACACATGCGCGAGCAGCTCACGGCGAGTGATACTCCGCACCCGGAAAACTCCAAGATCGCGGAACGGCCGGCACGGGCCACTCGGCGGGACGCTGGGCACCGGCTCGCGAAGGACACCGGCTCGCGACGGACACCGGCTCGCGAAGGACGCCGGCTCGCGAAGGGCGCCGGCATCTAGGGCCGGGCTGAAACCCGGCAACAGTGCTGCTCGACCGCAGTGCTGGCTGAGATTGACCATGCACCGGTCGCGAGAGGCGCCGGACGGCCGTGAGTGGGCAGCTGGGTCGCGGTGGACTCTCGGGAGGCACGTTGATGCGGTTGAGGTGCCGTGACTCGTACCCAAAAAGGGAGGTCAGACGGCCTGGACCGGGCGTTGGGGTGGGGGTGTGTGGCCGGGGACGGTGAGGGGTGGGGGGAGCTCGGGCATGGTGGGTTCGACGATGTCGAAGTATTCCGGGCGGGGGTGGCGGCGGGAGAGGCGCAGGACGCGGACCAGGACGCGGCGGCGAGCGCTCAGCGCGTCGCGGACCAGGTCGGTGTGCACCTGGCGGGCCAGGACCACGCGGCGGCTCGTGTTGACCAGGGCTCGGGCGGCCGGGTCCGCAGGGTCGAGGTCCATCGCGCGCAGCTGGCGGGTGAGGTCGTTCTCGGCGGACTCGCGGTCGCCGGGGTCGGCGTCCAGGGCGAGGCGGGCCGCGGCGTAGAGCTCCACCCGGTCACCGTGCTCGGCCACCACCGCTGCCGCTGCCGCTCGGCGGACCAGATGCGCGTCCAGGGCGCGCTCGGCGGATTGGGCTCGCGCGTGCAGACGTTCCACGCGTTGAGCGGTCCAGCCGAGGTACGCCGAGAAGATCGCGGCCAGCACGACGACTCCCACCACCCACCACATGCGGGGCATCGTAGTGGTGGATTGTGTCGGACAGTTCCTCGTGGGACCTCGGTCACGACCACTCGTCGTCGAAAACCCGACCGTCGGTTGCTTCGATGGATGTCGCGTAGACCTCGAGCACCCGGTTGGCCACACTCGGCCAGTCGAAAGTAGCGACGACGGTACGCGCGCAGGAGGCCAGTTCGGCCCGTCGTTCCGGGTCGTCCAGCAGGTCACCCAGCAGGGATGTCAGCGCGGAGGCGTCGCCGTTGGGGAAGAGGGCGCCGGCCCGGCCGCCGTCCAGGACCCGCCGGAACGCGTCCAGGTCGCTCGCCGCGATGGCCGCTCCGGCCGCCATCGCCTCGGTCAGGATCATGCCGAAGCTCTCGCCGCCGGTGTTCGGTGCGACGTAGACGTCGACGCTGCGAAGCATCCGCGCTTTGTCCGCTTCGGACACTAAGCCGAGAAATTCCACCCTATCGTGGAGTTCGTCGGGAATATCGGCAAAAAGTTCGTCTCGGTCGCCGGGTCCGGCCACCAGCAGCCTCAGGTCCGGCCGTTTGGCCGCCAGTGTCACGAACGCGGTGCGCAGCAGCGGGAACCCCTTGCGCGGCTCGGTGAACCGGCCGAGGAAACCGATCGCCCCGCCGGAACCCGGCCAGCCCGGCAGCGGCTCCGCGTTCACGAACTTCGCGACCGCCACCCCGTTGGGGATCTCGACGGCTCCCCCGCCGAGGTGCTCCACCTGCACCTTGCGGGCCAGCTCGCTCACCGCGATCCGCGCGGTGATCTTCTCGATCACCGGCTGGAGGAAGCTCTGCAGCCCGGCGAGCGCCCGGGACCTGGTCATCGCGGTGTGGAACGTGGCGACGACCGGGCCGCGGGCGGAGAGCACGGCCAGGAAGGACAGGCTGGGCGAGAGCGGTTCGTGCACGTGCAGCACGTCGAACTCACCGTTCTTGAGCCAGCGGCGTACCCGGGCCGTGGAGACCGGGCCGAAGGCGATCCGGGCCACCGACCCGTTGTACGGCAACGGCAGTGCCCGGCCGGCCGACACGACGTAGGCGGGCAACTCGGCGTCGTCGTCGGCGGGCGCCAGCACGCTGACCACGTGACCGAGTCCGATCAGGGCCTCGGCGAGGTCCATGATGTGGTTCTGTACACCGCCGGGGACGTCGAAGGAGTAGGGCGAGACGATCCCGATCCGCACGGCGTCCCCCTTTCGAAAATCTAGATCCAGAGTCTCTGGAGCATGTGCCAGTCCTGCGGGTGATCGGCGATGCCTGCCGCGAACGCGTCGGCGAGCTGCTGGGTGGTCGCTTTGACCCGCTCGTCCAGCGGTCCCTCGGTGGGCGGCGTGATCGGCCGCATCCGTGCCTGGACCTTCTCGTCGTCGAACCAGAGCTCGACCGCGTAGATCGGCGCGCCGGTCCGGATCGCGAGGATCGCCGGTCCGGCCGGCATCCGGGTCTTGCCGCCGAAGAACTCGACCTCCACGCCTGACCGGGACAGATCACGGTCGGCGAGCAGCGGAACGACCCACCCGTCCTTCAGGTGCTCACCGAGCACGTCAAGCGGTGACCGCTCGCCGCCGGTGAGCGGCAGCACCCGCATGCCGAGAGCTTCCCGGTACGCGAGGAACTGCTCGTAGACGGCCTCCGGCTTGAGCCGCTCGGCCACCGTGATCATCCGCCAGTCGTGCGAGACGACCCAGGCGGCGGCCGCGTCCCAGTTCGCCATGTGCGGCAGCGCCAGGACGACGCCGTTGCCGTCGTGGACCGCTTTCGTCAGCCACCCGTAGCTCTCCGGCTCCATGAAGAAGCCGTCGAGGTACTCCTTACGGGTACGGTTCGTCAGCCGGAACGCTTCTTTCCAGTACCGGGCGTACGACCGCAGGCCGTCCCGGACCAGGGTGTCCGGCATGTCCGGGCCGACGACCTGGCGCAGGTTGGCACGCAGCCGCTGGGTGCCACGGCCGTTCGCCTTGTACGCCCGGTCGGCCGCCGCGGTGAAGAGTTTCCGCGCCACCGGCTCGGGAAGGGCGCGAACGACCTTCCATCCGGCCGAGTAACCGAAACCGACGAGCTTGTCCTTCACTCTGCTTGCTCTCTCACGTCCGGCGCGTGCTCTTTCACGTCCGGCGCTTGCTCTCGCACGTCCGGCGCTTGCTCTCGCACGTCCGACCGGGCCGCGCTGATCAGCCGCTGGAAGACCGTGAAGAGGGAGAGCGCGGCCAGCACCCAGAGCACGGCCGGCAGGCCCCAGTCCAGGCCGGCAGCGCCGAGCAGGCCACCGACACCGACGATGAGCAGCCGTTCCAGGCGCTCGACGATGCCGACGTCGGCGTTCAGCCCGAGGCTCTGCGCGCGGGCCTTCACGTACGACACGACCTGACCGGCCACCAGGGAAACCAGGGCGCCGATGACGCCCCACCAGATCCCCTCGGTCGCCAGGTAGTAGGCGACCGCGCCGAAGACCGCGCCGTCGGCGAGCCGGTCCATCGACGAGTCCAGAAGGGCACCGAATTTTCCGGTTCCGCCCCTCATGCGGGCCATTGTGCCGTCAAGCGCGTCGGTGAGCGCGAAGGCGGTTACGATCACAGTGCCCCAGAGCAGGTGCCCCTGTGATCCGAAGTAGGAACCGATCAGCACGCCGACAGTTCCGGCGACGGTGACCGCGTTGGGCGTGACACCGATCCGGAGCAGGAATCGAGCGACCGGGTTGACGCCGTAAGCGACGGCGGCACGGGCAGTTGTTTGAACGATCTTTGCCATGGCCGTCCCACCATATCGGCGTGCGACCTGCGGTGGTACGCACCCGTCCCCACGTTGGCCGGATCGTCACCATCCGGAACAGTGGTCCTTGCCACTAAAACGCCCGAGGTGTGGGATTCAAGCAACAGAACTGAAATGACGGGAGCGCTCGGCATGGCGCAGAAAACTTCGGAGAAAGGACTCGCCGGCGCCGCCGCGCCGGTGGTGACAGATCCCGGCAGAGTTCGCAACGTGGTGCTGGTGGGCCACTCCGGTTCGGGGAAGACGACGCTGGTGGAGGCCCTGCTCGCGGCCACCGGCACGATCCCCCGGGCCGGTTCGGTGGCGGACGGCACCACGGTGACCGACCACGACCAGGCAGCGGTACGCCAGCAGCGCTCGGTGGCGCTGGCCTGCGCGCCGCTCGTGCACGACGGCGTGAAGATCAACCTTTTGGACACCCCGGGCTTCGCCGACTTCGTCGGTGAGCTGCGGGCCGGGCTCCGCGCGGCAGACGCGGCGCTCTTCGTGGTGTCCGCGGTCGACGGCGTGGACGACTCCACTGTCGCGCTCTGGGAGGAGTGCGCCTCGGTGGGCATGCCCCGCGCGGTGGCGATCACCCGGCTGGACCACCCGCGCGCCGATTACGAGGAGGCGCTGCAGGACTGCCAGGAGGCGTTCGGCGACAACGTGATGCCGATCTACCAGCCGATGCTCGGTGACGACGGCCAGTCGATCGTCGGCCTGCTCGGGCTGGTCACGCTCCGCGTCCTGGACTACTCCCAGGGTTATCCGCCACGGGCCGGTGAGGCCGAGCGGGAGCACCTGAACCCGATCGCCGACGACCGGAACGCTCTCATCGAGGGGATCATCGCGGAGAGCGAGGACGAGACCCTCATGGATCGGTACGTGGCCGGCGAGCTGATCAGCACCGACTCACTCATCCCGGACCTGGAAAAAGCAGTCGCCCGCGGCAACTTCTACCCGGTCATCCCGGTCTGCGCCGGCACCGGGGTCGGCCTCGACGCGCTGCTCGACGGCCTGGTCGGTGGCGCGCCCTCGCCGCTGGAGCACGAGCTTCCGGTGGTGACCGGTGTGGACGGCTCACCCCGGCCGCCGCTGAGCTGCGATCCGGACGGGCCGCTCGTGGCGGAGGTGGTGCGTACCACGATCGACCGGCACGTCGGCCGGGTCTCGCTGGTCCGGGTCTTCTCCGGCACCCTGCGCCCGGACCAGACGCTGCACGTCTCCGGGCACGGCATGGCCGAGCGCGGCCACCCCGACCACGACGCCGACGAGCGGGTGGCGCACGTGTACGCCCCACTCGGCGCCCAGCTTCGCGAGGTACCGAGCTGCATCGCCGGTGACCTGTGCGCGATAACCAAGTCGGGCACCGCGGAGACCGGTGACACCCTGTCCGGCAAGGATCAGCCGCTGCTCATGGAGCCCTGGTCGATGCCGGAACCGCTGCTGCCGATCGCCGTGGTCGCGAAGACCCGGTCCGACGAGGACGCTCTCGCCAAGAACCTGGGCCGGCTGGTCGCCGGCGATCCGACGCTGCGGCTGGAACGTAATCCGGAGACGCATCAGCTGGTCCTCTGGACGATGGGCGAGTCACACGCCGACGTGGTGCTGGACCGGCTCCGGGCCGGCGGCGTCGAGCTGGACACCGAACCGGTGAAGGTGGCGCTGCGCGAGACCTTCGGCGCCGGGTCGAAAGGTCACGGCCGGCACGTCAAGCAGTCCGGCGGCCATGGTCAGTACGCGGTCTGCGACATCCAGGTGGAACCGCTGCCCCGGGGCGAGGGCTTCCAGTTCGTCGACAAGGTGGTCGGCGGCGCCGTGCCGCACAACTACATCCCCTCGGTGGAGAAGGGTGTCCGGGCCCAGCTGGAGCGCGGTCTGGTCGCCGGGTTCCCGGTGGTGGATCTGAAGGTCACCCTGTACGACGGCAAGGCGCACAGTGTCGACTCCTCGGACGCCGCTTTCCAGACAGCCGGCGCGCTGGCCCTGCGCGCGGCTGCCGAGAGCGGCCAGCTGACCCTGCTGGAACCGGTCGACGAGGTCGTCGTGAAGGTTCCGGAGGTCTACGTCGGCCCGGTGATGAGCGATCTGTCCGGCCGGCGCGGCCGGCCGATGGGCAGCGAGTCCGACGGCGAGGCGAGTCTCGTCCGTGCCGAGGTGCCCGCCACCGAGCTGGTCCGTTATGCCGTGGAGCTGCGGGCCCTGACCTCCGGGACCGGCACGTTCACTCGTCGTTATGTCCGCCACGAGCCGATGCCGGCCCATCTGGCCGATGCGGCCAGGAAGGAACACGCTCGCTAGATGGTTATGGCGCTTGCCGCCTCGTGCAGCGGTGCCAGCACCTTGTTGATGACCTGCTCCTTGCGCGGGTGGAACTTCAGGGTGCGCATTCCGTAGTTACGGAACCCGATGGCGAGGCGGCTGGCCGGAACCATGTCGCCGGCCATCTTGCGACCGAATACGAGGTTTTTCTCTACATAAGGCCGCATTAGTCGCTCATATCCGTCGAATCCACCACCATTGTTCAACTGCTCGGCCAGGACGTACGCCCCGACCAGCGCCAGACTCGTACCCTGCCCCGCAGCCGGTGACGGGCAGTAGCCCGCATCGCCGAGCAGCACGACCCGGCCCGACGAGTACGACGACGCCTGGACCTGGCTCAGCGAGTCGAAGTAGAAGTCCGGCGCGTGGTCGAGCGCGGCCAGGAAGTCGTCGCTGCGCCAGCCCCGGCCCGCGAAGGCCGCCCGGAGCAGGTCCTTCTGGGCGCCGACGTCACGGCGGTCGTACGCCAGCGGCTCGGACGCGAAGGTCATGCCGACCCGGGCCGGTCCGTCGGCGTCCATGGCATAGGCGAAGATCAGCCGGCCGGGCTCGGTGTACATGATTTCTTCGCGCTCGAAGCCCAGATCGTTGGGGACCTCGAAGATCGAGATGTAGGCGCCGAGGTGGTCGAGCGTGACCTCCGGCATGACCAGCTGCCGGGTGGTCGAGTTGAGCCCGTCAGCAGCGACGATGACGTCGTATTCACCGGTGCGGCCGCTGGCGAAAGTCACCGATTTCTCGGAGATCCCGGAAATGCTGTCACCGTAAACGATCTCAGCGCCGCAAGCGTCGGCGAGCAGAACCCCGAGGTCCCCCCGCATGATCTCGAGGTCGTCACCGCGGCGCCCCATCAGCAGATCCGCCGGCAACGAGGCGATCTTGCGGCCGTCGCGCCGCACATAGGTCACCTGCTGCATCCTGGTGTCCCGTTCCTTGGCCGCCGCGTGCAGCCCCATCTTCTGCAGCACGGTCGCGGCCGCGCCCCGGACGTCGACCTTGTAGCCACCGGCACGCAGCTCCGGCGCCCGCTCCACGATCGTGACGTCCCACCCGGACCGGACCAGCCAGTACGCCAGAGCCGGACCCGCGACACCCGCACCTGAGATCAACGCTTTGCGATTCGTCATGACTCGACTATACAAACGTCTTATACGTTTGTATAGAAGTTAGGATCACGAACATGGGCCATCGCGAAGATCTGCTGCAAGGCGCCAAGAAGGCGCTGCTGGAGAAGGGGTACGCGCAGACGACGGCGCGCGACATAGTGGCGGCGTCGGGCACCAACCTCGCCTCGATCGGATATCACTACGGCTCGACAAAGGCCCTGTTGACCGCCGCGATGCTCAGCGCCATCGAGGACTGGGGTGAGGCGTTCGGGCAGGCGCTCACCGAGGAGAAGGACGACGACCCCGCCGACCCGATGCTGCGCTTCTGGCAGCGGGTGATCGGCTCGATCCAGTCGCACCGGGCGCTCTGGCTGGCCAGCGTCGAGGTGCTGATCCACAGCGAGCACATGCCTGACCTGCGCGCTCAGCTCGCGGCCGGCCTCCAGGAGGGCCGCAGCGGGATGGCCGCAATGGTCACCGGCACTTTTGAGGGCGACCTGGACAAGGCGACGATCCGCACGGTCGGGTCTGTTCAGATGGCGCTGATGTCCGGCGTTCTGACCCAGTGGCTCACCGACCCGGCGACCGCCCCGTCCGCCGAGGAGATCGTTGAGGGCATCCGCAGGCTAAACGGCGGACCAGGCCTTCACCAATAGCTCCCGGGTGTCGGCGAGCAACTGCGGCAACACCTTCGTCGCTCCGATCACCGGCATGAAGTTGGCGTCGCCACCCCACCGCGGCACCACGTGCTGGTGCAGGTGGGCGGCGATCCCGGCGCCGGCGATCGAGCCCTGGTTCATCCCGATGTTGAAGCCGTGCGGGTTGCTCACCGCCCGGACCACCTTCATCGCGGTACGCGTGAACGCCGCCACCTCACCCACCTCGGCCTCGGTGAGATCGGTGTAGTCCGCGACGTGCCGGTACGGGCAGACCAGCAGATGCCCGGGGTTGTACGGATACAGGTTGAGCAGCGCGTAAACGAGCTCACCCCGCGCCACCACCAGGCTGCTGGGCTCCGGCAGCCCCGGCGCGACACAGAACGGGCAGCCCTCAGGCTGGTTCTGGCCGGCGATGTAATCCATCCGGTGCGGCGCCCAGAGCCGCTGAAGGCCGTCGTCCACGGCTCAAATACTAGGCATGCACGGGGAACAGCCGCCTGCTCGCCGCGGTCCGGGCCATCGGTGGTGTCCGGAACCGCATCCAGCCCTCCGCTCGCGCCGTCCGTACTTCCGGTCGGACGGCGCGAGCGTGAGCTGAGAAACGGTCAGGCCGCGGACGGCGCGAGCGTGAGCTGAGAAACGGTCAGGCCGCGGACGGCCCCACGTTGGTACGCGAACGCACCACCTCGGCCACGTGCGCCACAGCCTCGTCGATCGATACGCCGTTGCGCTGCGAGCCGTCGCGGTACCGGAACGAGACGGTCCCGCCGCTCACGTCGTCGTCACCGGCGATCGCCATGAACGGGATCTTCTGCTGCTGCGCGGTCCGGATCTTCTTCTGCATCCGGTCGGTGGAGTAGTCCACCTCGGCCCGGATGCCTTCCTTGCGCAGCTTGGCAACGAACTCCGCGAGGTAGTCGGCGTGGTCGTCACGGATCGGGATGCCCACCACCTGCACCGGCGCGAGCCAGGCCGGGAACGCGCCCGCGTAGTGCTCCACCAGTACGCCGAAGAACCGCTCGATCGAGCCGAACTTCGCCGAGTGGATCATCACCGGCTCCTGCCGGGTGCCGTCGGCCGCCTGGAACTCCAGACCGAACCGGGCCGGCTGGTTGAAGTCGTACTGAATGGTCGACATCTGCCAGGTCCGGCCGATCGCGTCCTTCGCCTGGACGCTGATCTTCGGACCGTAGAACGCCGCGCCACCCGGGTCGAGCACCAGCTCCAGGCCGGTCTCCTTGGCCACGTCCTCAAGAACGCTGGTGGCCTTCTCCCACTGCTCGTCCGAGCCGATGAACTTGTCGCTCTTCGGGTCCCGGGTCGACAGCTCCAGGTAGTAGTCGTCCAGGCCGAAGTCGTCCAGCAGCGAGCGGACGAACGCCAGCAGGTGCTTGATCTCGCCCGGTGCCTGCTCGGCGGTCACGTACGAGTGCGAGTCGTCCTGGGTCAGGCCACGGACCCGGGTCAGGCCGTGCACCACGCCGGACTTCTCGTACCGGTACACCGAGCCGAACTCGAACAGGCGCAGCGGCAGCTCACGGTAGGACCGCCCCCGCGACCTGAAGATCAGGTTGTGCATCGGGCAGTTCATCGCCTTGAGGTAGTACTTCGCGCCTTCGAGCTCGCTCGGCGGGAACATCGTGTCCGCGTAGTACGGCAGATGGCCCGAGGTGTGGAACAGGCCTTCCTTGCTGATGTGCGGGGTGCCGACGTACTGGAAGCCCTCCTCGATGTGGCGGGCCCGGACGTAGTCCTCCATCTCCCGCTTGATCACACCGCCCTTGGGGTGGAAGACCACCAGACCGGAACCGATCTCGTCCGGGAAGGAGAAGAGGTCCAGCTCGGTGCCGAGCTTGCGGTGGTCACGACGCTCCGCCTCGGCGAGCCGGTTCAGGTACGCCTTCAGCTCGTCCCGCGACGGCCACGCGGTGCCGTAGATCCGCTGCAGCTGCGGGTTCTTCTCCGAACCGCGCCAGTAAGCGGCGGCCGAGCGCATCAGCTTGAACGCCGGGATCAGCCGGGTCGACGGCAGGTGCGGCCCGCGGCACAGGTCGCCCCAGACCCGCTCGCCGTCCTTGTTGATGTTGTCGTAGTGGGTCAGCTCACCGGCGCCGACCGCTTTCGCCTCGTCGTCGACGTCACCCTTGATGTCGACGAGCTCCAGCTTGAACGGCTCGTTCGCCAGCTCGGCCTTGGCCTCGTCGAGCGACGCGTACTCCCGCCGGCGGAAGGTCTGCCCCGCCTTGACGATCTCCTGCATCCGCTTCTCGAGCTTGCCGAGATCGTCCGGCTGGAACGGCTTCTCCACGTCGAAGTCGTAGTAGAACCCGTCCCGGATCGGCGGCCCGATCCCAAGCTTGGCGTCCGGAAAGACATCCTGGACCGCCTGCGCAAGCACGTGCGCCGCCGAATGCCGCAGCACATCGAGCCCGTCCGGCTCATCGATGGCGACCGGCACCACCTCGGCGTCAGCAGCAGGCGCCCAGTTCAGATCGCGCAACCGCCCGTCGGCGTCCCGCACCACGACGATCGCTTTCGGTCCGTGCGCCGGCAGACCGGCGGCGGCCACCGCGTCGGCCGCCGTAGTCCCGGCCGGGACGACTAGAGGGTCGGCCACAGCGGGGTTACGGAGTGCAGACACGGTATTTCTCCATTCAGACGGTGAGCCCACGGCAATCCGGGCCCCACGATGCTATCCGTCCCGTTTTCCCACACCCCGACCGGCGCGGCCAGCGATTTTCCCCTCACCCTCCCTTCATGGGTACGCCCAACGGCCTCCCCGAACGCAACAGAACCTCCCGTGCCTGGAGTCCACCGTGTGCCCGAGTCCACCCTGCGCCCGAGCCCACCGTGCGCCCGAGCCCACCGTGCGCCCGAGCCCACCGTGCGCCCGAGCCCACCGTGCGCCCGAGCCCACCGTGCGCCCGAGTCCACGCCCTGACCGTGGTCAACTCACACAGCACGAGCACCGAGCCCAGAGCCCACCGTGCGCCCGAGCCCACCGTGCGCCCGAGCCCACCGTGCGCTTTCGACCTCCTTCCAAGCAGCCATCGGCGCTCTTTGCTCTATTTGCGCCCTTTGCGCCACCGAAAAGCCGCCCTCCCGGCCGATCTTGAGCTTTTGTACACACCCGGCGGTGGAGAAAGGCTCAAGATCGGCAGGCAAGCCTCATGTCGGAGCGACCACTTGAGTTTTCGCCATCCTGCGGGCCGGCTACAGATTTGGGCGCGGCGACAACTCTCGCTGTGAGGCGTTGCCGCAGATCTTGTGCGGTTCAACCGTCCCGTCGACCACAAACTCACAACTTCCCGGTAGCCACCGCTGCGGGCGGTCGTTTCAGGGTGGTTCGCGAGGTCCCGGGTGACGCGTAGTCACCACGATGGCGGTTGGTGCTGGCTTTGTGGAGACCGGTGGAGGTCAGAGCACCCACAGGTCTCCAAGATCGAGCCTCAATGCGGGCAGCATCCCGCCCGGCACTCACCGCTCGTGACGATTCGGCGCGACGAGCGCTCCGGCCTGCAGATCCGTGCTTGCCGGTTCAACTGTGAACGGCCGAACCACGCGACCCATGACGAACGTGGCCCAGCTGGTCCTGAGTCAGACGCCGCAGGCTCGCGGCTCACCTCCGTCCCGCATGCGCTCACCGCCCAAGCAACCCGCCCCGCATGCGCTCACCGCCCGACCGAACCCGCTCCGCGTGCGCTCAACGCCCTGCCGGAGGAGGACAAACGGACGCACGAACGCACGCACGAACGAACGCACGAACGCACGAACGCACGAACGGACGCACGGACGAACGGACGGACGCACGGACGAACGGACAAACGAACGCACGAATGAACGAACGCACCAACGCACCAACGCACCAACGCACCGACTGCTATTGCTCGCCGTCGGCTGTGTCCAGCCAGGCAGGCAGCGGCTCTCGCGTCGACAGCCACTCCCCCGGGATGCCGTCGAGGCCCGTATGCGCGGCCACCACGCCGCCGGCTATCGCGGCGGTGGTGTCCACGTCGCCGCCCGCCGAGACGCACGCCGTGATCGCGGCCGGGTAGTCCGACAGGCAATGAGCCGCTGCCCAGAGCGCGAACGGCACCGTGTCCTGAGCCAGCGCCCGAGCGCCGCTGCCCAGCCGGTACGCCGCCTCGTCGGCCCGGCGGATCGTGGTGGCCTCGACGAGGCCCTCGCGGACCAGGCCGGCCGGGGTGTGCGCGGCCACGGCCAGCAGCATCTGGCCGGGCGAAGGGCGGTGGCCGTGCAACCGGGCCGCGGCGGCCACCGCGGCGGCGACGGCGACGGCCACACCGCCGGCGATGCCTTCCGGGTGCGAGTGGGTCACCTCGGCGGCGCGTACCCCCTGTGCTGCCGCGTGCGCGAGTGAATCCGCATGCCAGGCGCCCAGCGGCGCGGCGCGCATGGCCGCGCCGTTGCCGCAGGAGCCTTCGCCGTCGAAGGCGGCCGCCGCCGCGATCGGCCAGGGCAGGCCGTCGCGGATCTGGCGCAGCATCACCACGGCGCCGGGGCCGTACCCCCGATAGGGGTCGTGCAGGCGGCCGAGCATCTCGGCGAAGGCATCGCGGTCGAAGGAGCCCTCGGCGAGGGTCGCCACCAGGCAGCACGCCTGCTCGGTGTCGTCGGTCCACTCCCAGGTTCCGTCCGGAACCCGGCCCTCGACCAGGTCCGCCGGCTTGTTTCCGGGCACGAAGTACTGGGCTCCGAGGGCGTCGCCGACGCTGAGACCGGCCAGGCTCTCCAGGGCCAACGCGAGTCGCGTACCGGGGAAAAGAGTGAATGACATCAGCGCTTCGGATCGTAATCCATCACCGAGAGTCATCAAAGAGTCTCGCTGGATCACCCTTTAGGTTCTCCTTGCGCGGGACGCTACGGTCTTCGCATGGCCACGGTTTTGCTCGTCGAAGACGATCATGTCGTGCGCGGTGCCATGCTCCGATCGCTTGCCGACCGGGGGCATGCCGTGCACGCCGTCGGCACGGCTCTGGAAGCGTTGCGGCGCGTCGCCGCGGAGACGCCGGACCTGGTCGTGCTGGATCTCGGACTGCCCGATCTCGACGGTTCGGACGCGTTGCGCATGCTGCGCGGCATCACCGATGTGCCGATCATCATCGCCACCGCACGCGACGACGAGCAGACCGTCGTGCGCCTGCTGCGGGCCGGCGCCGACGACTACATGGTCAAGCCGTTCACCGGCGCTCACCTGGACGCCCGGATCGCCACCGTGCTGCGCCGGGTGGGCCGGGCCAGCCGGGCCGCGCAACCGGCCGTCTACGAGGTGGGCGAGCTCCGGGTGGACGTCGGCGAGCGCAGCGCCGCCCTCGGGGACCAGCCACTCGCGCTGACCCGCAAGGAATTCGATCTTCTGGCGTACCTCGCCGCCCGTCCGGGCCGTGTGGTGTCCCGCCGCGAGCTGTTGGAGGAGGTATGGCGACAGCCATCGGTCGGCGAGGACCAGACCATCGACGTGCATTTGTACTGGCTTCGCCGGAAACTGGGCGAGTCCGCGGCGAAGCCCCGC
This sequence comes from Actinoplanes sp. CA-015351, assembly GCF_050955685.1. Classification (NCBI taxonomy): domain Bacteria; kingdom Bacillati; phylum Actinomycetota; class Actinomycetes; order Micromonosporales; family Micromonosporaceae; genus Actinoplanes; species Actinoplanes sp. CA-015351. The sequence goes on from NZ_CP192102.1 coordinate 6,522,304, forward strand.
TTCCTGCGCACCGTGCGGGGGGTCGGATTCCGGTTGGTGGCGCCGGACTGAGGCTGCGGCTGGCCTACACCACCGCCGCCACCACCGCCGCCGTCGCACTGATCTTCCTGGTGCCGCTCGGCTGGAACCTGCGTAACGACCATCGGGACGCCGCCTTCGCCGCGGCCGCCGAGCGCACCGCGACCGTGGCCGGCGCGCTCACCGCCGGCGCCAATGCGAAAGGGGTCGCCGCGGCGCTCGCGCTCGCGGGCGGTGGCACCGTCGTGCACACCCCGGGCATCGCGCCGACGGCCGGCGGCCGGGCCGGCGCCGTGCTGATCGACAAGGCGTCCACCTCGCTGGAACCCACCGTCGAGGACGTGGACGGCGGCGTGGTCCGCCTGGTGCCGATCACCATCGGCGAGCGGCACTCGGTGATCGAGGCGTTCGTCCCGTCGTCCGAGCTGAACAAGGACACCGCCCGCGACTGGTGGCTGCTGCTCGGCCTCGCGGTCCTGCTGGTCGGCGGCGCCGTCTTCGTGGTCGACCGGCTGGCCCGCGGCGCCGTCTCCTCGGCCCGGCACCTGGTCGACGCGGCGCTCGCGGTCGGCGACGGCGACCTCGCCGTGCGCATCGACCCGTCCGGCCCGCGCGAGCTGGCCGAGGCCGGGTACGCGTTCAACCGGATGGCCGACCGCCTGGTCACGTCGCGGACCGACGAGCGGGAGCTGGTCGCCGACCTGTCGCACCGGCTGCGCACGCCGCTGACCGCGCTGCGGCTGGACGCCGAGGCACTGGACCCGGACGACACCCAAATAGGGGACTTCTCCCCCGCCGAGCTGGACCGCCGTCGGGGCATCCGGCGGATCCGCACCGCGATCACCACCCTCGAGGACGAGGTCAACAGCCTGATCAACACCACCCGGCAGGCGGTGGCGGCCCAGCTCTCCGCTCCGGAGGACGGCCTCTGCGACGCCAGCGAGGTGGTCCGCGAGCGGATGATGTTCTGGTCCGCGCTCGCCGGCGACCAGGACCGGCAGTACCGGGTGGTCGGCGCGCACCTGCGAATCCCGGTCCCGGTCGCCCGGGCCGAGCTGGCCGCCGCGCTGGACGCGGTTCTCGGCAACGTCTTCCGCTACACCCCGCAGGGCACCTCGTTCGAGGTGGGCCTCTCCCGCCGGGACGGCTGGGTGGCGCTGCGGGTGGACGACGCCGGTCCCGGCATCGACGATCCGGAGCAGGCGCTGCGGCGCGGCCAGAGCAACCAGGGCTCGACCGGCCTTGGCCTGGACATCGCCCGCCGGGTGGCGCAGGCCACCGGCGGCTCGGTGAGCCTGGACCGGGCCGCGATGGGCGGGGCGAGCGTGGTCATGCTGCTCGCCGACGCGGACGCGACACCGAAGACACCCAGCAGGTTCGGGCTGGTCGGGCGGGGCCGGCCGGCACGGGAGAAAGCACCGGAACGCAAGCGCTGGCAACGAGGACGGGAATGAGCAAGGGCTACGACGGACAGGTCCCCCGTACGACACAGCGCTGGCTTATATCTCTTTTAAAAGCGTTCCCCTCCGGCCGCCGGGCTGGCAGTCTTCCCACCGATCCAGTTCGGCGGTTTCCGGCTTCACACCGCCACCAAGTTCGACGAGGAGACGCAGTGTCCGCGCATCGCCGGCCAGCGTTCCGCGAGTCGCCCCCGGGGCGGCGTCGCGCGGCAGGCGACCACCGCCCACGCACACGCTCCGCAGCCTTCCGGCTCCTTCCGGTAGCGCTCGGCGTCGCACTGCTCGGTGTCGGCGGTGTGGTCGGTCCCAGTGTCATCGGCGCGGCCCCCACCGACGAGGTGGACCGTTTCGCCCTTTCCGCCCTGCCGACCGACGCGCCCGAGCAGGGCCTGGTCTACAGCGGACTCAAGCTCGCCTCGAAAGGCTCGCTCTGCTCCGGCAGCTATCTGCTCTACGAGCAGACCTGCACGCACGGTCCGGACTCGGCTCCGGCAGGCCTTTCGGTACGCCGTGACGTAGCCCCCGTGACGGAGAGCTCAGCACGCCAGGTGACAGTGGTCAGCCGGGAGACCGGCGCGGTGCCGCTGGACGCCGAGATCGCCCGCGACGAGGGCGGCAGCGCGTTGACCGCCGACGCGCCCGCGCTGATCCCGGACGCGGCGCCCGGCCAGGCCGACTTCATCCTCGGCCCGGAGGACGTGGCCTGTTCCGGCGACGGCCGCAGCGGCAAGCGGGTGCAGCTGCTCTACCTGCACGAGTCGACCGCCCCGAGCCGGTACGCGAAGTTCCTCAACTCGTTCCGGACCTGGGCCGCCGGCGTCGACGCGATCTACGACGCCAGCGCCGGGGAGACCGGCGGCTCCCGCCACATCCGGTACGTCACGACGCCCGAGTGCCGCGTCGACGTCGCCGAGGTGCAGCTGCCGGACGACTCGCTGAACTCGTTCACCGGCAGCATCAACGCGCTGCGCGACCTCGGCTACAACCGCACCGACCGCAAGTACCTGATCTTCTCGGACGCGAACGTCTACTGCGGCATCTCGTCGTTCGTGGCCGACACCCGTCCGGGCCGGGGCAACCGCAACAACGGCGGCCCGTCGTACGCCCGGGTCGACGCGGGCTGCTGGAGTTCGGCGATGGCCGCGCACGAGCTGACCCACACGCTCGGCGCGGTGCTCATCGACTCACCGAACTCGACGGGCGCGGGCAGCTGCACCGACGACTTCGACCTGCTCTGCGGCGAGGACCGCTCCGGCAAGCCGGTGCGCAACGTCTGCCCGAAGAAGCACGAGATCCGGCTGGACTGCGGCAACGACGACTACTTCAGCACCAACCCGAAGAAGGACAGCTACCTGGACCTGCACTGGAACGTGGCGCTCAGCGACTTCCTGCTGCGCAGCGACGGCGGCGATGACATCCCGGACGCTCCGGGCGCGGTGGTGCCGGACCCGACCGTCGAGGCCGCTCCGCCCGCGACGTCCGCCCCGGCGGCCACACCGGTCTCGCCGGCGCCGAGCACCGTGGCGCCCAGCGCCCCGGAGAGCCCGGCCGCGCCGTCACCGAGCGTCTCGGAGAGCGTGGCGCCGGACGCCGGTGTGTCGGAGAGCCCGGCGCCCGAGCCGAGCGCGTCGGTGACCGGTGAGTCGACCCTTCCGCCGATCGAGGAGGTCGCGCACACCGTGGCGCCCGCCCCGGCCGACGCCGACACCGCGGAGGGCGCGCCGGCCGAGGCGCCGGGCACCACCAACGACGGCGTCCAGGCGGTCCTGGAGATCCGTGAGGCGACCAGCACGTCGGTCCGTCTCACCTGGAGCTCGGGAGCCGACGACGCGCAGTACGAGGTCTCCGTCGGCGGCGAGCCGGTGGCCACCACGAAATCCACCCGGGCCCGGCTGATCGGCCTCAAGCCGGACGCCAAATACGTCGTGGAGGTCCGCAACACCAAGCTCGGGTACCTGGCGAAGGGCACCGCGGTCACCGCCCCGGCGGCCCGGCCGGTGCAGAACTCCTGGTTCGTGCTGACCAACTCGCTCACCGGCGGCGCGGCCGACCTGTACGCGGCCCGCGACACCGACGGCACCCCGGTGACCCTCGGCGACCAGGACGGCGGCGCCCAGCAGCAGTGGCAGCTGGTGCCCGCGGAGAACGGCACGTACTCGCTGGTCTCCCGGGCCAGCAACCGGTGTGCGGTCGCCCTGGCCGGCAAGCCGGTCGCCGGCGCACCGCTGGTGCAGGGCGACTGTTACGCAGCCGACGGCGCCCGCTGGACGCTGCAGGCCTCCGATTACGGCTTCACGGTGCGCAGCACCACCGGCGACCTGGTGATCGGCGTCGGCGCCCAGCGCTTCGGCGCGCATCGGGTGCTGGTGCTCCAGGAGGACACCGGCCAGCGTCACCAGAGCTGGACGGCCGTTCCCGACTGACCACCCCGTTCCCGACTGGACAAGCAGCAGGGAGATGTTGATGCCCGATGTGTTGAGCAGGAAGGAAACCGAGCCGGACGAGGGTCCGGCCCGGTTCAACGGACGGCGCCTGGTCCGCTGGCTGACGATCTTGACGATCGGCACGCTGACCATGCTCGTCTGCTGGCAGGACCCGCTCTACCCATAAATCGAGCTGTACGAATCGATCTCGGCGATCAGCGCGGACTTCCCGGCGGTGTCCAGGAAGCTGTGCCGGACCGCGTCGCGTGCCAGCCCGGCCACGCCGGCGCGGTCCAGCCCGAGCAGCCGGGCCGCGATCGCGTACTCGTGCTCCAGGGTGGTGCCGAACATCGGCGGGTCGTCGGAGTTGATGCTGACCGGCACCCCGGCGGCCACCAGTTTCGCGATCGGGTGCTCGTCGAGCGACGCGACAGCCCGGGTACGCACATTCGAGGTCGGACACACTTCGAGCGGAATCTGGTTCTCCGCGAGGTACGCCATCAGCCGCTCGTCCTGCGCCGCGGAGATGCCGTGGCCGATCCGCTCGGCGCCCAGCTCACGGATGGCGTCCCAGATCGTCTCCGGTCCGGTGGTCTCGCCGGCGTGCGGGACACTGTGCAGCCCGGCCGCCCGGGCCTTGTCGAAATACGGCTTGAACTGCGGCCGCGGCACCCCGATCTCAGGGCCACCCAGACCGAAACTGATCAGACCGTCCGGGCGATCCTCCAGGGCGATCCGCAGGGTTTCCTCGGCAGCCGCCAGCCCGGCCTCACCGGGGATGTCGAAGCACCAGCGCAGGTCCACGCCGAAGTCGCGGGCCGCGCTGGTACGCGCGTCCTCGATCGCCTCGCAGAACGCCGCCGCCGGGATCCCGCGGCGCACGCTGGAGTACGGAGTGATGGTCAGCTCCGCGTACCGGACCTGCTGCCGGCCCAGCTCGCGGCCGATCTCGTAGGTGAGCAGCCGCACGTCATCGGCGTCGCGGATCAGGTCGACCACACTCAGGTAGACCTCGATGAAATGAGCGAAGTCGCGGAACTCGAAGTACTCCGCGAGCCGCTCCGGATCGGCCGGCACGGGTGAGCTGCCCTCGTGCCGAACGGCCAGCTCGGCGACGATCCGGGGTGAGGCCGAGCCGACGTGGTGCACGTGCAGCTCGGCCTTGGGGAGTCCGGCGATGAATCCGGTCAGGTCGTGGGTCAACGGGTTCTCCTAGGCAGGCGGTTTCTGGGCCACCACGAAGATACGGCGGAACGGGAACGCCACGAGACCGTGCCGCACCGGATGGGCCTCGGCGATCCGTGGTTCCAGCTCGGCGCGGAACTCGGCCCAGGCGTCGTCGTCGAGCGCGGCCCGCACCGGGCGCAGCGCCGTACCCTCCATCCAGCGCAGCACCGGATGCTCCGGGCCGTCGGCCGGGAGCAGGTGAAGGTACGTGGTCTCCCAGGCGTCGACGGCCGCCCCGGCCGCGATCAGCAGGTCCGCGTAACCGGCGGCGTCGTCGACCGGGTCGGCGCGCAGCCCCGGCACCGAACCGGCGGCCAGCTCCCACACGGCCCGATGGCCGGGGCTGTCGAAGTTGCCCGGCACCTGCATGGCGAACCATCCGCCGTCCGGCAGGCCGGCGAACCACTGCGGCAGCAGGCCGAGATGCTCCGGCACCCACTGCAGCGCCGCGTTGGTGATCACCACGTCGTCCTCCGGCCCGGGACGCCACGCTGCGATGTCACCGAGCGAGAAGGCCACCGAACCGGCCTCTGCCGAGGCCTTCGCGATCATCTCCGGCGAGGAGTCCAGCCCGCTCACCCTGGCGCCGGGCCAGCGCAGAGCGAGGGTACGCGTGAGTTCCCCGGGCCCGCAGCCGAGATCCACGACCGATCGGGGTTGCTCCGCGCCGACCCGCTGGACCAGGTCGACGAACGGCCGGGACCGCTCCGCGCCGAAGCGCCGGTAGACAACCGGATCCCACACGATTGAACCCCCTTAAAACCGTACGCTCGTCTTGTTTGAAGTTATCAGCTGAGCGGTAGGGTCGTGACGTGGAGAAACGAGATTTTCGGAGGATGGGACGGACCGCTTCGGTGGTCGGTCTGGGCGCCTGGCAGCTCGGCGCCGACTGGGGAGACGTCACCGAGGCCGACGCGCACGCGACCCTGCAGGCCGCCGTCGACGCGGGCGTCACGTTCATCGACACCGCTGATGTGTACGGCGACGGCCGCAGCGAGCAGATCGTCGGCTCGTTCGTGAAGGACAAGCCCGGCCTGACCGTCGCCACCAAGATGGGCCGCCGCCTGCCGCAGGAGCCGTCCAACTACACCCTGGACAACTTCCGCGCCTGGACCGACCGGTCGCGCGCCAACCTCGGCGTCGACACCCTCGACCTGGTCCAGCTGCACTGCCCGCCCACGGCGGTCTTCGGCAGCGACGAGGTGTTCGACGCGCTCGACACCCTCGTGCAGGAGAAGCGCATCGCGGCGTACGGCGTCAGCGTGGAGAAGGTCGAGGAAGCACTCACCGCCATCGCCCGCCCGGGCCTGTCCAGTGTGCAGATCATCCTGAACGCGTTCCGCCTCAAGCCTCTGGAGCGGGTCCTGCCGGCGGCCGCGGAGGCCGGGGTCGGCATCATCGCCCGGGTTCCCCTCGCCAGCGGCCTGCTCTCCGGCCGGTACGACGAGAACACCACCTTCGCGGCGGACGACCACCGCAACTACAACCGCAACGGCGAGTCCTTCGACGTCGGCGAGACGTTCTCCGGCGTCGACTTCCAGGTCGGCCTGGAAGCGGTCCGGCGGCTGAGCCCGCTCGTGCCGGACGGCGCGACGATGGCGCAATTCGCGATCCGCTGGATCATCGATCAGCCGGGTCTGACCGTGGTGATCCCGGGTGCGCGTAACCCGCAACAGGCTCGTGCGAACGCGACCGCCGCCGATCTCGCTCCGCTTACGCCGGAAACCCGAGAAAAGGTCGCGGCCGTCTACGATGAGTTGATTCGCCCCCAGGTGCACGACAAATGGTGAACAATGAAACCGAGACACCGCGATTGCGGGGCTGGCTCACCATGTCGATCGGGCTGGTGGCGCTTGTCCTCGGCGCGGTGTGGACGCTTCAGGGCTTGGACTTCCTCACCGATCACCTCATGAGTGATCAGCCGGCGTGGGCCGCGGCAGGCGGCGCGGTGGCCGTGATCGGTCTGGTTCTGATCGTCGTGGGGATGCGACGCCGGACCGCCGGTAAGGGCTGAAAGTCGCTATTAACAGAGAAAGCCCCGCATCCTCGAAAGGGTGCGGGGCTACTCGATCAGGCCGGCCTCCGCCAGGCGGCCGGCGTGTCGGTCTGGCGACCGGCACAATCGACTAGGAGCTGTGGTCTCAGAGCGGGCGAACCTGCTCCGCCTGCGGGCCCTTCTGGCCCTGGGCGATCTCGAACTCAACCCGCTGGTTCTCTTCCAGAGTGCGGTAACCGCTCGTCTGGATGGCCGAGAAGTGGACGAACACGTCAGCACCCCCGCCGTCGACGGTGATGAAGCCGAAGCCCTTGTCTGCGTTGAACCACTTCACGGTTCCTTGCGCCATGCTGAACTCTCCTTCTGAAAATGCCGGCCCGCCCAACCGCAGTAGTGCGGGGCCGATGACCGTTTTCGAGCAGCGGCGCCGCGAGCTGGCCCTTTCAGAGGACGTCCCCTCTGCTTGTCCTCGTGACCCCACCACTGAGGTGGCGCCACCGTGGTCAAGCAGAAGCAGCGAACCACGTACACAAAAACTGGCAACACTGTACCCGAAATTGGGCCGGTAAAGCTGCCCCTCGAAGGAATCCAATAATGGATGGCCGATATGGAAAAGGTCCCCCACTTCGCCGTGACGAAGCGGGGGACCGGCAAGACTCCTGTCGATACCGAAGTTGATCTTTAAGGCCTTAGTCCGGCCAGTGACCGGTCACCCGGCGAGTGCCGATGGCGCCGCCACGATGGACCGCCGCCTTCACCACCGCGAAGATCGCGCCTTGCAGCGCGGCGGCCGCGAGGATCTCGCCCCAGCCGCGGTCCTCGTCACCGGCGTCCGGCGCATCGTCGTCGCCGGAGACGACCTTCCATGCCTGTTTGAAAAGGAGTCCGGCGACCGTACCGGCTGCGAAGCCGAGTGCGATGTTCACCGGCTTCAAAGCGACCTTCTCCAGTTTGCCTGCCATCAGCGCCTCCCCCGGACGATAAGAATGACTCCCACGAGCGCCGCCAGGCCGGCGGCGACGAGCAGAACGGGTGCGGGGTTTGCGCGTACCCTCGCTCCTGTCTCGGCGACGGGCTCTCGCGCCGCCTCGGCGGCATGACCGGACGCTTGGATCGCGCGCCCGGTGGCGGTGACCGCCGCCTCGCGCACCCGGCCGGTCAGCTCCGCCGCCTGGGTCAGCACCCGCTGACGGGTCTGCTCCACCTGTTCCTTGGCGCGGGCCTTGACGTCCGCACGGGCCGCCAGTGCCTGCACCGTCTCACCGAGCTCGGCTCGGGTCTGCTTTATCTCCTCGCGCAGCACTGCCAGATCCGGCTTCGCCGCGGAACCATTCGTCTCACTCATACCCGGGTACGCTCCTTGACCGCGTGCTTGACCTCGTCGACATCGGCCTTCAGCCCCGCGATGGCGGCCGCCGGCTCGGGCGGGACCGCGCGGCTCACCTGTTTCTTGCCCAGCAGAGCCAGCACCCCGGCGACCGCGAAGAGCACCACGGTCACGATCAGGGCGGCGAGCCAGAGGTCAAGGAACAGGTCGAGCACGATGACCAGCGTCGCGATGAGCGCGCCCACGCCGTAAGCGGCGAGCACACCCGCGCCGCTGAACAGCCCGATGCCGATCCCCGCGTGCTTACCCTTTTCCGCCAGCTCCGCCTTGGCCAGCGTCAACTCGTCGCGGACCAGCTTGCTGAGCTGCTCGCTCGCGCGCTGGACCAGCTCACCGGTGGACTGCTCGGAGAGCGTCCGCGAGGGCTGGGCGGTCGTCGGTGTGGCCGCGGGAGCGTTCAAGACATCGGCCATCGTGTCCCCCTTTCCGTGTGATCGGGGTATGCCCTGATCACACCCCGCTCAATCCTCGCTTCGAAGACCGGACGGCGGGGTCAGCTACGCGACACCGCGGCCGGATCGGGACCGCCGAACGCCATCCCCCGCGAATCGCCGTCCTGACCGCCGCTGAACACCCGGGCGGCGTCCGACGACGTGTCCATCCCCTCGGCGAAAATCCGGTCGGCCTCGTCGGGACCCGCCTGGTGCGCGAGCTTCACCGGCTCCGGCGACCGCAGCTCGGCCCGCATCCGCGGCAGCGCGTCCCGCTGGTGCTCCCAGATCCAGCTGACCATGCCCTCGCGTACCAGGCAGCGCAGGTCCCAGAGCGCGGGCGCGTCGGCGGCGCTGACCAGCGCGCGCAGCCGGATCAGGCCGCTGGTCGCCTGAGTGACCTGCAGGACGCAGACCCGCTCGTCCCACAGCTCGGAGCCCTCGCAGATCCGCCGCAGCTCGGCGCGCAACGGCTCGATCGGCGTGGACCAATCCACGTCGACCTCGGCGGTGCCGAGCACCGCGGAGCTGGTACGCGTCCAGTTCTGGAACGGTTTCGTGGTGAAGTACGAGGTCGGCAGGATGAGCCGGCGGTCGTCCCAGATCTGCACCACGACCACGGTCAGGGTGATCTCCTCGATCCGGCCCCACTCCTGCTCGACGACGACCACGTCGTCCACCCGGATCGCGTCGCTGAAGGCCAGCTGGATCCCGGCGAAAAGGTTGCCGAGGGTGCTCTGCGCGGCGAGCGCCGCGATCACGCTGATCACGCCGGCCGAGGCCAGCACGCTGGCGCCCAGGGCGCGGATGTCCGGGAACGTCATCAGCATGACGCCCGCGGTGATCACCACGATCGCCGCGACGGTGACCCGCCGCAGCATCACCACCTGCGTCTTTATCCGCCGGCGCCGGCGGTTGTCCGGCACGTCGGTACGCCAGCGGGCGAGCGCGACGTCCTCACAGACCAGTAGGGTCGCGCCGATCAGCCAGGCGGACGAGGCGATGCAGAGCAGCACGAGCATGTGCATCACGCCGCCCCGGAACGGGAACTCCCCGGCGAACACCCGGATCGCCTGCTGCACCGCGACCAGGGTCACGGTCACCAGGAACGGTCGATGAATCTTCTTCGCCATGTCGGCGGCGAGATCGGATCGCTGACCCAGACGACGGATCACCCGATGGACGATCTCCACCAACACGATCGCCGCACCCGCCGCGATCACCACGGCGAGCACGGCGGTCAGAACGCTGGACACTGAGCTTTCCCTCCCACGTAGGGTTCTGTGCCAGCGCCCTAGTTTGCCCCTCGGGAGGTCGTGCACACCGGTAACGGCAGATGTCAGACATAGCTCACACCTGCCGCCGGCCGATTCAGATCTTGCGGTACTTGGCCTGAGCGATGCAGTAGACACCGAACGCGGCGATGCCGGCGGCGATCAGGGCCAGCACCCAGACGCCCCACGAGTTGCCGGCGAGGGTCTTGAGTGCGGCGTCCAGACCGCGGGCCTTCTCCGGGTCGTACTTCACGGCGGCCGTCACGATCAGCACACCGGCGACCGCGTACGCGGTGCCCTTGGCCATGTAACCGGCCATGCCGAGCCGGATGATCGGCTGACGGGTGCCGGTCGGCATCTGACCGGTGTTGAGGTGGCGGACGAACTTCTTCTTCCAGCCGTAGATGAACATGCCGATGCCGATGCCGAGCACCACGAGGCCGATCAGGCCGACGAGCCAGCGGCCGCCGTTCGAGCCCATCAGGCCGGCCGTCGTGCTCTCGTTGCTGTCACCCATCGAGGACTTCGCGCCCTGCACGACCTTGATCGCGGTCCACGCGAGGTAGCTGTAGAGGATGGCGCGGACGCCGGAGAGGGCCCGCTCGGCCGTCGCGCCACGGGTCTGCTCGCCGCTCTCGCCGATCACGGCCTCGAAGACCTGCCAGATCGCCATCGCGATCAGGCCGATGGCAATAATGACGAGCAGCGTCTTGCCGAAGGAGTGGCGGGCGATCTCCTGCAGGGCTCCGGACTGGTCGCTGTCCTGTCCGGAGCCGCTGAAGGCCACCTGCAACGCGATCCAGGCGAAAAGCAGGTGGATGATTCCGTAGCCGATGAACCCACCGCGGGCGACGTACTCGAGCGGCTTGCTATCGGCGGCGCGTGACGCGCGCTGCTTGACATTGGAGGTCGTGGAGGACATGCCCTCAATGTGACCGAGAGCGACTTCCGTCAAACCCCATGTGCGAATGGCGCGATCGTGTTACCGCGAGATCTGCACCTGGACCTGGTCCTGGGTGATGCTGTCCAGCGACACCTGCAGGCCCGCGACGTCGACGGCCTGCTGGCCCTTGGTGAGCGAGATCTGCTCACCGGCCACGTCCAGGGTGACCGTGGTGTCGTCGGCGCTGATGAATTTCGCCTCGACACCGAGGACACTCACGCTGGCGTTGGTCTCCCGGTCGATGGAGACGGTGCACTCGTCGAGGCTGCAGTTGACGTTGTCGCTGCTGCACCCGGTGAGCAAGGTGAGCCCGAGCGCGGCAACAGCGGCGGCGGAAGCAATGCGGCGGCGAGACTTGGAGATCAACACCCTTCCAGGGTACGGGGTTCCGGCAACCCTAAGCTGTGAAGGGTGAGCGACTTTCAGGTACGCGACAACCCCACCGCACGCCGCTTCGAGCTGCTTGTCGACGGCGAGGTGGGCGCCCTTGCCGTCTACCACATCCGCGGCGAAGCGGTGATCATCCTGCACACCGAGACGGCGCCCGAGATGCAGGGCCGCGGCCTGGCGAGCGAGCTGGCCCGGCAGACCCTGGACCAGATCCGCGAACGCGGCCAGAAGGTCGTCCCGTCCTGCCCGTTCTTCGCCAAGTACATCGGCGAGCACCCGGAGTACGCCGCCCTCGTCTCCAAGGGCTGACAGCGCCGAGGCCGGCTTGTGCTCGTGGTCGTCCCGGGGCCGCGGGACGACCACGAGCACAACCCGAGGCCGCGGAGGCGGGTCAGGCGGCCACCGGCTGCGGGGACGGGACGTCCACCCCGGCGATGATCTCGGCGGCGGCCAGCCCGAGGGCGCGGGTCGCGCCGTACGTGGCGATGTGCACTCCCCCGGCCACCTCGACCGGGATGCCCATCTCGACCACGATGGCGTCCGGGCGTACCGCCAGGACCGCGGTCAGGGTCTCGGCGATCCAGGTGTGCCGGTGCACGTCGCGGACGACAAGCACGAGCGGCCGGTCGCCGGCCCCGGCCAGAACCGGTTCGGCCCGGTCGGCGAGGCCGTCCAGATCCTCCGCGGTGAGCCGCCGTGACGTGGTGCCGGGCAGCAGATCGGCGAGCGGAGCGCCCAGTCCCCACGGGGTCTCACTGCCGATCGCGATGTTGCGCGGGGGCGCGAACTCGACGACGTGCGGCGTACCGGTGATCGGCAGTTCGGGTCCGCCGTCCGCGACGGTCACCTTGACGGCCCGGCGGGCGGCGGCGAAGCCGACAGTCGATCCGCGGCCACCGGGAGCAGCCAGGACGGCCACCTCGGGCTGCGCGGCGGCGTCGGCGAGGGCCCGCGCACCGGTCTCGGTCTGCCGGCGGGTGGTCCAGGTGGCGAGCGCGCGTACCCGGGCGACCGCGTCGCGCAGCCGCTCCTCCGGGAGTTCGCCGCTGCGTACCGCGGCCACGATGGCGTCGCGCAGCCCGATCGCGGTCTGCTCGTCGGCGTTGTCGCCACCGACGCAGATCGCGTCCACTCCGGCGGCGAGCGCGCGGACGGCAGCGCCCTCCAGGCCGTACCGGCGGCGGACACCCTGCATCTCGATGCCGTCGGTGACGATCAGCCCGTCGAAACCGAGCTCCTCGCGGAGCAGGCCGGTCAGGATTCGCCGGCTCAGCGTGGCCGGCAGCTCCGGGTCGTACGCGGGAACCAGCAGGTGCCCGGTCATCACCGACTTCGCGCCGGCCGCGATCGCCGCGCGGAACGGCACCAGCTCGACCTCGGCCAGCTCGGCGGCGGTCCGGTCGATCAGCGGAACGTCGTGGTGCGAGTCCACACTGGTGTCACCGTGCCCCGGGAAGTGCTTGGCGCAACCGGCGACGCCGGCCTCCTGGAGCCCGCGGATGAAGGCCGCTGTGTGCCGGGCCGCGAGCTGCGGTTCGGCGCCGAAGGCCCGTACGCCGATGACCGGGTTCGCGGGGTTGTTGTTGACGTCCGCGTCGGGCGCGTAATCGAGGGTGATGCCGGCGTCGGCGAGGTCGCGTCCCAGATCGCCGGCGACCGCCTCGGTCAGCTCCGGGTCGTCGATCGCGCCCAGTGCCAGGTTGCCCGGGCGGGAGCTGCCGAGCCGCGACTCGAACCGGGTGACGTCACCGGCCTCCTCGTCGATGGCCACGATCACATCGGGGTACTCGGCTCGCAGCTGGGCGGTGAGCGCCGCGACCTGGGCCGGCGACTCGACGTTGCGGGCGAAAAGGGCGACTCCGCCCAATCCGTTCCCGAGCCAGCGGCGGACCCAGTCCGGTGCGGACGTGCCGACGAAACCCGGCTGCAGGACAGCAGCGGCGAGTTCCGGCAATTCGCCGTGATTGGACATACGCCCCCGTACCTCCGATGTATTGACGAACGACTATGTGAACGTTCTCGCCGTCCGGGCACCCATGCTCACACCCGATCCCAGTTTAGTCAACAAACCTTTCTATTAACTGTGGAGCGCTCCCGGTAAGCTGCCGGAGTGCCGCCCAACGTGTTAGCGGAAGCCACCGTCGACTGGTCTGAGGTGCATGCCGTCCGCCTGCTCGGCGTGGCCCTGGCCGTCCTGTTCCTGCTGTGGGCAATCCGCCGCATGTTCCGGGGCAAATAGGGGTAACGGGCCGCCCATGTTCAAGAAGCAGGGATTGCCCATCTACGGCCCGCGGCTGCGCAAGGTCGCCCGCAAACACTTCGGTTGGCAGTCGCTGCGTCCGGGGCAGTTCAAGCCGATGCGTGCCGTGCTGCGCCGCAAGGACGCCCTCGTGGTCCTGCCGACCGGCGCCGGCAAGTCGGCCATCTACCAGATCCCGGCCGTGCTGCTGCCCGGGCCGACAGTGGTGATCTCACCGCTGCTCGCGTTGCAGCAGGACCAGATCGCCGCGCTCAACGATCTGGCCGACAGCAAGGTCCGCGCGGTCCGCGTCAGCTCCGCCGAGACGCAGGCCCAGAAACGCGAAGCGATGGAACTGCTCCGAACCGGTCAGGCGGAGTTCCTCTTCATCACACCGGAACAGCTGAGCGACCCGGAGCGGATAGCCGAGGTACGCGCGCTCAAGCCCGGCCTGGTCGCGGTCGACGAGGCGCATTGCATCTCCACCTGGGGCCACGACTTCCGGCCGGACTACCTCGCTCTCGGCGAGATGATCAAGCAGATCGGCCGGCCGCCGATCCTGGCTCTCACCGCGACCGCCTCGCCGCCGATCCGCGAGGACATCATCGAGCGTCTCCAGCTGAACGAGCCGGAGATCCACGTGTCCGGTCTTGACCGCAAGAACCTCTTCCTCGAAGTGGCGTACTGCCCGGACGAGGACTACCGGTGGCGGCGGCTCACCGCGATGCTCGACGCCGAGCAGCGGCCGGGCATCATCTACGTCGCCACCCGCCGGGCCGCCGAGGAACTCGCCGAGCGGCTCACCACGGCCGGCTACAGCGCGGAGTTCTACCACGGCGGCATGGCAGCCGGCCTGCGCGAGCAACGGCACCAGGACTTCAGCGACGACAAGGTCGACATCATGGTGGCGACCTCGGCGTTCGGCATGGGCATCGACAAGCCGAACATCCGCTGGGTGGCGCACATGGCCCTGCCCGACTCGCCGGACAGCTACTTCCAGGAGATCGGCCGGGCCGGGCGCGACGGCGAGCCGGGCCGCACCGTCCTGCTCTGGCGCTCCGAGGACGAGGCGATCCAGCGCTTCTTCGCCGGCGGCTCCCCCGACGCCGGCGAACTGCAGGAACTCGCCGGCATCCTGCACAAGGGCCCGCAGACCAGGACCGCGCTGCAGAAGGCGACAGGCATGGGCCCCCGCAAGATCGGCCAACTGCTCGGCCTGCTCGAAGAGGTCGGCGCGGTCCGGACCGGCACGGGCAACAAACTCTCGGTCCCGCCCCGCGCACCACTCCCGGCCGTCGCGGCCAAGGCCGCCATTGATGCGTACGAGCGACAGCAGGCGATCGTCCGCTCACGAACCGACATGATGCGCGCGTTCGCACAATCCCGGCAGTGCCGCACCGAGACATTGCTCGCCTATTTCGGCGAGGACATCAAGCGCCAGTGCGGACACTGCGACAACTGCGCCGACGGCACCGCAGCCGAGGTCGACGCCACCGAACAGGACGGCCCCTTCCCGGTCCACTCCCAGGTCCGCCACAGCGAGTGGGGCACCGGCATGGTGATGAACTACGAGGAGGAGCGGATGACCGTCCTCTTCGACTCGGTCGGCTACAAAACCCTCTCCGTCCCGGTCGTGGTCGAGCAAAATCTACTGACCGCCGCCTGACCAGCCAGACCCCGCACAGCGATGCCGCCACCCGGCGGCGTCCGCGATCTTGTAAGTTTGCGCCGCTCCCGGGATTCGCCATTTTGCGGAGCGGTTGCGGGTTCGGGGGTGGCGTGCCGGTTTCTCGGTGCTAGGTGCCGCTCGAAGATCTTGTGCAGTTCGGCCGGCCGATCGACCACAAGTGCACGAGGTACGGGACGGCCATCCATGGCATGTCGGTTTTGGGTGGTCTGGGAGTGTTGTGGTGACGCTCAGCCACCACAGCGGGTGGACGTGCCGGATCTTGGAGACTCGTGGGTGCCCATGCCCCACCGGTCTCCACGGTTCGGCCAACACGGCGCTCACAGTTTCGGCTGGTAAACGCGGTGTTTCACCGTTCGACGTGGGAGCGCGGTGCTTCACCGTTCGACGTGGGAGCGCGGTGCTTCACCGTTCGACGTGGGAAGGCGGTGCTTCACGGATCTTGTGGAGTTCGGCGAACCGTTTGCGTATAACTCCGCAAGATCGGCCGCGCCCTTTTCGATCTTGCGGAGTTGTGTGGACACGTCTGCGGGGAAGTCCACAAGATCCAGGCGGGGTGGGACAACGGGGCGGGGTGGCGGGGTGGCGCGGGGGCAACGAGGAGCTTCACAGTTCCGACGTCGCGTACGCGGAGCCTCACCGATCTTGGGGAGTTCGGCGAACCGTTTGCGTATAACTCCGCAAGATCGGCCGCGCCCTGGTCGATCTTGCGGAGTTGTGTGGACACGTCCGCGGGGAAGTCGACAAGATCCAGGAGGAGGGAAGCCGAGCGCCGCTGCCTCAACCAAGGACTCACCGGGCCCGACAGGGGCGCCAGCGCGGCTCGCACGTTCGCCAGCGGTCACGGAGGGTGCGTGTCCGGCCAGGAGTACGGACGCCCGAAGTCGACACGCCGCCCCGGTTCACGCGGCAACCCGCGAGTTCACGGTCGACCCTACGGCCGAACCGCTGGGACCTCGAACACCAGCCAGGCTCCAACAATCCAACCGCCAACGGCTTCACGACCGCTCCGGGCCGCACCGAACGGTCGCCGTGTTGTGCAGCCGGCAGCCCTGAGTGCAGCCCAGTTGGGCGCCTGACGACAACACTCCGCGCCTATCCGGTTTTCTGAGCAGGGGCTGGGCCGGTGGAGTTTCTGACGATCAGTCGCTGGCCGGTGGATCGGCGGCGGGGGCGGGTGCTCTGGGGCTTCAAGGCGAGTTCCAGGGCCATCCGCCCCATATCGGTCATCGGCAGGCGGACCGTCGTGAGGCTCGGTGACAGGTCGCCGGCGACCGAGACGTCGTCGAAGCCGACCACCGACATCCGTTCCGGCACCGGGATCTCGCGTTCGCGCAGCACCGCGAGCACACCCATCGCCATCGCGTCGTTGAGCGCGATGATCGCGGTGGTGTCCGGGTGGTCGCGCAGGATGCGCGCGGTGGCGGTCCGGCCGCCCTCCCGGACGAAGTCGGTGTGCACGATGGGCATGTCGTCGAGGGAGAGGCCGGCCGAGCGCAGCGCCGCCGCCACCCCGGCCATCCGGTCGATCACGGTGTTCAGCTCGGGTGTGCCGGCGACCAGGGCGATCCGGCGGTGGCCCAGTTCGAGCAGATGCTCGCCGAGGGCGCGGCCGCCGGCCTCGTTGTCCGGCAGCACCGCGTCGGCGCCGAGCGCGTGCCGGCCGATCACCGCGACCCGGCCGCCGCCGCGCTGATAGCCGGCCAGGACCGTGCGGGCCTCGGCCTCCACCCGCGGGTCGCCGTAACCGGAACCGGCCACGATGATGATCCCGACCCGCTGGGCGATCAGGTTCCGGATCTGGCGCAGCTCGTGCTCGGGGTCACGGCCGGAGTGGCAGATCTGCACGAGCAGGCCCTGCTCGCCGGCGAGCTGGATGACACCGCCGGCGATCTCGGAGAAGTACGGGTCGTCGACCTGGTGCACGATCAGGCCCACTGTCGAGCTGGAGCCGCCGGCCAGGGTCCGGGCGTACGGGTTGGCGACGTACCCGAGCTCGGCGGAGACCTGGCGGACCCGGTTGGCGACCTCCTCGCTCACCCCCTCGCGTCCGGCGAGCGCCCGCGAGGCGGTGGCCAGCGAGACGCCTGCCCGTTGAGCGACGTCGATGAGGCGCAGCCCGGGGCCCGGTTTCGGCATCGTTAACTCCCAAGCTATTGCCCGTGATTGATGTCACAGCATAGAGTACGCAAGCGCTTACGGAAGCGCTTTCGTACTCGGCCCGAAGGGACGTCCGAGGATGTCGACCACTTCTCACCGCGCACGACTCTCCGCATACTCCCTGGCTGCGACCTTGATTCTGACACTCGGCGCCTGCTCCAGCAGCGACGGTGACGCCGCCGGCGACAAAACCGACCCGATCACCATCGGCGTCTCACTCCCCCTCACCGGCGACTTCTCCGAGCCCGGCAAAGGCGTCCAGCAGGGCTACGAAGCCTGGGCGAAGATCGTCAACGACTCCGGCGGCCTGCTCGGCCGCCAGGTGGAGCTGAAGATCCTTGACGACCAGTCCAATGCGGACCGGGTTGTCGCCGACTACGAGCAACTGATCGGCAAGGACGAGGTCGATCTGGTCTTCGGCCCGTTCTCAACCCGCCTCGTGGTGCCGTCGGCGCGCGTCGCCGAGGAGTACGACATGCTCTTCGTCGAACCGGCCGGGGCCGCCAAGGAGGTCTTCGAGCAGGGCTTCAAGAACCTCTTCTACGCCGCGCCCGCGGTGGCGAACGACCACTACAACCACCTCGCCGACAAGATCCTGGCGATGCCGGCCGACCAGCGGCCCAAGACCGCCGCTTACGCAGCGATGGACGACCCGTTCGCGCAGGGTACGGCGTACGGCCTGAAGGAAAAACTGGAAGCCGGCGGCATCAAGACGCTTGTCGACGAGGTCTACCCGCCGAACACCACCGACTTCAGCGGGATCGCCGCCAAGATCGCCGATTCGAAGGCGGACGTCCTGGTGGGCGGCTCGCAGTACCAGGACGGCGTGAACCTGATCGTGGCCCTGCAGCAGCTGGGTTACCAGCCGAAACTGGCGGCGTTCTCGACAGCACCGACCAACCCGGAGTTCGCCTCGGCGATCGGCAACAAGACCGAGGGCGTGCTGTCACCCACCGGGTACAGCCAGGACGCGCAGTACCCGAGCAACAAGGAGTTCGTCGAGAAGTACACGGCTCAGTTCGGCAAGGCGCCCGAGGAGGACCAGGCAAACGGTTACACCACCGGTCAGGTGGTGGCGGCCGCGGTGACCGCGGCCGGCTGTGCCGAGCAGGGCGAGTGCCAGCAGAAACTCGTCGACTGGGTACGCGCGAACACGGTGGAGACCGTGGTCGGACCGCTCAGCTGGGACGAGACCGGCAAGCCGAAGGGCGCCCACATGATCCAGCAGTGGATCGGCGGCGACATCAAGATCGTGCTGCCGGAGGACGTCAAGGAAGCCGAGTTCCTCTATCCGAAGCCGGCCTGGTGAGGCGCTGATGCCCTCCGGTGCGTTGCTGTTTCAGAGTGTGCTCCTGGGGCTGTTGCTGGGCGGTCTCTACGCCCTGCTGGCCTCGGGGCTCACCCTCTACTTCGGCATCATGCGGGTGGTGATGATCGCCCACTCGGCGTTCCTGATCCTCGCCGCGTACCTGGCCTGGTGGCTGCACGAGCAGGCCGGCATCGACCCGCTGCTCTCGATGATCGGCACTGTCCCGCTGTTCTTCCTGGCCGGCGTCGGTCTGCAGCGGGCTCTGCTCACCCGGTTGCGGCCGGCCACCCTGACCATGATGTCGGTGCTGCTGACGTTCGCCATCGCGCTGCTCATCGAGGGCCTGCTCGGGTACGCGTTCTCCGGCACCCAGCGGCGCATCAACCTCGGTTACGGGTCGGCCAGCCTGGAGGTGCTCGGCGCCCGGATCGCGGTGGTCAAGCTGATCGCGTTCGGGCTCGCCGTCGTCGCACTCACCACTTTGTACCTTCTGATGAAGAAGACCCGGTTCGGCTGGGCGCTGCGGGCGACCATCCAGCACCGGGACGCGGCCAAGCTGCTCGGCATCGACACCGACCGGGTCGCCGGCTTCGGTTTCGGCATCGGGCTGGCCACCGCGGCGGTCGGCGGCACCGCGCTCTCGCTGGACACCACCATCTACCCGTCGCTGCACTGGCACTGGATCGGCCCGCTCATGGCGATCATCGTGGTCGGCGGCCTCGGCAGTGTGCCCGGCGCGGCCATCGCGGCGCTGGTGCTCGGGATGGCGCAGAGCCTGCTCCAGATCCCGATGGGCACCACCTGGGCGCAGACCGTCTTCTACGTCGCGCTCTTCGCCACGCTGGCGTTCCGGCCACAGGGATTCTTCGGAGGCCGCCTTGCCCAACGCTTCTAGGATTCTGAAGATCGGGGCGATCCTGCTGCTCGCGGCAGGGATCCTCGCCTTCCCGAGCCTCGCGCCGAACCCGTACATCCTCTCCGTGGGTGTGCTGGTGCTCAACTACGCGGCGCTCTCCACCTCGTGGAACTTCGTCGGCGGCTTCACCGGTTACATCTCGCTGGGGCACGGCGCGCTGGCCGGCCTGGGTGCCTACGGCACCGGCCTGCTGGTCGCGAAGGGCGGGCTGCCGCCCTTCCTCGCACTCTTCGCCGGTGCCACCCTGGTTGCCGCACTCGCGGTTCCGATCGGTTTCGCCGCCTTGCGGGTACGCGGGGCGTCCTTCGTGATCGTGTCCATCTCTCTGGTCCTGATCCTGTTGCTGATCTTCCAGAGCTGGGCATCGGTGACCGGAGGTTCTCGGGGCCTGGTCGTGCCGAGGCCGTTCGACCTGAGCCGCCCCGAGCACCATCGGGTCTTCTACTACCTGTTCGCCGGCCTGCTCGCCCTGGCGCTGCTGGTCTGGTGGCTGATCGACAGGTCCCGGTTCGGGCTGGGCCTCAAGTCGATCCGCGAGGACGAGGACAAAGCGGAAGCCCTCGGTACGGCGACCTACGCGTACAAATTGATCGTCTTTGTGGTCTCGGCCTTTTTCACGGCGCTGACCGGTGGGCTGTACGCGCTCTGGTTCGGTGACCTCGATCCGGTCTTCCAGTTCTCCATCCTGACCGGGTCCTACCTGGTGCTGATGGCGCTGCTCGGCGGGGTGCGGCAGCTGTTCGGCCCGGTGGTCGGCGCGATCATCGTGGGCACCGCGCTGGAGTACTTCAAGGGCGCTTACGGTGACACGCCGCTGCACCTGGTTGCGACCGGGCTGCTGCTGGCGCTCGTGGTGCTCTTCATGCCGGACGGGGTGCTGCCGGCGATCGCTGAGGTGTTCAAGCGCTTCGACCGTACCCCGAGCAGCTCGATCCGCGAGGTGACCGCCGAGGAGCTGCGGGAGCAGCGACTGGCCAAGGCTGAGGGAGCGGCTCGATGACCTCCACTCTGGAAACCACCGATCTCCGGAAGGCGTTCGGCGGGGTGACCGCCCTGGACGGCGCGACCGTCGCGTTCCAGCACGGCAAGGTGAACGCGCTGATCGGGCCGAACGGCTCGGGCAAGACGACGTTCTTCAACTGCGTCACCGGCATGATCAAACCGGACGGTGGCGCGGTCACCTACGACGGCCGGGACATCACCGGCAAGGCGCCGCACACCATCGCCCGGCACGGCATGGGCCGGACCTTCCAGCTCTGCCGCACATTCCCGCGGATGACCGCGCTGGAGAACGTGCTGGCTGCCGTACCCGTTGGTGGTCTTCTGCCGGGATTGCGCGGCGCGAGGCGCCGCAGTGAGATCGACCGGGCGATGAGCTGGCTGACCCGGCTCGGCATCGAGCATCTGGCCGGCAGCGAGGCCCGGGACATGTCGTGGGGCCAGCAGAAACTCCTGGAGCTGGCCGGGGTGCTGATGTCCGAGCCCGCGACCGTGCTGCTCGACGAGCCGGCCGGCGGGGTCAACCCGGCACTGCTCGACCGGATCGGCGTGCTGGTCCGCGAGCTGAACGCGGAAGGCCGCACCTTCGTGATCGTCGAGCACAACATGGATCTGGTCATGAGCATCAGCGACCACATCGTGGTCTTCGACCGGGGCCGTCCGATCGCTTCCGGTCCGCCCTCGGTGATCCGGACCGACGAAAAAGTGCTGGGAGCCTACCTTGGCGTCTGAACTCTCCCTCGTCGACATCGTCGCCGGTTACGGCCGTGCGGCGCCGGTTCTCCGCGGCTTCTCGGTCGAGGTGCCGGCCGGGAAGATCGTCTGTCTGGTCGGCCCGAACGGCGCCGGCAAGTCGACGGTGCTGAAGGTGGCCGGCGGCCTGCTCAAGCCCCGCGACGGCAAGGTTCTGGTCGGGGCTGCGGACGTCACCGGCCGTGGACCGCAGGCCATGCTCGCGGCCGGGGTCTCGCTCGTCCTGCAGGGTCACAGCGTCTTTCGCGAGATGACCGTCGAGGAGAACGTGCTGCTCGGGGCGTACACGGTTCGCAATCCGTCCGTTGTGGCGAAACGCGTGGCGTTCGTGAAAGAGGTCTTCCCGGTGGTCGCCGACCGCTGGGGATCGCTCGCCGGCCTGCTCTCCGGCGGGCAGCAGAAACAGGTGGAATTCGCCCGGTCGCTGATGGTGGACCCGAAGGTCGTTCTGCTGGACGAACCGTCGATGGGTCTCGACCCGAAAGCGACAGGCACCGTTTTCGAACAGGTCGTGCGGATGCGCGACGCCGGCACCGCGGTCCTGCTCGTCGAGCAGAACGCCCGCCGCGCGCTCGAGACCGCTGATCTGGGGTGCGTGCTCGATCTGGGGCGCGTACACATCTCCGGGCCCGCTTCGCAGCTGCTCGCTGATCCGCAGCTCGGGGAGCTCTATCTAGGCGGCCGTCCCGCCTCGTTGAAACCGAAGATCTGAAAGGTCGTCCATGAGACGAACCCTGGGAATCGCGGTCGCTTTTTTACTCATCGCGGCCATCGGAACACCGGTCAACGCTGGCGATACCGGCCCGCGTGACGTTCATCCGTCCCTTCGCTCCGACCTCGTCGCCTTCTACGACTTCGACCACCCGATGCCCGACGACGCGGCCCTCGAACGGGACCTGGGCCGGTCCGGGACCGAGATCGAACTGATCAACGGCGGCGCCGCGCAACGGGTGGCCGACTCCGCGTACCCCGGCAGCCGCCGGGCTCTGCAGACCAAGCAGGTCAACCCGGACGCCACCGGGAACGACGACTGGAAGGCCGGCATCTACTCGCCGACCGGCGTGCGTACGCTGCGCGCTTTCAACGCCGTGGGTGGCACCACGGTTCTGGGCTGGTTCAAGCGCTCGATGGACGGCCCCGCACTCAACACCGTCACGCCCGCCCCGGACGACCGGTTCAACGCGATCGGCCTGGCCGGGGTGCTGACCGGCGACTCGGACGGGCACGGCGTACGCGCCCTGCTCGAACTGATCGACGTGCAGGGAACGCTGCGTCTGGTCGCCCTCGGCCGGCGGCTCGACGGCGGCGCCTCGCAGACGTTCGCCGCGAGCGAGGACTGGAAGACGCTGCTGCCCAAGGACCAGTGGGTGCACATCGCCGCGACGTTCGACTTCAACGCCGGGACGATGGCGCTGTACCGCAACGGTGTGCCGGTGGACGGCTTCTACACGATCACCGGCGACCCGTGGCTGGTGGCCGGCCCGGGGCCGCACGTCACCACCGCCACCGACCCGCGTGGCATCAAGATCGGCGGGAGCTTCCCGCAGAACAGTGTCGAGCGCAACCCATGTGACTGCCGGATGGACGCGCTCATGTTCCTGGACCGCTCGCTGTCGGCCCGGGACGTCGCGAACCAGTACCGCTACATGAAGAACCGGGGGTAATTCATGCGTCGCTTCAGTCTGTCCCTTCTGCTAATACTGTCCACATTGGTTACCTCGCTCGGCCTTCTGCCCGGCCGGGCGATGGCCGCCGAGGCGATCGACGATCCGATCGTCGAAGAACCCGTCGCGTCCCGGCTCGGCCTGGAACTCACCGAGTACGCCCAGTTCCCGCAGTCGTTCACCAACCCGCCGCTGATCGACCAGCGGCTCAACCGGATCGCCCGGATCAACACGATCCTGGAACTTCCGGACGGCTCCGGCCGCCGCGCGGTCCCCGATCTGAACGGCAACCTGTACCTGGTCAAGAACGGCGTGCCGCACGTCTACCTGGACGTGGCCGCCACGTTCGCGCCGGCGTTCTTCTCCGGCCGGGGCCTCGGCCAGGGCTTCGGGTACGTCACCTTCCACCCGGACTTCAAGCGCAACGGCCTGTTCTACACGATCCACACCGAGCAGGCGGTGCTGACCACGGCGGTGCCGGACTACCAGCAGTCCGAGCCCACCCTGTTCCACGGCGTCATCAACGAGTGGCACGCCACCGACCCGGCCGCCGACACGTTCTCCGGCACCCACCGGGAACTGCTGCGGATCGGCTTCGCCGGCCAGATCCACGGCTTCCAGGAGATCAACTTCAACCCGACGGCGCGGCGGGGTTCCGCTGAGTACGGCAAGCTCTACCTGGCGGTTGGCGACGGGGGCATCGGCGTACGCACCACCGACCCGCAGAACCTGGCGATTCCGCACGGCAAGCTGCTGCGGATCGACCCGCGCGGCACCAACTCGCCGAACGGCAAGTACGGCATCCCCGCCGACAACCCGTTCGTGAGCCAGGCCGGCGCGGCCGGTGAGATCTGGTCGTACGGATATCGCGATCCGCACCGCTTCAGCTGGGACACCGCCACCGGGAAGCTGTACCTCGGCCACATCGGTGAGAAGACCATCGAGGCGATCTACGAGGTCCGCAAGGGTGACAACGCGGGCTGGAGCGAGCGCGAGGGCTCCTGGGTCTTCGACCGGGCTGCCACCAACGTCTGCGACCGGTTGTATCCGCTGCCCGCCGACGACGCTCAAAACGGGTACGTCTACCCGGTTGCCGCGTACGACCACAACCCGGCGCCCGGCTGGAACTGCACCTCCGACGTCGGTGTCGCCGTGGCCGGTGGTTTCGTCTACCGGGGCAACGCCATCCCGGCGCTGCGCGGCAAGTACGTCTTCGGCGACCTGGTGGCCGGCACCGTGTTCTACACCGAGGTCAGCGAGATGCGGCGCGGCGGGCCCCGGGCCACCATCCACCGGCTGAACCTGTTCACCCCGGCCGGCGAGCCGGTCCGGTTCCAGCAGCTCTCCAGCCCCGGAGCGCCGGGCGACCCGAACCGGGTCGACCTGCGCTTCGGCACCGACGCGCGCGGTGAGCTTTACATCCTGGCCAAGGCGAACGGCAAGGTCTGGAAGGTGACCGGCACCCGGACGTTCGCGGCCGGACCGGTCGGGCACACCAAGGTCCACGGTACGGCCGTCGCCGCCAACTGGGCGCCGGTCACGCCGTCGAAGTGGCAGTTCACCGGCCAGGAGATCATCCTCGCCGAGGCCGGCACCGACCCGGGCCCGCCGCGGCGGCCGTTCGAGTACGCGGTGCTGACCAAGGGACCGGCGTTCGCCGGTGTCGAGGTCACCGCTTCGGTCAGGCTGGACACGCCTGTCGACGTGTCCAATCGCGACGTGATCATCGTGTTCGGATACCAGTCACCGACGCAGTTCTATTACGCGCACCTCTCGTCGGACAACACGATCCTTCCGCACAACGGCATCTTCAAGGTCAACAACGGTGACCGGGAGCGGATCGATTACCAGTGGAACGGCCGGTCACGTGGCGCCAACCCGGCGATCACCGACACGGCCTGGCACAAGATCAAGGTGAGGCACCTGCCGGCGACGGGCGAGATCGCGGTCTACGTCGACGGCAACAAGGACCCGGTCTTCACGGCCGGCGACAAGACGTTCGCCTCAGGCCGCGTCGGCTTCGGCTCCTTCGACAACGTGGGCCGAGCCCGCGACTTCACGGCAGTGGGCACCCCCGCCCCCTGACCCGCACGTCACACGCGGTGGCCGGGCGGACTTTCCGCCCGGCCACCGCCGCACCCGCACCCGAGCACACCACCGCCCCGCCGCCACGCCCTCACCCGCCACCCGCTGCTCGCCGCCCGCCACTCGCCGCCCACCGCCCCCTGCTCGCCGCCCGCCGCCCGCCGCTCGCTGCCCGCCGCTCGCTGCCCGCCGCCCGCTGCTCGCCGCCCGTCGCCCGCCGCTCCTCCTGGATCTTGTGGACTTCCCCGCAGACGTGTCCGCACAACTCCGCAAGATCGACCAGGGCGCGGCCGATCTTGCGGAGATACGCGCAAACGGTTCCCCGAAATCCACAAGATCGGCGAAGCACCCCGCTCACCACCTCGGAACCGTGAAGCACCCCGCTCACCACCTCGGAACCGTGAAGCACCCCGCTCACCACGGCGAGACGGTGAAGCACCGCGATCGGCGAACCCTGGAGACCCATGGGGCATAGAACCACCCGAAACCCACATGCCACAGACGGCCGTCCCGCGAACTCGTGCACTCGCGGTCGATCAGCCGGCCACACCGCACAAGATCTCCGAACGGCACCTCGCACCCACTACCGCTCCACAAATGGCGAAACCCGAGTGGTTGAGGCGGCGGGCACAAACTCACAAGATCACGGACGGCACGGCGGGGGCCGCCGTTCAGCGGATTGGGAGCAGGCCCAGGCTCTGGGCTCGGCGTACCGCCTCGTGGCGATTGTGGGCCGTCAGCTTTGTCAGGACCGCTGCCACATGGGCGTCGACTGTCCGGGTTGACAGGACCAGGCGGGCCGCGATCTCCGGGTTGCTCAGGCCGTCCGCCAGCAGACCCAGTACCTCGGCCTGGCGACCCGTCAAGCCCGCCGCGTTCGTTCGCGTCGACGGGGCTGGGCCTCGGGGGATGCGGGACACGCCCAGTTCGCGCAGCCGGGACCGGACACGACGCGCCAGCGGCTCGGCGCCCGCGCCGTCGAGCAGACGGACCGCGGTCAGCAAATCGGCCGGATCGTCGCCGTAGCTCAGCGCCAGCGCCTCGTCGTAGGTGCAGCCCGCCGCCCGCCACCGTAGCGCCGCTTCTTTCGCGCGGCCGGCGGGCATCAACGCGTACGGAAGAGGGAGCGGAACCGACGCGCCGAGCTGGACCAGCCAGAAGCCGAAGGCGCCGAGGCGGCGGCCGCCCTCCGCGGCGTGGCGTTCGAGATAGACCGGCGTGAGGCGGTCGATGAGCCCGGCGTCGCCGCGCAGCCAAGCAGCCTCCGCCATCGCCGCGCCCGCCGGGCCGATCCGCTGCGCCTCGCCGATGCCGCGAGCGATCTCCCAGGCCTCCTCGATCATTTTCTCGCCGCCGGGAAGACCGCGACGGACGCGGACAAGGCCCCGGACCACCAGAGCAGGGGTACGCATCATCGACGGCGCGCCCTCCTCCCAGCGGGCGTGCTCCTCGGCCTCGTCCCACTCGCAGAGCTGGAAATGCACCACCGAGCGGGTGATGTGCAGGTAGCGGAGAAAACCCAGGACCTCGGTACGCTCGGCGAACACCATCCCCGCGTCCAGCAGCGCGCCGGCTTCCCGTGGCCGCTGCTGGTCGATCAGGTGCCAGGCGATGTTGGTGTACGCCCGGCAGGCGTGGTCGTCCTCCCCCGCCGCCAGCGCGACCGCGAGACTCTCCTCCAGCAGCTCCCGCCCCCGTGGATCGTCGACGTCCCAATACGCGTAACCCACGTTGTTCAGCGCGTGCGAGAGCACCGCCGCGTCGCCGGCGGCCCGGGCCAGGCCGATCGCGCGTTCGCCGGTCAGGATCGCGTCGGCGGGCTGGCCACCCAGGGCGTGCAGCTGGGACTGGTTGCTGAGCCCGAACGCCAGCGCGGCCGGATCGCCCGCGTCTTCGAGGACGGCGACCGCTTCCACGGCGGCTTTCTCGGCCGGTGGGCGCCGGCCCGCGTACCAGTAGAGGCGGGACAGCCGGCGCAGCGCCAGGCCGAGCGCCGCCGTGTCGGGCAGGGCCCGGCGCAACAGGACGGCTTCCTGCTGCGCGGTGACCGCCGGTTCGTCCAGGCCGAGGGTGTAACACTCCTCGGCGTACGCCTCCAGCAGGCCGGCCCGTTCGCCGGGACCGAACGCGGCGCGGTGTTCCAGGACGAGCCGGTAATGGGCGGCGGCTTCCCGGTGCGAACCGGCGCTCACCGCCTCCCGCGCCGCGGCTGGTGCGTACCGGACCAGCAGATCGGTGTCGCCGGCCTCGGCCGCGTGGTGCACGATCCGGGACAGGTCGGCGCCACCGTGTGCCAGGAGTGCGGCCAGCACGGCCCGGTTCGCGGCGATCCGGCGGGACGCGGTCAGGCCGGCCGCGACGGCCAGGCGCATCAGCTCGTGCCGGAACGCCACCCGGGCCGGCGTGACAGTGAGAACTCCGTGCTGCTCGGCCGGGGCCAGCACGTCGAGGCCGCCGGGCACCACCGCGCCGACCAGCCAGTGATCCACCGTGGACGGGATCACCGAGAGCAGGCCGAGGGCGTCGCGGCACCGGCCGTCCAGGGATTGCAGCCGGGCGTGCACGGCCTCGGTCACGGTAGCCGGCACCGCGTCGGCGTCACCGGCGGCGAGGACCTCGGTCACGAAGAACGGGTTCCCGTTGGTGACCGTGAAGATCCGGTCGGCCTTGACCGAGGCACTCCCGGCCGGCACGCGGACCACGGCGCCCCCGGCCGACCGGCCGGCCACGGTGCCCTCGGCGAGCAGGCGCACCGCCTCGGGTGACAACCGGGCCAGCGGCAGCCTGCGCATCGGCGCTCCGGCGGCCAGCCCGAGCAGGCCGTGCAGCGGGTGGCCGGCGCCGATCTCGTCGTCGCGGTACGTCCCGACCAGCACCACCGGCAGCGCGGTGATCCGCCGGACCAGGAACCGCAGCACGTCCAGCGTCGCCTCGTCGGCCCAGTGCAGGTCCTCCACGACGAGCACGGTCGGGTGACCGGGCCAGTCCAGCTCGGACCGGAACGCCTCGAACACCCGGGACCGGTCGCCGGAGCCGAGTGCGTCGGTCAGCGCCGTGCCGACCTTGCCGACCAGGTCACGCAGCGGGCCGAGCACCCGCGGGGTGGCGAGGTCGTCGCAGTACCCGACGAGCAGCCGCCCCTCGGCCGGCAGCACCGAGCGGACCGAGCCGACCACGGTGGACTTGCCGATGCCGGCCTCGCCGGTGACGAACACGACCGAGCCGTGGCCGTCGAGGGCCTGCCGGGCCGCGGCGCCCAGCTCGGCCAGCTCGTGCTCCCGTTCCAGCACTTCTAGGTACGTCCCTTCTCCGACCTAGGTAGTTCACACCGATTCCGGCACGAGCCGACACCCGTAGAACGGATTCATGACAGTTGACGAGCAAAAACTCATGCAATTCGTGCACCGTTTCGTGGGCGACCTCGGTGCCACGATGGCCGCCGGAGGCATCGTCATCGGCGATCGGCTGGGCCTCTACAAAGCCCTCGCCGGATCACCCGCGAAGCCCGAGGAACTCGCCGAGAAGACCGGCACGGCACCCCGGTACGTCGAGGAGTGGCTGCGCGGTCAGGCCGCCGGTGGTTACGTGGAGTTCGACCCGGCGACCGGCGAGTACTCGCTCACCGAGGAGCAGGCGTTCGCGCTGACCGATCCGGACGGCCCGATCTTCGCGCCCGGCGCGTTCCAGCTGGCCCTGGGCTCGCTGCGGGCCTCGCAGAGGGTCGAGTCGGCATTCCGGACCGGTGAGGGCATCGGCTGGCACGAGCACGACGACGACGTGTTCGCCGGGTGTGAGCGGTTCTTCCGGCCCGGGTACAGCGCCCATCTGGTCGCCGAATGGCTGCCGGCGCTGGACGGCGTCGTGGGCAAGCTGCACCGGGGCATCCGGGTCGCCGACGTGGGCTGCGGGCACGGCGCTTCCACGGCCCTGATGGCGCAGGCCTTCCCGTCGTCCGACTTCACCGGCTCCGACCTGCACGCCGGTTCGATCGACCAGGCGCGCAAACGGACCAGCGGGATCCGCTTCGAGGTGGCCGGGGCGCAGACCTTCGGCGGCGGGCCGTACGACCTGGTGACCACGTTCGACGCACTGCACGACATGGGTGACCCGCTGGGCGCGGCGCGGCACGTGCTCTCCCAGCTGACGCCGGACGGAACCTGGCTGATCGTGGAGCCGGCGGCCGGCTCGACGGTCGGCGACAACCTGAACCCGGTCGGGCGGGTGTACTACTCGTTCTCCGCGTTCCTCTGCGTACCCAGCGCTCTTTCCCAAGAGGGTGGTTACTCCCTCGGCGCACAGGCCGGCGAGGAGCCGATCCGCCGGCTGGTCACCGACGCCGGCTTCACCCGCTTCCGCCGGGCCGCCGAAACACCCTTCAACATCGCCTATGAGGCTCGTCCATGAATTGATCAACGCGTGAGCGGGTAGATAATGCTGTCGACCAAGGGAAAGGACCCTCGCGTGACGGACGTACCGCTCTACGCCAAGCTGGGATTCACCGACGCCGAGTGGGGGCTGATCGCCGGCCTGCCGCAGTCGGTGCTCACCGCGGCGAGCGCCGCCACCCACGACAGCGCCCGCAAGACCCGTGCCGAGGTGGCCGCCGGTCTCGACCGCATCTCGGACGCCCGCGCGTCGGCCAGTCAGCTGGTCTCCGCCGCCGCGTCCGCCGCGGTGGTCGAGGCCGGTGACCCCGAGCTGGGTGAGGAACCGCCGGTCATCGAGCCGAGCGACCCGGCCGGTTACGCCGCTGATGTGCTCGGCCGGGCCGCCGAGGTCGCGACGCTGCTCTCGATCAAGGTGTCGGCCGCGGACGCGGAGACCTACAAGCACTGGCTCGTCGAGATCGCCGACGAGGTGGTGGGCGCGGCCTCGACGGGCGGCGTGCTGGGCATCGGAGGCGACACGGTCACCGAGAACGAGCGCAGCTTCCGCGACGACCTGGCCAAGATCCTCGCCGGCTGACCACCCGCGCGCCTGGCCGCGATCCTGTCAAGATCGCGGCCAGGCAGGTGCGACCATCGAAGGATGACGGTCGACGAATACGCGCAGGCCCGCCCGGCCGCGCCGCTGCGGCCGTTCATCGGGTTCTATTCCGGTTACCGGCAGAACGGTCTGCCGCCGGGCCGGCATCGAGGGCTGCCCTCGCCGTACCTCACCCTGATCTTCACGATCGACGATCCTCTCGTGGTGGCCGCGCATCCGGATCCGCGCCAGACGCCCGGCCGGTTCGACGCCCTGCTCGGCGGCCTGCATCTGACGCCGGCGCTGATCACCCACGACGGCCGGCAGTCCGGCGTTCAGGTCGCACTCTCGCCGGAGGGTTGCCGCGCGCTGCTCGGTCTGCCCGCCGCCGAACTGGCGAACCTCGACGTCGACGCCGCCGCCGTTCTCGGCGAGAGGTTCGTCGGCGAGATCCGGGAGCGTCTGGCGGCGGCTCCGGACTGGCCGGCCCGCTTCGCGGTCCTCGACACCATGCTGGGCTCGCTCACCCGGGACGCTTCCGGTTTCCATCCCATCGGGTACGCGTACCGCAGGCTGCTGCGCCACGACGTGCCGATCGCCGAGCTGGCCGGAGAGGTGGGCTGGAGCGGGCGCCACCTGACCGGCCGGTTCCGTGCCGAGCTGGGCCTGCGCCCGAAAGAGGCGGCCCGGGTGGCCCGTTTCGACAGGGCCCGGCGTTCGATCCGCCCGGGTGTGCGGCTGGCCGACGTGGCGGCCACGCACGGGTACGCCGACCAGTCGCACCTGGTCCGGGACTTCCAGGCGTTCGCCGGGTGCTCACCGACGACATGGCTGGCCGACGAGTTCGGTTTCGTCCAAGCCCTGCCGCTGTCACCGGGCGACGATGAGTCTCATGACTGACACGATGGTGTGGCCGACCCTGCAGGCCAACGACGCCCGGGCGCTGATCCGCTTCCTGGTCGACGCGTTCGGCTTCCAGGAGAACGTGGTGTACGGCGACGGCGATCAGGTGGACCACGCCCAGCTGGACTGGCCGCTGGGCGGCGGGATCATGCTGGGCTCCGGCAAACCCGGCTCGGTGTGGTCCCTGAAACCGGGCACGTTCGGCGCCTATGTGGTGACCGACGACGTCGACAAGCTGCACGAACGCGCGGCGGCGGCCGGCGCCGAAATCCTCAAGCCGCCGTTCGACACCGATTACGGGTCGCGGGACTTCACCGCCCGCGACCCGGAGGGCAACCTGTGGAGCTTCGGAACGTACCGCGGTTCTGCCCGGGGCTAGCAGCGGTGGGGCAAACCGTCCGGGCCGATCGCGGCGAGCGACTGGTTCACCTCGGTCGGCGTGCCCAACTGGTGGAACGCCGGTCCGAGCATCAGCTCGACGGTGTTGTCGGCCTGGTCCGGGACGAACACCGTCTCGGCCTGCCCGATCAGATAGGCCTGGACCAGGACGGCCTCGCCGACACCGGCCGGGCCGTACCGGATCACCGCGACCGTGTCGTCCGGCAGCGGGTTGATCGCGGTCCACCCGCTCGCCACGAATCCCCGGGTCCGGAAGTCCTCGGCCACCGTCTCGGCCCGCTCGTCGTCGACGACCCGGATAGTGACCTCGCCGGGCGCGTTCGGAAGGGTGAGGTCGACCGGGACCGCGCAGATCGTGACGGGCAACGAGATGGCGGGGTTCGCCACGGCGGGGCTCTCCTCCTCCGGAGGCTGCCGGGTCACCAGGGCGCCGGCCGTCACCACGGCGACCAGCGACAGCGCCGCCCCGGCGGCCGCGGCCCGGCGGCGCAGCGCACGGCGGCGGCCCTGTGCCCGGACGTCCGCGGCCGGGGCGAGCAGCACACCGTTCACGTCGTCCTCCAACTCGCCGAGCACCTCGCGGATGTCACGCGGCATCACTCACCTCCACGTCGCTGAGCAGCAGTGCGAGGGCGGCACGGGCCCTCGACAGCCGGGCTTTCACGGTGCCGGCCGGTACGCCGGCGCTGGCCGAGATCTCCTGGACCGACATGTCCAGCAGGTAGTGCATGGCGATCGTCTGCCGTTGCGTCTCCGGCAACCGCTGGAGCGCGGCGACCACCGCCACCCGCTCCGGCGAGGGTCCGGCAGCGGCGTCGGCGGGCGGGCCGAGCCGGATGTGCGCGGCGAGCCGCCGGCGCAGGCCACGCCAGCGGTTCGCGGCCAGGTTCCAGGCCACCTTGCGGACCCACTGCTCCGGGCTGTCATATCCGGAGACCTTCGGCCACTGTTGCCAGGCTCGGGCGTACGCCTCCTGGGTGATGTCCTGGGCGTCGCCGAGATCACCGCAGACGGCGTACACATGGAAGAGCACCCGGCGCGCGGTGCCCGTATAGAACGCGTCGAAGTCCGCGCTCTCCCCGTCAGGTCTTCGCATACCTGAATACACACCGTTGCCGATGAGACGGTTGCATCAGTTCTTGCCGAGCAGGCCGAGTTCGAACGCGGTGGCGACGGCCGAGGCGCGGTCGCGGACACCCAGTTTCGCGTACGCATGAAGCAGATGCGTCTTCACGGTGGCCTCGCTGATGAAGAGCCGGCCGGCCGTCTCCCGGTTCGTGCAGCCCTGCGCGATCAGCGCCAGCACCTCCAGCTCGCGCTGACTCAGCGGCTCTTTTGCCGGTGACCGCAGCTCGCCCATGAGCCGGCCGGCGACCGCCGGGGAGAGCACCGACTCGCCCCGGTGCGCCGCCACGACGGCCCGGAACAGGTCCTCACGCGGGGTGTCCTTCAGCAGATAACCGGTGGCGCCCGCCTTGATCGCCGGCAGCACGTCGCCGTCGGTGTCGTACGTGGTCAGCACCAGCACCCGGGCCGCCGAGCCGGCCGCTTTCAGCTCGCGGATCGTGGTCACGCCGTCCATCACCGGCATCCGCAGGTCGAGCAGCACCACGTCCGGGGTGACCGCGCCGGCCACGGTGAGCGCCTCCCGGCCGTTCGCCGCCTCGCCGAGCACGGTGAACCGGTCGTCGGCGGCGAACATGCCGCGCAGACCGTCCCGGACGACCGGGTGGTCGTCGACGATGAGAAGACCGATCCCGGTCATGCCACGCCACCCACCGCAATGGCCGGGACACAGGCGGAGAGCGCGGTCCCGGAACCCGGCTCGGACTCGACCTCGAGGCTGCCGGCGATGCGGGTCAGTCGTTCGCGCATGGCGTGCAGGCCGTACCCGCCGGTCTCGCTCGCCTCGCGCGGGAGTTCCGGGTCGAAGCCGGCGCCGTCGTCCCGGACGTCCAGGGTCACCACATCCTCCATGTAGGAGAGGGTGAGGCCGACCCGGCCGGCGCCGGCGTGCTTGGCGACATTCGCCAGCCCTTCCTGGGCGGTACGCAACAGGGTGGCCTCGATCTCCGGGAGCAGCCGGCGAGGAACGCCGGTGGTGGTCAGGTCGGCGTTCACCCCGGCCCGCTCGGACCAGGTCTGCACGACCTCGCCGAGCGCGTCCGGGAGGGCGGTTCCGTCGAGTTGCTGCGGGCGCAGGGCCTGCACCGAGCGGCGCGCCTCGGCGAGGCTCTCCCTGGCCAGTCGTTTCGCGGCGGTCAGATGGTGATCCCGGCCGCCGGCGTCGGCCTCGGCAGCTTCCAGCTGGGTGACGATGCCGGTCAGTCCCTGCGCGAGCACGTCGTGGATCTCACCGGCCATCCGCTGCCGCTCGTCCAGCACACCGGCTTCCCGGGCCTGGACGAGCAGCTGGGCGTGCAGACCGGCGTTCTCCCGCAGCGCCGTCTCGAGCTTCTGGTTCGCCTCGGCCAGGTCCACGATCACCTGCGCCCGGCGGATCGAATTCTTCTCGGTCTTGATCTCCACGTAGAACATCACGCCGGCGATCAGCACGTTGAGGGCGATCGCGAAGCCCCAGAAGATGAACCCACCCTCAGCGGAGAGGGTGGGCAGGCCGCCGACCTGGGAGAGCGCCGCGATCGACGCCACCGGGAGGACGCCGAGCAGCCGCCAGAAGCCGTCCAGCGCCAGCCCGATGAACAGGTACCCGGTCCAGGTGAAGAAGCCGAAGAGCGGATGCATCCAGACCAGGAGGGCGTAGAAGCCGATCATCCCGGCCAGGAAGATCAGCATCAGCCCGCGGCGCTTCTCCCACTGTGGATGCATGGTGATCCAGAAGGCGATCCAGGCCGCCACGGTTACGGACACCGACAGGATCACCCAGCCCGGTGGCTTGTCGACGAAATCCGGGCCGACGGCCAGCACCAGCGCCGTCGAGATGGCCAGCGTCCCGTACGGCAACCAGGTCCGCCACGCCTCACGAGCGCGTTCCGAGCCCTCCTGCTCCGCCGCCGCCAGCATGTTTCCTCACTCCCACCGGAAGAGCTTCGCCGCCGCCGCACCGAAGATGAGCAGGTACCCCAGGAGCACGGTAACCGACAGCAGGTTCGGCCACTGCCCGGTCATCGCCTCGTGCATCAGGCGCTCACCGGCGGCCAGCGGGGTGAAGTCAGCGATCCGCTGGATGATGTCCGGCATGACCTCGCGCGGGGCGTAGAGGCCGGCCAGGAACATCAGCGGGAAGAACAGGATCAGGCCGACAGCGTTCGCCGCCTTGCCGCTGGGCGCGAGCGCCGCGATCAGCAGCCCGACCGCGAAGACGCCGCAGACCGCCAGCACCACCGCGAGCAGGAACGCGATCGGGGACTTCGGGAGGGGCACACCGTAGGCGATCCCGGACACCGTGAACACCAGGATCGTGGACAGCACCACGGTGATCGCGGAGAACACCAGCTGGGCGCCGAGCAGCGCGATCGGCCGGACCGGCGTGGTCGCGAGCCTGCGCAGGATGCCCTTCTCGCGGTAGTTGGCAAGCACCGTGGGCATGCCCTGCAGACCGATCATGGCGACGCTGAGCGCGATCACGATGCCGGCGTAGATGTCCACCACCCGCAGTCCGCCGAGCTCGGCGCTCGGCTCCCGGAAGTCCGGGATCGCACCGAGGATCGAGATGAGGATGACCGGGAAAAGGACCACGAAGAAGAGGTAGACCGGCTCGCGCAGCGCCGTCCGGAACTCGGTGGTGACCAGCTTGACGAAGACATTCATGACGGGTGCTCCTCGCTGGTGCGGCCGGTGAGGCGTACGAAGGCGTCGTCGAGAGTGGCCTGTTCCAGGCGCAGCTCGACCGCGACGATCCCGTTGACGGCGAGCACCGAGGTGACCGCGTGCAGCAGGTTGCCGGTGCCGGTGACCTCGATCCGGTCACCCTGACGGCTCATCCGGCTCACCTCGGGCAGCGAGGTGAGCAGCTCGTCGGCGATCGGCGCGGACGGCCGGAACCGGATCGTCTGGTCCGGGCTGGCGGTCTGCTCGACCAGGCCGGCCGGGGTGTTCA
Organism: Actinoplanes sp. CA-015351; assembly: GCF_050955685.1. NCBI lineage: Bacteria > Bacillati > Actinomycetota > Actinomycetes > Micromonosporales > Micromonosporaceae > Actinoplanes > Actinoplanes sp. CA-015351. The sequence continues at coordinate 6,557,992 of NZ_CP192102.1, forward strand.
GGGCGACCACCTCACCGTGGTCGATCACCGCGATCCGGTCGCAGAGGCGCTCGGCCTCCTCCATGAAGTGGGTGACCAGCAGCAGCGTGACCCCGCGGTCGCGGACCGACGAGATCAGCTCCCAGGTGTCCCGGCGGGCCTGCGGGTCGAGGCCGGTGGTCAGCTCGTCCAGGATCGCGATCCGCGGATTGCCGATCAGCGCCAGGGCGATCGAGAGACGCTGCTTCTGCCCGCCGGAGAGCTTGCCGAAGTACGAGTTCAGCTTCTCGTCCAGGCCCAGGTCGCCGGCGAGCGTGCGCCAGTCGGCCGGGTCCGGATAGAACGCGCTGTAAAGCTCCAAGATCTCCCGGACGGTCAGCTTCTCCTGCAACTCGCTCTCCTGCAGTTGCACACCCACTTGGGTACGCAGGGAGCGGTCACGCGGTTCGCGGCCGAGGACCGTGATCGTGCCGGAGTCGGGAGTGCGCAGTCCCGCGATGCACTCCACCGTGGTGGTCTTGCCGGCCCCGTTCGGGCCGAGAATGCCGAAGATCTCGCCGGGTTCGACAGCGAATGAAACGTCTCGGACAGCGACGGTGTCCCCGTACCGCTTACTGAGGTTCTTGACCTCGATGACTGTCATGCATACATCATCACCGATGATCACCAGAGTCCGAATCGACCAGCGAGAGATACCGGTGGTCAACCAATCGGTTGATGCCGGGCTACGCCACTGCCTCTTCGGCGCTGGCCGGCGTCCGGCGCAGGCTGGAGTAGACCGAACCGACCTGGGACGCGACCCGGCGCCAGGAGTACGCCTGACGGGCCCGGTCCAGCGCGGCCGTAGCGTAGGTGAACCGGCGCACCTTGTCGTTGATCAGCCGGCGCACCGCACCGCCGAGCGCCCGGGGGTCACGAGCCGGGACCAGGTCACCGGTCAGCCCGTCCACCACGGTGTCGTTCAGCGCACCCACCGCGGTGCCGATGATCGGCACGCCGCAGGCCATCGCCTCCAGCGCCGACTGGTCCAGCGCGTCCTGGTCCTGCCAGGGCGCGGCAACCAGCAGATCCGCCGAGCGGTACCACCCGGGCATGTCCCGGTGCGCGACCGAGCCCACCAGCCGGAACCGGTCCGCCACCTGGAACTGCTCGGCGAGCGCCCGCAGCACCTTGGCGCCCGGGTCCGACTTCAGCTGCTCCGGCGGCGGGCCACCGACCACCACGACCTCGGCGCCGGGCACGTACCGCATCGCCTCCAGGACGTCACCGAAGCCCTTGCGCTCGACCAGCTTGCCGACCGAGAGGATGCGGGGCCGCTCCGGGTCGCGCTGCACGGCCGGTCCGTCCGGGGTGAACTGGTCACTGTTCACACCTGCCGGGACGATCGAGAGACGCTCCCTCGGTACGCCGATGCGCACGAGTCCGCGTACCTCGTCCTGGCTCTGTGCGACGACCCGGTCCACCGCGCGGCCGAGGGCGCGCTCGTAGCCGGAGCGCGACGGGCCTCGCGCGTCCTTCGGCCGATCATCCAGGCCGGCCAGTTCGTGGAACGACTGCACCACCGGGACGCCGATCTGGCGCGCCGCGGTGACCGCCGCCAGGCCACTGGTCCAGAAGTGGGCGTGCACGACGTCCGGCGACCAGTCGCCGCTCCAGTGCTCGGCGAGCAGCCGCGCGAACTCGCCCATGTGCGGCAGCAGAACGTCCTCGGGCAGCGGCCGGGCCGGGCCGGCGGCGACGTGCACCACCCGCACGCCGCTCGGGGTCATCGCCACCTCAGGGGTGTCCGGATCCGTGCGCCGCGTATAGACGCGCACGTCGTGGTCGAGCTCCGCGAGCGCGTCGGACAGCTCGGCGACGTGCGCGTGCTGACCGCCCGCACCCAGCGGGCTGGCGTGCTCGGAAATCATCGCGATCCGCACAGTGATCTCCTCCACCGGCTCAGGTTCCGGCTCCTGTCGTTCCGGCACGCCGTAAGCGGGGCGGAAAGAGCGAGCTCGAGTACGCGGACCGGATTGCCCGAGAGCCTCATACGTAAACATCGGCCGATAGTTACAAGGCCTTCCAGCAGGGTAATCCCGAAACCGTGGCAATCGTGGCGCGTACCGTAAAGGCCCCACCCGAACGAGTCTTCGCCGTCCTGGCCGACGGCTGGACCTACAGCGACTGGGTAGTCGGCACCGTGCACATCCGGGACGTCGACAAGTCCTGGCCGAACCCGGGGTCGAAACTCCATCACAAGGCCGGGCCGTGGCCCCTCTCGCTGCACGACTCGTCGACGGTGCTCTCCTGCAGCCCGGACAAGGCGCTGCGGCTGAAAGCCGGCCTGTGGCCGCTGGGCGAGGCGATCGTCGACATCCGCCTGGAGCCGGCCGACGGAGGCACCTCGACCCGGGTGGTGATCGAGGAGGACTTCGAGGCCGGCCCGCTGCAGTGGGTGAGCAACAAGATCAACGACCTCCTCCTGCACCGCCGCAACATCGAATCCCTGCGCCGCCTCGCCGACATCGCCGAACGCGCTGACTGATCAGCCTCCGGCCGAGCGGGCCAGATAGAGGTTCGCGTAACGGTCCAGGATCGGACCGATGTCGGCGACCGCGACGTCGGCGAACTCCTCGAAGACATCCCGGTAGAACTGAACGTCCGACACCACCTGTGACGACAGCGCGGTATTGAACAGGTCCATCATCACCCATTTGTCGTCGAGCAGCTCGAAGCTGTTCAACGGCGCCAGGGCCAGCGCGGCGTCGGCGGGAATGATGCCGATCGAGACGTTCGGCCGCTTTCCGATCTCCCGGATCTTCCGTACCTGAGCCACCATGTCCTCCGGGCTGCCGAGCCGATTGCTCAGCGTCGCCTCGGTCATGATGAAGCGGAAGCTCTTGTCGGGGACCTTCAGGATGCGCTGGCGTCGCAGCCGTCCGGCGACGGCGTCGGCCAGATCGGCCTCGGCGGTCTCCGAAGGGCCGTCCGGCTTACGCGGGCGCATCACGGCCTCGGCGTAACCGCTGGTCTGCAGCAGTCCCGGCACCAATGCGGGCTGAAAGACCCAGATCTCGCGGCAATTCAGTTCCGCCTTTGCGATGTCCGCCTGGCGGCGGGCCAGCCCGCTCTCCCCCGGCCGCCACTGTGTCATCCGGTCCGAATCCGTCCGGCGGACACCCTCGCGCGTGACCAAGTCTTCGATCTCCGCAGCGGACATCCGGAGTGCTTCGGCGAGCGTGCGCACGTCGTCCGGCGTGACCGCGGTGCGGCCGGTCTCGATCCGGGACACCTTGGCCTGGGTGAGGCCGGTGCGCTCGGCCAGCTCACTGCCGCTGAGTCGCATCGCCTCCCGGCGATCCCGGAGTACACGACCGACCGGATGATTCTCAGGAGAGCCGGGCTCGGGGTCTTCGTCCGTCAAGTCCGGCCTCCCGCTCGTTCGGTTTCCTCAGCTTCGTGAGCTCAGGACGGCGTCCCGGCACGGAGCGCGTCAGTCAGCAGCTCGATCGGGATCTCGACGAGTTGCTCCCCCTCGGGTGTCCGGACGCCGGCTTCTGCGGGGGTCACCGTATATCCCTGGATCACCAGGGTGCCGCGGTTCGTCGAATAGACCGTGGGACATGTGCCGGTAGCACATTTGACAGCGAGCGGAGTCAGAACAAGTCCTGACATTTCATTCTTTGACATGGCGCCAGATTCTCACAGAGATCTTGCAGAGATGCAGCTTCGTCCCAGATGCAACACACGCTCCCAGCTGTGCATGCATCACGGTATCGGTACGGCGATGGCATCAACAGCCCTCTGCGCCATGTGGCAATCTGCAACCCGTCTAAACGCTATCTAGCTGGTCATTTAGACGGCCGTTGAGGTTTTGCACCTTCCGCACAATGCATTGCACTGGATCTCAAATGTCATGCAGTCTTCGCTTCATAGGCGCTTCGCGCCGACGCGTAATTCATCCGGCCGGGTGCCCGTCATACCGCTCCGCCTCCGTCGTTCCGTGGTTTCGGATAGGGGTCCGCCATGTCGCCGTACCAGAACCTGCTCTACATCGCCGTCGCTGCCTGCATCCTGCTCGCGCTGCACATGGTGAAACGCATCCTGACGCCGATGGGTGCGCTGTTACGGGTGGCCGGCGCGGTGACCGTGGTGGTGCTCGCCCTCGTCACGGCGTTCGCGCTCGTGATCGTCTCGCTGGCCGGCAGCCTTTGACCTGGCTCAGCCTTTGACCCGGCTGTCTTTGACCCGGCTGTCTTTGACCCGGCTGTCTTTGACCCGGCTGTCTTTGACCCGGCTGTCTTTGACCCGGCTCAGCCGTAAACGGCGCGATTCGCTCCGTTGACCACGGTTCGGTACAGGCCGCCGGTCAGTTCCTTGTCTCTGGCCAGGGCGGCGCGGGCCGCGTTGGCGCCCGGCGCGCCGTGCACCCCGCCGCCGGGATGGGCGGACGCGCTGCCGAGGAACAGGCGGTCGACCGGGGTGTCCGCGCGTCCCAGGCCCGGGATCGGCCGGAGGAACAGCTGCTGGAACGCCGCCGACGTGCCGCCGCCGAGCGCCCCGCCGACCAGGGACGGGTTCTCCCGCTCCAGGTCCGCCGGGGAGAACACGTTGCGGCCGGCCACCTCGCTCCGGAAACCCGGCGCGTGCTGCTCGATCACCGACTCCATCCGCTGCACGTGCTCGGCGATCTCGTCGGCTTTCCACGACCTCCGGTGCGGCAGGTGCGTGTACGCCCACAGCGACTCGGTCCCCTCCGGAGAGCGGGTCGCGTCAGCAGTGCTCATCTGGCCCAGCAGCAGGAACGGCTTCGTCGGCAGCTCGCCGACCGCGAGCTGGGCCGCGTACGTGGTCAGGTCGTTCAGGTCGGCGCCCAGGTGCACGGTGCCGGCGCCGGCAGCGGCCGGGTTCTTCCACGGCATCCTGGTACGCACCGCCCAGTCGACCTTGAGGGTCGCGCCGTCCCAGCGGAAGTGGTCGAGATCCTCGACCATCCGGGGCGGAAGCCAGCGCTCGCCGACCAGGTCGAGAAAGAGCGCCGGGGCCGGGACGTCGGCGATCACGGCGCGCCGGGCGCGCCAGTCACGGCCATCGTCGGTACGCACACCCATGGCCCGCCCGCGAGCCACCAGAACCCGGCTCACCGGCGCGTCGTAAACGACCTCACCACCCTGGGCCTCGAGACGACGGACCAGGGTGTCGGTGATCTGCTGTGCGCCGCCGATCGGCACCGGCCAGCCGAATTCCTGGCCGAGCATGGTGAGCAGCCAGCCGTAGACACCGCTGCCGGCCTGCTCCGGCGACAGGTCGGTGTGCAGGGCGCAGCCGGCCAGCAGGAGACTCGCGCCCTCCCCGTCGAACATCTCGCCGCCGAGGTCGCGTACCGAAAGAACCAGGCGACGCGCCAAGCGCAAGGCGCCGCTCAGACCCAGGCCACGCAGCAGGCCGAGGCCGTTGCGGACCGGCGGGAACGGGGTGAAGAGGGTGTCCAGCATGCTCGCCGAGACGGACTGCCACTCGGTGTAGGCGGCACGCCACCGTTCCCCGTCGCCGGGGGCGAACTGCTCCATCGACGCCATGGTGCGTTCGATGTCGCGGTTGACCGTGGCGGCCCGCCCGTCCGGGAGCAGGTGAGTGAAGACGTCGGGGGCGTGCGTCCAGCGCAGACCCTGCTCCTCCAGGTGCAGCGACTTCATCACCGGCGAGGCGTACCCCAGCGGGTAGAAGGAGCTGAAGAGGTCGGAGAGGTATCCCGGCGCGGTCACGAAGCCGGAGCGGACCGCGCCTCCTGGCTGCGGGGTCGCTTCGAGAACCCTCACCGACCAGCCGGCGTCGGCGAGAAGATTCGCCGCCACCAGACCGTTGTGCCCAGCGCCGACAACGATCGCATCCACGGTCTCCACAGCCCGACGCTACCCACCGCATGCCCGGCAAAACCTTGTTTAGCCGGGCCTGGCACGGGCACCCGAGGATCACGGGAAGCAATGAAGGGAGCACCACGTGAGCACCGTTACCGAGTTCGTCGACGTCAACGTCCCGGTACGCACCGCCTACAACCAGTGGACTCAGTTCGAGGACTTCCCCCGGTTCATGGAAGGTGTCAGCGAGATCAGGCAGCTCGATGACACCCGAACCCACTGGAAGACCGAGATCGCCGGGGTGAAGCGCGAGTTCGACGCGGAGATCACCGAGCAGCTGCCGGACGAGCGTGTCGCCTGGCACGCCACCGACGGTGAGAAGCAGGCCGGTGTGGTCACCTTCCACCGGATCGACGAGACGCACACCCGGGTCACCGTCCAGATGGACTTCGACCCGCAGGGTTTCGTGGAGATCGCCGGCGACAAGCTCGGCATCGTCGACCGCAAGGTGAAGGGCGACCTGCACCGGTTCAAGGAATTCATCGAGAGCCGCGGTGGCATCGAGACGGGTGCCTGGCGCGGCCAGGTGGACCGGCCCGGCATCTGACCTCGGTCAGACTCTGGTCATCTTGGGTCTGGTCATCTTGGGTCTGGTCATCTGGGGTCTCGGCGGCGCAGTGTCATGTCGCCGAGGCCCGACCTGACCCGGATCGCATATCGGTCCGCCGCCCGCCGGTAACCCGGCTCGCGCAGTACCGTCCCGGCCGGCGTCCCGTTGTTCGCGGTCCACGGCGTCACCACCGACCCGGCGCCCTGATCGAACCTGATCCGGAACGGCGCCCCGGTCGCCGCAGTGACGATCGCGGCGCCCACCCCACCGGTGAACGTGACCGGCACCGTGCCGACCGGGTCCGGCAGCGACAGCTCGGCCAGGCCCGACGAGCCGAGCACGACCCGGTTCACCCGGCCCTGCCGCAGGTTGAGCTGCTGCTCCCCGGCACCGGCCGGCAACCGGATGTCCCAGCGGACGTCCCGGTTCAGCACGATCCGCAGCTCGTCGAGGCCATCACCGTCGGTGACCCGTAGGCGTACCACGACCCGGCCGCCACGACGGAAGACCACCGGCGCCACTCCGGCATCAGGGGCCGTCGTGATCCGGTAGAGCTCTCCTGGCAGCGGGGCGAAGCGTACGCGTACCCGGCTGGCCGCGTCGCCGACGGTGAGCCAGGCACCGGTCCTGGCCTGCAGCGGGCCGGCCAGCACCCGGGCCGGCCGGGCAACGGCGGGCGCGGCCGGCGCGATGGTCTTGGGATCAGGAATTCTCGGAGGGGCCGGCGTCGGCTGGCTGACCGTGCAGGATGCCGTCAGAAGGGCTCCGGCCAGCAACGACAGGCTGGGCAGCAGCACGCTTCGACGGCGGTGGTGCGAGGCGGTGGGCACCATCGGACAACGGGGAATCGGCCGAACGGGTGACGGCGAACCGTCCTGATCGAGGCAAACTGTTCGGGTGCGATCTGCCGGATTTCTGTCTGAACGTCAGCGCCGTTTCGCGTGGGTGGGTTTCCTGCTCGCCGCATTCCAGGCGCCTTTGGCCGCAATGGTGATCGACGACGCGTCGTGGTTCTTCGCCGTCGTCGTGGCGATGCTCGTCGCCACCGTGATCATCGCGGACGACGCCCAGCGTCGCCGCCCCGAGCAAGTCGACTACGCGGAGTAATCCGATCAGGCCTCGTGGCCGGCCCGTCCGTGGGTTCGCCGCTGGTCCTTGAGTTCCGCTTCATACAGGTGCCGGCGCCCCTGAGCCAACTGCTCACGGGCGTCGCGCTCGACCGTGCGGAACTCCGTGTAGTACCCGTCGTCGTACTCCTCGACGATCTGGAACGTCCAGTGACCCGGGATGACGTTGCGCCCGATCAGCTCCCGCTGGATCCGCTCGGCCACGTCGGTGTGCCCGGCCTGCATGAACAGCGACACCGCTTCGTCCAGCATGAAGTCGGCGGTGCCGGTCAGCTGGTGCATCGAGTACAGGTGTCCGCGTACCCGCTCGACCGTCTCCAGGGCCTCGCTCAGCTTGCCCAGCGCCTGCACGGTCGTGTCGTCAAGGCCGTCCGGCCGGGTGTGCGCCTCGTCGGTCATCCTGGTCCTCCTTCGGTCCGCTCCTGATCGTTCCCCGCGTTGCCGGGTTCAACCGAGCCGCACCCGAACGAGGAACCGTTCGCAAACTCTCGCTGCTTAACGTTCTTCTCATGAATGGCCTGTTCAGCAACGCCGCCGCCCGCTCCGCCCAGCGCTCCGCCCACGCGTCGCTCGCCGACCTCACCGCGACTGTCGGTGTCAGCGGCCTCGCCGCTGCCCAGCAGAACCCCGGATTCATGTCCATCATCGATCAGCACGCCGCCGGTGTGCGGGACAGCCTCAACGCCGACACCCGGCCGCTGACGGCGATCCTGCTCGCCGCGTACGCCGAAGGTGTCCGCGACGCCGCCCTCCAGCACGGCTGGCAGGCGCCGGAAGGCGAGATCGACTGGTCCGGCGACGACTGGGTGCTGCGCCGCCTGCTCGCGGTCTGCTCCCTGGCCCGCACGCTGCCCGCGTCGAGCTGAGCCCTCCGCGGTCCTGCCGCGCTGACCCCTGATCAACGGCCGGTCCTCGGCCCCATCCCCGACCGAATCCGACCGTAGAAGGGGCCGGCTCCCACGAGCCGGCCCCTTCGTTCTTCCCCTGCTTCTGCCTCGGCTTTCATCCCAGCTGTTGCCTCGGCTTTCGTCCCGGCTGTTGCCTCGGCTTTCGTCCCGGCTGTTGCCTCGGCTTTCGTCCCGGCTGTTGCCTCGGCTTTCGTCCCGGCTCTCGTCCCGGCGTTGTCCGGTGCGGGCTTGCACCACCTCGGGTCACCCCGCACTTACCGTCAGAACATGACTCCCCGACACACCGCCGACCCCAGCATCGGGTCGCGCATCCAGGCTCGCCGCCTGCTACGCGGATGGAGCATTCGGTACGCGGCCACCAGAGCCGGAATCTCGCACAGCACCTGGAGCCGGATCGAACGTGGCGTGCAGGCCGCCGACAACCGCTTCATCCTCGCCGACCTGGCCACCGCCCTCGAATGCTCCCCTGCCGAGCTGGCCGGCACCCCGATCCCGGCAAGCGACCGGGCAGCGGTAGCAGCCCACGCCGCAGTCCACGCGGTCCGCCAATCCCTGGTCGACCTGGACACTCCTTTCGGCGAAGCCCACACCAGGGCACACGGTGAGCGCTCGAATCCCCCCGGCCCAGCCCTGACCAGGGCACACGGTGAGCGCTCGAATCCCCCCGGCCCAGCCCTGACCAGGGCACACGGTGAGCGCTCGAATCCCCCCGGCCCAGCCCTGACCAGGGCACACGGTGAGCCCTCGAATCCCCCCGACGGCCCTGGGCGGCCGGTCGCTGAGCTGGCCCGGGACGTCGCGCTTCTCGACAGCCTGCGGCAGGCCTGCGACTACGCCGGCGCCGCCCGGATGACCGCCCGCCTGCTACGTGACCTGCACATCGCCACAGCCGGACCGAGTCGCGAACCCGCACTCCGGCTGCTCTGCGACGTCACCTTCATGGCGTCCTCGGTGCTGCGGAACCTCGGCCATCCCGCGGACGCCTGGCTCGCCGCCGAACGCTGCCGGGACGCGGCCCGTGCGACCGAGGATCCGGTGCTGATGGCGTACGCGTCCTACGCCCGGTCGTGTGCGGCCACCGCGTGCGGCTCGTTCGGCTCGGGGCTCGCGCTGGCCGCCCGCGCCCTCGACGATCTGGAGCCGCACTCCTCCCGTGCGGGGGTGCTGGAGATGCGCGGATCGTTGCAACTGCAGTGTGCGCACGCGAGCCGCGGCCGGAAACTCCTGGACGACAGCCGAGCCTGGGCCGTGGAGGCCGGCGACCTGGCCCGGCACACCGGCGAGACCACCACGATGGGCCTGTACTTCGGCCCCACCAACGTCGGCATCTGGCGCATCGGCATCGAAGCCGACGGCGGCGATCCCGGTCAGGCCACCGAGATCGCCCGCGCCACCAACCCGGCGATCGTGCCGGCCGGCTTCCGCCAGGTCTTCTATTTCGCCGACACGGCCCGGGCCCTCGCTCGCCTGCGCGGCCGCGACCGGGAGGCGATCCGCCTCCTGCTCATCGCCGAACGGGTCGCGCCCCAGCACATCCACACCTCGGCGATGGCCCAGGAAACCACCCGCGCCCTGCTGGAACGCTCCCGCCGAGCAGCGGGCGGCCCCGAATTACGAGCCCTGGCCGAACGCCTCCAACTCACCTGACCCCGCACACCCGAAGCCACCCGAGGTGGTCACCTCGTCGGCGGCGAGCCCGGGTCTCGGCGGTCCTTGGTCAACGGCTCGGTCACCTCGTCGTCCGGGTCCGGGGCGATGACCTGAGTCTTCTCCTGGCCGGGCAGGTTCACCACCTGGGTCCGCTCGCCCTCGTCGGTCCCGGTGAGGAGCACTGTCGAGTCCTCGTCCACCATCCGGACGACCGTCGGCTCCTCGTCGTCCGAACCCTGGGTGATCACGGTGGTCTCACCCGACCCAGAGCCCGAACCAGAGCCCGACCCGGGGCGGTTTCGGGAGATCACCTCGGTCTCCCGGATCAGCGGCGGAGTGTCCTCCTCATCCCGGTCGAACCCGGGAATCAGATGCGGCCGGTCATCGCGCGGCAGCGAGATCACCTGGGTCTGGTCGCCCGAGTCCTCGCCGGACGTGCGGGCCCACTGCTCCTCGGCACTGCGGCGTTCCCAGTCGCGGCGTTCCTCCTCGGCACGCCGTTCCCGCTCCAGCCGGGCCACCTCGGCGAGCCGGGCCTCCTCCGCCAGCCGCGCCGCTTCGGCAACCCGCGCCGCCTCCGCGACCCGGGCCTCCTCGGCCAGCCGTGCCTCCTCGGCACGACGAGTCTCGGCCTGCCGTGCCTCCTCGGCCAGCCGGGCCTCTTCGGCGCGACGAGCTTCCTCCGCCTTGCGTGCCTCCTCGGCCTGGCGCGCTTCCTCCGCGCGGCGCTGCTCAGCCAGCCGGGCCTCTTCAGCGACCCGCGCCTCTTCCGCCAGGCGGGCCTCCTCGGCCTTGCGCGCCTCTTCGGCCAGGCGCGCTTCCTCCGCGCGCCGGGCCTCCTCGGCCCTGCGGGCCTCCTCCGCCAGGCGTTCCTCTTCCGCCGCCTGCCGGGTCCGCTCTTCCGAGTACGCCCGAGCCTGCTCCCGAATGGCGGCCGACTCCGTGGCAGCCCGGTCGAGCCAGCCCTCCCAGCGCTGCTGCATGGGCCTGATCAGACCGCCGCCGACGCCCACGATGATCACGCCGGCGACCGTGGCGAGGATCGTGATGAGCAGCGGCCGGGTGACCGACGTGGCGATGCCGACCTGGTCGAGGCCGGCGATCACGCCCAGCGTGACGACCACGACGGCGGCCGCCTTGGCGAGCACCCGTGCGTAACCCAGGCCGCCCAGCGCGTTGACGATGAGGTCGTGGGCGGCGCCCGCGACAGCCGCCGCGACGACAACGATGACGACCGCGACGAAGACCTGCGGCAGCCACGAGATCAAGTCGTCGAGCAGGTCCCCCGCCGGATTCGGCCCCCAGAGCCCGAAGGCCAGCTGCAGGGCGAACAGCAGCACCACGAAGAACGCGAGCCGCGCGCAGAGGTCGGCCGGGCTCGGCGCACCGCCCCGGAACAACCGGCCGGCCGGACCGCGCTGCACCGCCCGGTCGAACCCGACGCGCTGCAGCGCCTTGCGGGTCACCGTGCGGGCCAGCCTCGCCAGCAGGTAACCGATCAGCAGAATGGCCAGGAATGCCAGCGCGTATGGCAGGAACAACACCACCGACCGCCACATGTCGCTCAGCCCACGGCTCAGCCCGTCCCCGGTCATCCGCCCTCCCTCGCCTCGAACGATCGATGCCTCATTCGAACCTTAGAGCCCAGGAGTACCACGCGCCTGCGACAGAAACCGCGGGCCGGAAAGCCTCCCAAGATCACCTTCGGTAGCCTTTGGCGCGAAACACGTCGGACACACGACCTGCGTACGGTCAAGAATCGGACGGTCGGACGGTGCGGCATCGTACAAACGGACCACTCGGGATAGGCTTTCTGCATGGTCGGCTCGGGAGCGATCGGGTCGGGCGGCATGCGCCCGGCTGCGATCTCAACGCTGCCCGTGCAGGGGGTCGGGGCACAGCACACCGGCAGGGGCTGCGCGGCGCTGATCCACGCCCATGACTGGTCGGGCACCTCACTGGGCCCGATCACGGGCTGGGACCCGGCGGTGCGCGCCGCCGTCGAGCTGATGCTGGCGTCCCCGGTGCCGATGCTGCTCACCTGCGGTCCCGAGGCCCTGGTCCTGCACAACGACGCGTACGCGGACGTGCTCGACGATCTGCACCCCGGCACGCTGGGTAAACCCGCTCCGGAGGCGTTCGGCGAGGCATGGAGCCGGCACGGCATGGGCGACGTGATCACCCAGGTCTACCGGACCGGCCGGGCCGTTCTCGAGCCGGAGAGCCAGGTGCCGATCCAGCCGGGCGACACCGAGCCCGCCTTCTACACCCAGGGCCATTCGGTGGTCCGGGACTCGCGCGGCGCGATCGCCGGCGTGCTGACCGTGGCCGCCGAGACCACTCAGGTGATCCACCGGCTGCAAAGCCTCGGTCAGCTCACCGCCCGGCTGGCCGGCGCGCTGACCATCGACGATGTCACGCGCGTCGTTCTCGCGTACGCAATGGCCTCTTTTGATCTTGATCACTGCGTGCTGGCGGTGGACGACGGCCTGGCCTATCGCTATGTCCGCCGCATTCGCGGCGAAATGCTGGACGAAGCGGACGAGCGTCTGCCACCGGTCTGGCGGCATGCCGCGGCCGATCCGGCGGCACCGCTGGTGGCGGCGGCGGAGAGTGGGCAGGCGACGTTCGTGGCCGACGGCGAGCCGCTGCGTGACGTGGCGACCGACCGGCACGAGCGCCGGGTTCGCGCGCTGGCCGTCCTGCCGCTGCGCACGCCTTCGGTGCGGGGCGCGTTCACCGTCGGCTTCACCCGGGCGCACACCTGGCTGCCCGCCGAGCGGGCGCTGCTCAACGCCGCGGCCGAGCTGGTGGCGCAGGCCGCGGAGCGCGCGCGGCGGTTCGAGGCCCAGCACGGTACGGCTCAGTTACTCCAGCGCAGCATGCTGCCCGAGCACCTGCCCGAGCTCGACACGTTCCGGATCGCGGCACGTTACGACGTCGGCGTGGACGGTAACGCGGCCGGCGGCGACTTCTACGACGCGTTCCGCCTGGTCGACGGGCGGCTCGCGATGGTGCTCGGCGACGTGGCCGGGCACGACGTGCGGGCGGCCGCCGTGATGGGCCAGGTCCGGGCCGCGTTGCGCGCCATGGCGCTGACCGACCCGGCGCCGCCGAGCGTGCTCGCCGGGCTGGACAGGCTGGTCACCTCACTCGGCGCGGAGTCGCGTAACGAGGAGATCTTCGTGACCGTGGTCTACGGGGTTCTCGACCCGGCCGACGGCACGATCACGCTGGCCAGCGCGGGTCACCCGCCGCCGGTGCTGCGCCGCGCCGGGCACCACGGCGAACCGGCCACCGCCGAGTTGGTCAAGGTGCCGCCGGGCGCGCCGCTCGGCCTGGGTGGCCGCTGGCAGACCGGCACGCTGCGGCTGGAGCCGGGCGACACGATCCTGATGTTCAGCGACGGTGTGGTGGAGCGTCGCGGCCATCCGCTGAACGACGGCCTGGACGCGCTGGTCGCGGCGGCGGCCGCATCGGCGAGCGGCGACCCGCGCAACATGTGCTCGCTGGCGACCGCCGCGGTCGCGGGCACCACCGACGACGATGTCGCGGTGCTCGCCGTCGAGCACGCCGTCGCGATGAGCCGGTCGGCGACGATGCGGGTGCCGGCCGAGCCGACCGGGCCCAGCCGGGTCCGCCAGTGGATGTCGACGCGGCTGCGCGAGTGGTCGGTGCCGGAGCAGGTGATCGGCGCGGCCATCCTCTGCACCAGCGAGCTCACGACGAACGCGCTGCTGCACGCCGGCACACCCGCCCAGGTGCACATCGATCTGAACTCCGAACGTCTGCTCGTCTCGGTCGCCGACACCGGTACCCGGGGCAGCGTGATCAGGGCGCGCGCCGACACCATGGCGAGCCGGGGCCGGGGCCTCGGGCTGATCGAGGACCTCAGCGACTCGTGGGGCACCGACCCGACGGTCCGCGGTTCCACGGTCTGGTTCGAGATGTTGCTGACCCGCGACGACTCGGACAGGTGAACGAGATCATCTCGGGGTAAGAGCGGCGTATGCAGCTCTCCGATGTGGTGTTCGCCCTGGTAGGGGTGGGCGCTCTGCTCGCCGGTGTCCTTCCCCGCCTGCTGGAGAGACGACCGCTTTCCATGCCGATCGCGTTCCTCGCCCTGGGCCTGCTCGTCTTCGGACTACCCCTCGGCCTGCCGGACGCCAATCCTCTGGAACACGCCAAGCTCACCGAGCACCTCACCGAGATCGGCGTGATCGTCGCGCTGATGGGTGCCGGCCTGAAGATCGACCGCCCGTTCGGCCGCCGCCGGTGGGCGTCGACCGGCCGCCTGCTGATCATCGCGATGCCGGTGACGATCGCCGCGACGGCGCTGCTCGGCTGGTGGTGGGCCGGTCTGGTGCCAGCGTCCGCACTGCTGCTCGGCGCGGCGATGGCGCCAACCGATCCGGTGCTCGCCTCGGACGTGCAGGTGGGTGAGCCGACCGACGAGGAGGACTCGGAGGACGAGGTCCGGTTCGCACTGACCAGTGAGGCCGGCCTGAACGACGGCCTGGCGTTCCCGTTCGTCTACGCCGCCATCGCGATCGCCGCGCACGGCCTGGACCCGGCGGGCTGGCTGGGCGAATGGGTGCTGAAGGACGTCCTCTACAAGGGCCTGATGGGTGTCGCCGGCGGCGCGCTGATCGGCTGGCTGCTCGGCAAGCTCTTCTTCCGCGCGAAGCGCGACGCGCTGCGACTCTCCCGCCACGCCGAGGGCTTCCTCGCTCTCGCTGCCACGTTCCTTGCGTACGGGTTGACAGAGGTGGCCGGTGGCTACGGATTCCTGGCGGTGTTCGTCGCTGCGCGGGCGATCCGGGCCGCCGAGCGGTCGCACGAGTACCACCAGGTGCTGCACGATTTCGCGGAGCAGACCGAGCGGCTGCTGACCGTCCTCCTACTGCTGCTGCTCGGCGGCGCGGTGGTCAGCGGCCTGCTGACACCGCTCACCTGGCAGGCCGCCGGCGCCGGTCTCGTGCTGATCTTCCTGGTCCGTCCGCTGGCCGCTTTTGCCTCGTTGCGGGGCGTACCGGGCACCCGGGCGGAACACTGGGTGATCGCGGCGTTCGGGATCCGTGGCATCGGATCCTTTTATTACTTAGCGTACGCAATGACACACGCGAATTTTCCTCGCGCCGACCTCGTATGGGCGACAGCGGCATTCGTGGTCGTCGGTTCGGTCGTCCTTCACGGAATCGCCGCGACGCCCGTAATGCGTTACCTGGATCACTCGACCGCTCACGCTAGGTAATACTTTTCTGCTCTAAACCGGACAATGAACCGTCCGGTGGTGACGAAGCGTATTCAGTGCCGTAGAGTGCTCAGGTAACTGGGGATGTCCACCATGGAGCGGCACATGCGGATCAGAGGCTATGCACCCTTGACACCCTGCTGGGTGGAACTGGCGAGTACGGACCCCGCACGGGCTGCGGAGTTCTACGGAGAGTTGTTTGGCTGGGAGTCTGCGGGTGATCGGTTCAAGCTGGGGGGCCGGGCCGTGGCGGGGCTCACCCGCAGCACGCCGGAGCGATCCGACGGCTGGCTCACGCACATCAGCACTCCCGACCTCGAAGAGACCCTTGAGCAGGTCGCCCTTTCCGGCGGCTACTGCTTGAGCGGCCCCTCCGAGGCTCACGGCGGCCGGCGCGCGATCGTCGCGGACCTGGCCGGCGGCACCATCGGCCTGTGGGAACCGGCCGATTTCGCGGGCGCACAGACCCGCGACGAACCGGGCACGATGTCGTGGCCGGAACTCATCACTGATGACCCGAGCAGCGCGGCCCGCTTCTACGGCTCCGCGTTCGGGTGGCTGCTGCGTCACGAGTTCGGCACCGGCGAGTGGCTGAACCACGGGCACGACGCGATCGCCGGGCTGGCGGCCGGCTTCCGCGGCGCGTGGTGGCGTGCGGCTTTCCAGGTCGCTGACATCGAAGAGGCGGCCGACCTCTGCGAGCGGCTGGGCGGAGCGATCATCTCCGAGCCGGCCGAGGCGGGGCTGAGCGCCTTCGCCGAGTTGCGCGACCCGTGGGGCGCGCGTTTCACGGTGGCCGCGCCGGTGCTCCACCCGGTCGAACTCACCGTGTCGCTGGGGACGCTTCCCGCCTGGGAGTGAACGGATTTTCGATAAGAGCGAACCGGCCCTCGGGCCGGTTTTCTTTTACCCTCGACGTCAACCAAAGTTGACACCGGGCCACGTGTCAACGTACGTTGACAGCATGACCGAAGCGACCGACCTCGCCGCCGCCGCCGGCAGCACCGACCCCCGGGTCGGCCTCCGCGCGGTCGTGGCGCTCCGCCGTCTCCTGGAGGGCCTCGAGCATCTCCAGGTCGCCAACGCCCGCGCCAAGGGATGGTCCTGGCAGGAGATCGCCGACGCCCTCGAGGTGACCCGGCAGGGCGTCCACAAGAAACACGCCAGGTTGATGCCGATGCAGGACCCACGGGAGGGCTGACATGTTCGAGCGATTCACCAAGGGCGCCCGCACCGCCGTCGTTCTCGCCCAGGAGGAGGCCCGCGAGCTGGGCCACACCACGATCGGCACCGAGCACCTGCTGCTCGCGCTGACCAGCGACGAGCAGAGCGGTGTCGCCACCCTGCTGCGTGACGCCGGCGCCGACCGGCACCAGGTCCGGGACGCGATCGTCCGGCACGTCGGCGACCACACCACCGAGGCCGCCGCCCTCGCCGATCGCGACGCCGAGGACGCTGCGGCGCTCAAGGCGATCGGCATCGACCTGGAGGCGGTCCGGGCCGCGATCGAGGAGAATTTCGGGGCAGGCTCGCTGCGGCTGCCCCATCCCGCGCCGAAGAAGAGGGGGATCTTCGGACGGTTCTCGGCGGGCAGCGGGCACATCCCGTTCTCGCCGCGCGCCAAGAAGGTCCTCGAGCTCTCGCTGCGGGAGGCGCTGCGGCTCAAGCACAACTACATCGCGCGGGAGCACATTCTGCTCGGCATCCTGCGCGAGGGGCAGGGGCTGGCGATGCTGGTTCTCACCGAGCTGGGTGCCGATCCGGCCGGGTTGCGCGCCGACCTGACCAGCTCCCTGGAATCCCGGGCGGCGTGAGACTCACGTTTCCTAGGTGACGCGGAGCCGCATCGCCGGGTCGGCGGTGCGGCGGAAGCCGAGCGATTCGTACATCGGCTCGCCGTCCTGCGATGCCCGCAGGTCGACAGCGCCGACGCCACGTGAGCGGAACCAGCCGAGCAGCGCGGTCATGCAGCCGCGCGAATATCCCTGGCGTCGGTGGTCGGGGTCGGTGACCACGCTGAAGACGTAACCGACCAGGCCGCCCGGGTTGCCGGGGTTTCCCAGCCGCTCCTCGATGATGCCGACGGCGCAGGCGGCGAGACCTGTGCCGCCGCCTGCCCCGCCGGTGCGGTCCACGACGAACGCGGCCATCGTGGGCTCCGGCTCGGACAGGCGTCTGACCAGGGTTTTTCTGGCCGGCTCGCGCCAGTCGTCGTTCCAGTCGGGCTGCGGAAAGCTCTGGAGCATGACAGCACGGAGACGAACCAGCTCAGCGGCGTCGCCGGGTGTCGCTTGGCGGATCTGCACGTCGCGAGGTTAGTCAAGGGCGGCCGTTTGCGCGTACCGAATAAGGGAGCGCAAGCGGACCGCCCTGATCGGCCATCGTCAGTCGGTGTGCGGGAGGCGGGTGGCCGGGACAGTGCCGAGGCGGCCTTTTTGGAAGTCCTCGAAGGCCTGCTTGAGCTCGTCGCGGGTGTTCATCACGAACGGGCCGTAATGCGCGATCGGCTCGCGGATCGGCTGGCCGCCCATGATGAAGAGGTCGAGTTCGGTCTTCGCCTCGACGCGGATCGCATCGCCAGGGCCGTGCGTGGCGAGCTGTCCGAGAGTGATCGGACGCAGGTCGGTGCCGACCCAGCCCTCGCCGGAGAGGGCGTAAACGAGCGCGTTGAAATCGGGCTGCCACGGGAGGTCGAGGCGGGAGCCGGGCTGCATGGTGACGTGGGCCAGATTGATCGGGGTATAGGTGGAGCCCGGCCCGACGTGCCCGGCGACCTCACCGGCGATGACGCGGATCAGCGCGCCGCCGTCGGGGGTGGTCAGGAGGGCCGCCTGCTTTCCCCGGATGTCCTGATATTTCGGGTCGAGCATCTTGGCGCGCTTCGGCAGGTTCACCCAGAGTTGCAGGCCGTGGAAAAGTCCGCCACTCATCACCAGGTGCTCGGGCGGGGCCTCGATGTGCAGAATCCCCGCGCCGGCCGTCATCCACTGCGTGTCGCTGTTGCTGATCGAGCCGCCGCCACCCAGCGAGTCCTGATGGTCCATGATGCCGTCGATCATGTAGGTGACCGTCTCGAACCCGCGGTGCGGGTGCCACGGGGTGCCTTTCGGCTCGCCCGGCGCGTAGTCGACCTCGCCCATCTGGTCCAGGTGGATGAAGGGATCAAGTTCGGTCAGGGGCACCCCGGCGAACGCGCGCCGCACCGGGAATCCCTCACCCTCGAAACCCTGTGGAGCGGTGGTGAGCCGGCGAACGGGGCGGAAATCGGTCATCGGGTCGAGCCGGGGCAGGCGCGGCAGGACGAGGACGTCTTCAACGGTGATGGCGGGCATGATTCACACCTTCCTGATCTTGGCGAAGACGCGGCCGACCACGGCCAGCTCCTCGTCGTCCAGATGATCGATGAAGCTCTCGCGCACGGTCGCGAGGTGCGCCGGGGCGGCGTCACGCAGCGTCTGCAGCCCCGTCTCGGTGAGCACCGCCTCCTGGCCGCGCCCGTCGTCGGGGCAGCTCTCCTTGCGAACAAGACCGCGTTTGATCATTGAGTTGATCTGATAGGTGACCCGGCTCGGCGAGAGCACGAGGCGGCTCGCGAGCTCGCCCATCCGAATCCGCCGGTCAGGGGCGTCAGCCAGCTCGACCATGACGTGGTAATCGTTCATGCTCAGCCCGGTCGCGGCGCGCAACTCGTCCTCAAGGCGGGTGTGCAGTGCCCAGGAGCTTTCGAGAAAGGTGCGCCAGTGCTGCAACTGGGTCGCGCTGAGCGGTTCGGCCATGCCCCGAAGCATACTACTTAAAATCTGAAACTTCAAAACTGAAATTCCTGGGTACGGGGTTGAGCGCCCACCGCCGCGGGTCGCCGGACCGGGGGTGCTCGCCGGACCGGGGATGCTCGCCGGACCGGGGGTGCTCGCCGGACCGGGGATGCTCGCCGGACCGGGGGTGCTCGCCGGACCGGGGATGCTCGCCGGACCGGGGGTGCTCGCCGGACCGGGGATGCTCGCCGGACCGGGGGTGCTCGCCGCCCCGGGTCGCCGGGCCGGGGTGCTCGCCGCCCCGGGTCGCCGGGCCGGGGTGCTCGCCGCCCCGGGTCGCCGGGCCGGGGTGCTCGCCGCCCCGGGTCGCCGGGCCGGGGTGCTCGCCGCCCCGGGTCGCCGGGCCGGGGTGCTCGCCGCCCCGGGTCGCCGGGCCGGGGTGCTCGCCGCCCCGGGTCGCCGGGCCGGGGTGCTCGCCGCCCCGGGTCGCCGGGCCGGGGTGCTCGCCGCCCCGGGTCGCCGGGCCGGGGTGCTCGCCGCCCCGGGTCGCCGGGCCGGGGTGCTCGCCGCCCCGGGTCGCCGGGCCGGGGTGCTCGCCGCCCCGGGTCGCCGGGCCGGGGTGCTCGCCGCCCCGGGTCGCCGGGCCGGGGTGCTCGCCGCCCCGGGTCGCCGGGCCGGGGTGCTCGCCGCCGCGAGGGTGCTCACCGGCGCGGGCGGGGCTGAGTGCTTGTCGGCGCGGGGGCGCGGGGCTGGGTGCCCGCCGCCGCGGGGCGCGGGGCTGAGTGCTCGCCGGCGCCGGGTGGGGTGCTCCCGCTGCGGGACACGAGCTTACTGCGATCTTGGCAGGTAGCGTCCGGACGAGTCGACCGAGGCGTCCGAGGGCGCGCGAGTTTCGCCATTTGAGCATGCCGATGCGAAGCCGAGATTCGGCTGATCAAGGCCGGCTACCAAGGCGGGTTTGGGCTACCGAGAAACAGGACGGAAGCCCACCGTGGGCCCGGAGCTACGTGGCGCGTGGCGCGTGGCGCGTGGCGCGTGGCGCGTGGCGCGTGGCGCGTGGCGCGTGGCGCGTGGCGCGTGGCGCGTGGCGCGTGGCGCGTGGCGCGTGGCGCGTGGCGCGTGGCGCGTGGCGCGTGGCGCGGGGCGCGTGGCGCGTGGCGCGGGGCGCGGGGACAAGAGCGCACATATGCCCGGTTCGACGTAGACGAGATCGCACGGTTGCGGTCTGTGTGACCTCACCACGGCCAGGGCGTAGACCCGGGCACACGATGGCGTTGTGTGCGACCTGACCCACCCTGCGACCCGACCTGCCCTGCGACCCGACCCGACCCTGCGACCCGACCTGTCCTGTGACCTGACGCAGCGCCGCACAATGGCGAAAGTCGAGCGCCCACATTCGTATTTCGCCCGAACGACCCGATTTCACGCGGCTCAGCGTCACCCTCGGCCCCCGGCGCAGATCTTGTGAGGATGCGGTCGGACGACGGGCGGAAGCTCACAAGATGAGGTGCGAGGCCCGCCGGAGCGGTGCGCGCTGTCATCCACCCCTCTGATCAACCGACAGCCGGGCATCAACAGGGCCACGGGCACACGGTGTGCTGACGGCCGCCCGGGTCCGAAGCCCAGCGGCTCCCCGCCATCTGCCGCCAACCCGGCGCCGCCATGACAATGAGTGACACTGCGCAGGCAGTCGAGTCACCCCTGGGCCTGCGGAGCCGAGGCAGTGTCACACCCGTTGTGGGGTAGTCACATCCACAACGGGCGCCGAAGTCTGCGAAAGAACACGGCCCAGCCCCTCGGACGCCGGGAGCGCGACGTCCTGCGCCCGGCAAACGGGGCCGGGCGGGCGGCGGCGCGAACCGCGCTGAGGGTCCGATCGGCGGTCAGGGCATTGTCATGAGGATGGCGGCTGTCCCCGCGAGGACCAGGAGCAGGACTGCGATGAGCAGGCCCCGCTCGGTGGATTCGGTAGTGTCGGTGACACTCGTGGTGACCAGCGGCTCAGCGCTCATGTGATCTGTTCCTCCGTGCGAAGGGGGGGTCGCCGCTCCGCGTGCGGGCGGCGGTCAGGAGGCTTACGGTGAGGGCGTCGTCGACCTCGGAGGGGCTGCAGTGCCGCCGCAAGAATGGCTTCTCACCGCTGCTGAGCGCGGCAACCCGGACACCTCCATACCCACATGGAACACGGGAAACACCGTCGAAGCATTAATTCACGGGCAAAGGTACTTCGATCGGTTGGCCTCGGAAGTGGAAGCCCTCCAACCGGGTGATCACCTCTTCTTCACCGACTGGCGGGGGGACCCGGACGAGCGGCTGCGGGACGACGGCCCCACGATCGCCGAGCTCTTCGCCGGCGCGGCCAAGCGTGGCGTGATCGTCAAGGGCCTGCTGTGGCGTTCTCATGTGGACAAACTCGCGTACAGCGAGGAGGAGAACCGCACCCTCAGTGACGACATCGAGGCCGGTGGCGGCGAGGTGCTGCTCGACCAGCGGGTACGCCGGGGCGGCTCGCACCACCAGAAACTCGTGGTCCTCCGGCATCCCGGCCGGGAGGAGCTGGACGTCGCGTTCGCCGGCGGCATCGACCTGTGTCACAGCCGCCGCGACGACGACCAGCACCACGGCGACCCGCAGGCGGTGTCGATGGCCGGGGCGTACGGATCGAATCCGCCCTGGCACGACATCCAGCTGGCGTTGAAGGGCCCGGTCGTCGGCACCCTGGACCTCTCGTTCCGGGAGCGCTGGAACGATCCGGCCCCGCTCGATCAGCACGGCCCGATCTCCACCGCCACCGACATGCTCCGGCACGAGGACATGCGCGCCGACCGGCTGCCGCCGCAGCCGCCGGACCCGCCGCCGGCCGGCGAGATGACGGTCCAGGTGCTGCGTACCTATCCGGCGATGCGGCCGGCGTACGGGTTCGCGAAGCTGGGTGAGCGCACCGTGGCCCGGGGGTACACCAAGGCGATCCACCGGGCGCGCCGGCTGATCTACCTGGAGGACCAGTATCTCTGGTCGAAGGAGGTCGCCCAGCTGTTCGCCGAGGCGATGCGGGAGCACCCGGAACTGCACCTGATCGCAGTGGTCCCCCGATATCCGGACGTGGACGGCAGGTTCGCGCTGCCACCGAACCAGGTCGGCCGTGAGCAGGCGATCGACCTCTGCCGTAAAGCCGCCGGCGACCGGGTCCACGTCTTCGATCTGGAAAACCACGTGGGTACGCCGATCTACGTGCACGCCAAGGTTTGCGTCATCGACGACGTGTGGAGCAGTGTCGGCAGCGACAACTTCAACCGTCGTTCGTGGACGCACGACAGCGAGTTGTCCTGCGCGACGCTGGACGGTACCCGCGACGGCCGGGCTCCCCGGGATCCGGCGGGGCTCGGTGACGAGGCGCGGCGGTTTCCCCGGGAGCTGCGCCTGTCGCTGCTGCGCGAGCACCTGGACCGGGCGGACGGTGACGACGCGGACCTGCTCGACCCGCTCGACGCGGTGCGGGCGGTGACCGAGACGGCCGACCGGCTGCGCGACTGGCATCTCGGCGGGGAGAAGGGTCCGCGCCCGCCGGGCCGGCTGGTGCCGCACGAGACCAAGAAGATGCCGTGGTACCAGCGGTTCTGGGCGGTGCCGGCGTACCGCATGGTCTACGACCCGGACGGCCGCCCGTGGCGCGACCGCCGCGAAGGCACATGGTGAAAAAGACAGCACTCGCGACCAGCGCACGGCTCACCCCGCGACGCCGATATCCGGTACGCGTGACAAAACACGTCACCGCCCACACCGCCGGATCCAGCCGGTTCTCGTCGCGCCCGGCCCACGGAACCCGGGCCGTGGACAGCCGTGGGTAAACCGTCCGGGGTTCGACGGCGCACCACCCGGCCGGCTCACCATCCGCATAAGCGACAAGACCACTGCCGGCCGCGGTCTGCGCCCGCAACCGCCGCGAGCGCTCCGGCACCGGAACCGAACCCCACTCGGCGGCTGTGATCTTGAACCACTGGCACTGGCAGCGGGCCGGCTCTCCGCGCGTACCCAAGATCTTTTGAAGGTCGGACCAGGTCGCCTCGCTGGCAGCGACGACGGAGATGTCCATCTCCGCAGCTTACGGGCGGTGCAGCCGCCACGTCCGTGGCACGAGCAGAGGCCCGGCCGGTTCGAGAGCGGCCCGCCAGGCGCTCATCGGCGGCCGGCCATGCGTCCACCAGCGATCGCTGAGAGCGAGCGCGACTTCGGACGCCTGCTCCGAGGAGGCGAGGATCGCGCCGTCCGGAAGCACCACCGCGCACGACGAATCGGAGACCACCGCGAGCAGACTCTGTTCCCGCCCCGGCACCGTGGCGTAGGTGACCTGCCGATTCCACGCACCCGCCGCGAACCACAGATCCCGGTAAGCCATCGCCTCCAGCGGAGCGCCCCAGCGCGGCGCCACCACCTGTTCCAGCCCGGTCAGCGGCGAACCCGGCGGCGCCGGATGACTGCCCGGATGCCGAGCGGCAAGCGGCCCGGCGGCGCTCATGAACCCGGCCGGGCACACCACCGACAACTCCCCCGCCGGCACGGCCGTGAGAACCGGATGCATTCCGGCGTGCTCGACCGGCGCGACGATCCGGCCGTCCCGGACCAGCCGGTTCATCCAGTGCGGCGAGATCCCGGCCACGCCGACCGTCACGATGATCCGGTCATAACGGCCGTCCGGCCCACCGGTGTACCCGTCGCCGGTCTCCACGCGTACCCCGGTGATCCCGGCTCGGGCAAGTGCTGTGCGCGCCCGATCCGCGACGTCGTCCTGCACGTCCACGGTCGTGACCTCGGCGCCGAGCGTGGCGAGCAGCGCAGCGTTGTACCCGGTGCCGGCGCCGATCTCGAGAATCCGCTGACCGGGCCGCACGTCCAGCGCCTCGATCATCACGGCCATCAGCGACGGCTGGCTGGAGGAGCTGATCGGTTTCTGCCCGCGCAGCTTGGTGACCAGCACGTCGTTGCTGTAGACCGCGCGCAGGAACTCGGGATCCGCCGGCAGCACGAGCCGCCCGTCCCGGCGATGGAAGCCCTCCGGCACGAAAACTTCCCGCGGCACCGCGCCGAACGCCTTCGCCAGCGCGGGTGACAGCCGCACACCGTCGTGACGGATCAGGTCGAGGTAGTGCCTGCGGGCGTCCTCCATGAATGACACCGTACGAAACCTGCCGCCGATACGGTGAGAATCGTGGATGCCGCACTGGTTGGTTGCACTCTGGAATTCGACGTCACCGAGCCCGCGGAGATCGCGTTGCAGATCGCCGCGGCTTCGCCCGCGACAGAAAAACTCACCCTGAGCGCCGACGTTCCGGTCCGCGAGATTCCAGGACGGCAACATTTGGTACGCGTACCGAAAGGCATCCTGACCGTCACGTACGAAGCAACAGTCCCCCTCGGCGATCCGCCACCCCCGGTGAGCGACGTCGACCGGATCCTCGCCGGGCGCCCGAGCAGGTACTGCCCGTCGGACCGGCTCGGCGGTTTTGCCCTGAGCCGGTTCGGTGGCTTCGGCGACGACACCGCCGCCACGGTGCGGGCGATCACCGACTGGGTGTTCGGGCATCTCGCGTACCAGGGCGGGGTGAGCGGGCCGACCACCGACGCGGTCGACACCCTGCTGGCCGGCGCCGGGGTGTGCCGCGATTACGCCCACCTCGTGGTGACGCTCTGCCGGGCCTGCGACATCCCGGCCCGGGTCGCCGCGGTGTACGCGCCCGGCCTGTCCCCGATGGACTTCCACCTGGTGGCCGAGGCCGCGATCGACGGCCGCTGGACCGTCTGGGATGCCACCCGGCTCGCACCTCGGCAGACGCTGATGCGGATCGTGACCGGCCGGGACGCCGCCGACACAGCCCTCGCGACGACGCTGTCCGGCATGCTCACCCTGCCGCGTACCGAGATCCTCGCGGTGGCCGCCGGCGACCTGCCGTTCGACGACCACCACGAGCTGGTGCAGCTGCGCGGCTAGAGCGCGGCGGCGTCGCCGTGAGGCGCAGCCGCTCGCTAGGCGACCAGCGCAGCCGCTCGCTAGGCGACCAGCGCAGCCACTTGCTAGGCGACCAGCGCAGCCGCTCGCTAGGCGACAGTGGCTGCGGCCGCGGCGTCATGCAGCGCCGCTTCGACGTCGCCGGCGTGGTACGGCCACTCGGCCGGCTCGATCCTCGCGAGGAAACCGGCGTAGGTGATCGCCGACCGCAGCGCCGCGACCGGGCGCAGCAGCTCGATGGCCCGCAGCGCGTCGCAGCCCGGCCATCGGGCGGCCCAGTCGCGCAGCACGCCCGGGTCGTCGCTGAGCCGCAGGATGTCGAAGGCCGGGTTGCCGACGCCGGAGTCACCCCAGTCGACGATCGTGAGGGAGCCGTCGGGGCTGGTCCGCACGTTGCCCGGGTGAAGGTCGCCGTGAATGAGGGTGTCCGGCAGACCGCAATCGGCGACAGCGGCCAGCCGATCCGGTAGGCCGTCAAGAAAAGCGCCCAGGCCGGATATTTCGTCAATGAAGGGATTTATTCGGTCGAGATCCACGACTCGGCAGTCCGGCACACCCGCCGCCAGCAACTCACCCACCCGCCCGGCGAAATGCGCCTGCACCGGATGAAAAGCGGCAGCCACCTCGGCACACAACGACGGCCCGGCGCCGTACCGATCCTCCCCCGGCACGTGCGCCAGCAGCGTCCGCCCCTGATCACCGGCCGCCAGGACGTAGGGCACCAGGCCTGGCGTCATCGCGTCGACCATCCGCAGCACGGCCGGCTCGTGCGCGAAGAACCGCGGGACCTGCTTGAGCCAGGCCACCGGTCTACCGTCCTCCGGCAGGTCGAACCGCCAGATCGCGGAGAGATTCCAGGTCCGCTGCTGCACCGGAACCGCGCCGCCGAGCCCGATCCGATCCAGCGCACCGGCCGCCCAGGCCAGCGACGCGGCCGGCCCACCGAACTCGGCGTAGGGCGCCCGCAGCGGGTGATCGCCGAGATCGACCTCGACGGGAGAAAGACCGGCCGGTCGAGCGGAGGTCGACGCCAGATATGTCACGTGCCCACCCGGCGGGGCCGGGCGGTCACCGTGCAGCAGCCGCAGCACGGTGACCTCGACGCCGGCCTTGGCAACGACCTCCGCGACCTCCTGCCACCACGGGGTGACCACCTGGAAAGGCGGCAGGGCCCCGAGCACAGCGCCGGAGGGGTCGGCCAGGACCAGCGAAACGGTTCTCACTCAGCCATTCTGGCCTTCAGGTAACCCCGGTCGGCGTCACCCAGCAGACGCAGCCGAGCCATCCCGCCATCAGGGAAGATGTCCAGCCGCACATGCGTCACCGCGGGCGCCTTCTCGATCTTGAACCGGTGCGGGGTGTCCGGCCGCAGCACCACCCGGGGCAGCAGCTCGGTCCACTCCTCGGACCCGGTCCGCTCGTCCCGGCCGGTCAGCCGTGCCGCACCGGGCGCGTTGCCCTTGAAGTGGCTGGTGTCCAGGTCGGCGAAGCGCAGCACGGCCGGCGCCGCCAGCTTCACGATGATCCAGTCGTTGGCGTCGTCGCGGCGCCGGGACGTCTCCCAGCCGTCGCCCATGTTCTGCGCGAGGCCGGGCATCAGCATCCGCTGCGGGTGGCCGTAGAACATGTTGCTGCAGTCGACCACTGTCGCGCCGTACTGCGCGGCGGCCACGTCGAACGTCTTCGGCAGCAGCGCCGGGTCGGGCACCACCTCGCCGTACACCCGCAGCCGGGCCACCCCGCCGTCCGGGAAGATGCGCAGGCGGACGTGGGTCCAGCGCTGCCGGTCGGCGACCGCGAACAGGTTGCTGCCGTCGCCCTTGAGCTCGGAGCGCGGGACCAGCTCGGTCCACTCGGCCGCTTCCAGCTCGTCCTTGCCGGGGTATCCCTCGATCGACGTCGCCTCGACCGACGCGGCCGGCGGGTAGTTGCCGGTGAAGAACGAGGTGTCGATGTCGACGCCGTGGACGATGCCGGGCGCACCGAGCCGGACCAGCGCGAAGTCGTGGCCGGCCTCGCGGCGGCGACGGGTCTCCCAGCCGTCGTAGACCTGTCCCTTGTGGTCGAACGTCTTCGGCGCGTGCCCCGCCGGTGCCGGCAGGACCAGGTGGTCCGCCGCTGCGAAGAACTCGTCGTTGGCGTAGACCACCCCACCGCCGAAAGCGCGCGATGCCAGGTCCGGTAGCCCGGTGAATTCGTCCATCAAATCTCCTCTACTCCGCGCCTGCGCCACGGAGAAGGAAACGGCCGCCCGGCTGGTCGCCGGTCACCGCGCTGCCGCGCAGCCAGGTCCTGCCCACGACACCCTTCAAGACCCTTCCCGCGTACGGGGTGACCGGGTTCTTGTGGTGCAGTGCGTGAGCGTCGACCGTGAACTCCCCGTCCGGCTGGAATGCCACCAGGTCCGCGTCGGCGCCGACAGCGATCCGTCCCTTCTGCCGCAGCCCGGCCAGATCGGCGGGACGGCGTGACATCCATTTCACCACGTCGGCGAGGGTGTACCCACGGGCTTGAGCTGCGGTCCAGATCACGGGAAGGCCCAGTTGCACCGAGGCGATCCCGCCCCATGCCGCCGCGAAGTCACCGGTGTCCTGGCGTTTCAGCTCCGGCGTGCACGGCGAGTGGTCGCTCACCACGCAGGTGATCAGCCCGTCGGCCAGGGCCTGCCAGAGCTGATCCGCGTTCGCGGAGTCCCGGATCGGCGGGCAGCACTTGAACTCGGTGGCGCCGTCCGGGATCGCCTCGGCGTCCAGGGTCAGGTAATGCGGGCAGGTTTCGGCGGTTACGCGTACCCCATCGGCTCGTGCGGCCGCGATGAGCGGCAGAGCTGAAGCGGCGGAGAGATGAAGGATGTGCACTCGCCGGCCGGCGGCGCGGGCCACCGCGATCGCGGTGGCGACCGCGGCGTGTTCGGCGTCGGCCGGGCGGGAGGCGAGGAAGTCCGAGTACGCGGCCGAACTCTCCGCCTCCTGAAGGTGCTCGGGGTCCTCGGCGTGCACCACGAACAGCGCGTCAACCACATGCATGGCCTGGGCCAGCTGGTCCGCGTCGACCGGCGGGAACTCGGGCACCCCGGAGTCGGCGAGGAACGCCTTGAAGCCGAAGACGCCGTTCGCGTGCAGCTCGGGCAGATCGGCGGCATTACCGGGGATCGCGCCACCCCAGAAACCGACGTCGACGTGGATCTGACCGGTCGCGGCCGCCTGTTTGATCTTCAGCGCCTCGGCGTGCACCGTCGGCGGCAGGCTGTTCAGCGGCATGTCGATGATCGTGGTGACCCCACCGGCGGCGGCGGCCCGGGTCGCGGACGCGAAGCCCTCCCACTCGGTCCGGCCCGGCTCGTTGACGTGCACGTGCGTGTCCACCAGGCCGGGCAGCAGCGCGTCGTCGCCGAGGTCGACGTCGTCT
This sequence comes from Actinoplanes sp. CA-015351, assembly GCF_050955685.1. Lineage (NCBI taxonomy): Bacteria > Bacillati > Actinomycetota > Actinomycetes > Micromonosporales > Micromonosporaceae > Actinoplanes > Actinoplanes sp. CA-015351. The sequence goes on from NZ_CP192102.1 coordinate 6,586,527, forward strand.
GTCACGTCGGCGATCACGGCGTCGTAGGGACTGATCGCCACGATCTTCCCGCTTTGGATCACAACCGCTGCCGCACGCTCGCCCTCGGGGGTCAGAACCCGCCGGGACCGCACCACCAGATCAACCATGTCCCGACCCTATTCGGGGTTTGTTTCACAAGAGAGATCATCCGCCCAGCCGGGGATTTCGTTACCCGCGGTAGCGGTGTAGCGTCCCGCTCCATGTTGCGTCGGTGGAGGCTCGCGATCCTGGCGACCATCTGTGGCGTGCTCGTCGCCGCCGTGAAGATCGGTGACGGTTCCCCCGGGGGCGCCGCCTTCCTGCTGTTGCTCTTCCTGGGCCTGGCCCTCGCCGTGTCACCAGGCGTCTTCCCACGCCCGGAACGCGCGGCCGACGCCGTCCTGGACGGCCGTCCGGTGGTTTACTGGCGGCCCGGCTGCCCGTTCTGCCTGCGGCTGCGCGCCCGCCTCGGCCCCGACGCCGGCCGCCTCCACTGGGTGGACATCTGGCAGGACCCGGAAGGCGCCGCGGCCGTTCGCGCGATCACCGGTGGTGACGAGACCGTACCGACGGTAGTGATCGCCGGTGAGGGTTTCGTGAACCCGGACCCGTCGTGGCTGAAGGACCGGGTCGTCCCGGCGGCCTGACCTGGGTCCACCCCAGAAACTGTTCGAAGAGGTCGGCCGGCGTCCGGCGCGGCAGGTCGTTCACGGCTTGATCCAGGTTGCCCCACATGTACATGGCGAGCGAAACCCGGTCGGCCCCCTCGGCCAGATGGTCCCGCGCCGGAGCACACGGCCACGCCCGGCCGCATGCCCGGCAGCTCCACGATGGACGCTGCCAGATGTGTTCCGATCTGCGTGGCTTGATGGATATATACCTCACCGAATGCCTCCCCGCGTGGTTGACAGGTAGCACGCGGGGACACCGCGGATCGTTCGACCCCACACCGAATTAGGCATGCGCTAAGGTCCAACGTCACGATCAAGTAACGGGGGTTCGCGTGGCACCGACCGAGAAGAACATCGAAGCAGCAGAGACGCCGCCGGAGGCCACCGAGCCGACACCGGAGGCCACCGAACCGACGGCGGAGGCGCCAGCAGAGCCGCCAGCAGATCTGGCAGCAGAGCCGGACATCACCGCCGACCCGGCGACGGAGGCCGATGCCGAGCCGGAGTCCACGAAGGACCCGGAGCCAGCCGAAGAGCCCGCCGAGCCCGTCGCAGAGGCCGAGACCGTCGCAGAGGCCAAGCCCGTCGCAGAAGCCCCGGCCGCCGCAGAGGCCGAGCCCGTGGCAGAGGCCGAGCCGGCCGCGGAGCTCGAGGCCGAGACCGTCGCGGAGCTGGATGGCGAGACAACCGGTGAGATCAGCGCCGAGCCGCTCATCGATCTCAGCGCCCCGCCCCGGGAAGAGCCGGAAATCGAGCCCGCCGAAGGCCGCGACCCGCAACTGGTCATGCTGAGCGTCCTGGTAGGCGCACTGGCCATCGCCGTAGTGGTCGTATTCGGAATGATCATCTTCGACCCGGTGGCGCTGATCAGCCTGGTGCCGAACTGGTTCGCCGAGCCAGGCTCCAGCCGCGTCATCGGCAGCGTCACCATCATCCTGATCATGTGTGCCATCGCCCTGGTGGCCCGCCAGCTCTTCCTACGCCGCCGCGGCTGACCCCACGATCGTGGCCGACCGCCTCTCACCACCCCCGGCAGAGTGACCAGGGCAGATCGCCCGCAACACGAGTGACCAGGGCGGGTGGCCCGCAACACGCGACCGGCAGGCGAGCCACCACCGCGCGAGTGAGGACCACCGCGCGAGTGTGAAGCCGAAGCGTGTTGATTTAGGGCGCTGTGCTCACCTCAAGTCGACACAGACAGCTGACGCGCGGCGTGCGTGTCGACGCTGAGAGCGGAGCGCACCCTAAATCAACACGCTGGCTTCGAGTGGACAGCGGGACCGACACCGGGAACTGGCCTGCCACGATCTCCGGGGCGGTCAGGCCAGAGCGGTCAGGCCAGAGCGGTCAGGCCAGAGCGGTCAGGCCAGAGCGGTCAGGCCAGGGCAGCCAGTTCTGGGCGGGGGAAGCCGGCGTCGGCCAGGGCGCCGCAGTCCAGGCCGCGCAGCAGGTAACCCGCCAGCGCCCGGGCCGTGGCCGGCTCGTCGGCGATGCCGCTCTCCTGGCGGTTCAGGTAACGGTGCAGGCGCTCCACCGCTACGTCCCGGCCGTCCCGGAAGAACTCATAGGTGGCCGCGTATCGGCTGGCCAGCTGGGCTGGGTGCAGGTCCCAGCCCTGGTAGTAGCCCCGCTCCAGCGAGCGCCGGACCAACCTGCGGTGCAGTTCCCAGGCCGACCGGACCTGTGCCGACGAGCCGACCGGGAGGACGTTGGTGGAGCCGTCGGAGAGGCGTACCCCGGTCTGGGCGGCGGCTGCCTGCATGACCGCCTTCGCGTAGTCGGCGGCCGGGTGCGCCATCGACTGGTAGGCCGCCGCCACTCCGGCTGCCGCGCTGTAGTCGTAGGTGCCGTAGTGCAACCCGGTGCACCGGCCCTCGGCTGCGGTGATCAGACGGGCCACCGTGGCGGTGCCGTCGGCGGCCAGCACCGCGGACGGCAGCTCCACCTGGATCTCGAAGGTGAGTGCGCCGGCGCTCAGGCCGTACCCACGCTCCAGCTTCTCGCAGAGGGTGACCATGGTGGCGACCTGGTCGGTACCGCTGACCTTGGGCAGCGTGATGGTGAAAAGCTCCTGGTAGGTGTCCAGGAAAAGGTCGAGGGTACGCAGCGAGCGGTGGCGGGTGGCGGCTTCGAGGGACTTGATCCGGATGCCGAGGAAGGGCGGTTTCGGGCCCTTCGCCAGCAGGAGGGCGGCCTGCCGGACGGCGGCGTCCTCCTGGGCGTCGTCGCGCACGCCGTAACCGTCTTCGAAGTCGACGCGGAGGTCTTCGATCGGTTCCAGTTCGAGCTTCGCCCGGATGGTCGGATCCGGCCACGGGAAATCGTGCTCGTCCATGGCGGACAGGGTCTGAGCACCCCAGTCGGCGAACCCGGACAGCTTGTCGGCGGGTACGTAGACGGTGTGAATCGGCTGCCTGCCGACGCGTTCCCCCGGGTATCGAGCCCGGAGGAACGCGTCGTGGGCAGCCAGGCGCCCGTCGATCTCCTGGTAATCAGAATCGGACAGGCGCACTGTTCTCCTTAAACCCTTAAACCCTTAAAACGAAATCAGTCGATCGAGTCGTAGGCCGCACTGGTGAGGAAGTCGGCGAAGTCGTCCGCAAGGGCGACCCGCTCGAACAGCTTGCGGGCGTCGTCGTAGCGGCCGGAGGTCCACGCCTCGTCGCCGATCGACTCGCGGATCGCGGCGAGTTCCTCGTCCTCGATCCGGCCGACCAGCTCAGCGGTGATCAGGGTGCCGTCCTCGAGGCGCACCCCGTTGTGGATCCACTGCCACACCTGGGAGCGCGAGATCTCCGCGGTGGCGGCGTCCTCCATCAGGTTGTGGATGCCGACCGCGCCGTTGCCGCGCAGCCAGGCCTCGAGATATTGGAGCGCGACGTTGACGTTGTTGCGCAGGCCGGCCGCGGTGACCGACGCCTTCAGCGACGAAACCCCCAGCAAGTCGTGCGCGGAAACAGCGACGTCCGGGCGCTGTTTGTCCAGCTGGTTCGGCTTGTCGCCGAGCACCCGGTCGAAGATCTCCTTGCAGACCGGCACGAGGTCGGGGTGGGCCACCCAGGAGCCGTCGAAGCCGTCGCCGGCCTCGCGCTCCTTGTCCTCGCGAACCTTGGTGAGCGCCACCTTGTTGACCTCCGGGTCGCGGCGGCTCGGGATGAACGCGGCCATGCCGCCCATCGCGAACGCGCCCCGGCGGTGGCAGGTGGAGACGAGCAGCTCGGAGTACGCGCGCATGAACGGCGCCGTCATCGTCACGGCAGCCCGGTCCGGCAGGATCATGTTCGGGTTGTCACGGAAGTACTTGATGATGCTGAACAGGTAGTCCCAGCGGCCCGCGTTCAGGCCGGAGATGTGCGGCCGGAGCGCGTACAGAATCTCTTCCATCTCGAAGGCGGCCGGGATCGTCTCGATCAGCACGGTGGCGCGGATGGTGCCGACCGGGATGCCGAGCTTCTCCTGGGCGTAGGTGAAGACGTCGTTCCAGAGGGCGGCCTCCTTGTGCGACTCCATCTTCGGCAGGTAGAAGTACGGCCCGCTCCCACGAGAAATCAGCTCAGCGGCGTTGTGGAAGAAGTACAGGCCGAAGTCGACGAGCGCGCCGACGGCCGGCTCGTCGTCGACCGGCAGGTGCCGCTCGTCGAGGTGCCAGCCGCGCGGGCGCATCACGATCGTCGGATAGGGACCGTCGCCCAGCTCATACGTCTTTTTCGCGGTTTCCAGCGAAATAGTGCGGCGAATCGCGTCGTACAGGTTCTGCTGGCCGTCGACCACATTCGACCAGTGCGGAGTGTTCGCGTCCTCCAGGTCGGCGAGCCACACCTTGGCGCCGGAGTTGAGCGCGTTGATCGTCATCTTGCGCTCGGTCGGGCCGGTGATCTCGACGCGCCGGTCCTGCAGGTCGGCAGGCGCGGGCGGCGCCGTCCACTCGGCGGCACGGATGTCCGCCGTCTCCGCGAGGAAGCCAAGGCTGGCGCCGGCCGCGATCTCCGCGCGGCGGGCGGCGCGAGCCTCAAGAAGCTCGTTGCGGCGAGGCCGGAATCGCCGGTTCAGGTCGGCGACGAACGCCACGGCCTCGTCGGACAGGATCTCGGTCATCGTTGACGGTTCCTCTCGGTGTGGTTACTCCCCCGTACCGTAGTCGAGCATTATTCACGCTCATGCTTCCGCACGGGCACCGGGATCATGCGGCCTTTAGCGGTATACCGTTAACTGGGCAGCAGCTTGCGATGCGCCCGCCGCGCCTCCCGGGTCAGGATCTCCTCGTCCACGTTGACGAGCTCACCCCGCTCCACCACCGGCCGGCCACCGACCAGGGCCAGTTCGACCGGCGCCGGCGGGCCGAAGACCAGCGCCGCCACCTTGTCGTCGATGCCCTCATGACCGAGGCCGTCGAGCCGCCACAGCACCAGGTCGGCCAGCTTGCCCACCTCGATCGAGCCGATGTCGTTCTGCCGGCCCAGGCACTGTGCACCGCCCATGGTGCCCATCCGCAGCGTCTCCCGGGCGGTCATCGACTTCGGGCCGCCGCGCTGCCGGGCCGTGTAGAGCGCCTGCTTCAACTCGTCGGACAGGCGTGAGGACTCCTGCGACGCGGCGCCGTCGACACCGAGACCGACAGGTACGCGGTGGTCCAGCAGTTCCCGTACGCGCGCCGACCCCGCACCCAGCCGAGCATTCGAGCTGGGGCAGTGTGCGATCCCGGTTCCGGTAGCGCCCAGTTTCTTGATCGCCGAGTCGTCGAAATGCACACCGTGGGCCAGCCAGACGTCGTCACCGAGCCAGCCGACGCGTTCCGCGTACTCGGTCGGGGTGCAGCCGAAGCGGTCCTGGCAGAACGCCTCCTCGTCGTCGGTCTCGGCGAGGTGGGTGTGCAGCCGTACGCCTTTACGCCGCGCCAGCACCGCCGCCTCCTCCATGAGACGGGTGGTGACCGAGAACGGCGAGCACGGCGCCACCGCGATCTGCAGCATCGAGTCCGGCGACGGGTCGTGCCAGCGGTCGATCGCTGCCTCGGTGGCGGCGAGGGCCTCGTCGGTCTCCTCGACCACGTTGTCCGGCGGGAGGCCGCCGTCCTTCTGGCTCAGGTCCATCGAGCCGCGGGTCGGGTGGAACCGGAGCCCGATGCGACGAGCCGCCAGGATCTCGGCTTCCAGGACGTCGCCGCCCTCACGGGGGAAGACGTAGTGGTGGTCCATCGAGGTGGTGCAGCCGGAGAGCGCCAGCCAGCCGAGACCGGCGCCGGCCGCCGCGCCGACCACGTCGGCGTCGAGCCGGCCCCAGATCGGGTAGAGCGTGGTGAGCCAGCCGAAGAGGGTGTCGTCGAGCGCGAGGCCGCGGGTCGCCCACTGGTAGAGGTGGTGGTGCGAGTTCACCAGCCCCGGGGTGACGAGGCAGCCGGTGCCGTCGACAACCCGCAGAGCATCCTGCCGCGATTTTTCGGATTTGTCGTAAATGTCGCCATAGCGACCCGCACCGACAGCCGAGATCCGGCCGTCCTCGCTGATCACCACGTGGCCGTCGGTGAACTCAGTGCCCGCGGCATCCACCGTGGCCACCGCGACGTTCTCAATAATGATCACAGCCACCACTCCGCAACGGCCGCCGGAGCGTCATCCCGCACTACCGAGCCCTCGATCAGCCCATAGGGCCGATCCCCCGCGATGAACACCTCGTTCTCGTTCGTCAGATCGAACGGCGACAGATCGACGAGGTAGTGATGTTTGTTGGGCAGCGTCAGCCGCACCTCGGCGATCTCGTCCCGCTCGGTCAGCACCCGGGTGCCCATCGCCATGAGCGTCTGCTGCAACGAATAGCTATAAGTCGCGACAAATCCGCTTTTAAGGGCTTCTAGCGCTCCGGCAAACGATGCCGCCCAGTCAGTGGTGTCGCCACCATGCCGCCACCGAGCGTCCACCGCCGTGGCGAGGATCCGGTCGGTCGTCTCCGGCAGCGTCGTGTACTTGTCCCGGGGAAACCCGTGGAACTCCGACGCCGTCGAGTTCAGCAGTGTCAGCCCGGTAACCCCGGAAACCACCTGAGTGCCAGCAGACTGCACGTCCACCACGGCAGTACGCGTGTAATCGCCACGCTTCGAGAAAGAGTGCGGCCCGAGCCGGTCCCACGCGTACGACTCGATCGACACCTTGGCGCCGTGCACCTGAGGCTGGCTGCCGACGAAGTGCCGGGCCAGCAGGAGCGCGAACTCCTCCGGTTCACCGACTCCGTGCTCCTTCGCGAAGGCGTACACGGTGTTCTTCATCGTGTCCGTCGGAAGAACGCCGGAGTTGTCGCCGGTGGCGTGGGTGGCCTCCAGGTCGCCGGAGAGGGCGACGCTGACGTTGAGGTCGACCAGGCCGTGGGTGTCACCGTTGCGGAACACCCGGACGAGCCGGGTCTCCGCTTTGCCGTATCGGTTGGGTCCGAGCACGATCGCCAACGGTCTAACTCCCTCGATATGTCGTGTAGCCGTACCGGCTGAGCAGCAGCGGTACATGGTAGTGACGGTCCGGGTCGTGGACGTGGAAAGCGACAGTGATCTCCGGGAAGAAGCTGTCCGCGCCGAGATAAGGCTCCACGTAGAAGAAGAGGCGGTAACCACCGGCCTGCCAGTCGCGGACCGGAACCCGGAAGCGGAACCGGCCGTCGTCGTCGGTGCGCCCCTCGGCGACGGTGAGCCAGCCCTCGGAGTCCCGGCGCTCCAGCCGCACGTAGACGTCGCGGGCCGGGTCACCGGTCACGGTGTCCAGGATGTGCGTCGAGATCCGGGCGTGGAACTCGGCGGCCGTGCCGTCGTCAGAGGGCATCGAGCACCCGCTCCAGCCGGAGCAGCGCGATCTTGCGCAGCTCGCCCTGAACCACGGCCCGCTCGGCGAGCGGATCGTTGCCGAGCCGCTCCCGAGCCGCCGCCAGGATCTCGTCCTGAGTGCGGCCATTCGCGAAGATCAAAAACACGTGACCGAATTTATCCTCGTAAAGCCGGTTCGCCGCAACGAGCGCCGATTTGTCCGACGAAGACGAAGACGAAGCCGACGCCGCCGCGGCCGACTGCTCGGCCCGCGACCAGACCGCCTCTTTCGACTCCCCGGCCGCACGCTCGCCGATCCTCGGGTGCGCGGACAGCCCGAGAAGCACATCGTCCCAGCTCAGCCCGGCCGCCGCGGCATCCGCGGCGGCGAACAGCTCGGCGCGGTCACGGTACGGTCGCTTGGCGGCGACCTCAGCTCCCCAGGCCGGCGCCGCCAAACAGGCGAGCAACTCGCTCTCGAGACGCTCAGCAGGTAACGCGTTGAAGCTCTCCACCGTCACCCCCTCGTCAATGTTGATCAGTCAAGCAGGCAGCGTCCGCCGATTGGATAGGCAGACGCAAGAATTAACAGACACATTGCCACGAAACATGAACGGAACCTTGCCCGTGCTGATACCCGCCGAAGCGCTCCCCGATCTTCCGGTCCGCCCGGTGCTGCCCGAGGTGGTCGCGACGCTCCAGCGGGCCGGAGCAGCCGTGCTGGTGGCTCCGCCGGGAACAGGCAAGACCACACTCGTACCCCTGGCTCTCGCCTCGGAGCAGAATCGGATCATCGTGGCCGAGCCGCGCCGGGTCGCCGCCCGGGCCGCAGCCCGGCGGATGGCGTCGCTGATCGGCGAGCGCGTCGGCGGCCGGGTGGGTTACGCCGTCCGCGGCGACCGCCAGGTATCGGCGAACACCGTCGTCGAGGTGGTGACGACTGGCCTGCTGGTTCGCCGGCTCCAGCACGATCCGGAGCTGGCCGGCACCGCAATCGTGATGCTCGACGAGTGCCACGAACGACACCTCGACTCAGACCTCGCGATCGCGTTCCTGGCCGAGGTCCGCGCCGCGCTCCGCCCCGAACTGCAGCTGCTGGCGACGTCAGCGACGGCCGATTCTGATCGGCTGGCAGCGGTTCTGGGCGACCCCGCTCCGGTACTCACCGCCCATGCCCGCACCTATCCGGTCGAGGTCATCTGGGCGCCGCCTGCCGGTCCGGTCGCCCCATCGCTCGGCATGCGCGTCGATCCCCGCCTGCTGGAGCACGTCGCCGCCACGATCCGCCGCGCACTCACCGAGGGTGACGGCGACGTGCTGGTCTTCCTCCCCGGCGCCCGCGAGATCGACATCGTGGCCGCCCGCCTCCGGGTCGACGCCGAAGTGATCACCCTGCACGGCCGCCAGTCCGGTTCTGCCCAGGATGCCGCGCTACGACCCGGTCCGGGCCGCCGTGTGATCCTCTCCACCGCGATCGCCGAGAGCAGCCTCACCGTCCCCGGCGTGCGAGCCGTCGTCGACGCCGGCCTCAGCCGAGTCCCGCGCATGGATCATTCCCGCGGCCTGGGAACCCTGGTCACCGTGCCGGTCTCCCGCGCCAGTGCCGAACAGCGCGCCGGTCGGGCCGGCCGTGAAGCGCCCGGCCGCGTCTACCGCTGCTGGCCCCAAGCGCTGCACGACCGCCTGCCGGCCCAGCCCGAACCCGAAATCACCGCAGCCGACCTGACCGGTTTTGCCCTCGACCTCGCACTGTGGGGCCACCCCGACGGCACCGGCCTCGCCCTCCCCGATCAGCCTCCACAGGGCGCGCTACGCGCCGCCACGTCCGTCCTGCACGACCTGGGCGCCATCGGCGAGGACGGCAAAGTAACGCTCCGTGGCCGCGCCCTGTCCGACGCCGGCCTGCACCCTCGCCTCGCGCGCGCCCTGCTCGACGGCTCTGCCCTGGTCGGCCCCCGCCGCGCCGCCGAGATCATCGCAACCATCGACGACGACAGATCCGCCAGCGACGACGTCGTCACCCTCTGGCGCCGCGCGCGCGCCACGAACGACCCACCCTTCCAGTCCGAAGTACGGAGACTGACGGCAACCCTGACCAGATCAGCTTCCACGGCCCCCGCCTCCACCGGCATCGCAAACACCCGGATTCCGGACGATTTGGCGGCCGGCCTGGTCGTCGGACTCGCCTTTCCGGAACGGGTGGCGAAGGCTCGCGAGCCGGGCGGTTCCGCGTACCTCATGGTGGGCGGGACCGCCGCGGAGCTGAGCGGCGGCAGCTCGCTGATGGGCGCACCCTGGCTGGCCGTGGCCGGCGCGGAGCGCGCGGCCGGATCACGCACCGCGAGGATCCGCAGCGCCGCGCCCCTGGACGAAGACACCGCGCGTGAGGTGGCCGCGACCCTGCTCACCGACGCCACCGAGATCGGCTGGATCGACGGCGACGTGGTCGCCCGGCAGGTCCGAAGGCTCGGCGCGATCACCCTGACCAGCGTACGGATCACCCGCCCCGACCCGGAACTGCTCCAGGAAGCCCTGCTCACCGGCCTGCGCGCCGAGGGCCTGAGCCTGCTGACCTGGACCCGGAACGCGTCCGAGCTCCGCGACCGGCTGGCGTTCACGCACGCGGCCCTGGGACCACCGTGGCCCGACGTGTCCGATTCTGCCCTGCTCGCATCAGCAGCCGACTGGCTCGACCTGCGCACCGCACGCCGCCGCGCCGACCTCGCAAAGATCGACGTGACACACGGCCTGCGCCGCCTGCTGCCCTGGTCGGTAGCCGGCCGCCTCGACGAGGTAGCCCCGGAACGGCTACCGGTACCGAGCGGCTCGCACGTCCGGGTGGACTACTCGGACCCGGCCGCGCCGGTGCTGGCCGTAAAGGTCCAGGAGGCCTTCGGCTGGCGCTCGGCGCCCAGGCTGGCCGAGGGCCGCGTCCCGGTGCTGCTGCACCTGCTCTCCCCGGCCGGCAGGCCGGTAGCGGTGACACGCGACCTGGCGTCGTTCTGGGTCCAGGGATATCCACAGGTGCGAGCGGAGATGCGGGGCCGCTACCCCCGCCACCCCTGGCCCGAGGACCCCACGACGGCAACCCCCACCCGCCGCCTGAACCCCCGCTCCCGCTAACCACCCACCCACCCGCGCCGCGCCGCGCCTCGCGGGACCGCGCCGCGCAGGGCCGGACCGCGCCGCGCAGGACCGGACCGCGCCGCGCAGGGCGCGACCGCGCCGCGCAGGGCGCGACCGCGCCGCGCAGGACCGCGCCGCGCAGGACCGCGCCGCGCAGGACCGCGCCGCTGGGCAGGGCCGGGCCGCTGGGCGGGGCCGGGCAGGGCCGTGCTGCGCCGGGCAGGTCCGAGCCGGCCTGGGTTGAATTCGGGCGCGAATCAAACCCCAAATCAACACGCGCGAGCGACCCCCGAAGTGCGTGTTGAATTCAGGCGCAAACCGAACCCCAGTTCGACACGAGCAAGCGACTCCTGACGTGTGTGTCGACTTGGGGTGCGGATTGAACCTCAAGTCCACACGCTCCGGCCCGGCCCGGCCCGCGGGCAGGCAACCCCCGCGGGCAGGCAACCCCGCGGGCAGGCAACCCCCGCGGGCCGGCAACCCCGCCGGCCGGCTCACGCAGAACGCCACCGCGCCGGCCTGCGGGGTGGGCTCGCCCGCGAAAACGACAATGGAATCGCCACGTTGCGCGGGATTCGGGCAGATCTTGTGACCTTCTGGTCGCCGCGATGGCTCAGCCTCACAAGATCGATAGGGGTCACCGCCCCCGGCGAGCCAGCAAAGATCGGGAGGCAAGGATCGGACAGCAAGGGCCGGACAGCGCGAGCCGGACAGCGCGAGCCGGACAGCGCGAGCCGGACAGCGCGAGCCGGACAGCACGAAAGGATTGGTCAGGGGGTTGGGGAGAGGCGGTTCAGGGGGACCGGGGGGCCGAACAGATAGCCCTGGCCCAGCGGGCACCCCAGCGCCGCCATCCCCGACGACCGTTCCACCGTCTCCAGCCCTTCGGCCACCACGGCAATCCCCAGTTCAGCACAGATCGCCAGCACCGACCGGCACAGCGCCCCCGCCCGATCCGGTTCCGCGTCCACATCCGTCAGTGTCGAGTCCAGCTTCACGATGTCGACAGGCATCGAGTGCAGCTGGGCGAGCGCGTTGTACCCACTCCCGAAGTCGTCGAGCGCGATCCGCACCCCGAGAGCCCGCAGCGAGTTCAGAACGGCGGCGGCGCGGGGCAGATCCGGGATCCGCAGCGTCTCGGTGATCTCCACGATCAGCCGGGACGGGGGCACACCGTGGCGTTCCAGCGCCGCCGACACCGCCTCCTGCAGGCCCTGCTGCCCGAGCCGCCCGGCCGACACGTTGACGTGGATGTCGATCGGCCGGCCGAAGACGGCGGCCAGCTGGGCCGCGTCGGCGCAGGCCTGGTCGAGTACGAAGTCGTCGATGGCGGCGACCAGGCCGGTCCGCTCGGCCATGGTGACGAAGACGTCGGGGTGCACCGGCCCGGCGACCGGGTCGGTCCACCGGGCCAGGGCTTCGACGGCCACCGTCGTCGAGTCCGACAGCCGCACGATCGGCTGGTAGTACACCTGGAAGCCGGCCTCGGCCGGGCTGCCGCCGTCGGAGAGCGCGCCGGCGAGCAGTTGCGGCAGGTCGGCGTTCGGGGCGGAGTCGCGCGGGCCGGCATAGGTCACCAGGGCACCCTTGCCGCGCCGCTTCACCGCGTACATGGCGGCGTCGGCGCGGCGCAGCAGGATGTCGGCGGAGAGCCGGTCGCCGGGTTCGGCAGCGACCAGGCCGACGCTGACGCCGACGCCGACCGAGCGGCCGTCGATCTGGTACGGCTCCCGCAGCTCGGCGAGCATCCGCTGGCCGATAGCTTCGGCTTCGGCGACCCAGACCGGGTACGGCAACTCCGCCGTGACCCGTCCCGCCGAGACCCGCCGATCCATCCCGTCGTGTACGCGTACCCCGGCGGCCGACAACACGTACCGTCGTGGCCGGAACCGGCCGCGGCGCCGGCGCGGAGCCTGCGCTGTCTCGAATCCGAAGCCGAGCACTACCGCGAACTCGTCACCGCCGAGCCGGGCCACCAGATCCTGCGACCGTACGCACGACCGCATCCGCTCCCCGACAGCGGTGAGCACCCGATCGCCCATCGCGTGCCCGAACGTGTCGTTGATCAGCTTGAAGTCGTCGAGGTCGGCGAAGAGCACCGCGACCGGCGCGCCCCGGCTCTGGTTGGCTTCCAGGGCCAGGCCCAGCCGTTCCCGGAACAGCGCCCGGTTGGCGAGCCCGGTCAGCGGATCGTGGTACGCCTGATGGTGCAACCGCTGCTGCGCCTCGGCGATCCGGCCGAGCAGCACGGTGTTGTCCATGATGGTGAGCATCTGCCGGGTGACGACGAGGGCCAGGCCGAACCAGCCGAGGTACGCCTGAGACGCGGTCAGCGGCTCCCCGCCGATCGTCTGCGCCACGAGCAGTCCCCCGACCACGACCACCGGCCCGTACGGCAGCAGCAGATGCAACCACGGGTGTTCGAGCAGCGTGGTGTCCGGCCCTGCGACAACCGGCCGGGCCGGGTTGAGCGCCGCCAGCGCGATGAACACCGGCCCGAGCAGGTGCCCGGTGATCTCCAGCCAGGCCGGGCCGGTGCCGAGCAGGCGCAGCGTGTCGCCGGTGCCGAACGCGAGTATCGCCGCCCCGATCAGCACGAGCGGCCGCCGCCCGGCCGGTGAGTCGGGCCGGGTGGTCAGCAGCAGCACGACCATGGTGACCAGGACCAGGTCGACGATCGGGTACGCGACGAACCAGTCGGCGGCAACGTCGTCGCAGAACGACCAGATCAGCGCCAGCAGCGACCCGGTGATCAGCACGCTGTCGATGATCAGGGCGAGCTGGTCGCGGCGGGGCGACGTCGGCACCGGCCGGGGCCGGGTGTGCGCGGCGGCCAGCAGCCCGACCAGCATGCACGCCGGAAGCACGAGAAAGCCCAGGTCGGAGAGGATCCCCGGGGGTTCGGAAACCCACAGCCGGGTCAGCGACCAGATCAGCAGCCCGCCCGCGGCGAGGTGCCGCCAGTGCCGGGAAACTCCGGTCCGCCCCCGGGCGGCGAACAGGCAGGTGACCGCGGCGATCAGCCCGACGACGAGCTGAGCCAGGTCGGCGAGAACGACCACGCTCGCAATCACCACCAGATTTGCTCCGGCCGCGCCCGATGTAACCGCGGCCGGAGTAAAATACCTGGTCAGTCTCCGGCGGTCACGTCCGCGACCAGAACGGTCACATTGTCGGGCCCGCCGCCGCGCAGCGCGAGGTCGACGAGGCGCTCCGAGCACGACTTCGGATCGGGCACCGCGCGCATCTCCTGTTCCAGCGTCGTGTCGTTCACGACGCCGGTGAGACCGTCGCTGCACAGCAGCCAGCGGTCACCGGCCTGCGGCTCCACGATGACGTACGCGGGAGTGACCGGCTCGCCCTGCAGAACCCGGGTCACCACGGCCCGGCGTGGGTGCCCGGCCGCTTCCTCGGGCTTGAGCAGGCCCTGGTCGATCAGCATCTGGACGTACGTGTCGTCCTTGGTCAGCTGGTTGAGCCGGCCGTCGCGGAGAAGGTACGCGCGCGAGTCGCCGACGTGGGCCATGGCCGCCCGCTCGCCGTTGAAGAGCACCGCCGTCAGCGTGGTGCCCATCCCCTGCAGGGCAGGGTCGGCGGCCACCTGCTCGGCGATCCGGCCGTTGGCCGTCTCCAGCGCCTTGTGCAGCGCGTCCATCTGGTGGTCGGTGGCGATCGGCACGTCGAGCGAGACCATGGCTTCGATGGCAAGGCGACTGGCGAGATCGCCGGCGGCCATCCCGCCCATGCCGTCGGCAACCACGAGAAGGTTGTCACCGGCGTAGTGACAGTCCTCGTTGTTGCTCCGGACGTGTCCTTGGTCGGTGACGGCCGCCCACCGGAGGTGCAAGGTCATGGCGTGCAGCCTGCCAGGTCGATGCCACGCTGTCTGCACGTGGTGGGCGGCGCGTCGCACATGTCGTTGTCGAAAATACACTCAGCTCGGATCAAGGGGACGTCCCAGGCATCTTGGATCGACTTCGGTCACCGCTCGTGTCGGTGCGATCCACCGTAGCGCCGACGCCTCCACGGGCCATCCGCGGACCGTCACACCGCTGTACGAAGGCGGTGCCGTGTCCGGGCAGAGGGTCCGCGATCGCACCTCGCCGTTGGGGATGAACTCCACTTCGCCGTCCGCCTCCAGCATCGTGGTGGAGTTGTCGTCCACCGAGATCAGCTGTCCGCGTACGACAGTGACAGCCGCACCCTCGGCGCCCACCTCGACGGCGCTGTCGGGAAGGACCGGGGCGCGCAGGAAAACCACGCCGACCACGAACGGCAGGGCGAACGCCGCGCCGATCGCCGGCCAGTACGTCGCCATCCGCGCCCACTTGGCCGGCACCGGCCCGGTGAGCACCGGTCCGAACAACGGTGGCAGGGCGAGCAGAGCAGCAGTGGACCACTCGCCACCGTTCACGGCCTGGACGATGCCCGGCCAGACGAAGATCCAAACCAGCACACCCGCCGCCACGGGTACGCCGATCGTGATCCAGAACATCAGCGGCCTCTCGCCCTGGACGCTCTGCGCCGCGGTCAGTCCGAGGATGGCGACGACGAGCAGCGCGAGCAGCGGCAGCAACTGCAGCTGCCAGGTGAACGCGGCGATCATCGCGGCCACCGCCACCACCCAGCCGGGCATCCGCAGCGCGGCCACCGCCAGGTACGACGTCCCGGCGTGCCCCGGGACGCTGACCAGCAGAATGCCGCCGAGCATCCGGACCACCAGGATTGCCGCCGGGATGGTCCAGCTCAGCGTGATGAAGAGCGCGCCGACCATCCCGAGCGGGTTGATGTACTGCACGAGCAGCAGCATCGTGGCCATGTCCTGCCGGCTGAGGTACCAGAGCCGGAGCACGAGCAGCAGCAGCGGGAAACCAGGTAGGACGGCGAGCAGCCAGTTGAGCTCGGCGCGATAGCGCGGCCGGGCGCCGTGCCGCTCCTTGGAGACGGCGCCGGTGGAGATCTCACTCATCGAACGAACCCATCGAAGGAACTCATCCCAGCGGATCCTCCCAGGGCAGGTGCCGCACGTCAGGGCGTTCGACGCGTGGCTGCATGCCTTCGGCGATCGGGACCGGCTTGTCCGGGTCGATCTCGGACTGAAGGTTCTTCTGGTAGGCCAGCTCCCAGCGGTCGTCGGCCGGGTCCGCGTAGGACCGGTACAACGTCAGGTTGACCAGCTTCTCCAGCGCCGGGTTGTCACCGACGTTGATCCCCCACCGCTCGACCGAATCAAGACCCAAATCCCAATGTACGTATTTTTGTGGAAATTTGGCTTTCCAGCCTGCCAGGATCGCCGCATCGGTGCTGATCGCGTCGATCCGCCCGGCATCAAGCTCGGCAAAGCAGTCCCGGACCCGATTCTTGCGGGACACCTTCGCCTCGGCGAGGGTCAGAGCCGACTGACTGGTCGAGGTGGAGAGCGTGCAGACCTTCTGGTCCTTGAGGTCCTCCAGGGAAGACACCGGGTCGTGGCCGTCAAGCGTGATCACCGACTGCTCGGTGAACAGATAGGGCGACGAGAACTTGACGCCGGCCGCCTTCCGCGCCTCGGTCACGCTGTAACTGGCTATCACCAGCTGCACCGGCACCCGATTGCCTTCCGGGTCGGTCGCCTGCATCCGCGCCCGGTCCTCGCTCTCCAGCCCGTAGAACCGGACGTCGTCGCGACGAAAACCCAGATCCTCCGCGACCATCAGCGCGATGTCGATGTCGAAACCGGACCACAGTTTCTGCCGCGTGTCGTAGAACGCGACCCCGTACTGGTCGTCCTTCACGCCGATGTTCAGCGTGGTCAGCGAGTCCACTCCGGCCTGCTCGCGCAGCTCGGCCACCGACGGCGGCCCGCCCACCAGCAGCCGGCTCATCGTCACCACCAGCACGACCACCAGCAGCAGGCCCAGCCCGGCGAGCCGCCACGCGCGGAACCGGTACTCCCAGTCGGCGATCGAGCGGAGCTGAACCTCCTCGATGACCTCCTCGAAGACCTCCTGCTCGGCGATGTCCCGCGAGGCGATCTCCTCGGCGGTCACGTCCAGAGGCGGGACGATCCGGCGGCGTAGCCACGGCAGATCCGGCGGTGTCCATTGCCGGAACCGCCGCGCCTGCGGATCGATCTCACTGTCGTCCCGGTCGACCATGCCGGACATGGTGCTACATGGATGTCACGGAACGGGGTCCGAGGTACCGAAAGGGACTCGCGGACCACACCGCGCCAGCCGGGCCAGCGCCATCCGCCCACCCCTGCCGAGCCCATGACGCTCGATCGCCTCCAGCGCGTAGGCACTGCAGGTGGGCGTGTACCGGCAGCGGGTCGCGAGACGCGGCGAGAAGCGCCGGTACAGCACGATGCCGCGCCTCACGGCCCGTTCCCCCCGGCCTTCCCAAGCCCCTGGGGTACGCGTCACCGCACGGCGACCACGGCCGCACTCTCCGCCGGAAGAACCAGCCGGTCGCGCTGGACCACGACGCCCGGCTCGGTGGTGAACAGCACCGAGCGCACCGGCGAGCGGACGCTGACCGTCTGCTCCACCCCGGCCAGGTTCGCCACCACCACGTACGACCCGCGGCGGATCACCACGTGCTGGTCGCCGTGCCAGACCTCGACGTCGCTGAGCCACGGGTCGGTGAGGTCCGGGACGGCCCGGCGTACCTTGATCAGCCGCTTGTAGAGATCCAGGATCTCGGCGTGGCCGGGCTTCTCCGGCTCGGACCAGTCCAGCTTGGAACGCTCGAAGGTGGCCGGGTCCTGCGGGTCGGGCACGTCGGCCTCGTCCCAGCCGTGCCGGGCGAACTCGCGGCGCCGCCCGGTCTGCACGGCGGCGGCCAGGTCCGGCTCGGGGTGGCTGGTGAAGAACTGCCAGGGGCTGGTCGCCGCCCACTCCTCGCCCATGAAGAGCATCGGAGTGAACGGGGAGGTCAGCAGCAGGGTCGCGCCGACCTTGAGCAGCCCGGGCGAGAGGCTCGCGGTGAGCCGGTCACCGATCGCCCGGTTGCCGATCTGGTCGTGGTTCTGCAGGAACGCGACGAACCGGTGCCCGGCGGTGCGCTGCCTGTCGACCGGCCGGCCGTGCCGCCGCCCACGGAAACTGGACCAGGTCCCGGCGTGGAAGAACGCGCCTTCCAGGACGGTACGCAGGCAGTCCAGCGACCCGAAGTCGCCGTAGTAACCCTGGCGCTCGCCGGTCAGCAGGGCGTGCAGAGCGTGATGCACGTCGTCGTCCCACTGGGCATGCAGGCCGTAACCGCCGGCCTCTCGCGGGGTGATCAGCTTGGCGTCGTTGAGGTCCGACTCGGCGATCAGTGTGAGCGGCCGCCGCACGTGCGCGGCGAGCGACTCGACCTCGACGGCGAGCAGCTCCAGCAGGTGCACGGCGCCCTCGTCGTGCAACGCGTGCACAGCGTCGAGCCGCAGGCCGTCGACGTGGTAGTCACGCAGCCACATCAGCACGCTGTCCGCGATGTAGCGCCGGACGCTGTCCGATTCCGGCCCGTCCAGGTTCAGCGAGCTGCCCCAGGTGTTGCTGCCGGTGGACAGGTAGGGCGCGAACATCGGCGCGTACGCCCCGCTGGGCCCGAAGTGGTTGTAGACCACGTCGAGGACGACGCCGAGGCCTTTGGCGTGTGCCGCGTCGACGAAGCGCTTCAGCCCGTCCGGCCCGCCGTACGTCTCCTGCGGCGCGTACCAGCAGACGCCGTCGTAACCCCAGTTGTAGGTGCCGTTGAACGCGTTCACCGGCAGCAGCTCGACCAGGTCGACACCGAGCTCGACGAGGTGGTCGAGCCGCTCGACCGCGGCGTCGAACGTGCCCTCCGGCGTGAACGTGCCGATGTGCAGCTCGTAGAGCACCGATCCGGGTAGCTGCCGGCCGCTCCAGCCCTGGTCGGTCCAGGCGAACTCGGCGTGGTCGTAGACCCGGCTCGGCCCGTGCACACCGTCCGGCTGCCAGGGCGAGCGCGGGTCGGGCAGCGGGGTCGGGAAATCCGGGAGCAGGAACGCGTAGTCGTCGCCGGGGCCGGCGCCGGGCACGTCGAGACGCCACCAGCCGGACTCACCGGCCTCCATCGCGCGCTCCTCCCCGGCGACCAGCAGGCGGGGAGTTTTCTCGGGTGCCCAGACCTCGAAGACAGTCATTCTTTCACCAACAGCGCGACGGGATACGTGTGCAGAAGCTCGGCCACAGCCAGGCGATTGCCACCGTAACTGGTATTCGTGAACACTTCCGTCCAACTGTGTCCGTCGAGTGAAAGGGTCGTGTCGTGCCAGCCGCCGTGGCGTGACAATCCGACCGGCAGGCGGGTCGCCACCGCCACCGCGCCGCCGCGGTCGAAGGCGAGCACGTGCTCACCGACCCGGCCGTCGGCGAAGACCGGGCGGTACCCGGTGAACAGCTCGGGACGCTGCCGGCGCAGGCGCAGCACCCGGCTGGTGACCAGCAGCTTGGCCGCGCCGGCCTCGTCCACCGGCGGCAGCCAGCCGTCGTCGATCCGGCCGAGCAGCTCGCGGCGCTGCGCGAAGTCGACAGGCCGCCGGTTGTCCGGGTCGACGAGCGAGTGGTCCCAGAGCTCGCTGCCCTGGTAGACGTCGGGCACGCCGGGCATGGTGAGCTGCACCAGTTTCTGCCCGAGCGAGTTGGACCAGCCGGGCGGCGCGATCGACGCCACGAAATCAGAGATCTCGCGGTGCAGCGCCGGGTCGTCGTAGATCTGGTCGACCATCTGCCTCAGCGCCTGCTCGAACGCCTCGTCAGGACGCTGCCAGGTGGTCGCTGCTCCGGCCTCACGGGCGGCCTTCACGGCGTACGCCTGCAGTCGCTCTCGGGAGACCGGCCACGCACCCACCGCGACCTGCCAGATGAGATGAGCCAGCGAGGGATCCGGGAGCGGAGCGGTCCGGACCCAGCGGCGAACGACCTCGGTCCAGTCCCCGGGTACCTCGGTGAGGACGGCGAGCCGGGCGCGGAGATCCTCGCCGCGCTTGGTGTCGTGGGTCTCGAGCGAGGTCATCGAGTCCGGCCAGTCGTTCTGGCGTTCCTCGGCGGCCTCGTGGAACTCGTCGATGGTGACGGCGAAGTCGGCCGGATCGTTGCCGACCTCGTTGCGGGCGACGAAGCGGGTCCAGCGGTAGAACGCGGTGTCCTCCACGCCCTTGGCCATCACCGCGCCGGTGAACTGCTGGAACCGGATCGCCAGTTCGTCGTCCGGGTTACGCAGCCGGGCGGTCAGTTTGTCCAGTACGCCGATCAGGTGCGGGTTGCGGCGGCCCGCCTCGGACCGGGCCTGTGCCAGGTGGCGGCCACCGAACGGCAGGTAGGAGCGGTAGACCGGGAAGCAGGCGGCCAGCTCGGCCAGGGCGCGCGGCGCGTCCGGGATGTCCGGCACGAACCGGGCCAGGCGGGCCAGCTCGGCGGCGAGCAGCGTGGTGGCGACGGTCTTCTTGGTCTGGTGCACCAGGTCCTGCCAGGACGTCACGGTCCCGGTCAGGTGGCGGTCGAGGGTGTCGAAGAACGCCTCGGTGTGACCGTCGACGAAGACGCCGTTCACGTCGGCCATCGCGTCGTACCCGGTGGTGCCGGCGACCGGCCAGCCGGGCATCTTCTCCCCCGGCTCCAGGATCTTCTCGACCACCAGCCAAGCCTCGGGTGCGGCCTCGCGGAGCCGGGCGAAGTATCCGCCGGGGTCGCGCAGGCCGTCCGGGTGGTCGACCCGGATGCCCTGGATCAGGCCCTCGTTGTACCAGCGCAGGATCTCGGCGTGGGTGGCGTCGAAGACGTCCGGGTCCTCCACCCGCAGCGCGGCCAGCTCGACGATCGCGAAGAACCGCCGGTAGTTGATCTCGCTGTCCCCGCGGGTCCAGTTGACCAGCTCGTAGCTCTGCCGGTCGTGCACCTCGCGCGGGCTGCCGTCGCCGGTGCCGTCGGCGATCGGGTACCGCTTGTCGAAGTAGTGCAGTTCGCCGTTCTCCAGCCGGAGGTCATCCAGCGCGTTCTCTTGATCAGCAAGAACGGGGATGAGTAGCCGGCCGCGGGACCAGTCGATGTCGTAGAAGTGCGCGAAAGCAGATTTCTGGCCGTTCTTGAGCACGTCCCACCACGTCGGGTTGGCCGCCGGGACGGCGACGCCCGCGTGGTTGGGGACGATGTCGGCGACCAGTCCGAGCCCGGCGCTCTTCAGCGCCTCGCTCAACGCCCGCAACCCCTCTGCGCCACCCAGCGCCGGGTTGACCTGCGAGTGGTCCACCACGTCGTAACCGTGTTCAGAACCGGGCGCCGAGGTGAGCAGCGGCGCCGAGTAGAGGTGGCTCACGCCGAGATCGGCCAAATAGTCGGCGATCTCGGCGGTTGCCGTCAGCGGGAAGTCGGGGCGGACTTGGACTCGGTAGGTACTGCTCGGGCGCATTAAACCGTCCTGTCGAGCACGATGAGAGACCGGTCCGGGACCCAGATGCTGTGGCCGCCCTCGACGACCGTGGGGTTGTCCGGCGACGGTTCGGCGGTTTCGATGACCTTCTCCCACTTCTCCCCGTACTCCGCGGGAGGCGTGGTGAACTCGAGCGGCGCGTCGTGCGCGTTGAAGAAGAGCAGGAACGAGCTGTCCACGTGGCGCTGGCCGTACTGGCCGCGTTCGCGGATGCCCTCGCCGTTGACGAAGAGCGCGACCGCCCGGCCGAAGTCGTTGCCCCAGTCGTCGCCGGCCATCGGCCGGCCGTCCGGGGTGAACCACTCCAGGTCCGGCAGCGGGTCGCCGCCACCGCGCGCGGTCACCGGCAGGCCGGTGAAGAAGCGCCGGCGCTGGAAGACCTGGTGCCGGTGGCGGAACGCGGTCAGCTTGCGGGCGAACTCCAGCAGGTGCTCGTCGGCGTTCTCCCAATCGATCCAGCTGATCTCGTCGTCCTGGCAGTACGCGTTGTTGTTGCCCTGCTGGGTGCGTCCCAGCTCGTCACCGTGCGAGATCATCGGGACGCCCTGGCTGAGCATCAGCGTGGCCAGGAAGTTGCGGCGCTGGCGAGCCCGCAGCTCCAGGACCTTCGCGTCGTCGGTCGGGCCCTCGATGCCGCAGTTCCAGGACCGGTTGTGGCTCTCGCCGTCCCGGTTCTCCTCGCCGTTGGCCTCGTTGTGCTTGTCGTTGTACGACACCAGGTCGTTGAGCGTGAACCCGTCGTGCGCCGTCACGAAGTTGATCGAGTGGAACGGCTTGCGGCCGTCGTCCTGGTACAGGTCGGCGGAGCCGGTGATCCGGCTGGCGAACTCGGCAAGGGTGGCCGGCTCACCGCGCCAGAAGTCGCGGACCGTGTCCCGGTACTTGCCGTTCCACTCGGTCCAGTTCGGCGGGAAGTTGCCGACCTGGTAACCGCCGGGGCCGACGTCCCAGGGCTCGGCGATCAGCTTCACCTGGCCGACCACCGGGTCCTGCTGGACCACCTCGAAGAACGTGGAGAGCCGGTCGACGTCGTAGAACTCGCGCGCCAGCGTCGAGGCGAGGTCGAAGCGGAAGCCGTCGACGTGCATCTCGGTCACCCAGTACCGCAGTGAGTCCATGATCAGCTGCAGGCTCTGCGGGCTGCGCACGTTCAGGCTGTTACCGGTGCCGGTGTAATCCATGTAGAACTGCGGCTGGTCCTCGACCAGCCGGTAGTACGTCCGGTTGTCGATGCCTTTCAGCGACAGCGTCGGGCCCAGGTGGTTGCCCTCGGCGGTGTGGTTGTAGACCACGTCGAGGATGACTTCCATACCGGCCGCGTGCAGCGCTTTCACCATGCCGCGGAACTCCTGGGTCTGCTGACCGAGGGTCCCGGTCGACGAGTACCCGTGGTACGGCGCGAAGAAGCTGAGCGTGTTGTAACCCCAGTAGTTGCGCAGCCCCAGGTCGTCGAGGCGGTTGTCGTGGACGAACTGGTGCACCGGCATCAGCTCGACCGCGGTCACGCCGAGACCCTTGAGGTGCTCGATGATCGCCGGATGCCCTATCGCCGAATAGGTGCCCCGCATGTCCCGCGGGATCTCCGGGTGCCGCTGGGTCAGACCCTTCACGTGCGTCTCGTAGATCACCGAGTGGTGGTACGGGATGTCCGGCCGCCGGTCGTTGCCCCAATCGAAGTACGGGTTCACCACGACGGCCTTCGGCATGTACTGCGCCGAGTCCAGGTCCGACATCTGGTCCGGGTTCGCCATGTCGTACGCGTACATCGACGGGTGCCAGGTGATGTCCGAGTCGACGGCTCGTGCGTACGGGTCGAGCAGCAGCTTGTGCGGGTTGCAGCGCAGACCCCGGTGCGGCTCGTACTGGCCGTACACCCGGTAGCCGTACCGCTGCCCCGGCTCGACGCCCGGCAGGTACGCGTGCCAGACGAAGGCGTCCTGCTCGTGCAGCTGAACCTTGCGCTCGTTGCCCGACGCGTCGAAGAGGCAGAGCTCCACCGCCTCGGCAACCTCGGAATAGATCGCGAAGTTCGTGCCCGTCCCGTCGTAAGTAGCACCCAATGGATACCGGTGACCAGGCCAGACCTGCATATCGGTTGCTCCTACCCCTCGGTCATCTCCGTGCGCACGACCGGCTCGGGCTGCAATGCCCACCAACTGGTGGAGCTAACCCTTTACCGGTCGTGTCCTGCCGCAATTCTCCCCGGATGTGACCGCTGACAGCGGTCCGACTGTCCGGTTGGCCGGGGTTATCTCTCGTCACACGGCTGCGGCATCGCCCGAGGGGTGGCGAGCCGCTCAGCCCAGCTGCTGATCCACGTAACACCAGCGCCAGGTCTCCCCCGGCTCGTAGGAACGCATCACCGGGTGGTCCGTCTCGTCGTGATGCAACGACATGTGCCGCCGCGGGGAGGAGTCGCAGCATCCGACGTACCCGCAGGTGAGGCAGGCGCGCAGGTGCACCCAGTCGTGGAAACCGCCGGCCACGCACTCGGGGCATCCGCCGTCGTAGGGCGCGAGCGGGGCCGGGTTGCCGGCCTCTTTCAGATGCTCACAGGTCAATGCTCACTCCGTTGCAGCTGGGATTCTTCGAGGTCGAGCTCGCGCTGGGCGCGTACCAGCACCTCTTCCGGGATGCGGCCCTCGTTGCGGGCGATCTTGAAGACGTGCCGTTCGGCTTTGATCATCTCTCGCCGGAGACGACCGTACGCCGCCGACGGGGTTTCCTGCTGCTGGCTGCCGAGCCGTTCCCAGGCGTTGTTGGAACGGCTCTCCATCAGGCCACGCAGCCGTTCCACCACGGCGGTCGGGGCGCTGGCGGCGTGCGCGTCGAGCGCTCCCAGGGCGGCCCGGCTCGCGGTGTGCTGGACGCCGGCCTCGGCGAGGGCGTCCTGGCTGCTGTTGTCCTCCTTGACCTTCAGCACCCGGGCCAGCGCCGGCAGCGTGGTGCCCTGGATCAGCAGGGTCAGCACGATGATCGCGAAGGCGACGAAGATGAAGAGCTCCCGCGGGTACTCGGGAACACCGTTCTCGCCGGGCAGCGGCAGCGTCTGCGCGGCGGCCAGGGTGACCACGCCGCGCATGCCGGCCCAGGCGATCACGGTCGGCACTGCCGGGCGGGGACGTTCCTCGCGGTTGCGGATCCGCGGCACCAGCCGGGCCAGGTACGTCGCCGGGTACATCCAGGCGAACCGGAGCAGCACCAGCGCGGCGAAGACCATGCCGGTGACCTGCAACGTCGTAACCATGTCGGTCTCGATGCTGCCCACCACGCTGCGCAGCTGAAGGCCGACCAGGAGGAAGACCACACCCTCCAGGAGGAAGCTGATCAGCCGCCAGACCGCCTCCATCTGCAGCCGCGAGGTCGGCGACAACAGGTACGGCATCCGGTGGCCCAGGTAGAGGCCGGCGATCACCACGGCCACCACGCTCGACGTATGGAGCTTCTCGGCGACGATCACCACGACGAACGGCGTGAGGAACGACACCGCGTCGTCCAGCAGCGAATCCTCGATCTTGCGGTGCAGCCAGGCGGCCCCGATCGCCATCGCGAACCCGATCATCAGGCCGCCGCCGGCCTTGAGCGCCACCTCGGTGGCGATGTCGGTGAACCCGACCGCCAGACCGCCGAGGGCGCCCGCCGCGACCCGCACCATGACCAGCGCGGTCGCGTCGTTGAGCAGGCTCTCGCCCTCCAGGATCGTGACCACCCGGCGTGGCAGCCCGACCCGGCGCGCGATCGCCGTCGCGGAGACCGCGTCCGGCGGCGCGACGATGGCGCCGAGCGCCACGCACGCCGCGAGCGGCACCTCGGGCAACAGCATGTGTACGAGATAACCGACGACGAACGCCGTCAGCGTGACGAGTCCGACCGCGAGCAGCAGGATGGGCCGCAGCGCGAGCCGGAACGCGGGCACCGAGGTCTGCAGCGCCGCCACGTAGAGCAGCGGCGGCAGGATCCCGATCAGGACCAGCTCCGGCTCCAGATGTGCTTCCGGGAACCCCGGAACGTACGAGAGCGCCAGCCCGGCGACCAGCAGAACCAGCGGCGCCACGAAGCCGAGGCGCCGGGCCAGTGCGGCGCCGACCACGGAGATCGCTACGAGCACGACCACGTCGACGATGGGATCCATTCCGGGAAGCTTAGAGAGTCATCCCGCCGACGGCTGCTCCCGCAGGAGTGGACCTCAGGTGGTGCTCACCACGCCGGAGCGTGCGACCGTCTTCGCGTACGTGCCGTCCACGCCACTCGCGTGCGTCATCACCTTGTCGACCACGAAGATGTAGTGCGTCGCGGGAGTCAGGCCGGTGACCGTCGCGCTCAGGTCTCCGCAGGTGACAGGGGTGACCGTGGCCCACCCGACCGGCTCCTGCTCGCCCGCGATCAGGTCCTGACTGAACGCGGTCACCCGGTAATCGACGATGTTCCCGCCGCCCGGGTGGTACCAGGTCACGATGGCGCTCGTGCTGCTCGGCCGCACGTCCAGCCCGTTGATCCCGCCGGCGCCCTTCGGCGGCGTGGTGCAGGACGGGCTCGCCTTCGCGGTCGGCGACGTGTTGGTGGCGAGCGTCGGCAGCGTCACCTCCGGAGTGGGTGACGCCGTGCCGTACCTGGTCGTCGGCGACGGGGTCCGCTTGCCGGCGTCCGTGTTGATCCAGTCGGTGCCGCTCCGGTCCTCGGTAGCCGACGGTGACGGCGAATCCGCGGACGAGCAGCCGCCGATCGCCAGCGGCAGTGCCGCGGCGAACAGGATCAGCGTGGACTTCCGACGGATTCCCTGCACGTCAGGACGTTCGGGCGGGTATGCGGATTGCTTAGCCCTTGCGGTAGTGCTCCCGGGCTCGGCGGGCCAGATCACGGGTGGCCACCGAGTTCGCCCAGGTGCCGAGGATCATGCCGCCGAGCGGGACCATTTTCACGACCACGCGCTTGGCTGCGCGTACCCCGGCCATCTGCGCGAGACGGACGCCCAGGGTGACCAGGACGCGGGCCATCGGGGCGCTGGAAGCGCCCGTGAAGATCCGGCTGGCGTGCTCGCGGCCGGCAGCGACGCCCAGAGCGGTCCGCGCGGTCTCGGCGACCTTGTGCACGCGCTGCAGGACCAGCAGCTCGGTGGCGCGTTCCGGAGCCGTCGGGTCGGCGCCGTGAGCGGCCGCGACGTGCAGCACCATCCGCGCCTGGGTCCAGGCCAGCACGCCGACGTCGATCACCGCGCCGGGCAGGCCGGCCACGCCCGAGACGGCGCCGGAGACCCGGGCCAGCGTGGTGAAGCGTTTGACGGCGAGGGCGGCGAGCTCCTCGGGACCGGCATCGGGACGTTCGGTACGCATCCGGGCGTGCCAGCGCGCGGCCTCCGGACCGAGCCGGCGCACCGCTTCCAGGGCGAGGTGCTCAGGCGCGTACTGAGGGTCGGCTCGCATCCGGGCCCAGAGCGTGCTCGGTGGTGCGGTGTTCTCGAGGATGGCCGGTACCTGTTGGCTCACAGATCACTCCGAGGGGGGCGAAGAAGTGGATCTGCTTCCCATTGTGCGTGGTGCGCGCACGTCCGCCTTCACGGTGGTGGGTAACAATTCGTGATGCCGGAATGTGCAAGCCGGTTCCGGTGTTGGCAAGAAAATCCACTCCCAAGGAGGTCCGCAGCGTGCTCGACCCACACGGGCTCTACGAGGTGATCGGTGAGCTTCCGGTCCTGGACAGCCCGGTGCTTCTCCAGGCGCTCACCGGATTCGTCGACGCCGGCAGCGCGATCCAGTTGTCCCGGGACCACATGCTGGAGCACCTGGAGAGCGAAGTCGTCGCGACGTTCGACCTGGATCAGCTCCTCGACTACCGTTCCCGCCGCCCCCCGATGATCTTCGTGGCCGACCACTTCGAGAGCTACGAGGAGCCGAACCTCGCACTGCACCTGGTGACCGACCAGCTCGGCACCAAGTTCCTGCTGCTCGCCGGCCCCGAGCCGGACCTGCAGTGGGAGCGGTTCATCGCGGCGGTCACCGAGCTCATCGAGGACCTGGACGTCAGCGTCACGGTCGGCCTCAACGCCATCCCGATGGCCGTGCCGCACACCCGCCCGGTCGGCCTCACCGCCCACGCCACCGACAAGCGCCTGATCGGCGACCACGAGTCCTGGCTGCAGCGGGTCCAGGTGCCGGCCAGCGTCGGCAACCTGCTGGAGTTCCGGCTCGGCCTGAGCGGTCACGACGCTCTCGGGTACGCCGCACACGTCCCGCACTACCTCGCGCAGACCGGTTACCCGGCCGCCGCCGAGCTGCTGCTGGACTCGGTGTCGGCGAGCACCGGGCTGGCGCTGCCGACCGGCGGGCTGCGGGAGTCGGCCAAGCTGGTCCGCGAAGAGGTGGACAAGCAGATCGCCGACGACGAGCAGGCGGGCCGTCTGGTCACCTCGCTGGAGGCGCAGTACGACGCGTTCGTCCGCGGGCGCCAGGGCAACCTGCTGGCCGACACCGACACCCCACTGCCCACGGCAGAGGAGCTCGGCGCCGAGCTGGAGCGGTTCCTGGCCGAGCAGACCCGGGAGGAGTAACCGGCATTCCGGACTTCTCACAGCGGCGGCGTTTCTTCGGAAGCGCCGCCGCTTTCGCGTTGGGGAATGTCGTACCCGTCGATTAGTATGTATGTACGAAAGAGGGGCCCTGAGCTGCTGATCTTCCGGCGTTCTTTGTCGTAGATCAGCAGGAGTGAGGAGACAACGTGACCACCTCCACCCTGTCCACGATCCCCCCTTATGCGACGATGCTCGGCTTCACTCGGTACGTGTCTCGCACCGGCCCCGCCAAGGCGACGTTCGTCGGCGGCCTGCGTCGTCAGCGGGAGCGCCGCTCCGGCTTCAACCCGCACGGCCAGCTGGTCAAGGCCCTGAAAACCGACATCGCCTTCCGCACCGGCGGCAGTTACCTGGCCGGCGTCGTCAGCCTGGTGAAAGACCGGTGGCAGCCCCTCTACTCCACGCTGCGCGCCGGCGCCCAGCAATACCTGACGTCCCTCGGCGACCCGGAAAAGGTCAGCCTCGCGCAGACCCGCGACGCGATCGCCACGGTCGGCCCCCTCGCCGTGAAGATCAACCCACACTTCGGCCTGCGCTTCGAGGACGGCCACCGCGAGGCCGTCCGGCTGCACTTCGACGAGGCGCCGCCGAGCGCCGAGGCCCTGACCGCGATGCTGCACCTGATGGCCCGGCACATGGACCAGATCCTGCCCAACGCCGAGCCGGTCCTGGTCGACGTCCGGCGCGGCGTCACTCACCGCCTCGACACGGCCGCTCAGCCGGCGCACATCGAGGCCTGGCTGGCCGGCGAGGCAGCCGCCTTCACCTCGATGTGGGGGACGACCGCCGCCTGATCCATCTCATTGGCTGAACAAGGGCCCGCGGAAATGCGGGCCCTTGTTCTAACCTGCCAACCGTGAGTCTGTCCCTCGACCTCGGCAACCTCGGGCCGCCGCGCTCCTGAGCGGAGCGCCCGCCACACCGTTCGAGCTGTCCTGCTCGACCGGTTGATCACCCCTGCGCTCCGCTGCCGGCCGAACCCTGACCGACTCACCTCATCGGAGCGCACGTGTCTTTCTCGTCCCGTCGCAGCCGTTCTTTCTCGTCCCGTTTCAACCGTTCTTTCTCGTCCCGTCTCAGCCTTCTGCAGCTCTCCGCCGCCGGGATCCTCTGGGGCACCGCCGGCGTCGTCGTCCAGGTCGTCGCCGAGTCCACCGGTCTCGGGGCCGTGGCGATCGGCTTCTACCGGCTTCTCTTCGCTGCCGCCGTGATGCTGCTGCTCGGCCTGCCTGCCCGGCGCCGGATCATCGCCGCATATCGCAGCGCGCCACTGGCGATCACGCTGGCCGGGGCCGGCCTGGCGTCGTACCAGGCGCTGTACTTCATCGCGGTACGCCTGGGCGGCGTCAGCATCGCGACAGTGGTCAGCCTCGGCATCGCCCCGGTGCTGCTCAGCGCGTGGGAAACCGTACGCACCCGGCAACGGCCCAGCACCGGCGTGCTGGGCGCCTCGGTCGCGGCGATCGCCGGACTCGTCCTGATCGCCGGCGCCACCGCCGACACCGGCACAGCCGCCGCTGGGCTCGGGCTGCTCGCCGCGGTCGGGTCCGGCATCGTGTACGCCGCGTCGACCGCGCTGAGCCGGCACACCACCCAGGGCGTCGAACCGCTGATCCTGACCACGCTGTCGTGTGCGATCGGCGCGCTCACCCTGCTGCCGGTCGCCGCTGTGGAGGGTTTGGCGTACAAGCCTTCACCGACGCCGATCGCGCTGCTCCTTTATGCCGGGGCGATCACCACGGCCCTGGCGTACGCGCTGTTCTACACCGGATTGCGGCGCACCACAGGCAGCGTCGCGGTCGTGGTCACCCTGCTGGAGCCGTTGACAGCGGCGCTGCTCGCGGTCCTGCTGATCAACGAACCGCTGGCCGCCACCACCATCGCCGGCGGAGCCCTGCTGCTGGGCGCGGTGGTTTCCCTGTATGCGACAACCACCGAGTCCACCGCCACCAACCAGTCCGCTTCCACACAGCGGCCACGCTAGATCTTGGCAGCGGGCGACCATCGTTCCGCCCGCCCGCCCGCCCGCCCGCTAGCTCGCCAGCCCGCTCGCCAGCCTGCTCGCCAACCCGCTCGCCAGCCCGCCCGCTAGCTCGCCAGCCCGTCAGCCAGCCCGCCACTGACCTGCTGTCAAAGGCCGGCACCCCGCCGGGTGAACCGCGAGCAGCCGCTCTGCCCGGACGGGCTCCGCCGCAGCCCCGATGCGTGTCGATTTAGGGCGCGATTCGAACCTCAAATCAACACACAGGGAGCCGCTCACGGTGTGCGTGTTGACTTTGGGTACGGATTGCGCCGTAAATCGACACACTGAAGCCTGAGCATCGTGCGATGTGCACGCGAACCAACTCGGGGCGGCCGGCTGTCACACACGGCTGCCGGCTGCACACCACGGCGACCGCTACGTGCAGCCCGTGCCGGCCCCGTGAGAGCGGGCAGCCGGCCCCGTGAGAGCGGGCAGCCGGCCACGTGGGGTGGGGGCTGGATGTGTCGGGGGTTAGCGGACCTCCAGTGGCAGGCGGATCAGGATTGTCGTGCCGGTGTCGCTGCCGGTCAGTTCTACGCTGCCCTGGTGTTTCTCCACGACCGCTCGGCTCAGCGTGAGGCCCAGGCCGCTGCCGGGGATTGCTCGGTCGTTGCCTCGGCTGGTGCGGTAGTGGCCGGTGAAGATCTGCTCCCGCTCGGCTCGGGGTACGTCGGCTGCCGCGTCGGAGACGGACAACTCCGCCGCTCGGCCGGTGCTTCGCAGCGAGATCGCCACGTGGCCGCCGTCGGGGCTGTAGCGGACCGCGCTGCCCAGCAGGTTCTGCACTATGTGGCGCAGCCGGTCCTTGTCGCCGGGGACGATCAGTTCGCCGGGCAGGTCGGTGTCGATGACGACCGGGGCGCCGTCGATCGCGCTGCGGGTTCGGTCGACCACGTCGCGGACCACGGCGGCCAGGTCGATCGGGGTACGCCGGACGTCCGCGTGGCCGGCGTCCAAGGCGGACAGCTCCAGCAGCTCGTTGATGATTTCGCGCAACGCCGTGGTGTTGCGTTCGATCACCTTGATGAGCCGGGGACCGTCGCGGACCAGAGTGGCCTCGTCGGCTTCGCCGAGCAGTTCGGTGTACGCGCTGATCGACGTGAGCGGAGTCCGCAGCTCGTGTCCGATCAGCGCGAGATACTCGTCCTTGCTCCGGGTCAGCTGGCGCTGGAGATCCTCGACCCGGCGGCGTTCGACGAACTGGCCGAGGTGGGCCGCTATCCCGGACATCAGGGCCAGCAGCTCGTCCTCCGGATCCTCGATCGTGTCGGCGAAAACGGTCAGTACGCCGATCGGGCCGGAGCCGTCGTGCACCGGGATGGCCAGCGCGGTGTGCAACCCGCCCGCTGCGGTCTCCGGTGAGATGAGGCTCTGCGGCCGGCCCACATCCCGGATCCAGAGTGGCTTGTCGACCTGCCAGGCCCGCCCTGCCAGGCCCTGTCCGTACGCGAGACGGTCCGGCACCGGAATGCCGGCCGGCAGACCGGGGGCGCTCCATCGGGCGGCCGCCCGGACGTCGCCCTCGTCGACGAGCCATAGTTCGGCGTGCACCCAGTCGAGGGCGCCGACGATCGCTTCGAGCACCCGCGGGCCGGCTGCCTCGATACTCGGCGCTTCGGCGAGGGCGGTCGTGACGGCCAGTTCACAGCTGCGGAAACTCTCGGCCCGGCGCTGCCGGGTCACGTCCTGGACGGCCTGGACCGCGCCGGTCACCCGGCCGTCGAGGCCGTGGATCGGCTGGGCGTCCATCACGTAGTGGTGGATGCGCCTGCTGCGGCCGTGCAGGGCCAGGTGCTCGTCGCGGATGACCTCGCCGCGCAGTGCCCGGACCAGGCCCAGGTCGTCGCGGGTGAGCGGGGTGCCGGTCGCGTCGGTGAGGCCGGGGACCGCCTCGGTGCCGAAGACGGTCTCACCCCAGAGGCGGCGCATCCGTTCGTTGACGATCGCGATCCGGCCGGAGGCGTCGCAGGCGACCACCCCGTCGTGCAGGCTGTCCAGCACGGCGTCAAGGAACCGGTGCTGCTGCTCCAGCTCGTACCGGGCGATCTGCTCGCCGATCAGCAGGGTGGCCACCTCGGAGGCCTCGTTGACCGCGGCGACCTGTTCCGGCGTCCACGGGCGCGGCCGGTGGTCGTACGCGAAGCACACGCCGAGGACCTTGCCGGCCCGGTCGTGCACCGGGCAGCCGAGGTACGCGCCACCACCGCGCCGGAGCAGGCCGTCCGGGATCCGCGGGTCGTCCTTGGCGTCCTCGACGATCAGGGTGGTGCCGGAGTTCACGACGACGCCGCCGAGGGAACCCTCCAGCGCGCTCTCGGCGACCACTTCCCAGTCGGCGGCGACACCCCAGCTGCCGTAGAGCCGCAGGCTGTCGTCCTCGACGAACTGGATGCAGGCGCTCGGCGCGCCCGCGGCCCGGGCGACCAGGGCGGCGAGCTGGTCGGCGGAGCCGCTGGTCAGCACGCCCCGATGCAGGGCGAAGACGTCCCGGAACGAACCGGCCCGGCGAGGCGCGGCAGCCGACGGAGGGTGGGCGCCATCAACACCAGCGGCAGCCGACGGAGGTTGGGTGCCATCAACTCCAGCGGCAGCCGCCGGCGGATGGTCGTTTCCGACACGATCACCGGCGGCTGTCCCCCCGTGAGGCCCGGCCGGGCGTGCGAGAGTCGCGGCTTCGGCCGCACCGGTCCCTGCGGACCGCCCGGCGTCGATGCCGGCGTCATCTCGGCGCATGGCTGACCTCCACCGTCAAGGGTAGAGGTGCGAATCGGCTAAAAGGCGCAAATTGCCAGAGCTGGAGACGGGTGCTGTTGCGGCGTCCCGCCGCTGTGGGGGCGGTCGTCCGGCGGATCGACTCCGGCGGACGGCCCTGCTCACTCTTGAGCGCTCAGGTTCGTGCGTACCGTAAATCGCTGATCGGGCGACCGGCGTCGGCGCCGCGCTTCTCGAACTTGGTGGTGGGTCGCGCATGCGGCTCGGCGGTCGCCGGGAGGCGACGCAGACCGGGAGTGGCGTCCAAGGTCTCCGCCATCGACTCGGCATAATGCGGCCAGTCCGTGGCGCAGTGCAGCACACCGCCGGGACGCAGGCGGTCGCGCAGGAGCGCGACGTTCGACGGCTGGATCAGCCGCCGCTTGTGATGCCGGGCCTTGGGCCAGGGATCCGGGAAGAAGACGTGCACGGCGTCGAGTGACTGCTCGTCGATGCGATGCACCAGCTCCATGGCGTCGCCGTGCGCGACCCGGACGTTTGTCAGGTGCTGCTCACCGACGAGCGCCAGGAGGTTGCCGATGCCCGGAGTGTGCACCTCGACACCGAGAAAATCCCGGTCCGGATCTGCCGCGGCCATCGCCGCGGTCGCGTCACCCATGCCAAAACCAATTTCGAGTACGACCGGAGCAGAGCGGCCGAACAATTCCGTGAGGTCGATCCTGCTCCGATCGCCGTCGACGACCGTCAATCCGAATGTCGGCCAGAGCTCGGCATGAGCGTCCGCATGGCGGGCACTCATCCGTCCCCGGCGAGGGTGGAACGTGCGAATGGGCCGGATGTTCGTCTCAGTCATGGCGGCCCCAGTGTAAAGGCAGTTATCGGACCACCGGCTGGACGCTCGGCTGCTCACCGGTCTTGAACGGGGTGCGCAGGCCGGTCGCCAGGCCGACCACGGTGACCCAGGTGGTTCCAGCGTTCTGGCTGGTCACCACGGCACGGGAGGCGTCGACGTAATCGAGCTCACGGTCCATCGCGTTGCCGATGGTCCGCTGCGCCCCGGTGATCGCGTCGTACTCGACCAGGTGCACCGGCTTGCTCTCGGTCGCGGTCTCACCCTCTTGGTACGCGGTGAAGGCCAGCTTTGCCCCGTCGGAACGCCAGCTCGGCACCACGGCGAAACCGCTGTTCTGCACGCCGCCACCGCCGAAGGCCGCCACTGTCTTCTCCCCGCCGGTCTTCACGTCACCGACACTCAGGCACGAGTCGTAGATCGACTCGCAGTCGCCGCCGCGGAACGCCAGCTGGACGCCGTCCGGGGACCAGGCCACCGAGTTGTCACTCTTCAGCTCTTTGGCCACGCTCTTCGCCGCCTCGGTCTCGGCCGGCAAAGCTTCGGTACGGCAGTCGCGCGGGAAGAGGACCTTCTCCTTCTTCGTGCCGTCGGCCGGGATGCTGTAGACACCCGGGCCGCCGTTGCACGACAGCGAGGAGAAGGCGAGCCACTTGCCGTCCGGCGACCAGGACGGTCCGGCCGCCGGACGGGTGGAGAGGCGGCGCTGGCCGGTGCCGTCCGCCTTCATGGTCCAGAGCTGGCCCTTCTTCAGGAAGGCGATCTGCTTGCCGTTCGGCGACCAGCGCGGCCGGGCGTGCGAGCCGCCGGTGGTCAGGCGCTGCTCGGTGGACCCTTTGCTGGTGTAGACGTCGCCGTTGCGGACGTACGCGACCATGCTCGGCAGCTGGGTGCTGGGCGCTGCCTTCACGGTCGCTGCCTGCCCGGTTGACGGGGTGCAGACAACACAGCAGAAGCTCGCTGCCGCCGCGATCGCCACGTTGCCCGCTACCTGACCGAAGTTCTTCTTCATGGCCGAACGCCCCCCGAAGTTCTGCCTGGTTACCGCTTGCACCGGAAGCATCGTCGCAACCGGCGAGCTGCTGAGCGGGAACCACGCGGATACCGAAAAATCACATCTGTTCGGGGTATGTCGGGGTGAACGAAAGGGTGAGCGTCCAATGGCCGTCGCCCATCACTGTCGACCGCCGGCGGCGCCGGAGCGGTGGCGGGCAGTGCCGGGCGGCGACCCGGCGGTGCCGGGGCGGCGACCCGGCGGTGCCGGGGCGGTGACCGGCGGTGCCGGGGCGGTGACCGGCGGTGCCGGGGCGGCGCCGGAGGTCCTTGGGCTGGTTGCGGGGCGGCTGATCGGGCCGGTTTGGCGAGGAGGAACGGCGCGGATCGGTCAGATCGTGAGCGGCCCGTTTGGTTGAGTCGAGTCTGGTGGATTCGCGTGGCCTGTGTAGTCCAGTCTCGACGAGGGCGGGTCGAACCGGTGGGACGAGACCGCACATAAGGCACAAGCAGGGTTGATGGAGCCGCACGCAACGGTTCGGTGCGCCCTGATCGACGCCAGGACCGTGACAGGAGGCCACGCAGGCATTACGTGATTCCTCGTCACCGTCGCCAGCCCTTTACGTGTGCCGCCGCCCCGCCCCGCGCCGTCCCGTCCCGTCTCGCCCCGTCTCGCCCCGCGCCGTCTCGCCCCGTCCCGTCTCGCCCCGCCCCGTCCCGTTTCGCCCCGCCCCGTCCCGTCTCGTCCTGTCTCGTCTCGTTCCGTCTCGTCTCGTCCCGCCTCGTCCCGTCTCGTCTCGTCCGTCTCGCCTGGATCTTGTGGACTTCTCCGCAGACGTGTGCGCACAACTCAACAAGATCGAAAAAGTCCGGCCGATCTTGCGGAGTTACGCGCAAACAGTTCGCCGAACTCCACAAGATCCGTGAAGCACCACGCTCACAACGTCGGAACTGTGAAGCTCCGCGTTCGCCACGTCGGAGCTGTGAAGCACCACGCTCACAACGTCGGAACTGTGAAGCTCCGCACTCGCCACGCCGGAAGCGTGAAGCACCGCGTTGGCCGAACTCCGGAAGCCGGTGGGGCATAGAACACCCGCGAGTCTCCAAGATCCGGCACTGTCCACCCGCTGTGGCGCTGAACAAAGCTCCCAGACCACCCAAACCGACACGCCACTCGCGGCCGCCCCCCAAAGTCGTGCGCTCGTGGTCGATCGGGTGGCCGAACCGCACAAGATCTCTGAGCGGCACCTCGCTTCAAGAAACCGCCGCGACGCCGCGCCGCCACGACACCCTGAAACCGCCGCGCCGCCACGACACCCCGAAACCGCCGCGCCGCCACGACACCCCGAAACCGCCGCACCGCCACGACACCCCGAAACCGCTACCGCTCCGCGAATGGCGAAACTCGAGCGGCCCGAGCTTGCCAGGATCGCGGCTGGGCGCCGGTGATGGCCGCGATCCTGGCAAACTGCACCCGCCAATTCAGCCCGGGCTTGCCACGATCCCAAGACCCGGAGCGGGCGGACGCGAGGAGGGGCGGGTGGGTCAGTTGTGCGGGTGGACCACTGCTGCCGCTCCGCCGCCTCGGCGGGTGGGTTCGGCTGAGGCTGTGTAGCCGCCTCGGCGGGTGAACTCGATTGCTGTTGCCGCGCCCAGTTCGGCCACGTCGGGGCCGAACGTGTGGCCTCGGGCGATCAGGGCGGGGCCGTGGAGCGTACGGAAAGCGGCCTCGGCCTGGACTCCGGCGCTGTTGCGCTGTGAGGCTCGCGGCGCCGCCATGGCCTCCGGCAGGGTCATGCCGAGTTCGACGCGGTTGAGCAGCACCTGCAGCACCGTCGTGATGATGGTCGCGCCGCCCGGTGAGCCGAGGGCGAGGAACGGCTTGCCGTCCTTCAGAACGATTGTCGGCGACATCGAGCTGCGCGGGCGCTTGCCGGGGCCGGGCAGGTTCGGGTCGGCGGCGGTGCCCTGGGTCGGTGCGAAGTTGAAGTCGGTCAGCTCGTTGTTCAGCAGGAAGCCACGACCGGGAACGACCATGGCGTTGCCGCCGGTCTGCTCGATGGTGAACGTGTACTCGACGATGTTGCCCCAGCGGTCGGCCACGGTCAGGTTGGTGGTGCTCTGGCCCTGCTCGGTCGGTCCGCCGACGGTCGCCGGCGTGCAGCCGGACGCGGTCAGGTCGCCCGGCGGCACCGGCTTCACCAGCGCCTTTGCCGGATCGATCTGGCAGGCCCGCTTCGCGGCCCAGCGGTCGGAGACCAACTGCTTCACCACCTGCTGCGAGGTGTACGCCCCAACGTGGCGATTCCGGTCGGCAAAGGCCAGCGCCGACGCCTCCAGGTAGTAGTGCAGCTTGTCCGTCGCGGTGGCCGACCCCGGCAGGCCCTTCTCGATGATGTTGAGCGCTTCGCTGACCGCGATGCCGCCGGACGACGGGGTGTTCATCCCGTACACGGTCAGGTTCTCGTAGTCGGAACGGGTCGGCGACGGGAAGCGGAGCTGGTATCGGGCCAGGTCGGCCTTGGTCAGCTCACCGGGCCGGATCGGGTACGCCCAAGCACCGGTCGGCACGTCCGCGACCGGCGGATTCTGCACCGTCTCGACCAGGTCGCCGGCGATCGCGCCACGGTAGAACACGCCGGTGCCCTTGCGCGCGATCAGCCGGTACGTGTCGGCGAGGTCCGGGTTCCGCAGTGTGGTGCCGACCGCGGGAGGCGCCCCGCCGGGCAGGTAGATCTCCCGGGTCGAGTCGAACTGGCCGAACGCGGCCGCGTTGTCGGTGACCTGCTGCCGGAACGTCGCGTCGACCGGGAATCCGCGCGAGGCCACGTCCGCAGCGGGCTTCAGGCCGGCCGCGAGCGAGCGGGTCCCCCATTTGCGGGCCGCCGCCTCCCACGTCGCCAGGGTGCCGGGCACGCCGACGGAGAGCCCGCTGACCCTGGCTTCGGGGAAGTCGTACGGCAACCCGTCGGCCGGGTCGATGAAGTACTTCTCGGTCATCGTGGCCGGGCCGGTCTCGCGCCCGTCGATCGTGGAGACGCTGCGCCGCTTGGCGTCGTAATAGACGAAGAATCCACCGCCGCCGATGCCGGCCGAGAACGGCTCGGTCACGCCGAGGGTGGCCGCCGCAGCGATCGCGGCGTCGACCGCGTTGCCGCCGTGGCGCAGCACGTCGAGGCCGACCGCGGTGGCGGTGGGGTCCACGGTGGCGATCGCGCCGCCATAACCGCTGGCAGTGGGGCCGGGTACCGGTGTGCCGGCGGCCGCCGGTGGAGCCGCGACCGCGACTCCCAGTGTGGTCAGGGACAGCGCAGTCAACGCGGGCAGGAACCGCATCGGCCCTCCAGTCAGGACAGTGTCGGTTGTCGATTCCCTGCCTACCGGGGAACCGGCCAAGGCACAACCGCAGAGACCAACGCTCAACCCACGCCGTACGGCACCGGCTCGACCGGCGGGCAGGTGGTTCCGGGCGCCGGCATGGTCAGCGCGGTCAGATAACGGTCGGCGGCACCGGACACACAATCGCTGTGCCCGTACGCCACGTGGCCCCAGCCGTCGTAGGTGACCAGCCGGGTTTTCGGGCCGAGCTGCCCGGCCACGTTCTTGGCCCAGGCGTACGCGGTCGCCGGGTCGTGCCGTGAGTTGACCACCAGCACCGGCACGGCCGAGGCCGGGATCGGGTGCTGCGGGTCGGACGGCGGGTCGGGCCAGCCCTCGCAGCCGGAGACCGCGGTGAGCGCCAGCGGCGAGGCCCGCATCTGCGGCGCCTTGGCGGCGGCGCCGGCGAGCAGCTTCTGGTACCCGGCCCAGCCGCCGACCGGCAGCGCCCAGTCCCGGCACATCACGGCCGGGAAGGCGTGCGGGGTGAGGTCCAGCTCGGGCAGCGCGCGGCGGCCGGCCGGGGCGGGCTCGTACGCCTCCTTCAGGTAGTGGGCGAACGAGAACCACTGCGGATCGTAGAACGCGCTGAACGCCGCCGAGATCAGCTCCCAGACCCGCAGCTTGGCGGGCGGGTCGTACGGGTCGTTGAGTGTGCCGGCCGCGGCCCGTTCCATCAGCCGGGCCCAGATCGCCGTGACGTCGCGGCCGTGCAGCGCGCACTCGGTGTCCCGGCCGCACCAGGCGACGAACTGATCGAACGAGTCCTGTGCCGATTCCGCGGTCCGACCGAGGAAGTCCTCGACGCCGGAGCTGTGGTCCATGACGCTGTCCAGCACCAGCGCCCGCAACCGGGTGGGGTATCGCTCGGCGTAGAGCTGGCCGATCAGCGACCCGTACGACGCGCCGTAGAAGCTGATCTTCTGTTCACCCAGGGCGATTCGGACCGCGTCCATGTCGCGGGTTACGTCGCCGGTGCCGGCGTGGTGGAAGACCGGGCCGCTGCGCGACGCGCAGTCCTTCGCGAGCCGCCGGTTGTAGGTGCCGAGCTGAGCGAACTCGGTCTCGTTCGCGGCCAGCGGCGACGGTTTCGCGTCGACCAGGTCCTGGGAGCAGAGGATCGGCGCGCTGCGGCCGACCCCGCGCGGGTCGATGCCGACGATGTCGAACCGGCGTTCCACCTCGCTGCCGAAGAACTCGGTGTCCAGTGCCTGGTTGACGGCCGAGGCGCCGGGTCCGCCCGGGTTGACCATGAGTACGCCGATCCGCCGGGCCGGGTCGCCGGCCGGCCGCCGGGCCAGCGTCAGCTCGATCGACGAGCCGTACGGCTGGGACCAGTCGGCGGGCACCCGCATCGTGCCGCACTGGGCCTTGGCGTCCTCAGGGCACGGTTCCCAGCGGATGACGGCGGCGTTGTCGTACCGCTGCGGCGGGGGCGCTCCGTGTGTTGGTTCGGCGTTAGCGGGCTGTTGCGCGTACAGGAGAAGGGTTGTGAGGGTGAGGACCGCGGCCGTGACCGGCCGCAGTGATCTTTGGTGTCCCGCTCGCAAAACCCATCTCCGCCCTAATCCGGCAAATCGCTATATTCAGCTTAGATTGAGCAGCCTTGAGATCGTCTTCGGGTGCGGCGGGCCGGGCCAGTCGTGCACGTTCGTGGCAACGTTGACTGATGAATGTGATCCGCACCTCGCGCCTGGCCCTCGCGGCAACGGGCGCCGCTCTGCTGACGGCGTGCTCCGGCTCGGAGGGCGCGGAGGGGCCGGCGCCGACGGTGCAGCCGGTGCCGGCGGTCTCGACGGCAGCACCGCCGAGCACCGAAATCGAGACCAGAAACAACGCCAAAAATCCGGATCTGTCGGCTGCGGAGACCATCGCGACCAGCATCGGCGTGCCGTGGGGCCTGGCGTTCCTGAGCGACGGCAGCGCGCTGGTCGCCGAACGCGACAGCGGGCGGGTGCTCCAGGTGACGCCGGGCAGCGAGCCACGCGAGGTCTACACCGTGCCGGGAGTGGACGCCGGCGGCGAAGGCGGCCTGCTGGGACTCGCCGTGAAGGACGACTGGGTCTACGCGTATTTCACCGGCGACCAGGACAACCGGATCGTCCGCTTCAAACTGACCGGAAAGGATCAGCCGGAGGTGATCTTCGACGGCATCACGAAGGGCGGCCGGCACAACGGTGGGCGGATCGCCTTCGGACCGGACGGGATGCTCTACGCGGGCACCGGCGACGCGAGCGAGGAGTCACGCTCGCAGGACCGGGACGACCCGAGCGGCAAGATCCTGCGGCTGACCCCGGACGGCGACCCGGCGCCCGGCAACCCGTGGGAGGGATCACCGGTCTGGACGCTGGGCCATCGCAACGTGCAGGGCCTGGCCTGGGACGACCAGGGCCGGATGTACGGGATCGAGTTCGGGCAGAACAAATATGACGAGGTCAACGTGATCGAGAAGGGTAAGAACTACGGCTGGCCGGAGGTGGAGGGCCGGGGCGGCGACTCCCGGTTCGCCGAGCCGCTCGTGCAGTGGACCACTGACGAGGCCTCACCGAGCGGCGCGGCGGTCGCCGGCGACACGCTGTACGTGGCGGCGCTGCGCGGTGAGCGGCTGTGGACGGTCCCGCTCGGCGGTGGCTCGACCAAGGCCGAGCTCACCGGTGAGTACGGGCGGTTGCGTACGGTCGCCGTGGCCCCCGACGGTTCGCTGTGGCTGACCACATCGAACACCGACGGCCGCGGCGACCGGCGCGACGGCGACGACCGGATTCTTCGATTCCCGGCGCGATGACGCCTACCTGCTGGACGGCTGGACCTGGGGCAGCGCCGAGATGGCCTGCGCGTACTTGCTGACCTGGCGCTTGTTGGGGACGACCCCGTAAACCCGGAGCTGTTCCTGGATCGCGTCCTTGATGGCGTCCTCGGACTGACCGCGATGGGTCAGCGAGACCTGGTTGACGACGTAGTCGACGCGGAGCTGGACCTGCCAACCGGGGTCGCGACGGCCACCTGAGGTGAGGCTGCTGAGTGCGCTGAGTGCTTGCATGCCCGGGTTATCGGTCGTGCGATTACCGGTCCAAGATATGAGGACCCTGTGCAACACGACCGCAACCCGGGCACACCGAGCTGGCCATTAAACCTCTCGGTCGGACCCTTCCAGGGGCTCCGCGGGCTCGTTCCTGACGGGATTCAGCTTCAGCCAGACCAGCATGAAGATGCCCAGGGCCAGCATGGCGAGGCCCATCCAGAGGTTGATCCGGACACCCTGCGCCTTGTCGATCTCGGCCTGGGTGTCGAAGATCCCGATCCCGGTGACGATCAGGCCGTAGACCACGAACAGGCCGCCGATCACCAGGCGTACGTCGAACAAACGATTCTTGTCAGGCATGGTTCAGCTCCTCACCAGACCGGGATGTACAGAAGGACGGCGAGCGCCACGGCGATCGCGCCGAGCAGGACCGGGTTGCGCCACCAGACCTTCTCCCCCGCGATGATCGTCTCGCCGGAGGTGGACTCGCCGCCCAGGCCGTAGACCAGGCCGCGCAGCTCGTCGTCGGACTTGCTGGTGCTCTTGGTGAACTGGGTGACCACGACCGCGACCACGACCGCCGTGACGAACGCGGCGCCGGCGCCCCAGAAGCTCTCCGACAGGTCGGAGTTGAAGTTGAAGACCTCGGTGAGGTGACCGATGTACAGCGTCAGGGAAGCCAGGAAGCCGAGCAGCAACGACCAGAACCCGGCCCAGGGCGTCATCTTCTTCCAGAACATGCCCACGATGAACGTGGCGAACAGCGGCGCGTTGAACAGGCTGAACAGCGCCTGGATGTAATTCATGATGTTGGAGAAGCCGGCCGCGATGAACGCCGTGCCGATGCCGACCACGATGCCGCCGATGGTGGCGAGCCGGCCGATCCGGATGTAGTAAGCGTCGTCCCGGTCCTTGCGGACGTACGGCCGCCACAGGTCGTACGTGAAGACGGTGTTGAAACCGCTCACGTTCGCCGCCATACCGGCCATGAACGAGGCGATCAGACCGGTCACCGCCACGCCCAGCACACCGTTCGGCAGCAGGTCACGCATGAGCAGCGGGATGGCGTTGTTGTAGACCAGGTCGCCCTCGTCGGCGCCCAGTCCCTGGATGGTGACCAGGGCGATCAGACCGGGGATGACGGTCACCGCGGGGATCAGCAGCTTCGGGAAGGCGCCGATGATCGGCGTACGCCGGGCCGCGCTCATGTCCTTGGCGCTCAGTGCCCGCTGCACCTCGGCGAAGTTCGTGGTCCAGTACCCGAAGGAGAGCACGAAACCGAGGCCGAAGATGATGCCGATCCAGCTCGCGCCGAGCGGATTGTCGGTGCTTCCGGTATTCGCGAACGTGTGCAGCCCGGCCTCGCCGAGCGGTGTCTGCCGCACCTTCTCGAACAGGCCGTCGATGCCACCGACCTTGACCAGTCCGATCACCGTGATCGGGATCAGGCCGGCCAGGATGACGAAGAACTGGAGCACCTCGTTGTAGATCGCCGAGGAGAGACCACCGAGGGTGATGTAGATCAGCACGATCGCCGCGCCGATCACGATCGACAACCAGAGAGGCCAGCCCAGCAGCGCCTGCAGGATCAGCGCCAAGGCGTACAGGTTGACACCGGCGATCAGCACCTGGGCGAGGGCGAAGCTCAGCGCGTTGAACAGGTGGGTGGGCCGGTTGAAGCGCCGTCGCAGGAACTCAGGGACGCTGTGCACCTTGGAGCCGTAGTAGAACGGCATCATCACGATGCCGAGGAACACCATGGCCGGCACCGCGCCGATCCAGTAGTAGTGCAGGGTCATCAGGCCGTACTCAGCGCCGTTGGCGGCCATGCCGATGATTTCCAGGGCGCCCAGGTTGGCCGATACGAAGGCCAGACCGGTCACCCAGGCAGGCATCGACCGCCCGGACAGGAAGAAGTCGGCACTGCTTTTGATCGCACGGCGGGCGGCGAAGCCGATCCCCAGCACCGTGACGAAATACAGAGTGAGAATCAGGTAATCGACGATGCCGACATCAAGCCGAAGACCCTCCGCAGCCAGTGTTCGCACGGGCCCACCTCCATTGGTCGGCCCGTGCTATGCCCTTAACGAAGATTTTTCACACGAGACTCACAGAGTGGCGATCGCCTCAGGTGTGATCTCGGATATACCGGACACCACGAGGCGGGCCTGCGCGAGCGCGTCCGGCGCCGGCGGGTACACCCCGTGCGGCACCGCGATCACCGTGAGACCGGCGGCCGCGGCCGAGCGCAGTCCGTTGCTGGAGTCCTCGATCGCGGCGCAGTCGTCCGGGGTGAGACCGAGTTTCTGCACCGCGGTGAGGTACACGTCGGGCGCCGGCTTGCCGCGCGGCACCTCCTCGGTGGAGAGCGTCACCTCGAACGCGTCGGTGATCCCGGCCGTCGCCAGGACCTGGTCGATCAGGATCCGCGCCGACGAGCTGGCGAGCGCGAGGCGGTAACTGCCCTGCAGAGCCCGGACGACCTCGACCGAACCCTTGATCAGCGGCAGCGCGTCCTGATAGCGCTGCGCCATCCGGCCCAGCACGTCCGCCGCCACCTGCTCGGCGGTACGCGGAACGCCGACCTCGTCGGCCAGGTGCGCCGACCACTCGCCGGTGCTCATCCCCATCATCCGGTCCTGGCTGTCCGGCAGGAATTCGCGTCCGAACTCGGCCACGTAACCGCGCCGGACGTCCTCCCAGACCTCCTCGGTATCGATGATCACGCCGTCCAGGTCGAAGACGACCGCCTTGACCTTGCTCACAGCGCCTCCAGAGCGGGCACGATCTCGTCGCGGTAGATCTCGAACTTCTTGGTGTCCCAGGCGTCGGGCACCCCGCCGTGCATCACGGTGAAGCCCATCGCCTGGAAGCCACGGGCGGCCTCCAGGATCTCGGCCGGCGAGTCCGGGAAGCGGTAGATCACCGTTTTCTCGATCTCGTCGTAGTCGCGGCCCACCGTGTCGCAATGCCGTTTCAGCACGTCCAGCTTGTGCTGCAGCTCCGGGCCGGGGAACAGGTTGCAGGCGTCCGCGTACTTCGCGACCAGCAGCAACGTCTTCTTCTCACCGGCGCCACCGATCAGGATCGGCGGGCGGTGCAGCGGCAACGGCGAGTTGAGCAGCCGGTCGAGCTGGTAGTGCTTGCCCTGGAAGGCGGTCTCGTCGCCGTCGAACATCTGCCGGCAGATCCGCAGCGCCTCCTCAAGGCGCTCGAACCGCTCGGCCGTGGGCGGGAACGGCAGGCCCAGGCCGGCCGACTCCTCCGCGTTCCACGCGGCGCCGATGCCGAGCATGGCCCGGCCACCGGAGAGCACGTCGAGGGTGGTGACACAT
Source organism: Actinoplanes sp. CA-015351 (assembly GCF_050955685.1). Classification (NCBI taxonomy): domain Bacteria; kingdom Bacillati; phylum Actinomycetota; class Actinomycetes; order Micromonosporales; family Micromonosporaceae; genus Actinoplanes; species Actinoplanes sp. CA-015351. The sequence continues at coordinate 6,630,402 of NZ_CP192102.1, forward strand.
TTCGCCAGAAGCCCCGGCTCGCGGTAGACGACACCGGTCACGAGGGTGAGCAGTTTCGCGGTGCGGGTGTGCGCGGCCAGGAATCCGAGCGCGGTGTAGGCCTCGAGCATCTCCTGCTCGGGTGGCCCGTTGACACCGATTTGCCAGACGTGATCCATCACGCTGATCCGCTCGAAACCGGCCTGGTCGGCGGCCGAGGCCACCTCGGCGAGGGTCGGGCCGAGGCGCTGCGCGCCGTCCGGCCACGTGAAATTGGAGATGTGCAGACCGAGTTTCACATCGAAGACCTTACCCCATGTGTACGCACGGTAACCGGTTTGGCGGGTTCGGCGCTTTCGGCCCGATGCGATGATCACTATCAACCGTTAGGCCCGGTTGCTACGGGGTTGCAGGCGGGTAGCTTCGGCTCTGCACCGCAGCCGAGCCGGGAGCCGCCGCACCATGCCAGTTCAGCCGAGTCACCTGGCCCGAACAACATCACCCTCCGTGAGCGTAGTGATCGCTGCCGGCGACGTTTCGAAGCTTCCCGTGTTGCTGGGCGCGCTGCCACCTGTCGACGAAGTGGTCGTTGTGGTCGGCCGTAACGACGACACCACCCGGGCACTGCCCCGGGGGGCGCGGACGATCCGGCAGACGCGTACCGGCGCTGGTAACGCGCTGGCCTGTGGTGTCGACGCCAGCACCGGCGACGTGGTGGTCACGCTGCCCGGCGACGGTTCCTGCGACCCGGCCGAGATGCCCCGGCTGCTGGACGCGCTGCTCGAGGGCGCCGACGTGGTGCACGGCTCCCGATACCTGACCGGCCGGCCCGGCGTGTTCGACATGGTGGTGCTCTGGTTCCTGCGGGTGCTCTTCGACTGCCGGCCCACCGACCCGGGCCACGGGTTCCGCGCCTTCTGGCGCGACAGCGTGGGCCAGCTCGGCCTGCCCCGGGTCGCCGGCCTGGATCCGGTACGCGGCGACGGCGCCGAGATCGAGCCCCTGCTGGCCGTCCGCACCGCTTCGTCCGGCCTGCGCGGCGCCGAGGTGCCCACCACGGTCCTGTCGCCGGCGTCCGGCAGTTCCCCGCTCACCGCCGTGCGGGCCTTGGTTGCCGAGCACTTCGAGCGGCGGCGCGGTGCCCGGGCGGGCGCTCCGTCCAGCATCGTCGTCCTGACCGGAAAACCGGGCGCGCCGTCCACGGCGGGAAAGCCGGCCGCCGCAACCGCGGCGCCGGCTCACCCGCTGATCAACAAGCCCGGTGCAGGCGCCCGCCCGGGCGTGGCCAACGGCACGACCTGGCCGGCACCGAACCAGCGCTCCGGGACGGCGGCCGATCACCCGAACAGCAGAGGCCTGCTCCCCGGCACTCCCGGTTTCGTCGAGCGCCGTCACGGCGGCGAACGTCGCAACAGCGACCGTGCCCGGGCCACCGGCAATCAAGACCGCCGGCGTGCCGACCTCCCGTTCGCCGGCCGCGGCTGGGGCAAGCCCCGGCTGGACGCCCCGGACAACCTCGCTCGCCGGCAGTGGCGCGACAACCGCACCAAGCAGAACGTCCGCGACACCGGCGGCGGCCGCCCCAACCTCCGCGTGATCAACGGCGAGGGCACCGGCCCGACCACCCGCCGCAACGGCCACCTGCGCTCCGTCTGACCACCACCAGCACCCGCGCCCCACGCAGGGCGGCCTCCGGGCCGCCAGCGCGGGCCGTCAGCGCGGGCCGGCGGAGGGCGTCAGCGGTTGCGCAGGCGGGGCAGGATCTCGGTGGAGTACAGCCGGAGGAAACGCTCCTGGTCCGGGCCCGGCGCGTGGAACACCAGGTGTTTGAAGCCCATGTCCAGATATTCGGTGACCTTGGCGGCGTGCTCCTCCGGGTCGGACGAGACGATCCACCGGGTGGCGGTCCGCTCGACCGGCAGCGCGTCGGCGAGCCGCTGCATCTCGACCGGGTCCTCGACGCCGGTCTTCTCCTCCGGCGACAGGGCGAGCGCACCCCAGTAATGCGTGTCGTTGCGGGCCCTGTCGATGTCGTCATCGAACGAGACCTTCACCTCGATCAGCAGATCCAGGTCGTCGGCCTTGCGACCGGCTTTCTCAGCACCCTCGGCCACGGCCGGCAGCAGCGTGTCGGTGTAGAGACCGTGTCCCTTGCCGCTGGTCGTGATGAAGCCGTCGGCGATCCGCCCGGCGAGCCGGGTCGCGGCCGGCCCGGAGGCGCCGATGTAGATCGGGACGGGCGTCGAAGGCTTGTCGTAGATGGTGGCGTTCTCGGTCTTGTAGAACTGCCCCTGGTACGTCACCCGGTCCTCGGCCCACAGCTTCTGGATCAGCAGGACGGCCTCCTTGAGCCGGGCGAACCGCTCCTTGCCGTCCGGCCACTGGGTGCCGAGCAGCACCTCGTTGAGCGACTCGCCGGACCCGACGCCGAGGATGGCGCGGCCCGGCGCCAGGCAGCCCAGCGTCGCGAAGGCCTGCGCGACCACAGCCGGGTGGTAACGGAACGTGGGCGTCAGCACGCTGGTTCCGATCAACACCTTTTCGGTACGCGCGGCGAGCGCACCCAGCCACGGCAGAGCCGCCGGCGCGTGTCCGCCGTCGTGCCGCCACGGCTGAAGGTGATCGCTGACGAAAACCGAGTCGAAACCCAGCTCTTCCGCGAGAATCCCGTATTTGAGCAGCTCAGCCGGTGCGAACTGCTCAGCCGATGCCTTGTATCCGAACCGAATCATGAAAGAAAGACTAACCCGCTGCGCGGTACGCCTTACCTGCCTCGGTGGGGGTCTTCCCATCTTCGTAGAGCCCGAAGTCCACGCTGTCGTCGACGGCCGGCAGGCCGAACCAGGCGTACCGCTGGACGAACGAGCGTTTTTCCAGGCCGGCGGTCGCGCCCTTGATGAAGGTGACCTTCTGCGCGTCGCTGGGATAGCGCGGAGTGGCGCCGAAATTGATCAGGCCGAACTCGGTGATCCAGATCGGCTTGTCGTACCGCTTGTGCACCGCGTCGACGTACCCGAGGAATTGATCGACCGAGGCCTTGCTGAAGTCGGAGCCGTACCAATGCAGGGCGATCGCGTCGACCCGCAGGCCCGTGGCGGAAGCCCCGGACATGAATCTGTCCAGCCAGCCGCCGGCGGTGTCGCCGCCGAACGCGACCGCCGGGCTGACCAGAGTCATTCCGGTCGCCTCCAGTTTCGGCCAGGCGGCCAGCGCCGCTTCGACGCTCATGTTGGACTGCTCGGCCAGATCCGGCTCGTTGAAACCGAGCAGCACGTCGCCCTCGGATTTCGCCTCTTTCAGGGTGGCGTCGGTGACGTTCGCGGCGCCCCAGATCATCGGCACGAATTCCACGCCGGCCGGGCCGGGCACCTCGTTGTCGTTCGGCGCCCAGTCGTAGTACCAGCCCGCGCCGACGTCTTTCAGCGCCGCTTTCGCGCCGCTGAACTTCCAGACGCCGACGCCTTTTTTCGCGGAGATGGCGGCGGGCGCCGCGGCCGGTTTCCGGGATGCCTGCGGCGACGCTGACGGAGAGGACGAAGGCGACCGCGAGACGGACGGCGACGGCGAGGCCGAAATGGCGGGCGCCGGTGCCGAAGAAGCGACCGCCGGAACAACGACGGCGGCCGGTGATGCCGCAGGAGAAGAAGGCGATTGGTACGCCACCACGAGCCCACCCGCTCCGGCGACAGCACCGGCCGCGAGGGTGCCGGCGAGCACCTTCTGCACGACTGATCCGCCCGCTTTCGCCGCGAGCTTTACGGGTACGGCTTTTGCTGCGGTTGTGGCGCTGGTAGCCGTACCGGAAAGGTTTGTGAAATAAGCCGGCGGCAATGGCACCAAGGCCATGCCCGCCAGAAGCCGCTCGGCGGCGATGAGGTCGTGCCAGGCGGCGCCACAGTTGCGGCATTCCCGGGTGTGCCGGGCAATGCGTTTGCGCCAGAGCGCGCCCGGACGACCGTCCCAACCGGCCAGCAGAGAGATCAGCTCGGCGCAGCGGGGTGTGCGATGCAGCGCCCGGACCACCGCACGGGCCGTCTCCAGCTGGCCTTTCATCCGCTGAATACGCACGGCGGCGTGCTGGCGGCCCACTCCGGTCGCCTCGACGATCTCGTCGCGGGTGAGTTCGCCGGAGGCCTCCAGCCACCAGAGGGAGAGCAGTTCGCGGTATTCCTCGTCGAGCCAGCGGGTCGCCTCGGCGGTCTCCCGGCGCTGGCCGGAGAGCTCCAGCCGGGTGATCGCCAGATCGGTGAAGTCGGCGCCCGGATCGCGCAGGTCGGGGTCGAGGATCTCGTCGGCCGCGCTGTGCCGGCCGCGGAACCTCTCCCGCACCTGGCGCACCGTGATCGCCACCAGCCACGAGCGGAACGCCTCGGGCTCGCGCAGCTCACCGAGGTTGCGCAGAACCCGGATCATGACTTCCTGCACGACGTCGTCGACGTCGGCATGGCCCTCCAGAGCCCGGCCCACGATGGTGTAGACCAGCGGCAGGTAGCCGGCGACCAGGCGGTCGACCGCGGCCGGATCCCCCGCACGGGCGGCCAGCACCGTCGCGATGTCGGGTTGTCGAGCCATGGTTCCGCCTTTCCTGGGCATACACGCGTCCACCGCATAGGGAGACGGGTGCGAGGACCATGGATAACACGAATCGGGGAGCTTGTTCAGGGCCGGCGGTTAGCCGGCGGCCCGAGCGGGAACAGAATGTCCATGCGTATGTCGGTCCGGCTCAATCTGCCACGCGAGGTGGACAGCGTCCCCGCCGTGCGCCGGCTGCTGCGCTGCGCGTTGACGATCCTGCGCGTGGATCGCCAGGCCGGCGCCGATCTGGAGATCGCCCTCACCGAGGCGTGCGCCAACGTGGTCAACCACGCCACCGGTGCGAACAACTTCGAGGTACACCTCGACGTCGCACCGGACCGCTGCTCGATCGATGTCGTCGACGACGGCAACGGGTTCGACCTGACCGCGGCGAGCGAGACGTCCCCGAGTGCGGACAGCGAGCGCGGACGTGGCCTTTTCCTGATCCGGGCGCTCGGTGAGAACGTGCGGATGCAGTCGAGCGCGCGTACCGGAAGTCTCATCCACTTCGAGAAGTCCTTCGCCTGAAGCAACTCCCGCGCGCCGGATGGGCCAGTGGCCTGTCCGGCGCCGAATTTGCTTGCCGTATAACAAATACCGGTCCCTGGAGAGGAGTGTGTGCGGTGTCCGACCAACCAGTTCCCCTCGGCGTTCTGCTTCGTGCTGCGCCGCCTGATCGCCTGCCCGAGGTCGCCGCCGAACATCTGCGCCGGCACTTCGGCGCCGACACCAGCGAGGTGTTCCTCGCTGACCTGACCCTGACCCGCCTGTGCCCGATGATCGGCTCGGACGCCAACGACCCGGCTGCCATGCGCTGCCTCGGAAATCAGCAGGTCGCCGTCGAGCTCACGGCCGGTGGCGCCGCGCGGATGCATCTACCGCTGAACAGCTGGGGTGAGCGGCTCGGCGTACTGCGCCTGGAGCTGCCGGCCCGGCCCGGCCCGGAGCTCACCGAGCAGCTGACCGTGATCGCCGACGAGCTGGCCGTCGCCCTGCGGGCCGCCGACACCAGCACCGATCGGTACCGCCGTGCGCAGCGCCGGGCCCGGCTCACGATGGCCGCCGAGCTCCAGTGGGAGCTGCTGCCCGGACGATCCCTCGGTGACGAGCGGTTCCTGGTGGCCGGCCAGCTTCAGCCCGCGTACGACGTCCATGGCGACCACTTCGACTGGGCACTGGACGGCGACCGCCTCACCATCACGGTGCTGAACGGCTCCGGCGACGGCATGGACGCGGCGCTGCTGACCACGGTCGCGGTCAACGCGATGCGCAACGCCCGCCGCTGCGGCTCCGACGTCGTCGAGCAGGCCGAGCTGGCCTCCGACGCGGTGCACGCGCTGCGCGGCGGTGCCGCTCACGTCGCCACCCTGCTGCTCGAGATCGACCTGGTGAGCGGGCAGGTGGCCGCCGTCGACGCCGGATCACCGCGCTGCATGATCGCCCGCGAGGGTGGGGTCGAGCCGGTCGCCCTGGAGCAGCAGCTGCCGTTCGGGATGTTCCCGGAGGCGCATTACGAGATCCAGCGGTTCCGCCTCGAGCCGGGCGACCGGATGCTCGTGGTGAGTGACGGTGTGCACGCCGCCGTACCCGGTGGGCGGTCCCCGTTCGGTGAATCCGCCCTGCTCAACGCCGTTCGCCGGACACGCTTGCAGCCGGCGACCGAAGCGGTGGGTACCGTGATGAGAGGTTTGCACGACTACCACGCCGGAATTGATCCGGAGGACGACGCTGTGACGGTCTGTCTCGACTGGCGGCGCTGACTTCGGTTCGATCGGCATACGACCGGGTAGAGGTGCAGGCTTACGGGTCCGCGACTTCGACAACGGGGATCGGCATGGAACGCGCCACCGAGCTAGCCGACGCCGTAGAGGCGTCGGTCGAAGCCTTGACGGCTGTGCTCGAACGCGCCCGGCTGGCGCTGAACCCCACCGTGCCACCGGCCCAGCTGCGGGTGCTCACGATCGTTGCCGGCAACCGGCACACCAACATGAGCAGATTGGCCGAGGCGCTGGACGTCGTCCCCTCCTCGGCCAGCCGCCTCTGTGACCGCCTTGAGGCGACCGGGCTGCTGCGCCGGGTCGCCGACCCCCGGGACCGCCGGGAGGTGCGGCTGCTGCTCACCCCGGCGGCTGGCCGGCTGCTCACCGACCTCCGGGAACGGCGGCGCGCCGCGCTCGACGAGGTGCTCGACCGGATGCCGGCCGCCGCCCGGCAGGACCTGCTGCGGTCGCTCCAGGCGTTCGAGGCGGCGGCGGGTCCCCAGGCCGAGTCGGACGGCAACCTCCGTACGGCCTAGGCTGGGCACGTGCGTATCGGCATCGTGATCCTCCCTGACCAGCGCTGGTCCGAATCTCGCGGACGCTGGCGTCTCGCCGAGGAGTACGGCTTCGACCACGCGTGGACGTACGACCACCTCGGCTGGCGTGACCTCGTCGACGGGCCGTGGTTCGACGCGGTCCCGACGCTGACCGCCGCGGCCGCGGTGACCGAGCGGATCCGCCTCGGCACGTACGTCGCCTCGCCGAACTTCCGGCACCCGGTGCATTTCGCCCGGGAGTCGACAGCTATCGACGACATCTCCGGTGGCCGCCTCATTCTCGGTCTCGGCGCCGGTGGCATCGGTTTCGACTCGGCCGTCCTCGGCCGTCCGGAACTGACCCCGCGCGAGCGGGTGGACCGGTTCGCCGAGTTCCTGGAACTGTTCGACACGATTCTGCGCAACCCGGCGACGACGTGGTCGGGCAGTTATTACGACGCTGTCGACGCCCGCAGCACCCCGGGACCGGTTCAGCAGCCCCGGCCGCCGTTCGTGGTGGCCGCCAACGGGCCGCGAGCGCTGCGCCTGGCCGCGAAGTACGGCGACGGCTGGGTCACCACCGGCCCGCAGGCGTGTGACACGGCGGAGCAGTGGTGGGCCTCGGTCGCCGAGACCCGGGAGAAGTTCGACGCGACGCTGGAGGCCGCCGGCCGCCCGCTCGACGCGGTGGATCGTTATCTCAACCTGGACTCGTCGCCCGTTTACTCATTGAGCAGCGTGGAATCCTTCACCGACGCGACCGGTCGGGCACGCGAGCTCGGATTCACCGACGTGATCACGCATTGGCCCCGGGAGTCCAGTTGGTACGCGGGCGACGAGAAGGTGCTCGAGGCCGTTGCGGCCGAGCTCCCACGGATCCGCCGAAGCTGATTTATCCGGGCACTTCACGTCCATTTCGGACGCGCCAAGTGGGATTTCTCACGGATGCTGTGCCGGTGGCGCGGCACCGGCACAGCATCACGAGGTGAATCAGCGGCCGTTGGCCGCCCGGTACGCGTTGCTTACCTCCTGGGGAATGCGGCCCCGCTCGGAGATTTTGTGCCCGTTCGCGATCGCCCACTCGCGGATCAAGCGGTTCTCGTCGCGCGAACCAGCAGTGCGGGCCGGTGCCAGCGCCCGCGAACCGATTCGGCCACTCGTGGTCCGGCCCAGCCGGGTGCCCGCGGAGATGTACGGGTCCAGCACCTTGCGCAGCTTTCCGGCATTGGCCTCGGAAAGGTCGATCGTGTAGCTGACGCCGTCGAGACTGAACTCGACCGTCCGATCCGCCTTCTTGCCGTCCAGATCGTCGATCAGGGTGGTGATTACCTGCCGCGCCATAACGACTCCCGAGAGATTATTAATCAACCGCGCCCAGTCTCGCTCGGGACTGGCACATGGCGCAACTCCCTACCGCGATCCGGCAATTCTTTCTTTGCTTCTTTACCGAATAGGGACCCGGTAATAGCGCCGAATCGGCGAGAAAACCCGGGTTGACCGACGCCCCGGCTCTCGCGTTAGGGTCTGCCCCATGCGGGACGAGGACGCCGCCTGGCGGGAACAGCGCGAGCAGGCCGTTGCCGGTCGCGCGGCAGCCCTGGAGGCCGACCGCGCGGCGGAGGCACGGCAGGCCTCGGCGCTGCTCGGCGGTTTCGTGGGGCAGGCGCTGGAGCACGGCCTCACTCCGTCCCCGCTGAGTGCCCGTGCCCTGAACGGCCGGGCCACCTATCGGACCCGGGTCAAAGGGTGGTACCTGAAGTCGGACCGTTCGGTCGCCGTCGGCGAGGACGGGGAGTACTACATCCTCTCCGTGCCGTCGTCACTGCGCGCCCGGTTCACCGGCGCCGACCTGTCACCCAGCCGCCCCCGCCTGATCGTCGGCGCGGGCGGCGGCGACGGTGAACCGATCCCGTTGAAGCAGCTGCTCGACCGGCGCCTGGAGGCGGGATCCCGTTGGCCGTGAAGATCCTTGCGGCCCTCAGCGCCACCCTGCTCCTGCTCACCCCTCTTCCGGTCCAGGCAGCGTCCCGAGCTGAGATCCCCTGCCCCAAGCCGAAAATCGCCAAGCCGAGTGCTCCGCCCCGGCCCGTCCCGCCTGCGGAGAACGCCGGACAGATGGTGGTCGGCGGTGACGACCTCGCCACCCACGGCCTGGTCGTGCCCGACGGCGCGAAGAACCCGCCGGCGCTGACCGCGACCACCTGGCTGGTCGCCGACCTGGACACCGGCGAGATCCTCGGCGCCTGCGGCCCGCACGTGCACCAGACGCCGGCCAGCGTGCAGAAGATGCTGCTGGCCGCCACCGCGATCGCCCGCCTCGACCCGAAACAGCAGGTCACCATCGTCCGCAGCGACCTGGACATCGAGCCGGGCAGCTCCGCGGTGGGTCTGGTCGTCGGCGGCAAGTACCCGGTCTCCACGCTCTGGCTGGGCCTGCTCCTCAACTCCGGCAACGACGCGGCGAACGCCCTGGCCCGGATGGCCGGTGGTGGCGGCAAGGACGGCGTCGCCACCACCGTCGGGAACATGAACGCGCTCGCGGCGTCGCTCGGCGCGTACCAGACGCACGCCGTGACGCCCTCGGGGCTGGACGGCAAGGGACAGTTCACCAGTGCGTACGACCTGGCTCTGATCGCGCAGGTGTGTTTCGCCAACGCCGACTTCCGCAAGTACGCGCTCACCAAGGTGGCGACGATGCCGGCGCAGAAGAAACCCAAGGCGAGCGGCTTCCAGTTCCAGAACGAGAACAAGCTGATCTACAACTACGACGGCGCGCTCGGCGGCAAGACCGGTTTCACCACGCTCGCCCGGCACAGTTACGTCGGCGCGGCCGAGCGGGGCGGGCGCCGCCTGGTGGCCACGCTGCTCGGCGCCGAGGCGCGGCCGCAGCGTGGCTGGGAGCAGGGCGCCGCGCTGCTGGACTGGGGCTTCTCACTGCCGCAGGGCACCTCGGTCGGCAATCTGGTGACGCCGGAAGAGGTCGCGTCGGCACAGGCAGGCGAACCGGAGCCCGAATCCGCGCCCGAGACCGCCGCCGGCGAGCCCGCGGCGGCGTCCGGGGACGAGGCGCCGCGCGGCCTGTCGGTGGTCGCCGCGCTCTCGGTCGCCGTGATGCTGGCCGTGGCACCCCTACTGTTACTGCTGATCCAGCGCCGCAGACGCCGCCTGGCACGCTTCTGACTGCCGCCTGGCGCGGCTTCAGCTCAGGATCAGTCCGAGCACCCACACGACCGCGATCCCCAGCGCCGCCGCGAACTCCACCAGCAGCGACAGCCCCACAGCGGCGATCGCCGACCGGGTCGACGGCCACGCCCGCTCCGAGCCGAGCCGTTTCACCTCGACCAGCCAGATGCCGAGCACGAACCCGAGCACCAGCCCGACCACCGGCACCACGAAGAACCCGATCAGCCCGAGCACACCGCCGGCCAGCAGCGCCGAGTTCGGCACCGTGTTGCGCAGTTTCTTCCCCGGCCACAGGAACTTGATCACCAGGCCGGCGCCGGCGATCAGCGTGGCGACACCCAGCACGGCCCACCGGACCCCGCCGCTCCCGCTGCCGAGCAGCGCCCAGAGCAGCACTCCTGACCAGCTCAGCAGCAGTCCGGGGATGACCGGCAGCATGACGCCGATCGCCCCGATCGCGATGAGCAGGCCGGCGAGGATATTGACTGTCGAACCGGTGTCGCTCAGATCCATGCGGCACAGAGTAGAACCCTCAAGCCGCCGGTCCCGCCGCCGATAGCTGGACAACGCCGCGGAAGGCCTGCCGGGTACAACCGGTATGCAACTGTGAGTGACCCGTTCATGCACCCTGCGCTCGCGAATATTTCTCCTGTCAGCCGGTGCCGCAAGGCGCCGACAACAACGGGGGAGACGACATGAACGACGTAGCGATCGCTGCAGACCTTGCCGCCACCACCAGCTCGGTGCTTTCCGCCAAGGAGCAGGAGGAGTTGATCCGTACCAACATGCCGCTCGTCGGTCACCTGGTGCGGGACATGCTGAGCCGGATCCCCAACCACATCCACCGCGACGACCTGACCAGCGCCGGCCTGCACGCCCTGGTCACCGCGGCCCGCGGTTTCGACCCGGAGCGCGGCGTGCCGTTCAACCGCTTCGCCGGAACCCGCATCCGCGGCGCGCTCCTCGACGAGCTGCGCTCGCTGGACTGGGCGACCCGCTCGGTGCGCTCGAAGGCCCGCACCACCGACACGACCCGCCAGCAGCTGATCACCACGCTGGGCCGTACCCCGACTCCGGAGGAGCTGGCGCAGGCGCTCGGCACCACCACCGACGACCTGCAGCGCACCGACACCGACGTGCAGCGCGCCACCGTTCTCTCACTACAGGGCTTCACCACGAGCAGCGCCGATGACATGGTCACCGAGCGCGCCCCGGGCCCGGAGGAGATGCTGCTGCGCCGCGAGCAGATCGGTTACCTGCACCACGCCATCGACTCGCTGCCGGAGCGCCTGCAGACCGTCGTCACCGAGTACTTCCTGCGCGAGCGCCCGATGGCCGACATCGCTGCCGACCTGGGCGTCACCGAGTCGCGCGTGAGCCAGCTCCGCGCCGAGGCCCTGTCGCTGCTCAAGGACGGCCTGAACACCCACCTCAACCCGGAGATGGCGCCGGTTCCGGACAACCCGGAGAGCATCGTGGCCCGTCGCCGCGCGTCCTACTACAACAACATCGCCAGCAACACCACCATGCGCAGCCGTCTCGCGATGACGAACGCTCAGGGCCACACCCGTACCCTCGCCGGCGCCGCCGCGTAACTCACCCTCACTGAAAAGGCTCGGCGTCCCAGAGACGCCGAGCCTTTTCGGGTACGCGTGAACTCAAGCCAGCGTGGAAAGGACTTCGGGGAGTTCGCCGGTGTAGAGGATGCCGAGCCGGCGGGTGGCCCGGGTGACCGCCACGTAAAGGTCGGACAGGCCCCGGGGGCTCTCCGCGATGATCTGGCCCGGCTCCACGACCAGCACCGAGTCGAACTCCAGGCCCTTCGCCTGGCGCACTGTCATCAGCACCACGTGGTTGAGCAGGTCCGGCTGCTCCCCCACGGCCGCTCCGGGGACGGACGCCACCAGGGCCGCACCGAGCGACTCCTCCAGCCCTTCCGGCACCAGGACGCCGAGGCGGCCTTCCTCGATCGAGGCCGCTTCCTTGCGTACGTCTGCGATCAGTTCTTCGGAAAGGGTGACCGGAGGCACCCGGCGCGCCCATGGTGTGACGCCGGCGGAGCGCACCGAGCGAGGCGGCCGCAAGGCCGGGTCGACCGCCGCGAGCACGTCCGCGGCCACCGCCATCACCTCGGCGGGGGTGCGGTAGTTGACGGTGAGTTCGACAAGGCGCCAGCGCTGCGCCACGTAGGGCTCGAAGGCCTGATCCCAGCCGGTGGTGCCGGCCAGCTCGGAGGTCTGTGCCACGTCGCCGACCACGGTCATCGACCGGCTCGGGCAGCGGCGCATCAGCAGCCGCCAGGCCATCGGCGACAGCTCCTGCGCCTCGTCGACGATCACGTGGCCGAACACCCAGGTCCGGTCCGCGGCGGCACGTTCGGCGGCGGTACGCGTGTCGATCACCTCGTGGCGTTCGACGAAAGCGCTCGCGTCGACGACGTCGAGGGCGGAGAGAATCTCGTCCTTCTCGGCGCCCTCGTCCTCGAAGTCGAGCGACCGGGAGCCTTCGACGATCTCCAGCACGCCCTCGGCGTACTCGATCGCGGCGTTGCGCTGACGCTGCTGCTCACGCACCTTGAGGGTGTCGTCGACGCCGAGCAGCTCGGCGAGTTCGTCGAGCAGCGGCACGTCGGCCGGCGCCCAGCCGGACTCTCGCGGGCGCAGCAGCAGCGCGCGCTCGGCCGGGGTGCACCCGGCCGACTCCAGGCGCTCGTCGTCGGAGAGCAGGTCACGCAGCACCTGGCGCGGGGTCAGCACCGGCCAGAACTCGAAGAGCGCCTGCTGCACGTCGACGTCCTCTCGCAGCTCGCGGCGGGTCTCGGCGAGGTCCGCCTCGGAGAGCAGGTTGTCGCCGCCGAGCGGGTCGGCGCCGATCCGCTCGGCGATCTGCAGCGAGAGGGCGTGGATCGCCTCGGTCACGAAGATCTGCCGGGCCACGTTGTGCGGCCGGCCGGAACGGCGGGCCGCGGCGCGGGCCTCCTCCAGCGAGGCGCGTTCGACCCGGACCGGGTAACCGTCGTGGTCGACCTCGACGAACTCGTCCGGAACGGTCTGCCGGTCGGCGACAGCGTTCTCCAGCACGTCGAGCATGTGCAGGGTGCCCTTGAGCGCGGCAGCGGCCGGTTTCTCGACAGCGCGGGCCCGCACACCGGGGAACATGTCGCCGAGCGTCGCCAGCAGCACACCGGTCTCGGCGAGCGACGGCAGCACCTGGGAGATGTACCGCAGGAACGTGGTGTTCGGCCCGAGGATCAGCACGCCGGACCGGGTCAGCTGCTCCCGGTACGTATAAAGCAGGTACGCCGCCCGGTGCAGTGCCACGGCCGTCTTGCCGGTGCCGGGCCCACCCTGTACGACCAGCACACCGGGCAGTCCGGAACGGATCACCTCATCCTGTTCCGCCTGGATGGTCTCGACGATGTCGCGCATCCGGCCGGTGCGGTTCGCGGTGAGCGCCGAGAGCAGCGCCGCCTCACCGGTCACGTCCTCCCGCCCGGTGCCGTCGCCGGCCTCGATGTCGAGCACCTCGTCGTCGATGCCGGTGAGCAGCCGGCCGCGCGTACGCAGGTGGCGGCGCCGGGTGACGCCGTCCGGGTGCACGGCGGTGGCGAGATAGAACGGCCGGGCGGCGGGGGCGCGCCAGTCGACCAGCAGCGGATCCTGATCGCGGTCCTCGGCGAAGAGGCCGAGCCGGCCGATGTATCGAGGGGTGTCCGCGGAGAAGTCGAGCCGGCCGAAGAGAAGACCGTTCTCGACCGAATTGAACTGTGCGAGCTGTTCGGCGTAATGGCTGCGGGTGGCCTCGCGCTGTGCTCGCCCTTGCGGGGTGCCTCCCGCCTCCAGCAGGATCCCGCGCAAACGGCGGTCGGCCTGCTCACGCAACTGATCCAGTCGCCCGTAGAGCGTGGTCAAGTACGCCTGTTCAGAATCGATCTCGGCGTCCGAGCTTGACAAAGTCGCCCCTTTTCGTGCTATCATTCCGGCGCTGGCAACCATTTCAATGGTTGCCATTTTGTGTTTCCGCCAAAGCATTCGGCAAACGACCAGACTAGCCGATGTCAGCTCGGTTACGGCCTGAGGCTTCAGTGTCCGCAATCCGTCTTCGACACGCCGGAGCGTTACGCACGGCGGCCGGCGCCCATTAACCGGGGCATGAACTACACCACCACCCTGACCCGTCGCCTTCCCGCTGTGGCCCTCGCCGCGATCGCCGTTCTGGGCGTCACCTCCGCCTGTTCCTCCGACGAGGCCGAGGCCCCGGCCGGCAACGCCGCGGCGGCGGCCGGTGGCGGCCCGGAGCCGAAGACTGTCGACGGTGCGAAGGCCGCCGCGCAGACGGTCTTCGACCGGTTCAGCGGCGGGGACTTCGCCGGCGCCTGGGAGCTGTACACGGCGGCCGGCAAGGCGGCGATCAGCAAGGCCGACTACATCAAGCTCAACGAGGCCTGCTCCCGCAAGGGTCTCGCGATCCAGCTGACCAGCGCCCGGATGGAAGGCACCGACAAGGCCATCGTGATCGCGAAGCAGCTCGTCGCGGCGCAGTCCTACACGATGGCCTACGAGAAGGACGCCTGGAAGCTGGAGCCGGCCAAGGAGGGCCTGGCGCTCTACAAGCTCGGCGCGGTGAAAGCGATCGCGGTGCAGAAGAAGGCAGGCACCTGCGCCAACGCATGACGCACGGCGCCCGCCGCGAACCGCGGCGGGCGCCGTCCAACCTGAGACGTCTAAGCGGCGACCGGCAAACCTTCCGGACTGGTCAGGGCGAGGCGGGTCCGCAACGTTCCCCGGGTCGCGATCTTCTCGTAGTAAGCGGTTCGCCGGCGGGCGACACAGCCCTCCTTCAGCGGGTTCTGCGCGGCGAGCGACGGCTCCAGGAGCGTGTTCAGCCCGTCACGCATCAGCACCAGCGCCTCGGCCCGCAACTGTGACACTCGTGACTCGCTGACGCCGAGCTCCTCGGCGATCTCCGCCATCGGCCGCTCCTCGAAGAAGTAGCCCTGCACCACCGCGCGCAGCCGCTCCGGCAGCACGTCGACAGCGTTGCGCAGGTAGCCGAGCCGTTCCCGGCGCAGCAGCATCTCCTCGGGCCCGGCGCCCGGCTCGGTGACGATGTCGTCAGCGGTCGCGGTCGCGAAGCCCTGGAGGCTGAAAACGGTCGCGCGGTGCACGTCGTCCTCGGCCGCCTCGATGTCCTCGACAGTGCAGCCGAGCCGTTCCGCCACCTCCTGGACGGTCGGCGTCCGGCCCAGCTCACCGATCAGTTCCTCACGGGCCGTATCGGTACGCCGAGCCCGCTGCCGCACCGAACGACTGGCCCAGTCCAGCCCGCGCAACTCGTCCAGGAGTGCTCCGCGGATCCGGGTCGCGGCGAACCGTGGGAACGGAACGCCACGCTCGCGGTCGAAACCACGAGCGGCCGCCACCAGAGCCGCGTACCCTGCGGAGAGCAGGTCGTCGCGGTTCACATGGGCGGGGACCCGGGCCAGCATCTCCCGGACCAGATGCCCGACGAGCGGCATGTTCGCCCGCACGATGTCTTCGCCACGCCTCTCCACGGCAGGTGCCTCACCGGTCATCAGGGGGTCTCCTCGATCGCCTGCCGGGCGGGGATCCCGGCGCTGAGAAGAAAGATCCGGCCTGTTGAGTGCGGTGAGGTTCGCTATCAGGTGCGAATAGGTTGCGGACCGTACCCGAGTACAATGATCGGGAGCGGCCAGCACTCTTTCACCAGGGCCGCCCTCGGATCGACCACCACGCGCCGCGGCCACCAGTGGCCAGCGCCGGGCTGGACGACCTCGACGACCCTTTGGAGTTCGTAACTTAATGACCACCTTCACCGAGCTCGGCGTGCCCGCCGCTCTCGCCACGGCACTCACCGGTCTCGGCATCACCTCTCCGTTCCCGATCCAGACCGCCACGCTTCCGGACACCCTCGCGGGCCGGGACGTTCTGGGCCGCGGGCGCACCGGTTCCGGCAAGACCTATGCGTTCGTGATCCCACTGGTGGCCCGCCTGGCCGCCTCAGCCCGCAAGCCGCGGCCCGGACGTCCGCGTGCGCTGATCCTCGCTCCCACCCGGGAGCTGGCCACCCAGATCGAGGCCACCCTCAAGCCGCTCGCCGACGCGGCCGGGCTGCGGACCCTCGTGGTGTTCGGCGGAGTCGGCGCCAACCCGCAGATCAAGGCGCTGAAAGCCGGCGTCGACGTGCTCGTCGCCTGCCCCGGCCGGCTCGACGACCACATCCGCAACGGCCACGCCGCTCTGGACGATGTGGAGATCACCGTCCTCGACGAGGCGGACCACATGGCCGACCTGGGCTTCCTCCCGGTGGTCCGGCGGCTGATGTCGCAGACCCCGGCGGGTGGCCAGCGGCTGCTCTTCTCGGCCACTCTGGACAACGGCGTGGACATCCTGGTGCAGCGCTTCATGCGCAACCCGGTGACGCACCATGTCGACTCGGCCGCCCAGGCGCCGGTCGAGATGGACCACCACGTGCTGCACGTCCAGCACGACGACCGGTTCGACGTCCTCGTCGAGCTGCTCGCCGCGCCGGGCCGGTCGGTGGTGTTCACGCGTACCAAGCGCCGGGCCAAGATTCTGACCCGTCAGCTGAACGCCGCAGGTGTGCCCGCGGTCGAGCTGCACGGCAACCTGGCGCAGAACGCGCGTAACCGCAACCTGTCGGCGTTCTCCGACGGCACGGCCGGCACTCTCGTGGCCACCGACATCGCGGCCCGGGGCATCCACGTCGACGACGTCGCCCTGGTCATCCACGCGGACCCGCCGGTGGAGCACAAGGCGTACCTTCACCGCTCCGGCCGGACCGCCCGGGCCGGCGCCCGCGGCACGGTCATCACCCTGATGACCGACGACCAGCAGGCGGACGTGCGCGACCTGACCCGCAAGGCCGGCATCCGCCCGGCCACGCACCGTACCCGGCCCGGCGACACGATCCTGGCGAAACTGGCACCGGGCGAGCGGATCTTCGTCTCCCCCGCCGCCATCTCGTCGGCGCTCGCCGTCGCTGCCGCGGCGTCCGCTCCGGCCCGGGGTTCCTCCGAGCCGGCCGGCGACTCCGAGGCGGGCGCTGGTGCTTCCCGGCGCCGTCGCGGCGGTCGCGGCCGTCGTCCGGCCTCGGCCACGCAGGGCGAGTCCCGCTCCCCGAAGCAGGCACCGGCCAAGGACGGCGCGGGCAAGAGCCAGAACGCCGGCCAGGCACGCAGCGCGAGCTCATCGCGCGGCTCCGGCCAGGCGCGTGGTTCGGCAACCCGCTCGGGTACGCCCCAGCAGCGCCCCGCCTCGTCCGGAGGCGCAGCCGCGTTCTCCTCGCGCAGCGGCGGCCGTCGTTCGGGCCGCTGACCCCGGGTTTCCACATCTCGAACAACCGTGAGCGCCAGCCACCCCGGCCGGCGCTCACGGCCGTTTCCGCCACTCCGGAACAGGGAGCTGGCAACCGCCCGCGCTGCCGCAGCCGATGTGTGGAGTTGGGGTGCGAATCGCGCCTCAACTCCACACGCACGCCGCGAACCGGCCGCCTGTGGCGAATCAGGGTGCGAATCACGCCCTAAATCGACACGCTGGTGGCCCTCGCGCGGCGGTTGCGGACGCGGTGCGGTGCTCAGCCGGCCAGGGCGTGGCCGGTTCGGGCTCGGACCGGGACGGCGTGGATGTCGAGTTCGATGCGTACAGTCCGGGCGATGACGAGCCGGCCCGCGCCCACCCCGGCCGCCACCCGGTCCACCGCGCATCGGGCCACCAGCCGGAACCCGTCACCGTCCGCCTCCGCCGGCGACAGATCGAGGACCACCTCGCAGGCGCCCCCACGGACCGCGAGCACCCCGGTCAGCTGCCAGCCGTGCTCGGTCCGCAGGCATCGGGTGCTGCGGAACCCGATCTCCGGATGATCGGCCGTGTTCAGGAATCTGCGCCCCCGGATGTCCCGGTCCCGGCGCGGATCGTCGGTGGTGAAGCTGGCCGCGTCGAGTTCGGCCGAGGCGATCGAGCGCTCCGGATCCTCGGCGACCGTGACGGTCCCGCCGGTCACCGTCATGGTCCCGGTGACCGGATGAAGACCGAACGCGTGGGTGGCGACGAGCCGGCAGACGGACCGCGCCGGGTCGATGCGGTAGGTGCCGGCGCTGATGTCGATGAGTGTGTTCATGCGGTTCAGCGTGCCGTCGCAGGCCGCGACGGTACTCAGTGCTGGTACTGACTCCCGGCACGCAGCCGGGCCGCCAGCTGGGTCCGGTTGGTGGCGCCGAGCTTCGCGAGCGCGTTGCGGACGTGCGTCTCCACGGTCCGTTCGGAGATGTGCAGCCGGGCGGCGATCTCCCGGTTCGCCAGGCCTTCGGCGGCCAGCTGGGCGATCTCGCGTTCCCGGCCGGTCAGATCGTCGCGGCTGAGCGCGGCGGCGGCTGTGGCGATCGGCCCCAGCCCGAGCCGGCGTGCCGTGGCGAGAGCCTCGGACGCGAGCATCTGGGCGGGACGTCCGTCACAGATCGAGGCGTACGCCAGCTGCGCCTGCGCGACGAACGGCGCCGCGCCGATCCGCTCCTCCATCGCGACGGCGCTGCGGAGATGCCGCTCGGCGGCCGGCCGGTCCCGCAGGAGCGCGGCCATCATGCCGAGCGGCCGGTCGACCGAGCCGTGGCAGGCGGTCATCGTGTTGAGGTACCGACCGGCCATCGGGAGCGCCAGCTCGTAAGCGGCTGCCGCCACGTCTGCCTGGTCCAGCCAGACCGCGATCTCACCGGCACTGAGCAGCACGAACCCGCGCCGGCTGTCCGGCGGCAGGCCGGGCAGCATGTCCCGCAGGATCCGGCAGGCCGCGCCGGCGGTGTCCCGGTCACCGTCGAGCATGGCGAGCCGGGCGATCTGCGCCACCGCGATCGGCTCGGCGGCGAATCCGGCGAGGGCAGCGGGCAGTCCGCCGGGCCACCGCGGAACCCGCCCGGTGAACGGCGCGAGGCAGGCGTGGAACGCCGCGTGCAGTTCGGGGCCGGGCTGCCCGTCGAACGTTCCGGCCAGCGCGAGCGCCTCGTCCGCGAGAACGCCGGCCGCGTCCGGGCGACCGGCCAGCAGCATCCGCGCGGCACGGGCCCGCAGCAGATGCCAGCGCACGACCGGCCGCCCGAGCCGTTCGGCGAGGGCCGCCAGCGCCGCCGTCTCCACGTCGTAACCGGTCAGGTCACCGATGGTGAGCAGCACGTCGAGCCGCCACAGCCGGCCCCAGAGCTCGGCGTCGACCGAACCGCCGCCGTTTGCCAGCCCGAGACTGCGCCGGGCCAGGTCGAGGATCTCCTCGGTGTCGGTCGCGAGGTCGAGCACCTCGTGCCGCGCGTGCACCGCGGCGGCCATCGCGTCGGCGTCACCGCCGGCCTCGGCCAGCGCCACCGCCTGCCTGCTCAGCGGCTCCGCACGGGCATGCCCACCCGTCTCCACCAGCAGAATCGCGTACTGCGCGACAAGCCGCGCCGGAACAACTCCAAGATCAAGATCAAGGTCCAAGCCCATCGGTACGCCGTACAGCGCCAGCGCCCGCTCGCACAGCCGGAGCAGCGACGACGCCACCGGGCCGCCGAATCCGCGTACCGTCAATGCCGCCGCCGCACCCAGATCGGGCCGCCTCGCGGCCTCGGCCACCGCCATGGCCGCGTCGCAGTCGGCGACCGCAACGGCGAGCCGTCCGTCCAGGCAGGCGGCTTCGGCCCGGGCCAGGCGCAGCCACGGGTCGCCCGGGAAGAGGTCGAGGGCCTGACCCAGCCAGGTCGCGGCCGCGCGATGGTCCAGCTGCCGGGTCGCGGCACGCGCCGCCGCTTCACAGGCTTCCTTCGCGGTACGCCGGGACGCCTCGTCCACGGCCGCCCGGACCCGATGACGTGCCGTCTCGTCGGCCCGGGCGCCCGCGACGGTGAACTCCTCGGCGATCCGGGTGTGCGCGGCGATCCGCTCGGCCCGGGACAGTCCGGCATATCGGGCCTCACGGACCAGTTCGTGGGCGAACCGCAGCCGGGCCGGCGCCCACGGATCCTCGACCAGGATCCCGGCCCCGATCGCCTCGGCCAGCAGAGGCTCGATGCCGGCGGTGCCCGCCGCGATCCGGCTCAGCGTCGGCACGTCGACGTCGGTGCCGAGGGCTGCGGCAAGGCCGAGCAGCTCCCGGGTCGGCGGGGTGAGCGCGGCGAGCCGGCGGCCGACAAGTCGCAGCAGCCCGTCCGGCAGATCGACGGCGCCGGCCGGGTGGCGCAGGCGATCGGTCGCGGTGAGCAGCCGGGTCAGTTCCCGGGTGTAGAGCGGATTGCCGCCACCGAGCCGGTGCACCACGGCCGGCCACGAGGCATGCACCGGCGAGCCGGCCCGCTGTGCCAGGTACGTCGCGACGGTCGCCGGATCCCACGGAGTCAGGGTGAGTGACTCGGCGCCGGGCAATTCCACATCGAGGGTACGAGCGGTCGCGATCACCAGCAGCCGGGTGCCGGACACCTCACGGCAGACCAGGCCGAGCAGTGCGAGCGAACCCGGATCGGCCCAGTGCAGGTCCTCCAGCACACAGACCAGGCCACCGCCGGTTTCCGAAGCGGCCGACCGCAACGCCCGCAGCGTGTCCTGCATGACCCGGAACCGGGCGGCCGCCGGGTCCTCGCCGGTGTCGTTGCCGGTGCCGGTGCTGTCGCCAGTGCCGGTGCTGTCCCCGGTTTTCAGCAGATTCGGAGTGAGGCCCGGGACGTCGCTGTCGAGCAGGCGCAGCCACGGCCAGAACGCGGGCGCACCCTGGTCCGGGTCGGCGCGGCCGGTCAGCACCGTGGCGCCGGCCGAGGCCGCGCGGGCCACGGCCTCCTCCACGACAGCCGTCTTGCCGATCCCGGCCTCGCCGGTGAGCAGAGCGATCCCGCCCGTACCGGCGGCGGCATCGGCGCGCAACCGGTCCAGTGCGACCACTTCGGCGACCCGGGCCACCAGCGGAGTACCCATGCGGGCATTCTGCGCCCGATCGGCGGTCCTGACTGTCAGGCCTCCGGCACGCTTACCGAGATCTCGTCCCCCAGGGTGAATCCGGCGGTCAGCTCCAGCTCGTCGCCGGACCAGAAACGTCCCGGGTCGTACCAATTGGCCTTGCGGTTGCGCGGCAGCAAGCCCATGTCCTCGTAGGTCACCGCGACCACCTCGGCGCAGTACGCCTTCTCCAGGGTCGCGTCGCTGACCTCACCCTGCTGCCAGGGCAACCTGATCTGCGGCACCCGGCCGCGCGCCCAGCGGAAGGCGAGCTGCGACGTCGACGGGAACGGCGTGCCGTCGAGGCGGGCCACCGTCTTGAGCGCCTTGTCCTCCATGTCGCGGGTGACGCCGGGCTCGATCTGGCGCAACCAGCCACGCTGGCCGTACCGGCGGGCCCAGACGGTGACGGCGTCGCGCAGGTCGTGCAGCTGCACACCGCGCTGGAAATTGCCGGACCACATGTCGGGCAGCGAGCGGCCCAGCTCGGCGTGCCACATGAGTGGCGGCATGTCCTCGATCACCAGGGACATCCCGACATGGTTCACCGGGCTGTTGGTGAGCGTCTGGATGGCACGATCCGGCCCGGAACGGCCGCGAAAGATCCAGATGTCACCCGTACGCGTCAGGTCGATCGCCTCGTCGAGGCTGAGTTCGGCAACCACGTGTCTATCCTCAGCTGATGCGTTGGTGGAAGGTAGCGGGACTTGCAGGACTGGCCGGAGTCGCGGCGACCGGGGCGGTGATCGCCCGGGCCGAACGACGGCGGCGGGCGTACACCCCGGACGAGATCCGGCAGAAGTTGCACGATCGGGTCAGTGCGGCGGCCGAGCCGGCCACCTCGGAGAAGAACGTCGACTGAGGATAGTCGCCCGGCCCGCCCACAGCAGATCGGCTCACGCCAGATCGGCTCACACCAGATCGGCTCACACCAGGTCGGTGTCGCGCAGCAGGGACCAGAGTCCGGCGCCGTCCGGGGCGGAGAACCAGGTTTTGCCGCCCGACGGCACCATCTCGGCGGTGTCCGGACCCGGGATCGCGCCGGCCAGCACTGCCTGGGTCGGCGAGAGCCGGCGGATCGCGACGGCCGCCACGTTTTCCGGGTGAGATCGCGCGAACTCGGAGTAGATCTCCTGGTCGTGCTGCCCGTCGTCGCCGATCAGCAGCCACCGGATGTGCGGGAACTCCTCGGCGAGCCGGCGCAGCGAGTTGCGCTTGTGCTCCTGGCCGCTGCGGAACCACCGGTCCGGCGTGGGACCCCAGTCGGTCAGCAGGATCGGGCCGGCCGGATACAGGTGCCGGCTCAGGAACCGGGTCAGGGTCGGCGCCACGTTCCACGCGCCGGTGGAGAGGTAGACCACCGGGGTGCCGGCGTGCCCGTTGACCAGCCGTTCGTACAGCACCGCCATGCCGGGCACCGCGGTGCGGGCGTGCTCGTCCAGCACAAATGTGTTCCACGCGGCGAGCAGCGGACGCGGCAGGGTGGTGACCATGACGGTGTCGTCGATGTCGGAGAGGACGCCGAACCGCACGGCCGGGTCGATCACCCGGATCGGCGCGTCGACCGGGGCGGCGCCCTCGGTGAACATCCGGGCGGTGCCCCAGCCGGGCTCCAGGTCGCCCTTGACCTTGCAGTCCACGTAACCGCTGCGGTCGGAGCGGGTCTCGGTCACCGTGCCGCCGAGCTCGATGCGGACCACGGCCCCGCTGGCCGGGGTGGTGGTGAAGCTGCGCCAGCCGCGGACCTTCTCCCGGCGCTTGCTGACCGTGCCGGGGCGGGCCAGCAGGACCCGGCCCATCACGCGGGCCCAGCCGGGTGAGCCGTAACCGGTGTACGCCGTGATGGACGGCTTCCACCCCCGGCCGAGCAGCCGGCGCTCGATGAGGCCGTGGATCGCGTCTTCGACCAGGGCAGCACGATGCATCCGGGTCATGGCCGCATTGGTCGAGGCCCTGTCGCCTGCGGGAGTTACCGTCACCATCGCCTCCTTACCCCAAGACCGCCCGAGGTCACGTTACCCGGGCCGTCTGTACGAGCGTCAGGGAACGGTACGGGCGTCCAGGATGGACATCAGGCAGCCGCCGGGAGTTCCGCCCGGGTCCACTGCTCGGACCACCACTGCTGGTCGGCGGACTCGGAGGCGGGGCCGCGCAGCCGGGCGGAGGCCGCCTCGGCACGCAGGTCACGCAACGTCTCCGCGGCCGCCTCGGCGCCACGCCACGCAGCCTGCTCCCGCGCCACCGCCTTGCGGTACGCCTCGAGCCGGTGCGCCCGGACCGCGCCGTGCAGCACGGCCTCCTGCTGGACCGGGTGCAGGCGCGGGTTCCAGCCCCGGTGCGCGAACACGTCGTTGAGCTGGGCGATCGACAGGTCCTGGGTCCGGCACAGCTCGGTGGCGGCCCGGTGCAGGTACCGCTGCCGGTCGATGTTGTCCCCCGGTTTGCGGCGGCGGCTCATCAGCGGGAACGCCGTGGCCGCGGCGATCCGCCGGGTCTGCAGCTCAGCCTCCTCGTACGCCGCCCAGGTGGCCTCGACCTCCTCCTGTGCGGCCGACCACTCGGTGCGGCGGCGAACCGCTGCCTCGGCGGCCTCGGCGGCGGCGCTCTCCACCTCCGCGGCGTACGGGTTCTCGTCCGGCTCGGGCTGCACGAAGGCCTTGGCGCGGGGCAGCTTGGCGCCGACCACGGCGATGGCCAGCAGAAGGAGGATCGTCACCCAGATAGCGGCGGCTTGCGGCACGGCGCTGAGAAAGCTTTGCAATGCGGAATCCATCGAACACCCCCAAGTAAGACACGACCGGCATCGTCGGGAGCGGACGGCCGGATGGCACGTCCGCGTCTCACCCGGCCGGGGGTGCCCGCGGGCCGGTGGCCTGCGGGAACTCGCCGGCCGGTGTGGCCGTGCGACCCGTGACGGCCGTGACGGCCGTCTCGGGAAGGGCCACCGGGCTCGTCGCCTGCTCGGCCGGCGCCTCGGGGGCGGCGCTGACCGGGGTGGCGGCATCAGGTGCCGCGGCGACGGGTGCCGGCGTGGCCGGGATCACGACGACCGCGGATGCGGGCGCCGCTGCGGGTGGCTGGCCGGTGGAGAGTTGCAGAGTGGCGGCGAGCGCGAGCATCGCCAGGCTGGTGAGGAAACGCAGCAGGCGACGGGCGTCCCACGGACGTCCTTCCTGCTCTTGCGTCACGATCACACCACTCAACCTACTAAAGCGCAGGTGAACGCGCACCGCCTGTTGAGGTCACGGCCACCCGTACGGATGGCACGCGCGGTCACGCGGACGAGGGACGATAGGTGCCATGGACTTGTCAGTGGTGGAGCAGGTGGCTCTTCTGGACGCGTGGATCGCCGAGGGCGGCGTCGCGGTGCTCAGCGGGGCGGGCCTCTCGACCGACTCCGGGATCCCGGATTACCGCGGTCCGTCCGGCTCGGCCCGGCGCGGCTCCCCGATGACGTACCAGACCTTCACCTCGGACGCCCTGGCCCGCCGGCGGTACTGGGCGCGCAGTCACCTGGGGTGGCGCACGATCGGCGACGCACGGCCCAACGACGGGCACCGGGCGGTGGCCCGCTGGCAGTCGTCCGGCCTGCTCAACGGGCTGATCACGCAGAACGTGGACGGTCTGCACCAGGCCGCCGGCGCGCACGACGTGGTCGAGCTGCACGGCAACCTGGCCCGGATCGTCTGCCTGGATTGCCGGGAGCTGACCTCCCGGACCGAACTCACCGCCCGGATGGACCAGGCGAACCCGGACTTCTCGGCGGTCGCTACCGGGATCAACCCGGACGGCGACGTGGAGCTGGACGACGCGGAGCTGACCGGGTTCACGGTGGTGGACTGCCGGTCCTGCGGCGGCGTGCTGAAACCCGACGTCGTGTACTTCGGCGAGACCGTGCCCCCGGACCGGGTCGCCACCGCTTTCGACCTTGTGGAAAGCGCCCGTACGCTGCTGGTTCTCGGCTCCTCGCTGACTGTGATGTCCGGCCGGCGGTTCGTCCTGCGCGCGGTCCGGGAGGGCGTCCGGGTCGCGATCGTGAACCGCGGAGTGACTCGCGGCGAGCCGTACGCGAACATGGTCATCGATGCCCCGCTCGGTGTCGTGCTGCCGAATCTTGCCTCGGAAACCGATAACCACCGATTTGTAAACACAGTTACCGTCTCGAAATACAAATAGATCCCCCGGCACGTTGACGTGACGGCCCTCACTGAGGTTGACTGCCGGAACCGGTACCGAAACCGGTTCCGAAACCTACGGGCAACCACCTGGATACATCCGCGGAGGAGCAGTGCCGATCACGATCGCCGACGTGGCGGCCCGGGCCAAGGTCAGTAAGACCACGGTCTCCCGGGTGCTGAACGGCAAGGGCGAGCTCGACGAGACTACCGCCGCACGGGTGCGCGCGGTGATCGACGAACTCGGCTACGTTCCCAGCGCGCGGGCGGTCAACCTGGCCCGCGGCCGCACCCGGGTGGTCGGCATGCTGGTGCCCTCGCTCACCTGGCCCTGGATGGGCGAGGTGCTGCAGGGCGCGGTCGACGTGCTGGAGGCGGAGAACTACGGTCTGCTGCTCTTCACCTGCAACCGCGGTGACGACTCGATGCGACAGTTCGCCGCTCAGGTCGCCGCGAAATCCTTCGACGGCCTGCTGGTGATCGAGCCGGAAGGCACCCTCGACTACATCGCCACCCTGCACTCCCGGGGTCTGCCGATGGTTCTCATCGACGACCGCGACCAGCTCTCCGGTGGCACGATCGCGACGATCGGCACGACGAACCACACCGGCGCCGCCGACGCCGCACACCACCTGCTCGGGATCGGGCGCCACAAGCCTCTCGTGATCACCGGGCCGTCCCGCTTCGGCTGCACCCAGCAGCGCACCGACGGCTTCGTCTCGGCGTACGCCGGCGCCGGGTTCCCGATCTCGGAGGACCGGGTCATGCTCGGCGACTTCAAGTTCGGGTCCGGGGTGGACAACGTCAACCACGCGATCAAGGCCGGGATCGAGTTCGACGCGGTCTTCTGCCACAACGACCTTTCCGCTTTCGGTGCGATGCAGGCCATCCAGGACAGCGGCCGCAGCGTGCCCGAGGACGTCGCGGTGGTCGGCTTCGACGACATCCCGATGGCGGCGCACGCGAAGCCGTCGCTCAGCACGGTTCACCAGCCTCTGCGGGAGATGGGCGAGGCGGCGGCACGCACGCTGCTGGCCCACTTCGAGGGAGTTCCGCTCCCGAACCGGCCGACGATAATCCCGGCCACCTTCACCGTCCGCAACTCGACCGGCCCCGCTTCGTAACCGGCGTTCCCCATATCCACCGGCCGCTATGACGGCCGGGACACCGCGACACCTATCGACCGGCTGATGCCGGCCGAGCGATGCCGCACGCCTTAGGGCACCCCTCTCACCCCTCTCACCCGGCATTGAATCCTGAGGAGTTTTGCGATGCAGAGAAGGAAACTGTTCGCGGTCGCCCTGGCGGGTGTCCTCGCCACGGGCGGGCTGGCCGCGTGCGGTGATTCACCGAACGACAACGCCAAGAACGCCGGCAACGGTGACCAGGTCGACTTCCTCTCGATCGGTATGCCCAACGGCACGGTGACCGAGAACAACAACCCGTTCGTCGGCACCTCGGCGGGCGCGTCCCTCGGTTACCGCTGGATGATCTACGAGCCCCTCGGCCAGTGGAACAACACCAAGCCGGCCGACCCGCTGACCCCGTGGCTGGCCAGCGAGATCAAGTGGTCGCCGGACTACAAGACCGTCGACCTGGTGATCCGGGACAACGCGACCTGGTCGGACGGCCAGAAGCTGACCGCCGAGGACGTCGCCTTCACGCTGAACCTGGTGAAGAGCAACGAGGCGCTGAACATCTTCGCGATCCCGTTCGACGTGATCACGGTGACCGGCAGCAACGTCAAGGTCACGTTCAAGACCTCGCAGTTCACCACCCAGCACAAGGTGATCGGCCAGATCCCGATCGTGCCGAAGCACATCTGGGAGAAGATCGCCGACCCGGCCACCGACACCATCAAGGAGCCGGTCGGCAGTGGCCCGTACCTCTTGAAGTCGTTCTCCCAGCAGGCGACGATTCTTACCGCCCGAGAGAGCGGTTACTGGGGTGACGCACCCAAGGTCAAGGAGCTGCGTTACACCTCCTACGCGGACAACAACGCGCAGTCCACGGCCCTGGCGACCGGTCAGGCCGAGTGGAGCTTCGTCTTCATCCCGAACTACGAGCAGACGTTCGTGGCCAAGGACCCGGCGAACTACAAGGTCTGGGCGCCCGGCGTGCTCGGCATCCACGGTCTCTACATCAACACCACGAAGAAGCCGTTCGACGACCCGGCCCTGCGCCGCGCCATGAACATGGTCATCAACCGGAACGACATCTTCGTTCAGGCCGAGGCCGGCTACTTCCACCCGGAGATCAAGAGCGTCACCGGTCTGCCCGAGGGCGCCGGCGACGCGTACATCGCCGACGAGTACCAGGGCAAGACCTTCTCGGTCGACGTCGAGGGCGCCAAGGCGCTGCTGGCCCAGTCCGGCTACAAGCTGGAGGGCACGACGCTGAAGGACAAGTCCGGCAAGGCCGTCACCATCAAGCTCAGTGACCCGGCGCCGTGGTCGGACTACCAGACCACGCTCGAGATCATCAAGAGCAACCTCGCCGAGATCGGCATCGCCGCGACGGTCGAGAAGCCGAACCAGAACGTCTGGGACGCGAACATCCAGAAGGGCGACTTCGAGGCCAGCATGCGCTGGACCAACGGAGGCTCGACGCCGTTCGACATCTACCAGACCGTGCTCGACGGCGACCTCTACAAGCCGATCGGCACCGCCGCTCAGCAGGGCAACTTCGGCCGGTTCCAGAGCCCGGAGGCGACCGCCGCGCTGAAGGCGTACTCGAACGCCACCGACGACGCGGCCCGCAAGACCGCGCTCGCCACGATCCAGAAGATCTTCGTGGAGCAGGCCCCGATGCTGCCGGTCGGCTCGGACAACGTCGGCGCCGCGTACAGCACCAAGAACTGGGTCGGCTGGCCCTCGGACGCGGACTCGTACGCGCCCGCGCAGCCCACTCAGGCCGCCGCACTGCAGGTGGTCCTGCGTCTGCAGCCCGCCAAATCCTGATCGCCTGACGGGCGTCCCGGTTCGCCGGGGCGCCCGCTCCTCCTGTTCAAAGGACACCCGGAATGACGTCGATCCCGGAGGCCAAGGCGCCGGCCGACGAGGTGGTGCTCGAGGCGATCGGCCTGACCAAGCACTTCCCCGTCCGCCGGCAACTGCGCGACCTCTTCTCCAACCGGCACGATGCGGTTCACGCCGTCGACGATGTGAACTTCACCCTCCGCCGTGGTCAGGTGGTTGCCCTGGTCGGCGAGTCCGGCTCAGGCAAGTCCACTGTGGCCCGGCTGCTCGCCCAGCTCTATCCGCGTACCGGCGGCGACATCCGGCTGCACGGGGTGTCGACGAAGGTCAAGTCGGGCTCGGCGTTCCGCCAGTACTGCGCCCGGGTTCAGATGATCTTCCAGGACCCGTTCGCCTCGCTGAACCCGGTGCACACCATCAGGTACCACCTGGAACGGTCTCTGAAGATCCACGGCAACGCCGGTGACGATCTCGAGAGCGCGCTGCACGAGCTCCTGGAGCGGGTCTCGCTGACGCCGCCGGAGCGGTACCTGGACAAGTTCCCGCACGAACTCTCCGGTGGTCAGCGGCAGCGAGTGGCGATCGCCCGGGCCCTGGGCGCCCAGCCCGAGGCGCTGCTCGCCGACGAGCCGGTGTCCATGCTGGACGTCTCGATCCGGCTCGGCGTGCTCAACCTGCTGCGTGATCTGAAGGAGCGGCTGAACCTGGCCATCCTCTACATCACCCACGACATCGCCTCGGCCCGCTACTTCGCCGACCAGACAATGGTCATGTACGCCGGCCGGATGGTCGAGGGCGGCGATTCCGAAACGGTCACACAGTCGCCTGCTCACCCGTACACCAGGCTCTTGATCGAAAGCGCGCCCGACCCGGATCGTCTCGCCGGGACCTCCGAAGCCGTAGGCGAGGAGCGTGGCAACGGTGAACCGCCGAGCCTGATCCATCCGCCTGCCGGATGCCGGTTCCATCCGCGGTGCCCGGTCGCGATGCCGCGCTGCTCGACCGACCTGCCGGTCCCCCTGGAGATCGGTGACGTGCCGGGACACTGGGCAGCCTGCTGGCTGTACGACAAGGCCGAGGTGGCGTCGTGAAGTATTTCCTGCAGCGTCTGGCCTTCTATCTCTTCACCGCGTGGGCCGCGATCACGCTGAACTTCTTCATCCCCCGGATGATCCCGGGTGACCCGGTGCAGGCGCTGATCACCAAGTACCAGGGTCAGCTGAGCAGCCAGGCGATCGACTCGCTGTACGTCCTTTTCGGACTCGACAAGGACGCGAACATCTGGCAGGAATACATCGACTACTGGCAGCAGCTGCTCAGTGGCGACCTGGGCCTGTCGTTCACGTTCTTCCCGACGCCGGTCTCCGAGATCCTCGCCAGCAGCCTGCCCTGGACACTGCTGCTGGTCGGCATCACCACGGTGATCAGCTTCTTCCTCGGCACCGGACTTGGCATCCTGGCCGGCTGGCGGCGCGGCTCGTGGGCCGACGGCCTGCTGCCGGTCACCACCTTCCTGTCGTCGGTGCCGTACTTCTGGCTCGGCATCATCGCGATCTACCTGCTGACCGGGCCGGACAGCTTCTTCCCGTCGTCCGGCGGATTCGACAGCGGCCTGGTGCCGGCCTGGGACCAGTACTTCATCCCGAGCGCCATCCAGCACAGCCTGCTGCCGGCCCTGACCATCCTGATCTCCTCGGTCAGCGGCTGGATCCTCAGCATGCGCAACATGATGGTCACCGTCGCCTCGGAGGACTACATCACCGTGGCGCACGCCAAGGGCCTCACCGACCGACGGGTGGCGATGAGTTACGCGGCACGCAACGCGCTGCTGCCGAACGTGTCCGGGTTCGCCCTGTCGCTCGGGTTCATCGTCGGCGGCACGCTGCTCGTGGAGATCGTCTTCTCGTACCCGGGCGTCGGGTTCCAGCTCTTCCAGGCTCTGGGAGCCTCCGACTACCCGCTCATGCAGGGCGTCTTCCTGATCATCACGATCTCGGTGCTGATCGCGAACCTGCTGGCGGACATCGCGTACCTGCTCCTCGACCCGCGCACCCGCAAGGAGGGCTGAGCTTTGACGATCCCCACCTCCAGCATCGAGCAGGTCATCCCCGGCCAGGGTTCGATGGCTCAGCCGGCGACGGCGAAGAAGGCCAAGCGGCAGCGCTTCCGGTTCGTCTCGAACAAGAAGGCCGCGGTCGGGCTGGTCATCCTCGGCATCTACCTGCTCATCGCGATCATCGGGCCCTGGGTGGCGCCGTACGATCCGGGCGCCCGTGGCAACCAGCTGGTCCAGCCGCCGTCGGCCGATCACTGGATGGGCACCACCCACCTCGGCCAGGACGTGTTCAGCCAGCTGCTCGTCGGCACCCGCAGCGTCATCTTCGTCGGCTTCTTCGCCGGCATCGTGGCGACCGTGCTGTCGGTGCTGATCGGCGTGACCGCCGGTTACGTCGGTGGCAAGGCCGACGAGGTTCTCTCCGCGCTCTCCAACGTCTTCCTGGTGATCCCGGCCCTGCCGCTGATCATCATCATCACGTCCACTCTGGAGAGCGCCGAGGACTGGCTGATCGCTCTCGTCATCGGCCTCACCTCGTGGTCCTGGAACGCCCGGGTGCTGCGGGCGCAGACCCTCTCGCTGCGCCGGCGCGACTTCGTCGAGGCCTCCCGGGCGACCGGCGAGCGGACCTGGCGGGTCATCGGGTTCGAACTGCTGCCGAACCTGACCGCGGTGATCGCCTCCGGTTTCGTCGGCACTGTCATCTTCGCGGTGCTCTCCGAGATCACCCTGGCGTTCATCGGTGTCACCTCGGCCACCACCTGGAACTGGGGAACCATCCTGTTCTGGGCGCAGGGCCAGCAGGCGCTCGCCCAGAACGCCTGGTGGTGGTTCGTGCCGGCCGGTCTCGCGATCGCGCTGCTCGGCACCGCGCTGTCCCTGATCAACTTCGGCATCGACGAGTTCGTCAGCCCGCGCCTGCGCAGCATGGGCAAGACCAAGCTGAAGACCGCGTCCGGCAAGACGGTCCGGATGCGCATCGGCTTCACCCCGGTCCTGAACAACTCGCCCGAGCCGCTGACGCACGCTTCGGTGACGCCGGTCATGAAAGAGGTCGCGCAATGAGCGAGCCGGTTCTCGAGATTCGCAATCTGAACGTCGGGTACGGCCTGGGTGACCAGGCGGTCCGCGCGGTCCGCGACGTCAACCTCACACTGCACCGCGGCGAGGTGCTCGGCCTGGCCGGCGAGAGCGGGTCCGGCAAGTCCACCCTCGCGTACGGACTGACCCGTCTGCTCCCGCCGCCCGGTGTGATCACCGGCGGCCAGGTGATCTACCACCCCGCTGACGGCCCGGCGTACGACGTGCTCGGGCTCTCGGACAGTGAACTGCGCCGGTTCCGGTGGAACGAGACGGCGATCGTGTTCCAGGGCGCGATGAACTCGCTGAACCCGGTTCACAAGATCTCCACTCAGCTCACCGACGTGCTGCGGGCGCACGAGCCGAAGATGAGCGAGCACAGCCGCAACGCCCGGGCCCGGGAGATGCTCAAGCTCGTCGGCATCGCGGCGGACCGGATGGACGCGTACCCGCACCAGCTCTCCGGCGGCATGCGGCAGCGCGTGATGATCGGCATGGCCCTGATCCTGCAGCCGCAGGTCGTGATCATGGACGAGCCGACCACCGCGCTCGACGTGGTGATGCAGCGGCAGATCCTCGGTCAGCTCATCGAGCTGCGCGAACGGCTCGGCTTCTCGGTCATCTTCATCACCCACGACCTGTCGCTGCTCGTCGAGTTCTCGAACCGGATCGCGATCATGTACGGCGGCCGGATCGTCGAGGAGGCGCCGGCGTCGGCGATCTACCGGGACTCGCTGCACCCGTACTCGGCGGGGCTGCTCGGCTCGTTCCCGGCGCTGCGCGGCCCTCGTCGCGAGCTCACCGGCATCCCGGGCTCGCCGCCGGACCTGAAGGGCATGCCGACCGGCTGCTCGTTCCACCCGCGCTGCCCGAAGGCGTTCGATCCGTGTGCCGGGAACATCCCGGTGCTCGGCCGCCCCGACACCGCAGACGGGTCGACACGTTCGGTCGCCTGTTGGTTGCACCCGACGGAACAGCCCGTCGGTCTCTGACAGAAGGCCGGTCCCCTGCCGTCGGGACCGGCCTTCACTTTGTCTCTTTATTGGGAGATTTATCGTGACATTCACGTGGGGAGTGGCCACCTCGGCCTATCAGATCGAGGGCGCCGCGTTCAAGGACGGGCGCACGGCGTCCATCTGGGACACCTTCGCCCGGGACGTGGTCGGCGAGACCGGTGAAGTGGCGTGCGACCACTACCACCGGATGACCGACGACGTTCAGCTGATCAAGAGCCTGGGCGTCGACGCGTACCGTTTCTCGGTCTCCTGGACCCGGGTGCAGCCCGGCGGCCGCGGTCCGGCGAACCCGGCCGGGCTGGATTTTTACGACCGGCTGGTGGACGAGCTGCTCGCCGCCGGGATCGACCCGTGGCTCACGCTGTACCACTGGGACCTGCCGCAGGAACTGGAGGACGCCGGCGGCTGGCCGAACCGGGACACGGCGTATCGGTTCGCCGAGTACTCCGGCCTGGTCTTCTCCAGACTGCAGGACCGGGTCCGCAACTGGGGAACCGTCAACGAGCCGTGGTGCGTGGCCTATCTCGGCTATGAGCACGGGGTGCACGCGCCGGGCCGTCGCGACTTCGGGGCGGCGCTCGACGCGACGCACCACCTGCTGCTTGGGCATGGGCTGGTTGCCGGACAAATCCGGAATGAAAGAAATATCGTAGGACCGGCCCTCAACATCGGCACTGCCACACCCGCTTCCGACGATCCGGTGGACATCGCGGCCGCCCGGCTCGCCGACGGGATGGGCACCCGGATCTTCCTGGACCCGATCGCCCGCGGCAGTTACCCCGACGACGTGCTCGCCCATCTGGACGCGCGCGGTTTCGCCCTGCCGATCCGGGACGGCGACCTGGAGATCATCTCGGCGCCGATCGACATCCTGGGCGTCAACTTCTACTTCGGACAGGACTTCTCCGGGTACGACCTGAACGGCAACGCGGTCGACGAGGCAGGGCTGCCCGTGGTCCGGGAGATCTACCCCGACGTTCCGCGGACCGCTCTGAACTGGCCGATCACGCCGGACCGGTTCACCACTCTGCTGCGGCGCCTGCACGACGATTACGGCATCCCGCTCGCGGTCACCGAGAACGGCGCCGTCTACGACGACGTCCCCGACGCGACCGGATTCGTCGCTGATCACGAACGGACCGCGTACATCGCGGCCCACGTCGACGCGGTCTTCGCGGCTCGCGCCGCCGGCGCGGACGTGCGCGGTTACTTCGCCTGGTCGCTCATGGACAACTTCGAATGGGCCGAGGGGTACGCGAAACGGTTCGGCCTGGTGCACGTCGACTACGAGACCCAGGTACGCACGCCGAAAAGGAGCGCGCTGTGGTTCCGTGACCGCGTACGCTCCGGCGCATGACCGAGTATCTCGACGTCAACCGGGCGAACTGGGACGAGCGCGCACCCGCACACGCCGCCTCCCCCGACTATCACGTCGAGGACTTCGCGAACGATCCCGCGTACCTCAGCGAGGTCGTCCGGTTCGATCTGCCCCGCCTCGGTGACATCGCCGGGCTGCGCGGCGTGCACCTGCAGTGCCACATCGGCACCGACACGGTCTCGCTGTCGCGGCTCGGCGCCACCATGACCGGCCTCGACTTCTCCGGCGCCTCGCTGGAGCAGGCCCGGATCATCGCGGAGCGGGCCAAGGCTTCCATTCCGTACGTGCAGAGCGACGTCTACGCCGCCCGTGATGTGCTCGACGGCGAGTTCGACCTGGTCTACACCGGGATCGGCGCGCTCGGCTGGCTGCCCGACATCCGGCGCTGGGCGCGGACCGTGGCGTCGCTGCTCGCCCCGGGCGGACGGTTGTTCATCCGGGAAGGTCACCCGGTGCTCTGGTCGCTCGACTATTACCGTACCGACGGGGTGCTCGCCATCTCCGAGCCGTACTTCGAGCAGGCCGAGCCGCAGATCTACGACGAAGCCGGCACGTACGTGGCGACCGAGAGCGAGTTCCAGCACACCACGACCCACGAGTGGAACCACGGACTCGGTGAGATCGTCACCGCGGTCCTCGACGCCGGCCTGGTGGTGACCGGTCTGGAGGAGCATCAGTCGGTCCCGTGGGACGCGCTCCCCGGCCGGATGCACCCGATCGGCGGCGGCGAGAACCAGCTGATCGAGAAGCCGGAACGGTTGCCGCATTCATACACGTTGCAGGCGCGCCGTTTAGGGAACTGACGCTGCGGGGTATCAGCCGCGCATCCCCGGCTGAGGAGGTCCCCGATGCGTATCGGTGCGGTCATAGTTGTCATCTGGCTCGTTCTCGGTGTCGTTGCGGCATTCGAACGTGGCTACTTCAAGGACTCCGGCGACGCGAGCTGTGCGGAGGCGGGCACCGTCATCGTCACCACGCTTGCCGGGCCGCTCAACTGGATGGGCGTCAACCCTAAGATCACCTGCGATGTTGATGTTCCGGCGCCCAGCGAATAGGCGTACCCACGCTTGGAGAGCGGAAGGCGCGGCAGAAGCCCGCGTTTTCCGCTCTTTTGGTCTGGACCTGGAGTGCGCTCCAGGTTCTAGCGTCGGGGTCATGGAACGCAGAGATTTCGGCAGGCTCGGGCAGATCAGCGCTCTCACCCTCGGTGGTGGCGGGCTCGGCGGCGTCTGGGGAAGCACCGACCGTGACGAGGCGGTGGCGACCGTGCACGCCGCTGTCGACGCGGGGATCACCATGCTGGACGTGGCGCCGAGTTATGGCGACGACTTCGAGGCGGAGCGGGTGGTGGGTGCGGCGCTGCGGGCGCGGCCGGCGCCTGATGTCCTGGTCACCACGAAGGTGCAGGTCCACGATGTGCCGCCGGGTGGCGACTTCGACGGGCTGATCCGACGCAGTGTTCAGGGGAGCCTCTCGCGGTTGGGGCGCTCGCATCTCGATCTTCTGCTGCTGCACACCCAGTTGCTGCCCCGGGACGGGTCGGCCACGGCTGCTGGGACGATCCACTTCTCGTCTTATCAGGATGCCGTGGTGCCGGTCTTTTCTCGTCTCCGGGACGAAGGGGTGATCCGGGGATGGGGTATCACGGCGGTCGGGCATCCTGCGTCGGTGCTGGAGGCGCTGACGTCGGCGCCGCAGCCGGATGCCGCCCAGGTGATCGTGAACGCGCTCGACCTGAACGGCGACATGTGGATTTATCCGGATGTAGCGCCAGCAAATGAGGCGCTGGTCTCCACGGCGGTTTCGCAGGGCGTGCCGGTGCTGGGCATTCGGGTGGTGGCGGCGGGTTCGCTCGCTGACTCGCTGGATCGAGAGCTTCCGGCTGACCACCCGGCCGCTGTGGATTTCACCCGGGCGGCGGGGTTCCGCAAGCTCGCGGCGGAGTGGGGGTCGTCGGCTGCTGTGCTCGCGCATCGTTATGCGCTGAGCGTGCCGGGGGTCTCCAGCGTGGTGCTCGGCGTCAAGAACCGTGCCGAGTTGGCGGAGTGCGTCGCGGCGGAGTCCCGGGAGCGGCTGACGGCGTCCGAGCTGGCGGCGATCCAGGCGCTCGCGGGTCAACGCTCTTTCTGACGGCGGCACGCTGTGGCCAGCCGAGTCCAGCGCATGTCATGTCCGCTTGTGCGGACTTGGGTAGCCGAGCCGTAGCCCACGTAGGTCATCAGCGTGAATGACCTCCATGAGCTACGGCCGGCGGGTGCGGTGTGGCGAAGCAAGGCCGCGGAGCGGGATCGCACGCCGGGCCGAGAGGGTGCCAACGCCAGGCGAGGCTGTGTGGGCGGGGATGGCGGTGCTGTGGCCGCCGGGTGCACCCACCCGGCGGCCGCGAAGGGCAGGTCAGTCGCGTTCGATCAAATGACCGATCAGCTGTGGGCCCATGATTACTGCCGTCCCTGAGCCGTCCCGGCGCGCGTCTGCCTCGGGCAGCTCCACCGGGTCGCCCGTGGCTGACGCTCCGACCGGGCGCGGGCCGACCCACGCCACGGCCAGCTGCGTCTCGCCCTTGAGGAATCGCTGCACCCGCACACCGCCGGTCGCCCGGCCCTTGGCGGGGTAGGACGCGAAGGGTGAGACCTTCACCTGGGTGCCGGTCGAGGTGACAACCATCGGTTCGCCGTGCTGGGGGTCCGACGTGGACACCGCGTTGAAGGACAGCACCTCGGACTCGGCCCCGAGGCTGATGCCGGCCATGCCGCCGCCCTTGAGGCCCTGCGGGCGTACCAGTTTGGCCGGGAAGCGGAGCAGCGACGCGTCGGAGGTGACGAAGACCAGGGCTTCGGCGCCGTCGGTGAGCCAGGTCGCCTGCAGGAGTTCGTCGCCCTCTTTCAGCGTGATGACCTCGAACTCGTCGGAGCGGACCGGCCACTCCGGTGCGCACACCTTCACGATGCCGAGTTTCGTACCCATGGCGAGGCCCGGCGAGTCGCCGGGGGTGAGCGGGGCCATGCCGACGACTTTCTCGCCCTTGTCGAGCGGCACCAGCTCGGAGGCGGACATGCCGCCGCGGATCGAGACGGTGCCGGACTGCTCAGGGAGGACCGGCAGGGTCAGCACGTCGGTCTTGAACGCCCGGCCACGGTTGGTGACCAGCAGGATCCGGCCGCGGGCGGTGGAGTGGATGACAGCGCGGACCGCGTCGTGCTTGACCCGGCCGCTGCGCTTGCGTGCCTCGGTGCTCTCCTCGCTTTCCGCGGCGGTCCGGGCGATCAGCCCGGTCGCGGAGAGGATCACCTGGCAGGGGTCGTCGGCGACCTCGAGCGGGCCGGCCGGGACCGAGGCGGCGAGGACCTCTTTCAGGTCGCCGTCGATGAGCGTGGTGTGCCGGGGCCGGCCGAACTCGGAGGCGACCTCGGCGAGCTCGTCGGAGACCAGCTGCTTGAGCACGTCCTCGTTGTCGAGGATCCGGGAGAGTTCGGCGATCTCGCTGCGCAGGCGTTCCTGCTCGGTCTCCAGCTCGATCCGGTCGAACCGGGTGAGCCGGCGCAGCGGGGTGTCCAGGATGTACGTCGCCTGGATCTCGGAGAGCCCGAACTCGCTCATCAGGCCGGCCTTGGCGGCCGTCGCGTCGTCGCTGGACCGGATCAACGCGACCACCCGGTCGATGTCGATCAGGGCGATGAGCAGGCCGTCGACCAGGTGCAGACGGTCCTCGCGCTTGGTACGCCGGAACAACGTCCGCCGCGTCACCACCTCGTAGCGGTGCTGGACGAACACCTCCAGCAGCGCCTTGAGACCGAGCGTCCGCGGCTGGCCGTCCACCAGCACCAGGTTGTTGATGCCGAACGAGGTCTCCAGCGGGGTCAGCCGGTAGAGGTCGGCGAGCAGCGCCTGCGGGTTGACGCCGATCTTGCACTCGATGACGAGCCGGGTGCCGTGCTCGCGGTCGGTCAGGTCCTTCACGTCGGAGATGCCGACCAGCCGGGCCGCCTGGCGCTGGCCGCGGCGGGGGCCCGAGGTGATCAGCTTGCCTTTCACCTCGTCGGTGATGGCTTCGATGATCTTCTCGGTGCCGATGCCGTAGGGCAGCTCGGTCACCGTGATCGCCTGACGGCCGCGGCCGCCCTCCAGCAGGCCGGTCTGCGCGCGAGCACGCATCCGCACCACGCCACGGCCGGTCTCGTACGCCCGCCGCACCTCGTCGAGCCCGAGCAGCTGACCGCCGGTGGGCAGGTCGGGGCCGGGCACGAAACGCATCAGCTCGTCGAGATCGGCGTCCGGGTTGGTGATCAGGTGCCGGGCGGCGGCCACGACCTCGCCGAGGTTGTGCGGGATCATGTTGGTCGCCATCCCGACCGCGATCCCGGACGTGCCGTTCACCAGGAGGTTGGGGAAGGCCGCCGGCAGCACCTTGGGCTCCTGCTCGGAGCCGTCGTAGGTGGGCTTGAAGTCGACGGTGCCCTCGCCCAGCTCGCCGACCAGCAGCATCGCCTCGGGCGACATGCGCGCCTCGGTGTACCGGGCGGCGGCCGGGCCGTCGTCGGGTGAGCCGAAGTTGCCGTGGCCGTCGATGAGCGGCGTGTTGAGCGAGAAGTCCTGGGCGAGCCGCACCAGGGCGTCGTAGATCGCCACGTCACCGTGCGGGTGGTATTTACCCATGACGTCGCCGACCACCCGGGCGGACTTCACGTACGGCCGGTCGGGCCGGTGGTTCTGCTCGGACATCGACCAGAGGATCCGCCGGTGCACCGGCTTGAGGCCGTCCCGGGCGTCGGGCAGTGCCCGGGAGTGGATGACCGAGTACGCGTACTCCAGGTAGGAGTCCTCGACCTCGGTGGTCAGCGGGTTGTCGATGACCCGGGCGCCTGCCTGATCGAAAGCGGACAGGTCGACGCGGTTCTCGGACTTGCGGCGTGCCATCAAAAACCTCTCAGGCGTCGATCGTCTCCTGGTCGATCCGGCCGGCGGCCTCGATCAACCAGTTCTTGCGGGGTTCGACACGCTCACCCATGAGCAGTTCGAGGGTGGCCTCGGCGCGTTCGGCGTCCTCGATGGTGATCCGCCGGACGGTGCGGGCCGCCGGGTTCATCGTGGTGTCCCAGAGCTCGTCGGCGTCCATCTCGCCGAGGCCCTTGAACCGGGGCACCGGTTTCTGCACCTGGCGGCCGGCGCGCTCGATCTTGGAGACCGTGCTTTCCATCTCCTGCTGGGTGTAGGTGTAGAGCGTCTCGCCGTTGCGGCCCTTGGTGACCACTTTGTGCAGCGGCGGCATCGCGGCGAAGAGCCGGCCGTGCTCGATGACCGGCCGCATGTACTTCGCGAAGAGCGTGATCAGCAGGGTCCGGATGTGCGAGCCGTCGACGTCCGCGTCCGCCATGATCATGACGCGGCCGTACCGCATCGCGCCGATGTCGAAGGTGCGGCCCGAGCCGGCGCCGAGCACCTGGACGATCGCCGAGCACTCCACGTTGTCCAGGACCTGCTGGAGGCTGGCCTTCTGCACGTTCAGGATCTTGCCGCGGATCGGCAGCAGCGCCTGGTATTCCGAGGAACGCGCCATCCGGGCGGTGCCGAGGGCCGAGTCACCCTCCACGATGAACAGCTCGGAGCGGTCGATGCCGATGGCCCGGCAGTCGACCAGTTTGGCCGGCATCGACGCGCCCTCCAGGGCGGTCTTGCGGCGCGCGGCGTCCTTCTGCTGTTTCTGGGTGAGGCGGACACGGGCCGCGTCCACCACTTTCTGCAGGACGGTACGCGCTTCGGCCTTCGTCTTCCGGTTCTCGATCCACTCCTTGACGTACGCCTCGACCAGGCTCTGCATCACCCGGGTGATGCCGGCCGTGGAGAGCTCGTCCTTGGTCTGCGAGGTGAACTGCGGCTCCGGAACCCGCACGTGGATGACCGCGGTCATGCCCTCCAGCAGGTCGTCCAGGACCGGTGGCTCCTCCTTGGGCTTGAGCAGGCCACGCGTGTTGCGGATGGCCTCGGTCAGCGACCGGACCAAGGCACGCTCGAAACCCTTGCGGTGGGTGCCGCCGTGCAGGTTGCGGATCGTGTTGGTGAACGTCTCGACGGTGCGCTCATAACCCGTACCCCAGCGGAACGCGACCTCGATCTGCGCCTGGCGAACGACGTTCGACTGCATGACGCCGTTGGCGTCCGCGGCGTTCTCCTTGTAGGTCCCCTCGCCGTTGACCATGAGGATGCCGGAGACCGGTTTCTCGTTGGACGGCGTGAGGAACTCGACCATGTCGGTGAGCCCGTTGGGGTAGTGGAACGTCTCGGTGGCCGGTTCCTCGGCGGTCGCGTCGAAGATCGTGTATTGCACGCCGGGGACCAGGAACGCGGTGTTGCGCAGCTTGGCGCGGACGGCGTCGACGTCGAGGCGGGCGCCGGTCTCGAAGTAGCGGGCGTCGTACCAATAGCGGATCGACGTGCCGGAGGGCTCGCCGCGTTTCATCCGGCGGGCGACGCGCAGGCCGGGCTCGCGGGTGAACGTGGCGTCCGGGCCGGGGCCGTCGAAGACGCCGGGCACACCTCGCTGGAACGAGATCTCGTGGACCTTGCCCTCGCGCTTGACGGTGACGTCGAAGCGCAGGGCCAGGGCGTTGACCGCGGAGGCGCCGACGCCGTGCAGACCGCCGGAGGTCTTGTAACCGGAGCCGCCGAACTTGCCGCCGGCGTGCAGCCGGGTGAGCACCAGCTCGACGCCGCTGAGGCCGGACTTGGCATGCACGTCGGTGGGGATGCCGCGGCCGTCGTCGTCGACCTGGAGCGAGCCGTCGGAGTGAAGGGTCACCGCGACCTTGGTGGCGTGGCCGGCGACGCCCTCGT
Organism: Actinoplanes sp. CA-015351; assembly: GCF_050955685.1. NCBI lineage: Bacteria > Bacillati > Actinomycetota > Actinomycetes > Micromonosporales > Micromonosporaceae > Actinoplanes > Actinoplanes sp. CA-015351. The sequence continues at coordinate 6,670,937 of NZ_CP192102.1, forward strand.
CGGTCGAGTTGTCGATGATCTCGTTGGCGAGGTGGTTGATGCCGCGGCTGTCCGTGGAACCGATGTACATACCTGGGCGTTTCCGGACAGCGTCCAGCCCTTCCAGGTGCGTGAGGTCGTCAGCCCCGTACAAGGTCTCTGGCTGTGCGGTCACGAGGCAGTACTCCCGATCGGCCCATGGGTGGTCAAGACGGCGCGAGCCTACCCGTCGCCTGTGACACTTCTGCCCCAGGCGAGCCAGGTCTCAACCACACCGTGGCCTAAATCAGCCTAAACCGGGGCGTAAACCGAAAGAGTCTGCGGCTGGAGCGCTCGGAACAAATCAAGAGGGTACGGCTTGCCGGGAACCGACACGGGCGGAAGCTCCTGATAGGCGATCAGCGTGTCCGTCACCTCTCGTGTCGCCGCGCAGACCACGACGGTGTCGTGCGGCGCGTACGCCTGCAGCCGCGCCGCCGTGCTCACCACGCTCCCGCTGACCATGGCGTAACCGCCGTCGAAGGCGGCCAGCGGATCGACGATCACTTCGCCGGTCGCCAGGCCCACCCGGGTACGCACCGGGAACCTGCCGGCCAGGAGACGCCCCCTCAACGACTCCTGGACCGACAGGCCCGCCCGTACGGCGCAGGCGGCGGCGTCCGGCCCGAAGCCGTCGTCCCCGGCGCCGAACACCGCCATCACCGCGTCACCGACGTACTTCTCGACGATGCCGCCGCACTCACGGACCACTGCGGACACCGTGGAGAAGTAGTCGCGTTGCAGCGCACGGACGTCCGCACAGTCCAGCCGGTCGACGAGCGTGGTGAAGCCCACGATGTCGATGAACAGCACGGTGACGGTCTGGCGCCGCTCCTGTCCGGCCATGGTGATGGTGGTCATGCGTCTCACGCTCCCCCAGATCACTGCGTTGACCGGGAGTACGGTGCCAGCCCTGGTGAAGACGCGGATCCGCAGAACGACGTATCTCTGACAGCATCGTCACTCGTCGTTTTTGTGACGCAGAACAGGCCGAACCGACGACAACGTGCTACGCCGTTTCGCATTAGGCTGCCGGTCATGGCCAGCCAGGGGGACGACGGGCCGCTTGTCGGACGCACCGACACGCTGACCGACATCCAGTCCGACCTGCGCAACGTCGGTTCCGGTGGAACAGCCGCGGTCTTCGTGACCGGGGAGAGTGGTGTCGGCAAGAGCCGGCTGCTTCGCGAGACCGCCGACGCCTTGCGCGAGACGGGCTTCGCCGTGCTGTCCGGCACCTGTTTGGACATCGGCGACGCCTCGCCCCTGCACCCGGTGCTGCAGGCCCTGCGCCGGCACGACAGCACCACGAAGACCCCCGCCACCAGCACCGCCGCGGCCGGCGTGGACGACGCCGGCGCCCTGCTCGACCGGGTGTCGCACGACCTGCGCGCGATCGCCGGCGACAAGCCGCTGCTGCTCGTGCTCGACGATCTGCAGTGGGCGGACCGCAGCACCCGGCAGTTGTTGCTCTACCTATTGGCCGGCCTCGGTGACGTACGCATCTCGGTGCTCGCCGCGATCCGGGCCGAGGCCCTGCACGGCACCCACCCGTTGCGCCGGGTCCTGGCCGAGCTGCGCCGCCTGCGTTCGGTCCGGGTCGTCGACCTGGCCCCGCTCAACCAGGACCAGACCCGCGAGCTGGTGACCGCGATCGTCGGCGGCAACGTCGCGATCGAGGACGCCGACCGGGTCTACAAGCGCAGTGGCGGCAACCCGTTCGTGGCCGAGGAACTCGCTCGTGACCTGCGCGACGGCCAGGTCGAGCTCTCCGACACGCTCCGCGAGATCTTCCTGACCAGGGTGGACGAACTCCCGCCGAACGCACACCAGGTCGTGCACGCGATGGCGGCCGGTGTGGAGCCGGTCGACCACGCGGTGCTGGCCCGGGTCGTGAAACTGCCCGAGGACCAGCTGCTCGAAGCGATCCGGGTCGCCGTGGCACACCGGTTCGTGTCGAGCGACGGCGACGGTTACCGGCTGCGTCACCGGCTGGTCGCCGAGGTGCTGGAGCAGGAGGTGCTGCCCGCCGAGTCCGCCGCGCTGCACCGGCGTTACGCCGAGTCGCTGGAGTCCGAACCCGGGGAGCCGGACCACGCACGCCTGGCTCACCACTGGCAGCGTGCGGGCGTACCCTCGCGGGCCTTGCCTCCGGTGGTGGCCGCCGCGCACTCCGCGGAGGCGATGTACGGCTTCGCCGAGGCGCATCGTTACTGGAGCATCGCGCTGCAGCTGGTGGGTCAGGAGGACGCGGACCGCACGCCGCTGCTCGGCAACGCCGCGGAGTCGGCACACCAGTGCGGCGAGCACCTGCTCGCACTCTCCCGGCTGGAGGAGCTGGCCGGCCGCACCGACGCGCCCGGTCAGGGCGAGCTGCACCTGCGCCGGGCCCGTTACCTGGCCGCGGCGGGCCGCACGGCGACCGCCGAGACCGAGTACGAACTGGTCCTGGAATCCCCGGACTGCACCCCGCAGCTGCGCGCCTCGGCCGCCGCGTTCCTGGCCGAGCTGCTGGTCCAGCTGGCCAGGTACGCGGACGCCCACGAGCGCGCCCGCGAGGCTCTCGAGCTCGCCGCTGTCCAGGGCACCACTGCCGACCTGGTCCGGGCCAGTGCGGCTCTCGGTTTCAGCGCTGCATTCCGGGAGGACCCGGACGCCGGGCTCGCGGTGATCCGGCACGCCGTCGAGATCGCCGAGCGCTCCGGCCACCCGGACGACCTGGGCGTGGCATACCTGCACCTCGCGGAGCTGCTGACCGGCCCGCTGAACAGCATCGAGGAGGGCGTCCTGGTGGCCCGCCGCGGTGCCCAGCGACTCTCCACGCTCGGCGGCGGCCGTGCTCACCAGAGCCGCCTGCTGGCGATCGCGGCGAACGGTCTTTTCCGGATCGGGCAATGGACCGAGGCGGACGCTGTCCTGGAAGCCGCCATGCGGCACCGCCCGTCCGGCGCCGAGGCGGTCGAGCTGCTGCTCGCCCGCTGCCGGCTGCTCGTCGGTTACGGCGATCTGGAAGACGCCGCCCGCGACCTGGACTCGGCCGCGACCCTGCTGGCCGGCGGCGGCGCCCGGCACGTGCTGCCGATGCTGACGCTGCGGGCCGGCCTGGCGATGTGGCTCGGTGAGCACGCCGACGCCCGGGCCGCGGTGCAGCGCGGGCTGACCGAGACCCGCTCCGACGACCTGGTGCTGCTCGGCGTCCTGGCCTGGCACGGCCTGCGCGCCGAGGCCGAGGCGCACGTGGCCGGCAAACCGGTCGATCCGGGCGCGATCCGCCGGCTGCTGATGGTCCGCGACCGGATGGCCTCGGGAGCCGGCAACGCAGGCCCGGCCGCCCGCGCGATCATCGACGCCTATCTGGATCTCTGCGCCGCCGAGCTGAGCCGGATCGAAGGCCGCCACGACCCGGAACCGTGGGCGCGAGCAGCGGCGATCTGGGATCGGCGGCAGCAGCCGTACCCCGCCGCTTACGCGCGCCTGCGGCACGCGGAGGCCTCCCTGCAACGCAAGGTCCGTCGCGCGGCAGCGGTCACCGGGCTGCGCCAGGCGTACGCGACAGCGACGGCGATGGGCGCCCGCCCGTTCGCCGCCGAGATCGTCGGGATCGCCCACCGGTTCCGCGTGGTGCTTGCCGACGACATGCCGACCGTGCCGATGTCCCTGCCCGACCAGCCGGTCGACGAGCTGGCCCTGCTGACCGGCCGGGAGCGCGAGGTCCTGGCCGCGGTGGCCGAGGGTCTCACCAATCGTGAAATCGGCGAACGTCTTTTCATCAGCGAACGTACCGTCGGTGTCCACCTAGGACATATCTTCGACAAGTTGCAGGTACGTACCCGGGTGCAGGCGAGTCGCGTCTACTTAACAGCGGCCTGAGCAGGCATTCGTTATCCGCGCGTGACATACGTACGCAGAATACGTCGTTCTACCGATCCGCCGGCTCGGCCCCGGTGGAAGGGTGGGCGTCACGGGGGAGCACCACCCGGCGGCATAACCGCCGGGTGGTGCTGGGGGCCCTCCGCTGTTCTGCATTACCCGTGGAGGATCCGAAAATGACCCAAGCCATTTGGGGCCCCGTCCAGCAGGAGATGTCCGACCTGCTCAAGCGGCACCCCGACGACGTGCCCGGCGTCGTCGATCAGCTGACGAAGCTGCAAGAAGTCCTGTGCCGAGTGCCGCCGCTGCTGACCAGCAACCCGCTCGCCGACTTCAACCAGCTGTACCTGACGATCACCGAGAACGTGCTGGAGCGCCTGTACGACGGCAAGTTCAAGGACCCGGGATTCCTGTCCCGGCTGGACGTCGAGTTCGCCGCGCGGTACTTCGACGCGCTGCGGTACTGGACCGACGGGAGCCCGGCGTGCCCGGGCGTGTGGGCCGGCCTGTTCGGCCGCATCCCCGGCCCGGACGCCCGTCCGCTGCCGTCAGCCGTCGCCGGCGTCAACGCGCACATCAACTTCGACCTGCCGTTCGCACTTGTCACCACGTTCGACCACCTCGGCACCGACCCGATCGACGGCAGCGACCAGCATTACGACTACCTGCAGGTCAACGACATCTTCAACGAGGAGATCCCGGGCCTGCGCCGCGGTTACCTGGACCGCTGGCAGCTGCTCATCGACACGATGAACGGCGAGCTGGACGACTGGTGGCAGGGCGAGATGGTGGAGTACACCCGCAACGTCGCCTGGCGTAACTCGCAGAAGATCTGGGCGATCCGGCACGACATGATCGCGCTGGACAAGCAACGCCGTCGTCTCGACGACACCGCGACCGGACTCGGCAAGCTGCTGCTGTCACCGTTCGCTGATTTTCTCCAGTGACACCGTTCTTGCAGTGAAACCCGCTGATCCTGGGGGCAGGATCAGCGGAAAGTCACTGCGTGGGCGCCCATTTTCCGGCCTTGGGGGCAAGGCCGGCCGGGCGTTGCTCCACCGTCGTCCGCTGGCCCTGGGGGGCAGGGTCAGCGGACGACGACGAGCCGGGCAGTGGTGACCGCACCCTCGCTCGCTCCCCCGACAGCGACCTGCACACCGGTGGTGACCGCACTGCGCTCGGCCTTCTTGCGGTCCTGCACCACCCGCAGCGGCTCGCCGAAAGTCCAGGTCAACTCGAAGCCGTCGGTGGATTTCACGGTGAATCCGGCGGCGTCCGCGGCGGTGACCTCACCCCGCTGCACCACGATGGTGCGTTCTTCCCCGTCGCGGCCCTGCACCACGACCTCGCCGTGCAACGTGTTCTTGCGCAGGAGTTTGCGAACGGCTCGCGGCCGCAGCTTCTCGGCGGCCGGCGTTGACGGTGTCGACGGTTCGGCCTCGTCCAGGCCCTCCGCGAATCCGACGGCCCGCAACGCGACCGCCTCAAGACCGCTGTCCGGCGCGGCCTCGGCGACCCCACCCTCGGCGCATCCGCCGAGCGCGAGCACCACACAAATTCCCAGAGCCACTTGGGTACGCACAAAGCCAGGTTGACGTCTCATACCGGTGAGTCTCGGCCCGCGCCGATCGACGAACGTCAGCCCGATGTTCGCGTTGTGTAAGGGAGCTCGACGGTGAACCGGACCCCTCCCTCCGGGGCGTGACCCGCGGTGATCCGCCCGCCGAGCCGGCCGACCAGCCGTGCGGCCAGTGCCAGCCCGAGCCCGGAACCGGTGGCCCGCACGTTGCGGTAACGCCTGTTCAGCTCGCCGCGCTGGAACGCGACGGCGAGGTCGTCGTCGGTGAGCCCCGGCCCGCCGTCGCGTACCTCGACGACACCGGACGATGCGCCGGCCTGGACCGACAGCACCAGCGGGGCGCCGGGCGGGATCACGCGCAGCGCGTTCTCGCAGAGCCCGTCGACGACCTGCCGGATCCGGCCCGGATCGGTGTCGACGGTGACCGGCACCTCCGGCAGCTCGACGATCAGGCGCGGGCCGCCGGTTCCGCACCGGGCCCGCCACGCCTGGCCGGCCTCGGTGACCAGCTCGGTCAGGTTCACCGGTACCACGTCGAGCGGCAGGTCGGCCGCTTCCAGCCGGGCCAGCACCAGCAGGTCCGAGACGAGCCGGTCGAGCCGGTCCGCCTCGGCGAGCATGGTGCTGCCGGCCTCGGCGGCGCCGTCCGCCTCGATCACCCGGTCGGCGAGCGCCTCGGCGTACCCCCGGATCGTCGCGAGTGGCGTACGCAACTCGTGCGAGACCGACAGCAGGAACTCCCGCTCGCGTCCCTCGCTGGTCCGCAGCGCCTCGGCCAGCTGGTTGATCGCGTCAGCGAGGCGGGCGGCTTCGGCCGGTCCGCGCCGGGAGATGCGTACCGTCCGGTCGCCGGCGGCGAGCCGCCCTGCCGCGGCGGCGGCCCGTTCGATCGGCCGGGTGACGAACCGGGCCAGCAGCGCGCCGGCCACGATCCCGCCGAGCAGGCCGGCCAGCAGCGCCACCCAGATGCTGCCGAGTACCCGCCCGGCCGTGCCGCTGGATGCCTGCTGGGTCAGGATCACGCCGGCGTCGCGGCCGGTCAGCGGGCGGCCCGCGACGAACGAGGACCGCCCGCCCACCAGGGCACGGGTATCCACGAGCGTGCCGCCGGCGACCGCGCGCACCACCCGGTCGGGCAGACCGGGCCGGTCCGGGACACCCCGCCGGATCAGGTAGATCTCGATGTCGTCCTCGCGCAGCCGGGCCGCGATCCGGGCCCGCGCGGCGGGGCGCTCGTCGGCGAGGAGTTCCTCCGCCAGGGTCGTCTTGTCCATCAGCTCAGCGCGGCTCTGCTGGTTCACCGAGCGGACCGCGACCGGCACCGCGACGAGCGACGTCACGATCACGGCGATCACCGCGGTCGCGGCGGTGACCAGGACGGCGCGGCCGGTGAGCGTACCGAAGAAGTCACGCATCGGCCGTGTACCCGACGCCGCGGACCGTTCTGATCAGCGCGGCCGCACCGCCCAGCTTGGAGCGCACCTGCGCCACGTGCACGTCCACGGTCCGGGTTCCGGCGGCGGACGCGTAACCCCAGACCGCGGCGAGCAACTCCTCCCGGGTGAAGACCCGGCCGGGCCGGCCCAGCAGGTGTGCGAGCAGATCAAATTCGGTCGCGGTGAGGACGAGCGCCTGCCCGTCCACGGTCACCGCACGACGTCCGGAGTCGAGCGTCAGCGGGCCGAGTACGCGTACCCCAGCGGTGTCGCCGGCGGAAACGGCCGCGCGGCGCAGCAGCGCCTTGACCCGGGTCACAAGCTCGCGGGGGCTGAAGGGCTTGGTGACGTAGTCGTCGCCGCCCAGCTCCAGGCCGAGGATCCGGTCGACCTCGTCGTCGCGCGCGGTGAGGAAGATGACCGGCGTCCAGTCACCGTCGGCGCGCAGGCGGCGGCAGATCTCGGTACCGTCGAGACCGGGCAGCGCGATGTCCAGCACACAGGCGACGGGCCGCAACCGTCGCGCCGCGGCGAGCCCGGCCGTGCCGTCGTGCTCGACCTGTACGCCGAAGCCCTCCCGGCGCAGATAAAGCCGCACCAGGTCGGCGATCGGCCGCTCGTCCTCGACCACGAGGACGAGCCCTTTGCCTTTCTCCGGCGTGTCGGTCACGGCGTTCATCATGCCGCCGTGCGCCGAGCGGCGGTGTTCGAGGAAGGTAAAGGCGCCTGTCGCCCGATCGGAGGTTTGTCCGGGAACGCTCCCATAATCCGGAAAGCGCTCTCCGAAACGTGCTATAAAGGCGAACGTGCACGCTGCCGGCGGGTGCCGGCCATGGTTTCCCACGGGTTTCGAGGTTTCGAAGCGCCGGCTTGTGAACGTGCGCCGGGCAGAGTTGTCGCCCCGAGAGCCGGGCGAGGCGTCACACACGGGGGGATGCCTCGCCCTCCCTCCCCCCACAGCGCTCCCCGTGACGACGCCGGGGTGACCACCGCTCGCAGATCTTGTGAGCTTGCGCCGCCCCGACAGCCGCAAACTCACAAGAAGCTCCACGCCCGAAGTCCACACGCCTGCCGGAAATCGCGCGCCTGCGTCGACTCCGGGCCCGAGCCGCACGCCTTGCCGGGTCGCGCTGACCCGCCATGCCCGGGATCAAGTCGCACGTAACGGACGGGCAGCGTGGATGAGGTCGCACACGACTGCACTGTGCGGCTTTGTCTACGCCAGGGCCGGGACAGGAGCGCACACATGCAATCGGTGAGACCTCATCAACGTGGCCGGTCCCTTACGTGCGCCCGCGTCGAGGTCGCGCCGACCCGCGAGTGGCGACAGCCAGTTGACTGCCCCGATCAACCGCGCGGCTGCCCCCGTCAGCCGGGCGACCGCCCATTCAGCCGGGCGACCGCCCATTCAGCCGGGCGACCGCCCATTCAGCCGGGCGACTGCCCGCCAGCCGGGGCTGCCCTGCCAGCCAGGGGGCTGCCCCGATGCTGGGCGACCAGCCCCCCGCCGGGGACGACGGCTTGGACGGCGGCCCTCGGCGTCGGCGACCTGGGAGAGGGCGAGATGGCGAGATGGGCGAGATGGCTGGGGGTTTGGGGGTATGGATGAGGCATGGCCTATGTGAATCCGGCGGGGGAGTTCACCCGCGACCAGCGTTACATCGCCACCCGGATCACCGCGGACGGTCGTGACGGGTTCCCCGTGGAGGCGGGGCGGTATCGGCTGGTGGTGAGCCGCGCGTGCCCGTGGGCGAACCGGGCGATCATCGTGCGCCGGCTGCTCGGGCTGGAGGACGCGCTGTCGATGGGCATCGCCGGGCCGACGCACGACGAGCGGAGCTGGACGTTCGACCTGGATCCGGGCGGCCGGGATCCGGTGCTCGGCATCGAGCGGTTGCAGGAGGCGTTCCTGGCCCGGTTCCCCGAGTACGACAAGGGGATCACCGTGCCGGCGATGGTGGACGTGCCGACCGGCCAGGTGGTGACGAACGACTTCGCGCAGATCACCATCGACCTGTCGCTGGAGTGGACGGCTCATCATCGGCCCGGCGCGCCGCAGCTCTACCCGGAGCACCTGCGCGCCGAGATCGACGAGGTGAACAAGGGTGTCTTCACCGAGGTGAACAACGGCGTCTACCGTGCCGGTTTCGCGGGGTCACAGGAGGCGTACGACCAGGCGTACCAGCGGCTTTTCGGCAAGCTCGACTGGCTGTCCGAACGGCTCGCCGGCCAGCGGTACCTCGTCGGCGACACGATCACCGAGGCGGACGTCCGGCTGTTCACGACGCTGGCCCGGTTCGACCCGGTCTATCACGGCCACTTCAAGTGCAACCGGTCGAAGCTGGCCGAGATGCCGGTGCTGTGGGCGTACGCAAGGGATCTTTTCCAGACGCCGGGCTTCGGCGACACGATCGACTTCGTGCACATCAAGCAGCACTACTACCAGGTCCACCGCGACATCAACCCGACCGGCGTCGTCCCGCAGGGCCCTGACCTGGGCGGCTGGCTGGAGCCGCACGGCCGCGAGTCGCTGGGCGGCCGCCCCTTCGGCGACGGCACTCCCCCGCCCGCGCCCAAACCCGAGGAGACCGTCCCCGCCGCCCACGGAGCTATCAACGGCCGGTGAGGGCGGCCTGGAGCAGAGCGCTCAGGTCGGCCTGCTGCCGGGACGACAGGTGGGCGATCAGCTTCTGCTGCTCGGCCCAGGCCGGCGGACACCGCGGCGTCCGCTATCGCCCGGCCCTTGTCGGTCACGTTGACCAGGACGCCCCGGCGGTCGTCAGGGTCGAGGGTTGCTGCTGGTCCCGGTCGTGCTGGTCGCGGAAGGGTCGCTGACGCCGGTCCAGCTGGCCGGGATGACGATCGCGTTCGCCGCGGTGGTCTGAGGTCGGTCAGTGCATGTCCGCGTTCGTCACGATGCGGCGCGGGAAACCGGTGCGGGCCGCGCGCAGCATCGCCCGGCCGATCGCGTCGGTGGTGGTGACCTGGCCGGGAGCGACCCTGCGGAAGAACGGCACGAGCGGGGCGGTGAGCGCGTAAGCGGTGTTGTACCAGCCGGTCTTCGATCGAGCGCCGTGCGTGGGCTGGATGAAGCCGGGACGGAACGCGTACCCGTTCGGGAAGGTCTCCATCACCTCGTTCTCGGTGCGGCCCTTGACCCGCGACCACATGATCCGGCTGTTCGCGTCGGTACCGGCACCCGAGACGTAGATGAAGACCATGTCCGGATTGAGCGGAGCGAGGGTACGCGCGGCGGCCATCGGATAGTCGTAGGAGACCCTGGTGTACGAGGCCTCGTCCATGCCCAGCGACGAGACGCCGAGGCAGTAGAAACACGCGTCGTACCCTGACAGCTCCCCCTCGATCCCGCTGAGGTCGGAGAAGTCGGCGAGCGTGACCTCGCGCAGTTTCGGATGGTGCACCCCGGTCGGTGTACGCGTCACCACCAGCACCTCGGTCACGTCCGGCGCGAGCAGGGACTCCCGCAGCACACCCTGACCCACCATTCCGGTCGCTCCGAAAACAATCACCCGCATGCCCGCTCCTCAGCGCCGGAAACGTCGTACCCCCGGCCTAGGGTCTCACCGTGGGATTGGAACGATGGTCAACCGCCCAGGTCGAGGCTCTCGCACCCGACGCGAGTTCGCTGCGTAACGCCCGCGGCGTCACCAGCCAGATCACGTCGTCAGGCCGGATCGACGACATCGTCTGGGGTGTCTGCCGGGGTTATCAGGTGGCGGCCGACCTGGCCGGGCCGGCGTTCACGTGCTCCTGCCCGAGTCGCAAGATCCCTTGTAAGCATGTGCTGGCGTTGCTGCTGCGCTGGTCGTCCGATGGTGTTTCCGATCGGGCGGCGCCCTTGTTCGTGACGGCCTGGCAGACCGCGCGTGCCCGGCCGGCCCGATCCGGCCCTCCCGATCCGGTCGCCGCCGCCAAACGGGCGCAGGATCGCGCCGAGCGGGTCGCCGGTGGCATGGCTGAGCTGCGGCGCTGGCTCGACGACCAGGTTTCCCAGGGTCTTGCTTCGTTCGCGCGCAACGGCCGGCAGGCCTTCGAGTCGATGGCGGCCCGCCTGGTCGACGCTCAGGCGCCGGGCGCGGCCAGCGCGGTGCGGCGGCTGGCCGGCGTCGCGGGCGCCGGCCCGCACTGGGCCGACCGGGTCCTCGGCGAGCTGGCCCTGCTGCGCCTGCTGGTCGACGGCCACGCCCGGCTCGCTGAGCTCGATCCCGCCCTCGCGGCCACCGTCCGCTCCCGGATCGGCTTCCCCACCGCGACCGACGACGTGCTGGCCGGCCCCCGGCTCACCGACCGCTGGCAGGTCCTCGGCCAGGTCGAGTTCGACGAGGGCGCCCTGACCACCCGCCGCACCTGGCTGCACGGCACCGGCTCCGACCGGTTCGCGCTGGTGCTGGCGTTCGCCGCGCCCGGCCAGCCGCTCGTCTCCGATCTGGTGCCGGGCACCGAGTTCCGCGGCGACCTCTGCTTCTATCCCGGCTCGGCCCCGCTGCGTGCCCTCGTCGCCGACCGCGCCTCGGCCGCCGAGCCTTTCGGCTCGCCATCGGGCGCCGGCTCCATCAAGGCGGCTCTCTCCCGCTGGGCGGGCCTGCTGTCCACCGAGCCATTTCGGTACGACGGACCGATGCTTCTCTCGGGCGTCCGTTTCGGTGAGGGTTGCCTGGTCGACGAGGAGGGTTCGGCGTTGCCGCTCGCTCCCGGCCACCGTGAGCCGTGGTGGCTGCTGGCCGCTGCCGGTGGGCGACCGGCCGATGTGGCGGCGGAGTGGTCACCGGCCGGGTTGCGCCCGCTGGCAGCCTGGGCCGGCGGCGATTTCGTGGTGGCCGGCGGCCCGGTGCCGGACCCGGGGGCGCGCGGTGAGCCGGAGCTCCCCGCGGAGCTGCTGGCCGCGGCGCTGGTGGGGACAGCGCGGAGGCCCTGGGCGGGCGAGTCGGTCGCGGCGGGCTCGCTGCGCATTTCGCTGGGGGCTCCCGCCGAGCTTCTGGAGGCGGCGGCTGTCGCGCTGGTCAGCCGGCGGGCCGGGGTTGAGCCGGTGGCCGGGCGGCAGCCGGTGAGTGCGGCGCCTGAGGAGGTTGTTCCTGCTCTGCCGGGCGCTGCCTCGCTGCGCCTGGCCCGGATTCTCGCCGGCGGGGCACCCGGTGGCGGCCATCTGGAGCAGGAGCTGCTCACCCAGTGGCTGGACGCCGCGGCCGCCCGGGGCGGGCTGGTCCGGCCGGCGCTGCTGCCCGCGCTGCTCGACGCCGGGCGGCGTAACACGACGATCCGTGGTTCCCTCGCCCAGGTCGCGGGCGCTCGCGGGGTGTGGCTGGCCGGGCAGCGCGGCGACTGGCGGTGGCTGCTCGACGAGGCCGTTCCGGGCAGCCTGCCACTCTCCGGGGTCGGCGACGAGTGGCGGACCGGCACCGGCAGCGTCCGGCTCAACCTGCTGGTCACGCTGCGCCGGGCCAGTCCTGATCGGGCACGCGAGCTCCTGGAGAGCACCTGGGACCAGGAGTCGTCGGACGACCGGGCCCGGTTCCTTCAGACGTTCGGGACCGGACTGTCCCTCCGGGACGAACCGTTGCTGGAGCGCGCCCTCGACGACCGGCGCAAGGAGGTCCGCGAGTCGGCGCTCGACCTGCTCCGCGGGTTGCCGGGCGCGGCCCTCGGCGTCCGGATGGCCGCGCGGGCCCAGGCGGCGGTGCGCTGGGACGGTTACCGGTTGACGGTCGAGCCGCCCGAGGAAATCGACACCGGCCTGCGCCGCGACGGCGTCAGCGCGGCGCCGCCACGGGGTGTCGGAGCGGGCGCGTGGCTGCTGGAGGAGGTCGTGGCAGGCACTCCCCTGGACACCTGGACCGGGCTCGACGCCGCCGGGTGGGTCGGGGTGGCCCGGGGGCACGACTGGGTGAACCCGCTGCTGCACGGCTGGGCCAAGGCCGCCATCAGCCGGCGTGACCCGGTCTGGGCGGCCGCGCTGCTCGCTTCGGACGCGGCCGCGCTGCGCGAGTCGGTGCGCTGGGACCTGCACCTGGTGCTGCCGGCCGGCCAGCTGGCGCGGCTCGCCGCCGAGGCGCTGCGCACCGAGGACGGCGCCGCGCACCGGCTGCTCAGCCTGCACCCGGGGCCGTGGCCGGACCGGCTCGCCGTGGCTGTGCTGGAAACGGTGGCGGCGCGGGCGCGTACCGATCGGCACACCTGGCAGCTCGGTGAGCTGTGCCGGACCGCGGCGCTCGCGATGCCGCCCGATTACGCGGACCTGGCCGGGCGCCTCGCCGCCGAGCTGGACCAGTCCGTTGATCCGTCGCGGGTGCGGCCGGTGGCCGACCTCGCCCGCACTCTCACCTTCCGCCACGAGATGCTTCAGGAGCTCCAGTGACCGCACTGCGACCGCACGCCGAGGACCAGTACGCCGAGGAGCTCGCCCTGCTCGCCGCCGCGGACGACCGGGGACGGCCGCCGGGCTGGCGGCTGTCGCCGCACGCCGTGGTGACCTACCTGCTCGGCGACGGCGCGAAGATCACCCCGAAATACGTGGGGCCGCGCCGGCTCATCGAGGTCGCCGTCGCCACGCTCGCAACCGACCGGGCGTTGCTGCTGCTCGGTGTGCCCGGCACCGCGAAGACCTGGGTCTCCGAGCATCTCGCGGCGGCGATCTCCGGTGACTCCACGCTGCTGGTGCAGGGCACCGCCGGCACGGCCGAGGAGTCCATCCGGTACGGCTGGAACTACGCCCGCCTGCTCGCTGAGGGACCCACCGACGCGGCGCTGGTGCCGAGCCCGGTGATGCGGGCGATGCGGCTCGGCTCGATCGCCCGGCTCGAGGAGCTCACCCGGGTGCCGTCCGACGTGCAGGACGCGCTGATCACCATCCTGTCCGAGAAGACACTGCCGGTCCCGGAGCTGAACACCGAGGTGCAGGCGGAACGCGGGTTCAACCTGATCGCCACGGCGAACGACCGGGACCGCGGGGTGAACGAGCTGTCCAGCGCGCTGCGGCGGCGGTTCAACACGGTGGTGCTGCCGGTTCCGGCGAACGCCGACGACGAGGTGGAGATCGTCGCGCGGCGGGTGGCGCAGCTCGGCCGGTCGCTCGAACTGCCCGAGGTGCCGGAGGCGCTCGACGAGATCCGCCGGGTCGTCACGATCTTCCGCGAGCTGCGGAGCGGGGTGACCGAGGACGGGCGTACCAAGCTCAAGTCGCCGACCGGCTCGCTCTCCACGGCCGAGGCGATCTCGGTGATCACCAACGGGATGGCGCTGGCCGCGCACTTCGGCGACGGCACGCTGCACCCGGGTGACGTGGCCGCCGGCATCCTCGGCGCGGTGGTCAAGGACCCAGTGTCGGACGGGGTGGTCTGGCGCGAGTACCTGGAGACGGTGGTCCGGGAGCGCAGCGATTGGCTCGACTTCTACCGGGCAGCCCGCGATGCCTGAACGGCTCTACGGCGTACGCCATCACGGGCCGGGGTCGGCGCGGGCCGTGGTGCGCGAGCTCGAACGCCAGCGGCCCGGCGTGCTGCTGATCGAGGGCCCGCCGGAAGCCGACGACCTGGTCCGCTGGGCGGCCGACAGCGGGCTGAACCCACCGGTGGCGCTGCTCGGTTATGCCGTGGACGATCCGGGGCGGGCTGCCTTCTGGCCGTTCGCCGTCTTCTCACCGGAGTGGCAGGCGATCAGCTGGGCCGTGCGAAACGGTGTTCCGGTTCGATTCTTCGACCTGCCTTACGCGTACCAAATAGATCTTGATCTGGAAGGGCGTGTGGGACGGCCTGTCGATCCGATCGGGGAGCTGGCGGCCGCGGCCGGTTATGACGATCCGGAGCGCTGGTGGGAGGACGTGGTCGAGCATCGCGGGGTGCCGGTCTTCGAGGCGATCGAGGAGGCGATGACCGCGATCCGGCACGGCGCTGTCCGGGGTGGCGCTGTCCGGGGTGGCGCTTTCCGGGATGGCTCTGACGAGGAGGGCGAGGATCCCCGGGATCTGGTGCGGGAGGCCTTCATGCGGCAGGTGCTGCGGGAGGAGCGGCGGCGGCACGACGACATCGCGGTGGTGTGCGGGGCGTGGCACGTTCCGGCGCTCGCCCGCAAGGTGCCGGTGAAGGACGACGTCGCGCTGCTCAAGGGCCGGAAAAAGGCGAAGGTCGCGTTCACCTGGGTGCCGTGGACCTATGGGCGGCTGGCGTCCTGGTCCGGTTACGGCGCGGGTGTGCGGTCGCCGGGCTGGTACCACCACCTGTTCACCGCCGCGAGCGACGTGGTCCCGCGCTGGCTCGTCGACGCCGCCGGGGTGCTGCGGTCCGAGGGTGTGCCGACCTCATCGGCGCACGTGATCGAGGCGACCCGGCTCGCCGAGGCCCTCGCCACGCTGCGCGGACGGCCGCTGGCCGGGCTGACCGAGGTCACCGAGGCCGCCGAGGCCGTGATGTGCGACGGCGAACCGCTGCGCACCGCGCTGATCGACCGTCGGCTCGTGGTCGGCGAACGGCTCGGCACGGTTCCCGACGAGATGCCGGCCGTCCCGCTGGCCCGCGACCTGGCCGCGCAGCAGAAATCGGTACGCCTCAAGCCCGAACCCACCGAGCGCGCCCTCGACCTGGACCTGCGCCGGGAGATCGATCTGCGACGCAGCAGGCTGCTGCACCGGCTGCGAACCCTGGACCTGGCGTGGGGCGAACGCACCCCCGGCCGGCGGGGCACCGGCACGTTCCGTGAGGAGTGGCGGATCTGCTGGCAGCCGGAGTTCGCGGTCCGGCTCGTCGAGTCGAGCATGTGGGGCACCACTGTCGTCTCCGCCGCGACGGCCCGGGTCACCCGGCGCGCGCACGCCGCCACCACGCTCGCCGAGGTCACCGAGCTTGTCGAGATCTGCCTGCTGGCGGACCTGGCTGACGCCTATCCGGCGGTGCTCGCGGCGCTGGACACCCGGGCCGCGCTCGACGCCGACGTGCACCATTTGATGGCGGCTTTGCCCGCTTTGGCGCGGACTCTGCGGTACGGGGACGTCCGGCGTACCGATGTGTCGGGTTTGTCGGTGGTGACCGCCGGCTTGCTCGGGCGGATCTGCGCGGGGCTGCCGTCGGCGGCCGGTTCGTTGTCCGACGAGGCGGCCAAGCAGCTGCGTGACGGCATGGACGGCGTGCACCAGGCGGTTGGCCTGCTCGACGACGAACGGTTGCGCGACCAGTGGCTGGCCACGATTTCTCTGGTGGCGACGCGGCCCGGCCTGCACGGGCTCCCGGCGGGGAGGCTGACCCGGTTGCTGCTGGACGCAGGACGGCTGGACAGCGCCGAGGTGCGCCGGCGGCTCCGGCTGCCGCTGACCGTCGGTGGTTCACCGGCGAACGCGGCGGCCTGGGTGGAGGGGTTCCTGGCCGGCGGCGGGCTGCTGCTGGTCCATGACGAGGCGCTGTTGTCGCTGGTGGATGAGTGGATGGCGGACATTCCGGCGGATTCGTTCGAGGACGTTCTTCCGTTGTTGCGGCGGACGTTCGGCGGGTTCGACGCCGGTGAGCGCCGGGCCATCGGTGAGCGGGTGGCTCGCCGGGTTCGGGGTGGTGACGGGCCGGACGTGGCGGTGGAGCTGGATCGGGAGCGGGCGGTTTCGGTGCTGCCGGCGCTGAGTGCGCTGCTAGGCCGATCGCTCTCTTCCGGGTTTGCTCCGCTTTCTTCGGGGAGGGAAGGATCATGACCGAGGACGCTTCCCGGGAACGGCAGCGGCGCTGGCGGCTCGCCCTCGGCGGTGAGGCCGACGAGTCACTCGGCAAGGCGGCCGCCGGCAAGGACGGCGCGATGGACGCGGCGCTGGCCGCGCTCTACGACGGCGGCGGTGACTCCGGTTCCGGCAAACAGCGGTCCGCCGGGCTCGGCAGCTCGGCACCAAAGGTGGCGCGCTGGCTCGGCGACATCCGGGAGTACTTCCCGAGCACTGTCGTGCAGGTCATGCAGGCCGACGCGATCGAACGCCTCGACCTCACCCGGCTGCTGCTCGAACCCGAGATGCTCGCCGCTGTCGAGCCCGACGTGCACCTGGTCGGCACGCTGCTCTCGCTCAACCGGGTCATGCCGGACGCGACGAAACAGGCGGCGCGGCAGGTGGTGCGTACCGTCGTCGAGCAGCTGGAACGGCGGATCACCCAGCAGACCCGCTCGGCGGTGTCCGGTGCGCTGAACCGGGCGTCGCGCATCAACCGGCCCCGGCACGCGGACATCGACTGGGACAAGACGATCCGGGCCAACCTCAAGCACTACCAGGCCGAGCACCGGACCGTGATCCCGGAACGGCTGATCGGTTACGGACGGCGGACCACCGCGGTGCAGCGCGACGTGGTGCTCTGCGTCGACCAGTCCGGGTCGATGGCGTCGTCCGTGGTGTTCTCCGGGGTGTTCGCGGCGGTGCTGGCGTCGATGCGGTCGCTGCGGACCTCGCTCGTCGTCTTCGACACCTCGGTGGTGGACCTGACTCCGCATCTCAGCGATCCGGTGGAGGTGCTCTTCGGGACGCAGCTGGGCGGCGGGACGGACATCAACCGGGCGATGGCGTACGCACAGCAGCTCATCACTCGCCCGCGGGACAGCATCTTCGTGCTGATCAGCGATCTGTACGAGGGCGGCGTCCGGGAGGAGATGCTGCGCCGGGCCGCCGAGATGAAGGCGGCGGGTGTGCAGGTCGTGGCGCTGCTGGCGCTCTCTGACGAGGGCGCCCCCAGTTACGACCATGAGAACGCGGCGGCTCTCGCGGCCCTGGGTGTTCCGGCGTTCGCGTGCACGCCGGACGCCTTCCCCGAGCTGATGGCTGCGGCGATCGAGAGGCGGGATCTGATGGCGTTCGCCGCCCGAATGTAACTACCCTGAGGGGCATGAGTGCTTACCTAAATGTTTGGCAGCAGTCGTGGGATCGGCAGCAAGAGGCGTTCATGCCGGACCGGGAGCACCGGTTCGAGGCCATGCTCGACGCCGTCGCCGCTGTTAACGACGGCGTTTCCCCGCGCCTGCTCGATCTCGCCGGCGGGACCGGATCGATCAGCCTGCGTACGCTCGCCCGCTTCCCCGGCGCCCAGGTCACCGTGCTCGACCAGGACCCGGTGCTGCTGACGATCGCCGAGTCCTCGCTGCACGCGTTCGGTGACCGCGCCACCATCGTCGACGCCGACCTGAGCGACCCGGGCTGGCGGTCCAAGCTGCCGGCCGATGGATTGCCGGCCGGCGGATTCGACGCGGTGCTGACCGCGACGGCGCTGCACTGGCTGCCGGCGGCCCGGGTGAGCGCCCTCTATGCCGAGATCCGCGAGGTGCTGCGGCCCGGCGGCCTTTTCGCGAACGCCGACCACATGCCCCAGGAGGGCCTGCCGGAACTCTCGGGCAAGCTGCGTGATCACGCGCGGGTCCAGCGCGAGGCACAGTACGCGTCCGGCGCCTCGACGTCGTGGCCTGACTGGTGGGACCGCGCCGCCGCCGACCCGGTGCTCGCCCCGAAGTCCGTCGAGCGGGCGCGGATCTACCCGGCGCGCGAGCACGACGCGGAGGAGTGGACGCCGCCGGCCTCGTGGCACGTGCAGGCGTTGCTGGCCGGCGGCTTCCGCGAGGCCGGCGTGATCTGGCGAGGCGGCACCGACGCGGCGGTGGCCGCGGTTCGCTGAGCGATCTGGTCGGTCCGGGGGCCTTTTCCCCGGCTTAACGCCAGGGCCGCCGTGGATGACAGCCGGGGGCCCTGGCGTTAAGCCGGGCTTGTCAGTCGGTCCAGCGCAGGAATCGGTCGAACAGCTCGGACGCCGGGGACTGGGGCATGTCGCGGGCCGCTTCCTCGATGTGGTCCCACATCTTCACGGCCAGTTCGACGCGGCCGTTCTCGCGGGTCAGCCGTTCCCGGGCGGGGTCGCAGGGCCAGGGACGGCCGCAGACCTGGCAGTCCCAGGACGGCCGCGCGGGGGTGTGCTCCACCTGGTCGCCGGGCACGTGCCCCTCCTCCCCGTCATCCGGGCATGAGGGAACGGCTCGAGTCCGCCGCCATCGCACCCGTATCCCCACACCATGGAGGGCGATCCGGTACGGGGTCAACCGCACGTCCCTGAAGAAGGTGACCTCGGAACCCGCTTGCGACCACGATCCGACAGTGCTGCGAGACGGGTCACGCTCGGCGGGATCTTACGGATTTTCCGGGCGATATGTCCTCATATTTGGGAGCATGGGGATTCGCTCACGACCGGGAGGACGGTGACATGGCCAACGACGAGCAGGTCGATCCCGAGACCAGCGGCGGCATCTACGCCTCGGCGACGGCCGACACTCCGGAACGCCGTAATCAGCGTCGCAAACAGGCCGTCGTGGCGGTCGTCGGCGCGGCTGCGGTGCTGGCCGGCGGCGGGTTCCTGGCGCTGCAGCTCACCGGCTCCGGGCAGCCGGCTCTCCCGGAACCCGCAGCGCTCGCCCCGCTCACCGATTCGCCGGCGCCGTCCAGTCCGGCCGCTGTGGAGCCTTCGGTTTCGCGTACCGTCACCAAGGCTCCCAAGCCGGCGGATGCGGTCGAGATCAGCCCCGCGCCCTCGCCGTCGCCGAGCGCGGAGGCGGAAGCCTCCGGCTCGGCGGAAGAGCAGCTCAGGGCCGCCGGCACGGAGTCGCAACCGGTGACCGAGCGCACCGAGCTGCTGGAGAACGGCACGATCCGCATCGTCTCGGCCCCTCGCGACCTGACCGGCGAGCGCGAGCTTTCGCTCGCGACCGACAAGGGAAAACCCGCGGGCCAGGGCGTCAAATGCACCACAAAGGTACGCGTGAACTCCAGCACTCCGGTGAGCGTGCGCCCTACCTTGCTGCTGTGCTGGCGGACGTCAGAAGCGCGCAGCGTGGTCACGATGGCCGTCGTCCCGTCCGGCGAGCCGCCCACGAGTTCGAGCGTCGAGATCATCGGCAAGGAGTGGGCGCGGCTCGGCTGAACGTGCGAAAGGGGCAGGACCACTGCGGTCCTGCCCCCTTTTTGATCACAACCGTCAGGCAGTGACGGTGGCGCTCGTGGTGCCGAGAATCTCGGTCGTGTCCGCAACCACGACCCGGTACTTCTGTCCCGTGACCAGCCCACTCACCGCCGCCTTGGCGGTGGTCGCGGAGTAGGTGCCCACCGTCCGCCAGGCGCCGGAGACGTACTGCTGCACCTCGACGGCCTGCCCGGCGTGACCGGTGAGGACCACCGTCATGACGCCCTTCGCGGTGCGGGTGGCGGCAACCTTGACCCGTACGGTGTAGCTCGCCGTGGCCGACGTGACCGCCGTGGTCGTCTCGGTCTCCGGAACCGTCAGGTAGACCTGGTAGGCAGCCGTCGCCACGCGGGACACCAGCAGCGTGCCGGCGGTCGTGGTCTTGGTGTCGGTGCAGGAGAACGCGCCGCCGGCTTCGGACAGGCAGACCGATACCGACTTCGCCGCGTACGCCTTGCCGGAGGCCTTCACCGTGAACGTGGTGACGGTCGATGTGCCGTAGGAGACCTCACGGGCGCTGACACCCACGGTCACCACCGGGGTCACCTTGGCAACGGTCTTGCTCGGGGTCGGAGTCGGGCTCGCTGTCGGCGACTTCGTCACCGGAGCGGTCGTCGGTGCGCTGGTCGGAGCGGTCGTCGGCGTGGTCGTCGGCGTCTTTGTTGTCGGCGCCACGGTGGGCGGTGTGGTCGTCGGAGCAGTGGTCGGGGCGCTCGTCGTCGGGGCGCTCGTCGTCGGGGCGGTCGTCGTCGGGGCGGTCGTCGTCGGGGCGGTCGTGGTCGGGGCGGTCGTTGCCGGGGCGGTCGTTGCCGGGGCGGTCGTCGGCGCGGTCGTTGCCGGGGTGACGGCGGCGAGGGCGGCAGCGGCGTCGATCCGGCCGTACCCGAAGTCGGTGTCCTTGCCGGCGGTACCGAGGTCCACGGCGGACTTCTCCAGCGCGGCCTGGATCTGGTCCGGCGTCAGGGCCGAGTTGTATGCCTTCAGCAACGCGGCGGCCGCGGCGACGTGCGGCGAGGCCATCGAGGTGCCGTTCATGTTCATGTACGCGTTGCCCAGCGCGGTGGGGTACGTGCTGAGGATGGCGCTGCCCGGCGCGGCGACGTCCACGTAGCTGCCGGCGTTCGAGTACGAAGCGACCTTGTCGGCGGAGTCGGTCGCGGCCACCCCGATGACGCCCTCGTCGGCGGCCGGGTAGTTGGTCGGGCTGCCCGAGGCCCGGCTGTTGCCGGCGGCGGCGACGACGGTGACGCCGCGGCTGCGGGCGTACGAGATCGCGTTGGTCACGGCGGCGACCTTCGCGGACGAGCCCAGCGACATGTTGATCACCTGTGCGCCGTTGTCGGCGGCCCAGATGATGCCCTCGGCGGTGTCCGACATGTACCCGCTGCCCTTGGCGTCGAGCACCTTGACCGGCAGGATCTTGACGTCCGGGGCGATCGCGGAGATGCCCACGTTGTTCCCGGTCACGGCCGCGATCGTGCCGGCCACGTGCGTACCGTGGCCGTTCGCGTCGGTGCTCTTGCCGGCCGTGTTGGCGATGGCGTCGTAACCGCTGAGGACATTGGCGGCCAGGTCGGGGTGGTTCGCGTCGACACCGGTGTCGATGACGGCGACCGTGACACCGGCCCCTGTCGACTTCTGCCAGGCGTTCGCCACGTTCATCTTGGTGAAGTCCCACTGCTGACTGCGGTACGTGTCCGAGCCGGTCGGCACACCGAGCGCTTTCACTGGGGCATCGATCTCGACACCGACCGCGTTCTTGGCCTTCTGCGCCTTCTCGACGATCTTCGCGGCGTCAGCCTTGTTCGTCGCCTCCTGAACGGTGACGACCGGACGGCCGCTCTCGTCGAGGGTGGTGCTGACGACCCGGGCCGGTTCCGCCTCGGTGACGGTCGCCGGAAGGATCTCCTGCGCGCTCTCGGTCAGTCCGTAGGTGACCGGCTGCCAGTCGTGACTTCCCAGCGGCAGAGCGACGGCACCCACGGCCGCGAGCGCTCCTGCAGCAACGGCACCGGCAGCGTACTTGCGCAGCTGAACCTTCATCCTCGTAGTCCCCTTCGTTGGCGTCGGGTTCGAGAATCGACGAACGAGGGTCGGTCATGAGATCGCATCCGGTTGCGGCTGGGTAGCAGCGGGCCAGACCCTGGGGATTGGCTGGTGATTATCCAGATTCCATGCGATATGTCCTCATCTCTTGGAAGCATGGGTGGTTGAAAACCGACAAATACCCCGGAGGACGGTGACATGACGGAGAACGAAGCGCCCACGCCCACCTCACAGGCGAGCAATCGCCGCCGGCGCACCCTGCTCGCAGCAGGCGGCGCGGCAGCAATCGTCGCAGGCGGCGCGTTCGCGATGACCCAGACGAACGGTTCCGAGCAGCAAAGCCTCCACGAACCACCCGCCCCAGCAGCGATCGCGGCCATCTCCGCTGAGGTATCGCCGGCACCCGACGTGTCGCTTGGGTCCTCGCCCACCTCAGCACCAGCCTCGAGTCCGGCTCCGACCTCGGCAGCTGCGAGTTCATCGGCAAAGCCCACGTCCAAGCCGGACAAGGGTGACGAAGAGCGGAAGGAATCGCAGACGGAGAGCCGGAACGGCGGAAGAAGCGACGAAGAGATCCGCAAGGAAATCAAGAAGGCCAGGGCCGAGGCCGCCGACGAGGGGGTGCCCCTCAAACGACCTCTCACTGCGAAGAAGGACGTATCCACCGATGTGAGCCGCCGGACCGAAACCCTCAAGAACGGCACAGTCCAGGTGGAGAGCTCCCGGTCCGATCTCACGGGTCAAGGTCGTCTGCTCCTTGCCGGCGCAGAAGGCGAGCCGGTCGGCAGCGGCATCAAGTGCACGAACAAGGTGCGATTCAGTTCAGGGACACCGGCGACAGAGCGACCGACACTACTTCTCTGCTGGCGTACCTCGTCCGACCGCAGCGTCGTGACGATGGCGGTCGTACCCAAGGGCAAGCCCCGAGCAGCCGACAGCATCGAAATCATCGGCAAGGAGTGGTCACGGCTCAGCTGATTCGGCGAGCCTCAGCACGATGCCCTGATCTGTGAATCTGAAAGTCGAAATCGGCAAGGAATCCGAGATGACGGACATGACAAAGAACGGAAAACGCAGAACCGCTACGGCAGCCGCCCCCGCAAGTCGCCAGCGTCTGCAGGCCGCCACCGGGCTGGTGGGCATCGCCCTGCTCGGAACTGGCCTCATTGGCGCGTGCGGAACGGGCGATGATCGAGACGCGCTCAGTAGCAGCACCCCCGCTGCCGCACAGCGGGACCAATCAGAACCCGCGGTTCCACCCGGCAGCCCTTCACCGACCCCGGGTGACTCCGTGAGCAAGCCGGCCGCGACGGATCTGTCCAGCACAGAGGCCAAGCCGTCGACAACCGTCTCGCTCTCGGCCGCGGACCAGGAGCGTGTGGAGGCCGCCCGAGAGAACGGTAAGAAGAACAGCACCAAGATCACTCGGCCGTACACGGTCAGCCGGCAGGGTGGCGCTTCGCCTGGATATTACCCGCAGGCCGTCGATCAGGACGTCATCGGTGATCTCAAGAAAGACGGAGAGACGATGCGGGTCTATACCTCACGACAGGACCTCACGGGATATCAGGAACTGGCGTGGGTAGTCAACGGTGAGCGGATCGGCGAGGCGTTCTGCACTCAGACGATCAAGCTGTCGAGCGATAAGAAAACGAGAACACGTCCCACCCTTCTGATCTGCTGGCGCACCAGCGCGGAAAAGAGTGTGTACACGGTTCTCGTCGACGTCGACAAGAAGCCGTCGAAGAACAAGAGCCTGTCGGTGATCAAGAAAGAGTGGGCGAGGCTGGGCTGAACCTCCAGTAAAAATCGGCGGTCGCCCCATCAGGGCGACCGCCGATTTTCGAGCAACCCGCATAGCAAGGGAAACGAGAAACCAGCCCGGGCCGGGCCCGGGCTGGTTCTGACTCTCGAAGTGCCGGTGACGACTTAGTAGTCGGCCACCGTGAAGGTCGAACCGCTGGACGGAATCGACTGGCTGTACGTCGACACGACCGGCTCGGTCGCACCGGTGCTGACCACCGTCAGGTTGTAAGCACCACGCGGCACATGCGGGGACGAGAACGCCGCAAGGTCAGAAGGCGTCCCGGCCACCGGCGTGGGAACCGAGATCGTGATGGTGGCACCACTGTTGGCGACACCGGTGATGGTGGCACCCTTCGGAATGCCGGTACCGGTGATGAGGCTGCCGACAGCAACCACGTTCGCGGCGGTGAAGCTGGAAACACCGGTGATGACATTGCTGCCCGCAACCAGTGTGCCTGTGCCCGCCGTCGCGCCGGTGTTGGTCCG
The DNA here is from genome assembly GCF_050955685.1 of Actinoplanes sp. CA-015351. Lineage (NCBI taxonomy): Bacteria > Bacillati > Actinomycetota > Actinomycetes > Micromonosporales > Micromonosporaceae > Actinoplanes > Actinoplanes sp. CA-015351. Next base: position 6,695,143 of record NZ_CP192102.1, read on the forward strand.
GCCGACGGTGAAGTCACCGGCGACCGTCGTCGCACCCGTGGCAACGTTCGAGACGCGGATCGCCGTGGTGCTGATCACATCCGAGACATAGGTGCCACTCGGGAAGAGAGAGGCGCTGGTGCCGGTGATAGGGAGGCCGATGTGCTGTTCCTTGATGATGCCCGCAGCAAGGCCCGAGATGATGTCACTGCCCTGAGTGATGACCGCGGCGTTGGTGTTGTCCGGGTTCAGCGCGGTGGCCTCAGCGACCCAGTTTCCGTCCGTGCCGATACGCGAAGTCAGTTCCAGCGTGCAGATCAGTTCAGAATCGCTGATCACCAGAATGTTGTGGCATTCGGAGATCGGCCCGTTGGGCTTGTCACCCGCGGGAACAGCAGCAGTCGAGCGGTACGGGTTGTAGATGCCGCGCGTAAGGAAAACCTTCGCGTAGGCAGCCGTGCTCGCCGAGTTTGCAGCCGTGTTGCTGACATTCAGGCTCAGGAAGTTCATTCCGATGACGTCGACATCCACCGGCCCAGAGTTAGGTGCGGTGTTCGGCGTCACGACAATGCCGTTGGTGTATGTGTACGCACTGGTCAGGGTCGACTGACCGTTGGACGACGTGACGAGAATCGGCACAAGGCCTGCCGCGTGCGGAGGCGCCGTCGCAGTGAAGCTCGTGCTGGAGACCGGCGTGATGTTGGTCAGCGCCAGACCGCCCAGGGTGGCAGTGATGGAGCCCGCCGTGGTGGGGAAGCCCGTACCGACAACGGTGATGGTACCGCCACCGAGAGCCGGGCCACCAGACGGAAGAATGCTGGTGACGGACTGGGTCACGTCGGTAGTGACGTAGGCGCCGCTACCGATCAGGGTGGTGCCGTTGTAGAAGCAGAGCTTCTTCGACGCCGTTGCCAGACCCGACAATGCCGGGAACGTCACCGAGGCCTTGTAGTTCGACAGCTTCTTGACGGAGGGGACAGAGACCCAGGTGGTACCCGCCGTGCCGGGTGTGGCCGGGCATGTCGTCGCGTTCGTCACGGCTGCTGTCGGCGACGTGATGCCGTTCAGCCAGGCCACCGAGGTCGAGTTCGCCGTGATGGTGTTTCCACCCGCAGACGAGCCACCCGCACTGCTGAGGGTCAGGATCGGCTCTGCGAAGGCCGGTGTTGCCATGCTCAGTACTGCGGCAGTCGCCGCGCTCGTCGCGATTACGGCGCGCAGGCCGCGGCGACGAGCTGTGGACTTCGTCTTACTCATGCGTTGTCCTCCTGCGGTCCTACATGGCCGCATCGGTCGGGTCGTTGAGGCCCGGTCGAGGGGATCCGCCGCCGGGCCGTCTCGCTGAGGAGCGTAACTTGCGGCATTCGCGCAAATGCGGAGAGTTATGAATTTCGTTCCGAATGCCCACTTGATGACCTGCCGGACGCTCAACCACCGCTCCCGTTGACAGCGGCCACCTCGCGCGCTACGTTGTTCTCAGATCGAGTAATACTCAACTTGAGACAAACCAAGGGAGGCCGCCATGCAGGACCAGGACAGCTACCTAGCGGGCTACAACCCCAGCAAATACCCCGCGCTGGCGGTCACCGTCGACGTGGTCGCCCTGACGATCCGGGACAGCAAGCTCTGCGTCCTGCTCGTCGAGCGCGGTGCTCAGCCCTTCGCCGGGCACCGCGCCCTCCCCGGCGGCTTCGTCAAGGAGGAGACGCTGGACGACGCCGCGCGACGGGAGCTGGCCGAGGAGACCGGCCTGACACCGGGCCACGGCGATCTTGACCGGGTGCATCTGGAGCAGCTCAAGACCTACGGCGACCCCGGCCGCGATCCCCGGATGCGGATCGTCTCCGTCGCGTACCTGGCGTTCGCGCCGAGCCTGCCCGAGCCGACCGCCGGCAGTGACGCGGCTGTCGCCTACTGGGTGCCGGTCGACGAAGCGAAGGATCTGGCGTTCGACCACGACGACGTGCTCGCCGACGCCCTGGAACGTGCTCGGGCCAAGCTCGAATACACCCCGCTCGCGACCGCCTTCGTCAACGAGGAGTTCACGATCGGTGAGCTGCGGCAGGTCTACGCCAGCGTCTGGGGCGAGGATCTGCACGCCGGGAACTTTCATCGCAAGGTTCTCAGCGTCCCCGGCTTCGTGGAGAGCACCGGGACCACCACCTCGCGAGGGGGCGAGCGCGGCGGTCCGAAGGCGAAGCTCTACCGGGCCGGTGACGCGAAGCTGCTGCACCCGGCGCTGCTGCGGCCGACCCGTGAGGACCGGGTCCGATGAGCACCCTGGTGGGTGCCGAGCGGCGACGACGGCACGAGGAGAGAATGACGACGACCTTCGAGGACGCGGTCGCCCAAATACAAAGAGCACGAACGAAGCAAGATCTCAGCGGTCACTCGTACCGTCAATGGGCGAAGATCGTGCACCCGGATGCCGCCGGCGCGGGGCGGCGCGCAAGTGCGACGGAGGCCTTCGCCAAGCTTTCCGCTCTCTACCAAACCCCCACCGAAAAAAGCGGAACGACGCTCAGGACGAAAACCGCGACATATCGGGTAGGACCGGTCTTCGCGAGCGGCGACATCGCCGAGATCTACGCGGACGGCCCGGCCCTGTTGAAGATCCCTCGCGACCCGGCGGACAACGACCTGATGGACGCCGAGGCCGAGGCGCTCAGACAACTCGACACCACCGGTGATCCAAGATTCCGTGCCTACGCGCCCATTCTGAGAGAGAGCTTCACCCACGAGGACCAGGCAAAACGCCGCCGGCGGGTCAACGTCCTCGAACGACAGCGCGGCATGCTGCGCCTCGATCAGATCGGCCGCATCAACACCGAGGACGCCATCTGGATCTGGCGGCGGCTGCTGATCGCGATCGGCTGGGCGCACCGCGCCGGCGTCATCCACGGCGCTGTCCTGGAGAGCCACATCCTGATCCACCCGGAGCGCCGCGGCCTGGTGCTTCTCGACTGGTGCTATGCCGGGAATCGACCGCGAGCGATAGTGAGTGCAAGCAAGGCGGTCTATCCGCCTGAGGTGCTTCACGAAAGGACCGCGAGCCCGGCCACTGACATTTACATGGCGACCGGCTTGATGACCCGGGTCATCGGCCCGTCCCGACTGCCCGAGCCGCTGCGGCGGTTCGCCGCGGGCTGCTGCTACAGCGCCCCGCGGATGCGGCCCCAGGACGCCTGGGCGCTGCTCGGCGAACTCGACGAGCTGATCCCCGCGAAATTCCGGAACTGAAGGACTGAAGGAGTAAACGATGGGAAGCGGACACTGGTCCACCGACGTCTACACCGCCGCGGCGAGTTACCGCGCCGCGACCGGCCGGAGCGCCTTCGACTACAGCGACAGCGGCGCCCGTCGCACCCACCCGGATCTGGACCCCAGCGGCGTCTTCATGCGCGAGGCCCGGGACTCCGACGAGCACCCCTTCAGTACGCCGATCACGGTCCTGTTCGACGTGACCGGCTCGATGGGCAACGTGCCCCGGGTGCTGCAGACCAAGCTTCCGCAGCTGCTCGGGCTGCTGACGAGGAAGAACTACGCGATCGATCCGCAGATCATGTTCGGTGCGATCGGCGATGCGACCTGTGACCGGGCGCCGCTGCAGATGGGTCAGTTCGAGTCGGACAACCGGATGGACGAGGACCTCGCCAAGATCTGCCTGGAGGGTGGTGGCGGCGGGCAGAAGCACGAGTCCTACGAGCTGGCCCTGTACTTCATCGCCCGGCACACGATCATCGACTCGATGATCAATCGCGGTCGTCGCGGTTATCTGTTCCTGATCGGCGACGAGATGCCGTACCCACGGGTCAAGCCGCGCGAGGTGAACGCGGTCATCGGCGACACGATCAAGCAGCCGATCGAGATCGAGGAGATCATCGCCGAGCTGCAGCGCAAATGGGACGTCTACTACATCCTGCCGACGGCGGCCGGCTGGGGCGGCGACGCCGAGGTGCTGGCCCGCTGGCGTGAGCTGCTCGGCCAGAACGTCCTGGAACTCGACGACCTGGACGCGGTCTGCGAGACGATCGCGCTGACGGTCGGCCTCGGCGAGGACGCGATCGACCTGGACGAGGGCATCGCCGACCTGGAGGACGTCGGTTCGCCGGCCGGCAGCTCGGTGGGCCGGGCACTCGCGCCACTGCAGCGCAACGCGGTGGTTCGCGGCGAGGCGTTCGAGATCTCCGCTGGTCAGGGTGGGAATCAGCGGCTGTGAGAGAGCACGTCGCGGTCGTAGATCTTGGATATGGCGACGCCGGCAAAGGAACCATTGTCGATTTCCTGTGCACCACCTCCAAGATCAACGCCGTCCTCCGTTTCAACGGCGGCGCCCAGGCCGCTCACAACGTGATCACCGAGGACGGCCGGCACCACACGTTCGCACAGTTCGGGTCGGGCACGCTGCGTGGCGTACCGACCCACCTCACCCGCTTCATGATCGTCGACCCGCTGGCACTGGCCTCCGAGGCGGCCGCGCTCGGCAACCCGTTTCACCTGCTCACGGTGGATGGGGACGCACTGCTCGCCACTCCGTGGCATCGCGCCGCGAATCAGCTCCGCGAGACCCAGCGCGGTGCCTCACGTCACGGTTCGTGCGGGATGGGCATCGGCGAGACCATGGGGTACGCACTGGAGCACCCCGACGCGCCCCGAGTCGCCGACGTCCTCTCGCCCACACGGCTACGGCGCCGCCTCTCCGCCCTGCAAGCCGCACTCCCCTGTCCCGATATTTCGTTGGATGACGTGATCGATGCCTTCACCGCGTTCGGCGACGCCGTCCGGATCGTCGGCAGCGACCACACCGGCCGTCTGCTCAGCGAAGGCCCGTGCGTCTTCGAGGGCGCCCAGGGAGTCCTGCTCGACGAGTGGCGGGGCTGGCACCCGTACACGACCTGGTCGACCACGACGTTCGACAACGTGGCCGAGCTCTGCGACTCGTTCCGGCGGCTGGGGGTCGTCCGCACGTACACCACCCGGCACGGCGCGGGCCCGTTCGTCACCGAGTCGCCGCTCGGGCTCGACGAGCCGCACAACGGCCGAGGCGTTTGGCAGGGCGCTTTCCGTACCGGCCACTTCGACGCGGTGGCCCACCGGTACGCGGTCGAGGTGGCCGGCGGCGTCGACGCCCTGGCCGTGACCCACCTGGACGTCAAGGACCTGAAGATGTGCACTGCGTACCGCACCGGCGAGGAGATCTGGGACCGCATCGAGCCCGGCCCGCACCGCGATCTGGACTATCAGGAACGGCTCACCGAGCGCCTTCACCGAACCGTCCCGGCCACCGTGCGCCATCCGGAAAACTGGACGGAAGAAATCGCTGAAACACTTGATGCGCCGGTGGTGATCGAATCGCACGGCCCGCGTTCCAGCGATAAAAGAATTGCTGTCGGAATTCGCGTCTGACGGGTTACCCTGAGGTTCACAGCGCCAAACAAGCGCAGGTCACGGCAGAGGGAAGCCTTACCTAAAAGACAATAAGGCATGGCTTACCTAATGTAACGAACCTTTTACGGCAACATCACTTGATAACTGGAATAGACGCCGCCAATGGGGTTATGGTCGAGTCGAGGCCAATAACAATCAGGGGAGTCGAAATCATGACGCAGATGATGAACATGCCGCGGGTCCAGACGTGCACGGTCGCCGCATGCGGTTACAACCACGACGGCTGTACCGCCTTTGCGATCACCATCGGCAGCCTGCAGACCGCCGAGTGCGACACCTTCATCGGCTCGGGCGAGAAGGGCGGCATGGGTGTCGCCACCGCCCAGGTCGGCGCCTGCAAGCGGGCCGACTGCACGTACAACGAGAACCTCGAGTGCCGCGCCCCGGCGATCACCGTCGGCGCCTCCGCCGACAAGGCCGACTGCCTGACGTACGCGCGCGCCTGAGTTCACCAGCCTCGCAACAGGCCCGCCACCGCTACCGGTGGCGGGCCTGTTTCGTACGCAGCGCCTGACCAGCAATCTGATTATCAGATAGGGTAGGTGGCATGCGGACAATGACCGCCACTGAGGCCTCGCGGAACTTCTCCGTCCTGCTTGATGCCATCGAGCAGGGCGAGACGGTGACCATCACCCGGGGCAACCAGCCGGTGGCCGAGATCGGCCCGGCCCGCCGGCGAACCGGTTCGGACCTTCGCGCGGCGCTCGCCGGCATCCCGGCACCCGACGACCAATTCGCCGGCGACATCGCTGCCGCGGTGTCCCTGCTGGAGTCCGAGCGAGGTGATCCGTGGGCCGACGCCTGATCTTGGACACCAACGTCCTGATCGCTTACGAGCGCGGGACCATCGACCGCTCCGCCCTCGACAACGACGAACTTGCCGTCGCTGCGATCACCATCGCCGAGTACCGCGTCGGAATCGAACTGGCGGACACCGCCGAGCGCGCGGCCTCCCGGGCTCGCGCCCTGGCAGCGATCCAAAGCGTCGTCGACGTCCTGGCTTACACCGAGTCGACAGCTGCCCAGCACGCTCGCCTGATCGCCCACGTGCGCAGAAGCGGCACCCCACGCGGCGCCCACGATCTCATCATCGCTGCGCACGCCGCCGAGTCGGGACGAACTGTCCTGACTCGCGACCTCAAAGCCGGCTTCGCCGGGCTGCCCGGGGTCCTCGCCATCGACGCCGCCTGAGGCGCCTACCGGTGCCCGGACCGGCGCCGCCCCGAGCCGGCGCCGGTCCACTGGGGCCCGCTGGTCAGCACTGCCAGGTGCGCGGGTACTGCGGGGTGGCCGGGATGGTGGCGCCGGCGTCGACGAGGGCCTGGTCCTCTTTCGCGCTGCGCGGCACCGTCACGCTGCCGACCAGCAGGCCGGTGTCCGAGAGGTCGGTGGCCTGGGCCTCCTGCTTCTTGTCCGGCACCGGCAACTCGGTGACCTTTCCGTCGCGCAGCAGCCGGCCGGAGGAGTCGACCACCCAGCCTGAGGCGTTGACCGCGATGCCGGGGTTCTGGTCGCCCTCGACCTGGGTCAGCTCTCCACTCCGCAGATTCCAGAGGCCCACCGAACCGGGCTCCCAGATGCCTCCGGTGACCCAGTCGCCGCTGATCGAGTACGCCACGGCCTTGTGACCCGCCGGCACGGCCAGCTTCTGACCCTTGCCGTCCTGACTCCAGACCCACGGCTCGGAGCCCGACCCGTCGACGTAGATGCCGCCGGCCACCCGGCCGTCGTCGAGGATCTCCTGGACGTGCCCACCCTTCGGCAACGGCAGCTTGACCGGTGTGGTCGAGCCGCTCGGCCAGAGCAGCGCGATCGCACCCTTGCCCTCGATGTTGCCCTGCGGCTCGGCGTTGATCACCACGTCTCCGGCCGCGTTGATCGCCGGTTCCGGGTACGGGTGCCAGTCGCCTTCCGGCAGATCAAGCTCCGTATAGGCCCCGTTCTCGTACCGGAAGACGGTGTCCTCGTTGTTCCGGGTCGCCAGTCCGACCACCACGCCGGCGGCGTTGACCGCGGTGAGCTGGACCGAGTCGGCGATCACCGGCAGCGCTTCCGCCGTGCCGCCGGTCCAGAGCACCGGCCGGAAGTCCTGGCCCTTCGTGCCGTTGCCGACGATGTACCGGCCGGTGGGGTCGACCGCGAACGCGACCACGTTCTTCATACCTTTCGGCACCGGCAGCTCGGCGATCCGGCAGGCCGCGGGCGACGCCGGGGCTTCGCTGGCTCGCTGCAGAGCAGGCTGGATCACCATCGGTGCCGTCGCCGCGGTCGGCCGCAGCAGGACCGACGGAACGGCAACCAGCACACCCACGGCCAGGGAGGCGCCGACCACAGCGCGGGTGGCGGTGCGGCGGAATGCCTGCTTACGGGCCGCCGGCAGGACGGACTCGATCTGGACCAGGCTGGGTGGCACCGCGATCGCCTCCAGGCCGTCCCGCACCTTCTGCTCGTCGCTCATGCCTGGTACCTCGTTCCTTCCAGAGTCGTCGTCTCGCCGAGAACCGCGCGCAGGGCTGTCAGGCCGCGGGAGCACTGACTCTTGACGTTGCCGGTGGAGCAGCCGAGCGCCTCCGCGGTCGCCTCGACCGACAGATCGCTGAAGAAGCGCAGCACGATCACGGCGCGCTGGCCTTTCGGCAGCGATCGGAGCGCGGCCATCAACGAGTCGTGCTCCTCGACGTCCCGCTCGGCCACGGCCGGCGTCTCCGGAACCCGGTCGCCGAGAAGCACCCGCGTCCACGGGCGTCGGCGTTCATCGAGGAAGCGCCGGATCAGAATGCGGTGCACGTACCCGTCAAGGTTGTCGGCACGGACGGCCCGGCGCCATCCAAGGTAGAGCGAGGTGAGTGTGGCCTGAACGATGTCATCGGCCTGGAAGCTGTCGGCACAGAGCAGGTAAGCCGCGCGATGCAGGCGCGGCAGGCGCCCACTCACGTACTCGACGTACTCACGTTCCTCGTCGGAGCGCATCCCTCTCCCCCGTCGGCATTGTCCCCTGTCGCTCTACTGTCGCGGCGGGCCAGGCGGGAGGTTGCACGACGTCAATGCCGCCCTGTGATCGGGCCGGTTCGAGGCGCGCTCTATGCGGATGCCGCGGTCCAGACCGCCAGGGAATCGTGGACCAGGGCGGCGTTGCCGGTGGCCGGGCCGCCGTCTGGGCCGACCAGGGTGTCCTCCAGGCCGATGCGTGTGGGAAGACCCAGCCGGCCCGCGTGAGCGACAAGCGGCCAGCACGTCGCGTCCTCGCCGTGCAACAGGCGCGGTGCGGTGACCCCGAGATCGTCGAGGCTGGTGAGGATCGCGTCCGCCTCGGCCACGGCTGTCTCGGGCGTACCGTCGATGATCTCCACCAGGATGCGAAGCCAGGAGCCCGCGCTTGCGGCCAGCTTTAGTGCGTCGGCCGGCGACCACACCCCCGCCTCCACCCCGATGCCGGCCCGCTGCAATACCTCGGCCAGGTCGGCGAAGCCGGGCTCGCTGACGTTGACCGAGGCGAAGTCCGGCCGTGCCGCCGGTGGCAGGTCGGCCCAGCGGGTCACCGTCGCGAGCCGCCGGCCGGCATCGCCGTCGCTGATCCACAAGCCGGTTGTCACCCCCACCGGCACGCCCGGACAGGCCCGGCGCACCGCGGTGACGGCTGCGGCAACGTCGTCGGGATGCAGTGACTGCGCGCCGCCCTGCTCGCGCGGGTGCACGTGCAGTGCCTCGGCGCCGGCCGTCACCGCGGCGGCTGCCTCAGCGGCCAGTTCGGCGGGCGTGATCGGTACGGCCGGATGGTCGTCGCGGAGCCGGCCGCCGTTGAGGCACGCCTTGATTCGTTCAAGCGCCTTCAGAGGTACATGCCGATCGGGGAGGGCTGCTGCGGGACGGTGACCGGCTTGGCGCCGGTCTTCAGGGCGTACAGCTCCGCCAGTGTCGCGCCGTCCGGGGAGACGCCGGTGGGTGAGCCCAGCCAGGAGACCGCCTCCTGGTACGGCAACCGGCCCACCTCGATGCTGGCCAGGCACCGGCCCGGACGGATCACGGCGGGGTGCATCGTGGCGAGGTCTTCGTTCGTGGTGATGCCGATCAGCGCGTTGCGGCCCTGGCCGAGCATGCCGTCGGTGAGGTTGAGCAGCCGGGACAGGGCCTGGCCGGCGCTGGCCTTGGCCTCGCCGCGGATCAGCTCGTCGCAGTCCTCCAGCATGAGCAGCCGCCATTTCGGCTCCTCGTCGTCGCCGCTGCCCAGGGCCACGCTCATCAGGTACGCCGGATCGGCGAAAAGCCGCTCCGGATCGAGAACGCAGTCGACCTGGCACCAGGAGCGCCACTGCTGGGCGAGCGCCCGCAGCGCGGTGGTCTTGCCGGTGCCGGGCTCGCCGTGCAGCAGCAGGATCCGGCCGGTGATCGCCGTGTTGTCCAGCGTCATCAGCTGTTCGAGCGTGGAAGCAACAGGCGCCGCGTAGTTGCGCCGGATCTCCTCCCACGGCTCCGCCTCGATCTGTCGCTCGGCGCGGCGTGGGCCGTGCTGGCCGAAGTGCCAGAACCCGATCGGCACCGTGCCGGCCTCGGCCGGTGGCTCCTCGACCGCGTCGGCCACCGCCTCGCCGAGCAGCTTCTCGGCCAGTTCGGCGCTGGTCGCGGTGATCGTCACCCGGGCGCGGCGGCTCTGCTTCCAGCGCATCACGTGCAGGGTCCAGCCCTCGCCCACGCTGATCCGGTTGTGGCCGTCCTCCTCGACAGCGTCGCGAAGCACGGTCCCGTCCGGCACGCTCAGCAGCGCGTCCGGGCGGACGTTCTCCAGGTGGGTGGTCCGGCCGTACGGCTCGCGGCCGGTGACGAACGGGTCGAGGGCGATCAGGTCGACGATGTCCACCAGCCGGTCGCCGTCATCCACGGTGCCGGCGACCGGAAGCTGGTGGGGGGTGTCCATCACTTCATGATCCGCGTTGCGGCCTGCTGGGGCATCCGCTTTTTCAGCGGGGTGTCAGGACGAAGACCGGGATGAGCCGGTCGGTTTTCTTCTGGTAGTCGGCGTACGGCGGGTACGCGGCGACGGACCGCTCCCACCAGATCTCGCGCTCGGCGCCCTCCACCTCGCGGGCCGAGTAGTCCCGCTTGGTCTCGCCGTCCTGAAGCTCCACGTGCGGGTTCTTACGGACGTTGTAGACCCAGACCGGGTTCTTCGGAGCGCCGCCCAGCGAGCCGACGACGGCGTACTCCCCGTCGTGCTCGACGCGCATCAGCGCGGTCTTGCGCAGTGCTCCGGTTTTCGCCCCGATGCTGCTCAGGACGATGATCGGCATTCCCTGGATGTCGTTCGCCTGTGCGCCATCCGTCGCTTCGTACTTCTCGGCCTGTTTGCGTGCCCAGTCCGACGTGCTCGGCAGGTACTCACCACTCAACGGCATGATGGCGACTTTAGCCGCACCCGGACCGCACCCCGGGCCTGCCCGTAACGCTCTCTGCACCACGGACCGTGGTGGGTGCCGGCTCCAAAGGTCGGACCGACGAGCGGAAGGCGGCTTTACGTGCGGTTGTTCACCGGCACCCTGGCGATCTCCCTGGCGGCCGGGCTGGGCGCGATCGCCCTCCCCGGCGTGTCGTACGCGGGTGTGCCCGCGACCGTCACCGAGGCACAGCCCGCACGGGTGGTCGGCACGACCGTCGACGCGCTCGGCCGGCCCGTGGTCACCGTGCATGAGGCGACCGACCGGGCCGAGACCGCCGAACTGCTGGCGAAGATGCCGAACGCGCAGCTCGACGTCCCGGTGAGGGTGGCCGCCGCGCCGACCGGCTCCGACCCGTACCGCAAGCAGCAGTGGGGGCTCACCAAGATCAAGGCGCCGACGGCCTGGGCGAGGTCGACAGGCGCCGGGGTGACCGTCGCCGTGATCGACACCGGCGTCGACGCCGCCCACCCCGACCTGGCCGGCAAGGTGCTGGCCGGGTACGACGCGCTGAAGGGCAAGGCCGGCGGCACCACCGACGCGAACGGGCACGGCACTCACGTGGCCGGCATCATCGGCGCGGTCACCGGCAACGGCGTCGGCGTCGCCGGCGTCGCCCCGGACGCCAAGATCCTGCCGGTACGCGTCTTCGGCGCGAACGGTGCCGGATACATGTCCGATGTCGTCGAAGGCATCGTCTGGGCCACCGACCACGGCGCCAACGTGATCAACATGTCGCTCGGCTCCCCCACGAAACTCGGCGCGCTCTCCGACGCTGTCGCGTACGCCCGGGGCAAGGGCGTCACCGTGGTCGCCGCCGCCGGCAACGAGCGGGAGGACGGCAGCCCGATCAGTTACCCGGCCGCCGACACCGGGGTGATCGCTGTCGCCGCGACCGATTCCGCCGACCGGTACGGGTCGTACTCCAACTCCGGCGGCTATGTCGACGTGGCCGCGCCGGGCAGCAGCATCGTCAGCACGTACCCGACCGCCCTGGCCGGCGGCAATTACGCCGTGATGAGCGGTACCTCGATGGCCGCCCCGCAGGTCGCGGCGGTGGTGGCGCTGCTCGAGGCGTACCAGCCGGCGCTCAACCCGAGCCAGATCGAGAAGATCCTGGAGGCGTCCGCTGCCGACCTCGGTGCTGCCGGGTTCGACTACGACTACGGCAACGGGCGGGTCGACGCGGTGGCCGCACTCGCCGCCGCCGGACAGTACGTCACGTCGACAGTCAGCACCCGCACGGTCGGGTACGGGACGAAGACCACGACCACGTTCACCGCCATGACCGGTGGCAAGCCGCTCGCGAACACTTCGGTGTCGGCGTGTCTCTCGGTGGCCGGCGCCGCGTTCACGTGCACGCCTGTCACGACAAGCGCAGCCGGGACGTACACGTTCACCAGGGTGGCGAACGCGCACTACCGCGCTCGTTTGTTCGTACCCTCGTCTGTTGATTTCGCTGCGGCCGCAGCGACCGCGAGTTACACGGTGAAGGCCAAGGTCACGGCGGTTCGTGGCAAGAAGAGTGTGATCCCGGTGAAGGTGGCCGGAGCGTCCGGCCAGACCATGACGGTGCAGCGGTATCAGAACAAGAAGTGGAAGACGGTGATGACGTTCCGCACGACCGCCACCCGCACGATCACCGGCTTGGTGAGCGGCGCGACCTACCGCGTGGTGATCGCCGGCACCAAGACTGTGGCGGGCGTAACCAGCGGCACGGTCAAAGCCTGACCCCGCGGGTAACGCGAGTGCTGTTTACTTCCAGTCATGGGCATCATCTCTCGCGGCTTCGGCGGGCGGCGGCGTGAGTCGCTGCCCGGCCTGCCTCCCGGCCAGTACCTGACTCACGACTTCCCGGTGCTCTCCGCCGGGCCGACCCCGCGCATCCCGCTGGACCGGTGGAAGTTCACGATCACCACCGAGACCGGCGAGAAGCACTCCTGGGACTGGAAAGAGTTCACCGCTCTGCCGTCCGAGGAATTCACCGTCGACATCCACTGCGTCACCAAGTGGTCCAAGCTCGGCACCACCTGGAAAGGCGTCTCGCTCGACACCCTCTTCGAGGACGTCGAGTCGGCCGCCGATTACACGATGGCGCACAGCTACGGCGGTTACACCACGAACGTGCCTCTCGACGATCTCCTCGAGGGCAAAGCCTGGCTTGTGTACGAGTTCGACGGCGAGCCGCTTCACCCGGAACACGGCGGACCGGTCCGGCTGATCGTGCCGCACCTGTACTTCTGGAAGTCCGCGAAGTGGGTCAACGGCCTCGAAATGCTCAACGACGACGAGCCCGGCTTCTGGGAGGCCGGCGGTTACCACATGTACGGCGACCCGTGGCGCGAGCAGCGCTACCAGGGCGACTGATCGCCGCATGATGCTGATCGCCGCATGATCAAGCGCATCACCTGGCGGGCCGCGACTGTGACCGCGGTCCGCTGGGAGACGAGCACGTCGCGCACCCTGGTGCTCGACGTGCCGGAGTGGAGCGGGCATCTGCCCGGTCAGCACGTCGACATCCGGCTGACCGCGGATGACGGATATGTCGCCCAGCGCAGCTATTCGATCGCGTCGGCGTGGTCACCCTCGTCCCCGCATGTGGAACTCACGATCCAGCGCCTCGACGACGGCGAGGTGTCGCCCTACCTGACCGACGTGGTCGAGGTCGGCGACAAGATCGAGGTGCGCGGCGCGATCGGCAACTGGTTCGTCTGGCGCGACACCCAGACCGCGCCGGTGCTGCTGATCGCCGGCGGCTCCGGCGTGGTGCCGCTGATGGCGATGATCCGCGCCCGCGGCCGTCAGCCTTTCCGGCTGATCTACTCGGTGCGCACGCCAGAGGATGCCGCTTACGCTGAGGAATTGCGCCTTCGGGTACGCGAGAACCCCGGCCTCGACGTGCACTTCGTCTATACGCGCAAGACACCGGACGGCTGGCCTGCCCCGCCGAAACGGATCGACGTCGAGACAATCAACTCGCACGGCTGGCCGCCGGATTTCGAGCCGGACTGCTACGTCTGTGGCCCCACCGGTTTCGTGGAAACTGCCGCGGACATCCTGGTGGCGCTGGGCCACGCCGCTTCCCGGGTGCGGACCGAACGCTTCGGCGGCGCGTGATGGAACTCGACGGGAACGCTCTGGGCGGCGATCTGAGCTCGGTCTTCGCCGCTGATGTAACCGGCGCGGTCTTCGTCTGCGCGGGGTGCCAGCATTCCGGGGTGGTGGCGAGTTTGCGGGTGTGGGTACCGGCCCCAGGCCTGGTGGGCCGCTGCCCGAACTGCACCGACGTGGTCCTACGGCTGGTCCGAACCCCAACCCGCGCGTTCCTGACGCTGACCGGAGCCAGCCGGCTGGAACTCCCACTGGATTAACCCCACCCCTGCCGGCGGCCAGCGACTGACGGGCTGCAACTGGCGGGCGACCGGCGACCGGCGGGCAGCGACCGGCGGGCAGCGACCGGCTGGCGGCTGGCGGCGGGCAGCGACCGGCGATTGGCCAGCAACTGGCGGGCGATGGCCAGCAACTGGCGGGGTGGCGGGCAGCAATTGGGCGGCCGGCGGCCGGCGGCCGGCGGCTGGCGGCTGGCGGCTGGCGGCTGGCGGCTGGCGGCTGGCGGCTGGCGGCTGGCGGCTGGCGGGCGATCTTGGCAAGTTCTGCCCTCATCGCGCCCGGCCACGCCAAGATCGCGCAATGCTGGGGCCACTCCGCCCCCACCTCAGCGTTCTTGAGCGAATTTCCACATCAGAGGGTGCAGAATCGCTCAAGATCCGGACGCAGGCCGCGAGCGCCCACCGCGCCCACCACCACCGCCAGCCACCATCCCGTCCGGCCCATCACGCGGGACGGCTCACCAGGTCGGGTATCTCGCCATCCGGTAGTCGCGGAGACGGCTTCAGCGTGTCGAGTTCGGTGCGGTTCATACCTTCGCTCGACACGCACGGGCGGACCCACGCCAGCGTGTCGAATTCAGGCGTCCACCGCACTGCCCACCGCACCCAACTCGACACGCACGCACGCACGCGGATGCGGGGCCGACACGGGCCAGCACAGGACCGGACCGCGACCAGCTGAGGACGAGGCGAAGGCAGGCCACCGATCTTGTGAGCTTGTGGTCGACATGACGACTCAACCTCACAAGTTCGGGCGAGGGCGGGCCCCAGTCGACGCCCCCCGCGCCCCGCGCCCCGCGCCCCGCGCCCCGCGCCCCGCGCCCCGCGCCCCGCGCCCCGCACCCCGCACCCCGCACCCCGCACCCCGCGATCTTGAGTGATTTTCTACATCGGGGCGTCGAGAATCACTCAAGGTTCACAGCGGGCGCAAGCGCGAACCGGCGAACACCGCAGGAGCGGCGAGACAGCACCCGAGCGTCACAGCCCACGAGCAACACCCCTTGGCGGTGTCAGTCGACGGTCAGAAGGAGGGCCTGTTCTGGGGCCAGCAACGGCGCCGGTAAACCTGCCTCGGACAGCACCCGGCCGGGCAACGTGATCGAGCCCGCCGCCAGCCACCCCGGGGGTGCGTCCTGCACCATCTTCGGCTGCGTTCCGATCGGGCGGACCGTGTAGACCCGGTTCGGGTCCAGGCCGGGGAAGCGGACCGGTGGCGGCAACGCGGACCGCGGAGTGCCGAGCGCCACCAGGGCGAACACCGCCGACGCCCGGTCCTGCGCCACCACGCCGTGTACCTGGTACGCCGGATCGGCGGCATCGGCCCGGACCACCACACCGGTGTGCAGCAGCGGGCGCAACCGCTTGTACTCCGCGATCCACTCCGCGATCAGGACCAGCTCGGACGAGGACGCCGCGTTCAGGTTCCACTCGATGCCGGCGCTGCCGAACAGCGCTGTCGCCAGCCGGAACCCGAGCGCCGAACTCCGGCCCGTCACATGGGCGGCGCCGGCGCCCAGATGACCACCCAGATACTCCGGTGGGATCAGGACGCTGGTCCAGCGCTGAATCTTCTGCCGGTCGAGCGGGTCGTTGGTGTCCGAGGTCCAGAACCTGTCGACCAGTTCGAGGATGCCCAGGTCGACCCGGGCGCCGCCGGACGCGCAGCTCTCGATCTCCACGTTCGGAAAGGTTGCTCGCAATTCCGATAGAAGGCGATACAGCGCGCGAGTCTGGCGATGTGCCACGCCCGGCGTCAGCAGGTCCCGGTTGTGGTCCCACTTGAGGTACGCGATCGGGTACTCGTTCAGAAGCGCGGCCAGCCGATCACGCACAAAAGCGAACGCATCCGGATTGCTGAGGTCGAGAACCCGCTGCCAGCGCCACGTCAGCGACGCGTCCAGCATCCACGACGGATGCGAGCGAGCCAGCGACGAGTCCGGGCTGATCATTTCGGGCTCCACCCAGAGGCCGAACTCCATCCCGGACGACACGACTCGGGAGATCAGCGGGTGCAGGCCGTCCGGCCACACCGCGGTATCCACATACCAGTCGCCGAGCGCCCGCTTGTCGTCACGACGGCCGGTGAACCAGCCGTCGTCCAGCACGAACCGCTCGACGCCCACCGAAGCGGCCGCGTCCACCAGACGACCCAGAACCGAGAGGTCGTGGTCGAAGTACACCGCTTCCCAGGTGTTCAGCACGACCGGCCTGGGCAGACGCAGCGGCGACCGCGAGCGGATCCACGGGTGCAGCCGATCGGAAATCCCGTCGATGCCGTTCTCCGAGAAGACCGCGATCAGCCACGGCGTCTCGTAGCAAGCCCCGGGCGCCAGCCGGATCTCGCCCGGTGCGAGCAGCTCGCCGGCGCCGAGAGCGCCGTAACCGAGCGAGGACCGTTCCGCCCAGATCTGCTTGTCGCCGCTCCACGCCAGGTGCGCGGCCCAGACCCGGCCGCGCCGGAACCCGAAGCCGGGCTCGCCGGCCATCATCAGGAAGGCGTCGTCGTGCCCGGGACGGCCGTGCCGGCTCTCCCGGCTCCACACGCCGTGCCGCAGGGAACCGCGCTGCGGCTCCCGCTCGTGCGCCCAGAGTCCGGTGAAGTCGAGCAGTTCGGAGGCTTGCTCCGGAATCGGGAGCAGCATGTTCAGACCGGAGAGTTCGAAATCCCTGTCGCCGAGGTTCACCAGCCGGTGCCGGATCCGCAGGACGCCTTCCGGGGTCAGCTCCAGCTCGGTGGTCAGCTCCAGCGAATCATCGGCGCTCTTAGCGCGTACCGAAGAGCCGCGTACCGAAGCGGGCGAGAGGGCGACCAGACGCAGAGCCGGCGCCGGAACGCCCTGGCGGTGGCCTGCCAAGGCAGGCCTTCCGGTCCAGCCTTCTGCAAGGCCAGGCCAGAGAGAAAACCGCAGGGGTACGTCGACCGAGCTCGGCGGCACCGCGGGAACTGCCGCATCGGCGAGCGATTCGAGGGCCGCGAGATCGAGTTCACCGAGGTCAGCGCCCCAGTGGATGACGCAGGGAACGCCACCGCGGGCGTCAAGCACAAGGCTGACGCCCGCGGCGCGGAGGTGGAGCACGGTCACTCGGCGACCGGGATCGACTGAGACTTGAGGGTCTCGACGGTCGAGGTCTGCGCCTTCTTCAGCGCATCGATCAGGGTGCCGCTGCCGGAGACGGCGGCCTTGAAGCCGTCCGAGGCGGAGGTGTACGTGGAGGTCATCGTCGGTCCCCAGACGAAGTCGGCCGCGACCTGGCCGGAGGCCTGCGCGAACACATCGTAGATCGCCTGGCCGCCGTAGAAGTCGACTCCCTGCTTCAGGGCGGGCAGCGACGCGCCGGCCTTGGTCGCCGGGTAGAGCTGCGCCTCCTTGTTCAGCAGGGTCAGCGCCTCCTCGTTGGTGTTCAGCCAGAGAGCGAACTTGGCAGCCTCGTACGGGTGCTTCGAGCCCTTGAAGACCGCGGTGGCCGAGCCGCCCCAGTTACCAGCGACGGTGCCGCCGGCGGTCCACTGCGGCATCGGGGCGACCGCCCACTTGCCCGAGGTGTCCGGCGCGCCGGAGATGATCGAGTTGGCGCCCCACACCGCGGAGACCCAGGTCCACGCCTTGCTGGTGTTGTACGCGTTGTCCCACTCGGTCGTCCACGGCGGAACCGTCGAGACGAGCTTCTTGTCGAGCAGGCCCTGCCAGTAGTTCGCGACCTTGGTGGTGTTCTCGTCGGCCAGGTTCACTGTCCACTTGGAGCCGTCGTTGCTGAACCAGCGGCCGCCGGCCTGCCAGGCAAGACCCGCGAACTGGTTGATGTCGCTCTGCGAGAAGTTGGTGATGTAACCACCGGCGGCCTTCACCTTCTCGGCGGCAGCGGCGTACTCGTCCCAGGTGGTCGGGATCGCGATGCCGTTCTTCTCGAACAGATCCTTGCGGTAGAACAGCGCCATGGGGCCCGCGTCCTGCGGGATGCCGTAGACCGAGTTCTCCTCGCCGAAGGTGACCTGGCCCCAGGTCCAGTCGACGAACTGGTCCTTGGCCGCGGTCACCTCGGAGCAGCCGGCCAGGTTCTCCAGGCCGTCCTGCACCCGGAAGCTGGGCAGCGCGTCGTACTCGATGTGGCCGAGGTCGGGCGCGTTGCCGGCCTTCAGCTGGTTGAAGAAGTTCTGGTAGGTGCCGCCGTTGCCGTTCGGGCCGGTCTGCACCTTGACCTGGATGTTCGGGTTCGCGTCGTTCCAGACCTTCACCACGTTCTCGATCCCGGGGATCCAGGTGGTGTAGTTCAGGGTGACCGGGCCGGAGGACGGGGCGCAGCTGGCCGCCCCGGCCGAGGTGGCCGCGTCGTCGTCGCCGCCGGACGAGCAGGCGGTCAAGGCAAGTGCTGAGGTCAGCAGGATGCCGAGTGAGCGCATGGGAAGGCGCATTGACTTCTCATTTCTCGTTTTTTTGGATGGGGTGAGAGGGGTTTGGTGCGACTTACTTGATGGCGCCCGAGCCGAGGCCGTTGCGCCAGAAACGCTGGAGAAGCAGGAATGCGATCACCAGCGGAATGATCGAGACGAGTGCGCCGGTCAGCACCAGCATCCGGAGCTCCGGGATCTGGTTGACCTGCGTGTTCCAGGAGTAAAGGCCGAGGGTCACCGGGAAGAGCCGCTCGTTGCCGAGCATGATCAGCGGCAGCAGGAAGTTGTTCCAGACGGCGACGAAGTGGAACAGGAAGATCGTCACGAGGGCCGGGAACATCAGCTTGGTGGAGACCGTGAAGAACGTCCGTACCTCGCCGGAGCCGTCCAGCCGGGCCGCTTCGAGCAGCTCGTCCGGGACGCTGGCGGTGGCGTAGATCCGTGCCAGGTAGACACCGAACGGGTTGACCAGGCTGGGCAGGAACACCGACCAGAAGGTGTTCGTCGCGTTGAACTGGCTGAAGATCAGGAACAGCGGCAGGGCGAGCGCCGTGGCCGGCACCAGGACGCCGCTCAGCACCACGTTGAAGATCGCTTCCCGGCCGGGGAAGCGGTACTTCGCCAGGGCGTACCCGCACATCGCGGCCAGAACCGTGCCGAGCAGGGCCGCACCGCCGGTGTAGACGACACTGTTCAGCATCCAGCGCAGGAAAACGCCGTCCCGGTACGAGAAGAGTTCGTTCAGGTTGTCGAACAGGGAGAAGTCGGCGAACCAGAGCGGGTCGGTGCTGCTGAACTGGGACCGGCTCTTCGACGCCGCGACCAGCAGCCACCAGATCGGCACCAGGAAGTAGAGAGTGCAGGCGCCCATGACCAGCATGGGGGCGATGCGGTTCACATTGTTTTTCACTTGTCGCCTCCTCGCTGGGTGACCTTCAGGAAGGCGAAGGACAGCACGCAGGTGGCAAGCGCGAGGACCACCGAGAACGCCGCCGCCAGGTTGAAGTTCGGAATGGACGAGGTGGAGTACACGGTCAGGTTCGGCGTGTACGCGCTGGTCACCGCGGAGCTGAAGGTCCGGAAAACGGCCGGCTCGGCGAGCAGCTGCAGGGTGCCGATGATCGAGAAGACAGTGGTCAGCACGATCGCCGGCATCACCAGCGGGATCTTGATGGACCACGCCGTGCGGATCGCCCCGGCGCCGTCGATCTTCGCCGCCTCGTAGATCTCCTGCGGGATCGCCAGCAGCGAGGAGTAGATGATCAGCATGTTGTAACCGACGTAGACCCAGGTCACGACGTTCGCCATGGCCCAGAGCACGAGGTCGGCGGAGAGCAGGTCGACCGCGCTGGTCACGCTGCTGAACGGCGACAGGTTCGGCGAGTAGAGGAAGCCCCACATGATCGCCGCGACGACACCGGGCACTGCGTACGGAACGAAGAACGCGAGCCGGAAGAACCGCCGGCCCTTCACCAGTCCCGAGTCCAGCAGCAGAGCCAGGACCAGGGCGAGGCCGAGCATCACCGGGACCTGGACCACGCCGAACAGCAGCACCCGGCCGATCGACTCCCAGAACGGACCGTCCGCGAAGACGCGCTCGTACTGGGCCAGTCCACCGAAGACCTCGCGGGCCGGGCCGAATGTCCCGGTGCGCTCGACCTTGTACAGGGACTGCTTGATCGCGTACCCGATCGGCGCCAGGTAGAACGCCGCGAAGAGCAACCCGAACGGGAGGATGAAGAAGAGTAGTGCGCCTACCGGCCGCTTCCTGGTCATTTCCTCTCCTCCTTGATCGTTGCTTCCTTGACAGTTGCTTCCTTGATCGCGGCTTCCTTGACAGTTGCTTCCTTGATCGCGGCTTCCTTGATTACGGCGACGCCGCCGCCGGCGACCTCTGTCACGGGCGCGCCGGTCACCAGGTCATGACCGCTGATCGCCACGGCCTGGGTGCCGTGGTTGACCACGAACAGGTAGGAGCGGCCGTCGCCGGAACGCCGGACCACCTCCAGGTCACCGTTCGACTCCGGCCCGGCCGGTGTCACACCGGCCTGTTCCACAGCGCTGCGGACCAGCTCGCGCAGGCTTCGGGGGTCCAGATCGGTCGCGACGTACCAAGCGGTGCCGTTGCGGGTGATCGCCGGAACGCCGGGCAGCGGCCCGTCGGAATAGGTCGCGATCGTCTCGGCCGTCGTGGTCCGCAGGCGCTCGGTCCAGAGCGAACCGGTCGCGCCGTTGCTGAGCTTCACCTGGTGGCCGGGCTTCAGCGGGGCGAACTCCTCGCCGTGCACGCCGAGCACGTTCTTGAAGGCGCCGGGGTAACCGCCGAGGCGGATCCGGTCCCGCTCGTCGACGATCCCGGAGAAGAAGGTGACGAGCAGGCTCCCGCCGGCCGACGCGTACTCCTCGAACTTCTCCGCGTCCGAGTCACTCACCATGTAGAGGCACGGGGCGACAACCAGCTTGTACGCGCTGAGATCGGCGCCCGGGGCGACCACGTCGACGGTGACGCCCAGTTCGCGCAGCGCCCGGTGCGCTTTGTGCACCTGGTCGAGGTAGGTGACCGCCTGCGACGGGCGGGCCTCACCCTCCGCCGCCCACCAGGACTCCCAGCTGAAGACGAGCGCGACGTCCGACTCGACCCGCGTGCCGGCAACCTCGCCGATCCGGTCCAGGGTCTCGGAGAGCCGCAGCACCTCGCGCCAGGCGATCGTGTCGGTGCCGGCGTGCGGCAGCATCGCCGAGTGGAACTTCTCGGCGCCCTGCGCCGACGCCCGCCACTGGAAGAAGCAGAGCGAGTCGGCGCCGCGGGCCACGTGGGTGAGCGAGTTGCGGATCATCTCGCCCGGCGCCTTGGTGAGGTTGTGCGGCTGCCAGTTGACCGCGCCGGCCGCCTGCTCCATCAGCATCCACGGCTTGCCCGCGGCCAGGCCACGGGTCAGGTCGGCGGCGAAGGCCAGCTCCGCGACCGGGTCGCCGAGGCGGTGGTCCAGGTAGTGGTCGTTCGCCACGACGTCCATCTCCGGCGCCCAGGACCAGTAGTCCAGGTTCCGGATGTGCGCGGTGACCATGAAGTTCGTGGTGACCTTGGCCGGTGACCAGCGGCGCAGGATCTCCGTCTCGCCGCGGTAGTAACCGAGCAACTCGTCGGAGCTGAACCGGTGGAAGTCGACGATCTGGGCCGGGTTGCGCAGCGACAGCGCGAGGCGCGGCGGCTGGATCTCGGACCAGTCGCCGTACCGCTGGCTCCAGAACGACGTGCCCCAGGCCTCGTTCAGCGTCTCGATCTTGCGGTAGCGCTCGCGCAGCCAGCTCCGGAACGCGTCCGCGCTCGCCTCGCAGTAGCAGAGCGCGTTGTGGCAGCCCAGCTCGTTGGAGACGTGCCAGAGCGCCACGGCCGGGTGCTCGCCGTACCGCTGCGCAACCTGCTCGACCAGGGCGAACGCGTGCTCCCGGAAGACCGGCGAACTCGGGCACCAGGCCTGACGACCGCCCGGGAACCGCAGGGTGCCGTCGGCCGCGGCCGGCAGGATCTCCGGGTACAGGGTGCTGAGCCACGGTGGCGGCGATGATGTGCCGGTGCCGAGGTTGACCTTGATTCCGTTGTCGTGCAGCAGGCCGACGACCTCGTCGAGGTCGTCAAAGTGGTACCGGCCGGGGCTCGGTTCCAGGTTCGACCAGCCGAAGATGTTGACGGCCACGAGATCGACGCCGGCCCGGCGCATCAACGCGACGTCCTCGCGCCAGACATCAGGCGACCACTGCTCCGGGTTGTAATCACAGCCGAGGCTGATTCCCGGTATGGGCATGGTGAACATAAAACTCCTGGTCACAGGTGTGTGCACGTGCACACATTTCCGCGGACCTAACCGGCCGTTACGGTTGTGTGAACGTGCACACAGTAAGACTGGCCTGGCACTCGGTCAATAGCTGCGGCGCTACATT
This sequence comes from Actinoplanes sp. CA-015351, assembly GCF_050955685.1. Classification (NCBI taxonomy): domain Bacteria; kingdom Bacillati; phylum Actinomycetota; class Actinomycetes; order Micromonosporales; family Micromonosporaceae; genus Actinoplanes; species Actinoplanes sp. CA-015351. The sequence goes on from NZ_CP192102.1 coordinate 6,717,720, forward strand.
GATCGCATGTCCCGGCCGAAGCCCCAGAAACGCGCCACCGTGCACGACATCGCGGCCGCCGCGGGCGTGTCCCGAGGCACCGTGAGCCGGGTGCTGAACGGCGGATATGTCTCGGCCGAGGCGCGCGCGGCGATCGAAGCCGCCATCACCGACGTCGGCTACGTGCCGAACAACGCCGCGCGTACGCTGAAGATGCGCCGCTCGCAGGCGGTCGCGTTCGTCGCCCTGGAGCCGCATTCGCTCTTCCTCGACGACCCGAACATCGGCGCGATCATGCTCGGCGCGAACGCCGCGCTCTCCCTCGCCGACCACCAGATGGTCAGCCTGGTGGTGGAGTCCGCGCGCGACACCGAGCGGGTCGCCCGTTACCTCAGCGGAGGCTTCGTCGACGGTGCGATCGTGGTGTCGGCCCGGACCCGGGACCCGATCATCAAGGTAATCGCCGATCTGCGAATTCCGGCGGCATTTGTGGGTCATCCGCCTGAATTGAGAGACAGCATCCCGTTCGTCGGGATAGACAACGTCGGCTCGGCACGCTCGATCACCGCGCGCCTGGCCGCAAGCGGCCGGCGACGCATCGGCATGATCGCTGCCGCTCTCGACCGCGACTCCGGCCTGGACCGCCTCACCGGCTTCAAAGAAGCCCTGGGTACGGAATTCGACAGCAACCTCGTGGCGGACGTACCGCACTACGACTACGCATCCGGAGTCAAGGGAATGCGGCTCCTGCTCGAACGCGAGCCCGCCATAGACGGCGTCTTCGCCGCGTCCGACGCGATAGCGGCCGGCGCCCTGGAAGCGCTGCGCGAGGCCGGCCGGAGCGTCCCCGGCGACGTGGGCGTCGTCGGCTTCGACGACAGCACCTGGGCGGTCCGCTGCCAGCCACAGCTGTCAACGGTGCACCAGCCGGCAAAGGAGCTGGGCTCGTTCGCGGCCCAGCTGGTGCTCCGCCAACTGGCCGGCGAACAGGTCGAACACCACGGCGAGCTGCTCGACACCCCAATCGTCTGGCGCGACTCCGCCTGACCCCACCCCGCCGCGCCCCCCTTGCCAAATCTTGAGCGATCCTCCACCGCGCGGTGCCTGCGTCGCGGGGTGCATGCGCCGCGGGGTGCAGGCGCCGCGGGGTGCAGGCGCCGCGGGGTGCAGGCGCCGCGGGTGTACAACATCGCTCAAGATCGGCGGTTGGCACCCTCGGCCAGGTGCCCGGCCGGCGATCTTGCAGGGCTGACCCTTCTGACGGTGCTGCGGGACCCGCGAGGCCCGGCACGTCCAGCGACCCGGCACGTCCAGCGGCGACGAGAACACACATAAGGCGCGATCGGCGTGGATGAAGCAGCACACAACGACTCGGTGCGACCTCATCCACGCCATAGCCGAGCCAGGAGCTCGCATACGCATTGCGTGGGGCCTCGTCACCGCCGCCGACCCGTTGCGTGCGCCGCCGTCTGCGCTGCCCCATTGCCTGCGCTATCCCATTGCCCGCGCTGCCCCATTGCCGGCCCGCACGCTGGTGCCCGGAGCACGCCCGCCCGCACCCCTGGTTCCCGGAGCACGCCCGCCCGCACCCTGGTGCCCGGAGCACGCCGCCTAAGGCCTAGGCGCCGGAGATTCGGGTGGCCAGCATCTTGACGAATTCGGGGTCGTCCTCCGGGCCGACGGGTCCGCCGCCCGGCACCGGCATCGGCCCCTCGATGTCGCTCGCTGAGGTGGCGCGGCCCGCGCGGAACCAAGCGATCGCGCCGGCCACCGGGCAGAGCAGGATCAGCACGATCCAGGCGCCCCGCGGGAACGACCTCAGCCGCGTCCCGTCGGTCGACAGGCAGTCGATCAGCGCGATCACGCTGAGCGCGACGACGACCAGGAAGAGCAGCGTGTTCAGTCGGGCCATGGACAAAGATCCTGGCAAGCCGGGGCATCGTTTCCGGTCCGCGCGGGGTGCCGCTGGGTTGCACGTCACCGCAGAAGCCGAGCGGTTGCAGCGCTCACGCCGCAAGCACCCCACCGATGCGTGTCGAATCAAGGCGCGTACCGAACCCGAAATCGACGCAGGAGTGCGAGGCGCGGCGTGCGTGTCGCGCTTCGAGCCAGGGGGCACGGAAGGAGACAACCCGGCGTTTCAGGCCTTACCGCCCACCGCCGCGAGTTCCCAATGCCGGCTGCACACCACGGCCGCCATAGGTGACAGCCGACAGCCGTACGCGACAGCCAACAACCGCGGTGTACAGCCAGCGCAAACCGGCTGCACACCACGGCCGGCTTGCGCTTGTGGTCGTATTTGCCCGGTCAACGACCACAAGCGCTAGCCGGCGCGCCGCGCGCGTTCCGGGGCACGATCGCCGCGGATGGCCGGGACGGAAAGCAGTCGACCACGCCGGCGAGTACCCGGTCATTGACCGGCGGGACCACTGCCGTCTCGACCGACCAGCAGGACCACTGCCGTCTCGACCGACCAGCAGGACCACTGCCGTCTCGACCGACCAGCAGGACCACTGCCGTCTCGACCGAGCTGAGACGGCGGTGACCCCGCTAGGCGTGATCTTTCAGCCGGCCGCGCCGGACAGCGCCGGCAGGTAGCCGTTGGAGTAGCCGCTGGTGTTCGGGTGGTAGGAGTTCTGCGGCGGGATCACGGTGAGCCCGTTGAGGTACGGCCGGGCCGAGCACACCCCGTGCCCGCTGAACTCGTCGCGCACGTCGGAGAAGACGAAACCGGCCGCTGCGGCCCGGCTCTTGATCATTTCGTCGAGGACCTGCGCCCCGCTGTTCAGCGACTTGCGCTTGGCGATGCTCATCTCGCAGAGCACCGACGTCGTGTCGAAGATCAGTGGGTACGACAGAACGACGACCCGAGCGTCCGGAGCCTTCGCCCGGATCGCCTTGTACGCGGCATCGAGCTTGCCGGGCAGTGTGTTGTTCACGTACGTCTTGCCCGACTCGACCTTGGCAGCACAGGCCGAGTCGCTGGAGGTGAGGCAGGTGATGACGGTCGGCGCGAAGCCCGCGTCGTTGCCGCCGATCGTGATGCTGACCAGTTCGGCCCCGGCCTTCATGGCCGGCACCTGGGTCTTGACGACGTCGTCGGTGACCGCGCCGCCGCAGGCCAGGAACTGGAACGAGGCGGGCGAGTTCCGTGCGGCCCACTGTGCCGCGTAGCTGTTGTTGCTGCGCAGGCACGTTCCGGACTGGCCGGGTGCGCCGACGCCGGAGGAGTACGAGTCGCCGAGGGCGACATAGTCGACGGTGCTCGCCGCCTGGGCGGGTGCGGCGAGGACGAGGCTCAGTGCGGTAGTGACGAGAGTGGCGAGGACGGTAGCCGTTCTCATCGATGGCCTCCGATATCCGCGTGGGGACTTCAGGGCCGAAGCGCTTCGGTTACCGAACAGTAAGTCAAGGTATCGAGAAAAGGAATCCAGTGACATTCCTGTTACAGGGGAGTAACATGCGTCGATGTGACCAGGGGTTACGCCCACGGGTGATGTTTCATGTTCTCTCTGTGACGACCGCACAACGGCCGTGGAGCCGATCTTCAGCGTGTCCTCAGATCCGCGCGCTAGATTTCGGTCATGGAAGAGAGCCGGACCCGCCGCCTGGTACGGATCCTGCGGGACCGCAACGTTTTCGCGCATGTCCGGTTGCCGCGTGCCGGCGGCTCGGGTTACGGCATCCGCGTCGTCCTGCCGGACGGCCGCGAGGCCGAGTGGGAGGCCGGCGCGGCCGGACTCCAGGCCCAGGTGATGCGCAACGGGGTCCTCGTCGGGTTCGTCGAGTCGATTCCCGGCTCCGAGCACTTCACCGAGGAGCAGACGATCGAGGCGATCGCGGCCACCGATTACGACCGCCCGATCGGCCGGTCCGAGCCGCCGTCCACTCGCCGCCCGGTGCCGCCTCCCCCACCGCCGAGCCTCGCCGACCGCCTGCGCTCCAGCTTCCGAGGCTGAAACGGCCGACAAGGCCGACATGACCCGGCAAGGCCCGGCAAGGCCGACATGACCTGGCAAGGCCGACATGGACGGCAAGGCCGACAACGCCGACAACGCCGACAGCGCCGGCAACGATCACCATCGGAACGGCCGGCCCGTCGTCGTGCGGGACGCGGTCCGGCCGTCTCGGACGTACCGGTACGTCATCACGACCGCGTACTGCCGGCCCCTCCGTGGCTCGGCCACCAGCGGACCGCAGTCCTGGGTGATCGAGCGCCGGGTGAACGACAGGTCGTCGCAGGTCCGGGGCCCGGCCACGGTACGGCCGGTGCGGGCGTCCTGCAACGCCACCGAGATGCGTCCTCGCCCGCCGGCCGGTGCGGTCAGCGCCGCTCGGAACTGGATCTCGTCGCCCAGCTGGTGACAGGGTCGCGGGCCCAGCGGAGCACGGGTGCGCAGGTCGAGGATCAGGCCCGGGGAGCACTGCCATCGACCCTTTGCCGCTTTGCCCTCCGGGACGTGTGGCCGATCGTGGTGTCGCGACGAAGCGGGGTGCTTCGTGCGTACCGAAGTGGCGGGCTTGGGCGCGGAATGCGCGACTCCCGTCGCGGACCTGGGGAAACGCGCAGGCCGGGTAGAGGTGACCGCCGCGGGAGGATGCGGGGCGGCGGCGTTGCGGGCAGCGGCATTGCGGGCAGCGGCATTGCGGGCAGCGACGGAACCCGCCGGTGAGACCGCCGGCGGCGGCTGGCTGGGTGCGGTGATCACCGTGGGTACCGCTTGGGGATCACCACCGGGACGGCTCAGGTGCCAGGCGCTGGTGGCGATGCCGGAGGCGAGCATGGCTCCGGTGACAGCGAACGCGGTCGCGCCGGGACGCGACCATCTGCCCGCGGGCGCGGCGTTGCCGCGAAAACGGCGACGACGGGGTACGACGGGCCGCGGTACCGACTCGACGACGAGCGACTGGTCCGGAGGGCTGCCCGGGCGGGACAACGCTGGCGTGTCAGTGAGATTGCGCGCGAGAAAGCCCAGGTCGGTGACGAGGTCGGCGGCGCTCGGGCGCTGACGTGGCTTCACCGCCAGGCACATCATGATGATCCGCCAGAGCGGGTCGGGGATGCCGGTACGCCGATCCGGAGCACCTTCGGCGTGCAGGCGCATGAGCTCCGGTATCGAGTCGCTGCGGTACGGCGGCTGTCCGCTGACCAGCTCGTAGAGAAGCACCCCGAGCGCGTAGACGTCGGTGGCCGGGCTGGGTGTCGCCCCATGGAACGCCTCGGGAGCCATGTAGTGCGGCGTGCCGACCACCGCGTTCGGTGTGGTCATGCTCGGCAGCGCCAGAATCCGGGCGATCCCGAAGTCGGTGAGCCGGGTCTCCAGTTCACCGCCGTCGTCGCGCAGCAGGATGTTGTCCGGCTTCAGATCGCGGTGGATGATGCCCAGGTCGTGCGCCTCGGCAAGGGCCGAGGCCACCTGACCGGCGAGCCGCACCGCCTCGCTGGGCGGGACGGTTCCGTTGCGGTGCAGGTGGTCGCGCAGGTTGCCCCCGCTGACCAGGTCCATCACCAGGCCGAGGCTCTCCCCCGCGCTGAACAGGTCACGGACCCGCACCACGTTGCGATGCCGCAGCATCAGCAGGATCGTGCGCTCCTGGACGAACCGGGTGACCAGCCGGGGCTGCCGCAGCAGGCTCTCGTGCAACAGCTTGATCGCTACCGGCTCACCGGTGGCGCGGTCTTCGCCGCGCCACACGGTCCCGGTGGCACCCTGACCGATCGGCCTGACCAAAAGGTACGAATTACCGACACACCGCCCGGCGAGTTGCGTGCCCGAACGGTGGTCCGTGAGATCCTCTCCAGGGTCGTTCGCTCCGGGGTTGTTGTCCACTCCGGTCCTTCCGACGGCGGCAATGCCCCGGAATGATGCTGTTTGTCCGGATAGGCTGGCAAGCCCACAGACGGAAGTTCGCACCCTTAGGGCAGAGTCGCCGCCCCACCGTCACTTCGTCGGCGGCACCTCGTTCTGGCGTACGGGCTGCGGGCCGCACAGCGACCGGATCGCACCCAGCAGCGTCGATCGGGTGAATGGTTTCTCCAGCAACATGCTGTTGTCGTCCAGGTGCAGCTGCGGGCCGAGCGAGGCCGCCGAGTACCCGGACATGTAGAGCACCGGCAGGTCCGGCTGGTGCGTACGCAGCGCGCTGGCCAGCTCCGGGCCGGTCATCGTCGGCATCACCACGTCGGTGATCAGCAGGTCCGGCCGGGCGCCGGAGGCCACCTGGGTGACCGCCATCAGCGCGTCGGTGGCCACCGCGATCTCGTAACCGGCCGGCGCGATGAGCCGCTGCACCAGCTGGGCCACGTCCGGCTGGTCCTCCACGATCAGAACCCGGCCGATCACCGCCTGCTTGGTCCGGCCCTCACCCTCCGGGACCTTGCGCTCCTCGGCGGCCGGCAGGTAGATGTGCACCGTGGTGCCCATCCTCGGCTGCGACTCCAGCTCGATGTGCCCGCCAAGGTTCGTCACGATGCCGGCCGTGGTGGCCAGGCCGAGCCCGGCCGCGGTCGGGCGGGTCGTGAAGAACGGCTCCAGGGCCCGCCGGCGGACCTCCTCGTCCATCCCGACGCCGGTGTCGGTGACCACCAGGTGCACCAGCTTGCCGTTCGGAGCGCCCTCGGCGGCGAACTGACCGGGTTCGACCACCTCGTTCGTGGCGGTCACCCGGACCATGCCGCCGTGCAGCATCGCGTCCCGGGCGTTCGCCGCGAGGTTGACCAGCGCCTGCTCCAGAGGGCCGCGCTCGGCTTTCACCGGCCACACGTCCGGGCCGAACGTCAGGTCCAGGCCGATCCGCTCGCCGAGCGTACGGCTGAACAGCGACTGCACGTCGGTGAGCAGGTCCGGGATCGGGATCACCTCGGGGCGGTTGCCCTCGCTGCGCCCGAACGCGAGCAGCTGGTGGGTGAGCGTGCGCCCGGTGGAGACCGCGTCGAGGATGTCCTTCGCCAGCGCGTGCTGCGAGGAGTCCTCCTCGGTGCTGGTCAAGATCATGTCGGCGGAGCCGGCCACCACGGTCATCAGGTTGTTGAAGTCGTGCGACAGGCCGCCGATCAGCTGGCCCAGGCTGTCCAGCCGGCGCAGGTGGTCGAGCTGGCGCTTGAGACCCCGGGCGTCGATGTGGTCGGTCGTGTCGGTGATCATGCAGAGCACCCCGGCGAACTCGCCGTGGTCGTCGCGGATCGGCATCATGCTGATCCGTACGCTGCGGCGCGACCCGTCGGCGCGCATCAGACGGGTGGCGCCCACCGTCGACCGGCCGGTCTTGCACTCGGCGATCCGGCGGTCCAGCTCCTTCTGCCCGACGTTGTCCAGGAAGCCGCGCAGCGACACCCCGATCAGCTCGGCGCGGGGCATCCCGAGCACGACACCGATCGGCTCGTTCGCGTACGTGGCAACGCCTTCCGGGTCGAGCTGCAGCACGCCCTCGGGGATCGTCTCCAGGACCCGGTGATACCGCTCCTCGGCCGCTTTCAGCCGCTCCTGCGCCCTGGCCGAGGAGACCGCCAGGGAGACCTCACCGGCGATGTCGCGGGCCAGCTCCACCTCGGGCGTCGAATAGAACGCGTCCGGCATGTGCCGGGTCAGGATCAAGAAGCCCGAGTACGTGTTGTCGACGATCACCGGACAGAGCACGGCCGCCGTGATCTGGTGTTCCCCGGTGGCCAGGGCCGCCGCCGGCTCGCCGGCCAGCACGATCGGCCGCCGGCTCGCGGCCAGAGCGGTGGAGTACTCGTCGTCGGGCGTCTCACCGACCCGATCCAGGGCGCGGCCCAGCGTCGCCGAGCGATCGTCTTCGACGTGGTGGTACGCGATGTTGTCGTACCCGCCGTCGTCGCGGAGCAGTTGAACGCCCGCGCCGTCACCGATCATGTCGGCAGCGGCGCGGGCAGCCGTGGAACTGACCTCGGCCGGATTCGCCCCCGCTCGGCTGAGAGCGAGGGCGAGATCGGCGAGCGCGTACCGGAGGGGGTAAGCCATGACACCCATGTGGGTCATGATTCGCGTTGGATCAGCTTTGTGAGGGCGGTTCGCGGGATTTCTACCCGAAAAGCGCGCTCACCGATTCACCGTTGTGGATCCGGCGCATCGCCTCGGCCAGGGCCGGCGCGACCGACAGGATCGTCAGCTTGTCGGTGTGGTTGGACGCCGGGATCGGCACCGTGTTGGTGCAGACGATCTCCTCGATCTCCTTCTCCGCGGAGAGCCGCTGCACCGCGTCACCGGTGAAGAGCCCGTGCGTGCAGGCCACCCGGACGCTGCGGACGTTGCGCTCACGGAGCCGGGCCAGCAGCTCGAAGACCGTGCTGCCCTTCGCGATCTCGTCGTCCAGCACGATCACGTCCCGGTCGGCGACCTCACCGATCACCGAGCTGATCACGACCTTGTCGTCGGCGAACCGCTGCTTCGCGCCGGCCGCCACCTCGATGCCGAGCATCCGGGCGAACGCGGCCGCCTCCTTGGCGTTGCCGAGGTCCGGTGAGACCACGACGGCGTTCTCCAGGTTGTACCGGCGGAAGTGGTTGGCCAGTTCGCGCAGCGCGTGCAGGTGGTCGACCGGGATGTTGAAGAAGCCGTGCACCTGCGGCGAGTGCAGGGTCATCGCGAGCACCCGGTCGGCGCCGGCGGTGGTGAGCAGGTCGGCGACGAGACGGCCCCCTATGGAGATACGGGGCGCGTCCTTCTTGTCGCTGCGCGCGTACGCGTAATGCGGCAGGACCACGGTGATCCGACCGGCCGACGCGCCACGGGCGGCATCGAGCATGAAGAGCAGCTCGGCGAGGTGCTCCTGGGTCGGCGGGGAGAGCGGCTGGATCAGGAAGACGTCCCGTTCCCGGCAGTTGCCCTGCAGCTGCACCTCGATGCAGTCGTTGGCGAACCGGGAGATCCGCGTCGGATTGAGTGGAACACCGAGGTGCTCGCAGATCTCGGCGGCGAGTTCAGGATGAGCTGATCCGGTGAAAACGGCGATGTCGCGCACGGGGACACCCTATTCACTGAGCCTTCTTCAAGATGGCGAGGGCCTCGCCATGCCGGCGCCGGACGACGGCCCGGCGGCTTCAGGCCCGATGCCAGGTTGAAGATTGCTCACAGTGGCGTTAGTTGATTAGTTTGGGCGTCATGAACGGACTGGCCGTGGCCTGCCGCCGGGTGGTGCACATCTATCGCGCCGAAGCCGGTGACGTGGTGGCGCTCGCCGGTGTCGATCTCTCCATCGCTCCGGGCGAGACACTTGCCCTGGTCGGGCCGTCCGGCTCCGGCAAGTCCACGCTGATCGCGCTGCTCTCCGGGCTGATGCGCCCGTCCGCCGGCCGGATCAACGTGGGCACGTACGACATGGGCAAACTCTCCGACGGCGAGATCTCCCGGCTGCGTGGCACCGAGATCGGCGTCGTCCTGCAGGGCGCGGCACGCAACCTGTTGCCGTACGCGTCCCTGCACCGCAACATCTGGCTGGCCCAGCGCCGCGCCGCGCACACCCGGGGCATCCAGCTCGACGACCCGGACCGCATCCTCGACCTGGTCGGCCTGCCCGGTCAGGGCCGGCGCCGGCTCGCCGACCTCACCCCCGGCGGCCGTCAGCGGGCCGCGCTCGCGGTCGGCGTCGCCGCCGGTCCCGGGTTGCTGCTGGTGGACGAGCCGACCAGCCGGCTCGACACCGCGGGCCGCGACGAGGTGCTGGACGCACTCGAAACGGTGAACGCGGAACGGCACACCACGATCGTGGTGGTCACCCATGACAACGAGGTCGGCGCCCGGCTCGGGCGGGCCGTGACAATCCGGGACGGCCGGGTTGGCGCCGAGGGCCGCGACGGGCAGGATTTCGCGGTGGTGGCCGGCGACGGGACCGTGCAGCTGCCGCCGGACGTGCTGGGGTCCTACCCGCCGGGCACGCTGTTCACCGTGCAGAACGTCGACGGCGAAGTGACACTCATTCCCGGAAGCTGAGGACGCCGTCGGCGAGGTGCACCTCACGGTCACAGGCAGCCGCCGTTTCCGGGTCATGGGTTGCCAGAACCACTGCCACACCCCGGTCCGCCTCGGCGCGCAGCAGGTCGAGCACCTTCTGCCGGTTCGCCGCGTCCAGCTCGCTGGTCACCTCGTCGGCGAGCAGCACGTCGCCACGCAGCGCCAGGCCACGGGCGATCGCCGTACGCTGTTGCTGACCGCCGGAAAGCTCGTCGATGAGCTGATTGGCCTGCCCGGAGAGGCCGAGCGCGTCCAGCGACTCGGCGGTGCGCCGCCGGGCGTCGGCCGGAGTGCCGCCGGTGGCGATCACCGCGACCGCGATGTTCTCCGCCGCGGTGAGGATCGCGGCCAGCCCGTTCTCCTGCGGGATCAGCACCACGCCCCGGGCCACCGCCTGGTCCCGGTCGCCGAGCGCCGTCCCGTCGACGGTCACCGACCCGGATCGCGGCGTGAGCATCCCGGCCATCGCGCTGAGCAGCGTGGTCTTGCCCGCGCCGGAGGTGCCGGTGACCGCCAGCAGCTCGCCGGGCCTCGCGGTCACGGTCACCCCGCTCAGCACCGGTTCGCCCGCACCGTGGGCGAGCTCGGCCGCCTCCACCGTCAACGTCGTCACGACAACCCCTTCTCGGTCCGTCTCCACAGATCACGCCCCCCGGCGAGAGCCACCACCACCAACACCGCGAGCACCAGGCCGGCCACCGCGAGCAGCACCGGCAGACGCGGCATCCCCGGCATCGGCAGGTCCGGCGGTGTCAGACCGGCCAGCGGCAGCGCCCAGCCGGTCAGCCACCAGGTCGCCACGCCGACCAGCAGGCCGGTCACCACGGCGAACCCGACAAGCACCGGATAGGTCCAGAGTGTCGCCCCCCGGACCACCCGCGCCGGCAATCCCTGTGCCCGCAGCGCCGACAGGTCGCCGGCCCGCCGGTCCCGGTCCACCGCGACGGTCAGCACCAGCGCGCCCGCCCCGAGCAGGATCGCGAGCACCCCGGCCAGGATGTGGAAGGTCAGCGCGAGCGCCGGCCCCTGCCGATCGAGGCGTTCCCGCACCTGCGCCGCGTCGGTGTCACCCAGCACCGTCAAGCCCTGCTCGGCGATCCGCTCGACGATGTCGTCCGGCGCCGCCGGACCGAGCCACACCTGCGGAGATTGCGCTCCGTGCCCATCCACCGCCAGGCGGTCGGCAAGCTCCAGATCCATGAGTACGGCATTACGCCCGGCCCGTGGCACCGCCGGCAACGACGCGACCCCGGTGATCGGGATCGGGTCCCCGCCCAGACTGGTGATCACACCACCGGGCGGCCCGGCTCCGGCGTACGCAAGGGGCAGGGGTGTGGGGGTTGCCAGGGGCCGGGCCCAGGCGGTCCCGGCCGGAGCGGCGCGGGCGGCAGCGTCGATGACCAGGCTGCTCCCGGTGGTCACCCGAGCGTTCTGGGAAGCCCACCAGCTGCTGGACAAGGCAATGCCGCTCAGGCTCCGGATCTCCACCTTGCCGGTGGTCTCGGTCGCCTTGCCCAGGCCGGAGACGCCGATCCCGTTGATCCAGCATCCCTTCGCGCAGAACGAGAGCGGTTGCCGATAGGTGTTGGGGCCGGTTTTCAACACCCCGATCTCCACGATCGTCTCGCCGAGACCGGCCTGCGAGGAGACGGCGATCCCGAGCAGCAGCCGCCGATCCGCCGCGATGCCGCTGAGCGTCACGTCGACGACGATCTCGTCGTCAGTGAACGACGGTCGTTCCGCGACCTGTGGGCGCAGTCTCGCCGCCACCTCGGCGGCGGCCGGGCCACCGGCCGGCCAGGAGGCCACCGCGGGCAGGCGCGCCGAGTCCACAGCCAGCCCGGGAACCCCGGCGCTGCCGCCGCTGGGCAGCTCGGCCACCGCCATCGCGAACCGGCCTTCCGGGTCGACAGTGCGGACCGCGTCGAGCAGTCGGCGCCGGGACAGGGTCGGCTCGGGGCCGGTCTCGATTCTGAGCACCCGGTCGGCGCCGGTGCCGAGCCGGGCCTCGACCTCCCGGCCCTGCCAGGCCGTGTCGACCGCGCAGGTCGCGAACCCGGCCACTGCCGCGGCCGCCGCCAGCAGCGCGAAGAGCCGGCCCGCGCCAGGCCGGCGGGAGAGCTGCAGACCGGCCAGCCCGGCACCCAGCCGGCCGCGGTGCAGCGCCCGGCCGGCATAGCGGCTGACCAGCGGGAGCACGGCCCGGGCGGCAAGCAGGGCGAGCGCCAGCATGACCAGGGCCGGCGCGAACGTGCCGAGCCCGTCGAGCGAGCCGTCGGAGAGGTAGAGCTGCACCCCGGCCAGCACCGCCAGCACCAGGACGACCGCCTCGATCACCGGGATCGGCCGACGGTTACGAGTGGTCCGCTGCAGCAGCGCGGACACCGGGCTCAGCAGCGGTCCGCGCTGGGCCAGCAACGCCGCGGCCAGGGCGACCACGGTGGCGGCCGGCGCGTACCGCAGCGAGGAGAGCGTGGGATCGGCGCCGGCCCCCGGGAAGATCGCCGCCGACACCGCGTTCACCAGCAGCTGGCCGACGACGCAGCCGGCCAGTGCCCCGGCGAGCACTGCGGCGAGGCTCTCCCCGGTCGCCAGCCACCAGCGGGTCCACCACCGGGAGCCACGGAGCGCCACCACGGCGATCTCGTCCCGCCGCCCTTCGGCACCGTGCCCCACGGTCAGATAGATGCTGAAGCAGGCGAGCAGCACAAGAGGCAGGGCCAGCACGGGTACGAGCAGCCGCGCCTCCGCCCGTCCACTCTCGATCCGGTCGAACAGCCGCGGGATGCCGGTGTCCAGAATGATCCCGGAGACCGCCGAGGTGACGGCCTCCAGCGCCGCGAGGTCGGCGCGAACCGTGTCGAGCCGGTCGATGTCGAGCGTGCCCGGATCCGCGATGCCGTCGATCGCCGCGATCGAGATGGTCCGCTGAACCGAGGTGAGCGTGGTCTTCGTGGTGAAGATCGGCTCACCGGGCCCGATGAACGGCCCGCTGATGAAGTATCCGTGCGTTCCCCAGTAGAACTCCGACGGGTTCGGTACCCGGTACGTGCCGACGATCGTGTATGTCTTCGGCTCGGCGCCCGGGACCCAGGTCGCCGGCCGGGTGTCGCCCTTCATCTGCGCGGCTCGTAGCTGGAAGGCGTCGCCGGGTCTCAGCTTCAGCCGTTCCGCACTCGCCGCGCCGATCAGCACATCACCCTCGCCGGACACGCAGCGCCCGGCGACGAGCACCAGGTGGTCACAGACGTCCTGGCGGAACACGACCCGGGACGCGTACAGATCGGTCGGCTCGATCCCGACCGCCGGCATCTCCTCGGAGTAGATGAAGGAGAAGCCGGTCATCGCGTCGAGCGCCGCGCCGGCCGAACTGATGTCGACTGTCCCGCTGATCTGGTCGGGGGACGTGGCGTCACTCGCGGCCCGCAACTGAAGCCGCAGCTCGTCGAGGTCGGCCGTCTCGATCTGCCCCTGCGCCACCGCGCGTTCCACGGCGAGCAAATACGCCGGGGCGGCGACCGACGAGACGACAGCGAGCATCGCCAGCAGGGCGAGGGTGACGGCCTGGCCGCGCCGGGACCAGATCATCGCGAGAACCACACTGATCATCGGGCGGTCTTCTTCCGCAGCTCCCGGGCCAGCGGGGACACCGCCAGGAAGGCGGCCAGGCCGAGCACTCCCAGGGCGACGGCTGTCGCGATGGCGAGCGCCGCCGGGATCAGCGGATCAGGTGGTGGCAGCACCTGCCAGCCGTCGGCGAACGGCGGCAGGACGCTGCCGGCCAGCGGGACGGCCAGGAGCGCGGCCACCACACCGGTGGCGAGACCCGCAGCGAGCAGGGCGGCCGTCCCGGCGTAACTGGTCGAGACGGCGATCCGCGCCGACAGCCCCTGTGCCCGCAGCCCGCGCAACTGCGCGCCCAGCGACCGGTTGTCCACGGTGGCCGCCACCGCGATCGTGGCGGCCGCGAGCAGCAGCACGGCCAGCGCGTTGATCAGGGCGAATCGCGCCACGGCGGCCGGTCCCTGTGCGCCGAGCCACTCGACGCGGCCGGTCACCGACTGATCGCCGGTGACGGTGAGCCCGGCCGCGGTGAGGTCCGCGATCAGGCCGGGCCGGACGGTGGCGGCGAGCCACACCTGGAACTCACCACCCGGGTCGGTGTCGGCGGCGAGCCGGCGCATCGAGTCCAGATCGGCGACCAGACCCGCCTGACCCACAGCGGGCAGCCCGGACACCACCCCGGCGATCCGGACCGGCGCGGACTGCCCGTACGACTTGAGCAGCTGGTCGTTGTAGCGCCACGGATCCGGGGCCGGCCCGGCCAGCACGACCGGCAGCGGCATCGGGGTGTCCGCGGCGTAGACGGCCGTGCCGATCAGTTTCGACTCGGTGGAGTTCTCGTCGGCGGCCATCCGCAGCCCGCCGTCGATCGCGATGTTCATGTTCGCCCCTTCGGTGCCGGGCCGCCATCGGGCCACGTCACCGAGGACGGCGGTGTCCAGCCCGGTCAGGCTCCGCACGGTCACGGCCGAGCCTTTCGGCGCCGGCTTCAACCGGCCGATCCGATCCGGCGGCAGGGTGACCTCCCAGCGCACGACCCGGCAGCCGGGCGCCGCGGCACAACCCTCGGCCGGCGCGCTGACACGCTGCTCACCGGCTTTCAGGGTGCCGAAGCGGGCGGTCACCCGAGCCCCGGTGCCTTCGTGCTGGAGCACCAGGGTGAGCTGCACCGGCGGGGCGCTGTCCCGGCGCACCTCGGCGGTCAACCGGCCGGCCGTGACCACCGGCGCGTTCGCCAGCGGCTTCAGCACGGTGGGTACGCCGTACTCCGGGCGCCACAGGGTCACCGCAGCGAGCCGGGCGGTGTCCACCTCGAGGATCTCCACGTTGTCGTCGTTGCGGTTGCGGACCACGGCCATCGCCTCCTGGCCGCCCGGGTCGGCGGTGCGGACCGCGTGCAGCAGCGTGGTCCGGTTCGTCGACTCCACCGTGAGGACCCGGGTCGCGCCCAACTCGGCGGCGCTGCGCTCGTCACGGGCGACCCGGTCCGCCTGCCATCCGCCGGCCGCCGTCACGAACAGCGCGACCGCGACCACGACCAGGGTGAACACCCGGTCGGCACCGGGTGACCGGGAGAACTGCAGACCGGCCATGCCGAGACGCAGCCGCCCGGCGCGCAGCGCGATCGAACCGGCCTGGCCGGCGACCCGCCGCAGCAGCCGGGCCAGCAACAGCCCGAGTGCGAGGGCCACCAGCGCCGGCGCGACCACGGCGAGCCCGCTGTTCGTGGTGTCACTGCGGGCCTGGTAGATCGCGGCCGCGGCGATCGCGAGCAGCAGCAGGTCGGTGAGCGCGGACCGCAGGTCGCCCCGGCCCGGAGCCGTCCGCTGCAGCAGCGCCGCGACCGGCCGGCCGAGCATCGCCGCCTCGACAGCGGCGAGCACCACGAGGCTGCCGAGCAGGACCGCGGCCACCGCCACGGCGCTCTGGGTCAGCGCGGTGGCCCGGTCGGGCGTCACCTGTACCGCGCCGGCCAGCAGCCGGGCCAGGAGATAACCGGCCGGCACGCCGATGACCGCGCCGAGCAGCAGCGGCACGACGTGCTGTCCCCAGGCCAGTCGCAGCGTCCGGAACCGGCTGACGCCGCGCAGCTTGAGCAGCGCCGTGTCGGCCCGGCGGTCGCGCAACGTGTACCAACCGGCCAGGCCGACCGCGAACCAGGTGAGGATCAGCGTCTGCACGCCGGCCGCGCGGACCCCGCTCAGGATCGCGGCGCGGTCCTTCGCCACCGTCTGGAGCAGCGGTTTCGCGTTGCTCTGCAGCCGGAATCGCGCCGCGGTGAGCTGGGTGTCGGTGGCGGCGAGCACGGCGGCCAGGTCGTAACCACCGTCGCCGCGGAGCAGCGCGGCCGGCAACTCCACGTCGTAGACCAGTGTGGTGTTCCAGAGTGGTCGTTCCTCGAACGTCTCCAGCACCGTGAACATCGGGTCGATCTGGGTCCGGGTCCGGAAGACCTCACCGGCCCAGTACGTCCCGGACGCGCCGGTCAGGGCGTAGAGCGCGACCACCCGTACGACAAGCGGCCGGTTCGTGATCGAGCTGGCCAGCGACAGCTGCTCACCGGTGGTGACACCGAGCCGCTGCGCGGCCTCGTGGGTGAGCGCCACCTCACCCTTGGCCTGGGGACAGGGCCCTTCCAGTCGTACGTTCGCGCAGAACCCGTCCCGGTGCGCCACCGCCATGGCCGTGGTGGTCGAGCCCTCGCGCACGCTCAGCGGAACCGTGATCCCGACGATCGGGTCGCCGAACACGGACGGCAGCCTGCCGCGCACGTCGCTGGTGAAGCGGGTGAACGCCTCCTCCGCCAGACCCTGGGTGTCGGCGCCGGTGCGCACCGACACGACACGGTCGGCCGCACGGGCCGCACCCAGGTCCGCCTCGGCAGCCTTGCCTGCGGCGGCGAAGGCGTACCAGGGCCCGGCCACCGCGACCGCCGTGGCGAGCGCAGCCAAGAGAAAGATCGTCAACGCCTGCGCGGTCCGTGCCCGAACCGCGCCGATGACGAGCATGAACATCGACACACCCCCGCTTCGCCGGGGACGTTACACACCGCACATTTCTACAGCCACCCGCGTTTTCTCAGGAAAACCCAGAGGCCGGAGGCGGAGCCGGCGATCAGGACACTGCTCACCACGAAGCCACTCGTCTCGTCGTATCCCGGGTACGGCAGGTTCTGCCCGAAATAACCGGTGAGCGCGGTCGGAACCGCGATGATCGCGGCCCAGGCCGCCAGCTTGCGCGTCACTTCATTGAGTACGTTGCTCTGCTCGGCCAGATCGGCGTCGAGCAGCTCGTTGATCCGGGTGATCGAGTGCTCGGTCAGCTCGGCGGCCTGCTGGGCGTGGTCCTCGACGTCGCGGTAGTACGGCCGCAGCTGCTCGGCGCCCGGCCCGATGCCGGCCTGCCCGATGCCGGCCTGCACGGTCTCGCGGACGACGTCCGCCATCGGACCGACGGCCCGGCGCAGGTAGGAGAGAGCCTTGCGGATGGCGAAGCCGTACATCCGGACCGAGCGCGGGGCGCCGCCCTCCTCCAGCAGTGAGTCCTCGGCGGCATCCATCGCCTCGTCGAGCGCGCGGGCAGCCGACTGCTGGCTGTCCACGACCGTGTCGAGCAGGCCGTACACCAGGAAGTTGAGACCACCGGCGGCCGCGAGGCCGCTGTCGGAGTCCCAGCGGGCAACCAGCCGGTCGAGGTCACCGGCCTGCTTGTGCACGGTGATCAGCGCCCGGTCGGTGACGAAGGCGCTGATCTCGATCTTGTTGGCCGCGACCGAGCTGCCCTCGTGGTGGTACCGGACCGCGTAGATGTTCATGAACAGGTGGCCGTCGTATCGGTCCAGTTTCGGCCGCTCGTGCTCGTGCAGCGCGTCCTCGACAGCGAGCGGGTGCAGCTGGAAGTCCTCGGCGAGATGCTGGAGCTCGGCCTGGTCCGGGTCGAGAAGGTCGATCCAGGCGACCGCATCGGTGTTCTCGCGCAGCCGGGCCGCGGTCTCGGCGACCGGGAAGTCCTCTGCGATGACGTGACCGTGCGCATAGAGCCGCGTTCGGGTGGGTGTTTCGCTCACCGGACCACATTAGGATGCGGTGTGACCTGGATCGATCACTTGTTGACCACCTTTTACCACGCCAAGTGGCAGGTGACCGCCGACCAGGCGATCTATTGGCGTGAGATCGTCGGCAACGCGTTCGGGTTGGGCTCCGCGCTGTTCGGCCTGCGCCGCAACTACTGGGCCTGGCCGGTCGGCATCGTCGGCAACCTGCTGCTCTTCACCGTCTTCCTCGGCCAGGCGCTCGGCAACGACCAGGGCACCCCGCTCTACGGCCAGGCCGCCCGCCAGGTCTTCTTCCTCGCCACCAGCGTGTACGGGTGGTGGGCCTGGCAGCGCAACCGCCGCCGCGACCACGGCACCGCGGTCGTGCCGCACTGGGCCGGCCACCGGCAGCGAATGATCCTCATCCCGCTGGCGCTGTTTTTGGTCGGGTGCTGCTTCCTGATCTTCCGCGCGATCGGCGCCGGTTTCCCGGTGCCCTGGTGGTACTACCTGGCGGACTCGTGGATCTTCGTGGGCTCGATGCTCGCGACGTACGCGATGGCCCGCGGCTGGGTGGAGTTCTGGCTCTGCTGGATCGCGGTGGACCTGGTCGGCGTCCCGGAGCTGATCCACTTCGGCTACTACCCGTCCGCGATCCTGTACGGCGTCTACGCGTTGTTCGTGATCTGGGGCTTCGTCGTCTGGCTGCGCATCTCCCGCACCACGCCGGAGCCGCGACCAGCTATCCAGCCGGCCACAGCCTGACCGCCAGCGCTCCGCACCGCCGCGCCCTCGGTGGTCGTGCTCGTAGTAGTGGTCGTGCTCGTGGTAGTAGTGGTGCTCGTAGTAATGGTCGTGCTCGTGCTCGCCGCAGAGTTGCAGGCCGGCAGCGGACGAAGGCGGATTTATCCGGCCTGACGGGCGGGCGGCCGGACCCGAGCAGCTTCCCGCCCGCCAGACCCGTGCCTACGGCCACACAGCCACACGGCCGGGGCCCAGCGTGTCGACTCAGGGCTCAGTGTGTTGATTTGGGGTGCGATCCGCACCCCATGCCGACACGTACGCCACGAAACGGCTGCTGCGTGTTGACTTCCGGTTCGAATCGCACCCTAAATCAACACGTAAAGAGGGGCTGCGGCGGAGCCGCCATGCGGAACGGGGGTTTGCGGCTCCCCGGGCGCGCCCGGCCTGCCTCGCCGTGACAGCGCGTAACACTCGCAGCTAAAAGTCTCCAAGATCCTGGAGTGACCGGCGCGTGCCGCTCCACGAGACTCTCGGCGCCGGACCGCGCGGACGCCGGCTTGCGGACGCCGGCTTGCGGACGCCGGCTTGCGGACGCCGGCTTGCGGGCGCCGGCCTGCGGACGCCGGCCTGCGGACGCCGGCCTGCGGGCGCCGACCTATCGGCCAGCGGTTCAGCGCTGTCTCGCTGGCGGTTTGAACAGCGCTGAGCGCCAGCCGGGCCGGCTGGCGCTCAGGGTTGCCTGCTGTACAGCGCGGTGACCACCCTGTACAGCCGGCGCGGCTGCTGCTCTGCGGAGACGCTCGGGAGAAGGGTGGGTCAGACTGTTTCCAGTACCTTGGGCTCGTCGGCCGGGGCTGGCGTGCGGCGCAGCATCCAGAGGCTCAGGGGGACGCCGGCTGCCACCAGGGCGGCTGCGATGATCAGCGAGAACTGGTAACCCTCCAGGAAGCGGTGCAGCTCCGCGCCCTGGGCGGCGTTGGCCCGGTTGCTCAGGATCGCGCCGAGGACGGTGACGCCGAGCAGGCCGAACACCTCGCGGGAGACGTTGAGCATGCCGGAGGCGATTCCGGCGCGTCCGGGCGGCAGCGCGTCGACCACCACAGTGCTGAGCGGGATCAGCAGGCCACCGCCGACGCCGTAGAGCGCGAACCAGGGCAGCAGGTCGGCGTACGAGGTGCCCTCGCCGTACTGCGCGATGCCGGCGATGGCGGCGGCCATCACGGCGAGACCGAAAGCGGTCACCCGGGCCACCCCGAAGCGGGCCTCGAAGCGGGGTGCCAGGACCGCGCCGATCGCCGTGATGATCGCCATCGGGACGAAGGCCGCGCCGGCGCCGGTGGGCGAGAACCCGAGGACGTTCTGCAGGTAGATCGCCATGTAGAAGTAGATGCCGAACACGCCGAACGCCCACAGGCCCATCGCGAGCAACCCGCCGGTGAACATCCGCGAGCGGAAGAACGAGAGCTCGACCATCGAGTCGGCGTTGCGGCTCTGCACGACCAGGAACGCCACGGCGGCCAGTGCGGCCACCCCGAACGAGCCGAGGATCAATCCGGAGGTCCAGCCCTCCGCGTCGCCCTCGATCAACGCGTACGTCAGGGCGAAGAGTGAGAGAGACGATGTGATCAAGCCGGCCGGGTCCAAGCGCCCCAAGGCGCGAGTGAGCCCGGATGCGCGGCCGGTCGCTCGCTTGGCCGCGTCGTGCGAGGCCGGGACGCTGAAGAGCGTGATCGCGAGTGTCGCCAGGCCGATCGGCAGGTTGATCAGGAAGATCCAGCCCCATGAGACGTGCTCGCTGAGCACGCCGCCGGTGAACGGGCCGACCGCGAGGGCGAGCGCGCCGACGCCGCCCCAGACGCCGATCGCGGTGCCGCGTTCCTTCGGGTCCGGGAACAGTTCCTGGAGCAGCGCGAGCGAGGCGGGCGCCAGCAGCGCGGCGCCGATGCCCTGCACCGCGCGGGCGCCGATCAGCAGGCCCTGACTGTCGGCGAGGCCGGCCGCGACCGACGCGAGGGTGAAGACCACCAGCCCGGACAGGAACGCGAGCCGGGTGCCGAGCACGTCCGCGATGCGGCCGCCGGCCAGGAGCAGACCGGCGAAGACCAGGATGTACGAGCTGGTGATCCACTCCAGGCCCGCGATGCTCAGTCCGAGATCGCGTTGAATGCTGGGTAATGCCACGTTGACGACGTTGTTGTCCAGGTACGTCATGAACGTACCGAGCGCTACCGCTACGAGCGCCCACCACTTCTTCTGCATCGACCTCTCCCCCTGTACTGCGTACATATACAACGTACATGTACCTCGTACATGAGACCTGTACGTTGTATGGTTGTCAAGTGACGGGTGATCGACTTACCAAGGCGGCCGTGGCCGAGCGCGCCCTGCTGCTCGCCGACTCCGAGGGGCAGGAGGCGGTCACGATCCGCCGGCTCGCCAAGGAGCTCGGCGTCACTCCGATGGCGCTGTACTGGCACTTCAAGAACAAGGACGAGCTGCTGCTCGGCGTCGTCGACCACGCGCTGTCCGAGGTGCGCGCCGACCCGCAGACCGGCGAGACGTGGCAGAAACGGCTGCGGACGCTGTTCGAGACGGTGGTCGGCGTCATGCGCGAGCACCCGTCCCTGCCGAGCCTGCTGTTCGCGGTCGACAAGACGCAGACGGGCAGTTTCGCGCGTGCCACCAACGACACTCTCGCCCTGCTCAGCGACGCGGGTTTCACCATCGAAGAGGGTTATTGGGTCGCCACCCACCTGCTGCACGCCGCGATTGGCCTGGTGTCCGGCCAGCCGGGCTGCCCACCAGGCGTTCCGGCCGACCAGACCGAGGAGTGGCGCCGCCAGAAACGGATGCAGATGTCACTGCTGCCGTCCGACCGATACCCGAAACTGGTCGAGTACGCGGCGTCGTACGAGACCGAGCCGGACATGGATCGGTACTACACGTTCTGCGTCGACCTGATCGTCGGCGGCGTCGAGACGATGGCCGCCTCTCGGTAAAACCGCACAGCTTCCGGCGGCCGTCCCCCATGGACGGCCGCCCTTTCTCGTTCATGGACCTGCATCTTTTTCCAATCGGCGAGCAATCTCTTCCAACGTGTGCAAGAAGTTGCTAGCTTGCGTTCCAATGTGAACGCAGGATTACGCCCGTCCCCTTGCTGAAACAACGCCATCCCCGACGTTGGAGGCTCCGCCGTGCCCAAATCCCCGCCACCCCCTTATCGACGCCGCTGGCTGGCTGCGCTTGCGGCCGTACCCATGCTTCTTGTGCTCTTTCCGCCGCTGGCAGCGCTTGCGGCGAACTCGCTGACCGTCTACTACCAGCCGGCCACGACGTGGACCTCGGTGAACGTTCACTACGCGCCCACCGGCGGGTCGTGGACCACGTCGCCGGGTGTGGCGATGAGCGCCGACGGCTGTGCCGGATGGTTCCGCAAGGAGATCGATCTCGGTGACGCGACAGGTGCCCAGCTGACCTTCAACAACGCGGCCGGGACCTGGGACAACAACTCCGGGCGCAACTACAGCGCCGGCACCGGTGTGGTGACGATCGCCGGTGGCACGGTGGGGTCGGCGGTTCCGTGCGGGACGGCCAACACCGCGACGATCTACTACCGGACCGCGTGGGCCACGAGTTATCTGCACTGGGCGCCCGCCGCCGGGTCCTGGACCACCTCCCCCGGCGTGGTCATGAACGAGACGGCCTGTGCGGGATGGGCTCGCAAGACGGTCACCCTCGGCAGCGCGAGCGCGCTGCAGGCGACGTTCAACAACGGATCGGGTACGTGGGACAACAACTCCGGTCAGAATTATCGGCTCGGTGCCGGGGTGACCACGGTGACCGGTGGCGTCGTCACCGGGAACACGAGCTCACCGTGTGCCGTCGTCTCGCCTTCTGTTTCCCCCTCTGTTTCCCCGTCCGTTTCGCCCACTGCTTCTCCGTCCGTCTCACCTTCTGTTTCGCCCACTGCTTCTCCGTCCGTCTCGCCTTCTGCTTCTCCCACGCCGTCGGCCTCCACCCCGGCGACCACCGGCTCGATGCTCGGCGGCGACCCGCGCAAGGACAGCATCTACTTCGTGCTGACCGCGCGGTTCTACGACGGCGACAGCGCCAACAACCGGGGTGGCAGCCAGAACACCAAGTCCGGGAACGCCGCGAACAACGACCCGATGTTCCGCGGTGACTTCAAGGGCCTCGTCGACAAGCTGGACTACATCAAGGCGCTCGGCTTCTCCGCCGTCTGGATCACGCCGGTGGTGCTGAACCGGTCGGACTACGACTACCACGGTTACCACGGGTGGGATTTCTACGAGGTGGACCCGCGGCTGGAGTCGGACGGAGCGTCGTACCAGGATCTGATCGACTCGGCGCACGCCAAGGGATTGAAGATCTACCAGGACGTGGTCTTCAACCACACGTCCCGCTGGGGCGCGAAAGGCCTGTTCACGCCGACCATCTACGGCGTCCGGGACAGCCAGTGGAGCTGGTACTACAGCGAGAAGGTGGCCGGCAAGGAGTACAACCCGCTCGCAGAGAACGCCACCGGCAGCACCTACAACGGCGACCTGTGGAGCAGCACCGCGCCGGCCGGCAACACCTGCCCCAACTACGGCCTCGCGACCGGAGCGAAAAGCAGTGAGGGGTACGCGCTCTACAACTGCCAGTGGCCGTCACCGGCCGCCAAGATGTTCCCGGCCGATCTGTTCCACCAGTGCTGGATCGGCAACTGGGAGGGTGAGGACGCGCGGTCCTGCTGGCTGCACGAGGACCTGGCCGACCTGAACACCGAGAACGCGACAGTGCGGGAGTACCTGATCGGCGCGTACAAGAAGTACATCGACATGGGTGTGGACGGCTTCCGCATCGACACGGCGGTGCACATCCCGCGCGTCACCTGGAACCGCAAGTTCCTTCCGGCGCTGCAAGCGCACCTCACATCGAAGTACGGCGCCGCCAAAGCCAAGGACTTCTACATCTTCGGCGAGGTCGCCGCGTTCGTGAACGACAAGTGGAACCGCGGCTCGGTCAACCACTCGGCACAGTTCTTCACCTGGAAGGAACGCAAGGAGTACTCCTCCGACGACGTCGCTGCCGCGCTCGAACAGTTCAATTACGAGAACAACCTGGGTACGGCGAACCAGCCCACCAGCACGAACGCATTCCTGTCGGTAAACAGTTACCACGCGCCGGACCACAGCCAGTTCTCCGGGATGAACATCATCGACATGCGGATGCACATGAACTTCGGTGATGCGTCGAACGCGTTCTACAACGGCAAGGATTCCGACGACTCGGTGAACGACGCCACGTACAACACGGTCTATGTCGACTCGCACGACTACGGCCCGAACAAGTCGTCGACCCGGTATGCCGGCGGCACCGACGCGTGGGCCGAGAACATGACGCTGATGTGGACGTTCCGCGGCATCCCGACGCTCTATTACGGCTCGGAGATCGAGTTCAAGGCCGGCCAGAAAATCGACTGCGGTCCGACGTGCCCGCTGGAGACAACCGGCCGGGCGTACTACGGCAGTCACCTGGCCGGCTCGGTGACCGCTTCTGATTACGGTGTTGTCGGCTCGGCCAGTGGAACGGTCGCCACGACGCTGGCGCAGCCGCTGGTGAAGCACCTGCAGCGGCTCAATCAGATCCGGCGTGCGGTGCCGGCGTTGCAGATGGGCCAGTACTCGACCGAGGGTGTCAGCGGCGGGATGGCGTACAAGCGGCGGTACACATCCGGGAGTGTGGACAGTTTCGCGCTCATCTCGGTGTCCGGCGGGGCGACGTTCACCGGCATCCCGAACGGTACGTACGTCGACGCGGTCACCGGCGACACGAAGACCGTGACGGGTGGTTCGCTCACGATCAGCCTCAGTCAGAAGGGCAACCTGCGGGTGTACGTGTTGTCGCAGTCCGGCAACCCGGCCCCGGGCAAGGTCGGGGCAGACACGACATACCTCAAGTAGACAAAAAGGCCGCGCCGACTGGAGTCGCCTTGCTTCAAGTCGACATGCATTGCTTCGGGGCGCCGCGGCTCGACATGCGCGCCGTCGGCGGTTTGCCGACGGCGCGCCGCGTCAAGGCCGGGGCACACAGCGTGTGAGGGCCAGGGCACACAGCGACCGCATCCAGACGAATCGGACACCGTGCCGCCATTTCGGCCCGGGAACGCGACTCGCCCCCCAACGTGGACGGGATCGTTCGAGGCGGGCGTGGCGGCTTGGCGGATCCTGGGCTCTGCGGGTGGGGGTGTTCTCGTCAGGTGGTTGCCTTCTCGCGCAGGGCTTCGGCTACTGCCTCGCGGACTCGTTCTTCCTCGCGCTGCTTGCGGGTGGCCCGGCGGCGGCGGGTGAGGATCACTGCGGCGATGAGCAGGGCGATCAACGCGACCACCAGCACGGTCAGCGACCACGGGAATGCCCACACCCGGGCTGTCGCTGTCACCGGGTCCAGGGACGTCGTCGAGCCGGACGCGTCGGTGAGCAGCGGGGTCAGGGTCGCGGTGGCGGCGAGCAGGACTGCCGGGGAGACGTTGTGGACGGGTACGGTCACCGTCCAGGATTCGCCGGGCAGCAACTCCGGAGGGGCGTCGATCGCGCCGGCGTCGGTGCGTAGCCAGCCGAACGGGCCGGCGATCGACACCTGCTGACGAGCCGACTCGACCGCGTTGCCGGTATTGCGAATCGTGTAGCTCACCGTGGCGTCGCCCTTGCCAAAAGCGCCCCCGCCGAAAGCGCCGGCCAGGGAACCCGCGGACGGGCCGTCGAACGAGACCTTCAGATCTTCAACTGCCAGACCGGGTACGAGATCACCGCCCACCCGCAGTTTGATCTTGATGCCGAGTCGGCGCTCGACGTTGATGGTCTCCTGGGAGGCCTGGGTCAGCGAGGTCAGGATGCCCCCCACGTAATCACCGGGTGTCGCGTTCGCCGGAACGTCCACGGTGAACGGAACCTCGGCCGAAGCGCCGGCCGGGACCGTCACCGTCGCGGCGGAGGCGTGCACCCAGGCGCCGATCGCCACCGATTTCTTGTCGGCGGTGAGCAGGTCGAGCTGTCCTTCGCCGGTGGTGTACCCGTCGGCGGTGTAGACGGCGAGCGTGATCGGCGCCTTGCCGTGGTTCGCCACCACCAGGGCGTCCGAGGTCTCGGCGCCGGCGTTGACCGCGTAGGTGTAGCTGGACCGGTCGGCGCCGTAACTGTTCGACGCGGTCCGTACCGTCCAGGTCACGTCACCGTCGGCGGCGAGCGCGGGCGCGCCCGGCACCAGTGCCGCGACAACGGCTGCCAAAACCAAAGCGATGCGCATCAAAATCCTTAGTAGACAGCGGTGGGGCGGCCGCCGAAGACGACCGCCCCACCAAACGAATCAGCTGCTCAGTGCAGTGATCGTGAGGGTCGTACGGTAATTGCCCTTGGCGACGTCAGCCGGGATCTTCAGATCCAGGTCGGCACCGAGGCGGGCGGAGCCACGGGTGTGGCCCTGCGCGGCGGAACCGAGGCCACGGGAGACCGACAGGCCCTTGCCGTCGGTGCCGTAACCGGACTCGACGGCAGCGCCGGCCGAAGCACCCGCGCCGGCGTCGGCGACGAACGGCGTCCAGCCCAGGTACGAGCCGGAGAACGTCTTGTCGGCGTCCTTGAAGTCGCCCACGCTGGCCGAGAGTGACCACGGCGAGAGGGAGCGACGCGAGTCCGACACCTTGATCGGGTTGATCTTGCCGGCCGCGGTGAAGTAGTCACCCGGCTGCTCGACAGCGGTGCCGAGGTCGACCAGGCCGTTGTAACCGTCGATCGTCCAGCCGAACTCGCCCGGCTTCGCGTTCGGGACGTTGACCTGGATGTCCTGGCTGTCGCCGTGGTACGGGTGAACCGTCACCTTGTCGACGACCGAACCGACCGGCTGGGCCTCGGTGGTGTTGGTGCAGGACGAACCGAGCTCGACCGACGCGTTCGGCGCGGCGCAGGAGCCGCTGCGGATGTTCTCCACGACGAGCTTGTCGCTGCGGACACCGACCTTCACGTAGGAGCGCACGTGCTCCTGGTTCTGGACCGAGCTGTACCAGTAGTCGCTCGGCTTCAGCGGGTCTGGCCCGTTGGTGCCGCTGGCGTCCGGCTTGGTGATGTCGTAGTACTTCGAGCCGGAGGCCGAGTTCGCGGTCACGTACAGCACGCCGCCAGGACCGGCGAAGACGTCCTCGGCAGCGGGCTGCTCGGCCGCGTTCGCCTTCTCGCCGTTCTTGATCAGGTAGCTGCGGGCGTAGACGTGGTCGTGGCCCTGCAGCACCAGGTCGACCCCGAGGTCCGAGAACGTCTTCGGGAAGTCGGTGCGGCGAACCTTGGCGTCCGAGTCCTTGGCGTGCGAAGCAGCCGAGTAGATCGAGTGGTGGTAGACCAGCACCGTCCACTTGGCGTCGCCGCCGTGCTGCTTGACCACGTCGGTGACGTACGCGACGTGCGCCGCGTCGCCGCCGCCGCCCTGCGAGGTGGCGTAGCTGTTGCTGTTCAGGTCGATGAACAGGGTGTCCTTGTAGATGTACCAGTAGTCGCCACCGGACGTGTTCGACGCCGGCTGGCCGTTGGAGTAGTACGCGGCCGAGCGGTCCGTGTTCGGGGTGAACAGGTGCTGCTCGTACGCCTTTCCGCCGACGTCGTGGTTGCCGATGGTGGCCACCCACGGGTACTGACGCAGCTTGTCGGAGGCCAGGAAGGCGTTCCACTGCGACTCGGTGTTGGCCGTCTCGACCTGGTCACCGCCGGAGACGAGCAGTTCGGCGTTGGGGTTGGCGGCCAGCGACACGTCGAGGGTGTCGGTCCAGCCGGCCTGGTCCTTGGCGACGTTGCCGGACGCGCCGATCTGCGGGTCACCGTAGAAGAGGAAGTCGTAGTCGCCTTCGAAGTCCTGCGTCTTGAAGGCGTACGCCGACGACCAGTTGCCCTCGGAGCCCACCCGGTACGAGTACGCGGTGTTCTCCTTGAGCCCGGTGATCGTGGCGTGCCGGTTGTAGCCGCCGCTCGTGGCGATGTTCGCGGCACCGACGGCGGCAAACGTCGCCGCGGTCGCCGGGAACTCGCCGGTCACCAGGTCGGCGGTGGGCGCCAGCTGGATGGCTTGGGCGTTGTCGGCCGACGAGTACCAGCTCACGATGCGCTGGGTCTCGTTGGCACCGACGCCGAGGATGACGCTGCTCAGCGTGGCCGTGTCGGCGGCGAGGGCCGGGGTGGCCACTCCGCTGCCGAGGGCGACCGCGACGCCGAGGACCGCGGCCGTGGCGCTCGCGGCGACACGACTGCGGCGGGACAGATGGGTTCTCATCGGTGTCCGTTCCTTGCTTGATGAGAGAAAACGCTTCCCAATGGGAAAGAACAGGAAGCGCCGATCAAGCTCGTCCTGCGTCTTGAACCGCAGGTGAACAAGATCAAGATCGGCGGTGCTCAGGACGCGAAGATCCGCTCGACGAACCAGATGAGCCCCATCACAGCCACACCCGCGCAGAGCAGCCCGGTCACCCAGTTGCCGATCCGCGGCGCGCGCCGGCGCAGCAGCGTCAGCGCCGGGAAGGCCAGCAGGATCAGTCCGATCTGCACGCTCTCGATGCCGACGTTGAAGACCAGCAGCGACCACAGCAACGTCCATGACCATGCCTCGTCGATGCCGAGCGCCCCCGCGAACCCCAGCCCGTGCACCAGCCCGAAGAGGAACACCACAACAAGGCGGCCCCAAGCGGTGCCGGAGCCGGAACCACCACGACGCACCTGGACGAGATGCCAGCCCGCCACCACTGCGATCGACAACGCGATGATCGGCTCGACCACCCTGGCCGGCACCGAGACCAGCCCGAGAGCGGCGAGCACGAACGTCACCGAGTGGGCGACCGTGAACGCGGTCGCCGCGAGGACGATCTCCCGCAGTCGTCGCGAGCCGGCGATCAGCGCCAGCAGGAACAGGATGTGGTCGATACCGAAGAGCAGGTGTTCGGCGCCGAGCACGAAGAACTCGCCGAACCGCTGTCGCCAGCTCTGCGCGGTGGAGAAGACCGGGTGGCCGGCGTCGAGCGCGGCGCTGCCGTCCCTGCCGTCGATCTCGTACGTGACGATCGTCTTGGTGTCGCGCACGTATGTCTCGGCGTCCGGGAAGAGTCCAGTTCGGATCTCGTGCTCACCGGTGCGCTCCGCACACGCCCAGTCGAGCACCAGCGTCGTGTACGGGACGCCGTCCCGCGTACCCATGGTGAAGGGCCCGGAGGCCGACGGCGCGCAAGCGTCTCCGCCCGCGGTGACCGAGAAGCGGTCGGTGACATATCCGAGAGCCGCAGCGGAGTGGGCGTTGAGCGCGGCGGCCTGAGCGGCGGCGTCGCCGGCGTCGAAGGCCGCGGTTCCGTCCTGGAAGAGCTGGTCGTCGTCGCGGTAGTCGGCGGCGGAGACGACCAGGAGGTCGTATTCGAGTTCGAGCGCGGTCCGGACGTGGCCGGACCCCCCGGGCGTGACGTCGGCGTAGACGGTGGAGGAGAACCCGTGGGCGAGTGCGGGACCGGCACTCGCCATCAGGGCACCAGCTCCGATGGTGAGGACCGCGAAGGCACGGCGTAGATGATGTTGCACGGCGGGACACGCTGCACCGTCCGGGTTAACAAGATCAAGATGTTGGGCGAACCGCTGGAGACATCCTGGTCGCGGCGTTCCGATAACCGATCCGGCACGTGTATCAAGGGACCCGTGCTCCGCCTGCTCACCGCGTCTCTCATCGCCGCTCTCCTGCTCACCGGCTGCTCGTCCGCGGATGACTGGTCGCAACCACGACCGGTCCCGGTCCCGGTCGGTGCCCTCGGCGCCGGCTTCGTCGACACCGCCTCGTTGCCCGCACCTGAGTCGACGATCACGCCCAGCCCCGGCTCGTGGGACGGCGTGCATCCGCCCGAGGGTTACCGCGTGGTGCTGCTCACCACCGGATCCGACGCCCCGACCAGGACCCTCGTCACCGCCGTGCAGGAGTGGGCCGACGCCGAGGAGGTGTCGTTGCGGACCGTCACGGCGGACGCCGCCAACCCGGTCGACGGCATCGTCGAGGCGATGGACCTGAAGCCGGACCTCGTGGTCAGCGCCGGTGACGGCCTGGTCGACCCGCTCGCGCTGGTCACGCCGAACCACCTCGACCAGCAGTTCCTGGTGGTCGGGGCCGAGCTGGCCGAGCCGACCGGCAACGTCACCGCGGTGGACTGGACCGGCGCGTCGTTCCGCGGTGAAGGGCTGGGCGCGGCGTCCGCGTACGACCCGGCGTCGTTCACAGCCGAGCGCAGCGCGCGCGCCATCCGAGCCGGCGCGGCCGCCGTTCTGCACCAAGTGACCGGTTTCGTCATCTGGATCAGCTGAGTGTCCTTATTCCCGCTGTTCTCGTGAAAAACCCGACCCTGCCGTTAACCCTAGTTCGGCCATAGGATTTTCGGAGTAACGAGAACGGGGAGTCGCCATGTCCTTGCACCTCGCTCTGGAGGTCGCGCGTGAGCACCTGGACCTGGAGGTCCCCGCGTGATCGACGTCGTGGTGGTGGGCGGTGGGGCGATGGGCTCCGCGGCGGCGTGGCAACTGGCCCGGCGCGGCACGGACGTGCTGCTGCTGGAACGCTTCGCGCCGGGCCACCACGAGGGCGCCTCGCACGGCGCGTCCCGGATCTTCCGGCTCGTCTACGCGGAACCCGACTACATCGCGCTCGCCCGCCGCGCCCTGACGCTCTGGTCCGAGCTCGAATCGGCGACCGGAACCGACCTGCTCGACCTGACCGGCGGCGTGGACCACGGTTCGCCGGCGCTTGTCGAGCCGATCGCCGCCGCCATGGAGGCCGCGGGCGTGCCCGGCCAGTGGCTCGCCCGTGAGGAGGCCGCCGAGCGCTGGCCCGGCCTGCGCTTCGACGGCCCGGCCTTCTTCCACCCCAGCACCGGCCGGGTGCACGCCGACAATTCGATCACCGCCCTGCAGGCGGCAGCCGCCTCGCAGGGCGCGGTGGTCAAGCATGAGACTCCGGTCCGGCACATTCTGGTACGCGGAAACGACCACGCCGAGGTAGTCACCGATGATGGTGTGGTGCACGCTCGACGGGTGGTGGTGGCGGCCGGAGCCTGGACGGCCAAGCTGCTGCCGTTCCCGGTCTCGTTGACCGTGACGCAGGAGCAGCCGGCTCACTTCACGCCGCTTTCCGAGGACGTCCGGTGGCCCAGTTTCATCCACCACGGGCACCGGATCTACGGCATGCTGACCCCCGGTGAGGGCGTGAAGGTCGGCCTGCACGGCATCGGCATCCCGGTCGACCCGGATTCGCGTGACTTCGCCGCCGAGCCATCCCGGGCCGCGCAGCTGGCCGATTACGTCAGCGCGTGGGTGCCGGGTGTGGATCCGGCGACGGCGGCGCCGGTCAGCTGCACCTACACCACGACGCCGACCTCGGACTTCATCGTCGACCGGACCGGTCCGCTGGTGGTTGCGGCCGGTTTCTCCGGGCATGGGTTCAAGTTCACGCCGGCGATCGGTGAGCTGATCGCCGACCTGGCCGGCGGGGCAACGGGGCCGCACCGGTTCTCGTTCGCCGCCCGTGATGTGCATCCCTAGATCACCCATCGGGACGAAACCGCGCATAGCCTCGAAGCAGCGGAACAGGAGTACCCACATGGCCATGCGATCGGCGCTCGAACCACTGCGGCTGCGACGGGTCTTCGGGTCCTTCCCGACCGGCGTGACCGTCCTCGCCGCCCTGGTCGACGGGGTGCCCACCGGCCTCGCCGCCAACTCGTTCGTCTCCGTGTCGCTGGACCCGCCGATGGTGTCGGTCTGCGTGGCGCACACCTCGACCACCTGGCCGGTGCTCCGGCAGGCCGCGCGGATCGGGGTGAGCGTGCTCGGCGCCCACCAGGAGAACGCAGGCCGGCAGCTCAGCGCCCGCGACACCGACCGGTTCGCGGCGCTGGACTGGCAGGCCAGCGACGACGGCGCGATCCTGCTGGACGGCTCCAGCGCGTGGCTGGACTGCTCCATCGAACAGCAGATCCCGGCCGGCGACCACGACATCGTGCTGCTGCGGGTCCACGACCTGGACGCCGATCCGGACGTCGCACCCCTGGTCTTCCACGGCAGCCGGTACCGCCGCCTACTAGATTCACCCCCGTGAGATTCTTCCCGCGCTCGGCAGCAGGCTGGACGATCGCCGTCTTCGGCGTCATGGCAGCGCTTTTCGGCGCCCTGGGCCTGGCCCTGCCGTCGGTCGTGCTGGACACCATGGGTCTCGCGTCGATCCCGGCGAACCAGCGCTCGGAGTTCGACTACACCCGCGTCTTCGTGGCGGCCTCGTCGATGGCGTCGCTGAACATGGGCGTGTACTACGTGGTGGCCGCCGCTACCGAGTGGCGGCCGTTCTTCCGCTTCACGGTCCCGTTCCGGCTGCTGACGTTCACGGTGTTCACGGCGCTGGTGGTGACCGAGGTGGCTCCGTACGGCTTCATCGGGGTGGCGCTGTGGGAGGCCGCCGGAGCGGTCGCCACCGCCCTGGCCCTGTTCTACGACACCCGCCGCCCCGCTCCGGTCAGCTCGTCCGAGGCCGCGCGGTAAGCACCGACGACCGGCAGCCGACGGTGACCGGCTCCAGGCGGCGCGAAGGCCCGTTACCCCTCGTTGCGCGACCGGTCCCCCGCTCCTTCACAGATCTTGGAGACTTCTGGTTGCGGAGTGTTACGCGCTGTCACGGCGAGGTTAGCCGGTAGCCGATGTATGGAGCATGGTGGTGCCTCCAGGCTCCGCCCGTCTCCAAGATCCCGCGGGCACGACACGCAGAGCGACGAAGGCAGTCCCCGGGTGAACCGCGCACCGCTTGGCCGGCTCCGCCACAGACAGCCCTAAAGCGTGTTGATTTAGGGTGCGATGCGAACCTGGCGTCGACATGAGCAGCCGTTTCGCAGCGTGCGTGTGGACATTGGGTGCGGATCGCACCCTAAATCAACACACTGGGCCAGGCCCCGGTTGTGCGGTCGCTCCGGGCGAAACGGCTGGGTGTTGGGCGCGGCGGTGGAACTATCTCAAGAAGAACAAAACGACCGTCAAGGACCACGGAACGGGGGGTGTGCTCGTTCATGAGTTTCTTCGGCTGGAGGTCCACGCCGCCCACAGGCGTGCGTAGAGGCCGTGGGCCGCGACGAGTTCGTCGTGTGTGCCTTGCTCGGTGATGCGTCCGTGCTCCATGACCACTATCCGGTCGCAGGCGGCGGCCTGTGACAGCCGATGGGCGATCACCACCCCGGTACGACCGGCCAGGGCAGCTTCGGAGGCGCTGTCGAGGAGGTCGGCGTGGGTGGAACCGGCCTCGGCGGTCGCTTCGTCGAGGATCGCCAGGTCAGGGTCGGTGAGTAGCAGGCGTGCGAGCGCTATCTGTTGTGCTTGGGCGTCGGTGAGCGGGAGTCCGCCGGCGCCGACCACAGTGTCGAGGCCATCCGGCAACAGGTCGAGCAGGCCGGCTGATCCGGTGGTCACCAGCGCCTCCCGTACTTCGCTGTCGGTGGCGTCCGGTGCGGCCAGCGTGAGGTTCTCGCGCAGCGAGCCGGCGAAGACGTGCACCTCCTGGGTGATGACTGCCGTGCGCTCCGGCCGTGCCACGGTCCCGGCATCAGGCGGGTGGATACCGGCGATCACGGTTGCGAGTGTGGTCTTGCCCGCGCCGGATGCTCCGACCACGGCGACGCGCTGACCGGAACCGATGTCGAGGGAGACGTCGTTCAGCACTAGCGGGCCTTCGTCGTACCTGAACGCGACCTCGTGGAGCCGGACGGAGGTGCCTGCGCCCGGCGCCGGGCCCGGCCGGTCCGCCGCATCCTCCGGAATCCTGATGACGCCGATCATGCGGCTCAGCGAGACGAGAGCGGACTGGAGGGTGTCGATGACGAACAGCAGCTGGTTGACCGGTCCGAGCAGACGCAGCACGAGCAGCATCGCGGTGGTGGCAGCGCCGACGGTGGAGGTTCCGTGGCCGGTCAGGACGAACCCGACGACGAGCACCGCGGCCAGGCTCAGGCACTCGCCGACGTTGAGGCGGGCGTTGAGCATGCTCTGCACGGTCCGGGCGCGCAGCGAGCGCACCGCGACACCCCAGGAGGCGTTCATCACGGCGCGGTGCCGCTGCTCGGCGAACCCGAAGCCGAAGCCGAGCACGGTGGCGTATCCGCGCTGGGATTCGAGGATCTGCTGGGCACGCGCGCTCATCGCCGACCGCTCGGCGCGGTACACCTGCGGCCCGGTACGCAGGTACCAGCGCATGGCGAGCACGTAGACGGGCAGCACGACGGCGAAGGCGGCGGCGTACGGGTATTCCAGCGCCGCAAGACCGCCCAGTGACACGACGATG
Organism: Actinoplanes sp. CA-015351; assembly: GCF_050955685.1. NCBI lineage: Bacteria > Bacillati > Actinomycetota > Actinomycetes > Micromonosporales > Micromonosporaceae > Actinoplanes > Actinoplanes sp. CA-015351. Next base: position 6,751,386 of record NZ_CP192102.1, read on the forward strand.
GTGAAGGCGGTCACGGTGAACGCCGGGATCACCGCGGGGGCGGCGTCGGCCACAGCGGTGACGTCGTCGCTGGACCGGGAGATCAGGTCTCCGGTCCCGGCCCGTTCGACGATGTGCTGCGGGAGTGTCATGGCGCGGCCCACGAGCCGTTCACGCAGCGCGGCGAGGATGGTGTGGTAAACCCGGGTGGCGAGCACGATCGTCACCGCGGTGCCCGCCGCGCCGAGGATCGCCGAGAGTGCCATGACGGCAGTGAGGGCCAGCACGGTGCGCAGGTCGGCGGTGCCTGCCTGCACGTGGTCCACGAGGTTTCCGATTGCCACCGGTGGGATCAGGCCGATGCCGGTGCCGACGATCCCGAGCGCGCCGGTCGCAGCGAGCTGGAGCCGGTGCCCGTGGCTGAGCCGCCACACCTCCGCGGCGGTCTCCCGACCGCCCGCCACCGGCAGTCCAGCATCGGCCGAAGCGGACTCGGTGGCCGCGGATGCGCCGGTCACTGTGCTCCCCGGGCATCCGCCGGCGCATCGACGAGCAGCTCGATGACGCGGTCGCAGGCACCGAGCAGTGCCGGGGCCGAGGCGATCAGCAGCGTCGAGCGCCCCTGACGGATGTCGTGCAGCCGGCCGGCGATGGCATGCTCGGTGACCGAGTCGACCGCGGTGGTCGGGTCGTGCAGCACGAGCACGGGCGCCTCGCCGGCCAGGGCGCGGGCGAGCGCGACCCGCTGGCGCTGGCCGCCGGACAGGCGGTTGCCGCCCTCGCCGGCCGGGGCGTCGAGATCGGCTGCGAAGTCGTCGCAGGCTGCGGCGTGCAGCGCTGTTTCCAGGCGGGCGGCGGCCACGCGCTCGGTCACGGTGAGGTTGTCGCGGAGCGTGCCGCTGAACAATGTCACCCGGTGCGGGGCGACAGTGACCCGGGATCGGTACTCGGCCGGCGACAGCTCCCGCGTCGGGAGTCCGTCGAGCCGGACCTGGCCCGCGTCGCTGGCCCATGGGTTCAGCAACGTGCCGGCAATGCGAGCCGCCGTCCGATCGTCCGTGAGGATTCCTACCAGCTCACCCGGCTCCACCCTGACCGAGTTGCCGTGGCAGGAAAACTCCAGCACCGGAATTGCCGCGACCTCGAGAGGGGTCGCGTCGCCGGGTGCAGGCGTGTGGGTGCCGCCGGCCCGCAGGACGTCGAGGATGCGGGCGGCCGAGGCGCGGGCTCCGGCGAAGTTGGGGACGGACACGTTCGCGATGGACTCGATCTGCGGCAGGAGTGCCTGGGTGAGGCCGACGGCGGCGATCAGCTCGCCGATGCTCAGCTGCCCGTCGACGGCGAGCCAGCCTGCCAGTCCGATCACCGTCGCGACGAACACGCCGGTGACCACCCCCGAGCCCACCAGGAATCCTCCCAGCAGGCCGGCATTGCGTTTGGCGCCGGCGAGGGTCCCCTGGCTTGCCTGCCGGTACCGCCTGGTCGCCTCCGCTTCGGCGCTCAGGCCGATTCCCTTGACCACGCGGTACCCGGCGACCAGGTCGGTGGCCCGCCCGACGGTGGAGGCCAGCAGCTCCTGGTACTCGCGGGTGTCCCGGGAGAACCGCTCGCTGAGCATGCCCATCAACCAGACCGCGGCAGGCGATCCGATCAGCACCACGAGTCCGAGCAGCCAGTGCGCCGCCAGCAGCGATGCCGCGATGAACCCGATGGCCGCGATCCGCGCGAGCGGCATGATCACCAGGATCACCCCGTTGGACAGGCGGGCAACGTCGTTCGTCATCACCGACACGACGCTGCCGTCCGGCGGATGGGCGGTGCCGTCGACCGGATGCAGCACGCTCGTGGAGAGGGTGCCGCGGAGCCGGTGCTGCAACAACTGCACCGCATAGGCGGTCAGCCGCAGGGAGAGCTTCGCCGCCGACGTCAACGCGATGTACAGGGCGACCAGCACACCGAGCCACAGCGTCAGTTGTCCCGTGTCCCCGGTAGCCAGCGCGCGGTCGATCGCGAGCCCCATCACCACCGGGACCACCGCCTCGCCCACCTGCCACACGATCGCCAGCAGCATCGCGGGAACACTGACCCGTGTCACCGAGAAGATCACGCGCAGCAGGAACCCGCCCGGAGTGATACCGGCCGCGGCCGCGAACGGCCGGACATCGATCGGTTCGGCGGGGACGTCCAGCAGGACGGGCAGCCGGCGGGTCAGTGGTCCCCGGCCCAGTCCCGCCGGGTCGGCCAGGTTCACAGCCGTCTCCTGGCTTCGGTGAACAGCAGCCAGGCCAGGTAACCGCCGCCGAGCGTAACGGTGATGATCCCTACCGGCAGTGGAGTGGGTGCGATGTGCTGGGCGATGTAGTCCGCTGCCAGGCACAACAGTGCGCCGACCAATGCGGCGGGTGCGAGGGTGATCCCGGCGGTGCGGGCGAGCCTCCGGGCGATCTGCGGCGCGAGCAGGGAGATGAAGGCGATCGGCCCGGATGCGGCGGTGACGGTTGCGGTCAGCGCCACACCCACCACGATCAAGCAGAGCCGAGCGTACGAGACCCGCACCCCCTGAGAGGCGGCCGCGTCGTCCCCCAGCTCCATCTGCCGCATCGGCCGGCTCAACATCGCCGCCAGCAGCAGGAGCACAGCGATGCAGGCGCCGCCGATGACCACCTGATCCCACGACACACCGTTGAGCGACCCGGCACCCCATGAGGCCGCGGCCATCGCCTGCTCCAGTTCGGCCTTGAGGATCAACCAGGTGTTCAGCGATTCGAGCATGGCCGATACGCCGATGCCGACGACGATCAGCCGGAACCCCTGTACCCCCCGCCGGTAAGCGAGCACGTACACGGCGAGGGCGGTGCCCATGCCGCCCAGCAGTGCCCCGCCGACCAGCTGCCAGTAGGAGCCGTTGACGACCAGGATCACGATCAGCGCTCCGGTGTAGGAGCCCTGGGAGAACCCGATGATGCCGGGGTCGGCGAGCGGGTTGCGCAGCATCGACTGGAAAACCGCGCCGGACACCCCGAGCGCGGCGCCGAACACCAGCGCCGCCACCACCCGGGGCAGCCGCCACTCGACCACGATGTCGTGGACGAGCCCGGCTTCGCCGCCGGTGAGCGCGGAGATCACCTGCCCGGGACTGAGCTGGTACGAGCCGGTCATCAGCGCGAGCACCGCCACTGCTGCGGCCGCGGCCGCGAGCACGGCGCAGACGACGACCGAGCGCCATTCGAGTCGTACCGCGATCCTCCACCGCCGCAACACCAGCGCTCGCCGCGCGGACGAAACGCCGGTGCTCACAGTCCGCTCACTTTCTTACGCCGTACCAATGCGATGAGAACAGGAGCGCCGACGAACGCGGTGACCACGCCGACGGGGATCTCGCTCGGGTGCATGACGACGCGCCCGAGGATGTCGGAGGCCAGCAGCAGGATCGGGGCCAGCAGAACGCTGTAGACGAAGATCCATCGCTGGTGCGGGCCGACGATCCAGCGAGCCACGTGCGGCACCATGAGCCCGACGAAGCCGATGGGTCCGGCGATCGCTGTCGCTCCGCCGGCGAGCACGGTGAGCGCGATGATCCCGAGAACGCGGGTGCGGGCCAGCCGGACACCTTGAGCGACCGCCAGATCGTCACCCAGGGCCATGGCGTTGAGAGGACCGGCCACCGCGAAGGCCAGGATCAGGGCCGCCGCCAAGAACGGCAGGATCGGCCACACCAGGTCGAGTGGCCGGCCGACGATCGAACCGGCATTCCAGGACCGCATCGCGTCGAACGCGTCGGGGTCGGTCAGCTCCAGCGCCGACCCGGCACCTCGGAGAACCGCGCCGACGCAGACCCCGGCGAGCACCATGACCACCGGCGATTGCCCCTGCCGGGTCGTACCGAGGGCGAGCACCATCAGGGTGACGATCAGCGCCCCGGCGAAGGCGAACCACATGTAGCCGCCGATGTCGCGGATGCCGAGCAGCCCCACAGCGACCGTCACCGCGAACGAGGCGCCCGCGTGGATGCCGAGGATGCCCGCGTCGGCCAGTGGATTGCGGGTCAACGCCTGGATCAGCGCTCCGGACACGCCGAGCGCCGCGCCCACGACAAGACCGACGACGGTACGCGGCAGCCGGTAGTCGCGGATCGCGAACTGATCGATGTCGGCGGTCGGATGGAACAGTGCGTCCCAGACCACTGATGGCGCGATCGTGGTCGACCCGATCATCACGCTCAGCACCAGCAGGACCAGCAATGCCACGAGCGCGACGACCAGTCCGGTGAGGCGCCGACGCGGTCCGGGCACCGCCGCGGTGCCCGGACCGTCGTGGCGCGGGGCGAGAGTTGTCACCCCTTGGCGGGCAGCGTCGCCAGTGCGGTGCCGAGCGAGTCCAGGTACTGCAGGACCGGCCCGTAGGAGTTGTTGCCGGGGCAGAAGACGCCGAGCGCGCGACCGGACTTCACGGCGGGCAGCGCCTTCCAGGTGTTGGTGGCGACCACCGGCGCGAACGGCGCCTTGGGCTGGCCCGCGGCGTCGACCGGGTAGGTGATCACGTCGTACTTGGACAGCTCCGCGAGCTGCTCGAACGGCAAGGACGTCCAGCCCAGCGGGTCTGCGCCCTCGGCTGCCTTGGGGAAGTTCATACCGAGGTCGCCCTGGGCGATTTCGACGCAACCGAAGTCCGCGACGGAGAACGTACCGGGATCGGAGCTCTCCCAGCGGTCGAGGTTGACGAACTTGGTGTCGGCGATGAGCGCGCTGTAGGTCTTCTGGATGGTGGCGATCTTCTCCTGGAACTGCGCCTTCTGCCCGCTGAGCCCCTCCGCGACGTTGCCGGCCTGCGAAAGTCCGTCGGCGAGCTCCTTCCACTCGACGTCGAGCCCCCAGAAAACGGTCGGGGCAACCGATTCCAGCTGCTTCTTGATCTGCTCGAACTCGGTGTCGGGGAGCTGGGCCAGGATGAGGTCCGGCTTCAGGCCGGCAAGCTTCTCCATGTCGACCTGGTCGCCGCTGGCGCCGAGGGTCGTGGCCGCCTCGAACGTGGCTTTCTGCTCCTGGGGAATGAGGCCGAGTTCGGAGGCACCCACCTCGGTGACGCCGACCGGCTTGCCACCCATGTCGATCAGCGGAAGGGTCGTGTTGCCGATCGTGACGATCCGCTGCGGGTCGGCAGGCACCTCGACCGGGCCGTTGTCCGCCGTCACCGTGCGCGTCGCAGCGGTCGTGGTACCGGCGTCGTCGCTGGTGCTCTCCTCGCCGCATCCGGAAAGGACGAGCGTGACACTGAGCAGGGCGGCGGCCAGAGCCGCGCCCTGTCGCCGCGAAGGTGTCGTTGTCATATCTGTGCTCTTCTTTCTCTTCTTCATGAGGGGATCAGCTCGTGGACCGTGGTGCCCCAGCCGACGGTGTGCTGCGCGGCGCGGACGAGACCGGCCCGCGCGATGACGGCGTCGAGTTCGGCGGCGGTACGCAGGCCGGAACCGTGCACGGTGAGGGCGAGCAGATCGGCCTCGCCGTCGTGTTCGTCGAGGTCGTCGGTGTCGAAAAGGTCTTCGATCAGCAGCAGGCGGCCTCCCGGCAGGAGGTTCTCGGCTGCTCGGCGCAGGGCATAGGCGGCGTCCGCGTCAGCCAGGGTCTTGAACGCGCGGATGACGAACACGGCGTCGGCCGGCGGGCTGGGCTCGAAGACGGACTGTTCGACCACGCTGACCCGCGCGCGCTGCTGCTCGTCGGGGATGGTGTCGGGCAGGTCGCGGCGCAGCCAGTCGGCTTGGGCGGGCAACGCGCAGATCGTCACGCGCAGGCTGTCACGGGCGGCGACGAACTCCCGGACCTGGGCGCCGGCGCCGCCGGAGTGGACAACCAGGTGCTTGACTCCGGCGAGCAGCTCGGATTTGGCGATCGGCTCGGCCAGCGCGGCCTGGAACTTCGCCAGCCGTTCCAGGTAACGATCCTCGTAGTCCTGCTCGGTCCGTACCTCGGTGAAGGTCTGGCCGGTGACCGCGACGTATGACGCCTGGCCGGTGCGAATCGAGGTGGTGAGCCCGTAGATGCCGAGCATCTCGCGTCCCGCGGCCCCAGCGGGGTGCAAAAGGTCGACCATGAATTCGAGGGTCAGGACCTCACCTACCGGCGTCAGCGCGTAGTGGCCCGGTCCGGTCCCGGTCAGGATGCCCAGGGCGTGCAGGTAACGCAGCAGCTTGCCCAGCGCCCGCTCATCGGCAGCCACCTTGGCGGCCAGGTCCTCGACACCGGTCACGCCTCGGGAGATCAACTCAGGTATGCCCAGCTCGACAGCCGTACGGATCGCGATCGGTGCGATCAGCTCGGCCAGATCGTGGAGCTTCTCGAACGGTGTTCTGGTCTTCTCCGGGTCGGGCACCGCGTTGTCGGTGTCCAGGACGACGACCTCGCCGCGACGCCAGTACCCGATGAACTCGATGTCCTCCTTGGGCACGCCTCGGTCCTCGACCAGATGGCGCCGGATGTCTCGCACCGACCGCTGTTCGCCGGCCAGCCACGCGAACGGCTTGCCGTCCTGCCAGCCGTAGTTCCGGACAGCATCAACCAGGAGGGTTGTCGTGCCGGCCTCGGCGCCGTCGCGCACCAGCCAGGTCACTTCGACGCCGGGCAGCTCCCGCAGCTCCTGGCGGAATTCGTTCTCGGCGACCTCGATGAATACCCGCGCCCTCGTCTCGGTGGGCAGTTCATCGAGAAGCCGGGCGATCGCGGGGATCGCCGTGTCGTCGCCGGCGACCAGGAGCCAATCAGCGTCGTGCGGATAGGCGCGGGACGCACTCGGGCCGAAGAAGTGGATGCGGTCACCGACCTCGGCACGGTACGCCCAGGTGGTGCCCACGCCGACGCCGTGCTTGACGAAGTCGACGTCCAGTTCCCCTGCCTCGGGATCCCAGCGACGCACCGTGTAGATCCGCGACAGCGGCCTTGGATCTCTTGGCAGGTCCAGGCCCTTTTCCTTCTGCACCGGCAGCACCGGCTCGGCCTGGCCGGGGTAGCGGAACACCAGCCGGATGTCGTCGTCGAAGCCCGACGAGTCGAACGCCGGCTGAGCGAAGCCGTTCGCCGAGGTGAAAGCGCGGAGCTGTGCACCGGCCAACGTGATCCGCCGCATTCCCGGCGTCAAATCCCGTACCCGTACGACCTCGACCTCTCGCAAGGTCAACGGGCGCACGGTGATCCGGCGTGAGGTCTTCGGCATGACGCTAAGGTTAGGCAATCCTTACTAGTGATGGTGTGCGTAGATCGCCATATAGTTAGGACATGGGGGAAGTGGATCTACCTCTGCTGGGGCCGAGCCGACCGCCGCCGATCCCTCGGGTGCGATCGAGCGGTCTGTGGGACCAACCCGAGCATCTGCTGCTCTGGGTCCGGACAGGTTCGGCGTGCATCCGGATGGAGGGCACTCCGGAGTTCCGGCTCGCCGAGGGCGAGGGTGTCTGGATTCCGTCGGACGGAGGCAAGAACCGGTGGACGGTCGACACCGAGCCCGGCACTGTCGCCTTCCCGTTGCTGGCACATCCGAAAATCGCCGCCGAGGACTTGTCGGAGCCGAGGCTGGTCGTGATTCCCGACGGCTGGCAGGACTGGCTGATCCAGCACTTCAATCTCATGGTCACGCCGCTGACCAGCCACGAATACTCCCAGGACGCGCTCGTCGACCTCCTCCGTGGCTCCGGCCGGCGACCACTCGTGCCACACGGGGACACCGGAACATCCGCGGTGGATCTACCGGTCATGCCGAGAGCCAGCGGGGCCCGGGTGGTGGCCGACGAACTACTTCGGAATCCCGCACTCGACCTCACCGTCGCCGAATGGGCGGCACGGGTGCTGTCCAGCCCGCGTACCCTGCTCCGCGACTTCCGTGCTGACACCGGGCTGACCTTCGAGCAGTGGCGGCTGCGCTGCCGGTTGAACGCGGCTGTCGAGTTCCTGGTCGCCGGGTACGAGGTCGACCAGGCCGCCGCTCGGGTGGGCTTCGCCAGCCGCAGTGGATTCACCCGCGCGTTCAGGCAGCAGTTCGGGTCGACACCCTACGAGTTCAGCCGGACACTCGCTGCCCAGCGTGTCTTCGGTGACCACTCGCAGCGCGCGACCGCGGCGCGTCAGGCCAATGACCTCGTGACGATGGTGCGGGATGGCCGCGGCTCACCCGACGCACCCGCATTGCTCCCGGCGACCCGCACGACCCCGCACACCAACAACTTCCATGTGCTCAGCTGGGTGTACCGCGGCAGCGGCTACCTGGACATCGGCGATCGCCACTACGAGCGAGGGAGAGGGGTCGCGACCTGGATCCCGGCGGGCGTGGAGCATGTCACGGGTCTTCGCGCGAACTCGGTTTCCCTGCCGATCGGGAACGCGACCACCGGTGAGTTGCAGCTGACCGAGCCGCTGCAGACCCAGTTCTCGCCCGCCTGGGACGACTACCTGATGTTCTGCGCCATCAGCTCCCGAACCCCGATGCGACCGGACGACTACAACCCCAGCCAGGTCCTCGAGCCTTTCGCCGACCAGCTCGCCGCGCGGCGAGCGCTGTCGCTACCGATGCCGACCGGCTCCCGGGCACGGGGAGCGGCAATGGATTACTTGCGCCGCATCGGTACTTCCGGCGGATCGGCGCTCGACGTGCCCGCCGACATCCACCGGGCCTTCCGCGAACAGACCGGAATGACCTTCGCCCGATGGCGTTACGCCGCCCGCATGCACACGGCCCGCGACCTGCTCGCCGGCGGCGCCAAACCCAGCGCCGTCGCCCGCCGCGTCGGGTACGCCCATCTGCCGACGTTCAGCTCCGCCTTCACCCGCTTCCACGGCCTCTCACCCCGGGACTACGCAGCCCGTCAGGTCGACCAACCACCTGGATGACGGCGGATCAGGCGGTGGTGCCAGATGTTTTCCGAGTAGTTGAAGGTTGCCACAGTGGAAAACATCTGCGATAGTTTCCCCCATGGAAAACAATGTGGACGTTCCGAGCCCCTCCGAGGCCCGCGAGGCACTGGCCGGCATCAACACGGTGCAGCGCGCCGTCCGGGACACGCCGTGGCCCACCTGGCTCTACCCCGTCAACGCCCTTCTGCTGGGCGCCATGACACTGACCTTCGCGCTGGGCGACGACGGCTTCATCCCGCTCCTCGCCACCAGCGCCGTGCTCATCGCGGTCAACACGGTCACCGGGTACCGGATGGGCACCCCGTTCACGTACCCCACCAGCCGCATCTTCCTCGCCTCGGTCGGCGCCGCGATGGCCTGCATCCTCGCCGCGTTCATCGTCGCCGATCTCACCACCCGGACATGGCCGATCATCGTCCTCGCCATCACCGCGGCCGCCGCATACCTGGCCGGCGCCGTAGCGCACCGACGCTCCACCGGCGCGCCCCGGTGACCCCGAACCTCGACCCGATCATCCACCCGACACACCGGCTGCGCATCTGCGCGATGCTCGTCGCCGGCGGCACGCTGGAACTGTCGGTCATCAAAGAACACCTCGACCTGAGCCCATCGGCACTCAGCAAACAAGTCGCCGCCCTCCTCGACGCGGGTTACGTCAAGCAGGAACGCCTCGGCTCGGACACCCGGCGGGTGTGGTTGTCGATGACACGCCAGGGGCAGCAGGCGTACCAAGGGCATGTCGCCGCACTCCAGGAGATCGTCAACGCGACAACGGTCCCCTCGATCGACTAGTGGGCCGTGTGAGAGCGAACGACTGCTGGATCTGCCATCAGTTGATCACCGGCGACCTTTCAGCGGTAGGACGCCCTGGCGACCGGATCATGCAAGCGAACGATTCAATACGCCGAACACCACTCTCACTGCAATGCCGATGAGAGCGAGTCTCTCAACCCTGAGACACCCATCAGGGAGAACGCCCGCGAGGTAGTTCGCTCAGGCTCCCGGTCGGTCAAAGAAAACTCCGATGGCCATGTCCACGAACCGCGCGAGATGGAGTTGGATGCGACTGTGACCGCGTCAGTCGGACGGTGTCGATGTTTCGCCACAATGAAGTCGGGGTCTTTGCAATAGTGACTGCATGCAATGACCGAACGAAGGATACCAATCGTCGTCGATGGGCTCTACCTTCTAGCGCATGACATATCCGATCGATGACGAACCTCGACTGACAACCTGGCGATCGATTGTTGACAAGGATTCCTTCGGTCGGCAGCTTGCGGATGCCCGTCGTCGCCATTTGCGCAGGTTAACTGATCAAGAGAAGGTGCTTCGCTTCGTTAACCTCGGAACGCTGAGCGAGCAGTTAGATCCAGGCGCTGGCTTCACACCCGATTCGGACGTCGCTTTAGATCTGATCGTGTACGTAGGAAATGCGGCGGCGGCCGGGTTGATCGGCAACGCCCTATATGACATTTTAAAAGGTGCGGCTAAGCGAGCTCGAGGGGGATCCGGGTCAGTAGTGAGCGCGCTCGACGAAGACGAAGCCATTCATGCAGCAAGGGATGCGCTGTCGGTGTTTCGCCGAGGATGCTCATTCTTCGAAGACCCAGCCACTTACCACGTCGTTTCCGCCGTAATGATGGACGACGAATGGATTATTCGTCTTTCCCTCGATCATCATGACGTGATGCCGTTCGCGATCACCCTGAAGAGCGGTTGGAATGAAAAAGACCCCAAGGCGGTGAAGGCGAAAGTTTGGTAAGGATGTAGTCATTTGAGCCCGCGGGCTACGAGGATCCGTCTTTCGTGGTAAGGCCACCAAGCGATCTAAAGTGGTGACGAGCGCTTCGGATCGGCAGCGAGCTCATGGCCAGTGTCTTAGATCCTGAACCCATCCGACAACCTCCGAGAGCAGGCCAGCGGTGTGGCGCACTGTTCTGCCGCGAGTCGCTCCGTCGGAACGGTGCTGGCAGGCGCTCAAGCCTCGTCGGATTCCGACGGCTCGTAGCTGAATTCGGTGCTCGGCGCCAAAGCCGTAAGCCGGTCGAGGACGGGGCCGGTGTTGGTGCCCCACATCTTGGAGATGACCCAGGTGCGTCCTTGATCGTGCAGGGGGGCGTCCAGGAACCAGCGGCCGAGGCGCTTGGTGGAGCCCGGGTAGGTCGCGAGGAATGCCTTGGCGAGTTCTTCGCCGCTCAGAACGCCTTCAACTGGCAAAAATCGCGAGCGCGGGATGGCGGTGGTGAGCTGATGGGCAGTGACACCTGCCTTGTGTAGGGCTGTCGCCATGGTGAGCACGGCCCAGCGTTTGCGAAGGGGACCGCTGCGACCTTCGGGGGTGACGATCTCGTACTGGGTCCAGTCTCGGCCGTCGGAACTGACCGCTCTGGCCTGGGTCTGCTTACGGCGGATCTGGATGGTGAGTTCGCCGGCTTCGGGTAGGGGGATGATCTGCTGGACGTCCAGTAGCAGGCGTTCAGCGACCTTGTATGGGGTGAGTTTCACGCATCGGATGTCGAGGCCGTAGACGTCCGTTAGCCAGAGCACGGTCGTGGTGATCTCGCGGTCGAATCCGCCGGCCACTAGTACCAGGCGAACTTCGCGGCTGAGTACGGTGTCCTCTCCGCCTGCGTCCTCAAGAAACTCCGCCAGCCGGGCCCTGGCTTCGTCTACGGCTTCAGGTTCGACCTGGGCCAGGTAGTGCTCGTGGTGTTCCACGAGGTCGTCAAACGTCATTACCGACACCATCGCGGCATATCGTAATGCTTGCAGTTCCAGGTGCCCGCCGTCGTTGGTGCGTTTGAGTTCGATGACGACCAGCCGGCCACTACGGTCGACGCCTAGCAGGTCGACGCGTCGCCGCGCATCGGTGAACGCTCCGAACTCCTCAGCCACGACTAGCACGCCCTCGACGATCATGTCGATCCGTGAACGAAGAAGCCGTTGCAGGTCGGCTCGTTCCAGAACTTGCTCCGCTGCGAAGGTAGTGGCCGGAACCGGCTCCAGAACGTTCGACGTCATCTCATACAACGGCATCCGGCCATCATCGCAGCCAGAGGCACGCCGGCGAACGCCCGTGCTCTCCTTCCGCCTCCGGATTCATGGGGCGGCTGAAGGCACACTCGTGCAGAAGTGAGTGATTCTTGGGGTGCCCATGCTATCTACTAGCTCAGATTCCGAGGGATGACAAACTAGGCGGAAATTTCACCGCATCGCGAGCAAGCAATCCGGATGCGGCAACCGCAATAGATCATTAGATCATTTTTCGTGACTGTTCATGCAGCCACTAGCTTGGGCCGGTCCAAGATCAGGCGTTCACCTTGCAGCAGCTTGCGACACTGGAATGGTGATTAAAGAGATCTTGTTCGCGCTAGTACTTGGTTTGATCGCCGGCGCTTCCGGCGTCGTGGCGAACTGGATCCCTCGTCCTGAATGGTTCAAGCCGTGGGCTGCGGTACTCGCGCTTGTGGTCCTGGTGGCCAGCGGATGCCTCGTAGCGTACTGGGCTGGCCGTTCTGACAGCCCCGCAACGGTAACCATCACTTGGCCGACGCCAAACTCTCAGCTGCCGCAGCGCAACGTATTGGAAGGCGTCGTTCAGCAAGATCTTCAAGAAGGTCACCAGCTCTGGTTCGACGTGCACGCCAACGATGAACAGCTCCATCACTTCGCCGAGAAGGGATGCTCGGTGATAGATGAAGCGCTGAGCTGCCCTGAGCTAGTTGTCGGCGACGTCACTGAGCCCGACGGAAAACTTTTCGTCGTCACGCTGTATGACTGTGACGCTCAAGCCGTCGCGAAGCTTCTGGGACCCGCCTACGCGAAGCGCGTCAAAACCGGCGATAACGAAAAGGACTACGCTGGCCAGCCCAAGCCAACAGGCTGTAACCCCATCACGTCGGTTGTGGTTGCACGGGTCTAGGCGATGGTGCCATCAAAAATGTCATTTCTCTCACGAAACGCAACGCACTAAATCGCCGCGATCCGGGCACTTGTGAACGAGAGAGCTATTAGTCCTCTCCGAGTGGGACACGCGCTCGGACTCAGGCTTTGCGGAGCAGCAGGTAACCCTGTGGACAGGTTTCCGATTCGTCTGGTGGGCGGCTACCCCTGAACACCACGCCGAAGCCGGCGCCTACGGCGAGGTCGACCATTTCGCTGGTGGACAGCCAGTACGCGTCGAACTCCACCCCGAGCCCGGCCGACCGCCCACTGCGCCGGCGCTGGCCGTCGCCATCCTTTAACGCTGTCACCAGGTACCCACCCGGCCGAAGGATCCGCGAGAGTTCGGTGAACGCGGTCGTCCGGTCCTGGGGCGCCAGGAAGATCAGCGAGTACCAGCACACCACGCCGGCCAGCGAGGCATCCGGGAACGGTAGCTCGCGCAGATCGGCCACGTCGAACAGGAAGGCCGGGTGGTCACGGCGAGCGACCTCGATCATCCCGGGAGAAAGATCGACGCCGTGTGGCAACAGGCCACGCGAGGCCAGATACGGCTCCAGCCGACCGGTTCCGCACCCGATGTCGGCCGCAGTGCCCGGCCGCGCCGCCTACCCGCATGCGAGGAACCAGACGGAGGAAAGGCGTTCGTCGTTCGGAGCGCACCGGATTCTGGATCGGCCAGAAGCTCGCCAAGGCGGTCATCGAATCCGATCGCAATCCTCACACCCGACCGTCACCCGTGCGCACGACTGCTGAGACTCCAGGGCACGCTCGAAGCCAGGGTCTCCAGGCACGGCCCTGAAACCAACCCGCCCACCTGGGCCACGCATTGCAATCGCAACCCACCGACAGCAAAAAGCCGCCCCCGAAAGGGCGGCCATCGCAACGTGGGGCTTCCGGGGCTCGGCCCCGGAGCTGGCATGGTGGGCGATACTGGGATCGAACCAGTGACCTCTCCGGTGTGAACGGAGCGCTCTCCCGCTGAGCTAATCGCCCTCAACGAGTAGGAACTCTACTAGACAGTGGCGGGCGCGCGCTAACAGGGGGTCAGCGCGCCGCCAGCCAATCCAGCGCGACCTGCACCAGGTCGATGCCGAAGCTGAGCCGGACGCTCACCCAGACCACCGCGCTGATGAAGATCATGCCGACCAGTCCGATGAGGGCGCGCAGCGGGAGGGACTGGCGGCCGATCCAGTGGGTCCAGCTCTGGACATGTCGTTTGGTGAAGGCGAGGACCCCTCGGGCCCAGTGGAATTCGATGGCGAGGATGGCCAGGCCGAGGATCACGATGGCCCAGCCGGGACCCGGGAATGGGATCAGCACGATGCCGATCGCCACGACCAGGGAACCGACGATCCCGACGCCGATCTTGAGAGCCAGCCGCCCGGTTGAGTTGGAACGGATACGGTCGAGCACACGCACGTCTGAAACCCCGTCGTCCGTTTTTGGGCCCATTTCATCCCTCAGTGTCCGGGAGCCCCGTCACTACCCGGGGGAAAAGGACGTTACCGGAGTAAGTCAACTGCTGGACCACCCGACGCCGGGCGGAACTGAGTACCTGGGCAGAACAGGACAAGATATCGCTTTACGTCCTGCGCGGAGGCGTTTTCAGAACCGTCTTCCCACTACTGGGTGAGATCAGCGTATGGCGGAGCGTAATGACAGGGATCACCTGAGTATGGGAAACGCGGGGTTCACCAGCCTCGCAGCGGTGCCGGGGGGAGTTCGTCCATGAGTACCATTCGTCCAACGACCGTCGAGGTCGAAACCTCGCTGCGGCTCGTAGCGCCTGACGCGACGGCACTGCCCGTACGCGCCAGTTTGCGGTACGACCCAGCTGACCCATATGCGGTCCACGTGTTGTTCCACGCAGAATCAGCCGGTGGGGAAGCCGTGAGCTGGTCCTTCGCGCGGGAACTGCTCGTGACCGGGCTTGATGAGCCGGCTGGGATCGGCGACGTACGGGTGTGGCCGTGGGCCACTCCACGGGGCGATTTCGTCGCCCTCGCGCTGTCGTCACCTGACGGCAACGCACTGTTCGAGGTGCCTCGGAGCGTGCTGGTCCGGTTCCTGCGGCGTACCTATGTGGTTGTCCCGCGGGGGCGGGAGTCCGACCACCTGGACGTCGACGCGGCCGTCAACCGGCTACTGGCAGGCAGATAAGAAGGCGCCAACGTACGCGATCAAAGAGCGACCCGCGCGGACACTGCCGATCCGAGCGGGTCGCCCTTTATCCGGAAAAGTAATCGATCTCCGAAAAGAAATCGGAATCGGACGTATAGCGAATACCGAGCAGGAAAACGGACAAAAGCCTTAGTAAGGCACTAGTGGATGCGTAGACGGTCATCGACGGTTACCGTCAGGCACGATGCCCGCACTCATTACTGCCGATACGGCGCCCGCGTACACCCCGCCTGACCGGGCGGGGATCGGCAGCTGCGCCCTTCCAGTGGCCGCCGGCGCCGCCACCGGACTCCTCGCCCACCATGCCCTCCTGCTGACCGTTACCGGACCCGTGACCGCTGAAGTGGACTTCACCGTCCACCGCTGCGGCGCGGGCAGCCTGCTCTGGATCCGTCCCGGGCAGACCCTCCGGTTGGAACCCGGCAAACACGAGACCACCACTGTCGTCTTCCGGCCCGGCCTGTTCGGCCCGGACGAGCTGCCCGGTCTCGCACCCGACGACCCGGGAGGGCCGGCACGCAAGCCGGTCACCCTGACGAACCGGGCCGAGTTCACCAGCCTGATCCACGACGTCGCGGCCCAAGACATCCCGGCCGAACAGAGCCAGGTCCAGGAAAGCCTCCTGAAGCATCTGCTCGCCGCGCTCCTGCTGCGTCTCAGCCTGGTCGATCCGGGCGAGATTCCGCCGGGTCACGTGGAGAGCCGCACCTTCGAGCGCTTCCGCAGCCGTCTCGAACAGGGGTACCCGCACACCCGCCGGGTCGAGGACTACGCGGCCGAACTGGGGTGCTCCGTGCGTACCCTCACTCGCGCGAGTCTCGCGCTCAGCGGACGCACCGCGAAGCAGGTGGTCGACGACCGCGTCGCGCTGCAGGCGCGGCGGCTGCTCGCCGCGACGCCGCTCTCGGTCGCCGAGGTGGGCCGCAGCCTGGGGTTCGGGGAGCCGACGAACTTCGGTCGGTTCTTCCATCGGGAGACCGGATTCAGCCCCGGACAATTTCGCGGACGTTACACCGACGAGCCCCAGGGAGGTATACCCGGTCAGCGACGTCCTTCTGACTGACGGTAATTCCCATAAACCCGTGGGGTATGTGCGTCGGGGATGCGCGGTAGGGGCATGATAGTCAGGTGCAGATCTCCGCGCGCGGTGACTACGCGGTCCGGGCCGCCCTCAGTTTGGCGCAGGCCTACCCCGCCTTGATGTCCGCCCAGGCCATTGCCCAAGACCAAGAGATGCCTCGGAAATTCCTCGAGGCAGTGCTCGCCGACCTTCGCCGTGCCGGCGTGGTGCGGGCACAGCGTGGCGCCGAGGGTGGCTACACGCTGTCCCATCCGCCACGGGACGTGACGATCGGCCAGATCCTGCGGGCTGTCGACGGCCCGCTGGCCGGCGTGCGCGGTCTTCGTCCAGAGGAGACGCAGTACACCGGCGCCGCCGAAAACCTGCCCAACCTCTGGGTCGCGGTGCGCGCGGCCGTCCGTGAGGTCGTCGACGAGGTGAGCCTCGCCGAGCTGATCAGCGGCCGGATGCCGGCGCACGTGCGCAAGCTGACGACGCGTCCGGACGCCTGGCAACCCCGCTGATCTCGAAGACGTTTGTGGATCCGAGAGATCGGGAATCGTCCGCTCATCCGTTACGAGATGGGAGCGTTCCGATGGGACTCGTGTTCCGCAGCCGCAAGAAGTTCGGCCCGCTGATCCTGAACTTCACCGAGAACGGCTACTCGTCGTGGAGCCTCAAGATCGGCCGCTGGTCCTGGAACTCCAAGACCCGCGCCCACCGCGTCGACCTGCCCGGCCCGCTGTCCTGGAAGCAGGACAAGTCACGCCGATAAGGCAATGGTGACGTCACCGCCCAGGCGGCCGTGTTCCGGCCGCCTGGTGACCGTCCCGGCGTCGACGAGCGTGTGCAGCACCCGTGAGGCATCCGCCGCCCGGTAAACGGTCTCGGTCAGCGCGAAAGTGCGCAACTCGGTCACCGTTGCCGTGCCCACCTCGCCCAGATGCGCCAGGATCTCGCGGCGCAGCGGGCCCGGGTGCGGATTGAGCGAGATGTCGATCAGGTGCCGTTCCGGGTCGCCGGGGTCGCGTAGCCGTACCCCCGCGAACTCGTCCACCGCCCAGAGCGCCTCTTTGAAGCTCTCCATGCTCTTGGCCGAGGTCGTGGCGAAGGCCACGACCTCGCCGGGTTCCTCGCCCGTCGCCAGCTCCGCCGCCGTGACCAGCGGAAACCCGATCTCCCGATAGGGCTCCACCGAGACGCCGGGCGCGAGCACCAGCAGGATCTCAGCCGGCTTTCCCGCGGCCACGGCCGCGACGGTGGTCGCCGCAGGCGCCTCGCTCGCGCTCGTCGCATCCAAAAATGCCAGCAACGGTACGCGCGAAGCACCGGCAGCCCGGAGTGCCACTGGCAGCCGGGCATCAGTTCCGCCACCGACCGGCAGCACCGCGAGCCCGGCCCCCGCGCCGGCGTCCCGTTGCGCCGCGACGAGCTTCTCCCCCAGTGCGGTGACATCGACGCCGACCGCCACCATGGACAGTTCCCGCCCACGGGCAAGATCCGGCAAATCGGCCAGAACCCGGACCGCCGCCTCGGCAGCCGCACCCCCGTCGTCGTCGGCATAGCCGTGCACATAGGTCGCCCGCCGCGCTCGATGCAGCGCGCCGGCCGCCCAGGCTTGCAGGTGGCGAACCAGGAGCTCGCGTTTCACGGTCGCTGTCGGGGACATACCGAAGTTCTACCCTGTCCACTTCGCTACCCGAAACTTGTACCTACGGTATTCAACCGAGCACTATGAGATACATGGCCCCTCCGCTCGCTGAACTGACCGCCCAGGCGCAGACGCTGTCGTCGGCCGGCGACCTCGCGGGCGCCCGGGAAGTTCTGGACCATGTGCTGCGCGACGCCAACGCCGACCCCCGCCGCGCCACCGCCGACCTCGCCGTCGCCGCCGCCCTGCACGCCCGGGTGCTGATCGCCCTCGGCGACCCGCAGGCCGCCCGGCTCTGGGCCGGGTTCGCGCACGCCGCCGAGGAACGGCTGCACGGCCCCCGCGACGAACGCACCATCGCCGCGGCCGCCACCCACGCGGCCGTGCTCCAGCTCATCGGCCAGCACGGCCGGGCCGCGATGGTCTACAACGACCTGGTCGGCGAACTCGCCCGGATCGACGGTCCGGACGCGCCCCGGGTGCTCGCCGCCGAGGCCGACCTGGCGATCGCCGAACACGCGGCCGGTCACTGCGGACCAGCCCGGGCCCGGCTCGCACGGGCCTGGCGGCTCCACCGGGACGCGTACGGTGACGCGGCGCCCGCCGGCATCAAGATGCTGGCCCGGCTCGGGGCGATGGAACGTGAGTGCGGGCGCGACGCCGAAGCTGCCGAGCACCTCACGCTGGCGCAGGAGCTGAGCGCCCGATATCTGCCGTCCGACCACCCGCTGGCCCGGCAGGCCACGAAACTCGCCCAGGCGAAACCGTCCGGGCGGCACACCTGCGGCCGGGTCGAGGTGACCGGGGACAAGCCGTTCCGGCCGTTCCCCCGCCGGCCGACGGTGCCTGATCCCGGGCCGGCCAGCCCGTCGCCGTACCCCGCCGACGCGCCCGGCATGCCGCCGGCGGACGACCGGCCCACCGATCCGAACGGCACCGTCTATCCGATCGAGGAGGACGATCTCTTCTCGGACATGCCGGCGCCGGACGACCGGCCCACCGATCCCAACGGCAACGTCTACCAGCAGCCGCTCTATCTCAGCGACGTGCATCGGCTGCCCGGCGATCTGACCGGCCGGCACGCGCGGGCCGACACGCCACCGCCGCTGCCCGGTCATCGTGCGCCGGACTACTCCGAAGGGAAGCCTGCTCCGGTCGGTACTGCTGCTCCGGTGGGTGAGGCTTTACGCGTACCCGGGAAGAAGCCGCAGCGTGCTCGCTCAGCGCACCCATTGATTCTTGCGGCGGTGCTGGCAGGCGGCGTCGCCGCCGCAGCCGCCGTCGTGATCATCACCCTCCCGGACGCGGACGGGGCAACCGATCAGCAGGCCGCACCTGGTCCGTCGCCTTCCGTGCCTTCGGTGACCTTGGAGTCCGCGCCTGTCGCCGGGGACGCGGGCGCGCCGCAGAACGTGCGGTTGCGGGACAACGGGGACAGCGTGTCGCTGCAGTGGGTTTATCCGAAGGGCGCGGACGGGGCAGTGCATCTCTCGGCGGGCAAGGACGGCGCGGAGCCTCGGAAATTCCAGGAGTTGCGGGCCGGGGCGTCGGATTACGTCGTGTACAGCCTGAGTGAGGGCGCCAACTACTGCTTCCGGGTCGCGGTCGAGTACAGCGCGGATCGGATCGCTGATTCCGCGCCGGTTTGCACACGCCGGTGAGCTGCTCCTTTCTCGCAACCGGACGCGAACCGTTCTGCCACCCGGGTGTCGCATCGTTTGTCGTCACGGCGGCTTCAGTCGTCGTCACCGCGACCACCGGAAAGTAGGGGCAGTGACGACCTGTGTTCCCGACCTCGGCGCGCTCGAACGAGTGGCCGAGGAGCTCGAAGGTCGCCCCATGTCGCAGTTCCGGACCGTGCGCGAACCCGCCGCCGAGCTGGAACGGCAGGCCCGTGAGCTGGGCGCCGACGAGCTGGCCCAGCGTGCCGTGCTGCTCCGCGCCGCCGTGCTGCTCCGCGAGGGCCGCACCGGTGAGGGTGGTCAGCTCGCCCACCAGGTGTGTTCCTGGGCCGAGGAGCACGAATCTCCGTACGTGCAGGCCCGGGCGCACCGGGAACTCTCCATCTTCTACCGGGCCGTCGGTGACTTCTCCGAAGGCCTCACCCACGCCGTGCAGGGTGTCTCGCTGCTCACCGAGGACGTGCCGGGCGAGGTACGCGCGCGGCACCTGCTGTCCCTCTCCGTCGCGCTGGAGGAGGGCGGGTCCTACCAGGACGGCGAACGCCGCGCCCGCGAAGCCCTCGCCCTGGCCGCGACCGCCGGTGACATCGAGCTCACGCTGCTCGTACTGAACAACATGGCGTACAGCGCGTTCGAGCTCGACGACGAGCCGGCCGCGCGGGCCCTCGTCGCGCAGATGCGCGAGATCGGTGCGCGCAACGGTCACCGGTTCGGCGCCAACGAGGTCGACACGATGGCCCGCGTCGCATTGATGGGCGATGGGTACGAGGCCGTCGAGGAACTGCTCGGCCCGGTGCTCGCCGACCAGGTCCTCGCCAACGAGAGCGACGCCGTGGCCGAGTGCCTGCTCACGCTGGCCCTGGCCCGCCGCCAGAACGGGCGCTTCGACAAGGCACAGGAAGCCCTCGACGCGGCCCGCACGCTCTGCGCCGACCGCGAACTCGCCGCCGTCAGCGCCCGGGTCCGCGAGGAGCAGGCAGCGCTGTTCGCTGCGAACGGGTTGTTCGCTGAGGCGTACGAAGAGCATCGTGCCTTTCACACCGAGGCGACCGCGCTGCACTCGGCGCAGCGTGACGCCCGCGCCCGCGCGCTGCAGGCCGTCTTCGAGGCGAACGAGGCGCGCCGGGCCACCGAACACTTCCGCGAGCTGTCCCACCGGGACGCGCTGACCGGCCTCTACAACCGCCGGTACGTCAACGAGCGGGTACCGGCCCTGCTGACCGACGCCGCCGCCCGGAACCGGCCGATCTCCCTGGCGATCGTCGACCTCGACCACTTCAAGCGGGTCAACGACACTTTCTCGCACAGCACCGGCGACACGGTGCTGCAGCACATCGCCGAGCTGCTGATGGAGGCCGCGGACGGCACGGCCATCGCGGCCCGGATGGGTGGCGAGGAGTTCCTGCTGGTTTATCCGGGTGTGGACGCTGCGGAGGCGGTGCAGCGGTGCGAGCGGCTCCGCCTGCGGATCCGGGCCCACGGGTGGGAGCCGATCACCGGCGCCCTCCCGGTGACCACCAGCATCGGTGTCACCACCACGCCTGACGGGCGGGGCACCTACAGCGTGCTGCTGGCCCAGGCGGACCGCAATCTGTACGCGGCCAAACGCGGCGGCCGCGACCGGGTGACAGCGGACGTTTGCGTGACGGCTGCCTCAGAGTGAGGTGAGCGGGGGGTTCGCGGGTATGTAGTGCCACATGCGAGCCCGCCACGCCAGTCTGCTGATCGTCGTGGCGGTGGTGCTCACGGTGGTCTGCACGGTCGCGGTGAACCTGTTCTTCTAGGGTTCCCGGGGCGTTGCCAGGGGTTGCCGGGGGTCGCACGGGGTTGCCGGGCTGCTGGCTGTCCCGCGCGGCGACCGTGGTGTTCAGCCCAACCCTCGGCTTAACGCCACGGCCCCCAGCTGTCATCCACGGCGACCGTGGTGTACAGCCCGGATCGCGGCTTAACGCCACGACCCCCAGCTGTCATCCACGGCGACCGTGACGGACAGCCAGATCCGGGCGGCTGCACACCACGGCTGCCAGCTGTCACCTACGGCGGCCGCAGCGTTAAGCCGGCCGAAACCGGCTGCACACCACGGCCCCCGGCTGTCGCCTGCGGCGGCCGCAGCGTTCAGCCGGATTTCTGGCAACCCGACAGCGACCGACACGCACCAGCTCGGTGATCCAGTCAGCCCCGGCAGGGCCGAAGAGAACAGCGCAAGCAACATTGACCTGCCGAAAGGGACCTCTTGCGCAACGCTCTTCGCCGCTTCGCCCTGGCCGCTGCCCTCATCGCCCCGGCCGCCCTCGGCCTCGCCACGATGTCCGTCAGCCCCGCCCAGGCGGCACCGGCGAAGACCAGCGAGACCGTCCTGCAGAACGAGATCAACCGCCTGATCAACATCCAGCGGGTTTCGAACGGCTGTGCCGCGCTCAAGGTCGACGCCAAGCTGACCGTCGCCGCCCGCGGCCACAGCGCCTTCATGGCCCAGACCGGCACGTTCTCGCACACCGGCCGCGGCAACTCCAACTTCGTCGCCCGAGCCAAGACCGCCGGCTACACCAGCCCGTCCGCCGAGAACGTCGCCTACGGATACCGCACCGCCGCCCAGGTCGTCAACGGCTGGATGAAGAGCCCGGGCCACCGCACCAACATCGTCAACTGCAAGTCCAAGACCGTCGGCGTCGGCGCCGTCTACTCCGCCAACGGCACCCCGTACTACACCCAGGACTTCGGTTACTGAAGCCACTGACCCCCTGCACGACCAGCGATGCCCCAGCCGATCCCCCTGCGGCTGGGGCATCGCCGCGTTCCCAGCCGATCTCGGCAAACCCCGCCCGCATGACAACCCGAACTCACCAAGATCTGCGGGAAAAGCGAAGCCCGCACGCCCGCACGCCCGGCGATCTTGAGCGACTTTGCACCCTCTGAGGGACGGTCACCCGCCGGGACGGTCACCCGCCGGGACGGTCACCCGCCAACCGTGCCCCGGCCGGCACTGCCGCCGCCGGGTGGTCGCGTGGTGGGGTGGTTACTCGCCGACTGGGCCGCCTGACACCTCGGTGATGATGTCGATGTGGCCTGTGTGGCGGGCGTATTCCTGGACCAGGTGGAACAGGATGCGTTCCAGGGTTGCCGGGGTGGCCCCGTCCCAGCGGGGGCCCGGTCTGCCCACCTCGTTCAGATCGTGACGCAGCGCCACCGAGCCCGTGTGCGCACCCTGATCGCGCAGTTCCGCCGTGAGGCTCTCCAGTGTCTCGTCCGCCAGAACGTGCCAGCGGCCGTCGCGGCGGTCGGCCCAGGGATCCTCGACCGCGACGCCTTCGAAACCCCACACGATCCAGCGGCGTTCCACGTGGCGGAGGTGTTTCACCAGCCCCAGCGGGGTCCAGCCGGACGGCAACCGGCTGGTGCGAAGCTCCGGAACCGGCAGTTCGGCGACCTTGGCGAGCAGCGTCTCGCGGTAGTAGTCCAGGTAGCGGACGAAGACCTCGGCACGGCTACCAGCGGGTGTGGACGGCGACGGGAACTCGAAGCTCACCGAGGAATTATGTCCAGGTCCACGCGTACCGGGAAGTGATCGGAAGCGGAATCCGCGGCACCGCCTCGGATGACGCGCAGGTCGCGCGCGACGGCTGCCAGGGGTGGGCTCACCAGGACGTGGTCGAGGCGCATCGGGCCGAATTCCTTGCCGCCGAGGCCCGGGGTCGGCACGGTGGGGCCGGCGCCGAGGCCCAGGTCGGTGAATCCCGCGGAGAGGAACGCGCCGACCGCTCGGGTGTCGGCCTCGCCGGCGGCGTTCATGTGGCGGCGGTGGTACAGCGGGGCCAGCCCGGCCAGGCCTGCGGTGTGGTCCTCACCCGGGGCGAGGCCGTTCAGGTCGCCGGCGACCAGGACCATGCCCCGCGAGGGCGCATAACGGGCGGCCAGCCAGCGCGCTTCGCGCATTCTCCGGTACGGCGAGAACGGATTGAGATGGGTGCTGACCACGGTCAACGGGCCGGCCGGGGTGGACACCACGACCGAGGCGGCCGCGTGGTGCAGCCGCCACCGGACGATCGATCGGCCCAGGATCGGAAATTCAGGGCGGACCAGCACGGCGACCGGCTGGCCCAGCACCGACCGGGCCAGATGTGGCGTCATTCCCACGGATTCGGCGAAGTGACGGAGGCGCTTTTCCCCGTACCGATGGAAGTCGCGAAGCTCTTGGACCGCCAGGATGTCGGGGCGCTCGGCCTTGACCACCTCGATGATCGCCGGAAGGCGATCTCCTCCGCCGGTGCGGATGTTCCAGGTCATGAAGCGCATCAGCTGACACGTTCCAGGTGATCAGATTCGGTCGCTTCGGTGGCTTCCTCGGCTGCCTCGGTGGCCGACGAGGGATGCGCGTTGGGGCGGATCGTGAACCAGAGGACGGTCAGCCAGGCGGTGGTGAGCAGCGCGGCGCCGAGCATGTCGGTGGGGTGGTGCATGCCGCGGTACATCCGGGAGAGCGCCACGATGGCCGGCATGATCACCGCGAGGGCCGGGAAGATCCAGCGCCACGGCTGGCGGATCCGGGCCATCGTGATGATCGCGATCGCGGCCCAGAGGCACATGGTCGCGGCGATGTGGCCGGACGGGAACGACGAGGTCGGCATCTGTCCGTCGAGCTGCTCGACCGGCGGGCGGGGACGGTCGACAGCGGCCGCCGCGCAGAGGAACAGGGTGAGCTCGCCGATCATGGTGAGCACCAGGAACAGCACCGGGCGCCACTGCCGCCAGAGCGCCAGCGCGAGCGGGCAGAAGATCAGCGAGATGAGCAGGATGGCGTGCGTGTCGCCGGCCTTGCTCGCCGCCCAGCTCAGATCGTCGAGCTGCGGGGTACGGAATGTCTGCAGCCACCGCACGAATCCGGCGTCGAACCCGGGCGTCCACCGGGTGACCGAGTAACCGACCAGGTAGAGCAGGCCGAAGACGAAGACCCAGCCGACCAGGATCTCGGCGGCCTTGGCCCACGGGTGCGGCAGGACCGGTCCTTCGGCGGGGGCGAGGCGCAGGTCCGGGCCGGACTCCGGTTCCAGGCCGTCGGTGATCTCGCCAACCCTCCGGCCGGCTTCGCGCCGCCACATCCGGAACGCGTACGCCGTGACCCCGATCCACGCCACACCGAGCAGCCAACCGGCCAGCACGTCGGAGACGAAGTGCACACCGAGGGCGATCCGGGTGAACCCGATCGCCGCGACGATCACCGCCGCCGCGCCGATGAAGAACGGGCGCCACTTGGGCCGGACGGCCGGGAGGAAGACCAGCACGATCATCCCGTAGACGATCATCGAGCCGAGGGCGTGTCCACTCGGGAAGCTGTTGCCCGGAGCCTGCGCCACCGGGGACTCGACGACCGGGCGTACCCGGCCGATCAGCGCCTTCAGCGACGGGTCGAGGATCGCCGCGCCGAGTCCGGTGACGACCAGGTAGAGCGCCGGACGCGGCCGTCGCCGGATCAGCAGGATCAGGACCAGCAACACGACCAGCGGGATCATGAATCCACGGCCACCGAACGAGGCAATCTGCTGGAGCACCGCGACCACGGTCTCGGAGCCGGAGGCCCAGCGGTTCAGGCCGTCCGCCACCGACCGGTCCAGGTTCTGCAGCGGTCCCCAGTGGAACCTGACCAGCAGAAGCAGGGCGCCGAATCCGAGACCTACCGCGATGATCGCGGCCAGGCCGAGAACGCTGCGTTCGGCGAAGTGCCGTACCGGAGCCCAGCCGGTCCGCTCGATCAAATGATTGTCAGTCACGGGCCGGTTCTTACCCCGGCGGTTCGGCGGGCACACCGGGTAGTCGCTGAACGGGTATCTCGCCCGTCGCCGACGGCTCCCATTGATCTTCTTGCGCGGGGCGGGCGCCCACCCGGCTCGCCTCCAGCTGGGCCGCGAACGCCAGTCCGAGGAAGAACGCGATGCCGGTCAGGTTCGCCCAGAGCAGCAACGCCATGATCGCGGTGAGCGGGCCGTAGGTGGCGCCGAAGCTGTCGCTGATCCGCACGTAACCGGCAAGCAGCGAGCTGGCGACCCACCACAGCACGGTCGCCACCACGGCGCCGAAGAGCAGCCAGGAGAGCGCCGGCTGCTTGCGGCGTGGTGAATATCGGAACAGCGCCCCAACCGCGAAGACGATCAGGACCAGGCTGACCGGCCAGCGCACGAAGTCCCACGCCAGCCGGATCCCGTGGGCCAGATGGAACTCCCGTTGCGCCGAGTTGCCGGCTTCCCGGCCCGCGACCAGCAACAGGAATCCGAAGAGTGCGGGCAGGCCGGCGGTGACCGCGAGGACCGCGGCCCGGGCGTACTTCTGCACGGCCGGGCGGTCCCGCTCCACGCCGTAGATCCGGTTCGCGCCCCGCTCCACCTGCGCCATCGCCGTGGTGAGCGCGACCAGGCCGGTGATCATACCGAGGGAAAGCGCCAGCTCACCGGCGTCCTCGGTACGCTCGCCGCCGTCCAGCAGCTCGCGGACCACCTCCTGACTCGCGCCCGGGGTGAGCGCGATGACGGTGTCCGCCACCACCTGCCCGCCGGACTCGACACCCAGGTCGGTGGCGAGGCCGGAGAGCGCGATGAGGAACGGCACGGTCGCGAGGCAGAGCTGCAGCGCGAACGCCCGGGAGTGGCTGAAGCCGTCGCCGTACCGGAAGCGGATGAACGCGTCGCGCAGCAACGGCCAGCGGCCGTAGTGGCGTAACGCCAGGAACGCGTCGTCGGCGGAGAGCTCGTCCCCGGACATCGAGCGCGTCTCGGGTACGGGTTCGGTACTGCTCACAGATTTTCCGCTCGGTCGGCGACGGCGTCCGCGTCGTAGGCCAGGTCAGGGTCCGCGTCGGGCTGCGGCACACAGAGCAGCAGCGCTTTCGGGCGTACGTGAATCTTCATGGCCTTCCCCGGTGCGATCAGGTCTCCGTCGAGCTGGCGTGCCTGTGCCCGGTTGCTGTAGATCTCAACACGCGTTGCGGTGTATGTCTCCATCAGCGGCACACGGTCCTGCCTGCGCAGCACGGCCCAGGCCAGGGCGGCCCAGTGCGCCAGGTTAGCCGGAGTCAGGATCGCCACGTTCAGCTTGCCGTCGTCGGGCTCGGCCTTGCTGAGCAGCCGGACACCGCCCTGGAGTCGGCCCACGTTGCCGACGATCACGGCACGCGGCCGTCGCGGCATCGGCGCGCCGCCGTCCAGCCGGATCCGGGCGCGCATCGGGCGGTCCAGCAGGTGTTTCGCGCCGCCGCCGATGTACGCGAGCCAGCCGATGTGCTTCTTCGCCGTCTCCGACGTGCCCTCCAGCATCTGCGCGTCGAACCCCATCCCGGCCATCACCACGAAGCACCTGTCGTCGAGCATGCCGACGTCGATCCGGCGGCGGCCACCCTCGAGAACCACCTGGAGGCCGGTGGCCGGGTCGCTGCCGAGTCCCAGGTTGGCGGCGAGCAGGTTGCCGGTGCCGGCCGGGAGCACGGCGAGGGCCACTTTGGTGCCGGCCAGGGCCGTGGCGACCGCGGTCACCGTGCCGTCGCCGCCGCACGCGAAGACCAGCTCCGCGCCGTCCGCCATTGCCTGCTTGGCCTGACCCCGGCCCGGGTCCTCGGCTGTGGTCTCGTACCACGTCGGCACGGGCCAGCCGGCTTTCGCCAGGCTGCCGCCGACGACGCGTTTCAACTGATCGAGATCAGCCACCTTGACGGGGTTGAACACGACGGCGGAACGGGGTCCAGTCACCTGGTCAGTCTGCCGGACACCGAGCACCCCGGCGACCCGGCCAGCCCGGCCTGGGTACCGTTACCTCGTGAGCGCGACATCTGTCACCTGGTGGGGACACAGCACCGTCTGGCTCGCCGACTCCGGCGTCACGCTGCTCACCGATCCGGTGCTCACCGACCGGCTGGTGCACCTGCGCCGGATGGCCGGTCCCTCGCCGGTCCTGCCCGGCACGCCCGACGCCGTGCTCCTCTCCCACCTGCACGCCGACCACTTCCACGTCGCCTCGCTCAAGTCGCTGCCGGGCGAGCCGCTGCTGATCGTTCCGCGCGGCGCCGGCTCATTCGCCGCGAAAGCCCTCGGCCGCGATGCGGCCCAGCGAATCATCGAGCTCGCCCCAGGCGACGAGACAGCCATTTCCGGGGTACGCGTACGCGCGGTGCCCGCCCGCCACGACGGTGGCCGTGGCCCGTGGTCCCGGGAGAAAGCGGTCGCCATCGGTTTCGTCGTCGAGGGCGCCGCCCGCACGTGGTTCGCCGGCGACACCGGGCTCTTCGAGGAGATGACCGGGATCGGACCGCTCGACCTCGCCCTGATACCGGTCGGCGGCTGGGGCCCGACGCTCGGCGCGCACGGTCATCTCGACCCGGTGGACGCGGCCGAGGCGCTGCGCCGGGTCAAGGCGTCCTGGGCGGTGCCGGTGCACTACGGCACGTTCTGGCCGGCCGGGATCGGCCGGATCCGGCGGCACATGTTCGACGAGCCGGGTGCGCGGTTCGCTGAGCACGCTGGGCGTACGTCGCCGGAGACCCGGGTGCGGGTGCTGACCCACGGCGAGACGCTGACGGTGGAACCCGCCTCGTGACCACCTCGGTTCTGCTCGCGGAACTCGGCACCATGGGCTGGCTGCTGCTTGTCGTGCTGTTCGGCGCGATCGTGCCCATCGTTCCGACCGGCGCCGCGGTCAGCGGCGCGGCCGCGCTCGCCTTCCACAACCAGCCGCTGACCGTGGTCCTGGTCGTGGCCGCCGGCGCGGCCGGGGCGTACCTCGGTGACCTGGTGGTGTACGCCATGTGCCGGCAGGGCGGGGAGTCCCTGGCCCGGCGGCTGCGCTGGCTGCGTGACGAGGACCGGCTCGCCTCGGTGAAACACCGCCTGGAGGAGAAGCAGGTGCCGGTGCTGCTGGTGTCCCGGCTGATCCCGGGCGGCCGGGTGCCGGTGCTGCTCGCCGCCGCGTTCGTCGGCCTGCCGTGGCGGACCTTCGTGGTCGCCAACGCGCCGGCCTGCGCCCTCTGGTCGGTCGTGTACGCCGCCATCGGCCTGGCCGGCGGCTCGATCTTCCCGGAGCCGTGGCAGGGCGTGGTGGCCGCCGTGGTGCTGATCCTGATCGTCAACCAGTCGATGACCTGGATCAGCAGGTGGCGCGATGCCCGCGCCAGCACCTCAGAGGCTTAGTACTTCAGGTTTGTCCTGGTCAGCTTGGCCGCTTTCTCCACGACCGTGATCCCGCCGGACATCGTCTTGTTGGCGTGCGACAGCACCGCGACCGAGACGTTCACGTCGTCTCCGGTGACCCGGCCGACCGTGTTGATGATCCAGAGGCCGCCCTCGGTGGAGCGGGACAGCCAGCCGTTCTTCACTGTCGCCTCCTCGCCCGTGGCCGCGATCGCCGGGATGCCCCAGTCCTGATCGGCGGAGACCGTGCTCATCAGGGTGTCCGCGTACTTGCGGGAGCTGGCGTTCAGCTCGCCGTCGTCGTCGACCAGGGCGTCGAGCAGTTTCACCTGGTCCTTCACCGTGGTCCGGGTCAGGCCCCAGGAGCTGCTGACCTTGGTCTGGGTGAGGCCGAGCCGCTTGTTGCAGGCGCTGATGGCACTGGCCCGGCCGAGCCTGCTGAACAGCGACGTGGTGGCGGCGTTGTCGCTGTACCGGATCATCTTCTTGGCGAGCGCGTCCTCGCTGGAGGTGACCTTGCGGTCGTTGTCCTGCGCGGTCAGCAGCAGACAGGCGAGGACCTGCACTTTCACCACGCTGGCCGTTTCGTACTTCTCGTCGCCACGGAACGCGTACGTCTCGCCGGTCTCCCGGTCGAGCACCGCCACGGAGAACTCGGGGACGGTTTTCGCGTACTTCTTCAGCGCCGCGTCGAGCGCCTTGACCCGCTTGGCGCGCGCCTGAGCGGCCAGCTCCTCGGGGGTCGGGCCGGTCGGTGACGGCGACGCGGACGCCTCCTGGAACACCCCGGCCAGGGGCAGCGCGCTGCTCGTGCCCTGCTCGCCACCGGTCATGCCGCGCGCCACCAGGACGCCGCCGCCCAGAATGCCGACAGCGGCCACCACCATGATGAGATTCCGGGTACGTCGCACCCATGCATAGTGCCGTGTCCCCCGCCTCCGATGCGGCCCAGAACCCTGTGGAAAAGATAAATTCGACCGTACGCCAGGGCCTCCGTACCGTGCGTCACCGATCTCAGGTGCGTCCCTGACGCATGATGGGAGGTATGGCCTTTCTCGTATCCCTCACCCGAGCCGCCCTGGCGGCCCCTGCGGTGGCCGCCGACCTCACCCGGTCCGCGATCGGCCAGGTCATCGAGACGGCCGCGACCGCAGCGACCATCCCGGTACGCGCGGTCGGTCTGATCGGCCAGGCCGAGCTCCTGATCAACCGGGTCAACCTGGCGGTCGCGCAGGCCGAGGACCTGATCGCCCGGGTCGGCACGGTGGCCGCCGCCGCCGAGTCGACGGTCTCCGAGGCCCGCGCCATCGCGACAGCGGCCGCCCTGACCGTCGAGGAGGCGGCCACCATCTCCGCGGCAGCGGGCTCTTTGGTACGCCGAGCCTCGACCACCGCCGAGGCCGCCAGCATGGTCATCGGCGACGCCGCGTCAGCCCTGGGCGAGGTGACAGCCATCACCACAGCCGCCTCCGGCGCGATCAGCGAGGTCTCCGGGATCACGGCTGCCGCTTCGTCAGCCGTCGGCGAGATCTCCGGGATCACGGCTGCCGCGTCCGGAGCCGTGTCCGAGATCTCCGGTATCACCGGCTCGGCGCGGGAGATCATCACGACCGCGTCCGGGGTCGCGGACCAGGCCCAGGGCGTGGTCACCCGGGCCGGCGCGATCTCAGGCGAGGTGGACGAGCTGCTCGGCGGCTATTCGCAGACGCTGCGCGACGCCGCCCCACTCGCGTCCCGCTTCGTCACCGAGCTGACGCCGGACGAGGTGACCGCCGCGATCCGGATGGTCGACCAGCTCCCCCAGCTCCAGGAGCACCTGATCAACGACGTGATGCCGCTGCTCGGCAAGCTCGACCAGGTTGGACCGGACCTGCACAAGCTGCTGGAGGTCACCGAAGACCTGCACCTGGCGATCGCCGGCCTCCCCGGCCTGAAAATGCTCCGCCGCCGCGGCGAAGAACGAGCCCACGAGTCCTGACCCGCCCGCGCATCCCCGGCCGCCCTGCAGCAGCCCGAAACCCCAAGTTCCGGCCCAGCCCGCTCTCGCGTACCGCCGCTCCCCGCCCCACCCCCGACGCGTGTTGATTTAGGGTGCGATTCAAACCTGAAGTCCACACGCAACAGCCGTTCCGCGGCGTGCGTGTGGACATGGGGTGCGGATCGAACCCTAAATCAACACACGGGGCTGTAAGCCCGACCCACTGGACCGCAAGCCGACATGCTGGGCCGTAAGCCGACACGCTGAGCCCCGGTCGTGCGGTCGTGCGGTCGTGCGGTCGTGCGGTCGTGCGGTCGTGCGGTCGCTCCGGCGCCGGGCGAAACGGTGCTGGGTGGTGGGTGCGGCGGTGGAACTTGTGGGGTGGGCACGCATGAATCCGGCGCCCCGAGGACGCCGGATTTATGCGACTTATCGTTTATAGAGCCGCCGAGAAACTCAGTAAACCGAGACGCCGTACGCGTTCAGGGCCTCCACGACCGGCTGGAAGTACGTGACGCCGCCGGAGGAGCAGTTGCCGCTTCCGCCCGAGGTCAGGCCGAGTGCGGTGCTGCCCGAGTACAGCGAGCCGCCGCTGTCGCCCGGCTCGGCGCAGACGGTGGTGCGGATCAGGCCGGAGACCGAGCCCTCGGCGTAGTTCACCGTGCTGTTCAGCGCGGTGACCCGGCCGGAGCGGGTGCCGGTGGTGGAGCCGCGGCGGGAGACCGTGGCGCCGACGGCCGGGGTGGCCGCCGAGGTGATGTCGATCGAGGTGCCCACGCCACCTGTCTTGGTGATGGTCGTGTTCGTGTAGCGGACGATGCCGTAGTCGTTGCCCGGGAAGCTGGTGCCGGACCGGGTGCCGAGCGTCGCCGAACCGTTGGTCCAGGTCGACGAGATGTTGGTGCAGTGGCCGGCGGTCAGGAAGTACGTGGTGCCGGCGCTGTTGCGCACGTTGAAGCCGAGCGAGCAACGACCGCCGCTGGGCGCGTAGATCGCGTCACCACCGGAGATCTTGACGGTCATCTTGCCGGCGACGGTCTCGATGCGCGCCGCGGAGCCGAGCTTCGCGACGGTGGCCTTGACCGCGGCGAGCTTCGCGCCGGTGACGCTCTCGTCGACGCTGACGACGACCTGGTTGCTGACCGGGTCGACAGCGAACGCCGTTCCGGGCGTCTTCAGGCTGGACTTCAGGGAGTTATCGGCGGCGGTCAGGGTGGCGCCGCTGCGGGTCACGTAACGAGGGGTCGCACCGGCCGCTGTCACTTCGGCGGCGGTCGCGGCGTCGGTCACGTTGACCACGAGCTTGCCGGAGGAGTCCACGTACGAGCCGGCGTCACGCGTACCCAGCTTGGTGTCGAGGTTGGTGGCCAGGGTCGACGTGGCATACAGCCCGTCGGCGGCGACCGGGGCGGCAGAGGCGAGGCCGGGCATGGCGGCCAGTCCGCTGCCGACGAGCACGCCCACGGCCAGGCCGACGATCGGCCGGCGCAGCTTCGGGTTGAGCACGGTTCCTCCCAGGGGGACGGGTGGTTGGCACGCCGGTCAGGCGTACCCGTGCTCGCAAGTATTTAAATCGATCTATCTTGTGGCAAGGGTCGGAGTGGATCACGAAAAGGCGATCAACACGGTCGTGAGCAGGTGAAACAACTGCCCCATACCGTGAGCCTATGACCCTTTCGGGATGAATCAGTAATGAACAGCCGAAAACAAAATCGGCCGGTGGCACCGAGGGCCACCGACCGATTTTTTCCGGTTGCTACATCGACACACGGCGTCTCCTGTTACCGGTCCACGACGGAGATCGGGGCTTCGTCGGCGAGCCGGTAACCCAGCCCGTACACCGTCGTGATCAGCTCCGGGTCGTCCAGCTTGGTACGCAGCCGGCTCACGTGGACGTCAACCGTGCGGTTGGTGGTGTGCCGGTGGCCCCACACATGGGTGAGCAGCTGCGCCCGGCTGAAAACCTGGCGCGGGTGGCGGGCCAGGAAGAGCAGCAGGTCGTACTCCAGGCGGCTGAGCTCGAGCAGCCGGCCGTCCCGGAACGCGGTGCGGGCGCGCGGGTCGAGCTGGATCTCCCCGTCGGCACGCGGCTCCGCCACGGCCGGGTCCAGTTCGACGGCGGCCGAGGGGCCGGCCGCGTCGACCAGCTCGCGCAGCGCGGCGAGCACCCGCTCGCGACCGCTGGCGCCACCACTGATGCTGATCGTCACGGTGACCGGCGGCTCCTCCTCCCTGATGGAGGGGACCGGCCGTAGCCGGACCGGCCGCGGGTACGTGGCATGTGGATGAGCGATGGCGAGAGCGGACATCTCAACTCCTTCGACGGATATCGAACAGGCACGAGGCGTAGAGCAACAATACATTTCCTATCTGTTAGATAGGCAAGATGCCACCCAGTGGCGGGCGTCTCATCCAGCATGGTGCTAATTCCCCATAGGTTTACTAGGATATATGGCAGGCACAGCCCAGCACCCCGAGGGGGACCCCCATGACCGTCAGCTCACTCGTGGACGCCGACCTCTTCCGCAACCTGCTCCGCCGGCACGCCGCGGCGGTGGTCGTCATCACCGCCCCGGAGCCGCAGCCCGGCGCGCAGCCGGCCGGTTTCACCGCGACCTCGTTCACGTCGGTCTCGCTCGACCCGCCGCTGGTCTCCTTCTGCCTGGCGCACACCGCGTCGGCCTGGCCCGCGGTCTCGAACGCCGACGTCGTCGCCGTGCACGTGCTCACCGAGGAGCAGGAGCACGTGGCGCGGACGTTCTCGAAGCGCGGCATCGACAGGTTCGCCGCGCACGGTGACTGGGAGCCCGGCCCCGGCGGCGTACCGCTGCTCGGTGGTGTCCTCGCGCGCCTCGTCTGCCGGGTGGTCCGGCGGGTCGAGGCCGGTGACCACACGATCGTGCTGGCCTCCCCGGTGGCCGGCGCTGTGCACGACGACCTCGCGGCGACGCCGCTGATGTACCACGACGGCACCTACCACAACCTGCGCAGAGCAGCCTGAGCAGAGCAGCCTGAAAGGACATATCGTGACGGGAATCGTGGTGATCTCCGGCAACCCCCGCGCCGGTTCACGGACCTCCACCCTGGCCTCGGCCGTCGGCGCGGCCATCGCCGAGCAGATCGGATCGCCGGAGCCGCACCTGATCGAGGTCGGCGCGCTCGGCGCCGGGCTGCTCACCCCCGGCGACGAGGCGACGAAGGCCGCCCTCGCGGCGATCAGCGACGCCAGCCTGCTGGTGGTGGCCACTCCGACGTACAAGGGCAGCTACACCGGCGTACTCAAGGTGTTGCTGGACAATCTCCCGGCGCAAGCCCTCGCCGGAAAGCTCGCGGTGCCGGTGGTGACCGCCGGCGTGGCGCCGCAGGCGACCGCCGCGGAAGCGCTGCTACGGCAACTGCTCGTGGAACTCGGTGCCATCGCGGTCCGGCCAGGGCTGCCGGTGATCGAGGCGGATCTCGCCGAGTCGGTGGCGATCTCGCAGAAGTACGCGGCAGCGCTGGACTGGTGAAACTCGAAAGGGGGCAGGCCTGAGGCCTGCCCCCTTCACCGGGATTCACACGATGAGCATCGTGAACGACCGCGTCGCCGCGCCGTTGAAGGAATCGGTGAAGCGCACGGTGAAGACGAACGCCCCCGCGGAGTCGCTGACCACGCCGCTGATCAGCCCGGTCGAATCCAGCGTGAGCCCGGCCGGCAGCGCGCCCGACTCCAGCGTCCAGGAACCCGAGCGCCCGTCCGCGACGGTGAGCTGCCCTTCGAAAGAATCACCGCTGACGGCGTCCGGCAGAACCGTCTCCACGATCGACGGCACCGAAGCAACCACCGGGATCACCACCTTGCGGGTCACCGCCTGCGGCACGTAATCGGTGAAGCGAACGGTCACCGTGCTGGTGCCCGGCGCGGTCGGCGTGCCGGACAGCACACCCGCCGAGGAAAGCTTCAAACCCGCCGGCAACGTCCCTGCCGCAAGCTGCCAGCTGCCGCGCCGGCTTGCGCCGAGCGCCAGCTTCATCGTGTACGCGTGACCGACCGTCGCCGTCGACGTCCGTGTCGTCGCGATCACCGGTGCCTTCGGAGGGGCCGGCACGAAGAGCAACCGGTCGGGCGCACCGGCCCGGGACGTGACCTTGCCTTTCGTGGAGTCGGCGACCAGCTTGTTGCGTACCTGGGCCGGGGTCAGCGCCGGGTTGGCGTCGAGCAGCAGCGCGGCGGCGCCGGCCACGTGCGGTGCGGCCATCGACGTGCCGCTCCAGGTCGCCTTCGCGGTGTTGCTCGTCGAGAGCGCCGAGGTGATGTCGACGCCCGGGGCGAAGATGTCGACCATGCTGCC
The DNA here is from genome assembly GCF_050955685.1 of Actinoplanes sp. CA-015351. NCBI lineage: Bacteria > Bacillati > Actinomycetota > Actinomycetes > Micromonosporales > Micromonosporaceae > Actinoplanes > Actinoplanes sp. CA-015351. The sequence goes on from NZ_CP192102.1 coordinate 6,786,254, forward strand.
GTAGTTGGAGAACGACGCCCGCTTGTCCCGCTTGTCGGTCGCCGCCACCGTGATCGCCTCGGGCACATCGGCCGGGCTGCTCAGCATGGCGTCGGTGTTCTCGTTGCCGGCCGCCGCCACGAACGTCACGCCCGACGCGATCGCGTCTCGAACCGCCCAGTCCAGAGCGGCGCTGCTGTCGCCGCCGAGGCTCATGTTCGCCACCGCCGGGTGCACGGCGTTCTCGGTGACCCAGTCGATGCCGTCGATCACGTCGGCGAGCGAGCCCGCGCCGTCGCAGTCCAGCACCCGTACGGCTACCAGCTTGACCTTCTTCGCGACCCCGTACGTGCTGCCGCCGATCGTGCCGGCCACGTGGGTGCCGTGCCCGTTGCAGTCGTCGGCCGAGGTGCCCCGGTCGACGAAGTCCTTGCCGGAGACGGCCCGCCCACCGAACTCCCGGTGCGTGGTCCGGATCCCGGTGTCGATCACGTACGCGTGCACCGAGTCCCCGTCCGCCGACGGCCGGTACGACTTCGACAGCGAACGGCTGCGCTGGTCGACGCGGTCCAGACCCCAGGTCGGGTTCTTCTGGGTGCCGGTGAGGCGTACCACGCGGTCCTTCTCGACGAAACGGACCGCCGGGTCGGCGGTGAGCAGCCGCGCCTGGGCAGCCGTCATCGAGGCGGTGAAGCCGGGGTACCGGCTGAACCGGTGCAGCACCCGTCCCGCACCGGCGCTCAACGTGGAGATCTCGGAACGTTCGCGAAGCGTGACGAGGTAACGGTCGGTGGACGCGGCCTGGGCCGGCATCGGAGCAACGACGAAGGCGGCGGCGACCGCCGCGGTGAGGGCCGAAGCCAGGGTCCACTTACGCATGCCCCGGAGATCGGACGTTTCGGATCGCCACTAAGAGCGGTTACGAGGCAGCCTGGTTGCGAACGGCTAGCAGGGCGAGCCGCACCCGGTTCGGGCTGCTGGTCTTGCTCATCAGCGCGGTGATGTGCGTCTTCACCGTGGTCACGCCGATGTGCATCCGCTCGCCGATCTCCGCGTTGCTCAGGCCCTCACCGACCAGGTCGAGCACTTCCTGCTCGCGGGCGGTCAGCCCGGCCGGCCGGCGCGGCGGCTCGGGACGGGCGTCGACAGCGCGCCGCACGAGCCGGCGCAGCACGTCCTGGCTGTACGGGCTCTCCCCCGCCGCGGCCAGCCGGATCCCGTTCAGCAGCTCGGCCGGCGGGGCGTCCTTGAGCAGGAACCCGCACGCACCCGCCTGCAATGCCGGGTACAGATGGTCGTCGTCACCGAACGTGGTAAGCACCAGCACCCGTGACGACGGCCGCTCGCCGATGATCCGGCTGGTCGCGGTGATCCCGTCGACGCCGGGCATCCGCAGGTCCATCACGATCACGTCGGGGGTGAGCCGGGCGGCCAGCTCGACGGCGGCCCGGCCGTCGCCGGCCTCACCGACCACCTCGATGCCGGTCTCGGCGTCGCAGAGCATCCGCAGGCCGGCCCGGACCAGCTGTTGATCGTCCACGAGCAGGACCCTGATCACGAAATCTCCCCTGGCAGGACCGTGGCGACCCGCCAGCCCTTGCCGGAAGGTCCGGCGGTCAGTGTCCCGCCGAGCACCTCGACCCTCTCACGCATCCCGATGAGGCCGTGCCCACCGCTCAGAGGAGCGCCGGCCACGGAAGAGCCTCCATCATCAACGACTTCCCACTCCAGATCAGACCCACGTAAAACCACCGAAAAGCGCGCCACCGAGCCAGGACCCGCATGTTTTGCCACGTTCGTCAGCGCCTCCTGGGTCAGCCGCAGCACTGCCAGCCCTCGCACCGCGTCCAGCGAACCCACCGCCGGGTCGATCTCCGCCTCCACGATCACGCCGGCCAGCCGGGCCGTCTCCACTGCCCCGTCGAGTGCCGCCGGAAGAGCAGAGGGGTCGATCGCGGTGAGTGCGGCGTCTCCGCGTACCCCATCGGGGTCTCGCAACACGGCAACCAGCCGGCGCAGGTCCGCCAAGGCCGCGGTCCCCGTCCGGTGGACGTCGTCGAAGACGGCGTCCACCGCGGGGTCGACCTTCGGAAGCACATGCTGAGCCACGCCCACACGCAGCACCATCGACGCGACGTGGTGCGCCACGACGTCGTGCAGCTCGCGCGCGATGGCGCTGCGTTCGTCGGCACGGGCCGCGCGCTGCTCGGAGATCATCCGGCGTTCGGCCTGAACGCCCAGCTCCCGGGTGGTCCGGACGACAGTGCCGATCAGCACCGGCAGGCCGAGGTTGATGCAGAGGCCGACAAGCGACTCGGTGAGCCCGTCGGTCTGCCGGTTGAAGACCAGATAGACGATCGAGACCCCGCCGACGGTGCCCCACAGATAGCGGCCGCGCGGCGCCCAGAGCGCCATCTCACCGAGCGCCCATGCCGTGCCGACCTGGTTGATCGTGGTGTCGTCAAGCGTCGCCAGCGCCACCGCGAAGAGCACTGTCTGCGCGAGCATGTTGATCGGTGGCCGGCGGTGCAGCAGCAGGCCCGACGCGAACGCGCAGGCCGCGAGCGTCCACTGCGGACCACTGACCGGGACGCCGGTCTGCCGGGGCACCAGCAACAGGTAGATCACGCCGGATGTGTTCAGCAGCAGCATCCGGGTGAACGTCTCCCGGACGTCGAAGAGACGCCCCATGATGGTCAGCCTAGAGCTTCCGGACCGCCAGATAGGCGGCCAGTCCCAGCGGTCCGAGCAGAATCGTGAGCAGCAGGATCGGTGCCATCACCAGCGGCGAGATCTCCCGCTCCCGGCTGTCCAGAAACGCCCACCGGCCGACGAACAGATCGAACGCGAGCATGTGCGCCCATCCCGCCGCCGCGCCGGCCGGTGAGCCGAGCAGCTCGGCCACCCCGTCCAGGGTCGGGTTCGTCACCGCCGGCAGCACGTCGCCGAACGCCGGGATCACCAGCACCGCGTAGATCACCACTATCGGCAGGACGATCAGCGGACTGGAGATGATCCGGTTCGTCCACGACCACCGCGGCAGCAGGATCATCAGCGCCCAGAACGGCGCCGCCAGCATGAACGTCAGGCTAAACAGAAAGCCGGTCATGTCCCTCATGCCCTTCTGGTTGCTGCGTATGTCGCGCTCGCGGTCACCGCGGCCAGGGCCGCGAACGCGATCATGGTGGTCCCATCCGGTTCCAGCAGCGGTTGCGCTCGCAGCGCCTGCCAGGTCAGCAGAAGCACGAGTACGGTGTACGCCCCACCGGCGATCAGCACGAGGCGGGCTCTCACCTTCCCGGCGAGCCGCGAGCGGCCCAGCAGATAGGCGATGATCGGCAGCGCCTGGAGGGCGTGCAACCCGATGAAATGGCCGATTCGCAGGTCGCCGCCGGTGGTGCTCCACCCGGTCAGCGGCATGCTCGGCCCGCCGTCCGGCACACCGACCGCGTGCGCGCCGATCGCGCCGCCGACGCCGGTCTGCGAGGTCATCAGGAACCCGAGAGCCATGCCGAGCAGCGAGATCAGCAGGCCGAGGCGGATCGCGAAGGCGGCCGGCCGGTCCGCGATCCGCTGGCGCAGCGCGGCGACAGCGATCACCACGTGCGCGAAGAACAGGACCATGATGGATGTTCCCATGGCCGACCAGAGGATCGCGTCGAGCGGCGTCGCCACGTTGTAGTGACTCGTCCGGCCCCGGATCACCTGGAACACGATGATCGTCAGCTCGATCACGGCGACACCGACGATCACGACGCCGGCCCACTCGCCGGCACGGCTGCGCTTCGGCAGGATCGCCAGCATCCAGGCGAGCGTCCAGGCGTAGACCACGAACGAGACGGCGAACTTGAACGGCTTCAGCCAGATCGGCACACCGGTCAGGATTCGCGGGTCGGTGAAGATCCCGATACCGGCGACGATCGCCAGGACCACCGACGCCACGGTGAGCGCCAGCAGGGCCCGGTTCCAGCGCACCGGGCTGCGCAGAGCGAGGGTATCGACCGTTGTCATAACGGCAGCCTCTCGCCCCAAGAGGGGTGAATCGCCCTACCGGCGGCCGCTCCTCTCCTCCTTTGGTAGGAGCCTTGGTAGGAGCTTGGCAGGGACGGCCATACTGGCGCGGTGCCTCACTCCCCCGCCCTGACCGACTTCCCCGCCGACGAGTCCGGTCGCCGCAGCAGCAGTGCTTTCGGCCAGGCCGTCGTCGCCGACGCGCTCCGGGCTGCCGACCCCGCCGCGGCTGACGCCGCGGAGCGGGAGACCGACTGGAGGCGCGGATACCTGCGCCATTTCAAGGCCCTCGTCGAGACCGGGTTGTCAGCGGACGGGACCGTTGCGTACGAGATCGCCGAGGCCGGACTGGCCTCGGTGCAGGCCCGGATGCGGTACCGCCGCGACGACGGCGAGTTCACCCTCGCCCAGGCGCTGATGGCAACGCCGTCGCGGCACCTGGAGACGGTCGAGGTGGCCGGCAGCGGCGCCGCCGAGAAAGAGCTGGTCCTGCCGTTCCAGGGCGCACTGCTCCGCGGCGACGACCTGTCCCGGCGGCTCGACCTCTGGGTGATGACCGGCGCGATCGAGGAGTCGGCCGCCGAGGCCATCCGCGAGGTGGCCGCCAACCCGGACTGGCTGAACCTCAGCGACCAGCGGCTCGTGACGTTCGGCGCCGGCTCCGAGATGGGCCCGCTCGCCTCCGTGCTGAGCTGGGGTGGCACGGTTCTCGCCGTCGACCTGCCCAGCCAGAAGTTGTGGGAGCGCACCGCGGCGCTGGCCTCGAAATCAGCCGGCCGTCTCCTTGCCCCGCTGACCGCCACCACCGGCCCGGTCGACGACCCGGTGGATGCCGCCGACCCGTCGGCCATCCCCCGGCCGGTCGCCGGCGTTCCCGGCGCGGACCTGCTCAGCGACCTCGCGCCGGTGGCGCAGTGGCTGCTCGGGTTCGACGAGCGGCTCATCCTCGGCAACTACGTCTACGCGCCGGGTGGCACGTACCCCCGGCTCGCCGCGGCCCTCGACGCCCTCTTCGTCCACGTACGCCACCAGCGGCCGGACACCGCGTTCGCCTTCCTCGCCACGCCTACCGACGTCTATGCCGTACCGGGCGGCGCGGTCGAGCAGAGCCGCGCGCGGTTCGCCGCCCGCTCCCAGCGCGCCCGGGCCGGGACTCTGCTCTCCGGCCGGCGGTTGCTGCGCCCGAACTATCCGTACGACGCCGTGCCGGGAATCAACGACAGCCTGGTGCCGCAGCAGGGCCCGAACTACGCCCTCGCGAAACGCATCCACCGCTGGCGGGCCACTGTCGCCCGGCGGGACGGGGTGGTCAGTTTCAACGTGGCGCCGCCTACGCGTACCCGCTCGGTGCTCAGCAACCGGCTGCTGGCCGCGGCGTACGCGGGCGCCCACCTCTTTGATGTCGAGATCTTCGAACCGGCGACGGCGAGCAGGCTGATGGCGGCCCTGATGGTCCATCAGATCCGCCGCCCCCGCCCGGCCGATCCGGCGGCGTGGAAGGACGAAGCGGTGGCGGCGGCACACGGTGGGTTGTGGCGCTCGGCCTACCACCCACGGACGGCGCTGCCGCTGGCCGCTGTCCGAGGGCTGGTCCGCCCTTAGCCCACCGGCCGTCCAACGCTGGCCGTTCCGGGGCGGTGGTGGCTGGCTGGGGTTTTTCGATCTTGTGGAGTTCCCCGCAAACGGTTCGGGAAAGTCCACAAGATCTGTGAGGGAGCGGAGCGCGCGAAGACGTGCGGCTGGCGATTGTCAGCCCCGCCAACCGCCCCGCCGGGTATCCGGCGGCGGCGATCTTTGGGGGCGCTATCGTCGGCGGATGAGTGTGGCTGGGCTGGTTCTGGCGGCCGGGGCCGGTCGTCGTTACGGGATGCCTAAGGCTCTCGTCCGGCACGAAGGGCAGCTGTTTGTCGAGCGGGCCGCCGACACCCTTCGCCGGGCCGGCTGTGAGCGGGTGCTCGTCGTTCTCGGCGCGGCCGCTGACGAGGTGCGCGCCGCCGCGCCCGGGCTACCCGAGACCGTCGTCAACCCGGACTGGGCGACCGGCATGGCGTCCTCGCTGCGCACCGGCCTGGCCACGCTGGCCGGGACACCCACCGCCACCCCGGGCGAAACGCCGGCCGCCACCCCGGAGGGCAGCAGACCGGTCACCGCCGTGGTCGTGCTGCTTGTCGACATGCCCGGGGTCGGTGCTGAGGCCGTTCGCCGGATTGCCGTGCACGCGAGCCCCGGCGCTCTTGTCATGGGCGGTTACCACGGTCGGCGTGGGCACCCGGTTCTGCTCGGGCGGGACCACTGGGCCGGCGTGGCCGCCACAGCCACCGGGGATCGAGGCGCGCGCGACTATCTGCGTACCCAAGAGGTCTTGATCGTCGATGTTGGTGATGTGGCCGATGACGAAGACTTTGATTTTCCGGGCAACCTTTCGGCGACCAGCGACCACTGAGCCTTTCGACACCTAAGTTCGAGGGAAGGCTTGACTGTGTTCAAGAATCTGCGGAAGCGCTGGCGTGCCGGGATCGTGGCGGTCGCCGCGGTCGGACTGGGCCTTGGTGCCGTGGTCTATACCCAGGGCGCTTCGGCGGCGACCTGGCCGAGCGCTACCGGCACGGTCAAGCTCACCGCGAGCAAGGCGGTCTCCGGCACGCTGGACGGCGGCCTGAAGCGGTACGTCGGCAGCGGCGCGCTCGGCAGCGACTCGCAGGACGAGGGCCAGGACCCGCTGTTCGTGCTGGCCGACGGCGCGGTGCTGAAGAACGTCATCATCGGTTCGCCGGCGGCTGACGGCGTGCACTGCAAGGGCTCCTGCACGATCCAGAACGTGTGGTGGGAGAACGTCGGCGAGGACGCGGCCACGTTCAAGGGTGGCTCCAGCGCGAAGTACACGGTCACCGGCGGCGGCGCGAAGTCGGCCGACGACAAGGTGTTCCAGCACAACGGTGGTGGCACGCTGACGATCAGCGGCTTCGACGTGAGCAACTTCGGCAAGCTGTACCGCTCCTGCGGCAACTGCTCGACGCAGTACAAGCGCACCGTCGTGGTGAAGAACGTGACCGTTGCCGCCCCGGGCAAGACCCTCGTCGGCATCAACACCAACTACGGCGACACCGCCACGCTCTCCGGCATCACGATCACCGGCGACAGCAGCAAGAAGATCTCGATCTGTGACCGCTTCACCGGCAACAAGACCGGCGCGGAGCCGACAAAGACCGGCAGTGGCCCGGACGGCACCTTCTGCAAGTACACGACGTCGAACATCACCTACAAGTAGGTCGCCAGTTCACGCAGCGTGCTGATGCGGTGCGCCTCGGAAGCCGGCCCGGTGCCGGTCCGGTCGAGGTGCACCGCCCGCAGGCCGGCCGTCCGCGCCGCCAGCACGTCGAAGGCGTGATTGTCGCCCACGCTGAGCACCGACCCGGGCTCGATCCCCCATCGAGAACAGGCGATCCGGAACGCGTCCGGGTCGGGTTTGGCGACCCCGAGATCGTCGGGAGTGAACACCGATGCGATGGAGCTCAGGCCCATCCGAGCCAGCTTGCCGCGCTGCTGAGCCGCGCTGCCATTGGTCAGCACCGCGACCGCCAGGCCGGCCTCGACAGCCCCGGCCACCGCAGCGGCCGCGTCGTCGTAGGCCTGATAACCGGTGTCGTAAAACGCGAGATAACCCGAAAAAATAGTATCTAGCGTCGGTTCTTGGTAGGAGACGCCAACCAGCGGCAGAAAATCTCGCAGCCGTCGCCGGCGCTGCTCGGCGTACCCGATCTCCCGCCGCCGCCAGGCGGCCAGATGCCGCTCGGTGATCTCTTCCCAGAGGGCCCTGTTCTCCGCCGAGGCCGGCACACCGATCGACGGCAGCCATGCGCCCAGCGCGGCTTCGACGGACCCGTCATGATCACCGAGCGTGCCGTCCAGGTCGAAGAGAACCCCATTCAAGATCATCAAACCAGGGTACGGGCTCGCAGGCGCCGCAACATCCGAGCGTCACCGAATCCCACGGCACGAGCCGCCGACTCCACGGTGGAGCCGTGGCCGATCAGATATTCGGCGCGTTCCACCCGCAGCTGCTGCTGATAACGCAGCGGCGTCTGCCCGGTGGCCGTGCTGAACAGCCGGGTCAGCGTCCGCTCGCTCACCCCGGCCTCGGCGGCGAGATCACCCAGCGGCAGCGGCTCGGCGAACCCGGCGTCGATCCGGTCCTGCACCCGGTGAACCACGTCGGACAGGTGCGAGCGGTGCCGCAGCATCGCGCTCTCCTGCTGCTCGTCGCCGTTGCGCCGGGCGTAGACCACCATCTCCCGGGCCACCTGCGCGGCGACCGCCGGGCCGTGCCGGAGCGCGACCAGGTGCAGTGCCAGGTCGATGCCGCTGGCGATGCCGGCCGAGGTGACCACCCGATCGTCGGAGACGAACAGCACGTCCGGCAGCACGGTCGCCGACGGATGACTGCGGGCCAGGCGTTCCTGCAGGTCGTGGTGGGTGGTGCAGCGGCGTCCGGCGAGCAGCCCGGCCCGGCCGAGGGCGTCGGCGCCGGAGCAGACGCTGGCCACGGTCCCACCGGCGGCGTGATGCGCGGCGATGCGGTCCAGCGTTTCCGGGGCGAAGAAGCCATATCCGGTACGCCAGCCCGGCACCAGAACCAGGTCGTCCGCGTCCAGCTCGGGCCAGGTCAGCTCGGCGTGCAGCGCGACGCCCTGCCACGTCGGCACCGGCGACTGCTCGGCGGTGTACGCCAGCTCGTAACCCGGGGCCGTGGCGAACACCTGCGCCGGGCCGGCCAGGTCGAGCAGGTGCACCTGAGGCGTCAGCACGAAGAGCACCCTGCTCACGATCCGGTCACTCCCCGAGAATCTCCGCGACGGTCCTGATCGTGGCGAACCGGCCGGCCAGAGCGTATTCGGTCCGGGTCACCACGTCCTGCGCGGAAAGCGTACGCGGGTCGGCCAGCAACTCCTCCACGGTCTGGTCGGCCGGGGCGTCCCGGTGCGGAATCGGGCTCGTGGAGGTGGCGTCGACAGCGAACGTGACGTCGTACCCGAGGTCGGACGCGACCCGGGCGGTGGTCTCCACGCACTGTTCGGTACGCAGACCGCAGACGGTCACCGCCCGCACCCCGCCGACGGTGAGCCGGTGCTGGAGATCGGTGCCGGTGAACGCGTTGTGCACGTACTTCACCAGCAGCGGCTCGTCCGCGGCCGGCTTCAGCTCGTCGACCACCCGGACGAATCCGCTCTCCGGGTCGAAGACGCCGCCGGTGCCCGGCTCCGAGTGCACCACCCAGATCACCGCGTCGCCGGCGGCCCGGGCGGCGTCCACCAGCCGGCCGACATTCTCGATCACGTCCGGGTTGCTGTTGGTCCGCCAGAGCGGCCGGGCCCGGAACGATTCCTGTACGTCGATCACGATCAGCGCGTTGGTCATGCTTCGATCAAACGCTGTCCGCGGCCGCCGCAGAAGGCATCATCGGGACCGGAGGCGGACCGATCCGGTCACGATTGGCGGCTCCAGGATCGCTCCCGCGCGTACTCCGCCAGCCGGTCGATCTCGGCGGCCGTGCGCGGTCCGGGATTCACCACGCTCCCCCAGCTCTGCACCCCGTAAGCCGGGTGCGGCACAAACACGTCCTCCGCCGCGAAGTCGATCTCCGCCCGTTTCGCGGCCAGCTCCTCCGGACCGAAACCGAATATCCGCCGGAACTCGTCGCGCCCCAGCTCCAGGTTGATCCGGAAGGTGTCCGGCCGGTTCAGCCGCGACTGTTCGTCGAAGCCCGGGACGTCGTGCCCGACAATCGTGGCGAACGGCCGCATCCGGTCCTCGCCCGCGAAGAAGAAACAGTCACCCCAGGTGTAGTCCGGCATGCCGGACTCCGGCTCGATGCGGGTCATCGCCACCCCCGGCAGCGCGAGAATCCGGGCGGCGAGAGATTCAACGGTCATGGCCTCTACCGTATCGTTGACTCCCCCAGTGAACGTTTCGTCGCTCTTCCCGCAGAGGTGCCGCTTGAAGTCTCAAAAGGGCATCTATCGCCCTGCGGACCTTGCCGAGCTGCACGGGCTCTCCGCGCAGGCCGTGCGCAACTACGAGCGCGACGGCTTCCTCCCGCCCGCGCGGCGATCCGCCGCCGGCTATCGCCTCTACACCGACCAGCATGTGGCCGCGCTCAGCGCCTTTCTCGCGCTTGTCCAGGGGTACGGGCATCACACGGCCGGCGTGATCATGCGGCTCGTCCACGAAGCTGATCTTCCGGGAGCGCTGGCCGCGATCGACCGGGCACACGTGCAGCTGCAGCGCGATCGGGAGACCCTGGAGTCCGTCTCCGAGGCGGTGACCGTTCTTGCCCACCCGGCGCTACCCACATTCACCGGGTCGGCCCCGGTCACCGTCGGCGTGCTCGCGCACCGGCTCGGCGTCGTCCCGGCCACGCTGCGCAAGTGGGAGCGCGCCGGAATCCTCACGCCGGCCCGCGACCGCACGGCCCGGGTCTATTCACCGGCCGACGTCCGGGACGCCGACCTGGCCCATCTGCTGCGCCGCGGCGGATACCTGCTCGGCCACATCGCGTCGGTGCTGCGCCAGGTCCGCTCGGCCGGTGGCCCGGAACCGCTCGCGGCATCCCTGGCCGGCTGGCAGGACCGGATCAACACCCGGGCGCGGCTCATGCTGACGGGCTCCGCGCGGCTCGCGTCCTACCTGGAATACGCCGCCCCGCCCGTGGGGGTTACGGGCGGGGCGGCGGTCCATGATGACGATCAGCGCGGATAGTCGCGGTAGTTCCCGGTGTAGTACTCACCGACCTGCTCGCGATAGTCCTGCGTCTCGAACGTCTCCTTGTCATACTCAGGAGAGCTCTTGATCTGCTCCTTCGTACGATCCACGTAGACCTTGCGGTCCGTGTGATCGATGTTCTGAACCGTGCCGGCCGGCAGAATCACCTTCCGCCCGAAAATCCACGGTCCCGTGTCGACCACGAGGTACGCAGCCTCGACGTCATAACTGGCCTGGTCGATGGACCCGATGTGCCCGTCGGTCGCCTCGACCTTGAATCCGACCAGATCCACACTGGACCGCCCGGTTTCGCTTTCCTCCAGGCTTTCGACTCCGGCCGGGTCACGGTCGCTCCCAGCCAGCCCAGCCGGATCCCGCCACGACCAGGGAGTGAACGGCGTTGGTTGCATCACAGCCTCCTCACACAGATGAATTGGCGTCCCCCAACCCGTACCCGCACCCCAACCCCACAAACCCCACCGCCCCCAACGACGCCGCACCGGGGCCGCCCGCCCGCGCTCACCCGGCGCTCACCCGGCGCTCACCGCTGCCGCCCGCCAGATCTTGAGTGATGTTCAACCTCCCGCGGTAGAAAATCGCTCAAGATCCGGAATCCCGCTGCCCGGAACCCCGCTGCCCGGAACCCCGCCGCCCGAAGCCCCGCCGCCCGGAACCCCGCCGCCCGGAACCCCGCCGCCCGAAGCCCCGCTGGCCGCGGAGTTCCGGGCCGTCTCAAGCTCGATCGTGGAACCAAAATCGACACGGCCCGGCGGCCGGCTACCGAACTCGTGAGTTTGCGGTCGATCGGACGGCCGAACCGCACAAGATCTGCAGCAACGCCTCGCGCCGCGAGCTGCCGCGCCGCCCGGCAACGGGCAGGTGGCGGCAGCCTGGAACCGTCAGCGGTTGATGTCTGTGCCGCCCAGGGACTGGAGGTCGGTTCGGGTGGGCAGGCCCTCGCAGTCCCCCGGCACCGTCACGGCAAATGCTCCCGCCTCGATCGCCGTACGCAAGCGGTTGGCCGCCGGCAACCCCGCCAGCCGGTCCGCCAGATAGCCCGCCACGAAGGCATCCCCCGCGCCGACCGGGTCGATCGACGACACCGACAGAGCCGGCAACGAGAAGCGGGAGCCGTCGATCAAGGCGACGCACCCACGAGCCCCGTCCTTCACGATCACCTCGGTCGGGCCAAGACCGGCCAGGCCCTCCACCGGATCAGCCGAGCCCAGGAAGATCGCTGCCTCGTCCGGGCCGGCGAAAACCACGTCGGCGCGGCTCACCAGGTCGCGCAGCACCGGCGCGGCGTCGTAGGTCGACCACAGCTTGCTGCGGTAGTTCACGTCGACCGACACCGTCACGCCGGCGGACCTGGCCGTCTCCACGGCGGCGAAGACCGCCGACCGGCAGCTGTCGCTCAGCGCCGGCGTGATCCCGGTGACGTGCAGGATCGAGGCGGCCGCGATCTCGGACTCGGGTACGTCGGACCGGCTGAGGCGGGATCCGGCACTGCCCGCCCGGTGGTAGTCGGCGTGGATGAACTGCGCGGACCGGCGGTACCTGATCATCAGGCCGGTGAACGCGTCGTCTTCGAGGGCGATCACGCGTACCCCGGAAGAGCGCAAGCGGGTCGCGATGAGCGACCCCGCAGCGTCCGTGCCCAGGCGGCCGAGCCAGGTGGCGTCGCCGCCGAGGCGCGCGACACCCATCGCCACGTTGCTCTCCGCGCCGGCGACGCCGAGCGTGAAGCCGCGGGCGTTGTCGAGAGTCCCGATGCCGTCGGCAACAAAGATCCCCATCGCCTCGCCGAAGGTCAGGAGGCCTCCAGTGCGGATCGGGGCGGCGGCCGGGGTAGCTGGGTGGGTGGTCATGAGCGCGCGTAAGCCACGGCGCCGACCGCGTGGCGGGCGCGGGCGGCCAGGGCGGTGAGGCTGCCACCGGACGCGGCGTCGCCGATCAGCGGACCGCCGACCCCGACCGCGGCGGCGCCGGCTTCCAGCCACTTCGCGATGTCGCCGAGGCCGATGCCACCGGTCGGCATGACGCGGACGTCGGGCAGCGGGCCGCGCAGGTCGCGCAGGTAGGACGGCCCGAGGCCACCCGCCGGGAAGAGTTTGATCAGGGGTGCGCCGGCCCGGTACGCCGTGAAGATCTCGGTCGGGCTGAACGTGCCCGGGTAGAACGGCACGTCGGTCGCGATCGGCACCGACGCCGGCGAGACCAGGAAGGTGGCGCCCGCGTCGACGGCTGCTTTCGCATCGTCGTCACTGAGCACCGTGCCGGCGCCGACCTGGACTGCCGACGGCAGCTGACGGCGCAGACCGGCGATGGCTTCCAGGGCGCCGTGCGACGTGAGGGTGATCTCGAGCGCGGTGACACCCGCCGTGACCAGCACGTCAGCAACGGCGGAGAAGGCAGCGGCGGTCGGCGCCCGCAGGATGGCGACGAGGCCCGCGTCGGCGATGGCGGCGGAGACAGGATCGAGGGGTGCGCGTTGGTCGGTCACACCTCGATCCTGCCCGATGTCCGCGGCAGCGAAAAAGCCCTCAGCGGGCTCCGTTCAGCGAAGCCGGCGGCGTGTCCTTGATCTGGAGTTCCTCACGGACCGCCGCCTCGAACTCCTGCATGACCAGCGGCACCTGGGCGAGCAGTTCCCGGAAGTGGGTACGCGGCTCGACACCGACCACCGCTGCCGGGTTCATCTCGCTGTGCAGCCGTTCCAGCTGGAGGTGCACGGCGAGCGCGGCCGAACGCACCGGCCCGGACGCGAGCAACCGGACCGGCATGAGCGCCGGACCGACCTGATCCATGTAGTCGAGAGGGCTCGGTGTCTTCTCACCGGCGTCATATGCCGCACGGAGCCGGTACGTGGCCCGCTCGAAAGCCGCCAATAACTGGACATATGCGTCTTTGCGCTCGTCGTACCACTGCCGGGAATGCCGGCGCCGGGTCAGCATTTCACTGTTACGGGAAGCGGCGAGAAACACGGCCGCCGCCCCGGCAAGGGCGAATACGACGGCCACCAGGGGAAGTCCCCACCACGGGATCTGAGACACCCGATAACGGTATCGACCCGGGGGCGGGCGGTCTGTCAACCACGCCCTCGCGCGAGCGCGGCTTCGATGGAACGGGCCGCTTCCTCGGTCACCCGGGCCGCCCCGAGTACCGTGCCACGCCGGGTCAGCTCCGCCACCCGGGCCACGCCGAGCCGTTCCCGGGCCGCCCCGCGCGCCCGCTCCAACCGTGCCGCCTCGGCGGGGTACACCCGGGCCGGCGGCAACGCCGCGTCGAGCAGCACCGCCGTCTCGTCCTCGCCGACCCGGGCCAGGAGCACGATCAGGTTGCGCAGCGCGGCCGTCTGGAGCGTGTTGTTGCCGGCCCGCCGCCACAGCCGCAGCACGTCCCGGAACGCGGCGAGCGCCAGCGCCGGATCACCGTGCCGGCTGCGGATCGCGACGGCTGCCGTACCGGAAGCTGCCTGGAAGAGCCGGTCGTCGACGGTCGCCGCCAGCGTTTTCGCCTCGCCGAGCAGCTCCAGCGCCCGCGGCGGGTCGAGGTCGCCGAGCGCTTCGCCGAGGCCGTACCGGGATTCGGCCCGCGCGCCGGGATTGCCGGTGCTGTCGGCGAGCTCGACGGCGGCGCGGCCGAGCGCCACCGCTTCGCCGGATCGGCCCGACCAGGCCAGGACCAGCGTTTCGCCGACCATGCCGGAGACCCGGGCGACGGGTTCGCCGGTCATCGCCCGATAGTGGGTGAGCGCGGTCTCGACGTCGCATTCGACGAGGGCCACATCGCCAAGGACCTCATGGGCGAGCGGGTGGGAGAGCGTGGCGAGGCGACGGGCTTCGGCCAGGTCGCCACGGCCCCAGGCGTAGGTGGCGGCCGAGGCGTTGTGCCCTGACGACGCGAGATGACCCCAGGCCAGCACCTCATATTGCTGACATCGGTACCCATATCGGTACATCGCTGCCACCAGCCGGCCCTTCACCCCGTCGTCACCCCGTGCGAATGCCAGCCGTAGATCGGGCAGAAGGGCGTCGATTTCGCGTACCGTCGCCGCCTGATCAACCCCCCGCATGCGTGAGTCGAGGTCCTCGGCCGCCGCGGCCATGGCCGCGGCGTGCCGATGCGCAGCCGCGGTGACCTCGGCGCCCTGCTCCAGCGCGGCGGCCCGCGCAGTCTCCAGCGCGTAGGCACGCACGGTCTCCAGCAGCCGGAACCGCCCCGGACCGTGCCGGACCACCAGCGACCTGTCGACAAGTCCGGCGAGAAGTCCCGCGACCCGGGTACGCGGCAACCGCTCATCACCGGCCACCGCCTCAGCCGTGGCAACCGTGAACCCACCAGCGAACACGGCGAGCCGCCGCAGCAACCGCGCCGAAGCCACATCGAGCAGCCCGAACGACCACTCCACCACGGCACGCAACGTCCGATGCCGCGGATCCGCACCCCGCCGTCCCCGGTCAAGCAGGTCGAGCCGATCGTCCAGCCGCGCGGCAAGCTCGTCCACACCGAGCGCGCCGGCTTGAACGGCAGCGAGCTCGATGGCGAGCGGCAACAGATCCAGCCGTTCGACGATCTCGCCGACGACACCGGACGGGGCAACCCGGGCACGCTCACAGAACAGCCTTCGCGCCGCCTGCGGATCCAGCGGCCCCAACCGCAGCACGCGTTCGCCGTCAGCCCGCAGACTTTCCTGACTGGTCACCACGACCCGAACCCCACGCAACGCCTCCACCAGCGCGGCTGCCGCACCCAGCACGTGCTCGCAGTTGTCCAGCACCACGACAGCCCGCGTAGCGGCAGCCTCAGCGATCACCGCCAGCGGCTCGTCATGCGGCGCCACCCGCGCACCGACCCCGACCGCGACGGCCTCCAGAAAGTCCGCCTCCCGCACATCGGCGGCATCCACCCACGCCACTCCGGGCGTAGCCCGCACGGTCTCCGCCACCAGCCGCGTCTTGCCCACCCCACCAGGCCCGACGACACTCACCAGGCCCGGCTCCGCGATCAGTCGCGCCAGCTGCCGCTGCTCACTCTCCCGACCCATGAAAGACGAAAATCTCAGGGGTACGCACAATGCCAGGCCCCTCTGGTTCTCCGGGGCGACCTGGGTGGTGGGCCAAGCCTTTGCCGCCCGTTCCGGGCGGAGCTGCAACTCATCGTTGACGTGGATGCCTCGAAGAAGAGCTCGCTGGATCTGCTGGACCCGCTCCGAAGGGTCCAATCCCAGCCGGTCGACCATCGCATCGGCGTGCCGGCGCAGCACCTCCAGCGCTTCACCCCGGCAGCCGGCCGCCACGAATGCCCCGGCCAGCGCGACCGCACCGTCCTCCCAGCAGGGGTCAGCGCCGGACGGCTCCCGCAACAGCTCAGCCGCGTCGGCGGGCGCCAGCGTCTCGGCATGCCGAACCAGCGCACCCCGATAGAGCGCCCCGAGCCTCGCCGCGATCCCCCGGAACGGCTCCCCCGGGAACTCCACGAGCGGCACCCCACGCCAGAGCCCCACCGCCTCCGCAACGTTTCCCGGCCGCGCATCCCGGCCGTTTCCCGGCCGCGCATCCCGGCCGTTTTCCGGCTGGGGAACCCGGCCACGCAGCAGAGACTCGAAGCGGAGCACGTCAACCGCGTCGCCCGGCAGATGGAGGCAGTAACCGGCCGGCCCATGAGTGATCAGCCCAGGAACACCGAGCCGCGAACGCAGCCGAGCCACATGAGACTGAAGCGTGTTACGAGCCGACACCGGCGGGTCCTCCGGCCAGAGCGCGTCAACCAGCTCACCGACCGCGACCGGCCGCCCAGCCCGCAGAGCGAGCAACGCCAGCACAGCACGCTGAGACCCACCGGCCACCACAACCGGCCCGCCCTCACCCTCCACTTCGAAGGGTCCCAACATCCGGACCAACACGCCCACGACGGTAGGCCGCCCCACCACACCCACCGCAACCCACAAACAGCCGAACCGCTGAAATCCGACTCTCCACTCCGGGCGCGGTTACTGAAGTTGGTAGAAGCGCCAGAAGTCGTTGGCGATGTCGAGGACTGCCGGCGACCGGAACCCTGCCTCGGCGGCCCAGGCCAGCAGGGTAGGCGCGCGCAGGATTGTGCCGTTGGCGAGTACCGGGTTCTCGGCTCGGGTGGCGGGCAGGCAGTGCAGGACGCTGAACGCGTACTGGAGGCGTTCCACCTCGCCGGCCGGGGCGGTGAACTCGTCGGCGACGCGCTCGTCGGCGACGAAGACGCCGCCGCCGGGGCTGAGCAGTCCACGGGCATTGCCGAGCACCCCCACCGGGTCCCCCATGTCGTGCAATGCCTCAAAAATCGTGATCAGGTGGTATGAACCGGTCACCGATGCCGCGTCGGCGACCGTGAAGCTGACCCGATCGGCCACCCCCGCCGCCGCGGCCACCGAGCGAGCCACGGCGATCGAGTCCTCGTCCAGGTCGACGCCCCGTACCGTCACGGCGGGGTAGGCCAAGGCCATCGCCACCGACGAATACCCCATGCCGCAGCCCAGATCGAGCACCCGCGCCCCCGACCGCAACCGAGCCTCGATCTCCGGTACCGCCGGCAGCCACGCCGTAGTGAGCAAGTGGTCGAACATCGGCCGGTTGAACCCGGCGATCCCATGCCGGACATGCGCGTATTCGGAGTAGGGCACCCCTTCCCCACTCCGGAACGCCGCGATGACCCGCGGAGTCAACAAGGCCACGCCGACAGCGAACTGGCTGGCCGCGCCGGCATAAAACGGCCCGCCCTCGTCCAGCAGCACCTCGGCAGCGCCCGGAGCAAGAGCGAAGTCAGGCGTCAGAAAACTGGCCGCGGCCTGCTGTTCCAGCCACTCCCGGGCATACCGATCGTCGATGCCGGCGGCCTTGGCGAGCTCCGACGGGGTCAGTGGGCCGTCCCGCAACGCGGCATACAGACCGAGCTCCCGCCCGATCTCGACGGTGAAGAGTTCCAGGGCGCCGGTGAGCGCGCCGAAAAGGCGTTCGCCCAAAGCTTCAGCAGTAGTCATGAGAAGAGCAGAACCCGGCCCGCGTGCAGAACGCTTGACCTCAACGTGAGTTCAGCTTGCAGGGTGGTCACATGAGAGCTGTCGTCTTCGACCGATACGGCCCGCCCGACGTCCTGCGCTTCGCCGACCTGCCCGATCCGGAGCCGCAGCCCGGCGAGGTCCTGATCCAGGTGTACGCGGCCGGGGTGCAACCGTTCGACGTTGCGGTCCGGACCGGCCGCATGCCGTGGGTACAGGCCCGATTCCCGCAACAAATCGGCCAGGAATACTCAGGTGTCGTGGTGAAAGGGGACTTGACTCCGGGCACCCCCGTCCTCGGCTCCACCATGCTCAACGGCGTATCCGAAAAACTCACCGTCCCGGCCGAGAACGTCGTGATCAAGCCGGACCACCTCGACTTCCCCACCGCAGCCGGCCTGGTGGCGGCCTCACAAACGGCAAGCGGCGCGATCCAGGAACTCGAGATCACCACCGGCGACGTCTTCCTGCTGCACGCCGCTGCAGGCTCGGTGGGAACGATCGCCACCCAGCTGGCGATCCGAGCGGGCGCCACGGTCATCGGCACGGCCAGCCCGAACAACCACGATTACCTGCGCGAACTGGGTGCGCTCCCGGTCGCGTACCAGGGTGGTCTGATCGAAGCAGTGCGCGCCACCGGCCTGAAGCCGACCGCCGCTCTCGACGCCGCAGGCGGCGATGCGATCGCCCAATCGATCGCGCTGGGCATTCCGGCGGAGCGCGTCGGCACGATCGCCGACGACAAGGCGGCGGCCGAGCACGGCGCCCGGGTGGTGCGTGCGGGGCGCTCGCCGCAGCGGCTGGCCGAGACGATCAACATCGCGGGCCTGCGAATGCCGATCCGCCAGTTCCCGTGGACGCAGGCCGCCGAGGCGCACGCCGCGGTCGAGTCCCGGCACGGCCGCGGCAAGGTCGTCCTAACGATCGATCATCACGGCTGACCCGCCGAGCAAGCGCGCAAGTATCGCGCCGGCACCCGCATCTCACCGAGCGCCGAGCCGCGCACCCCGAGCGCCGCACCCCGCGCCCCGCGCCCCGAGCCCCGCGCCCCGAGCCCCGCGCCCAGCACCCCGCACCCCGCGCCCCGAGCCCAGCACCCCGAGCGCCGAGCGCCGAGCGCCGAGCGCCGAGCCGATCATGGCAAGCGTCAGGTGCGGGTCCGGCGACCACCGTGCCGACGCCGGGCCGGGCACCGTGCCGATGCCGGCCGGGCCACCGTGAGCCCTTCCTCGCGCAGTGCCGCCTGGGCTTTCGTGGCGGTGGCGATCGCGATGCCCCACTCTCGGGTGATGGCCCGCGCCGATGGCACTCGCTCCCACGGGGCGGCGTGGCGGTTTCTCGGTGCGAGGTGCCGCTCAGAGATCTTGTGCGGTTCGGCCAGCCGATCGACCACAAGTGCACGACTTTGTGGGGACGGCCATCCACGGCATGTCGTTTCGGGTGGTTTGTGAGCGTTGTAGTGACGCTGCCACGACCGCGGGTGGACGGTTCCGGATCTTGGACAGTCATGGGTGTTCCATGCCCCACCGGTTTCCAAGGTCCGGCCGACGCGGTGCTTCCAGTTCCGACGTGGCGAACGCGGTTTTCACCGATCTTGTGGACTTCGGCGAACCGTTTGCGCGCAACTCCACAAGATCGGCCACGCCTGTTCGATCTTGTGGAGTTGCGCGGGCACGCCTGCGGAGAAATCCACAAGATCCAGGCGAGGCAGCACCAGGCGAGGCGGCACCAGGCGAGGCAGAGCGGCACCGGGCGGGGCAAAGCGGCACCAGGCAGAACGCCACCGGGCGAGGCAGCACCAGGCGAGGCAGAGCGCCACCGGGCGGGGCAAAGCGGCACCAGGCAGAGCGCCACGGCGCAGAGGCGTGGCAATCCGGTAGCCGCCGGTTGCAGCTCTGGATCACCCGCTCAGCGCCCGGCGGTACACGTCGAATCGCCGGGCATGCGCCTGCTGAACCGCCTCGTCGCCGTGTCCCTGGCCGCCGTCGTCGGCCTGGCCGCCCCCGCACCTCAAGCGGCCGGAGCAGCGCCTCTGCAAGCCCAGACCACCCCGATCCGGATCATGCCGCTCGGCGACAGCCTGACCTTCGGCAAGGGTGACCGGACCGAGAACGGTTACCGCACCGATCTGCACACCTGGCTCACCGCCGCCGGCGTCGACACCGACTTCGTCGGCTCGCAGGCCAACGGATCCGGCGCCGACACCGCCCACGAAGGACACCCCGGCTGGCGGATCTCCTGGATCACCCGGCACACCGGGTACTGGATGAAGAAGTACAAGCCGCAGGTCGTCCTGCTCGACATCGGCACCAACGACCTGCTGCGCCACCAGGCCCTCGGCGCCCCGCAGCGCCTCGACAAGCTGATTGACAAGATCATCGCGACCGACCCGGGCACCCGGATCGTCCTGGCGAAGCTGCTGATCGTGAAGGGCAAGCACGAGCGCGAGTTCCGGTCGTTCAACTCGAAGCTGGCCAAGGCCGCGGCTCGCCATCCGCGCAACGTCACGCTCGTCGACATGTCGGTCATCCCGGCGTCGGACACCGTCGACGGCGTGCACCCGAGCCAGGCCGGTTACCGCAAGATGGCCGCCCAGTGGTACCAGGGCCTGCGCAAGGTCCTGCCGATGACGACCCCGGTCACTCCAGATATGTGACGCCGTCCAGCGACACGGAACCGCTCTCCACCTGCACCTTGATGGTGTGCGTGCCACTCGCCGGCCACATCCGGGTCCACACCGCCTGCCGGAACATCGGCGTCGCCGACCGCAGATTCACCACACCCTGGTCACGCCCGTCGAGGAAGACGCGCACCGTGCCGGAGGTCGCCGTGCGTGCGGCCACGAGCGCGGCCGACCGGCCGGTGACGGTCCAGGTCAGCGACGCGCCGCGAGCAGACGCGCCGGCAGCTTCGCTGCCGATGAAAGCACTGTCGCGCTGGGTGCGCCAGGTTCCGGTCCGTCGTGCGCCGGCTTCGGCGACGAGCGCGAGGG
Organism: Actinoplanes sp. CA-015351; assembly: GCF_050955685.1. NCBI lineage: Bacteria > Bacillati > Actinomycetota > Actinomycetes > Micromonosporales > Micromonosporaceae > Actinoplanes > Actinoplanes sp. CA-015351. Next base: position 6,807,028 of record NZ_CP192102.1, read on the forward strand.
TACGCGTAACCGAAGCGCTCGCCACGTTCCCCGCCCGGTCCGCGGCCGTCACGGTCCACGATCCGTTCTCGCCCAGCGGCACGGCCGAGTCGAAAGTCCGTGCGGCGCCGCTGAGCACGCCACGGCCGGTGCCGGTGACCCGTACCGATCGCAGGCCGCTGGCGTCGGCGGCGGTCCAGGCGACCCGCACCGGGACGGTGCCGGTGATCGAGCCGGTCCGCAACGTCACCTGCGGTTCGCCCGCGAACGACGGAGGCACCGGGTCGGCGAGGATCCGCGCGCTGGACAGTGCCGTGCGACCGGAGAGGTGGACCCCTTTGACCACGACGGTGTGTGCCCCGGCCGGCAGCTGCAGCCGGGACAGCCGGTGCCCGGCCGGCACGGCGGTGAAGAGCCGCCCGTCGAGCCACACCTCGAAGCGGTCCATCATCCGGGTGGGCGTGGAGAGCGTCCAGAGCGGCTGGACCAGTCCCCGGGTGTAGAACTTCCCGGCGTACGCGCTGGCGCCGCTGAGCTGCTGGAACCGCAGTCCGATCGGTGCGCCGCCGGCAAGCGCCCGGATCGACGGGAGCTGGGCGTACAGCCCGTTGCCCGGGCACTCGGTGGATCCGGCGTCGCGGTGCCCGGAGATCCGGTTGAGGTTCGCGGCCTTGCCGGCCGGATATTTGTTGCTGCCGCCGGACACGTACGACACCCGTCCGGCCGGCGGGCTCCCCCACGCCCCGAGTTTGTACGCCGCGACCTGCGCGACCGAAGCCCGCGCCTCCGCCGGGATCCCGGTGGCCCGGAAGTCGCCGATCACCGCGATGGCGCTGGCGTTGCTGTTGAAGCCGAGGGTGTGCGCGCCGAGCACCGAGCGGTGCACCCCGCCCCGGCGTCCCTCGAAGACGGTGCCGCACTTGTCGACCAGGAAGTTGTACCCGATGTCGTTCCAGCCCTTGCTCTTCACCTGGTACGCCTCGATGCCCCGCATGATGCTCGCCGACTGCCCGCAGTTGTAGCCGTTGCCGGACGCGGTGTGGTGCACGAAGACGACCTGGATCGGCCCGGTGAAAGCGGTCTGCCCCTTCACGATGGCCTCGTTGGCACCCCAGCCGGCTCGGGTGACGATCTTCGGGACCGGGCGGGCCGGCAGTTTCGGGCTCCGCCGGGCCTCGCTGACGGCGGCCACCGGGGCCATCACCGCCGGTGACGCCACAGCGCCGTCCGGGTTGATCAGGTCCACCCGCAGGTCATCGGGCACGTGTTTCCCCGCCATCCTGGCCTGCACGCCGTCGGACGGCCCGACCCAGAGCGGATCGCTGGCCCCGCGTGCCCCTTCGGCGCCGCCGGACGCGTCCGGGTTGTCGGTCTCCAGCACCTGCCACGGCGTCCACCGTCCGGTCTCGGCGGCCCGGGTACGCACCTCGATCCGGCCCTCACTCGCCGCGCGCGGATCCGCCCAGGTCACACCGACCATGCTGAACGGCTCGGTGGCACGCCGAGCGAGTTCGGCGAAGGAGGTTCTTTCAAAGGCGGCCAGCCTCAGGCCGTCCTGGCGTGCGAAACCGAACGTCTGCAGCACCGGGCCCGTGGTGACCGGCTCGCCCGGTTTCGCCACGGCTACGGCCACTGCGACCGCCGGGGTGACAGCGACCAGGGCGGCAAGCAGGCGACGCATGGAGACTCCCCCGGCCACCGGCGGAAGGGGTCAAAACGGGGCTTTCCGGTGACCATGTGCCACCTTGCCGGTGGACGGAGTGACGCGTGGGGAGTTCCGTGAAAAAAGCTCGGATTTTTACCCGTGAGGCTTTCTTACGTTGGAAGCCTCAGTTGGCCGACCAGATTGCCGCATTCAGGGCAGTGGCGAAGCCGACCCACCCCAGGTACGGCACCAGCAGCCCGGCGGCCACCTTGGAGACCGGCCGGAACTTCCAGATGGTCACCACGATCAGCACCCAGAGCACAACGATGTCGATCAGCGCGAGCCCGTACTGGCCGGCACCGAAAAAGATCGGGGTCCAGATCGCATTCAGGACCAGCTGGGCGGCGTACCAGTTGAGCGCGGCAGACCAGCCCGTACGGCGCCAGACCAGCCAGCCGCTCATTGCGATCATCGCGTACAGAACGGTCCAGACGGGGCCGAACAGCCACGATGGTGGCGCCCAGGACGGTTGATTGAGGCTGTTGTACTCGTTCGCGGTTCCGGCCACGCCGAGCCCACCGATCAGCGCCGCCACCGCGACGGCCACACCGAAACCGGCCAGGGCGAGCCAGGGCGAGACTCGCCTTCCGGAACGCACCACATGACTGCTCATGCCCTGCGAATTACCCGGCGGCGTGCCAATCAATCTCGATTATCAAGAATTCCCGCTTGCCTGGTTAACCAGTCCGGTGATCACCCAGTCCGCGATCTGCTCGAAGCCCGGCGGCGATCCGCCGCTCTCGGCGAAGGCCGCCGCAAGCCGCGGGAAGTCGCCGCTCGCCATCGCCGCGACGATCTGGGCGGCCTGTTCGGTGCCGGTCGAGTCACCGGCCAGCTCAGCGGTCACGTACGACGCGACGAAGCCGGTGAGCAGCGCGAGCACCGCCATCCGGGTGCCGCCGGAGAGGCCGGACGGCTCCAGCGCGCCGAGGCCGTGCTCCAGATAGGTGAGCAGGTTGAGCCCCGTCACCGACCGGCCGGTGAGCGCCCCGGTCAGCCACGGGTGCTTCAGCATCATCGCCCGCTGGACGCCGACCAGGGCGAACACGTCGGCCCGCCAATCGCCGGTGAGCGCCGGCAACGCCAGCTCGCCGGCCACCCGGTCCACCATCAGGTCGATGAGGTGTTCCCGGTCCGGCACATAGGTGTAGAGCGACATCGCCCCGGCGCCGATCTCGGACGCGACCCGCCGCATGGTGACGGCGTCCAGTCCGTTCGCGTCGGCGAGCCGGACCGCAGCGGCGAGCACCTGGTCACGGTTGTGGACCGGTGGACGGCCTCGTGGCACGGGAAACCTCCTGCTACTGTTTTCAGTACAGCGTACGAAAAAGGGAGCGTGACGTATGCAGCAGCTGCCCTTGATCCTCCGAATGATGCGGCGGCGGGCCCGCAAGGGCCCCGCCGCACGCTACGACGTCACCTGGGAGCGGGCGGTGCCGATGCCCGGCGCCGACGGGAACACCCTGCTCACCGACCACTACGCGCCGGTCACCGGCGAGCCGTGCCCGACGATCCTGCTGCGCGCGCCCTACGTGCGCGGCGGCTTCCCGTGGAACTACCTGTACGGCGCTCTCTTCGCTGAGCAGGGCTTCCACGTGCTGCTGCAGAGCAGCCGGGGCACCGGCGGGTCGGACGGCGAGTTCCACACCTGGCGCAACGAGGCGCCGGACGGCCAGGCCGCGGTCGAGTGGATCCGCAAGCAGGAGTGGTTCACCGGTGATCTGTTCACGCTCGGCGCGAGCTACATGACCTACAGCCAGCTCAGCCTCGCCGCTGAGCCGCCGCCCGAGTGGCGCGGAGCGATCGCCCAGGTCGGCCTGCTGAACCCGCAGCCGTTCTTCTGGCCGGGCGGGTCGTTCGCGCTGGAGCGCTCGCTCGTCGGCGGGCTGGGCATGTTCGGTCAGGCGGCCACCTTCTGGGACAACGTGAAGGCAGTACTCCGCCTGCAGCGTCACCTGCGCCGGGCCACCCTCGGCCTGCCGCTGGCCGAGGCATACCAGGCGCCGTTCGGCGGCCGGCGCCTCGAGTTCGAACGGTGGCTGGCCGCGCCCGACGCCGACGATCCGTATTGGGAGGGCGCCGACGTCACCGGCTCGGCCGCGGCGCTGCCCATCCCGGTCACCCTGATGACCGGCTGGCACGACCTCGCCACCGACCAGGTGATCGAGCTGTACCGGCGACGCCATGCCGCCGGGCTGCCAGTCGAGCTGCTGATCGGCCCGTGGACACACACCAGCTCGCTCGGTGAGGGCTGGACCGAGACGTTCACCCAGGCCCTGCGGACGCTGCGGGGCGAGACGCCGGCCCAGCCGGTCCGCGTACACATGGGTGGGATCGATGAGTGGCGCGACCTGCCCGATTGGCCGCCCCCCGGGCGTCCGTCCGCCCTCTTCCTCTCCGCAGGCACGTTGCGCTCCGAGGCCGGTCCCGGTTCCACCACATTTCGGTACGACCCAAACTCCCCGACGCCGTCGATCGGAGGCGCTCTCCAGTCGCCGACCCAGGGCACCCACGACAACGCCAAGCTGGAGAAACGATCCGATGTGATCCTCTTCGACACCGATCCGCTGCCCGATGCGGTCGAGGTGATGGGCGAGGTGCGATTCGTGGCCGACGCGTCGACCACCGCGGCCAGCGGCGATCTCTTCGCCCGGCTCTGCGACGTGTCCCCGGACGGGAAGTCGATAAATGTGTGTGACGGCCTGGCCCGGATCGCCGGCGGGCGGACCGAGGTGTCGCTCGGCTCCACGGCACACCGGTTCCGGCCCGGGCACCGGATCCGGCTGCTGGTCGCCGGCGGCGCGCACCCGAGGTTCCTGCGTAATTACGGGACCGGTGAGCCGCCCGGCCCGGCCACCCGCATGGTCACCACCGACACGACGGTCCGGAACACCTCGTTCGTGGTGCTTCCGGTCGTATAAGCGAGGGCTTGCGGTTTAGTGCTCATCGCGGTGGGGGTACAGCGTCGCCGCTCTACCCCCACTCATCGAGGAGCACTCATGTCCATCCAGGGACTCTTTTACTTGATCGCGATCATCCTGCTCGTCCTCGCGGCGCTGCCGATCGGCACCCGCGGCGTCAGCCTGGCCCTGCTCGGCGCGGCGTTCGCCCTGCTCGCGTACTCCTGGCCGACCCTGACCGAGGGCTGAGCCGGGTCTTTCTAGACCGACCTCCGATAGACCACGGCCTGCCAGGGGGCGATCGTCGCGTCGACGGGCGCCTCCGGCAGGTTGTTCAGGATCAGATCCCCGTCCAGATCCAAGTCGGCGACGACCGGCTCGCCGGTGAAGTTGCCGATCACCAGCAGTTCGGTGCCGCCGAGTCGTCGCGTGAAGGCGTACAGACGCTCGTCGTTGGGCAGCAGCATCGTGAAGTCGCCGTCGACAACGGCCGGCTCGGTGTGCCGCAGCTCGATGAGCTTGCGGTACCAGTGGAACACCGAATCCGCGTCGGCCTGCGCGGCAGCGGCGTTGATCTCGGTGTGGTTCGGGTTGACCGCCAGCCAGGGCGTCCCGGTGGTGAAGCCGGCGTGCGGCGAGCCGTCCCACTGCATCGGGGTACGCGCGTTGTCCCGCCCCCGCGCCCGCAGGACCGTCAGCACCTCGTCCGGACTCCGGCCCTCCATGTCGAGGGCCTGCCGGTACTGGCCGAGCGCCTCGATGTCGCGGAAGTCCTCGATCCCGGCGAACGGGTAGTTCGTCATCCCGAGCTCTTCGCCCTGATAGATGTACGGCGTCCCGCGGTGCAGGTGCAGCACCGTGCCGAGCATCTTGGCCGACGCCACCCGGTACTGCTTGCTGTCGTCGCCGTACCGGGAGACCGCGCGCGGCTGGTCGTGGTTGTTCCAGTACAGACTGTTCCAGCCCAGGTCGGCGAGCCCGGCCTGCCACCGGCCGAAGATCGCCTTCAGGTTGGTGAGCTGCAACGGCATCAGCAGCCACGGGTCCGGGCCCCGGTCGACCCACACGTGGTCGAACTGGAAGACCATGTCGACCTCGTGCCGTTCCGGGTCGGTGTGCAGCCGGGCCTGTTCCACGGTGACGCCGGGCGTCTCACCGACGGTCAGCAGACCCTCCCGGCCGGCGAAGACCTCCCGGTGCATCTCCTGGAGGAACTCGTGCAGCCTCGGGCCGCCGATGAAGGAGTCGGAGCCGTCCGCGTACGCCGCCCCGGCGCTGAGCCGCCCGTCGCGCAGCGATCCGTCCTCGCCGATCACCTTGGAGATCATGTTGATGACGTCCATCCGGAAGCCGTCCACGCCCCGGTCCAGCCACCAGCGCATCATCGCGTAGACGGCCTGGCGGACCTCCGGGTTCTCCCAGTTGAGGTCGGGTTGCTTCGTCGAGAACAGGTGCAGGTAGTACTCGCCGGTCTTCTCGTCGTACTTCCAGGCCGGGCCGCCGAAGACGGAACCCCAGTTGGTCGGCTCGGCGCCGGGTGTTCCCGGTTCCATGCCGTCGCGGGCCGGGCGCCACCAGTACCAGTCGCGTTTCGGGTTGTCCTTCGACGACCGGCTCTCGGCGAACCACTGATGCTCGTCGGAGCTGTGGTTCACCACCAGGTCCATGATCAGTTTCATGCCGCGGGCGTGCGCGCCGGCCAGCAGCTCGTCGAAGACCTCCAGGTCGCCGAAGAGCGGCTCGATGTTCTGGTAATCGCTGATGTCGTACCCGTTGTCATCCTGCGGCGACGGATAGATCGGCGACAGCCAGAGCACGTCGACGCCGAGTTCGGCCAGGTAGTCGAGGTGGCCGACGATGCCGCGCAGGTCGCCCATGCCGTCGCCGTCCGAGTCCGCGAAGCTTCGCGGATAGATCTGGTAGACGACAGCCTTCTTCCACCACGAATCCGTCATGGCTCTTCTCTAACACGAGTTCGCTCTTGATACCGGCCAGGCATACTGTCGACGTGGTTATGACAGGAACACGTGGAATGTCATGAAGGTCGCACTCCTGGGCCCCATCGCCTGGCGTACGCCACCGCTGCACTACGGCCCGTGGGAGCTGATCACCAGCCTGATCACCGAGGGGCTGGTCGCCCGCGGCGTCGACGTGACGCTCTTCGCCACCCTTGATTCGGTCACCGCGGCCAGCCTCGACGGCGTGGTACCCACCGGGTACGAGGAGAACGACGAGATCGACGGCCGGGTCTGGGAGGCGATCCACGTCAGCCACGCGCTCGAACGGTCCGGCGAGTTCGATCTCATCCACAACCATCTGGACTGGTTGCCGCTCGCCTTCTCGGCACACTGCCGGGCGCCGATGCTCACCACCATCCACGGTTTCTCCGGGCAGAACATCCTTCCGGCGTACCGAAGGAGTCGCTCGCACTTCGTGAGCATCTCCGACAGCGACCGTTCTCCCGATCTGGAATATGTGGCAACCGTTCATCACGGCATCGACCTGAGAGGTTTACCGTTCCATCCGGACGGCGGTGACGACCTGATCCTCTTCGGGCGCATCCATCCCGACAAAGGAACCGACATCGCCATCGAGATCGCCCGCCGGGCCGGGCGGCGGCTCATCATGTGCGGAATCGTGCAGGATCGCGATTACTTCGCCGAAAAAGTGGAACCCATGATCGACGGCGAGGGTGTGATCTATCGCGGTTCGGTCGGCCCGGAGGAACGGGCCGGGATCCTCGGCTCCGGAGCGGCGCTGCTGCACCCCATCAGGTTCGCCGAACCGTTCGGACTTTCCGTCGTCGAGGCCATGGCGTGCGGCACGCCGGTGATCGCGTACCGAAATGGTTCGATGCCTGAAGTGGTGGACGAGGGTGTCACGGGTTACGTTGTGGATACCGTCGACGAGGCGGTGGCGGCGGTCGGGATGATCGCCGCGGTCGATCGAGCGGCCTGTTCGGCACGTGCGCGGTTACGCTTCTCCGCCGACCGCATGGTCGAGGAGTACTTGGCGATTTACCGAAAAATCATCAGCTGATTAGCTGGATCTTGTTAACGTCGCAATGTGAATTGCGCGTTAAACGGCCCTTTTTCTCGGACCGCCTCTGCGCCGTTCCCGCGCGGTTTACGACACCGTGCCCGCGCGCGCTGAGTCCGTGCTGCGGGGAGGCAGCCGGCCGAGGAGAAAGGCCCTGTCATGCCCGCGACATACGGGTTTCTGAGCACATATCCACCCACGCAATGCGGTTTGGCGACATTCAATGCGGCACTCGCGACCCACCTGGTTGCCGGGTCCCCCGGCTCAGGCGTCGTACGCCTGCTCGCCAGCGACAACACGAGCGGTGGGATCGAGCTCGACGGGGCAGCCCCACGGGTCGTACACACCTGGCACACCGACCGCCCCGGCGGATGGGTCGCCGCCACCACGGCCCTGAACCGATTCGACGTGGTGATCGTCCAGCACGAGTACGGCATCTACCCGGGCGACGCCGGCGCCGAGATCCTGCCGGTGCTGCGCGGCCTGCGCGTCCCGGTGATCGTGGTCCTGCACACCGTGCTGACCCACCCGGACCAGCAGCAGCGGACCGTCCTGGAGCAGATCGTCGCCACGGCCGACGCCGTGGTGACGATGACCGACACCGCGCGTACCCGGCTCACCGGCTTCTACGACGTGGACCCTCGCAAGATCACTGTGATTCCGCACGGCGCGGCCAGTCACGCGGGCCTGCCCCGGTCGGCCGCGGACGAGCCGAACCACCGGCCGCACCTGCTCACCTGGGGCCTGCTCGGACCCGGCAAGGGCATCGAGTGGTCGCTGCGGGCGCTGGCGTTCCTCGACGATGTCGAGCCCAGGCCGATCTACACGGTCGCTGGGCGTACCCACCCTTCGGTCCTCCAGCAGCAGGGTGACGCGTACCGGGACTCGCTCAAGGCGATCGCCGAGGAACGCGGTGTCGCCGACTGTGTCCGCTGGGCCGACGTCTACCTCGACCCGGACGAGCTGTCCCGGCTGATCACCTCGGCCGACGCGGTCGTGCTGCCGTACGACTCCACCGAGCAGGTCACCTCGGGCGTGCTCATCGAGGCGGTGGCGGCCGGGATCCCGGTGGTCGCGACCGAGTTCCCGCACGCGGTCGAGCTGCTCGCGGACGGGCCCGGTCTGCTCGTACCCCATCAGGATCCGGAGGCGATGGCGATGGCGATCCGCAGGGTCCTGGCCGAGCCGGGCCTGCCCGGCCGGCTCACCGGCCTGGCCGGTGGTCCGACGCTGCGCTGGCCCGCCGTGGCCGCGCGGTACTCATCGCTCGCCGCCCGCCTGACCGCCGCCCGCCGGCCGCTCGCAGTGCAGACCATTTCCGCATGAGCGAGCCTGCGAGCTCATGCGGACGCATGAATTCAGTGGAGTTGGCAGCATGAGCGTTCCGTTGAGGCTGATTCCGCCGCCGATTCAGCTTCGTGATGTTCCGGAGCCCCGCTGGGATCACGTGTTCCGGCTTTCCGACGACACCGGACTGTTCGAGCACGCCCGCAACGCGATCGTCCGGCGCGAGCACGGATACTGCGTCGACGACGTGTCCCGCGGCCTGCTCGCGATCGCGCGCGAACCCCGGCCCGGACCCGAGCTGGTCCGGCTCGGCGAGCGCTACCTGGCGTTCCTCACCCACGCGCAGGGCGCGGCCGGCGCTTTCCGCAACCGGATGAGCTACGACCGCCGCTGGCACGACGAACCGTCCCTGGGTGACTGGTGGGGCCGGGCGCTGTGGGGTCTCGGCACCGCCGCGGCGCGGGCCCGGACGCCGTGGCTGCGGCGGGAGGCGATGCAGGCGTTCCGGCAGAGCGTGCGCTGCCGGTCACCGTGGCCGAAGGCGATGGCGTTCGCCGGGCTCGGCGCCGCCGAGGTGCTGCGCGCCGACCCCCGTGACCGCGAGGCCGCCCAGCTGCTCGGCGACGCGGCCACCGTGATCGGGCTGCCCGGCTCCGACCCGCACTGGATCTGGCCGGAGCGCGAGCTGACGTACGCGAGCGCGTCGTACGCCGAGGTCGTCATCGCCGCCGGTGACCTGCTCGGTGACGAGAGCATGCTCACCGACGGGCTGCGGATGCTGGCCTGGCTCTGCGAGGTCCAGGAGCACCACGGTCACCTCTCCACCGTCCCGGTCTGCGGCTGGCGGGCCGGCAAGCACCGCAGCCGGATCGGCGACATCGGCTCGCTCGCGCCCGACCTGCTCGACCAGCAGCCGATCGAGGCGGCCGCCACCGCGGACGCCTGCGCCACCGCGGCCGCGGTCACCGGCGACGAGCGCTGGGATGCCCCGCTCTTTCAGTCCATCGCCTGGTTTCTGGGCGACAACGACACCGGAACAGTGATGTGGGACAGCGAGACTTCTGGTTGTTATGACGGATTGACGGTTAATGGTCCTAATCTGAATCAAGGAGCCGAATCCACCCTCGCGCTCGTCTCCACCCTGCAGCACGCCCGCAGGCTGGCGAGCCGGAGCGCGACCCGACCGTCAGGCGGCCTAGCGTGACCGCAACCGTGAATACGCAAGACATCACCCGTCACAACCTCAGCATGACGCCGGACGCCCGTCGCGTCGTGATCAAGCTGTTCGTCCCCGGCGAGGACGCGCACGCCACCCACAACCGCGCGGCTTGCATGATCGAGCGGATGCTGCAACTCGACGAGAGCGACATCAACGCGCTGCTGGACGACGTGCTGAACCGTTTCGCCGGGCGGCACCACGACGTCCTGTCGACGTTTCAGCACCACTACGAGGTCGTCCAGCACCGCGTGCCGTCCGAGATCGAGCTGTCGCCGGCCGCCCGGACGCTCATCGGGGCGTACTTCAGCCACGAGTTCTCAGTGGAGGCGGCAGCGCTCTGCAACCCGTCGATCGTCCCGCACCCCGACCAGAGCGATGTCGCGCCCGGCGAGTTGCGGGCGGCGCTGAGCCTGCGGCAGATCGGCGAAGGGCACATCTCGTCCATCGGCTTCTGCAGCCTGATCCTCGGACCGGGCGGCGCCATCCGCCTGGAGGACCGGGACGGCCCGCTCGGCATCGGCCAGCGTGTCGGCGCCAAGCACATGCGGCACCAGCTCTTCGCCGCTCTCGGCGACGAGGACATCGACACCGAGGCGTCGGCCTACATCCTCGGAGCTCTTCCCGAACGGTACGACGACCAGGTGTTCGAGGACATCCTCAGCCACCTGCCGCCGGAGATCCTGGCCCGGCCGAACACGCCGATGACGCTGGAACTGATCCGGCGGATCGTCATGGACGACTACGCGGTCACCTACCCGCCGACAATGCCGCTGCACCAGCGGGTCATGTGGCCGACCACCCCGAGCGAGAGCCGGGGCATGGAGGACGCACGGTTCGTCCAGGTGATCGACCCGGACGGGCGGCCGGCGTACCAGGCGACGTACACCGCCTACGACGGGTTCAACATCTCCGGGCGGGTCATCTACAGCCGGGACCTGCGGCACTTCGAGGTCACCACGCTGCACGGACCCGCGGCCCGGAACAAAGGCATGGCGCTGTTCCCGCGGTACATCAACGGGAAGAAGATGGCGCTCTGCCGCTCCGACGGCGAGACCCTCGGGCTGGCCGTCCGCGACGAGAAACACCGGTGGCAGCCGGCCGGGCCGCTGCTCGTCCCGCATCGGGGCTGGGACCTGATCCAGGTCGGCAACTGCGGCTCACCGATCGAGACCGAAGCCGGGTGGCTGGTGCTCACCCACGGCGTCGGCCCGATGCGCCGGTACGCCATCGGCGCCATGCTGCTCGACCTGCACGATCCATCGAAGGTGATCTCGGATCTCCCGCAGGGCCTGATCGACCCGGACGAACTCGAGCGGGAGGGGTACGTGCCGAACGTGCTCTACTCCTGCGGCGGTCTCGTGCACGACGGCCGGTTCTGGCTGCCGTACGCGTCGAGCGACGTGCGGATCGCGTTCGCCAGCATGCCGCTGGACCGGCTCCTGCACCGCATGCAGCCGATCAACTAGAAGTCAGTCATCCGGGAACCGTCCCCGCCACCACCCAGATGGTGAGGACGGCCAGGAAGGTGCCGCTCGCCCCGGCCGCGTCGACGCAGGCAAGCCACTCGTCGCGCAGGCCGGGCGGCGTCGCCCAGGTCTCCTCCGGCACCCGCGGGTTGACCATCGGCAGCACCACGGCAGCCGACTCCGGCGTGGTGAAGACACAGGTCACCGGCGTCGCGGTGATGGTGCTCAGGCCGTTCGCCACGAGGCGGCGCCGCAGCGTACGCCCCATGTCGTGCTGTTTCGGGGTGAAGTGACCGCGGACGTGGGCCATCACCACCTCACCGAGGCCGGCCGGCATCCCGTCAAAACCGAGCGACGACCAGTCGGTGTCGACCAGGCAGATGCGCCCGCCCGGCCGGGTCACCCGGATCAGCTCGCCGATCGAAGCGTCGGCGCTGTCCACGTGCTGCAGGACGCGCTCGCACCAGACCCCGTCGACGCTGTCCGAGGGCAGGTCCATGGCGCCGACGTCGCCGGTCACGTACCGCACGTTGCTGCCGTCGTGCCGGGCGATCGCGGCGGCCGTGATCGACGCCGAGTGGTCCAGGGCGATCACCTCGCCGGTCGGCGACACCTCGGCGGCGAGCCGGCGGGCCACGTCACCACTGCCGGAACCCGCGTCCAGCAGCCGCTGCCCCGGACGTGGGCGCAGCATGTCGAACGCGACACGGCGAACCCGCCGGATCTCGGTATGCCGCCCCATCTCAGTGAGGGCGTCGAGCACCATCGCGGACATCGAGGCCGGCAAGCCGTCGATGTCGGCGAACGGGGTCCGTTCCTTCTGTGCGGGTTCCATGGGTCCGATTGAACATCGGCGAGGGCCCGATCGGCTGTCCCCGTCATCCATCTGACAGGGGCCGCACCTGCCCTTTCGCTAGATCGCACGTCCTTGTGTGCGTAATCCGCACGACGAACTGCCTCGACTTGCGATACACCCTGAGTGATGGGGCGTGCATCACACGTAACGGCGGAGATCGTGTGCAACAAGGTGGCAACGGATGTGAAAAACTTCCGGACATGATCGAGCGGGTTAAGTTCGGGCTGGTCGGCTACGGCACCGGTGGACGCGTCTTCCACGCGCCCCTGATCGCCTCTGCTCCGAACATCGAGTTCGTCGGCGTGGTCACCACCTCCGCGGAGCGCCGGGCCCAGGTCGCGGAGCAGTTGCCGGGTGTCGTGGCGTACGACTCCATCGCCGCTCTGGCCGCCGCCGGCGTCCAGGCCGTGGCGATCTCCACTCCGGCGTCCACCCATGCCGAGCTGGCCGCCGAGGCCATCGCGGCGGGCCTGGCCGTGGTCGTCGACAAGCCTTTCGCCCTGGACGCGGCGGCCGCCCGCAAGGTGGTGACGTCCGCCGAGGAGGCGGGCGTGCTGCTCACCGTCTATCAGAACCGGCGTTACGACTCCGATTTCCTGACCATCCGCAAGCTGATCGAGGACGGCCGCCTCGGCGACATCCGCCGCTTCGAGTCGCGGATGGAGCGCTGGGCGCCGGACCGCGAGCCCCCGGCGGCCGGCGGTGGCACGCTGCTCGACTTCGGCTCCCACCTCGTCGACCAGGCACTCCAGCTGCACGGCCCGGCCACCCGGGTCTACGCGGAGATGCGCGGCGAGCCGCTCGACGACGACTGGTTCGTGGCGCTGCACCACGCGAGCGGCGTCGAGTCGCACCTGTGGGGCAGCTGGCGTCAGGCCGGCCCGGGTCCTCGTTTCCGGGTCACCGGCACGGCCGGCACGTTCATCTCACCGGACCTGGATTACCAGGAGACGCTGCTCAAGGCGGGCAAGACCCCGGCGAAGCTGGGCGACCGCTGGGGTGTCGAGCCCGAGCACCGCTGGGGTCACCTCTTCCGCGGCGCGACCGGCGCACCGGTCGAGAGCTGCCGGGGACGCTGGGACACCTTCTACCCCGCGGTGGCCGACGCTGTCCTGGGCACCGGCGCGCTGCCGGTCGACCCGTGGGACTCGGTCCGCGCCATGGAGGTCCTCGACGCCGCCCGCCAGAGCGCCACAACAGGCGCCGCGGTGACCCTCTAACCCCTCCAGCGTGTTGAGTTCGGGTGCGCTCCGCACCCCAACTCCACACGCAACGAGTGGCGTCCTCAGTGCGAGCGGACGCTTTCGTCGACGACGCGGGCTGTTGCCAGGCAGTCGGCGAAGCCGTCCGGGTCCCATTCCAGGCCGCCCGCTACCCAGGCCACCTCGGAGCTATCACTTTCGGTCATGGCCGCCAGGATCGCGCTCGGGTCCAGGCCTGCGCCCCGCAACGACTCGACCTCGCGTGTGTTGATGCCGGCCGGCAGTGGGCCGTTGCCCAGGTCGGTGCCGTACCGGACGCTTCCCCCGTACGAAAGGAAGCGCCGCAGGTTGTCGACGGCGATCTCCCTCGCCGGGTCCGGATCTCCCCAGCCGTGGATGTCGAGCGTGCTGATCCATCGCATGCGCGAGGCGCAGGCGCGGGTGAGCGCCTCGTCGAGCCGCTCTGTCCAGGGCGTATGCGCCAAGATGTCGGCTCCGGCGGCCAGCGCGGCGGCGACCGTTCCGGCGCCCTCGGCGTGCATGACGACCTCGAGTCCGGACGCGTGCGCGGCGCTGACCAGCGCCCGCAGCGTGTCCTGCGGCAGCATCGGACCGCCCACGTGCGCGGTCACCTTGATCAGCGTGGCGCCGGACGACCGGGCCTCGGCGACGGCCACACCGGCGTCAGCAGGCGAGTTGATCTCACGCCAGCTGCCGGCAGGCGCCCACGGGCGATCGCTCGGATAACCGCCAGGAGCGATCAAAAACGGTCCGGCATAGCGGATGCGTGGCAGCTTCGCGCCCGGCTGCCGGGCGCGTTCGGCAAGATCTTCAACCGCCGACGGTACGCCGCCGAGGTCCCAGACCGCCCCGATCCCACCGGCCCGGACCGCACCGAGATCGACGAGCGCCGAGTGCACGTGCGCGTCGACGAGGCCGGGCAGCAGCGTCCCGGGGAAACGCCGGGTCCCGGCGACCGGGGCGAGCGCGGCCGGAACCGGCTTGATCACGCCATCGTCGCCGACGCGCAGCGCGACGCCCTTGCGGAGCCGCCCACCCCACCAGACCGAGTCCGCGATCAGCCACTTGGTCGGTGCGGCGCAGCCGCCCCGCAGCGCCGAGACCCCGCAACCGTCACCGGAAAGCCCACAGCAGGCAGCGCTCATCGCTGCTTCTCCAGCAGGTCGCGCAGCACCGCCAAGCCCTGGTGAACTTCGGTGAAGCTGGTGCTCAACGGCGCCGGCCCGATGCGCAGCCCGTCCGGGCGCCGGTAATCCGGGATGACCCCGCTGTCCCAGAGCGGCTCCAGCAGCGCCTCGAACCCGGCCCGCCGCAGGGTCACGTGCCCACCACGCCGTTCCTGATCACGCGGGCTGACGACCTCGACCCCGAACGGCGCCAGCCACTGATCCGCCAGGTCCAGCACGTAATCGGTCAGCAGCAGCGACTTGGACCGGACCTTCTCGATGCCGGCCTCGGCCAGCATGTCGAGGTTGGCGTGCAGTGGCACCATCGCGAGGATCGCCGGTGTGCCGCTGAGCAGCGCGCGGATGCCCGGCGCGGGCTCGTGGCCGTGTCCCATCTCGAACGACGCCCGGTGGCCCATCCAGCCCTGGATCGGCTGGCGCAGCGAGTCCTGCAGCTCCCGGCGCAGGTACGCGAAGGCAGGCGCGCCCGGCCCGCCGTTGAGGTACTTGTACGTGCATCCGACGGCGAGGTCGACACCCCACTCGTCGAGCGAGATCGGCACCGAACCGGCCGAGTGGCACAGGTCCCACATGGTCAGCGCACCGGCGGCGTGGGCGATCCGGTTGATTTCCGAAATGTCGGCAAGCCAGCCCGACCGGTAGGCGACGTGGCTGAACAGCACGAGCGCAGTCCGCTCATCGACGACCGAAGAGACCTGGTCAGGGTGCACACCGGAAACCGGGTCAGTGGAGATCCACACCAGTTCGAGGTTCCGCTCGGCGGCGATGCCCTCCAGGACATAGCGGTCGGTCGGGAAGTTGTCGGTGTCGAGCACCACCCGGTTGCGGCCCGGACGGGCGTCGACGGCGGCCCGCGCCAGCTTGTAGATCAGCACCGTGGTGGAGTCGCCGATCACGGTCTGCCCGGGCGCCGCACCGAGGGCGACGGCGCCGAGCCGGTCGCCGAGGGTGATCGGCCAGTCCAGCCAGCCGTCGGTCCAGCCACGGATCAGCCGGCCACCCCACTGCTCGCGGATGAACGACTCCATCAACTCGGCCGTGGCGGAAAGGGGCCGGCCCAGCGAGTTGCCGTCCAGGTAGGAGAGCAGGTCGGACCCGGGCGCGGTGAGGAACCTGTCCCGGAACGACGCGAGCGGATCGGCAGCGTCCAGAGCAGTGGCACGGCCCAGCAAGTCGCTCAACGGGGGACTCCTATCTCGGTACGGACGGCGTAAAGCTCCGGGAAGAATGTCAAATCGAGAGCCGCCTTCAGGAACGAGACCCCGGTCGAGCCGCCGGTGCCCCGTTTGAAGCCGATCGTCCGTTCCACCGTCTTGAGGTGCCGGAACCGCCAGAGCTGGAAGTTCTCCTCCAGGTCGACGAGTTCCTCGCAGGCCTCGTACACGTCCCAGTTCTGATCCGCGTTCTCGTAGATCGCTTGAAAGACCGGAAGAAGTGAAGCCTGGTAATCCCAGGGTTCGGTGACGTCCCGCTGAAGAACGTCGACCGGCACGTCATGGCCGCGCCGCGCCAGGAAGTGCAGGAACTCGTCATAGACCGACGGAGTCGCCAGGGCGTCCTCAAGCAGCGCGCGGGCGGCCGGCTGATCGTCGAAGATGCTCAGCATCCGGCGGTCCTTGTTGCCGAGCAGGAACTCGATCGCCCGGTACTGGTACGACTGGAAACCCGACGAGGTGCCGAGGAAGCTGCGGAACTCCGCGTACTCGGTCGGGGTGAGCGTGGCCAGCACGGACCACTGCTCGGTCAGGGTCCGCTGGATGTGCTTGACCCGGGCCAGGCCCTTGAGCGCCGGGCGCAGCTCGTCCTTCGCCAGGTACTGCTGCACCGCGCGCAGCTCGTGGATGACCAGTTTCAGCCAGAGCTCGGACGTCTGGTGCTGCAGGATGAAGAGCAGCTCGTCGTGATGCGCCGGCTGGCTCACCGGATGCTGCGCCTCAAGGATCTCGTCCAGGTGCAGGTACTCGCCGTACGAGAGGTTGACCTTGAAGTCGCGGACGATCCCGTCCTCGATCGGCCGCTGAGCCGGCATCTCATTCTCCTTCGAGCGGTAGTGGCCCCCAGTAGACCCACTGTCCCTCGTATCGCACGAACCGGCTCAGTTCTTCCATCACGCCGGGCTTGCCGCCTTCGCGGTAGTGCGCGCGGAATCGGACGGTTCCCTCGGCGTCGAACATCCCGCCGCCGGTGGTGCCGAGCACCTCCAGGCGTACCCACGTGAGGCCCGGCTCGTCGGCGAGGTCGGCCTCGTGCTCGGGCCGCGTCTCCGGATGCCAGGTGCGGTGGACGTAGTCGGTGCGTCCCAGCGCATACGCGCTGAAACGCGAGCGCATGAGAGCTTCCGGACTCGCCGCCGGCTTCCCGTCGTGCAAGGCCTGACAACAGCTTCGGTACGCCGGAGAGCCGCACGAACAGGTCGAGGAGGACACACGCCGTTTCGCCATGGCGGGATTGTTGCAAACCAGCCCAGTCAGCCGGCCTGCTGCTCCACGACGATGCCGCTGATCACCTTCTGGCAGCGGTCCAGCTCCTCGATGAGCCCCTGCATCTCCTCGATGGCGGAGACGGCGTTCTGGGTGTCCGAGCGGATCCCGCCGACCTGCGTACCGATGTCGTTCGTGGCCGTGGCGGTCTCGTTCGCCAGGTCCTTGACCTCGCTCGCCACCACGGCGAACCCGCGGCCCGCGTCACCGGCCCGCGCCGCCTCGATGGTCGCGTTGAGCGCCAGCAGGTTGGTCTGTTTGGCGATCGTGGCGATGAGCTGCACGACCTTGCCGATCTCGGTGCTGCTCGCTTCGAGCCGCTGGATCACCTGGACCGCGGTCTCGGCCGCCCGCACCGCCGCCTGGGTCGCGGTGGCCATGTCGTTGCTGACGTTGGCGAGCCGGGACACGGAGTCGCGCTGCCGTCCCTGCGCGCCCGCCGACCAGTCGTCCTGGATGGCTTCGTCCTGCTGCCAGTCGGACATGTGGTGGCGGCCCCTTTCTCACGGTTGTCGTAAACATCCCATCTCCACCGTTGTTTGCGAGGCGTTTTCCCTGAACAAGGCTGGCGCGGCCCCGACGGGGACGCACGAGGATTGCAAGCACTACCAAAATGGCCTCTCTCGAAGCGCTTCGCACGGTTCAGTTTTTGCAAGAAACTGACGTAGGATTCCGACGTGACCAAACGTCTTGCCGAGGTGGCAAAAAAAGCCGGGGTCAGTGAGGCGACCGTCAGCCGAGTCCTCAACGGGCGCAGCGGCGTCTCCGAGGCCACCCGCACGTCGGTTCTCACCGCCCTCGATGTGCTGGGCTACGAGCGGCCCACCAAACTCCGCGGCGAGCGCGCCCGCCTCGTCGGCCTGGTCCTGCCCGAGCTGCAGAACCCGATCTTCCCGGCCCTGGCCGAGGTGGTCACCGGCTCACTGGCGCAGCGCGGCTTCACCCCGGCCCTCTGCGCCCGCACGATCGGCGGCGTCCCCGAGTCGGATTACGTCGAGATGCTGCTCGACCACCAGGTCTCCGGCGTGATATTCGCCGGCGGGTCCTACGCGCTGACCGACGCCTCGCACGAGCACTATCGCCGGCTCACCGATCGCGGCCTTCCGGTCGTGCTGGTCAACGCGGGCGTCGACGAGCTGGGCTTCCCCCGGGTCTCCACCGACGACGCGGTCGCGGTCGAGCAGGCATGGGGTCACCTGCGCTCGCTGGGCCACGAGCGGATCGGCATGGTCCTCGGCCCGGAGGGGCACGTCCCGTCCGGCCGCAAGCTCGCCGCGATGATCCAGGTCGCCGGCGACAACCCGACGTTCGTCGAGCGCTCCAGCTTCTCCATGGAGGGCGCCCGGGTCGCCGCCACGAAACTGGTGGAGCGCGGCGTCACCGGCATCATCTGCGCCAGCGACGTGCTCGCCCTGGGTGCGATCCGGGCCGCCCGCCGGCTGGGCAAGGCCGTGCCGGCCGACGTCTCGGTTGTCGGTTTCGACGACTCCGCGTTCATGACCTGCACCGATCCGCCGCTCACCACGGTGCGCCAGCCGATCGAGACGATGGGCCAGGCCGCTGTGGACATCCTGGTCAGCCAGATCGAGGAGGCCCGGGTCCTCAGCGACGAGCTGCTCTTCGAGCCGGAGCTGGTGGTGCGCGGCTCCACCGGGCCGGCACCCGCCCACTAGAAAAATTCGGCAAGGCCGTCGACTGCTTCCAGCGGTCGGCGGCCTTTTTGCATGCGCAAAACCGGCCATGAAACACGGCCGAAACACATCGCATCGCCCAAAACGACCTCTTGTCAGAATCTGCCGATACAAAGTCGATTCTTTGCAAAGCACGATCGAAACCTTGCCGACATAAGTCCGTCTCGTTACAGTGACTCCACTCACTCCCCCACGGAGCGCAAGCCACCAGAAGCTCTCCGTGGGACCCACTGATTTCAAGCGATGACCGTGGATAACACCCGTTCCCGAAGGGATGGACAGATGTCCGTACCGAAAAACCGGAAGGTCGCAGCGCTGGCGCTCGTGGCCGGCCTGGGGCTCAGCCTTACGGCGTGCTCCACGAAGAGCGACGACGGCGGACAGGAGGCCGGCGGCAAGGTCACCATCACGGTCGACTGCCAGCCTGTCGGCGCGCAGAAGGAGCTCCTGGCGAACTGGAACGAGGACGTCGCGGCGTTCCAGCAGGAGAACCCCGACATCATCATCAAGAGCGTGAGCGTCGGCGAGCAGTGCAACAACCCGCCGGACTTCACGGCCCGCCTCGCCGGCGGCACCATGACCGACGTCTTCTACGGGTACATGACCGACCTGGCGCAGGTGCTGGACTCCGGTCAGGCGATGGACATCACCGAGTTCGCCACCAAGGAGAACATCCCGACCTGGGACAGCGTCGACCCCGCGCTCAAGGAGGTCTTCACCGACGGCGGCAAGCTCTACGCCGTGCCGGTGAAGAACTACTCGATGGGCCTGGTCTACAACAAGGTTCTGTTCCAGAAGGCGGGCCTCGACGCCGCCAACCCGCCGAAGACCTGGACCGAGGTCCGCGACGCGGCCAAGAAGATCTCCGCGCTGGGTGACGGCATCGCCGGGTACTCGGAGTACAGCGCCGGCAACACCGGCGGCTGGCACTTCACCTCGCTGCTCTACTCGCAGGGCGGCACCGTCCTGTCCGAGGACGGCAAGAAGGCCGCCTTCAACACCGCCGAGGGCAAGCAGGTCCTGCAGAACCTCAAGGACATGCGGTACGGCGACAACAGCATGGGCAGCCGTCAGCTGCTGCAGTGGGGCGACCTGCTGACCAACGCGGGCGCCGGCAAGGTCGGCATGTTCGTCGGCGCGCCGGACGCCACCCAGGCGATCGTCAGCCAGTTCCAGGGCAAGTTCGAGGACTGGGCGATGGCTCCGCTGCCCGGCCAGGCCGGCGCGGCCAAGGGCACCCTCGGCGGCGGCGAGGGCTACTTCTTCAAGAAGGGCCTCACTCCGGAGCAGGTCAAGGCCGGCCTGAAGTGGGTCGCGTACCAGAAGCTCACCCCGGGCAAGGGCCAGTTCGACTACGCGCGGGCCAAGCCGCAGAACTACCCGGTGGGCCTGCCCCAGCCGCTGCTCTTCGCGAACGGCACCGAGGCGCAGAAGCAGGAGTTCGACCTGCGTAAGGCGAACGCCAACGTGGACACCGCGAACTTCGCGCTCTTCGAGGCCACCCCGGTCGCGATCAAGGGTGAGCCGCGCAACGCGCAGGCGATCTACGCGGTGCTCGACTCGGCGATGTCCGGAGTCCTGACCGACAAGAACGCGAACATCGACGCGCTGCTCAAGACCGCTGAGGAGAAGGTCAACCGGCTGCTGGCCGCTGGTAGCTGACCCGGATAGGTGCGGGGGCCCCGGTGCCCCCGCACCTGTAGTGAACTAGGAGTTTCCCTTGGCGATCCTGACCGCCCCCGCGCCGCCCCGGACAGCGGCAGCACCCGCGCCCTCGTCGAAAAGCCGCCGCAAGATCCGGGACAACCTCACCGGTCACGCGTTCCTGATCGGGGCGGTCCTCTGTTTCGCCCTCTTCATGTGGTACCCGATGATCCGCGGCGTCGTGATGAGCTTCCAGCGCACCCGGCGCGGCGAAACCACCTGGGTGGGCTGGGACAACTACGTCCGGATCGTGGCCGACCCGAGCTTCTGGACCGCCTGGCAGAACACCTTCTACTTCACGGTCCTGGCGCTCGTCCTCGGTTACGTGATCCCGTTCCTGGTGGCGATCCTGCTCAACGAGTTCCGGCACGCCAAGGGTTACCTGCGGGTCCTGGTCTACCTGCCGGTGATGCTGCCGCCGGCCTCGGCCCTGTTCCTCTTCAAGTTCTATGCGTACGACCCGAGCGAGGCGGGACTGTTCAACGCGATCCTCGCCGGGCTGGGCCTGCCCACCTCGGAGTGGATGCAGTCACCGACGATGACGATCCCGGCCATGGTCATCGCGTCCACCTGGATGAACATGGGCAGCGCCGTCCTGATCTATCTGGCCTCGCTGCAGAACATCCCGGGCGAGCTCTACGAGGCGGCCGAGCTGGACGGCGCCGGCCTGGTGAAGCGGATCTGGCACGTGACGATCCCGCAGACCAAGCTGATCCTGGCGCTGCTGGCGATGCTCCAGATCGTCGCCACCATGCAGCTCTTCATCGAGCCGTTGATCCTGGCGAACGGCGCGGGCACCCAGGACTCGGCCACCTCGGTCGCGTACCTCATCTACCAGCACGGCTTCTTCCAGAACGACCTCAACGGCGCGGCCGCCCTCGGCGTGATCATGCTCGTGGTCCTGGCCGCCTTCTCCGCCGTGTACGTCCGGCTGAGCACGAAGGAGAACTGAGATGTCGTCCCGGACCCTCGTCTCGCAGGCTCAGCTTCAGCGTGGCCGCGGCAAGGTCGTGTACTGGATCCTGCTGTCGGTCGTCGTCCTCGGCTTCACCCTGGTCTTCCTCGGGCCGCTGTACTGGATGGTCACCGGCGCGCTGAAGAGCGGCCAGGAGATCGCGCAGACCCCGCCGACGCTGTGGCCGCAGGACCCGCAGACGCAGAACTACGTCGACGCCTGGACCAACCTGGCCCTCGGCAAGCTGCTCTTCAACACCTTTTACTACGCGGCCGGCGCGGTGGTGTTCCAGCTGGTTTTCGACACGGCGGCGGCGTACTCGCTGTCGAAGCTGCGGCCGGTTCTCGGCAACGTGATCCTCGGTCTCATGCTGGCGACGCTGATGATCCCGGCGATGGTGCTGATCGTCCCGCAGTACGTCACAGTGATCGACCTGCCGATCCTGCACATCAACCTGCTCGACTCGCCGTTCTCGATCTGGCTGCCGCTGGTCGCGAACGCGTTCAACATCTTCCTGCTCAAGCGGTTCTTCGACTCGATACCGGAGGACCTGATGGCGGCGGCGATGATGGACGGCGCGTCACCGCTGCGCACGCTCTGGTCGATCATCCTGCCGATGTCACGGCCGATCCTCGGCGTGGTCGCGATCTTCTCGGTGACGGCGGTCTGGAAGGACTTCCTCTGGCCGAAGCTGGTCATGCCGTCCCCGGAGACCCGTACGGTCAGTGTCGGTATCTACGCGTTTGCCGGCGGTACGCCGCAGAACGTGGTGATCGCGGCGTCGGTGATCGCGGCCATCCCGACGGTGATCATCTTCTTGATCTTCCAGCGCAACATCATGTCCGGCCTCACCTCGGGCAGCCTTAAAGGTTAAATCCGGATTTATCGGGGTGGACGATGTGGTCCGCCAGGTTCAGCACGCCCAAAAACGTCGCAGAAAGCAGGTGCTCGTGTCCTCTTGGTGGAAGAGCGCGGTGATCTACCAGGTGTACCCCCGAAGCTTCGCCGACTCGAACGGCGATGGTGTCGGCGACATCGGTGGCATCCGTGCCCGTCTGGGGCACCTGCGCGACCTCGGGGTCGACGCCATCTGGATGAGCCCCTGGTACCCGTCGCCGATGGCGGATGCCGGATACGACGTCGCCGACTTCCGCGACATCGACCCGGTCTTCGGCAGCCTCGCCGAGGCGGAGGCGCTCGTCGCCGAAGCGCACGCGGCCGGCATCAAGCTCATCGTCGACATCGTCCCGAACCACATCTCCAGCGCGCACCCGTGGTTCCAGGCCGCCCTGGCCTCGCCGGACGCACCGGAGCGAGACTACTTCTGGTTCCGTCCCGGTAAAGACGGAAAAATGCCTACTAAATGGACCGGGGAGTTCGGCGGCACCACCTGGACCCAGGCACCCGACGGTGATTGGTACCTGCATCTGTTCACCCCGGAGCAGCCCGACCTCAACTGGGAGCACCCGGACGTCCGGAAAGAGTTCGAGAGCATCCTGCGGTTCTGGTTCGACAGGGGTGTCGACGGCATCCGGATCGACTCGGCGGCGCTGCTCTTCAAGGACACGACGTTTCCCGAGGTGACCGACGGCGCCCCGCACCCGTTCCACGACCTGGACGCCGTGCATGACGTGTACCGCTCGTGGCGGCGGGTGGCCGACGAATATCCCGACCGGGCGCTGATCGGCGAGGTCTGGATGCCCGAGGTGGACCGTTTCACCAATTACCTGCGCCCGGACGAGCTGCACGCCGCGTTCAACTTCGACTTCCTCGGCTGTGCCTGGGATCCGGCGCTCATGCGGGCGTGCGTCGACCGTACCCTCGAAGCCCATGCGACGGTGGGCGCGCCGCCCACCTGGGTTCTCTCGAATCACGACGTCACCCGGCACGTGACCCGGTACGGCCGTGCCGACACCACGTTCAGCTTCGACAACAACCTCGACGGCACGCCGGTGGACCTCACGCTGGGCACCCGCCGGGCCCGGGCCGCCGCGCTGCTGTCCCTCTCACTGCCCGGCTCCGCCTACGTCTACCAGGGCGAAGAGCTCGGTCTCTGGGAGAACGAGAACATTCCGGAAGATCAAATTCAGGACCCGATGTACGCGCGACGCGGCCACACCCGGGACGGCTGCCGGGTTCCCCTGCCGTGGTCCGGCGACGAGCCGCCCTACACCTTCACCGAGGGTGACCCGTGGCTTCCGCAGCCCGCCGAGTGGAAGGACCGGACCGTCCAGGCGCAGACCGGCGACCCCAGCTCGATGCTGGAGCTGTACCGCGCGGCGATCACCCTGCGCCGGGCCGAGCCGGGGCTGCACGCGCCCGCGATGACCTGGCTCGACGGCGACCCGGACGTGCTCGCGTACACCCGCGGGCCGGACTTCGCCTGCGTGCTGAACCTGTCCGGCGGCCCGATCCCGCTGCCGGCCGGAACCACTCCGCTGCTGCTCAGCGGTCCTCTCGACGACGGTGGTCTCCTCCCCGTGGACACCGCCGCCTGGCTGCGGCTTTAAGACAGCCGCAGCCCTTTCGAGAACAGTCGTCCGGGCGTCACGGGTCCACCGCCGGTGACGCCCGGCGTGCACCACCCCCGTCCCCGTTCAGAGAGGCGCTCCCCAAGATGTCTCGACTACGACGAAGGATCATCGCCGCGACGGCCGCGGCCACTTTTGTCGCCGCGCTCGTCCACGCGCCGGCAGCATCGGCGGCCGGACCCAACCTGGCCGCCGGAAAGACGTTCACCGCCAGCAGCACCTCGGACGTCTACGGCGCCGGCAACGCCGGTGACAGCAACGCGAACACGTACTGGGAGAGCGCGAACAACGCCTTCCCGCAGTGGCTCCAGGTCGACCTCGGCGCCGCCACCGACGTCAACCAGGCCATCCTGAAACTGCCGCCGGCAACCGCGTGGGCCACCCGCACGCAGACGCTGACCGTGCAGGGCAGCACCAACGGCTCATCGTTCAGCACGCTCAAGGCCAGCGCGGGTTACGTCTTCAGCCCGGCTTCGGCAAACACCGTGACGATCGACTTCAGCACGGCGAACGTCCGCTACGTCCGGCTGACGATCACCGGCAACACCGGCTGGCCGGCCGGTCAGATCTCCGAGCTGGAGGTCTACGGCCCGACCGGCGGCAACCCCGACCCGGATCCGGACCCCACGACCCCGCCGCCGACCGGCACGAACCTCGCGGCCAAGAAGCCGATCGAGGCGTCGTCGACGGTGCACACGTTCGTCGCCACCAACGCGAACGACGAGGACACCAACACCTACTGGGAGGGTGGCGCGTACCCGGCCACGCTCACCACGAAGCTTGGCGCCAACGCGGCTCTGACCTCGGTCGTCGTCAAGCTCAACCCGAGCAGCGCGTGGGGCACCCGGACCCAGAGCTTCGCGATCCTGGGACGGGAGCAGTCGGCTACCTCTTTCACGACCGTGAAGGCCGGTGCGGCGTACACATTCAATCCCGCGAGTGGCAACACGGTGACCATTCCGGTCAGCGCGACCGTCTCTGACCTGCGTCTTTCCTTCACCGCGAACAGCGGTGCGCCGAGCGGTCAGGTCGCCGAGGTGCAGGCCTACGGCTCCTGGGCGCCCAACCCGGATCTCACGATCACCTCGACCGGCTTCACTCCCGCCGCGCCGGTGGAAACCGACGCGATCACCGCGTCAGCCACGGTGCGTAACGCGGGCTCCGCCGCGTCCGCGGCCACAAACGTCAACTTCTACGTCGGTACGCCCAGAGCGGGCACCGTAGCGGTTCCAGCTCTCGCGGCCGGTGCTTCGACGACCGTCTCGGTGAACATCGGCGCCCGTGACGCGGGCAGTTACCAGCTGTCCGCGAAGGTCGACGAGGCGAACACGGTCCTTGAGACCAACGAGGCGAACAACAGCTGGACCCACCCGTCGGCACTGGTCGTCACCCCGGTGAGCAGCTCCGACCTGGTCACCTCGGCGGTCAGCTGGTCCCCGGGCACCCCGGCGGCCGGCAACACCGTCACGTTCTCGGTGACCCTTCGCAACCAGGGCTCGGCCGCCTCGGCCGGTGGCGCGCACAACATCACGCTGACCGTGCTGAACGGCTCGACGGTGGTCCGGACGCTGACCGGTTCCTGGACCGGCACGCTCGCCGCCGGCGCTTCCTCCCCCGCGATCAACCTGGGCACCTGGACCGCGGCAAACGGCCGCTACACGGTCCGCACGGTAATCGCGAACGACGGCAACGAACTGCCGGTCAAGCAGGCGAACAACACCAGTGAGAAGCCGTTCTTCGTGGGTCGCGGCGCCAACATGCCGTTCGACTTCTACGAGGCCGAGGACGGGCAGACCGGTGGCGGCGCGGCGGTCGTCGGACCCAACCGTACCGTTGGTGATCTTGCTGGTGAGGCTTCCGGCCGCAAGGCCGTGACGCTCAACGCGACCGGCGCCTACGTGCAGTGGACCACCCGGGCCGCGACGAACACGGTGGTCGCGCGCTTCTCGATCCCGGATGGATCTTCCAGTTCGGTGAACGTCTATGTGAACGGCTCGCTCAACAAGACGCTGCCGCTGACCTCGCGGTTCGCGTGGCTGTACGGCAACGAGGCGGCGCCGCAGAACTCCGGCACCGGGCCGCGGCACATCTACGACGAGGCGAACATCATGCTGACCGGTTCGTTCCCGGCCGGCAGCACGATCAAGCTGCAGAAGGACGCCGCGAACTCGGGCAACATCGCGATCGACTTCATCAACACCGAGCAGGTCGCGGCCCTGCCGAACCCGGATGCGGCTCGCTATGTCGTGCCGGCCGGTTTCGATCAGCAGTCGGTGCAGAACGCGCTGGACTCCGCTCGCCAGGACACCTCGAAGCTCGGTGTGTACCTGCCGGCCGGTGACTACTCCACCTCGAACAAGTTCCAGGTCTACGGCCGGTCGATCAAGGTGGTCGGCGCCGGGCCGTGGTTCACCCGGTTCCGTACCCCGGACAGCCAGACCGAGACGGACGCCGGCTTCCGGGCCGACGCCACCGCCAACGGGTCGACGTTCGCGAACTTCGCGTTCTTCGGCAACTACACGATCCGCATCGACGGCCCCGGCAAGGTGTTCGACTTCGCCAACGTCGCCGACGTCACGATCGACAACATCTGGGCCGAGCACGTGGTCTGTCTCTACTGGGGCGCCAACACGGACCGCATGAAGATCACCAACTCGCGGATCCGGAACACGTTCGCCGACGGTGTGAACATGACCAACGGCAGCACCGACAACCTGGTCGACAACAACGAGGCCCGGGCCACCGGCGACGACAGCTTCGCGCTGTTCTCGGCGATCGACGCGGGCGGCGCGGACGAGATCAACAACGTCTTCTCCAACCTCACGTCGATCCTGACCTGGCGCGCCGCCGGCCTCGCGGTCTACGGCGGTTACGCCAACACGTTCAAGAACATCTACATCGCGGACACCCTGGTCTACTCGGGCATCACGATCAGCTCGCTCGACTTCGGGTACCCGATGAACGGGTTCGGCGCTTCCCCGCCGACCAGCTTCGACAACATCTCGATCGTGCGGGCGGGCGGCCACTTCTGGGGCGCTCAGGTCTTCCCGGCGATCTGGGTGTTCAGCGCGTCGAAGGTGTTCCAGGGCATCCGGGTCAGCAACGTCGACATCGTCGACCCGACGTACTCCGGGATCATGTTCCAGACCAACTACGTCGGTGGTCAGCCGCAGAACATCATCAAGGACACCATCTTCACCAACGTCACGATCACCGGGGCGCAGAAGAGCGGCGATCAGTACGACGCCAAGTCCGGTTACGGCATCTGGGCCAACCCGCTGCCGGAGGCCGGGCAGGGTCCCGCGGTCGGCTCGGTGACCTTCAACAACCTGCAGATGAGCAACAACTTCCGCGACATCGAGAACCCGACAAGCACGTTCACGATCACCCGGAACTAGTTTTCCCGTGAAGGGGGCCCGCGCCGATCCCGGCGCGGGCCCTTTGGGTCGTGACAGCTACGCGGCGGCGCCGGTGAGGCGGTCGTCCTCACTGTTCTCGGGACTGCCGCTCTGCGTGCTGGGCGGGCGGACGGCCATCGGGCGGGCGCCCAGATCCGGGTCCACTTCGTACATCCGGGCCTCGGCCAGGTCGAAGAAGAGACCGGTGAGCCGGAGACGGCCGGCCGCCTCGGCAGCCCGGACCGTCGGGTACGTCCGCAGGTTCGCCAGCTGCTGCATCACGTTGTCGGTGCAGCACTGTTCCTCGTCGCTGGAGTCGGTGAACCGTACCCCTGAAAGAGCGAGCCAATCGCCCAGGGCCGAGCCTTTCCCGGCGGCGTCGCTCATCAGAGCGCGCACCGCGCCGCAGCCGGAGTGACCGCAGACGGTGATCGTGGAGACGCCCAGGACGTCCACCGCGTACTCGATCGCCGCACCGGCCGAGGAGTCGGCTGTGCCGTGCGGCGGCACGATGTTGCCGACGTTGCGCACGCAGAACAGATCACCCGGACCGCTCGCGGTGATCAGGTTCGGCACCAGGCGCGAGTCGGCGCAGGTGATGAAGAGCTGCTCCGGGCTCTGACCGTCCCGGGCCAGGTCGGCCAGGTGCGGCCGGACCATCGGGGCGACCGAACGCTCGAACTCGGCGATGCCGGCCGCCATGGCGTCCCGGCGCTGGTGATCCATGCCCTGCCAGCGCGACCAGGAACCGACCAGCCGGGGCGTACGTTTACCGCCGCCCAGCCGCCCGGACGTCGCCTGCGAGAACCAGGAGTCGTGCACCTCCCGGATCCGGACATGGCCGCCGGAGCGCTCGTAGGCCTCCTGCCAGTCCCGGATCGTCTCGAAGGCGCCGTGGTCCAGGTAGTCCAGGTGCAGCTCGACGTCGACCTTCGCGGCGTTCGGCAGCGCACCCAGCTCACGGATGAGCCGCGCCGACTCGACGAACGCCAGGGTTCCGGTGATCGTGACGAGCCACTCGCCATCGGCCTGCTGCACCCGGCGGATCTCGCAACGGGTGAGCCGCCACAGGATCAGCACGGCCGCGGTGATCATGCCGAGCGCGACACCGGTCAGCAGGTCGGTGAAGACCACCCCGAGCGCGGTGACCATGTACGTCGGCAGCTCCCGGTGCCGGGCATAGGTCTTGATCTGCGCCAGGCTGACCAGCCGCAGACCCACCACGATCAGCACGGCCGCAAGCACCGCCATCGGGATGGTCTCCAGCAGACCGGCGAAGAGCAGCACGAACGCTGCGATCCAGAGCCCGTGCATGATCGACGAGGCCCGGGTACGCGCACCCGCCGCCACATTCGTCGACGACCGCACGATCACCCCGGTCACCGGCAGGCCACCGAGCAGGCCGGAGATCGTGTTCGCGGCACCCTGACCGACGAGTTCCCGGTTCAGGCTGGCCCGCGGACCGTCATGCATCCGGTCCACCGCCACCGCCGACAGCAGCGACTCCACGCTCGCGACCAGCGCGATCGTGATGGCGGCGATCGCGATCTCACGCAGCGGGGCGTCAGGCCAGGCCGGCTGGATCAGGTTGGACAGCGGTTCGTCCGGCAGGTTGACCCGCTCCACGTCGGCGCCGATCGCGACGGCCAGCGCCGTCATCGACACCACCGCCACCAGGGCAGCCGGGAGCAGGGAGATTTTCACGACGCGCGGCCAGATGATCAGAATCGCCACGGTCAGCCCGCCGAGCAGCGCGGCGACCCCGTGATGGGTGGCGATCTGCGCGGGAAGGTCCCGCAGGTTCTGCCAGGCGGAGCTCTGTGGCGCGCCACCGAGCAGCACGTGGATTTGGCTCACCGCGATGACCAGGCCGATACCGGCCAGCATGCCGTGCACGACGGCGGGTGAGAGGGCGAGGGCGGCGCGGCCCATCCGGGACACGCCGAGCAGGATCTGGATGAGCCCGGCGACCGCGACGATCGCGGCCGTGCCGGCGAATCCGAACTCCGCCACGGCCCCGGCCACAATCACGGTGAGACCGGCAGCCGGGCCGCTCACCTGCAATGGAGCGCCACCTAGGGCGCCCGCGACGATGCCGCCGACAACCGCGGCGACCAACCCCGCCAACAGCGGGGCCCCGGATGCCGCTGCGATACCCAGCGACAACGGAATGGCGATCAGGAACACGACGATGGACGCCGGCAAGTCCCGGCGCAACAACTGCGTCAAGTCGGACATTTCAGCAAAATACCTAATAATGGTTAACGGGTCATTACGCAACCGGCCCTTACTTGCAAAACACAGCAAACTGCCGCCTGGCACTCAGGGACATCCCAGCAACTTGTGGATCACCGCCCCACCAGGGCCCCCGCAGATCACTCGGCCAATCAGGCAAGGATTTGAAGATCCTCCGGCGAGGATGCATCAAGGCTGAAGATCCTCCTCTGGCGTAGCCCAGTGACCACAAACCCCACAAAACGCCCCAACGCCCGCTCAAGCCCTCCAAGGCCCACCAACGCCCCGCTTCCCCACCCCCGCCCCGTTCCCACCAGCCGAGACCCAAGGCACCTCACCACCCACCACCCACGGCCCGCCGCCCGCACGCCCACGGCCCGTCACCCGCACGCCCACGGCCTGCCGCCCGCACGCCCACGGCCCGTCGCCCGCACGCCCACGGCCCGTCGCCCGCACGCCCACGGCCTGCCGCCCGCACGCCCACGGCCCGTCGCTCGCACGCCCGCCGCCCGTTGGCCGTCGCCCGCCGGCACGCCGCCGGCACGCGCAAGCCGCCAAGCGCCAAGCCGCACTTCGCGGGTGAGCCGTAGCCGAAAGAGGTCATCGGCCTAGATGACCTACATAAGCGACGGCTCGCCCCGCGCTGAACCAAGCAGCACGGACGGCGGGCAGCACGGACGGCGGGCAGCACGGACGACGGGCAGCACGGACGACGGGCAGCACGGACGACGGGCAGCGCGGACGGCGGGCAGCGTGGATGGGGCAGCGCGGACGGCGAGCATTTGGCGTAGCTGGACCGGACGTGTGGCCGGGAGGGCTGGCCGAGCCGAGATGCGGGCACACGCACGGAGGCGGCAGCGGTGATGAGGAATCACCGAGTGCCTAGGTGAGCTCCTGTCTCGGCCCTGGCGTAGATGAAATCGCACCGTGCGGCTGCGTGCGACCTCATCCACGCCAACCGCGCGTTACGTGCGACGCGGGACGCTTCTGCCCGCATGGCAACCACAAGCTCACAAGATCGCCGGACGCAGGGGAAGCAGGGCGCGCGGACAGGCCAGGGCGCGCGGACAGGCCAGGGCGCAGAGGGTGGTGCGGCGCGCCGGGGAAAAGCAGGGTCAGGGCTTCCAGAGTTCTTTGTTGGACTCGTACATGTCCTGGAGGATCATCGGGACGTCGTACTTGACGCTCCAGTCCGGGTAGTGCTCCTCGAAGCGGGCCGTGCTGCTGATCCACCACTGGTGGTCGCCGACGCGGTTCTCCGGGACGTACTCGGTCTGTGCCTCGACACCGGCGATCGACGAGGCGATCTGGAACGCCTCCAGGACGCTGCAGTTCGAGGTGCGGCCGCCGCCCATGTTGTAGACCTCGGCGACGCGCGGCGCGGAGTGGAACGCCTCGAACGCCGACACCAGGTCGCTGGAGTGGATGGCGTCGCGGACCTGCTTGCCCTTGTAGCCGAAGATCCGGTACAGGCGCTGCTCCATCACGCAGCGCATCACGTACGCGAGGAAGCCGTGCAGTTCGGCAGCGGAGTGACCCGGTCCAGTGAGCGTGCCACCCCGGAAGACCGCGGTGGGCATGTCGAAGTACCGGCCGTACTCCTGGACCATCACGTCGGCGGCGACCTTCGACGCGCCGAAGACGGAGTGCAGGCACTGGTCGATCGACATGGTCTCGTCGATGCCGTCGTACCACTTGTGGTCGGCCGGGAGTTCCCAGCGGGTGTCCTGCTCGATCAGCGGCAGCGAGTTCGGCAGGTCGCCGTAGACCTTGTTGGTCGAGGTGAAGATGAACGGGGCGTCCTTGGCGTGCCGCCGAGTCGCCTCGAGCATGTTGATCGTGCCGACCGCGTTGACGTCGAAGTCGGTGAACGGCTCGCGGGCGGCCCAGTCGTGGCTCGGCTGCGCGGCGGCGTGGATGACCAGGCCGATGTTCTTGCCGAGGCCGGCAAAGAGCTTGTCGAGTCCCTCGCGGTCCCGGATGTCGATGCCGTGGTGGGTGTACCGGTCGCCGATCTCCTTGGTCAGCCGCTCCAGGTTTCCCTTGGTGGAGCCGTCGGCGCCGAAGAAGTATCCGCGCATGTCGTTGTCGAGGCCGACCACGTCCATGCCGAGGCCGGCGAAGTGCCGGACCGCCTCGGACCCGATCAGGCCGGCCGATCCGGTGATTACGACGACGCTGCTCATCAGGAC
This sequence comes from Actinoplanes sp. CA-015351, assembly GCF_050955685.1. Lineage (NCBI taxonomy): Bacteria > Bacillati > Actinomycetota > Actinomycetes > Micromonosporales > Micromonosporaceae > Actinoplanes > Actinoplanes sp. CA-015351. Next base: position 6,839,075 of record NZ_CP192102.1, read on the forward strand.
CTCCGTGAGACGCACAAACCAGCCACCGGCCGAGGTTACACATCTCCGGCACGCGCCGGACCGGCCGGTCGGCACCTACCCCAGGACGAGACGTTCCTCATGCACGCAGTAATGCTTGGCGAGCGCGCGAAACGGGCACGTCACAGATTCGCTACATCAAATGGGAAAGCTCCGGCGGATACGAACCCTTTGCCGGAACTCATTCGGAGGCGGTCGATGACGGATTCTCTTCAGGCAGCCAGTCCTGCGGACGCCATGCCAGAAGGACGCAAGACTGACCTGACGCTCGGGGTGGAGGAAGAGCTCCACGTCGTCGATCTGGGTACGCGCGAACTCGTACCCCAGGCCCCTGAGATCTTGGACCGGTTGGACGCCGCGCACTTCTCCGCTGAGCTGCACCGCTCCGTGGTGGAGACGAACACGCCGGTGAGCGACACGCTGGACGGTCTGCGGACCGGCATCACCGAGCGCCGCCGGTCGGCGATCGCGGTGGCCGAGTCGCTGGGCCTGGGCCTGGTCGCGGCCGGCACGGTTCCGCTGGTCGACCTGGACCGGCTGCCGGTGACGCCGACCAGCCGATATCACCGGATGCTGCACGAATATCAGATGCTCGTCCGTGAGCAGCTGATCTGCGGCACCCAGGTGCACGTCGGTGTAGCCGACCGGGACGAGGCGGTCGCGGTGACCCAGCGGGTGTCGCCGGTGCTGCCGGTGCTGCTCGCGCTCTCCGCCAGCTCGCCGTACTGGATGGGTGAGGACTCCGGGTACGCCAGCGTCCGTTCCCTGGTCTGGATGCGCTGGCCGACGGCCGGCGACAGCGGACCGCTGGACTCGGCGGCCGAGCACGAGGAGCTGGTCAGCGACCTGATCGCCTCCGGGACGATCAGCGACCCGAAGATGGTCTACTTCGACGTCCGGCCGTCGGCGCACGTGCCGACCGTGGAACTGCGGGTGACCGACGCGAGCCCGGACACCGAGACGGTCGTGCTGATCGCCGGCCTGTTCCGGGGTCTGGTGCTGCGGGCGCTGCAGGACCACCGGGCCGGTGAGCCGATGCCGTCGGCCCGGCCGCCGCTGCACCGGGCGGCGATGTGGCGGGCGGCCAGGTCCGGGCTGGAGGGTGATCTCCTGGACCTGCCGCGCTCCCCCGTTCCGGTTCCGGCCGCGGTGGCGGTCGAGCGGCTGATCGGTGAGCTGCGCCCGCAGCTGGAGGAGCTCGGTGACTGGGAACAGGTCTTCGACCTGTCGCTGCGTGCGCTGAGCCGGGGCAGTTCGGCGGCCCGGCAACGCCGCGCGCTGGCCCGGCGCGGCCGGCTCGCCGACGTGGTGGACCTGCTCGTCGCGGACACCCGTGGCGGCGTGGTCGGGACCGGCCCGGCCGGCACCCCGGCGCCGGACCGTCTCGAGACGTACGGCGAGAGCGGCGACGAGGCCTTCCCGGACGGCCGGGTGGCACAGGGTTACGCGGGCATCCTGCCGGTTCTGACCGCACTGGGCGCGACCGGGCTGCGGCAGCGCGAGGACAAGCGGGACGACGAGCAGCGGGCACGCGGGATCACGTTCAGCGTGGCCGGCGAGGCCGCGACCCGGCTGTTCCCGTTCGACCTGGTACCGCGGATCGTCCCGTCGGCCGACTGGGGTCACCTGCGGACCGGGCTCACCCAGCGGGTGCAGGCGCTCGACGCGTTCCTCAACGACGTCTACGGCGAACGCCAGATCGTGCGGGACGGCGCCGTACCGGAGTGGGTGGTGAACGGTTCGCCGGAGCTGCGGGCCAGCGGCGCCCTGATCCGGCGGCGGGCGGTGCGGTGCCAGGTGGCCGGTGTCGACCTGGTGCTGGACTCGGTCACGAACGAGTGGTGTGTGCTGGAGGACAACCTGCGGGTGCCGTCCGGTATCGCGTACGCCATGCAGAACCGGCGTCTGACCTGGAGTGTTCTGCCGGAGCTGCCGCGACCGGCGAACCTGCTCTCGGTCGAGGACACGCCCAAGCTGCTCAAGCGGGTGCTGATGGAGGCGGCCGGACCGGCCGCGCAGGACGAGCCGGCGATCGTGGTGCTGAGCCAGGGCCCGGACGACTCGGCCTGGTTCGAGCACAAGATGCTCGCCGAGGCGATGGGTGTCCCGGTCTGCCGCAGCACCGAGATCTTCGTCGACGAGGGCCGGGTGTGGCGGCTGCGCGACGGCCACCGTCATCCGGTCGACGTGATCTATCTGCGGATGGGCGAGGACAGCCTGGTGCACTCGCCGGGTGCGGACGGGATGCCGCTGGGACCGAGCCTGGTCTCCGCGTTGCACGCGGACACCATCGTGCTGGCGAACGCTCTCGGCAACGGGATCGCCGACGACAAGGCCGTGTACGCGTACGTGCCCAAGATGATCGAGTACTACCTGGGTGAGAAGCCGATCCTGGCCGACGTGCCGACGTACCTGTGCGGCATCCCGGACCAGCGGGTCGAGGTGCTGTCCCGGCTGGACGAGCTGGTCTGCAAGCCGGTCGACGGTTACGGCGGCGACCGGATCGTGATCGGCCCGCACGCCAGCGCCGACGAGCTGGACGCGCTGCGCCGGCAGATCCAGACGGCCCCGCACCGCTGGGTGGCCCAGGAGCTGGTGCACCTCTCCACCCACCCGGTCTTCGACGGTCACCGGCTCGCGCCGCGTCACGTGGACCTGCGCGCGTTCGTCTTCACCGGCAAGCACTCGACGGTGGCCCCGGCGGCACTGACCAGGGTCGCCCCGGCCGGCAGCATGATCGTCAATTCATCGCGGGGCGGCGGCTCCAAGGACACCTGGTTGCTCGGATAAACCCACCATAGGAGGTCGTACATGTGCGGGATAGCCGGCGAGATCTGTTACGGGGACCGGCCCGCGGACACCGAAGCGGTCCGCCGGATGATGCCCTGTCTGCAGAGCCGGGGGCCGGACGGCGAAGGACTCTGGGACGACGGCCGTCTGGCTTTCGGGCACCGGCGGCTGCGGATCATCGATCTGTCCGAGAACGGTCGCCAGCCGATGACCGACGAGCAGCTCGGGCTCACCGTGGTCTTCAACGGCTGCATCTACAACTATCAAGAGCTTCGAGAAGAGCTTCAGGGGTACGGCTACACGTTCTTCTCGACGTCGGACACCGAGGTGATCCTGAAGGCGTACCACCGCTGGGGCGCCGACTGTGTCACGCGTTTCCTGGGCATGTTCGCGTTCGCGATCGCCGAGCACGCCAGCGGGACCGTCACGCTGGCCCGGGACCGTCTCGGCATCAAGCCGATGTACCTCGCCGAGACGCCGGGGCGACTGCGGTTCGCCTCGACGCTGCCGGCGCTGCTGGCGGCGGGCGGCGCGGACACCACCATCGACAAGGTGGCGCTGCACCACTACATGACGTTCCACTCGGTCGTCCCGGCCCCCCGCACGATCCTGACCGGGATCCGGAAGCTGCCGCCGGCCACCGTACGGGTGATCCAGAAGGATGGCACGTCCACCGAGCGGGTGTACTGGGAGGCGAACCACACCCGGTTGCAGGTGGCGCCGGCGGACTGGGCCGGAGAGCTGCGGGAACGGCTCCGGCTCGCGGTGGAACGGCGGATGGTCGCCGACGTGCCGGTCGGCGTGCTGCTCTCCGGTGGCCTGGACTCGAGTTTCATCGTGGCGCTGCTGGCCGAGCAGGGACAGACCGGGCTGACCACGTTCAGCATCGGGTTCGACGCGGGCGGCGGCGAGAGCGGTGACGAGTTCGAGTACTCGGACCTGATCGCGCGGAAGTTCGGCACCACGCACCACCAGATCAGGATCGGACAGGAACGCTTCCTGCCTGCCGTCGAGCGGACCGTCGCGGCGATGAGCGAACCGATGGTGAGTCACGACTGCATCGCCTTCAACCTTCTCAGCGAAGATGTGGCGAAGCACGTCAAGGTCGTGCAATCTGGGCAGGGCGCGGACGAGATCCTCGCCGGATACAGCTGGTACCCGCCCCTCGCCGGCGTCGATCGCGACAAGGCCGTCGAGGCATACGCGAAGGAGTTCTTCGACCGCCCGCACGGCGAGCTCGCTCGACAGCTCAATCCCGAGTGGCTGACCGAGAATGATCCGTCGCTGGAGTTCGTGGCGGCGAGTTTCGCTCGATCCGGGGCGACCACCGCGGTCGATGCCGCACTGCGCCTCGACTCGCAGGTGATGCTCGTCGACGACCCGGTCAAACGGGTGGACAACATGACTATGGCGTGGGGCCTGGAAGCACGCGTACCGTTCCTGGATCACGAGTTGGTGGAGTTCGCGGCGGTGTGCCCGCCGGAGGTCAAACTGGCGCAGGGCGGCAAGGGGGTGCTCAAGGACGCGGCGCGTGGCCTGGTCCCCGACGAGGTCATCGACCGGCCGAAGGGATACTTCCCGGTTCCCGGCATCCGGCATCTCGAAGGCCCGATGCTGGAGAAGGTGCGCGACGCGCTGCACGCGACGGCCGCCCGGGACCGGGGGCTGTTCCGGACCGAGTACACCGACGCGTTGCTCGCTGATCCGAACACGCCGCGGACGACGCTCGGAGCGAACCAGTTGTGGCAGCTGGCGCTGCTGGAGATGTGGTTGCAGGACAAGGGCATTTAGCTATTGCAGGAGGTCTGGATGGAAGGTCAGCTCAGCCGTATCGACGTCACGGTGCTGCCGGTGGGCTGGAGCCGCCCATCCGGCCCCAGGACCGAATCGGAGGTCGCCGGCAACTGGTCGCCGGCGCTGTCACCCGACGGCCGGCACCTGGCGTACGTCTCCGACCGCGGTGGCGTCCCGGCCGTCTGGGTGCAGCCGGTCGGCAGCGAGCTGACCTTCCGCGTCGACACCGGGGGCGAACCGGTCACCGCGGTGCGGTGGTCCTCCGGCGGCGGCTGGCTGGCCTGCGAGATCACCCCCGGCGGCGCACCCCGGCACGAGGTCTGGCTGGTCCGCCCGGACGGCTCCGACCTGCATCAGGTCGCCGGCTTCGGCGCCGACACCGCGGAGAACATGCGCTGGCTGCCCGGCCGCCCGGTGCTCGCGCTCACCGAGAACCTCACCACCGCCGTCCTGCTCGACGTGGTCGCCGGAACCAGGACGGTGGTCGCGCACGGCGACCTTCTCTCGCTCCTCGACGTGGACCCGGCCGGACGCTTCGCGCTTCTTCGGTACGGGCCGCGGGGCAGTCGTGAGATCGTCCTGCGGGACCTGTCGACAGGCGTCGAGAAGCCGATCACGCGTGGTGAGCGGGCCGTGTTCAGCCCTGGTGGCGGCAACGTCTACGCGCTCAGCCAGGACGGCGAGGTTCCTGTTCTGATCCGGGTCGCCGGGGATGCCGTCGAGGTGCTGACCGGTCTTCGGGACGGTCCGGGTGAGGTCGAGGACTTCACCATCACCGCCGATGGGCGTACCGCTGCGGTCCTGTGGAACGTGCGCGGCGGGGAGTCGGAAGTCGCGCTGATCGGCCTGGACCACGACGGAGATCGCGTCCCGGTGCCGGTGTCGCCGCTGCCGGGTCTGGTGGTCGGTGAGCTCGCGTGGAGTTTCGACGGGTCGGCGCTGGCGTTCACGGCGGAGGGGCCGGGGCAGCCGCACGGCGTCTGGGTGCGGTCGGGCGGTGAGGTCCGCGCGGTCTCGGCCGAGCCGGCCTCGCCCGGCGCGGTCCGGCCGACGCTTGAGGTCTTCCCCGCTCACGACGGGTTGACGCTGACCGGATGGCTGTTTCAGCCGTCGGCGCCGGGACCGCATCCGACCGTGCTGTGGCTGCACGGCGGGCCGGAGGCGCAGGAGCGGCCGGGCCACGGTCCGCTGTTCCAGTCGCTGGTGAACCGGGGCATCGCGGTGTTCGCGGCAAATGTCCGGGGGTCGTCGGGCTTCGGGCGCAGCTTCGTCGACGCCGACAACGGGGCGCGGCGCTATGCGGCCATCGAGGACGTCCGGACGTGTGTCACCTACCTCCGGGACTCCGGGATCGCCGGGTCTGTCGGCTGCATGGGGCGGTCGTACGGCGGTTATCTGACGCTGGCGGCGCTGACGACTTTCCCGTCGCTGTTCGCGGTGGGCGTCGATGTCTGCGGCATGTCCAACTTTTCCACGTTTTATCAGCACACAGAGCCCTGGATCGCCGCGGCAGCGGTCAGTAAGTACGGCGACCCGGTGCTGGACGCGGACCTGCTCGCCGACCTGTCCCCGATCAAGCGAATCGACCAGCTGTCGGCGCCGCTGCTGGTGGTACACGGGGAGAACGACAGCAACGTCCCGGTGATCGAGGCCGAGCAGGTGGTGAAGGCTCTGGCGTCGCGTGGGGTGGAGCACCGCTATCTGCTGTTCCCCGGCGAGGGCCACGAGCTGCTGCACCGCTCCTCCCGGGCCGAATACCTCCGCGAGGTCCTCACCTGGCTCGACAAACACCTCCTCACCGCCTGAGTGAACAAACGCACGTTGTCGGGGCGGGGACGGCGAGAAAGGCTTGGGGGGCGCGTGCCCCCTTACCCCGTCCCACCGAAAGGCGAACCATGCCCCTGCGTCCCGAAGCCCGGGCCTGGGCGGTGTGGTCCGCCGGACTCGCCGCGTACGTCATCGCTGTCCTGCACCGGACCTCGCTCGGTGTCGCCGGGCTCGACGCCCAGCACCGCTTCGACATCGGCGCGAGCACGCTTGCCAGCTTCGCGGTGCTTCAGCTGCTTGTGTACGCGGGCCTGCAGATCCCGGTCGGGATGCTGCTCGACCGATTCGGATCACTGCGGCTGGTGCTTTCCGGTGCGCTGCTCATGGCGGCGGGGCAGACGCTCATGGCGTTCACCGACGATGTGACGGGTGCGGTCGTGGCGCGGGTCCTGGTCGGCGCCGGCGATGCCATGACGTTCATCAGCGTGCTGCGGCTGGTGCCGCACTGGTTCCCGGCGAAACGGGTGCCGGTGCTCACCCAGGTCACCGGCATCGTGGGACAGATCGGTCAGCTGCTGTCCGCCGTACCCCTGGCTGCCCTGCTGGCCGGGCCTGGCTGGACCACCGCTTTCGCCGGTGCCGCAGGCGCCGGGGTCTTCGTCGCGCTGGTAGCGTTCGCGGCTCTGCACGACACGCCGGAACGCCGGGTGAACAGCGGCGGCGCGATCACCTGGCGACGGCTCGGGTCCGACCTGAGCGGCGCGTGGCGGCATCCCGGTACCAGACTCGGCCTGTGGACGCACTTCACCACCCAGTTCACCGGTACGGTCTTCGCGCTGATGTGGGGTGTCCCGTTCCTGATCGCCGGTGAGGGGCTGAGCCGGGGCGCGGCCAGCTCGCTGCTGATCGTCTTCGTGCTGACCGGCATGGCGTCCGGGCCGGTGCTCGGTTTGCTGACCCAGCGGCACCCGCTGCGGCGTTCCTGGCTGGTGCTCGGCATCGTCGGCGCGAACATGGGCGCCTGGGCACTGGTCATCGCCTGGCCCGGTCAGGCGCCGATGGCGCTGCTCGTGCTGCTTGTCGTCGCGCTCGGCCTCGGCGGCCCCGGCTCGATGATCGGTTTCGACTACGCGAGGACCTTCAACCCACCGAGCAGATTGGGTACGGCTACCGGCGTCGTGAACGTGGGCGGTTTTGTCGCCTCACTGCTCACGATCTTGCTGATCGGACTGATCCTGGACGCCCGCACCGGCGGGAGTGCCGACTATCACATCGCTGATTTCCGGGTCGCGATGTCGGTGCAGTTCGCCGTCGCGGCGATCGGGGTGATCGGCATCCTGCGGACCCGCCGCCTGGCGCGCCGCAAGATGGAGCAGGAGGACGGCGTCGTGTTTCCGTCCCTCCGGAAGACCCGGAGCGATCGCCGGGAGTTGTCCGGCAGGCGTTGAGCCCGGTTTAGCCCTGGGGCGGGTGGTAAAGGCTAGAAGCTGGCGCTGATAGCCCTGAATCCCGGAGGAGGGAAATGTCCGACCAGGCTCAACCTCGGATCCTGCCGAACATCGATGTCCCGAAGACGCTCGCCGGCACTCTGGCCGCTGTCTCGGCGGCGGTCGTCGGCTCGTACCTCGGTGTCGCCGGCACGATCATCGGTGCCGCGGTGGCGAGCCTGATCAGCTCGGTCGGCACCGAGGTCTACCACCGCTATCTGGATCACGGCACGAAGAAGTTGCAGTCCGCCTTCGTCACCGCGCCTGCGGCGGTCGGTACGCCCGAGGTCGCGGCAGCACCCGAGCCGCCGTCCCAGCCGGAGCCGCCCCGGCAGATCCGCTGGAAGCGGGTGGGCGTGGTGGCCGGAGCGCTCTTCGTCCTGGGCCTGGGCACGCTGACCGCGGTCGAGCTGGTCACCGGGCAGTCGGCCGGGCAGGCCACCGGCGGCGGAAGCGGCAGCAACCCGACCCTGGTCCAGCTGTCCGGGAACAAGGGCGACACGACTCAGGACAAGAAGGAAGAGAAGAAGGAGCAGGAGCCCGGCACGGCGGCGACGACCGAGCCCGCGGGCGAGGCCACCGAGCCTGCCGCCGAGGAGACCACGGCACCGGCCCCGGAGCAGACCGAGGCGGAGACGGCCGAGCCGACCGACGCCCCGGCGCCCGCAGCGCCGGCCGACGAGACGGGGCAGGCTGACACCGGCACCGAGACGACGACCGAGGGTGAGTGACATGGACGCCAAGGACATCCTGATCGAGGCGCACGGCCGGCTGCCCGAGCTGGTCGAGGCCGCCGTCCACGACCTCACGCCCGAGCAGCTCCGCTGGGCCCCGAAACCCGGCGCGAACACGATCGGCTGGCTGGTCTGGCACCTGACCCGGGTCCAGGACTCGCACATCGCCGAGTTGCTGGAGCAGGACCAGGTCTATCTCACCGGCGACTGGGCCGCGCGTTTCGGCCTGAAGCCGGACCCGTCGGACAGCGGTTACGGCCACTCACCGCAGCAGGTCGCCGCGGTGGCCCCGGAGAGCGCCCAGGCTCTGATCGATTACTACGCGGCCGTGCATGCCCGGACGCTCGAATACCTGGGCGGCATCACGGACCAGGACCTGGACCGTGTCGTCGACGACAACTGGGACCCGCCGGTCACGCTGGGCGTACGCCTCGTCAGCATCATCGACGACGACGCCCAGCATGCCGGCCAGGCCGCATATGTGCGCGGATTGCTTTAAACGGACGCGGGTTCGGTGATCGGGAGCCGCACCGAGAAGCGGGTGTTCCCCGGTTCGGAAGAAACCTGAATGTCCCCGCCATGACCGTTCACCACGATCCGGTACGAGATGTCCAGCCCCAGGCCGGTCCCCTCGCCCACCGGTTTCGTGGTGAAGAACGGCTCGAAGACCCGCTTACGCACCTCGGGCGGCATCCCCGGCCCGTCGTCGGCCACCGACACCACCACCGAGTCGTCCTCCCGGTACGTCCGGATGGTGAGCGTCCCCTGGCCCTTCATCGCGTGCACCGCGTTGTCGATCAGGTTCGTCCACACCTGGTTCAGCTCCGCCGGGTGGGCCGGGACCTGCGGCAGCGTCCGGTCGTAGTCCTTGACCACCCGGACGCCGTCACCGATCTTGTGGCCGAGCATCACCAGGGTGCTGTCCAGCCCGCCGTGCACGTCGATCCACTGGTGTGCGGCCCGGTCCAGGTGCGAGTACTGCTTCGCGGCCGACACCAGCGACGACACCCGTCCGGTGGCGTCCTCGATGTCGGTCATCAGCTGCTCGGTCTCCAAGGCGTACCCGATCCAGTGGATCGCCTGGTCCAGCAACTCCGCCGAGGCGAGCCGGGCCTCGATCTGGGAGAGGCACTCGGTGTCGATGCCGCCCTGGGCGAAGACCGGTGCGACGTCCCAGCCGCCGGTGATGTTGTGCTCGTCCATCCAGTCGCCGAGCTCGTCCTCCAGGTCGGCGGTCTGCATGGCGGTCAGCACCGGCGCTTTCGCGGCCCGCTCGATGACCTCCTCCTGGAGTTCGAGCAGCGCGGTGAGCCGGTCCGGGGCGACCTTGCCGGCGGCGAGCTTGCCGAGTTTCATCCGCATCGCGGCGACCCGCTGGCGCAGCGCGCCGGTGGCCCGGGCAGCCGCGGCTGCCGGGTTGTTCAGCTCGTGCATGAGGCCGGCGGAGAGGGCGCCGAGCGCGGCGAGCCGCTGCCGTTCGCCGATCGCCGCCTGCGAGCTGGCGATGCCGAGCGCGAGGCCTTCGAGCAGGTGGATCGCCATCGGGAACCAGTCCCGCATGAGGTGGCCGAAGTCAGCGGCGGAGACCGTGAAGAACTCGGAGTCGGAGAGCGCCCGCATCGACGCCTGGTACTTGCGGGGCAGACCGTCGTCGCGCAGATAGGCCTGGGTCGCGCCCATGTAGACGCCACGCTGCTCGGTCCGGGTCGTCTCCACGTCGTCAGCGCCGACCCGCCGGGTCAGCGCGATCGTGCCGCTGAGCAGCACGAAGAACGACTCGGCCGGGTCGCCCTCACGCAGCACCAGCCCACCGCCGGGAACCCGCATCGTGCAGCCGTGCTCGGCGAGCCAGGACAGCTGCTCGTCGGTCAGCTTCTCGAAGAGGAAGAGGGTGCGCAGTTCGTCCGGGGTGAGCGCACCGGGCTCACACGGTTCGAGCCGGATCTCTTCAGTCTCGATGGTCATGGGTTACTGCGCCTCCAGATAGCGGTGGACCAGCGCGACGGCCATCGCTCCCTCGCCGACCGCCGAGGCCACCCGTTTGATCGAGTTGGCCCGGACGTCGCCGGCGGCGAAGATGCCGGGGACACTGCTCTCCAGATAGAACGGATCCCGGTCCCGATCCCATCCCCGCGGCCGCTCACCGTTTCCGACGAGATCCGGACCCGTACGGATGAAGCCCTTCCCGTCGCGCACCAGGGTGTCGCCGAGCCAATCGGTACGCGGCTCCGCCCCGATGAACACGAAGAGGTAACCGCACTCGACGGTGGCTTTCGTCCCGTCCTTGCTGTCACAGATGGTGATCGCCTGCAGGTGCCCGTCGCCCTGCGCCCCGATCACCTCGCAGCGGGTACGCACCTCGATGTTCTCGATCTGGGCGAGCTGCTGGATCAGGTAGTACGACATCGACGACTCGAGGGAGTCACCGCGGACCAGCAGGGTGACCTTCCGCGCGTACTTCGCGAAGAAGAGCGCGGCCTGACCGGCGGAGTTGGCCCCGCCGACGATGTAGACGTCGGTGCCGGAGCAGGCCGGCCCCTCGGTCGACGCCGAGCCGTAGAAGACACCGGAACCGGTCAGGCCGGCCACGCCGTCGGCGATCAGCGGACGGTACGAGACGCCGGTGGCCAGCAGGATCGCGTGCGAGGAGATCTCCCGGCCGTCGGCGAGGGTCAGCGTCCGCGCCGAGCCGTCGGCCCGCAGCCCGACCACCTCGCGGGTGTTCAGCGTCTCGGCCGCGAACTTGTCGGACTGACGCCGGGCCCGCTCGGTGAGCTGGGCGCCGGAGATCCCGTCCGGGAATCCGAGATAATTCTCGATCCGGGAGCTCTGCCCGGCCTGCCCGCCGACCGCCTGCCGTTCGACAAGCAGGGTCTTGAGGCCTTCCGAGCCGCCGTAAACGGCCGCGCCGAGCCCGGCCGGCCCGCCACCCACGATGATCAGGTCGTAGAAGTCGCGGCCCGGGCTGGTGGAGAGGCCGGCCACCTCGGCGACCTGCTGCACGGTCGGCCGGCTCAGGGCGCGCCCATCAGCGGTGACCACGAGCGGCACCGACTCCGGACCGGCGTTCGCCGCCTCCAGCAGGCGGCGGCCCTCAGGCTCGTCGGCGCCGAAGTACCGGTACGGAACCAGGTTGCGCGCCAGGAAGTCACGGATCTGGAACGACGGCTCGCTCCACCGGTGGCCGACCACCCGGATGTCCGGCAGTTCGGTGTCGCCGGTCGCCTGCCACGCGTCGAGCAGCGCGTCCAGCACCGGGTACAGCTTCTCCTCCGGCGGGTCCCACGGCTTGAGCAGGTAGTGGTCGACGTCGACCACGTTGATGGCCTGGATCGCGGCGTCGGTGTCCGCGTACGCGGTGAGCAGTGCCCGCCGCGCGTGCGGGAACAGGTCCATCGCCTGCTCCAGGAACTCGATGCCGTTCATCTGCGGCATCCGGTAGTCGGCGAGCATCACCGCGACCCGGCCGCCGCGCAGTTTCAGCTCCCGCAGCACGTCGAGGGCTTCGGAGGCGGACGAGGCCCGGATGATCCGGTACGTGTCGCCGTACCGGCGGCGCAGGTCGCGGGCGATGGCCCGGGAGACCGAGGGGTCGTCGTCGACGGTGAGAATCGCGGGCTGGCCCATAGTCAATACCTCAGCTCTGGGTCACGATGTCGGCGTTTTCGGGATGGCGTTCGAGATAGGACATCACGAACGGGCAGGTGGCGACGACCTCCGCGGAGCGCGAGCGGGCGTCGGCGAACGCCGCCGAGGCGAGCCGGCCGGCCAGGCCACGGCCGGAGAACGCCTGGTCGACCTCAGTGTGCAGCAGCTCGACCCGGTCGCCGTGGCGGCGGTAGTGCAGCACTCCGGCGACCTCGCCGCCGAGCATCACTTCGTACCGCTGCTGTTCGAAGCTGTCGACCACCACGGCGTCGCCGGGCTCGGCCGCGCCGACCTGGGCGCTGCCCTCGACCCGCAGCTTGCGGCGGGCCCGCTCGTAGAACGAGGTGCGTCCGAACCGGATCACCTGGGCGGCGGCCGGCAGGGGCTGAATCTCGAGGCGGGCGCCGGGTTCGGCGTACCCCTCGATGATGCCGTCGACCTCGATGGCGAGCCGGCCGCTGGTCGGCAGCACGTCCAGGCTGACCTTCTCGGAGGTGTCCAGAACCAGCGAGCGGTTGAACGAGGAGTGCGCGGCGGCCGCGCTGACGATCAGAGCCTCGACGTTCGGCGAGACGATCGGCCCACCGGCCGAGAAGCTGTAGGCGGTCGACCCGGTCGGTGTGGCGACGATCACGGCGTCGGCCGCGTAGTTGACGAAACCGTGGTCCTCGACCCGGATCCCCACCGCGGCCAGCCCGTGACCGGGCACCCGGACCAGGGCGATGTCGTTGAAGGCGGTCACCTCACGCCCGTCCGGCAGAATCGTCCGCACGGCGGTACGCGACTCCACCCGGTACCGATGGTCGTCGATCGACGACAGCGCCTCACCCAGGTCGGGCAGGTCCACCTCGGCGAGGAACCCGAGCCGGCCGACATTGACGCCGAGCACCGGCGTCTTGCGCCCCTCGACCAGGCGCATCGTACGCAGCATGGTGCCGTCGCCACCCAGGCTGACCAGCAGCCCGGCGCGTTCCACCATCTCCTCGACGGGCACCGCGACAGCACTGCACGCGATCCTGGTGATCTCGTCCGGCAACCCGAGCACGGTGACACCCCGCTCGGCCGCCCAGTTCACGATCGCGTCGACCGCCGAACCGCAGTCCCGTCGCGGATGCAGAACCAGCCCCACGACCTTGACCATTCCCATGGCTGCTTCCCCGCTCTCCCGTCACAACCCTATGCAGCCTTGCACGCCACACCTACTTCGGCGACAGTCCCAGCCGTGTCGGCGCACACGCCGCCACCCATGTTTCCGGCCGGTGAAATCCCCTTCTTCGGGCCTCAAGGCCCCCGTTCTGCCCCGCCCCGCGCTCTGCCCCGACCCGCGCTCTGCCCCGCCCGCGCTCCGCCCCGCCCGCGCTCCGCCCCGCCCCGCGCCGCTCGGCCTGGATCTTGTGGACTTAGCCGCAGACGTGCCCGCACACCTCCACAAGATCGAACAGGTCTGGCCGATCTTGCGGAGTTACGCGCAAACGGTTCGCTGAAGTCCACAAGATCGGCGAAGCGCCGCGTTCACCACGCCGAAACCGTGAAGCACCGCGCTCACCACGCCGAAACCGTGAAGCACCGCGCTCACCACGCCGAAACCGTGAAGCACCGCGTTTGCCGAACCTTGGAGACCTGTGGGGATTGAACACCCACGAGTCTCCAAGATCCAGCACGGTCCACCTGCCGTGGTGGCCGAACGTCACCACAACACTCCCCAACCACCCGAAATCAACACGCCACGGATAGCCGCCCCCGCAAACTCGTGCACTTGTGGTCGATCAGCCGGCTAAACCGCACAAGATCTCCGAACGGCAGCTCGCACCGAGAAACCGCCACGCCACCCCGAACCCGCCGCCGGGTGCACAAATGGCGGAACCCGAGCGCGCGCCAGGCTGCCGGAAGTCGCTCACGATCGAGAAAGGGGCGCCGGGTGGGAGCGGTAGGTCAGTGGCGGGTTGCCAGGGCCAGGAAGCGGTCGGGGACGTCGACGTACGAGTTCAGTTGCCAGCCTGACTCGGCCAGCAGGGTGCCCAGGCGGTCTTCGCTCATCGGCTCGTCGGGGCGCAGGGTTCGGCCGTGTCTGGCGGCGAGCTGAGCTCGGCCGGTGGGCTGGAAGATGGCCAGGGTGCCGCCGGGGCGGGTGGCTCGGGCGAGTTCGGTCAGGCCGGCCGCCGGGTCGGGCAGGTGGTGGACCAGGCCGGCCGCGAAGATCACGTCGGCAGTGGCATCGGCGACGGGTAGCCTGCGGGCGTCGGCGAGGACCAGGTCGGCGCACTGGTCCCGGCCGGCCTTGCGGGCGGTGTCCAGCATGTCCGGGGTGAAGTCCAGGCCGATCACCCGTCCCGCCGGCCCGGCCGCTGCCGCGGCGGCCAGGGAGGGCAGGGCCCGGCCTGTGCCGCAGCCGACGTCCAGGACGACGTCGCCGGGCTGGACGCCGGCCAGGCGGACTGCCTCGGTGTAACGGGGGATGTCGTCGCCGAACTTGGTGTCCCAGTCGGTGGCCTTGGCGGCGAAGAAGGCGCGGCTCTCCGTGAGGTACCACCGGTCGGGGTCAGCCAGGTCGGGGTGGAGATGCCGGATCACCGGCCACTCCGGGTCACGGTGGTCGATCACCACCTGGGCGCGGCGCTCGCCGTCGCCCTCGGCAAAACGGTGGCGCGGGCCGCCGCGCAGGAAGACCAGGATGCGGTCGGTGGCCGGTTCGAGGACGTTGAGCGCCGAGTCGGACAGGCCGCCGCCCGGGCCGGTCACACCGAGCACGGCGTCGATGCTCCAGGCCCGGGACGAGGACGGGAACGCTGCGGCGAGGCAGGAGGCGAAGGCGGCCGCGGCACCGGGATTGCCACCGTCGACGATCACGGTGAGTGGGGCGCGCGGTGCCAGCACCTCGGCGAGCAGGGCGGTGACTTCGGCGATGCGTTCTGGCACGCCCACCAGCATGCGGCGTGAAAGTGACGTGCGCAACGCCCTGGACGTCGGGTGATTTGCCACCTTTTGCCGTAAGACAAGCCACCGGACAACTGCAACTCGGCGGGATAGGGCACCGAACCCGCAGCGGCTGCGTCGGAGAGCCCATGACGGTGAAAAGGATCGGATTCCTGCTGCTGACCGTGCTGGCGCTCGGCGGCTGTGCCTCGCCGACAGCTGAGAGCGGTGGCGACGAAAGGATCGGCGGAGTGCCGGCCACGAGTCTCGCGCCGGAGGCCACCGGTGAGATCAAGGTGCTGGCGTCCGCCACGCTCAGTGAGGCGTTCGACCTGATCCGGGACGATTTCCAGGCTCGGAACCCGCGGGCTTTCGTCGTTACGGCGTACACCAGCAATGCGAGCCTGACCCGGCAGATAGCCGGCGGCGAGCCGCCGGACGTGGTCGCGACCGATGACGCGGCGGCGCTGAGCGGCGTGACCAGGGAAAAGGCGGAGTTCGGGAGTGGGCGGCTGACCGTTGCCGCCCTCACCGACTCCCCCGCCGCCGAGCTTTTCGTCGATTATCTGAGTGACGCGTCTGCTCAGCGGACGCTCATCGACACCGGGGTTTTAAGACCATAGATCAGTGCGGATCGCCGTCCGGGCCGAACGCCGTCAGGAATCGGTCCCGGAAGGTGTCCATCCGCCAGACCGGCGCGTCCGGCGCCGGCTGGAGCCCGTCGGTCCAGCCCCACGCCTTGATCCGGTCGAAGACCTTCGGGTCCTTCGCGACGATCGTGATCGGCACGTCGTGGGTGGCGTTCTGCCCGACCACGACCGGCGCCGGCTGGTGGTCGCCGAGGAAGACCATCACCAGGTCGTCCTTGCCGTACTCGGCGGTGTGGCCGAGGAGGCTGTCGAGGGAGTACGCGATTGATTTCGCGTACTCGGTCTTGACCCGGTCGGTGTCCTTCCACAGGCTCTGCGGTGACTCGACGCCGGTGACCATCGGGCCGTACACGCTGCCGTCGCCGACCTCGTCCCAGCCGACCATGCTCGGCACCGGCGACCACGGGGTGTGGCTGGAGGTCAGCGTGATCTCGGCGAGCAGCTTGTCCCGGTTGGTCTTCGCGTACTCCAGCTTCTGGAAGGCCGACATCACGAACTGGTCGGGCATCGTGGACCAGCTGAAGGCGGGGCCGTTGTATCCCAGGGTGTGTGAGTCGTAGATGTGGTCGTACCCGTAGAACTGACCCTCGGGCCAGGCGAACGTGATGCCCGGCTCGACGCCTACCGCGCGATGCCCGGAGTTCGCGAACGCCCTGGTCAGGGTGAGCCGGTCGGTGGAGACGAGGCTGCGGTACCGCTGCTCGTTGTCGATCCACAGCCCGGAGAGGAACGTGGCGTGCGCGAGCCAGCTGCCGCCACCGGCGGTCGATGACGTGAGGAATCCGCTGCGCGACGTGAAGCCGGCTTTCCTGAGCTTGTCGCTGTTCGCCGTGAGGCTCGTCTGCACCGCACCGTTGAACTGGGGGTTCTCCAGCGCGTCCCGGCCGTAGCTCTCCACGAACGAGACGACCACGTCCTTGTCCCGCAGCGCGGTGAGCAGCTGGTCGGCGGGCCGGTCGCGGAACGCGTCGATCTGGACCTCTTCGGCGAACCGTTTGCGGTCCTTCAGGTCGTTGGGCAGCGCCAGCGCGGTGTGCGCGGCCAGCTCGGCGGCGGTGTACGACGCCACCGGGATGCCGCCGATCAGCTGAAAGCCGACAGCGGTGAGCGCGATCCAGGCGACACCCACCGCGCCGAGGCCCCGCCAGGCCCCGGCGCGGTGGGCGGTCATCACGCCGGCCAGCCGCATGACCGCCCAGGTCATCCCGGCAATCAGGGCTACGGCGAGTACGACGGCACCGGCGGCGGCACCGATCGCGGCGGCCTTGCCGACCGAGTCGGTCAGGAAGTTGAAGCCGTCGTCGACAAGGATCCAGTCGAGGACCGGGTCGAACCGGCGGGCCAGCACCGCGAAGAACCCGATGTCGATGAGCTTCACGACCGTGAGCAGGCCGAGCAGCACACCCAGCCCGGCGGCGAGCGGCCGCCGGACCCGGCCGAGGCGCCCCCGTTGCGGGAGCAGGAGCAGGATCGCTCCGGCCACCAATGCCTCGACCGGGACGCGCAGCAGGGCGGTGATGACCGAATTTCCGGGCGGCAGACGGAAGATCTGGTCCGGCACGATCAGTGCCAGGAAGACCAGAACGGCAGCGAATCCCGTGGTCGAGTGCCTTGCAACGCGGCGGTACGGCTTTTCGTGGCTCACGTTCTGTTCATACGCCAGGGCACCCGATCCGGTTCGACGGGCACCCCCATGACAAAAGTCAGTGGCTGAGTGAGTACTCGCTCATTAGAGTGGCCGGCATGGAGACCGGGCCCGCTTTCGAATCCAAGCGCAGGCGGGTGCCTGCCATGGCGCCGGAGGAACGCCGTGAGGCACTCATCGCGGCGACCATCCCGTTGCTGCACGCGCACGGCACCGACGTGAGCACCCGGCAGATCGCGAGCGCCGCCGGCGTCGCCGAGGGCACGATCTTCGGCGTCTTCGAGAGCAAGAGCCAGCTCGTGGTCTGCTCGCTGGTCAAGGCGCTCGACCCGCAGCCGACGCTTGACGCGCTGGCCGCGATCGATCGCGGCGCCGGCCTGCGGCAGCGGGTCGCCGAGGCGGCCGAGATCGTGCACAACCGGTTCATCGAGGGCGCCCACCTCATGCACGCGGCACGCCGGCTGTTCTTCGAGACCGCTCCGGACGCGGGTGCCCAGCAGCGCATGGCGGACTCCCGGCAGCGGATGCACGAGGCGGTCGTCGAAATCTTCGAGGCGGACGTGGACCTGCTGCGCATCCCGCCGGACCGGGCGGCCCGGCTGCTCCTGCTGCACTGCGGGGCGAACGCGTTCGGCCCGTTCGGTGACCCGGAAGAGTTCCGCGGCACCGATCTGGCGACGCTGCTGTTGGACGGAATCCTGATCAAAGACGACAAGCGGGGGGATCGGACGACGTGCTGATCAAACTACTTCGCGTCCACCTGCGTCCTTACCGGACTGCGATCGCCCTCGTGGTGGCGTTCCAGTTCCTGCAGACGCTGGCGACGCTCTACCTGCCGGCGCTCAACGCCGACATCATCGACAAGGGTGTCGTCCAGGGCGACACCGGTTACGTGCTGCGGGTCGGCGGCGGCATGCTGGGCATCACGGTGCTCCAGATCGCCGCTCAGTCCGTGGCGGTCTATTTCGGTGCGCGTACCGCGATGGCCGTCGGGCGCGACCTGCGCGCCTCGATCTTCGATCGGGTCCAGACGTTCTCGGCCCGCGAGGTCGGGCAGTTCGGCGCCCCCTCGCTGATCACCCGGACCACCAACGACGTCCAGCAGATCCAGATGCTGGTGCTGCTCACCTTCACGCTGATGGTGTCGGCGCCGATCATGTGCGTCGGCGGCATCGTGCTGGCGCTGCGCGAGGACGTCCCGCTCTCCTCGCTGCTGCTGATCATCGTGCCGCTGCTGATCGTCGTGGTGGGCCTGATCATCTCGCGGATGCGGCCGCTGTTCCGCCTCATGCAGGTGCGCCTCGACCGGGTCAACCAGGTGATGCGCGAGCAGATCACCGGCATCCGGGTGATCCGGGCGTTCGTCCGCGACGAGCACGAGCAGCAGCGATACGGCGTCGCCAACGACGATCTGACCGACGTCTCGCTGAAGGTCGGCCGGATCATGGCGCTGATGTTCCCGACCGTGATGCTGATCGTGAACATCTCCAGCGTCGCGGTGGTCTGGTTCGGCGGGCACCGGATCGATTCCGGCGGCATGCAGGTCGGCGAGCTGACCGCGTTCATCAGCTACCTGATGCAGATCCTTATGTCCATTATGATGGCAACTTTCATGTTTATGATGATCCCGCGCGCCGAGGTCTGCGCCGAGCGCATCAAGGAAGTGACCGACACCGACAGCAGCGTGACGCCGCCTGCGTCACCGATCACCACGCTCGCTCGCCACGGCGAGCTCGAGCTCGCCGACGTCGACTTCCGCTATCCGGGCGCCGAGGCCGCGGTCCTTTCCGGGGTACGCCTCAAAGCGCACCCCGGTGAAGTGACAGCGATCATCGGCAGCACCGGCAGTGGCAAGACGACCCTGCTCAACCTCGTACCCAGGCTCTTCGACGCGACAGGTGGCACGGTACTCGTCGACGGCGTCGACGTCCGCGAGCTGGACCCGGGCCTGCTCTCCCGCACTGTCGGCCTGGTGCCGCAGCGGCCATACCTGTTCACCGGAACCGTCGCCTCCAACCTGCGGTACGGCAACCCGGACGCCACCGACGAGGACCTCTGGAAAGCCCTGGAGATCGCCCAGGCCAAGGACTTCGTCGAGCGGATGGACGGGCAGCTCGACGCCCCGATCGCGCAGGGCGGCACGAACGTCTCCGGCGGTCAGCGGCAGCGGCTCGCCATCGCCCGGACGCTGGTGCACCGGCCGGAGATCTACCTGTTCGACGACTCGTTCTCGGCGCTCGATTACGCCACCGACGCGGCGCTGCGGTCCGCCCTCACCGCGTACCTGACCGCCGACGAGGGGAACCAGGCGACCGTGGTGATCGTGGCCCAGCGGGTCAGCACGATCCGCGAGGCCGACCGGATCATCGTGCTGGACGACGGCAAGGTGGTCGGCACCGGCACCCACGACGACCTCATGGAGTCCAACCCGACGTACCGCGAGATCGTACTTTCGCAGCTCACGGCAGAGGAAGCGGTAACTCGATGAGCACCGAGAACCGGCCGCAGCCGCGGCCCATGGGTGGCCCGCCGGCCGCCCGGATGATGATGGCGGGCGGACCGCCGGAGAAACTCCAGGACTTCAAGGGCTCCACCAAGCGCCTGCTCGGCCTGCTGAAACCCCAGCGTGCCCTGGTCGCCGCGGTGATGGCCTTCGGCGTCGCCAGCGTGACTCTCTCGGTGATCGGCCCGTACCTGCTCGGCAAGGCCACCGACGTGATCTTCAATGGCGTGATCGGCCGGATGTTCCCGGCCGGCACCTCGAAGGCGGAGGCGATCGCCGGGCTCCGCGCCCGCGGCGACGACGGCATCGCCGACGTGCTCGCCGGCTCCGGCGCGGTGCCCGGCCAGGGCATCGACTTCACCAAGCTGTGGCACGTCCTCACCTGGGTGGCGGTGATCTACCTGTTCGCCTGGGTGTTCGGCGTCCTGCAGGGCCGGCTCACCGCCCGGGTCGTGCAGACGGCCGTCTACGAGCTCCGTCAGCAGGTCGAGATCAAGCTGTCCCGGCTGCCGCTCTCCTACTTCGACAAGCAGGCGCGTGGTGAGGTGCTCAGCCGGGCCACCAACGACACCGACAACATCGCGCAGACGCTTCAGCAGACGTTCGCCCAGCTCGTCACGGCGTTGCTGATGATCGTCGGCGTACTCGGGGTGATGTTCTGGATCTCGCCTTTGCTGGCGCTCATCGCGCTGGTGACGGTGCCGTTGTCGATCTGGCTGACCACCGCGATCGGCAAGCGGTCCCAGCCGCAGTTCGTCGCCCAGTGGAAGGTGACCGGCCAGCTCAACGGCCACATCGAGGAGATGTTCACCGGCCACACGCTGGTCAAGGTCTTCGGACGGCAGCACGAGGCGGCCGACACGTTCCGCGAGCACAACGACAAGCTGTACGCGTCCAGCTTCCGGGCCCAGTTCGTCTCCGGGCTGATCCAGCCCGCGATGATGTTCATCTCGAACGTCAACTACGTGCTCGTCGCGGTCGTCGGCGGCCTGCGGGTGGCGTCCGGCACCCTGTCGCTCGGCGAGGTGCAGGCGTTCATCCAGTACTCCCGCCAGTTCAGCCAGCCGCTCACCCAGGTCGCCAGCATGGCGAACCTGGTGCAGTCCGGCGTAGCCTCGGCCGAGCGGGTCTTCGCCCTGCTCGACGCGCCCGAGCAGAGCCCGGACCCGGCACCCGTCGAGATGCCCCGCATCCAGGGGCGGATCACGTTCGAGGACGTCTCGTTCCGGTACCTGCCGGACAAGCCGCTCATCGAGAACCTGTCGCTGGTCGTCGAGCCCGGCCAGACCGTCGCGATCGTCGGGCCCACCGGCGCCGGCAAGACCACCCTGGTCAACCTGCTGATGCGGTTCTACGACGTGACCGGCGGGCGGATCACGCTGGACGGCGTGGACATCGCCACGATGCCCCGCGAACAACTGCGCGAGCAGATCGGCATGGTCCTGCAGGACACCTGGCTGTTCGGCGGCACCATCGCGGAAAACCTCGCATACGGCGCCTCCCCGGAATCCGGCGACCGTGACATGACCACTGTCGTCGAGGCCGCCGAGGCCGCGCACGTCGACGGTTTCGTGCGGATGCTCCCGGACGGTTACGAGACCAAGATCGACGAAGAGGGCTCGAACATCAGCGCCGGGCAGAAGCAGCTCCTCACGATCGCCCGGGCGTTCCTGGCCGAGCCGAGCATCCTGATCCTGGACGAGGCCACCAGCTCGGTGGACACGCGGACCGAGGTGCTGATCCAGCGGGCCATGAACACGCTGCGCACCGGCCGGACCAGCTTCGTGATCGCCCACCGGCTCTCCACGATCCGCGACGCCGACGTGATCCTGGTGATGGAGAACGGCAGCATCGTCGAGCAGGGCACTCATGACGACCTGATCGCGGCCGAGGGGGCGTACGCAAGGCTCTATTCCGCGCAGTTCGCTCAGGCAGTGGTCGAGATGGACTGACCTTTCCGCCAAAACTCAAGCAAAGAGCGGGGTGACCGTGACGGCCACCCCGCTCCTGGATTCCGGTCTATTACTTGACGGTGACCTTCTTGGAGACGCTCCAGCCGCCCAGGAGGCCGACCGAGGTGTCGCCGGCGACGAACGCCCGGAACGTCAGGGACGATCCGCTGGCCAGCTTCTTGCTGATGCTGTAGACGCCGTTGCTACCGGTCTTGCCCTTGTAGACGGTCTTCCAGGTACCGCTGACCCAGCTCTGGACCAGGATGTCCTGACCGTTGTCCTTCGGGTTACCGGTGACGGTGACCGTGAAGTTGCCCTTGCTCGGCGACGTCGCCGTCAGGACCGGGTTCTGCTTGATGCGAACCGCGATCTCCTTCGACACCAGCTCGCCGACCGAGGTCTGGAAGATGAAGCCTTCACTGATCTTGTGCGTGAACGAGTAGGCCCCGGCCGGGGTGGCGACCACGGACTTGATCTTCACGGCCTTCTCCGCGCCGAACGGCTTGCCCCAGAGGTCGACGGTCGCGCCGGCCTTCGCCTTGCCCGAGATCATCGCGTTGCCGACACCGGTCAGCGTCGCGGTCGAGGTCCCGATCGTCGGCGCACCCGGCTCCTCAGGCTTCCCACCGTCGCTGGCCGCGATGGTGACCCAGCCGTCACCGACCATGCCGAAGTTGCCCAGGCTGGTGCCGCTGACCTTGATGGTCTCGTTCGGCTCGTTCGCCTCGTCGTCGGTGAGCAGAACGTCGGCGATCGGGATCGCGCTGCCCGGCTCGGTTCCCGCGTCCACCGTGACCGTCTGGGTGCCCGGGTTGGTGAAGTCCGCGGCCTCGGCGGCCTTCGCGCCACCGCCGGAGGCTCCGGCGAACGAGACCGTCACGGTCATCGGCTGGTCGGAGATGCCGGTGACGGTACCGGTGACCGGAACCGTGTCGCCCTCCTGGCCGGTGACGTCATTGATCTTGAATTCAGGTGCCTTGTCGTCGTTCTCGATCGTGATGGCCGACGTTTCCTCAGAGGTCGAGCTGAGGTAAGGGTCGCTGCCACCCTGCGGGTCGAGTCCCAGGTTGACGGTCTCGTTGCTCTCGTTGATCATGTCACCGTTGAGCAGCAGGACGCCGAACCCGGAGGTGGTCTCCGGCCGGACGACGACCGTTCCGCCGCCCATCGTGTAGTCACCGCCACCGACACCGGTGTCGTCGGCCTGCGCCGTTCCGGTTCCGGCGTCCTCGAGGTCGAACGTCAGCGTGTGGTTGCTGGCGTTGCTCAGCTTCACCGGCACCAGCACCGCGGCGGTGCTGTTGCCCTCGGGCAGCGCGATGTCGTCGAACGAGATCTTCGGCTTGTCGTCGTCGTCCTTGATCAGCACGGCGGTCGCTTCGCCCGAGGTCGCGTTGACCGCACCGGTCAGGGTGACCTGGAAGTTCTCACCGTCGAGGTCTGTGTTGATCTCGTCGATGGTGTCGCCCACGATGTCGACCGCGAAGGTCTGGGTCGTGGTTCCGGCGGGGAAGGTGATCGACCCGGTCTTCGGGATGAAGTCCTTCACCGGGGAGGCGTCCGGAAGGTCGGTACCGGCCGCTGCGGCGGCCCAGTTGACCTTGACAGGGCTGCCGGAGGCCTTGCTCAGCTTGGCCGTGATGGTCCGGCTGGCCTTGCCGCTGTTCCCCTCGTCCACCGACGCCGTGTCGATGGTGATCTCGGGCTTTTCCGCGTCGTCGTTGTCCTCGATCGTGACGTCGGTCTTCGACTCGGTGCCGAGTTCCGCGTTGGTCGGGTTCGCGAGCTGGACACTGAAGTCCTCGTTCGCCTCGAACAGCGAGTCGTCGGTGATCGCGACCGAGACGCTCTCCTCGACGTCACGCGGGTTGAAGGTGACCGTCCGCTGGGTCGACGCCGGGTACGAGAAGTCAGTCCCGGGCGTCGCGACCTCGTGGTCCTCGATCTTCGCGGTCGGCGCACCCGCGTCCCAGCGCACCGTGACGGTCTTGTCCGAGCCGTGGGTCAGGCTGACGTCCAGCGGAATCGCCAGGGTCCCGTCATCCTCGTCGACCTCGCTCGGCGCGTCGTCCGCAATGCTGATCTTGGGGAGCGGGTCGATGTCGGTGATGGACACCTGGGTCGAGGTGTTGGCCGGCGCCGCGACAAGAGAGGCCGTGGCGGACGCGTTCACCGTGAAGTTCTCGACGTCGGCCGAGTCACGGGTGTCGTCCTTGCCGATCAGGATGTCCTTCGTGCCGCTCGTCTTGCCGGCCGCGATGGTGATCGTCCTCGAGCCGTCCACCAGGTCCGTGTAGTCCCGGTTCTCACCCGGAGCTGCCGTACCCGGCGTCGTGGTCAGCGAGATGACCGTCTCGAAGCCGGACGGCGCGCTGAGCTTCGCGGTGACTGTCGCCTTCGAACCGCTGCCCTCGGTCACCGGGCTGTTGGTGCTGAGCGTGTAACTCGGCGCGTCGTCATTGTCGTTGATCTTGCCGGTGGCCGGGATCGCATCCCCACCCGCCGGGGTTCCGGTAAGGGTCACGACCTCAGGAAGGCCACCCTCGAAGAGCGCGTCGTCGATGGTCCGCACGGTGATGGTCCGCGAGAACGCCGTGGTTCCGGTGACCGAGACCGTGCTCGGAACCGAGTTCACGTAGTCAGACCCGGCCGTGGCCGCGTAGCTCTCGTCTTCCTCAGCGGGACCGGCGGTGAGTGCCAGACCGACGCTCACTGGGGCGTTGTCAGCGCTCGCCGCCCTGGTGATCACGAACTGCAGGTCGCCGCCCTCAGTGACGGTGGGCGAGCTGATCACGATCGGAGCAGGCGCGGCATATGCCGGGGACGTGAACATGACTGTTGGGGTCAGACCCACCGCCGCTGCTACGGCGACCGACAGGGCCGTTCGCATGGACTTGTTGCCACGCAGCGCGAACGGAATCGAGCCGCTCTTGGCCGCATGGGCTTGTGGATAGCGCATGTGTTTCTTTCTCCTTCGGCGGCTGGGCTACCTCCGTTCGGGGAGGCCCCTGGCTTTGCGCCCCCGCCTCACGGCAGGTTTGCCTGTTCGGGTACCGCGCCTGAGGGCCGATCAGAGAAGGCCGCTCAGGCACCGGGGAAACCGGTAGTGAGCAGCGCAAACGCCGGAGGATGTTCCGGCATGAGGTCGCGCCATCCGTAATCTAACCGGCGTATCGTCCCCTTACCGGCAGAACGGGTTTTTAAGTCGAATCGCCCTCAACTAACCCAGAGGTCGATCAGAGCAACCCATGCCGCATGGCCGTGGTGACAGCCGCCGTGCGGTCGGCCACGTCCAGCTTGTTGAAGGCTCGCAGCAGGTGCGTCTTCACTGTCGTCTCGGAGATGAACAGGCGCTTGCCGATCTCGGCATTGGTCAGACCTGCTGCCACCTGCCGGAGCACCTCGGTCTCGCGCGCCGAGAGCGCCGGCGGCGCCGGGGTACGCACCTGCCGCACCAGCGTCGACGCCACGCTCGGCGCGAGAACGGTCTCGCCGCGCGCCGCCGCCCGGACCGCGTCCGCCAAGTCGGCCGGTGTCGCGTCCTTGAGCAGGTAACCGGAGGCCCCGGCCTCGATCGCGCGCAGGATGTCCCGGTCCGACTCGTACGTTGTCAGCACCATCACCCGCACGTCCGGGGCGGCGGCCAGGATCCGGCCGGTGGCCTCGACGCCGTCGCCGTCCGGCATTCGCAGATCCATCAGCACGATGTCCGGCCGCTCGGCCAGTGCCAGAGCCACGCCGGCCGAGCCGGAGGACGCCTCGCCGATCACGGTGAGGTCGGCCTCGGCGTCGAGCATGCCACGCAGACCCATCCGGACCACCGGGTGGTCGTCGACCAGCAGGATCCGGATCACGAGGGAATCTCCACTTCGATCGTTGTACCCCCGGAGGAACGAATGGCAACGGTTCCGCCGACCTGGGCGGCGCGCTTCTTCATGCCGGAAAGACCGAAACCACTGGACTCCGGAACGGAGAACCCGCATCCGTCGTCCTGGACCACCAGCCGCACGCTCGACGGCGCATAGGCCAGCAGCACCGCCACCTCACCGGCACCGGCATGGCGCCGCACGTTCGTCAGCGCCTCCTGGACGGCACGCAGCAGGACCACCTCGACCGGGGTCGGCAGGTGCCTGGGTTCGCCGGTCACTCGTACCGTCGACGACACGGAGGATTCTTCGGAGAAACGGGCGGCCTGCCGGCGTACCGCCTCAGGCAGTGAAGCGGAAGCAAGCGCGGCGGGGGAGAGAGCCGCGATGAGTGCGCGCGACTCGGCCAGGTTTTCCCGTGCGGTACGCACGGCGAGCGCAAGGCGCTCGTCCTTGAGCTCCGGATCAGCGGCCTGGACCAGGGTGATGATGCTGGTGAAGCCCTGTGCGAGCGTGTCGTGGATCTCGCCGGCCAGCCGGTTGCGCTCGGCCGCGACCCCGGCGGTGTGTGAGAGCCGTTCCTGCTCGGCGCGACTCGCCTCCAGCTCGGCGATCAGGTCGGCACGCTCGTTGCTCTGCTCGATCATCTGGGTGATCCAGACGCCGATGCAGACCCCGGCGGCGGTGGAGATGGCCGCGATGACCAGGTCGATGCCGATGCCGCCGGGGTCGGCGCGCAGCTCCAGCAGGACCGGGATCACGTTCGCGGCGACCACCAGGACGATCGCCCGGCGCAGCGTGACCATCATGAAGAAGATCGGCAGGACCGCGAACATCAGCCAGGTCGCCAGCGGTACGCAAGCGATCGCAATCCCGAACAGCAGCAGGTGGGCCAGGCAGACGAGCAGTGCCGTGGTGTTCACCGCGTCCCGCCGGACCAGCGGGCGGCCCACCAGGAGGTGCAGCGCCGCCATCGTGGCGATCGCGGCGATCGCGCCGGCCCTTCGCTCGAACGAGAAGCCGTCCACCATGACGATCGCGGCCGCCACAGCGACCGCGACCACCAGGAAGTAGACGTCCCACAACCTCAGACTCATCGGTCGCTGTCGCTCCACCGGAAGGTCATCAGGCACAGCACCAATCCGACCACACACCACGCGCCGAGCACCAACGCCACTTTGCCGAGCTCCCAGGACCCGGCGAGTTCCTGGCTGCTTGCCGACTCGGGCAGGAAGACGTACCGGAAACCCTGCGCCATCCACCGGACCGGGAAGATCGAGGCCACATTGACCAGCCAGTCCGGCAGCTGGCTCATCGGCTGGATGAAGACGCCGGAGATGAACTGCAGCGCCACCACCGGCACGTTGAGAATGGCGCCGGCGTTGCGGGCGTTGCGGACCAGCGCGCTCACCGCGACGCCGAGCAACGAACACGCGATCACCGACAGCAGGAAGATCCAGGTGAAGGTGAGCCAGTGGCTCGCATCAGGCAGCGGCATGTCGAACACCAGGACGCCGACCAGGAGCAACAGTGCCGTCTCGGCGAGGCTCAAGGCCAACACCAGAAGAGCCTTGCCCACCAGGTACGCGGTAACCGGCATCGGCGTGCCCCGGAGGCGCTTGAGTGTCCCGTCCTCCCGGTCCATCGCCAGCCCGGAGCCCATCGTGACGAACGCGGTGTTCAGAATCCCGTACGCGATCATGCTGGCCGTGAAGACGCGGCTCGCGCTCACCCCGGCGTCGTTGTACTCATCCCCGAAGATCGTGCCAAACAGGAGCAGCAGCATCGCCGGGAAGGCGAAGGTGAAGACCAGCGCCGTTTTATCCCGAAAAAACTGGAGAAGTTCGACGTGGCTGCGACTGAGACTTCCCGAGAGGGTCGTCATCGTGCTTCTCCGATCAGGCTCAGGTACGTGTCTTCCAGCGTCGGACGGGTGATCGTGAGCGTGGTGAGATCCACGCCGGTCTCCAGCAGACGCCGGATCAGACCTGTCGGATCGTCGTGTTGTTCCTCGTGCGCCACCCCGTCGGCACGCCAGCGGACCTGCGCGGCAGCCACGGACCGGCCGCCAAGCGTGGCCGGCGTGCCCTCGGCCACGATCCGGCCGTCGGCCATCACGGCGAGACGGTCGGCGAGCGCCTCGGCCTCGTCCAGGTAATGAGTGGTGAGCACGATCGTGGTGCCGTCACCGGCAAGCCGGCGGATCAGCTCCCAGAACTGGCGGCGCGCCTCCGGGTCGAAACCGGTGGTCGGCTCGTCGAGGAAGAGCAGCTCGGGGCGGCCGACGATGCCGAGCGCCACGTCGACGCGGCGGCGCTGGCCCCCGGAGAGCGTACGGATCTTGCTCTTGCTCTTGGCGGTGAGCCCGACCAGGTCGATCACCTCGTCGGCGGAGCGCGCCTCGGGATAGAAGCCACCGACGTGCCGGACCATCTCGCGGACGGTCAGGTCGGCCGCGTCGTCGGCGTCCTGCAGCACGATGCCGATCCGGGTACGCCAGGCGGAGCCGGCCTTGCCCGGGTCCTCACCGAGCACCCGCACATCTCCGGAGGACCGCTGCCGGTGTCCTTCGAGGATCTCCACGGTGGTGGTCTTGCCGGCGCCGTTCGGGCCGAGCAGCGCGAAGATCTCGCCGCGGGCGACCACCAGGTCGATGCCGGCGGCCGCTTCCCGGTTCTTGTATGTCTTGCGAAGTCCGCTTACCTCAATGGCTTCCATGCCATTGATCGTGCCGTCCGGGGCATGAGATTACGACGACCGCTCGACCGTCATCGGTTGTCAACCGATCGATGGACAGACGCCCTTACTCCCAGCGGAAATTGCGGGCGGCGGCGGTCAGGAAGACCACGGCCCACGTCCCGAGACTCAGCCAGATCGCGAACGGCACCGACGTGTCGTACAAAAGGGTGTTTCGCAAAGCCTCCGCGTGCGCGGCGAGAGGGAGCAGGAACCAGCCGGCCGTCCCGAGGTCCGGTGCGGCGAACATGATGCCGCCGACCGAGAGCATCACCACGTAGATCAGTGTCGCGGCGCCGGTGGTCGTCTCCGGCTTGAGCACGCTGGCCAGTAGCAGGGCCAGGCCGCTGTAACCGGCGGCGGCCAGGACGGTCACCGCGATCGCGGGCAGCAGCTGGTCGCCGTGCGGCCGCCAGCCGACCGCGAAGCCGACCGCGCCGAGCACCAGCACCTGGAGGACGATCTGGACGAGCACCGCGGCGGTCTTGGCGAGCAGCAAGCCGGGCCGGGTCAGCGGGGACGCGCCGAGCCGCTTGAGCACCCCGTAACTGCGCTCGTAACCCGTGGTGATCGCCTGGCCGGTGAAGGCCGTCGACATCACGGTCAGCGCGAGGACCCCGGGAACGACGAAGCCGAGCCGGTCGTCGGTCGGCAGGTTCGTCACCTCGAAGAGGCCGGCGCCGAGCAGGACCAGCAACGGCACGCCCATGGCCAGCACGACGGCCTCGCCGCGACGGGCGGTCAGCAGCAGCTCCATCCGGATCTGCTTGCCGATGATCGTCCGCATCGGTGCCCGGCCGGGAGCGGGCGAGAACGTTCCGGCGCTCACTGCGAGGCTCCAACCAGGTCGGTGGTCAACGAGAGGTAGACGTCTTCGAGCGTGCGCCGGCGGCTGCTCACCGCGGTCACGTGCGCGCCCGAGGCGGCGAACCACCCGAGCACGTCGGCGAGGGCCCGGGTGTCGAGCGACCCGGTGATCGAGTACTCCCCCGGTGACGTCTCGGTGATCATCTGAGGCAGCGTGGTCAGGTCAAGACCCGGGTCGGCGCGTACCTCAAGCAGGTCGATCCCGGCGGCGGCGGTGAGGGACGCCGGGGTGCCGGTCGCCGCGATCTTGCCGGATTTCATGATCACGACGTCGTCGGCGAGGCGTTCCGCCTCGTCCAGCAGGTGCGTGGTGAGCAGGACCGACACGCCGTCGGCCCGCAGCTCCTCGATCAGCTGCCAGGTGGTGTGCCGCGCCTCGGTGTCCATGCCGGCGGTCGGCTCGTCCAGGAAGACCAGCTCGGGGCGGCCGACCAGGGCCACCGCGAGGCTGAGCCGCTGCTGCTCGCCGCCGGAGAGCCGGCGGAACCGGGTCCGCTCCACCTTCCGCAGGCCGAGCCGGTCCATCAGCATGCCGGTGTCCAGCGGGTTCGCCGCGAACGACGCGAACAGCCGGAGGATCTCGCCGGCCGCGGCCCACGGGTAGACGCCACCGGACTGCAGCATGATGCCGAGCCTGGGCATCAGCTCGTCATGGTCACCGACCGGGTCCAGGCCGAGCACCCGGGCCGAGCCCGCGTCCGGCCGCCGGAAACCCTCGCAGACCTGGAGCAGACTGGTCTTGCCCGCGCCGTTGTGGCCGAGCAGCGCCAGCACCCGTCCCCGGGGCATGCTGAGTGACACTCCGTCGACGGCTGTCTTCTCGCCGTAACTCACCACGACGTCGCTTATGTCAACCGCCGCGGCCACGTCGCCACCCACCATTGAGCTCCCTTGAGAATCGCCGCCCACGGCAACCATACGGCTCAGGGCGACAGGCACGAACCACGGCAGTCCCGCGGGATGTCGTGCCTCACCCTTATTCTCACTGACCATGAGCACGGTCGTGGAGATCTACACCGACGGCGCCTGCGCGCCGAACCCCGGTCCGGGCGGCTGGGGCGCCGTGCTCCGTTACGGACGCGCCGAGAAAGACCTGTGCGGCGGTGAGGCAACCACGACCACCAACAACCGGATGGAGCTGATGGCGCCGATCCGGGCGCTGGAGACGCTCAACCGGGCGCCGATGTCCGTCGACATCTACACCGACAGCGTCTACGTGCGCGACGGCATCACGAAGTGGGTGTCGCGCTGGCGGGCGAACGGCTGGCAGACCGCCTCCCGCCAGCCGGTCAAGAACGTCGACCTCTGGCAGCGCCTGGATGAGGCCGTCCGCCGCCACGAGGTGCGCTGGCACTGGGTGAAGGGCCACGCCGGGCATCCGGAGAACGAGCGCGCCGACCAGCTCGCGACCCGTGGCCTGCGCGAGGCGGTCGAGGCCGCTCGACTTTAGATTCACGCTCCGCGCGGTTTGGGAACCTGCGGGCCGTCGTTCGGCTGGGCCACCTTGGCGCGCGCCACCCGGTCCGGCGGCAGCCGATAGGTCGCGGCCCGGACCAGCTCCTCGGGGACGGTGTGTTTGCCCTCCCGCGCGACTCGCTGCGGCGGAACCGGCTCCGCCGGAGCGGACCACTGCGGGTCGGGCAGCGTCGAATAGGTCACCCCACCGGGAGCCGCCGGCTCCGGCAACCCAGGCGGAAGCTGCGGCTTCGGCGCGGGGAAGCTTTCCGCCTCCGGCTTCTTCTTGGGTACGGGGTCCGGGGCTTTTTTCTCCGGAACCGGCACCGCCGCTCGTGCCGAAGCCCGCTCGCGCCGCCGGCCCGCTGCTCGTGCCGCCATGCTGAACACGCTGCTGGTGCCCGTCGCGTACCCATCGCGGTAGGCCTCCGCGCGGTCCGCTCCCTGCTGGCGCCGCTGGTGGAGCCGACCGGCCGCGTAACCGCAACAGGCCACGAACACGGCGAGCAGGACGAAGAGGATCGCAAGGTCGCCTGGAGCCGTCATGACTTGATTGTGACGAAGTGGATAGACCGTGAGCTATGGCCCGTTTGACGTACCCCGAAGGAATTAGCGCGAAGGCTCAACCTTGTTCACCATCGGTTGTGATCTCTACTGCAGGGTAACCAGAGGTGAGGAACGCATCGTCCGAGGTCAAGATCTAAATGGTCACTCTGCGTGCTAGTGCGGCGATAGATCACGAGTTGACACATTTGCGAAATGAGCGGCACGGTACTCCCAGTTGTCCACGAGGGGGTTGGCCATGCGGTACACGCGACGTGCTCTGGCGGCATTCGCCGGGCTCGTCCTGCTGACGACGGCGGCCGCGTGCGGCTCCGGCGACGAGGACTCCAGCGCGGCGACGGTGGAGGTCTTCACCTGGTGGGCCGAGGGCGGCGAGAAAGCCGGACTGGACGCACTGGTCAGCAGGTTCACCGCGGAGTGCCCCGGACAGCAGTTCTCCGACGGCGTGGTAGCGGGCGGGGCCGGCATCAACGCGAAGCAGGTGCTCACCGCCCGCCTCGCGCAGAACGACCCGCCGGACACCTTCCAGGTGCACGCCGGCGCCGAGCTGACCGACTTCATCGACGCCGGCAAGGTCCAGGACCTGACCACCGAGTACGACTCGTGGGGACTGCGCCAGGCTCTGCCCGAGGGCTTGGTCGAGGACCTCACGGTCAACGGCGAGATCTACTCGGTACCGGCGAACGTGCACCGCGCCAACGTGGTGTGGACCAACCCGCAGGTCCTCTCCGACGCCGGCATCAACACCGCGCCGACGACACTCCCCGCTTTCCTGCGTGACCTGGAAAAGCTCCGGAAGTCGGGTGTCGAGTCACCGCTCGCTCTCGGCCGCGACTGGACCCAGCTGATGCTGCTCGAAGCCGTGCTGATCACCAAGCTGGGCGCGGACAAGTTCTCCGGCCTCTTCACCGGCGAGACCAGCTGGAACAGCACAGCGGTCTCCGCCGCGATCACCGACTTCGACAAGCTGGTGGATTACAGCAACGCCGACCGGGACGCGCTGGACTGGCCGGACGCCGAACGGCTGCTCATCGACGGCAAGGCCGGTTACCAGCTGATGGGCGACTGGGAGGCCGCCGACCTCGAGGCCAAGGGCTTCAAGGCGTACGACCACTTCACCTTCCCCGGCAACGGGAAGGTCTTCCAGTGGCTGGCCGACTCGTTCGTGCTCTCCACCGGCGCACCCAACCCGGAGGGCACCCGGTGCTGGCTCGGCACGGTCGCGTCAGCCGCGGGCCAGCAGGCCTTCAACGCGGCCAAGGGCTCGATTCCGGCGCGTACTGACACGCCGACCGAGGGCTTCTCGGATTACCAGCTGGACGCGGTCGAGGACTGGAGGACGGCCACTCCGGTGCCGTCCTGCGCGCACGGCTCGGCCTGCTCACAGGCCTGGCAGAACGCGGTGAACAGCGCGCTGAGCGCGTACTCCACGACGCACCACAGCGTCACCGCGCTGCACAAGTCCCTGGCCGGGGCTGCGAAGCAGTTCATCAAGCAGGATCAGAACTAAGCTGTCGGGTATGCCTGAGGAACGGCACGGCGTACCGCTGACCAACCTGGACCAGGAGCTCTTTCCCGAGGCCGGCGCCACGAAGCGCGACCTGGTGGACTATCTGGACGCGATGTCCGCCCGGCTGATCCCGGTGCTGCGCGACCGCCCGCTCACGGTGATCCGGGTCCTGTCGAAAGGCAAGGGCGACCCGGAACGCTTCGTGCAGAAGAACCTGCCGAAGTACACCCCGGACTGGGTCCCGCGCACCAGCATCTGGGCGGACGCGTCACACCGCGAGGTCACGTACGCGCTCGGCAACGATCAACGCACGCTGATCTGGTTCGGCAACCAGCGCGCGATCGAATATCACCCCGGCCTGACGCTCGCCGGCTCACACCACCCCACCCACCTGATCATGGACCTGGACCCGCCGGAGGGCGGCGGGTTCCGGCTCGCCGTCGAGGCCGCCAAGCTGGTCCGGCAGGTGCTCACCGACCTGGGCATGACCGGCGCACTGAAGACCTCCGGTTCGAAGGGCGTGCACGTCTACGTCCCCCTCGAAGCGGACGCCGCCCCGGACGACGTGGCCGCCGCCCAGCGCGCCGTCGCGGCCCGCGCCGAACGCCTGGACCCGGCGCTCGCGACGACCGCGTTCATCCGCGACGACCGCCACGGCAAGGTCTTTCTCGACGCCACCCGGGCCGGCGGGGCAACGGTGGCGGCGGCCTACAGCCCTCGCATCCGCCCCGGCGTACCGGTCTCCTTCCCGGTCGCTTGGGCCGACGCCGACACGGTGACCCCGGCTGACTTCACCCTGCACACCGCCCCTGGCCTGCTGGGCGACCGGGACCCGTGGGCCGAGGCCCTGCCCGCCCCGCAGCCGCTGGACAAGAACCTGATCGCCGAGGGCCACACCATCCCGGTAGCCCGCGTCCAAGCCATGCACGAGGGCAAACGCCGGGCCAAAGCCCGCCGCGAATCCGAAAGCTGACCCCACCCACCGACGCGGTCGTTCCCCCGCCGGAGCGCTGCGTCGTTCGGGCAGCCACGCTGTTCCCCTGCCGACGTGCTGCGGCATTCGGGCGAATCGGTTCGGCCGGCTCGCGCTCGTGGTCGCGATTCCGTCCTTCACCCGACCACAAGCACAAGCCGGCCGGCCGAGGCGCAGGCGCTTCACACCCCACGCGGCGATCTTGTGAACTTGCGGCCAGCCGGGCGGCACAAACTCACAAGATCTGCGGACAGAACGGGCGGGCCACCGGGCGACGCGGACGCTTCACACCCCGCGCGGCCGATCTTGTGAACTTGCGGCCAGCCGGGCGGCGCAACCCACAAGATCTGCGGAGAGCACCGGCAAAGGCCGGGCGACGCGGGCAAGTTACCGGGCAATGCGGGCAAGTCGCCGGGCAACGCGCGCGGTTCGCACCCCGCGCGGCCGATCTTGTGAACTTGCGGCCAGCCGGGCGGCACAAACTCACAAGATCTGTGAATGGGGGCGGCGGCAGGCGCAGCTGCTGCCGGCGGGCGCGGGCAACGGGCGCGAGGCGCGAGCCGCGGGCGGCAGGGCCGCGGGCGGCAGGGCCGCGGGCGGCAGGGCCGCGGGCGGCAGGGCCGCGGGCGGCAGGGCCGCGGGCGGCAGGGTGTCGGCGGCGGGGTGTGGGTGGCGGGGTGTGGGTGGCGGGGTGTGGGTTAGCGGGTTAGGGCGGTCCAGAAGGTGGCTGTGGGGCGGGTCTGGTGGGTGGCGGGCTCGCCTATGGCGAATTCGCGGTTCAGCCAGTCGGGGAGGTCGGCGCCGTAGACGATCACGTCGGTCTGGTAGATCGAGAGGACCGGGTGGGCGGGGATCGCCGCCGGGAGGTAGCGGTGGGCGTAGAGCGGGATCATCCGGGGGGCGATCAGCAGGCCGGCTCGGGCGGCGGCCAGGCGGTCGCCGAAGGCGGGGCCCCAGCCTTCGTACCAGAAGTCGTTCTCGGCCACGTCGAAGAGGACGCCCTCGATCGGTGCGGTCAGTGCCTCGCGCAGGGCTGCGCGGTCGGGTGAGCGCCAGTCCGGCCAGCCGACACCTGTCGGTACGCCCGCGGCAAGGAACTCGCGGTGCTCCGGAGCGAACGTGAAGCCGAACTCCCGCTCGATCCCTTCCCGCTCAGAATCGGACAGGCCGGGCGCGATGGAGAAGCGGCCGGAAGCGGCTAGCAGTTCCGCGGCGGTCACTCCGCTACCTTAACCAGCAACACCGCATACATCGAATGGTGTATCTCGTACGCGGGAGGAGTCGATGCGGGTGACGACGGCGGGACGACGCGCTGACCTGCCCGGCGACCCTAACGTCCCGGATATGCCAACCAAGAACTTCACCTATGCGGCCGCCGCTCTCACCCTCGCGGGTGTCCCGGCCGGGCTCGCTGTCACCGGCGGCAACGTGGACGCGGTGTTCACCGGGCCGCTCGCGGTCTCCCTGGCGCTGGCGATGCTGCTCGCCCACCGATGGCCCCGGTCCGTCCTGATCTTCTGTCTGCTCAGCGTCTTCGCGTTTCGCAGCGCCGGTCTGATCGAGTACTCCGCGATCTGGCCGGCGACCGCGGCGTTCGTGGCGGTCGCGCTGAGTGGCCGGATGAGGTCCGCCGTCGCGATCGGCGCGTTCTCCGTCGTCTACTGGGCCAACTGGGACGTCACGGTCGGCTCGCATTCGATGAACTGGATGTTCGCCCATCTCGGCGCCGAGACCCTGGTGCTGGCCACGTCACTCGCGGGCGCTACCGCGTACCGTAATCAATCGCGCTGGCGCATCGAGGTGGCGCACCGGATCACGCAGGATGAGCGGCAGCGCGAGATCGAGGCTCGCCGCAGGCGGGCTGAGGAACGCGTGGAGATCGCGCGCGACCTGCACGACGTGGTCTCGCACACGCTGGCTGTGGTGGGTGTGCATCTAAACGTGGCGATGGATTCCTTCGAGGCCGATCCGGAGGAGGCGCGGGCGTCGCTGAAGCTCGCGCAGGAGGTGCGCAACCGGGCGATGGTTGACCTGAAAGCGCTGGTTGGCGTGCTGCGCGAGGGTGAGGTTCCGGCGTTGGAGAGCCTGGAGCAGCTGGTCGAGCAGGTGCGAGCGGCCGGCATGACGGTGTCCCTGAACGAGTTCGGCGACGCGGTCGAGGTGCCGGCACCGGTAGCGACCGCCGTTTATCGCGTGGTGCAGGAGTCGCTCACCAATACCGTCCGGCATGCTGGGGCGACCCGTGCCGCGGTGACCCTGCGTTACTCACCGACCCGGGTGGTGGTGGACGTGCAGGATGACGGCAAGGCGGCGGCGGAGGTTGTCGACGGTCACGGCATCGCGGGCATGCGGGAACGGGTCGCGGCGCTCGGAGGAGCGCTGACCGCCGGTCCCGGCAACGCCGGATTCACCGTCCGCGCCAGCATCCCGATCCTGGAGTGAGTTCATGCCGATCACCGTTCTCCTCGCCGACGACCAGCACCTGGTCCGCGCCGGTTTCCGCAGCCTGCTGCGCCGCGGGAGGGACATCGACGTCGTTGGCGAGGCCTCGACCGGTGACGAGGCGGTTCGTGCGGCGCGTGCGCTGACACCGGACGTGATCCTGATGGACATCCGGATGCCCGGCATGGACGGGATCACGGCCACCCAGCAGATTCTCCGCTCCCAAGAAACCAAGATCATTATTCTGACGACATTCGAGACCGATGAGTACGTCTTCTCCGCCCTCGCCGCCGGTGCCAGCGGCTTCCTGACCAAGGAGATCGACCCGGACGGCCTGCGTAACGCGGTCCGCGTCGTCGCGGCCGGCGAGGCGCTGCTCTCGCCAAGCGTCACCCGCCGGGTGGTCGGCCAGTTCGCGCACCGCCCGGTCCCGGCCGCCGCGTCGCCCGGCGGCGATCGGCTGGCCGTGCTCACCGACCGGGAACGCGAGGTCGTCCGGCTCGTCGCCACCGGGCTGTCCAACGACGAGATCGCCGCGAAACTGGTGATCAGCCCGCTGACCGCGAAGACCCATGTGACCCGGGCCATCGCCAAACTGGGCGTCCGGGACCGGGTCCAGCTGGTGATCGTCGCGTACGAGGACGGCTTGATCTGAGATTTCTCTCAGCCCGGCCCCCGCGTGCCCGATTTCTCCGTTACCACGGAAACGGAGGCTTCGATGACACGCAGCATGAACCCAGGGCGCCGGTGGGCGCTCGCCTGCGCGCTGATCATCGCCCTCCTCGCCGTGACCGCGGTGATGCTCGGCATCGGCGGCCCGGCCGTCTCGTTCGTCGCACTGCCGATCGCGGCGGCCGCCGCTGCCGCCGCCTGCCTGTGGCGATCACGGCGGTTCACCGGGCGTACCCGGGTGGGCTGGACGGCGCTCGCGGCCGGCTTGTCCTTCTGGGGCGCCGGGCAACTCCAGTTCCTGATCAGCACCGGTGGGAACATCGAGCCCGGTGTGGTCACCCCCAGCCTCACCCTGATCGGCATGATCGTGCTGGTCCCGGCCGGGTTGCTGATCATGCCGAGCGGCGCGCAGCCGCTGGCGAACCGGATCCGCAGCGTTCTCGACGGCCTCATGATCGCGACATCGCTGGTCCTGGTCGCCTGGGTCTTCGCCGCCGGGCTGATCGCCGACGCCGGTGTCGGGCTGCCCTTCTACATGACGCTTGTCTTCCCG
The DNA here is from genome assembly GCF_050955685.1 of Actinoplanes sp. CA-015351. Classification (NCBI taxonomy): domain Bacteria; kingdom Bacillati; phylum Actinomycetota; class Actinomycetes; order Micromonosporales; family Micromonosporaceae; genus Actinoplanes; species Actinoplanes sp. CA-015351. The sequence continues at coordinate 6,876,614 of NZ_CP192102.1, forward strand.
ATCGGCGACATCGTGATCGCCACGATGGCCGCATACATGCTTCCGCAGCAGCGCCGGCGGCACGGCTGCGGCGCTGACCTCGCCCTCTTCGGCGCCGGCATGCTCGCTTTCGCGATCTCCGACATCGGGTACGCGTACCTCGGCCTGGTGCACGACGACGGCATCGGACGGCTGCTCGACCTCGGCTGGCTGGCCGGTTACGGGCTGATCGTGGTGGGCGCGCTGCGTCCCCGGGTCGGCGCCGTCGCCCCGATCGACCTGCCGCGTGGCGTCCGTACGGGTGCTGTGCTGATGCCGTACCTCGCGGTGCTGGCCGCGCTCGCCTCCAGCGTGCTGTTCCATGTGTCGACGGGCCACAGTCACCCTTTCGTCGCGTACACACGCTCGTTCCTGATCTTGTTGATCGTGGGCCGGCAGCTGCTCACCCAGCTGGAGAACCGCAGCCTGACCCGCGACCTGGAGAAGCGGGTCGCCGACCGGACCGCCGAGCTGTACGCCCGTGAGCAGCAGTTCCACGCGCTCGTCCAGCAGAGCTCGGACGTGGTGACCGTGGTCAGCACGGACGCCGACGTGATCTACCAGAGCGAGTCGGTGCAGCGGATCTTCGGGCACACGCCGCGGCTGCTCACCGGCCGCCGTCTCACCCAGCTGCTCGACCCCGAGTCGGCGATGCGGCTCGCCCAGGCGCTGCGGCAGGTCGCCGGCCGCCCGCACGCCACGACCGTCCTCGAGTTGACCGTGCCGCACCGCGACGGTCGCCCCCGGCAGGCCGAGATGACCATCACGAACCTGCTCGACGACCCGCACGTGGGTGGTCTCGTGCTGAACACCCGCGACATCAGCGAGCGGATGGAGCTGCAGGAGCAGCTGGTGCACGAGGCGTACCACGACTCGCTCACCCAGCTGGCGAACCGCGCCCTGTTCCGCGACCGGGCTGCGGCGGGCACCGACGTCACCGTGCTGCACCTCGATCTCGACGGGTTCAAGCGGGTCAACGACAGCCTCGGCCACCTCGCCGGGGACCAGCTCCTGGTGCAGGTCGCCGATCGGATCCAGGCATGTGTACGCGACTCCGACCTGGTCGCCCGGTTCGGCGCCGACGAGTTCGGGGTGCTGCTCACCGGCGACGCGGCCTCCGCCGAAGGCGTCGCCCGGCGCATCCTCGACGACCTGGAGGCGCCGGTGCTCGTCGGGGAACGGCAGATCCACGTCCGGGGCAGCATCGGCCTGGCCGGCATTGCCGACCTCGACGACGGGTCGAACAGCGAGCGCGCCGACCAGCTGATGCGCAACGCCGACCTCGCCATGCACCACGCCAAGTCGGTCGGTGGCAACATCTTCGCCGGGTACCACCCCCGGATGCGCGAGGGCCTGATGGAACGCCTCGAACTCGAGTCGGACCTGCGCGGCGCCCTGGAACGCGGCGAGCTGCGCCTGCACTACCAGCCCACCGTCGACCTGGTCACCCACGAGGTGGTCGGCTTCGAAGCGCTCGCCCGCTGGCCGCACCCGACCCGCGGCATGATCAACCCGCTGGACTTCATCCCGATCGCCGAGGCCACCGGCCTGATCGTGCCGCTCGGCCGCTGGGTCCTGCACGAGGCGTGCCGCCAGGCCATGGAGTGGAGCAACGCCGCCGGCCGCCCGCTGAAGATGAGCGTCAACGTGTCGGTACGCCAGTTCGACCAGGCCGATCTCGCCGAGACCGTGGCCGCCGTGCTCGCCGAGACCGGCATGCCCGCCGACTGCCTCTGCCTGGAGATGACCGAGAGCGTGCTGATGACCGACACCGAGGCCAACCTGGAGCAGCTGGTCCGGCTCAAGGCCCTGGGACTCACTCTCGCGATCGACGACTTCGGTACGGGATATTCGTCCCTGGCCTACCTGCGCCGCTTCCCGGTGGACACGCTGAAGATCGACCGCTCGTTCGTCGAACGCCTCGGTATTCTCGACGACGACACGGCGCTGACCGACACGATCGTCCGGCTCGGCAAGAGCCTGGGCATGGCGACCGTGGCCGAGGGCATCGAGGAGTTCGGCCAGCTGGCGGCGCTGCGCGAGATGGGCTGCGGGTTCGCTCAGGGCTACTACTTCTCCCGCCCGGTCCCGGCTTCCGAAGCCGGCCGGTTGTTCATGGAAGGCGCCCCCGTCTGAGCGCGGTGCCGGGCGCAGCGGTTAGATTCTGCCGGTGGACCATGGATCTCCGAACGTCTACCGCACGCGCTCCTGGACGGCCCGTCGCCGGGTTCTGACATCGCTCGGCGGGATCGCCCTGGTGCTGATCGGGTACGGCCTCGGCCGCTGGCAGGACACCCCGGCCGAGGCCCTGCCATCGGTGCCGGTCGCCGCGCCGGCGACAAGTGCGGCCGAGCCGGCACCGGAGCAGCCGGAGCCGACCACGGCGAAACCGACACCCATCGAGTACGCCGTACTGCAGGCCGAGTCGGCGACCGAGCTGGCCGGCGTCGAGGCGCAGGACACCGAGGACGAGGGCGGCGGCCAGAACATCGGCTGGATCAACCGGAACGATCACCTGCGGTTCGACAACTTCGAGTTCGGCGAGGTGGCGGCAACGAAGGCGAAGGTACGCGTGGCGTCCGGCGCCGGGGTCACCGGCCGTCTGGAGATCCGTCTGGACAGCAAGGACAGCGCCCCGGTCGGCGAGGTGTCGGTGAGCAACACCGGGGGCTGGCAGGTCTGGCGTACCGACACCGCGGCACTGCAGCCGATCACCGGGGTGCACACGGTGTTCGTGACGTTCGCGGCCGCGGACGACAGCGAGTTCCTCAACGTGAACTGGATCCAGTTCGGCAGGTGAGGCACAGGTGAGGCACAGGTGAAGCAAGCGAAAGGCCGCCTTCCCGAGGGGCAAGCGGCCTTTCACACGCGTCAGACGCCGGCCAGCTCCCGCTGCGCCACGACCGGGATCAGCAGGGTGAGCACACCGTTGTCACACCGCGCCTCCAGCCGGTCGACATCCAGCAACGCTGCGAGCTCGACCTCGCGGGAGAAGACTCCCGCCTGAGGCGTGCCGTCGCTCCTGCGCTCGGCACGAACACGCTCGGCGCGAACGGTCAGCGCCTCGCTGTCGACCGTGATGTCGATCGCGACGGGGTCGGTCCCGGGCAGGTCGATGTCGATGAAGAAGTCGTGGTCCCGGCGGTACGCGTCGAGCCTGGCACCGGACTCACGGGCCGCGAAGACCCGGGCGGTGAGGCGCGAGAGGTCGCGCACGGTCGGACTGCTGAGCAACATGACTGGTGGCCCTTCAAGGCTTGAGCTTGGGTGACTCAACTCTAGGAACCGAGAATCTCGCCTCGGGATTCCCTCAAATTACTCAGGCCACCGGGCCACTACCAGTCATCGTGTCGGTCGCCACGATTAGAACATACGTACTATGCTGCGAATGTGATCCTGCACGCTGATCTCGACTCCTTCTACGCGTCGGTCGAGCAACGCGACGAGCCCGCGCTGCGAGGCCGTCCGGTGCTGGTCGGCGGGGGTGTGGTGCTCGCGGCGAGCTATGAGGCGAAAGCGTTCGGGGTCACCACGCCGATGTCGCTGAGCCGGGCCCGGGCGCTCTGCCCGCACGCGATCGTGGTCCCGCCGCGGATGAGCGCCTACACGAGGGCCAGCCGCCTGGTCTTCGAGATCTTCGACGACACCACGCCGATCGTCGAGCCGCTCTCGATCGACGAGGCGTTCCTCGACGTGGACGGGCTTCGCAAGATCCGGGGCACGCCGGTGGAGATCGCCCATCGGCTGCGTGCCGAGGTGCGTGAGCGGGCCGGTCTGCCCATCACGGTCGGCGTTGCCGGCACGAAATTCCTGGCCAAAGTGGCGTCCGGCGCCGGCAAGCCGGACGGCCTGCTGGTCGTGCCACCCGGCGAGGAGCTCGCGTTCCTGCACCCGCTGCCGGTGGAGAAACTCTGGGGTGTCGGCCCGGTCACCGCCACCAAGCTGCGCGAGCGGCAGATCCACACGGTCGGGCACGTGGCCCGCATCGGCGAGGCGGCGCTCGTGTCGATGCTCGGCGGGCACGCCGGGCGGCACCTGCACGCGCTCGCCCACAACCGGGACCCGCGGCGGGTCAACACCGGCCACCGGCGCGGGTCGATCGGGGCGCAGTGCGCGCTGGGCCGCCACTCGCACAGCGAAGACGAGGTCGAGGCCACCCTCGCGGCCCTCGTCGACCGGGTCACCCGGCGGATGCGGCGGGCGCACCGGGCCGGGCGCACCGTGACGATCAGGCTGCGGTTCGGCGACTACACCCGGGCCACCCGGTCCCGGAGCCTGCTCAAGGCGACGATGGGGACCGAGGCCATTCTGCGTACCGCTGAGGGTCTGCTGCGCGAAGCGCGGCCTCTCATCGCCGAGCGCGGGCTGACGCTGGTCGGTGTGGCGGTCAGCAACCTCGACGGCGAGGGAAACGTGCAGATGGAGCTGCCATTTGACACAACACCTGACAGGGACGGCTTGGACGCCGCGATGGACAAGATCAAGGAGCGCTTCGGCGCCGACTCGCTGCGGCGGGCCGCGATGATCGGGCGCGACCTCTCCCCCTCGGTTCCCCTGCTGAGCGATGGAGACAGCGGCTGAGGCAGACTTTCTCCTCATGCGGAAGATCTACGTGATCGGGATCGGCGCCGGCGACCCGGACCATCTGACCCTTCAGGCCGCCAAGTCGATCGGCCGGACCAACGTGTTCTTCCTGATCGACAAGGGTGAGACCAAGCAGAGCCTGATCGACCTGCGGGAACGCATCATCCGCGCCTACTCGCACCCGCACAAGCGGATCATCGAGGGCCGTGACCCGGACCGCGACCGCACCCCGGCCGACTACACCGGCACGGTCACCGACTGGCGGCATCGGCGCTCTCTGGTCTTCGAGGAGCTGATCGCGGCGAACCTCAAGGAGGACGAGATCGGCGCGTTCCTGGTCTGGGGCGATCCGTCGCTCTACGACTCGACGATCGCGATCCTCGACGAGATCCTGGCGCGCGGCGAGCAGACCTTCGAGTACGAAGTGGTCCCCGGCATCAGCAGCGTCTCGGCGCTCGCCGCGAAGCACCGGATCGGGCTGAACCGGGTTGGCCAGCCCTATCAGGTCACCACCGGCCGCCGGCTCGCCGAGGGCTGGCCGGAGGGTGTCGACGACGTGGTCGTGATGCTCGACGCGCAGCAGGCGTTCACCGCGCACCCGGACGCCGAGATCTACTGGGGCGCTTACGTGAGCACCGAGGACGAGGTGCTCGCGTCCGGCACGGTCGCCGACGTCGGCGACGAGATCCTGAAGACCCGGGCCGCGGCGCGCGAGCGCCACGGCTGGATCATGGACACGTACCTCCTGAGGCGCAACACCCAGGACTAGGCCGGGCCGTCCTCGAGTTCGCCCTCGGTCTCCAGGTACATCTCCTGCAGCGCCGCCAAGGTCGAGGGCTCCGGGGACTCCCACAGCTTGCGATCGGCCGCTTCGAGCAGCCGCTCGCTGATGCCGTGCAGTGCCCACGGGTTCGACTCGCGCATGAACTTCTGGTTCTCCGGGTCGAGCACGTAACTCGCCGCGAGCTGCTCGTACATCCAATCGGTCACCACGCCGGCCGTGGCGTCGTACCCGAAGAGGTAGTCGACCGTCGCGGCCAGCTCGAAGGCTCCCTTGTAGCCGTGCCGCCGCATGGCGGCGATCCAGCGCGGGTTCACCACCCGGGCGCGGAAGATCCGCGCGGTCTCCTCGGTCAGGCTGCGGGTCCGTGCCTGGTCCGGGTTCGTGTTGTCACCGATGTACGCGGCCGGAGCCTTACCGGTCAGCGCCCGCACCGTGGCGATCATGCCGCCGTGGTACTGGAAGTAGTCGTCCGAGTCGATGATGTCGTGCTCGCGGGTGTCGATGTTCTTCGCGGCGACGTCGATCCGCCGGTACGCGTTCTCCATGTCCGGCCGGGCCGGCACCCCGTCCAGGTCACGGCCGTAGGCGAACCCGCCCCACACGGCGTAGACCTCGGCCAGGTCGGCGTCGTCCCGCCAGTTCCGGCTGTCCATCAGCGGCAGGATGCCCGCGCCGTATGCGCCCGGCCGGGATCCGAAGATCCGCATGGTGGCCCGCCGCCAGTCGCCATGCTCGGCCTGGTCGCGCAGCGCGTGCTCGCGGACGTGGTTCAGCGGCTCGTCGAGGGCGGCGACCAGCGCGAACGCGTCGTCGAGCATCGCCACGACGTGCGGGAACGCGTCGCGGAAGAACCCGGAGATGCGGACCGTCACGTCGATCCGGGGCCGGCCCAGCTCCTCGCTGGAAATTGTTTCCAGTCCGGTGACCCGCCGGGACGCCGGGTCCCAGACCGGCCGGACGCCGATCAGCGCCAGGATCTCGGCGATGTCGTCACCGGCGGTGCGCATCGCGCTGGTGCCCCAGGCCGAGATGCCGATCGATTTCGGCCACTCGCCGTCGTGGTCGGCGCGGTAGCGGTCCAGCAGCGAGTCGGCCATCGCCTGGCCGGTCTCCCAGGCCAGCGAGCTGGGGATGGCCTTCGGGTCGACCGAGTAGAAGTTACGGCCGGTCGGCAGCACGTTGATCAGGCCGCGCAGGGGTGATCCGCTCGGCCCGGCGGGCACGTAACCGCCGCTCAGGGCGTGCAGGACGTGGGTGATCTCGTCGGTGGTCCGGGCGAGCCGGGGCACGATTCCGGAAGCGGCAAATTCCAGCACACGGATTACATCCGCATTTTCCGACAAATCCGAAATGCCATCGACAGGCCAGCCGCGCTCCTCCATCGCCGTGATCAGGGCACGCGCTTGCTCCTCGACGGCATCCGTCTCAGCCGTCGACGCGTCCTCGGCCAGACCCAGCGCCTCGCGCAGACCGGGCAGCGCCGCGACCTTGCCGGCCCACATCTGCCGGGCCCGCAGCATCGCCAGCACCAGGTTGATCCGGGCCTCGCCGACCGGCGCGGCGCCCAGGATGTGCAGCCCGTCACGGATCTGCACGTCCTTGACCTCACACAGCCATCCGTCGATGTGCATGATGAAGTCGTCGAACTCTTCGTCGTCCGGGCGGTTGGACAGCCCGAGGTCGTGGTCCATCTTGGCGGCCTGGATCAGCGTCCAGATCTGCGCCCGGATCGCCGGCAGCTTCGCCGGGTCGAGCGCCGCGATGTTGGCATGCTCGTCGAGCAGCTGCTCCAGACGGGCGATGTCACCGTACGACTCGGCGCGGGCCATCGGCGGGATCAGATGGTCGACCAGGGTGGCGTGGGCGCGGCGCTTGGCCTGGGTGCCCTCGCCCGGGTCGTTCACCAGGAACGGGTAGATCAGCGGCAGGTCGCCGAGCGCCGCGTCGGTGCCGTCCGAAGCGGACATGCCGACGTTCTTGCCGGGCAGCCACTCCAGGTTGCCGTGCTTGCCGACGTGCACCACGGCGTGCGCGCCGAAGTCGTCAGCGACCCAGCGGTACGCGGCCAGGTAGTGATGCGACGGAGGCAGGTCCGGATCGTGGTAGATCGCCACCGGGTTGGCGCCGAAACCACGTGGCGGCTGCACCATGACCACGATGTTCTCGTCACGCAGCGCCGCCAGCACGATGTCGCCGCCGTCGGTGTAGAGCTCACCCGGCGCCGGGCCCCAGTGCTCCTCGACGCGTGCCCGGAAGTCAGCAGGCATCGTGTCGAACCACGATTTATACGAAGTTCCGGAAATACGGACCGGGTTGCCGGCCAGCTGCTCCTCGGTCAGCCAGTCCGGATCCTGCCCACCGGCCGCGATCAGGGCGTGGATCAGCCCGTCGCCGTCATATGAGCCGAAGTCCCCGATGCGGTAACCCTCGGCGGACAGAGCCGCCAGCAGCGCGACCGTCGAGGCCGGAGTGTCCAGACCGACCGCGTTCCCGATCCGGGAGTGCTTGGTCGGATAGGCCGACAGCATCAGAACGATGCGCCGCGAAGCAGGCGGAATGTGTCGCAGCCGCGCGTGCGCCACCGCGATCCCGGCCACCCGCAACGCCCGCTCCGGGTCGGCCACATAGACCGACAGGCCCTCCGGATCGATCTCCTTGAACGAGAACGGCACCGTGATGATCCGCCCGTCGAACTCCGGGATCGCGACCTGGGTGGCCGCGTCAAGCGGCGACAGCCCGTCGTCGCTCGCCTCCCAGGTCGCCCGCGAGCTGGTCAGGCAGAGTCCCTGAAGGATCGGCACGTCCAGGTCGGCGAGCACACCGACGTCCCACGCCTCGTCGTCGCCGCCCGCGCCGGCGGTGGCCGGCTTCGTGCCGCCGGCCGCCAGCACCGTCACCACCAGGGCGTCCGCCTTGCGCAGCTCGGTCAGCAGCTCCGGCTCGGCGGTGCGCAGCGAGGCCGTGAAGATCGGCAGCGCGCGGGCGCCTTTCGCCTCGATCGCCTGGCAGAGCGACTCGACGAACGCGGTGTTACCGGCCATGTGGTGAGCGCGGTAGTAGAGCACCGCGACGGTGGTCCCGCTTTCGAAAGCCGCACGGGGAAGCACACCCCAGGACGGCGCCTCGACCGCCGGTGCGAACCCGTTGCCGGTCAGCAGCACCGTGTCGGAGAGGAAGTCGTGCAGCGCAGCGAGGTTTTCGCCACCACCCTGCGCCAGGTAGATGTGCGCGTCTGCGGCCACGCCGGCCGGCACCGTGGAGAGCTTCATCAGATCCGCGTCCGGCAGCTGCTCGCCACCGAGGACCACAACCGGGACACTGCCGGCGAGCAGCGCGTCCAGCCCCTCCTCCCAGGCGCGGCGGCCACCGAGGATGCGGACCACCACCAGGTCGACGCCGTCGAGGAGCGCGGGCAGATCGGAGACCTGGGTCCGGGCCGGGTTGCCCAGCCGCCACGCGGAGCCACTGGCCCGGGCGCTGAGCAGGTCGGTGTCGGACGTCGACAGCAGCAGAAACACGCGTTGCGCTCCCCCTCGGGGTCCGCGCCCCGGGTAGTCGAGATCACGGCGACCGGAGTTTCTGGCTCCCGGGTGGACAAACCCGGTGACAGTGGCGGGACCGCGCCGGACTCACACCGGCTTCCTCCGCGGCGTCGCCGCTGGTGAATTCTCACCTTTGCGCGCCACGTTACTGGACGTCAAGGCGAGGCCGGGCTGTGACTCTGCCGACCCGAGGCTGCGAACCTGTCGGTGGCCGCCCGTAGTATCCGGGCCGTGGCACCCCTCCGGCAGTCCGATACCGACGCCTGCCCCGGCGCGCTGCGGCTTCACGCCGCCGCCGACGGGCTTCTGGCGCGTGTCCGGCTGCCCGCGGGCGAGCTGACCGGTGTCCAGCTGGGTGCCCTGCGCGAGCTGACCGAGCGGTTCGGTGACGGCTCCCTGGAGCTGACCTCCAGAGCAAACCTTCAGGTCAGAGGCGTGAAAGGCGAGGACGCGGAGACCTTGGCGGCCCGCTTGCGCGCCGCCGGCCTGCTGCCTTCGCAGACCCACGATTCGGTACGGAATATAGCCGCGCCTCCCCTCGCCGACACCAGAATCCGTGCTGTGACGCAGCGGCTCGACGCAGCGATCCTGAGCGATCCGGTGCTGCCCCGGCTGCCCGGCAAATTCCTGTTCGCGATCGGTCACGTCCCTCTGGCAGCCGACGTCGCAGCAGTCCCGTCCGGGGAGCTGTTCGCGATCCGGTTCGGCGGCCATGACACCGGGCTGCGGGTGCCGGCCGACCACGTGGCCGAGACACTGATCGCCGCGGCGCACGCCTTCCTCGCCGAGCGCGAGGCCCAGCGCGGCAGCGGTGCGGCCGCCTGGCGTTTACCGGAGCTCTCGGACGGCCCGGCCCGGGTTTCCGCACGAGTCGCCGCGGCGCTCGGCCTGGCTGCCATTGAGGTCGCGGCGGCGGCGCCGGTCGACGCCCTTGAGCCCGGTGACCTGCTCGGCGTTCTGGATCAGCCCGGCAGCCCGCTCGTCTCGGTGGGTGCTCTGGTGCCGTTGGGGCGGCTTGGTGGCGTACCCATGAAGGTTTTGGAAAAGGCCGCCCGGCTGGTCGTGACGCCGGGGCGCGGCATCCTCGTCACCGATCTGGAGCGAGGCGCGGCAGCGAGCTGGACCGAGCGCCTGGCCGGCGCGGGCCTGGCCACCGCGGCCGACTCGCCGTGGGTGGGCGTGACCGCGTGCGCGGGCCGCCCGGGCTGCGCGAAATCCCTGGCCGACGTCCGCGCCGATGCCACCGCGACATCCCGATTCGTCGACGGCCTCCCGGTCCACTGGGCCGGCTGCGACCGAGCCTGCGGCAGCCCTGCGGGCTCCCATGTGCAGGCGCTGGCCACCCCCGCCGGATACCAGGTCTCCCGCTCGGGCGCGACGACCCATGACGTGCAAGTCGCACCCGTCTCCCAGCTGGGAGACCTGGTGGCTGAGGCTAGGAGAGTGTGATGGAGTACGTGCGCGACGGCGCTGAGATCTATCGGCGGTCGTTCGCCACGATCCGGGCGGAGGCGGATCTCGGCGGGCTGCCGGCGGATGTGGCTCGCGTGGTGGTTCGGATGATCCACGCCTGCGGGATGGTCGATCTCGTGGAGGACGTCCGGTTCAGTCCCGGTGTGGTGACCGCCGCGCGGAAAGCGCTGCTCGACGGCGCCCCGATCCTCTGCGACGCCCACATGGTCGCGTCCGGGGTGACGCGTAACCGGCTGCCCACCGCCAACGACGTGGTCTGCACGCTGCGCGACCCGGCCGTTCCGGAGATCGCCGCCCGGATCGGCAACACCCGCAGCGCGGCCGCCCTGGATCTCTGGGGCGACCGGCTCGGCGGGGCGGTGGTGGCGATCGGCAACGCGCCGACCGCGCTGTTCCGGCTGCTGGAGATGGTCGAGGCGGGCGCGCCCCGGCCGGCCGCCGTGCTCGGGATCCCGGTCGGTTTCATCGGCGCGGCGGAGTCCAAGGAGGCGCTCGCCGAGTCCGGCCTGGAATATCTGATCGTTCGCGGCCGGCGGGGCGGCAGCGCCATGACGGCGGCTGCGGTGAACGCCATCGCATCCGAGTCAGAGTAAGCGTCACATGACGGAAAAGACGGAAACCAGCATGACGAACGACGTCCGGCCCGGCCGGCTCTACGGTGTCGGGCTCGGCCCCGGTGATCCCGAACTGGTCACCGTGAAAGCGGCCCGGCTCATCGAGGCGGCGGACGTGATCGCGTACCACGCGGCGCGGCACGGCCGCAGCAACGCACGGGCGATCGCGGCGGGTTACCTGCGTGAGGGGCAGATCGAGGAAGCGCTGATCTACCCGGTCACCACCGAGGGGACCGACCACCCGGGCGGTTACCAGGGCGCTATCGACGAGTTCTACACCGAGGCCGCGGCCCGCCTGGCCGCGCATCTCGACGCCGGCCGCGACGTGGTGGTGCTCGCCGAGGGCGACCCGTTCTTCTACGGCTCCTACATGCACATGCACAAGCGCCTGGCCGATCGGTACGACACCACTGTCGTCCCCGGCGTGACCTCGGTGAGCGCCGCGTCGGCAGTCCTCGGCCGCCCGCTGATGGAACGCGACGAGGTGCTCACGGTGCTGCCCGGCACCCTGCCTCCGGACGAGCTGGCCGCCCGCCTGGCGACCACCGACTCGGCGGCCGTGATGAAGCTGGGCCGCACCTTCGCGGGCGTCCGCGAGGCGCTGTCGAAAGCCGGCCGCCTGGACGACGCGTGGTACGTCGAACGCGCCACCACCGACAAGGAACGCTCAGCCCGCGTGGCCGACGTCGACCCGGAGACGGTGCCGTACTTCTCCCTGGCACTGCTCCCAAGCCCCGCCGCCACCGCCTTCGGGGTAAAGGCCGCCGAGTCCGGCACGCAGGCCGCCGAGTTTGGCGCGAAGGCCGTTTCGGGGACCGACGCCCCCTACCTTCTGACCGACAAATCCGAAAAATCGGAAATGGGCAGGACGGAAGCTCCGGCGCAGGCCACAGCTCCGGCTCCGGCGCAGGTCCTGGCCGGCGCTGGGAGCGCTGGGAGTGCTGGGAGTGCTGGGAGTGCTGGGAGTGCCGGGAGCGCCGGGAGCGCTGGGAGCGCTGGGAGCGCTGGGAGCGCTGGGAGCGTCACTGTCGTGGGGCTTGGGCCTGGGCACAGTGGCTGGCTCACCCCTGAGGCGCAGGCCGTGCTCGCCGGCGCTGACGACGTGATCGGGTACGGGCCCTATGTGGACCGGGTTCCGGCGAACCCCCGGCAGCGCCGGCACCCGTCGGACAACCGGGTCGAGGCGGAGCGGGCCGCGTTCGCGCTGGACCTGGCGACACGTGGCAGCCGGGTCGCGGTCGTCTCGTCCGGTGATCCCGGGGTCTTCGCGATGGCCGCCGCCGTGCTGGAGGTCGCCGAGGACCCGCAGTGGCTCGGCGTGCCGGTGCGGATCGTGCCGGGCCTGACCGCGGCGCAGGCCGTGGCGAGCCGGGCCGGGGCGCCGCTCGGGCACGACTTCTGCATCCTGTCCCTCTCCGACCGGCTCAAGCCCTGGTCAATGATCGAGAAGCGGCTTGACGCGGCGGCCGGCGCCGACCTGGTGATCGCGATCTACAACCCGGCGTCGAAAACCCGTACCGAACAGCTGGTCCGGGCGCGGAAACTGCTGCTGGAACACCGCGCGGAACAGACGCCGGTGGTGGTCGGCCGGGACGTCGGCGGGCCGGCCGAGTCGGTCCGGGTCACCACGCTCGGTGAGCTCGACCCGGCGACGGTCGACATGCGCTGCCTGCTGATCATCGGCTCGTCGCAGACCCGCGCGGTCACCAGGGGCGACGGCACCACGGCGGTCTACACCCCCAGGCACTACCCGCAGTAAGACGGGCAATACCCGCAGGGATGAGAGGCGGGCGAGTCGCGCACCATCGGCCGCGACTTGGGGAATAAAGGGCTCGCACCTTTCCGCACCTGCAACGCAACCGGACTACCTCGACGGAAGCCTGCTGGACCAGCATAAATGACCGAAAGGAGGGTCACCGCAGCACCGACCGTTACAAGAAGGGCTCACGTGAAGACTGTTCGCAGCCGCGCAGCGATCATCGCCTCCTCGCTGTTGTTCGCCATGGTCGCTCCGGCCGGTGAAGCGACGGCAGCGAGCAAGCCATCCCCCGCCCCGAAGAACCCGGCCAAGGCCACCGCCCCGGTCAAGGTCAAGGGTGAGGTCGTCGCGACCCTGGAGAGCCGGCTCGACGCCACGCTCTCCGCCAAGACGATCAACTACTACCCGTCGACCGCCGGCTGGTCGGCGATGTGGACCTCGTTCGACGCCGACCGGATCGACGCGGACCTGAAGAAGGCGGCCGCGCTCGGCGCTGACAACGTCCGCATCATCATCTTCCCGCAGGCGTTCGGGTACCCCACCCCGAAGGCGGAGTACGCCGAGCGTCTCCGCAAGTTCATCAGCATCGCCGACTCGTACGGCATGACCGTGAAGCTGACCCTCTTCGACTGGTGGGCCGGTTACAACGACACCGCCGGCAGCGCTGCCTGGGCGAAGTCGGTGATCAGCCCATACGCGAAGGACGCGCGGGTGATCTCGGTGGAGCTGAAGAACGAGTTCAACCCGAACGACACGTCAGCTGTCGCCTGGGCCAAGAAGATCATCCCGTCGGTCCGCGCGGCCGCCCCCGAGATGCCGCTGACCCTCTCGGTCGACGGCAGCGGCGGCGCTCCGGCCATGGCGAAGATCAAATCCGTGATGGCCGGAACCCCGCTGGACTACTTCGACTTCCACTTCTACGGAAACTCGGAGCGCTCGCTCGCCGAACTCCGCAAGGCCCAGGCCGCGGTCAGCCCGTCACCGATCGTCGTCGGCGAGACCGGCCTGACCAGCGCGCCCGGTTTTGCCAGCGAGGGTGAGCAGGCCGCGTTCCTGGCCCGGGTCTTCCAGGCCGCCAAGACCGCCAAGGTGGGCTCGGTGGCGCCGTGGACGCTCAGCGACTTCAGCGCCGGCGCGATCCCGTCGAACTCACAGGTCTCGAAGATGCCCGCGCAGTACAAGTTCGGCCTCTACCGGGCCGACGGCGTCGCGAAGCCGGCCGCGTCGGTGGTCCGCACGTACTGGGCCGGCAGCACGGCCACGAACACCGTGCTGGACCTCGGCTTCGAGGCGTCCGCCGGCAACTCGCCGTGGCGGCCGTACCTGGCTGAGCATGGCACGGCCGTCCGGGTTCGTGACGTGGCGCGGACAGGTACCGGTTCGGCGCGGTTCAGCGACACCGGGCGGACCAGCTCGGCGCTGCCGTCGGTGCGTACCTCGCCGATCACCCCGGTGGTGGCCGGGCAGGCCTGGCACGCCGAGGCCTGGGCGAAGGGCGTCAACGTGACCGGTTCCAACGAGATCTCGCTGAGCTGGTTCGACGCGAACGACAAGTGGCTCGGCCAGAACGTGTCGAAGCAGGTCGCCAAGGGCACCAGCAACTGGACGAAGCTGACCATCGACACGGTCGCGCCGGCCGGCGCCGCCAGCGTCCAGCTTCACCTCAAGTCGGGCGACAACAACGGCACGGTCTGGTTCGACGACGTGGTGCTGTCCTGATCCCCACCAGAAACCTCCTGACCATCAGCAAGAGCTGACAAGAGGCGCGAGTAAGCGTCCACCGTCCGATCCCATGACGACGGATCCGCGTGCCGCCGGCCACACAGGCCGGCGGCACGTGCGATTCCCCTCGCGAGCTCGGCCGGCGACGCCGGCGGCACGAAGACCGTCCCGCTGTAATCCGTGGCCGCCTCGACCAGCCCGCCGACCGCGGTGACCACCACCGGCACGCCGTGGCTCATCGCGATGTGCAGCGGCCCGCTCGCCGAGCTGCGCCGGTACGGCAGCACGACCACGTCCGCCGCCGCGAAGAAGTCGTTCACCTCGGCGTCGGCCACGTACCTGTTCACGAACGTGATCCGGTCCCGGACCGGCGAGTCGACGATCATCTCGCCGGGCTGCGTCCAGCCCTCCCAGGTCTCCCCCACGACGGTCAGGTGATAACCCGGCCCGAGCCCGGCGAACACCTCGATCAGATCTTCAAGACCCTTGTACGGCCGGATCGTGCCGAAGAACAGCAGCCGGCAGACGCCGGGTGTGCCGGGCCGCCGGGCCACCTCGTGATGGTCGAAGGGCCCGTGCAAGGCGATCTCCGCCGGTTTGCCGTCGACACCGTACGCGGCACCGAGCGAGTCCAGATCAAAACGGGAGTGGACGATCACCCCGTCGGTACGCTCCAGCAACGGCTGGATGCACCGCCGCACATAACGAGCGGCCCACGCGTACCGTGCCTCGCCGGTGTCCTGCACCTCGTGGAACTCCACCACCACGCGGATCCCGAGCGACCGCGCGGCAAGTGCCAGCACCAGGTACGAGTGCAGCACCGCCCCGGTCCACCACTGCAGCACGAGCACGTCCGGCCGGTAGGAGCGCAGGAATCGCACGGCACGCACCAGGGACGGCACGGCCCACCAGTCGACGCCGTCGAATACGCGTACCGAAGGCGCATAGCGCAGGTCGGCAAGTGAGTGACCGACGCGCTCACGTCCGGGGTAAAGGCGTGCCGGCAGCAGCCGGCGCATCAGGATCGCGCCCACCTCGTAACGCTCGGCGAGCGCGTTGCTGAGCCGGCAGGTGTAGTAGCTGATCCCGGAGAGGAATCGCCAGCCGGAGCCGACGACCAGAATTTTAGTGCGCGGAGATGCAGTCACGGTAAACCTCCTCGATCTCGGGTACGACGCGTGCCGCGGTGAAATCGAGGCCGCGCTGATGGCCGGCGGCCCGCAGCCGGCCGGCCAGATCGGCGTCGGTGAGCACCCGCAGCAGCGCGGTGTGCAGCAGATCCGGATCACCCGGCGGGACCAGCAGCCCGTCCACCTCGTCGTGTACCACGTCCAGCAGCCCGCCGGAGGCCGAGGCGACAAGCGGGGTGCCGGCCAGCATCGCCTCGACCGCGACCTGGCCCATCCCTTCCAGCAGCGACGGCACCACCCCGGCCGCGGCGCCGTGCCAGGCCGCCATCACTTCGGCGTGCGGCACGTCGTGGCGGACCACCACACCCGGCGGGATCGGCGGTGTGTCGGCCCGGCGGGTGCCGAGGCAGACCAGCCGGGGCGCGCCCGGCACCGAGGCAGCGAGCCGTTGATAGGCGGTGAACAGCACGTCGATGCCCTTGTGCGGGCCGAGCTGCCCGACAAAGAGCAGGTAGGGACCGTCCGGCAGCCAGTCCGGCCGTGGCGTCCGGCGGGCCAGCGTGTCCAGGCCGTCCGGGACCAGGCTGGAGAGGACCCGCACCGGCAGTTCGCCGGGGAGCCGGGCCAGATTCAGCGCGGACGCGACCGACGAGGAGATCGCGGTCAGCGTGTCGATGCCCCGGTGCCGCTGGGCGCGCAGGCCCGCCGTGAGCATGGCTGAGCGGGGCCGGCCGTACTGGACCGTGGCGCATCCGACGCACCGGCCCAGGCTCGGCCCGGACGTGCAGCGGCGGCCGTTGCGGGAGAACGTCTTGCGTACGCACGTGAGCCCGAAGTCATGGGCCGTGTGCACGTGCGGCAGGCCCAGCCGGCCGAAGTGCAGCGGCAGGTAGCTGTACATCAGCCAGTCGTGGCTGTGCACCAGGTCGAACGTGTTCGTGCGCAGCGTCCGCGCGATGTCCGACATGGTCAGCGGGTCCGGCACGGTCGGGTGGAACGGCTTCGCCGGGTCGGCGTTCAGCATCGGCAGCATCGTGTTCGCGACGCTGCGCACGCGCACCACGCGTACCCCGTTGATCTCTTCGTCCTGCGGCGCCGCAGGCGTCGCCAGGGTGAGAACCGTGACCTCGTGCCCGCGCCGCACCATCTCCTCGCTGCTGGTCGCGATGCTGCGCTCCAGCCCGCCGATCACCGGCGCGTAGAGATTGGACAAATGCAAAACCCTCATCGGAACCTCCGGGTCAGCTGCGTCTTTCCAGACCCAGTGGGTACGCACGACCGGCTCGCGCTCATGGTCGTGTTCAAAGATCGAGGTCCGGTTTTCCGCTGGCCCTGTGCTTTTCTGGGGCGCAGTGCCAGCGCGGCGACCAGCAGGGCGCTTGCGGTCTGGCCGATCAGCCAGGCGACGCCGGCGCCGGTCACACCGGCCGGCGGCAGCAGCAACCAGGCCAGGAGCAGGCACGATGCCGCCCGGACCGCGTTCAGGCGGCGACAGAGCCGGAACTCGCCTCGGGATCGCCAGTGCGCCACCGCGAGGTTCGTGACCGCGTCCGGCAGGGCGGCCAGCACCAGAATCTTGAGCAGCGGGCCGCCCTCGATGGCGTAAGCCGCGCTGAACAGCCCGAGGATCGTTTCCCCTGCCACGAACAACACCACCGTCGGTACGCCGACCACCGCGAGCACAACGGCCGAGGCCCGTTTGAGCCCGGCGCTACCGGCGTTGGTGCGCTCGGCGTAGAGCGCGGACGCCACCGCCGGGGAGACCATGAACAGCATCGACGCGGTCATCCACGCCAGATAGAAGTGCGCGTTCGCGTCCGAGCCGAGCTTCGCGGTGACCAGCACCGGCAGCAGCGCTGCTGGTCCGGCCTGGGTCAGGTTGATCAGATGATGCCCGGTGAGCGCGGTCCGCAGATGCGGCAGCTCCGCGAGGATCCCGGCCGGCCGCATCCGGGCGCCAGGACGCAGCCGGCCCGGTCCGAACATCACGGTCAACGCGCTGACCAGTAGCGTCGGGACGGTCCAGGAGATCAGGACGGCCTCGGCCCAGTCCACACCGGGTACCGGGAACGCGAGGATCACGAACAGCGCGAGAATCTTGCCGGTCGCGACGGCCAGGTTGCGGACCAGCATGCCGTGCCCGGCCCGGTGCGCGACGTAGACGTTGTCCAGCAGTGTGGTGAGCGTGACCGCGACGGCCGCGCAGACCAGTGCGGCCGCGCCCGGTGCGCCAGCGAGGAACCCGAAGTTGCCGGACACCCGCGGCACGATCATCGCCCCGGCCGTGGCGGCCGCCGCGGTCGCCGCCGCGCCGAAGATCAGCCCGCCGCTGACGATCCTCGACCAGTCGGCCGCCGCGCTGCCGGGCAGGCGCTGGATGAACATGTGCCCGGCGCCCAGGTTCGCGATCATGCTGACCGCGGTGGCGGCCGAGATGAGCGCGGTCGCCGTGCCGATCTCGGAGGCGGGCACACACCGGGCGGCCAGCATCCAGTAGAGATATCCGAGCCCGCCGTTGACGACGGTGGTCGCCATGATGAGCAGGCTGTTCCGGGCCAGTGAGTCCCCGGAGATCCGGCGAACGGCGCTGATCAGCACGCGGCCCGCCCCTTACCGGCGCCCCGGGCGTAGAAGCCCGCGCTGGTGGTGCCGACGCTGATCCGTACCGGCCGCAGGCAGCCGTCCGGTGGCAGGGCAGGCACCCGGATGGTGAACGATCGCGCGGTGTCCGCGTCGAGGGTGACCGGCCGGGCGCCGACCAGGTGCCCGCTGATCCGGACCCGCAGCGAGACCGTGACCGGGTCGAGGCCGGCGCTGGTCACCCGCACCGGGACGACCAGTCCACGCAGCGGAACCGTCACCGGCCTGGTGATACCGGCCGCCCATCCGTTGAGCGCCACGCTCAGATATCCGGGCTGCTCGGGCTTGGGTGACGCGGAGTAGACCCGTGTGGCGACACCCCCGATGGCGATGGCCAGCATGATTGGAACGGCCACCGCAGCGGCATGCCAGCCGGGTGACATTTCAGAAATGTCGCCCGCATTTTGTGGAGGCATCGCCCTGCTCCCGGCCGGGACGAGCGGGCCACGCTGGGTGGGCAACCCGGCCAGCGACTGGCCGGGCACGGTCTGCTGGGTGACCGTGAGTCGCTCACGCAGCAGCGCGACCGCCGCCGCCAGAGAGACGGTCGCCGCGATGCCCGCCGCCAGCGGCGTCACCCGCACCTGCAGGCCGGCCACATGCAGTGACAGCGCCACCAGCGGCAGCGTGACAAGGCCGCCCATCGCGGCCAGCCCCAGCCGCGCGGCCGGCACACCGGTCTCGGCCGGCACACCGGTCTCGGCCGGCACACCGGTCTCGGCCGGCACACCGGTCTCGGCCGGCACACCGGTCTCGGCCGGGATGCCGGTCTCGGCCGGGATGCCGGTCTCGGCCGGGATGCCGGTCTCGGCCGGGATGCCGGTCTCGGCCGGGATGCCGGTCTCGGCCGGGATGCCGGGCCGGTGCCCGGCCGGGATGCCGGGGATCGCGCGGAGCAGGAGCTCGCCGCAGATCAGGAGGGCGAGCAGGCAGAACGGGACGGCGGCCAGGGAGCGGCCGGTGGCGGCCAGGGATCCGCCCAGGCTCAGGTAGGCGAGGAGGGTGAGCCGGATCGTCGTCATCGCGGGTTCCTAGCGATCTTCGCGCCGAGGCTGTCGAAGTCGAAGCGGTAGATCGCCACGTGCGGGCCGTCGTAGACCTTGATCAGCCAGGGCATCGTGTCGAATTTGGCGAGCTGGGCCTTCGTGAAAGCGGGCCGGCCGTCGTGCGGGATCGGCTCGTTCGTCTCGAAGTAGATCTTGATGTCCGGCACCTGCTCGGCCATCCGGCGGTCCACCACGAGGAACTCGAACCGCCAGCTGCGCAGCTGGTGCAGCAGCGCCGGGGAGATCGGCTTGCCGGGCTGGGCCAGGTACAGGTCGTACGTGGGGAAGGTGGCCGAGCCGGTCGTCGGCTCCTGCTCGCCGTACGACCCGAAGATCAGGCCGGAATACCGGTCGGCGACCAGCCGGGTCTCCCTGCCCTGCGTCTCACGCATCCAGGCCGCGGCCGCGAGGACCTCGGGGGTGGCCGCCCGGGTGTCCGAACCGAAAACCGGAGGGCCCGGGAACCGGTACGACGGATTCATCCCGGCCGCGTTGTTGCCGACAAGCATCAGCGCGCACCCGCAGAGCAGGAGCGAGCCGGTGAAAACCCGGCGCGGCCGGTCCAGGAGTGCGATGATCAAGGGGGCGACCACCACGGCCAGGCCGAGGTAACTGAACGCCCAGGACCGGCGTGCGCCCTCCGCCCCGGACGGGGTGAGGATCAGCAGCGTCGCCGGGAAGTACAGCGCGCCGACCAGCAGCATCGCGGCGCTCGCGGCCGTGGTGAACGGGTCCGCGGACCGCCGGCGACGCCACCAGAGCGTGGTCGCGCCGATCATGGCGAGAAGCGCGAATCCCGGGGCCACGAACGCGGTGTTCTGCTCCCACCAGGGAGCGACCGAGCCGCTGAAGAGCGTCCGCCCGCCCGAGCTGCCGCCGGCGAGCCCGCCGAACTGGCCGAGCGCACGGCCCAGGTACGGGTCGAGATAACTACCGGTACGCGGGGCGACCGCACCCATCCAGAACGCGACCACCAGCGCGGTTCCCGAGGTGAGCGCCCATCCGGTGCGGGCAGCGGTCACCAGCTCCCGGCGGCGTACCGACACCACGGTGCAGGCCAGCGCGATCAGTCCGAAGACGCCGGTGAGCCAGAGCGCGGTCAGGTGGTGGGTAGCCACGGTCGCCAGCGCGAACAGCACCGTGCGAACCACCCCGCCGATCCGGGCGCCGCGGGTGCCGGCCCGCATCGTGCGCAGGCCGCCGGCCAGGGCCCAGATGAGGACGGTGATGGCGAGTGACTCGTACCCGAGCTGGGTGTCGAAGTAGAGGAACGAGCTGTTCAGGCTGTAGACGAACGCGGCCGCGACGCCGATCCGGGGATCCGGCCAGAGCTGGCCGGCCAGGACCGCGACGCCGAGCACCACGAGCACGTGCGTGGTGATCAGCAGGAGCAGCGCGGCGTGCCAGACGGTGAGGCCGGTCAGCGCGGCCAGCGAGGCGACCGTCGCGTGCAGGCCCGGGTATTCGCCGATCACCCGGACGATCGGGTTCTGTTCGAAGAGCCGGCCGTCGAGGAGGATGTCGTGCGCCTGGCCCCAGTGGGCGTACTCGTCGTGGTAGAGCGGGCCGGACGGATTGCGCAGCAGCTTCGGCAGGTAGGTGAACAACGCGTACCCGACGAGCACGGCCAGCCGCAGCCGGGTGCTGGCGGTTCGGCGTACGCCCCAGAAGGCCGCCGGCAACGTGAAGATCAACATGCCCGCCCAGAAGAAGGCGAACTGGTCGTTCCCGCCCCACTCGGCCCGGCGGAAGGCCACCACCAGCGCGGCGGCGCCGGCCGCAGCCGAGACCGTGAGAGTGAGCGCGCACGCGGCCGTCTCCCTGCCGCCGCGCAGAAGGCCGGCGTCGGGGAGACGGGTACGCGAGGACCGGCCGGCATCGATCCCGGCCGTAGTGGCACTCATCCGCTGACGGCCCCCGCGGCCGCCACCGGCTTGCTGGCCACGGCGGTGTAGACGTCACGGATTCCACGGACCACGTGGTCCCAGGTCGGCAGGGTCGCCGGACGTTTGCGCCCGGTGGACGTCGCCTCGATCATCGCGGCGGCCAGGTCGGCCTCGTCGTCCGGGTCGGCGTACCGGAGCCACACGCCGTCACCGGCGAGCCGGGCCACTTCCTGGTGCGCCGGGATCGGCGCGGCGACCGTGGGCAGGCCGGCCGCGAGCGCGTCGGCCACCGACATGCCGAACGCCTCGTGCGCTGACGCGGAGACCGCCGCCGAGGCCTGTGCCAGGCAGGACGCGAACGTGGCGTCGTCGAGCCGGCCGTGGAAGACGACCTGCCCGGCGAGGCCGAGCCGGGCGGCGAGCTGACGCCACTGGGCTCCGGCTGGGCCGGTGCCGACCACGTCGAGCCTGTGTTCCGGACCGAGGTGCGCCATCGCCCGGATCACCCGGTCGACCCGCTTGTACTGCTCCAGCCGTCCGACGCAGAGGATCCGGCGTACCTGGCCGGGCACGGCGGAGGCGGCCGGGCGCGGGTCGGTGCCGTTCGGGATGACCACGGTACGGTCGGCGGCCTCCGGGAAGTGCCGGATCAGCAGCTCGCGCTCGGCGGCGGTGACGCAGACGATCGCGCTCGAACGGTTCAGGATGGTCCGCCCGAGCGGACGGTAGAGCCGGTGCAGCGCGGCACGGAACCGGGTGTGCCCGGTCCCGTGGTAGTGCGGCGTGAAAACCAGCGGGGTCCGGCTGTTGCCCAGCGCGGCACAGAGCGCGGCGAGGGCGTGGTAGCTGTGGGCGTGCAGAACGTCGTACGTCTCGGCATGCGTGCGCAACCACCGCAGAAGCGGAACCGAGAAACGGTAGTTGCCCGCCGGGACGGTGAGCGGGAATCGCCGGACGAGTACGCCGTCGATGTTCTCCACCGACCGGGCCGCGTGCTGGGTGATCACCTCGACGTCGTCGCCGGCGGCGGTGAGCCCGGCGCAGAGGCGCCGCACGTGGGTCTCCACCCCGCCGATGTCGGGGTGGTACGCGTTCGAGACGACACCGATCCTCATCGCACCTGCCGTTCCGCCACTCGGATGGCATCGCGCCGGCGCGGCCACTCGCGAGCGATGGTCCGCAGGACCCGCATGCCGTCGGTGAGCGCGTTGAGGTTGCTGACCCCGTGGATCCGGGAGTGCTCGAAGCTGGGTACCTCGACGATCTCGAGCTGTGCCCGGGCGGCCCGCAGGTTCAGCAGGGTCTCGATCTCGAACCCGTCGCCCCAGAGCCGGCCGTCCGTGCTGTTCGGCGGCGGCGACGTGCTGTCCAGGTCGAAGACGTCGAGGTGCCGCGCCCAGAAGGCGTTGTACCCGTAGCAGAGGTCGCTGTACCGGGTGCCGAAGAGCAGGTTCACCAGCATGCTCAGGCATTTGTTGCCGGCCCGGCGCAGCCGGGTGATGTCGGCGCTGCCGCCGGTCGGCTGGAATCGGGAGCCCTTGGCGAAGTCGGCGCCGGACCGCAGCGTCTCGACGAAGCTGGGGATCTCCAGCGGGTCGGTGGAGCCGTCGGCGTCGATCATGACGATGATGTCGCCGGTGGCGGCGGCGAAACCACAGGCCAGGGCATTGCCCTTGCCTCGGCGGTTCTGCCGGACGATGCGGATGTCAGCACGCAGCCGGCGGGCGACGGCCACGGTGTCGTCCGTTGACCCCCCGTCGACCAGCACGATCTCGTCCACCTGCGGGAGCCGCGCGAACACGTGCGGCAGGTTGCGGGCCTCGTTCAACGCGGGAACGATCACGCTCACCTTGGGTTCGGACCTGGCGGGGGCCGGCGGTTTGCCACCGGTCCGCTCGGCGCCGGTCTCGTCGGAAAGCACACGGTCGACCGTGGGCATCAGCTGTCTCCGATCGGGCAGGGTGGAGCCGGCCCGGGCCGGGCCGGAAGCAGGTCTCCAACAAAGAGGGGACGGCCGGCGCCGCTCCTGCGGCGCCGGTCGAGGTCACGCGAGTGGTGCTTCGACCGACCAGTCGTAGACGTCCTGTACCGAGGTGACGTCCCCGGTGGCCGCCGTGAAACCGACCCAGCCGCTGGTCCCGCCGGTACGCGCGGCAAGGTCCACCTTCTGGTCGAGCAGCAGCTCCTCGGCCGCACCGGCCGTCAGCGACTTCACGTAGACCTTGAGGACGTGCGCGGCACCGTCGTACCGGACGCGGGCCTGGAACGGCTTGCCGAACAGCGGGATCGAGGATTCCGCGACGGCGGTGTGCCGGTCCGGGTTGCCGCCGAGCACCACGGCGAGGTGGTTGCTGCTCGGGTCCGGCGTGTTCTGGTACGTGTCGAACTCGACCGCGACGCTCTTGGAGATGCCGCGGTAACCGAGGCCACCGCCCCAGCCGCCGAGCGCGCGCGGGCCCGAACCCTGTGCCAGGAACGCGATACCGTCGGCGCCGGGCTTGCCGTGGTGCAGGTGCGCCCGGAACGTGGTCTCGAAGGACTTGGTCAGGTCCACCCGGCCGGTCGACCAGGCGGAACCCACCTGCTTGAAGCCGCCGTTGGTCAGCTCGATGACCCGGTGGTCGCCACGGTCGGAGGTAACGGTGGCGGTTCCGTTGAGCGCGAGCGAGTCCGCGTAACCGGCGTCGATCGGCTTGATCGTCGCATCGGCGGCGCGTGCGCCGCCCGCGTGCCCGGCGGCCAGTATCGAGAGCAGGGCGGAGGCCAGAAGGCCGCCCCGCGCGAGTCTGGAAGAACGCACGAGATGCTCCATTTCGGTAGGTTTGCCCGAGTAAGACCTGGCTTAAGGTAGGGCAGACCTAGGAGTCGTGTGTCCGAGTCTGGGGTAATTACCCCCGTTTGTTTCGCAGGCGCTCCTGCTCGGGTTCAAAGATCGGCTCGGCGGCGACGGCCGCCAGGATCCGGTGATCGACATATCCGATCTCCACCTGGGTCCCCGGCACCGAGAGAGCCGCCGGAAGCCAGGCGAAGGCGATCGGGCCGCCCGCCGTCCACGCGTACACGGCGCTGGTCACGTGACCCACCGCGAAACCTCCGGCATAGACCGGCTCGTTACCCTGCGGAATCTCCCCGGTGTCCGCCAGGCGTAGGCAAGCCAGTCGTCGGTCCGGCAGCGTCGCCGGTCGCGCTCCCGGCCGCACCGCCGTTTCCAGACCCGCCTGGTACGGGTCGTCCTCACCCGTCATGTCGACGCCCCAGACCCGGCGGCCGTTTTCCATCCGCAGGCTGTCGTACGCCAACCGGCCCGCCACCACCAGGCCGAACTCCCGGCCCGCTTCGACGAGTGCGTCCCAGAGCCGCAGGCCGTACTGCGCCTCGGTGTGGATCTCCCAGCCCGGCTCGCCCACGGCGGAGAGCCGGAGCACGGTCACCGGGATCATCCCGAAGAAGCCTTCCCGGACCGCGGGGGCGCCCTCGGCGGGGAGACCGATATCGGTCAGCTCCCGGGCCCGCGGTCCCCACAGCCCGACAGCGCAGGTGCCGCCGGTGACATCCCGGACGGTGACGCCGGCCGGCGCCCGCCGTACCAGCTGGTCGAGGTCGAGCGGGCCGCCCGCGCCGACCAGGAAACGGTCCTCGGCGAGCCGGGCCACGGTCAGGTCGCCGAGGATGCCGCCGGACGGGTCGAGCAGCAGCGTGTGCACCACCGCGCCGACCGGCTGGTCGACATCTCCGCTGGTCACGGTGGACAGGAAGGAGATCGGACCGGTCACCTCGATCCGGGTACGCCCGGTCAGGTCGAACAGTGCCGCACGTTTACGCGCCGACCGGGCCTCGGTCTCGGCGATCGGCGAGGTGTGCCGCGCCGACCAGTCGTCACGGGGCCGGATCTCCTCGGGTGGCGGATTTGTCGCGTACCAAAGGGGTTGCTCCCAGCCGGCGGCCACGCCGAAGACCGCGCCCATCTCCGCCTGGCGTGGGTGGAACGGGCTGAGCCGCAGGTTACGCACCGAGGGTGGGTCGTGCGGGTGGACGATGTGATGCGTCTCGGTGTACGCGCGGACCGCGCGCCGGCGCACGTAGTCGGGTGCGAGCTGCGCGGATGCGAAGCGGTTCAGGTCGCACTCGTGCAGATCGATGCCGGGGTATCCGTCGACGAGCCACTCGGCAAGAGCCTTCGCCGCGCCGGCCGAATGCGTCACGGTGATCGCGCCGGCTACCCAGAAACCGCGCAGCTCACGGGACTCGCCGAGCAGCGGGAAGCCGTCGGCGGTCACCGACAGCACGCCGTTGAACGCCTCTTCGAGCGTGGTACGCGCCAGGCCCGGGATCAGCTCGGTCGCGGCCGCCCAGGACTGTTTGAACGTGGCGGCGGTGAACGGCAGCATCGCCGGGTGCGCGTCACCGGGCAGGTCGTCGAGCCGCACCGGGATGGGTTCGTGCAGGTGGGAGCCGATGCCGAGCCGGTCGCCGTAGGTGCGGACGTCCAGGCCCCGATCCGGGTGGCGCAGGATCGGCAGGCTGCTGGCGGCGCCGGCCCCGGTGGTCCGGACGTGCTGGTGTGCCATCGGCAGCAGCGGGATCGGCACGCCGGCCAGGTCGCCGATCGCCGGACCCCAGAACCCGGCGCAGCTCACCACGATGTCGGCGGGATGGGTCGCGTCCGCGCTGCGCACGCCGGTGACCTGTCCATCTTGTCGCAGAACCTCGACCACCCGCTCGTTGCCGATGAACCGGGCGCCCCGGCCGGCAGCCCGGGCGGCCTGCGCCTCGGCGGCCCGCAGCGGCGCGGCCAAGCCGTCCGCCGGGGTGTGCAGCCCACCCAGGATCCGGCCCTTGTCGAGCAGCGGGAACAGCGCGTGACAGGCCGCCGGGTCGAGCACCGCCGAGCTGATGCCCCACGACTGGCCGTACCCGAACCGCCGGTGCAGCTCGGCGAGCCGTTCCGGGGTGGTCGCCACCTCCAGGCTGCCGACCGCCGAGAAACAGCCGAGCTCGGTGTACTTCTCGCTGGTGTACCGGGCGAGCCGGGACAGCGTCCGGGACGGGCTGGTCTGCACGACCAGGCCGGCCGAGTGCGAGCTGGATCCGCCGGTGGTGAAGAGCGGACCCTGCTCCAGCACCGTGACGTCGGTCCAGCCCCGGCCGGTCAGCTCGTCGGCCAGCGCACAGCCGACGATGCCCGCCCCGATGACGACGACCTTCGGTCCCGGCATCGATCAGAGGGACTGCGCCAGCCGGGCGGACCAGCGCAGCCGCGGCCAGCGCGGCGTGATCCGCAGACGGTTGCGGGGACGTGCCCCGAACCGGCGGGTGACGTGACGGCGCCTGATGGCGCTCCGGCGCACCACACACGTTCTCACCGTTGCTCGCCTTCTCTCTTGCTTTCATTTCCGGCCACGGACGACTGGCCTTTTTCGGCCGCGAATGACTGGCTGATCAGGTCTGCTGCTCGCTCGGCGACCATCAGGACGGTGGCCGCCGGGTCCACCGACGGCATCTCCGGGAAGACCGAGGCGTCGGCGATGCGTACGTTGTCGAAGCCGTGCAGCCGCAGCTCCGGATCGACCACCGCGCCGATCCGGCAGGTGCCCGCCGGGTGTTGTTCCCGGTGGTGGGCGGCCCGTCCGTAGGCCGCCAGTTCGTCGTCACCCCGCAGCTCCGGCCCCGGCGTGATCTCGCGCGTGATCCAGGAGGCGAACGGTTCGGTGGCGGCCACCTCGCGGGCCAGCCGCAGGCCGTCCACCAGGGTGCGCTCGTCGTAGGCCTCGGGGTGCTGCTCCAGCACCGGCTTGCCCCAGGGGTCGGCGCCGGAGAGCCGGAGCCGGCCGGCGCCGCGTGGTCGCGGCACCGCGGAGGTCAGCGTTATCTCTCCCGGCGTCCGGCTCAGCCGGAAAGCCAGGTCAGGGCCGGTCAGGGCCGGATCCCGGCGGACGAAGAGGCCGGCCGCGGTATCCGCCTCGGGAATCGGCCGGGCCGGCTCCCAGACGATCAGGGACGCCGGGTGGCCGAGCAGATGCTCGCCGACGCCCGGCAGGTCGGCACGCACCTCGAAGCCGAGGTCGGATTCAAGGTGAGCAGCCGGGCCGATGCCGGAACGCAGGAGCAGGATCGGGGTGCTGATCGCTCCGGCGCAGAGCACGTACTCGTACCGCGCCCGGATCAGCTGGTCGCCGCGGATCGTGACGCCCCGGCTCGGGTCGAGGTGTTCCGCCCGGGTCTCGTCCAGGATGGTCAGATTCGGACGGTCGCGGTCTGGCGATGGCGGAACCGCGAGCGCTGGGAGGAAGCCGGCGCCGTCGGTGAACGGGCCGTCGTTGAAGTCGTCCCGGATCGGTACGCCGAGAGCCGTCCGGCAGGCCGCCACGAAGTCCTCGGCGAGCGGACTCCGGTCACTCGCTGCTACCGGGGCGAGGCGGTTCCAGTACGGGAGCATCGCGTCGTACGACCAGCCGGTGGCGCCGGCCGCCACCCAGGCGGTGAAGTCATCGGGTGGGGGCAGGAAACCGCAATCCCGGAAACTAAGTCCGGAATGTCGGACATAAGAGTTTCCGCGTATTTGCGAAGTAATCGGATGGTCGTAATCGAATTCGGTCTTGAGCGCATTTCGCGGATGCGGTAGGCGCTCGCCCTCCGCACCGAACGGCCCAGCCTCGATCAGGCAGACCCGCACGTCAGGGTCCGCAGCGAGACGCGACGCCACGACCGAGCCGGCCGCGCCGCCACCGATGATCACTACGTCGAACTCGATCGTTTCCAGTTTGCGCCACCTTCTCTCGTGGCCCGTGGTCGCGCTTCGGTCGCTTCGCAAGACAGGATCTTCACGCGAGTGGCGCTGGTCAATGGGCCTTGGAGTCTTTTACCTATGCGCAACAAAGCCCGGCATACTGCTGGCGTGGATCACCCGTACCTGGACGCTCCCCGGCCGCTTGCCTTCGCGCACCGCGGCGGCGCCGCGAAGGGTGACGAGAACACCGCTGCGGCCTTCGAGCGAGCGGTCACGCTGGGTTATCGGTACGTGGAAACCGACGTGCACGCCACCGCCGACGGAGTCCCGGTCGTGATCCACGATCCGGCGCTGGACCGGGTGGCCGGCCGCTCCGGCCGGATCGCCGACCTCACCTGGACGGACCTCGCGACGGTACGCGTCGGCGGCGCCGCCGCGGTCCCCCGCCTCGACGACGTCCTCGACGCCTGGCCGGACATCCGGTTCAACGTCGACGTGAAATCCGACCAGGTCGTCGAGCCGGCCGTCGCGGCGGTACGCCGCACCAAGGCCGAGGACCGGGTCCTGCTCGCCTCGTTCAGCGACCGCCGCCTGGCCCGGGTACGCGTACTGGCCGGGCCCCGGGTGGCGACCTCGCTCGGCATGGGTGAGGTGGCCCGGCTCCGGATCGCCTCGATGACCGGGATCCCGCTGCCCACCCCCGCCTCGGCCGTCGCCGCGCAGATCCCGGTACGGCACGGCCGGATAACCGTTCTGAATCCGCGGTTTCTCGCATATCTGCATCGACGAGGCCTTGCCGTCCATGTCTGGACGATCGACGATCCGGAACAGATGAATACGCTGCTCGATATGGGTGTCGACGGCATCATGACCGACCGCATCGAAGTCCTTCGCGACGTATATGCGGCTCGCGGGCTCCGGTTACGTTAAGGAAGTACCGCCTCACAGGTTGGTGTTGTAACGTGCCAGGTCAGCGTCCTGCCTGCAAAAACCTGTGAACCAGGGGCATCATCCGTTCGGATGATGCCGGGGGTTCAAGGTCGGACCCATATTTCTTTCTTAATTTCGGCATAAGAATGCCTCAAGTTTGTGCGCGGAATTGATTTCTGTGAGCCCGCTGCTAACGTCTGGGCGTCAGCGCCGCTATGGGCGTCAGATATTCGCCGAACTCGGGGAAAAGAAGGTCTCGTCATGCGACGCACCCGGCTCCTGGCCGCCGGCGTAGTTCTCGCCGCGGTCGGCGGTGTCATCGGTTTCACCCAGCTCTCGTACGCCGAGGACACCCCGTCGACCAGAGCCGGTGAGAGCGGTGCCGGCAAGGTGGTGGGCAACAACCTCACGATCCTCACCGACACCTGTGTGGACAGCCAGCTGGAGGCGCACGACGGCTTCCAGAAGGGCAACCGGTGCGTCTCCACCGAGTTCGGTGAGGTCGGCGCTGCCGCGAACAACCCCACGCTGCTGATCACCCAGGCGCCTCGCCAGGTCAACGTGGCCACCGCATTCACCCTCCAGATCAGCACCCGGAACCTGATCCGTGACCGCTTCCTCGCGGCCGGCCAGGGTGGGTACTACGTGGAGAGCAGCGTTCTGCAGAACGGCCTGGTCCGTGGCCACTTCCACACCGCGTGCCGGATGCTGACCAGCACGAACGAGGCGCCCGCCCCGGAGCCGGTCCCGGCGTTCTTCGTCGCGACCGAGGACCGCCAGGGCAGCGCGACGCCGGACACCGTGACCATCCAGGTGCCGGGCCTGCCGCAGGAGGGCACCGCGCAGTGCTCGTCGTGGGCCGGTGACGGCTCGCACCGCATCCCGATGATGGAGCGCGCCAACCAGACCCCGGCGCTCGACTCGGTCCGGATCACGGTCCGCGCCGCCGGCAACAACGGCGGCGGTGGCAACAACGGCGGTGGCAACAACGGCAACAACGGCGGCGGGAACAACAACGGCGGGAACAACGCCGGTGGCGGCAACAACGGCGGGAACAACGCCGGTGGCGGCAACAACGGCGGGAACAACGCCGGTGGCGGCAACAATGGTGGGAACAACACCAACAGCGGCACCGTGAAGCCGACCACGCCGGCCACCACGAAGCCCGCGGCCACCGCCACGGCGAAGCCGAACGCCACGAAGCCGGCCACCGCCAAGCCGACGACCACCACGGCGACGCCGCGTACCAACACGACGACCCGGCCGACGACGGACTCCGACGTTTCCTCGAACAACAACTCGAACTCGGGCTCAGGGTCGGGCTCGAACTCGGAGAACTCGGATAACGAGAGCGACTCCGAGTCGACGACCGGCACGACGGACTCCACCGACTCCACCGACTCCACCGAGTCGACCGACTCCACTGAGTCCACCGGCTCGACCGACGAGACCGAGGCCGAGGAGACCACCGAGGCCACCACGAAGACGACGACCAAGGCCGCCAAGCCGAAGGCGTCCGAGACGACCGACTCGGGTGCGGCTGACAGCGACACAGACAGCGGCGCGCCCGACGAGATCGAGTACGTCCCGGCCGACACCCAGCCGCAGGCCGAACCGCCCGCGGCTCAGGAGAGCGGCCCGATCAGCCTGATCGCGAACAACATCGCCTGGGTCGGCGGTGGCGCGGTGCTCCTGCTGGTCGGCCTGATCGCGACCGCTCTGATGCGCAACCGCCCCCGCAACAACTGGCGGTAGTCCCCAGAACACGAAGAGGTGGGCCGGGGTTTCCCGGCTCACCTTTCGTGTGTCTGGACGCCGATTCAAACCGCGTCCTGCCGGGAAAACTCACAATCACCAGCAGGCGGCACGTTAGATCACCGAAAATAAGGGTAGCCTTACCTGCCGGAGATCGTCCCACCGGCAATGAGGTGCAGTATGGCGAACAGACCAGCGCGACCGGCCCACGAGGGCGTGGTCACTCGGGTCGAGCAGCTGACCCCGCACATGGTGCGAGTGGTGGTCGGCGGTGAGGCTCTGGCCGGGATCGAGGCTGGGCAGTTCACCGATCACTACATCAAGGTGCTCTTCCCGCAGCCCGGTGTCGACTACCCGGAGCCGTTCAACATGGGTGCCATCCGCGAGACGATGCCGTCCGAGACCTGGCCGTCGGTCCGGACCTACACGGTTCGCAAGTGGCTGCCGGAGATCCCCGAGATGTGGGTCGACTTCGTGGTGCACGGCGACAGCGGCATCGCCGGGCCGTGGGCCGCGCAGGCGAAGCCCGATGACGTGTTCCGGTTCATGGGCCCCGGCGGTGGTTACGCCCCGAGCGCCGGCGCCGACTGGCACCTGCTCGCCGGTGACGAGAGCGCCATCCCGGCCATCGCGGCCGCGATCGAGGGCATGCCCGAGGACGCCGTCGCACAGGTCTTCCTCGAGGTCGAGAGCCCCGACGAGGAGCAGAAACTGCCGGCCGGCCCGGGCGTCGAGATCAACTGGCTGCACCGGGGCGCACGCCCGGTCGGTGTGCTGCTCTGCGACGCGGTGCGTGGCGCGGTCCTCCCCGAGGGCCAGGGTCAGGTCTTCGTGCACGGCGAGGCGAACCTCGTCCGCGACCTCCGTGGGTACCTTCGCCGCGAGCTGGGGATGCCGCTCGACCAGCTGTCGATCTCCGGATACTGGCGCAACGGCATGAACGAGGACGGCTGGCAGTCGAGCAAGCGAGAGTTCAACGAGCAGACCGAGCGCGAGCAGGAGACGCCCGCCTCGGTGTAAGCAGCGGTAAGCGCTTGTGACCGTACACACCCTGCCGCGCACCAGCCCGTGAGCAGGGCCATGATGTTTCCGTGGCATTACGGGAACAGCAGGCGATCACACGCCGCCAGGGTCGGCTCTTCATTCTGATCGCGCTGTTGCTGGCGGCGGTGAACCTGAGGCTCGCCGTCACCAGCATCGGCCCGGTGCTCACCGAACTCCGCGCCGGCCTCGGCATGTCCACCACCGTGGCGGGGCTGCTCACTTCCGTACCCGTGGTGTGTTTTGCGGCAATCGGCCTTGCCGCGCCTCGCCTGGCGCGACGGTTCGGCTCCGCTCGCGTGATCTTCGGCGGCCTCGCGCTGCTCACCGCAGGTCTCGCGACCCGCCCCTACGCCGGCGGCGTGGCACTGTTCCTGCTGCTCAGCGCGGTGGCACTGGCCGGCATCGCGCTTGTCAACATCCTGCTGCCGTCGATCGTGAAAGACCGCTTCCCGGACCAGGTCGGCACGGTGACCGGCCTCTACACGGTGGCACTGAACGTGGGCGCGACCACCGCGGCGGCCGCGACCGTGCCACTGACCAGCAGTTTCGGCGACGACTGGCGCCTCGGGCTGTCCTGCTGGGCGCTCGCCGCCGTGATCGCGCTCCCGCCGTGGCTCCTGCTGGCCCGTTCCGCCCCCGCGCCTCGCCCCGCTCAAGATCAACAGCCCTCTTCGGTACGCGTGACGCGCAGCCCCGTCGCGTGGGCCCTCGCGGTGTACTTCGGCATGCAGTCCACCTCCGCCTACGTGATCATCGGGTGGTTGCCGCAGATCTATCGGGACGCGGGGATCTCGGCGTCGACGGCGGGCATTCTGTTCGCGGTGACGTCGTTCTTGGGCGTACCCCTGGGATTTGCCCTTTCGTCACTGGCCGGGCGCACCCGGAGCCAAAGCATGATCGCGCTGGTCCTCGGCCTCTTCGGCATGGCCGGCTGGGGCGGCCTGCTGTGGTCCCCCAGCGCGGCGCCCTGGCTGTGGGCCATCATGCTGGGCGTGGTGAACACGGCGTTCCCGCTGGTCCTGACCATGATCGCGCTACGCGGCAGCAACCCGGCGACGGTGGTGAAGCTGTCCGCCTTCGCACAGAGCGTGGGTTATCTGATCGCCATCCCGGGCCCGTTCGTGATCGGCGCCCTGCACGACGCGACGGACGGCTGGCGGGCGCCGCTGGCGGTGATGGTGGCCCTGATGATCCCCCAGATGATCGCCGGCTACCAGGCGGGCCGAAACCGCCAGGTCTGACCCAACAGGTCGCGGGCTGACGCTTTCCGCTCGACCGGCGACCTGCGACCGGCGACCGGCGGGGGCGGCGGGGGCGGCGGGCCGGTCACGCACTCAGTCGTAGTGCCGCACCGCCGGCCAGACAGCACTCCACGGCTGGCTGAGCCGGCACACATAAACCTGCGCCTCGAGCTCCTCGTTCTCCACCCCGACCGCATTACGAAGCCGAGCCTTCGCGGCGCAACTACCGAAGTTCCGAGGCGTGACCTGAACCACCGCCACCACCACGCTCTTCCCCTCGGGCGGCGGCCCGAAGGCAAAAAGTGAATTATGTCCGCTGTAGACGTCCGGCAACGCCAGCGAAGGGCCGTATCGATCCAGCGCCCCGGCCTCCCCGTAATTCCCCGCGAACAGCACAGCCTTCCGCTGATCAGCGTCGGACAACGCAGCGTAGACAGCGCCGACCTGCCACACGTAGTCCCGCCACCCGATCTGATCAGCGACGGTCTGATTCGCCGAGACCACAAGGCTGTCGGACAAGTCCTCCTCAGGAACGACCGGAAGCGACGACAACACGGCAAGCAGGGCGAAGACCGCAACGCCTGCCCCCACGAGAACCCGCCGCCAACGACGGTTCATCCACCGCGAAGTCGGCACCGCCCCGATGGCGAAGAGCGCGAGCAACAGCCCGATCGGGTAGTACGCCTGCCCGCCGGAAGCCAGCACCAGAATCAGAATGATCGGGTACGCGACCGCAATGGATCGCAGCCGCCGATCACGGGCGAGCATCACGATCCCAGCGATCCACACCGGCGGCAAGATGACCAGAACGAGTTGCAGAGGCACCACCATGATCCGGTCAGCCCCGGAGACAGCGATGGCCGGAGCCATCTCGACCTGCGGAAACCCGTTGACCACCTGATAGACCACATTGGGCAGGCCAACCACGACAACAGCGGCCACCCCGGCCCACAGCATCCGGGACCGGAACACTTCCCGGGGCCCGGCCACCAGTAACCCCGCAGCCAGGCTGACCAGCAGAAACACCACGAGGTGCTTGTTGTAGAGCCCGAGGCCAGCAGTGACCCCGGCCGCCACCCAAGCCCACCCCGCACCGCCCTGCAACGCCCGGATCACGAAGAAGACAACACCGAGCCAGACCAGCAGATCCACCGCGGCGGTGGAACTGACATGCGCGGCAGACAACGGAAAAGCGCTCACCACCCCCGCCGCCGCGATCGACTGCGCGACCGCTCCGCCACCCACCTCCCGGGCGATGACGGCGGCAACAAGCGCGGTCAACCCCAGCACCAGCGCGAACGGCACCCGCATCGCCCACACCGTGTCCCCGAACATCTCGATGCCGAGGCGAGCGAGCAGCGGCGTGAAGGGCGGCTGGTCGACATACCCCCACTGCGGGTGCTGGCCGAGCATCCGGAAGTACAGCTCGTCGCGGTGGTAGTCGTACCGGTTCGCGGTGATCAGAAGCAGCAGTGTGGCGCCGGCGGCTATCAGCCCGACCGGCCACCAGGCCAGCGTTCGGCGACCGACGATATCGATACGCTCAGTAGGTACAACGTCGCTCACCGCATTCACCACGCTCATACCGTACGAGAACGGCGCTTGCCTCGCACGGGGATGACATCATGAGAACCCGAAAGGTGTCGATGTCCATGAAGGACGGCGAGCCGTGCCCGAACCGGATCCGGAAACAGCGGCCGAGCAGGCCAGAGCCGGTGTACGCGTCTGGGTACGCGGCGCCGGCCACCGAACCGGGACCCGGATCCGCACCGCCAGCCCGTACGCGATTCTGGCACTCCTGACCGCCTCCGCGGTGACACCGATCGCCGGCGCCGGGCTCGGAACGCCGGCCGAGTTCGCGACCGCTCTTGATCAGCTCGGCGGGATCGGCAGCAACGTCCTTGCCGACGCGATGGCCGACACCGCCAAGAAACTGAAGGGCCAGAACGACAGCGAGGAACAGTGGCGCGGCACCCTCGCCGCCGAACTCCTGACCCGACTGGCCACCGCCGACAAGAACGCCGGCGAGAACCCCGGCAACAACGGCCGCGCGCTCCACGAAGAGATCTCCCAAATACTGCGCCAGGTCGACGCGATCAGCGCCGCGATCTCCGAGTCCGAACTCACCGATGTGGAACTGCGGCACGTCCTGGAAGCGGCGTTCCACGAACTCGGCCTCGGCGTCCACGAGCTGCGCTGGATGCTCGCCGACGTCCGGAAAAGCGTCGACGGCCTGCGCCGGCAACTCGCCACCCAGAGCCTGCGACTGCACCGCGAACTCGCCGAGGTCCGCCGCCATCTGATCGCCATCACCCGCGAGCAGCTCCCCACCGAGGACAGCCCGCCGGCTGACGTCCCGGGTGGCGCCGTCCCGCCGTACCCCGGTCTCGTGCACTTCCAACCGGAGGACGCACCCTGGTTCCGCGGTCGTGAGCCCGAGGTAGCCGAACTCCTCGGCCGTCTGGCCGAACAGGCCGCCGGCGGTCCGCCCCTGGTCGTCACCGGCGCGTCCGGCGCCGGCAAGTCCTCCCTGGTCAGGGCGGGACTTCTGCCAGGCTTGGCGTCAGGCGCGCTAGGCGCGCAAGCTGCGGCTTGGCCGTGGGTTCTGACAAGCCCAGGAGTACGCCCCATCGCGCACCTGCGTGAACGTCTGAGATTCCTGGCCGCACCCGCGAGCAAGGGCATCGCAACACCCGACGAACGTGCTTCCCTCGGCCAACTCGCCGCCGACGCCGCAAATGAACCGGCTTCCCTCGGCGAACTCGCCGCCGGCGCCACAGCGGCCGGCCGCCGCCCGGTGATCGTGGTCGACCAGTTCGAAGAACTGTTCACCCACTGCCCCGACCCCGCCGAACGCCTCGCGTACGCCACCGAGCTGGTCACCGCCGCGCCGGCCCTCGTGGTGATCGCGGTCCGCTCCGACTTCTACGCGGCCTGCGTGGAGCTGCCGCCGCTGGCGAAAGTCCTCGCGGCCGGCCACATGGTGCTGGGCCCGCTGAACGCCGAGGCCATCCGCCGCGCCGTGATCGAACCTGCCGAGCAGTCCGGCCTCGGCGTCGAACCAGGCCTGCCCGACCTGCTGCTCCGCGACCTGGGCGCGGACCGGCATAACGGTTACGACCCGGGCGACCTGCCGCTGCTGGCCCACGCGCTGCGAGCCACCTGGGACAGACGGGAGGGCATCCGGCTGACCGTGAGCGCATACCAGGAGACCGGCGGCGTCCGGCACGCGATCGCCGAGACCGCCGAACGGATCTACCTGGAGCTGCCTCCGGACGACCGCGACCGCCTCCGCGAGGCCCTGCTGGCCCTGGTCACGGTGACCGCCAACGGCACGGCGGTCCGCCGACGTGGCGAACGCGCCGCGGCCGACTCCCGAGTCCTGCGCCGCCTGGTGAAAGCCCGCCTGGTCACGGTCGGCGCGGACACCGTGGAGATCAGCCACGAGGCCCTGCTGAGCAGCTGGCCGAGGCTGGCGAGGTGGGTGTCGGAGGCAGGCGAGGACCTCCTCCTGCGCCGCCGGATCACCGAGGCAGCCCAGGACTGGGCCCGCTCAGGCCGCGACCCCGACCTCCTCCCCCGACGCTCCCGCCTCCTGGCCGCCCGCGAACGAGCAGACCGAGACCAGTCGCCCGGCGAGACCGACGCACTGGTCAGCGAGTACCTGACGGCCGGCTGGGCCGCCGCCGAGCAGGAGGAGTCCGACCGCCGCCGGCTGACCAGCCGCCTCCGCCGCCTGGTCGCCGGCCAGGAGTGAAGACAGTCCGGTCTCGCCTTCACCTCCCTGATTGTGGACAATCTGGTGAGTGATGTTGTCCACCTTCTACATGAAGCCGATTCGCTGCTAGGTTAGCCTTACCTAACAACGAACGGAGCCGATGGCATGACCGTGCCCTTGGACAAGGAACGTCTGCGCCGGGACATCGCGGAGGTTCTGGAGGAGGACCCCGCCGATCTCGGGGACGACGAGAACCTGATTGATCGCGGGCTCGACTCCATCCGCGTCCTGATGCTGTCCGCGCGCTGGCGTGAGGATGGTCACGACATCGGCTTCCTGGATCTGGCGGACGAGCCGACCATCGCGGCATGGGCTTCCCTTGCCGACAAATCCGCCGGTGAATCAGCTGGGAACACCAGCCGGTGACCGGGTTCGGGCTGGCCGGGACGGTTGCTCTGGTGACCGGCGCGGGGCAGGGCATCGGCCGGGCGGTCGCGTGCGCGCTCGCCGGCGAGGGTGTCCGGGTGGCCGCCGCCGACCGGAGCGGCGACGGGGTCCGGCAGCTCGCGCAGGAGTGCCCCGGCATCCTGCCGCAGGTCGCCGACGTCACGTCGGCCGAGCAGGTGGAAACTGTCGTGGACGCCACCGAGAAGTTCTTCGGGCCGATCGACCTGCTCGTCAACGTGGCCGGCGTGCTGCATACCGGAGAAGTCGTCAACTTTAATGATGACAATTGGCAGCACACGTTCGCGGTGAACGTCACCGGGGTCTTCCACGCGAGCCGCGCGGTGGCCAGGCGCATGGTTCCGCGCGGATCCGGCGCGATCGTGACCGTCTCGTCGAACGCGGCCGGTGTCCCTCGCGCCGGAATGGCCGCCTACGCCGCGTCGAAGGCCGCCAGCACCATGTTCACGAAGTCGCTCGGGCTCGAACTCGCGCCGTACGGCATCCGCTGCAACGTGGTCGCGCCCGGCTCCACCGACACCCCGATGCAGCGGGCGCTGTGGACCGAGTCCGGTCCCGCGCCGGTGATCGCGGGTGACCCGGCGACGTTCCGGGCCGGCATCCCGCTGGGCCGGATCGCCACGGCGGAGGACATCGCCGACGCCGTGATCTTCCTGGCCTCACCACGGGCCCGGCACATCACGATGCACGACCTCTACGTCGACGGCGGCGCGACCCTCCGCGCCTGAACGTCCACCGACCACACCCTAGGGAGATCAACTGTGTCCGCCGTCAGCTCCACGCTCGACGGAGCCGGCCTGCTCGCCGCGTACCGGCCGGGCTCGTCGTCGGTGTTCGCCTCCCCGCGCGGCACCCTGCTCGCCGAGGGCGTACGCGCCACCGCCACCACCGTGGCCGACGCGGAAGCCCTGCTCCGGGGCGGTGCGCCGGTCGTCCTCGGCGCCGTCCCGTTCGCGCCGACCAGCCCGGCTGGGCCGGACAGCCCGGACAGCCCGGCGCGCTCGGCCCACCCGGACGGGTGGGCCCACCCGGACAGGCCGGCCCACCCGGCCCGCCTGCTCGTGCCGGAGAACCTGCGCCGCGCCGAGGCGGTCGTCACCCGCGCCGCCACCCCGGCTGCACGACCGGCAGTGCCGTCGATCCCGGACGATGCCTATCTGGCCGCCGTGGCCAGGGCCGTCGCGGACATCAAGGCCGGCGCGTACACGAAGGTCGTCCTGGCCCGCTGCCTGCGCATCGCGGCACCCGGCTTCGACCCGGCCCCGGTGGTACGCGCCCTGGCCGCCGCCGGCAGCTACACCTTCGGCGTCGACCTGGGCGCCGGTCGCACCCTTCTCGGCGCCAGTCCGGAACTGCTGGTCAGCCGCTTCGGGCGTACCGTCTCGGCCCATCCTCTGGCCGGAAGCATTCCTCGCAGCCCTGACCCCGCGGAGGACGCCCGCAGGGCAGCCGCTCTGCTCGCCTCCGCGAAGGACCTGCACGAACACGCGTTCGCGAGCGAGGCGGTGGCCGAAGGACTGAGGCCGTTCTGCCGCGATCTGCGGGTGCCGAGGGAGCCTGCGCTCACCGCCACGCCCACCATGTGGCACCTCGGTTCCCGGATCACCGGAGAGATCGCCGACCCGGGTGTCTCGG
Organism: Actinoplanes sp. CA-015351; assembly: GCF_050955685.1. NCBI lineage: Bacteria > Bacillati > Actinomycetota > Actinomycetes > Micromonosporales > Micromonosporaceae > Actinoplanes > Actinoplanes sp. CA-015351. Next base: position 6,915,327 of record NZ_CP192102.1, read on the forward strand.
CGCTGGCGCTCGCGGCAGCGTTGCATCCCACGCCCGCGGTCTGCGGTACGCCATCGGCGGCAGCGCGGCAGGCGATCGCCGAGCTGGAGACGTTCGACCGCGGCTTCTTCGCCGGGATGGTCGGCTGGACCAGCGCGGACGGCGACGGCGAGTGGGCGGTCACGATCCGCTGCGCCACCGCCGGGCCGGACGGCCTGGACGTCTACGCCGGCGCGGGCATCGTGGCCGGCTCCGATCCGCAGGCCGAGCTGGCCGAGACCAACGCGAAACTCGGCACGATGCTGAGCGCCCTGGGCGTGACCTCTGTGGGAGTGACCGATGTGGCCTGAGGACTTCGCCGCGCGCTATCGGGAGAAGGGTTACTGGATCGGGCAGACCTTCGACGACCTACTGAGGGAGAGCGCCACAGCGTTCCCCGACCGGGTCGCGATCGTCTCCGGAGAACAGCGGATCACCTATCGTGAGCTGCGGGAACGCGCCACCCGGCTGGCCGCGGGCCTGTATGCGCGCGGGATCCAGCCCGGTGATCGGGTCGTGGTCCAGTTGCCCAACGTGGCCGAGTTCTTCGACGTGATCTTCGCGTTGTTCCGGATCGGTGCGCTGCCGGTCTTCGCCCTGCCTGCGCACCGGAGCGCGGAGATCGGGTACTTCCGTTCGCACACGTCGGCGGTCGCGTTCATCACCACCGATGTGTACGACGGTTTTGATCATCGAACGCTGGCCGGGGACGGGCTGACCATCGTGGCCGGCGATCCAGGCGGATTCATCGGCCTTGACACGCTTTATCAAGAGGGTCAGCTCCCCGCCGGGCCGTCCCCGTCCGACCTGGCGTTTCTTCAGCTCTCCGGCGGTAGCACGGGCCTGCCGAAGCTGATACCCAGGACACACGACGACTATCTGTACAGCGTTCGGGAGAGCGCCCGGATCTGCCACCTGAATCAGGACAGCGCCTACCTGGTTGCTCTCCCGGTGGCGCACAACTTCACCATGTCCTCACCCGGTGTCCTCGGCGTCCTGCACACCGGAGGGAAGGTCGTGCTCTCCACCACGCCCGACCCCGCTATGGCGTTCCCGCTGATCTCGGCGGAGTCGGTCACCATCACCGCGCTGGTCCCGCCGCTGGCTCTGGTCTGGCTCGACGCCGCCGATCGGACAAATCCCGATTTGTCGACGTTGGCGACCCTTCAGGTTGGCGGCGCGAAACTCCTCGACTCGGTGGCCGAGCGGATCCGGCCGACCCTCGGATGCCGGCTCCAGCAGGTCTTCGGCATGGCGGAGGGACTGGTCAACTACACCCGCCTGGACGACCCGGACGACATCGTCCTGCACAGCCAGGGCCGGCCGATCTCCCCCGACGACGAGATCCGGGTCGTCGACGACGAGGACGCCGACGTGCCGGACGGAACCGTCGGACACCTGCTGACCCGGGGTCCGTACACGATCCGTGGCTACTGGAACGCCGACGATCACAACAAGGTCGCCTTCACCGAGGACGGCTTCTATCGCACCGGAGACCTGGTGCGACGGCTGCCCGGCGGCTATCTGGTCGTCGAGGGGCGAGCCAAGGACCAGATCAACCGGGGCGGCGAGAAGATCGCCGCAGAGGAGGTCGAGGACCACCTGCTGACCCATCCGGCCGTGCACGACGCGGCAGTGGTCGGGATACCCGACGAGTACCTCGGTGAGCGGAGCTGCGCCTTCGTCGTGGTCAAGCCTGGGGTACGCGTACCCAAGCTCTCCGAGATCCGTGCCCACCTGCGCGACCGAGGTCTGGCCGCCTACAAGATCCCGGACCGGCTGCGGGTGGTGGAGCGGTTCCCGGTGACCGGCGTCGGCAAGACGAGCCGGCGGGAACTACGCACCCTGCTCCGCGAGCTGGCCACCACACCGAAAGGCTGAACCGTGCTCCCCCGCATCACCCCGTACCACCTGCCCAGCGGATTCACCCGCGCCGGCGGCAAGGTCCACTGGCGCGTCGAGCCGGCTCGGGCCGCGCTGCTGGTCCACGACATGCAGAACTATTTTCTGGCGCCGTTCGGCACCGCCGACAACGCGCTGCTCTCCAAGGTCGTCGGCAACATCGCGACGCTGCGGGAGCACGCCGGGCGTACCGGGATTCCGGTGATCTTCTCGGCCCAGCCGGGTGGTCAGTCCCGCGAAGAGCGTGGCCTGCTCCAGGATTTCTGGGGCGACGGGCCGCCGGCGGACGACCGGGCGCTGGCGATCACCGACGCTCTACGGCCCGCGCCGGGTGACGTGGTGCTGACCAAGCGGCGGTACAGCGCGTTCGTCGGCACCGATCTCGACACCGTGCTGGGCGGGCGTGACCAGCTGATCGTCACCGGCGTCTACGCGCACATCGGGGTGCTGGCCACGGCGATGGACGCGTTCATGCGCGGTGTCCAGCCGTTCGTGGTGACCGACGCGGTGGCCGACTTCAGCCCGGCCCACCACGCAGACGCGCTGCGCCACGTGCAGACCCGGTGCGGCGTGGTCGCGTCCACCCGGGAGCTGACCGCCGACCTGCTCACCCCGGCATGACCCGGCTTGCGCTCGTGGTCGCTGTCGACCCCGAAACACGACCGCGAGCGCAAGCCGGTGGGTCAGCCGGGCAGCAGGGTGGACAGGGCTTCGCCGAAGCGTTCGCGCCAGCAGAGGCGGTCGTGGCCGCCGGCGAACTCGCTGTAGGTCAGCTCGTACCCTCGCGCCGTCAGCACGTCGCGCAGGTGGCGGTTGGGGCGCAGGTTGACCCACTCGTCCAGGCCGACCTCGACGTGCCAGCGAACCGGTCGCCGGCCGGCCAGCGCCACCTGGTGGGCGAACCACTCGGCGTCCACATCGTCCGGCGTGCTGCTCTTCCACCAGAACGCGCCGGACTGGCTGAGCACGTTGCCGAACCGCTCCGGATGGCTGAAGCCGGCGAAAGCGGCGGCCAGCCCACCGAGACTCTGCCCGGCGATGACGGTCCGGGACGGGTCGGATGTCAGATTCAGATCATGCCCGGCCTCGGCGATCAGGCCGGTGGCGAGGTACTCGGTGAAGGCCGGATCGCACGCGTACTCGGTGAACCGGGTCGGCTGGTCCCCGCTCTCCGGCAGGAGCGCGACCAGCGGCGGGATCCGGCCGGCCGCGATCAGGTTGTCCAGCACGGGCGCCACCGGCAGCAGCGGACCCCAGATGTCACCATCAAGCAAAACCATCACCGGGTACGCCTCGGCGTGGCCCCGATATCCCGGCGGCAGATAACGCCAGACCTGCCGCCCGCCGGCCTCGACCGCGTCCACGGTTCCCTCGGGCACCCCGGATCGACGCTGCCACCAGCGCGGCGACGGTGTCGCGGCGGGACCGGCGGCGACCGATTTGTGCGGCGGCCGGGACTGTCGCAGGGTCACCGGGTTGAGCGGATCGGCCACCAGGTTCGTCGCGACCTCCCGCCAGTGCGCCGGTCCGAGTTCGAGCGGCTCATGCTCCGACTCGTCCGGGGCGAAGTGGTAACTGCCCATCCAGTCGTCGCGTACCCGGTAGGTCAGGTGCCACAGGTCCGAGCCGGGCAGCCGGCGCATCCGGGAGCGGCTCAGGTCGGAACGGTCGGCCAGCTTGTTGACGAGCGCCAGCACGTCACGGGTGGGCCGCCGCTCGCGCCAGACGAAAGTGATCAGTGTGGCGTCGCGGTCCCGCTCGATCAGCGGGGTGCCGGCGTGTGCCACCTCGGCCCAGAACCGGGCGACCGCGTCCGGGCCGTCGTCACGCAACCGCTGGATGCGTGGACTGTCCACGATGGCCGGTGGCGCGGGACGCGGAGTCCTCGGCGGGACCGACGTCGGCGGGACGTTCTTCGGCCGCTCCGCAGCCATGCACACCTCCATGACAAACCATCCTAGTTTGGTTAGGCTACCCTAACTATGCATGCTGATCATCACCCCCTGACTGCTCCCCAGCAGGCACTCTGGTTCGCCCAGCTCCTTGACCCCGGGAACCCGTCGTACCTCTGCGCCCACCGCATCACCATCGACGGCCCTCTCGACACCGCGCGGCTCGCCGAGGCGATCCGGCAGGTCACCGAGGCCACCGACGTGCTGCGTACCGGCTTCGCCGTCGAGGGTGACCAGGTCCGGCGGATCGAGCAGCCGGCCACCGGCCCGGAGATCGTGGATCTGCCCGGCGAGGCCGCCGTCCGCCGCTGGATCGACGCCGACCTCGCCGAAGCACTGCCGCTCACCGGCGTGCCACTCGTCCGCCAGGCGGTGCTCCGCACCGGCCCGGAACAGACCGTCTGGTACTTCCGGGCTCATCACATCCTGCTCGACGGGTACGCCTTCGCAATGGTCACCGAGAAGGTCGTAGCCGCGTACGCCGCGCTCGGCCGGGGCTCGTCGTTTTCCGCCGCTTTCCCGGCCGCGTTCCGGACGGTCGACTCGCTGGTCGAGGACGAGCAGGCGTACATCGCCTCAGACAGGTTCGCCGACGACCGGCGGTTCTGGCTCGACCGCCTCACCGACACCCCCGAACCGGTCACCCTCAGTCAGCGGCCCGCGCCGACGGCCCATCGGTACGCACACCGGCACATCGAACTACCCGAGTCCACAGCCGACGAGTTGCGTGCCGCGGCCGACCGTCTCGGCGTCACCTGGGCCGAGGCCGCGTACGCGATCACCGCCCTCTACCTGCACCGGATCACCGGCGAGGCCGACCTGACCCTGGGCATGCCGGTCTCCGGCCGCCTCGGCACCGGCGCCGCGCGAGTGCCGGTCAGCGTGGTCAACGTCCTGCCGTTGCGCCTCGCGATGCCGACCGGCCTCACTCTGCGTGGCCTGGTCGCGGCCGTGCGGGACGAGTTGCGCGCCGTCTCGCGCCATCAGCGATATCGGTACGAGTGGCTGCAACGCGATCTGGGGCTGGTCGGGACCGGCCGGCGCCTGTGCGGACCGCAGGTCAACGTCAAACCGTTCCGCCGCACTCTCGACCTCGGGGACGGTGTCTCCGCGCGGGTCCATTACCTGGCCACCGGACCGACTGAGGACCTGGAGGTCACCGTCGGGCTGGACACCGACACCGGGCGGCTCGACCTCACCGTCGACGCCAACCCGGACAGTTACCCGGACGACGAGCTCGACGGCCACTTCGCGCGGCTGATCCGGCTCTTCACCACGTTCGCCGAGATCAGCCCGGACCAGCTGGTGTCCGACGTAGACGTGCTGACCGGCACCGAACGAGATCTTGTGCTCCGCGCTTGGAACGAGACTGCTTCCCGCGTACCCGAGAAGACCCTGACCACGCTCCTGGCGCAACAGGCCGCACGGACGCCGCATGCCCCCGCGGTCCGCGCGGAGGGCGTCGAGATCAGCTATGCGGAGCTGCATGAACGCGCTGACCGCCTGGCGCGATGGCTTGCCGAACGCGGTGCGAAACCCGGCACGCTCGTCGCGGTGGCGATCCCGCGCGGCATCGATCTGATGGTGGCGCTGCTCGGTGTGCTGCGGTCCGGCGCCGGATATCTGCCGCTGGATCTGTCGTATCCGGCCGACCGGCTCACCTTCATGATCGACGACGCGCAGCCGGTCGCCGTGCTGCGCGAGCTTCCTGATCTGCGCCGGGTTCCGCTGATCGAAATCACCCAGGCGTCGCCTTCTGACACGGCCTATGCGATCTACACGTCGGGGTCGACCGGGCGACCGAAAGGCGTGCTGGTCCCGCATCGCGGCATCGTGAACCGGCTGCTCTGGATGCAGCACGAGTACCGTCTGGTCCCCGGCGAACGAGTTCTGCAGAAGACGCCGATCGGTTTCGACGTCAGCGTCTGGGAGCTGTTCTGGCCGCTGATCACCGGGGCGACCCTGGTCATGGCGAAGCCCGAGGGGCACAAGGACCCCGCCTACCTGGCGTCGCTGATCGTCGCGGAACGCATCTCCACGGTCCACTTCGTGCCGTCGATGCTGCGCGTCTTCCTCAGCGAAGAGGCCGCCGCCACCACCCGCACGACGTTGCGCCGGGTGATCTGCAGCGGCGAGGAGTTGCCCGAGGACCTGGCCCGGCGCTTCCACGCGGTGATCGGTTCCGGTCTCCACAATCTGTACGGGCCCACTGAGGCCTCGGTCGACGTGACGTATCAGCCGGTGCTGCCGAGTGATCCGCCCGGGCCGGTACCGATCGGGCGGCCGGTCTGGAACACCCGGATCTACCTGCTCGACGCGGGTCGCCGGCCGGTGCCGCCGGGTGTGCCGGGCGAGCTCTACATCGCCGGTACGCAGCTGGCTTCCGGTTATCTGAACCGGCCGGAGCTGACCGCCGAGCGGTTCATCGACGATCCCGTTCTCGGACGGCTTTATCGGGCCGGTGACCTTGCGAAATGGCGGTTCGACGGGACGATCGAGTTTCTCGGCCGCACCGACGGACAGGTCAAGATCCGTGGATTCCGGGTCGAACTCGGGGAGATCGAAGCGCTGCTCAACGAGCATCCGGCCGTGGGGCGGGCGGCGGTAACGCTCGTTGACGGGCGGCTTTGTGCGTACGTGGTGGGCGGTCTTGATCTTGAAGGGGTCCGAGCGTATCTCGCCCCGCTCGTGCCGGACCACATGCTGCCCGGCGCTCTCGTCGAAATGAGCGAGCTGCCGCTGACACCCAGCGGAAAGCTGGACCGGCGGGCGCTGCCGGCACCTGCTGCGACCGTTTCCGGTGGCGCGCTGCGGACGCCGGCCGAGGTAGCGGTCGCGCGGCTGGTGGCCGAGGTGCTGGGGGTGCCGTTGCCCGGGCCGGACGACAACTTCTTCGATCTGGGTGGGCACTCGTTGCTGGCGGTGACGCTGGTGCAGCGGATCCGGGCTTCACTGGGGTCTTCGTTGTCGCTTGCCGCGGTGTTCTCGGCGCCTACGGTGGCGGGGCTGGCGGCGCGGCTTGATCCGGCAGTGACCGGCGCTGATGGGCTGGGTGTGGTGCTGCCGCTGCGGGCGGGGTCTTCGGGGCAGGCGTTGTTCGTGGTGCATCCGGCGGGTGGGTTGGCCTGGTGTTATTCGGGCTTGCTGGCACATTTGGATCCGTCGGTGGCGGTGTATGGGATCCAGTCCCCGGCGTTCACGGCGGGTGCGGGTGCTGGTGCTGCCGCTGCCGTTGGGGCTGGAGCTGCCTCTGCCTCTGTCGGCGAATCTCTTGCGGATCTTGCCTTGCGATATGTCGGAGAAATCCGTGCGATTCGGGCGCGTGGGCCTTATGCGTTGGCCGGGTGGTCGGTCGGGGGCGTTCTTGCGCAGGAGATCGCGGCGGCACTGCGGTCGGCCGGTGAGGAGGTGTCGATGCTGGCGCTGCTTGATGCGTACCCAAGTGATCAGTGGCGTGACCTGCCCGCGCCGTCCTCGGAGGACGCGCTGCGGGCGCTTCTTCACATGGCGGGGCGCGACGAGTCCGCTGTCGACGGGCCGCTCACCGCCAAGTCCGTGGTCGGTGTTCTCCGGCGTGCGGACAGCCCGCTCGCCGAACTGGGCGACAACGTGCTCGCGAAGATCCCGCAGGTCGTGGCGGAGAACGCGCGGATGATGCGCGAACACCAGCACCGCTTCTTCGACGGCGACGCGCTGATGTTCGTAGCGGCGGCGCCCCGGGCCGAGAATTGGCTGTCGGCGTCCGCTTGGGCGCCGTACATCGGTGGCAAGGTGACCGTCCTTGAGCTGGACTGCACCCACCCGGGCATGGTCTCCCCGGCCACCCTGAAGACAATCGCCAACACCCTGAACCCCCACCTATCCAGCTGACCCCAGCACCGCCGGCCGTACACAGGAGCCGCCGCGCTGTACAGCCGGGAACCGTGGTGTACAGCCGGGACCGTGGTGTAGCCGCGCCCAGGTTGGCTTAACGCCAGGGCTGCCGGCTTAACGCCACGGCGACCCTGGTGTACAGCTCGGGGCCCTGGCGTTAAGCCAGCCCGCGCCGGCTTAACGCCACGGCTGCCGGCTTAACGCCACGGCGACCCTGGTGTACAGCTCGGGGCCATGGTGTTCAGCCAGCCCGCGCCGGCTTAACGCCACGGCTGCCGGCTTAACGCCACGGCGACCCTGGTGTACAGCTCGGGGCCGTGGTGTTCAGCCCGCCCGCGCCGGCTTAACGCTACGGCCGCCAGCTGCACGGCATGGCGACCCTGACGTACAGCCGGGGGCCGTGGTGTTCAGCCAGCCCAGGCCGGCTCAACGCCACGGCCGCCGGCCGCACGCCACGGCCACCGGCCGCACGCCACGGCCGCCGGCCGCACGCCACGGCGACCCTGGCGTGCAGCCGGTTTGCTAGCGGCGGCTGGCTCTCTGCTGGGTGGCCAGTAGCCAGGTCAGGTAGACGCCGCCCAGGGCTGCTGTCAGGACCCCCACCGGGAGGGTGACCGGGGCGAACAAGCGCTGCGCCGCCACATCGGCGACGGCCAGCAGTGCCGCGCCGGTCAGGCCCGCCACCAGCGGTGATGCGTCCGGGGAGCGGGTCAGCCGGCGGGCTACCTGGGGAGCGGCCAGGGCGATGAAGGGGACCGGGCCGGCGGAGGCGGTGGCTACCGCGGTCAGGGCTACGGCACCGATCAGCAGGGCGCGGCGTACGCGTTCGATCGGTACGCCCAAGCCCCCGGCCGTGTCGTCGCCCAGGGCCAGCGTGTCCAACGGGTGTGCCAGGCACAGCACCGCGACGCTGCCGGCTGCTACGGCGATGCCGACCGGGATGGCGTGTTCCCAGCCTCGCCCGTTGAGGCTGCCGGTCAGCCAGACCGCGGCCTGCATCGCATCGCCCAGATCCGCTCTTGTCAGCAGATATCCGTTGAAGGAGGCGAGCACCGCGCTGGCCCCGATCCCGACCAGCACCAATTGGCCCGGGCGGACGACACCGTCCTGCACAGCCAGCAGATAAACCAGCGCCGCCACCACCAGGCCGCCGGTGATCGCGCTGCCGGCGATCACCAGGCTGCCGCCGCCGAGCAGCAGGATGCCGATCAGCGCGCCGGTTGCCGAGCCGGTGGTGAAGCCGATGATGTCGGGGCTGCCGAGCGGGTTGCGGGACAGGCTCTGGAAGACCGCGCCGGCCATGCCGAACGCCATCCCTACGAAAAGCGCGGTGAGCACCCGGGGAAGGCGCAGGCCGTAGACGGCGAACTCGGACGCCCGGTCGCCGTGACCACTGAGCGTACGCAGCACCGCGGACACACTGAGCGGATAGTCGCCGACGGTGAGGCTGTAGACCGCGGTCGCGGCCGCTACCAGCGTGATCAGCACCCCGACGAGCACGGCTCGCGGCGCGAATCGGGTGGAGACGGGTCCGACCCGGAGGACTGCGGATTTCATTTCCGAACTCGCAACCGCCGGACCAGGTAGATGAAGAGCGGCGCCCCGACCATCGCGGTCACCACCCCGGTCTCCAGCTCGCCCGGCCGCCCCAGCACCCGCCCGGTCACGTCGGCGATCAGCAGCAGGCTCGGTGCGGCCAGCGCGGAGAACGCCATCAGCCAGCGTTCGTCGGCGCCGACGATGAAGCGGGCCGCGTGCGGTACGGCCAACCCCACGAACGCGATCGGCCCGGCCGCGGCGGTTGCCCCGGCGCTCAGGGCGACGGCGGCCAGCGCGGCGGTTCCGCGTACCAAAAGGGGGTTTGATCCTAGTGACCGACTTTGATCGTCGCCGAGGGCGAGCGTGTTGAGCGCCGGGCCGATCGACGCGGCGAGCAGAAGGCCGCAGGCGAGGAACGGCGCCACCTGCCAGAAGACGGGCATGCCGCGGTCGGCGAGAGCACCCACGGCCCAGAAGCGAAACTGATCGAAAGCGGTCGAGTCGAACAGAACTACGGCTGAGGTGAAGCCGGTCAGCGCGGCGCCCACGGCGGTTCCGGCGACGGCGAGGCGTGCCGGTGACTCCTTGATCCGGCCGCCTCCGCCGAGCAGGTAGACAAGCGTGAACGCGCCACCGGCGCCGGCCAGCGCGAACCAGACGTAGCCGGCCGGAGCGGTGACACCCAGGAAACTCATCGCGCTGACGATCGCGGCGGCGGCGCCGGCGTTCACGCCGAGCACGCCCGGTTCGGCGAGCGGATTGCGAGTCAGCGCCTGCATCAAGCATCCGGCTACGCCGAGAGCGGCGCCGACAAAAACCCCGAGGAGGGTACGGGGTAACCGCAGATCGCGAACCGCGACAGCGTCCGGACTACCGTCATAATCGGTCAGCGCAGCCCACACGTGTTCGAGCGGCACCGGCCTGGCGCCGAGGGCGACACTCGCCACCACAGCGACAACAAGCGCCACCCCGGCAAGAGCGAGTGCGATGAAGCGACGGCTCGAGGACGTGCGCCGCAAAGCCGGCCGGGCCGAGAGGACCGTCACGCAGATGCCCGCCGGCGACGCCGTTCGATCAGCAGCAGCACGATGCCCGCGATCGGCAGCGCGATGGTCCCAGCCAGCAGGGGCACTGCATCAATGCCCGTTTTCGGCAGAGTGTCGCCAGTGGAAGCAGACGCGGTGGATGAGGCCGACGCGGAAGCCGACGCCCCTGGAGAAGGAGAAGAAGTAGTGGAAGAGGACGCCGCGGTAACGGCGAAATACCCGCTCGCCAGACTCCGCGCCGGCGAGTCGTTCTCCTGCCCGGACCCGGCCAGGAACCGCAACCAGTGTTCCTTCCCGACCGGCGTGGCCGCCGGAACGGTCACCGTCCCGGAGATCGCCCCGCTGTCGCTGGCGGTCACCGAACGCAGGATGTCCACATCGTCCAGCTTGATCGTGACGACCTGACCACGACCGCTGTCGTTCACGAACCCGGTGCCGGTGAACCGGATCGTCTTACCGGCCACCACAGTGCTGGAGGCGAGCGACACCGTCGCGCCCACCGGGTTGGACGGCCGGGGCGCAGCGGCCACCGCAGGCCCACCGGTCAAAACGCCTGCGGAAACGCCGGCGACAACAAGAGCAACGAAGACGGCGACTCTCATGAGCAGTCCTTAGTTGAGAAGAGCTTTGCCGAGCTGGTCGAGGATCACGGTGGCGGCGAGCGGTCCGCCCGCGCTGGCCCACGCGGAGCCGTCCACCGGGATGACGTGTTTGTTGCGGTACGCCGTGAGCTGCGTGAACCCTGGAGTCACGAGCGCGTCGTCCTGGAGCATCCGGGCGCTGGCCTCGACGCCGACAGCGGTTCCGGTGTTGCCGCCCTGCGGATTCGTGGCGCCGCCGAGGGTGCCGAAGAACATCCAGTCGGCGTCGAGCTGGTCGAGGTTCTCCCGGCTGACCGGGGTGGAGTGGCCGAGCCCGTCCTTGTCCTGCGCGGCCGGGCGGCGCAGACCCACGTCGGCGACCACCTTGCTGGGCGGCAGTTCCTTGAGGATCACCGAGGGCTGGCCGGTGCCCCAGCGGACGATGCTGACCGTGTCGCCGGCGTGGTCGCCCAGCTTGCCGCGGATCTCGTCGACCCGGCTCGCGTACCCGGCCAGGACCTTCTCCGCCTCGGCGCTCTTGCCGACCACCTCGGCGAGGCTGGTGAACGCGCCTTTCCAGTCGGCGGCCTTCTTGCTCACGAAGACCGTGGGCGCGATGCCGGCGAGCTTGCCGAGGACCGATGCGTCGGCGGCGACGGTGCCGTCGGTCAGGATCAGGTCGGGTTTCAGCGCGAGGATCTGCTCGATGTTGGGCCCGGCGACGGAGGCGACGATCGGGATCCCGTCGGCCTGGTCACTCAGGTAACCGGGCACGCTTCCCTGCCCACGGCCACTCGTGGTCCCGACGATGTCGACGCCGAGCGCGAGCGCGCCGTCCAGGGTGGGCTCGCTGAGCGCGACCACCCGGGCCGGGCTCCGCGGAACGGTCACCCGGTCGCCATTCCCATCCACGACGGTACGCCCATCAGCCCCCGCGGGATCGGCCGCGGAACCGGATGTGCAGGCGGTCAGGGCCAGTCCGAGAACACTCACGACAGTCATGACTCGCAAGCCGCGTGTTCCCACCGATGCCCTCCAAAGCTCCCGGGTGACCAGCTGCACTCTGTCTAGCTGGCCGACGTTAGGTTAGCCTAACCTCCTTCACGATTGTGATGACCCTTTGGTCAACAATCTCACTCACAATCGGGAAAGGAACCCACATTGAGCCCCTCACGACCTCCAATATGGGCGGCGGCCGTAGCCGGCCTGGTGGCCGCTGCCGCGATCGCCGCACCGGCGTTCGCCGCCGACCCCCGGCCGGACAACGCCAGCGGCGCCACCGTCGCGCTGGTCTCCGCAACGACCACGCCGGGCGGGAAAATCAACTTCACCGGCACCGGTTTCGTCAACACCGACGGCACCGGTTCGGTGGTCATGGTGAAGATCGACGACGGGGTGGTGCGTGACACCGCCGGCTCCGACGTCTTCGCCGAGGTGAAGGCCGCGGACGGCACCGGCACGGTCACCGGCTCGGTCACCCTGCCGACCTCGGTGACCGGTTCCGGCCACTGGCTGCGGATGCTCACCGGATCCGGTGCGGCCGGCGACGCCGTGCGCAGCGTGCACACCGAGCTCTTCACCGTGCAAGCGGCCGCGGCCACCCCGGCGGTCACCCTCGCCTCCGACACGGTGCAGGCGGGCTCGAGCCTGACCGCGTCCGGCGTCGGATATCCGGCGTCGGCCACGGTCACCGTGAAGCTCGACAAGACCACGATCCTGACCACGTTCACGAGCGGCGCCGACGGCACGTTCGCGGGTCAGGCCGTACCGGTGCCGGCCACTGCCGCGGAGGGCGCGCACACCCTGCACTTCCTCGCCTCCCCCGGCGTCAGCGTCCAGGTGAACTTCACCGTCGCGGCCGAGGAGACCGAGGAGCCGGGTGCGGTGTCGGCGACCGTGACCATCACGGCCAGCGTTCCGGACACCGGCGCGCTCGCCCTCAAGGTCAGCTCCGGCTCGGTGGCGCTGAGCACGCCGCAGGTCACCTCCGAGCTCGACGCCCTGGTCTCCACCGGCGCACTGCCGACCGTCACGGTCAGCGACCTGCGTGCGGCGAACCCGGGCTGGAGTGTCTCCGGCCAGATCGGTGACTTCACCGGCACGGCCGGAACCGTCGACGGCAAGTACCTGGGCTGGACCCCGAAGGTCGTCACGACCGCCACGGGTCAGCAGGTGACGGCGGGTTCCGCCGTCGCCGCGGGCACCGGCCTGAAGTCGGCGTCGGCCCTCGCGACGGCGGCGTCCGGCGCCGGCCGGGGCACGGCGGCGCTCGGCGCGGATCTCGAACTGCGTCTGCCCACCACCACGGCGCCGGGTGATTACTCGGCGACGCTCACCCTCACCGCCATTTAGTCAGCACCCGAGAACCGGGACAGGCCTCGGCCTGTCCCGGTTGTCATCGTGAAACCCGCGAAGGACCAGAATTGCCCAGGATCGCTGCCGCGCTCATCGCGCTGACGCTGGTTGCCCTGCCCACGCCTGCGTCCGCAGCTCCCGCCGCAAAAAGCCCTGCGGAAAACCCAGCGAAAGCCGCGAAAACCGCGAAAGCCGACGCCGCCTGGTCCGTGCAGCCGTCGAGCAAGACCGGCCCCGGCAACCGGCCGTTCTTCACCTATGACCTGGTGCCCGGCGGCACGGTCACCGATTACCTGGCGGTCACCAACCTCGGCACCGCGGAGATGACCTTCACGGTGTACGGCAGCGACGCGTTCACCACCGCGTCCGGCGGATACGACCTGCTCCCGGCCACTCGCGAACCCACCGACGTCGGTTCCTGGATCGAACTCGGCGCGAAGACCGTGACCGTTCCGGCCCGCTCCCGCGCGGACATCCCGTTCGTTCTGAAGATCCCGGAGAACGCCACGCCCGGTGACCACGCGGGCGGCATCGTCGCCTCGATCACCACCGCCTCGGCGGACGCCACCGGCAACACCACGCGCGTCGAGCAGCGCGTCGGCACCCGCCTCTACCTGCGAGTCACCGGCGATCTGCACCCCGGCCTGCGAGTCGACAACCTGCACGCCGGCTATCGCACCGGGTGGCGGCCGTTTACTGGCGATCTGGAGCTGACATACACCGTCCGTAACACCGGGAACACCCGCATCACGCCGGGCCAGACCGTCACGGTCGCCGGCCTCTTCGGCCTGGCGGCCGATTCGGCCCACCCCGACGCTTTGCCCGAGCTCCTGCCCGGTGCGGCTCTGGAGCGCACGGTACGCGTAACCGCCCGCCCAGCCCTGATCCGGCTGACCGCAAGCGTCGAGCTGTCCTCCCCTGACGGCGCCTCCGCGAAATCCACTGTGGGCGTGTGGGCCTGGTCCTGGTACTACCTGCTGATCCTGCTCCTGGCAGCGGCCGTGACCTGGGCGGTACGACGCCGCCGAAAGGTGCAGGCATGAAAAGGGCGGCCCCGCTCATCGCCGCACTCGCATTCCTGGCATTCCTGGCAATCCCGGGACCAGCATCGGCAGCCGGCCCCGCCGTCACCGTCGATCAGAAGACCACCCTGATCGGCGACACCGTCACCGTCTCGCTCACCGGATGGCCGGCCGGCGTCGTCACGGCCGCCCTCTGCGGCAACGAGGCGCGGGACGGCTCCGCCGACTGCGCCGTGCAATCCGCCTCATCCACCTCGGTGCCGGCCACCGGCAGGGCCGAGCTCCGGCTGCGCGTCTCGGCTCCGCCGGTCGGCTGCCCGTGCGTGGTCCGCGCGTCGACGGTCACCGGTGAGAAGATCGCCGACACCCCGATCGACGTGACCGACGTGGCGGACGCCGCCACCGTCACCGCCGCGACCGGCGACCCGGAACTCACCGTCCTGGACGCCGGCGTGCAGAACCGCTGGACCCTGTGGTCGCTGCTCGGCGGTACGGCACACCGGACCTTGACGGTGACCGTGCGCAACGCGGGAACCGCCGCCTCACCCGGATCCGAGTTGAGCCTGGACCTGGGCCGGGCCGCCGGATCGCAGGCGATGAAGGCGCTGCCGATCGGGCCGCTCGCCCCCGGTGCCGAGCTGCGGCTGGAGATCCCGTTCGAGGTGGCGGCCCCGGCGGCCGGCCGGTATCAGGTGACGGGGCGGATCGACGGCACGGCCGGAACCGAAGCCACGTTCACCACGACCACTGCGGTGTGGCCGTGGCTGCTTCTCCTCGTACCCCTGGGTCTGATTTTGATCCTCCGAGCGGCAGCGTCGCTGAAGCGGATGTCGCCGCTGCGAGCCGGTGGGGCCGGTTTGATCGCGGCGGGTGGGCTCTGTGCGGCGGTGCTGGCGGCGCAGACGCTGTTGCCCGGGCCGGAGACGGCCGACGCCCAGGCCGCGCTGGACAGCCAGCTGGCGGCGGCGTGGGCAGGCGCTCCTGCGGCAGAGGCGCAGAGCCAGGACAAACCGACAGTGACCAGCCTTGATCAGCCGGCGCCCGTTCAGGGGCAGCCGTTTGCTGTGCTGCACGTGCCTCGATGGAACGCCGAATACACGATCGTCGAAGGCGTCAGCACTGCCGACCTGCGGAAAGGTCCCGGGCACTATCCGGGGAGCGCGCTGCCGGGGCAGATCGGGAACATGGCGGTGGCCGGGCATCGTGGTCCGGCGGGGCTGCCTTTCAACGACATCGACACGATGCGTGCGGGCGATCCGATCATGGTGGAGACCGCGACGAGCATGTATGTCTATCGCGTACAGCGGCACGTGATCGTGCCACCGTCCCGGGTGGACGTGGTCGCGCCGACGCCGGAGAAACCCGGTGTGGAACCGACCGTGGCGATGCTGACGCTTACCGCCTGCCATCCGAGGTTCTCGTCGAAACAGCGCTACATCCTCTTCGCGGTGCTGGACGAGGTGCAGGCGAAGACTCAGTGATCGACAGTGACGGCGGTGACGACCAGACCGTGTTCGATCACCCAGCGGCCCTTCAGCGCCCGGAACGGGCCATCGATCAGGATCCGCGCGCGGAAAACGCCGCCGTCCGGGTCGATGATCAGATCAGCGTCGGCGAAGCCCAGCCAGGATCGGGCCACCGGGTACCAGGCCTTGTACACCGACTCCTTGGCGCTGAAGAGCAGCCGATCCCAGTGCACCGACGGCTCCGCCTTCGCCAGAATCGCGAGGTGTTCCTGGTCCTGTGCCGTGGTCACCGCGGGCAGGACACGCGGTGGCAGCGGGGCGTGCGGTTCGGCGTCGATGCCGAGGCTGCGTATGTCAGCGACAGCGGCGACGGCTGCGGCGCGATAGCCGGCGCAGTGGGTGATGCTGCCGGTCACGCCGTCGGGCCAGAGCGGCTCACGCCGGGGGCCGGGGCGGATCGCGACCGGCGGCCGGCCGAGAAGGGCAAGCGCCTCGCGGGCGCAGCGGCGGGCCGTGAGGAACTCCCGGCGGCGGCCCGGCACCGCGGTCGCGATCAGGTCTTCCTCGCCGGGAAAGCACGGTTCGCTCGGGTCGTCGGTGAACGCCTCGGCGGTACGCACCGATGACGGCAGCAACAACTCGAGCACCGACGGAGTGTCCCACCCCGTGCGGGGTGGGACACCGTCGGCCTGCCTCAGTTGGCGGGGTCGATCTTGTAGATGAAGTCCACGCCACCGGTGCCGGCGCCGGACTTGTCCACGGCGTACGCCTTGCCGTTCGCGGTCTCGATGTGGTTCGGGTTGGCGGCCGTGGCGATGCTCTCCTCGACGACGGCCGTCTTGGCGTCGACGACCGTCACGGTGGCGGCCGTGCGGTTCACCACCAGGACCGTGTTGGACCGCTCCTCGTACGCGACGGAGACCGCGCCGGCGCCGGTCGCCACCTCAGCGGTGACAGTGCCGGTCTTCAGGTTGACGAACGAGACGCTGCCCGCGGTCTGGTTCGCGGTGTACGCGGTCTTGCCGTCGTCCGACAGGTCGATCGAGATCGGGCCGTCGCCGGTCGCGATGAAGCTCGGGGTCTCCGAGTTCGGCGACACCACGATGATCCGGTCGTTGTTGAGGTCGGCGGCGTACAGGTTGCCGCTCTTCTCGTCGACGACGAGACCGGTCGGGCCGGCGCCGGTCACCACGACCCGCTTCTTCTCGACAAGGGTCTTGCTGTCGTACGCGACCAGCTCACCCGAGGTGAACGCGCTGGCCCACACGGTGTTGTGCTTCTCGTCGACGACGATCTCACGGGCGTGCGGCACGTTCGCGAAGCTGGCGACGTGCGCGCCGGTCCGCTGGTCGTACACGGCGACGGCGTTGTTGCGGGTCGCGGTGACCCAGACGTGGTTGTACTCGTCGTCGACCGCGACACCGTAGACGGCCTCGAGCGCGCCGGTGGTCTCGTTGGTGACCGGCGGGGTGATGGTGGCCTCGACCGCGAGCGTCTTCGGGTCGACCTTGAGCAGCGCGGAGCTGAGCACCGGCGGCCGGCCGACGGCGGCGGTGACCCAGAGGGCCTTGTTCCGCTGCGAGTAGTCGGACTGGTACAGGCCCTTGATCAGGTCGGCGGAGGTGACCGTGGTGGCGTCCTGGCTGGCGGTCGCGGTGCCCGGAACAGCCAGCACACCAGCGGCGGCGGCGAGGACGGCGGCGGCCGCCAGGCGACGGGTGGTAACAGACATGGTGCTCCTAACTGAGGCGCCCTCGGTGGAGAGCGGTCATGCATCAACTTAGGAGAGGCTTACCTAACTTGCAGCACCGCGACAGTCCTTTGTAATCAGGACCATAGATTGTTGACAAAACGCTGAGCAATCTTGTCGGGAAAGGCGTCTGGGTGGAACGCGAGCCATTTGAAACCCTTACGCGGCACAATGGCGGCATGGATCTTCGACAGGGCATCGGTCTTCGCAAGCTTGGCAAGACCGTCGATGAGTTCCAGCAGGACCTGTTGAGCAACCTCTACTTCCGGCGCGGCACCACTGTCGAATCGGCAAGCCCGCGGGACGCGTACGAGACGCTCTCCCTGACCGTGCGCGACCATCTCGCCGAGAGGCGGGCGCGCACCGCCGCCGCGCACTACGCCAGCAACCCCCGCTGGGTCTACTACCTCTCCGCCGAGTTCCTGCTCGGCGCCCAACTCGAACAGAACCTCCTCTACTCCGGCACCGGCGAGATCGCCGGGCAGGCCGTCAAGGCGCTGGGCCGCACCCTTGAGGAGCTGGAGGACCTGGACGTCGAGCCCGGCCTCGGCAACGGCGGCCTCGGCCGGCTGGCGGCCTGCCTGGTCGACTCGATGGCCACCCGCGACATCCCTGCCGTCGGTTACGGCATCCGCTACGACTTCGGCATCTTCAAGCAGTCGCTCAGCGACGGCGCGCAGGCCGAGCGCCCGGACGACTGGGCGTTCCAGGGCAACCCGTGGGAGTTCCCGGCACCGGACGACCGGCAGACCGTCGGCTTCTACGGGCACACCGAGCCGGTGCCCGGGTCCTCGACCCGCAAGAAGTGGGTCCCCGGTGAGATCGTGCTCGGCGAGCCCAGCCACATGCTGGTGCCCGGTTACGGCACCGACACCGTGAACATCGTCCGGCTGTGGCGCGCCCGGGGCAGCGAGGCCTCGTTCGACCTGAGCCGCTTCTCGGCGGGGCAATACGCGGAGGCCGTGCAGGAAGCGGTCCGCGCCGAGAACATCAGCAAGGTCCTCTACCCGGACGACAGCACCGAGCTGGGCCGCGAACTGCGCCTCAAGCAGCAGTACTTCCTGGTCTCCTGCTCGCTGCGGGACATCATCCGCCGGTTCCGGCTGCGCAACTCCAACTGGGACGAGTTCGCCGAGAAGACCGTCATCCAGCTCAACGACACCCACCCGACGATCGCGATCCCGGAGCTGATGCGGCTGCTGGTCGACGAGTACGATCTGGAGTGGGACCGGGCCTGGGCGATCACCCGCAAGACGTTCGCGTACACCTGCCACACGCTGCTGCCGGAGGCCCTGGAGACCTGGCCGGTGCACGTCTTCGAGCGGCTCCTCCCCCGCCACCTGGAGATCATCTACCTGATCAACATGTTCTTCCTGCGTGAGGTCGAGGAACGGTTCCCGGGCGACACCGACCGGCTGAGCCGGATGTCGATCATCGGAGAGCAGCCGGAGCGCCGGGTACGCATGGCGAACCTCGCCGTCGTCGGCACCGAAGCCGTCAACGGCGTGGCCGAGCTGCACTCGAAACTGCTGCGCGAGACAGTGCTCAACGACTTCGCCGATCTCTGGCCGGCCAAGTTCCAGAACGTCACGAACGGCATCTCGCCCCGCCGTTTCGTCAAGCTGGCGAACCCGCGTCTCTCCGACCTGATCACCGAGTCGCTGGGTGACGACGGCTGGCTGACCGACCTGGAACGCCTGGCCGAGCTCGAATCCTTCGCCGGCGACGCGTCGTTCCAGGAGCGCTGGCGTTCGATCAAGCGGGCCAACAAGGTCGATCTGGCGGCCGGCGACCCGGACTCGCTCACCGACGTGATGATCAAGCGCTTCCACGAGTACAAGCGCCAGCAGCTCAAACTGCTGCACATCATCACCCAGTACCAGCGGATTCGGAACGATCCGAACGGCGACTGGATTCCGCGTACCGTGCTCTTCGCCGGCAAGGCCGCACCGGCCTACCACGCCGCCAAGAACATCATCCGGCTGATCAACGCGGTGGGTTCCACGATCGCCGCTGATCCGGTCGTCTCGCCGTACCTGAAAGTGGTTTTCGCGGAGAACTACAACGTCACCCTCGCCGAGCAGATCGTCCCGGCCGCCGACCTGAGCGAGCAGATCTCGCTGGCCGGCAAGGAGGCGTCCGGCACCGGCAACATGAAGCTCGCCCTCAACGGCGCGCTCACGATCGGCACCCTGGACGGCGCGAACATCGAGATCCGCGCCCGGGTCGGCGAGGACAACTTCTTCCTCTTCGGCCTGGACGCCTTCGAAGCCGCCGATCGCAAGATCTCCGGTTACCGCCCGGCCGACCACTACGAGCAGGACGCCGAACTCCGCCAGGCCATCGACGCGATCAACGCCGGCGTCTTCGGCGGCGTCGGCCACGACGTGGCCGGCTCCCTGCTCGGCCACGACGAATACCTCACGCTCGCCGACTACCGCTCCTACATCGACTGCCAGGACGCCGTCGAGGCCGCCTGGCGCGACCCCGAGCACTGGACCCGCATGTCGATCCTCAACACCGCACACAGCGGCTTCTTCTCCGCCGACCGCACGGTCGCCGATTACGCAGCCCGCATCTGGCGCGTCGCGCCAGTCCCCGTCTGATTTCGTACGCCGAAAGCACAAGTACCGCGGTTTTCCAGCGCGACCATCTGCCGGCGCAAGGCCGCCACGCGGCCATCGCTACCGGCGGGTGGTCGCGCTTCTCCTATCAAGCTTGTAGGCATAGCATGAGTTCCATGAGCGTCACCGATGAGCTGCTCGCCAACGCCGAGCGTTATTCCGCCACCTTCGACAAGGGCGATCTGCCGTTGCCGCCCGCCAAGCGCGTCGCCGTGCTGGCCTGCATGGACGCCCGCCTCAACCCGTACGGCATCCTGGGCCTGACCGAAGGCGACGCCCACGTGATCCGCAACGCCGGCGGCGTCGTCACCGCCGACGAGCTGCGCAGCCTGGCGATCAGCCAGCGCCTGCTGGGCACCGTCGAGATCATCCTGATCCACCACACCGACTGCGGCATGCTGACCTTCACCGACGACGAGTTCAAGGCAAGCATCGAACGCGAGGTCGGCATCAAACCGCCCTGGTCGGCCGAGGCCTTCCCCAACCTGGACGCCGACGTCCGCCAGTCAATCCGCCGCATCCTCGACGACCCCTTCATCCCGGCCAAGCAGTCAGTCCGAGGCTTCGTCTACGACGTACAAACCGGCAAACTACGCGAAATCCTCTGACCCCCAAGCCGGCGCTCCCCGTCGGCGGCGAGGGCCTGCCTTGGAGACTTGTGGGTGCTCTGACCCCGCAGGTCTCCGCAAGCAGACGACGGCCCGAGATCCGTGCCAGAGCCGGCGGCGCACTGTCACGATGGCAGCGCGTCACCGGAGAGCCCCTGCGGACCACACCACCGAAATCAACACACTCCGGCGTTGCCGCCCACTCCAGCCGCGATCGCGGCAAGCCCGGCCCCCGGACGACCGCTCACCTTTCACCATCCACGCCCCACCCGACGACCAGCCTCACCTCGCCGCCCGGCCCCGCGCCGCCCGGCCCCGCGCCGCCCGGCCCCGCGCCGCGCCGTCTCGCATCGCCCCGCCTCACGCCGCCTCGCGCTGCCCAGTCCGGCGCCGCGTCGTCCTGCGCTATCCCGCCCCGCGCCGCCTCGCGCTGCCCAGTCCCGCGCCGCGCCGTCCCGCGCCGCGTCGTCCCGCGCCGCGCCGTCCCGCGCCGCGTCGTCTCGCATTGCCCCGCGCCGCTCCGCTCCGCCTCGGCCTGGATCTTGTGGACTTCCCCGCAGACGTGCCCGCACAACTCCACAAGATCGGCGACGCACCCCGCCCCGCCCTGCCCCGCACCGCTCGACCCCGCGCCCCTCGGCCTGGATCTTGTGGACTTCCCCGTAGACGTGCCCGCACAACTCCACAAGATCGAACAAGCCTGGCTGATCTTGGGAACTAACGCCCAAACGGTTCGCCGAACTCCACAAGATCGGCGAAGCACCACGTCACCACGCAGGCACGTGAAGCACGCGAAGCACCACGTCACCACGCAGGCACGCGAAGCACTACGTCACCACGCAGGCACGTGAAGCACCGCGCTCACCACGCCGGCACCGTGAAGCACCGCGCTCACCACGCCGGCACCGTGAAGCTCCGCGTTGGCCGAACCCTGGAGACCTGTGCGGCATAGAACACCTACGAGGCTCCAAGATCTGGCACTGTCCACCCGCGTGGCGACAAAGCGGCACCACAAAAGCGTGCAGGCCACCCGAAACGGACATGCCACGGGCGGCCGTCCCGCAAACTCGTGCACTCGTGGTCGATCGGTCGGCCGAACCGCACAAGATCTCTGAGCGGCACCTCGCACCGAGAAACCGCCACGCCCCCACGCCGCCACGCCGCCACGCCCCCACGCCGCCACGCCGCCACGCCCCCACGCCGCCACGCCGCCACGCCCCCACGCCGCCACGCCGCCACGCCCCCACGCCGCCACGCCGCCACGCCCCCACGCCGCCACGCCGCCACGCCCCCACGCCGCCACGCCGCCACGCCCCCACGCCGCCACGCCGCCACGCCCCCACGCCGCCCGAACCCACCACCGCTCCACAAATGGGGAAACCCGGACGACCGGGACTTGCCAAGATGGCTGGTGGGCTCGGGCGCCGGCATGGCCGGTTCCCCGGCGACGGCGACGCCACAACAGCGGCAGGGACGGGACGGGGGCGGGGACGGGGACGGGGGCGGGGACGGGGACGGGGGCGGAGACGGGGGCGGAGACGGGGGCGGAGACGGGGGCGGAGACGGCGGGCGGGGGCGGGACGGGGACGGGGATGAGGTGGGGACGGGTACGGGAACAGGGGCGGTCAGGTGATTGTCAGGGTGCCGTTGGGGTTGCGTACGCAGGTGAGCTCCCTCGGCCCCCCAGCCGCCGCCGCGCCGGACAGGCAGCCGGCCAGCACGCCGTGGCCGGCTGCGCTCGGGTGCCACGACTCCTGGCAGGTCTGGTAGTACGTGACGCACGTGTTCGCGAAGCGCTGGATGGCGATCTTGTCGTATCCGTCCAGGTCGGGGATGAAGACGCCGTTCGGGCCGTCCTGCACGCGGATCGGAGTGGCCAGCGTCGTCGCCGGGTTCGTGCTGGACTCGCAGAGCCGGGCGCCGTCGAAGGCACGCTGCACGTTCAGCCGTGCCAGCTGCGGGAACTCGTCCTTGAGCTGGCCGTGGACCGACCCGACCAGGCTGCCGAGCGCCGCCGAGAACTGGTGGCCGGCCGGGAAGCTGGCCCGGTGGATCGGGCAGCCGGCGCGGTACCGCTCGGCGCCGAGCGCCCGGAACTTGTCCCGGTCGTCCTCGCGGCTGTCCTCCGCGACGAGGCTGGGCATCACGTCGGTAGGCAGCGGGTTCGTGTAGTCCTGCAGCACAACCCGGTGCTGCCCGTCCGCGTCGATCTCGTCGAGCACGGTCAGCAGGCTGCGCACCGCCTGCACCGTCTCGGCCGTCGCGGACGCGATCTGAGCGGCGGTCGCGAGATCGTCAGCGGCGCACGGTTCCTGCGGCACCGGCCCATTAATGTACGCCCAAAACTCCCACCACCCGGTCCAAGCGTCCGCGATGAACCGGTTGGCACACTTCACGGCCACGTCCCCGAATGTGAACGAGCTGTTGTTCGACCCGATCCCGAGCAGCACCAGGTCGATGTCATGAGTCTGCGCGACGGCTCGCAGCTGGTCGGCCTGCGAGGCGACCTGCCGGCCGTTCGCGCGGGTGCTGGAGGCGGCCATCAGGTCGTACGGCCGCCCGCCCGAGCAGGCCAGGTTGAACCGGGCCGCCACACCGGGCAGGTCGGCCCGGAAGATCGAGGCGTTCGCCGACCGATGACAGAAGTACGCGTTGGAATTGGCGGCTGACCAGCCAGGGAAGCCCTGGGCCGCGCCGTTGACGTCGGGCACTGACGCGTAGGAGCCGGCACCCTCGCCGCTGATGAACGAGTCGCCGAGCGCGACCGCGGCGACCGGCAGAGCGGCCTGCGCCGGAGCAACCGGCGCGAACAGGAGGAATCCGGAGAAGACGGCGATCAGGACATGGAAGGAGAGCGATTTCCGAGCCATGTCTGAGCTGATCATCCAGCGTGGACGGACGTCAATGTTTCCGGGCGATGAACTGATAATCCGGTCTCACCTCCTTGCCATCGGCCTGCCAGGATCTCTAACGTCTGCCGGTCCGGGAAAAGGTGCCGGGGAACCTGCCGGGGAACGTGCCGGGGAACGTGCCGGGGAACCTGCCGGGGAACGTGCCGGGGAACCTGCCGGGAAACGGGCCGGGACGAACGAGGAGGAGGTGTTCCAGTGCGCGACGAAGCGTTCCGCGCGTATTTCGAACGACACCATGCCTCGCTGTCCCGTTTGGCGTACCTGATGACCGGCGAGTCGGACGTCGCCGACGATCTCGCGGCGGACGCGCTGACCGAATGCTGGCGGCACTGGGATCGGGTCACCACGGCCGACGACCCGGCCGCTTACGGGCACGGCATCCTGATGAACCTGGCCCGCCAGTGGATCCGCCGCCGGGGCAGGGATCGACTTCTGTCGTTCGAGTCGTTGAGGCGTACCCGGGAAAGTGACGTCTCGGCGGTGCTGGACGTCCGCGGCGCTCTGCGCCGCCTTCCGCATCGCCGACGCGCGTGCGTGGTTCTTCGGTACGCCTTTGACCTGCCGGAACGCGAAGTCGCGACGATCCTCGGGATATCCGTCGGCGCGGTGAAAAGCTCAACTTCTCGCGGCGCGAAGCAACTTGCCGAACTACTCGGTGGAAGCGGCGTGGCACGGATCGACGGTTGGGAGGCGGCGCGATGAGGCTCTCCGACGACGAGCTGCGCGCGGCATTGCGCGCGGAGGCGGCCGGGCACGAGCCGAACCGTGAGGCGATGCTCGACCGGATCGCCATGTCCGCTACTGCCCAGCCGGTCACTCGTCGCCGGGCAGCGGGCCATGCGCCGAGGCGCGGCCCCAAGGTACGGATGGCGGCGGCCGCCACGGCTGTGGTGGCGCTGTTCGCCGGGGGCGGTTTCGCGAACTGGGCGCTGGCCGGGAGCAACGACGCGGCACCGCCGCCGGCTCCGGCGCCGACAACGGCCCCCACAAGCGTGCCCTCACCAGCACCCTCGGCAACGCCGTCGAAAGTGCCCTCCGCAAAGCCAGCGCCATCGAAGACGCCTCCGAAAGCGCCTTCGAAAACCCCGGCGAAAACCACCCCGAGCGCCACCCTGACCAAGGGCCAGCCGGGTTTCACCCAGGTCGAGCAGGGTCCGCTCTGGTCGGACGGCTCGGTCGTCGCCGAGGGCTCCAGCGTCATCACCCTGAAGACCACCGAGGAACTGACCTCGCTCGACGTGGTCATCCGGGTCGCGCGTACCGAAGGCCTGGTCTCGCGCGGCGCGACCAAGCAGACGCCTGGCGGCAGTGTCACGGCCTCGGTCACCGAGGAGGCGGACGCGCTGCTCTACCGCTTCACGCTGGCCTCGGCCGACACGCTGGCGCCGGGCACGTACACGTTCACGGCGAAATACACGGCGGCCGCCCGCAATGCCGGCGGTGACACCTACGAAGCCCTCGCGTCGACCACGTCGTCGCCGTCACTGGACGTCTACGGCAACTTTTACGCGAGCACGCCCTGAGCGGGCCCCGTCCTCAGGCGGAGTCGCGGATGATCACCTCGGCCGGGGCCGGCGTGGCATCGCCGACCGGCAGGCCGAGCACCTGACGGGCGGTCCGCCGCCCGTACGCCCGCGCGTCGATCCGCACGCTGGTGAGCCGTGGCCGCCAGAGCGCGCCCTGCGGGGTGTCGTCGAAACCGATCACCGCGAGGTCGTCCGGCGCACGCAGCCCGAGGTCGCTCAGCGCGGCGAGAACGCCGAGAGCGGCATCGTCGTGCAGCCCGGCCACAGCGGTGACGCCGTCGTCGAGCAGGGTCCGCAGCCGTTCCGGGCCGTCGACAAGCACCGGCTCAGGGGGCGGCAGGCCCAGCTCCCGGGCCGCCGAGTGCACGTGCTCGGTCATCAGCGCGAAGAGCGGATCGCTGCCGGCCGGCACGGCCACCGCGATCAAGCGGTGACCACGGCTCGCCAGATGTCCGATCTGGGTCAGCATGTGCGCCGCCATCCCGTCGATCCAGCCGCCGTCGGCGACCTCCCGGTCGGGGCTGGCGTAGACCGCGGGCAGGTCGATCACGGCACGCGGTGAGACGGCCTCGATCGCGGCGGCCGAGGAGCCGTACGAGACCAGCAGGCAGTGCCCGGCCAGCGCCAGCTCGGCGTCGAGCCCGGCGATGAAACTCTCCAGGCTGTTGCCGCGCGGCAGCCCGCCGGCCTCCAGCACCACGATCCGGGAAGCGCCCTCGCGCAGCGCCCGGGCGATCGAGTGCGGCACGTAACCCAACTCGGCCGCCGCTCGCCGGACCCGCTCGCGGGTGGCGTCCGGGATGGTCTGGTTCGCCGTCTCGTTCAGCACGAAACTCACTGTCGCCTGGGAGACCCCGCTGGCCCGCGCGACGTCACGCATCGTCACTCGCGCCGAGATGCTCACGCGAGCTATCGTACCGCTCAACTAATACGTATAAGTTGTGGTCGGACGAGGAGCGTCAGATGCAGTCGGTACAGGTGACAGGACCCGGCACAACAGGGTTCGTGGAGATCGAGAAGCCGGTGGCGGGCCCGGCTGACGTGCTCGTCCGGATCCGGGCGTGCGGCATCTGCGGGTCGGACGGCCTCTACATATCGGTCGGCGGCATCCCGCCGCGGCAGGGCGCCACCCCGCTCGGGCACGAGCCGGCCGGCGAGGTCGTGGAGGTCGGCGCGGAGGTCGAGGGCTTCACCGCCGGTGACCACGTGGTGCTCAATCCGATGGCGTCGAGCGACGGCATCATCGGCAGCGGCGGCGCACAGGGCGGTCTCTCCGAGTTCGTGCTGATCCGTGGCGCCGTGGCCGGCATCCACCTGGTCACCGTGCCGAAGCACATCCCGTTCGAGGTGCTCGCGCTCAACGAGCCGATGGCGGTGGCCGGTCACGCGGTGAACCGGACCGCGCCGGAAAAGGGCGACAAGGTGGTCGTCTTCGGGGCCGGTCCGGTCGGGCTCGGGGCCGCTATCGCGTACCAATTGCGCGGAGCGCACGTCGTGGTGGTCGACATCGTGCCGAACCGCTTGGAGAAAGCACTCAAGGTCGGCGCACATGCCGTGATCAACTCGGCTGAGGAGGACGTGGCCGCCCGGCTGCGCGAGATCCACGGCACGGCGCCGCGCAGTTTCGTCCGGGGTGAGCGGCCGGACACCGACATCTACCTGGACGCGGCCGGCGCTCCGGTGGTGCTGGAGACCATCCTCGCGGCCGCGAAGCACGGTGCCACGGCCGGCATCGTCGCGGTGCACAAGAAGCCGGTACCTGTCGACTTCGGCAGCCTGCTCACCACCGAGCTGACCGTGGTGCTCTCGATGGGTTACCCCACCGAGATCTTCGAGGTCACCCGGGACATCATCGACCACTGGGAGCGGTACGAACTGCTGATCAGCGACCGGATTCCGTACGCCGAAGCGCAGCGTGCCCTGGAGCTCGGCTCGACACCGGGCGCCGCCGAGAAGGTCGTGGTGACCTTCCCGTAGCGGTCGTGGTGACCTTCCCGTAGAACTAGACGAATTCCACGTCGGAACCGGCGCCGTGCAGCAGCAGCATCCTCCGCAGCGACGGCAAGCAGCCGACGATCCTCAGCCGTCGTCCGCTGCCGGTCGCCCGCAGCAGCGTGCGCGCCGCCGCCGAGTCGGCGAACCGCAGGCCGGCGACGTCCAGGGTCAGCACGGCGCCGGGCTCCTCGGCCAGGTGGTCCAGCACGGTCCGCAGGGCGTCCCGGTTCGACAGGTCGGCCTCGCCCTCCAGCCGGACACCGAAACCCGCGGGTGTCGCGATCCGCACCGCCCGCAACAGTGGGACCGCATCCGGGCTCGTCTCCGCGGTGATCGTGCAGGGGTGCGCGCGGATGATGTCGCGCATCTCGGCCATACCGAAGAGCCGCCGGTCGTAGAGGCAGACGCCCATCGCGAAGCCCTCGGAGAAGAGCCGGTTGACCCGGGCCTCGTACAGCGGCATGAACCCGGCACGCCCGGTCCGGGCCGCCCAGGACATGTCGCCGAACGCCCGGAATCCGCGGAACCCCTCGGCCCGCGCCCGCTCGGCCTCGCCCCGCCAGTGATCGACCGTGCCGTCGACGTCGAAGCCGCCGCCGTGCACGTACTCCCCGGCGGCCGGCGTGATCTGCAGACGGCCGGCGGCGCGTGCCGACCGCACGTCCACACCCTGCGAGGAGAGCTCCGCGGCGACCTGTTCACCGTGTCCGAGGTAGACGACACGGTGACGGGCGCGAAGACCCGCTCGGACGTACGCGGCCACGCTGCGGGTAAGTGACGGCTCGTCGCCGGCCACCAGGCAGGCGTGGTCACCGGGGCTGAGCCGTTCGAGCAGGCCGGACATGCCGTCACCGTACTCAGGGCGGAGCATCACGGGTATCGCTGAAATGGCGGACGGTCAGTTGTTCAGCCGTTCCGATCAGCGATGTAGTGGCACAGGGCTTCGAGGGTGCGGCGGGCCGCCCCGGACGGCAGGGCCGCGGCGTGGGCTCGGGCGTCCTCGGCGTACCGATGCACGGTCTCCTGCGCCTGCTTCAGCGCCGCCGACTCACGCAGCAGGAAGAGCGCCTCGGCGTGCAACCCGTCGTCGATGAGCGGTCCGGCCGAGAGCAACTCCCTGAGCCGCCGCGAGTCAGCACCCGTGTCACCGGCGGCAAGTGCATAAAGAGCAGGCAGCGTCGGTACGCCTTCCCGCAGGTCGGTACCGGGCGTCTTGCCGGACTGCTCCGACTCGGAGGTGATGTCGAGCAGATCGTCGGAGAGCTGGAAGGCCATCCCGATCGCGGTGCCGAACGCGTCGAGCGTCGTGACGTGGTGCTCCGGCAGTCCGGCGGCCATCCCGCCGAGGCGGGCGGACGTGGCGATCAGGCAGGCCGTCTTGTCCTCGATGACACGCAGGTGGTGCCGGATCGGGTCGGCGCCGCGCGGGCCGACCGTCTCGGCCAGTTGTCCTCGGACGAGCTGGGCGAGGGTGCGGGCTTGAAGGCGTACCGCATCCTCGCCGAGGCCGGCGGCGAGGCTCGCGGCGCGAGCCAGCAGGAAGTCGCCGACGTAGACCGCGATCGAGTTGGTCCAGCGCGCGTTCGCGCTGGCCGCGCCCCTGCGCATGGGCGCCTCGTCCATGACGTCGTCGTGGTAGAGCGTGGCGAGGTGGGTCAACTCCATGACGACAGCGGAGGTGATGGCCGCCTCCCGGCCGGTGATGGCCGCCTCCCGGCCGACCTCGCTGAATTCGGCTCCGAGTGCCACGACGAGCGGCCGGAACCGTTTGCCGCCGGCCTCGACCAGGTACGCGGCCGCCTCGGACACCAGCGGCTCCGGGCTGATCACCGCGGCGCGCAGCTCGGACTCCACGTCTCCCAGAAAGCCGGAGATCGTTTCCCGGACACCCGGGTCGATGAAGTCGTTCACCACCGTCATGATCTTGAGGCTAGATCATCGCTCCTGGGAAGACGCTGATCCCCCGCCAGGGCATCATCTGGGGATGACGACGCACAGAACCAGCACCGGCCCGCTCGACCTGCTCGACGTCGCAAGCCTGCTCAGCGACGAGGAGCGGCAGATCCAGGAGACGGTGGCCCGGTTCGTGGCCGACCGGGTCCGGCCGCACGTGGCGGGCTGGTTCGAGGAGGGCACGTTCCCCCGCGAACTGGCACAGGAGCTGGGCAAACTGGGTCTGCTCGGCATGCATCTGGAAGGTTACGGCTGCGCCGGGACCAGCGCTGTCGCGTACGGACTGGCCTGCCTGGAGCTGGAGGCCGGCGATTCCGGGCTGCGCAGTTTCGTCTCGGTGCAGGGTTCGCTCGCCATGTTCTCCATCTGGAAGTACGGCTCCGAGGAGCAGAAGCAGGAGTGGCTGCCCCGGATGGCGGCCGGCGAGGCGATCGGCTGCTTCGGCCTGACCGAGCCCGACTTCGGCAGCGACCCGGCCAATATGCTGACCCGCGCGGTCCGCGACGGCGACGACTGGATCCTGACCGGCACCAAGATGTGGATCACCAACGGCAGCATCGCCGACGTGGCGACGGTCTGGGCGCAAACCGAGGACGGCATCCGCGGCTTCCTGGTCCCGCGTGGCACACCCGGGTTCACCAGCCGCACCATCAAGCAGAAGCTCTCACTGCGCGCCTCGATCACCGGCGAACTGGTCCTCGACGAGGTACGCCTCCCCGACTCGGCCCGCCTCCCGGAGGCCCGCGGCCTGGGCGCACCGCTCGGCTGCCTGAGCGAGGCCCGTTTCGGCATCGTCTTCGGCTCGACCGGCGCGGCCCGCGACAGCCTCCAGGCCGCCCTGGACTACGCCGGCACCCGCATCCAGTTCGGCCGGCCGATCGCCGCTTTCCAGCTGACCCAGGAGAAGCTGGCAAACATGGCCGTCGACCTGAACACGTCGCAGCTGCTGGCCCTCCACCTGGGCCGCCTCAAGGACGCCGGAACCCTGAAACCCCACCAGATCAGCGTCGGCAAGCTCAACAACGTCCGCACGGCGCTAGCGATCGCCCGCGAGTGCCGCACGATCCTGGGCGGCAGCGGCATCACCCTGGAGTACTCACCGCTGCGCCACGCCAACAACCTGGAGTCGGTACTCACCTACGAGGGCACCTCGGAAATCCACACCCTGGTGATCGGCCAAACCCTCACAGGCCACGCCGCCTTCCGCTGAAACCCCACTGGGGTACGCCCAAAGCCCCACCACCCTCACCGAAACGCGCCTTACCCAGCCGGCCGGTCGAGCCGAGCCGGGCCGGGCCGGGCCAGGCCGGGCCAGGCCGGGCCAGGCCGGGCCAGGCCGGGCCAGGCCGGGCCACGCCGGGCCACGCCGGGCCACGCCGGTTGGACCGCGTCGGGCCGGGCCCAGGCCCACACCAACCGTGACGCCGGCACACGGTGAGCTCCTGTCCCGCCTACCCGTAGCCGAGCTTCAACCAAGACGCGAGCACACAGTGGACCCCGGTCATGCCTGCCCGCAGCCGAGCCTTAACCGAGACCCGCGCACACGGTGGCCCCCTGCCACGCTCGCCCGCAGCCGAGCTTCAACCGAGACCCGAGCACACAGTGGACTCGGGTCATGCCTACCCGCAGCCGAGCTTCAACCGAGACCCGCGCACACGGTGGGCCTCTGTCACGCCTGTCCACAACTGGGCCGTGACGGGGCCGCGACCGAGACACGAGCACACGAAAGAGGCCGTGAGCGGTGACGGGCTCACACATAACGCGTGCGTGTGCTCCCATCTCGGCCCTGGCGTAGATGGGGTCGCACAAAGCCGTTCCGTGCGGCCCCATCGCGGCAATCCAGTCGTTCCGTGCGGCCCCATCGCGGCAATCCAGTTGTTGCATGTGACCCCATCGCGCCTATTCAGCAAACCTTCGCTGACCTGTAGAGCTTTCGCGGACGGGTGGGGGCGTGCGCGTCCCGCCGACTGTCGAGCGCCGGTCTTTCCGGGTTGGTGCCGGCTGGTTTCCTCGATCTTGTTGAATAACCGAACCCGAGCACGAACCACGAGCACGAACCCAAGAACGAACACGAACCCAAGCACGAACACGAACCCAAGCACGAACACGAACCCAAGCACGAACACGGACCCGAGCACGCTGCCGCTCAAGTCAACAAGATCGACGACGGGTTGCCGATCTTGTGGAGTCCTCCGCAAACGGTTCGGGGGAGACCACAAGATCGGAAGCGGGGGTGCCCGAATACCTGCGGCTGACTATCGAACCTTCGCCTGACTATCGAAGACCTTCGCCTGACTATCGAAGGCCTGCGCCTGACTATCGGCGTACCGAAGGGGAAGTGAGCCGGCGGTGGCGCTGCGCGGCCATGCGGACCGGGGCGTTCGCCTCGCCGAAGCGGTCGTATCCCCCTCGGCGTTCGAGGATCTCGAAAAAGACGCGGCCGCCCAGCACCGGGGTGTAGAGGTGCAGCAGCTCGCCACCGGCCGCGTCGCGGTCGTAGAGGATTCCGTATGCGCGCAGCGTGGACACGAAGTCGTCCGGCAGGGCGAAGCGGGCCGCCAAGTCAGCGTAGTAGTTGTCCGGAACTGACAGCTGCGGGATGTTCAGCGCGGCCGCCGTCGCCACGATGTCCGCGGTCGTGAAGGCCACATGCTGAGGATCGGACACGGCCGGGGCCCAGTCGCCACGGCGGAGCAGTGACACGCTCAACGCCAGGCGGATGCTGCGGGTCTTGTTGGTCAGCGCCCGGGAGCGCATCAGGCCGAACGGCGCCGCGTACTCCTCGGTGGACAGCGGCTCCAGGCCCAGCACCGAGTGGTAGAACAGCCCCGCCTCGTCGAAGTGGTCGAAGGGCTGCGCCAGACCGAGATGGTCGGTGGACAGCAGGCCCGCGCCGGCCGCGGTGGAGCCCGTCGGCAGGAAGTCGTTGCGCCACTCGTTGGCGGAATCAGTCACGAAGACGCTGGTGCCGTCCGGGGCGGTGATCGCGGCCAACTCCGCTTCGCCCGGTTCGCGGACGTTCGGGTGGGCCGGGGCTGACAGCGCCTCAGCGCGCTGCAGTGACTGAGAAGGATCAGCCGAGGAGATCGCGAACGCGGTGATAGCGGCGGTTTGCGGGCGGGTGACGGCGCTGTTCAGGACGATGCGGCAGCCGGACTGTTCCCAGAGCTCGACCGGTTTGGTGCGATGCTGGCCGGTGTGTGCGAAGCCGAGGCCGCGCAGGGTTCCGCGCAGTTCCGGGCCGGAGTTGGCGTCGACGGCGAACTCCGTGAAGGCGTATCCCGATAAATCTGGATAAGCCGGTAAGGCCGCACCCTCCAGCGCGATCAACGAGCGCATCGCGTCCACAGCGGTCCGCGCCGGATCAGCCTGCCGGAAAACGTCGTTGAAGACTTCCAGCGACAGCGGCCCGTCATAACCGGCGGCAAGCGTCAGATCCACGAAACCCGCGAGATCGAAGGCGCCCTGACCAGGGAATAGCCGGTGATGGCGGCTCCACTGCAGCACGTCCATCCGCAGATAGGGCGCGTCCGCCAGCTGAAGGAAGAAGATCTTGCCGGGGGTGATGTCCGCGATGCCGGCCGGATCGACGTCGCGGGAGAGCACGTGGAACGAGTCGAGGCAGAGCCCGAGCGAGGGATGATCGGCGCGCTGCACGATCCGCCAGGAGTGGTCCCAGGTGGAGACGTGCCGGCCCCAGGCGAGAGCTTCGTAGGCGATCCTGACCCCGAAATCAGACGCTAAATCCGATAAATCCGAGAGTTGACCCGCAGCCAGGTCGTCGTCATCGACAGCCTCCGGGTGCACCGACGAACACACCAGCATCGTCCCCGCACCAAGCTCCGCCATCACCTCGAACTTCCGCGAGGCCCGGTCCAGATTCTTCCGGAAGAGAGGGTCCGGCACCGCCTCGAAATCCCGGAACGGCTGATACAGATCGATCGACAACCCCAGATCCGCACACCGCTCCCGCACCTCCCGCGGCGACAACGACGACACCACGAGATCGTTCTCAAAGATCTCGATCCCGTCGAAACCCGCCGCGGCAGCCGCTGCCAGCTTGTCCTCAAGCGTTCCGGAAACGCAGACCGTCGCGATGGAACGGCGCATCAAACCTCCCGTAGATATCCGGTCACCAGGTCGCCGAGCATGGTCCGATAGAACGAGCGCCGGTCCGGATCCAGCAGGTCCCGGTCGAAGAGCGCGCCGAACGTGTGCCGGTTGGCGACCCGGAAGAAACAGAACGAACTGATCAGCATGTGTACGTCGAGAGCATCGGCGCCCTCACGGAAAACACCGTCCCGCCGGCCTCGCTCCAGCACCGCGTCGAGCAGGGCGACGGCGGAGCTGTTCAGGTCCACGAGCCGGGCCACCTGGTTCATGTGTTTGGCGTACTGCGCGTTCTCCACCCCGACCAGCTTGATGAAAGCCGGGTGGGCCTCGTGGTGGTCGAACGTGATCTCGGCGAGCCGGCGAACCGCCGCGACGGGGTCCAGGTGCTCGACGTCGACGGTGCGCTCGGCGGCACGGATCTCCGCGTACGCCCGCTCCAGCACCGCGAGATAAAGCTGCTCCTTGCCGCCGAAGTAGTAATAGATCATCCGTTTCGTGGTGCGGGTCCGGTTGGCGATCTCGTCGACCCGGGCGCCGCTGTAGCCGCGCTCGGCGAACTCGTCGGTGGCCACGTCGAGCAGTTCAGCGCGGGTGCGCTCGGCGTCTCGCACCCGTCCAACCGGCATCGATTTCTCCTGCGTCATGTGGCTAAGTCTGCCCGGGGTCTTGACAGTGATGGCCACCACACCCGATAACTAACGTACCAGTTAGTACATAGACGGCCCAGGGGCGTGACATGGCGAATTGCCGGTGCGGGTTGATCGGAACGGGGATCAGCACCTCGCTGTCACCGGCGCTGCACGAGGTGGAGGGCCGGCGCCAGGGCCTCGACCTCAGCTACTCGCTGTTCGATGTGGACACCTCGGGCTCGCTGAAATCCACCCTCGACGACGCCGAACGCGACGGCTTCGCCGGGTTGAACATCACTCATCCCTTCAAGCAGCAGGTCGTGGAGCTGCTCGACGACCTGTCACCGCAGGCCAGAGCAATCGGCGCGGTCAATACCGTGGTGTTCCGCGACGGCAAACGGTTCGGCCACAACACCGATGCGTACGGATTTACCGAGTCATTTCGCGCATATCTGCCGGATGTCGCAAAAAAGCATGTAGTTCAACTAGGCGCCGGCGGGGCGGGTGCGGCCGTCGCCCACGCCCTCCTGAGCGTCGGGGTCGAAAAGCTGTCCATCATCGACCCCGACGATCAGAAGAGTAATGATTTATCAGCCAAAGTCGGACAACAGCCCGGCGATCTCGCCGCGCTCCATACCGCCGACGGCCTGGTCAACGCCAGCCCCATCGGCATGCACCACCACCCCGGAATCCCGCTGCCCGCAGAGCTGCTCCACCGCGATCTGTGGGTCGCCGACATCGTCTACATGCCGGTCGAGACGGAACTGCTGCGTGCCGCCCGTGCCGCCGGTTCACGGACGGTCGGCGGGACGGCGATGTGCGCGTACCAGGCCGCCGCCGCGTTCCACCTCTTCACCGGAATCGCCCCCGATACCGAGCGGATGCTGCGTCATCTTGACGTGCTTCTCGCTTGACCGTCCTCCAGGAGCATCAAGATGCTTACCGATACGACGACCCGGGAACTCCCGGAACCCCTCTCCCTTCGACGCATGGTCGGCCCCGGCATCGTGGCCGTGGGCATCGGCATGGCGGCCGGCGAGATCATTCTCTGGCCGTACCTGACCGCGATCGGCGGCCTGGGCCTGCTCTGGCTCGCCTTCACCACCCTGGCCGTGCAGTTCGTCATCAACATGGAGATCGAGCGATACACCCTGGCCACCGGCCAGACCGCGCTGATGGGCTTCTCTCGCTGGTGGAAGGGCTGGGGCATCATCATCTGCCTGGCCGGCGCCTTCCAGTACGTCTGGCCCGGCTGGGCGACGAGCGGGTCCACGGTTTTCACGTACCTGTTCGGCGGCGGTGACCCGGTCTGGATCACCGTGATCGGCCTGGTCCTGGTCGGCGCCCTGCTCAGCGTGTCCAAAGTGATCTACAAGACGGTCGAGCGGGTCGAGGTCGTCAAGGTCGCCCTGACGCTGTTCTTCCTCGCCGTCGTGGTCGTCTTCGTCATCTCGCTGAGCACGTGGGGCGAGGGCGCGAAGGCCACCGTGACCGATTTCGGTCAGATCCCCGAGGGCATCACGTTCACCCTGATCCTCAGCGCGATCGGTGCCGCGGGCGCGGGTGGCGTACACAATCTGGTTCTTTCGAACTGGATCCGCGACAAGCGTTACGGCATGGGCGCGCACGTGCCCCGCCTGATCTCACCCATCACCGGCCAGGAGGAGGCGGCCGGCGCCGACCGTTACCAGTTCCCGGTCGACGAGGCTTCGCTGAGCCGCTGGGCCACCTGGTGGAAGCGCGCGAACATCGAGCATCTGGCCACTTTCGTAGCGGTCTGCTTCGTGACGATCAGCGTCATGAGCCTGCTCGCGTACGAGACCCTCTTCGGCCGCGACGATCTCAAGTCGGATCCGTCCTTCCTCCGGATCCAGGGCGAGATCTTCTCCGCCGAGGTGGGCGGCTGGCTGCGCCTGCTCTTCCTCGCGGTAGCGGCGGTCTCCCTCTGGGCAGCCGCGATGGGCCTCCTGGACATCATCGGCCGGCTGGCCTCCGACTTCCTGCGCCGCACGTACCTGACCGATTCCGCCCGCTGGACCGAATCCCGCGTCTACCTCGCGGTGGTCTGGGCCGAGATCTTCCTGGGCTCCGCGATCCTGCTGGCCGGCTTCACCCAGCCCCTCGGCCTGCTCATCGTCTCCACCTGCGCCGCGTCAGTGGTCACCCTCCTTTACTCGATCCTCCTGGTCCGCCTCAACACCCGCGATCTCCCCGCCGCGATCCGCCTGCGCGGCTGGCGCCTGGGCGGAATGCTCATCGCCATCGCCTTCTACGGCTTCTTCGCGATCGCCATGGTGGTCACCCAGTTGCAGCGCCTCTAACAGCACCTTTCTTTCGGTACGCCCCAAATCCCACCAACCGCATCAACCACCTCCCGTGGCCTCCCGACACCTGCCGGCCCCTCCCCCCGGCGCCCTTCGCCGCCGGCCCCGGCGCCCCCTCACCGCCACAAAGCCGAGCCGTAGCCCAGCGAGGTCATCAAGCCGGATGACCTATCTGGGCCACGGCTCGACCGGCACGAGCGACTATTCAGGGTCGGGGCCACAGGGCGGCGACCGACAGGAAGCACATAGCGGTGATCGCGCCTACGGCCAGGGTCAGGGTGCCGAGGGCACCACCGGACATGGCCCAGAGGTCGCCGGCCAGCAGCGCCGTGCCGGACAGTGCGGCGGCCGCGGCCAGGGTGCGGGAACCCGCGGCCAGGGTGCGGGAACCCGCGGCCAGGTACCGCCGGGCGAGGACGTAGCAGGCCGCGATCAGCGCGATGAACGTGATCGAACCGGCGGCCATGTGGCCCAGCGCGTGCCCGCTCATCGTGGTCGGCACGGACGACCCGGGCTCGCCGGGCGTGGTTCCGTCAGCGGTGATGGCGAGTGGGGTGCTGGCTTCTGCTGGCATTTGGGGCTCCTCGTCGTCGGGGTTTGCCCTGGCGTCGGCTACCAGCACCTGACAGGTAATGGTTCGATTACCTGTCACATGGGCTGGATCGACGCTGGGGCAGAACTACACCGATGTGAGGGAGAAGGACGATGCGCTACCTGATGCTGCAGAAGGCCCACGGCGCCGAGCCGGACGAGAAGCTGTTCGCTGAGATGGGCGCCTTCATCGAGGAGCTGACCGCCTCCGGCATGCTGCTCGCCACCGGCGGGCTCGACCCGGCCGGGTTCAAGATGGAGTCGGCGGGTGACGAGCTGACCATCACCGACGGGCCGTTCACCGAGGCCAAGGAGGCGATCGGCGGGTTCGCGCTGGTGGAGGTCCGGTCGAAGGAGGAGGCGGTCGAGCTCGGCCGCCGGTTCCGGAAGATCGTGGGTGACGGGGAGACGCTGATCCACCAGGTGTTCGGCCCGTGACCGAGACCTCGGCCACCGCCGGCACGCCCGACCTGGCGACCGGCGCCGGCACGCCCGACATGGCGGCCGGCGCCAGTACGCCCGACGTGGCGGCGGTGGCCGGGGCTGTCTGGAAGCAGGAGGCCGCGCGGATCGTCGGCGGGCTGCTGCGGATGGTTCACGACGTCGGGCTGGCTGAGGAGTTCGCGCAGGACGCGCTGGTTGTGGCGTTGCAGCGGTGGCCGGTGGACGGCGTTCCGGACAACCCCGGCGCGTGGCTCATGACCATCGCGAAGCGCCGGGCCGTCGATCACCTGCGGCGCACCACGAGGCTCGAACCTCTCACCCACGGTCCGGAACAGGCGCCGGAACCGGCCGACGACGATGTGCTCCGGCTGATGTTCACGGCTTGTCACCCCGTACTCCAGCCTGAAGCTCGGGTGGCACTCACCTTGCGCGTGGTCGCGGGATTGAGCACGACGGAGATCGCCAGGGCTTTTCTGGTCACCGAGCCGGTGATCGTCCGGCGGATCGCCGGTGCGAAACGCACCCTGGCCGATGCCGGGGTGGCCTACGAACCGTCCGCCCCGCTGGCGTCGGTCCTGGAGGTCGTCTATCTGATCTTCAACGAGGGCTACTCGGCGACGTCCGGTGATGATCTGATCCGCGCTGACCTGTGCCTGGAGGCGTTGCGGCTGGGCCGGCTGCTGGCCGGGCTGGCACCGGACCAGCCGGAGGCGCACGGGCTGGTCGCGCTGATGGAGATCCAGCAGTCCCGGTCGGCCGCACGAACCGGCCCGTCGGGTGAGCCGGTGCAACTGCACGAGCAGAACCGCGGCCGGTGGGACCAACTGCTGATCCGCCGAGGTTTCGCGGCGATGCTGCGGGCCCGAGAGGCCCGAGAGACCCGAGAGGCCCGAGAGGCCCGAGAGGCCGGCGAGCTGGCCCGGCCGTCCGGTGGGCCACCCCCGCAGGCCGGACCCTATGTGCTGCAGGCGGCCATCGCGGTCTGTCACGCGCAGGCGCGGACCGCTGAGGACACCGACTGGGCCCGGATCGCGTCACTCTACGACGCGCTCGTCCGGCTGATGCCGACCCCGGTGGTACGCCTGAACCGGGCCGTAGCAGTCGGTTTCGCCCGTGGGCCGCAGGCCGGCCTCGACCTGATCGACGAACTGCGGGCCGATCCACGGCTGACCGATTACCACCTGCTGCCGAGCGTTCGCGGTGATCTGCTGCGCAGGCTCGGCCGGGTGACCGAGGCGCGGCACGAGCTGGAGCGGGCCGCCGGGCTGACCGCCAACACGGCCGAACGGGAGTTCCTGCTGGCCCGGGCGGCATTGTTGCCGGAGGTCGGCGGGCGCAGTCTCGGTGAGGCGACGGCCGCGTTCCTCGCGAGTCCTGGGGTGAACAGCCCGGCCACCGCCAGGGCTTATGGTCAGACGCTGTCGCGAATCGCCCGGGTTCTCGGCGAGCGCACCCCGTTGTCCGAGCTGACCGCGGCCCGGGTTCACGAAGCCTGTCAGGTGCTGTGGGCGGACGCGATGCCCCGTGGGTGGAACCGGCACGTGGCGGCTCTGCGGTCATTCGCCACCTGGGCTAATGTTCCGGAAATATCCGGAATGCTCCAGCCGCTCGTCGTCACGTCGCCCCCGGCTGCCGGTACCACCACGTGGCCGGAGAGTGCACCACTCCGGGAACGGACACTCTGGACGATGGTCAGGGAATCCAGCGCCCCGATCACGGCGATCCTCGCCCTCGACATCGAAGACCTGGATCTCGACGATCGGCGGACGATCACCGGCGTGGTGTCATGGCGATCGGCGACAGCCCGGTTGCTGACCGAGCTCATCGCCGAGCGTACCCATGGCCCTGTGTTTCTCTCCGAACGACGGCCCGGACCGGGCCGCCCAGCAGCGACCCGGGATCTCTGCCCGGTGACCGGGCGGAGGCGGCTCTCCTATGAGCGCGCCGAGTACCTGTGCAAACAGGCAACCGGCAGCACCCTGCGCCGCCTCCGCCCGTGACCGCCTTCTGAGCCAAGCGCCTTGAAGCTGGCGGCCTGAATCCGGCAGCCTGCACCCGGCGGCCTGAATCCGGCAGCCTGCACCCGGCGGCCTGAATCCGGCAGCCTGCACCCGGCGGCCTGAATCCGGCAGCCTGCACCCGGCGGCCTTAACCCGGCAGCCTTAACCCCGGGGCGCGGGTCAGGCCCGGCGGCGCCGGGTCCAGGAGAAGCCGATCAAGCCGGTGATCGCGGCGAGCACGCCGCCGCCGACCGTCCACACCCAGCGGGACGAGAACTCCGGCACCCCATCCGCTGAGAGCGAGAGCCTTGAGGAGTCGGCCGACGCCGACGGAGACGCGACCGGGCTTGCCGTCAGCACCTCACCCGGCCGGTTCACCGGAACCAGTGGCGCTTCGAGTTCACCCTGGTCAGCCCCGGTATCACCACGAGCGGCGGTCAGGGTCAGATCGACGGTGACCGGTAGGCCGAGGTCCTGCTCAGGCATCTCGGTGGTGGACAGGCGCACGTAGTACGTACCCGGCAACGGGTCACCGTCCCACGGCTCGGCCCACGACCGCACCTGCCGCAGCCGGCAACCGAGCGTCACCGAGGTGGCCGCGGTCTCGGCGATCGGGTTCTGCTCGCCGGCCACACAGGCCTGCCTGCGGCGCAGGCCGTCGAAGACCTCGACGGTCCAGGACTGCGCGCCGGTCCGTTCGGGCAGGCCGACGGTGGCGGCCAGCTCCGGGTTCTCGCCGGCGGCCGCACTGAACGACCAGTAAAGATAGTCACCGGTCACGGCGCTGACGCGGACCGGCTGGGCCGGGGAGATCGTGACGGCGGTGAGGAACGACGTGCCGGCGCTGCTGACAGCGGGAATGGGCGCGGGCGACGGCGCGGCAAACGCCACCGACGGGATGCCGAACACCAGCGACACAGAAGCGGCAGCAGCGGCGGCAGCAGCAGCAGCAGCAGCGGTTGTCTGAACGGCTCGCATGTCAGTTCTCCCTCCACTTGGCGACCCACCAGCGGGTCAGCCAGCCGGCCAGGACACCGGCTACGAGGCCCGCGATCGCGAGCACGAAGAGCAGCAGCCAGCCGCGTCCGAGGCCGGGTGCGTCCGGGGCCTGGGAGGCGTCGACCAGGTCGATGCTGAGTTCGAGGGGCATGCCGGGTGCGCCGGCGGCGGTCTTCGAGGCGAACGAGTTGCTGACGATGAGGCAGACGGATTCAGATGATTTTTCGGAAATATCGGTGGACCAGCGTAAACCTGTCGATAAAACGTCAGAGCGTCCACTGCCCGCGTCGACGCCACGGACCAGCTCGCGCCCGCCGGCCGTGGCCGCCTTGAGCAGTACCCCGTAGTCACGGTTCAGTTCGCGGTCCAACGCGATGCTCACCGACGCCCGCAGCTCCTGCCCCGTCGCGACGTCGACCCGATAGAACCGGTGTTCCCCGATCAGCTCCCGGTCGGTGTAGACGCCGGCCGCCAGCAGCGGCGCCGTCGTGCAGTCCTCGGCACCGGCCACCGCAGCCGGAACGACCGGCGGCGGCAGCGCGGCCCGGTCGACCACCTGCTTGATCCGTTCGGTCAGCTGCTCCTCGCTGTCCGCTGCCGCGTACGTCCCACCGGTCGCCGTGGAGATGCAGACAAGCTGCTTGCGGGTCTTCTCGTCCGGCGTGAGCCCGAGCGTGTCGATGACCAGGCTGGTGCCCTGGGCGGCCAGTTCACGGGCGACGGTGCACGGGTCCGGCGGGGTGCAGGTGTCCTCGCCGTCGGTGATCAGCACGATGCGGCGTACCGATCCGGTGTCACCAAGGTCCTCGGCCGCCTTACGCAGGGCGAGTCCGATCGGGGTGAAACCGGTCGGCTTCAACGACGCGATGGCGTTCTTGGCGGCTACCCGGTTGACCGGCCCGACCTCGACGATCTGCTGGGTGTCCTTGCAGCCGACCTTCTTGTTCTCACCGCCGTAGGTGGCCCCGAGCACCCGGATACCGAGCTGCGTCGTCTCCGGCAGCGCGTCGACGACATCGTTGAAAGCCTGTTTGGCCACCGAGATCCGGGTCGCCCCGTCGATGTCGTCGGCCCGCATCGAGCCACTGACGTCGAGCACCAGCTCCACCCGCGGCGGCTCAGCCACCGTCTCCGGAACCTCATCGGCGCGGGCCGGGCTCGCACCCAGCATCACATTCGAGGCGATCAATCCTATTGCTGCCACTATGGACAGTTTCTTGTGGATCACGCGGCAAGATCATAAACACCGGCCCCTTGGGTACGCGTAACCGCCCCTCCCCGGCCCCGAAGCCATCATGACCCCCGTGACAGTGGGCAAAGCGGCACCCACTCCGGGTGTGTGAGGGGGCGCCGGGGCCGGCGGCGAAGTGCGCCGGCGGGAGGGGCCGCCAGGTGTCGAGAAACCACGGGAGGCCGTTGATGCGGTTGGGGCGGCTTTGTGCGTATCAAAAAAAGGGTCAAGGGCGCGGGCCTCGGTTCCACCAGAGGGAGAGGG
This sequence comes from Actinoplanes sp. CA-015351, assembly GCF_050955685.1. Classification (NCBI taxonomy): domain Bacteria; kingdom Bacillati; phylum Actinomycetota; class Actinomycetes; order Micromonosporales; family Micromonosporaceae; genus Actinoplanes; species Actinoplanes sp. CA-015351. The sequence goes on from NZ_CP192102.1 coordinate 6,957,044, forward strand.
TGACGCCGCTCGCGGCCAGGAGGAAGCCGGCGAGGAGGAACCAGGAGGAGATCTCGACGTCTTGTGTGGTGACGCCGAATTCGCTGGGGAGATCGCCGAGTACGTCGGTGAGTTGTTCGGCGTCCTCGGCCTTGAAGTAGCGGCCGCCCGTGAGGTCGGCTACCTGGGTGAGTGCTTCCTCGTCGATTTCGCGGGCGCCGCCGCGGCCGCCGCCCGCGCCGAAGCCGCCACCGCCGTTGCCTCTGTTACCGAACGGGGAGTCGCCGTTGACCTGGTCGGCGGTGCAGACGAGCTGCTGGGGTTCGGTGGTGCCAAAGCCGATCGTGTAGACGCGCAGGCGGCGGGCTGCGGCTTCCTGAGCGGCAGTGACCGGGTCGACGCCCGTGGTGTTCGAGCCGTCGGTGAGCACGACGATGGTGTCCGGCTCGTAGTCCTGCTGCTGGTCGGGTGTCGTCGTGCCACCGAGTTCCGCTCCGGTGGCCGGCACGTCGGGGTTGATCTCGGCGATCGCGTCGACCGAGGTCAGAATGGCCTGGCCGATCGCGGTGCCGCGGGACGTCTTGAGGGTGTCGATCGCGTCGAGCAGCGGCTGCTTCTCCGAGGTGGGCGCGACCAGCAGACCGGCGATGCCGGAGAACGCGACCAGACCGATCTTGGTGTCGCCCTCCTGGGCCTCGACGAACTCGCGGGCCGCGTCGACGGCCACGGCGAGCCGGTTCGGGGCGATGTCGGTGTTGCACATCGAGCCGGAGACGTCGATGGCCAGCAGGATCGTGGTGTTGTTGGACGGCACGGCCACCGAGGCCTGCGGCCGGGTGATCGCGCCGGCGACGGCCAGCAGGCCGGCCAGGAACAGGAAGACCGGGATGCGGCGACGCCACGCCGTGCGGCCGGGCAGCGCCGCACGGATCAGCGCCACCGAGGAGACGGTGATCGCGGTCCGCTTGCGGCGCCGGTTCAGCAGCCAGCGAGCGAGCAACAGCAACGGTACGACCAGAAGCGCGAGCAGTGCCCACGGCCAGCTCAGCGACATCAGACGATCCTTCCGTGCCAGCGGGTGCTCAGGAACCCGCCGAGCGTCAGCAGCAGGAGGGCCGCGGCGGCGAACGGCGCGGTCAGCTCCAGCGGCTCCTTCTCGGTGGTGAGCCGCAGGTCGATCGACTTGGTCGTGTCGGCGAGCGTGCTCGCGTCACCGGCCTCGTGGTACGTGCCACCGGTGACCTGCGCGATCGCGGTGAGCAGCGATTCGTCGAGCGCGGTGCCGAGCTGGAAGCCGTCGACCTCGACGGTGCCACCCTGCGCGGTGCCCACGCCGACGGTTTGAATCCGTACGCCGGCAGCCGCGGCGAGTTCGGCGGCTGCCTCGACGTCGGGTCCGCCGGTCTCCTCGCCGTCGGAGAAGACGACGATCGTGGCGGACGGCCAGTAACCCAGGTCCGGTGCTGCTCCACCCTCTTCGGGGAGGGCCACCGGCTTGCCGGTGATCGTGCCCAGCCCGACCAGGATCGCCTGGCCCAGCGAGGTGCCGCCGCTCGCCTTGACCCGCTCGATCGCGGCGACGGCGGCCGCGTGATCAGCGGTCGGCGCCTGGGTGAGCAGGGCCTGGTCGCCGAAGACGAGCACGCCGACGTCCACCGTGTCCGGCTGCTCCTCGACGAAACCGGCAGCGGCGGTCTGCGCGGCGGAGATCCGGCTCGGTGAGACGTCCTCGGCGGTCATGCTGTTGGAGATGTCGAAGGCGAGCAGCACGGTCCCGGAGACCCGGGGCACGGACACCTCGGCCTGTGGACGGGCCAGCCCGATCAGCATGACCGGCAGGGCGGCGAGCAGGAGTGCGTACGGCAGGTGCCGCCGCACACCGCCACCGGCCAGGGTGCCGAAACCGGCAGCGGAGAGCGCGGCGGACCGGCGACGCTGCAGCGTGACGTACCCGTAGATCGCCGCGCCGGTCAGCACGACCGCGGCGACGAGCACCAGAGGGTACAGGAAAGTCATCGTCCGGACCGCCTCACCATGTCGACCAGCACGGCGAGCAGGTCCTGGTCGGTGGTGACCCGGTGCGGGCGTACCCCGGCCTTGCGCATGTTCTCGGCGAGGGCTTCCTCGCGGGCGCCGACCTGATCGGCGAGCCGGGTACGCAGCAGCGGGTCGCTCGTGTCGACAAGGATCTGCTCACCGGTCTCGGCATCCTCGACGAGCACCAGGCCGAGGTCGGGAAGTTCCAGCTCGGCGGGGTCGACGACCCGGATCACCACCACTTCGTGCCGGTGGGTGAGCATGGCGAGTGATCGTTCCCAGCCCGGATCGCCGATGAAGTCGGACATCACGAAGATCAGGCTGCGGCGGCGTGAGGTGGTCGTGGCGGCCAGGCGGAGCATTTCCCCCAAGTCCGTTGTTTTCTGCTCTTTCGAGGTCTGCGACCGGGTGAGTTCACGCGCGATTCGCAATGTCTGATCCCGGCCACCACGTGGCGGGATGACCTTCTTGGTGTCGTTGTCGAACAGGATCGCGCCGACCCGGTTACCGCCCTGCGCGATCAGCCTGGCCAGGCTGATCGCCAGCTCGCCGGCGACCGATTCCTTGCCGTCGTTGCCACCGAATCTCATCGAGGCCGACCGGTCCACGACGAACCAGGCCGTCATCTCGCGGTCCTCGGTGTACTGCCGGACGTGCGGCTCGTCGAGCCGGGCCGTCACGTTCCAGTCGATGTGCCGGACGTCGTCCTCCGGCGAGTACGCGCGCAGGTCGGTGAAGTCGAGCCCGGTGCCGTGCCACACCGTGCGGTACGCGCCCTGGAGGCGCCCGTCGAGGCGGCGCCCGAGTTTCCACTCGAGGCGCCGCAGCAGCCGATCCGGCGCTGTCACCATGATCTAGCGGCCCCGAGGTTCCGGGAAGGACAGGTTCGCCAAAATCTTCGAGATGATCAGGTCGGGGGTGACCTCGTCGGAGAGCGCTTCGTACGACAGGACGAGCCGGTGCCGCAGCACGTCCGGAGCCAGGTCGCTGAGGTCCTCGGGCACCACGTATTCCCGGCCGCGGATGAAGGCGAGCGCCCGTCCGGCCAGCACCAGGCTGATCGACGATCGAGGGCTGGCGCCGTACGTCACGTAGCGCGCCAGGTCGGTGAGGCCGACCCGGGCCGGTTCGCGGGTGGCGTGTGCGAGGTTCACCGCGAACTCGATGAGCGACGGGTCGACGTAGACCCGGTCGGCCTGCTGCTGAAGCTCGACAAGCGTTTCCGGGTTGATGATCTTCTGGATCACGGCGGCCGGAGCGAGGGACCGCTCGACGACCACGAACTCCTCGGTGATGCTCGGGTAACCGACCACCACCTTCATCATGAAGCGGTCGACCTGCGCCTCAGGCAGTGGGTAGACGCCCTCGTTCTCGATCGGGTTCTGGGTCGCCATCACGAGGAACGGGTTCGGCAGCTTGTGTGTCTCGCGGCCGATCGTGACCTGGCGTTCCTGCATCGTCTCCAGCAGGGCGCTCTGCACTTTCGCCGGGGCGCGGTTGATCTCGTCGGCGAGCAGCAGGTTCGTGAAGACCGGGCCGAGCTGGACCTGGAACTCACCGGTCGGCTGGTGGTAGACCCGGGTGCCGACGATGTCGGCGGGCACCAGGTCAGGGGTGAACTGGACCCGGTGGAAGTCGCCGCCGATCGCCTCGGCCAGAGACTTCACGGCGAGCGTCTTGGCCAGGCCGGGCACGCCCTCGACCAGGATGTGCCCGCGGGCGAGCAGCGCCACGATCAGCCGCTCCAGCAGGATGTCCTGGCCCACGATGGTCTTCTTGACCTCGTAGAGGACTTTCTCGATCGGGCCTGCGGAGGCCGCCGGCGCGTCGGTCCAGCTCATGTAAAAGTCCTTTTTCCTGAGAGGGGCTTTTCTTAGAGGGGCTTTTCCTTAGAGGGGCGGAGCTTGGCCGTTGCCTTCGCCGCCGCCGCCGAGGGCCGCGCCGATCGGCACGGCGAAACCGATGCCGATGAAGGTGCCCGCGTCGGTCGGGTTCGCCAGCGCCACGACGACGCCGACCACCTGACCCCGCGTGTTGATCAGCGGTCCGCCGGAGTTGCCCGGGTTCACCGCCGCGTCGAACTGGATCAGGCCTTCGATGTCGTCGGACTCGTCGCGGTCCAGCTTGCGGTCCAGCCCGGAGACCACGCCGCTGCTGGTGCTCCAGGTCAGGCCGAGCGGGTTGCCGATCGCCACGACCTCGTCGCCGACCGCGGCGCCACCACCGAGCGTGGCCGGGATCAGCGTCTCCGGCAGCGTCTGCGGCGCGATCGTCGCGATGTCCTGCGTGGCGTCCTCACTCGCGATCGCGGCCGCCGAGCGGCTGCCGTCCGCGTATGTCACCCGGATCGTCTCGGCGCCGTCGACCACGTGCAGCGCGGTCAGGATCGTGCCGTCGGCGTTGGCGATCACACCGGTGCCGGTGCCCGCCTCCAGCCGGTTCGCCGAGTCGTGGCCGGTCGTCTCGATCAGCACGACGGAAGGAGTCAGCGTCTCTGCGATCTCGGCGACGGTCAGGGGCGCGTCCGAAGCGGACGGAGAGGCCGAGGGAGCGGTTGCGGCAGGACTCTCGGTTTCGCCCCCATTTCGTACGAGGACAAGCGCGGTGATCGCCACAGCCCAGATGACGACCGCACCGATCAGCAGCTTGCGACGCCGCTCCGGAGTGTTCCATCGGGCCTTCGGCTTTTCCTGCTGCTCCGCCGGTGCGGGCTCCGGCGCGGGAACCCCCTCCGGGCGGAGCACCGTCATCACGGCACGACCGCCAGACTTTCCATTACTTGACCCTAAAAGCGATTCCTTAGAATTTGCCATGAGCCTTCTGATGGTTTCCGGTACGCAAATTTATCCATATGCCACAGAACGGTCCTGTGGCTGTTCCCGGTCACTCCGATCTTGCTGCGGTGGCGAGGGAGTGCGCCATCTCATCGATATCGGCACCGGACTCCTCGATCACCTCGTCGACGATCTCGGTGACCTCGTGCACCTCGGCGCCGACCTCACGCATCAGGTGGGCGGCGAGGGCCGCGACGACAGTGAGGGCGGGTTCGATGCGGAAGGGTGGCCGGGGCGGGCCGCCGGTGAGAAAGCCGAGAAGCGCCAGGCCGTGAGCCCGTTCCTCGTCGGTGATGCCGAGGTCGGCGAGGCGTGCACGGGCCATCAGGCTGTCCAGGTCAACCGGTGACGGATCGTGGTCGAACCGGATGGCGAGCAGCACCTGAAAGATGATCAGCAACCGCATCGTGTCCGGGACGGCAGTCGTGGGGCCGGCGCCGGCGGTCGCGCACCGGGCGAGTTCGTGTGGGGTGCGGGCCAGAAGGTCGGCGGGCGACAGAGCACCACCGTCACTCGCTGGCAGCCTGTCACTCCCCATCGGCAGCTCGTCACTCATAGCCGGGCCTTACCTCATAACCGGGCCTTATCTCATAGCCGGGCCTCGTCTCATCGCCGGGCCAGAGTTCGGCGCCGGACCTCGGCTCGGTGGCCGGGCGCGCCTCGGTGGCCGGGCTGGTGAGGCGGATCAGGGTGAAGCGGACGTCGGGGGCCGGGTCGGCGCGGGCGGTCTCGATCACCCAGTCGCCGGGGGCGAGGTCGTCGATCAGCAGGTGTGTCCTGGTCATCGCGTAGTCGCCGGAGAAAACGGCGTCGAACAGGCGCAGCGGCTCGTCTACGCGGATCATTCCGGCGGGCCGCCATCGCGCCAGCCCGGCGGCGGCCAGCGCGTCCCGGCGGGGGTCGATCACGGCGTTGCGGGCTTCGCGCTGGAAGATCAGGTGGTGGCCGGGCAGGTAGCCGGTGGGTAATCCGCCCGCCCGGATCACCAGGGCATCCGACGTGCCGATCGGCAGGATCCCGGCCTCGCCGGAGATCGCGCACGCACGCTGATAGGCGGCTTCCCATTCGTCGCCGAGTTCTTCCACGCCGCCCGCCTCTTCCACGCTGCCGGCCTCTTCCACGCTGCCGGCCTCTTCCGCGCTGCCGGCTTTGGGGGCGGCGCCGGCTTTGGGGGCGGCGCGGGCTTTGGGGGCGGCGCCGGCCTTGGGGGCGTTGCCGGGAGGTGGGGGCGCGCCGAAGGGTAGCTCCAGGCCGAGCCAGGAGCTGACCACTGATTCTCCGATCGCGATCAGCGGACCGCCCAGCGACGTGATCAGCACGATGCGGGCCCGTCGCCCTCGGGTCCAAGCAGCACTGTCGGCACACCCCTTTCGCGCGGGCCCACTGCGGGCCTGCATGGAATACAGCGCCGCCCGCAACAGGTTTGTCACCGCGTTGAAATGGGAGCGCTCCCATGCAACGATGGGCGTCACTGTGCTTTCCGCGTACCCCCGAACGCGAAGGACCACCCAGATGCGCGCACTCGCGCGGCTGGCCGTGACCACCCTGCTGGTCGCGGCTCCTCTCGCCGCCATCACCATCACCACTGTCGCGAGCGCGGCCGAGGACCCCGCCCCGATCATCGTGCTCACCAGCGACTTCGAGGACGGCACCGTCCAGGGCTGGTCCGGGCGGTCCGCCGAGACGATCGCGCACAGAACCGCCGTCACGCACGCCGGGACCGGCAGCCTCGCGGTCAGCGGACGCACGGCGACCTGGCAGGGCCCGTCACTCGACGTGCTCGACGTCTTCGAGAAGGGCACTGCCTACACGATCTCCGCTTGGGTACGCATGGAGTCCACCTCGGACAACGCCCGGCTCAGCGTCGAACGCCGCACCGGCGGGGTGACCGCTTACGATCAGGTGGCCGGCAACACGGCGGTGACCGCGGGCGGGTGGGTGAACCTGACCGGGCGCTACACGCTCGCGACCGACGTCGAGTTCCTCCGGGTCTACGTGGAGACGGCGTCGACGACCGGCTCGTTCTACATCGACGACGTGACCGCTTCCTACGTCCCGGCGCTGCCCGTACAGACCGACATCCCCGCGGTACGCGACGCCGTCACGTCGTTCCCGGTGGGTGCCGCGATCACCGGGGCGGAGATCGTCGGGGATCACGGCGCGCTTCTCCGGCGGCACTTCTCCTCGGTCACTCCCGGAAACGCTCTCAAATGGGATGCCACCGAACCCTCGGAGAACACCTTTTCGTACGCACAGGCCGACCCGCTGATCGCGTTCGCCGAGTCCAACGGGCTCGCCATCCGCGGGCACACGCTGGTCTGGCACAACCAGACGCCGGCCTGGGTCTTCACCGGCGCCGACGGCCAGCCGATGACGGCCACCGCGGAGGACAAGGAGTTGCTGCTGGCCCGGCTGGAGAACCACATCCGCAACGTGGCCGGCCATTACGGCACCTCGATCGCCGTCTGGGACGTGGTCAACGAGGTCATCGACGAGAACCAGTCAGACGGTCTGCGGCGTTCATCCTGGTTCAACGTTGCCGGGCTGGACTACATCCGGACCGCGTTCCGGGTGGCTCGCGAGGTGCTGCCGGACGCGAAGCTGTTCATCAACGACTACAACACCAACGTCCCGGCGAAGCGCGACAAGCTGTACGCCCTGGTCGCCCAGCTTCGCTCGGAAGGCGTACCGATCGACGGGGTCGGCCACCAGATGCACATCAACGTCAGCTGGCCCACGATCGCCGAGTCCGAGGCGATGATCCAGAAGTTCATCCCGCTCGGTGTCGAGCAGCAGATCACCGAGATGGACGTCAGCATCTACACCAGCAGTAGCGAGAACTTCGCGACGCCGCCGGCCGAGCGACTGCTCCAGCAGGCGTATGTGTATCGGGACACGTTCGCGCTCTTCCGCAAATACGCCTCGGAGATCACATCGGTGACGCTGTGGGGATTAGCGGACGACAACACGTGGCTGGACACGTTCCCGGTGACGCGCAAGGACGCGCCACTGTTGTTCGACACGCGCTTGCAGGCGAAGTCGGCGTACTGGGGCGTGGTCGACCCGTCAAAGATCCCACCGTCGCCGTCAGTCTCGGCTTCGTCCTCAGTTTCGGCGTCGCCGTCGGGGTCCGCTTCGCCGTCGGGGTCCGCTTCGCCGTCTGTTTCGGTGTCGCCGTCGGGCTCGGTGTCGCCGTCGGGCTCGGCGTCTGGCGCTGCGGGGTGTGCGGTCACCTATCGGGTCACCGGCAGCTGGCCGGGTGGTTTCCAGGGCGACGTGAAGGTCGCCAATATCGGGACGGCAGCGATCAACGGGTGGTCACTGGCTTGGCAGTTCACCGGCGGGCAGCAGATCTCCCAGCTGTGGAACGCCTCGATCACCCAATCCGGCGCTGCCGTGACCACGACGAACACCTCGTGGAACGGAACGCTCACTCCAGGCGGATCCGCCTCCTTCGGTTTCCTCAGCAGCTGGACCGGCAGCAACCCGGCCCCGGCAGCCTTCACCCTGAACGGCAAGCCCTGCACGCTCCTCTGAGCACGAGCAAGACAACGGCGCACCAAGGGCCACCAGCACAAGTAACGCAAAAGGCGCAACGCGCGAGGTGCCGCTCGAAGATCTTGTGCGGTTCGACCGGCCGATCGACCACGAGTGCACGAGTTTGCGGGACGGCCACCCGTGGCATGTCGGTTTCGAGTGGTTCGCGGCCGTTTGTGGCGACGGTCTGCCACCACAGCAGGTGGACATGCCGAATCTTGGAGACTCGTGGGTGCCCTGTGCCCCACCGGTCTCCAGGGTTCGACCGACACGATGCTTCACAGAGCCGGCGTGGTGACGCGGTGCTTCACAGAGCCGGCGTGGTGACGCGGTGCTTCACAGAGCCGGCGTGGTGACGCGGTGCTTCACAGAGCCGGCGTGGTGACGCGGTGCTTCACAGAGCCGGCGTGGTCGACGCGGTGCTTCACAGAGCCGACGTGGTCGACGCGGTGCTTCGCCGATCTTGTGGAGTTCGACGAACCGTTTGCGCACAACTCCGCAAGATCGGCCGTGCCTGTTCGATCTTGCGGAGTTGCGCGGACACGTCTGCGGAGAAGTCCACAAGATCCAGACGCGGTGGAGCGGAGGGGGCAGGGCGGCGCGGGGCGGCGCGGAACAGCGCGGGGCGGCGCGGAACAACGCGGGGCGGCGCGGAACAACGCGGGCCGGCGCGGAACAACGCGGGGCGGCACGGAACAACGCGGGGCGGCGCGGAACAGCGCGGGGCGGCACGGAACAGCTTGCTGAGATCGCGGCGAATTACGTGGTGAGCAGGGTGAGCACCGTCTCTCCGGGTTCGGGGTGGGTGGACAGGAGGGCTCGCACCGGAGCGTTCGGGTCTGGTTCGGCCGGTTCGGCCCAGTCGCCCTCGCAGCTGAGCAGGGCCGTCACCGCGTCCGGCGTCCGCTGGTGGGCGGCCAGCAACGCGAAGACCGGACTACCGCCCGGACCGGCGACCAGACTGCCGCCCGGACCGGCGACCAGACTGCCGCCCGGACCGGCGACCAGACTGCCGCCCGGACCGGCGACCAGGCTGTCGCCCTGACTGCCGCCCGGACGGCCAACCCTGCCTGCGGCCAGGCTGCCGGCTGCGCTTGGCTGGTGGGGTCGGGTGGGTGCTGGGCGGGATTGCCACGGTGGGGTCCACTCGTCGATGGCGGGCAGACTGCCGGGGAATGTGCGGCCCGCCTCCCTGGTCAGCACCGGTACCAGCTCGGCCGCCTGTGATTTCAGGGTCGTGATCAGGGTGGGCAGCCACGGCAGCAGGACCGGGTCGGGCAGCCGCCCGAACGCTTTCGACAGTGTCTCCACGACGAACGGCGCCAGCCTCGGCACCGGTTCGAGGGCCTGCACGAAACCGCTGACGTACTGCGGGAACGCCGGGACCACCAGTGGGTTGGCGAGCAGTTCGTCCACGCGTACCCGAAGGTCGGGCAATGGGAGATCGCCCAGCTGGTGGCGCGCCGCCCAGAGCAGGGACGTCTTGGCCGGCGTCTCCGGGTGCGACTGCCGCACGGCGAGTTCCAGCTGGGTGCGGTCACAGCCGAGGGACAGCGCGAGGCTTTCCATGCTGAAGAGGAATCCGAGCATCGCGCCGACCTGGCGCACACCGGTGTCCTCGTCAACGAACGCGGTCGGCAGCAGGGTGCAGTAGTGCGCGTACCCCTCGGTCACGAAGCGCTCGCACCAGCCGGGCAGCACCGGCTCGGTGGCCCGGTAATGGGCCATCAGCCGGCGGATCCGGCGCAGCACGGCCGGCGCCTCGTCGACGGTGCGCTCGGCGGCCAGCAATTCCACCGCGCGTACGCCGAGCTCGTCGGTGAGTCGCGGGCTGGTCAGGAAGAGCAGCGAGTCCTCGACCGCTTTCAGTGCGGTGGCGGCGGTCGCTTTCGGGTCCCAGGCGGCACGGCGCAGCCGTTGCTCCAGCACCTGCTCGACGGTGACGCCCTCGTAACCGAGCTCGATGATGGTCCGCTGGTGGCGGCCGATGTCGAGGTCCCAGCTCTCCTGGATGGGTTTCGCACCGAGCCGGCGCGATCCCATGATCGGGCGCACCGCATGGTCGGGCAGCAGGTAGCGCAGCATCCAGAGCAGGCGTGAGCAGGCGGCCAGCTCGGGCCGGGCGGCGAGGTCGAGCAGGGCGCGCTGGATCGTGCGCTGACCGAGGTTCAGCCCGAGCGGCGCGAGGCGGTCGTAGACGTCGCGGGCCAGGGGCGGCAGCGAGTCGTACCCGACCTGGCCGATCCGGTCGCCGCCGAGCAGGATCTCGCAGAGCCGGCGTACGTCGCGCCGGCCGGGGACGGTCTCCTTCTCGATGCAGGTGATCGCCGCGTCCTGGAAGTCGTACGGGGTGGGCCGCCGGCGACCGCGCATCCCGGCGAGCAGCACCGACGTCTCGAAGACCGCGATGGCGTCGGCCGTGCTGGCAAGGTAACCGTTGCGGCGGGCCAGCCGGACGATGTCGACGCACCAGCCGCGTAGTTCCTCCTCGTCGAGCCCGTCGAGGGCGGGCGGCCCGGAGAGGTAGCCGCTGAGCTGGTCGGTGACCGGCCCGCCGGCGGTGACCGGTGCCGGCGCCTTTTTCCGCGTGCTCTTCTTAGCGGACAGCGAGAACGGCCTCACCCCGGTCCGCAGCAACGATTTCTGCCAGGTGGCGGCCGCGATCGAGACCGAGCCGGGCGCCAGGCCGAACTGCGCCTCGATCGCCGAGTGGCTGGACGGGATGAGCCCGTAGAGCCACGTCGTCGCGGTACGCCCAGTGATCTCGAAGTCAGGCGTGCCCGGCTCCGAACCGGCTTCGGCAACCCGGCTGGCGGCGTGGAAGGCGCCGCAGATGTAGAGGCAGTCGGCCCGGTCGGCGCCAGTGGCGGCGAGGTGCTCCCGGATCCGGGTCCACATGTACCGCTCGCGGTCCTCGTCGGTCGCGTACCGCCGGGTGTCGTGTGGCGCGAGCCGGCGGAAGAGGCTGCCGACCATCACCATGACCTGCCGGTACGTCTCGTGGTCGGCACCGGCGAGGGGCTGCTCGACGTACTGGTCCCACCATTCGGACCAGTGCCGCACCCGGCCGTGGTGCAGCAGGTGCTCCTCCAGCTCGGCGAACCGGGGCCGCAGGTCGCCGATCTCCACACCGACCGCGTCGCCGTGCAGGTCGTCCTCGTCTTTCTGCGAGGAGGCACCCGGTTGCCACTGGAACACGTGGTCGGTGGAGCGGTCGACGAGAACCAGCTCGACGCCGGGGGTCTCCAGCGCGTACGCGACAGCCTGGTACTCCGCGGAGGCCTCGGTGATCGGCGCGACCACGCTGAGCGGCGCTGATTCCTTGGGGAAGCCGTCCAGTTCGGACGCGAAGGCCTGCAACGCCACCGGCAGACGGCAGTTGCGCAGCTCGGTGAGGAGCGGCGCGAGGTCCTCGCAGAGCTCCAGGTAGATCACCTTCGGCTGTTTCTCCCGCAGCCGACGGGCCATCGCGAGCGCCGAGGCCGGCGAGTGATGGCAGACCGGGAAGATCTCCAGCGGCTCGCGCAGCGCGTGATCGACGTCGTCGACCATGCCGGCCAGGATCTCCGGAAGCGCTGCCGGGCCACCGGCCAGCGCGTCAGCCGCGCCGAGCAGCTGCTCCCGCAATGAGTCGAAGGGACCGCTCACGACAGGGTCTCGATCGCCTTACGGCCGCCGGAGAGGAAACCGTCCCACTCGCCGCCGTGCTCACGGCTGCGCGGCTCGACCACGCCGTGCCAGTACTTGTTGAGGATCGCCAGGTCTTCCGGGCTGCGCCGGGCCAGCGAGCCGACCAGTGATCCGGCCAGCGCCTCGGCGGTGAGCGCGGAGGCGCCGAAGAAGTTGCTGTGCAGGATCGCGTCCTCCAGCACGCCGATCTGCTCGGCGGTGGAGAGCGCCGACTCCAGGCGCTCGTCGTCGCTGCTCGCCGAGCCGGCCGCCGCGCGCAGGTCGGCGAAGCTCTGCAGCAGCACGTCGAGCAGGGTCGGCGGGACCTCCAGCTCGATGTCGTGCCGGCGCAGCAGTTCTTCAGTACGGAACCGGACGATCTCCGCCTCACTCTTCTTGTTGGTCACCACCGGGATGCGTACGAAATTGAACCGGCGCTTGAGCGCGGAGGAGAGATCGTTGACGCCGCGGTCCCGGCTGTTCGCCGTCGCGATGATCGAGAAGCCGGGCTTCGCGAAGACGATGTTGTCGGTGTCCAGCTCGGGGATGGAGACGTACTTCTCGGAAAGGATCGAGATGAGCGCGTCCTGCACGTCGCTGGTCGAGCGGGTCAGCTCCTCGAAGCGGCCGATCACGCCGCCCTCCATCGCCGTCATGATCGGCGACGGGATCATCGAGGCCCGGGACTGACCCTTGGCGATGACCATCGAGACGTTCCACGAATATTTGATGTGGTCCTCGGTGGTGCCGGCGGTGCCCTGCACGACAAGCGTCGAGTTGCGGCTGATCGCGGCGGCGAGCAGCTCGGCCAGCCAGCTCTTGCCGGTGCCGGGGTCGCCGATCAGCAGCAGGCCACGGTCGGAGGCGAGGGTGACGATCGACCGCTCGACGAAGCTGCGGTCGCCGAACCACTTCGAGCTGATCTCCCGGTCGAGGCCGTCGGCGCGTTCCGACCCAAGGATGAAGAGGCGCACCATTTTCGGGCTGAGCCGCCAGGAGAACGGCTTGGGCCCGTCGTCGACCGACTCGAGCCAGTCCAGCTCATCGGCGTACTTGATCTCGGCAGGTGCACGCAGCATGTCGCTCATGGGGTGTCTCCTAGAAGGCGAGGAAGTTCTTGAGCTCGGTGACGAGCTTCTTGATGCGGCCGGAGAGGACCGGGGTGCCCTGGTCCTTGAAGCGCTGACGGAACCAGGGGTTGACGCTCTGCTGGCCGCCGCTGCTCACCGATCCGACCGGGATGAACCGGGCGCCGGAGCGGTGGATGGCGGCCATCCCGTCGAAGACGGCCTGTTCCTGCCACTCGTAGAAGTCCGAGATCCAGACGACCACGGTGTTGCGCGGGTCGACGATTTTCGGCCGGACCAGGTCGAGGGCGACGGTGCCGTCGGTGCCGCCGCCCAGCTGGGTGCGCAGCAGCACCTCGAACGGGTCGTGCACCCAGGGCGTGAGGTCGAGGGCCCTGGTGTCGTACGCCACCAGGTGGACGTCGACTTTTGGCAGGCCGGTGAAGATCGAGGCGAGGATCGTGCAGTTGACCATCGCGTCGACCATCGAGCCGGACTGGTCGACCACGACGATCAGGCGGGCCGGGGTGACTCGTTTCGCGGTCTGCTTGTAATAGAGCCGGTCGACGTAGAGGCGCTCCTCCGCCGGGTCCCAGTTCGGCAGGTTCTTCCAGATCGTCCGGTCGATGTCGAGGTTGCGGTAAACCCGTTTCGGCGGGATGGACCTGTCGATCGTGCCGGCGCTGGCCTGCGCCACCTGCGTACGCAAGACCTCGGCCACCTCGTCGACGAAGCGACGGATCAGCGCCTTGGCGTTGGCCAGCGCCACGCCGTCGAGGTTGTCCTTGTCACGGAGCAGCTGCTCGATCAGGGACATGCTCGGGGTGAGCTGCTTGGCGAGCTTGGGGTCGGCCAGCACCTCACGCAGGCGCATCCGGCTGACCAGGTCGGCCTCGATCGAGGCGAGGGCCGGGCCGAGGTCGACGTGGAAACCACTGCCCTGCTCGCTGCCGGCTGCCGCGCCGCCACTGCCGCCACTGCCGGCTGCCGCGCGGCCACGCATCGAACCTGGCTGGCAGCCCAGCGCCCGCTCGAACCAGCCGGCGTCCGCCTGCCAGCGGGACAGCTGCCCCGCCGTGACGTTGCCGGAGCCGGTCCCGAAGACGTTGAGCAGCAGCTTGGAGACGAGCGCGGCCCGGCGTACCTCGCCGTCGGTGTCGTCCTCGGCGCCGCTCAGCAGGCCCTCGAACTCCGCCTCGAGCCGCGGGAAACGCTGCACCACCGTGTCGACCGAGACGCCCGGGTCGAGCAACGCGGCCGGCAGGCCGAGGTCGTCGACGATCGCCATGCTCCCGGACTCCAGCGCGGGCTGCTCCTCGGGGTCGAAGAGCCGGGCGAGCAGTCGCCAATAAAGCACCTGGCGCCGATTTTCCGCTGTCGTCATTTGCGCAGCAGCCTTCCCGCGCGCTCGCGCAGCACGTCGACGGCCGTGCCGGCGACCGCCTCCGCCTTCGCCGCTTTGGCGTCGAGGGGACCGAGTGCCCAGTCCCCGGTGTGCACGGCGACCGCTTTCTTCCTGACCGAGGCCTGCACGGCGAGCGGCTGCACCAGCCATCGGCCGGCGTCCCAGCGCAGCAGGCCGATGCAGGCGGTGGACGCGGCGATCAGGGCCGGGGTGAGCGGGCCGGCCACCGGCAGCCGGTCGGTGGCGATCGGCACTGTGACACCGCCCAGATCGAGAGCCTCCGGCCCCGGCGTGTAACCCTCCAGCAGCACCGGCTCGGCGATCGCGGCCGGGTGCCGGTCGAGCGGCGCGGCGGAGAAAGCGGTTGCGGCGCCGAGCCGGACCCGAGCGGTGGCGAACGGGTCGGCCGGCTCGCCCGCGGTGACCCGGGACTCGTCCCAGATCAGGTCACCGCTGCCGGTCAGGGTCAGCCCGTTGGCCTCGACCACACGGTGCTCGGCCATCGCCGCCCGGAAGATCGGGAAGCCGGCGAGCATCCGCCAGGCGGACGGCCCGGTGATCGTCTCGACTTTCGGTGCGGCCACCGAGACGCGCACCAGGCGCACCTCTCCCCCGGCTGTTTCGAGCAGGCCGTGCGCCTGCGCCCGGAACACCGTCGGGTGCTCGTGCAGGTCGACGCCGAGCAGCAGGAAACGGCCGTCGACCGGCTCGCCCGGGTCGGCCGGAAAGCCGGCCTGGGAGAGCAGCAGGGCCCGGGACCAGAGGTCGGCCCAGCGGCGGACCGGGATGCGCTCGCACGTGGCGACCGGCGCGGCCGCCCCCAGCTCGGCGGCGAACCCGTCGAGAAGGACCGCGAGCCGGCGGGCCGCCGGGTCGGCGAGCAGCGCCTGCACAGCCGATGAACCGGCCGCGGCAAGCTCGTGGTCGACACCGCGCCAGCCGGCGATCGCCAGCTCCCGCAGCCAGGACCGGCTGCCACCGGCCACGATGGCCGGACCGGCGACGGGCGACGGCGACGGCGACGGCGACGGCAGGCGATCACGGCCCAGTGCGCCGGACAGCGTGCCGAGCAGCGCGTCGTGGGCGGCACCGAGCAGCGCGGACCGCGCGCCGGCCAGCGCGGCCAGATGCTCGTCGGTCACTGTCCCGGAAACGATCTTGCCGATCGAGTCGGACACCCGGCCGGCCAGAGGCGAGCCGGTGAACGCCCCGGCCAGCGACTCCAGCGCGGCGGCCCGGTCCTCGTCGATCCGGGCGAGACCGTGGACGAGCGCGTCGTCGAGGCCGTCGATCAGGGCGAGCGCCTCGGTGAGGCCGGTCGGCTCGGCGCGCAGGGCGTCGGTGAGCATCAGCGCACCGCCCCGGCGGCCGGGAACCACACCAGGTCGGGCAGCGGGTCGGTGGTGGCGGGCAGCTCCAGGTAGGACAGGTGGCGCAGGAAGCTGCTGAACACCTCGGCGGCACGGTTCGCCGCGACGGTCGGGTGCAGGCCGGTGATCAGGTCGGCGTCCTCGGCCACCTCGATCTTCAGGTATCGCGCGACGCGGGCCGCGCCGTACTGCAATGTGGCCTCGGTCAGCAGCGACCGCAGGTGGTTGCAGGCGAACGAGCCGCTCAGGCCGCCGCAGGGACGGTTGTTGTTGGTGTTGCAGCTCAGGCCGTGATCGCCGGCCGTGATCGAGGAGACGTAGACCCGGGAGACGTCCGACCTGCTCGACACGACGCCCTGCAACCGGCCCTCGGCGAGCTCGAGGAACGGCACCTTCGCCAGTTTCCGCGATCGCACGGGCTCGATGACGGGCGCCGAGCTGCGGCGCTCGTAGGGGATGCTCATGGGGCGTAGTTGTATCGGAGGGGTCCGACAAAAACGCCGGACCCCGGTTCGGCTAAAACGCCGGACCCCTGCCACGCGCCCTCAGAGGTGCTCGCGCAGACCCATCCGGGCGTGCAGCGCGCGCAGCGGTTTCGGCGCCCACCAGTTCCACCGTCCGAGCAGACGCATGAACGCCGGCACCAGCACCGGGCGCACCAGCAGCGCGTCCAGGATGATCGCCAGCGCCGAGCAGAGCCCGAAGAACTGGATGAACGAAACTCCGGACACCAGCATGGCCAGGAACGATACGGAGAGGATCGCCGCTGCCGCGCTGATCACCCGGCCGCTGTGCGACAGTCCCTCCACCACCGCGGTACGCAAATCGGCGCCCTGCCGGTGCCGTTCGAGGATCCGGGAAAGCACGAAGACCTCGTAGTCCATCGAGAGTCCGAAAGCCACGCAGAACAGCAGCACCGGGATCGCCACGGTCAGTGGTGTCGCGGTGAAGCCGAGCACTCCGGACAGGTGCCCGTCCTGGAAGATCCAGACGGCGACGCCGAAGACCGAACTCATCGTCAGCAGGTTGAAGAGCAGCGCCTTGATCGGCAGGAAGACGCTGCCGGTCAGCAGGAAGAGCAGCGCGAACGTCGTGCACGCGATCAGGATCAACGCGTGCGGCAGCCGCCCGCCGATCGAGCCGGTGATGTCGACCAGCTGCGCGGCCGGCCCGGTGACCAGCACCGGAACCTCGGCCGGCACCGGGACGACCCGGACCGCGCGGGCCAGCTCGGCGCCCTTCGCCGAGTACGGCTCGACGTCGCTGAGCACCGAGAAGTACGTAGCCATCCGGCCCGAGGCGAAGGTACGCGGATGCACCGTTGTCGCACCCGGCACGACCGTCCCGTCCACGTACGTCCCGGCCATGCTGTCCACCCG
This sequence comes from Actinoplanes sp. CA-015351, assembly GCF_050955685.1. Classification (NCBI taxonomy): domain Bacteria; kingdom Bacillati; phylum Actinomycetota; class Actinomycetes; order Micromonosporales; family Micromonosporaceae; genus Actinoplanes; species Actinoplanes sp. CA-015351. Next base: position 6,974,321 of record NZ_CP192102.1, read on the forward strand.
GGACACCCCGTCGACCAGGGACAACCGGGACGCGTAGACGGCGGCCCGCTTGATGCCGTTCGTGCCGGTGCCCCAGCCCTGTGCGACGACCACGGTGGCGCCGCTGCCGGTGCCGGCGAACTCGGAGCGCATCGCGTCCGCGACCACCCGGCTCTCCGCCTTCTCCGGCAGCACCCGGTCGTCGGCGATGCCGAACTTGATGTGGGTGAACGGCAGCGCGAGCGCGACCAGGAACATGATCACCGGTAGCGCTGTCAGAATCGGCCGGCGCATGACGTGGCCGGCGATCCGTCCCCAGAACGGCGCGTGCCCACCGGCAGCCGGCCTGCGGCGCAGCACCGGCCACTTGTCGATCCGGTCGCCGAGCAGCACGAGCAGGGCCGGCAGCACCATGAGTGCCGCCAGGACGGTGGCGATCACGACGGCGATGCCGGCGTACGCGAACGAGCGCAGGAAGTACTGCGGGAAGACGAGCAGGCTGCACAGCGCGACCGCCACGGTGGCCGCGCTGAACACGACGGTGGACCCGGCCGTACGCATCGTGGTGGCCAGCGCGGAGATCTTGTCCGGGTCGCGGAGCCGCTGCTCGCGGTACCGGGAGACGAACAGCAGGCTGTAGTCGACGGCCAGGCCCAGGCCCAGCGCGGTCGCCATGTTGACGGCGAAGACCGACACGTCGGTGAAGACCGCCAGCAGGCGCAGCGTGCCGAGGGTGGTGACGATCGAGAAGAGGCCGATCAGCAACGGAGCGCCGGCGGCCCAGACCGTGCCGAAGACGAGCAGCAACAACAACAGGGTGATCGGGATGGCGATCGCCTCGGCGTGCGCGAGGTCCGTCGTGACCTGCTCGTTGATGTCGTTGTTGACCTGGGTGAGGCCGCCGAAGGAGACGTCGATCCCACCGGAGGAGCCGGTCAGCGAGTGGAGATCAGCGACCCGGTCGGCGCTGACATCCTCGTCACCGTCCACCCGCGCGAGGATGACGCCTTTGTCATGATCACGACCGGCCAGCTGCGGTACCGGTTTCCGGGGGTTCCAGTACGACCCCACCACGGTCACGCCCTCCGTGGCGGAGAGCCGCTGGACGACCCGGGAAGCGACGACGAGCATGTCGGCGTCGTCGACCGAACCGCCCGGCTTGGAGATCATCACGACCAGGTTCGGGTCGGCGGCGTGGAAGTGCTGTGCCATCCACTGCCGGCCCTTCACCGACTCGGAGCTCGGGTCGTCGAAGCCGCCGCTCTTGAGCGCGCCGATCAGGTCGCCGCTGAAAACGATGGCGGCCACCGCCACCAGCAGCGCGGTGAGCAGCACGGACTTGGGGCGGCGGGTGACGAGCCGGACCACCGGCCCGGAAGCCGGGCCGGTGGTCGGGGTGCGGCGGCCGGTGGTGGCCGGCCGAGGGGCAACCGATGTCATTCCAGGCTCACGCGGGCTGCGGCACGGTCGCCGGGTCGAGGTGACGGGCGAGCAGGTCGACGGTGTGCTCGATGTCCTCCGTGGTGTGTTCCGCGGTGATGAAGAACCGCAGCCTGGCCAGCTTCTCCTTCACCGCCGGATAGAGGATCGGGTTGGCGCTCACCCCGTTCTTGAGCAGCGTGTCGGAGAGCCGCAGCGCCTTGATCGAGTCACCGGTGATCGCCGGCACGACCGGGGTGCCGTCACTCGGCCCGGTGTCCACGCCGGCCTGGCGGGCCAGCCGCAGGAACATCGCCGAGTTGTTGTGCAGCGCGGCCAGCCGCTGCGGCTCCTCGCGGAGGATGTGCAGGGCAGCGAGCGCCGCGGCGGCGTTCGCCGGGCTCATCCCGGCGCTGAAGATGAAGCCGGGCAGCGTGTACCGCATGTACTCGATCAGCTCGTGCCGGCCGGCCAGGTAACCGCCGCAGCTCGCCAGGGACTTGGACAGGGTGCCCATCCAGACGTCCACGTCGGCGCGGTCGATGCCGAAGTGCTCGCCGACGCCGCCACCGCGGGCGCCGAGCACGCCGATGCTGTGCGCCTCGTCGACCATGAGCAGCGCGCCGTGCTTCTTCTTCAGCGCGATCAGGGCCGGCAGGTCACAGATGTCGCCGTCCATGCTGTAGACGCCCTCGACCACGATCAGCACCCGGCGGTACCGGTCACGGGTCTGGGTCAGCAGCGCGTCCAGGGCGGCGTAGTCCTGGTGGGCGAACGGCTGGCGGGCGGCACCGGAGAGGCGGCAGCCCTGCAGGATGCTGTCGTGCGCGAGCGCGTCGTGCACGATCAGGTCGTCCGGGCCGACCAGGTGGCCGATCACGCTGACGTTCGTGGCGTGGCCGCCGATCAGGGTGATCGCGTCCTCGGCGCCGACCAGCTCGGCAAGGGCCCGGTCCAGCTCGTCGTGCAGTGCCCGGTTGCCGGAGAGGATCCGTGCCGCGGAGACCGAGGAGCCATACCGTTCGACGGCCTCCTTCACCGCGTACGCGACCATCGGGTGCCCGGACAGACCCAGGTAGTTGTAGCTGGAGAACGAGATCAGCTGACGTCCGCCGACCTTGGTGGCCCGGCCGATCACGCTGTCGTGCACCAGGTAGTACGGGTTCGTCACGCCAACCCGGTCGAGCATCACACCGCGGCGCTGGAACTCGACGACCTCGGGCAGGTAGGCCACGTCGGCGACCTCCTTGCGCGGGGGCACCACCAGGGAACGCTCGGGCGACGGGACGACCGGAGCGGCGTGCGCCGGGGCGGGAGCGGGTGTGCCGCCACCGAGGGCCGCCGAGAGCACCTGCGCGAGTTCACCGACGGTGGACACCTCGAAGACGTCACCCGGGTCCAGCTCCAGGTCCGGCCAGCGGCGCTTCACCGCGGAGACCAGCTCGGCCGTCATGATCGAGTCGAAGCCCAGGTCGGTGCCGAACGACTGGTCCGCCCGGACCAGGTCCGACGGGTACGCGCTGATCTTGCCGACCATCACGGCGAGTTCGGACACGATCTGCGAGGTGTCGTCCGGAGCGGTCTTCTGCGCCGGGACCGGGGCACGCTTCGCCGCGGGCACGCCATTGAGAACCGGTTCCTTGACCACGGCCTCCTTCACCACCACCGGCGGCGGGCCTTCGATAGCCGCGACCGGCTGAGCCGCCGGAACGGCCGGGGCCTCGATCCCCGGGACCGGCTCGGCGCCGATGCCGCGCAGGACGGCGAGCTGCTCCCGCATCAAAAGAATGACGTCGTTCACTGTCGTCGGATCTCCATTCCTGGTTGCGACATTCCTGGTTGCGACATTCCTGGGTACGACATTCCGGGTCGTCGCGACCGGAAGCGCCATGCGCTCCGGGAAGCGGACCTCAAGCTCAGCCACCGACCCCGGCGAGACAACTGACCCCGGCGAGACAACCGACCCCGGCGAAACGACCGATCCCGGCGAGACAACCGATCCCGGCGCCACTGCGGCAGCCGCGGGACGGCTCGCCCGGGTGACGGCTCGCCGCGGCCCGTCCGAGCCGGCGGCGCGGCGGATCGAGTAGTGCTGGGTCACCAGCGGCGACGGCGGCAGGGTCAGCAGCGGTACGCCCAGACCCGCGAACAACGGCGTCAGGTCTACCGGAACACCCGCGACGGCGAGCCGTCCCAGGCCTTCCAGCAGCGCGTACCCGTCGTCCGGCTCGGCCGGCATCAGTGCGATCTTGTCGAGCGGCGCCGAGGACGGGATCTGCGCGGCCATGCCGAGCAGCGCGTCACCGGAGCAGACCTGCACGAGGATGCGCGCGCCGGCGTCGACAGCGTTGTCGACAGCGTCACGGAACATCACCGGGGACGACGTCTGGCGGCCCCAGAGCGTACGCAACAGGTCCGGCTCGGCCGGCGCCTCCGGATCCACACTGGAGAAGAAGCGGGCGGTGGGCGTACGCACGGCAAGGTCTGCGGCGTAAGCCGCGACCCGTCCGTCGACCTCGGCCATCAGCGGCGAATGGAAGGCGTGCGAGACCCGCAGCTCGACGGCCGGGATGCCCCGGGTGCGGCAACGCTCCACCAGGTTCTCGACGGCTTCGCGGTGCCCGCTCGCGACGGTCTGCGCGGAGTGGTTGTAACAGCCCGCCCAGACGCCACGGATGCCGGAACGCAGCTCCTCGAAAGCCCGCGCGTCGGCCTTGATCGCGGCCATCGTGCCGGGCGCCGGCTCGTCACCGGCGGTCACCGCGGCGCCGCGTTCGATCAGGAAGTCGAGCCCGTCGTCCGGGGTGAGCGCCCCTGCGGACACCGCCGCCACCAGCTCACCCACGCTGTGCCCGAGGGCGATGTCCGGAGTGACACCGCAGTCGGCGAGCAGCTGGGTCATGCTGATTCCGGTGACACCGAGTCCCGGCTGACAGATCCGGGTGGCGCTGACCTGTGCCTCGGCGTCCGGTCCCGGGTCCTCGCAGAGCAGGCCGGAGACCGCGGTGCCGGTGCGCTTGTCGACGGTGTCGGCGAGCGGTCCGGCGTACCGGGCGAAGAGCGGGAAGCGTTCGACCAGGTCACGCAGGACGCCGGGGCGCAGCGAACCCTGACCGGGGAAGAGGAAGGCGACCTTGCGGTCGTCCTCGCCCAGCGGCGTCTCCGAGGCGTACAGACCAGGTCCGAGTTTGCCCAGCGTGCCGGTGGAGAGTTCCTGCGCGGCGAGCGCCAGGCGGCCGGCGAGCTCCGCTCGCGTCCGGCACATCACGGCCAGGCGCGCCGGGAGCGCTTCGCGGGTGGCCATGGTGCGGGCCACCGCGGCAGGGGTCAGGGCCGGGTGCGTGGAGACCATTGTGGAGAGGCGCTTTGCGTACGCCGAAAGAAGCTCGACATTCCCGGCAGTGATCAGTACGAGCCAGGGCCGTCCGTCATGGCCCGACTTCTCGCCCTCGTCGAGTGGGTCCGGGGCCTCACTGAGCACCGCGTGCACGTTGGTGCCACCGAATCCGAAGGAGTTGACGCCCGCGCGTCGCCGGTCGTCACCCACCTCCGGCCACTCCCGCGGCTCGGTCGTGATCGACAGGTTCGCCGCGGCGAGCGGCAGGTCGGCGTTCTCGGTGATCGCCGGCTGCGGCGGGATGATGCTGTGGTGCAGGGCCAGCGAGGCGCGCAGGATCCCGGCGGCGCCGGCGGCCGGGAGCGTGTGCCCGATGGTCGCCTTGCCGGAGGACAGGTAACAGGGGCGGTTGTCGCTGTGCCCCTCGCGTACCCGGCGGACCGCCTCGATCTCGACCCGGTCGCCGACCGCGGTGCCGGTGCCGTGCGCCTCGAGGAAGTCGATCGCGCCAGGCTCGAGCCCGGCGTCCACGTACGCGGCCCGCATGGCCGCCTCCTGACCTTCGGCCTTCGGCGTCATCGGCCCGGCGCCGCGGCCGTCGTTCGCCGTACCGATCCCGTTGAGCACCGCGTAGATCCGGTCGCCGGCCGCGATCGCGTCGTCGAGCGGCCGCAGCACCGCGATCGCGCCGCCCTCACCCAGGACGAAACCGTCGGCGCGGGTGTCGAAGGGCCGGCACACACCGGCCGGCGAGAGCGCACCCACCCGGGAGAACCCGATCAGCGCGCTCGGCGTCATGTTGATGAACACCCCGCCGACCAGCGCGGTGGTGCACGACCCGGTACGCAGGTGGTTGACCGCCTCGTGCAGGGCGACCATCGCCGACGAGCACGCGGCGTCGACGGCGAACGCCGGACCGCCCAGGTCGAGCAGCTCGCTGACCGTGCACGGCGCCATGTTGAGCAGGTTCCCGGCGAGCGAGAAGGACTGTGCCGGCTCGATCGCGGCAGCGGCCTCGGCCACCGCCTCGATCAGCGCGGAGTCGTGCGCACCGGCCGGGAGGGAACCGTCTGCCAGCATGGTCGCGATGACCCGGGCGCCGGCGATGTCCCGGTAATCCGATGAGCTGAGCCCCACGAAGACCCCGGTACGCGAGCGGTCGAACTCGCCCCGCTCCCAACCGGCGTCCTGCACCGCTTCGCGAGCCAGGTCGACGAGCAGCCGGTGCTGCGGGTCCATGGCCTTGGCGCGGCGCGGCGGGATGCGGTGGTGCAGGGCGGCGAACCGTTCCACCTCCGGGATGAACGCCACCCGGTCCGTGTACGTCGCGTACTTCTCCCGGAAGTCGGTCGAGAAGAATGTCTCATGATTCCAGCGGTCCGCCGGAACCGGTCCGAATTGTTGAGCCGCGTTCAACGAGTTAGCCCAGAACTCGGTAACGTCGCGAGCGCCCGGAAAACGGCAGGAAAGGCCGACGATCGCTATATCCACTGATGTCCCCATGCTTGTGTGCCTGGAAGGCCCAACCTGAAAGCGGGCAGGAAAGCGCCGACCTCGCCGATGAACAGCCGTCGGCGGATGCGCTTACTGAGTAGTGACTGACGCATATCTCACCGCCCTGAGCTGCGGATATGCCATGAAGCAGTAGTGCCACTCACTAAAATTCAGTACTTCTGTCAATTCATGTCGAAAATTTCCTTCCCGTACGCGGCGCACTCCTACTCAACGGAACGGGAATCGGAAGGTGTCGGGCGTGCTCGATGATTCACAGCACATTCCATCGGGACCGTCACAGTTACCGATCAGCGAGATCTCGGACGCGCGGGAAAACGTACCGGCTCGGGAAAGGTTACGAATCTCGACCCGATAGGGTAGTAGTCGGCCCCTCGTGTGTGCGGAGCTTTGCCGAATGGCTGCGAAGCGCCTAGCTTTCTGCGCCATGAAGCAAATGACCAAACGGTGGCTGGCTGCCGCGGCAGTGGTGGCAAGCATCGTCGCCGCAAACCCGGCTCCGGCCCAAGCGGCACCGACTGTTCAGCGGCAGCGTCTCATCGCGACCGCGTACTACGGGACCATGGACATCATCGCCCGCGAGACCCTCGGCCTGAAGGCCCGGTTCATCACGGTCGGCGGCCGTCCCGTTCCCAACCTGATCGTCAACTTCGTCACCACGGGCGAGCGTTTCCCGATGTGCGAGGCGACCACCGACCTCAACGGCTGGGCTGAGTGCCGCAACGGCCCGATCCCGCCGCCGCAGTCGCTGGCCAACCTCCTGGTCAACGGCTACGACGCCGTCTTCGACGGCAACCGTTACTACATGCCGGTGGCCGCCCACAACAACATCGGCATCGGCTAGAACCTCAAGCCAAGCCCGGCAGCCCGGCCGGTGATCGGCACTCCCGATCACCGGCCGCCCGCCGCCTGCCCACAAAAAAGCCCCCGCCGCCGGCAGGGGCTTTTCGCGTAGCCGTGATTACTACTGCCTACGCATTGTTGCGACCATGAAACCGAGCGGAGTTCTCTGGGCCAAAGACGCGAACCAGTGATGATCAGGCAGCGTGATCCCGCGGCAACGCTTCAGCCGGCAGTACCAGCACCTTCCCGTCCACACGTTGGACGAGACCGATCTCGATGTCAGGAAGTTCCGAGGCGGCCACCGACTCCTCGTCAGCCAATTGCCTCAGCCGACCGGGCCAGGCGAGCAGGGTGTTGACCTCGCCCTGTGTCAACAGGCGGTCGGTGAAGCTCTTGGTCGGTGCGCGGAGCTGGAGTGCCGCCATGTCCACCAGGAGCACGCGCAGGTCACCCTGGAGTTCGTCGACGTCTCGCTGCTCGTCCTGCAGCACATCGGTGAAGCGGTGAAAGTCGAGTTCCGGGGATCTCTGGGCATGGTCGACGGCTTGCAGGACCGCGACGCGCCGCTTCGTGGCGATCGCCAGCATGGCGAGCCGGAGTTCGGTGCGGAAGGCGCCGTTGGACTGATCGATACCCGGGAAGGCCTGGACGAGGTCAGCGATCTCCACTCCCTCGGGCGGGAACCCTTCGAGCCTGGCCCGCCACGCTTTCGCCCTGCGGGTGGCCGCCTCGATGGCGGTGTCGACGGTGTGCACCGCGGAGTCCAGGCCCAGCGAATGCCCGGCCTCGCCCCTGTCGAGCAGCAGCGCGGCTGCCCTTTCGACGGCTCTGGTCGCGCCGTTGAGGCGGTCGCGTTCCTCGTCGAGGTTCTGGGCGGTCAGCTCCTGAAGGAGTTCGGTGACCCGTTCCATGGCCTTGCGGCGCTGCTCTTCGGCGTGCACGCTCGCGGCCGCGGCCACGGCGAGCAGAATGAAGGTCGAGGCTGCGGTGACCACGGCGGCTCCGGTCACCGCCTTCGCACCGTTCTTCATGAACGTAGTGGCGCCGGAGGACGTCGCATCGGTCACCACTGGAACGAACGTCGCGTTTTTCTCGATTCCCGCCTTGCCGAGGATGCCACTGTAGATCCCGCCGGCGACTTCCTTGGACGGCATGGACCGAACCAGCCCTTTACCGAGTTGCGCGGCCAGTCGCCTCGGTACCACCATCCGGTACAGCGTCTCCGAGGTCTCCGACAGCGTCTCTGTTGACTTCGCCGCATCCGCGGGCAGTTTCAGCAGGTTGCGGAGTTCCAGAGCGAGCGGCGAAGCCGCGTCGAGGAGCTTTCCACCGGAAAAGTGCGTTTGCGGCGGAAGCACATAAGCTTCCACGGTGACGAGTGGCGTATCGAGGAATGCGGCGAGTGCCTGCCGCAAACCGGCCAGTCGCGCCGGCGTCATCCCTTCAGGGGCTACAGGAAGCTGAACTGCTTGCGAAACCTTCTCGGGGTTCGTGGCCAAGGTCCAGACCGGCACCTGCAACTGCTCTGTCACGCTCTCCGCCATTCCTAGTCGTGGCTCCGGCCGAGCCTAGTGGTGTCGACGACGCCGGAGAATCGTCGTCTTCGGCAACATCACGAGAGATACGTATCAGTGGGCTACCGGATCAGGTCCGGCAGCGGCACCGTCATCGGGCTGCTGTAGCGGCCGGCGGTTTCTGTACCTGCCGGTCATGGATGAAGTTCGTGGCATCGACGGTGGCACTCGTAATGGCGCACAGTGTCGCCGTCAGCGCGAGCCAGAATGCCGCCGTGCTCTTCCAGTCCTCGGCGATCTTGACGGTGACCACTTCAATGCCGTCGCCTCCGGTCGGCAACCGGCCAGGACGCGTGCCGGGCGTATTCGGGTCAGGCTGGCGGCGCCAGCCGAAGCGGGCGAAGAACTTCGACCACACGTGCTCCGACCGGCCGCATCCGAAGATCAGGCCGTTGACCGGGCGGCCGCACTGCCCGCCCTTCTGCGTGGTCACTCCGCACGTGGTCGGCGCCTTCACGGCCAGCACCCAGGCCGGGATGGCGACAGCGACCGAGACCGACCAGGCGAGGCTCATGAAGTCGAGCGTCACCAGGAAGTAGACGACGCCAACCACGGCCACTGCCTCGATGCCAAGCATCACGAAGGCATAGTCGCGTTTCTGCATTACGGGACCTCCTGTGAGTCGAGGAGCGTGATGAGGTCGATCAGTTCGGCACGGAGCCGGGCCAGTTCGGTGGCGGTGATGCCGAGTTCGTAGGTGTGGTGGTGACCGGCTCGTGACAGGGCCCACCACAGGTAGCTGGCCCGTTGCCCGATCTCCGGGCCGGCGTAGTGGCCGAGAAGGAGCAGTTTGTGCCGCTGGGCGCGGGCCTGCCCGATCTCCGGGCACGCCCGCTGCCAGTAGCGGTCCATGGCGGTTTCGAGTTCGTACCGCAGCAGCCAGGCGCAGGCCCGCGGCCAGCATCCCCGAGCTCCACGGATGACGGTGGTCAGCATCCGGTCGGCGGTTTCCAGGCAGGTGCTCATGACAGCCTCGCCACCAGGGCCTCGGAGGCGATGACCATGTCGACGCTCTCCATGTCGCAGTGCCCGTGCATCGCCTTCGCTACGGCCTTCACCGTGTCGACGGCGCGGGGCACCCGGCTCCGGTTCAGCTGGGCGTAGAGGTCCCCGCGACGGCCGGGGTCGCCGAACAGTCCGAGGGTCAACCTGTCCTGGACACTGTGAGCCGCGTCCAGGGCAGCGTCGATTTCTCGCAGGGGCGTGCCCGCCGCGTACTGCGCTGCCCGATAGCGGTCCATCGCCGTCGCCTCGAGCGCAGACCGGCAGAACCCGGCGACCATCAGCCGCCTCGCCTGTTCCGGGATCTCCTTGTCTCGAGCGACCGCTCGGGCGTCCTCCAGGTAGCGCTTGGCCGGCCACAGGTTCTTGCGCACTTCGACGACCGATCCTTCACGCCGGGTCACCTCGCGGACGTCGGCGTCCACGCCGAGTCGCCGGATCGCTTCGGGCAGCCGGTCGTCGTGGGTGAACACCACGACCTGCCGGGTACGTGCCACCTCCCGCAGCACCTCGGCGAACCCGTCGACCTTGCTCGGGTCCATGCTCTGCACCGGGTCGTCGATCACCACGAACCGGTACGGGCTCGCATCGGCGCACGCCCGTGGCAGGAACAGCGCCAGCCCGAACGCATGCAACTCGCCCTGGCTCATCACGGCGAGCGCCGGGGTGTCCGTCCCGTCGACAGCCACCGAGATGTCGACCCGCCGCCGGGTGTTCGTGCCGCCGAGCTTGATCTCGCCCATCTCGACATTGCTCTCCTGCCGCAGCAGGTTCCAGATCTGCTGAGACTGCTGGGCAGCCGCCTGGAACCGGTCGGCCCGCATCCGGTCGGTGACAGCGGTGAGGTCGCTACGTGCATTGGTCAGCAGCGCCAGCTCACCCGCCTCGACCCGGACCACCATGGCGTCCTCCACCCAGCGGCGGATCGCGGCGCCGGGCTCCTGCCACGAGTCGTGCCGGTTGGCCAGCCACTCGGCTGCGGCCACACCGAGCTTGTAGTGAGCTGCCGAGACAGACTCCCAGGAGGTTCGGTCGACGGTCAGCGAGTTCAGTGCCCCGTCGACCGCGGCAGTCAGCTCGGGCAGGGCCGGAGCCAGGTCCGCCACGATCGGTGCCAGCATCCTGCGTACGGCGCCGATCTCGCTCTGCACCTGCCGCAGCAGTTCCTCCTGTCGCTGGGTCGCGACACGCACCGCCTCGGTGGCCAAGCGCAGCCGGCCGACCTCCTGCTCGGCTTGTTCCCGCCAGGAGCCGTTGAGAACACCGACCTGGCACACCGGGCACGACTGATCGCCAAGGTCCCGGTGCATCTCCAGGGCACCCCACAGGAGATCCGCCACCCGATGCCCGACAGCGATCTCGGTCCGGGCGAGCTGCTGAACCGACTCCTCCGCACCGGCCAGCTCACGCAAGCTGTGCCCGATCTCCGGAAACTCCAGTTCGGCGAGCCGCCGCGCGGCTGACGCCGCAAGAGCGTCAACACCTCCGGCCTCCCCGAGGGCCAGGTCAGCGAGCCTCGCAAGGCTCGCCTTCCCGGCTTGCTTTCCCAGCAGGCGTACGGCTTCAGCGGCACGCGGGTCGTCCAGTACCTCGAGTCGCGTGCGCAGATCGTTGAACGCGCCCCGAAGCGCGACCGCCCGATCGTCACGTTCTTTACGCAGCGCCTGCAGCCGTGCGCTGGCGGCGGAGAGCGGCGCCAAGCCGAGGATCGGCGCGATCGAGTCGTACAGTTCGGTGGGTTTGGATCCGATCACCCGCTCCAGATCCCGGGCGGACAGGAACGGCCGGAAGCGGTCAGCCGGGCCCAGCCACTCGGGCAGGCCATCCGACGGCATCGCGGCACCGTTCCGGGTCACGCTCACCGTCGCAGCTGCCACGTCCGTCTCGCCAGCTGCCCAGGTGCGGCGGACCACGACGGGCTGACCGCTTTGTGCGGAGCGCAGCTTCACCGCGATCGCCCGCTCGCCGTCGAAGTGCATGTTTCGCCATCCCTCGCGGAAGACGGCCGGCCGCTGCGACCAGCGCGGCGAGTCCTCGGTAAGGGCGTACTCGATCGATTCGGCGAGACTGGACTTGGCGGAACCGTTCCGCCCCGCAATAACGGTCAGGCCGGGTTCGGGCTTAAGCCGCAGCGCAGCGGCGGGTGCGCCGATCCCACGGAAGCCGATGGCCTCCACCGACTCCAGATAGATCTCCGGCTCCTCGCCCGCCCGGGTCGAGTCGGCGGGTGCGTCGGGCAGCGGCTCGCCGCGCATGACGGCCGCCAAGTTGTCCTCGCCGAGAAAGGCCGCGAGGACCAGATCGATTGCCGGTCCGGTGGCTCCGTGAGCTCGCAGCCGGTCGGTGAGTTCGTGATAGAGCGTGAGTGCGTCGTCCATGGGGACCCCCTGTTTACTACCGGTTGATGCTCTGTTCGCGGCAGAGCGGTGTTGCGGTCAGTCGTGCTGCGGGAAGAGCGTTGGAACGCCGGTGAGGCCGGCATACGAGCTGGTCACGATGGGGAGATGGTCCAGTTGCCGTCGGCGGTGATCTCGACAAGTGCCGGTGCCTGCAACGGCCGGGTGCCGGAGTAGCCGCCGATCTCGTTGACGAGCAAGCCACCCTCACCGGTCTCCAGCGAATACGCATAGACCACGAAGTTCGCCGACCCCTTGGAGTGCGTGATCTTCGCCTTCGTGGCCGTGCCGCCCAGGACGATGACGTCATCGCCCTTGCCCGCGGCCTTACCGGAGGCAGCTTTAGTGGCGAGTTGGTCGACCGAACCGATCGTCAGCGTCCAGCGGCCGGTCGCCTCGATCTCGAACTGGGTGGTCTGCGCGCCGTCCTCGAGGTTGATCCAGCGCTTGCCCTTGTACTTGCCGATCTCGTTGACCAGCAGCGACTCCGGACCATCGCTCTTGAGAACGGTGTTGCTGGAGCAGCGGCAGTCGAAGACGACAACCGAGAGGTCGCTGAGCGGCGGGATGTCAACGACATCGTCGCCTTTGCCTTTGATGACGCGCGGCTTGGCAGCCGCCTTGGTGGTCGCCGGCGCTTCGGCCGGGGTGGTGGTCTCCGTTGCCGTGGTCTGGGTCGCCGTCGGCGTGGTCTCAGCGATCGTCGTCGCCGGTGCTGCGGAGGGCACGGACACGGCCCCGAGCTTGGAGTTGTCCTCCTTGTCGGCCGCGCTGATCGCGGCGACCCCGGCACCGCAGCACAGCAGGACGAGTGCGGTCAGCGCGGCACCCCCTATGACGAAGATGCGCTTGCCCCGCTTCGGCTGAGGCGCCGGCTGCGGGAAGGGTGCCTGCGGGAACGGGTTCTGCGGGATGGTCATCGTGCGGCTCCTAATCGAAGAATGTCGTTCGCGGTTCGACCTCAACAGGAGAGCATGAATTGGTGACCGGCTCGCTTGAGGTTGTGATAACCCGGGTTATCAGCCATAGCGATGGACACGAGCACTCGAATGCCTAGAGTGAGTGGCCTGATTGCTGAGGAGGTGAGAGAGCGTGAGCGGGGAGTACATGTCGTCGACTGAGGTGGCCCGGCTTGCCCAAGTGGAGCGGCCCGTGGTCACCACCTGGCGCCGCCGGCACTCCGATTTCCCGCCCCCCGTGTCGACGGGGAACGGCCAGCCGCTCTTTTCGGCCACCGAAGTCCTGGACTGGCTTCTAGACACCGGCCTCGGCAACACGGACCCGACGACCTTGCGCGCCGAGCGAGACATGAACACCTTGACCGCGTACGCCCGGGAACACGGCGGCCGTCGCATGCTGCTCACGCTGAGCGCCGCTCTCGGCCTGCGTCATCTCGCCCGGCGCGCCCTTCCCGCCGATCCGCTTCCTCTCGCCGACCGCCTCGACCCGGACGACGATTTCCTGCTGACCGATCTGCGGAAGGCACCCGCCCCAGCCGTTCTCCCGCAGCTGGTCGAGCAACTGATCGAGGGTGCCTTCGACCCGAGCCGGGCACATCATTTTCTGCTCGGCAACGCGGCTCGTCTCGGCTGGCCCGAGTTGAACGCCGACGCGCTCACCGCTCCCCTGCTCACGCTGATCCGGATGGTCACCGACCTGCCGGGCCGTCTCCCGACGCACGGCGACCTCACCATCGGCGATCCGTGGGCCGGCCCCGGCGACCTGCTCGCCGCAGTTCTGACCGGCCAGGAGCCGGAAACGCTCCGCTTCACCGCCGCACAACCGGACCCCGCGCTGGCCCGGCTGATCCGCCGCCGCCTACTGCTGGCCGGCGTCCCCGAGTTCAACATCGACGTGGTTTCGGACGAGCTGAATGACGAGTTCGCCGAAGCGGACGTGATCGTCACCCGGCTCCCCTACCAGCCCAGCGAGCTCCGCGACACAGTCGAAGACCTCAGCAAGATCAACGATATCGCCGACCGGCTCGGCCCCGGCCGTACCGCCATCGTGATCGGCCCCGCCGCCAGCCTGGTCGACGCCTTGCGCGACACCGACGCGATCACCAAACGGGCCGACCTGTTGGGTCAAGGCTTCGTGGAAGCGGTGGTGCGCCTGCCTGGCGGGATCTTCCCGGCTCGTCCCGGCCACCCCGCCGCCCTGTGGGTGCTCACTCGCGATCCGATCCGCGCCACCGAAGGCCGAGTCTTCCTCGCCGACCTCACCAGCGCTGTTCTCGATGAACGGTTCGCGCGGGCGGTGGCCGAGGACATCCTGCTGTGGCGGTCCGAGGGCTTCCGTCCCGGCGACGGTCACGAGCCCAGGACCGGCCAGGCGGTTCTGCTGAAGACTCTCGACCTGCGTCGCGGCACAGCGCTACGGCCGCCGGCTCCCGGCTCGGCCACCGTGCGGGCCCGGCAGGCCACCGACCGGCCCGCGCTGATCGGCGAGGCCGAGCGCCGCCTCTCCGACGCCGAGCGAGAAGCCACTCGTTACGGCGAAGAGCACGGTCCCCTCAACACCCGCGCCGCCCAACGTGACGAGGCCCGGCTCAAGGCAGTCTCCCTCGGCGCCCTGCGAACCGCCCGCCGCGTCCGCCAACTCCCCGGGCACCGCCTGTCGCCCGCGCATGTCACGCCCCGCGGCCACTACCGGATTCTCGGCCCCTCCGAAGTCCTCGCGCAGTCTTCGAGGCGCTGGATCGACCGGCTCACCCTGAACACGGAGTATCCCCACGCCGTCCTTACCGAACCAGGCGACATCGTGGTGACCTCGGGCCCTCGGTTTGGCGCTTTCCTCGACGAGACCGGCCTCTCGGTGATCGAGTTTCCGGCCCGCGGCCTCCGCATCGCCGATGACGACGGCCTCACCCCACGAGTGCTGAAGGCGCTGCTCGACATCGCCGATAACACCACCCGCAGCCCAGGAGCAGTACGTTCGCAGCGACTGCGGGACGTGACCATCCCAGATCTCGACAGCGACGAGGCGGCCCGTTTGGATGACGTACTCCGCCGACTCGACGAACGTGAGCGCCTGTTACGGCAGCAAGCCGACCTTCTGACCGAACTGCGCGGACTCGCCGTGACCGGCTTCGCCGACGGCACCCTCACGACTTTGTACGGTACGAACTCCTGAACTCCACCAGAACGGAACACACAGTGCCTCCACGCAAGCGTGCCAGCGGACAGACGGAGCTCTTCGCCGTGTCCAGCACCAAGCAGATCCAGGACATCCTTTGGAAGGCCGCGGACAAGCTGCGCGGCTCCATGGACGCGGCACAGTACAAGGAGTTCGTGCTCGGCCTGGTCTTCCTCAAGTATGTTTCGGACGCATTCGCCGAACGCCGCGACAAGATCGCCGAGAGCCTCGCCGACCTTCCGGAGAGCCGGCGTGCCGATTTCCTTGACGATCGCGACGAGTACACCCTCGCCAACGTCTTCTGGGTGCCGGAGAACGCCCGCTGGGACTACCTGGTGGAGAACGCCCCCCAGGGCGTCGGCGAACTACTCGACAACGCCATGGACGCGATCATGCGGGAGAATCCGGCACTGACCGGCGTTCTACCGAAGATCTTCAACCGCGACAACGTCGACAAGAACCGCCTCAAGGAACTCGTCGACCTGATCAGCGACGCCCGGTTCACCGGCCATGGCGACCGCCCGGCCCAGGATGTGCTCGGCGAGACCTACGAATACTTCCTGGAGAAGTTCGCCCGCGCCGAAGGCAAGCGCGCCGGCGAGTTCTACACCCCGTCCAGCGTGGTCCGCATTCTCGTCGAGGTGCTGGAGCCTTACTCCGGCCGCGTCTACGACCCGTGCTGTGGCTCCGGCGGCATGTTCGTCCAGTCACAGAAGTTCATCGAGTCCCGCGCCGGCCGCGAGCACACCCACGACATCGCGGTGTACGGCCAGGAACAGAACGAACGCACCTGGCGGCTGGCGAAGATGAACCTCGCCATCCACCACATGGACCCCGTGGGCATCGCCGACCGCTGGGCCGACACCTTCGAAAACGACAAACACCCGGACATGCGGGCCGACTTCATCATGGCCAACCCGCCGTTCAACATGAGCGACTGGGCCCGTCGCGAGTCAGACTCCCGCTGGAAGTACGGCGTCCCGCCACAGAGCAACGCCAACTACGCCTGGCTCCAGCACATCCTGTCCAAGCTCGGCGACCGCGGCAGCGCCGGCGTCGTCCTGGCCAACGGCTCGATGTCCTCTAAGCAGTCCGGCGAAGGCGAGATCCGGCGCACCATGGTCGAAGCAGACGTGGTTGCCTGCATGATCGCCCTCCCGCCGAACCTGTTTCGCACCACCGCCATCCCCGCCTGCCTCTGGTTCCTCACCAAGGACAAGTCCTCGCAAGGGGCGAAGGCGCTGACCGATCGTCGCAGCGAGATTCTCTTCATCGACGCCCGCAACCTGGGCACTATGGTCGACCGGACCGAGCGCATCCTCACCGACGACGACATCACCAAAATCGCCGACACATACCATGCATGGCGAGGCACGAAATCCGCCAAAACAAAAAACCAGACGTACGAGAATATCCCTGGCTTCTGTTATTCAGCAAAGCCCGACGAAGTAGCCGAAAATGATCACGTCCTTACTCCTGGTCGCTATGTCGGTGCCACCAAAATCGAGGAAGACCCGAACGCAGAGCCGCTCGCGGACCGCGTCGACCGCCTGAAGAATGAGCTCTATACCCATTTTGATGAGTCGGCTCGTCTGGACCAGGCCGTTCGTGCCCAACTCGGAGGCCTTGTCTAATGTGGCAAACGCTTAAGTTTCAGGAGCTGGCCTCCGCCGACCGGTGGTCTTTTACCATCGGGCCGTTCGGGTCTAAGGTGACGACCTCTGATTACCGGCCGATTGGTATCCCGTTCATTCGCGGCGTCAATCTCGCCCGCGGGATCTTTCTCGAGGATGAGTTCGTATTCGTTGATAACGATAAGGCCGACGACGTCCAATCAGCCAACGCGGTTCCTGGCGATCTTGTCTTTACCCGTAAGGGGACTATCGGTCAGGTTTCGATGATTCCACGTAACCCCCGTTTCCCAAGGTACGTAATTTCCGGCAGTCAGATGAAGGCAAGGCTCGATCCTGCCCTCGCCGTACCGGAGTACTACTATTACTGGTTCCGATCGCCAGAGGGCCAACATGCGTTGCTCTCGCACATGGTAACGGTAGGAGTGCCAAGCCTAGCGAACTCCCTTGACACGCTGCGGAACATTGTTGTACCGCATCCGCCATTGGGAGAACAGCAAGTAATCGCGGCCTTGCTCGGTGCACTGGACGACAAAATTGCGGTCAACGACCGCATCGCAAATACCGCACGCGCGCTGGGAATATCGTTATTTCAGTCAGCCCTAGAATTTGCGGACAAGGAAATGGAGATCGGTGGAATCGCGTCTCTCCTGACCAGGGGGCAGACGCCTAAATATACGGACGCCGGGAACGCTGTCACCGTCGTGAACCAAAAGTGCGTGCGAGATGGCCGGGTTAATGTCGGTCCGGCACGCCTCGCCGAGGCTAGCCGCGTGAAGGCGGATCGAGTCCTGCGGAAATACGACGTTCTTGTCAACTCGACTGGAGTCGGGACCCTGGGGCGAGTCGGGATCTGGTCCGATGAAAGGTTCGCGACAGTCGACTCGCACGTCACGATCATCCGAATCGCTCCGCCGCTTCCAGCCATCATCGGTGGATTTGCTCTCCTAGCGGCTGAACCGGAGATCGAAGCCCTCGGCGAGGGTTCGACCGGCCAGACGGAACTTAGCCGCTCAAAGCTGTCATCGCTAACAGTCCGAATTCCCGCCGATGGCATCGAAGGGCTGGCGCGTCAGATTACTGGTCTCGAATTGAGGGCTGATGCGGCTCTGATTGAGTCGAAAACCTTGGCGGCACTGCGAGACACGCTTCTACCAGAGTTGATGTCGGGGCGGTTGCGGGTCAAGGACGCCGAGAAGGTTGTTGAAGACGCGGTTTAGGTAGCGACGGTTCACGGGGAGGGGTTGAGATGACGTCTGTCGGAAGATTGAACGAGGCCGATTGGGAGACGCTGGCGCTGGAGGAGTTGTTCGATCTCGGCTGGGAGACCGGTGCCGGGAAGGATTTCGGTCCCGGCACCGGGCAGCGGCAGACGTGGGCCGATCTCGTACTGGTCGAGGATCTGCGGGCGGCGATCGAGCGGCTCAACCCCGACCTGCCCTCTTCAGCAGTCACCGAGGCGGTCAGGGCAGCCATCGACGTGGCCTCTCGGGAGGCATTCGCCGAAAACCGGGCGGCCCACGAACGGCTGGTCCACGGCATCCGGTCGATCTCATACACCGACTCTTTCGGCGCTGAGCACAATCCCACCGTCCGCCTGGTAGATCTGCACGACCCGGACCTGAACGTCTACCGAGCGATCAACCAGGTGCTGGTGGTCGACGGTGACCACCAGCGCCGGTTCGACATCGTGCTCTACCTCAACGGCCTGCCGGTGGCGTTCATCGAGCTGAAGAACGCCACCGACGAGAACGCGACGCTCACCGGCGCGCACGCGCAACTGCGGACGTACCTTGCGGAGTTCCCGCTGGCCTTCCGGCACGCGGTGCTCTGCGTGATCTCCGACGGGGTGACCGCGAAGTACGGCACCCCGTTCACCCCGTACGAGCATTTCGCACCCTGGAACATCGACACGTACGGCGAGAGGGTCGATACAACGTCACCGGAGTACGACGGCCCGGAGGCGCTCGTCGTCGCCCTGCACGGCCTGTTCCTGCGGCGACGTTTCTCGGAGCTGACCGCCGGTTTCGTCAACTTCACCTCGACCGCGAAGCGAATAGCCAAACCGCACCAGCATTACGCGGTCACCGAGGCGATCCAATGCATCGTGCGAGCCTCGCAGAGCGACGGTAAGGCCGGCGTCGTCTGGCACACGCAGGGCTCCGGCAAGTCGGAAGAGATGGTGTGCACGGCGGCGATGGCCGCTCACCACCCGGCGCTGAAGAACCCGACGATCGTGGTCCTCACCGACCGCAACGACCTCGACGACCAGCTCTTCGACACGTTCCACGAGAGCCAGCTGTTGCTGGGTCAGGAACCGGAGCAGGCTGATTCCCGCGCTGAACTGCGGGACAAACTGTCGAACCGGAACGCCGGCGGCATCATCTTCACCACGTTGCAGAAGTTCGGGCGTACCAAAGAAGAAAGGGAGGCCGGGAGGCCGCATCCGCTCCTTTCCGACCGCCGCAACGTCCTGGTGATCGTCGATGAGGCGCACCGCAGCCACTACGACAGCCTGGACGGCTACGCCCGGCATCTGCGCGACGCGCTGCCGCACGCCACGTTCATCGCGTTCACCGGCACCCCGATCGCCACGGCCGAAGTGAACACTCGCGCCGTCTTCGGCGACTACATCGACGTGTACGACCTGAAGCGTGCCGTTGACGACGAGGCGACCGTGCGGGTCTACCACGAGCCGAGGATCATCCCGGTGTCGTTGCCGCCGGACATCGACCCGGAGAGCATTGACGAGCAGGTGGAGACGCTCACCGCCAGCTTGGACGACGCAGAACGGCGCAAGGCAGTGGCCTACGCGGCCACCATGAACACCGTCTACGGCGCCCCGGACCGCGTCGAAACCCTGACAAAGGATCTGGTCGAGCACTGGGAGACCCGGCGTGAGCTGATAAAGCCCCAGCTCGGCGGCCCCGGCAAGGCGATGTTGGTATGCGCGACCCGCGAGATCTGCGTCAAGGTCTACGACGCTCTTGCGAAGCTGCGCCCGGGCTGGGCGGATCCTGCCGTCGACAAGGGCAAAATGAAGATTGTCTTCACCAGCTTGCCGACCGACGACGAGATATTCCGTCCGCACATGCTGCGCCCCTCACAGCGCAAGACCGTTCAGACCCGCGCGAAGGACCCGGAGGACCAGCTCGAGTTGCTCATTGTTCACTCGATGCTGCTCACCGGCTACGACGCGCCGCCGATCCACACCATCTACATGGACCGACCGATGCGGGGCGCCAACCTGATGCAGGCGCTGGCCCGGGTCAACCGCCGCTTCGCCGACAAGCAGGACGGCCTGCTCGTCGGCTACGCCCCGCTGACCGAGAACCTGCGCAAGGCTCTCACCGAGTACACGCCCAGCGATCAGCAGGACCAGACGCTGGGCAAGGACATCGATCGGGCCATCAGCGAGGTGCACAACGAGATCTCCGTCATCGAGGCCATGCTCGCCCCGGTGAAATGGCGGGAGACCCTGGAGAACCAGGCAGACAAAAGGAGTTGGGTACGAGCGGTACGCAAGGCTGCCAACTTTCTGCGTGATCCGCGCACCCCCGGCAACAATCCCGACCCCGGCAAGAAGCCGTTGCATCAGCGCTTCCGTGACTCGGCCGGCCGGTTGGAACGGTTCTACCGGCTCTGCTCCAGCAGTCGCGACTTCGTCGAACGCGCCGGCGACATCCAGCGGTTGCGCCGCGACATCCATTACTTCCGTGACGTACGTGTCTGGATCGTCAAGGAGGAGGCCGCCGATCGCGAGGCGAAGGGCTTGCCTAACACCGCCGAGGTGGAACGCTACCTGTCCCAGCTCGCAGCCGAGGTGGTCGACGCTGCCGATATCACCGACATCTACGCCGAGGCCGGTCTCGGAAAGCTCGACATCACCGAGCTGAACGGCGTCGCGGTCCAGCGGCTACAGGATTCGGAGACCCCGCACCTGGCGTCCGCCGCCCTGCGTCGACTGATCCAGCGCAAGATGCGCGAGGTCACCAAACACAACGTGGTCCGTCAGGAACGCTTCTCCGCGCAGCTCGAAGACCTGATGAGCCGCTACATGCGCCAGCAGCTGACCAGCGCCCAGCTGATCGTCGAACTCGTCGAACTGGCCAAGGAGGTCTCCGCCGACGCCCGCCGGGGCCAGCAGTTCGACCCGCCGCTGAATCACGCCGAACTCGCCTTCTATGACGCCGTGGCGCAGAACGGCGCTGCCACCGAACTCATGGGCATCGGTACCCTCGCCGAGATCGCCCGGGAGCTGGTCAAGTCCGTGCAGTCGACCATCACGGTCGACTGGTTCTCCCGTGAGCCCGTACGCGCCAAACTGCGCAGCCACATCCGCAGGTTGCTCGCCCGCTTCGACTATCCGCCGGACCACGAACGCGCGGCCGTCGACCTGGTCCTCCGCCAGCTGGAGACCTTCGCCACCGACTGGGCCGTCACCGCAAATGGGAGGCCCTGAGCCCGCTACAGCGTGCGACAATCCACTTCGTACTCTGCTTTGGCCTCCGGGAGGACGACTTGAGTTCGGCCAGCCACCGATCTGGTAGCCGCGATGTAGCTCTCCAGGTCCGCCAGACCGAAGCGGCCCTCCGCTCGGTCTATATCAGCGGCGAACTACTCACTCTTGAGGATCTGGATGGACGGCCGGAGGAGGAGCGAGCCCCACGTGCTCTCTCCCGGGCACTCGCCGCGCAGGCTGTCCGCATAGTCACGGGATGGACCGCGCAGGATTCGGCGCTCACCGTCATCGACGGCGTCGGGGATCAGGGCATTGACGCGATCGCCGTGGTCGAGAAGCCCAATCCCCACGTCTATCTGGTTCAAGCGAAGTGGAGCAAGACCGGCCACGCCAACGCTGATCGTTCCTCAGTGATGGAACTTCTGACCGGCCTGCGCCTCATCGATGACGAGGACTTCACTCCGTTCAACCTGCGAGGACGCATCCTGGCCGAGCAGGCCAAGAACGTCATGTCGCAGGGACCGGTTCCGGTGACGCAGGTCGTCGTTCTGATGCGCGCCGAGGACGTGTCGCGAGGTTTCCTGGAAGCAGTCAAGGGCGGAGAGCGGGAATTCAACCGTCACGGCAACGTGCTCGACAGCCGTGTCATCCTCGCGCCGGAGGTATGGGCCTCGATCCGCGACGACATGTCACCGCGACCAGTCGAGCTGGAGGCCGAGCTTTTCCCGTGGTTCCCGGTGAGTACGCCCTATCTGTCATACCAGGGCGTGGTGGAAGCAGAACAGGTCGCGCGGTGGGTCGAGCACGACACGAACCTCTTCCAACTCAACATCCGTAACCCTCTCGGCCGCACCCCGATCAACAACGAGATGATCGAGACCCTGACCGAAGAGCCGGCCCATTTCTTGTACTTCAACAACGGGGTGACGATCCTCTGCGAGTCGGTTGACGCCGTCCCGCAGTCGATTCGTTCGCCGCAAGCGCGACCGATCAAGCTGACGTTGCACAATGCCAGCGTCGTGAACGGGGCGCAGACCGTCCGTTCCGTCGCCGAAGCCGTCGCCGCCGACGAGGACGCCGCCACCGCCCAGATCGGCGTACGCATCATCGTGACAGGCAAGGCGGTGGAGTTCGCCAAGCGAGCCACCCAGGCGACAAACAGACAGAACCGGGTGGAGGCACGGGACTTCATCGCGCTCGATCCGGTGCAGGCCGCCATCCTGGAGGACATGCGGGCCGAGCTCGGACTCGATTACAGCGTCCGCCGGGGAGAGCTGGAGCCCGAACCGGATACCGGATGCTCGGTCGTCGAGGCTGCTTGTGCGCTGGCATGCGCACACCCCGACAGCCAGTACGCGGCCAGGATCGCAACTACTCTCGACGTTCTCTGGGAACGCGGGTCACGGGGCGTCTACGACATCCTGTTCCGGCCGCAACCCGGCGTCTATGCCCTCTGGAACTCCGTTTTGCTGCTCCGGCAGGTACGCCGCGATCTACACGACCTTCGACCGCAGTACACCGGGCGCGGCGCCGCTCTGATCGACCACGGCCTGTACCTTCTCGCCCATCTGGTGTTCCGGCGACTCGACACCGATGCGATCGATGAGCCCGACTCGAAGCTGGAATGGGCAGTCAACGCGGCGGAACAGGTAAAGGGTTTGGTCGAGGCGCTCTTGCCAGCGGCTGTCGCGGCAATTGATGAGATGTTCACTGACCGTGCGCAAATTCGGGCGGTCTGCGCTGACGTCACACGTTGTCGCCAGATCACCGAACACGTACTCACCTCGGACGGGTTCTCTCGCCCTCCGGTCAAGGACAAATACCGTCGGCTGGCACCCGGGCGCACTCGTCGCCCGAACGCCGTCTCCGTTCTGGTCGACAGGGCTGTCCTTCCCGAAGGCGAGGCACTCACTTTGGTCGCCTCGGCACTCAGTGAGGTGGAGGCGCTCCGTGATTGGCTGGCAGAAGAGCCCAAGCGCTCACGTGCCAGCTGGGTTCCGCATCGCGGCAAGCCGATCCTATGGGCAGCAGACGGCCAACACTATTCGCCGTCAGGGCTGATCTCTCATATGTGGCGACTGGCCGGCTGGGAGAATCGGCCCGTGGCAAACCAGGGAACCGCACGATGGGCGGTCAGTTCCGGGGAAACCCTTGCCGACCTTGCATGGCGAGCCCTTCGCGAACTCGACACGCCTGACGATGCCGATTGAGTCATACACTGCCTCGACAATTGAATGATCGACCTCGGGTTGGCTCGGCGGGTATGCGATCGTCTATCGGCCGGCTACCTTCCACGCCCGGACGAACTCCCGGTACAGGAACTGCTGGTACGGCTGTCCTCCGATGCGAAACTGGGCCATCTGCCGGCCGATTGCCTTCGTGCCGAACCAGAGGCCGGCCACTTTGGGGACGCCGGTCGCCACCTGCACCACCGAGGCGACGTCGTCGACAAGAGATCTTCGTCGGTCACGCACCGCATGACGGTGGCACGCAGCTCGGCTGCGTCCTCCCGGTAATCGCGGACGCGCTCGATGACCGTCTCCAGCCAGTCGTGATCCGACTTCTGCATGGTCTCCAAGGCGTCCCAAAGCCGGCCGCCGAGCAACGGCAGCTCCAACTCGAGCAGCCGCATCCGGTGAGATTGGGACGCTCCGGCGGCCTCCGACAGCGACCGATGGATTCCCCTGACAGCCTTGATCAGATCGAGTAACGAATCATTGTCGGGGTGGTCCTGGTTGAGCTGGAATGTCAGCGAGAAGTCCCGGCGCATCGGGTGCGCCTGATAGCAGGTCCCCGCCACCTCGGCTCTGACCTTGTATTCGAGGCCACGAACCAGGTTGGCCATGACGTACTTCTGTTCTGCGGCGGAGGCGACTCGCTCCAGGGATCCTTCGAGGGCCAGCGCGGCCGCTCTGAGGAAGCGCAAACATCGGCAGGGGGGTGCGGGTGGCGAAGCCCCCGCTACGCGCGGCGAAGTCGCGCAGAAATGACGAGCGCCCCCGGTCCGCGGACTCCGCGGACCGGGGGGCACCCAAAGCTCGTGGGCGATACTGGGATCGAACCAGTGACCTCTTCCGTGTCAAGGAAGCGCGCTCCCGCTGCGCCAATCGCCCTACAGACAAAGCCCTGCGAGGTGGAGACGGGATTTGAACCCGTGTACACGGCTTTGCAGGCCGTTGCCTCGCCTCTCGGCCACTCCACCGTGGCGGCCGATGCAAGGATCAGCAACAGCCTTCTCCGAGCGGACGACGGGATTCGAACCCGCGACCCTCACCTTGGCAAGGTGATGCGCTACCACTGCGCCACGTCCGCACGATCTCCGGAACTTTCCCGGCGACGGATGAAACCTTAGCCGAGCCCTGCCACCTGCCGCAAAGCGGGTCCCCCAGCACACCCCGAGCAAGGCCAGCACACCCCTAGCGGGGATCGCCGAGGATCCGGCGCACCTCGGCGATCAGCTCGGACTGGAACGCCGCGACGCTGCCGTCGACGACGCCGACGCGGTAGTCGGGGCCGGTTTCCGGGTGGTCGGCGAGCGCCTGGTCGTGGCGCCGGGCCTCGCCGTCGACGTGTCCGGAGGTATACGCCTGCAAAGAATCGTCCATCACGGCGCCAATCTCCCACGCCCCGAGCACCCGGCCGGTCAGGACTTCAGCTGGAAATCGGCGTCGCGTAGCGGAGTTTGTGCACCTTGAGGATGGGTGTCGTCTCGGTGGACCGGACACCGTCGATCCGGGCGACCTTCTCGTTGAGGAAGGACCAGAGGGCCGCGTTGTCGGCGGTGAGCACCTCGGCGCAGAGGTCCGCCCGGCCGAGCAGCGTCGAGACGTACGTGACTTCGGGCATGTCGACAAGCGCTTCGACGACGGCCTGGTGCCGGGCCGGGTCGACGGTGAGGAAAACCAGGCTGAGATGGGTGTTTCCGAGCTGTTCCGGGTCGGCGAACGCGACGATGCGCAGGATGGACGCGTCCTGGAGGCGTTTGACCCGTGCCCGGACGGTGGCTTCGGAGGAGCCGATGTTGCGGGCGATTTCCCGGAACGCCCGCCTGCCGTCCTCCTCCAGCTCGTGCACGATCGCGCGGTCCAGCTCGTCGAGGGTGTGGTCAGACATGCGGAAAGCGTAGCGAAGCGCCTGTGCGATGCGTTTCTGCGCGGTAAAACAACGTGGATACTGCGCATTGCGCAGTTGCAACCCTTCCGAAGACGCAATGCGTGGTGCTAGCGTCCCGTCAACGCGAAACGCGCAGCAATGAGCCCCTAAATTCACGCAATGCGCGAGGAGGCCCGACGTGCCGGAGCCGCAAACCGATATAAGACCGACCTCAGATCACGTCTACGAGAAGACCCTGCGATGGTGGGATGGCTTCACCATCAGCCTCTCCATCCCGGCCGCCTTGTTCGTCGGCATGGGTTACGCCATCGGATACATCGGCGCGTGGACCGCCCTCGCCCTGCTCGGCGTGGTCGCTGTCGTCGCCTGCCTGCAGAACTTCGTCTACTCCGAGCTGGCCGGCATGTTCCGCGACAAGGTCGGCGGCATCTCGATGTACGCCCACCAGGGCTGGCGCACCCGCTCCACCCTGGTCGGCCCGATCGCCACGTACGGCTACTGGTTCGCCTGGTCGAGTTCGCTCGCCATCTACGGCCTGCAGATCGGCACGCTCGTGCAGGCCGAATGGTTCCCGGAGCAGACCTGGACGTTCTCGACCGGGCTCGCCGAGATCGGCTTCCCGCACGTCGTGGCGCTGGGCGTGCTGGTGCTCGGCTGGGCTCTGAACGTGCTCGGCATGCGGCCTGCCATGTGGCTCATGTACGCGACCGGCGTGCTGGTCCTCGTACCCATCCTGATCTTCGCGATCGCGCCGTTGACGACCGACGCCTGGTCGATCAGCAACCTGCACTGGGACATCGCCGCGAGCGGTTTCCCCGGCTGGCGCACGGCGATCGCCTGGATGTTCGTGCTGGCCTGGTCGGTTTACGGGATCGAGGCGGTGGCGTCGTTCGTCCCCGAATTCCGCGACACCGCCCGTGACTCGCGGATCGCGCTGCGGCTGGCCGGCGTCTTCGTGATCGCGGTGTACCTGCTCGTCCCGTTCGGCGTCGGCGGGCTCGCCGACCAGGCCGCTGTCGCCGAGGATCCGGTCGCCTTCTACCTGGGCATCTTCCCGGGCGGTGACCTGCTCATGACGGTCTGCCTGATCGCCGGTCTGATGCTGCTGATGGTGATGACCACAGCGGACGGCGGCCGGGTCCTGCACGGCAGCGCCATCGAGGGCCTGACCATCAAGCAGCTCGGCGAGCTCAACCGGTTCAAGGTGCCCGGCCGTGCGATGTCGCTCGACCTGGTGGTGAACGTGATCCTGATCCTGTTCGTCGGTGAGGCACTCGCCGTGATCGTGGCCGGGATCCTCGGTTACATCCTCTGCCACATCCTCTCGCTGACCGGCTTCCTCCATCTGCGGCGCGACGCGCCGGACGCCGAGCGTCCGATCAGGCTCGGCAAGCAATGGGTCGCGATCGCGGCGGTGCTCGCTCTCTTCGACGCGGTCCTGCTTGTTGTCGGCGCGCTCTCCGCCCAGATCACCGGGTACGGCGGAACGAAGGAACTGGTCATCGGCGTGCTCGTGCTCTCGGTGTCGGTCCTGCTGTACCTCTACCGCCGGATCGTCCAGGACGGCGAACGCTTCGTCTGGAAGGAGCAGCCGGCCCGATGACCGGGAACTGGAACTGGCCGGGCGGCAAGAAGGTCGCCGTCAGCTGGACGTTCGACGTGGACGCCGAGGCCGGCTGGCTCGGTGAGGGCGAGGAGTACTCCCGCCGCCTCACGATCCTCTCGGAGGGCCGGTACGGCATCACGCGAGGCACTCCGCGGATCCTCGCCCTGCTGAAGAAATATGACATACCGGCAACCTTCTTCGTACCGGGATACACCGCCGAGAAGCACCCGGGCCTCGTCGAGGCGCTGCTCGAAAACGGTCACGAGATCGCTCACCACGGTTACCTGCACCTGCGCAGCGACAAGGTCAGCACGGCCGACCAGGAAGCCGAGATCGACAGGGGCCTGGTGGCACTCGCGAAGGCCGGCGCCACCGATGTCACCGGTTATCGCTCCACCTCCTGGGAACTCACCCCGGAGACGTTCGAGCTGCTGGTCGACCGCGGTTTCGGGTACGACTCCAGCTGCATGGGCGACGACCGGCCGTACGTCGAGCAGTGGAACGGCCGCGAGATCCTGGAGTTGCCGGTGCACTGGTCGCTCGACGACTGGCCGAAGTTCGGCTGGAACATCGACGGCGGCGGCAACGTCACCGACCCGTCCGAGCTGCGGCGCAGCTGGTGGGCGGAGTTCCGGTCGGCGGCCGACGAGGGCCGGCACACCACGTACACCATGCACCCGGAGGTGATCGGGCGGCCGTATCGCCTGGTCGAGGTGGAGGCGCTGCTCGACGAGATGACAGCACGCGACGACGTCTGGTTCGCCCGGCTCGACGAGGTCGCCGCGCACTGCCGGCCTCTGCTGGGCTTGCCGCCGAAGGACGTGGCATGACCACTCGGACGTTCCGGTCCAGCGTTCTCGGGCCACGCGAGCGCGGTGAGGAGTTCGGGCGGACTTTCTCGGACGAGATCAGTGCGTGCGTTTTCGCGTACACAAGGCTCTTTGAAATGGCCGCGAGCGGGCCTGTCGACCTGGACCACCTCGGTGGTCTCGCCCGCGAGGCGATCTGGGCGATCTCCGGAGAGATCGCCGAGGAGATCAACGGCCTCGCCGCCGGCTCGGGACGCAGCGTCGCGGAGATCTGCGCGATCAACGCACGCACCGAGATCCTCGCGCTCCTCAAGAGCCCAGCGACGGTACGCGGGGAGTGCAGCACAGTGGTCCGACTGAACAAAAACGGTCAGCCGCTCGCGGTGCAGGCCTGGGATTGGTACGAGTCGCTGGCCGGCTCGTGGCTCGTCTGGGAGATCCCGCACCCGGACGGGTCGGTGACCACGACACTGACCGAGTACGGCATCGTCGGCAAGATCGGCGTGAACAGCCGTGGCCTCGGCGTTCTCTTCAACATCCTGCATCACGCGGCGGACGGATCAGGGATCGGCGCTCCCGTGCACGTGCTGTCGCGCGCGGTGCTGGACGGCGCCCGCGATCTCAACCAGGCGCTGGTCCGCCTGGCCGGAGCGCCCGTCTCGGCGTCATCGGCGCTGACGCTGGTCGCGGCCCGTGACGGTGAGTGCGCTGCCGTGAGCGTCGAGGTCAACCCGGTCCGGGTGGGTTATGTGCTGCCGGACGCGGACGGGTTGCTGCTGCACACGAACCACTTCCTCAGCTCACCGGCATCGTCGGGTGACACCGAGCTGATCACCGGGCCGGACAGTGTGGTCCGCCTGGATCTGCTGCGGCGGCGGCTCGCGTCGTCCCCGGACGTGATCGCCGCGATGAACAGCCATCTGCTCGGCGGTGGTGGCCTCTGCTGTCACGCGGATCCGGCACTGCCCGCCGCTTCGCGTTTCGCCACCCTGGCCGTCGTCGAGCTGGACGTGGCCTCCGGAACCCTGACCGCCCACCCCGGCGGCCCCTGCTCCCTCCTCTGAATTGGAGATCAACATGGCTCTGCGACTCAAGCGCATCGACAACATGGACATCCTGACCAGGAACGTCGCCGGCCTGGTCGACTTCTACCACGGACTGCTCGGACTGCCGTTTCACCTGCCTTACGTCCCGGAGGAGGAGTGGGCAGCGATCAACCTCGGCAACCTCACCCTCTACATCTTCAAATCCGAGGCCGGCGAGCACGAGCCACGCCGGACCGCTGTCAACGCCGACAACGCACCGGGGTACGACTCGATGGCGTTCGAAGTGGACGACCTGGATCTCGCTGAGGCCGAACTGGACGGCAAGGTCGAGTGGGTCGACGAGCGGATCGAGTGGAAGCACCCGAACGGGACCTGGTACCGATACCGGCCGTTCTTCGACCCGGACGGCAACATGCTGTACGTCACCGAGCCGCACCAGGCCGGCGCATGAGTTCGGCCCTACCCGGTTCGGATCTCACCGGGCGGGTCGCGCTGATCACCGGCGCGGCCCGCGGGATGGGTCTGGCACACGCGTCCGCCCTGGCCTCGCTCGGCGCGCGTGTCCTGCTGGCCGACCTCGACGAGGAGGTCGTCGAGGTCGCGGCCCGGATGCGCCAGGAGGGCATGTCGACGACCGCGGTGACCGCCGACATCACCGACCCGGCGACGCCCGCCGCGCTGGTGGCGATCGCGGAAGATTTCGGCGGGCTGGACATCCTGGTGCACAACGCCGGCCTGATGCACGACTGGCGGACCCTGGACGAGACACCGCCGTCCGCACTGGATCGATACCTGGCCGTCAACGTGACAGCCCCGTACGCGATCACCCGGGTTGCCGCTCCCCTGCTGCGCCGCAGCCCGCACGGCCGGGTCGTCTTCATCTCCTCGCAGTGGGGGCAGGTGCCGGACGGGCACAGCTATGGATACATGGTCTCCAAGGCCGCCCAGCTGGGCCTGATGAAGGCGCTCGCCGCCGAGTTCGTCCGCGACGGCGTGCTGGTCAACGCGGTCACCCCGGGAGCGATACAGACCCGGATGGTCCCCGACGACCGGTACGACGAAGAGGTCGCAGCGGTTCCGCTGGGCCGCCTGGGGGCGCCTTCGGAGATCGCGTCCGTCGTCGCTTTCCTCGCGTCGGACGCGGCGTCGTTCATCACCGGTCAGGTCATCGGCGCCAACGGTGGCGCCCTCGTCGTCGGAATTTGAGGTCTGTTGATGTCCCTTACTTCGTCCAAGCGGGATCAGGCCGAGGAGGCCATGCGTCGCTCGTGGTTCCCGGTGGCGCGCCTCGTTGATCTCGACAAGCCGGTCGCCGCGACGCTTCTCGGTGTGAAGCTGGTGGTCTACCGCGACGGCTCCGGGCAGGTGGTTGTCCAGTCACGGCGCTGCCCGCATCGCGGTGGCGACCTGTCCATCGGAGAGGTTCACCCGGCGTCGATCGCCTGCCCGTACCACGGTTGGGAGTTCGCCAGCTCCGACGGGGCCTGCTCCCGGGTGCCGTCGCTCGCCGACCAGTCGAGGATCCCGCCGAAAGCCCGGATCCGGACCTACCCCGCCGTCTCGCGTTTCGGCCATGTCTGGACGGTTCTCGAAGAGCCGGTCGGTCCGATGTACGACCCGGAGGAGTGGCAGGACGCCGATCTCGTCTGGCTCGCCGCTGATCCGATCGACTCACCGGTCGGCGTCGGTGTGACGATCGAGAACTTCCGGGACGTGGCGCACTTCCCGTTCGTACACAAGGTCTCGATGGGTCCCACGCCGGAGGTTGTCGAAGCTCTCGACGTGAAGCGCGACGGCGTGGACGTGTGGATGTACCGGCCGCTGAACGCGGGCACCGGCGAGTGGGCAAACGACGGCGACTGCATGATGAAATATCACTGCATAGCGCCCGGTCTGGCCTCGATCACCTACGAATACCAGAAGTACGGCGTCCGCGTCGTCGCCGGCTTCCCGTCGCCCGTCTCGTACGAGCACGTGAAGATCTTCTGGGGTGTGGCAAACGCGGCGGATTACTCCGGGGCATCCCTGGCGGAGAACCTGCGCGTCGAGGAGATGGTCTACCTCGAAGACGTGCCGATCGTCGAGAACCTCGACCCCCGCGAGATCCCGTGGGACGCCGAGGTCGAGGAGTTCTCGGTACCGGCCGACATGTTCACCCTCAACTACCGGCGCTGTTTCCTGGAGCTGATGCGCCGCACCCGGGAGAGCGTCGATGCCGGCTGAGCCGCTGTCTCTGCGGGTGACCGAGTCCCGGTGGGAGGCCGAGGGAATCGTCTCGTTCACCCTCGCCTCCGGCGACCCGCTGCCGGTGTGGGAGCCGGGCGCGCACGTCGACGTGCATCTGCCGTCCGGGCTGGTCCGGCAGTACTCGCTCTGCGGCGACCCGGCCGACCGGTCGAAGTATCGGATCGCGGTGCTCGCCCTGCCCGGCGGCCGCGGTGGGTCGCTGGAAGCCCACCGTGAGCTCCGGCCCGGTCAGGTGATCCGGGTGGGCGTGCCTCGCCAGACGTTCCCGCAGGCCGAGGCCGATCGGTACGTGTTCGTGGCGGGCGGCATCGGTATCACCCCGCTGCTCCCGATGATCCGGGCGGCGGTGCGGTCGGGGGCACCGTGGGAGCTGGTTTACGGGGCGCGGTCAGCGGCGCACTTCGCGTTCGCCGCCGAGATCGGCATTTCGGAGGCTGTCCACCTGATCGACGCACCACTCGATCTTGAGAAAATCGTGGCGGGGTCGGCGGGCGCGAAGGTCTACGCGTGCGGACCGGGCGGCATGCTTGATGCGCTCCAGACCCTCATGGAGGCCGCCGGGCGCGGCTCCGAGCTGCACGTGGAGCGGTTCGCGGCACCGATTTCCGCTTCTGCAGCGGTCACGGGTTTTGAAGTCGAGCTGACTCGCACCGGGATCGTGGTGCCGGTGGGGCCGGAGAGCTCGATCCTGGAGTCGGTGCGCGCCGCCGGTGCGGACGTGCCGTCCTCGTGCGAAATGGGATTCTGCGGCACGTGTGAGACGAAGGTTCTCTCCGGAGCCGTCGATCATCGCGACGACCTGCTCACCGAGGAGGAACGCGCGCAGGGCGGCACGATGATGATCTGCGTGTCCCGGGCCGCGTCCGCGCGCCTGGTCCTCGATCTGTAATCAACCACAGTCGACCCCCACCGTGGTCACAGACTCCACACAACAGGACTGCCGATGCTTGTCTTCGGTGACCAGTCGAGGAGCCTTGATGAGTACGCAAGACCAAGCCAAGCAGTCCGCCAGCCCCGAGCCGGCGCCGTCGGCAGGCGCACCGGAACCAGTCACGGCGCCGGAGGCGGCGGCAGCACCAGAAACAGCGGCAGCACCAGAAACAGCGGCAGCGCCAGGGACGGCGGCAGCGCCAGGGACGGCGGCAGCGCCAGGGACGGCGG
This sequence comes from Actinoplanes sp. CA-015351, assembly GCF_050955685.1. Lineage (NCBI taxonomy): Bacteria > Bacillati > Actinomycetota > Actinomycetes > Micromonosporales > Micromonosporaceae > Actinoplanes > Actinoplanes sp. CA-015351. The sequence goes on from NZ_CP192102.1 coordinate 7,006,593, forward strand.
CAGCGCCGGAGGCACTGACCGAAGCCCGCGACCCGTGGGCGCCCAGACCCGCCGATGCCCACACAGCGGCCTTCCCCGCTGCGGTTCCCGCCCCGCAGCCGGTTACCGGAGCTCACGCCGATGGCACAGCTCAGGGTGGCGGCGAGCTGACCACCGCTACCGAGGTGATCACCGTGCCGGCGCCGGCTACCGAGGTCAGCACGCCGAGCGGGCCGCAGGCGGAGGCAGTCGCCGGGGAAACGGTCCCTGGCGAGACGACTGTCGGCGGGCCTGCTGCCGGCTGGCCTGCTGCCGGTGCCTGGGTTCCGCCGGTCGGAGAGGGCCCGTGGGCTCCGCCGGCGAAGGTTTCGGCGCGGGAACGGTTCGCCAAGAGCCCGAAGCTGGTACTCGCCGCCGCCGTCCTGGTCACCGCCGTCGCCAGCTCCGGCCTGACCGCCGGGATCATGTCAGCGGTCGGCGGTGACAGCGCCTCCACGCCGGCCGTGACAGTTCAGCAGGGCGGCCCCGGAAGCGGGATGCGAGGAGGCGGCGGCTTCCCCGGCGGGAGCGGCAGCGGCGGCTTCGGCGGCCAGGGGCAGGGCGGCTTCAGCGGCACCGACCCAGGAACAACCGACCAGGGCACGACAGACCAAGGCACGACCGACCAGGGCACGACGGACCAGGGCACGACAGACCAGGGCACCACCCAGCAGGGCACCACCCAGCAGGGCACCACCCAGCAGGGCACCGGCACCTGACCGCCCCATGATCCGAAGGCGGCGTGACTCCCCCGGTCGCGCCGCCTTCAGCTTTCGTGATGCCGGGTGGGCTTACAGGTTGAGTGGGGTGGGGTTGTCGGCGAGCGCTCGCAGTTTCTCGGCCGGTTCGGGAACCAGGCGGCGAGTCTGCCGGTCCAGGAGGCCCGCCACGCCGGTCACCGTGGCGACCGGGGTGCCATCGATACGCGTATACGCCTGCGACACCGTGAAGGTCTTGCCCGTGCCCCATTCGAAGTCGCACGTCACGTCGACCTCGTCGCCGGCGCGGAGCTCCTTCAGATAGCGGATCGTCGTCTCCAGCACCACCGGCCCCACACCCGCCCCGACCAGCACCTCCGGGGACAATCCGGCGGCGAGGAAGCACTGCCAGCGGGCGTGCTCGCCGTATTGCAGGTAGACAGCCTGGTTCACGTGTCCTTGAAGGTCTAGTTCGTACCCTCGTACCGCGATCCGCACCTGAAACATCGCCCGATCCTCACACATCGGACCTACTTTCTCCGTATAGCTGTGAGGGTGACCAGTGTCCCAACACCTCTCCGTCCGGTGGTGGCGGTCGCCGACCGGATCCGCACCGCCACCAGGCTCGGGCTGGTCGTGCTGACTCTGCTCGTGCCGGGTTGCCTGGCGACCGGGATGTACACCGCGGAAACCAGCGCGGACATCAGCTTCAGCGTGCGGGAGCAGGAGGGCGCTGACGTGTTGCGCCCGGTTCTTCTCGCGCTCGCGGAGGTGGCCGCTGGGCGTACCCCCGATCTTGAAGGGGTGCGGGAAGCCGCAGCCGCGTTCCCGGAGCTGGATCTCGCGGAGGCCGCGGCCGCTGTATCCGAAACAACGGACACCGCGGCCGGGCTGGCGGACCTGGTGGCGGTGATCGGGAACAACTCGAATCTGATCCTCGATCCGGACCTGGATTCGTTCTACGTGATGGACGCGCAGGTGGTGCAGCTGCCGCAGGCGCTGGTCGCGGCGTTGCAGCTGCCCACGGCCGGCACGAAGACGGCGGTGCTGGCCGGTCGGCTCGCCGGCATCGCGGAGTCGCTGCGCAACGATGTCGCGACGGCTGTCGCGAATACCGACGATTCGTCGCTGAGCGGACGGCTGGCGCCGGTGAGCGCGCTGGCCGACGAGATCACCAAGCTGGCCGAGGGCGAGACGGCTGACGTGGCAGGCGCCGCCGCGAAAGCCGTCGGACCGCTGCACGAAGGCCTGTCCGCGCTGCTCGACGACCGGGTGGACCAGTTTCGGATGGAACGCGGCACCGTTCTGGCGATCTCCATCGGCGGGTTCCTGCTGGCGCTCTGGTTCGCGGCTGCCGTGCTCTGGCGGACGAGCCATGACGTACGCCAGACCGTGGCCGCGGTGACCGCGATAGCCGGAGCGGATCTGGCGCCGCGGCCGTTGCCGTCCGGCCGGGACGAAATGGGCGACATCGGGCGTGCGATCGAAGTGGCCCGGTCCCGGCTGGTCGAGCAGGACGCGGCGCTGGCCGGCGCGGCTCAGGCCCGGGAGCAGCAGTTGCGCGCCGGGTTCCTGCATCAGAGGCAGGCCGAGGCGCAGTTCCGCCGGCGTACCCAAGAAGTCATCGACGAGTCCACCGGAGTGATCGCCGAGGAGCTACGGCAGGTGCAGGACAAGGTCGGCGAGGTGACCGGCGCGTCCGCAGTGATCGACGAGCGGATCACCGCGGCGGACGACGCCACCCGGGCGATCGTGAACCAGGCGCAGACAGCCGAGCAGGTGATCGCCTCGCTGGAGGAGAGCCTGCGCCGGGTCGCCGAGACGGCGCACCTGGTCACCGGCATCGCCGGGCAGACCCGGCTACTCGCCCTGAACGCCACCATCGAGGCGGCCCGGGCCGGTGATCTGGGGTACGGCTTCACTGTCGTCGCCGACGAGGTGAAACAGCTCGCCAACCACACGGCGGAGTCGACCGACCAGATCACCCGGACCATCGACGACCTGAAGAGCGACACGACGGAGATGGCGCACACCATCGCCACGATGATCGAGGGCATCGGCGGGGTGGGCGACGCCGCTACCTCGCTGCGGAGCGTCGCCGCCGACCAGGGACGGCTGATGGATTCGCTCGCCGGGCAGATGTCCGCCACGCTGGGCCGGATCGAGGACATGGCCGGTCTGGCGAGCACCCTGGAACGCCGGGAGCACGACCGGATCGCGGCGGCCGGCAAGCTGGTGCTGCACCGGCCGGGTCATCAGCCGATCGAGGCTGTCCTGATCAACGTGAGCGCGGGTGGCCTGCGGTGTCAGGTGTCCACCGACGCGAAGTACGCCGAGGGCGACACCATGGACGTGGATCTGGAGAGTGCCGAAGTGCGGCTGCTGGTGCACTCCCGGGTGGTGAACATCGACAGGCAGGAGCTGGGCCTGCAGTTCATGGTCACCGACGAGGCCTTGGCGGAACGCCTGGTCACCTTCGCCGACCGCCTGATGAACGACGCCGAGGATTGATCAGCCCCACCTGGCGAACTGCGCCCGCGCCTGCCGCTCACCCCGTGCAAGCAGCAGCTCACGCCCGCGCGGCAACCGGCCAAGACCTTGACTGACCAGCACGTTCGCGGCGAGCCGGGTCAGGCCGTACCACGGTGGCCGGTACGGCAATCCGAGGTCCCGGATGGCCGCCGGTCCGAGCAGCCAGCAGCTCACCGAGAGCGCCCGTTCCCGCTCGTAGACGCGCCGCACCCGGCCGCCGGGCAGGTCGTCGGCCATGTGGATGAGCGCCCGGGCGAGGGCCACGCTGTTGGCATCGGGCGGCGGATCGTTCGACAGGAAGTGGTAGAGCAGCCGACGGCCACGCCGCTCGTCGTGCGGCAGCCATTCCTCGTCGACACCCATGAGCCAGCCGATGTAACTCCACAGGTGCATGACCGCTGCGGCGTCGGCGCGGGAGACGCGTACCCCGAGCAGGCGCAGGTGCAGCAGGAAGCTGGTGCTGAACACGCCGAGCGTGCTGGCCTGGTCGTACTGGTTGATCGGCAGGCCGCGCAGCGCGTGGTCCCAGGTCGGATCGGCTTCGAGTTTCGCGTTGAGCAGCGCGTGCATGACGCGGACGTGCAGGGTCAGCCGGAAGCCCTCGGCGCCGGGCGCGAGACCGCCCGGCTCGGTGACGGCCCGCCACCAGATCGACGTCTCCTTGATCCGGCGCAGCGACTCGCCGCCGGCAAGCCTTCCGGTACGCACGAGAGGCTCCAGCGCGGCCGCCGTGCGATAACCACCGAGCAGCGATCCGTACGCGAGAACGAGGCCGGCGTCCATCCCGAAGGCACGGCAGGCCTGCGCGCCACGTTCGAGCAGACGGTCGTCGACCCAATCAGGCCGCGTTTCGACTTTATCGAGAAATATCCGAATCGCGCCCGTCGGGACATCATCGGAAGAGGCGAAAAATCGGTGTAAGTCGCCAGCCGGCACCGACCGGACCAGCGAATCAGCCAGCTCGTCGCGCCGGGTCAGCCCCGCCCGCAGAGCAGCCAGCTCCGCGTCGGTGGGATCAGCGCCCCGGCCCGCCACGAACCGCAACGGACGAGCGGCCCGCTCGGACCAGGCCCGGTCAAGACCAAACCTCGTTGGAGTCATACCCCGACGATAAGTGCTTTCCCTTCCAGCAAGCGGCGTAGACGTTCGTCGATATCACCGCTTGTCACAGGTGCTTCGCCCAGGACGATCAGGCCGGTGGTTCCGTCGATCGTCACAGTGGTTCCTTCGGCGAACGTTCGGTTGTTCACGCGTACCCCAGTGGTCTCGACAGAGACGCCTGCCTGGACCAGGCCGCGGTGAGCACGACGGAGCGGGTGCGGGCCTGCTGTTGCGCCCTGGTGAGCCGGACCATGCCGCCAGGATACTCACATCATCCGGATGTTCAGAACATCTGATTAGGGCTGGGCACCGAGCTTCACCTGCGTTCCTGCGGCTTTTCCGGCCCTGATGTAGTCAACCTTGACCGTGTCGCCGGGATTCTTCAGGAGTGTCACGGCGGCCACGTCGTTCGTCGTGGTGACCGCACTTCCGTCGATCGCGCTGACGATGTCGCCGGCTTTCAGTCCCGCCTGCGCCGCCGGACCGCCGGCCACCACCCCGCGGATGAAGACACCACCGGCACCGGCCCGATTCGCGGGGACGGTGATCAGGCTGAAGCCGAAGTACGCGTGGGTGACCGTGCCCGTCTCGATGATCTCGTCGGAGACCGATTTCGCATGGTCGACCGGAATCGCGAACCCGAGCCCGATGTCACCACCGCTGCTCCCACCGGACGCGTCCGGAATCCCCGCACCGGCGGTCGGAACCCCGATCAGCTCAGCCGCGCAGTTCACCAGCGCGCCGCCACTGTTGCCCGGATTGATCGCGGCATCGGTCTGCACCGCGGAGACCAGCAAAGCCGTCTGACCGTCGTCACCGGGAACCTCGATGGTCCGGTCCAGCGCGCTCACGATCCCCGAGGTCACCGTGTTGGAGAGCCCGAGCGGCGCACCGAGCGCGACGACGGGCTGACCGACCCGCACGTCCTCCGAGGAGCCGAACGCGATCACCGGCAGGTCACCCTGCCCATCCACCTTGATCACTGCAAGGTCCGACTTCGGGTCACGCCCGGTGATGACGGCCGGAACGGTACGCCCGTCATTGAAAAGCACACTGACCTGCCCACCATCGACGGCGAGTGAGATCACATGGTTGTTGGTGAGTATGTAGCCGTCACCCCGAATGACCTCCCCCGACCCGGTCCCGGCAGCCTCGCCGCTGGACGCCGAAATAGTCACGACGCTGGGCAGAGCCTTGGCGGAGACCTCGGTGGCGGCACAGGTCTGAGCGGTGTCCGGCAGCGGCGCAGCCGACCCACCGGCGGGTGCACCGCTGGGCTCACCGGAGGCGACAACAACGCCCCCGACAACGGCCCCCAGGACAGCAGCCACAGCCACCCCAACCCAGGTGACCCACCCACCCCCAGCCCTGCCTCCCCCAGCCCTGCCGCCTCCAGCGCTGCCTCCCCCAGCCGTCCCGCCCCCAGCGCTGCCTCCCCCAGCCCTGCCGACGCCTGAACCGCCGCCAGGCTCGACGCCAGGTCCAGAGCTGGGTCCAGAGCTGGGCCCAGAGCCAGGTCCAGAGCCGGGTCCAGTGCCGGGTCCGTTGCCGATTGACTCGCCGCCAGCCGCGCTGTCCATGCCCACCGCCCTCGCCTCAGCCCACGTCCAAGCTCAGCAAAGGCGACCGGCCCGATCCGCCACATCCTCCCCAGAGAATGAGCCCGGAAACGGAGACGGACCGACCACCAGCCAGCAAGCGACCACAAACTCACAAGATCACCCCAGACAGCGCAGGCGGGCGAGGGCGAGGGTGCGGGCGAGCCGGATCGTGAGGCTGGGCGGTCGGCTGGCCGAGACGGAGGCACACGCGAGGAGTTAGTAGCAGTGATGAGGACTCACCGATTGCTTGCGTGAACTCCCGTCACGGCCCAGGCGTGGATGAGATCACACGCAAGTACTCGGTGCGATCTCATCCACGCGAACCACCCACACCGTGCGGCCTGATCCACGCAAGAGCCGGCTACTCAGGAGCCGTGAACTCACCGCCCCTGTCTCGACCCAGGTTCGGTAGTGGCGAGCAATGCGCGGCGCCGGGCGGGCACGCTCAAGGCCGGGAACTGGCGCAGAGCCGGACGGGTTGGCGCGGAGGCGGGCAAGCCGGCGCGGGCAGATCAGCCAGCGGCAGCGGGGGTGCGGGTGGCGAAGACCCCGCACGCCGGGGTGGCAAAGACCCCGCACGCCGGGTGGCGTCGCGCAAAACAAAACGAGGCCGGCATGGTCAGCGCTGAACAGCTGACACACTCCGGCCCCGGTCTCGTGGGCGATACTGGGATCGAACCAGTGACCTCTTCCGTGTCAAGGAAGCGCGCTCCCGCTGCGCCAATCGCCCGCACAGGTCTTGCTGAAATCCTGCGAGGTGGAGACGGGATTTGAACCCGTGTACACGGCTTTGCAGGCCGTTGCCTCGCCTCTCGGCCACTCCACCGAGGTGACCCTGTGGAACAGGCCGCTCCGAGCGGACGACGGGATTCGAACCCGCGACCCTCACCTTGGCAAGGTGATGCGCTACCACTGCGCCACGTCCGCATGCTCCCCGGGCTCCCCCGGCGACGGACAAAACATTAGCCGGTCCCAGGGGCTCTTTCCAAACCGGGGTACCCCGGCGTGTCGTCACCTGGGAAAATAGACCCGCCCGGTACGCAGAACCAGGTGCCCGTCGACACCAGGGATCATGCCGCCACCGGCAGCCCCGGCGAGGTGAACGCTCGCCCGTCGTCGGTGACCGCCGCCGATTCATAACCGTCAGCGACCCGTTTCGCGAGCCACGCCAGCCCGCCCTCACCCATGGCAAGAGCAGCGGTCGCATAGGCATCGGCGACAGCGAGATCCGGGCCGACGACGGTGACTGAACGTAACCCCGCAGCCGGCTTCCCGGTGCGGGGGTCGAAGACGTGCGCACCCCGCTCATAGGTCCCCGAGGTAGCCACTGCCCCGTCGGTGAGCGACAGCACCCACGCGAGCTTGTCGGCCTCGAACGGATGCCGCACACCGACCCGCCAGGGCCGGCCACCGGGACCGGCTCCCCGCATCCGGATGTCGCCGCCGGCGCTCAGGAAGTGCCGCCGCGAACCAGCGGCGGCCAGCCTTTCCGAGGCGACCTCGACCGACCAGCCCTTCACATAGCCGGACGGGTCGAGCGACCCACCGGCGTACGCGTCGAAGTAGCCGTCGGTGTCCCGCCACAGGTCGGCGCACCGGTCCAGGACCAGCCGCAGATCAGGCGAGGCATCGGCCAGGTTCAGCGTGCCGTCGCGGAGACGGCAGACCTCGCTGTCCGGCTTGTAGGTGCTGAAACGCCCGTCGACCTCGTGCAACCAGGCACAGGTCATGTCCACAAAACCCGACAAGTCGGACTCGGGTAACTCGTCGGCCAGCTCGATGCTGACGACCGTACCCATGACATGCTCGACGTGGCGCACGAAGCCTGACCCTACGCGCCTGCCTTGTCCAAGGCAGCCTGGAGCGACTCGGCGTATGACTGGCTCGTGAACGTCGCTCCGGAGACCGCGTCGACGTCCGCGCTCTGCGCCGTGAGAGCCGAGGCGCTGAGCTTCTTCACGGCGTTCGGGTTGATCGTCCCGCTGAAACCGTCCGAGGGGTACGTCGCGTCCGCCGCGCTGATCTTGCCGCCGCTGACCTTGATGGTGACCTGGACGGTGCCGTATTCGTTCTGGACGGCCTTGCCTTTGTAGGTGCCGGCCTTGAGCCCGGCCTCCTCCTCAGCCGGAGCCTCAGCCTCAGCCTCAGCCTCAGCCTCCGCTTCCGCGGTCTCCTTCTTCTTCGAGGCCTTCTTGCTGGCCGACGGCGAGGGATCGGCGGCAGCTTCCTCCGCCTCGTCCGAGCCCGAGTCGCCGCCCGCGGGCGCCTCCTGGGCCACGGGAGAGGTGGCAACCGGCGCGTCCGGCGGCTGCACGCTCAGGCGCACCCCGAGGATCAGGGCCGCACCGGTAAGGGTGCCGACAGCTGCTGCGGTACTACGTCGCATCGCGGAACTCCCGATTCTAGAGACAAAACCCAGAACAAAACTCAGAACTCGAACGGATCGAGATGGAGCTGGCTGTCCGGCACGTCGAGCTGGCGCAGTGTGCCGACCGCCGCGTTCACCAGCCCGGGCGGGCCGCACAGGTAGACGTCACGCCGGTTCACGTCGGGCACCAGGCCACGCAGCCCTTCCGGGGTGAAGAGCCGCTTCGGGCCGGGATCGTTGCGGCCGCCGACGATGTATCGCACCCAGGCGTCCCGCTGCTCGGCCAGGTCCTCCAGCTCGGCGCGGAAGACCAGCTCGTCCGGACGGCTGGCCCGGTAGATCACGATGGTGTCGGCCGGCATGTCCTCCAGCAGCGCCCGGATCGGGGCGATGCCGCTGCCGCCGGCGATGAGCAGGGCCCGCCGCCGGGTACGCCGCTGCGCCGTGAACGTCCCGAACGGACCCTCCGCCCAGACCGGCGTGCCGGGGCGCATGGTGGCCAGCTTGGCGGTGTGCCCGCCGGCGATCGTCACGGTGAGCCGCAGCCACTGCCCGTTCGGGGCGGCCGACAACGAGAACGGGTGCGACTGCCACCAGCCGTTGGCGGTCAGGAACCGCCAGCGCATGAACTGCCCGGCCTGCACCGGGATCTTGTCGAGCCGCTTGCCCTCGATGTAAATCGAGAACGTGTTGGCGCCCTCGGCGACCACCTCGGCGACGCTGAACCGGTGGCGGGCGTTGAGCCAGACCGGCTCGACGATCCGGCCCCAGATCAGCGCGGCGAGGGTGAGGCAGCCGAGGGCCGGCCAGAAGACCGAGGCGAACTTGCCACTCATGTCGGCGCCGGAGGAGATCTGGTGCGCGTACCCGAGGAGCAGGACCGCGTACCCGCTCAGGTGGATCAGATGCCAGAGCTCGTACGGCAGGACGTTGCGGAGGAACCTGATCGAGGTGAGCGCGATGACGACGAGCAGAACCGTCGCGATCGTCGCGCTGATCATGTCCGGGAACGTGGTGATCACGGTCCAGCCCTGCTCGACCACGCCGGTCCCGGCGGTGAGCGAGTACGCGTAGACGATGAACACGATGTGCGCGACAACCGCGGCGAACAGCGAGGTTCCGAGCCAGCGGTGCCAGCGCAGCAGATCGCGGGAGCCGACCCACTCCTCCAGCCAGGAGACCCGGCTCATCATCAGCAGCTGGATGAAGAGCAGATATCCGCCGATCAGGCCGGTGATCCGCCCGGCCGCGAGCATCATGCTGGTGGTGTCGCTGACCGCGCCGGCCTGGGTGTTGAAGAGCCAGAGAGCGATGCTGGTGCCGAGGCCGGAGAAGAACAGCAACACGGTGAGCAGCCGGTTGCCACTTGTCGCCTCGGCGGGCGGGCGGTCGTCCTCGGGGATGGGGACACCTGCGCCGGCCTTCCAGCCGGTCGGATCGGTGAGCGACTCCACCACGATGTCGCCACGCCGATAAGGGTCCTGCTGGTACTGCTGCTGTTGCTCCGGCCACGGCGGCATCGACGGGTTGTCCCAGCTCGGCCGGGCGTCACTCCGCAGGTCAGCGAAGTATCCGTCGTCATCGGGCAGCTCTCGCTGGTCCTGGAAGGCCGGTATGGCCATCATCCTCACCTGCTCAGCAGTCGTCTCACGGCGTCTGCCACCCCTGCGGCCAGACGTGACAACCCGAGGGCCGTCAGGAATGGGTACGCGCATGACTGCCGGTTGGCTCAATGCCACTCCGGAAAATTCCGCTCTGCGGGATCGGGATAGGTTGCCGGAATGAGCAACCCGGACGTGGTCACGGTTGTCGGCGTCGGCGCCGGCGGGTGGCCGGACCTTTCCGGTACGGCTCAGCGCGCGCTCACCGAGGCCGAAGTGATTTTCGGAAGCGCCCGCCAGCTCGACCTGCTGCCCGCCTCGGTGCCGGGTCGCCGCGAGAAGTGGCCGTCCCCGCTGGTCCCGGCCCTGCCCGGCCTGCTCGAGGCAGAGAGTGGACGGTCGGTCTGCGTGCTCGCCAGCGGCGACCCGATGTTCCACGGGATCGGCTCCACCCTGGTTCGGCTGATCGGCGCTGACCGGATCCGAGTACTCCCGCACCCCTCTTCGGTCTCCCTCGCGGCGGCCCGCCTGGGCTGGGACCTCACCTACGCCGACGTCGTGAGCTTGGTCACCGCACCCGCCACCACGCTGCACCGATGGCTCAATCCGGGCCGCCGGATCCTGATCCTTTCGTCAGGCGCGCAGACACCCGCCGAGGTCGCCGGACTGCTCGACGCGAGCGGCTTCGGCTCGGCGTCGATGACCGTTCTGGAACAGCTCGGCGGTCCCGGCGAGCGCGTGGTCGCCGGGACCGCCGGCACGTGGATGGTCCCGCCAGGCGACCCGCTCAATGTCATCGCGCTCGAGCTCGGCGGCGGCCCGCCGGCTTCGTGCGTCCCCGGCCTCCCCGATCTTGGGTACGCCGGAGACGGCCAGCTGACCAAACGGGAGACGCGTGCGGTGACCCTGGCCCTGCTCTCCCCCGCCCCGGGTCAGCTGCTCTGGGACGTCGGCGCGGGCTCCGGCAGCATCGGCATCGAGTGGATGCGCAGCCACCCGGCCTGCCGGGCGATCGCGATCGAGTCGTCAGCCGACCGGGTCGCGACGATCACGGCGAACGCGGCCTCGCTGGGCGTACCCGGTCTGCGGGTGGTGCGGGGCCGTGCGCCCGAGGCCCTGGACGGGCTCGAAGCACCCGACACGATCTTCGTTGGAGGCGGCTTGACCCGCGACGGAGTCCTCGACCGCTGCCTCGCGGAACTGCGTCCCGGTGGACGGCTCGTCGCGAACGCGGTCACCGTCGAGTCCGAGGCGGTCCTCGCCGCCGGGTACGCGAAGTTCGGCGGCGAGCTGACCCGGCTCACCGTGCAGCGCGGTTCGCCGGTGGGTGGATTCACCGGATGGCGCTCGTTCATGCCCGTCACGATCTGGTCGGTGGTCCCGTCATGACCGTTCACTTCATCGGTGCCGGGCCCGGCGCGGCCGACCTGATCACGCTGCGCGGGCACCGGCTGATCGCCGCCGCGCCGGTCTGTCTGTACGCCGGCAGTCTGGTACCGGCCGAGCTGCTGGAGGCCTGCCCACCCGGTGCCCGGCTCGTCGACACCGCCAACCTGAACCTCGACGAGATCGTGGCGGAGATGGTCGCCGCGCACCGGGCCGGACACGATGTGGCACGCCTGCACTCCGGTGACCCGTCGGTGTTCAGCGCGGTCGCCGAGCAGATGCGCCGGCTCGACGCGGCAGGCGTGCCGTACGACGTGACACCCGGTGTGCCGGCCTTCGCGGCGGCGGCCGCCTCACTCGGCCGGGAGTTCACGGTTCCGGGGGTGGCGCAGACGGTGATCCTGACGCGTACCGCGGAGCGGGCCACCGCCATGCCGCCCGGCGAGGATCTGGCGACGCTCGGCGCGAGCCGCGCCACGATGGTGCTGCACCTGGCCGTGCAGCGGATCGACGCGGTGGTGGCCGAGCTGGTCGGCAACTACGGCGCGGACTGCCCGGTCGCCGTGGTGGCGCGGGCCAGCCGGCCGGACGAGCTGATCGTGCGCGGCACCCTCGCCGACGTCGCGGACCGGGTGAAGGCAGCGGGCATCAAACGGACCGCGGTGATCGTGGTCGGCGCGGCGCTGACGGCCGGCCAGTTCCCGGACAGCCACCTGTACTCGACCGCCCGATGCCGATCCTGATCCTCGGCGGCACGGCCGACGCGCGCCGGCTCGCCGGGCTGCTCGTCTCGGCGGGGTATGACGTGGTCAGTTCGCTGGCCGGGCGTACCCGGGAGCCACTGCGGCCGCCCGGCCGGGTGCGGATCGGGGGGTTCGGCGGGGTGGATGGGCTGGTCCACTATCTGCGGGACGAGCGGATCGACGTGCTTGTCGACGCCACACATCCCTTCGCCGCCACGATGAGCGAGCATGGCGCCGCGGCTTGCGGGGCGTTGGGCGTACCCCATCTGGTCGTGCGAAGGGAAGGGTGGAGCGCGTCCGCGGGCGATGAGTGGCACCGCGTCGCGTCGCTCGACGCGGCCGCGAGGCTGATTCCGCAGCTGGGACGGCGGGTTTTTCTGACCACCGGCCGGCAGGGAATCGCGGCATTTGCCGGGCTTGACGAATGCTGGTTCCTGGCGCGTTCGGTGGAGGCGCCGGCGGGGACCGTGCCGCGCCGGTTGGCGGTGCTGCTGGATCGTGGTCCGTTCACTGTGGAGGGTGAGCGGCGGCTGCTCGCGGAGCACCGGATCGATGTGCTGGTCACGAAGGACAGCGGCGGCTCGGACGCCAAGCTGGTGGCGGCGCGGTCGGCGGGGGTTCCGGTGGTGATGGTGGATCGTCCGCCGCCGCCGCGGGGTCCGGTGGTCGCGACGCCGGAGGAAGCGGTCGGCTGGTTGTCCGATGTGGCGGCGCGCTGAAATACGACACCTTCGAGGGGCTCCTCTCGGTCGGCGTCGATGCGAGGCTCGGAAGATGGCCGGGCCTGCGCTGTACGCCGAGTTGAACGCGGTGCGTGCGCTCGTGGCGCACGGCCTCGCCGAGGTGAGCACCGCCAGCGAGGTGGGCCATTTCTGGATCCGCTCGGCGTGCGCACGGCTCGCCGCGATCGAGGCGGTGCTGGTCGACGCCGCCGGCGTGCCGCTGGCCGGGGTGACCGTGCTGGCCGGCATCTCGATGCTTGCCGGTCGCCGGGTGCGGATGACTCTGGGGCGCCGGAGGCTCGCCCGTCATCCGGCGCCCGATATCGCCGGGCACACCCCTCGCCGACCGGGATTGGTCATCGTGCCGGAAACCCTGCTGCACGCCCGGGTCCGGCTCGTGTCGGCAACGCTGCGGCACGTCGGCACCGGCCGATGGAACGCGCAAGAGTTGCAGCGCGCGGCCCGGGCCGATCCGGTGACGAAGCGGCTGGCCGAAGCTGATCTGCTGCTCTGCCAGGCCGTCGACTGCATGGAGCGGTACCTCGACGATCTGGCGAAAGGATGATCCCCCGGCGGGACGACCCGTTCTCCGGCCGGGTCGCGCCGCGCCTGGCCCGGATCGAACGAGAGCTCACCGCCGCGGTCGTGGACGCGCAAAGCCGGGACTGGGCGGCTGACCGGCCGGATCGGGTGGGTTTCGCCCGGTTGGGCCAGGCGCGCGATGAGGTGCGGCGGGCCTGCCGGCGATACCGCCGTTTTCCCGTTTTTCCGGGCTTTTTCTTGAGACGCGCGGCGGCTATCGACGACCCCTACCTCTATGCCGGCCTGCGGCGCCGGATCGAGGCGTGTGCGGCAGCGGCGCGGGCCGACAAGTCCTACAAACGCCGGGCCGCCGCGACCGATCTGGAATACGCGCTCGACTGGCTGGCCGCCGCCCAGGAGGAACTGCCGCGAAGCCGGCCGGCGGTCGAGCCGGGCGCGAGGCCCGGCTCGACGTGACGGTTCCTAGAGAATTCCACCGGTCAGGATCGAGACCGGCTTCGGCGCGATGACCGGCGGCAGCTGCTTACCGGGCTTCACGGCCTTTGTCGACAGCTCGTCGGCGTCGTCCGTCGGGATCTTCCCGGTGAACGGCTGGTGCGCGGCGTGGCAGACCGTGCCCTTGGCCGGCACCTTGCCGGTGAGCAGGTAACTGTCGATCGCGTTGGTCGCGCAGACACCCGTGCCGTACGCGGTGTGACCCCAGTTGTCGCTGGTCAGCAGCCGCGAGTTGGGCAGGAGCTTGCTCGACGAGACCGAGGCGGCGTAATTCGTCGCCGGGTCCCAGTAGTTGCCGACGACGAGCACCGGCTTGGCGGTGCGCTTGTTGAACGGCCCCCGGTACGCGTCCTCGTCCTTCACCGTCCAGGTGTTCGTCGCGCACTGGACGGTCAGCCAGCCCCAGGCCCGCCCGAAGTACGGCGCCTTCACGTCACGCAGCGCGGTCGACGCCGGCCACGAACTGGCGTACTTCGGGTGCTTGCCGTCGGTGCAGATGACGGCGCTCTGTGCCTCGAAGCTGTTGTCGTACGGGAAGTCGTACCCGATCGCCCGGGCCGCCCGGATCCGTTCGAGCAGGCCGGTCTTGGCGGCCGCCTCACCGTTCGCCGCCTTGCCGACCAGGGCGATGATCGAGGCGACCTCTTCACCGGCGTACGTCGAGTAGAGCGATCCGAGGAGCGCCCCGACGAAGTCCGCGTACGTGATCTTGAAGGTGCCGAACTCGTCCTCGATCACCAGCGGCTTGGCCCGCAGCTTCTTGGCGAGAGCGGTGAAGTTCTTGAGGGGGTCGCCTGCCGCGTACTCGCAGTACTGCTCGCCCGCCTTGTCACAGCGCTTCAGGATCTCCTTGAGCGCCTTGTACGCCCCGTCGGCGGACTTCATCCGCGCGTCCAGGATCTGGTTGCCGGATTTGCCGGAGCCCACCCACTGCCGCGGGTCGATGTTGCCGTCCACCGCGATCGCGCGGAACCGGTCCGGGAACATGTTCGCGTAGAACTGGCCCAGCGCGGTGCCGTAACTGAAGCCCAGGTAGGTGAGCTTCTTGTCACCGACGGCGCGGCGCATCAGCTCCATGTCACGGGCGACCTCGGCCGTCGACATCGCACCGGCGAGGGACTTGCCGGTGGTCGAGCAGCCCTTGCCGAACGCCTTGGCGGACTTGATGTACTTCGCCTCCTCCTTCTTGCCGAGGGGGAAAGCGACGTTCATGCCGTTCAGGACGGCGGTCTGGTCCTTGACCGACTTGAAGCACTTGATGTTGGCGCTCGCGCCGATGCCGCGCGGATCCACGCCGACGATGTCGAACCGTTCGAGGAGCGAGTCGCTCAGGAAGCTCGGGGCGAAGAGCGCGAACTCGGTGGACGAGCCGCCCGGGCCACCGGGGTTCAGGAAAAGGCTGCCGATCTTCTTCTTCTGATTCTTCGCCTTGATCCGCAGGACCGCGATCTCGGTCTTGGCGCCCTTCGGCTTGTCGTAGTCGAGCGGCACCTTCACGGTGGCGCACTCGGCGGTCCCGTAACACTTGTACCAGCCCAGCTTCGGCGTCGGCAGCTTGTCCAGCCGCTTACGCTCCGCCTTGCTGGTGGTGGCCGCTTTCGAGGCCTCTGCCGCCGGCGTGAACGCCTGGGCGGGAACGGACGCGCTCAGCGCCAGAGCGATGCCGGCCAACCCGGCGACGCCCGCGACCAGAAAGCGCGATCGTGGCATGTGCATGCATTGCCCCCTGTCTTGATGACGCACGGCATCGTAGGGGAGCCATGCACGCTTGCAAGTCCCTCTATAGGGGTCTTTTCCTAGATTCCGGCGGTTGCCAGGCTCCGGGTGACCACGTCGTGCCGCCAGCACACCGTCGCGGCCGCATTGACCCGGCGCGGGCGGCGGGCGATCAGCACACCGTTGACGACCAGCGCGCTCGCCAGGCCCACGAGAGCGGATGCCCAGACGGCCGGCTGACCGGCGCCGAGGCCGTACGCCAGCCACGACGCGCAAGCACCGGCGGCGAGACGCCAGCGCAGCGGCGAGATGCCGGAGAGGTCCTGGGTACGATTGCGCAGCAGGGCGAGCGGCTGCGGGATCGCGGACACGAACGAGACCGACGCGAGGACCGTACCGAGCATCGCGGCCGCGGCCGGACCACTGATCTGGGGCAGGGCGGCCAGCGCGGCGATGGCGACGATCGCCAGCAGCACGCCACCGGCCATGCCGGCGCTGGTCAGCAGCGCCCGGCCGGAACGCAGGTGCGGCTGGGTGACCAGCAGCGCGACCAGGATCGCGAGGCCGGTCGACGAGCTGACCGTGTTCGTGACCACCTGGAACGAGTCGTTGATCAGCAAGCCGTACGTCACCCACCCGGCCGGCATCGCGACACCCAGCATGCATGCCGTGGCCGAGAGACCGCTGGTGCGGCGACGCACGCAGGAGCGGTAAACCTGGGGCCAGGCGATGGACATGGACAGTGCGGCGCCGATGATGCCGAAGACGTGGGTAAGCATGTTCCATTTCCGGTCGGGGTCGGTTGCACCGGTCCTTTCGGCCTGGTCACCGACCCGCTGACGCCTGGAAACCGGATGGCACCCCACTGCTACGAAGCCGCAACCCGGCCCCTGGGGTGCCGTCCACCCGCTCGCGTTTGGCACAGTGGACAGATGCTGACCGACGTGGACCTGCCCGCGCCCGGACTGCTCTGGACCCGCTGGGCGACGCTGGGCGCCGCATTGACCGCGATAGGCCACACCACCGTGTGGTCGATCGACGATCATGGCGCCACGTTCGACGACCACGACGGCGGCTGGGCCCGGTTCGCGCTGCTCGACGGCAGACGCGCTGTTCTCCACGGTCACCACCGGGAACACAGCGCCACGGATCCCCCGATCGACCTGCTCACCGGCGCGCCCGACTGGCTGCCCTGGGACGAGCTGTCCCCCCTCGCCGAATCCGACCGGCTGGGCTTCGTGATCTGGCACGAGAACGGCCGCTGGTCCCGCGTGCGTTACCGCGACGGCCTCCAGGACGGCATGTCCGAGCTGCTCGCGCCGCTGGTCACGGCGGAAAGCACGATCATCGCGCTGAGCGCGATGACCCCCGGAGGCACGCGCGAGGCAGGAGAGCGGTTGCTCAATGCGGGGGTACGCGCGGAGCTCACCGCCAGTGATCTAGAGGCACTGCTCGGTGGCGTTTCTGGTGCTCCTGGCGCTCTCGGTGGTGTTGAGGGTCTTGATCTTGATGCGGCTCTGGCTGTCGCGGCGCGGGCCGGCCTGATCCCCGGCACCCGGGCGCCCCGGATCACGGCGGGCAAGCGGCCGCCGATGCGCCGGGTGCGCCGGCTCAGCCAGGGCGAGCACGACCGCCTCGTCTGGGCCGCCATGCGCGACGCCACCGAGCTGCGCCGCCCCGCACCGCCGACCACCGACGAGCTGGACACCCTGGTGAGCTGGCTGCAGGAACGTTCACCGCAGGGCGACGGCCGATGCAGCCTGCTCGCGTACGCCGACGCCACCAGCTTCAGCTCCCAGCCCGGCGACCGCCCGCCCGCCGACCACCCGGACGAGGAGCGTTACGCCGCGTTCCGCCGCCTCACCGAGCTGGTCCGCGCCCTGCGCCGAGCCGAGTCCGACCCGCGTTACGGCCGCTGGCTGTACCTGCGCGTGGAGACCAGCGCGACAGGCGTACAGATCGAGCGACGGTACGACTCCTGGCCCAGCTGGTGGCACGACGACGGTGTCTCCGGCCCGTGGCGTACCAACCTGCAGGAGGAGATGGAGACGAGACTGCCGGCGTACCGCCCGTCCTGGGTGCCGCTACTGGACCCCGAGGTGGCGTACCGTCCGACCGCGTGAGGGAGCCGGCTTTGCCGGGCTTTGTTAGTCTTTGCCGGGCTTTATCGGGCTTTGCCGGCCCGCAGGAGGTCGAGGGAATTCGTCAGCCGGCGGGCCCGGGTCTCAGCGGTCTTGGCCGAGGTCAGCTGCTCGGCATGCCACCGCTGATTACTGAACGACAGACTGTCCCAGAACGCCTTGACCTGCGGCTCCACGGTGAGCGCCGCGTCCAGGTCCGCAGGCACCTCAACCGTCCGCGGCGTGCTGTCCAGCTCCACCTCGACGTCGTGCACCTGCCCGGCCTCGATCCCAGCAGCGGCCCGGCGCTCCGAGCTGACCCCCAGCCAGTACTCCCCGCCCATCCGAGCGATCGACGACCGGAACTCGAACCCGTTCACGCGGACGACCACCTTGGGCCGCCCACCCCCGCCGAGCGCTTCAACAACCGAGTCGGCCACCTGAAAGCCGGCGGTGCTCCCACCAGTAGCCCGCAACTCCCCCCGAAACTCCATGACCGCCACCCTACGACGCTTCTCCCCACGGCTCTCCCCCTTCCCGCCCCGCCCTCCCCGCCGCCCCGCCCCCCGCGCCGCCCCCGCGCCCTCCCTGCGGCGCTCTCTCGTTGCGATCTTGTGAGTTTGCGGCTGTCATGACGGCGCAGCCGCACACCTTCGCGTGGTTCCTAACCGTTCAGCGCCTCTCGAAGCTGGCCGGCGACCGTCGCGGGATCGGTGCGCAGGAGAAACGCGAAACCGGAGGATTCGGTCGCCCCGCACCCACACCCGGTTCTGCCGAAGCATGTCCGCAGCCCAATACCGGACGTCCATGTGATGCGCCCCGTCGATCTCGACGTGCAACCGAGCCTCCGCCCAGTACGCGTCCAGAAATCGCCGCCGCCCGTCCGCATCCAGCCGGAACCGCTGCTGCTCCGGCAACGGCAACGTGAACCGCCGGCAGAGGGCCAGCAGATCCAATTCGGACAGCGACTCCGCACCGCCCTCGACATCCCCGATCGTCGTACCGATCAGTCGCCGCCGCCGCACCCGCGGCATGTCAGCAAGCACCCGCCGCAGCTCGGCCGGATGAACCCGCCGCTGCTGACAGGCACTGACAATGATCCACCGGGCTTCACCGTCACTGTCCGCCCAAGCCGCCCCGTCGACGACAGCCCGGGCGACACCGGTACACGGCAACCGCGCCCGACGCCGATACCCACCGGCCCGAAGCGTGGTGCGGTGCACCCGGACCTCCGGCATGTCCGCGGGCAGTCCGGCGACCCGGCCCACCCTGCTCCGGCCGGCCGGAACAAGAACATCGATCGGCTCCAGTCGAAGCCCGGCGACACCACTGACAGTCGCCGCGCTGGCTCCCGACAGACATGCCCCGCCACCGGCGGCCAGCACAGCCACCCACAGCTGCTGATCACGCCAGAGACGACCGTTCTCGGACAACAACACCCCGCGACAGATGGCCCGCCACCGCCGCTGCGCAAGATGAGTACGCACCGCAGCCCGACCGATCAACCCAACAGCCTGTCGAGTGCTGATCACACCCGCCTGCTCACAGAGAAGCCACTCAAGCTCACCGGCACCCGGCCCCGGAATAGGTCGCATCCCAGCACCCTGCCCAACCCCACGCCCTGCCCGCCGACCCCCCTGTGGACAACCACCCACTGTGGATAACCCGCCGCCCGGCCCCGGGCTCAGCTATGGCCCCGCCACCGCTCACCGACAGCCCCTCGCCCGCCGCTCAAAATCTTGCGAGCTTCCGGCTGCAGCACCGGCACAAACTCACAAGATCCACACGAGCGGCCCGACAGCGACACCAGACGCACGAACCAGGCGTGCGCGGACCAGACGTGCGCGGACCAGACGTGCGCGGACCAGACGTGCGCGGACCAGACGTGCGCGGACCAGACGTGCGCGGACCAGACGTGCGCGGACCAGACGCGCGGACCAGGCGTGCGCGGACCAGGCGTGCGCGGCCTCTCGGCTGCCGCTCTGCCGCGCTCCCGTGGATCTTGTGAGCTTTGGGCTGCGGCGCCGGCGCAAACTCACAAGATCCCGGCGAGGGCTCGCACACGCTTGCCAGCCCCGCCGAAAGTCGTGAGTTTGCGGCTGCGGTGGCGGCGAAAACTCACAAGATCTCCACGAGCCCTGGAACGGCAGGCTCCATCCACAGCGGCAGGTGCGGCGACCAGCAGATGCGGACCAACTGGCCCGCGCCGGTTCGGAGGGTGTGGTCAGGGGTGGGTTGTGAAGGTGGCTCTGGTCAGGAGGGTCAGCTGGGCTCGCTTGTGACCCAGGTCGATCTCGTCGCCCAGGGTGAAGCCGTGGCGCTGGAGGCGGGTGATCATTTTGGTGTTGCGGATGTCTGGTTCGGCGATGATTCGCTGGTGGGATGGGTTGGTGAAGAGATGGCGTAGTAGCGCCGGGAAGACGGCGCTCGTCACGTGGGGGAGGTCTCGGTCGCCGGCGTCCAGGAGCAGGTGCAGGCCGAAGTCACCCGGTTGGACGTCGTAGAGCTCGCCCACCGGGTCGTGCTCTGGGTCGTATGTCTGGAAGATGCCGATCGGTCCGTCGTCCAGCAGCAGGAGGTAGGCGTGGTGGGTGTCCAGGCCGTCTACGAAGGCGTAGATCTCCTCCACGTCGGAGACCGTGTGGGAGGTCATTCCCCAGTACTGGTTGCGGGGCTTGGTCACCCAGCCGTGTACCAGCTCGGCGTGTGCGGACGGGTCGAGCGGGATCATGATCAGCTCGCCCAGGCCGGGCAGCTTCTCCGAGAAAATGATCACGAGTCCTCCAGAACAGAGCGGTCCAGCACGGAACGGTCCAGCACGGAACGGTCCAGCACGAGGCCGTCCCAGTCGGTTGTCAGCGGGACCAGGGATCCGGACGCCCAGAGCGGCAGCTGGTCCAGGAAGTGCGGCGACTCCGGGTCGCCATGGGCACCGAAGGGTACGACCCAGCGGCTGCGCTGCCGATCGCCGAGATCCCAGATGTACCGGGCTACCGGCCCTCGCACACACAGGTCGCTCACGCCGGTGACGCTTGACGTGTTCAGCACGCAGTCCCGTGAGCCGGACAGCTCGACGCGCGGGAACTCGATGTCCAGTCCGGACAGGACGATCGGGTACAGCAGGTGCCGGGAACCCCACCGCGAAGAGTCAGCGACCGACGCGGCGGGGCCGGCCAGCGAGGCCGGGTCCAGACCCAAGCCGCGCAGCACCCCGTCCAGCGAGTGCCCGATCCGGCCTCGCGGGTCGATCCACGGGGTGAAGAGCGGGTCGTACCCGGACTCCTCGAAGAGCGGCTTGAGCGACGGGAACTCGCAGAGCGCCCGGGCCACCGAGGAACGCCACGCCTCGCGCCGGCCGGCCTCCTCGGAGTCGGCCGGCATCGAGGTGTCCATGTGGATCAGGGCGGACGGCACGCCCGCGTCGAGCAGGGTGCGGATCCGCGCGGCCCGGGCGGGCGGGGCGAAGTCGATGCCGTGCGCTTCCGAGTCGGGGCGGCGGTCGTTGGCGTTGACCACCGAGGACACTTCGGTACGCGTCATCGGCGCCCACCCCGGCTGCCAGGCGAAAGCAGGGTCCCAGGCAGGTACCGGCACCCAGCGATTGCGATCGTCACGCACCGGCACTCGGCCGGCCGCGAGCTGCACGACCCGTCCGGTGTCGTCGGCGATCAGCACACTGTTGACCGGCTCGACCCAACGGGAGAGCGCGTCGGCCACCTCGTCAGCGGTGGTGGCCCGCATCAACGGCAGCAGCGCGTCGAACCCGAGATCGGCACCGGCCCGCGCCGGAGTCCGCAGGCTCAGCACCGCACCAGCGGGACTGGAGCCAACCGGACCAGCAGGGCTGGAGCCAAGCGGATCACCGGGGCTGGAGCCAACCGGACCAGCGGGACTGGAGCCAACCGGACCACCGGGACTGGAGATCACCGGGCCGCGGGCGGTCTCGATGATGTCGACCACGACCGGGTCGGCGTCGCGTACAAAAACGGTCTCTTGAAGGGTGAGGGCCGGCTCCCAGCCGGCCGCGCCGCGGGCCTCGACCCCCGCTTCGGTCGCGCGAAGTTCTTCGATGTAGAGATCCTGGTAATCGGCCATCGCGTTGGTGATCGCCCAGGCGACCGGGCCGGCGTGGCCGAAATGCTGCACGCCGGGTACGCCGGGGAAGGTCAGCCCGGCGACGTCGAACTCCGGACAGGCGAGGCGAATCTGCTGGTAGACGCCGGGGAGTTCGAGCAGGCGGTGCGGGTCGCCGGCGACGTGGAACGGGTACGCCCAGGCGTTGCTGCCGGCGCCGTTCGGTCCCTCGATGGCGAACCACTCCACAGCGGAGGGTCCAAGGGTTCGCTCGACGTGCGCCCGCCACATCTTATTGGGAAATGTCCCGAAAAGGATGTGCTGGACCTGGAAGACGCCGAGCGACGACCAAGGCTGCCATTCGATACCGGCAGAGCGAATGCCATCCGCATAAGCATCGAAAAAAGAACGAGTCTCCCCAGAAAGCGTCGCATAACACCGCTGCGCCGTGTCGTCCAAACGAGCACGACGCGCGAAGACGTCCCACTCCACCTCATCGGCGCCCATGACCGAAGCCAGACGTCCCTCCGATCGGAGCCGCTCCACCAGCACCTGCTGGCCCCGATCAGAAGCGGTCACCCGCCCCTGCAGGTAGGCCAGTTCGAGAACCGAGCCGGCTTGCAGGTGCGGGATGCCGTAATCGTCGCGATAGACCTTCATCAGGCGATCGGATTCTCCAGCTCACCCGCGTAGATCAGCGAACTCTCCTGATCGGCGATGTCCACCATCTGCAGGGTGTTGCGCAGTTGGAGCCGGTTCAGGCAGGAGTGCGCGAACGTCGGCCGCAGCAGGTCGAGCCGGGTGGCGATCGCCGGATGGTCCTTGGCGTGCTCGCGGACGCAGTCGCCGGCGAGCGACCAGAAATCGGCCCAGGGCAGCACGCCGTCGACGTCGAGGATGCCGGCGAGGTGCCGCAGGTACCCGTCGAAGACGTCGGTGAAGAGCGCCAGCTCCTTCAGCTCGACCGAGGTGATCATGCGGATCCGCTCGACCTCGCCGGGTAGCGGACGATCGTTCATGACCGCCACCTCCTCGCCGATGTCCTTCATGAACACCCGGGTCGGCACGTGGTTCCGCAGCACCAGGATCAGGTTCTCGCCGTGCGGCATGAAGGCCAGGTCATACTGGAGCAGACAGTGCACGATCGGACGCAGGTAGGCGCGGAAGTACGTCGCCACCCACTCCGCGGCGCTCACGCCGGACTCCCGGATCAGTGCGGTGGCCAGGGCGTTTCCGTCCCGGTCGCGGTGCACCAGGCTCGCCATGGTGGCGAGACGCTCGCCTTCGGCGAGCATCGGAATCGGACTCTCACGCCAGAGCGCGGCAAGCATTTTTGTGTACGCGCTAGGCGTCCCGGTCCGGTGATAGGCGTCCCCGACATACCCGATGGCAGCGAGCTCGCGCAGCACGCCGAAGCCACTGGCACGCAGCTCCTCGTCGCCGTTCACGACGTCCGCGACCCACTGGTTGATCGGCGGTGTGGCCTGCATGTACTTCGGCGACAGCCCGCGCATGAAGCCCATGTTCTGCACGGCGATCGCGGTCTTCACATAGTGCCGGTCCGGCCGGTCGATGTTGAAAAACGTACGGATCGACTGCTGTGCCCGATAACGATCAGCACTCTCGTCGAGCGGGACGATCGCGCGGCGAGCCACCTCGGCGGCGAACGTGACGGCGAGCTTGTGCTCCCACTGCCACGGGTGCACGGGGAGATAGCGGTAGTCGTCCGGGTTCAGACCGCGCGAGCGCAGCTGACGCTCGTAGTGATCAAGGGTGTCGCCGAACTCAGCCAGATAGTGAGCGCGCTCGTCACCGTCGTACACGAAGATGCTCTCGGTCTTGAGCACCGCGACCCAGCGCAACCGCACCGGCTTGCCGGCCTCCGGCGCGAAGGCGGCGTGGTCCTTCAGACCGAAACCGATCCGGCCGTTGTTCGCCACGAAACCGGGGTGGCCCTCGGTCATCGCCGACTCGATCGTCTGAAATCCGTCCTTGGAATTGGCCGCGTGCGCCAGCTCGTCGGCGGTCTCCCGCCGGTGGGTCAGCTTCCAGGCGGTGCCGGCCAGCGTCGCGGAGATCTCTTCGAGGTACGTGCCGAGGAGCTGCTCCGGAATACCCAGGGTCTCGCGGAGCCCGGAGATGAAGTCGAGCGCGTCGAGAGGACCTTGGAGCGATCCCGGGTCGACTATCCAGTGCTCCATCGGGAGCCGACGCGCCGTGAAGACAATTTGCCCGAACTCATAGCGATCGTCACCGAGGGAGACCGGAGCGATCAGGCGCTCGTGGCTGAACTCCGCGATGGCCTTCGCGATCAGCTGCCGGTTGGCGATCTCGAACGCCGCCGGGTTCAGGTGCGGCACACTCATCTCGTACGCGGCCCGGGTGCAGAAACTCAGCCGGGCCGTCTTGTCGTGCAGTTCGATGTGCCGCTCCTCGACGAAGCCGGCCTCGGCGTTCTTCCGGGCGATCGCCTCGTTGCGCACGTCCGGCTCGACGACGACCCGATCGATCTTCGAGTCAGCGAAGCAGAAGTCCATCACGGCACGGAACACCGCCGAGGTGAGACCGGCGCGGCGACCGGTGGGTGGTGCCACCAGCACGTGCATGCCGATGTCACCGGGACGCACGTCGTAGAACGAAGCCAGCTCGCTGTGCGCCGGCTCGTAGGTCTCGGCGAGAAAGAGCGGCACGCCGTCGTCGCCGTACCCGAGCCACGCGTGGTGGTGCGGGTTGTCGGCGATCTTCTGGTACTCCTCGCGTACCCGCGCGGGCGTCGCACCCTGCAGGCCCCAGTAATGGGACCGGGGATGGGTCACCCATGCGTGCAGAAGGTCCAGGTCACGATCAAGATCCAGGGGTACGAGGTTCATGAGGTCACCAGTTGACGGGGGATGTCGGCGGTGGGGGCGCCGAACTGCTGGAAGGCGACCGATTGCTCGATCTTGTAAATTTCGCGTCCGGTGATGCCCTTGAGGATCACCGAGTTGCGGTACGGGCCCATGCCGAGATCGGGCGCGTTGACGCTGTGCGTGTGCTCCTCGGCGTTCTGCACGAACACCTCGTTGCCGGTGACGTCGATCGCGTAGTCGACGGCCACGTCGAAGCGGCCACGGGCGTCCCAGCGGATCCGGTCCCGGACCGGTTCCAGGAAGGACGGCACGCGGGGCGCGTACCCGGTGGACAGCAGCAGGCCCTGTGTCGTGGCGGTGAACGAACGGTTCTGCTCGGCGTGGTGCAGCGCCAATGTGTAGCGCTGCTCGGCGGCGTCCCAGATCACGCCTTCGAGTGCGGTGTTGGTGAGCAGGGTCGTCGGGACCTGCCCGTGCAGACTCTTGGCGTAGAGCGTGTCGTAGATGGCGTCGACCAGATCGGCGCTGATCCCCTTGTAGAGATGGCGCTGCTCGCGGCCGAGCCGGTCACGCACCTCCATGGGCAGCGCCTGGTGGTACCGGATGTACTCCGGCGACGTCATCTCCAGGGTCAGCTTCGTGTACTCCATCGGGAAGTACCGCGGCGACCGGGTGATCCAGCTCAGGTGGTACCCGTGCGTCTCGATGTCGTTGAGCAGATCGAGGTAGATCTCGGCCGCGCTCTGCCCGCTGCCGACGACCGTGATCGAGTCGAGGGCCTGCAGCTTCTGCTTGTTCGGCAGGTAATCGGCGCTGTGCACGTACGGCCCCTGGTCGACGGCGGCCGGCACGCGTGGCTCGGTGCCGATGCCGAGCACCAGCTTCCGGGCGCGGTAGGTCTCACCCGCGGTGTGCACGACGTACGCCTCACCGTCGTGGGTGACCGTGTCGACCCGGGTGTTCCACTTGATCGACGGCAGCTGCCGGGCGACCCACTTGCAGTACTCGTTGTACTCGGCCCGCAGCGGGAACCAGTTCTCCCGGATGTAGAACGGGTAGAGCCGGCCCACCTGCTTGAGGTAGTTCAGGAACGAGAACCGCGAGGTCGGGTCGGCCATGGTGACCAGGTCGGCCATGAACGGCACCTGGATCGTGACGCCCTCCAGCATCAGGCCCGGGTGCCAGTCGAACTCGGGCCGCTGCTCCAGGAAGACGCCGTCCACGTCCGCCAGGTCGGCGGTCAGCGCCGCGAGACCCAGGTTGAACGGTCCCACACCGACAGCGACGAAGTCATAGGTACGCATCAGGCCATCACCGCCGCGGTCGGCTCGCTGGTGAGCCGGTGCGCGATGCCCCGGATCAGGTCCAGCACGTCCTTCAGGTTGCTCATCGTGGTGTTCGGGTTGAGCAATGTGAACTTGAGCCAGTAATGACCGCCGACAGTGGTTCCGGCGACGATCGCCTGGCCGTCCCGGAACAGCTCCTGTCGCAGCCGTGGCATCAGCTCGTCGCAGGCCTCGACGCTCAGGCCCTCCGGCCGGAACCGGAAGAGCAGCGTGCTCAGCGTCGGCTCGGTCAGCACCTCGAAGTCCGAGTCGGTCAGCAGGTGCTCCCACGTCTCGTGCGCCCGGTCGACAACGGTGTCGAACATGTCGCCGATCTGCTCCGAGCCGATCGTGCGCAGCGTCATCCACAGCTTGAGCGCGTCGAACCGGCGAGTGGTCTGCAGGCTCTTGTCGACCTGGTTCGGCACGGTCGCGGTACGCGGGTTCAGGTAGTCGGCGTGCACCGCGATCCGGCGCATCGTCTCGCCACGGCGGACCACGACGGCGCTGGAGCTGACCGGCTGATAGAAGCTCTTGTGGTAGTCGACGGTCACTGAGTCGGCCTGCTCGATGCCTTCGAGCAGATGCCGGCGACGGGTGGAGACGAGCAGGCCACATCCGTACGCGGCGTCGACGTGGAACCAGATGCCGTGCTCCGCGCAGATCGGGCCGATCGCCTTGACCGGGTCGATCCGGCCGAGGTCGGTGGTGCCGGCGGTGGCTACTACGGCCATCGGGATGCCGCCGTCCCGGCGTACCCGATCAATAGCCGCAGCCAGCGCGCCTGGATCCATTCGTCCGTTGCCGTCGGTCGCGACAGCGACCACGGCGTCCGCGGCGAGTCCGAGGATGCCGGCCGATTTACCCACGCTGAAGTGGCTCTCGGTGGTCGCGAAGATCCGCAGGAGCGGGATCGCGACCTCGCGTGGCTTGCCGGCGCCGGCCAGGGAGTCCTCACGGGCCAGCAGCATCGCCTGGAGGTTCGACTGGGTGCCACCGCTGGTGAAGATGCCGTCGGCGCCCGGGCCGAACCCGATCCGGCCGGCGGTCCAGTCGATGAGCCGGCGCTCGATAAGGGTGCCGGTCGCGCTCTGGTCCCAGGTGTCCACCGAGGAGTTGACCGCGGAGATCAGGACCTCGGCGCTGAGGGCGGGGATGGCTACGGGGCAGTTCAGGTGCGCTACGTACGTCGGCTCGTGGAACCAGATGGCGTTGTCCAGATAGAGCCGAGCGACCTCGTGCAACGCGGCGCCGGTGTCACCGAGCGGACGGTCCAGATCGACGGCGTCGACCTGTTCCTGAAGCTCGGCGACCGAAGCACCGGAGTACGGCTGCCGCACTGTTTTCACCCGGTCGGCCAGCAGTGCTGACGCGTGCCACACGCCCGACGTGTATGCGTCGAGAGTGGACCCGGAGAACAGGTGCGGGGACGCGAACCCCTCCAACGTGGCCTCCACTAATAAGGTAATCCTTACCTAACTAAACGGAGGCTAACTGCCGGGACTCACGTTGGAAACCTGAGCAGGTCGCGTCGGGGGGCGACGGCCGGTCCCCGTGCGCCCGAGTATGGCCACGACCAGCGCATCGACCCCTGCAAGATTGTTCCGGGAGTGAGGGGTGATTCATCCCACAATGCGGATAAGGAGCCCACCGCCCAGGACGGTGGACTCCTTTGGATCCGGCGCGCTCTCGGTTGGATCGCTCAGAACGCGGTCAGCGTGATCCCGGCCGCCTGCGGATCGCCGTCGTGCACGAGCGACTCCTGGTTCTGCACGTCGTCGAAGGCGAACGCGTACGCCTTGCCGTCGACCATGTTCTGGTGGATCACCCGGGCGTAGACGTTTGTCACTTCACCCTGGTAGAAGTCGGTCGCGGTGCCACTCGGCTGGGTGTCGAGGCGGCCCAGCGTGGTCCGCTGCAGCGCCGCGCACAGGGTCCGCGCGATCGGACCGACCACCTGGTCGTTCGGTGCACCGAGAGCGCCGTCACAACCCCACACGTTCGCCGTCGACGGCTTCGTGAACGACGCCACCGTCCGGCCCGCGGTGTCGGTGAAGTTCAGGACATTCCCGGTGGTCCGGCCCAGATATTTCACACCCGGTTGATCGGTGAAGGGGATGACGGTCAAAACCTTGCTGCGGTACGCGTTCCAGGCGTCCGTGATGTAACCATCGAGATAGGTGGGGCTCATCAGGCCGGCGTCGGCCGCCTTGCCCGGAGCCAGCACGCGCAGGACCGTACCGTCAGAACCGGTCACCACACTCTTCGCGAACGCCGGGTCCGCCTTGATCGTGTCGATCACCCGCTGCCGGCCGCCGGGCTTCACCTCGCCGGTCTGGCTGCTGGCGCTCTTCCCGGTGACGCTGACGATGTGCGGCACCGCGAACATGTCCACCTGCGAGCTGTTCAGCCAGAGACCGGAGTCGTTGAGGGTGAACTCGCTCCAGTCGAAGAGGATGTCGCGGTTCGGGTCGCCGCCCGCCCACGGAGCCGGCTGGACCAGGCCGTCGGCGGTGAGGCGGAAGTCCAGCTTGCTGCCGAACGAGAAGTAGATCCGGCCGGACAGGTTCTCCGGGATCTGGATCGTGGTGCTCTTGCCCTTGGCCGGGCCCGGGATCGAGACGTCCGGGGCCGGAACCGGCACGGTGGCGCCCCCGGTCCACGGGGTGAACCGGCCGGTGGCGTCGGAGTACCCGAGCTTGCCGGTGGCCAGGTTCGTGCCGAGGACGTAGAGGTGGACGGCTTCGTCACGACCGCTGTCGTTGGTGAAGGTGACCGGGAGCAGCCCTTCCACCTTTGCTGGAGTTGTCGGGTTTGCCGCCGTTTTTGTGGGCGTTGCGGTTTTGGTCGGCGCCGCGGTCGGTGCGGTCGTCGGCGCGGCTGATCCTGTCGGCGCAGCGGTCGTGGGTGTTGTCGTTGCTGTGGTCGTTCTTGTCGGCGCCGCGGTCGTGGGTGCCGTTGTGGCAGTCACCCCGTTGCACGAAACGCCGTTCAGCTTGCAGCCGGTCGGCTGGGCGCCCGCTCCGACGAAGCCGAACGTCACCGTGCCGCCCACCGGAATCGCACCGTTCCAGGACCGGTTCGTGAAGGTCCGGTGGCTTCCGGAAGCGGCCATGTCGGCCTCCCAGAAACTGCCGATCGACGAGCCGGCCGGCAGGTCGAATTCGACTTTCCAGGACGACATCGCGGACGCGCCGGTATTGCTGATCGTCACCTCGTCCTGCCAGCCACTCCCCCAGTCGGAGACCGTGCGTACGCTCGCCGTCGGCGCCGCGGCCGAGGCCGGCAGGGCGATCCACGCAGTGCCGAGCGCGGCCGCGATGGCCGCCGCGGCGAGGACAAGACTTCGTTTCCGGGGCATGGGGGTGCCACCCTTCGAAGGGGAACGTTGGGGAACGATCGCCATTATTCAAAGGGCGGCACCGGAAATGCGCGCTGTTTAAGGTCGCTTTAATGTCGGATTCACCGACGTTTTTCACTCGCTGCGGATAACAGTTTTTCTCAGACTCGGGTCAGCCGGATCGCTGACCAGGAGATCCGGGGCAGGGTCAGCGTCACGTCGCCGCCGCCGCCGTTGTCGCCGCCGCCGAGCGCGATCCCGGTGAGCGGCTGCATGGTGACCCGGTCCGGGTCGTCCTTCGTGTTGGTGGCGCGGACGTCGTCGTCGGTCAGCGTCCACGCCTCGGCCACGGTCAGGTCGTCGCCGAACGCCCGCAGATCCACCGCGAACTCGACGGACTGCTCTTGGTCCCGGTTCACTGCGAAGACGACCACATCACCGGTGGCCGGGTCGTGGGTGGCGACCGCGTCGATCACCGGGGCCTCGCCGTACTTCTCGGTCGAGTAGACCGGGCTCTGGATCTCCAGGCGCAGCACGTCACCCTTGGCGAGCGCCGCGGTACGCGCGAACGGGTGGAAGATCGTCTGCCGCCAGGCCGGCCCACCCGGCTCGGTCATGATCGGGGCGATCACGTTGACCAGCTGCGCCTGGCACGCGGCGGTCACCCGGTCGCTGTGCCGCAGCAGCGAGATCAGCAGGCTGCCGACCACCACGGCGTCCGCCACGTTGTACTGGTCCTCGATCACCCGCGGCGCGACCTCCCACTCTTTCGGCAGCGGGGCGCTCTGGAACCGGGACAGGTACCAGACGTTCCACTCGTCGAACGACAGGTTGATCTTCTTCTTGCTCTTGAGCCGGGCGCCGACCGCGTCCGCCGTGGCCACGATGCTGTTCACGAAGTGGTCCATGTCCACCGCGCTGGCCAGGAACGAGCCGAGGTCGCCGTCGTGCTCCTCGTAGTACGCGTGGCAGGAGACGTAGTCGACAACGTCGTACGCGTGCTCCAGCAGCGTCGACTCCCAGGAGCCGAACGTCGGCATGATCGAGCTGGAGCTGCCGCACGCGACCAGTTCGAGATCCGGTTCGGCCGAGCGCAGCGCCCGCGCCGTCGCGGCGGCCAGCAGGCCGTACTCTTCGGGGGTCTTGTGCCCGGTCTGCCAGGGACCGTCGAGCTCGTTGCCGAGGCACCAGAGCTTGATTCCGTACGGCTTCTCGGCGCCGTTGGCGCGGCGTAGCTCGGAGAGGTGGGTCCCCTCCGGGTGGTTGATGTACTCGTGCACGTCGAGCGCCTCCTGCACCCCACGGGTGCCGAGATTCACGGCGTACATGATCTCGACGTCGGCCTTCTCGGCCCACTTGGCGAATTCGTCGATGCCGACCTCGTTCGTCTCGATGCTGCGCCAGGCGAGGTCACGGCGGCGGGGACGGTCGGCGACCGGGCCGACGCCGTCCTCCCAGCGGTAACCCGAGACGAAGTTGCCGCCGGGGTAACGGACCATCGTGACGCCCAGCTCACGGGCGAGGGCGAGTACGTCGGTGCGGAACCCGTCCTCGTCGGCGAGCGGGTGGCCGGGCTCGTAGATACCGGTGTAGACGCAGCGGCCCATGTGCTCGACGAACGAGCCGAAGGTACGGCGGCTGACCGGCGCCACGACAGAGGCTGGATTCAATGCGACACGCGCACGAAGCATCGTTGTTTCCCTTTACCAAGAAGAAGAGGAGATGCGCGGATTACTTGACGGAGCCGAGAGTCAGGCCACCGCGCCAGTACCGCTGCAACATCAGGAAGGCCACGATCAGGGGGACGATCGCCACGAGGGCACCCGTCACGATCACGCTGAAGGTGGCTCCGGCGCCGTTGCCCATGATCGCCGACATGTACCAGGTCCGCAGCCCCACGGTGAGCGGGTAGAGCTGGTCGTCGCTCAGCATCACCAGCGGCAGGAAGAAGTTGTTCCAGGACGCGACCATGCTGAACAGCAGCACCGTGACCAGGGCGGGGCGCATGGCCGGCAGCACCACGCTGCGGAAGACCCGGAACTCGCCGGCGCCGTCGATCCGGGCCGCCTCAAGCATCTCGTCCGGGATCGAGTCGGCCACGTAGACCCGCAGCAGGTAGACACCGAACGGGTTGAGCAGCGACGGCAGGATCACCGCCCAGACCGTGTCGACCAGGTTGGCCTGCGACATCAGCAGGTAGGTCGGCAGCACCAGCGCCGTGGCCGGCACCATGATCAGCCCGAGGAGCAGGGCGAACAGCTTGTTACGGCCCGGGAAGCGCAGCTTGGCGAAGGCGTACCCGGCCAGCGCCGA
Source organism: Actinoplanes sp. CA-015351 (assembly GCF_050955685.1). Classification (NCBI taxonomy): domain Bacteria; kingdom Bacillati; phylum Actinomycetota; class Actinomycetes; order Micromonosporales; family Micromonosporaceae; genus Actinoplanes; species Actinoplanes sp. CA-015351. Next base: position 7,038,138 of record NZ_CP192102.1, read on the forward strand.
GACGACTGTCGCACCGACACCGCTGACCACCGCGTAGAACGCCGAGTTGCGCAGCCAGATGAGGAAGATGCCGTCCTGCCCGGTGAACACCTGCTTGAGGTTCTCGAACAGGTGGAAACCGGAGAACCACAGCGAGTCCGACTGGAACAAGCCCTGGTTGTTCTTGGTCGCGGCGACCAGCAGCCACCAGAACGGGAGCAGGAAGTAGACCGCCATCAGACCCATCACCACGTGGGCGGCGACGCTGCCCTTTCTGAGGCTCATTGCAGCGCGCTCCGTTTCCGGGTGGCGAAGAGGAAGATGTACGACCCGATGAAGACCACCGCGCCGAGCAGGAACGAGATCGCCGCCGAGTAGTTGTACTGCTGGAACGAGAACGCCTGGCCGTAGGCGTACATGTTGGGCGTGTAGTGCTGGGTGATCGAGCCCGGGTTGAGCGGCTGGAGGATCAGCGGCTCGGTGAAGAACTGCAGGGTGCCCATGATGGTGAAGAGCGTGGCCAGGACCAGCGCCGAGGAGATCATCGGCGTCTTGATGCGCAATGCGATCTGCACCTCGCTCGCACCGTCGATCCGGGCGGACTCGTAGATCTCCTTGGGCAGGCCCTGCAGTGCCGCGTACAGCACGATCATGTTGTAGCCGGCCCACTGCCAGGTGACGATGTTGCCCAGCGACGCCAGCACCGTGTCACTGGCGGTGAAGTCGATGCCCAGCGCGGCGAACGGGCCGACGCTGTCGCTGTAGAGGAAGCCCCACATCAGGGTGCCGATCACCACCGGCACGGCGTAGGGGACGAAGGCCGCCAGCCGGAAGAACCGGGAGAACCGGGACGTGGCCGAGTCGATCAGCAGGGCCGCCAGCAGCGCGAGCGCGATCATCACCGGAGTCTGGATCAGCCCGAAGACCAGGACCCGGACCACGCCCTCACGGACCAGCGGATCGTTGATCGCCTGCTGGTAGTTGTCGGCGAACGCGAAGACCTCACCCTCGATCAGGGTGGACCGGTAAAGGCTGATCTTGAACGCGTACGCCAGCGGGAGCAGCAGGAAAGCGATCAGCAGCACCACGAACGGCAGGACGAACAGCCAGCCGGTGGCCGCCTCCCGCAGATGGGTCGCCCGCCGGGTGCTCACCTTCGGCGAGGGGTCCGCGGCCGCCGGAGCGGCCGCGGGTGAAGTCTTCACCTCGGTCATTACTGAACCTTGAAGCCCTGCTGGGTGGCGTAGGTCTTGACGTTCGCCTGAGCCGTGTCCAGCGCCGCCGACCACGCTGTCTTCTTCTCGATCGCCTGGCCCAGGTTGGTGGTCAGCTGGTTGAAGTTGTAGCTGTTGAAGGGGCTCCAGGCCAGCGGGCCGATCGCCTTGTACGCCGGGACGAAGACCTCGTTGACCTTCTGGCCGCCGAAGAAGTCGTACTCCTTGCTGAGGAATGCCTCCGACTCCAGGATCGGCGTCGCGGTCGGGAACAGGAACGCCTTGTCGATGCCGATCTTCCACGCGTCGGTGTTCTTCGGGCCGAAGATCTCCATGGCGACCTTGGCCGCGATGTCCGGGTACGTGGCCTGGTCGGTCACCGCGAACGAGGAGCCACCCCAGTCGCCCTGAGCGTTGGCGCCGGCGGTCCACTGCGGCAGCGGCGCGACCTTCCACTTGCCGGACGCGCCGGCCGCGTTGGCCTGGATGTAACCGGGGCCCCATCCGGCCGCGAGGTACGTGGCGTACTTCTCGGAGTTGAGACCGGCGTAGAAGTCGGTGGTGTGGAAGGCGGTGTTGTCGGCGAGACCGCCGTTGACCATGCCCTCCCAGTAGTCGAAGACCTTCTTGGACTCGGCGCTGTTGAGGTTGACGCCGATCTTCGACGGGTCCGCGATGTCATAGGCGTACGGCTGGGCGCCGGCCTGCCACTGCAGACCGGTCATGAAGCCACCGTCGTTGGCGCCGAAGTCGGTGATGAAGCTCTTGCCACCGGACGCGGCCTTCAGCTTCTCGGCCTGGGTCTTGTACTCGTCCCAGGTGGTCGGCACGGTCAGCTTGTACTTCTCGAAGATGTCGGCGCGGTACATCATCGCCATGGGTCCGGCGTCGACCGGGATGGCGTAGACCGAGTCACCCGTGCTGACCTGCTTCCACGCCCAGTCGACGTAATCGCCCTTGACGTCGTTGGCGCCGTACTTGCCGAGGTCGACCAAGTGCTTGGTGAGCTGGAAGGTGGGGATCTCCTGCAGCTCGAGCTGCACCACGTCGGGCGCACCCTTGCCGGCTTTCAGTGCGGTCTGCAGCTTGGTGTACTGGTCCTGGCCGGTGCCGGCGTTCGTCCACTCGATCTTGACGTCGGTGTGGGTGGAGTTGAACAGGTCGACGACGGCCTGGAACTCCGGGTACCACGCCCAGACCTTGACGGTCACGGTGCCTGTCGGTTTCGCGGTGGCCTTCTCGTCGTCACCGCTGCTGCCGCAGGCGGTCAGGGCGAGCGCGGAGGCAGCGATGGCCGCCACAACCGATCGCCGACTGACCCGCCGTGCGCTAAGTTTACTGACGTTCACTGGGTCCTCACAGACAAGTAGTTGCGTATCCAGTTGATCAGTTCTGGACCCTGCTCAGGGACCAGAGAGCCGGCCTCCGGTGCTGGCACACCGGGGGTCGGCCAACAAGCCGAACTTCGCACGCCAAACGGTTATCCACGGTCCGGCGGGCACTGTTGCTACGCTTTTGCAGCGCTGCAAAACACAGCATGCACGGACGCCTGTACGTCGGCAAGGGGTAACCTGCCGGAAACTTGGGGCGGGCAGAGGGGGGCACAATGCGTCGAGAAGTCACTCTGCGTGACGTCGCGGAGCTGGCCGGCGTATCAAGCCGAACCGTCTCCAACGTGGTGAACGGTTACGCCAACGTCACCGAACGTACGAGAGAGCGCGTTCAACGCGCGGTCGAAGAACTCGGGTACCGGCCGAACGTCCTTGCGCGGAACCTGGCGCAGGGCCGATCCGGGCAGATCGCGGTGGTCGTTCCGTACCTCGACACCCCGTACTTCTCCGAGTTGTTGCAGAGCGTGATCCGTGCGGCGAGGATCAGCGGCTATAACGTTTTGATCGATCAGACCGACGGCGACGCCGAGCACGAGCGCGGTTTCATCGCGCACGGATCGCGCCGGCTGCTCTTCGACGGCGTCATCTTCAGCCCGCTCGGCCTCGATCAGCGGGCCCTCGCCGACCGGGACCCGGCGCTGCCGCTGGTGATCCTCGGCGAGCGGGCCAGCGACGGCACGTTCGACCACGTCGGCATCGACGACGTGGCCGCCTCCCGCCAGGCCACCGAGCACCTGCTCGACCTGGGCCGGCACCGGGTTGCCGCGATAGGCGACCAGCCCTATGCCACCGGCGAGGCCGCGCAACTGCGTACCCAAGGATTCCGCGAGGCGCACACCGCCCGAGGCCTTCCGGTACGCGAGGACCTGATCATCGGCACGCCGCGGTTCAACCGCCCGGACGGCGCTCGCGCGATGGCCGATCTGCTGGACCGGGGGGATCGGCCGGACGCGGTCTTCTGTTACAGCGACCTGGTGGCCCTCGGCGCGATTCACACGATCCTGGCGCGCGGCCTGCGGGTGCCCGAGGACATCGCGGTGATCGGGTACGACGACATCGAGGATGGCCGGTACTCGAACCCGACCGTCTCCACGATCTCGCCGGACAAGGAGTGGATAGCGACCACGGCGGTGGAACGGCTGCTGCTGAGGATCGGCAGCAGCACACCTCCACCGGGGCTGGAGCTGCGCGCCCCGCACAAACTGGTAGTGCGCGAGTCCACTACTGGCCGAGCTAGCTACCGAACAGCTTCGCTGCCGTGATCACGGTCTGGGTGATGCCGTAACCGAGCATCACGCTGACCAGAGCCCAGGAGATGAAGAGCCTCATCGCGCCGCCACCTCCTCCTTCTCGTGAACCTCGGCGGGCACCGGTTTCACCAGCAGGTTGGCGACGAAACCGACGGCGAGCAGCGCCACCATGGTGAACAGCGCGGGCTTGTAGGCGTCCGCTGTCAGCGTGCCCGGTTTGCCCTGCGCGTCCAGGAACCCGTTGACGATCAGCGGCCCGGCCACGCCGGCCGCCGACCAGGCGGTCAGCAACCGGCCGTGGATCGCGCCGACCTGGTACGTCCCGAACAGATCGCGCAGATAGGCCGGGATGGTCGCGAACCCGCCGCCGTAGAACGACAGGATCAGCCCGGCCAGCAGCACGAACAGCGGGATCGCGGTGCCGCCGAAGACCGCCAGCAGGGTGTAGAGCACGATGCCGCCGCCCAGGTACAGCATGTAGATCGGCTTGCGGCCGATCAGGTCGGAGGTCGACGACCAGACGAACCGGCCGGCCATGTTGAACAGCGACAGCACCCCGACGAACCCGGCCGCCGCGGTGACCGCCACGGCCGAGGTGCCGCCGCTGTCCCGGAAGAAGTCCTGGATCATCGGGCTGGCCTGTTCCAGGATGCCGATGCCGGCCGTGACATTGCAGAAGAGCACGATCCAGAGCAACCAGAACGACCGGGTACGAATGGCGTTGGCGGCCGAGACCTGCGCCGTGGTGACGAGCGGCTTGGCCTGCACCGACGCGGGGTCCCACTTCGCGGGGCGCCACCCGTCGGCCGGCACCCGGATGTTCACCACGCCGAACATCATGATCACGAAGTAGCCGGCGCCCAGCGTCAGGAACAGCGCTGTCAACGCCTCGCCGCTGGCCACTGACGTCGCGACGTTCGGGTCGTACCCGCTGTCGTAGAACGACATCAGCTGCCGGGACAGCGGCCCGGCGATCAGCGCGCCGCCGCCGAACCCCATGATCGCCAGTCCGGTGGCGAGGCCGGGACGGTCCGGGAACCACTTGATCAGCGTGGAGACCGGCGAGATGTATCCGATGCCCAGTCCGATGCCGCCGAGTACCCCGTACCCGAGATAGAGCAACCACAGCTGGGTTGTCGCGATGCCGAGCGCGCCGACCAGGAAGCCGGACGCCCAGAACGAGGCGGACACGAACATCGCTTTGCGGGGCCCGTTCGCCTCCACCCAGGTGCCACCGAGCGCGGCGGAGAGTCCGAGCATCACGATCGCGATGCTGAAGATGACGCCGATCGCGGTCTGGCTGGTGTCGAAGTGCTGGACCAGGGAGTTCTTGTAGACGCTGGTGGCGTAGACCTGACCGATGCACAGGTGAACCGCGAGCGCCGCGGGCGGGATGAGCCAGCGGCTGTAACCCGCCGGAGCGACGGTGTGCTCGCGATCGAGAGCGGAGAGCAGAGCCATGGCGGCGGCGCTACCCATCGTCGTCGGTCGATAAACCTTCCTGATCGGCCCAGTCCAGCAAAGTTTCCAGTGAGAACGCGCGGTCGTCGATGGCCGCGTGCAGATCACCCAGCTCGGCGAAGCGGGCCGGCACCGTGCGGATCGTCAGGTCACCCGGCTCGACGTCCGGGATCTCGTCCCAGCGCACCGGCGTGGAGACGGTCGCCGAGGGCACACCCCGTACCGAATAGGCGCTGGCGATGGTGTGGTCCCGCGCGTTCTGGTTGTAGTCGATGAACAGCGCTTTCGGGTCCCGGTCCTTGCGCCACCAGGTGGTGGTCACGTCGTCCGGCGCCCGCTTCTCGACCGCGTGCGCGAAGGCCAGCGCCGCCCGCCGAACCTCGGAAAACCCCCAGCGCGGCTCGATCCGGACGTAGACGTGCAGGCCCTTGCCGCCGGACGTCTTCGGGTAGCCGACCATGCCCAGCTCGTCGAGGACCTCGTGAACCACCCCGGCCACCTTGCGGACCGTGCCGAACGGGCAGTCCGGCATCGGGTCCAGGTCGATCCGCCACTCGTCCGGTTTCTCGGTGTCGGCCCGCCGGGAGTTCCACGGATGGAACTCCACGGTGGACATCTGGACGGCCCAGATCACGTCGGCCGGCTTTGTCACGCAGAGCTCGTCGGCGTGCCGGTTGTAGCGCGGGAATTTCACCCGGACCGTCTCCAGCCAGGGCGGAGCGCCGTTCGGCACGCGTTTCTGGTGCACTTTCTCCCCGGCCAGGCCGTCCGGGAAACGGTGCAGCATGCACGGCCGTTCCCGGAGCGCCCGGACGATCCCGTCGCTGACCGCCAGGTAGTACTCGACCAGGTCGAGCTTCGTGGCGCCGAGCTCCGGGAAGTAGATCCGGTCCGGGTTGGAGACCCGGACGTCATAGTCGCCGACTTCGATCACCGTGGCTTTACCTGCCATGGTCAGAAACTAGCCCAACCAGGCCTCGTCCAGGTCCAGAAGCAGGGTGTCACCTGAATCGAGCAGATCCAGCATCGGCCCGATCCGCGGCAGCTCGTGCGTGACGAAATACCGCGCCGCGAGCCGCTTGCCCTCGTAGAAGTCACCCTCCTTGCCCTCGGCGGCGAGCCACTGCTCCAGCCAGATCCAGGCGATCACCAGATGGCCGGCCGCGTCGAGATAGGCGGTGGCGTTGACCAAAGCTTTCTCGGGGTCTCCGGCAGCCCACAGCTTCGCGGTCGTCGCGGCCAGGCGATCGGCGGCCGCCGCGATCGGCGTACCCAGGTCAGGATTTTTCTGACATGTTGCTTTGATCCGGTCGAGCAGCAGCGTCAGGCCTGCCCCTTGACGGAGGAGAACCTTGCGGCCGAGCAGGTCGAGCGCCTGGATGCCGTCGGTGCCCTCGTGGATCGAGTTGAGCCGGTTGTCCCGGTAGAACTGCTCGACCGGGTACTCCCGGGTGTACCCGTACCCGCCGTGGATCTGGATGGCGTGGTCGTCGGCGAGCCGGCACCACTGCGACGGCCAGGCCTTCACGATCGGGGTGAGCACGTCGAGGAGCAGGTCGTTCTCCTGCGACGACTCGTCGACAAGCTTCGCCGCGTACAGGATCAGGGCCAGGCCACCCTCGACGTACGACTTCGAGGCGAGCAGCATCCGCCGCACGTCGGGGTGCTCGATGATGGCGACCGGCGGGGCCGACGGGTCCTTGCCGGCGACCGGGCGGCCCTGCTGGCGCTCCTTGGCGTAATCGAGGGCGTGCAGGTAACCGGTGTAACCGAGGGCCACCGCGCCGGCGCCGACACCGATCCGGGCCTCGTTCATCATGTGGAACATGTACTGGAGGCCGCGGCCCTCCTCCCCCACCAGGAAGCCGGTCGCGTCGTCGAAGGCGAGCACCGCGTTGGTGGTGCCCCGGTAACCCATCTTGTGGTTGAGCCCGGCCAGGGTCACGCCGTTGCGCTCGCCGGTGTCCAGGTTCTTCTTCGGCACGATGAAGAGCGACAGGCCCTTCACCCCGGCCGGCGCGCCGGCGACCCGGGCCAGGACCAGGTGGATGATGTTCTCGCTGAGCTCGTGGTCACCACCCGAGATCCACATCTTGCTGCCGGTGATCCGGTATTCGCCGTCCGGCGACTTGACCGCTTTCGTGGTGACGTCGCTGAGCGACGACCCGGCCTGCGGCTCGGACAGGCACATCGTCCCGGTGAACCGGCCCTCGAGCATCGGCTCCACGAACGTCGCGATCTGCTCGTCGGTGCCGTGCGCCAGCAGCAGATGCGCGTTGGCCGAGGTCAGCATCGCGTACGCCGACGTGCCGGTGTTGGCCGCCTGGAACCACAGGAAACAGGCACGCTGCACGACCAGCGGCAGCTGCAGCCCGCCGTGCGCGGCGTCGACAGTGCCGGCGATCAGCCCGGACTCGGCGAACACCTTCAGCGCCTTGGCGACCTCCGGGATGATCTCCACCTTTTCGCCGTCGAACGTCGGCTCCTGGAGGTCGTTCTTACGGTTGTGCGGGGCGAAATCGCGCTCGGCGATCTTCTGGGAGACGTCCAGGAACGCGTCGAACGTCTCCCGCGAATGGTCGGCGTACCGCTCGCGCGCGGTCAGTTTCTCCACGTCGAGCCATTCGTAGAGCAGGAACGCGAGATCACGCCGGGAGAGCACCTTGGACACCGCAGCCACCACCGTTCGTCGAAAACTCCTTGCACACAGTGTGCACTAAGTTCAGTCCGACGCGCGGTGCCTGCCCATCCGGCCGCCGGAGACGCCCGCTCTGCGGCTGCCACCGGCGTGCTTGATCGCGTACATCGCGTGGTCAGCGGCACGCAGCGCGGCGTCCGGGTTCTCGGCCGCCGGCGCCAGGTGCACCCCGATGCTGGCGCCGATCAGGATCTCCTGGCCGCCGATCCGGAACGGCAGCTCCAGGACGTACCGGATCCGGCCGCTCATGGTCGCCGCGTCCTTCTCCGACAGCACACCCGGCATCAGGACCACGAACTCGTCGCCGCCGACCCGGGCGAGCACGTCGGTTTCGCGTACGCAAGCGGTGAGCCGGTCTGACACCTGGCGCAAGAGTTCGTCGCCGACCTCGTGGCCGTGCACATCGTTCACCGGTTTGAAGCCGTCCAGGTCGACGAAGAGCACCGCGACCGGGGTGGAGGCCAGCGAGGAGTCCAGCACGTCCTGCATCCGCCGCCGGTTCGGCAGGCCGGTGAGCGGGTCGTGCTGCGCCTCGTGGGTGAGCCGCTCCTGAAAGGCGCGGTTCTCCGAGATGTCCCGGGCGTTGATCACGACGCCGGAGAGCGCCGGGTTGTGCATCTGGTTGGAGGCGGTGAACTCGAACCACCGGTACTCGCCGTCCGCCGAACGGGCCCGGCACTGCATCCGCACCACCCCGTCCAGGTCGTCGAGCAACCGGCTCAGCCGCTGCCGCATCTCCGGCTCGTCCTCCGGGTGGATCAGATCGAAGACGCTGTGCCCGGCGAGCGCGCCGGTCTTGTACCCGAGGACAGCCATCGCGCTCGGGCTGCTGAAGACGATCCGGCCCCGGCCGTCCAGCACCGAGACCAGGTCCGGAGCGTGCTGGAAGAGCGCCTGGAACCGCTCGTCGGCGCGGCGGCGCGTCACCTGGGTGCGGTAACCGAGTACCGAGATGCCGGCCACGCCGATCAGCAGCATGGCGAGCAGCGTCAGGTTCAGGGTCTGGCTGCGGGAGTGCACCACGCCGTCGAACGACGACTTCGTCTGAATCCGCATGTACGTCCAGCCGCTGGGCAGGCCGCCGTAGACGATCGCGATCATCGGAGTCTTGCCGGCCTTGTACTCGACGAACTGCACGCCGTCGACATCGAGGTCGGTTTGCAGCGCAGAGGCGATCTTGGTGCCGATCAGGTTCCGGTCGCTTGATGCGCCGACCACGCCTGAGCTGTCCGCCACCAGCGTGGTGTGCGTCTCGGCGGAGAGCCGCACGGCGTAACTCTGCAGCGCGGTCTTGGTGACCTGGTTGAGGCCGATCAGATAGCCGATCACCGAGTCGTTCCCCGGGATCGGCACGGCCACCGCCGCGAGGGCGACCCCGTCCACGATCATGATGTCGGAGAAGCCGGCCTGCCCCTCGGCCAGCTGCGCCTCCATCGGCGCCCAGCCGGCGTCGCCGGCCGACGGCAGGCCGGACGTGCGGCTGCTGGTGAGCAGGTTGCCGTTCAGATCGGCGGTCAGCAGGCCGTACTGGAACGTGGTGCTCTTCGCCGCCGCGGCGGCGAGGATCCCGCGGTCCGCGGCGCTGTCCTTACCCAGGTGCAGGGCGTGCTCGACCAGGATCTGGGACAACTCGGCGGCCGAGTTCACCTGCAGCTGGCCGGTGAGAGTGCCGTTGTTGGTGCCGAGGGCACTGCTGTCGGCCCGGTGCACCGTGTCCGCAGCGCGCAGCGCCGAACGGTTCACCACAAAGCCGACCACACCAGCGGCAGCCAGCAGAAGCACGCTGACCACCACAGCTATCCAGTTGCGCAGCCGCATTCCGGTTCCTCCTCACCGCACTTCATCGGCCGCGCGGCGCCGGACTGAAGAATCCTCCTTAGGGGCTTCGCCAGGGAAAGAACAGGGGAAAAGGGGGCGGCGCTTCTCACCATCGACCCACGATGATGAGGGGGCAACAGTGCGTCGTCGATGAACGGAGCACCGCATGCGCAGACAGGTGGTCGCGTCGCCTCCCGGGTGGCTCTCGCCACTCCGTGCCCGGATCCCGGCGCCTCGGGTCTCTCACGAGGGCCGTCCGCCCGTACCCATGAATCCCGAAGCCGGAAGCGGGCCGCCTGGCCGGCGCCGGATCATCCGAACGGGTCTCACCCTGACCGGCGCGGCGTTCGCGGCTGTCTTCCTCTGCCTGTCCTTCACGCCGTCGCTGCTGCCGCGCGCCTGGTTCCTGCAGGGTGTGGTGGGCGGCGTCACGGCGGCGACGGGTTACGCGCTGGGCACCGCGATCGGCGCGCTGGTCCGGGTGCGCCGCCGGTTCAGCGCACGAACGGTGCGGATCGCCTGGCGGGTGCTGTTCGCCCTCGTACCCCTGCTGTTTTTGATCTTTCTCTGGCTCGGTGTCCGATGGCAGCGCGAGCTGCGCGGCAGGCTCGGCCTGCCGCAGGCGCAGGAGTACGACGTGATCCGCACGCTCGGGATCGGTCTGCTCACCTTCGGGGTGATCCTGCTGGTCGCGCGGAGTCTGCGGCTCGCCACCCACGGCTGCGCTCTGGTCTTCCGCCAAGTCGTCCCGCATCGGGCGGCCTACTGCGCGGGTGCCGTCGTGGTGACGCTGCTCAGCTATACCGCGCTGGACGGGCTGGTCATGGGGCAGCTGTTCTCGATGGCGGACCGATCGGCGGCGGTGGTCAACAGCGGCACCGGCAACGGCGTCACGATGCCCACGTCGGTGCTCCGGTCCGGTGGGCCGAGGTCGCTGATGACCTGGGACTCGCTGGGACGGCAGGGCCGGGCGTTCGTGGCGGCCGCGCCGACGACGCAGGAGCTCAGCACGTTCGCCGGCCGGCCCGCGCGGGAACCGATCCGGGTTTACGCCGGGCTCACCTCGGCCGACACCGTCGACCAGCGTGCCGCCCTGGTGGTCCGCGAGATGGATCGCACCGGCGCGTTCGACAGGTCCGTCATCGCGATCGTCACGCCGACCGGTACTGGCTGGGTGGACAACCGGGTCACCCGATCGTTGGAATACATGTACGGCGGTGACACCGCGCTGGTCTCGATGCAGTACTCGTACCTGCCGAGCTGGATCTCGTTCTGGAGCGACCGGTCCGAGGTGGCGGTCAGCGCGGCCGCCCTGATCGGCGCGGTCCAGGACCGCTGGTCCGCGATGCCCGAGGTCAGCCGGCCCAAGCTGCTGCTCTTCGGCGAGAGCCTGGGTACCTACGGCCTGGAGAAGGTGTCCGGCTCACCGGAGCAGATGGTCGCCGGCTCGGACGGCATGCTGCTGCTCGGGCCGACGTTCGCCAACCCGCTGCACCGGGCGCTCACCGAGAACCGCGCCGAGGGCAGCCCGGTCTGGGAACCGCGGTACCCGGACCTGCCGATCGTCTTCGCCGAGAGCGGCGCGAACCTGCGGGCCCTGACCGCCGAGCGGCCCAAGGTGGTCTACCTGCAGAACGCGACCGACCCGGTTGTCTACTGGAGCTGGGACCTGCTCTGGAAGAAGCCGAAATGGCTGACCGGTGAGCGCGGGCCGGACGTCACACCCGACATGCACTGGTACCCGGGCATCACGTTCTGGCAGACCTCGTGCGACCTGATCTTCGCGAACAAGGTGCCGACCGGCCACGGCCACGTCTACAAGTCTCAGGCCATCGACGGCTGGGCCGCGATCGCCCCGCCGCCGGGCTGGACGATTTCCGACACCCTCAGGTTGCGGGAGCTGCTGGGTTAGCGTTTCAGCCACGGTTGGAGGACCTTGGTAACCCTCGGTAGCACCAGGTAGGTCATGATCGGGGTCAGCACGAGCGTGCCGATCAGGGTTTTGAGCACCACGTTGAGGCTGTCCAGGTGCGGCATCAGCAGAATCGCCGAGAGCAGGCTGACCGGGAAGAATCCGAGCCAGATGGTGACAGCCTGCTTCCATCGGGGCGGCGCGGCCGGCGCCGGGCTCGGCTGGTCGACCTCACGCTCCACCGGTGGGTCGAACCAGCCCTCGATGCCGGTACGCCGCTCGACCCGGGTGTGCTCGACGAATCCCTCGGCCGACGACAGCCACCATTTGCGCTGCTCGGACTCCTCCCAGTCGCGCAGCGCCTCCGCGTCGGCGAACCGGTACAGCATGTGCCACTCGGAGGAGCCGACCTCCGGGCGTACCCAGCCGGTCCCGAGAAACCCGGGGAACGCCTCGGCGAGCGATGCGCCGGCCCGGACCCACGCCGCCATCTCAGCGGCACGGGCCGGGTCAACACGGCGAGTGATCGCGACGGTCACAGCGAGCTGAGGCGGGGACTCCATGTCCCATATTCTGGTACGCCGGTGTTTCGAGCAGGCTGCGTCCCAGCTTTCAGTGCGCTGCCCCACAATGCGGCTTAACGCCAGGGCCGCCGGCTTAACGCTGCGGCCGCCGTGGTGTGCAGCCGGGAGCCGTGACGTGCAGCCCGATCCCGGCTTAACAGTGCGGCCGCCGGCTTAACGGTGCGGCCGCCGGCTTAACGCTGCGGCCGCCGGCTTAACGGTGCGGCCGCCACCGTGTACAGCCGGGAGCCATGACGTACAGCCGGGGGCCGTGACGTACAGCCCGATCCCGGCTTAACAGTGCGGCCGCCGGCTTAACGGTGCGGCCGCCACCGTGTACAGCCGGGAGCCATGACGTACAGCCGGGGGCCGTGACGTGCAGCCCGATCCCGGCTTAACGGTGCGGCCGCCGGCTTAACGCTGCGGCCGCCACCGTGTGCAGCCGGGGGCCGTGACGTTAAGCCGGGTCAGTGGGTCAGGCGGGCTATGCGGCCCTGCTCGCCGGAGGCCCAGCAGGCGCCGTCGGCTGTGCAGGCGACCGCGTCGAAGCTGCCCGTGTCGAAACTCCGCCAGGACACCCCGCCGTCGTAGGAGACGTCGCTACCGGTCGGGCCCACGGCCAGCGCGGTTCGGCCCCGGCCGGTCCACGCCACGCCGGAGCGGTACTCGCCCGGGACCTCGCGGGACACCGTCCAGGTCCGGCCGCCGTTGCGGGACAGCGCCGCGCCGTCGGGAGCGGAAGCCGGGGTCACGTAGTCACCGCCGACCGCGAGACCCTGCCAGCCACCGCCCGACTGCCCAGCACCCCCGGACTGCCCAGCACCCCCGGACTGCCCAGCACCCCCGGACTGCCCAGCACCCGGCCGGCCGTCGGTGGCGCGGCCGGTGCCGTTGGTAGCGCGGCCGGTGCCGTCGGTGGCGCGGCCGGTGCCGTCGGTGGCGCGGCCGGTGCCGTCGGTAGCGCGCCCGGTGCCGTCGGTAGCGCGCCCGGTGCCGTCGGTAGCGCGGAACGCCAGGCCGTAGACGCCGGCGCTCGGGCCGCCCGGGATCGGCGAGTCGGAGACCGACCAGGTACGGCCGCCGTCGTGGGACGTGAACACCCGGGAGGGTTCCGCGCCGCCGGTCGCGAACCAGGCGTTGTTCCCCTGCGCGACCAGGCACGTGCCGCTCGCCGCGAAGGCGAACTCGCCGGGCAGCGCCGCCGGCATGCCCTCGGTGGGCCGGACCTGCCAGGTACGGCCGCCGTCACGGGTGGCGAGGATCCGGAACTTGCCGTCCACCGGGTCGGAGAGGGCCAGGCCGTGCCGGCGGTCGGAGAAGTCCAGGCAGTCGTAGAAGGCGACCGGATCGTCGTTGCGGAACGACTCGGTCCAGGTGCGGCCGCCGTCCGTTGTGGCGTACACCCGGGAGTCGGTGCCGGAGCCGATCGTCAGGGCGACCGCGCTGCGGGCGTCGAAGGCCGCGATGTCGCGGAACTGCAGAGACGCCGCCTCGGGCGGGCCGACCGAGGACCAGGTACGCCCACCGTCAACCGTGCGCAACACGGTTCCGGCCGAACCGGCGGCCCAGGCGACAGTGGCGCTGACCGGCGCGAGCCCGCGGAACCGGGCGGTCGACCCGGTGTCGGTGAGCTGCCACGTGAGACCGGGGCCCGGGGTGAATCCGGTGCCGGCGGTCATGACGAGAGCCAGAGCTGGTATCGACAACATTCGCTGCATTGGCATGACCGCAACCTATCGCGAAAGCCTCAGACGTTCAGGTACGCGAGCACCGCCAGGACCCGGCGATGGTCGTCGTCCGAGGGCGGCAGGCCCAGCTTCGTGAAGATGCTGCTGATGTGCTTGCTGACCGCTTTCTCCCCGATGAACAGCTTGCCGGCGATCGCGCCGTTCGACCGGCCCTCGGCCATCTGCCCGAGCACCTCCCGCTCCCGCATGGTCAGCGCGGCCAGCGGCGGCTCGTGGCGGGCCAGCAGCTGGGAGACCACCTCGGGGTCCAGCGCGGTGCCCCCGGCGGCGACCCGGCGCACCGCGTCGACGAACTGGGCCACGTGCGACACCCGGTCCTTGAGCAGATATCCGATCCCGCCCTTGCGGTCGCTGAGCAGCTCCCGGGCGTACAACGGCTCGACGTGCTGGGAGAGGACCAGGACCGGCAGGCCGGGTATCGTCGCGCGGGCCGCGATCGCCGCCTGCAGACCCTCGTCGGTGAAGGTGGGCGGCAGCCGTACGTCCACCACCGCCACGTCCGGCCGGTGCGCCACCAGCGCCGGCAGCAGCTCCGGCCCGTTGTCGACGGCCGCCACGACGGTGAAGTCGTACGCCTCCAGCAGCCGGGTCAGGCCGTCTCGGAGTAGGGCGAGGTCCTCGCCGATGACAACGCGCACGGCAGCTCCATGGTCACGACAGTCGGTCCGCCCGGCGGGCTGGACAGGCTCATCGTGCCATCGAACGCGGCAAGACGACGCTCGATGCCTCGCAGTCCGGTGCCGGCCTCCGGGTCGGCGCCGCCGAGGCCGTCGTCGCTGATCCGCATGGTCAGCGTGCCGTCGTGGTGCCAGAGCTGCACCTCGGCGTGCTGGGCGAAGCTGTGCCGGGTCACGTTGGCGAGGACCTCGGCGGCGGCGAAGTACGCGGCGGACTCCACCGGCGTGTCGAGCCGGCCGGGCACCGCGGCGCCGACGCTCGTCGGGATCGGCAGGGCCATCGCCAGAGCCCGGACAGCGCCTTCGAGACCGCGTTCGGCGAGGACCGGCGGGTGGATTCCGCGTACCAGATGGCGCAGTTCGACGAGCGCGTCCGAGCTGGTCTCGCGCGCCTCGGAGAGGAGTTTGCGGGCCATCTCGGGGTTGTCGTCGACGAGCTCGGCAGCCAGGCCGATCGTCATGCCGAGCGAGACGAGCCTGGCCTGCGCGCCGTCGTGCAGGTCGCGTTCGATCCGGCGCAGCTCGGCGGCCTGCGCGTCGAGGTTGTCGGACCGGGTGGTGGTGAGGTGGCTGACCCGCAGGCGAAGCTCGGCGTTGCGGGTCGGCGCGAGGAACAGCCGGGTCAGCCAGGCGTCGGCGGTTCGCAGGTACGGCGCCATCGCCAGTCCGATCGCGAGGATCACGGTGCCCTGCGGCAGCGACAGGAATCCCTCGCCGACCGTCTCGATCGGCCAGATCGCGCCGTACCCGTAGTTGCCGGTGCCGAGCCAGATCCAGAGCGGCAGCAGCACGATGCCCTCGATGCCGTAGAGCGGCACGGCCAGCGTCAGCACACCCAGCACCAGGCCGGCCACCGCGCCGGGCAGCAGCCAGGCGAAATCCCGCCAGGTGGCCGGGTCGGTGACGATCCAGCGGTAGCGGGTCAGCAGGCCCCTCGACGGCGGCACCGGGCGGTACGGGCGGGCGATCGGCATCCCGAACGTCGCGGCGAGCCGGCGGGCCAGCCGGGCACGGACCCGGATCAGCGCGGTCACCAGCGGCAACAGCACCAGTCCGATGCCGAGCACCGGGGTGAGCACCAGCGACACCACGAAGAGGACGAACAGCGGGATGTTGGTGATGGCGAGGGCGACACTCAGCACCCCGCCGCCAACGGCCCGTACCCCGTCCCGGATCCAGTCACGCGACTCCATGTCCTCATCCTGGACCGCGGGCGCCAGCCTGTCGGTAGTGCCAGCCCTACCACCGTGGGGGGACCTGACACTCCTGACTTACCCACGGGCGCCCGCGAGCCTGGACGTTATGACGATGACAGCTGAGACACGAGCCGCCGGCAGCGACTTCGCCGAGCTCGGCCGCCGGATCAACGCAGCCGGCCTGCTGCGCCGGCGGCCGGCCTATTACGCCGTACGCCTCACCGCCGTGACCCTCGCCCTGATCGGCGGATGGGCAGCTTTCTTCCTGGTCGGGGCATCCTGGTGGACCGTCGCGGTGGCAGTGCTGCTGGGTGTGGTGTTCGCGCAGGCCGCACTGGTGGCGCACGACCTGGCCCATCGGCAGGTGTTCCGCACCAACAAGCCCAGCGCCCGGGCCGGGCTGATCGCCGGGAACCTGGCGATCGGCATGTCCTACGGGTACTGGATGGACAAGCACACCAAGCATCACGCCAACCCGAACCACGACGACCTGGACCCGGACGTCGGCCCGGGAGTGCTGGTCTGGAACCGCGAGGACGCACAGGGATTCATCGCGAAATATCAGGCATATTTGTTCTTTCCGCTGCTGACCCTGCTCGGTCTGTCGCTGAAGCGTGACAGCGTCCGCGCCCTCTTCGACGGCACCGTGAAGCGCCCGGTCCTGGAAGGAACCCTCCTCGCCGTCCACATCGCCGGCTATCTCGCGGCGCTCGCCCTGGTCCTGACCCCGCTCCAGGCGCTCGCCTTCTTCGTGGTGCACCAGGCGGTGTTCGGCGTCTACCTCGGTATGACGTTCGCGCCGAACCACAAGGGCATGCCGCACCCCGACGGCACCGAGGACTTCCTCCGCAAGCAGGTGCTGACCTCCCGCAACGTGCGCGGCGGCTGGTTCGTCGACGTGGCGCTCGGCGGCCTCAACTACCAGATCGAGCACCACCTGTTCCCGGCCATGCCGTCACCGAACCTGCGCAAGGCCCAGCCGGTGGTGCAGCGCTACTGCGAGGAGATCGGCGTCTCGTACGAGATCACGAGCCTCACCGAGTCCTACGCACAGGCGCTGCGCCACCTCCACGACGTGGGTGCGGACCTGCGTAAGAGCTAACGCGGAATGTTGCGCAGGTTGGTGCGGGCCAGGTGCAGCATCTGGCCCACCCCACCGCCCAGCACCGTGCGGCCGACGGCGAGCGCGAAACCGGCCGCCTCCTCGGTGGTGACGTGCGGCGGAAGTTCGAGGGCGTTCGGGTCGGTCACCACGTCGAGAACGGCCGGCCCGTCGTGTGCCAGGAACTCACGCATCGCCTGACGGACCTCGTCAGGCTTCTCTACGCGTACCCCATGAATGCCCGCACCGCGGGCGATGGCAGCGAAATCGACCGCCTCGTGGTCGGTCTCGAACGGCGGGTCACCGGCCACCAGCATCTCCAGGCGGACCATGCCGAGGCTGGAGTTGTTGAAGACGACCACCTTGACCGGCAGGTTGTGCAGCTTCGCGGTGAGCAGCTCGCCGAGGAGCATGGCGAGCCCGCCGTCGCCGGACATCGAGACGACCTGGCGGCCCGGGAAGGCCTTCTGGGCGCCGAGTGCCTGCGGCAGCGCGTTCGCCATGGTGCCGTGCACCCAGGAGCCGAGCAGCCGGCGGTGCCCGTTCGGGGTGATGTACCGGGCGATCCAGCTGCAGCACATGCCGGTGTCGGCCGTGAAGATCGCGTCGGCGGCGGCTTCCTCGTCGAGGATCGAAGCCACGTACTCCGGGTGGATCGGGGTCAGGTGCTCGACGTCGTGCGTGTACGCGCCGACCACCCGCTCCAGCTCCTCGGTGTGCTTGGCCAGCATCCGGTCGAGGAAATCACGCTTCTTGCGATCGAGCTTCGGCAGCAGGGCCCGGATCGTCGCGCCGACGTCACCGGCAACACCCTGGTCGAGCGGCGTACGCCGGCCGAGCCGGGACGGGTCGAGATCGACCTGGACGGTGTTCTTGCCGGGCAGGAACTGCCGGTACGGAAAGTCCGTGCCGAGCAGCAGAAGCAGGTCCGCCTCGTGGCTGGCCTGGTAACAAGCCCCGTACCCGAGCAACCCGGACATCCCTACGTCGTACGGGTTGTCGTACTGCAGCGACTCCTTGCCCCGCAGGCTGTGCCCGACCGGCGCGGCGAGCACCTCGGCCAGCTGGAGCACCTCGTCGCGAGCGCCGGCGCAGCCGATCCCGCCGAAGATCGCCACCTTCTCGGCCGCGTTGATCCGCTCGGCCAGCTCGTTGATCACCTCGGGCGAGGGCACGCCGAGGACCGGGCCGGCCGGGCGGTGTGCCGTGCCGGTCTCGTTCACGGCGTTGGCGCCGAAGACGTCACCCGGCACCACCAGCACCGCGGCGCCACGCTTGCCGAGGGCCTCCTGGATGCCGACCCGGGCCAGCCGCGGCATCTGCTCGGCCGACGACACCAGCTCGGTCCAGTGGCTGGCCTGGCCGAAGAGCTGCTTCGGATCGGTCTCCTGGAAGAAGCCGGTGCCGATCTCGCTGGAGACGATGTGCGACGCGATCGCCAGAACCGGCGCCCCGGACCGGTGGGCGTCGAAGATTCCCTGGATCAGGTGCGTGTTGCCCGGCCCGCAACTGCCCGCGCAGACCGCGAGACGCCCGGTGAGCTGCGCTTCCGCCGAGGCCGCGAACGCCGCCGCCTCCTCGTTGTGTACGTGCACCCACTCGATCGCGCCGCTGCGCCGAATGGCGTCACTCAGCGAGTTGAGGCTGTCACCGACCAGCCCGTAGATCCGCTCGACCCCGGCCTGGACCAAGACCTCGACAAATTGGTCGGCTACCGTCTGCTTCGTCCCGAACATGGCACGCCTCCTGCACCGATTCCCCGTCAGGACCTCGGTGTACCCGCGCTCCAGGGCGCGCGAACGGGACGTGCGTCTCATCCTTTTCAGTACGCGTGACCGCTGTTGATCACGGGGAACCTGCCGACTCCTGGGACGGGTGGGCGTACAGTCTTTGAATCCGGCCCGCACGGTACCGGCATATGAGGCGATTACCGCACGACGCAACGAGCGTCACACCTGGTGATGGCCTATGTTTCACCGGCGGGGTATTTGGCGTTTGCATAGGATTAAGGTCTAGAGTGCCGCGCGTGAAGGTGACCTTGCAGGAGATCCGGGAGCGGACCTACAAGCCGGTTGACGCGTGGTGGACCGTGCTTCTGGTCGACCCGCTGGCGTCCCGGTTGGTGCGTCTGGTCGCGCCCCATCGGTGGATCACACCGAACGTTCTGACGCTGTTCGCGACCGTGCTGGGTGTCGGCGCGATGGTTGGTTTCGCCATCGGCGATCGCTGGGCGCTGGCCGCCGGAGCGATCCTCTTCCACCTGAGCTTCGTCGTCGACTGCATGGACGGCAAGATCGCTCGACTGAACGGGACCGGCACGATATTCGGCCAGTGGCTGGACTTCGTTCTGGACCGGGTCCGGGTCTTCTTCTGCGCGATCACGCTGTTCGGCGGTCAGTACCTGCAGACCGACAACGTCGCCTACCTGTGGGTGATGGCGGTGGCGGTCTTCCTCGACCTCTTCCGGTACCTGAACAGCCAGCAGATGGCGAAGGTCCGGCGGGTCATGCGGGACCAGATCCTTGAGCTCCAGCCGCAGGTCGAGGCGCTGCCGGAGACGGCGGCCGAGCCGCTCGACGAAATGCCCGCCGCTCAGGCCGGCCCCCCGTCGTTCCGCCGCCGGATCGGCAACACGCTGCGCCGCAACCGGATCCGCACCCACCTGTTCAGCGGCATCGAGTACGAGATGTCGGTCTTCATCATCGGCCCGCTGCTCGGACTGGTCATCCCGGTCACCATCCTGGCCGGCGCGGCGCTGCTCGTCTTCGAGCTGTTCCTGATCCTGAAACTGCTGCGCGCCTGCCAGCAGCACCCGGCGAAACTGGCGGCCGCCCAAGCCGCGTACGCCGCCTGGGAAGCCGAGCAGGCCCCGCCCGCGAGCATCCCCTCCCCTGGCATTCCTGCGACGGGTGTGCCCACCTCCGTCTGATTCACCGATCCCCCAAGCTCCCCCAGCACCCTCGGCGCCCACGCCGGGGGTGCTCCTGTTTTGCACCCCTTCGGCGATCCGCCCTCACCCGGGCGCTGCCGAAATGGAGGTCATGAACCGGGAGAACGTGCCACTCACCGTGCGGCTGCGACTCGTGAGCGCCAACTCCGGCCGCCCTGTGCCCGGGTACGAGGTGGACCTCTGGCACTGCGACCGCCATTCCCACGATCGCGAATCCCGCGGCCGGCAGATCAGCGACCCGTCCGGCTGGGTGGCCTTCCCGAGCGCCTTCCCGGCCTCGTCGGCCGGTCATTGGCCGCACATGCACTTCGAGGTGCTCCGGAACTCCGACACGATCCACTCGGCCCAGCTGGCGCTGCCCGGGGACAGCCGGCACACCATGAGCCTCACCAGCGACACCTGCTTCACCGGCGGCTGGTCCCTGGAGATCCCGTCGGTCACCGGCGACACCCACCGGGGCCTGGTCGCCACCCGCACCGTCGGTCTCTGAACGCCGGACGGCACCGGCTAGATTTGCCCGATGCCGCGCCGCCGACTGCTGTACCTGCTCGCCGTCGTCGCGCTTCTCGGGCAGATGGCGTTCGCGATGGTGACCACCGCGATGCAGCAGTCACCGACGATCGACGAGCCGGTGTACGTCGGCGCCGCCGCGGTCTACGGCCAGCAGCACAGCCTGCGCTACAACCCGGAGCACCCGCCGCTCGGCAAGCTGTTCATCGCGGCCGGGCTGGCGTTCGCCGACGCGGAACTGGACCCGGCGTTCGAGGGCAACCAGACCCGGCTGGGGCGGCACCTGCTCTACGAGAGCGGTAACAACCCGTTCCAGCTGATGCTCCTGGCCCGGCTGCCGATCATCCTGCTGACCCTGCTCTTCGGCCTCGTGGTGCTGGCTTTCGCCCGGGACCTGGCCGGCCCGGCGGCCGGACTGATCGCCCTCACCCTGTACGCCTTCTCCCCCGACGTGATCGCCCATGGATCACTGGCGACGCTCGACGTGCCCGCGGCCGGACTGCTGCTCATCGCGTTCTGGACGGCGTGGCGGGCCCGCGGCCGGCCGAACCTCTACCTGCCACTGGCCGGGCTGGCGTTGGGCGCGGCCCTGGCGACCCGGATGAGCGTGCTTCCGGCCGTACCCCTGCTTGGTGGTCTCGCGGGCCTGTCCATGTGGAAAGCGCAACCGGCGCGGGTGGCCGGGAAGCGCTTGCTGATCGCTGCGGGAGCGGCGATCGGGGTCGGTGTGATCGCGGTGGCGACGGTGTGGCTGACCTATCTGGCGGTGGATCCGCGGCTGCGCTGGACCACCCCGGCCGGGCTGCCTGATCCCGGTGGGCTGCGAGGGCTCGCGGTGGACCTGATGCCGTTCCCGCAGGCATACCGGGACGGCATGCTGACCCAGTTCAAGTTCGAGAACCGGCTGTTCAACGGCTTCCTGCTGGGTGAGGCCTATCGAGGATCGCCGTGGTACTACATGCCGGTCGCGATCCTGATCAAGACGCCGCTCGGGATGCTGGTGCTCTGGGCGGCCGGCGCGATCACCCTGCTCGTGGTGCCGAGACTGCGGGCGGCGGCGCTCTATCTGCTGCCGGTCTCGGCCGTGCTGCTGCTGTTCACGATGACCGGGGCACGCAATTTCGGCACCCGGTACGTGATCTTCCTGCCGATGTTCCTGGCGGTCGCGGCGGGAACGGTGGCGCTCATCCGGTTCCGCTTTTCCAAAGAGATCACGGGTGTCCTGGTGCTGACGGTCGCCGCCGGATCCATCCTGACATTTCCCACTTATATTCCTTATTCGAATATCGCCTTCGGGGGCACCTCGAACACCCACAACACCCTGCACGACGCGAATGTCGACTGGGGACAGGATCTGCCCCGTCTCTCGTCCCGGCTGAAATCGGATTATCCGGGCGAACAGGTCTGGCTCGTCTACAAGGGCGCCGGGGTGCCGAACTACTACGGGATCGTGGCCGGCGACCCCTACAAGGTGCCCGAGGAGCAGGTACGCGGCCTGCTGGTGGTCTCGGATTCCCGGGTCGCCCTGGCGAAAGGCCGGCTGAAGAACCTGATCGAGTCCAGCACCGCGATCGACCACGTAGGCCACTCGATCACCATCTATCGACGCTGAAGCCGGTCAGGCCTTCCGGTTACTCGTCGGTAATGCTTAGGTGACACGATGACGCATTACGACATCGTCATCGTCGGCAGTGGCTTCGGCGGCAGCGTCAGCGCCCTGCGCCTGGCCGAAAAGGGATATCGGGTCGGCGTGCTCGAAGCCGGCCGCCGCTTCACCCCCGAGACTCTGCCCAAGACCTCCTGGGACCTGCGGAACTTCCTCTGGGCCCCGCGTCTCGGCATGCGTGGCATGCAGCGGATCACGCTGCTCAAGGACATCATGGTGCTCTCCGCGGCCGGCGTCGGTGGCGGTTCACTGGTGTACGCGAACACGCTCTACAAGCCGCCGGCGCCGTTCTTCGCCGACCCGAACTGGGCCGGGATCACCGACTGGGCGGCCGAGCTCGACGTCTTCTACGACCAGGCGTCGCGGATGCTCGGCGTCAACGAACAGCCCACCATGACGCCCTCCGATGTGGTGATCAAGCAGGTCGCCGAGGACATGGGTGTGGGGCACACGTTCCGGCGTACGCCCGTGGGTGTCTTCTTCGGCGAACCCGGCAAGACGGTGCCCGACCCGTATTTCGGCGGCGCCGGCCCGGACCGCACCGGCTGCGTCGAGTGCGGCAACTGCATGATCGGCTGCAAGGTCGGCGCGAAGAACCGGCTCGACGTCAACTATCTCCACCTGGCGGAGCGGGCCGGTGCGGTGGTGCACCCGGACACCGTTGTAACCCGTTTCCATCCTGCGGAGGGCGGCTGGCGCGTACAGACGAACAATGGCCTTTTCACCGCTGACCACGTGATCCTCTCCGCCGGGGCGCTCGGCACCCAGGGTCTGCTGCACGCCATGAAGGACACCGGCGTGCTGCCCCGGCTCTCGGACCGGGTCGGTCAGCTGACCCGGACCAACTCGGAGGCGCTGCTCGGGGCCGCCGTGAAGGAGGTGCCGGCGCAGCCCTACTCCTCCGGGATCGCGATCACCTCGTCGTTCCACCCCGACCCGGACACCCACATCGAACCCGTTCGGTACGGGCCCGGCAGCAACGCGATGGGTCTGCTCTCGACGCTGCTGGTGGACGGTGGCGGGCGGGTGCCACGGCCGTTGCGTTTCCTCTGGCAGGCGCTGCGGCACCCGGTCGTGCTGGGGCATTCGCTCTCGGTGCGGCGGTGGAGCGAGCGGACGATCATCGCGCTGGTCATGCAGTCGGTGGACAATTCGCTGACGGTTCGGCGTACCCGCCGTGGCCGGCTCACCACGAGCGTCGGGCACGGTGAGCCGAACCCGGTGTGGATACCCGTCGGCCACGAGGCCGTGCGCCGGCTCGCCGACCGGATCGGTGGCTTCCCGGGCGGGACCGTCGGGGACATCTTCAACATCCCGCTCACCGCGCACATCCTGGGCGGGGCGACGATCGGCGAGTCGCCGGCGTCCGGGGTCGTCGACGCGTACCACCGGGTTTTCGGCTATCCGGGCCTGCACGTCGTCGACGGTTCGGCGGTGCCGGCGAACCTCGGTGTGAACCCGTCGCTGACCATCACGGCGATGGCGGAACGGGCCATCGCGCTCTGGCCGAACAAGGGCGACGTTGATCAGCGCCCGTCGCCCGGCGAGGGATATCGCCGGCTGGAGCCGATCGCACCCCGCAATCCGGCCGTTCCCGCTCACGCGCCGGCCGCTCTGCGCCTCCGCGTCTTGTGATCCACTCGCTGCCCCTCGCGCCGGCGGCCGAGCCGTGTCTCACGACGGCCGGGCGACCGGATCCGCGGTTGCGGGAGCATGTGCTGGCCTACGGCGGGTTCCGCGGCGCCGGGCAGATCGCGCACCGGGTGCTGCCGCTGAACGTGGCGGTGCTGGTCATCGACCTCGCCGGAGGTGCCCGGACGGTTACCGGGCCGTCCTCCGGGCCGGTGCTGTCGCGGGACGTGCGCTGGGGTTTCGGGGTCACCGTCGCTTTCCGCCCGGCTGGGGTGCGTGCGCTGCTCGGGGTGCCGATGCCGGAACTCGCCGGGCGGTCGGTCCCGCTTGCGGATCTGGTCGGCAGCCGGGAATCGTCGCTGGTCACCCGCCTGGCGTCGGCACCGGGCTGGGGCTCGCGTTTCGCCATCCTGGACAGCTGGCTGATCGCCCGCAGCTCGGACACTTCTGATTTATCAGAAATGTGGGTAATGGAAGCCTGGCGCCGGCTCCAGCGTGGACCCACCCGAGTCGGCACCGTAGCCACCTCGCTCGGCGTCAGCCGCCGCCGGCTGGAGTCCACCTTCCAGCGCCGCATCGGCCTCACCCCGGGCACTGTCGCCCGCGTCGCGCGCTTCCAGCGCGCCACCGACATGCTGACGATGGGCACGCACCTGCCCAGACTCGCGCTCGATTGTGGGTACGCCGACCAGCCGCATCTGACCCGTGAGACAAAAGCCCTGTCCGGCCTGACCCCCACCGAGTTACGCCGAGCCCTGCACCGCGCCATGGGCTGACCGCGCGCATTCGTTCAAGACGAGGGGCCCGCGGCTTCGTAGCGTCGGTACGCATGACGCTCATCCTCACCGGCAAGACAGCCCTGGTGACCGGCGGCTCACGCGGAATCGGCCGTGCCGTGGTCCGGCGCCTGACCCGGGACGGCGCCCGGGTCGTGTTCACCTACCACTCGGCGGATCAGGCAGCCGCAGACCTGGCGGCCGAGACAGGTGCCGAGGCGGTCCGCTGCGACCAGGCCGATCTGTCCACCCTGCCGGACATCTTCACTCCGGTGAAGGACGGCCTGGACATCCTGATCAACAACGCCGGAGTGAACGACCCGAGCCCGATCGACAGCCTCACCCCGGCCGCCTTCGACCGGGTCATGACGATCAACGCGAAGTTCCCGCTCTTCGCCATCCAGGCGGCGATCCCGCTGCTGCGCTCCCCCGGCCGGATCGTCAACATCTCCACCCTGAACACCGCGATCCCCGGGCCGGGCCTGTCCCTGTACTGCGCCAGCAAGGCCGCGCTGGAACAGTTCACCGCGGTGGCGGCCCGCGAGCTGGGCCCCCGGTCGATAACGGTGAACACCGTCTCGCCGGGAGCGACCGACACCGACCTGCTGCACACCACGAACTCACCGGAGTCCCTGGCGCAGACGGCCGGCCTCACCGCCCTCGGCCGCCTGGGCACCCCGGACGACATAGCGGCGGTGGTGGCATTCCTGACGACACCGGATGCGGCCTGGCTGACCGGCCAGAACATCCGGGCCACCGGCGGCCTGCTCGTCTGACCATCCACCCGATTACGTGTCGACTTCAGTTCCAACCCGCACCCCAACTCGACACGCATCGGCGGAGGCTCACGGCGCGTTGCCGTCGGCCCACCGGGCGAACGAACCTGGCCGCCGGGCGAGCCGTCCGCCGGGGCGAGCCGTCCGCCGGGACGAGCCGACCGCCGGGACGAACCGACCGCCGGGACGAACCGACCGCCGGGGCGAGCCGTAGCTCAGACATGTCATCGGGCACGTATGAGGTGTCTGAGCTACGGCTGCTGGATGCGTGCCGTACACCAGACACGTAATCGCAGCCTCATGACATGTCTGGTGTACGGCTCGCCCCCGCGCCCACCACGGCTTGCGCTCGCGGTCGCTCGCACACCTGGAAAACTGCCGCAAGCACAAGCCGGGCCGCTCGGGACCGGGCCGCTCGGGACCGGCTTGTGGTTGCGGTTGTTTTGCTGGTGGCGGGTGGGTGTGGGTGCTTGTGCGTTCGCACGGGGGTGACAGGAAAAGGGCGCAACCATTTACGCAGGTCGCCCGGCGCGGGAGCGTAGCGACCCGCGCCGGGCCCTCGGCGGGAGCAGCGGTCTGGACCCACCGCCCCGCTGCGAAATGGATCTAAGCGATCTGCTGCCACCAGCCATCGACCGGCGGGGGGTTGTCGACGTCGATGCGCTCGCCGGGGCGGGGGATCGCGAGCCGGACGTCGCGGGCCTTGGCCTCGGACCAGGTGCGGTCGGCGGGTTCGGCCCAGTCGTGCAGGGCGAGATTGAACGTCGCCCAGTGGACCGGGATCATCAGGCCGCCGCGGACGTCGACGTGCATGGCGACGCCGTCCTCCGGGAGCATGTGGATGTCGGGCCAGGCGTCGCCGTAGGCACCCACCTGCACCAGGGTCGCGTCGAACGGGCCGTATTCGGCGCCGATGTCAGCGAAACCCGGGAAATATCCGGTGTCGCCCGAATAGAACACCTTGCGAGTCGGGCCGTTGATCACCCAGCTTGCCCAGAGGGTCTCGTCGCGGGTGAAGCCGCGGCCGGAGAAGTGCCGGGCCGGCGTCGCGACCAGCTCAATGCCGTTGACCTTGGCTTTCTCGTTCCAGTCGAGTTCGATGATGCGGGTCTCCGGAACGCCCCATTTCTCCAGGTGGGCGCCGACGCCGAGCGGCACCAGGAACGGCGCGGCCTGCAGGTCCACCAGGTTCTGGATGGTCACCATGTCGAGGTGGTCGTAGTGATCGTGGGAGATCACCACGGCGTCGAGTGGCGGCAGCTCACGCAGCGGCAGCGGCGGCTCGTGGAGCCGGCGCGGGCCGGTGAGGCGGGACGGGGAGCAGCGGTCGCTCCAGACCGGGTCGAGCAGGATCCGCCGGCCCTCGATCTCAACGAGCGCGGACGAGTGGCCGTACCAGGTCACGTGCAGCCCGGAGGCGTCCAGGCCGGGCGCCGGCTCGACCACCGGGATCGGCTGGTGCGGGTGGCGTGCCTCCCGGCCGGTCAGGGTGGCCGCGAAAACCTTGGGCATCGACGTGGCGGTGAGCATCGTCGCCGGAACGGTATTGCGGAACTTGCCGCCGGAGTACTGCGGGGACGACTCGACCCGGGTACGCCGGGAGCCGCCCGCCCGGGCGCCGAGCTGGGCGGGGAGGTCGCGGGCGGCCCAGACCGCCGCGGCGCCCAGGGCCAGAGCCATCACGGTACGGGTACGCGTTCGCTTCGCCATGTGACCAGTCTGACGGTCCACGGCCGTGCGCGACCACCACGTTCACCATGAAACACTCACGCCGTGACGCTCGACACCCTTCAGTCCCAGCAGCAACTCATCGTCCGCCAGCGGATCCGACTCATGGTCAACCAGTACGAGATCCACGCCTCCTCCCCGGACGGCCAGGAGTCCGGCCTGCTGGCGTTCGCCCAGCAGAAACGGCTCGCGTTCAAGGAGCAGGTGACCCTCTACACCGACGACACCAAACAGCAGCCGCTGCTCGGCTTCAAGGCGCGGCAGCGGATCGACCTGGGCGCGACCTACGACGTGACGGACGCGGCCGGGCAGCCGATCGGCCTGTTCAAGAAGAGCTTCGGCGCGTCGCTGCTGCGGTCCACCTGGGTGCTGGAGCAGCCCGGGTACGGCGAGATGACCGGCCAGGAACGCAGCATGTTCGTGGCGATCCTGCGCCGTTTCGTGGACTCGCTCTCCTGGCTGCCGTACCACTTCGACTTCACCATCGGCGGACGCCCGGCGTTCTCGGTGGTGCGCAAGTGGGGCCTGCGCGACCGCTTCCACGTGACGATCGCCGACCCGAACCTGGACCGTCGCCTGATCGCGGCGATGGCCGTCGCACTGGACGCTCTGCAGTCCCGGTAACCTGCACCGGATGGACGATCCCCGTGCTCACCGCCTCTTCGGCGACAGCCTCGTCGCCCCCGGCGACCTCGCGTCGAACCCCTTCCGGGTGGACCGGGACCGGATCGTCAGCTCGCCGTTCCTAGCCCGCCTCGCCGGCGTCACCCAGGTGATCAGTCCGGGCGGGGCGGGCCTGCTGGTGCACAACCGGCTCACCCACAGCCTCAAGGTGGCACAGGTGGGCCGGGCCATCGCCGAGCGGGTTCAGGCCGCACACCCGGACCTGACCGACAAGCTCGGCGGCTGCGACCCGGACGTGGTCGAGGCCGCCGCCCTGGCGCACGATCTCGGGCACCCGCCGTTCGGGCACCTCGGTGAGCGCGTGCTCGATCGGCTCGCCCGGCAGCGGCTGCGGCTTCAGGACGGCTTCGAGGGCAACGCTCAGTCGTACCGGATAGTGACGAGCACCGAGGTCCGGGGGCAGGCGACGATCGGGCTGAACCTGACGAACGCCGTCCGGGCCGCGATCCTGAAATATCCGTGGACCCGGCGCGAGCACCCCGATCCGCACCCGCGTTTCATGGATCCGGCGCCGCGTGGAGCCGCCGTGGTTCCGGACGATCCGGAGGGTGGGTCGCTGAAGTTCGGAGCGTATTCCACGGAAATTTCCGATATGAGGGCCGCGCGGGCGCCCTTCACCGGGCGGGTCGCCGACTGGCAGCAGACCGTCGAGGCGTCGGTGATGGACACGGCGGACGACATCGCGTACGCCATCCACGATCTTGAGGACGTGCATCGGGTCGGCGTACTCCAGCAGGGTGCCGTGGCCACCGAACTGATGGCCTGGCAGCGCTGGGGCGCCGAGACCGATCTGAACCGGGCCGGCGGCGCCATCGAGTCGCTGCGCCGCCAGCTGCACCGCAAGGACAGCTGGATCGCCGACGACGACGCCTTCGCCGGAGCCGTCGAGCTGGTCCGCGCCGAGCTGGTCGACGGGCTGCTGGCCCGCCCGTTCGACGGATCGATCGAGGCCGAGTCCCGGGTCGCCGCCTTCTCCGCGAACTGGACCCGCCGCCTCGTCGACTCCATCGAGCTGATCGGCCAGCCCGCGATCAGAAGCGGTCACGTGCAGCTGTCCCGCGCCCAGTGGCACGAGGTGCAGGTCCTCAAGTTCGTGCAGAACCGCTTCGTCCTGGAACGCCCCGACCTGGCCCTGCACCAGCGCGGCCAGGCCCGCCTGCTGGCATCGCTGGTCGAGGCGCTGCTGGCCTGGCTCACCGACCCCGAGGAGGAGCAGCGCCTCCCCCGCCGGCTCCGCGACCTCGTCGAGCTGGCCGAGGCCGAGCTACCGATCGGCACACCGGAACGCCTCAGCCGCGCCCGGGGCCGAGCCGTCATCGACTTCGTGGCCGGCCTCACCGACAGCCAGGCGGTGGGCCTCATGGAGGCGTTGTCGGGCCGCTCCCGCCAGTTGTGGACGGACGCGTTCGTGCTCTGATCTTCGTGAGCCGAGTGACCGAAAAGCGGATGGCCCGGCTTGGGTGGCGTGCGATCTCCTGAGCGCTTGATCGCGATTCTGGAGGCCGGATGGCGGGGCGGCACGTCATGACGGCCGTGCAGGTGACAGATCTGCTCGAAGCGCTCGACGCCCACCAGGTCGACGTCTGCCTCAGCGGCGGCTGGAGTGTGGACGCTCTCCTGGAGGAGCAGACCCGCGAGCACTCGAATCTCGACCTCTGGCTGCCGGCGGCGCATCTGGAGTGGGCGTTCCGGGCGTTCGCCGGGCGCGGCCTAGACCGGGTTTATCCCAGGCCCGGCGACCGGCCGTGGAACTTCGTACTCCACGACGGCGGCTCGACCCGCGTCGATCTGCATCTCTACGAGCATCTCGCCGATGGTCAGCTGCACTTCGGCTCGGCCGTGGACGGCCTGACGTTCCCGGCATCGGCGCTGGCCGGGCGTGGTGTGATCGCGGATCGGCCGGTGCGATGTGAGGATCCGGAGTGGGCGGTCCGCCGGCATACCGGTTACCCGGTGCGCGCCGCCGATCGCCATGACGTGCCGCTGCTCTGCGCGCGATTCGGAATCCCGCTCCCGGAGTCCTTCACCTGAGAGCCGCGAGCTGGAAGCCCGCGACCAGCAGACCCATCAGCGTCACGGCTATGCCGGCGGCTAATCGAACGGTGTGCGCCCACGCCTCCCGGCGATTCTGGCGAACACCGTGTTTGGCGGCGTGCACCTCGTGCCAGGCCGCGTGCACACGACCCATCCGGTACGCGACGACCAGCAACCCGCCGGCGGTCAGCGCCACGCTCACGTACGACATCAGAAACCCCCTGGATTGTGCGGTGACAGCCAGTTTGGGCTTCGCCACCGGAACAATCCAGGGGATATACCGACATGAAGGAAACGCCGGAGTACAGAAGGATACGAACCTATCTGTCGCCTATCGGTCACTTTCCGCGGCCGGAACGCAGATGGTGACCGCACCAGGCACCACCGACGCGGTGAATTTGCGGGTCTTGGCCCGGGCGCCGCCGTCGAGCTCGTATTCGAGCGGCGACTTCAGCTTCACGTCGATCCGGCGCGCCCGGGTGGTCCGCACGAACGGCGAGTTGTCCGAGCGGCCGACCGCCATCGTGCCGAGTGCCCGCGCCCACTGCAGCGCGCCCTGAGCCGTCGCGACACCGACGTCGAGCCAGCCGTCCTCCGGGGAGGCGCCGTCGAAGGCCTCGATGCCGCCGGTGATCGTGCCGACGTTGCCGATCAGCACGCAGCTGGCCTCGTCGTCGAACCAGTCGACACCGTCCACCTTGATCTTCGCCCGGGGCGCTTCGCCGTTGACGTGACGGATGCCGGTCCAGACGTACGCGAGCTTGCCGAACCGGTCCTTCAAAGCCCCGTCGGCGTCCTTGATCATCGCGCCGTCGAAGCCGACGCCGGCCATCACGGCGAAGTGTTCGCCCTCCAGCAGCCCCAGATCAAAGCGGCGCCGCTCACCGGTGAAGGCGATGTCGACAGCTTTGGAGAGGTCCGTGGGAATGCCAACATTTCCGGCGAAGAGATTTCCGGTTCCGGCCGGCATGATCGCTACCGGGATCTTGCTGCCACCCTTGGTGGCCGCAAGGGTGTCGAGCGCGCGCTGGACCATACCGTCACCGCCCCAGACGACAAGCAGGTCCACATCGGCCTTGATCGCCTTGCGAACCTGCTTGGGCGCCTTGCGGCTTTTCGGCACTTCGAACCAGAGCAGCTCGTCGACGCCCTTGCCGGTGATGCATCGGCGGAGTTCGTCGAGCCCTCCTCCGAGGGTCTTCCGCTGGTGAGCAACGACGGCGATTCTGCGGGGGGTACGCATATCGCCGCCGTTACCCAGAATCAGCGGAATCCGAAACGGCTGCGCTTCTTACGGCCGAACGTGTTCTGCAACGTGTCCGCGCCCTGGCGCAGGAGACGGGTGCCCCGGCTGGCACCACGACGCCGCTCGATGGTGTCACTGAGCTTGCGGGCGCCGGCCGCGCCGAGGGGGACGAGAATGGCGGTCAGGATAATTTTGCGGGCAAAGTTCCAGATCATGCCCACCTAGTACCCACATTTGAAGATCAGTTCACGGTGTCGCGCATCCGCTGTTCAGCGGCCGCGCTGCGGATCACCATGAGCCGCAGCTCAAGCTCGTCGGCGACGATCGAGGCCAGGTGTTCCAGAGCCTTGAGCTGACGCGTGTTGGCGTCCCGTGGCCGGCTGTCGATCACGTTGACCGTGCCGAGCCGGTAACCGTCGTGGGTGCGGATCGGCGCGGCGGCGTAGAAGCGCAGGCCCAGCTCGCCCCGGACCAGCGGGTGATCCAGCGTGCGTGGATCGACGGCCGCGTTGTTGATCACGTAGACGTCGTCCTGGGCGATCACCGAGGCGCACAGCCCGGGTTCCTTGCCGACCTCACGGACACCGGCCAGGCCCTGGCACGCGGCCAGCCAGACCCGGTCCTGCTCGACCAGGGAAACCGTCGCGATCGGCGTCTCGAAGATGGCGCCGGCCACGAAGGCGATCCGGTCGTACGCGTCCTCGACCGGCTGGTCCACCATGCGATAACGGCGCACCGCCGCGAGCCGGGCCTCCTCGTTGTGCTGGGGGCCGACGTTGTCCAGATATTCGTAGGCGTGAGACGACGCTGTCATGGACGCCAGCCTATGTCCTCAGCAGGCTGAACGTCGCACAAGAAGTCAGTCAGAATCGGGCGAACGACCGCACTGGCATCCGGGGGCCAAATTTCGGCGCACCGATCCCACCGAGGGCGAAAAGGTCGCAGACCCGGCCCCGATGGCCGCGGAACGGTTCCAGCAACTCCAGCATCCGCTCGTCGGTACCTCGCGCCTCACCGGCCAGCGCCCAGGCCACCGTGTTCGGGATGTGGAAGTCGCCGACGCTGACCGCGTCCGGGTCGCCGAACGCGTACCGCACCACCTCGGCCGCGGTCCACCGGCCGATGCCGGGCAGCGCGGTCATCCGGGTGGTCGCCTCGGCCGAGTCCACGCAGCGGTCGAGCCGGGCGGCGACCGCGGCGGCGCGCAGCAGTGCCTGGGTGCGTCGCTGCTCGACGCCGAACGGATGGAAGACCCAGTAGGCCGAGGCCGCGATCGCGGCGGGATCAGGCGGGAGCACGAGATCGACCGGGCCGGGTGCCGGCTCACCGAAATACCGGCAGATCGCCCGGTATGACCGGTGCGCCTCTTTCCCGGTGACCTTCTGCTCCAGGATCGCCCGCAGCAACCGCGGGAAGATCTGCCCGGTAGCCGGCAGCCGCACACCGGAAAAGGTCTTCGCGAGCCTGCTCACCAGCGGATTTCCGGCGGCCATCTCGTCGAATCCGGTGAGGTCGTCGCGCAGCCCCGCGATCGCGTCGGCGCGGTCGACGACCCACGTCGCTCCCGGCCCATGGCCGGTCGCGATCAAATCCCCCGCGGCGCGAGCCAGGTGCAACACCGCCGGCCCTTCCGGGGTACGCACGGACAACCAGAACTCGCCGTCCCGCAGCATCCCGCAGGGGTCATGTTTCGGCACCAGCAGCGGCCGCACCGAGGTGCCGAAGGCATAACGCTCCGGCGGCGTCATCCGGCGGCTCACGGTCACCGGGCAACTATCTCACCAGCGCCGGTAAATGGGCAGGCCGATGGCCCTGACCTTGCTCCGGGGTCAGGGCCATCGGGCGGTGAACCGGACACCCGAGAAAGGTCCGGTCACCCAATGCGGAGTGCCTCCCGGTGGTGGCCGGTCGGCCCGTCGCGTTCATCCGTCCAGCAGGGGAGAGGACGGCCGGCTGCGCCGGAGGGGGGTCCCGGACCGAAATCCGGTCCGGCGCAGCCGTGCGGCGGTGTGCTCCGCGTTCAGGTGGTCGTACGGTCAGCCGCGAACGCGGATCCGCACCGAGTCGAAGGCGGGGGTCTGGTTGGCGCGTTCCATCATCGGCGTACGGTGCGAACCGTCACCGGCCCACGAGGAGCACTGGAACGTACCCGCCTCGGGCAGACCCGGGACCTGGATGGTCACGGTGTCCGGCGTGGCGCTGCCCTGACGGTCCTCGGTCGCGACGAAGAACGCCGGGACCGGCTCCGGGGCGGGCGCCTGGTTGGTGCTCGCAAGGATCCGGCACGCGGTGTGGAAGTGGCCACGGACCAGGCCGTTCTGCAGAACGCTGCTCTCCACGTAGTACCCACCCTGGCCGGCCGCGAGGAAGCGGTCACGGATCAGGTTCCGGGTGCTGATCTGCAGCGTGAACGGGGTGTTCACGTTGACCTGGCGAGGCGCCTGGGTGATCAGCAGCGTGGGGTTGTTGGCGGCCGCGCCGACCTCACCGAACTCGGTGGAGACGCAGCGGTCACCACGCTGGAAGCCGTCGTGCGCCTCCAGGTTGGAGGTGTCGCAGCTGTTGGTGAGGATGCCGAGACCGGCGCCGGGCGGCGGGGTCGTGGCGGTGGGAGCCGGTGCGGGGGCCTCGGTCTCCTCTTCCTCCTCGGCCGGCGGCTGCTCCTCGGCCGGGGGCTGCTCCTCCTCGGCCGGCGGCGCGGAGGTCTCCTCGCCGGCGGGAGGCGCGGAGGTCTCTTCCTCAGCCGGCGCGGAGGCTTCCTCGGACGGCGCGGCGCTGGCGTTGCCGCCACCGTTGTTACCGCCGTTGTTGTTGCCACCGTTGTTGTTGCCGCCACCGTTGTTGTTGCCGTTCCCGCGGCGGCGGGCCTGGGTGGTCGCCTCCGTGGTGCCCTCCTGGTTGGCGACGTTGTTCATCACCCAGGTACGGCATCGGGCGCGGACCTCAGCCGCGGTGGCCACGTCACCGGCGCCGTCGTCGGCGTGCTGGGTGACCTTGCCGTTGTTCGTGGTGTACGTGCCCTGCCGAGTCTCGGTGGAGAGGCCGACCTTGTTGGGGGCCGCCAGGTCGTCACAGGCGGCAAGGGCCCGCTTGGTGGTCTTGTCGGTGCTGGCGTTCGAGACCTGGGTGACGGTCACGATGCCGCCGAACGCGACAAGCGTGGCGGCGACGGCGATGATGCGGCGCCGACCGCTGAACCACGTCGGGGAACTGGCGCGCCGGTACTTGGACCTTCGCATGGGTGACACCTTTCATGGTCGCCGTGGGCGAGTCGAAGACCTAGCGCGCCCGGAAGATGCGCATGGTCGTGATTACCCCGACCACCAGTGCGGCGGCGAGGACGAGCAGGATGACTGTGTTGCTGAGGCCCGGGATGCTCCCGCCCTCGGTTGCTGCGACCAGCATCTGGTTGTCGATCGGAACCGGACCCTGACCCGCGGCCGCCGGGGCCGCCGCAGTGGGCAGCGCCGAGTAATCGACGATGCCGCTGCTCTCCAGCAGGGTCATGTGCGTCATCACGAACTGGTTCGTCTGCTGTGCCAGCTTGCGGACCGTGTCGTTACGCGTGGTGGCCCGGATCGAGGCGATCGCCGGGAAGATCTTCCCGTGCGCGGCCCGGAGCCGATCGATGAAGATCTGGTCGAACTGGGCCGGGGTGGCCGCGTTCCGCATCTCGTTCAGCCAGACCTGCTGGTCACCGTTGGGCTGGCCCGGAAGGCTGATACCCAGCCTCTTCGCTGCCGCGCGGTCCAGGTTGTCGAGCGAGACGTGCTGCTCGGCGATCGCCTTGCCAATCTTGACGACCGTCGGGTTCTCGGACTTCTCCTGGGCCATGTTCCCTGCGGGAACCTCCCAGAGGCCGGCGAGCCGGACCTTGATCACGAAGTCCCGATCAGCGGCGCTGACCGTACCGGCCCCCTTGTCGGTGAGCCCGGTGTTCGGGGGGATCGGGACTGCGTCATCGGCGTGTGCGGGCCCAGCCGGCGTCAATAGGAACGCCAGGGAGAGGGCCAGGGTGCCGACCAGCCATCGGGG
Organism: Actinoplanes sp. CA-015351; assembly: GCF_050955685.1. Taxonomy (NCBI): domain Bacteria; kingdom Bacillati; phylum Actinomycetota; class Actinomycetes; order Micromonosporales; family Micromonosporaceae; genus Actinoplanes; species Actinoplanes sp. CA-015351. Next base: position 7,073,184 of record NZ_CP192102.1, read on the forward strand.
AATACGGCGGGTCTTCATCTCTCTCTCCTCCCAGCTTCGATCAGTAGCTGTAGTCGCTGCCGGTGTCCGACGCCTCGTCCGAGGACTCCGCGTCCTCCGCGGCGGGCGGCGCGACCGGCTTCGAGATCTTGGGAAGGCAGGTCAGGTTCTTGGTGCCTTCGGGGGTGATGACGAACCAGGTGCCGCTGACGTTCTGGCCCTTCCACTGACCCGGCTTCTTGTCGCCGATGTAGCGGTAGAGCGGCCAGCCCTTGAGGGTCAGCTGCTTGGTGCCGTCCGCCCGGGTGACCGTGCCGACCAGCGACTCGTCCACGCCGTCCAGCGAGGGCGTGCCGTCGTTGGTGAGCGCGGCCGGCCAGATCGCGGCGCAGTCGCCGTTGCAATTCGACTTGGCCGGGTCGTCCTCGTCCTTGTCGAAGCGGTACAGGACGAAGCCGTCCTGGTCCTGAACGGTCTCGCCCATCTTCGCCACCTTGGTGGCGGTGAGCTGCGTCGTCGTCAGCTCTTCGCTGATCTCCGGGGTGTTCGCCTCGTCGGCCGGTGCGGCCTCCTCGGTCGAGTCAGGGTCGGCCTCGGCAGTCGAGTCAGGGTCAGCCTCGGCCGTCGCGTCAGCCGCGCCGGGCGTGGCAGCGACCTCGTTCGACGCCGGCTCAGCGGCGTTCCCGTAGTCGGCGGCCGCGGTGTTTTCGCCGTATCCGGCCGGGGCGCAACCAGGCAACGCGACGATCGCCGCGAGTGCCGCGCCGAGAACCATCAACTTCCGCTTCTCCGGTACCACAGGTCCTCCAGCTGATTAATGGCGTTGCCATTTCCGGCCAGTAGTACGGAGACCGTGTGAAGTCGGTTGAACATTCGGGTCGATCAGTTTGGAGAAATTTCCTTTGAACCATCCACCTGCGGCATACGTAAAGACATGACCCATACGTGAAAAAGGCCCGGCCGCCGAAGCAGCCGAGCCTTTTAGTGTTCGTACGGTTACGGAACGCGAACCAGCGCGTCCCCCGGACCGTTCGCCGTGATCTCCTGCACCTGGAGGTGGGCGATGTCCTCACGGGCGGTGCCGGTGACGGCCTGAAGCAGCAGCGGTGCCGGGTTGGCAGCGGTGCCCCAGCCCTTGTCGCCGATGTCCCAGGTGGCGAGCAGCTCGGCCGTGCCGTCGGTACGCACCGCGTACAGGCCGCACTTCTTCGGGCCGGTGATGTTGGAGACGGCGAAGGAGACCTGGGTACCCCAGTCCTTCTCCTCCAGGCCGACCGCCAGCGCGACGTTGGTCCGCGCGTCCGCACCGCTGTACGTCTTACCGGGCAGCTCGGTGCCGCCGAGGCCGACGCCGTCCGAGTTCGGCAGCGGGTCGAGCTGGCTGCTGGAGCTCTGCGCCCCGGTCTCCGGCGCGGTCGCGTCGTTGCCCAGCCAGCGACCGCCGGCGAAGAGCGCGCCGATCGCCAGCATCGCGAAGACCACGACGGCGGCGGCCAGCGAGTAGAGCCTGCGGCTGTTCGCCCGGCGACGCTCGGTACGCACTTCGCGGAGCATCTTGTTGAGCACCTGGCCGTCGCGCTCGGACTGCTCGGCGGCGATCAGCGCTTCCGCGTCGACCTCCGACAGAATGTCCGCCACCTGGACGAACGACTCCAGCTCCAACGCACACTGGGGGCATTCGATCAGATGGTCCTCGAACCGCGAGGCATCGTGGTCGTCGAGCACGCCCAAGGCGTACGACGCGACGTCGTAGTGCTGTTCCTGTGTCATTCGGTCACCCCCCGCTGTTGCAGAGCCGTCCGCAGGGCCCGAAGAGCGTAGTAGACCCGCGACTTGGCCGTGCCGAGCGGGAGGTTCAGTGACTCCGCTGCCTCGGGGACGGTTCGTCCACGGAAGTACGTCTCGATCAGGATCTCCCGGTGCGAGTGGCTCAGCTGCCGGAGCGCGTCCGACACCGTCATCGATTGCAGGACCTTGTCGGTCTCGTCGGACGTGGTCGGGAAGCTCTCCAGCTCCCGATCGTACGTCTCCGCGGGGCGCGCGTTGGCGCTGCGGTGCTCGTCGATGGCGATGCGGCGGGCGACCGTGACGAGCCACGGCCGCAGTGACTGCTGGCCCTGTGCCCCGAGCCGGTGCGCGTTGCGCCAGGCTCGCAGCAGGGTTTCCTGCACGATGTCCTCCGCGCGCTGCCGGTCACCGCCGGTCAGCCGCAGCACGAACATCAGCAATGGTCCCGCATGCTCTTCGTAGAGCATCTTGACCAGCGTGTCCTCGTGGCTGGGACTGCTGCTCGGAGCGGCCTCGTGCCGCGGCGTCTGCCGCGGGATCACTGTGCCCTCGTCGCGTGAGTGGTTGCCGCCATCGAGAGCTTGCCACCTACCACCGGAGTGTTGCCGTGCCATCACACGCACCCTCTCCGGCGCGAGCCGATCCTCGGCCACCGCATGCATCGATACCTCCGCCCGGACCTTTCCCCGTCGCCTGAAGTACGGCTGGGAAGGGCTGCCGGGATCAATGCCGGCGCGAGATTTTCCGGGACACTCGGTCTCAACGGTCCTCCGCTGCGATCGTGAACGAGAGGCGCACCGGTCGGAGATCACCCTCCGTATTGATCTACGACGATTCGAGCGCCAGGTAAGGCGGAATGATACTCAGTGACAACCGACCGTAGACATGGTCCTGAGAATAATTCTCCCCTAAGCGGGAGAGCGCGATCTCACAGCGTGAACCTACGATTTCGTAGGGTTGACGAGACTGCGTAACAAGTGGTGAAAGGTGGGGTCCGAGAACCGTTCGGGTGACCCCGGAATGCCGGTCGGACCTTTTACCGCACCCGGTCGCCGGGAGCGCTCCCAATAACCGATGGCGCTGCTCGGACGCCTTAGCGCTCTTTTATCGATCACCCTGGATCAGCTCCCGGTGCCCGACTTCGCGCGTTCTGGAAAGGAAGTTCCCATCACCCTGCGGGGGATCTCACATCAGGTCTCACGGGCCGGGATGGAAGATCAACTAGTGAGACGGCTCCGCGCGGTCTCGCGCGCCAGCACCCGATGCAGCACCCGCGCGTCACCCAGCATCCCGCGCAGCCGCCGCTCCAGACCGGCGATCGGCACCAGATTCTGCGGCGCGCGCGGGTCCTTGTACGCCGACGAGGCAAGCCTCGGCAGCGTCACCCCGGACAGGTCGGCCAGCTCGATCGCCTGATCGGGGCTGAGCTCCGGCGAACACTCCACCCGCACCACGCCGGACCACGGCGCACCGGACGAGCCGGGCAGGCGCAGGTACCAGGACCAGCCGCCCCAGACCGTCTCGATCTTGAAGACCGGCGTCCGCTGGGCCGGCCGCAGCCGTGGCACGATCGCCTGCTGCGCGGCCGGGAGATATTGCTTCTGCTGAGTCTTGATGTACCCGATCGTGCGCGGCAGCTGACGCCGGCTGCGGAGCGGTCCGTCGACGATCAGCAGGTCGGCCCCGTCCGAGCCGCCGTCCCGGGCCGCCGCCGAGATCTCGATCTCCAGGGCGGTAAGCGGCGGTTGCACGGCGGCCGGCAGCTTGCTCGCCTCCCCCGTGCCGCTGACCCGGTGCACTTCGTATTTCACGGTGCCGGCCAGCAGATCGCCGACCGTCGGGCTGGCGGTGAACAGGCCTCGCGCCACTCGGGCGCCGGCCATCTCGGCGACACCGCGGGCGAGGTCACAGCGGACCACCCCAGCCGCGTACGAGGCGGCCAGGCCCGCGTACGACGTGCCGTCCTCCTCGGCCGTCCACAGGCCCGCGTCGTTGCGGCGGACCCCGTCGACCAGGAAGACGACGTCGGGCGCGCGGACCGAGGAGGAGACGTCGATCGGCGCCCACTCGGCGGCCGGCACCTCGACGTCCACGTCCACCTGCTGCGAGCTGGACGACGCCGGGCCGTCACCGCCGCCCTCGCCACCCTCGTACGAAGCGCCGTACGACGGATCCCACGCGTCCACGAACATGCTGGTCACAGGCCGACCCTCTCGACGTGCGCGGTCCGCGCGTCCTTGTGCACCTCGAACCTGACCGGGATCCGCTCGGCCAGCGACTGCACGTGGGTGACCAGACCGACCATCCGATCGCCGCGAGCGGCCAGGTTTTCCAGCGTGGCCGCCACCACGTCCAGGGTTGCCGCGTCCAGCGTGCCGAAACCCTCGTCCAGCACGATCGACTCCAGGCTGGCCGCGGTCGTGCTCATCCCGGCCAGCTGCTCGGAGAGGGCCAGCGCCAGAGCCAGCGACGCCTGGAACGTCTCACCGCCGGAGAGGGTCCGCACGCCGCGCTTGAGCCCCGCGTCGTGGTGGTCGACCACGAAGAACTCGCCCTTGTCGTGCATCAGTTCGTACTGCCCGTTGGTCAGCTCACGCAGGATCCCGGACGCGCCGTCGACAAGCAGGTCCAGCGCCTCCTCCAGCAGCCAGCGCTCGAAGTTGTTCGCCCGCAGGTGGCCGGCCAGCGATTTCGACACCCGGCTCTGCTGCTGCAGCGCGTTGCGCTGCTCCGCCGCGTCGTTTGCCTGCTGCCGGCGCTCGGCCAGCCGCTGCCAGGCCGCCTCGGCCCGCTCGGCGGCCACCGCGGCGGCCCGGATCAGCCCGGACTCCGCGTCCACCGAGGACACCGTGAGGTCCGCCTCGGTGAAGAGGTCGACGATCGCGCCGTGCGCCCGGACCGTCGTGACGTGCGCGGCGCCGACGGCGGTGTCCGCCTCGGCCCGCGCTGTCAGCCGGGCCTCGTGCTCCCCGCGTGCCCACCCGACCAGGGCCTGCCACGCGCCGGCGAGGTCGTCCCGGTCGGCCGGCGGCGGCACGAACCGGGCCAGGCCGTCTCGGACCGCGTCGAACGTGCGCCACGCCGCCCGCTGCTGCTCCTCGGCGGCACGAACCGCGGCCTGCGCCTTGCGGTGCGCCTCGCGGGCCGCGCGGACCGCCGTGGCCGCGTCCTCCAGCTTGCGCTGCAGCTCGCCGAGATCGGCCAGCCGGGCACGGACCGCGTCGATGTCGGGCAGCCCGGAGACCGCGGCGCGCACCTCGGCCAGCCGGGAGCGGTGATGCTCGTACTGGCCGCGCTTGCGCTCCAGGTCGCTCTCCACGTTGCGGGCCACCGCGTCGCGTTCCCGCCAGCGGGTCGCCGCCGACTCGGCAGCCTCACGCGCCGCGTTGCCGGCCGCCTCGGCGAGCCGGACCGCTGACTCTTTCGGCACCTCCGGGACCACGGTGACCGGCTGCTCGCAGACCGGGCAGTCGTGCCCGGCCTGCAGATGACCGCGCAGGGCGGCGGCCCGGTCGAGCTGCTGGGCGTCCCGGTAGTCCTGCCGGGCCTGCTCCAGCAGCTGCTGCGCGCCGAGGTTCTCGGCCTGGGCCAGCTCGGCGGCGGCCCGCGTGTCGCGGTACTCCACCTCGGCGACCGACACCTTGCCGGCGAACCAGTCCTCCTGCTCGACCAGCCGCTCCAGCTCGGTGTGCCGGTCCAGCATCAGCCGCAGCGTCCCGGCGTCACCGGCCGCGGCAAGCTCGCCGCGGATCTTCTCCTCGGCCTCCTCGGCCGCGTGCACCTCTTTCGCCGCCTGCTCGGCGGCGGCACGAGCAGCGGTGGTCGCCCCCGTCGCCTCGTCCAGCCCGGCCGGGGTACGCACGGACGACAGCGCCGTCAGCTCGGAGTCGATCGTGTCCCGCGTCGCGATGGCGGTCTTCTCCGCCTCACGGGCAGCGCGCAGCCCCGGAACGGCGGCCTCCACCGCGCGGGTGAGTTCCCGGATCCGTTCCAGCCGCTCGGCGGCCGCGCCGACCGCCTCGTCGGTGGCGTCGGTCAGCTGGCCGAGCTGCTGCTCCACGACGGAGAGCTTGGCCTCCGCGGCCTTGCCCCGCTCCGACGCCTTGAGCTGCACCTCCTCGTAGACGTGCAGCCCGAGCAGGTTGACCAGGATCTGCTGGCGGGTGGCCGGCTTGGCGTGCAGGAAATCGGCGAACTGACCCTGCGGCAGCACCACACAGCTGGTGAACTGCTCGTACGGCAGGCCGACCGCGTCCAGCACGGCCCGGTCCATCTCGGCCGGGGTGCCGGCCAGGGCCTCACCGAGGTCCTCCAGGTCCATGCCGGTATCCAGCTTGGTCACGTCGAAGCCGGGCGGCATCAGCTGCAGGCCGGCGCCGGCCGTCTTCACGTTGCCCCGGCCGTCGCGGCGGACCACCCGGGTCGCCACGTAACGATCACCGGCCGACTCGAAGCAGAGCCGCACCCGGGCCTCGGCCGCGGACGGCGCGAGGGCGTTGCCGATCCCCCGGGTGCCGCCCCACCGGGGGACCTGGCCGTACAGGGCGAAGCAGATCGCGTCGAGCACCGTCGACTTGCCCGAGCCGGTCGGGCCGACCAGGGCGAAGTAGTCGGCGTCGGTGAAGTCCACGGTGGTCGGGTCGCGGAAGACCGTGAAGCCGGCCATGTCGAGCCTCAGTGGCCTCATTGGTTGCTGCTCACCTCGTCGTAGAGCTCGTCGAAGAGCTCGCGGACGCCGTCCTCGGCGTTGCCGCGACTGTCCAGATAGTCACCGAAGAGCTCGCGCGGCGAACGGCCGGCGCGTTCCGCCGACCGCTTTCCTGATCTGTCCGGCAGCATGTCCGGGTCGATGCGCACCTCCAGCGCGTTCGGCAGGAGCTCCTGCACGTCCTCGCGGAGACCCGGCCGGGGCGTCTCCCGGATCAGGACACGCAGCCAGGCATCCGGAAGGTTCACCGTTTTCAGCTGCTCGAGGGTGCCGCGCACGGTACGCAAGGTCAGCGCCGAGGTCACCGGCACGTCCCGGACCCGGGCGGCCTGATCGGCGGAGACGTCCACGATCGCGACCGAGCAGACGTTCTCCTCCTCGCCGAAGTCGACGGCGAGCGGGCTGCCGCTGTACCGGGTGGGGCACGGCGAGATGATCTGCTGGGTGCGGTGCAGATGGCCGAGGGCGACGTAGTGCGCGTTCGGCGGGAAGACCGTGGCGGGCACCGCGTAACCCATGATGGTGTGCGCCTCGCGCTCGCCACCGCCGGTGCTCGCGCCGACGATCGTGAGGTGCGCGGTGAGAAGGTTCACCACGCCGGTCTCGGCGAACGGCTCGCTCAGCTTCGCGATCAGCCGGGCCACCAGATCGGCGTACGTCTGGTTGGCCTCGGCGGCGGACAACTCGTACATCTCGGCGGCACGGATCGCGTAGCGCTGGGACAGGAACGGCATCGCCACGAGCCGCCATCGCTCACCAGTCGCGGTCGTGCCTTCGATCAGAAGATCTTTAAGATCATTTTTGGGGTACGAGCCCCGCAACTCGATCCCCGCCGCGTCGGCCCACGGGCGCAGCGCGTCCAGCGCGGCGCCGTTGTCGTGGTTGCCGCCGATCGCCACCACCCGCGCGCCGGTCTTGCGCAACGCGGACAGCGCCCGGGTGACCAGGCGGGTCGCGTCGGCCGTCGGCGCCGCGGTGTCGTAGAGGTCACCCGCCACGATCACCAGGTCGGGCCGCTCCGCCTGGGCGATCTCGACCACCTGGGCCAGGACCCGGATGTGCTCGTCCTGCCGGTTTCGGCCCTTGAGGACCTTGCCGACGTGCCAATCGGAGGTGTGCAGGATGCGCATCGCAGAACCTTAGAACGGTTTAGAACGGGATGTCGTCGTCAGATCCGCCACCGCTACCGACCACGGCGAACGGGTCGGCGCCCTGGACTATCGAGCGGAGCGTCTCGGCGGGTGGCGGCCCGGACTCCGACTTGCGGGTCGCCCAGGCCGGGAACGGGAACTCGACACAGAGCGGGACCGGAATGTCCGGCTGGTTCACGAACATGGTGCCGGGGCGGGCCAGCAGCGCCCGCTGACGCATGGCCGGGGGCAGGAACCCGTATTCCGGCCGGGAGGCCTCGGCCGGGTCGAGGCGGCCGACCACCCGGATCGCCGAGTTCGTCACGATCCGGCGCTCCACCTCGCTCGCCGTCTGCTGCGCGCCGATCAGGATCACACCGAGTGAACGGCCACGCTCGGCGATGTCGAGCAGCACGTCCTTGATCGGCGAGGAGCCCTCACGCGGAGCGTATTTGTTGAGCTCGTCGAGGACGACGAAGAGCAGCGGGCGGCCGGTGCCGGATTTCTCCTTCTCCTCGAACTCGGTCTTCAGCGTCACGCCGACCACGAAACGCTGCGCCCGGTCCGGAAGGTTGTGCAGGTCGACGACGGTGACCTGGGCGCTCGCCGCGGTCTTGATCTGGTGCGGCCGGCGCGAGGCCAGGTCGCCGCGGATCAGCCGGGACAGGTCGCGCTTGCTGTTGATCAGGCGACGGGCGAACGCGTTGACGGTGCCCATGTTGATCGCGCTGCCGGCCCAGGTGGACCGGGTCTCGTCCTCGGTGAGCTGCTCGACGATGTGATCCACCAGGTCCTGGTAGGACCCGATCCGCTTGCCGTCGATGCTGATCCCGCCCTCGGCCGGGACCGCGTACCTGTTCAGGTGGGCGGTGACCGAGTGGACCACCATCGTGTACTGCTGGCGCTCGTCGTCGGCGTCGGCGAACACGTACGGCAGGAGTTTGTTCTCGCAGAACTCGGCGAGCGTCCAGTAGAACGAGTCGACGCCGGTGAGCCGGCTGCTCACATCGGGCGCGCCCGACGAGTCACCGGCGCGGGGCGGCGCGTAGACCCGGACGTCCGGGAACGGCGCGGCGGGCAGGCCGAGCAACGCGTACGCCTCGCGGGTCTTGTCGTCGAGCTTGGTGTTCGGATGGTCGAGGAAGAGGAGGTCCTCGCCCTTCACGTTGAAGATCAGCGCCCGCGCGTTGGGGCCGTCGGCGCCCAGTTGCCCGGAGCGAAACACCGAGTAGAGCAGGAACGTCGCGAAGCTGGTCTTGGTGGCGACGCCGGAGATGCCGGAGATCGACACGTGGGCGCCGCGGGTGCCGTCGAGGAAGTCGGCGTTGAGAAAGACCGGGACGCCGTCCCGGCCGGTGCCCATCGGAACCCGCCGCTCCATCCGGTCGAAGTGCAGCGCGGCGTCACGCGCCTCGCCGGTCGCCCGGTGGACCACCGCGCCCGGAGCCGGCGGGACGTAGAACTCCGGATCGACCCGCGTCGTGGTGATCTCGGCCGCTTCCTGAACCATGGCCGGCAGCGTGCCGTCGGCGATGGCGAAGACGTCCGAGTCGAACTGGGCGCCCTCGTGCCGCGCCCGGACCTGGGTCACCACCCCGGCGATCGTGACCGGTTCGCGGTCCGGCAACTCACGCTTGGTGACCACGACATCGTCGAGCTGCAGGTAACTGTCCGGGGACACGGCCGTCCAGAACTGCAACGGGGTGGCATCCGCGGTGCCAAGAACCCGTCCGACGGGGGAAATTTCGTCTGACACCCGGATCATGGTGCCTCAGGTGTACGACAAAATGCCCCTCGGATGTGTCGTCCACAACTTCTGGTGTCCATCCAAAGAGTTATGCACAAGATCTAGATCAAGAGGCGGAGGCGCGCCCCGGATCGAACCGATCGGCAGGGATCGGTCAATGAACGGGTGACGCACCCGTCCGATGCTGGAGAGGCGCCGATGCCGCGAAGCACCCCATTGATCACCGACGACGACGTGATCAGACGCTCGGCCTTCCTGGTCGCCTTCCGCTCCCGGCATCGGTACACCCCGCGGCCGCACACGTCCGCGCGCTGACCGCCGTGCTGGCGAAGCTCTCAGTGCCGGAACGCGAGGTCCTGACCCTGGTCAGCCAGGCACAGCTCAGCTACCTCGAGGTGGCCGAGGCCCTGAACATTCCGATCGGCACGGTTCGCTCCCGGTTGCACAGCGCCCGGAAACGGATCCGCACCGCGCTGAGCGACTTTCCCGGGCGTGACGGTGACCCCGGCCCGGTGGACCTGGCCGGCCGGTCCGGCATCGGGGTCGCCATCGTCGACGAGGCCGGCCGGCTGCCCTGATCAGGTTGAGGCTGGCCTGTTCGAGCCGCCGCGGGCGGCACGGGATCGAGAGATCGGTCGCGTGCGTCCACAGTCTGCCAGCATTGCCTGGTCAGTGACTGTGGCCCTGGCCGTGGTTGTGCCGGTGGATTGTGCCCTCGGTGATGACCCGGAGTTGTTCGTCGGCGTCGCGGCCGGCGAGCAAAGGTTGTCTGCGGTCCCACGTAGTGCCGTCGAGGGTGTCTTTGCGGCGGCGGGCAATGGCGGAAACGGCTTCCAGGACGACGCGGTTGGCGAGCAGGGCGGTGACGTCGGCGTGGTCGAAGGGTGGAGAGACTTCGACGATGTCGATACCGACGACCGGCAGTTCGTAGCAGATGCGCCGGACGGCGTCGAGGAGCTGGCGTGGGGAGATTCCGCCGGGTTCGGGGGTCCCGGTGCCCGGCGCCGACCCGGGGTCGACGACGTCGACGTCGACCGACAGGAAGACGCCGTCGCAGTCGTCGACGGCGATGGTGAAGGCTTCGTCGAGGCAGTCGGTGAAGCCGCGTTCGACGATCTCGGTCATCTCGAAGGAACGCAGCCGGTTGGCGGCCATCCAGTCCAGAATCGGCTCGTCGGGCCAGTAACCGCGTAGGCCGAGCTGCAGGAACCGGTCGCCGCGCAGGGCGCCGGACTCGACGAGTCGGCGCATCGGGGTGCCGTGCGCAACGAGGGAGCCGTCCAGGATGTCGCCGGTGTCGGCATGCGCATCAAAATGGATCATGGAGACTCTGCCGAAGCCGAGGTGCCGGGCGACGCCGGTGTGGTCGGGCCAGGCGATGGTGTGGTCACCGCCGAGGATGACCGGGATCGCGCCGGAAGAGGCGATCTTGTAGACGGCTTCCTCGACGCGGGCGACCGCCTCCTCGATGTGCCCGCTGAACAGCTCCACATCGCCGGCGTCGTAGACCTTGAGATCCTTGAGACCGTCGACGCGCAGGGCGAGGCTGGGCCGGGAGCCGTTCTGGCGCAGGTAGCAGGCTTGCCGGATGGCGGACGGGCCGAACCGGGTGCCCGAGCGGTAGGTCGTGCCGCCGTCGAGCGGCGCGCCGAGGATGACGATGTCGGCGTCCGTGTACGTGGACGGATCGTCGAGATCGCAGGCCTCGACGCCGAGGAACGTGATGGCGGGTCCGAACATGGCGGTCGGCTTGACCATGGAAGTGCCTTTCGTGGGGAACAGGACGGATGCGACGAGCGGTCAGGTGGTGGCGGGTTCGCCGGCGTGTGCGTCGGCGACAGCCAGAGCCTGGGTGTGTGCGTCGGCGACAGCCAGAGCCTGCGAGATCCTCCGGGTCGGCTTCGCCACGAGGAAGTACACGATTCCGGCAATCAGGATGAATGCGCAGACCAGAGGGGTGGCCCAGATCAGGTACCAGCCGGCGCCGGGCACATTGAGGATCTCGCGGGGCCAGGCGATGTTGACGGTCTGGAACGCCAGCCAGGCCACGGCGAGGGCGGTGACGGTCAGGACGGTGCGTCGCCGGGCGGGCGTGCCGTCCGGTACCCAGGTGCCGTGCAGCTGGCCGATCAGCGCGGCGACGGCGACGAGCAGGAAGGTGAGGTAGATGCCGCCGGTCCCGTAGCCGATCAGGGTGGCGATCGCGTTGGAGTTCAGTGCCAGCAGCAGGCCGGCGCAGGCGAGCACTCCGACAGAGAGGATCGCCGTGGTGGGCACGTCATTGCGACCGCCGACCTTGGCGAGGAACCGGCTACCGGGCAGCACGTCGTCGCGGGCGATGGACCACACCAGCCGTGACGCCATCGCGTTGGCTGCCAGCCCGCACGCCGCGAACGCGATCAGCACGGTCACTACGAAGGGCTTGTCCGACCAGGCCCCGAAGTTGGCCGCGACCGCCGTCGTGATCGGGTCGGTGTCGGCGCCGGCCTGTACCGCACCGAGATCCGGGTGCGACAGCGAGATGGCGGCCGCGTTGAGCAGCACGAGCGCGCCGACGCTGAGCATCGCCACCCAGATCGCCCGGGGCACGTTACGGGAGGCGTTCTTTGTCTCCTCCGCCCCGGCGATGCAGGCGTCGAAGCCGATGAACGCCCAACCGGCCACGGCCAGCACTGCGAGGAACACCTCGGGTTCGGGCAGGCCGAGTGAGGAGAAGCCACTGAAGTCCCACAGGGCCGAGACCGGCCGATTACGGAACAGCAGCACCAGCGCCCCGCCCACCAGCACCGAGGCCAGCGCCTCCGCCACGATCCCTGCGTTCAGGATCCGCCGCAGGAACGTGACACCCAGGGTGTTGCCGGCTGCGCAGGCCAGGTTGAACACCACGGCGCAGATCACCAGGTTCACCGGTGTCGCCTCGACCCCGATCAGGGACAAGATCCACGGCGCACCGAGGTAGGCGACGGTGGTCAGCGAGGCGATCAGCCCGCAGATCGAGAACCAGCCGGTGAACCACGCATATCGGGGCCCGACCAGCCTCCGGGTCCACTGGTAGGCGCCGCCCGCGATCGGATACTGCCGGGCCAGTTGGGAGTAGACGAACAACAGCAGGCAGTTACCCGCCAAGGCGATCGGCAGCACGGTCAGCCATGCCCCACCCGCGAGCGCGAGGCCGATCGCCGCCGTTGAGTACAAACCGATCACCGGGCTGATCGCGCCGAATCCGAGCGCGATGTTATGGAACAGGCCGAAGCCACGCTTGAGTTTCTGCTGGTAGGCAGCCTCGATCGACTGCACGTTCGCGGTAGTGGACATGGTGTCTCCCGCAGCGGTTGGGGCAGGGCACATGCTACTCGCTTAAGTGAATGGCATTTACTTAAGCGATGCGTGCACCGTCGCAGGCGGCCGTTACCCGTCCGTACCGGCTCGGTTTCGGAGCGATGACGGCAGCTAGGGTGACCGGATGAAGAGCGCTCCGGGTGTCCGGAAACGGCGTCGTCTGCTGGATATCGACCTGATTGTCGATTCCGCGATCGCGCTGATGGACGAGACCGGAACGATCACCATGGCCGACCTGGCGAATCGTCTGGGTTCCAGCCCAGCCGCGATCTACCGACACGTCGATGGCCGCAACGAGATCCTGATCCTGATCCGCAACCGCGTCCTCGAACCCGTCGGTGCGGCGGTCAACCCAGCGGCGCCCTGGACCGAGCAGATCGCCGCGTGGCTTCGCTCGCTGCGTGAGCATCTGGGCCGGCATCCTCGGCTCGTGCCCCTGCTGACCGCGCAGCACGTCACCTCGACCACCGAACTCGTGGGCTACGCCCGCGTCATCGACGTCCTCGGAGCAGCGGGTTTTCCCGACAGCGAACTGATCCTCTGGACCAGCGTCCTCGATGAGTTCGCCATCGGTTCCGCCCTCGACCTCTCCGCCCCCGACGAGGTCTGGCAGACCGACGACAGCACGCCGGCTCCGCTCATCGCCGCGCTGCAGGCCGCACCCAAAGGGCGCGCGCGCGTCGACGCGGCCTTCGAACTCGGTGTTCAAGCCCTCATCGCGGGCATGGAGAAGCGCCTTCAAGAGGTCACAAAGGGCCGATAGTCCCGTGCCGACGGTTGCGCTCGATCCCGTGTTCCGAGGGCACGATCAATGCACCGGGCACCCGGATTCACCGCGAGAACCTGCGGGTTCGCCGGCGATTGCGGGCCTTCGCGCGTACCGGAGGAAGAGCATGTCCTCGCGCGTGAGCACGTGGCGCAACCCCATCCGGCGGCCCGGCCCGGCAGGGCCGTGGGCGATGCGACCCGCCTGGCCGCCGGCGAGCAGCGGCGCGATGGTCAGGCACAGCTCGTCGACCAGGTCCTCGGCGATGAGCGAGCCGAGCAGCCCGGGTCCGCCCTCGCAGAGCAGCTGCGTCGCGCCGCGCTCGTGCAGCAGCTTCACCATCGCCCCGAGGTCGACGGAGTCGTCACCGAGCGCGACGATCTCGGCCACCTCCGCGAGAACGGCAGATGGTGTGGCACCCGCATGGGTGACCACGATCGGGCGACGCGGGGCATTGGAGAAGATCAGCTGTTCGGGGTTGAGATCGAGGCTTCCCGAAACGATCACCATGAGGGGGAACTCGGTCAGTCCGGCGGCCACTCGCCAGGCGCGGGCCTCCGAGGTCAGGCGTAACGCATCGTAGTTCTCGGCACGAACCGTGCCGGCCGCGACGATCAGTGCGTCGCAGGCCGTCCGGAGCGCGTCGAAGATATCTTTGTCGCCTGGCCCCTGCAGGCCGGCCGAGAGTCCATCGACCGAGACCGCACCGTCCGCACTGGCGATGAAGTTGACCCGCAGGACAGGTCCCGGATCACGCGGGTAGAGATCGGGCAACGACGCAGGCCAGGTATGCAAGGCGGTCACGCGTCCCGACAGTAGCCCGGACCGTTGTGATTTCGGGCATATCGCCAGGCTTGACGGGCGGGACACGGCCGTGCAATCGGTCCGAAACGCCAGGTGGGCAGGCTGTTACACAGGACGGCGCCACCGGCCGTTCGCAACGGGAGGAGTTTCATGTTGCTGCGGGTACGAGTCACCCTGCCGGACCGTCCCGGCGCCCTCGGACAGGTCGCGCGCACTCTCGGAGTCGCCGGCGCTGACATCGTCCAGGTCGTGGTGCTGGAACGCCTCGGCGGCCGGGCCTGTGACGACTTCACCGTCGTGTGGCCGGGCGCGTCCCGCGTCGAGCGCCTCCTCGCCGGATTGGCCGCCATCCCGGGCGTCCAGGTCGATGGCGTGTGGCAGGCGATAGGAGCTCCCGTCAACGGCGGACACGACGCCGAACTCCTCGCCCAGGTCGCCGCGAACCCGGCCGACGGCCTCGCCACCCTTGTCGACGCGGTCCCCGGGCTGCTCGCCGCCGACTGGGCCGCCGCCGCTGTGGTCCCGGCCGACTGGGCGTCGCGCAACGGCTCAGGCAACGTCGCGAGCGAGGCCCAGGTGCTGTACGCGAGCTGGCGCGCCCCGTCCCCGCTGCACCTGCCCGAGGTGACCCCGCTGCGGGCCCGCCCGTTCGCCGAGCCGGGAGGCCCGCGGTTCGCCGTGGCCCCGTTCGGCCGTGCCGGACTCGTGCTGGTCGTGGCGCGTACCGACGAGGACGACCTGCAGGCCGCCGCATTCCACGTCACCGAGGTGGATCGGGTCGCGCAGCTGGTTCGCGCCGCCGCCGTGATCCTCGGCGATCGGCTGGACACCGTCGCGCTGCCGGCGGCCATCGACGAAGTGGTGTGACCATCGTGACCCCGTGTGATCGTTCTAACGCGAAAATCGCAGGTCAGGCAATATTCGGGTAACAACGCCGGGGCACTCTTGAGTGCGGATCACGAGTGCATGAAAGGAGTGCCCCGCATGGCGTTGTGGCGAATTCGAGCCACGGTCGACGACCGTCCCGGCTACCTTTCCGTGCTGACCGCGAGCCTGGCTCTGCGGTCGGTGAACATCCTTGCCGTCCAGGTGCACACGACCGAGGAGGGTGCGGTCGACGACTTCCTCGTCGACGCGCCCGACGCGCTGACCGACGCGGACGTTCTCGCCGCCGTGGTCAAGGGTCGTGGCCGGGACGTCTTCGTGACGAGGGCCGAGGCGCAGGGTTTAGCCGATCAGCCGACCCGCGCGCTGGCTCTGGCCGGCCGTCTCGTGCACGAGCCGGACGCTCTCGGCGAGACCCTGGTGGCCCTGCTCGACGCGACCGAGGTGCGGTGGCGCCCCGGCAGCGTGACCGAGCAGCCCGGCTTCCACGGTGGACGGATGACGCTCGCCGACCCGGCCGGCGGCTCCTACGAGGTGCTCCGCGCCCTGCCCGCCTTCACCCCCGCCGAGTACGCCCGGGCGCAGGCCCTGGTCGAGCTCGCCGGCGTGGTCGTGCGGCAGCAGCGCGAACAGGTGACCCTGCTCCTTTCCGACGGCTCCGAGCTGGTCGTCCGCCCGGCGACGAAAGACGACCTGGCGGCCGTCCGCGAGCTGCACGAGAGCTGCTCTCCGGCCACGCTGCGGCGGCGGTACCTGAGCGGCTCGGTCCCCGGTGACAACCGGCTGCGCCAGCTGCTCGAACCGGCCGGCGGCGTGACGCTCGTCGCCGCGACACCGGCCGGCGCCGTGATCGCGATGGCGAACCTGATCACCGAGGGCGATCTCGGCGAGGTCGCCCTGCTGGTCGAGGACGGCTGGCAGCGGCGTGGTCTCGGCACCGCCCTGCTGCGCAGGCTCTACGGGTACGCCGAACGCTCCGGTTTCGCGGCCGTGGTGGCGCACACCGGCGCTGACAACGTGGCGATGCTGCGCACGCTGCGACGACTCGGCGCCGGATCGATCGAGCGCGACGGAACGCTGGTCAGCGTCACACTGCCGACGGCCGGAAGTCCGGTCGGCAAAGAGACTCCTGCCACCTCCGGGTGATGGGTGAGAGGGGTGGCGGCAACCTGGTTCAGGAAGCCGCCACCCAAGGGTTTTTCAACCCCTCGACAGACCGTGCTCCATGCAGGTTGCTGTCCAGCCGGTGGGTACCACCTGCACCTTCATGCGGCGGCGGCACTGCGGGCAGAACCTCGGCGGCTCCAGCTCGCGCGCTGCTGTGCATCCGGAGTGGTCACCCTCGGCAGCCGGTAGCCCGCACCTGTCGCAGAACACTGGCCCGCCCACCTCTAGAACGTGGCTGACAGCGACTTGACCGGCATCTTCAGGTCCTGGAGCAGCTCCAGGTCGGCGGTGGCGGGCCGGCCCAGCGTCGTCAGGTAATTGCCGACGATCACCGCGTTGATGCCGCCGAGGAGGCCTTCACGCGTACCCAAGTCGCCAAGGGTGATCTCGCGCCCTCCGGCGTACCGAAGAATGGTCTTGGGCATCGCGAGCCGGAAGGCGGCGATCGCGCGCAGCGCGTCCTTGCCCTCCACGACCGGGCGGTCACCGAGGGGCGTGCCCGGACGGGGGTTGAGGAAGTTCAGCGGGACCTCGTGCGGGTCGAGCTCGGCCAGTTGCGCCGCGAACTCGGCACGCTGCTCGATGGTCTCACCCAGGCCCAGGATGCCGCCGCAGCAAACCTCCATGCCGGAGTCACGCACCATCTTCAGCGTGCCCCAGCGCTCCTCCCACGAATGGGTGGTCACCACGTTGGTGAAGTAGGAGCGGCAGGTCTCCAGGTTGTGGTTGTAGCGGTGCACGCCCATCTCGACGAGGTCGTCGACCTGCTCCTGGGTGAGCATGCCGAGGCTGGCGGCGACCTGGATGTCGACCGCTTCCTTGATGGCTTTCACCCCGGCGCGCATCTGGTCCATGAGTTTCTTGTCCGGGCCGCGCACGGCGGCCACGATGCAGAACTCGGTCGCGCCGGTGGCCGCGGTCTGTTTCGCCGCCTCCACGAGAGAGGGAATGTCCAGCCAGACGGCGCGCACGGGTGATGAGAAAAGTCCCGACTGGGAGCAGAAGTGACAGTCCTCGGGGCAGCCGCCGGTCTTCAGCGAGATGATGCCCTCGACCTCGACCTCCGGGCCGCACCACTTCATCCGCACGTCATGGGCCAGCTGCAACAACGCGGGCAGGTCCTCGTCGGGCGAACGGAGAACCTCCAGGATCTCCGTCTCGGTGAGGCCGGCGCCGCCGTCGAGGACCCGGGTCCGGGCCCGGTCGAGGATGTCTGGCATGCCCGTACCCTACAGAGTTCCCGGCCCGGGCAGGACTGTCGGTGGTGGGTGGTAGTTTCCGGGTCTCGTGATCTCTGGGGGTGTCTTGACCGGCTGGTTGGAGGCGATCGAACGCCTGGCCCGCGAGCGGGCCAAGGCGGGGCTCACCCGTCAGCTGCGCCCTCGTGCGGCAGGTGACAGCGTCGTTGATCTCGCCGGGAACGACTACTTGGGACTCTCCGTTCACCCGGACGTGGTGGCCGCCGCTCGGGACGCGCTCGACGCCTACGGCCTGGGCGCCACCGGCTCCCGCCTGGTCCGCGGCACCACCGAGGCACATGCCGAGCTGGAGTCCGCGCTGGCCGGCTGGCTCGGCGCGGAAAGCGCGCTGGTCTTCTCCTCGGGCTACCTGGCGAACCTCGCGGTGGTCCGGGCCGTCGGCGCGGTCTGCGACCTGATCGTCTCCGATGCCTACAACCACGCGTCGCTGATCGACGGCTGCAAGATCTCCGGCATCCCGGTGAAAATCGCGCCGCACAACGATCCAGCAGCTGTCGCCGCCATGGTGAAAGAGCATCCGGGCCGGGCCGCGGTGGTCACCGAGTCGGTCTTCTCGGTCGACGGTGATCTCGCCCCGCTCGCGGCGCTGCACGAGGTGACCTCGGCGCACGGCGCGTTGCTGATCGTCGACGACGCCCACGCGCTCGGCCTGCTCGGCTCTGAGGGCGCCGGTGGCGTCGCCGCGGCCGGCCTGGCCGGGCAGCCCGACGTGCTCGTCACCGCCACCCTCTCCAAGGCGCTCGGCGGCGCCGGCGGCGTGGTGGCCGGTCCGGCGGTGTTCGTCCGGCACCTGGTCGACACCGGCCGCACCTTCATCTATGACACCGCGCCACCCCCGGCCGTGGTCGCCGGGGTGCTCACCGCCGTCCGGGTGGCTCGCGCCGCCGACGACAGGCGTGCTGAGCTGTCCAGGCGGGGCGCACGGATAGCCACGCGGCTGCGGGAGGCGGGCTTCGACGTCCGCGACCCGGCCGCCGGGGTTCTCTCCGTGCCCGCGCCCGGCCCGGAAGCGGCCGTCGCCTGGGCCGCCGACTGCCGCGATCGTGGTGTGGCAGTGGGCTGCTTCCGGCCGCCTTCGACGCCGGACGGCAGCTCGCGGCTCCGGCTGACCCTGAACGCGGGTGTTACCGAGGCGGATTTCGCCAACGCCCTGAAAGTGATCGTGGAGTGCGCACCATGACGGCCGACCCCCCTTCCGGCTCCTACTATTCCGGCATTTCGGTGGCGCCCCCGCCCCGATCACGAGGCGGCCACGGGCTGCCCCTCGCCATGCCACCTCGAAAGCGGACGCTCGTCGATCCGCTTCAAGCACATGGTGGCGGGCGGCAGCGGTTCTCGACCGCGCCACCCGCGTCTCCTGAAGAGATCCCGGCGGAGATCCCGTCGGAGCCGCCGCTGGTCGAGGCCGATGTCGACGGTGAGGCTCTCGCCGCCGAGATAGACACCGAGCTCGCCGCGCAGGCGCAACCCCTGCCGAGCCGCTCCGAGCAGCACGAGTGGCACGGCGTCGTGCTCGTCACCGGCACCGACACCGAGGTCGGCAAGACCATCACGACAGCCGCGATGGCCGCTGCGGCCCAGTCCGCCGGCCTGCGCGTCGCGGTGATCAAACCCGGTCAGACCGGCACCAACACCGGCGCGCCCACGGACGCCGACGTGATCAGCCGGCTGGCCGGCACGGAAACCGTGCGCACCCTCGCCGAATACCCGGAACCGCTCGCCCCGCTGGCCGCCGCGAAAGTCGCCGGGCTGCCCCCGCTCGACCTGTCCGACGTGGTCGACGCGATCCGGGCCGAGGCCGACAAGCACGACCTGGTGCTGGTCGAGGGCGCGGGCGGGCTGCTCGTGCCGATGGGCCTGCGCGCCTCCGGCGAGCCGTGGACGTTCGCCGACCTGGCGACCACCCTCGGCGCCGACGTGATCGTCGTGGCCCGCGCCGGTCTGGGCACGCTCAACCACACGTCGCTGACGCTGGAAGCGCTGCACCGGCGCGGCGTCTACGCCCGGGTGATCATCGGTGCCTGGCCGGCCGAGCCGGAGCTGGTGCACTGGGCCAACCTGGGCGATCTCGTCCCGCACATGGTCGGAGCGCTGCCGTCCGGCGCCGGTTCGATGGATCCGGGCGTGTTCCGCAGATCCGCTCCGGGGTGGCTCACACCGGCACTGCACGGCGTCCTGGACAACTGGCGCGTCTGGGCGGAGGAAGCGGGATAACGGGCGCGCCGGTCACAATTGCTGTGCCGGGAGGTGGTCGACATGCACACTGGCCGCGTGGCTTTCACCCTGACGATCGACTGTGGCGGCGGCGGCATCAAGGGCTCGGTCCTCGATGAGGCCGGCACGATGCGGGCACACCCCATCCGGGTGCCGACACCGTACCCTCTGCCGCCCGAACTCTTCGTCAAGACTCTGGTGAATCTGGGCGAACAACTGCCGAACGCAGACCGCGTCACGGTCGGCATGCCTGGGATGATCCGGCACGGCGTGGTGGTGGCGACTCCGCATTACGTGACCCGTTCCGGACCGCGCACCAGGATCGACCCGGAGCTGGTCGAGGCGTGGCGGGGGTTCGACGCGCGTACCGCCCTGGCCGACGCGTTCGGGCTGCCCACGCTGGTGCTCAACGACGCCGAGGTGCACGGCGCTGGGGTGGTCGCGGGCACCGGCTGCGAGTTGGTGCTGACCCTCGGCACCGGGCTGGGCTGCGCGCTCTTCGACGGCGGCGAGCTGGCCCCGCACCTGGAGATGTCGCAGGCGCCGGTCCGCTGGGGGATGTCCTACGACACCTACATCGGCGAGCACGAACGCCGCCGCCTCGGCGACGCCCTCTGGTCGCGCCGGGTCCGCAACGTGATCGAGGGCCTGCGGCCGGTCTTCCTCTGGGACCGGGTCTACCTGGGCGGTGGCAACAGCAGGCTGATCACCGCCACACAACTGGCCCGGATGGGCGACGATGTGGTGGTGGTTCCGAACACCGCGGGCATCGTCGGCGGCGTCCGCGCCTGGACGCTGGGACAACGATGACGGGGCAACGATGACGCCACAGGCCGTGCTTCTCGATTTCGGCGGCGTGCTCGCCGATGCCCCGCCGCAGCGGGTCGCGCCGCCGGAACTGGTGCTGCGCCTCTTCAACCTGATCAAGGGCGCGCTCCCGCCGGGCGAGATCCAGCGCTCGCTCACCGAGGGTGCCGCGGCCTACGCCGCGTGGCGTGACGAGGACTGGCCGGACGAGATGCCCCAGGCCGAGGTCTGGGAACGCTTCGTGATCGCCGATTGGCCGTCCGAGGCCCAGGCCAGGACCCGCACGGCCATTCCCCGTCTCAGTTACGACTGGGCCTGGCGGGACGGCTGGCACCTGCGCCCGGGCATTCCCGAGGCGCTCACGGCAATCACCGAACGTGACATCCCGCTGGCGGTGGTCAGCAACACGCTGTCCGGAGCCGCCCATC
Source organism: Actinoplanes sp. CA-015351 (assembly GCF_050955685.1). NCBI lineage: Bacteria > Bacillati > Actinomycetota > Actinomycetes > Micromonosporales > Micromonosporaceae > Actinoplanes > Actinoplanes sp. CA-015351. The sequence goes on from NZ_CP192102.1 coordinate 7,094,205, forward strand.
GCGACTTCCTCGACAAAACCGGCGTGAGCCACCTTTTCGCCACCCAGGTCTACAGCGACGAAGCAGGCGTCCGCAAACCCAACCCACAGATGATCTGGAACGCCACCGACACCCTCGGCATCCCCCCGCCGAACTGCTGGTTCATCGGCGACAGCCGCCGCCGCGACGTCCTCTGCGCCCGCCGCGCCGACATCGGCAAAGCCATCCTGATGACCTCCACCCGCACCACCACCGAGTCCCCCGACGGCTGGCCCGACCCCGACCACGAGATCCAGGACGGATTCGGCCTGCTCACCCTCTTTCATGAGTACGCCTGACCGCACACCCCCGTGACGCACCGGACGACTGACGTCCGTCCCCCCGGCGCACCCCGCCGCCGGCCCCGGCGACCCGTCACCCTCAGTACGGGTTACCCGTGCCCGGCAGTCGGCCCCGCAACAAGCCACCCATCCGCCCCGGCATGTCCGCGTCACCACGCATCGGTGGCGTCTCGGCGTGCGCACGGTCGGCGAGACCCGCCACCAACTCCCGCAAAGCGGTCACCGCGTCGACCCGAGGTCGCCACCCCAGCTCGTCAGCGGCCCGATCGCAGCTCATCAGCGGCGCCTTCAGCCCCAGGCGTACCCATCCGCGATCCACCGGCTGCAGACGCAGCCACCAGCTCAGCGCGGCGGCACCCTCAAGAGCAAAACCAGGCACAGGCACGGGTACGCCACGGAAAGCCCGCGCCGCCACCTCCGGATCCAGTACCGGTCCGGCCGCCAGATTGAACGCCCCACCGACATCGGACCGCAGGACAGACAGGTACGCCTCCGCCACGTCGTCCGCGTGAACCGCCTGCATCCGCAGTCCGGGGTGGGCGGGGATCACCGGGATCCAGCCGAAGCGGAGCAGCCGGGCCGGCAGCAGCGGACCGGCGAAGTACCGCCCGATCTCGGTTCCGGCGTCCCGCTGGAAGATCAGCCCGGGGCGTACCCGGACCACCCGCAGCATCGGATGGTCGGACTCGATCTCGTCGAGCATGCGTTCCACCAGGACCTTGTGCCTGCTGTACGACGATTCGAGCAAACCGCCCCGACGCCAGTCCTCGGTCACGTACGCGTGTTTCGGCCCCGGCGAGTACACGCCGACCGACGACGCCTGAACCACTGTGGGCACGCCGGCCCGCAGCGCCGCCTGGAAGACGGCCCGGCTGCCGAGCACGTTGGTCCGGTACAGCACCCGCTGGTCGTGGCTGGGCTGGATCTGCCAGGCCAGGTTGACCACGGCGTCGGCGCCCCGGAGAACGGGCGTGAGGAGTTCGGTGGCGCCGTCCTCGCCGATGTCCACCGAATGCCATTCCAGCGAGGAATTCTCGGGGAGACGGCGGCTCACTCCGGCCACATCGATGTCGGATTCGGTCCGGAGGCGGCGCAGCAGGGCCGTTCCGGCGTTACCGCTGGCACCCACGATCACTACACGCATGTGTCTGGCGGTACCCCGGTACGGCGCGTTGAACCGTCATGGTTAAACGTCAGTTGGCCGCCGTTTTGCCCGTCGAATTTCCTGCCGCTTTGCCAGCTGCCTTGCCTGCCGCTTTGCCTGCGTAGACGCGGTCGGTGATGAACGGGAAGGCATTCGACAGCACGATGGCCGCCCGATACTTACCCGGCACCACCACCCGGCGACGGGGGCGTTTGATGACCCGCTCCACCGCTTCGGCGACGATTTCCGGGCCAGGCAGGCCGGAACGATGTGCGGTCAGCTCGGTCGCGACGAATCCCGGCTCGACGAGACTCACGCCGATACCTGTTCCGGCCAGTTCCCGGCGTACCGAGTCGTTGATCCCCCGCAGGCCGAACTTGCTCGCCGAATACGCGCCGCCGATGCCGATCTCACCGGCCACCGAACCGATGTTCACGATGGCTCCGGAACCCTGCTCCCGCATGACCGGCACGACCACGCGCATCAGCCGGATCGGGGCGAGCAGATTTACCTCGATAATCGCGCGGACTTCTCCGTCGCCGGTCAGCACCGACGCGTCACCGCCGACACCGGCGTTGTTGACGAGGGCGTCGATCCGGCCGGTCAATTCCACAGTGCGTTTCACCAGGTTCCCGGCGGCGTCCGGCTCGGCGAGATCGGTGGGCACGACATGAGCCGCCCCCAACCCTGCGGCAGCGATCTCCGCGGCCAATGTCTCCAGTTCAGCGGCCCTGCGAGCGGCCAGCACAACCGTCCAGCCACGGCCGGCCAGGCGCAGCGCGGTGGCCCGCCCGATGCCGCTGGACGCTCCGGTCACGATGACGACCGCCATCCACGCCTCCCAGGTCAGAAACCAGGTCACAAAAAGGGCGGCGCCGCATTACCGCGACACCGCCATCTTTGTATCAGCGCTTGGCGTGGTACGCCTCGACGATGTGGCTCGGGATCCGGCCACGCTCGGACACCGGGTGCCCGTTCTTGTTGGCCCACTCGCGAATTGCCTGGTTCTGGTCACGGCTGGACCGGCTGGAACTGGCCGGCGCGATGCGACGGGCAGCCGCCGGCGCGACACCGGAACGACCGAGACGGGTCGCCGCGGAGAGGAACGGCTCGAGAGATTTCCGCAGCTTACCGGCGTTTTTCTCGGACAGGTCGATGGTGAAGTTCACGCCGTCCAGCCCGAATTCGACGGTGCGGTCGGCCTCGCCACCGTCGAGGTCGTCGGTGAGAAGCGTAATTATCTGCTTGGCCATGTGGTCGTCGCTCCTGTAGCGAAGGCATTCGGGTTGACAGCGCGAATCGTTGTCGTCGCATTCATTGTGTCGCGCACGCGGTATCCAGTGCAAATTGCCCGTTCTGGCATGTCGCAATGCCGCAACTCTTTTCGAGACCGTCAATGTGCGGTAACGTGACATCTGGGAGCGCTCCCAGGAGTTCAGCAGCGTCGATGGTGCGACGCTGACTGACCGGTGGCCGGGAGTGCCAGCCACAGACCCGAGCCGCCTCGTCGCCGATCCTCCGGTGCCGGGGCGGTTCGTCCACTCCAAAGGGCCAGACAGACCGTCAAGACCGGAAAAGGTCAGACCGCTACCGATTGCGTATTACGCATCCAAGCCAAAACCTCGGTCGGCCCCATCGGGCTGCTGAACAGGAATCCCTGCCCGAACGGACATCCCATCCGGACCAGCAGATCGCGGTGCACCGGGCTCTCGATCCCCTCGGCCACGACCACGAGTTGCTGCGACTGTGCAAGGCTGACGATTCCACTGACCAGGGCCAGCGGCTGCTGACTGGTCACCATGTCGTCGATGAACATCTTGTCGATCTTCACGACGTCGATCGGGCGCTGACGCAGATATCCGAGCGACGAGTACCCGGTGCCGAAGTCGTCGATCGCGATCCGGATCCCCATGTCGCGCAGCGCGCTCAGGTCGGTCCAGATCTGTTCGTCGTCCTTCACCAGCAGGGTCTCGGTGATCTCCAGCATCAGGCTGGAGGCGGGCACACCCGTGTTGTTGAGCGCGTTGCGTACCTGGTCGACGAAGCCGGACTCGCGGAACTGGCGTACCGAGACGTTGACGCTCATGTACGGCGCCTGTCCCGGAGACAGGATCCGGCGCCACTCGGCGACCGTACGCAGCGCCTCTTCGAGCACCCAGCGGCCCATCGGCACGATCAGGCCACTCTCCTCGGCCACCTCGATGAACTGGTCCGGCGTGATGATGCCGCGTTTCGGGTGATGCCAGCGGACCAGTGCCTCGAACCCGACCGCCGAGCCCGACGGCAGGTCGACGATCGGCTGGTAGTGCAGCAGGAAGTGCCCCTCGTTGACCGCATGGTCCAGCGCCGACCGCAGCTCCAGCCGCTCGACCATCTCGGCGTGCAGGTGGGCCTGGTACCGGCGCCACTGGTTCTTGCCGGCGCCCTTCGCGACGTACAGCGCCAGGTCGGCCTGGCGGAGCAGCTCGTCCGCGTCGTTCGCCTCGGGTGTGGTGGTGATGCCGATGCTCGCCATGGCGTACAGCGGCTTGGCGTCGGTCTCGACCGGCGCCGCGAGAGCGGCGAAGATCCGGTTCGCGGTCTCCTCCACGGCGCCCGGGTCGTTCACGTTCTCCACCAGCGCGGCGAACTCGTCACCGCCGAGCCGGGCCGCGGTGTCGTCGGCCCGCAGCGCACCGGCGATCCGGTGCGCCACCGCGATCAGCAGCTGGTCGCCGACCGCGTGACCGAGAGTGTCGTTGACGATCTTGAAGTCGTCCAGGTCGATGAAGAGCACGCCGACCACGGATCCGTCCCGGGCGCCACGGGCCAGGGCGTGCTTCAGCCGGTCGTTGAACAGGACCCGGTTCGCCAGCCCGGTCATCGCGTCGTGGAACGCCTGATGGGTGAGCTCGCGTTCGAGCTGGCGCTGCTCGGTGACGTCCCGCATCGTGACGACCAACCCGGAGACGGTCGGCTCCGCGCGCAGGTCACGGCAGTGCAATTCCAGCAACACCTCGGTACGCCGATTGCCCCGCGCCCGGAAGTCGAGCTGCTGCTGCAACTGCTCGCCACCACGCACCTCGGCCAGCACCTCGGCCAGCCGGCTGCGCTCCCCCGGGTGGATCACCTCGGGCAACAGGGCGCCGGTCGGGTCACCGCCGAAGACGCCGACCGCCGACGGGCTCGCGTACCGGATGCGGTCTTCCTCGTCGATGATCGTGATGACGTCGGCGGTGTTCTGGATCAGCGTCCGGAAGTACGTCTCACTGTTGCGCCGAGCCACCTCCTGGCTCAGCGCGATCCGTTCCAGGGCGAGGGCGACCTGCCCGGCCAGCACCTCCACCGACCGGTGCAATTCCAGCAGCGCCCAGGTCGGCGCGCCGACGTGCAGGACGCCGAGCAGCGGATCTCCGGTCGGCCGGTCCTTGAGCACCATCGGGCAGCGCAGCGTCTTGTTGAACTGGGTGAGGCGTACCGCGACGGCCCAGTCCACGTCGCGGGTGCTGACCAGGCGGGCTGCCGTACCGGTGGCCCGATCCACGGCCGCCTGCGCGGCCGCTTCCTGCGACTGCGGCTCGACCTGCACGATGGTGACCGCGAGGACCACCCCGTGCGGCACGTCGCCGGGGATGAGCTGAGCCACGGCGGTACGCACGGCCAAACCCACCGCCTCGGTGTCGGCGGCCGAGACGAGGGCCGCGGATGCCTCCCGCAGGCCACGCTCGCGGGCCATCACCTGCCCGTGGCTCGTCATGATCCCGGCCATCCGGGCCAGCACGAGCAGCAGCATCAGCATGCTCAGCCCGGCCACCACGGTCACCCCGGCGACCTGGCTGTCCCGGTACATCTTGGCCAGCAGCACGGTCGGCGCGACCAGGGCGGCCACCGCCAGCAGCGCGAGCCGCCCCCGGCTGGTCTCGGCCGGTGGTTTCTCACCGGGCCGGGTCAGCTCCGCCATCGACGGCACGAGCGCGGCCAGGCCGGCCGCCGCGTAGAACGTCACATGCCCGACGGCCGGGTGCCGGAAGACGTCGGCCACCAGCATCGCGAACACGCCGGCGCCCAGCCAGTGCCCGGGCACCACGAGCCGGCCCGGCATCGTCGCGAGCCGGATCAGCAGGCCGAGGCAGAGCAGGTCGGCGAGGGGCATCGCCAGGTCCGGCCAGGTGTCGACGGCGGCGTCCAGGCGGGGGCCGACCACGAACGTCCAGATCAGCAGCGCCACGCCGGCCGTCACGGTGAGCGCGTCGAGCAGACCGGCTCGATCCCGCACCGACTCGGTACGCCGCCGCACGAACCCGCCAAGAGCAAGAGCCAGCACTCCGTACGCGACAAGCAGCAGCACGGTGCCGGCCGATTCCAGCCAGGTCAGCCAGTTCGTGATGAACGAGGGCGCCTCAGAGGCCGCGCCACCGGCTGCCGAAAGGCCGACCGCACCGGCGAGCAACCACCACGGACGGGTGTCGTCGGGCTGGCTGCCACGCATCCCGGTGACCACGGCCGCGATGGCGGACACCCCGGCGAGCAGCCGGAGCGGAGCCTGCAGACCGGGTTCCAGCACGAGGACCACGGCGATCGTCGTCATCCAGCCGCCGAAGAGGGCGGCGGACCACCTGGTCGGCATCCTGCTCCCTCCGCACGTATATGTCGGCCTGATCGGCCCGATCGCCGCGCGACTGAGCGATAGCGGCACAATCGGGAGGTGCTATCGGAGTTCCTGCAGGCCCATACCGTGCTCGCGCCGGTCCCTTTCATCCCCGAGATCACCCTGTGGCAGGCCGAGGAGCCGATCGCGCTCTGGGAGGCCACCGAGGCGGCCGGGACCTCACAGCCACCACCGTTCTGGGCTTTCGCCTGGGCCGGCGGGCAGGCGCTGGCCCGGCACATCCTCGACGACCCGGACCTGGTGGCCGCCCGCAGCGTGCTGGACCTGGCGACCGGTTCGGGCCTGGTGGCGGTGGCCGCCGCCCGGGCCGGGGCGTCCCCGGTCACGGCCAACGACATCGACCCGCTCTCGCTGGCGGCCACCGAGGCCAACGCCAAGGCCAACAACGTACGCGTGGAAACGGTCGAGGCCGATCTCCTGGACAGCGACGAGAAGTACGGCGTGGTCCTGGCCGGCGACGTCTTCTACAGCCGCGAGATGACTGCCCGGGTCCTGCCGTTCCTGCGCCGGGCAGCAGGCCGAGGCTCGCTGGTGCTGGTGGGCGACCCCGGCCGCGCCTATCTCCCCGAGGGCCTGATCAAACGAGCCACGTACGAGGTTCCGGTCTCCGAGGCCCTCGAATCAGTCCCGGTCCGCTCCACGACGGTCTGGCAACTGGTCCCCTGAAGGATCCGCTCAGCGCGAACAAGGGTGTCACTGTGCCCCAGCAACGGTGTAAGCATGTAATCAAGTAAGTGTTCGGGTCTGCCGCAGGCCGGCCCGGCACTACCTCTGGGGAGGTTGACATGCGAATTCGAATGAGCCCACCCGGTGGACGGACCGAACCGCCCAGCGCCGACGACGCTCCCGCCTGGGTGACCGGCGCCATCCCGGACGGCTGGTTCACCGAGCCGCCCGAGATCGTCGTCGACCGCGACGAGATCATCATCTGGGGCCGGCTGGCCCCGCCCGAGCTGACGGCCGAGGCGACCGACGCCGACCAGGCCGCCGGTCAGGCCGGGCGGATCGCCCAGTTCCGGGAGGACACCCGCGACGGCCGGATCCGGGTCGCCCGCCAGGTCGAGCACCGTTACCAGCGCAAGGTCGCCTGGGGCGCACGCTGCGGCGACACGTCCGACCTGTTCACCCATCTGGCAGCGCCGGTGATGACCCGCCTGCGCCAGCCCGAGCGCCAGGTCCTCGACACCCTGGTCGACGCCGGCGTGGCCCGCTCCCGCTCCGACGCCCTCGCCTGGTGCGTCAAGCTGGTCGGCCGCCACACCGAGGACTGGCTGACCGAACTGCGCGGCGCGATGACCAAGGTCGACGAACTACGCCGCCAGGGCCCCGAGGCCTGACAGCAGCCCCGCCGGCCCGCGCCGGGCCCGAAAGGGCAGGCGCGGGCCGGCGCGCACAATGACGGCCGTAGGGTTGGCGGCGTGCTTCGTCAGGTCACGGCTATTCGATATGTCACCCCTTTACGGGAGGGCGGCTCCCTTCCCGGTGTTGTCGAGGCTGATGACCTCGGTACCTATGTGGTCAAGTTTCGTGGGGCCGGACAGGGACCCAAGGCGCTCGTCGCCGAAGTGATCTCCGGTGAGCTGGCCCGGCGGCTGGGGCTGCCGATGCCGGAGCTGGCCCGGGTGGAGCTCGACCCGGTGGTGGCCCGCGCCGAGCCGGACGAAGAGGTGCAGGAGCTCATCAAGGCGAGCGCCGGCAGCAACCTTGGCATGGATTTCCTGCCCGGCGCGCTGGGTTACGACCCGAATGCCCACCCGATCGAACCGGGCCTCGCCAGCCGCGTTCTGGCCTTCGACGCTTTCGTGGAGAACGTCGACCGCAGCTGGCGCAACCCGAACCTGCTCATGTGGCACGGCGGTCTCTGGCTCATCGACCACGGCGCCACCCTCTATTTCCACCACAACTGGGCCCGCGCCGCCGCCGTCGTGCACCGGCCGTACCGCTGGGACGACCACGTGCTCAAGCAGTACGCCACCGAGCTGGCGACCGAGGGCCCCCGGCTGGCCGAGCGGATCACCCCGGAACTGCTGACCGAGGTGCTGGCGCTGGTGCCCGACGAGTGGATGGAGGATCAGGACGGCGGCCGGGACGCGTACCTCGATCACCTCGCGCAGCGGGCCGCACAGCCGGAGGCGTGGCTGCCGTGAAGATTCCTTACGAGTACGCCGTCATCCAGGCCGTCCCGCGGATCGAACGCGGCGAGCTGATCAACGTCGGCGTGGTGCTGTACTGCCAGCGCCAGGACTTCCTGGACGCCCGCACCCACCTGGACGAGGATCGGCTCCGGGCAATCCACCCGGCCGCCGACGTCCCGGCGATCAGTGCCGCCCTCGACGCCTGGGGCAAGACCTGCGCCGGCGGCGGCCCGTCCGCTGACATGCGCCTCGGCGAGCGGTTCCGCTGGCTCGTCGCCCCCCGCAGCACGATCCTGCGAGCCGGCCCGGTCCACATGGGCCTCGCCACCGACGCCGCCGCCGAACTGGAAAGACTCGTCGACCTCCTGGTCCGTTAAAAAGAATCCGATGGGCGCGGCCCAGACCGGCGCGGCCTCAGACCGAACGAGCGCGCGGGCTCACGGCGTCGTCGGCAAGCGCTGCCGCAGGTCGACCTCGTAGACCACCTCTCGCGGTGAGTGGCAGCTGATCACGTCGCCCGGGTGCAGACGTGGGTCGGTCGCATAGCGCTCGGCCAGCCTGCGCTCGGCGGCCTGGTCGCCGGCGTCGGCGGCCAGCAACACATCCACAGGGAAGCCGGCCGACGGATCGAGCTGGGTGTCCGTGGCGACCCAGCGAGAGCCGTCAAACCACTCCACGATCACGTGGTCGCCATGAGAGCCCTCGTCGAAGTAATCAGCGAACCCGATCCGGCTGCGCGCCGGCACACCGTGCGCCCGCAGCGCCGCCACCGAGACCCAGCGTGTAGTCACGGCAGCAGCCCACCACCCGGTCCTGCTCCGGGCAGGGCGTGGCCAGCGGTCCGTCGAACGGGAAGCTGTCGAGAATGCGGGAGACCCAGCGGTTGTCGATCTCGGCGAGCCGGTCCGGTGGGAAGTCGAGGCCGGAGGCACGGTAGTGCACCAGCACGTTGCGGACGACTGCGCCGATGCCGGCGACATCGCCGGGCAGCGCGGTGAGCCGGTCCCGGTGCCGGCCCGGGTCGGAGAACGCGGTCTGTCGCGTGTAGTCCATCTCTCTCTCACCCCTCGTAAGGCTGGGCGACGTGCACGAACGGGTCAGCGCCGCCGAGCTGGTCCCAGCTGTCCAGATAGATCTCTCGCGGTGGCGTGGTGAGGATCACGCCCGCGGCGGTGACGTGCTGGTGGACCGCTTCGTAGGCCTGGGTGATGCGTGGAAGCAGTCATCCCGGGTGACCTCGGCGAAGGCGATAAGCCGCTCGGGCTCCAGGCGGATGGTGATGTGGCCGGCCGGCTCGACCGAGCCGCTGAACGGCCTCGGCGTCGGGCAGGTTGAGCACCTCGCCGATCACGGCGATCGGCATGCCGAGGCGGCGCAGCAGGCTGATCCGGGCGGCCCGGTCGAGCTGGCCGGCGGAGTAGAGCCGGTAGCTGCTGGCGGTGTCCACGTCAGCGGGTGGAAGCAGGCCAGAGGCCTCGTAGAGCCGCAGCGCCTTGACCGAAAGACCCGCTCGCCTGCTGAACTCCCCGATGGTCATCATGCGATCGATGGTGAACCCTGCCCCAGGGGACGAGTAAAGGGACTTCCGCAGGAAAGATTTGCGGGCACACTGAGCGGATGCAGCTGCCGCTCAGCCCTCCGGTCAAGCCGATGCTCGCCAAGCCCGTCGCCGACATCCCGCCGGGACAGATCTACGAGCCCAAGTGGGACGGATTCCGGTCGATCATCTTCCGGCACGGCGACGAGGTGGAGATCGGCAGCCGTAACGAGAAGCCGATGACCCGCTATTTCCCTGAGATAAAAGAAGCCGTCCTGGCGAACTTCCCGGAGAAAGCGGTGATCGACGGCGAGGTGATCGTCGCCGACACCGAGCGGAACACGCTCGACTTCGAGGCTCTCCAGCAGCGCATCCACCCCGCGGCCAGCCGGGTCAAGCTGCTCTCCGAGCAGACTCCGGCCAGTTTTGTGGCGTTCGACCTGCTGGCGCTCGGCGACGAGGACCTCACCGAGCTGCCGTTCGAGACCAGGCGGCAACGGCTGATCGAAGCGCTCAAGGACGCCAAGCCGCCGGTGTACGTCACCCCGGCCACCGACGACACCACCGAAGCCCAGCGGTGGTTCGAGCAGTTCGAGGGGGCCGGCCTGGACGGTCTCATCGCCAAACCGCGCGACATCGTCTATCAGCCCGACAAGCGGGTCATGTTCAAGATCAAGCACAAGCGTACGGCGGACTGCGTGGTCGCCGGGTACCGCGTACACAAGTCTGGTCCTGACCGGATCGGATCACTGTTGCTGGGCCTGCACGACGAGCGCGGCGTGCTCGCCTCGGTCGGCGTGATCGGCTCGTTCCCGATGAAGGTCCGCGAGGAGCTGTTCGCCGAACTCCAGCCGCTGGTCACGACGTTCGAGGGTCACCCGTGGAACTGGGCGGCGCAGGAGCAGGGCGAGCGCACCCCGCGCAAGAACGAGGGCAGCCGGTGGAACAACGGCAAGGACCTCTCCTTCACGCCACTGCGCCCGGAGCGGGTGGTCGAGGTCCGCTACGACTACATGGAGGGCGTGCGCTTCCGGCACACCGCCCAGTTCGAACGGTGGCGGCCCGACCGGGAACCCGCGACCTGCACGTACGAGCAGCTGGAACGCCCGGTTCGATTCGATCTCGCGGACGTCCTCAACGGCCGCTGACCGCAGCGCTCGAATTCACCGGATAGGGTCGCTCTGTGTCTCGCCGTTTCGTCGCACTCCTCGCCGTGATGATCATGTCGTTGTCGGGGTGCACCCTGCCTGCTTTCGCGCCGAACGGCGCCGACGAACCGGCCACACCGGGCGGGACGGATCCCAGCCCCGCGGTGGCCGGCGGCACGCTCGACTGGCAGCCCTGCTCCAGCGTGCCTCGCGAGTTGGTCGGGCGCGCCGCGAGCGGGATGTCGTACGACTGCGCCTCGCTGGCCGTGCCCCGTGACTGGGCGTCGCCGAACAGCGGCGAGACCTACGAGGTGGCGATGATCCGCATCCGGTCGGACAGCCAGCGCGACCGAATCGGATCACTCCTGCTGAACCCGGGCGGCCCCGGCGGCTCCGGCATCGATCTCGCGGTCTACCTCTCCTTCGGCCCGAATCTCGGCGGCCTGCCGACCGAGATCACCGACCAGTTCGACATCATCGGCTTCGATCCGCGCGGCGTCGGCCGCTCCAACCCGGTGAAATGCATCAGCACCGCCGACCAGGACGCCAGCTTCGGCGCCGACCAGGACCCGGTGAGCCAGGCCGCCTTCGACGAGCTGGCCGCGCTGAACAAGAAGATCGCCGATGGCTGCGCGCAGAAATACGGCGACCAGCTACCGTACTTCTCCACCGAGCAGGCCGCTCACGACGTGGACGCGCTGCGTGCGGCGGTCGGCGACGAGAAGCTCACCTACCTGGGCTTTTCCTACGGCACCCTGCTCGGCGCCACCTATGCCCAGCTCTTCCCGGACAAGATCCGCGCGCTCGTGCTCGACGGCGCGGTCGACCCGACCGAGACCTACGTGCAGGGTTCCGAGGCGCAGGCCAAAGGCTTCGAGCGGGCGTTCACGAATTTCACTGCCTGGTGCACGAAGACGCCGGCCAAGTGCCCCATCGCGCCCGACGCGCGAGGCGCGGTCACCGACGCGCTCGCCAAATCAAGGACCTCCCCGGTACGCGCGACCGACGGCCGTGAGGCGACGGCGGGATGGGTTTTCATCGGCATCATCTCGTCGCTGTACACCGAGTCCGGCTGGACCAGTCTGGCCGAGGCGATCGACGGCCTTCAGCAGGGTGACGCCGATGGCATCTTCAAGCTCGCCGATCAGTACACCGAGCGCAAGCAGGACGGCAGCTACTCCAACCTGTTCGACGCCAACATCGCGGTGAACTGCGCGGACACCGACGACGCGCCGACCGCGGCCGAGGTACGCGCGCTGCAGACGCAGTGGCGCGCCAAGTACCCGATGTTCGGCGCGGCCCTCGCCGTCGGCATGCTGCCGTGCACGTACTGGACGGGCAAGCGGGACCCGTACCCGGCGGAGGCGGCCAAGGGCGCGCCGCCGATCGTGGTGGTCGGCACCACCGGCGACCCGGCCACGCCGTACGAGAACACCGCCGACCTGGCGACCATGCTCGGCGTCGGCCACGTCCTGACGTGGGAGGGCGAGGGCCACACGGCGTACCCGTCGACCGACTGCATCGTCGAGGCGGTCGACGATTACCTCATCGATCTGAAGATGTTCCCGGACGGGCTGCGCTGTCCGGCACGCTGACGCTCTGCCGGGCCGTCAGCTCCTCCAGCAACCGCCGGCACTCGCGCAGGTTCGCCTTCAGCTCCTCCTGTTCCTCGTGCCGGAACGCGTCGGTGTCGACGATCAGCTTGCTGGCGAAGTGCGCCGTGATCAGCGGGATCACCAGCAGCACCATGGTCGAGATGAGCAGCGCGGCCATCAGCCGGGCCGGAAGTGTCGCCGGCGAGATGTCGCCGTACCCGACGGTGGACGCGGTGACCACGGCCCACCAGATCGAGTCGCCGAACGACGTGTCCGGTTCGAAGACGTTGTAGAGGGACCCGCAGATCGCGATCAGGATCGTGTACGCGAGCAAGAGCTTCTTCGGCGAGTTGGCCAGCCAGACCACACCGCGATGAGCCCATCGCGGCAGCGTGAGCAGCACATGCATGAGGTCATCGTGCCCGAGGTGAGCACCGCGCGACAGCCCGTGACAGGGTAGGGATCATGGATTTCCGGATCGCCTCCCGCGCTGACGTGCCCGCTGTTCTCGACCTGCTGGCCGATGACGAGATCACCCGGCTACGGGGTTTCGGCACGGTACCGGAGCAGGTGGACGCGGCGGTCTGGGCAGCGTTCGAGGCGATCGACGCCGACGACCGCAACGAGCTGATCGTGGCGGTGCACGACCAGGAGATCGTCGGGACCTGCCAGCTCACCTTCATTCCGGGGCTGAGCCGCGGCGGTGGCGAGCGTCTGCTGATCGAGGCGGTCCGGATCCGCGCCGACCAGCGCGGCCGTGGTCTCGGCGGCGAACTGATCCGTTGGACGGTCGAGCGTGCCCGCGAGCGCGGCTGCCGGATCGTGCAGCTGACCACCGACAAGCGCCGCATTGACGCTCACCGCTTTTACGCGAAGCTCGGCTTCACCGCCTCGCACGAGGGCTTCAAGCTAGCCCTCTGACGACGAGGACGAGGACTCCCAGTTCGCGTGGTTCATCTTGCTGGGCTGCACCCGGGGCGGCTCGCCCGGCATCTTCGGGTGGTCAGGCGGATAGTTCAGGTCACCCAGCCCGGCCTTCTCGTCGCGCTCGACCCACTCCAGCAGCGGCGTGATGTCGTGCTCGACGTCGTCGATCGCGGCGTGCGGGTCACCCACCGCCGCGATCCGGGCCGGAACGGTACGCAGATCGAAGTCGTCCGGCTCGACCTGACCCAGTTCCGCCCAGGTGACCGGCGTGGAGACGGTGGCCCGGGCGTTGGCCCGCAGCGAGTACGCACACGCGATGGTCCGATCCCGAGCCATCTGGTTGTAGTCCAGGAACACCCGGTCGCCGCGCTCCTCCTTCCACCAGGAGGTGGTGATGCCGGCCGGGTTGCGGCGCTCGATCTCCCGGGCCAGGGCGATCACCGCCCGCCGCACCTCGACGAAGGACCAGCGCGGGGCGATCCGGACGTAGACGTGCACCCCACGGCCACCTGACGTCTTCGGGAACCCGATCCAGCCCAGCTCGCTCAGCACCTCATGGACCACCTCGGCGGTCGCCACCACGTCGGAGAAGCCGAGGCCGGGCTGCGGATCGAGGTCGAGGCGCAGCTCGTCGGGGTTGTCCGGAGCGGCGCCGCGGACCGGCCACGGGTGGAAGACCACGGTGCCCATCTGGGCGGCCCAGGCCACGTGGGCGAGGTCGGCGGGGCAGAGCTCGTCCGCCGTACGCATGCTCGGGAATTTGATCCTGGCAGTTTGGATCCAGTCGGGCACCCCTCGTGTGGAGATCCGCTTCTGGAAGAACGTCTCGCCGGACAGCCCGTCGGGGAAACGTTGCAGGGTGGTCGGCCGATTCCGCAGCGCACGCAGGATGCCGTCGCCGGCCGCCAGGTAGTACTCGAAGACGTCTCGCTTCGTGAATCCCCTGTCCGGGAACATGACCTTGTCAGGGCTGGAGAGACGCACGGTGTGGCCGGCGACTTCGATCTCTTCCGCGGCGGCTTTCGGCATACTCCGACCCTATGCCCGAAAGCGCCCTCGAACAGCCCGCAAATGCCGCGAAGGCCACCCGGAACGACAGCCGGGCGGCCTTCAGCGATCTTCAGGGTCAGGCGGTGCGGCGGCGCCGGGTGTACCAGACCGCCGAGCTGCCGGCGGCGACCAGCAGGCCACCGAGCGCGATCGTCCCGGCGAGTGGAGCGCCGGTGACCGGCAGGGTGCTGCCGGAGCTGACGCCCGCGCCCGCGGTGGAGACGCTCGGCGCCGGAGTGACGGTCTCGGCGAGCGTGCCGCCGGGAACCTCTTCGCTTGCCGACGGCGCCGGGCTGCTCGCGGCCGGGCTCTCGCCGCCGTAACCCGGGTTGCCGCGGGTCCCGGTGGTGGTGTCAGGCGCCTCGGTGGCCGCGGTGGTGGTGGCCGGCACGGTGGTCGGAGTAGTGGTGGCGGGGACCTCGTTCGCGGTGCCGCCGTAACCGTCGGCGCCCCGGACGGGCTCCGAGCTGGTCTTGACTGACGGGTAGCCACCCTGGCTGACTTCGGTCGCAGCGCTTGCCGGCGACCCGCTGAGGGCCAGAGCGGCGAGGACGGTGACGCCGACCGCAGGAAGTCCGGCGGTCAGCCGACGCGAGAAGCTCATGAGAGGAAGTCCGTTCTGTCGCTTGAGGTACGTTCCATGTTCGCACGGGAGCTTAGCGGGGATTGCCCGTTTTACCCGGAAACATCCCTCGGCGGGTCTTCAACTCGGAAGACCACCAAAACGGTGACTTCGCCACAAATGAGACAGAGCGAACACCTTGAGCTCGAACTGGGGATCCGCGGCGAAGAAGCCCCCGTTGTACGGTGCGTGCAGCTGAACGCTGTCGCCCGACTCCAGGTAGACCGAGACGACGGTGCGCCGGCCACGACGCTCGGCACGCAGGTCGACGACCTGGTTCCAGAGCGCCTCGTCCTCGCCCAGCAACGACGACGAACGGATGCCGAGCCCACCCACCTCGACTCCGGTACGCCGGCCGGCCGCCAGGCCGAGAACGGCTCCGAGCAGCAGCGGAACGACCAGGATCGCCGCCCATACCCACCCGGGCGACCCTGCGACGCCGGGCCAGGCGAGAGCCGCTATCACCCCCGTCGTGACACCCGCCACAGCGCAGAGCGCGCCGAGGTAGAGACCGTGGCCGAGTGCCTGCTGCCAGGTCGGCCGGAACGTCGACGGGGAGGCTGCTTCCATAGAAGGTTCAACGGGCTCCCGGACACTGCGGGCGCACGCCGGGTGCGACGTACCGTTGAGGCATGGCAACCGATGAGACCACGCTGCCGGCCACCGAGGACGAGTGGCGGATCCGCCTTTCCCCGGCCGAGTTCCGGGTGCTCCGCGAGGCGGGCACCGAGGCGCCGTGGACCGGCGAGTACGTGGACACCAAGACCGAAGGCATCTACGACTGCCGCGCCTGCGGCGCACAGCTCTACCCGAGCGACACCAAGTTCGACAGCCACTGCGGCTGGCCGTCGTTCGACGACGCCATACCGGGTGCGGTCAAGGAGATCGAGGACCGCAGTGCCGGGATGCTCCGCGTCGAGATCAGGTGCGCGCGCTGCGACTCACACCTGGGCCACGTGTTCCGGGGTGAGGGCTTCACCTCGAAGAACACGCGGCACTGTGTGAACAGCCTGTCCATCCGGCTGGAGCCGAAAAAGGGCTAACGCACCTCGTACACGGTGACATCCCCGGCCTTGTACCGCTCGGTCGCGAACTGGGCCAGCTCCGGGCTGGCCCAGATCTCGCCCTTGGCGTCCGGGTCGGGGATCTGAGTGGTGCCGACCGCGACCAGCCACCGCACACCGTGGTCGCGGGTGAACGAGCTGACCCGCTCCGCTGTCGGGTCCACGAAGATCTCGTCGTTGCGGTTCAGCAGAGCCGGGTCCCAGAAATGGCTGCGGTACAGCGTCCGGTCCCAGATGGTGCCGGTGGAGAACGCCGGCTCGGTGTAACTCCAGCCCTCCAGCACGACCTGCCGCTCGGAGAACGCGGCCAGCCAGAAGTCCCGGCTGTCGCACGGGCTGATCTGGGCGCGGCAGTGGCTGTTCGTCGCCACGATGTCGCGCGGCCGCGAGTTGTTCCGCAGCCACCGGCCCGCGTCGATCGCGCCGGGCGGCATCGCGAAGAAGTTGCCCGGCGCCACGATGTCCCGCTGCGGCTGGCCGGAGAAGAGCGAGTCCACGATCCCCTGGTTGATCAGCACGCCGCTGGTGACCGCCACCGACGTCACCGCGAGCGTCGCGACCGCCAGCACGTGCGAGCGGCGCAGCCGGACGATCACCCCGATCACCGCGGTCAGCACGGCGACCACGGCGACCGCCTGGAGCAGCATCACGTACGGCAGGGTCGCCTGCTCGACGGTCCAACTCGCCAGCGGGGAGAGCGGACCCTGCTTGCCGACGCCGTTACGGATCAGCTGAAGCGCGGTCACCCCGCCGGCCACACCGAGCACCGCGACGGCGAAGAACCGGATCGGCACCCGCTTGCCCTTGGGCAGCAGCGCGGCAAGACCGAGGGCGGCCAGAATGCCCAGGTACGGAGTAGCCGACCGGCCGAAGTACGTCTGGCTCAGCCCCGGGTGCGCCAGGATGTAGAGCGCGCCGAGCCCGGAGACCGCGAACCCGGCCATCACGTGCACGATCGGATCGGTACGCCATCCCCGCCGCAACAACCCGGCCATGCAAACCCAGCCGAACAGGCAGGCGCCCAGCGAGATCCCGCTCATCGCCCAGAGGATTCCCCAGTCGTTGATGGCGTTCTGGGTGCCCATCACCGCACGGCCGAGCGTCGAGTACTTGACCGTCTGCAGTGGGTTGACCTCGGTGCCCTGCGAGCCGGAGCCGTAGAGGATCAGCTGCGCGAACGCCATCCAGGCGCCGGCGATCAGCAGCACCGGCAGCTCCGGCCCGGGCAGCTTGAGCCGGATCACCCGAAGCCCGAGCGCGAGCAGAAGACCGCAGATCAGCATCGGTACGAACGTGGCCTTCGCCCCAGCCATCGCGCCGATGAGCAGGGTCAGCACGATCCACGGCACCGGCCGGCGCCGCTGCTTGCCCTCGTCGGCCTGGAAGATGCCGCACAGCACGTAGATCGCCAC
Organism: Actinoplanes sp. CA-015351; assembly: GCF_050955685.1. NCBI lineage: Bacteria > Bacillati > Actinomycetota > Actinomycetes > Micromonosporales > Micromonosporaceae > Actinoplanes > Actinoplanes sp. CA-015351. The sequence goes on from NZ_CP192102.1 coordinate 7,111,807, forward strand.
GATGCAGAAGAGCGCCGCGAACGTCTGTGTCGGACTGACCCAAAGATTGTCGATGAACACGATCGAGTCCATCGGCCGGCTGGTCCAGGCCCACGGGACAGTCACCGGCGCCATCAGCATCAGGCCGATCGCGAGGTTGCCCGGCCACCAGCGGCCGGTGATCCGGTGCGCCAGCGCGATGACGACAAGCAGGAACGCGGCGATCATCGGGATCGGCAGCAGCCGCATGATGAGGACCTGCGGCTCGACGCCGCTGATCCAGCTCGCCGCCGCGCCGTGCGCGTAGACGTACCAGTGGTAGACCAGGTCCACACCTGTCACCCAGGGCGTGTTCAGCGGCACGTCGTGCTTGAACTCGCCGACGAGCGCGAACTGGAACGGGAAGTCCACGTGCATGACGGCCGAGTACGGCTCGTTCAGCGAGTTGTACCGAAACGACGAGAACGCCGTGCTGACCAGGGTGAACGACGTGCCGAGCGCGGCCGACCAGGCGGCACCGGCGGACATCCGCTCCCGGTTGCCCCGCCAGAACTTGCGCAGTTGGGGCACCGCGATGAAGGCGACGATCGTGATGATCGGCCAGGCCAGCACGGCGAACGGCTGGTCGGCCTGCCGGGCCAGCATGTACACCGGCAGCTCGACCGCGAAGCCCGCGGTGGTGCCGAAGGCGGCGTCCAGCGGAAGGAACCCGGAGCGGCCCTGCACCGCCCGCCAGATCAGCGTGCCGGGCAGCGTCACGCAGAAAAGCGAGTACGCCGCGAAGGTGATCAGGTCTCGCTCGGCGACGCCGTAGTAGGTCAATGTCACCACCGAGACGGCCAGCGCGAAGATCAGCGCCAGCCATCCGGGCGAGGGGTACCAACGCCGACGACCGGCCACCCCCGCGGTGGCCGGTCCGGTTTGTTCAGTTAGGGGGTGTTCAGTGACTTCTTGCGTCATCACCGATGCGCGGCCAATTGGTTAGGCACAGCCGTCGCCTCCAGCGAGACGATCTCCGGCTTCGTGGTCATGGGCTCCTGCTCATCCGTGTCGAAGGCGACCAGGAACCGTGGGCGGTTCTGGGTCGCGGCGTAGATTCGCCCCACGTACTCGCCGAGCAGGCCCAGGCAGATGAGCTGAACCGCGCCGAGCAGGAGCACGGCGATGTAGAGGGACGTCCAGCCCGGCACGGTAACACCGAAGCCCCAGGCCGCCACGCCACTGACGATCAGTCCGAGACAGACCATGAAGGCGACGACACCGAGCCAGGTGGCGACACGCAGCGGCGCGGCGGAGAAGTTCGTGACACTGTCGACACTCAGCTTGATCATCTTCGTGAGCGGGTATTTCGTCTCACCGGCGACACGCTCGGCGCGCACGTAGGTGACCTCGCCGCTCGCGAAACCCAGCGACGGCACGATCAGGCGGTACACCGGCTGCTGCTCGGGCAGGTCGTTGAGGGTGTCCACCACCACGCGGCTCATCAGGCGGAAGTCGCCGGCCTGGTCGCTCAGGTGCGGGCCGACGAGGCGGCGCATCAGCCAGTAGTAGACGCCGGCGGTGTTGCGCTTGAAGACCGTGTCGGTGCTCCGGTCGCTGCGGACGCCGTAGACCACGTCCAGGTCCTCGGTGCGGGCCTTCTCCAGCATCTCGCCGATGGCCTCCGGCGGGTCCTGGAGGTCGGCGTCGATGCTCACGATGTAGTCGCCCTTGGCGGACCGCAGGCCGGCGGCGAGGGCGGACTGGTGGCCGACGTTGCGCCGCAGCTTGACCACGCGCAGGGCCGGCCAGTCCTGGCGCAGCTCCAGCAGGCGGGCCACTGTCGCGTCCCGGCTGCCGTCGTCCACCGCGACCACCTCGTAGGTGACTCCCAGACCGTCCAGCACCGGACGCAGGCGTGCCACGAAGTGATCCACTGCCTCGCGCTCGTTGTACATCGGCGTCACGACCGACAGGGTCGGTGAGTCGAGCACGAAGTCAGGTCGCATATTTCCGGTCCCCCAGGAGGAATGGCTCAGTACGAAATGGCTTACGTGCGCCCGCGCAACGCGAACGATCTTCGCCAGCCAACGGTCGAGGACAATACCCAAGCCGCGCTAATGGGAGATGTCACCTCCGTCGCAACAAGTCGTCTATCCGGTAACGCTGCCCCGTCGCGGCCGTTAACCAACCGGTCGTCGACGAGGTTTCCCAGTCCGAACCGATCTCCGGAGCGAAGGCGTCGCCCTCCGCATCGAAGTCTATTGTCGTTCGTACCAGGTGTGCCGCCCGAGGTAGGAAGGCGGCGTAGATTTCGCCCCCTCCCATCACCCAGAAGTCGTCCTCGACGACCTCGTCCGGGGAGTGGGCGACAACCGCGCCGGTGGCCGACCATCCGGGCGATCGGGTCAGCACCACGTTGCGGCGGCCCGGCAGCGGCCGGACCCGCTCGGGCAGCGAGTCCCACGTGGCCCGGCCCATCACCACGGTGGCGCCCATGGTGCGTTCCTTGAAGAGGCGCTGCTCCCCCGGGATCCGCCACGGGATCTCCCCGGCGGCGCCGATCACGCCGTTCCGGGCCTGAGCCCAGATCATGTGGATCACCATCAGACCGCCACAGCTGCTCTGATCGCCGGGTGGTGGCGGTAGTCGACAACGGTGAAGTCCTCGTACGCGTACTCGAAGAGGCTCGGCCGTTCGGCGATCTCCAGCGACGGGAAGGCGTACGCCTCCCGGCTGAGCTGCTCGGTGACCTGCTCGACGTGGTTGTCGTAGATGTGGCAGTCGCCGCCCACCCAGATGAAGTCGCCGGGGATCAGGCCGGCCTGGTCCGCGACCATCCGGGTGAGCAGCGCATAGCTCGCGATGTTGAACGGCACGCCGAGGAAGAGGTCGGCGCTGCGCTGGTAGAGCTGGCAGGAGAGTTTGCCGTCGGCCACGTAGAACTGGAACAGCGCGTGACAGGGCGCCAGGGCCATCTCCGGCAGATCACCCACGTTCCACGCGGAGACGATCATGCGCCGCGAGTCCGGATTTTTCCGTAGAGTCTCTAAAATTTCCGACATCTGGTCGATCTCGCCGCCGTGTTTGCCCGGCCACGACCGCCACTGATGCCCGTAGACCGGCCCCAGCTCACCCGACGAATCCGCCCACTCGTCCCAGATGCTCACACCGTGCTCGTGCAGGAAAGACACGTTCGTGTCGCCACGCAGGAACCACAACAGCTCCACCGCGATCGACTTGAAGTGCACCCGCTTCGTGGTGATCAGCGGGAACCCCTGGGAGAGGTCGTACCTCAGGCGCTCGCCGAAGAGACTGCGGGTGCCGGTCCCGGTGCGGTCGCTCTTGGGCGTACCGGTTTTCAGCACCCGCAGCAGCAGGTCTTCGTACTGGGTGTCGACGGACATGCCGAGAACGGTAGCGCCGCACCTAGGCGGCCGATTTCCCGCCCTTCACAGGCGGATTTCACTGCCGTTCGGACCGACGCCGTCGGCCTGCTCGTCGTCCAGCCACACGCCGTCGCTCGCCAGGTAACGGAACTGGTAATGGCCGGGGTCGAGCGGCACGCTCACGGTCCGCGTACCGTTGCGCCGCGTCTGCAGCTCATGACGGCCCGGCTCCCAGTTGTTGAAATCACCGACGACACTGACCCGTCCGACCGGCTCATCCGCCGGCAGGCTGAACGTCACACGGGTCTTGTTGCCGAACAGCTTGCTGCGCTTGATCATGACGTCCTCCACAAAGCCGAGCCTTATCCGTATAACGGCAGGAACAGGCCGAAGGTGAGGACACGCCGCGTATCTTGTGCCGATGCATCCGGAACCGCACGACGAGCTCCGCGTGGCCTCGTTCCGCGACCTCGACACCACAACTCTTTACGCCATCCTGCGGTTGCGCGCCGACGTATTCGTGGTGGAACAGAATTGTGCCTACGCCGACCTGGACGGACGGGACGACGAGCCCGGAACCCGGCACCTCTGGTTCACCCGCGACGGCGAGATCCGCGCTTACCTGCGGATCCTGTCCGACAACGACGCCGAACGGATCGGCCGGGTGGTCACCGCCCCGGACGCCCGCGGCCACGGTCTGGCCGGCCGCCTGCTCACCGAAGCGCTCACCGTCATCGGCAACCGGCCGAGCGTCCTCCACGCGCAAGCCCACCTGGCCGATTTCTACACCAGGTTCGGCTTCGCCCAGACCGGCCCTGAATACCTCGAAGACGGCATCCCCCACATCCCCATGTCAAAACCCTCTTAAATACGCGTTTACCAGCAAGCCCGTGACGCACCGCCCCTGACGCCCGCCCCGCCGGCGCACCCCGCCGCCAGCCCCGGCGGCCCGCCGCGCCCCCGAATCCGCCCAGCCCGGAAGGTCGCCCAGCCCGGCGGGGTTGCCCAGCCCGGAAGGTCGCCCAGCCCGGAAGGTCGCCCAGCCCGGCGGGGGTGCTTAGCCCGGCGGGGGTGCCGGCCCTAGCGGCCCGTCGCGCTCGACGGGGCCGCCCGGCCTGGTGGCCCGCCGCGCTCGCGGAGGTCGCCCGGGTTCGCCCCGCCAGCCAGGACCCCCGGCCTGGCGGCCCCCCGCGCTCGTCGGGGACATCCAGGTTGCCGGAGCGTCCAGGTCACGCGGTCGTCCAGGTCGCGGGGCGCCGGGGCGTCGGGGGGGCGCTGGGGTCGTCCGGGCGCCGAGGGCATCCGGACGCTGAGGAGTTCACGGCTGCGCTTACGGCAGGTTCGCCACCAGCTCGGTGATCGAACGGCGGCGGCCTGTGAAGAACGGGACCTCTTCGCGCACGTGCCGACGTGCGCCCGACGCCCGCAGGTCACGCATCAGGTCGACGATGCGGTGCAGCTCGTCGGCCTCGAACGCCAGCATCCACTCGTAGTCACCGAGCGCGAACGAGGCGACCGTGTTGGCACGCACGTCCGGGTAGGGCCGGGCCATCTTGCCGTGCTCGGCCAGCAGCTGGCGGCGCTCCTCGTCGGGCAGCAGGTACCACTCGTAGGACCGGACGAACGGGTAGACGCAGATGTACGGCCGCGCCTCCTCACCGGCCAGGAACGCCGGCAGATGGCTGCGGTTGAACTCGGCCGGCCGGTGCAGCGCCATCTGCGACCAGACCGGCTCCAGGTGCTTGCCGAACGCCGTACGCCGGAACAACCCGTACGCGTCCTGGAGCGCGTCCGGCGAGCTGGAGTGCCACCAGACCATCACGTCGGCGTCGGCGCGCAGGCCGGAGACGTCGTAGGTGCCGCGGATCGTCACGTCCTTGTCGGCGAGCTGCTCGAAGAGCGTGTCGACCTCGCCGGCCAGGTTGTCACGCAGCGCCGGCAGCGGCGACGAAGCCCGGAACACCGACCACATGGTGTAACGGATCGTCGCGTTCAGCTCCTTGATCCGCGCCGCGTTCGTCTGCTCGCCCTGCTCGCTCATGATTCCTCCAGGAACTTGCTGATCTCGTCTGCTGCTTGTGAGCCACTCGCCACGCACACCGGGATGCCGACGCCGTCGAAGGCCGCGCCGGCCAGCGCCAGGCCCGGCGGCAGCGCGGACCGGGCCAGCACGACCCGGTCGGCGTGGCCAGGTGCGTACTGCGGCAGGGCGCCACCCCACCGCTGGATCCACGACGCGGCAGGCGCCGGCAGCTCCACGCCGGCCAGCGCGCCCAGCTCCCGGTGTGCCCGGGCCAGCAGCGCCGCGTCGTCGAGCTGGAGCCGATCCTCCTCGCCGGCCCGTCCCAGCGAGGCGCGCACGATCACCGGACCGGCCGGTGAGTCCAGGTGCGGCCATTTGCGGGTGAAGAACGTGGCCGCCTTGACCAGAGTGCCCTCGCCGGGCGGCACCAGGAAGCCGGAGAGCTCCGGCAGCGGTGTGCCCGGGGGCAGGGCCAGGCCGGCCAGCGCCACGCTCGCGTAGGCGAGCCCACCAACCGCCTGCACCACCTCGGGCGACACCTCCGGCGCGAGGCCGGCGAGCAGCCGGGCGGCCGGTGCGGCCGGGATCGCGAGCACCACGGCATCCACGTCCTCGACCTGCGGGGCCGGCACCGGGCCGAGCACCAGACGCCAGCCGGCACCGTGCCGGCTCAGCTCGCGCACCGGCAGCCCGAGGCTGATCCGGGCCCGGCTCGCCGTCGCGGCGGCCGACACGAGACGGCTCATCCCGCCGTTGACGGCCGCGAAGACCGGGCTGCCCGGAACTCGCCGGGAACTGCTCTGTGCGGACCGGACCGCGTCGCGCAGGGTGTGCTCGGTCTCGGCTGCCTGTGCCAGCTGCGGCATCGTGACCCGCAGGGACAGCTGGTCGGCGCGGCCCGCGTAGACCCCGCCGAGCATCGGGTCGACGAGCCTGTCGACCACCTCGTCGCCGTACCGGGAACGGACCAGGGCGCCGACCGCGACGTCCTCGCCGGGCGCCAGCAGGGGTTTGCCGGTGTCCCGGTCGGACCCGGCGTCGGGCAGGGCCACCCCGTCCAGCGTGGACAGGTCACCGGGGACGCCGACGAGGGTGCCCGCCGGGATCGGGGTGAGCCGGCCGCCGATGGCCAGCGCGGCGGGTTGTTTCGCCGGGTGGACCAGGGCGTCGCCGAGGCCGAGCCGCCGGGCCAGGGCCACCGCGGCCGACTCGGTGCCGCCGGGGCCGCTGTTCAGGAACGACTCGGCGCCGCGCTCGACCGCCAGACCGCCCAGGTCACCGGTCCGCAGTTTGCCGCCGAGAGACCCGGCCTGCTCGTAGACCGTGATGTCGGCGCCCGCATCGAAGCGGTCGCGCAGCCGCACAGCGGCCGCCAGGCCGGCGATGCCACCACCGATGACCGCGATCCGCTTCCGCACGCTCTTCACACTCCCAGGTCCGCCCGGCCGCCGGTGGCCGGGGTCGTTCGCTGTGATCCGAGCCTGCCAGCCTTGCGTCCGGGCCGGCCAGGGACCCAGGTCCTATCTTTTCGCGGGCGGTCAGCCCGAGGTCTCAGCGCGACGAGATCTCATGAACCAGCGCCACCAGGCGGGTCAGGATCTCCGGATCGGTTTCCGGCATCACGCCGTGGCCCAGGTTGAAGATGTGCCCGGGTGCGGACGCGCCCTGCGCCAGCACCCGGCGGGTCTCCCGCTCCACTGTCTCCCAGCCGGCGAAGAGGATCGCCGGGTCCAGGTTGCCCTGCACCGACCGATCCGGGCCGATCCGCTTGGTCGCCACGTCGAGCGGGGTACGCCAGTCCACGCCCACCACGTCGGCACCGGCCTCACCCATCGCCTCGAGCAGCACCGCGGTACCCACACCGAAGTGGATCCGGGGCACACCCGCGTCGAGCAGACCGCGCAGGACGGCCGCGGAGTGCGGCATCACGTGCTGCCGGTAGTCGGCCTCGGAGAGCGCACCGGCCCACGAGTCGAACAGCTGGACCGCGCTCACCCCGGCGTCAACCTGGGTACGCAGGAACGTCAGCGTGATCTCGGAAAGCCGGGTGAGCAACGCGTTCCACAGCTCGGGCTGGCCGTACATCATGGCCTTGGTTTTCAGGTACGTCCGCGACGGACCGCCCTCGATCAGGTAACTGGCCAGCGTGAACGGAGCTCCGGCGAATCCGATCAGGGGCGTCGCGCCGAGCTCGGCGACGAGCAGGCGCACCGACTCGGCGACGAAGCCGACGTCCTCGGGCGTGATCGGGCGCAGCCGCTCCAGGTCACCGGCCGTGCGGATCGGCTCGGCCACCACCGGGCCGGTGCCGGCCACGATGTCCAGGTCGATCCCGGCCGCCGCGACCGGGACCACGATGTCGCTGAACAGGATCGCCGCGTCGACGTCGTGCCGGCGGACCGGCTGCAGGGTGATCTCGGTGACCAGCTCGGGCCGGCGGCACGACTCGAGCATGCCGACCCCCGCCCGGATCTTGCGGTATTCGGGGAGTGAACGCCCGGCCTGCCGCATGAACCAGACCGGCGTGTGCGAGCCGGGAAGGCCGCGACACGCCCGGACAAAGGGGGAGTCTTCGAGAACCGTCACCGAGCCATGGTGTCACGGCAGTGATGGTGTCCGGCGGCGTGCCGAGCACGGAGGGCGCTGAGATCGGCTTAGTCTTCCCCTATGGCGTCCCCCGCACCTGCCCCCGAGGCGTTCACCCGCGCCGTCGCCGGGTTGCGCGTGGAGTCGCCGTGGACGGAGATCCTCCTGGAGGAGATCGCTCCCCCTCAGCGGCTCGCGAAGTTCGCGTTCGCCCTCAGCGCCACCGTCCTGCGCGGCGAGGACGAGGTGGCGAGCGGCCGGTTGATCCTGCTCCACGAGCCGGACGGCCACGATGCCTGGCGCGGCGACCTGCGCCTGGTCACGCTGATCACCGCCGAGCTGGAGTCGGACCTGGCGACCGATCCACTGCTGCCGGCGGTCGCGTGGACCTGGCTCACCGACGGTCTGGAGCACTACGAGGCGGCGTACACGGCGATCGGCGGCACGGTCACCCAGACAGCCTCAACCCGCTTCGGCGAGCTGGCCGGCCCCGCACCTACCGCAGACCTGGAGGTACGCGCCTCCTGGACACCCACGTCCACCGACTTCGGCGCCCATCTTCGCGGCTGGTGCACCATGCTGGCCTCGACAGCCGGGCTGCCCCCGCCCGGGGTCTCCTCGCTGACCGACCGCCACCGAGCCCCCGCCGGCTGACCTCTAACCCTTGGCGCAGGCGCCAAGGGTTTCGCAGGCTGTGGCGATCGGGATGGCGAGGCCGATGCCCTCGGCGTCGCGGGCTTTCGCGGTGGCGATGCCGACCACCTGCTTGCTGGTGTTGACGACCGGGCCGCCGCTGTTGCCCGGGTTGATCGGGGCGTCGAACTGGATCGTCGGGCCGTCCGAGTCGTCCGGGCGGTACGCGGAGATGACGCCCGTGGTCACCGAGTCGTCCAGGCCGAGCGGCGCGCCGACGACCACCACCTGCTGGCCCGGCTTCACCTCGTCGCCCGCGACACCGAGCGCCTTGATGTCGCGGGTGGTCCGCAGCAGCGCCAGATCCTTGCCGGCGCTCACCTTCACGATCGTCGCCTCGATGCGGGTGGTGCCGCGCTCCAGCGAGACCGACTTGTCGCCGGCCTCGAACGTCTCCTCGACCACGTGGTAGTTCGTGAAGAGGTTGGTCCGGCCGTCGTCGGTGGCGCTGACCGCGAACGCCGTGCCGGTGAAGTCGCCGGCCCGGACCCGGAAAACGCTGGGCAGCACGGCCGCCGCGATGCCTTCCGGGTCGAAGACGGTGGCCAGCTGCTTTTCCAGTTCCTGGGTCTTGCCCTGCTCGGCGGTGACCGCGGAGGCCAGATCCGAGCTGCTGCGGATCATGCCCTCGACCCGGAACGCCTGCCACGCGGAGACCGCCAGCAGCGCCACCACCAGCCCCATGATGACCAGCCGGGTGCGGCTGCCGCGGGCGATCGGAGCGCTCGCCGCGGGTGCCGCCATGACCGGGGCCGGCTCGTGGTACTGCTGCTGTTGGTGCTGCTGGGGATACCACTGCGACTGCTGCTGCTGGTCCCACTGACGTTCCTGAGCCCACTGCTGGTCCTGGAACCACTGCTGCTGCTCGGGTGCCGCCCACTCCCCACGGCGCTGGTCGTAACCGTTGGCGGGGGTGAAAGGTTCGTACGGGCTCATCCGGCGCGGCCCTCCAGTGGTCTCGGCGCTGCACATGTTCATACGCACGAAATCGCCCAGCGGTTGAGTCCGGCGGAAGATCGGAAATAGACGCGCCGGACCCCGGCTGCGCACGGCAAGGGTGTCACCCCCGTACGGTTACGGAGTGACCGACGAAGCACCCCTGCGCCGTCGGGACTCGCCGGACACAGCAGGGGACGGACCGCACGCCGTGCCGCCCGACCCGAATTCTGGCGGTCCCGCAGCTACAAGTCCTGCTGCTACACCTCTGACCGCTCCGCGCGACGGCACCCCGCCTCCGCTGGAGACCGCGGCCGAACTGGCCGATGTGGTCTCCCGGATGGCCGCGGGCACCGGGCCGGTGGCCGTGGACGCCGAGCGCGCCTCCGGCTACCGATACACCCAGCGCGCCTATCTTGTGCAACTGCGCCGAGCCGGCGCCGGAACCGTGCTGCTCGACCCTCTTCCGCTGGACGACCTGCGCACCCTCGACACCGCGCTGGCCGAGGCCGAGTGGGTGCTGCACGCCGCCAGCCAGGACCTGCCGTGCCTGGCCGAGCTCGGGATGAAGCCGCGCCGGCTGTTCGACACCGAGCTGGCCGCGCGGCTGGCCGGTTTCGAGCGGGTCGGCCTGGCCGCTCTCACCGAGCAGCTGCTCGGGTTCTCCCTGGAGAAGCACCACTCGGCGGCGGACTGGTCGACCCGGCCGCTGCCGGAGTCCTGGCTCACCTATGCCGCGCTCGACGTGGAGCTGCTCACCGATCTGCGTGATCTGCTCGCCGCCGAGCTGGAGCGGCAGGGCAAGTCGGCCTGGGCCGCCGAGGAGTTCGCCGCGCTGGTGGCGGGCGCCGACCGGCCGCCGAAGGTCCGGCCCGATCCCTGGCGCCGGACTTCGGGAATACACCGAGTCCGTGGCGCGCGCGCCCAGTCCCGGGTCCGCGCCCTCTGGTACGCCCGGGACGGCGTCGCGGCCCGCCGCGACTCGGCGCCCGGCCGGGTGCTGCCGGACTCGGCGATCGTGGCGGCGGCCGAGGCCGATCCGAAGGACGAGCGCACCCTGCTCGGCATCCCCGGGTTCGGCGGCCGTTCGGTACGCCGGCTGGCCCGGATCTGGCTGGACGCGCTGGACCAGGCACGGGCGCTGCCGGACGACGCGCTGCCGGTGAATCAGCCGGTCGAGGGTCCGCCGCCGCCGCACCGCTGGGCCGAGCGTGACCCGATCGCCGCGGCCCGCCTGGCGCGCTGCCGGGCGATCGTGGTCGGCAGCGCCGAGCAGCACACCCTGCCGCCGGAGAACCTGATCAGCCCGGATTTCATCCGCCGGCTGGCCTGGTCCCCGCCGGACGAGGTCACCGGTCAGACGGTGGGCGACACGTTGCGCGGGTTCGGCGCCCGGAACTGGCAGGTCGGCCTGCTGGCCGACCAGCTGGCCGAAGCCCTGCCGGACCCGGCGCCCGCCGTGGGGTGAGCGCGACCGCTCACGCAGGTCGCCGGGGCCGGCGAGTGTTCTGGACGCGTCAGCGGCCAGCTCGCCGGGCTCGGCCCTCGGCGTGAGCAGCGGTCCGTACCCACCACCCAGGTGCGACAGCAAGCTCTTGACCTTGGTCTTTGTGTTTCTGGAGAGCGCGCCGGAAACAAGGCTGTGACGTTTTCGCGATGCGGTGGCCGCCACTAGTTACCGGCGAGTAGCATTCCTTGCACAATTGGGTTCACGCCCGCAAGGAGGCTTGCTGTGCCCCGTGAAGTACGCGAGGTCGTCTTCGTCGACGGCGTCCGCACCCCGTTCGGCAAGGCGGGCGGCATGTACGCCGAGACCCGCGCCGATGACCTGGTGATCCGTTGCATCCGAGAGCTCGTCCGGCGTAACCCGCAGCTCCCGACGGACCGGGTGGACGAGGTGGCGATCGCCGCCACCACCCAGACCGGCGACCAGGGCCTGACGATCGGCCGCACGGCCGCGCTCCTGTCCGGCCTGCCCAAGACTGTTCCCGGCTACGCGGTCGACCGCATGTGCGCGGGCGCCATGACCGCGGTGACGAACGTGGCCGGCGGCATCGCGATGGGCGCGTACGACATCGCCATCGCCGGCGGTGTCGAGCACATGGGTCACCACCCGATGGGTGAGGGCGTCGACCCGAACCCGCGGATCCTGACCGAGAAGCTTGTCGACCCGTCCGCGCTCGTGATGGGCGCGACCGCGGAGAACCTGCACGACCGGCTCCCGCACATCACCAAGGAGCGCACCGACCGGTACGGGCTGAACTCCCAGCTCAAGACCGCGAAGGCGTACGCCGACGGCAAGCTTCAGCCGGACCTGGTGCCGGTGGCGCTGCGCAGCTCGGAGCAGGGCTGGGGCCTCGCGACCGTTGACGAGGCGCCCCGCGAGACCTCGCTGGAGAAGCTCGCCACGCTGAAGACTCCGTTCCGCCCGCACGGCCGGGTCACCGCGGGCAACGCCGCCGGTCTCAACGACGGCGCGACCGCGGCCATCATCGCCGACGAGGCGACCGCCCGTGAGCTGGGCCTTCCGGTCGCCATGCGGCTGGTCTCGTTCGGTTACGTCGGCGTCGAGCCGGAGATCATGGGTTACGGCCCGATCCCGTCGACCGAGAAGGCCCTGAAGAAGGCCGGTCTCACGATCGACGACATCGGCCTGTTCGAGCTGAACGAGGCGTTCGCCATCCAGGTGCTCGCGTTCCTCGACCACTACGGCATCGCCGACGACGACCCGCGGGTCAACCCGTGGGGCGGCGCGATCGCGATCGGTCACCCCCTCGCCTCCTCCGCGGTGCGGCTGATGACCCAGCTGGCCCGCCACTTCGAGGAGCACCCCGAGGTCCGTTACGGCCTCACCGCCATGTGCATCGGCATCGGCATGGGCGGAACGGTCATCTGGGAGAACCCGAACTGGGAAGGCGCCTCGAAGTGATCGACAACCCGAACGAGGTAGTGACAAAGGCGCTGGTCCGGTCCGTCCGGGTGCCGGGCCTGGACAAGCCGGTCGCGCTGATCACGCTGGACAACGGCTTCGACCACAAGAAGCCGAACAGCTTCGGCCCGGCCGGCCTCAAGTCGCTCGACGACGCGATCACCGCGGCCACCGCGGCGGACCCGGCGTTCATCGCGATCACCGGTAAGCCGTACATCTTCTGCGTGGGTGCCGACATCACCGGCATGCCGCTGATCAGTTCCAAGGAGCAGGCTCTTGAGCTGGGCGAACTCGGTCACCGGGTGTTCGCGCGGCTGAAGAACAGCACGATCCCGACGTTCGCGTTCGTGAACGGCGCCGCGCTCGGTGGCGGCCTCGAGGTCGCCCTGCACTGTCACTACCGCACGGTCTCCACCGGTGCGGCGGCGCTCGGCCTGCCCGAGGTCGCGATCGGCCTGATCCCGGGCTGGGGTGGCAGCCAGCTGTTGCCGAACCTGATCGGCATCGCCGGCGCGGCCCAGGTCATCCTGTCGAACCCGCTGACCCAGAAGGTGCTGCGCCCGAAGCAGGCCAAGGAAATGGGCGTCGCGGACGCGCTCTTCGAGGCCGCCGAGTTCATCGAGGACTCGCTGGCCTGGGCGGCCGGCGTGGTCAAGGGCGAGGTCACCGTCGAGCGTCCCGAGATCGACCGGGACATGTGGGACGGCGTGCTCTGGTTCGCCAAGAACCAGCTCGACGAGAAGCTGCACGGCGCGGTCCCCTCGGCCAACAAGGCCCTGGAACTGCTCGCCCTCGCCAAGGAGGGCTCGTTCGAGGAGGGCACCGCGGCCGAGACCCAGGCCCTCGCCGGCCTGATCATGGGTGACGAGTCGCGCGCCAGCCTGTACGCGTTCGACCTGGTGCAGCGCCGGGCGAAGCGGCCGGTCGGTGTGCCTTCCCGGGAGAACGCCCGCAAGGTCACCAAGGTCGGCATCGTCGGCGCCGGTCTGATGGCGTCCCAGCTGGCCCTGCTCTTCCTGCGCCGCCTCCAGGTGCCGGTGGTGCTGACCGACCTGGACCAGGAACGCGTCGACAAGGGCGTGGCCTACGTCAACGAGCAGATCGACAAGCTGGTCGGCAAGCGCCGGATGGACGAGGGCACCGCGGCCAAGCTGCGCGGCCTGATCAGCGGCTCGGTCGACAAGTCGGTCTTCGCTGACGCCGACTTCGTGATCGAGGCGGTCTTCGAGAACCTCGAGCTCAAGAAGAAGATCTGGGCCGAGTTCGAGACGATCGTGAAGCCCGAGGCGATCCTGGCGACGAACACCAGCTCGCTGTCGATCACCGAGATGGCGGCCGGCCTGCAGCACCCCGAGCGGGTCGTCGGTTTCCACTTCTTCAACCCGGTAGCGGTCCTCCCGCTCCTCGAGATCATCAAGGGCGAGAAGACCGATGACGCCACGCTGGCCACCGCGTTCGAGGTCGGCAAGCAGCTGAAGAAGTCGTCGGTGCTGGTCAAGGATGCCCCGGCGTTCGTGGTCAACCGGGTGCTCACCCGGTTCACCAGCGAGGTCTTCTCCGCCGTCGACGCCGGCACCCCGCTCGATGTGGTGAACGAGGCGTTCGACCCGCTGGGTCTGCCGATGCGCCCGATCGCGCTGCTCCAGCTGGTCGGCCCGGCTGTCGCGTACCACGTGGGTGAGACGCTGCACTCGGCGTTCCCGGAGCGGTACGTGGACTCCCCCAACCTCAAGAAGATCGTCGACCTCGGCCAGCCGCTGCTGGTCGACGACGAGATCAACCCCGAGGTGGTCAAGGCCCTGGAACTCGGCGACAGCCCGCTCACGGCTGACGAGGTACGCCAGAAGGCCCTCGACGCCCTGGCCGAGGAGATCCGCATCATGCTCGACGAGGGCGTGGTCGCGGAGGCGCAGGACATCGATCTGTGCATGATCCTCGGCGCGGGTTACCCGTTCCACCTGGGCGGCATCACGCCGTACCTGGACCGGAGCGGCACGTCGGAGAAGGTGACCGGCAAGCGGTTCCTGCCTGACGGCGTGGCGAACGTCCGGGGCTAACGTCCCGGTCGCGGCACTGCTGCGGTCGCCGCCACCACCGGTGTGGTGTCGGCGGCCGGCAGCACCACGGTGACCTCCAGCCCGCCGCCCTCCTGTGCCACCGCGGAGACCGTGCCGCCGTGCGCGTCGCAGACCGCCCGCACGATGGAGAGCCCCAGGCCGGAGCCGCGTGAACCGGTGCGTTCCCAGCCGCCCCGCCGGAACGGTTCGAACAGCCCCGGCACGTCGGCCGGCTCCACCTCGTAACCGGTGTTGCCGACGATCAGCCGGGTCTGCCCGTTCGCCGACTCGGTACGCAGCCACAGCCGCCCGAGCAGGTGGTTGTACCGGATCGCGTTCTCGATCAGGTTGCCGGCCAGCCGGTCCAGCAGGCTCGGGTCACCGACCACCGGCGCCGGTTCCAGGTCGGTGGTGACCTCGAGTTTCATCCGGTCCGCCTCGACCCGCACTGCGGAGAGGGCGTTGTAGACACTCGTCGCCAGGTCGGCCGGAACCTTGCGGACCAGCCGCCGGCCGGACTGCGCCTCGGAACGGGCCAGCACCAGCAGCGCGTCGACCAGCCCGTTCGCCCGCTCGGAGGCATTGCGGACCACCTTCGCCATCCGGCGGTACTCGGCCACGTCGGCCTCGTCGTCGCTGAGTGTCACGTCGATCTCGGTACGCATAACCGCGAGGGGCGTACGCAACTCGTGCGAAGCGTTGGCCACGAACCGTTTCTGCGACTCGAACGCGGCCGCCAGCCGGTCCAGCATGGCGTCGAATGTGCGGGCCAGCTCGGCCACCTCGTCGTCCGCGCCGGAGTACCGGATCCGCTGGTCCAGGGTCTCCTCGCCGAGCCGCCGAGCGGTCTGGGTGACGCTGTGCAGCGGTCGCAGGGCCCGGCCGGCCACCGCGTAGGCCCCGGCGATGCCGATGATGCCGATCGCCACGAGCGCGCTGAAACCGTTGATCAGCAGTTCCCGGGAGGCCTGCGCGACCATGTCGGCCTGCCAGGTGAGCGCGTCCCGGGTGCTGCCGTCGGAAAGCGTCACGGCCGAGCCCTCGCGCAGCTCGTCGACCGGGTGCAGCGACTCGCTCACCAGCAGCCAGGCGAGCAGCACCAGCACCGCGCCGGCGCCGATCAGCAGGATGCCGTTCAGCAGGGTGAGCCGCAGCCGCAGCGTCGGGCGCATCGAGAAGCGCTGCGCCTGGCGTTTCACGCCCTGGTAGACGGTCACGAGGCCACGACCGGCTCGGGAACCCGATAGCCGGCCCCGACCACGGTTTCGATCAGCGGCGGATCGCCGATCTTCTTGCGCAGCGTGTTGATGGTCACCCGGACAGTCGTGGTGAACGGGTCGGTGTTGGCGTCCCAGACCCGCTCCAGCAGCTCCTCGGTGGACACCACGCCGCCGCGGGCCTTGAGCAGCTCCTCCAGGACGCCGAACTCCTTGTTGGTGAGGTCGATCGGCGCACCACCGCGGGTCACCACCCGGCGGGTCTGGTCGAGCACCAGGTTGCCGACGATGAGCACCGGCGGCGCGGCCGGGGTGGCCCGCCGGCCCAGCGCCTGCACCCGGGCCACCAGTTCCTCGAAGGCGAACGGTTTCGCCAGGTAGTCGTCGGCGCCCAGCTCGAGCCCCTCGACCCGGTCGGCGACAGTGCTGCTGGCGGTGAGCATCAGCACCCGGGTCAGGGTGCCGGAGGCGACCAGCTCGGCGCAGATCTCGTCGCCGTGCATCCCGGGCAGGTCCCGGTCCAGCACCACGACGTCGTACCTGGTCACGTACGCCATCTCGTGCCCCTGAAGGCCGTCGTACGCGACGTCCACGGCCATACCCTTGCGGCGCAGCCCACGGGCGATCGCATCCGCCAGGTTCCGCTCGTCTTCCACCACCAGCACGCGCATGATTGAAGACTAATCAAGGCGCCAAACGCCGACCGAGGCATCGAGCCTGCGGCAGATCAAGGCGTTCGCGGCGAAGTGGCAGTCGCCGGCGACCCGATCGGCCGCCCCGGCCACCCGGACCCGCATCCCGCGCATGTCGAGCACCCCGAACCAGAGCCGGTCGGTGACCGTGTCGGCCCGCTTCACGTACGCGGTGTCCGGTTCCGGCCCCGGCCCGCCGCTCTGCCAGCGGCCGGCCGCGCCGAGCACGTCGCCGGTGACCGGATCGAGCACGAAATGCTCCGGGTAACGGGTGCCCGGCAGGCCGGTGACCAGGTAGGAGCCGATCCGCTCGGCGTAGTTCCACCGGTCCGAGGACCAGCGTTCCCGCCCGGTCCTCGGGTCGAGCACCATGATCCCGTTCTGCGGCAGGAACGTGCAGATCAGCTCGCCGCAGGGGCTCGGGTTGCGGTACCAGCTCAGGTTCACGCCGCTGTGCCAGCGCTGCCGCAGGCCCTCCGTGGCGTCGTACCCGGTGGTGCCCGCGCCTCGCGCGCCGATCAGGGCGAGGTCGCCGGCCGGCCAGAGTGAGATGTTCTCCGGGCTGCGCTCCGGCACGTTCGCGGTAGCGGTGAGCTGCCCGGTGGTGGTGTCCCAGGACTGGAGCCGGCGGGCCGCGGTGAGCTGGAAGAGCCACTTCGGGTAGCCGCTGTCCCGGCTGGACGGCGCGATCTCGTCGCCGGGGTTCTGGCGGATGCTCCAGCGCACCGCCCCGGTCTCCAGATCGAGCCCGCGCCACCAGGTCTCGGTCGCGGCCTCCTCGCGGACCAGCGCCAGCCGGCCGGTCGCCGAGAGGCCCACCAGGAGCACCGGACGCTTCCAGAGAGGCGCGGCGACGCCGGCCCGCAGCGCTATCGTGCCGAACCGCACGGTCCGCTCGTCCTGCACGCTGAGCATCATCACGTCGCCGGCGGCCGCGACGCCGAGGACCTCGCCGGTGACCGCGACCTGATGCTGGGAGACCGGCCGCGCGTCCGGCAGCGAGAACCCGCGGATCTCCCGCGTGCCCGGTGGGAGCTGCCGCCCGATCACGTAGAGCCGGTCGCCGACCACCCGGATGACGTCACCCTGCGCGGCCGGCACGACCGCCACCGGTGTGGGCAGGCGCGGATGCGTGCCTCCGCCGAGCAGTCCGGCCAGGATTCCCGAGAGAATCACGAGCAGCATGCGGTACGGCACCGGCGGCGCCTCGGCCTCGATGGCCGGAACCAGGGAATCGCCGCGCGGCACCTCGCCGAGGTCGATCAGGACATCGCTCACACCGGGCCCCCGTACTCGGGGATTTGCGACTCATTGTGCCGCGTGCGAGGTCAGATCCGGTACGCCCAGACGCCCAGACCCGTGCCATCGGAGCAGACGACGTGATGCTCGTCCGCCGAACAGTCCCCGCCGGCAGCGTCCGCCGTGCCGAGAAATGTCAGTTCGTGGTGCCCCGGCAACACCGCCGCGAAGCTCAGATCGCGCCGCAGCACCAGAACCCCGTCCGCCTCCCCGTCCAGTGCCTGCTCCCATCCGCCCAGGTCAGCAAGGGTCCTGCCGGTGAGCGGGTCGGCGAGCCGGATCGGGGTGTCGGTGTCGGCCCGGGTCTCCAGCACCGACCCGGCTCGGGACGCCAGGTCGGTCTCGGCGTACACCGCCCAGGCCTCGTCGCCGGTGGCCGGGTTCAGCACCAGCAGCTCGCTGCGCGGACCGGAGCAGATCACGTCGCGGCAGCTCGGCACCTCACCCTCGACATCCGGCCGGTCGCGCTGCCAGAGCCGGCGCAGCGTCCGGGCGTCGTACGCCACCAGCCGCGGCGGGTCCTGGTAACCGACCATCGCCACGTCACCGATCACCGAGCCGGAGAACGGGCCGGAGCCGTTCAGCTCGGGCAGCTCGGTCTCGGCGAGCGTCCTTCCGGTGGCGCCGTCGAGCCGGATCAGCCGGTCGGAGGCGGTGATCAGCACGGCAGCCGGATCGTCGCGCGCCGGATCTTTTCGTGCCGGGTCGACGGTCACCGAACCGCCGGGCGCGGCCGTCCAGACCGTCTTGCCGGTGGTCAGGTCGATGCCGCGTACCTCGGTCCGGATCGGCGCCTCGGTGTGCGGCACGCCGGTGGCCGAGAAATAGAGCGGCCCCGGGTCGCCGGAGGCCTGGTCGTACTCGGTGCCCGGCCGGAAAATCCGCTCCACCACGACGCCGACGTGCCCGGAACTCAGCAGTGTGACAACAAATGGCGCGCTCCAGAGCACCGCGCCGATCTCCGCGTCCAGGGCGGTGGTGGTGACACCCTCGGAGACCAGCACGATGTCGCCGCTGCGCCGGACCGTGACCGATCCGAACAGGCCCTGGGTCGGGTCGTAACCGGCGCCGAGCGGCACCTCACTCGTCCAGAGCTGCCGGGGCGGGTCCAGCTGGTAAGCGGTCAGCTCCCGCTGCACCCCGCTCGACGCGAGCGTGTAGAGGTGGTCGCCGGTCAGCTGGACGGGCACCTCGGCGGTGTTCACCTGACCGATCTCGCCCAGATACCGCCAGAAGACCGAAGCGGTCGGCGCGGCACCACCCAGCGTGATCATCAGGACGGCGGCGAGCAGCATGCCGGCATGCCGGTAACGCCACGGCGGCGGGCGCAGGCCGGCTGCCTGGTCACTCTCCGCGGCGCGGTCCAGGTCGATCAGCGTCACGCCGCAAACCCCTCAGCTGTACGCGGTCAGCCTGCTTCCGTCGCCACCCGGTATGCCCAGACCACCAGCTCACCGTAGGACGACCGGCAGACCAGCCGTTCCGGGGCGGACTGACAGCTGCCAGTGCCGGTCGGCAGCTCCGCCAGCAGGCGCGGCCGCCGAGCGTCCGGGGCCGCGATCGCGACCATGCTACGCGTGCCGTCCGACGTCGCCCGTGTCACCAGCAACTCACCGTTACCGGGGCTGCGGGGAACCAGGTCCCAGCCGGTCAGCTCGACGACGGTCCGGCCGGTCTCCGGGTCGGCCAGCGCGACCGGCTTGCTGCCGGCGTACCCGATCAGCGCGGTGCCGTCCTGCTCCACGTCCCGCCAGTCGCCGCGCTGCCAGCGCTGGTCACCGGTGGCCGGGTCGATCGCGCGTACGCCGTACTGACCGGTCAGGCAGGCGAGCAGCCCGCACGGGATCACCCGGGTGGTGCCGGGGACCGGCTTGGTCCAAATCGGCCGCAGATCCGCCAGGTCGTACGCCGACACCGAGGTCCCGGACGGCCCGGGATGCTTCAGCAGCAGCACCCCGCCGGCGATCACCGGGTTGTCCGGGTCGTAATCGGCCGCCGGCAGGGCACGCGACGCCACGTGCCGGCCGGTCTCCACGTCGTACATGTCGGCGATCCGGTCGTCCCGGACCAGCAGCATCCGGGGCTGGGTGTCGGCCGGGCCGGGCACGCCGAGCAGGACCGCGGTGGACGGCAGGTCGACCTCCCAGCGGACGTTGCCGATCACCGGGTCGACCACCTGCACGGTGTTCTCCACCCGGCGGCCGGGCCCGGAACTGGTCCGCACGTCGTCGACGGCGAACAGCAGCGAGCTGCCGGCGAAGCTGAGCACGTTGTGCTGGTTGCGCCACTGATGGCCGCCGGTCGCCAGGGATATCGCCGTGGTACCGGCCACGAACCGGCCCCACGGCCTCAGCAGCAACAGCCCGCTCGCGGTACGCAGCCGCGAGACCGGTATGTCCTGCCGCACGCTCCACCGCAGCTCACCGCTCTGCAGGTGGTACGAGTTCAGCGTGCCGCCGCTCTGCGCGACGAGCCGGCCGCCCTCGACGATCGTGTACGGGTCACCGGGCCCGATCGGCACCCGCAGCAGCGCGGTCAGCGTGGACGACTGCAGCAGGGGCGCGGACGCACCGGCGAGCAGCAGCACGAGCACGGCCAGGATCGCCGGAGCGAACCAGGGCGGCGTGGTCGGCCGCCCCGGTCTCTCGTACGTCTCCGGTTCTCCCCGTTCCAGCCCCAGGTCGATGACGACTGGCCCGCTGACGGTGTCACCCATGAACCCAAGATAACGGTTTTATAACATCAACGCCCACTCGGCCACGTGCCGTCGGCTCACTGCGCGTTCTGCGGTTCCCCCACCGGCTGCGCGGCGTCCAGGCGCGAGATCGCCTCGGTCACGTCCCGAGCCACGTCCTGCGCGGTCAGGCCCAGCGACGTGAGGATCTCCGCCCGGGTGCCGTGCGGGTGGAAACCGACCGGGACGCCGAAGTCGCGCAGCGGCACGGACACCTCGGCGTCGCGCAGCGCGCTCGCCACCGCGTCACCCACCCCACCGGTACGCACACCGTCCTCCAGCGTCACCACGAGGCGGTGAGCGGCGGCCAGGCCGGTCAGCTCGATCGGCACCGGGCGGACCCAGCGCGGGTCGACCACTGTCACGCCGTAACCCTGCCCGGCGAGCCGCTCGGCGACGTCCAGGCCCAGGCCGGCGAAGGAGCCCACGGCGACCAGCAGGATGTCGTTTCTTTCGTCCTCACGCAGCACGTCGATCTGGCCGACCCGGCGCAGCGCCGGGGTGGCCGGGGCGACCGAGCCGGTCGGGAAGCGGACGATGGTCGGGCCGTCGTCGACCGCGATCGCCTCGCGCAGCTCCTCGCGCAGCGTTTCGGCGTCGCGCGGCGCGGCGATCCGCAGGCCCGGGACCACGCCGAAGACGCTCATGTCCCACATGCCGTAGTGGCTCGGGCCGTCCGGCCCGGTGATCCCGGCCCGGTCCAGCACGAACGTCACCGGCAGGCGGTGCATCGCCACGTCGAGCAGAACCTGGTCGAAAGCCCTGTTCAGGAACGTGGCGTAGACGGCGACCACCGGGTGCAGCCCGCCCATCGCCAGGCCGGCCGCGCTCGTCGCCGCGTGCTGCTCGGCGATGCCCACGTCGTAGGTCCGCTCGGGGTACTTCTTCATCAGCGCGGCGATGCCTGTCGGCTCGGCCATCGCGGCGGTGATCCCGACCACGTCCGGCCGCTCGTCGGCGATCTTCACGAGCTCCTCGGCGAAGACCTTCGTCCATTTCAGCGACGGTTTCGCGGTGAGCGCGCCGGTCTGCGGGTCGAACGCGCCAGGTCCGTGCAGGCAGTCCGCCTCGTCCTGCTCGGCCGGGAGGTACCCGTAACCCTTTTTGGTGACCGCGTGCACGATGACCGGGGCGTTGAAGCCCTTGGCCCGGCGCAGCGCCGACTCCATGGCCTGCTGGTCGTGGCCGTCCACCGGGCCGATGTATTTCAGGCCCAGGTCCTCGAACATCGGCTGCGGGCTGACCGCGTCCTTGATGCCTTTCTTGACCGCGTGCAGGACCTCGAAGACCGGCTTGCCCACCAGCGGTGTCTGCCCCAGCGCGTCCTTGACCAGGTCGAGCACCTTCTCGTAACCCGGGTTGAGGCGCAGCGTGGAGAGGTGGTCGGCCAGGCCGCCGATGGTCGGCGCGTAGGAGCGGCCGTTGTCGTTCACCACGATGACCAGGCGGTTCTTCGTGGCGGCGATGTTGTTGAGAGCCTCCCAGCACATGCCGCCGGTCAGCGCTCCGTCGCCGACGACGGCCACCACGTGCCGCTCCTCGCCGCGCAGGGTGAACGCCTTGGCCAGGCCGTCCGCGTAGGACAGCGCGGTGGAGGCGTGCGAGTTCTCGATCAGGTCGTGGTCGCTCTCGTCCTGGCTCGGGTAGCCGGTCAGGCCACCGCGCTGGCGCAGGAGGTCGAAGCCGTCCTGACGACCGGTCACAATCTTGTGTACGTACGACTGGTGGCCGGTGTCGAAGAGAATCTTGTCGCGCGGGGAGTCGAAGACGCGGTGCATCGCGAGGGTCATCTCGACCACGCCCAGGTTCGGCCCGAGGTGGCCCCCGGTCCGGGAGACCTTGGCGACGAGGAAATCACGGATCTCGGCCGCGAGCAGGGTCAACTGCTCCGCGGACAGGCGCTTCAGATCACCGGGGGCGGTGATGCTCGTCAGCAGGCCGGCCGGGGTCGAGGGGGAGTCGCTCATGGGGGTGGAGTCTATCTCTGCCTCGCATCGGCGCACCTTACGCGAACGGTCAGAGCCGATCCCTCCACACAACCTTCACATCATCCGAGCGGTCACCCCGGTTGGCCGGTCGGACCTGGCGTCGGGCATCCTGGAGGTCACGCAGCGACCGGCGGCACGGGGATGGTTTCAACCATCAGGGAGCTCGTTGCGAGGAGTCGACCGCCTGGGCTCCCGCGGGGGTATTTCGCGTATGTCCGCTCGACTTCTTCCCGGCGCTCCCGTTGCCGAGTCCGTGCTCACCGACGTCCGGGAACGGGTCGCCGCGCTCAAGCAGCGTGGTGTCCAGCCCAGCCTCGCCACGATCCTGGTCGGCGACGACGACGCCAGCGCCGGATACATCCGGATCAAGCAGAAACAGGCCGCCGAGCTCGGCTTCGCCTCACCGCACCGGCACCTGGGCGGCGACGTCACCCAGGCCGACCTGCTGCGCGTGATCGCCGAGTTCAACGACGACAAGGACGTGCACGGCGTCCTGATCCAGTACCCGATCCCGGCCCATCTGGACTACGACGCGGCACTGCAGACCCTCGACCCCGACAAGGACGTCGACGGCATGCACCCGCTCAACATGGGCCGGCTCGCGGTCGGGCTGCCCGGCCCGCTGCCGTGCACGCCCGCCGGCATCGAGGCCCTGCTCGCCTTCCACGGCGTGGAGATCTCCGGCCGCGAGGTGGTCATCCTGGGCCGCGGCGCCACCCTGGGTCGCCCGCTCGCGATGCTGCTCGCCCAGAAACGCCCCACCGCGAACGCGGCCGTCACCGTCGTGCACACCGGTGTGAAGGACTGGCCGCGGTACACGTCTCGCGCCGAGATCCTGATCGCCGCCGCCGGCGTCCCCGGCATCATCCAGCCCGAGCACGTCAAGCCGGGCGCGGTCGTGATCGGCGCCGGCGTCCGCTACGAGGGCCGCCGCCTGCTCCCCGACGTCGACGAATCCTGCGCCGAGGTGGCCGGCGCCATCACCCCTCGGGTCGGCGGCGTGGGCCCCACAACGGTGTCCATGCTCTTCCGCAACGCGGTCTCCGCCGCCGAGCGAGCCAACTGAGCGGGCCACCCAGCCAGCAGAGCCCTTCCATTCCCCCCGCACGGCGAGCCGAGCCGCAGCGGCGAGCGGGCGATCTTGAGGAGTTCCGCGACCCCGTTTGCGTGGAACTCCACAAGATCTGCAGGAGCCGTCAATCTTGGGGAGTTCCGCTATCTCGGGTATCTCGGGTTTCGCCATTGTGGAGCGGGCGCGGGCGCGGGCGCGGGTTCGGCGCGGGCGCGGGTTCGGCGCGGGTTCGGCGTGGGCGGGGCGGGCGGGGCGGCGTGGCGGTCTCTCGGTGCGAGGTGCCGCTCGGAGATCTTGTGCGGTTCGGCCGGCCGATCGACCACGAATGCACGAGTTTGCGGGACGGCCACCCGTGGCATGTCGAATTCGGGTGGTTGACGAGCGTTGTGGTCACGCACTGCCACCACAGCAGGTGAACAGTGCCGGATCTTGGAACTCGTGGGTGCTCCATGCCCCACAGGTCTCCACGGTTCGGCCAACGCGGTGGTTCACAGTTCGGCGTGGTGAACGCGATGGTTCACAGTTCGGCGTGGTGAAATCGGTGCTTCACCGTTTCGACGTGGGAGCGCGGTGTTTCACGGATCTTGTGGAGTTCGGCGAACCGTTTGCGCGGAACTCCACAAGATCGGCCGGGCCTGTTCGATCTTGCGGAGTTGTGCGGATACGTCTGCGGGGAAGTCCACAAGATCTGTAGGAACCGAGCAGGAGCCGAGCAGGAACCGAGCAGGAGTCGTCGATCTTGTGGAGTTCGGCCATGGCGGGCCGGTGGAAGTCCACAAGATCGAGAGTGCACCGCACATCGACAGGGATCTGCCGCATCGGCAGCGTTCGGCCACACCGGGACGGCTCGGCCACACCGAGGCAGCTTGAGCATGACGGGACGGCTCGGCCACACCGAGGCAGCTTGAGCATGACGGGACGGCTCGGCCACACCGCGGCGGCTTGGGCGTGGCGGGGGCTTGGGGGCCCGTGCCCGGATCAGGGGGTAACCCGGATCAGGTGGGTAACAGGAGGGCCACGCACTCCACGTGCTGGGTCATCGGGAAGCAGTCGAAAGCTCTGATCTCCGACGGCTCGTAACCCGCCTCGCGGAACGTTTTCAGGTCGCGGGCCAGGGCTGCCGGGTCGCACGCGACGTAGGCGATCGCCCGGGGGCCCGCCGCTGCCACTTGGCGGACCACCTTCGCGCCGGCGCCGGACCGGGGTGGGTCCAGGACCACCAGGTCGACCGGGCCGGTGACCCGGCGGCGGCCCAGGGCCGCGTCGACCTTGGCCTCGACGATCTCGGTGTTCGGCAGGCCGGCCAGGTTCTTGCGGGCTGCCGCCACCCCGGTCGGGGACGACTCGACGACCGTGGTCCGGGCGCCGGTGCGCTCGGCCAGGGCCGCCGCGAAGAGGCCGGCGCCGCCGTACAGGTCCCAGGCTACCTCGCCGGGTGCCGGGCGCAGCATCTTCAGGACCGCGCCGACCAGGGTGTCGGCGGCCGCCGGGTGGATCTGCCAGAAGCCTTCCGGCGGCACCCGCCAGGCGCGCCCACCGGCGATCTCGGTGACCTCGGCCGGTCCGGCGAGCCGGAGCAGCGCGCCGCCGGCCGGTGCGTCGCCGAGCTCGTCCGCGGGTGGCGCGGCCTGGCTGCCGGCCGGCCGGGCCAGCACCGCGACGTCGCCGCCGGTGGAGGCGACCGCCTGCAGCGCGTCGGTGTCCGGCCAGGTACGGCTCAGCAGGTCCAGCTCCTGGACGGCCGGGTGGGCGATCACACAGCGGTCGATCGGGACGACCTGGTGCGATCGGTGCTGGAGCAGGCCGGGGCGGTCGAGGGCGTCGATCGCGTACCGGACCCGGCTGCGCCACCCGAGCAGCCGGGGCTGTCGTGGCATCGCCGCCTCGCCGCGGGGGTCGACGAGGCGGTCAGGCGCGGACGGCAGGGCTTCCACGCGTACGAAAATGCGGTCTTGATCTTGGGGGTTGATCCCGGCCAGGCGGGTGAGCTGTTCCCGGACCACGTCGGTCTTCCAGCGCAGCTGGGCGTCGTCGGAGACGTGCTGCAGGTCGCAGCCGCCGCAGCCGCCCGGGTGGGCGAACCGGCACGGCGCGGTGACCCGGTCCGGCGAAGCCTCGTGGATCTCGACGGCGTCGGCGCGCAGGTAACCCCGGTGCAGCTCGGTGATCTCGGCGGTGACCCGCTCTCCGGGCAGCGCGTGCCGGACGAAGACGACGCGGCCGTGCGGGCCGCCGATCCGGGCGACACAGTGCCCGCCATGCGCCGGAGCGCCGACGACGACCTCGACCCGGTCACCTTCCACATATTCCACGGGCTCGGTCATGACTGGTCCCCGGCGCTCGTGTCGATGTGGTCGTCGCTGCGGTTGCGCGGGCCACGGGCGGGCGCGCGGGTCAGGTCGCGGTCCAGGCGTTCGAGGTCGCGGTCCTGGCTGGATTGCAGCTGCCAGGGCACGCTGGTGACCATCACGCCGGGCTCGAAGAGCAGCCGGCCCTTGATCCGCAGGGCGCTCTGGTTGTGCAGCAGGTTCTCCCACCAGCGGCCGACCACGTACTCCGGAACGAAGACGCTGACGACGTCGCGGGGCGAGGCGCGGCGCACGCCCTTCACGAACTCGACGATCGGCCGGGTGATCTCCCGGTACGGCGAGTCGACGACGGTCAGCGGCACCGGGATCTGCCGCCGTTCCCACTCCTCCTGGATGACCCGGGTGTCCTGGTCGTCGACGTTGACCGTGACCGCGGTGATCGAGTCGGGGCGGGTGGCCTGCGCGTACGCGACCGCGCGCAGCGTCGGCATGTGCACCTTGCTGACCAGCACCACGGCGTGGTTGCGGGACGGCAGGACCGGGCGTTCCTCGGTCGGCTTGAGCTCCTCGGCGACCCGGGTGTAATGCCTGTGGATGGCGAGCATCAGCGCATAGATGACCACCATGGCGGCGATCGCGATCCAGGCACCGAGCAGGAACTTGGTGATCAGCACCACGATCAGGACCGCCCCGGTGAGCAGCATGCCGAACGTGTTGATCGCCCGGGAGCGGATCATGCGGCGGCGGCGTTCCGGGTCACGCTGAGTACGCAGCAGCCGGTTCCAGTGCCGGATCATGCCGGCCTGGGACAGCGTGAACGAGACGAAGACGCCCACGATGTAGAGCTGGATCAGCTTCGTGACCTCGGCGTGGAACGCCACGATCAGCACCATCGCGGCGACCGCGAGGAACGCGATGCCGTTGCTGAACGCCAGCCGGTCGCCACGGGTGTGCAACTGGCGGGGCAGGTACCGGTCCTGGGCCAGGATCGAGCCGAGCACCGGGAACCCGTTGAACGCGGTGTTCGCCGCGAGGAACAGGATCAGCGCGGTGACCCCGCCGACCAGGTAGAGCAGGATCGAGCCCTGACCGAACACGGTCTCGGCCAGCTGGGTGGTGACCGTCTTCTGCACGTAATCGGCCGGCCCGGAGACGATCTGGATGCCGGGGTCCTCGACGTACTTCAGATGGGTCGCCTGTGCCAGCAGGATGATGCCGACCAGCATGGTGATCGCCAGGCTGCCGAGCAGCAGCAGCGTGGTCGCCGCGTTCTTGCTCTTCGGCTGCTTGAACGCCGGCACCCCGTTGGAGATCGCCTCGACGCCGGTCAGCGCCGCGCAGCCCGAGGAGAACGTCCGCAACAGAAGGAACGCGAAGGCGAAGCTGGTGAGATGGCTGTCCTCCGCCGCGATCACCAGGTCGGCGCTGGGCGCGCGCAGGTCGTCGCCGAGGACGAAGACCCGGAACAGCCCGGTCAGGATCATGCCGACGATCACGATGATGAACAGGTAAGTCGGCACCGCGAACGCGGTGCCGGACTCCCGCAGGCCACGCAGGTTCAGGGCGCTCAGCACGATCACCGCGACGATCGCGATGCCCACCTTGTGATCAGCGACCCAGGGTACGACCGAACCCAGGTTGGTGACGCCGGAGGATACCGAGACGGCGACCGTGAGGATGTAGTCGACGAGCAGCGCGCTGGCAACGCCGACGCCGGCTTTCGGACCGAGGTTGACCGTGGCGACCTCGTAGTCGCCACCCCCGGACGGATAGGCGTGCACGTTCTGCCGGTAACTGGCGACCACCGTCACCATCACCACCGCGACCGCGAGCGTCACCCAGGGCGAGTAGAGGTATGCGGCGGCGCCCGCGATCGAGAGTGTCAACAGGATCTCGTCGGGGGCGTACGCCACGCTGGAGAGCGCGTCGCTGGCGAACACCGGCAGAGCGATCCGCTTGGGCAGCAGGGTGTGCTGGAGCTTGTCGGATCGGAACGGCCGGCCGAGGAGCAGCCGCTTGGCTAGGGAGGTGGTACTTGCCACGAGTGCCAAGGGTACGGCTGGACGCTGATCGCCGTACCCCGCCCCGGACACCACGGTCCTGAGACGCATGGCAGGCTCATGTCGGTCAGTAGTCATTCGGGAGGGCACGAACCGTGCACGTGGTGATCATGGGTTGTGGCCGGCTCGGTTCCACGCTGGCCCAGAAACTGGACGCGGACGGTCACCAGGTAGCGGTGATCGACCAGAACGCGGACGCCTTCCGGCGGCTCGGCGACAACTTCGGCGGTGTCACCGTCAACGGGATCGGCTTCGACCGGGACGTGCTGCGCGCCGCCGGCATCGAACGCGCGGACGCCTTCGCGGCCGTCTCCAGCGGGGACAACTCCAACATCATCTCGGCGCGGCTGGCGCGGGAGACCTTCGGCGTCTCCCGGGTGGTCGCCCGGATCTACGACTCCCGGCGCGCGCAGGTCTACGAGCGGCTCGGCATCGCCACCATCGCGACGATCCGGTGGGCCTCCGACCGGATGTTCCGATTCCTCGTCCCGTCGAACCGCGACGAGGTGTTCCGCGACCCGACGAGCGTGGTCAGCATCGTGGAGACCCCGCTGCACCGGGATTGGGTCGGCAAGCAGGTACGCGCCCTGGAGGAGCGGACCGGCGCACGGGTTGCGTACCTGATGCGCTTCGGCATGGGCACCCTGGCGCAGCCCTCCACCGTGCTCCAGGACGGCGACCAGGTCTTCATGCTGGTCACCGACGACACCGCGGGACCCGTGCTGGACATCGCCCAGGGCGCCGACAAGGAAGGTTTCTGATCATGCGGATCGCCATCGCCGGGGCCGGCAACGTCGGCCGGTCGATCGCGCAGGAGCTGATCGGCAACGGGCACGAGGTGATGCTCATCGAGCGTCAGCCCCGGCAGCTCTGCCCCGAGCGGGTGCCGCAGGCTCGCTGGATCCTCGCTGACGCCTGCGAGATGAGCAGCCTCGAGGCGGCCGACCTGGCCTCCTGTGACGTCGTGGTGGCCGCCACCGGCGACGACAAGGCCAACCTGGTGGTGTCGCTGCTCGCCAAGACCGAGTTTGCGGTCGGCCGGGTGGTGGCCCGGGTCAACCGGGCCGAGAACGAGTGGCTCTTCACCGAGCAGTGGGGTGTGGACGTCTCGGTCAGCAAGCCGCGTCTGATGGCCGCCCTCGTCGAGGAGGCGGTGACGGTTGGCGACCTGGTCCGGCTCATGACGTTCCGGCAGGGCGAGGCGAACCTCGTGGAGATCACGCTGCCGCGCGACGCGCCGTACGAGGGTCAGCCGATCCGCGAGGTGCCGCTGCCGCGCGACTCCGCACTCGTCGCCATCCTGCGCGGCAAGCGGGTGCTGGTGCCGACGCCGGACGACCCGCTGGAAGCCGGCGACGAGCTGATCTTCGTCTGCACCAGCGAGGTCGAGGAGCAGATCCGGGCCGTGGTGCTCGGCAGCAGCAGCCTCTAGAGAGCGGGCGCGGCTTCCGCTTCCCGCTTCTGCGCGCTGGTCACCCGGTGGATCGCCCACGCCGTGTACGCGAAGGTGGCCGCGTAGATCGGCCAGCTCACCAGGATCCGGACGATGCCGATCGCGTTCGCCTCGTCCATCGCGTACAGATAGAACTGGATCCCGGCGCGGACGCTCAGCGAGGCCACCCAGAGCAGGGTGAGCCACTGGAACGTGCGGAACAACCGGGTGTTGCCGAACCAGTCCTGGATGCCCTTGTTGGCCATGATGCCCCAGGCGTAACCGATCAGCGGCTTACGGAACGCCACCGAGAGCAGCAGCACCGCGGCCTGGCCGAAGGTCAGCAGGATGCCGGGGAGGTAGAAGTTTTTCGCGTCGCCGGTGCGCCAGGCCAGCCAGGCGCCGATCGCGATGCCGAACAGGCCGTTCACCGCGTGCCGGACCGGTTGCTTGCCGGCCAGCCGCACCCCGCCGATGACCAGGGCCGTGCTGACCGAGCCGATGATCGCCCAGAGCAGCGCCTGACGCTTCTCCAGGCCGAGGACCGAGTCGCCGAGCAGCACGTTGAGCACGACGAACGCGAGGACCGGCAGGCTCGACTCGATGAGGCCGCGAACACCGCCGAGCTGCTCGGCGATCTGCTCGCTCATCGAGGGGAGAGGCTCCTCCTCGTCGTCCTTGCGCTTCTCAGCCGGCGGCAGCGGGTGAAGGTCGAGTTCCTCGACAATCTCCTCAGCGATCCGCTCCTCGACCGACTCGTGCGCGGCGTGGCGCGGCTCACTGCCACTCACCGGGGCGCCTCCAGCTCGTAGTACGGGTTGTAGACGACCTTGCGGTCGTCCCGGATCGCGATCCTGCCGCGCGCGGTGAGCTGCCGGCCTGGCTCGATGCCGGCGATCGACCGGCGCCCCAGGAAGACCAGCGTGACCACATCGCTGCCGTCCCAGAGGTCGGCTTCCAGCGTCGGCAGGTTGGTGCGAGGAGTGTACGCCACCGTGCGCAGCCGGCCGGACACCGAAACGATCTGCCCGCGGCGGCACTGCCCAGCCGGGATAGCGCCGCATTTGGCGCTGTCCCGCTGCAGTTCCTCAGCGTCCAGCTCGGAGTCGGTGGCCGTGAGACGGTTCAGAAAGCCGCGAAGACCAGTGGTCATGACTCCCACGGTACGTCAGGCCGGGCTCTCGGCCTGACCCTGTTGGGCCATCTCCTTGGGCAGTCGCATCGGCAGCGGCTCGCGGACCGGGCGGGGCTCGTTGTCACGGACCACGACCAGGCCGGAGAGCACCTCGCCGAGCACACCCTCACGACCCGGGTCGGAGGCCGCGGCGCCCTGGTAGAGCGCGCGGATCATCCAGCGCGGGCCGTCCACACCGACGAACCGGACATCGGCCGGGCCCTCCGGGGTGTTGACCCGGGCGCGCAGCTCGGTGCCGTACTTGCCGGTGACCTCCTGGGGCGCGACGCCGTCCGAGGTCATCGCCTCGACGATCTCGGCGCGAACCTCGTCCCAGATGCCCTCGGTCTTGGGCGCCGCGAAGACGCCCAGCTGGAGAGCGCTGTCGCCGTCGACGAGCACGACCTGCTCGACGCCACCCTCGGGGTTGGCCTGGACCCGCACCTCGACGCCCTCGAGCGCGGGGATCTGGAGGCTGCCGAGGTCGAGCCGCTGCACGCCGTCGGGAGCGTGCTTGGCGTCCCAGGGGCCGAACTCGGGTGCCGGAGCCTCCCCGCCCGAGGCCAGGCTGTTCGCGAGCGCCTTTGAGGGCGGCGCGTCGGCCGCACGGACGTGCTTCGCGGCACCACGCTTACGGGAGAACATCACTGCCACCTTCCGTTTCAGTCCTGCTTCTGCTGCCCTGCGTTACTTCTGCGGCGGCAGCGCTGCGTGGCCGCCGGTCGAACCGTGCCCACCGGCGCCCCGCACAGTCTCGTCGAGCGTCTCCACTCGATGGAAGACCGCTCGCTCGACCCGCTGGACGACGAGCTGGGCGATCCGGTCACCACGAGAGATCTTGACGGTGTTCTCCCGATCATGATTGATCAGGTTCACCAGAATCTCGCCCCGGTAACCGGCGTCGACCGTACCGGGCGCGTTGAGGACCGTCACGCCGAGGCGAGCCGCCAATCCGGAACGCGGGTGCACCAGGCCGACGAAACCGTCCGGCAGGGCGATCGCGAGGCCGGTCCGGACCATCACCCGGGCGCCGGGGGCGATCTCCACCTCCTCGGCGGCGACCAGATCGGCGCCGGCGTCGCCGGGATGCGCGTACGCGGGCAGGGGCAGATCGGGGTCGATCAGGCGCACCTGGACGACGGGGTCGGTCACGTCAAGCCTTCCGCAACGGGGTCTTCTGGGCGGCACCTACCCTGCCATCCTGCCGCGCCCGGCATCGGAGGCGCGCCGTACCCTTCGAGGGTGACACCCGAGTCCCCGGCCCGCACGCACGCGGCCCATCAGGAACGGCTGCGCCTCCCGTGGTGGGCCTGGCTCGCCGCGCTCGTCGCCGGGGCGATCATCGCCACCGAGCTGACCCTCGGCCTGCCGGACATCCCCGGCTGGCCGACGTACGCCGTGGCGATCCCGCTCTGCGTCGCGCTGCTGCTCCCGCTGAACCGGCTGCGGATCGCGGTCACACCCACCGAGTTCCAGGTGGACGACGCCCGGCTGCCGGTCGCGGTGATCTCGGACGTGATCGCGCTGGACGCCGCCGGCAAGCGGGAGGCGCTGGGTGTCGGCGCTCACCCGTACGCGTTCGTGGTGCAGCGCCCGTGGATCGGGACGGCCGTCCAGGTCCTGCTCGACGACCCGCAGGACCCGACGCCGTACTGGGTGGTGAGCACCCGGAAGCCGGTCGAGCTCGCCACCGCCCTGCTCGAGGTCAGCCGTCGAGAGCGGGCCGAGTCCGCCTGAGGTCCTCGCGGACCTTCTCGCCGACCGCGCGGGTCGCCCGCCGGTTCAGATAGCTGGCGACGGCCGCGCCGGTGAGCAGCGGTCCCATCGTGGTCAGGTTGCGGCCGAACCGGCTGAGCAGCGTCTTCTGCAGCTCCTTGCGGGCGGCGGTGCCGAGCACCGCGGCCACGCCGACGCCGGGGATCATCGGATTCACCCCGCGCTGACCCGACCAGGACTCGACAAGTTTCAGGCCACGCTCGGGCAAGCCGTCGCCGGGGATCGGCTGCCGGTAGACCTCGTGGAGCTCGCCGATCAGCTTGATCTCGATCGCCACCACGGCGACCGTCTCGGCGGCGAGCAGGATCGGGGCCGACAACAGCGTCGGGGCAGCGACCCACTCGACCGAGGCCACCCCGCCACCGGCCGCGCCCACCCCTGCGGTGGCGCGGGACGCGTTGCGGATCAGGCGCTCGGCCAGTCCCTCGTCGTCGAGGTCCGGAAAGTGCCGGCGCAGCGTCTCCAGGTCACGTACCGGGATGTGCGGCGCCACGTCGGCGACCGCGTCCGCCATCCAGCGCAACGCGGTCCTCGGGCGGAACAGACGACCCACTCCGCGGCCGCGTACCTCGCCCACCAGCCGGCCCAGCAATTGCCGGCGGCCGGCGGGCTCAAGCTCGTCCGAGGTCAGGGCAGCAACCGTGCGGCCCATCTCCTGGTCGGCTTTTTCCACTCTTTCGGGCTGGTCCGCCACCTCGAACTCGGGCTGGTCCGCCACCTCGAACTCGGGCTGGTCCGCCACCTCGAACTCGGGCTGGTTCGCCACTTCGAGCTCGTCCGCTTTGTCGCGGGCAGCATGAAGCTCGTCGCCGGACCCAGACCCGATTCCGGGCTCGGTCGTACGATCCGCGTGGTTCATCGTCGTCCTCCCCGTCGGGCGTTCCCGGCTATAACTGCCCGGTCATGCCCCAGGGTCAAACCCCGTGTCAAAACCCCGTGGCGAACGCCCGCTCGCCCGATCGCGCGGAGCCGCGATCGGGTGTGGCGGACATGCTCGCTAGTGCGCTCAGACGCACTCGCGGCAGATCAGCTCTCCGTTGCGCTCCGTCGCCAGCTGGCTCCGGTGGTGCACGAGGAAACAGCGGGAGCAGCGGAACTCGTCGGTCTGCATGGGCAGCACCTTGACGGTGAGCTCCTCGTCGGCCAGGTCGGCGCCGGGCAGCTCGAAGCTCTCCGCCACCTCGACCTCGTCGACGTCCACTGCGCCCGACTGCGAGTCGGCGCGACGGGCCTTGAGCTCCTCGAGGCTGTCCTCGCCGAGGTCGACCTCATCGCGACGCGGGGCGTCGTAGTCGGTGGCCATCGGTTGTCACTCTCCTGTATCGATGTGTCACTTGGCGTCTGTAACGCCGAGGACAGGGTTTCGGTTCCCGGTTCCGCTGGACGATTTCTGACACCCGGAACTGGTCCGGCGAGCGCGGAACCTTACCGCTGTTGCGGCAGGCTTGTACGCGCTATGGCGCCACATTGTTCCCGATGTGACTGAGGCGACATCAAAGTAGGTGCACCGGCCTCTGGATCATTGTCGGCGCGCCGGAAGCATTCCCTGTTTCCGCGCGCCTGGCGGACAGACGCTAACCTCTCGACAGGCCCGGCGACCTTACCCGGGCCCCTCGTCCGACCCTGGAGCCAACCCCATGAGCTTTGCCCGCGTCCGAGCGCTCGTCCTCGTCGGCGTGCTCGCCGTGGCAGCGGTGGTATTCGTCGTCGTCGCGCTGGTTCGCGACACCCAGGGCGACCTGGCGGACGGCAGCGACTGCCCGGCCGGAGCCCCTGTCGCCGACGTCCTGCTCCCGGACGACCCCGCCGAGGTGACCGTCAAGGTCCTCAACGGCACCACCCGGGCCGGGCTGGCCGAGAGCGTGAGCAACGAGTTCAAGAACCGTCGTTTCACGGTCAAGGAACCGGCCAAGAGCAAGTCCAAGTTCAAGGGCGTCGCCGAGATCAAGTACGGGCCCGAGACCGTCGGCCGCGCCCAGTTGCTCCGTGCGTACTTCCTGGCCCAGTCCAAGATGACGTACGACGCGAAGCGCAAGGGCGCCGTGATCGACGTCGTCGTCGGCGACCAGTTCCAGCAGCTCGCCACGACCACCGAGGTCAACCAGTCGCTCGTCGAGATCGGCGAGCCGACGCTGCCGCCGGGTTCCTGCGCCAAGCCGGTCGCCGAGGCCGCCAAGGACGAGAACTGACGGTTTTACACCCCGCCCGCCGCGTCCAGCTCCACCAGAGCGTCGTGCAACGCCCCGAACAGCGCCGGTGGCGCCGCGACCAGCATCTGATCGCCGGCCGGCGCACCGGACAGTCCGCTCACGACGAGCCCCGCCTCCTCGGCGATCAGGCCGCCCGCCGCGTGGTCCCAAAGGTTCAAGCCTTTCTCGAAGTAGGCGTCCAGAGTGCCCTCCGCAGCGAAGCAGAGGTCGAGAGCTGCCGCCCCCAGACGCCGAATATCACGCACTCGGGTGATCAAACGGGCCAGAACGGCACCCTGGTGTTCCCGTCGCCGGGCGTCGTAACCGAATCCTGTCGCGACCAGAGCCTGGTCCAGGGTGGTCCGGGTGGAACCGGTCAGGCGGCGTCCGGCACGCCACGCGCCGCCGCCCCTGGTGGCCGTCCACTCGTCACCGGTGGCCGCGTTGACGACCACACCGGCGACGACCGTGCCGTCCACCTCGGCGGCCAGCGAGAC
Organism: Actinoplanes sp. CA-015351; assembly: GCF_050955685.1. NCBI lineage: Bacteria > Bacillati > Actinomycetota > Actinomycetes > Micromonosporales > Micromonosporaceae > Actinoplanes > Actinoplanes sp. CA-015351. The sequence goes on from NZ_CP192102.1 coordinate 7,146,817, forward strand.
CGCGTACTGGGGCAGGCCGTAAAGGTAATTCACGGTGCCGTCGATCGGGTCCAGGATCCACCTCACGGCCCCGGGAGCCACCTGCACGGCGTCCCCGTACTCCTCCCCCAGCAGGCCGTCTCCGGGCCGCTGCGGGAGCAACGCGTCCGCCACCTGCCGTTCGACCGCCTTGTCGGCCGCCGTGACGACGTCCGTGTCGGTGCTCTTCGTCTGCACATCGCCGATCGCCTCGTCGCGCATCCGGCGTGCCGTGGCCGCCGCGTCCCGGGCCACCCGGACCGCGATTTCCAACAACTCGCCGGGAGTCGATCCCGTCGAAATCTCGCTCACGTAAGGGTCCTTTCCGCCGATAGCATTCTCCTGCCGCGCTCCTCCGGGGGCACAACCGGCGTCTTCGACGAGGTCGTTGGACGTCGGCGGCGTGCTGTGGGCGGAGGATCTCGGTCGGCGGCGCTACAATTCACCCCTGCCCACGCTTCACGGACACTCGCCTGCGAGACGGTCCGGGTTCCGGGGGCTCCCAAACCGACCCCAGCAAGTCTCGCCCCCGCGTGCTGCGCTGGACTCTGGCCGTGCCCAACCTCATCGCCTCCGGAAGGTCATTCGTGACAGAAGCCCACCAGAACGGTGCCGACGTTCGCTCTCTCACCGAGGCCCTGATCACCCATGCTCAGGGTGCGGGCGGGCAACTCACTTCGGCACAGGTCGCGCACTCCCTCGAGTCCGCGGCGGTGAACCCGGCCCAGGCCAAGAAGATCCTGCGTGGCCTCGTCGACGCCGGCATCACCGTCGTCGTCGACGGCTCAGTCAGCACCCGCCGCAAGGTGGCCGCGGCCCGCTCGGCCACGCCGGCCTCCAAGGCGACAACGGCGAAGACCGCGCCCGTCAAGAAAACGGCTCCCGCGCCGAAACAGGCCGCTCCGGCGGCCGACGGCGACGCGGCGAGCCCGGCCAAGAAGGCCGCACCGGTCCGCAAGGCCGCTGCCGCCGCGAAAGCCGTCCCGGCCAAGAAGGCCGGAGCGGCGGTCAAGGGCGCGCCCGGCGAGGGCGAGGAGATCGGCCCCGAAGAACTCGCTGCCGCGGTCGAGGACGTCGTCATCGAGGAGCCGGCGGCCCTGGTCGCCGCCGCCGCCACCGACGCCGCCAGTTCGGCGACCGACGGCGACTTCGAGTGGGACGACGAGGAGTCCGAGGCGCTCAAGCAGGCCCGCCGTGACGCGGAGCTGACCGCTTCCGCCGACTCGGTCCGCGCGTACCTCAAGCAGATCGGCAAGGTCCCGCTGCTCAACGCGGAGCAGGAGGTCGAGCTCGCCAAGCGGATCGAGGCCGGCCTGTACTCCGCCGAGCGGCTGCGCGCTGCCGACGAGGGCGAGGAAGCACTCGAGCGCAACTTCGAGCGCGACCTCAAGTGGATCAACCGGGACGGCGAGCGGGCGAAAAATCACCTGCTCGAGGCCAACCTGCGGCTCGTGGTCTCGCTCGCGAAGCGTTACACCGGTCGCGGCATGGCGTTCCTGGACCTGATCCAGGAGGGCAACCTCGGCCTCATCCGCGCCGTCGAGAAATTCGACTACACCAAGGGCTACAAGTTCTCCACGTACGCCACCTGGTGGATCCGGCAGGCCATCACCCGCGCCATGGCCGACCAGGCCCGCACCATCCGCATCCCGGTGCACATGGTCGAGGTCATCAACAAGCTCGGCCGCATCCAGCGCGAGCTGCTCCAGGACCTGGGCCGTGAGCCCACCCCGGAGGAGCTGGCGAAAGAGATGGACATCACGCCCGAGAAGGTGCTGGAGATCCAGCAGTACGCGCGTGAGCCGATCTCGCTGGACCAGACCATCGGCGACGAGGGCGACAGCCAGCTCGGTGACTTCATCGAGGACTCCGAGGCGGTCGTCGCGGTCGACGCGGTGTCCTTCTCGCTCCTGCAGGACCAGCTCCAGCAGGTCCTGCAGACGCTCTCCGAGCGCGAGGCGGGCGTTGTCCGGCTGCGCTTCGGCCTGACCGACGGCCAGCCGCGCACGCTGGACGAGATCGGCCAGGTCTACGGAGTCACCCGGGAGCGGATCCGCCAGATCGAATCCAAGACGATGTCGAAGTTGCGACACCCGTCGCGGTCGCAGGTTCTCCGCGACTACCTGGACTAGGTCGTTCAGTCAACATTACGTGTCCAAATGGTCACCACCCGTACATCAACGGGTGGTGATCAGACCGTTGTGCAGAAGTGATCGTTGACGTGGCACCCTTGGATCACGGCACACTAGCCAGAACCAAGGTGCTAGCTGCCCGGTGTGACCTCGGTCCCCCCGGGGCACAGTGGGAAGGCTGCAACGGTGCAGGGTGTTGCACGATGTGTGAGCAGTAGCCGAGGAACATGTTCATCGGTAACGAACAGAGGAGGAAGGCGATGACCCCGACCCTCACGCCGCCGGCGGGAAGCCTGGCCGGTCTAGCAGCCGATGAACGGTGCGACCGCTGCAATGCAGCCGGGAAGCTCCGTTTGACCCTGGCAGGCGGTGGCGATCTTGTGTTCTGTGGCCACCACGCCAACCGTTACGCCGAGGACCTGGTGAAGATCGCCGTGCACTACGCGGCCGATCCGGAATTCACCTGGCGCGGCGCTGTCATGATGTCGAACTCCACCAACTAGCAGCGGTCCCCCCAAGAGACCTCGAAGAAAGGGCGCCTCCAGCCAGGAGGCGCCCTTTCTCTGTGCCCGGGAAGAGCCGGGAAGGCCCGGGAAGGCCCGGGAAGGCCCCTGAGAGGCTCACAGCGGCCCGCGAACGCTCAGAGCGTCTGCATGGTCGCGATCCGCTCCTCAAGCTGCTCGATCGTCGCCTGGGCGCTCGGCGGACCGCCGCAGAGCCGCCGAAGCTCCGCGTGGATCTTGCCGTGCGGCAGATTGGTCCGGTGGTGGTGTGCCGCCACCAGAGTGTTCAGCTGGCGGCGCAGGCTGTTGCGCCGCTCCCCCGCGCTCATCGGGACGACCGGTTCGCGCGGCTCCGGCACGGCGGGCTCGGCCGGCTGCTGGCGTCTCTGCGCCGCGATCTGCTCGGCCTGCCGCTTGTTCAGCAGGTCGGTCACCTGGTCCGGGGTCAGCAGGCCGGGCAGACCGAGATAGTCCAGCTCCTCGGCCGTGCCGGTACGCGCACCCGTGCCGAACGAGGTCCCGTCGTAGATGACCTGGTCCAGTTCCGCCGTGGCGGAGAGCGCCTCGAACTGTTTCTCAAGGTCACCGAGGGCGTCCTCGGATTTCTGCGCCCGCTCGATCAGCTCGTCGTCGAGCCCGTCCTTCTCCTTCGGCGCGCCGAGCACGTGGTTGCGCTCGGCCTCCATCTCGCTGGCCAGCCCCAGCAGGTGCGGCACGCTCGGCAGGAACACCGTGGCGGTCTCGCCCTCCACCCGGGATCGCACGAAACGGCCGATCGCCTGGGCGAAGTAGAGCGGGGTGGACGCGCTGGTGGCGTAGACGCCGACGGCCAGGCGTGGGATGTCGACGCCCTCGGACACCATCCGGACCGCGACCATCCAGCGGTCCTCGGAGGCGGCGAACTTGGCGATCCGGCCGGAGGCGCCCTCGTCGTCGGAGAGGACGATCGTGGCCGACTCGCCGGTGAGGTCGTGCAGCAGTTTCGCGTACGCCCGGGCGGACTGCTGGTCGCTCGCGATGACCAGGCCACCGGCGTCCGGCATGCCGTGCTCGCGCAGCTTGGAGAGCCGGGAGTCGGCGGCACGCAGCACCTGGGGCATCCAGTCGCCGCGGTGGTCAAGGGCGGTACGCCAGGCCTGCGCCACCAGGTCCTTGGTCATCGGCTCGCCGAGCCGGGCGGCCAGCTCGTCACCGGCGTTGGTCCGCCAGCGGGTCTCGCCCGAGTACGCCATGAACAGCACCGGCCGCACGACCCGGTCCCGGAGCGCGTCGGCGTAGCCGTAGACCGAGTCGGCCTTGGACCGCTGGATGCCGTCGTTGCCGCGCTCGTACGTCACGAACGGGATCGGGTTCTCGTCGGAGCGGAACGGGGTTCCGGTGAGCAGCAGGCGGCGCACCGCCGGCTCGAAGGCGTCCTTGACCCCGTCACCCCAGGTCCGTGAGTCACCGGCGTGGTGGATCTCGTCGAGGATGACGAACGTGCGGCGCGTGATGGTCCGCCGTTTGTGCACTGCGGGCGCCATGCCGACCTGCGCGTACGTCACCACCGCGCCGTGGAAGTCGCGGGACGAGTGGACGTCGGCGTTGCGGAATTTCGGGTCGAGCTGGATGCCGACCCGGGCCGCCGCGTGCGCCCACTGGGTCTTCAGGTGCTCGGTCGGGCAGACCACGGTGACCGCGTCGCAGGTGCCGTCGGCGAGCATCTCGGCGGCGATCCGCAGCGCGAACGTGGTCTTGCCGGCGCCGGGCGTCGCCACGGCCATGAAGTCGTCAGAACGCCGGCGAAGGTACGTCACCATCGCCTTGCGCTGCCAGGAACGCAGCGCCGGGAAGGACTCCAGTTTCGGCAGAGGCGGGCTCAAGCTGCGCGGATCCCTTCGCTCACGGAAAAACCTCCGCGTTCTGTGGGCGCGGAGGCGTCGTCCAGCATAGCCGCGGGAGGGTGCCCGGAGGGTGCCACGGCACTGCGATCAAAGGCTCAAAAAACCTGCGGGATCAACGGCTCAAAAACCTACGGCGCGGCCACCGGTGCCGACCACCGACGACGGAGCGCGACAAGGCGTACCCCTGTCATCAGGGCCGCGGCGCCGATGAGCGGGAGCAAGCCGGTGAAGCCCAGCCAATGCAGGACGGTGACCAGGACCGCGCCGCCCAGCGCGACCACCGCGTAGATCTCGCGCCGCAGCACTGTCGGGATCTCGCCGGTGAGCAGGTCTCGGGCGAGGCCGCCGCCGATCGCGGTGAGCATGCCGAGCAGGCAGGCGCCGACCGGTGACACGCCGGCGCCGAGCGCCTTGAGCGTGCCGGTGGCGGTGAAGAGTCCCAGCCCGGCGGCGTCGAGAAGCAGGACGGTCCGACGGAGCCGGTTCAGCGTGGGGTGGAGCCAGAAGGCGGCCAGCGAGGCCAGAACCGCGGTGATCGCGTAACGCCAGTCGGCGAACGCCAGGGGCGGGACCGCGCCGATCGCAAGGTCCCGCAGAATGCCGCCACCCAGCGCGGCCACGAAGCCGACGAACGCGACCCCGAACAGGTCGAGCCGTTTCGCGACGCCGGCTGTGGCGCCGGAGGCGGCGAACACCGCCACACCGATCAGGTCCGCGACGAGCAGGCCGTATCCACTCGTCACGTGCGGACTAAACCTTCATGGATTCGTAGATCTCCTTGCACTGCGGGCAGACCGGTGAGCCCGGCTTGGGCGTCTTCGTCACCGGGAAGGTCTCGCCGCACAGCGCCACGACAAGGTTGCCCATGACGGCGCTCTCGGCGATCTTCTCCTTGCGCACGTAGTGGAACATTTCCGGACCGGTGTCGGCGTCCTTGGTCTCCGGACGCTCCAAGATCTGGGTGCTCACGGTTATCTGCCCTTCGAAGATTCGCTGCTTGACGGAGGCGATGCTCCGACCGACAAGTCTGACACCTCACGCCGGGTCGGTCCAACGACAAGGCGGCTGGCAGGCGACGTACGGTGATCATGTGACTGACTTCGCGATTCAATACGGTGAGCATGTGCTCCACGCCCACCAGGACGGCAAACCGGTGGTGGCGCTGGAGAGCACCATCATCTCGCACGGGCTCCCGCACCCGGACAATCTTCGGGTGGCCCGGGAGATCGAGCAGACCGTCCGGGACAACGGTGCCGTTCCGGCCACCATCGGCATGATCGGCGGCCAGGTGGTCGTCGGTCTCGACGGCGACCAGATCGAGCACCTGGCGCTCGCCAAGGACGTCGCGAAACTCTCCGTCCGGGACCTGGCGATCGCCGCGGCACGGCGGGCCGACGGCGCCACCACTGTCGCGGCCACCAGCGCGATCGCCGAGGCAGCCGGGATCCGGGTCTTCGCCACCGGCGGCCTGGGCGGCGTGCACCGGGAGGCGAACCTCACGTTCGACGAGTCGGCCGACCTGACCGAGCTGGCGCGTACGCCGATCGTCGTGGTCTGCGCCGGCGTGAAGTCGATCCTCGACGTGGGCGCCACGCTGGAACGGCTGGAGACGCTCGGCGTATCGGTCGCCGGTTACCAGACCCGGCGTTTCCCCGGCTTCTTCATCACCGACGGCGGCTTCGACGTCGACTGGCAGCTCGACTCGCCCGAGCAGGTGGCGGACTTCATCGCTGCCCGCGAGGCGCAGGGCACCAGCACCGGCGCCCTCGTCCTGGCGAACCCGCTGCCCACTGACGAGCAGCTGGACCCGGCCCTGCACGACCGGACCCTGGCGACCGGGCTGAGCCTGCTCGCCGAGGAGAACGTCACCGGCAAGGCGGTCACCCCGTTCCTGCTGTCGCACTTCCACTCCAGCACCGAGGGCAAGAGCCTGGAGGTCAACATCCGGATCATCCTGCGCAACTCGGCCCTGGCCGCACGGATCGCGGTGGCCTCCGGCAAGGGCTCGGCGGGCCCGGTCGGCTTCAGCGCCCCATGATCATCGTCGTCGGGGATCTGGTCACCGACGTTCTGGTCGAGCACAACGGCCCGCTTCACCCCGGTTCCGACACCGACGCGGCGATTCGCGTCAGCGGTGGTGGCCAGGCCGCGAACACCGCGGCCTGGCTGGCCCACATCGGTCACCCGGTGTCGCTGGTCTCGGCCGTCGGCGACGACGTATCCGGCCGCGACCGGGTGGCCGAGCTGGAATGGGCCGGCGTGCGCTGCGCGGTTCAGGTCTGCCCGGGCGCGGCCACCGGCAGCGTCGTGGTTCTCACCGGCCCCGGCGAGCGCACGATGGTCACCGACCGCGGAGCGTCACTGCTCCTCGACCCGGACCACGTCACCTCGGTGATCACCGGCGCTCCGGACGGCTCGCACGTGCACCTCTCCGGTTACCCGCTGCTGCACGCCGGGTCCCGCGCCGCCGGTCTCGCGGCCCTGACGGCCGCGGCCCGGCGGGGACTCACCGTGAGCGTCGATGCGGCCTCAGCGGCCCCCTTGCGCTCGGTCGGTGCCCAGGCCTTCCTGACGTGGGTACGCGAAACCGGCCTGCTCCTGTGCAACGCGGACGAGGCCGAGGTGCTCGCCGGGCCGGGCAGCGCCGCCGACCAGGGACACCGGCTCACGGCTCACGTGCAGGGCGCGGTGGTGAAACAGGGCGCGGCCGGAGCGGTGTGGAGCTTCCGGGACCGATCGGTCGTCACGGGGCGGGCTCACGGCGTACCCATGAAGGATCCGACCGGCGCTGGTGACGCTTTCGCAGCGGGCTTGCTGGCGGCGAAGTGCTCGGGCGCGACGCCGGAGGCGGCGCTCGCGGCAGGAGCGGAACTCGGCGCCCGCGCGGTTTCGGTGCTGGGGGCGCGGCCCTAGGTCTGCTGCCTGCTTTCCGTCACCACCTCGGCGTCGATGGTGACCGGCTCCGGGACGGGCTGGGCGGTGGACTGGATCAGCGCCCGGCGCACGTCCTCACGCGCTGCCGCGTCGGCCGCCCGCTCGGCCTTGCTCTTGGGCGGGCGGTCGTTCGCGATGAGCACGGCCGCCCAGGGCAGAAAGACCATCGCGGCCGCGCAGAGAACCAGCCAGAGCGGCAGCAACGGCACCCGCAAACTGATGAGAACGCCACCCAGGATCAGGCAGAGGGCCCGCACCATCATCATCGTGACGTAGCGGATTTCCCTGCTCCGGAGCTGGTCGGCCTGGCTGCGAGCGGCATCGGTGATCACCACCGGTTGCTTCTTCACGCGAGGACTCCGATCGACTCCGCCATCCTCCCACCGCTCGGAGGTTTTCACCCAGCAGGCCCTAGAGAGCCTTCGCGGCTTTCGCTTCTTTCGCCTCGGCCTTTGCCGCCTTCTTGTTGGCGCGGACCTTCACCAGCGACTCCTCGTCGACGATGTCCGCGACCGACTTGAACGCGTCCTCGTCCCCATAGGCACCGGCCGACTCGCGCCATCCGTCCGGCCGCACGCCGAGCTGCTTGCCGAGCAGCGCCACGAAGATCTGCGCCTTCTGCTTGCCGAACCCGGGCAGCGCGAGGATCCGCTTGTACAGCTCAGCCCCGGTCCGCACGCCGGCCCAGAGGTTCGCGGTGTCACCGTCGTACTGATCGGCGATGACCCGGCAGACCTCCTGCACGCGGGCGGCCATCGCTTTCGGGAAGCGGTGCAACGCCGGCGGCTCGGCGAAGATCGCCAGCAGAGCCTCCGGGTCGAAATCAGCGAGCTCCACGGCGGTGGGCTCGTGCCCGAGACGCTGAGCCAGCACGTACGGCGAGGTGAACGCCTTCTCCATGGTGATCTGCTGATCGAGGACAAGCCCCAGCAACACAGCCAGCGCACTCCGGTCGAGCAGCGCATTGGCCTCAGCGTCGATAGGCAGCGAGAACGTCATACCGCTCATCTTCCTACGCCGTCACTGCGTCACGGACAGCGAGTGGCCTCAACCTCCGACACTTCTCCGAGAACCTCGATCAGGGATCCTTGATGCACAAGCCGAACGCCCACAGATGCGCCGCCGCAACCGCGCCAGCCTGAACCAGTGGGCGAAGATGTACATATTCTTGTACGTCCCGGTCCAGGTCTACGACGAACTCCGCGGCGAACGCGAGCTAGCGGTCGACGACGCGGTCGAATCCCTGCGGGCCGAAGCGCTGGCGCCGTCCTCGGTGGCGACCGAGTTGGCCGGGCTGTTCGCACAGGGGCGCATCACCGCCGGTCAGATGGAGGCCATGCTGCTGGCCTACCACCGCGCCACGTGAGCGGCGAGGACCCGTACGTCGCCGGCGGCGTCCTGGTCAACAAGCTCGGCATCACTTCAGCCGCTGCCCTCAGTCAGGCCGAGGCCGACCTCACCCTCGTCGCCATACTCCGCTTGTCGGTGCATCCGTTACCGGGCGACTACGACCTCGAACACCTGCCGGAATTTCACCGCCAGATCTTCAGTGCCGTCTATGCCTGGGCGGGCCGGATACGGACCGTTGACATCGCCTTCTTTCGGCAGCTGGCACGGGACGCTGGCTGGCGGATCGCCTGGCGCGATCTTGACGCGGCGAAGAACAACCAGGCGTCGTCGGCGCGCTTCACGGCGACACCAAACCCCTGGTCAGGATGTTCGACGGCCTGGTCCGGCCGGCGTAGGGCGCCGACGGGCTAGGCGTACTCGTCGGGGTGGGCATGGGATTCGATGCGGCGGGCGGTTTCGTCGGCCAGATCCTGGACGAGCTGCAGGTGGGCGGTGTCGAACTCGCGGGGTTGCAGGTCCAGGCCGCACACGCTGCCCAGCACCAGACCACGGCTGGAGATCACCGGGGCGCCGATGTACGACCGGATTCCCTCGCGCGTGACCAGCGGGTTGTCCTTGAACTCGGCGTCGGTGGTGAAGTCGTTGACGTACCGGGCCTCCTCGGACCGCAGCAGCGGCCCGCAGAACGCCCACTCGATCGGGGTGCCGCCGACCTCGGCGACCCACTCGGGGATCGGGCCGCGACCGGCCAGGAAGACCTGTGCGTCGCTGAGCAGGCCGGTGACCATGGCGAACGGGGTGTCCATCCGGGCCGCGACCTCCTCCACCAGCTCGGTGAGGTACTCCCGGGGCGCCTCGACGTCCACGCCGAGGCGGGCCACTTCGAGAAGCCGGGCACGATCCCGGATCTCGGGGTATCGCAGCGTCGTCATGAGGGTACCGATCGGGCCAGGGCCTCGTACGTGATGATCCGGACCTTGAGCGACCGCCCGGCCACCCGGCTCAGCTCGCCGACCTCCATCACGTGCTCGGCGACCCGGCGCAGGGCGGCGGGCTCCGTCACCGGCCGTCGCATGCCGAGCGCCTGCACGGCCAGGCTCCACAGGCCCTCTGCCATCTGCGGGCCGACCAGGTCCGTCAGGGCGTTGACCGCGTCCTGCTCGGTCGGCAGGTCGTGACCGTATTTCTCGATGCGCGCCATCGCCGGGCACCTCTCGCTGGCAATCTCGTACGTTTTCTCAGAAGAGTTCGATGAGCGGTTCGGTCGCGGACTGGGCCTCTTGACCGGTGTGCTGCGCATGCGTCGTTCGCTGCCGGGACATCACGTGCTTGGCACGCAGATCCTCCACGTTGATGGCTCGGGCCCGCAGGTCCTCCTCGGAAACATCACCTCGGCTGTACGCGCGGACGTCCTCGGCCTGTTGGCAGACGTCGCCGACCGCCTGCGCCACATGCTCCAGCATCTGGCGGCTGATGTCCTGGAATTGGACTTGTGCGACCGCCCCGGTGGTCTCCGCGATCAGTGCGTCGGAACTGCGCTGCACCTGGTGTGCCGCGTTGACGGTGTCCCTCAGGATCCCGCTCACCATCTCCGACATCTCCCGCTGGGCGTTCGCGATACCGCCGAGCCTGCGGGTCATCGCCGTCTCCTCGTTCTGCCGTGGAATCTCCTCGTCGCTGTCAAACTGGCTGTCATCGGAGAGCACGGCATCGAGCCTGGCGGTCAGGTCGGCGATGTTGCTGCCGATGCCGTGCGCCGCTTCCGAGGATCGGCGGGCGAGTTTGCGGACCTCGTCGGCAACCACCGAGAAGCCTTCGCCGGCCTCACCGGCCCGAACCGCTTCGATCATCGCGTTGAGCGCCAGGATGTTGGTGGCCCGGCTCACCTCTTCGATCTGCGTGACGTGCTGGTTCAGCTCTCGCATCTGATCCACCAGGGCACGAATTTGGTGATCACGCTGCAGGAAGTACGCGATCAGCCGGCCGACCAGCTGATCATTGGAGGCGCTGATCTGGCTGAGTTCGGACTCGGTGCGGCTGAGCGTCCCGGCCAGCTGAGAGACGTCCCCGGCCATCACCTCCGCGAGCGAGTCCACCTTCACCAACTGCTCGACGATGGCGAGGGCGGCTTCCCCGGTCTGCTCGATGACGTCGTTCACATGAGCTTCGATCACCTCGCCGTACGCCGGGACCGGCTCCAGCGCTTCGGCCACGACGTCACCGCGAACACGCTGCTCATCCGGCTCGGGAGGAGTCAGCGTGAATTTGCGGAGAAGACTTGGCATGCCGATACCTCCGGAGCGTGGGAAAGTCGGAACGGTCAGGCCCCCGGCAGAACCTGCTTGATCACGCCGAGGAGCTGGTCCGGCCCGACGGGCTTGACCAGCCAACCGGTGGCGCCGGCGCTCTTCGCCTCGGTGCGCTTGGACTGCTCCGACTCGGTGGTCAGCATGAGGATCGGGGTGAACCGCATGCCGGGCGCCTTGCGAGCCTCGCGGGCGAAGGTGATCCCGTCCATCTGCGGCATGTTGACGTCACTGATGATCAGGTTCGGCTTCACACCCTTGCTGAGCTTGTCGAGCGCCTCCTTCCCGTGTCCGGCGGTCTCGACGGTGTAACCGGCTTTGGTGAGGATCGCCTTCAGGCTCATGAGCATGGTGGCGGAATCGTCGACGAGCATCACAGTGGTCATGGTTCGGTCCCCTTGCTGCTGGCTTGGCCGCTACCGGAGTTGAGCAGCGGTAGCACCTGCGCCGCCAGGAAGGCGTCGGTCGGTGCCGCTGATATTTTCGGTTTGAAAAGCAGCAGGGCTTGGAGCGCGCCGGTGTGCAGATGGTTGCACCTGCGCAGACTCACCCGGGGCTTCCGGGCGGCGCGTAACCAGCCGGTCAGCTGCTCGACCTCGTCGACGGTCACCACGCCGACCAGGGTGGCGCTGTCGTCATGCAACTCGAGCGGCAAGTCCGAGCACCTCCTTCATATTGAGCACGAGCAGAACCAGCCCGTCACCGAGCAGGGCGGTGCCGGAGAACTCGTCCGCGTACGCGAGCAGACCCTCCATCGGTTTGAGGATCACGTCGACCTCCCGGTGGAACTGTTCGACGAGCAGGCCGGCCCGTTGACCGTTGACGCTCACCACGAGGATCGCCCGGTCCGCGTCCGGGTCGTTCGTCCACGGCATGTCCAGCGTCCGGGCCAGGTCCAGTACCGGCACCACCTCGCCGCGCATCACGACGACCTCCTGGTGCAGCACGTGGCCCATCTCGGCGGCGGGGACCCGTACCGTCTCCACCACCAGGTCGACCGGAATGCCGAACCGCTGACCGGCCACGCTGACCACCATCACCTGGGTGACGGCCATCGAAAGCGGCAGCCGCAGCCGGGTCGACGTGCCGTGACCGAGTTTGGATCGCATCGTGACGGTACCGCCGAGCCTCTCCACGCTGGCGCGTACCGCGTCCATGCCGACCCCACGGCCGGAGAGATCCGAAACTTGGTCGGCGGTGGAGAACCCGGCGCGGAAGACCAGGTCGACTGCCTCGATGTCGGTGAGCGTCTCCAACTCCTCCTCACTGATCAGGCCTTTTTCGTACGCCTTGCGCTTGACCCGTTCGGGGTCGACGCCCCGGCCGTCGTCGGACACCTCGACGATCACCGCGTCGCCGTCGGCCACCGCGGCCAGGGTGAGTTTGGCCGCCGGGCCCTTACCGGCCGCCACCCGTTCGTCCGGCGGCTCGATGCCGTGGTCGAGGCTGTTGCGGACCAGGTGGACCAGGGGGTCGCCGAGCGCTTCGATGACGTCCTTGTCGGCCATCGTGTCCTCGCCCTCGGTGACCAGCTCGATGGTCTTGCCGAGTCGCCGGCTGAGGTCCCGGACCAGGCGGGGGAAACGCCCGAAAGCCACCGAGAGCGGCAGCATCCGGACGTCCATCACGGCGGACTGCAACTCCTCGGCGATCCGGTGCAGTCCGGCGTACTGATCCTTGATCCGCCGGCTGAGCACCCTGCTGCCGAACTCCTCCTCCGCCGAGTCGGCCAGGAACGTCAGCCCGTTCTTGGCCACGTTCAGTTCGCCGACCAGCTCCATCAGCCGGTCCACCTTCTCCTGATCGACCTTGAGCACTTTGGTGCCCACCTGTCCGCCGGGATCGTCAGCCCGGCCGATCGGCTCGGCAGGCGCGAGCTCGGGCGCGGCCGGTTGCTCCGGATGCGGCAGCAGCGCTCCGACCGGCGACGGCGCGGCCTCGGCGAGCAGCCGCGCCACTGCCGCGCTGACCGCATCGCGGTCCGCATCGGCCAGATCCATAGGTACGCCAAGAGCCTGTGCCGCCGCGGCGACGGTGTAAGCCATCGACCTCAGCTGGTGGCCCTCGGTCTCGTTGACCTCCAGGGTGCGCTGGGCGGCGAGGAGAACCGCCCGCGCGTCCGCGGCCGCTTCCGAGTCGGCCACCGCGGTGACGGCGATCGTCACCATTTCCTCGGCGTGCAACGGCGGCTCACCGCTGAGATGCCGGGTGATCGCACCGGCATCCAGCTCGACGATCTGGACCTGTTCCGGAACGTACCGCATGAGGTATTCCAGCTCGCCGATCGCGGCTCGGGTGGCGAGCACGAAGGAGAGCAGGCAAACGTATTCGTCGTACTCCTCGACAGCGGGCCACCGCTCGGGCGCGACGATGCCGAGTTTCTCCAGCCCAGGCACCTGCCGGATCAGGTGAAGCGGATCCTCGGCCCGGAAGAAGCAGTCCGGATCAGGGGTGTACCGGACGAACCGCATCGTCGACGAGGTGGTGTCCAGCCACGCCGCGGTCCGGGTCAGCCACTCGGCGTCGAACCAGGCCAGCCACTCCGGGGCTGCGTCGATCACGGTGACCCCGGCGGCGGTGGTGGCCGGGGTGTGCGCCACCGGCTCACCGCCGAGCGGCGCCCGCAATTTGGTGATCAGCCCGGCCGCGTCGTTGCCCGCGCCGGCGGGCAGCCGCTCGTGCGAGGTGACGTGCGCGAGCCAGCCCCGGATCAGGTCGAACGCGGCCAGCAGATCGTCGGTCATGCCCGAGTCGAGGGCGAGGCGGCCGCCGCGTACCGCGTCCAGCAGATCCTCGGCGGCGTGGGTGAGCCGGGTCAGCTCGGGGAAGTCGAAGAGGCCGGACGAGCCCTTGAAGGTGTGCGCCGCCCGGAACACCTCGTTCACCAGCTCCGGATCGCCGGGTTTCCGCTCCAGTTGGAGCAGGCCCTCGTCGACCGAGGCGAGCAGGTCGTTCGCCTCGGCAAGAAACTGTGCGAGCAGCGGGTTCATTCCAGCGTGCCCTTCCCCGACGTGAGCATCGTGGCGATCCGAACCAACCGGTCACCAGCAACCGGTTTGACCAGGTACAGGTTCGCGCCCGCGGCGTATGCCCGGTCGGCGTCGCCGGGCCGGTCCTCGGTGCTGATCATCAAGACCGGCGCCTCGGTGCCGACCCTCTCCGATCGCAGCGTCTCCACGCAGGTGTAGCCGTTCATCTTCGGCATGTTGACGTCGACCACGAACAGGTCGAACGGCGTCGCCATGGCCGACTCGACGGCTTCCAGGCCGTTCGCCGCCTCGTCGACCTGGAAGCCGGCTTCGATGAGCAGGCTGCTGTGATAGAGCCGCACCGTGGCGGCATCGTCGACGACGAGCACCCGGGGTTTCGTATCGGTTTCCGAGGTCATCACTTGGCTCCGGTCGGTCGCTGGTAGACGATGCCCTCCGGCAGGCGGGTCGGCGTGAAGATCGGCGAGATCCGGCTCATCGACTCGGAGTGACCGAGGAAGAGGTACCCGCCCGGGCGCATCGCGCCGTAGAGGTTCTCGGCTGCCCGGCGGCTGGACAGTTCGTCGAAATAGATCAGCACGTTGCGGCAGAAGACGACGTCGAAGTCGCGGAAGGAACGCATCGAGAAGGTGTCGCAGATATTGACCTTGTGCAGGGTGACCGCACTGCGGATGCCGTCGTCCACCTGGAAGCGCCCGCCACCGACGGGCGTGAAGTACTTGTTCATCCAGGCCTTCGGCACCCGCTGCACCGACCGCTCGCCATAGCTCGCGTGCGCCGCCTTGGCGAGCACGTCGCTGTCGATGTCGGCGCCGTGGATCTCCACGTCGACGTGGTCGATCTGGTCCCACTCCTCCAGCAGGCGCAGGGCGATCGAGTACGGCTCCTCGCCGGTCGAGCACGGCAACGAGAGGATCTTGACGGGTCCGACGATCCGGTTCAGGCCGCCGCGGTCCCGCAGCACGTTCGGCAGGACCGTGCTGAGCATCGCGTCGAACTGGTAGTCCTCCCGCAGGAAGTACGTCTCGTTGACGGTCAGCTGGTTGATCAGGTCCTGCAGCATCCCGGAGCCCTCGTTCACCCGCAGGGCGGCGAACCAGCCGGCGAACGTGTCGTACGCCGACTCACGGACACAGGTGTCGATCCGCTTGTCGACGAAGTACCGCTTCCCCGAGGCGAAGTGGATGCCGGTGCGTTTGTAGAAGTACTCGGTGAACCGGGTGAAGTCGGCGTCGGAGAGCCCCGCCCCGGTGGTGGCCGCGCTCGCCATCACGCCGTCCCGGCCAGCCGGGGCAGGGCGGCTTGAACGGTGAACCGGAGGAACGGGTCGTCGGGGAAACGATGCACGGCCGCCTCCAGTACCTCCGCGTGCTCGGAGGTCGCGACCGGCAGCAGCGCGTCGATTGCGGCGGTGACGACGTTCGGATGCGGATCGTCACTGATCATCCGGGTCAGCCAGACGGCCGTGTCGGGATGGGGCAGGTCGGCGAGGACCATCGCGGTCATCACCCGGACGTCATGATCGGGAGCGGCGAGCAGGCTGGGCAGCAGGGCCGGCACCGAACGCGGCATGGTGGCGAGTGCTTCCGCCACCGCTGTGCGCAGGGCCGCGTCGTCGCTGGCGAGATGGATCGCGAGGCCGCCTGCGACGGTCTCGGTGTCGTGCGCGGCGAGCGTGGTCAGCACCGCGTCGCGCACGTTCGTCTCGGTCTCCGCCAGAACCCGGGAGAGCAGCTCCGGCACCGCCTCCGGGACGCCGTCCAAGCCCAGCGCGGCCTCCCGCCGGCAGTCCGGGTCCGGGTCGTCGAGCCGAGCCCGCAGTGCCTCCACCGACGGTCTCTCCGGCACGACCTCCATGGGTTGCTCAGGGGTCTGCTTGCGAATCAGTCCCATCGTGATAACCCTTTCTTGACGTCAGCGGACCCAGCCGGCCAACCGGTCGGCGATTTCGTATGAAGGCAGCACGGCCGTAGCCCCGCCGCGCCGGGCGAGCTCACCCGGCATGCCCCAGACCACAGCGGTCTCCTCGGCCTCGGCGATGGTCCGGCCACCGCCCGCCATCACCGCGGCCATCTCGGCGGCGCCGTCGTCACCCATCCCGGTCAGCAGCGCGCACACCAGGCGCTGCGGGTCGACGTAGCGGTGGGCGGAGCCCACCAGCCGGTCGACGCTCGGATGCCAGCGGTACTCGGCGGCGGCCGGCACGCTCTTGACGATCAGGCCGTCGGTACGCCGGGCCACCACGACGTCGGCGTTGCCCCGGCCGATGTAGATGTTGCCGCGTTTCAGATTCATGATCCGGTCGACCTCGTGCACCCGCAGCGCGCATGCCTCGTCGAGGCGGCGGGCCAGCGTCGCGGTGAACGCCGCCGGGATGTGCTGCGCCACGATGACCGGCGCGCCCAGCGTGGCGGGCAGCCGCGGCAACAGCTCGGAGAGCAACGCCGGGCCACCGGTGGACGAGCCGATCAGAACCAGGTCGACCGAGCCCACCTTGCCGAGGTCCCGGCGTGGTGGCGCGGCCGCGCTCTGCTGGTTCTGCTGGTTCTGCTGGTTCTGCTGGTTCTGGGCTCGTACTCGTGCGACGGTCCCACCGGCCCGCCGCAGGCGGACCCCCGCCGCGGCACGCACTTTGTCCACCAGCTCGGCCGCGACCTCGTCGATGTTCAGCGAGACCGTGCCGCCCGGCTTGGCGACGTAGTCCACCGCGCCGAGTTGCAGCGCCTCGAGGGTGACGAGGGCATTGTGCTCGGTCAGCGAGGAAACCATGACCACCGGCGTCGGGCGCTGCTCCATGATCCTCGCGAGGCAGGTGAGCCCGTCCATCTCCGGCATGTTGATGTCGAGCGTCACGACGTCAACCTCCAGCCGCCCGAGATGTTCCAGCGCGTCGATGCCGTTACGGGCGGTGTGCACCTCGAACCCGCCGGCATCGAGGAGGATGCCCTTGAGCGCGCGGCGCATCAACGCGGAGTCGTCGACGACCAGGACGGAAGCGGATGGCACCGTTGACTCCGCTCAGACGCCGACGAGTGCGTCGTCCCGGACCGCCTCGCACAGCTCGGCGGCCTGGTCGGCCTGATCCGCCGCCAGCAGCTGGTCCACCTGGACCAGCAGGAGCATGCGCTGCTGCTCCGGCAGGTTCGCCACCCGTGAGACCACCCGCGCCTGCTCCGCTGACAGCTCGGGCGCCGGCTCCAGCACGTTGCGACCGACCCGGGCCACCTCCGCGACCGAATCGACGATGAACCCGGTGCGCACGCCGCCGATGATCAGCACAACGATGCGCTGCCGCTCGTCGCGCTCGGTACGGCCCAACCCCAGCCGGGTGCGCAGGTCGACCACCGGCAGGACGGTGCCTCGCAGATTGACCAGGCCCTCCACGAAGTCGAAGGACTTCGGCACCCGGATCAGCGCCTCGGGCACCCGGATGATCTCCTGGACCACGTCGACGTCGACGGCGTACTCCTCGTCGTCGAGGCGGAACACGACGAAGAGCTCCTCGTCGCCGCGCCCGTCGTCGACGGCTCTGTCCTGATCCACATCCAGCTCCTGGTCATCGTCGCGGTAGTCAGCGATCTCGTTGCGTACCTCCGGCGAGTCGAACATCCGGTTCACACTGAGGACCGAGACCAGCCGCTTGCCGTCCTCAAGGCGGCACACCGACTCCACCTCGGACTTGCGCCCGTCACCGGTGACCACAGACGGCAGGGGCGCCACCAGCTGGTGCGGAACCCGGAGCACCTCACGCACCGTGTCCATCACCACGCCGACCACACCACCGTCGATCGAGACCACGACGATCCGGTTCTGCGGCGCCAGCGGGGTGACCGGCAGGCCGAAGACCCGGCGCATGCTGACCACCGGCAGCAGCCGGCCGCGCAGATCGATGACACCGAGAACCCGGCTGCCGGCGTTCGGCACCGAGCTCACTGTCTCGGGCGCCTGCACGATCTCCTGCACCTGGTCGAGCGGCAGGGCGTACTCCTGACCCTCCACGGCGAAGCTGACCAGTTCCAGGGTGTCGTCCGACTCGGCGTCCACGTCGATCTCAGCCGGCATCCGGGCGGTCGCCGGGTTGTCCCGGCTGCCGCGTTCGGAGAGCCGGGAGTACTGACTGCCGATCAGCCGGTCCACGTCCAGCACGGTGGTCATGTCGCCGTCATCCGACTTGATCACGCCGACCAGGACGTCGGAGCGGACCGTCGCCTGCACCGACTCGGCCGGCTCCATCGCCTGCGGGTCGATGCTGATCACGCTGGCCACCCGGTCCACCACGAACCCGAGCGGCACGCCGCCGTCGACCACGATCACCCGGGTCGTCTCGTCGTGTGCGGCGCGCTCCAGGGAGCAGCATCCCCGCAGGTTCACCACCGGCAGCACCCGGCCGCGCAGGTTCGTCAGCCCTTCCAGCGACGGCGGGCCGAGCGGCACCTTCACCAGGGCGGGCATCCGGATGATCTCCTGGACCCGGCGCATCGGGAAGGCGTACCGCTCCCCCACCATGTCGAACGTGACGTAATCGCTGTCCTCGTCGAACTCTTCGGAGTTGAGATCCTCGTCGGTGTCCATCGGTGACCTCCCCTTCCCTGCCGTCAGCCGGCGTTCTGCAGCTCGTCGGCGAGCGCCGCGATCTCCTCGACGGCGGCGCCGAGCTCCTCGGCGCCCTGCGCCTGCTCCCGCGCCGCGGTGGAGGACTGCGCGGCCAGTTGCTCGGCCTCGTTCGCGGACGAGGAGATCTGCTCCAGCCCGACCTTGACCTCGGCGAGCACGCTGACGATCTGCTGGGCCGACTCGCGTACCTCCTCGTTGCCGCCGCGTACCTGCTGCATGTCTCGCTCGATCTCCTCGAGCCGGGAGGTGGTGATCTTGGCCGCCTCCACCTCGGCGAGCGAGAGCCGGCTGGTCTCCTCCAGGTCGGCGCGCACCTCGACGATCCGGTCCTGCACTGCCTTGACCAGGTCTTTGATGCGATCGGCGTTGTCGGCCGAATCACGGGCCAGGTTGCGGATGTCGGTGGAGACGACGGCGAAGCCCTTGCCGAACTCGCCGGCCCGTGCCGACTCGACGGAGCCGTTGACGGCCAGCATGTTCGTCTGGATCGACACGTTGGCGATCGCGTCCACGATCTTGTCGATCCGCCGGGAGATCTGCTCCAGCTCGGACACCTTGCGGACGTTCTCGATGCCCTCGCGGGCCGCCGTGCCGATCGCGTTGATCATCGAGTCGACGGCTTCCTTGTTGGTGCCGAGCTGCTCCAGGATCACGTCGGCCCGCTCCACCGCCATGCCACCGCGGCTGGAGGACAACTGCGCGCCCTGCTCGATCTGGCCGACCGCCTCGGCGGTCTGCTGGCCCTTCTCCGCGGCGGTCCGCGCCCCGCTGTTGATCTCGTTGATCGCGACGTTGATCTGGCTGGCCGCTCGGGTGATCTCCTCCACCGCGGCGGAAAGCTCCTCGGCCGCGGACGCCACCTCCTCGGCGCTCTTCGCGATGTCGGTGCTGGTACGCAGCGTCTCCGACACCTCGGCCAGCGAGTCGGCCGCCTGCTCGCTCTGCCGCAGTGCCTGGGTCTGCTGGCCCACCGTCTGCAGGGACTCCTCGCACGCCGCGGACTGCTGCTCGGCCGCCGCCGCGATCTCCTCGGATCGCTGCTTGGCCAGGCCGGCCGCCACCTTCGACTCTTCCGCCGCGACCGCCATCTCGGTCGCTCCGGTCATGATCGTTCCCATGTCCGCACGGATCATCTCCAGCTGCGAGGTGATCGTCTTACCCTTCTCGACCTCACCCTTGGCCAGCTCTGCCGATGTCTGCACCGCGCCGGCGATGTCGGTGACGCTGCTGCGCACCTCGTCGATCAGATCGCGGATCTGCCGGGCACTGCGCTCACTGGTCTCGGCGAGCGTGCGGACCTCGTCGGCGACCACCGCGAAGCCCTTGCCGTGCTGACGGGCACGGGCCGCCTCGATCGCCGCGTTCAGCGCCAGCAGGTTGGTCTGGTCGGCGATGTGCGCGACGGTCTTGACGATGTCGCCGATCTCGCCGGCCTGCTTCTCCAGCTCGGTGATGGTCACTACCGAGCTGGTCTGCCGCGCCGACGCGCTGTCGACGTTGGCCAGCAGGTTGCTGATCCCGGCGCGGGTTTCGTTCAGCAGGCCCTGGAGGGTCTGGCTCAGCTCGGCCACCTGCCGGGTGGTCTGTCCCTGGCGGGCCACCCGCTCCTCGACCTGGTTCATCGCGGCGAGGCTCTGCTGGGTGGCGCCGGAGGCCTCTTCGGCACCCGCGGCGATCTGCTGCATCGATTCAGAGAGCTGCCGGGACGCCTCAGCGGCCTCGGCGTTCTGTGCGGAGATCTCGGCGGTCGCCGCAGCGATCCGCTCGGCGGCCTGCTGTTGCTTCGCGACCGACCGGGCCTGACGGCGGCTGGCATCGGGGTCGACGCCCCGAGCCGGCCGCGTCGCCGCCGGCGCGGTCGCCGGCCGTGCCCGGGTCGTGTCGGCGCTACGCCCGGAAGAGGTGCTGGTGAGAGGCATGGGTGGGACTCCCATCTGAATACGGTCGATCCGGCACGAGGAGGTTCGGAACGAGTCGCCGCGATGGGGAGCACGCCACCGGCTTCAGCTGCCGAACACTTTGTCGACGGCCCCTCCGACCAGGAAAATCCTGGCACCGGGGCGTTCGGCGTCTGGGACATATCCAGTAATTTCGTTGTCCCATGGGGGCCGAGAATGGTTTGCGGGCGGCGACTCCGGGCATTCGCGACGAATGACCGACTCTGAAACCCGTGCCGACGACCCCGGCCTGTCCAGCACCCTCGACGCCGGAACCGACACCGAGCAGCTCCGCGACGGCGGCCCGCCGCCCGCGGGAGGCGGCATCCAGACCACCACCGGCGGCAACGCCGGGCCGGCCAGCTTCCCGAAGCGGCCGAACACCGGGCCCGGGGTGGCGAACACGACCACCGGCGACGCCACCACCGGCTCGCTGGCGACCCCGCCGGACAGCTACACCAGCGATACGGCCGGCTGATTCGTTCGGTTACCGTCATCCGGGCCGCCACGATCGTCGCGGCGGCCCGGATCTCGTTGTGCCGGAGAACAGGGGACGGTCCATGCGGGCACTGGTGCAGACGGTCAGCCGTGCGAGTGTGACGGTCGGCGACGAGGTCGTCGGCGAGATCAAGGACGGCTTGCTCGTGCTGGTCGGGGTTACTCACGACGACACGGCGGCGAAAGCGGCCGAGCTGGCCCGCAAGACGTGGGAGCTGCGCATCCTCGACGGCGACCGGTCCGCCTCGGACGAGGACGCCCCGGTGCTGGCGGTCAGCCAGTTCACGCTGTACGGCGACGCGTGCAAGGGCCGCCGGCCCACCTGGAACGCGGCCGCGCCGGCCGAGGTGGCCGAGCCGCTGATCACCGCGTTCGTCGAGGCGCTGCGCGCCCGGGGAGCGACCGTCGCCACCGGCCGCTTCCGGGCACACATGCTCGTCGAAAGCGTGAACGTCGGACCGCGAACGGTCCTGCTGGAGCTGTAGAACCTAGAAGAGCTGTAGAACCTAGAAGAAGAGGCCGCGCCGCTGCGCGGACTGCCGCAGCCACTGGTCGAGCCGGCCGGCCCAGTCGATCTGGTCGGCGGTCGCGTAATCCACGTCGAAGCTGCCGAACGAGTCGTGCCCCTCGCTGAGGAGGCCGCCGCGCTTGTCCAGTTCCAGGATCACCTGGAGTTTGTGCGGCGTCGGCAGGAACGTCAGCTCCAGCTGGTTGATGCCGCTCGCGTACGACGACGGCGGGTAGAACTCGATCTCCTGGTAGAACGGGAGCTGCTGGTCCACCCCGTAGACCCGGCCCTTTTCCACGTCGGCCCGGCTGAACCGGAAGCCGAGACGCAGCAGCGCCTCGAGGATCCGCTCCTCGGCCGGCAGCGGGTGCACGGCCACCGCGTCCAGATCGGACTTGTCGACGGCGCGGGCCACCTCCAGCTCGGTGGTCAGACCCATCGTCATCCCGTGCAGGTGCTGCCCGTACACCTCGGTGATCGGCGTCTGCCACGGGACGTCGAAGCGGAACGGGACGTCGTGACGCGCGCCCGGCTCCAGCTTGAACGAACCGGTCAGGCGCTGCCGGTGGAACTCCTGGTCGGTCTGGTACTCACTGTCGCCGCTCTCCACCTCGACCCTGGTGATCAGGCCGATCGCGAGGTATTCGATGTCGACGGCATGGTCACCGCCGGCCACGTGGACGGTGCCTTCCAGGAACCCGCCCGGGTAGGTGTTGGGGTTCGCCAGCACGGTGTCGACCGAAGGCCCACCCACACCGAACGCCTGCATCATGCGTTTGAAGACCACAGTCATCACCCTTTCTCGTCCAGGCACATTATCGGCGACCGGCAAGTACCGGCACTGCCCGAACGACCGGGTTGTCGGCTTGTCGACGTCAGGGTTCTCCCCGATTCATGCCACCTGGAGGCTGGCCTCACCTCCGCTTAACGCGCTTGCGACGAAGCTTGCAAACACCAGCACGGAAGCGGCTGGTACGCACGAGACGTTAATCGCGGGGAGGGGACTCAAGTGGTCCTGGAGATGAAGGCGTCGGAGCAGATGGCAGTCGAAGAGATCGTGTCCGAGGGGATCGAGGCGCTCGCCGACCTGGACGCCACCGACGAGCGCGGCGTTTCCGCCGACCTGGTCCGTGCGTACCTGAACGGAATCGGCCGCACGCGCCTGCTCACCGCTGTCGAAGAGGTCACCCTCTCGAAGCGCATCGAGGCCGGGCTGTACGCGGAGGAGAAACTCCCCGCCGCCCCCGCCGACCTTGCGCCTCTGCTCCTCATCATCGCCGCCGAGGGCAAGGCCGCGAAAAACCACCTGCTCGAGGCGAACCTCCGCCTCGTGGTCAGCATCGCGAAGCGTTACACCGGTCGCGGCATGGCGTTCCTGGACCTGATCCAGGAGGGCAACCTCGGCCTCATCCGCGCCGTCGAGAAATTCGACTACACCAAGGGCTACAAGTTCTCCACGTATGCCACCTGGTGGATCCGGCAGGCCATCACCCGCGCCATGGCCGACCAGGCCCGCACCATCCGCATCCCGGTGCACATGGTCGAGCAGGTCAACCGCATGGTCCGCTGCCGCCGCGACCTGGCCGCCTCGCTCGGCCGTGAGCCGAGCATCAGCGAGATCGCCAAGACCATGGACGTTCCGGAGTACCAGGTCATCGAGCTGATCTCGTACGACCGGGAGCCGGTCAGCCTGGACCAGGCGGTCGGCGAGGACGGCGAGAGCGCCCTCGGTGACTTCGTTGCCGCTGTCGACCCGAACCAGCCCGGCGAGGGCGTCGGCCAGGGCGAGCTGCGCAGCGAGGTCGAGATCGTGCTCGCCACCCTCTCCGAGCGGGAGTCGGCGGTGATCCGGCTGCGCTTCGGCCTGGACGACGGCCGGCAGCGCACCCTCGACGAGGTGGGCCGCGAGTTCGGCCTGAGCCGTGAGCGCATCCGCCAGATCGAGAAGGTCACCATGCTCAAGCTGCGCGACCCGGAGCGGGCCTCCCGCCTCGAGGCCTACGCCTCCTGAAAACTCGCGTCCTGATCTCAGGCGTTTCGCAGCCTCCGCGGGCCGGTGTCCGGTCGGACACCGGCATCGCCGAACTCGGCGGCGGCGTGCAGGACGGAGCAACCGTCCGGCCGCGCCAGCACCGGGTTCAGCGTGAGTGAGCGCATCCTCGGGTGCTCGTCGGCGATCCGGCCGACCCGCAACAACAGATCGATGAGCGTTGCCCGGTCCACCGGTGTCGACCCCCGGTAACCGTGCAGCAGTGGGGCGGCGCGCGGCTCGTCGACGAGCGCCTCCGCGGCACGGTCGGTGAGCGGCGCGGCCCGCCAGGCCAGGTCGCCGAGCAGCTCGCTCGCCACACCACCGAGGCCGAACCCGACAACCGGGCCGAACGCCGGGTCCTCGATCACCTCGATCCGGCAGGCCACACCCGCCGGAACCATGGTCTGCACGAGCACGTCCGGGCCGAACGCGGCGGACAGTTCGCCGTACGCCGTGCGTACGTCGTCGTGGTTGTTGAGAGCGAGGCGCACCGCGCCGAGGTCGATCCGGTGGCGCAACCCACCGCCTGCCGCCTTGAGCGCGACCGGATAACCCAGCGCGCCCGCCGCCAGCACCGCGGCGTCGACGGATTCGGCCAGTGTGGACGGAACGACCGGGATACCGTAAGCGGTGAGCAGCGCACCGGTGTCGCCCGCGCCGGCGGCGGCCTCGGCAGCCTCCATGTCCACACCGGACAGCGCCGGCATCACGCCCGGCGGACGGCGCAGCCAGTCGGCGTAATTGACCACCCGGGTCAGCGCCCGTACCGCTTCCTCCACCGACGCATAGGCCGGCACCCGGCGCGGGACCTGCCCGAACACCATCGTGGCGACGGTCGGTTTCTCGCCGGCGAGCGCGACACTGGCGACTGCCGCGGCGAAATCGGCGTCCTCGTCGGCGTGCTGGCCGGGCACCGGCGGGGCGAAGACCACGACGAGCGCGTCCACCCTCGGGTCGACCGCCGCGTCGGCGAGGGCGTCGGCCAGGTCGTGCGCCGTTGCGGTCGGGCTGACGTCGCTCGGATAGCCGTCGGCCACGGTCAGACCGGCGGCCCGGCAGGCGACGACGGCGAGCTCGGCCAGTGCCGAGGAGTTGCCGACCACGGCGACCCGGCGGCCGCCCGGCAGCGGCTGGTGGGCGAGGAGCATGCCGACGTCGAAAAGTTCCTGAACGGTGTCCACGCGGATGACGCCAGAACGCGCGAAAAGCGCAGTCACCGCGTTGGCGTCCGGACCGGGCGCATCACCCGCCAGACCGGGCGGCCTGGTCGCCGACGCGACCGCCACCACCGGCTTCACCCGGCTCATCCGGCGGGCCAGCCGGGCGAACTTGCGCGGATTGCCGAACGTCTCCAGATAGAGCAGGACCACGTCGGTGCCCGGATCGTCCTGCCAGAACTGGAGCAGGTCGTTGCCGGAGACATCGGCCCGGTTGCCTGCCGACACGAAACTCGACAGGCCCAGCCCGCGCCGGTCCGCCTCGGCCAGCAGCGCCACACCGAGCGCACCGCTCTGCGCGAAGAAGCCGACCCGCCCGGCTTTCGGCAGCCGCGGCGACAGCGTGGCGTTCAGCCGGACGCCGGCCTCGGTGTTGGCGATCCCGAAACTGCTCGGGCCGATCACTCGCAACCCAGCGGCGCGCGCGGCTTCCACGAGGCGTCGCTGCTGTGCCGCGCCTTCCGGCCCGGTCTCCCCGAAACCCGCCGAGACCACCACGACGCCGCCCGCGCCCGCGCGGGCGGCGTCGGTCCCGGAATCAGCCACTGCGTGGGCAGGCACGGCGATCAGGGCAAGGTCGATCGGGACACCGGCTTCCGAGGCGCTTCGGTACGCCTTCAGCCCGGCAACTCGTTCCGCCGTGGGATGCACCGGGACGATGGCGCCGGTGTACCCGCCGTCGCGCAGGTTGCCCAGCATCGCGGCGCCGATGCCCTGCCCGCTCGCGCTGGCACCGTAGATCGCGATGCCACGCGGGGCCAGCAGCCGGGCGATCGACCGGGCCTCGGTGAGGTGCTCACGGGACTCCTGCACCTCCCGGGACTTCTCGGTCGGCGCGATCGGGAATTCCAGGTGGACCACGCCGTCCGCGTACCGCCGCTGCACCTGGAAGCCGGAGTCGCCGAAGACCCGCAGCATCCCGCCGTTCTCCGGCAGCACCTCGGCGACGAAACGGGTCAGGCCGTTGTCCCGGGCCGCCTCGGCCAGGTGTTCCAGCAGCACCGAGCCGATGCCCCGGCCCTGCAGGGCGTCCTCGACGACGAAGGCGACCTCGGCCTCCGGCGATTCCGGTCCGAGCCGTTCGTACCGGCCCACCGCGGTGATCCGGCCGTCGGCGTCGACCGTCACGAAGGCTTCCCGGTCGTGGTGGTCCACGTTGACGAAACGCTGGAGGTCACGCTCGGGGATCCGCGGGTACGGCGAGAAGTAGCGCAGGTAGCGCGTACGGTCGCTCATCCGGGAGTGGAAATCCACGATCGCCGGGGCGTCCTCGGCGCGGATCTGCCGCAGGTGCGCGGTCGAGCCGTCGGCGAGCAGGATGTCCGCGCTTCGTTCGGTGCCCCGGTTCGCCACGTCCTCAGTCCCTTGGGTCGTGCGGGTCCAGTCCGTGCAGGGGGAAGACCGCGGTCCGGGTGGCCTGGATGGCCCGGTCCACCGGATCGGTCGTACCCGGCGACCAGTGTTCCATCACCGGGGGCACACCGTCGGTCATCGACTCGGGCACCGGCGATCCCGGGCACCGCTGTGCCGCGAGTTCACGCCAGCCCTTCGGCGTACGCGTCCGCGGGTCGAGCGGCTCCCCCGTCGCCACGGCCAGCAGATGTGTCCAGGCCCGTGGGACGACCTCGACCAGTGCGTACCCGCCTCCGCCGGTCGCCACCCACCGGCCGTCACAGATCTCGTCGGCGAGAGCGCGGATCGCGACGTACGCGGCCCGCTGGCCGTCCACCGACAGCCGCAGGTCAGCGAGGGGGTCGAGGCGGTGGGCGTCGGCGCCGCACTGGCTGATGATGATCTCCGGGGCGAACGCCCGGACCACCGACGGCACCACCGCGTTGAAGGCGCGCAGCCAGCCGGCGTCCTCGGTGCCGGGCGGCAGCGGAACGTTCACCGCGGTGCCCTCGGCGTCCGGCCCGCCGATCTCGTCGGCGAACCCGGTGCCCGGGAAGAGCGCGAGCGGCGTCTCGTGCAGGCTGACCGTGAGCACCCGCGGGTCGTTGAAGAAAGCGGCCTGCACCCCGTCGCCGTGGTGCACGTCGACATCGATGTACGCGATCCGCTGGGCGCCGCGTTCGAGCAGCCAGGCGATCGCCACGGCCGGGTCGTTGTAGACGCAGAAGCCGGCGGCCCGGGCCCGCAGCGCGTGGTGCAGGCCGCCCGACACGTTCACCGCGCGCCGGGCCGAGCCGTTCCAGACCGCCTCCGCGGCGGCGATGGTGGCGCCGCAGATCCGCGCCGAGGCGTCGTGCATTCCTTCGAATACTGGATTGTCCGCCGTGTTGAGGCCCCAGCCGGTGAAGAATGGATCGATGGGGGCCAGCCGCACGGCGTCCAGGTAATCCGCGCGGTGCACCCGAGTGAGATCGATCTCACTCGCTGGACGCGGCGTGATCATCTGGACGCCCGGCCGGTCCAGCACGCCCAGTTCCCGGGCCAGCGCCATGGTCAGTTCGACACGCACCGGATTGAGCGGATGGTCGCCCATGTCGTACTCCAGCAGGGCACTGTCCCACACGACAGCCGTCGTCTCGTCCGCCATGTGGACATGCTCCCATGAGCACTGTCCCCCGGTCGGGGACGACGTGTCGTTAGCACACGTGTTCCGCTGTCAGGTAGGGTCGTCAGGCACTTGCTCGGGGCGGAAGTGAACTCCCCGCCGCGCGGTATTATCGCTGCTGGGAGGACCGCATCGTGAACGATCTCGTCGATACCACCGAGATGTACCTGCGCACCATCCTCGAGCTTGAGGAAGAAGGTGTGCCCGCACTTCGAGCCCGCATCGCCGAACGCCTGCACCAAAGCGGTCCCACGGTCAGCCAGACCGTCGCCCGGATGGAACGAGACGGTCTGCTGACCGTCGAGGGCGACCGCCACCTGGTTCTGACCGACATGGGCCGCGCCAGCGCGGTCGCCGTCATGCGCAAGCACCGGCTCGCCGAGCTGCTCCTGGTCAACGTCATCGGCATGCCCTACGAGGAGGCCCATGAGGAGGCCTGCCGCTGGGAGCATGTGATGAGCGATTCCGTGGAGAAGCGCGTCTACGAGCTGCTCAACAAGCCGACCCGCTCGCCCTACGGAAACCCGATCCCGGGTCTCGAGGAACTGGGCGCGCCGGACGAGAGCACGCTGGACGAGGTGCTCAGCCACGGCGAGCGCAATCTGGCCTTCCCCGGCCTGACCGGCAGCGTCGTGGTCCGCCGGATCTGCGAGAGCGTGCAGACCAACTCGGACGTGCTTCGCCAGCTGCACGCCGCCGGGATAGACCCGGGCACCACGGTCAACGTGGCTCAGGAACGTGACGGCGTCACCATCGACGTCTCCGGCGACAAGATCCGCCTGCCGCGCGAGGTGGCGTCGCGGGTGTTCGTCGCCGCGCGCTGACTCAGCCGTCGGTGGTGTTCATCTGCTGAGCGAGGGCGAAGAGCTTTCCGTTCATGGCCTTCACGGTCGCCGCGTCGGCGCCCTTCTCGAAGGTGTATTTGAGCGTCTGGAGCTGCTTCGCCTCGCTCAGCCAGCCGATTTCCACGGTCGGGCCGTGCCCGTCCTTGGCCTTGCCGGTGAGCCGATAGGCGGCCTTGCCCAGTTTCTTGAGCTTGGTCGCCTTCGCCGGCATTCGTTCCTCGGTGAAGATCTCCGCGTCCGCCTTTGTCGTTTCGACCACGGAGAGTGACAGGTCGGGCCACTCTTGGTCGACGTTCTGCACGACGCACGTCGACGTCTCGTCGACCTGGTCGGAGGCGGCCACCGAGAACTTGACGCCGAGGGTGCCCTCGATGAACTCCCAGTCCCAGAGGATGCAGGCACCGCCGGCCGATGCGGCGGGCGGCGCGACGACCTCGACCGGGGGCAGCGTGGACGCGGAGGCTTCGTCGTCGCGTGGGCCGCAGCCGGAGACGGCGAGCAGCAGAGCGACAGCAGGCACGGCGAAACGCGTACGCACTAGTGATCCTCCCGGGTCCGCGCACACCTTATTGGGCGCGGGGCGCGAGCGGAAGGGTCGGGTCGATGGTTACCGTCCGTTCAACTTGACGACCGATGTCAAGTGGCGGGAGGATGGCCGTATGAACGCCCTGGCCGAGCAGCTGCTCCGCCTCGTCGACGTGCGCCTGCTCGACCCGCTGGAGATCCTGCTCGAGGACGACGAGATTCCTGGCGGGCTGCGTACCGTCCTGCGCCGCCGTGCGGAGCTCTGGGCCGACAGCATCGAAAACAGCGACCACGCGACCGCCGTGCGCACGATCGCCCGGATCATCGCGACGCTCTACCCGGACGAGCACGCCTTCACCCCGCCCGCCGACTGGTGGCGCACCCCGCTCGGCCAGGCGGTGATCCGCCGGGTCGGCCATCCGTACGCGGAATCGGTGACCTACGCGACCGCCGGCGCGATGCTCGGCATCAGTCGTCAGGGAGTGCACGACCTGGTGCGCCGCGGCCGCCTGCCCCGCCACCCGGACGGCGGCGTCCCGGTCACCGCCGTTCGCGACCGTCTGCTGACCCAGCCGTCCGACGACCCAGCCATCTGACAAGACCTACCTGCCTCCTGATGGGGAGATCCGATGATCAACGACCGTCTCATCGACGCCGGGGACCTGCCCCTTGCCGTGCGCGACTTCGGCGGCGACCAGCCTCCGCTGCTGCTCCTGCACGGCGCCGGTGGCAACCTGGCGCACCTGACCACGCTGGCCCGCGAGCTGCGCCCCCGGCACCGGGTGATCACCGTCGACCTGCGCTGCCACGGCCGCTCCGGCGACGGGCCGTGGACCTGGGACGCCGTGCTGGGTGACCTGGCCGCGGTGTGCGTACAGATGGAGTTGAATCGACCGGCGGTGGCCGGTCATTCCCTGGGCGGGATGATCGCCGCTCTCTGGGCGCAACGGCACCCGGAGACGCCCGGCGTGGTGAGCCTGGACGGCAACCCACCGCCCACGAGGCCCGAGCACCTGCCCGGCCTCGACCCGGAGAAGGCAGCGGGCGAGCTGGCCCGGCTGCACACGGTCTTCGACGCGATCGAGGCCTCCGCCGGCCAGGTCATCCCCGCCGACCAGCTGCCCGACCTGGTGGAACGCCAGCAGATGGCGGCCCGTGACATGGGCGCCAACGAGAAGGTGTGGATCGAGGGATTCCGGCGCAACCTGGCACATGTGAACGGCGAGACATCGATCCGGCCGTCCGCGGGGACCACGTCCGAGCTGCGCGCCCTGATGAACTCGCTGGACCTCGGCCCGGTCTACGCGGCGACCACCTGCCCCGAGCTGGTGGTCCTGCCGACCCGCAGCGTGCCCGAGCAGGAGCCGTTCGCCGAGCTGTACGAGGCGCACCGGCGCTATCTGGTGGAGCAGGCGAAGTCCGTGCCGCACCTGCGGTACCTGACGCTTGCCGACGCCTCGCACGCCATGGTGGTCGAGCAGCCGGTCGCCCTCGCCCAGATCATCGGCGACTTCCTGGCCGAGCAGCGCTGACGCTTGCCGGCCGCCGTCACTCGAAGTCGGACAGCGACATCGAGACGACGTTGATCAGGATGATCGCCAGGCCGATCAGAATCGGCCACAGCACCGCCCCGGTGAAGGCGCCGGCGGCGGTGTCGCGGCGCGCGTGCCGGCTGTGCCACTGACCGAGAACGATCACTGACAGCAGCCCGGCGCCGAAGAGCGCCCCAGCGACCGCGATCTGCCGCGTGAAGGCCAGGGCGACAACGACGGCCACCCACACCACCAGCGACTGCCCAAGGCCGCCCTTGACCGCATCAGCTCTCAGCATGGCCAAACCATAGATCGCCCGCGCGATCAGACGTCGACCACGGCGATCCTTTGGTTCTTGGGCCGGGCCGGCTCCTCGACGAGTCTCGTCAGGTCGTGGGGATCGCTGGTCAGCAGCACCAGCGGGCGCGGAAGCCCCAGTGCCATCGCCGCGACCACGGCGTCGATGGCACACCGGTGGCCGGACAACTCGGTCACACCGAGAAGTTCCCCCGCCTGCCGGCCGAGCTCCGCGCTCACCGGCAGCACCACGATCCGGGACAGCACACGATGGACCGAAGCATCTCGAGAGCCGCCCCGCAACACCTCGGTCAGCGTGATGGCGCTGACAACGACCCTGGCGCCGCGCTCCCGTGCCGTCTCCAGAAAAGCTCGAGCCCGGTCGTCGCCCGCAGCGAGCTTCGTCTGACCCGCACTGGCCAGGACGAGGGTTCCGCCTCCACTCAGCGGGCGTCGGGCCACGAATGCCGCGCTTCGTCCAGTGCCGCGTCGGAGACCCGTCCGTGTTTCGTCTCCAGGACGGCAGCGAGCTCTCCGAGCAGGTCGAGCTCCAGCTGCCTGGTCACCGCCTCGGTCACGTACTGGCTGAACTCGCCGCGCCCCACGCGTTGCTGGACGGCAGCCGCGAGGTCTTCCGGCATGGACACGCTGACCTTGCGGGCCCGGCCGACCAGCCGGAGCCGGCCGGAATCCGACAGCAACTCGTCGGGGGGTGGCGCATCCGGCAGTGATTCCGCAGTCATGAGCCCTGTACTCACCGTCGGTAGCAAGACGGCGGCAGGCCTCGCCCTTCATAGGACAAGACCCGCCGCCGGCTTTGGAACGTCAGCTGCAGCCGGAGGTCGAGCCGCAGCCCTCGCACACGTAGCAGCTGCCGGCGCGGCGCATCTTGGTGCCGCAGGTGAAGCAGAGCGGCGCGTCGGAGGCGTGGCCCGTGACGACCTCGAGGAGCTCGGTGGAGGAGCCGGCCTTCACCGGCACCGGCACCACGGGCTTCACCTCGGCGATCTCGGCCACCGTGACCGTGGAGGAGGAAACCGGGGCCGAGGAGGCCATGCCGGTCACGGCCACGTCCACAGCGGCAGCCTCGGCGGCGGCCTCGGCCTGCGCCTGGAGGGTCCGCTCCTTCGCCGTGAAGATGCCGAGCTCGGCACGGGTCTCGTACGGCAGGAAGTCCAGCGCCAGGCGACGGAAGATGTAGTCCATCACCGAGGACGCCATGCGCACGTCCGGGTCGTCGGTCATACCGGCCGGCTCGAAGCGCATGTTGGTGAACTTGGCGACGTACGTCTCCAGCGGGACGCCGTACTGCAAGCCTATCGAGATGGCCACCGAGAAGGCGTCCATCACACCGGCCAGAGTGGAGCCCTGCTTCGACATCTTGAGGAAGACCTCGCCGAGGCCGTCGTCCGGGTAGGACGACGCGGTGAGGTAGCCCTCGGCGCCGGCCACCGAGAAGGACACCGTCTCCGACGAGCGCTTCTTCGGCAGGCGCTTGCGGACCGGGCGGTACTCGATGATCTTCTCGACGACCTTTTCGACCGCCTTGGTGACCTCGGCCTCGGCAACGGCCTTCTCGGTCGCCTTGGCGCCCTTGCCGGCCGAGAGAGGCTGGCCGACCTTGCAGTTGTCGCGGTAGATCGCGAGCGCCTTCAGGCCGAGCTTCCAGCCCTGGTAGTGGATCTCCTCGATCTCCTCGACGGTCGCCGTCTCCGGCATGTTGACCGTCTTCGAGATCGCGCCGGAGATGAACGGCTGCACGGCCGCCATCATCCGCACGTGGCCGAGCGGCGCGATGACCCGCTCGCCCATGGCGCAGTCGAAGACCGCGTAGTGCTCCGGCTTGAGGCCGGGCGCGTCGACGACGTTGCCGTGGTCGGAGATGTGCTCGACGATCGCCTCGACCTGCTCCTCGGGGTATCCGAGGGTACGCAGGGCGCGCGGCACCGTCTGGTTGACGATCTGCATGGAGCCGCCGCCGACAAGCTTCTTGAACTTGACCAGAGCCAGGTCGGGCTCGATGCCGGTGGTGTCGCAGTCCATCATCAGGCCGATGGTGCCGGTTGGGGCGAGCACCGACGCCTGGGCGTTGCGCCAGCCGTTCTTCTCACCGAGCTTGTTGCCGTTCTTCCACTGCTTGGTGGCCTCACGGACGATCTCGGTGGCGACCAGGCCGACCGGACGGATCTCGTCGTTGGCCGCGGCGTGCTTGCG
The DNA here is from genome assembly GCF_050955685.1 of Actinoplanes sp. CA-015351. Classification (NCBI taxonomy): domain Bacteria; kingdom Bacillati; phylum Actinomycetota; class Actinomycetes; order Micromonosporales; family Micromonosporaceae; genus Actinoplanes; species Actinoplanes sp. CA-015351. The sequence goes on from NZ_CP192102.1 coordinate 7,179,709, forward strand.
CATGACGCGCTGGTGCGCCTCGGCGTTGCGGGCGTAGCCCTCGTACGGGCCGACGACGCCGGCCAGCTCGGCGGAGCGGCGGTACGCCGTGCCGTTCATCAGCGACGTGATGGCGGCGGCGACGTTACGGCCGGCGTCCGAGTCGTACGGCAGGCCGGAGGCCATCAGCAGGGCGCCGATGTTTGCGTACCCGATGCCGAGCTGGCGGTAGGCGCGGGTGGTGATCCCGATCTTCTCGGTCGGGAAGTCCGCGAAGCAGATCGAGATGTCCATCGCGGTGATGATGAACTCGACGCTCTTGACGAACTTCTCCACCTCGAAGCCACCGTCGGCCTTGAGGAACTTCATCAGGTTCAGCGAGGCCAGGTTGCAGGACGAGTCGTCCAGCGACATGTACTCCGAGCAGGGGTTGGACGCGGTGATCCGGCCCGTCTCGGGGTTGGTGTGCCAGTCGTTGATCGTGTCGTCGTACTGCAGACCCGGGTCGGCGCACTCCCACGCCGCCTTGGCGATGTCACGGAAGAGCTTCCGCGCGTCGATGGTCTCGATGACCTCGCCGTTGAGCCGGCCACGGAGGCCGAACTCGGTGCCCTCCTCGTACGCCCGCATGAACTCGTCGGTGACCCGGACCGAGTTGTTGGCGTTCTGGTACTGGACGCTGACGATGTCGTCGCCGCCCAGGTCCATGTCGAAGCCGGCGTCCCGCAGCGCGCGGATCTTGTCTTCCTCGCGCGCCTTGGTCCGGACGAACTCCTCGATGTCCGGGTGGTCCACGTCGAGGATGACCATCTTCGCGGCGCGCCGGGTGGCGCCGCCGGACTTGATGGTTCCGGCGCTGGCGTCGGCGCCGCGCATGAAGCTGACCGGGCCGCTCGCCGTGCCGCCGGAGGAGAGCAGCTCCTTGGAGGAACGGATCCGGGAGAGGTTGACTCCGGAGCCGGAGCCACCCTTGAAGATCAGGCCCTCTTCCTTGTACCAGTCGAGGATCGAGTCCATCGAGTCGTCGACGGACAGGATGAAGCAGGCGCTGACCTGCTGCGGCGACTGGGTGCCGACGTTGAACCAGACCGGCGAGTTGAAACTGAAAACCTGGTGCAGCAGCATCCAGGTCAGCTCGTGGTCGAAGAGCTCGGCGTCCGCCGGGGTGGCGAAGTAACCGTTCTCCTCGCCCGCCTTGCGGTACGTCTTCACCACGCGGTCGATGAGCTGCTTCAGCGACTGCTCACGCACCGTGGTGCCGACCGCACCCCGGAAGTACTTGGTCGTGACGATGTTCGCGGCGTTCACGCTCCAGAACGCCGGGAACTCCACGCCACGCTGTTCGAAGTTGATCGAGCCGTCACGCCAGTTGGTCATGACGACGTCGCGGCGTTCCCACTCCACCTCGTCGTACGGGTGGACGCCCTCGGTCGTCCACACCCGTTCCACTCGCAGCCCCCCGGCCGCCGCGCCGGTGCCGCCGCTCGTCCGGCTGCGCTGGCGACCTGCAGTGATGCCGTCTCCGGCCATAAGGATGTGCTCCCCCTCGTAGTACCACGGAAAGGTGTAGCTGAATTGCCGGCTGAATCAGTCGTCGAACTGATCAGCTGTTGAGCTTGGGCGCCCGTGAGCCGGACCGCGGCGCGACGGCATGTCGCGTCCCGGGTTCCCTGACGGCGGGCGCGTCGCGCAGTGCGGCGATCTCCTTCTCGAATTCGTCCAGAGAGTCGAACGCCTTGTACACACTCGCGAACCGCAGATAGGCCACCTGGTCCAGCTCACGCAGAGGCGTGAGGATCGCCAGGCCCACATCGTGGCTGGGGATCTCAGCGGCGCCCTTGGCCCGGACGGTCTCCTCCACCCGCTGCGCGAGCAGCGCGATCGAGTCCTCGTCGACGGGACGGCCCTGACAGGCCTTCCGGACACCACTCATGATCTTGGTACGGCTGAAGGGCTCGGTGACACCGCTGCGCTTGACCACCGCGAGGACCGCCTCCTCGACCGTGGTGAAACGTTTGCCGCACTCGGGACACGATCGGCGGCGACGGATCAGTTGACCGTCGTCGGCCTCTCGCGAGTCGACCACGCGCGAATCGGCGTGACGGCAGTACGGGCAACGCACCGCTGACCCCCTCCGGCCCCCTCCCGACGGGATCCGGACACACAGAAGCACAGCTTCGCCATGGTCAGGACCAACGCGAGGCTGTGGACGGTATGTGGATAACCGGGGAGAGAAAACCCAACCTGTGGATGACTTACATCCGTGTAACCACTAGATGTTGGGGTAGACGCTAGGCCCCGGCGGACGCCGGCGCAAGTTCAGCAACGTGCCGACGCGCCGGGTTTTTCAACATCACCACCAGGGGTGATGTCACAATCACTGGCCGCAGCGGCCAGGGGCGACACGACGCGCCGACGAAACGGACGACCCACTCGTCCGGCGACCACCAAGGGACACCGAAGATCGCTGGTCAACCTTGCGAAGCGCCAGTGAACAACACGACACTCGCGAGAACCGCCAGAAGGAAATAGGCGCCGAGCAGAACCGCCCGGCCACGCCTGGTGAGCCGCACCGGCTGCGGCGCGTGTCGCATCCCACTGGAAACCATCACGACTCCCCTTCTCGGACACCCGTTCGATAGAACGCCCGTACGACGGTCTATCAGAACAGGAGTACGGAAGTCGAGTCCCGAGGCGCGACACGCCGGAGAAAACTCGTACAGATGTTTGAATAAGTCGCATCTCCCTATTACGGTTTTCCGTCAAGAGGGTCAGCCGGGCCGGACGTCATCCCCACAACGTCGGTCCGGGTCCGCGACGCACCACGTGCCGGGAGGCACTGGCCGACAGGGAGGGCGGGGACGTGCCTACCGACGACCGCACGAGCCAACAGCAACCACCGAGCCCGGGGGCCATCCGCCGCCGCAGCACACCGAGCCGCGGCCGCAGCGGTGACGCGCCTCAGCTGCGCTCGGTCACCCCGGTCGGCAACGTGCCCGAGGCCGTCGCCACGGACTTGACCGCACGCCAGCGCCGGATCCTGGAGTTCATCCGCGACTGGGTGGAGAAATACGGTTACCCGCCGAGCGTGCGCGAGATCGGTGAGGCCGTCGGCCTGGTCTCCCCGTCCAGCGTGGCGTACCAGCTGAAGGCTCTGGAGACCAAGGGATACCTGCGCCGCGACCCGAACCGGCCGCGCGCCGTGGACGTCCGCGTGCCCGGTGAGCTGGTCGACGACGAGGCCCTGCGTGCCGCCCGCCCCCAGCCTGCGTACGTTCCGCTGGTCGGCCGGATCGCGGCCGGTGGCCCGATCCTCGCCGAGCAGTCCGTCGAGGAGTTCTTCCCGCTGCCGCGCGAGCTGGTCGGCGAGGGCGAGGTCTTCATGCTCGAGGTCAAGGGCGACTCGATGATCGACGCGGCGATCTGCAACGGCGACTGGGTGGTGGTCCGCCAGCAGCCCACCGCCGAGGCGGGTGACATCGTGGCTGCCATGATCGACGGCGAGGCCACGGTGAAGAGTTACCGCCAGCGGGACGGGCACGTCTGGCTCATGCCGGCCAACCCCGCCTTCGACCCGATCCCCGGTGACGACGCCACCATCATGGGCCGGGTCGTGGCGGTCCTGCGCCGCGTCTAACCCCTTCTTGGGTACGCGAGAAGGGCCGGTCCCCGCGGGACCGGCCCTTCCTCGTGAAGCTCTATCGGCGCTGATCCTGATCGTCAGGACGACCGTAGACACCGCCGCCACCACCACGGCCGGGCGGCGGCTGCTGGCCGCGGCCCGGAGGCTGCTGCGGTCCCCGCGGCGGTTGCTGCTGCGGACCCCGGGGAGGTTGGTGCGGCCCCCGCGGCGGCTGCTGCTGAGGGCCACGCGAAGCGCCCTGCTGCGGGTTACGCGGCGGAACCTGCTGGGGACCACGATGCGGAGGCCCGCCCTGCTGCGGTCCACGCGGCGGTTGCGGACCCCGCGGCTGCTGCGGTCCACCCTGTGCGGGGCCACCCTGCTGGGGGCCGCGCGGGGGCTGCTGCTGAGGGGAACGCCCGCCCTGCTGCGGTCCACGGGGAGGCTGCTGACCGCCGGGCCGGCCGTACTGGCCGCCGCCGGCCGGAGCGCCCGCCGGGGCACCAGCGGGAGCACCGCTGTAGACGCCGGGACCGCCCCGCTGCGGGCCGGGGCCACCGGCCGGAGGACCGGACTGAGCGCCGTAAACCGGGCCACCGCCGCCGCCACCGCCGGGCCGCCCGTACGCCGGTGCGCGCGGCGGCAGGCCGCCGACCCCGATCAGCTCGGTTTCCGGGTCGTCGGTGTTCAGCCCGCCGGGCAGGTCGTCGGCCTCGGAGGCCGCGGTCGCCTGCGGGGACTTGCGGAAACGCACGATGCCGAAGACACCGGCCGCCACCAGCAGCAGGCCAAGACCACCGATGCCGGCGACCATGTAGGTCACGTCGTCGACGGTCAGGTTCGAGTACCAGGAGCCGCCCGAGGCGCTCTGCCCGGATTTCTCGGAGATCTCGGCGATCTCGGTGGCCGGCGTGTACTCCCGGAGGTAGCTGACGGTCTCGGTGTCGCCGTTCATGTCCGAGACGGTGAGGAACGTCTTGCCGTCCGCGCTGTACGAGATGGCCTCGCCGAAGGGCTCGTTCGGCAGGCCGGTGGTCCGCGGCTCCTTATTCAGCGCGGCCAGCACGTCGCCGTTCGTGACGTCCCATTCGAGCGCGTCGGTGTAGGTGCGGAGCGCGACCTTGGCCCCACCGGGGGCCATCGCTCCGCCGGTGATCGTCTTGTTGCCGATCCGGGCCACCGCGTTGCCGGCCGTCTCGGTGGCGTTGACCGTGAGGTCGGCCACCCGCGTCATCGGCACGCCATCGGTGCTTTTCGCCACCAGCGGCGCGGAAGGCTTGTAGACCCCGGCCGCCCCGCCGATCTCCTTGGTGACGACCAGCGGAAGGCCGTCCTTGTCGATCAGGATGGCCTCGGCGTCGTGGGCGTCACCGTCCGGGTACGTCATCCGGTAGATCTGGGCCTTCTTGGAACCGTCGGCCGACATCTTCCAGATCGAGATGGTCGGACGCGGTTTCGGGTCCTCGTCGCGGACGCCGTTGTCACCGATGTCGGCGATCCAGAGCGTCTTGCCGTCCGCCGACAGGACCATGTCCTCGGTGTCGAGCGGGCCGTCGCCGCTGTATTCCTGCTCCTTGGTGACGGCGCACTTCTTGCTCAGGAAGAAGATCTTTTCCTTGGCGGACTCCTCGGTGCCGTCGTCGATCACGACGTAACCGGTCTTCGTCGCCACCAGCCCGGAGATCTCATCGAGCCGTTTGTCGGTGATCTTGCAGAGCTTCTTCCCCGGGGTCGCCTTGGCGCTCACCGTCGGCGCGGGTGTCGGGTCCTCCGCCGACGCACTGGAGGAACCGACCATCACGAAGCCCATAGCCACGATGATCGAGAAGACGAGACGCCGCATCCGCACAGTGTCGCATGCGGCGTCGCCCGTTGGTATTACGTGTGGATCAACGCTGGTGGGAGCACCTGTGAAGCCATCGTCTCACAGCCGGAAAGCATCCAGGTCGGAGGCGAGATGTTCGTCCACCCGTACGCGCAGCTCAGTACCGTCGTCCAGGTGTCGCGACTGGATCACCTGACCGGACCGGTGCACCCTGGCCACCAGGTCACCCCGGTCGTACGGCAGCAGGATCGTCAGGTCGACGGCCGGCCGGGGCAGCCGGTCGGCGATGGCCGTGTGCAGCTCGTCGATGCCCGCTCCGGATCTCGCCGACACGAAGATGGCGTCCGGCCATGTCCGCTTGAGCCGCAGCTTGGTCTCTTCGTCGGCCGCGTCGACCTTGTTGACCACGAGCAGCTCGGGAATCCGGTCGGCGCCGACCTCACCGAGCACCTCACGGACCGCGCTGACCTGACCCTCGGGGTCCGGGTGGGCGCCGTCCACGACGTGCAGCACCAGGTCGGCCTGTGCGACCTCCTCGAGCGTGGAGCGGAACGCCTCCACGATCTGGTGCGGCAGGTGCCGGACGAAACCGACAGTGTCGGAGAGCGTGTAGAGACGCCCGTCCTCCGCGGCGGTCTGCCGGGTCGTCGTGTCGAGGGTGGCGAACAGCGCGTCCTCCACCAGCAGACCGGCCTGGGTCAGCCGATTGATCAGGCTCGACTTGCCCGCGTTCGTGTAACCGGCGATGGCCACGGCCGGGACGCCGCTGGCGGCACGACGGGACCGCTTGGTCTCGCGTACCGTCTTCATGGCTTTGATCTCGCGCCGCAGCTTCGAGATGCGGGTGTTGATCCGCCGCTTGTCGGTCTCGAGCTTGGTCTCACCGGGACCACGCGTGCCGACACCGCCGCCACCCGAACCGCCACCGGCGCCACCGCCCTGGCGGGACAGCGAGTCACCCCAGCCACGCAGACGCGGCAAGAGGTATTGCAGCTGGGCAAGCTCGACCTGGGCCTTGCCCTCACGGCTCTTGGCGTGCTGGGCGAAAATGTCGAGGATCAGCGCGGTCCGGTCGACCACCTTGACCTTGACCTGCTCCTCCAGCTTGCGCAGCTGCGACGGTGACAGCTCACCGTCACAGATGACGGTGTCGGCGCCGGTCATGATGACCACGTCGCGCAGCTCGTCGACCTTGCCGCGACCGATGAACGTGGCCGCGTCGGGTTGCTTGCGCCGCTGGATCAGGCCCTCGAGCACCTGTGATCCGGCGGTCTCGGCGAGGGCGGCCAGCTCGGCCAGCGAGTTTTCCGCGTCGGCGACGCTGCCTTCGGTCCAGACGCCGACCAGAACGACCCGTTCGAGTCGCAGTTGTCGGTACTCGACCTCGGTGACGTCGGTCAGCTCCGTGGAGAGACCCGCCACACGCCTCAGCGAGTGCCGCTCTTCCAGCTCCAGCTCACCGGTGGTCAGGTCGGGCTCGTCCAGCACGGGTGCCTGGTAGGTGTTTCGCAAAAGTGACCTCCTCCGGCCCGATCGTGGCACGTCCCGGCGACGGGCGCATCCACATAACCGACCCGGACGTTCTGGCTGTCGGAAACTGACTACTCAGTAACCACCGCAGCAGCGGTCGTTATTCCGCAAGAGCGACAATGCGGAGACTCACCCACCAACGTCGGAGGGAACACCGTGGTGACCACCCGCCTGCCGAGCGCAGGATTCTCGATCACGATTCGCATTGCCGTTACCGCGGATGCCTCGTCCATCGGCCGCCTCACCACCTGTGTGGGTGAGGCCGGGGCGATCGTGACGGCACTGGACGTGGTGGACTCCGACCCCACCCACGTGATCGTCGACCTGACCTGCGACACCGCGGACGCGGCGCACGCCGACCAGGTCGTCAAGCAACTCGAGGACCAGGACGGCGTCGACGTCCGCAAGGTCTCCGACCGGACCTTCCTGCTGCACCTGGGCGGGAAGATCGAAGTCAGCTCCAAGGTCGCGCTCCGGAACCGCGACGAGCTGTCCCGGGCGTACACGCCGGGTGTGGCCAGGGTCTGCATGGCGATCGCCGAGAACCCGGCCGACGCCCGCCGCCTCACCATCAAGCGCAACACCGTTGCCGTGGTCAGTGACGGCTCGGCCGTGCTCGGCCTCGGCAACATCGGGCCGGCCGCGGCGATGCCGGTCATGGAGGGCAAGGCCGCCCTGTTCAAGCGGTTCGGCGGCGTGGACGCCTGGCCCGTGGTGCTGGACACCCAGGACACCGACGAGATCGTGGCGATCGTGAAGGCGATCGCTCCGGCGTACGGCGGGATCAACCTGGAGGACATCGCGGCGCCGCGATGCTTCGAGATCGAGGCCCGGCTGCGTGAGCTGCTGGACATCCCGGTCTTCCACGACGACCAGCACGGCACCGCGATCTGCGTGCTGGCCGCCCTGACCAACGCGCTGCGGGTGGTCGGCAAGCGGCTCGAGGACGTCCGGGTCGTGGTCTCCGGCGCCGGCGCGGCCGGCACCGCGATCATGAAGCTCCTGCTCCGCCAGGGTGTGGGCGACATCATCGCGTACGACCGGAAGGGCGCCCTGCACCGCGGGATGCCCGACATGTCGGAGACCTGGCAGTGGCTCGCCGACAACACGAACAAGGCGAACTACTCGGGGGATCTGCCCGGCGCGATCGCCGGAGCGGACGTCTTCATCGGCGTCAGCGCCCCGAACCTGCTCACCGGCGACGACATCGCCAAGATGGCCGACAAGTCGATCGTGTTCGCGCTGGCCAACCCGGACCCCGAGGTCGACCCGCGCGAGGCTCGCAAGCACGCGGCCATCGTGGCCACCGGGCGTTCCGACCAGCCGAATCAGATCAACAACGTGCTGGCTTTCCCCGGCGTCTTCCGCGGCATGCTCGACGTGAGCGCCGAGGCGTTCACCGAGGAGATGGCGCTCGCGGCGGCCCGGGCGATCGCCGACGTGGTGGGCGAGGACAAGCTCAACCCCACGGTGATCGTGCCGAGCGTCTTCGACCAGCGGGTGACCCCGGCGGTGGCAGCGGCGATCCGCGCGGTGGTCCGGGGCACCCCGGCGCCGCAGAACCCCGCGGCGGTCCCGGACTCCGAGCTGGACAAGGCCCCGGAGGGCATCTTCTAAACCGCGCCGGCCCCAGGCGATCTTGGGCGATTTTCGACCCTTTGGAGTGGAAAATCGCTCAAGATCGCGGCGAGGGCGGGGCCGGGGACCAGCCGGTGAGTTCGCCGATGTGGTCGGTGATCAGGCCGGCCACGCCGGCCTCCACCAGCTCCGGCCAGCGGGAACTGTCGTTGGCGGTCCACGGCATCACGCCGACGCCCGCCTCCGCCAGCTCGGCGGTCACCTCACGCAGGCGCAGCGCGTCGTCGACCGGCGGGTTGCAGAGGACCACGCCGAGCTCGCGGGCCAGCGGCACCGTCTCCGCGTCGAAGCGGAACAACAACAAACCCCGGCGCACGTCAGGGGCGACGTCACGGACCTTGCGCACCACGTCCGGGTCGAAGCTCTGCACCACCGTGCGGCCCAGCAGGTCCCGTTCGGCCAGCTGGGCGATGATGGTTTTCACCTCGTCAAGCGTGGCCGGCGGCTTGATCTCGACGAGCAGCTCGGCGGCCGCCGGTGCGAGCAGGTCCAGCACCGCGGCCAGCGACGGCACCCGGACACCCGTGAACGCCGGGCTGAACCGCACACCGGCGTCCAGCGCGGCGATCTCGGCCCAGCTCAGGTCCCAGACGCGACCCCGGCCGGTGGTGGTGCGGTCGACGGTCCGGTCGTGGATCACCACGGGCACGCCGTCGGCGGTGACCCGCACGTCGAACTCCACGAACGTGGCGCCGGCCCGGACCGCGGCCTCGAAGGCGGGCAGCGTGTTCTCCGGCGCTGCCGCCGCGTAACCCCGGTGGGCCACGCGATGGAGCGTCACCACACCGAACCGGTGGCGACCAGGACGGCCGGGCCCTCCAGCCACCAGCCGTCCGCCTCGTCGTGGGTCACGACGAGGCGGCCGCCGGGAACGTCGACGGCGATCGAGCCGGCGGACAGGCCCCGGTCGCGCAGGGCGACCGCACCGACCGCGAGCGCGCCGGTGCCGCAGGACAGGGTCTCGCCGGAGCCGCGCTCGTGCACCCGCATCCGGACGTGGCCGTCGATGCCGTCGACCGGCTCGGCCTGCTCGACGAACTCGACGTTCACCCCGTGCGGGAAGACGCCGGCGTCGAAGGCCGGCTCCCGATGCAGGTCCAGCCCGGCCAGCGACACGCCGTCGTGCAGGCCGCAGACCAGATGCGGGTTGCCGACATCGACAGCAACGCCCGGAAGGGTCAGCGAGCCGACTGTCGCTGTGCTTCCGGCGTACACACGCGGGGTTGTCATCCGCACCTTGATCGAGTCCGCGCTGACCAGGGCGACCATGATCCCGGCTCGCGTCGCCACCGGGAGGCCCGCAGGGACTGCCGTGGCGAGATCGTTGTCCAGGAGGTAGCGGACGAAGACGCGAACGCCGTTGCCGCACATCTCGGCGATCGAGCCGTCGCTGTTCCAGTAATCCATGAACCACTCGGCCTCGCCGGCGAGATCGGCGGCCTCGGGGTGTTTGGCGCTGCGCACCACCCGCAGGACGCCGTCACCGCCGATCCCCCGGCGGCGATCGCAGAGCGACGCCACGATCTCGGGCGTGAGCGCGAGCTCCCCGTCCGGATCGGGAAGGATCACGAAGTCGTTGCCGGTCCCATGACCTTTGGTGAAAAGCACGCCGCCCATCATCGCGCAACAGCGAGGGCGTCGGCCACCAGCGTCGGCGAAGCGCCGTCCAGCCAGGTGATCGAGGGATCGCGGCGGAACCAGGACCGCTGGCGGCGGACGAAGCGCCGGGTGCCGCGAACCGTGTCGTCCTTCGCCTGGTCCTCGGTGAGCTCGCCGTCGATCTGGGCGAGAGCCTGCTGGTATCCGAGCGCGCGGGACGCGGTCCGGCCGTCCCGGATCCCGGTCAGGCCCCGGACCTCGTCGATCAGCCCGGCTTCCCACATGAGGTCGACCCGCAGGGCGATCCGCTCGTCGAGGCCGGCGGTGTCGCGGTCGACGCCGATCTGCAGGGAGTCGTAGACCGGCGTGGGATCCGGCAGAGATGCGGTGAACGGCTGGCCGGTCAGTTCGATCACTTCGAGCGCGCGGACGATGCGACGACCGTTGGAGGGAAGGATCTTCGCTGCGGCAATCGGGTCTTTATCCCTTAAAACGTCATACAGCGGGGCACCATCCGCCAGCTCTGCCTCGAGACGCGCCCGAATCGCGGGATCCGTCCCGGGAAACTCGAAATCTTCCAGCACGGCCCGCACGTACAGACCGGAACCCCCGACGAGCAGCGGAACCTTGCCTCGCCCGAGGATGTCGTCGATCGCCGCGCGGGCCAGCCGCTGATATTCGGCGACCGCCGCCGGCTCGGTCACGTCCCAGATGTCGAGCAGATGATGGGGCACGCCGTCACGCTCGGCCACGCTCAGCTTGGCGGTGCCGATGTCCATGCCCCGGTAGAGCTGCATCGAGTCCGCATTGACCACCTCACCACCTGTTTCGCAGGCGAGAGCGATGCTCAGGGCGGACTTGCCGGCCGCCGTCGGGCCGACGACGGTGACCACTCGATGAGCTGCTGGGGACGGCACTTGACAACGGTAGGACACCGTTGTGTCACGGTCGTTGGCGGGAGCTTTCCCCTAACCGGGTTGGACCTGTGACAATGCGCGAGAAAGAATGCCGGTGGGAAGGTTGGCATTCACTGCGCTGTGGCGGTGGCCGCGGGCCGGTTCAAGGTCCGACGGCGCCGGGAGAACGAGGATGAGCTGATGAACGACTGGACGGCCTTCGGGCGCGTGGATGCCGACGGCACCGTGTACGTGAAGACCGCCGAGGGCGACCGGGTGGTCGGCTCCTGGCAGGCGGGTACGCCGGAAGAGGGTCTTGCACACTTCGCCCGCCGATTCGCCGACCTGGTGACCGAGGTCGACCTCGTCGAGGCTCGCCTCAAGTCGGGCGCGGCGGACGCGGCCCACTCCCTGAGCAGCGTGAAACGGATTCGCACCACGCTCGACGAGGCTCACGTGGTCGGCGACATCGACGGCCTCGTGGCCCGGCTGGAGCGCCTCACCACCCTCGCCGAGGAGAAAGCCGGCGAGGCCCGTGCGGCCCGCGAGGTGGCCCGGACCGAGGCCCTCGCGCGCAAGACCGCCCTCGTCGAGGAGGCGGAGAAGATCGCCGCCGACGCCACCGGCTGGAAAACGGCCGGCGACCGGCTCAAGGAGATCCTCGACGAGTGGAAGACGATCCGCGGCGTCGACAAGAAGACCGACGGTGAGCTGTGGAAGCGGTTCGCGACCGCGCGGGACGGCTTCACCCGTCGCCGCGGCGCGCACTTCGCCACCCTCGACGGGCAGCGCAAGCAGGCCCAGACCGCCAAGGAAGACCTGGTCAAGGAAGCGGAGACGCTCGCCGAGTCGACCGAGTGGTCGTCGACAGCAAACCGTCTCAAGGAGCTGATGACCGAGTGGAAATCGGCGCCCCGCGCCGCCAAGGAGGCCGAGCAGCGCCTCTGGGAACGCTTCCGTGCCGCTCAGGACGCGTTCTTCACCCGGCGTAGCGAGGTCTTCTCCGCCCGCGACGCCGAGTACCAGGGCAACCTGGAACGCAAGCAGGCCATCCTCGCCGAGGTGGAGGCGCTCGACGTCGACTCCGACGCCCGCGCCGCGCAGAACAAGCTCCGCGACGCCCAGGCCGCTTGGCACGAGGCCGGCCGGGTGCCGCGCGAGGCGTCCGCCTCGCTCGACCGTCGCTGGCGGGCCGCCGAGGAGCGCATCCGCGTCGCGATGGACTCGGCCTGGCGCAAGACCAGCCCGCAGGACAACCCGCTGCTGCGCCAGATGCGTGACCAGGTCGCCGAGGCCGAGCAGCGCCTCACCCGCGCCCAGGCAGCCGGCGACAACCGCCGGATCAAGGAGGCCGAGCAGGCTCTGGCTTCCAAGCGCCAGTTCCTCGCTCTCGCCGAGCAGGCGAACTAACTCCATCTGCGTAATCAGGCGGCAGGCCGTTGGCCTGCCGCCTTCGCGCTTTTGGTACGCGTTCGCAGGACGCCCGTGGCACCCACCGCGACGACCCTGCGGCGCAAGGCCGCTGCGCGCCTTTCGCTACCGGCGGATGGCTGAGGGCGCCAGGTTCGACATCTCGGTGACGTCGGCGTTGCCGCCGGTGCAGACGACGGCCACCCGCCGCTCGGCGAAGAGCTTCGGGTGGGTCAGCACGGCTGCCAGAGCGGCCGCGCCGGCGCCCTCGGCGAGGGTGTGCGCCGCCGTCGCCAGCAGGCGGCGTGCCTCGCTGATCTCCTCGTCGGTGACCAGCAGGAAATCGCTCAGCCGACCGGCGATCATGCGCTGCGGCAGGGCGTATCCCCTGCCGGTGGCCAGCCCGGCCACGGCGGTCCGGTTCGGGCGCTCGACAAGCGTCCCCGCCCGCCAGGAGTCGTGGGCGGCAGGTGACGCCGACGATTGCACACCGATCACCTCGCAGCCCGGCGCCAGCCCGGCCGCGACCAGGCAGGCGGCCGCCGCGCCGGTGCCGCTGCCGATCGGCACCACGATGGCGTCCAGGTTTGGGTGCGCTTCGAGGATCTCCAGGTACAGCGTGCCGACCCCGGCGATCAGCTCCGGCGTGTCCCCTGGGCTGATCAGGCGGGCGCCGGTCTCGGCAGCGAGTTCACGGGCATGCCGCTCGGCCGCCTCCAGCGAGTCCCCGGTCCGGACGGCCCGTGCTCCCCACGCTTCGACCTTTTTCGTGGAGTGTTCCGAGGCACTCGCCGGCATGACGACAGTGCACGGCGCTCCGAAGACGCGGCTGGCGTACGCGATCGACTGCGCATGGTTGCCGGTGGAGTAGGTGACAACACCATGACAGCGCTCGGCCTCTGTCATGTTCGACAAAAGGGTCAATCCGCCGCGTACCTTGAACGCTCCGACCGGCTGGGTGTTCTCGTGCTTGACCAGCGCGTTCGCCCCGGCGACCCGGTCGACGAGCGGGTAGGACCAGATCGGCGTGGGCGGCAGGTGACCGGCGAGCAGGGTCCGGGCGGCGCGCACGTCGGCGAGTGTCGGTTCCATGGTTCGATCGTCGGCCTACCCCTGTCATAGGTCCAATGTCAAAGTTCTCGGATACCCATAGATCTCATTGATAGGTTGGCGCGATGCTCGACGTCACCCGGCTCACCGTCCTGGTCGCGGTGGCCCGGCACGGCTCGGTCACCGCGGCCGCCCGCGCCCTGCACTACGCCCAGCCGTCGGTCAGCCACCACCTGGCCCGGCTGGAGGCGGAGACCGGCAGCCGGCTGATCCAGCGGGTCGGCCGGGGCATCCGCCTCACCGAAGCAGGCCGCCTCCTGGCCGCCCGGGCCGAGGAGATCCTGGGCCGGCTGGCCGCAGCGGAATCCGAGCTGGCCGCACACACCGGACTGCGAAGCGGGCGGGTACGGCTGGCGGCGTTCCCGTCGGCGCTCGGCACGTTCGTACCGGTGGCGGCGGCGTCGTTCGCCACGGCGTTCCCCGGGGTGGACCTGCGTTTCACCGAGGCCGAGCCGCCGGAGGCGGTGCGCTTGCTGCGAAGCGGCGAGGTCGAGGCAGCGGTGGTCTTCGAGCACCTGTCCGAGTCGCCGGGCAGTGGCGCTCCGGGCTTCGCCGGGCTCCGGATGGTAAACCTGATGGAGGAGGCGGCGAACCTCGTGGTTCCGGCAAACTGGGCCGGTGACCGGCTCACCGACCACCGGGACCGGCCGTGGATCGGCGGTTGCGAACGCTGCCAGGACCGGCTGAGAATCGCGTGTGCGGCCGACGGGTTCACACCGGACATCCGGTTCACCACTGATGACTACGTGGCCGTACAGGCGCTGGTGGCCGCCGGGATGGGCGCCACCACACTGCCCGCGCTGGCGCTCGCCGCCCACCGCAACCCGCAGGTCCGGGTCGTGCCGCTGCCCGGCCCGGGCCGCCGCATCTCGGTATCCGTAGCCGGCGACCCACCCGATCCACCGGGAACGGCGGCCCTGGTGGACCACCTGGTGACAGCCGCCCGCACGGCGGTTTGCTGAGCGAGATCCAGGTGAGTCCCGCCTGCGTGACGACCGCGAGTTGCCCAGAGGCCTCTTGTGATCGGAGGTCGAGCCGCCAATCGCCGGCCACACGTCGTAGCGCCCAGCTCTCGCTTCGGCTTCGGCTTCGGCTTCCGCTCCGTTTCCGTTTCGGCTTCCGCTTCGGCTTCCACTTCCGCTTCCGCTTCGGCTTCGGCTTCCGCTTCCGCATCGGCTTCGGCTTCCGCTTCCGCATCGGCTTCGGCTTCCGCTTCCGGTTCGGGTTCGGGTTCGGGTTCGGGTTCGGGTTCGGGTTCGGGTTCGGTTCGGGTTCGGGTTCGGGTTCGGGTTCGGGTTCGGGTTCGGGTTCGGGTTCGGGTTCGGGTTCGGGTTCGGGTTCGGGTTCGGGTTCGGGTTCCGATCTTGTGGACTTCCGCGAACCGTTTGCGGGGAGTTCCACAAGATCGGGAGGCCTCTTGCCGATCTTGTGGACTTGAGCGGCAACGGGTTCGGGAAACTCAACAAGATCGAGGAAAGCCAGCCAGCCAGCCAGCCAGCACCGACCCGGAACGAGCGTCGCCCAGCGATCGACGGGCGCCGCCGGGAGCTCGACGGGCAGCACTCGGCGATCGACGGGTGACGCTTGACGCTCGACGGGTGACGCTTGACGCTCGACGGGTGGCGCTCGGCACTCGACACTCGACTGGCGGCGCTCGACGGCGGCAGGCGACGGGCGGCACTCGACATTCGACTGGCGGCGCTCGACGGCGGCAGGCGACGGGCGGCACTCGACGCTTGACTTGCGGCGCTCGACGGCGGCAGGCGACGGGCGGCACTCGACGCTTGACTTGCGGCGGGTGGCGGCGGCGGGTGGCGGCCGTTCCGGGCCAGTGGTCGGCGACATGCATACCCGTCCGTCGATCTTGTTGAATCCCGCGACGCCCGGTCTGATGCTAGTCAACAAGATCGTTGGGGTGTCGCGAGATAAAGGTAGGCCGGGAGGCGGTGGCCCGCGGCCGGCTTGTGCTTGTGGTCGCTGGTTCGGGCTCTCCGCGACCGTAAGCGCAAGCCCGCTCCGCGGACGGGTGGGCCGTGGTCTGGGCAAGATGCGTCGTCGCCACGTGCGGTGCGGTGTGCACCGGAAGCGGCCCGGCGTCCCGCGTGCGGGGGCGCCCGGGCCGAGGGGCGTGCGGGGGCGCCCGGCCCGGTGGGGCGTGCGGGGGCGCCCGGCCCGGTGGGGCGTGCGGGGGCGCCGGGGCCGGTGGGGCGTGCGGGGGGGCCGGGGCCGGTGGGGTGGGCGCCGGGGGGAGGGGCGTCAGGGGCTCGGGGTGCGGTACGGGTTGCGGCTTTGTGGTGAGCCCCGCTGGGCGTACGCGAAGGGGGTGGTGGGTTAGAGGGCGCAGCCCTCTGTTGCGGCGGGGAGGGGGGCTGGGACGCCGAGGGTGGGGAGGCCCAGGGAGACGCCTTTGAGTTTGGGGGTGCGGCCGGCCTCGTGGGCGTCGCCGGCGCGGGTGCGGCGGTGCGAGAGCGGGTCGCCGTCGGCGTTGAGGTGGTGCGGGGCCGCGTAGGTCACGACGGTCTCGACGATGTCGCCGGGGCGCGGGGTGAGCGGGCCGGTGAGGGTGCCTGTCGCGAAGTGGACGAGGCGGCCGTCGCGGGCACGGCCTGACATCCGGCCGGTGTGCGCGTCCTTGCGGCCCTCGCCGACCGCGACCAGGACCTCGACCTTCTCGCCGACCAGCTTCTTGTTCTCCGACCAGGAGATGTCCTCCAGCTCGGCGATCAGGCGCTCGTAACGCTCCTGGACGACCGCCTTGGGCAGCTGGTCCTCCATGGTCGCGGCGGGTGTGCCGGGGCGCTTCGAGTACTGGAAGGTGAACGCGCTGGAGAAGCGGGCCTGGCGGACCACCTCGAGGGTCTGCTCGAAGTCCTCGTCGGTCTCGCCGGGGAAGCCGATGATGATGTCCGTGGTGATCGCGGCGTCCGGCATGGCGGCGCGGACCTTCTCGATGATGCCGAGGTATTTCTCCTGGCGGTAACTGCGGCGCATGGCCTTGAGCACGCGGTCCGAGCCGGACTGCAGCGGCATGTGCAGCGAATGGCAGACGTTCGGCGTCTCGGCCATCGCGGCGATCACGTCGTCGGTGAAGTCTTTCGGGTGCGGGCTGGTGAAGCGGACCCGCTCCAGGCCCTCGATCTCGCCGGTGGCGCGCAGCAGCTTGCCGAACGCGAGGCGGTCGCCGAACTCGACGCCGTAGGAGTTCACGTTCTGGCCGAGCAGGGTCACTTCGAGGACGCCCTCGGCGACCAGCGCACGGACCTCGGAGAGGACGTCGCCGGGGCGGCGGTCCTTCTCCTTGCCGCGCAGCGACGGGACGATGCAGAACGTGCAGGTGTTGTTGCAGCCCACCGAGATGGAGACCCAGCCGGCGTAGGTCGACTCGCGCTTCGTCGGCAGGGTCGACGGGAAGACCTCGAGCGACTCGAGGAGCTCGACCTGGGCTTCCTCGTTGTGCCGGGCCCGTTCCAGCAGGGCCGGCAGCGAACCGATGTTGTGGGTGCCGAAGACCACGTCGACCCAGGGGGCCTTCTTGACGATGTCGCCCTGGTCCTTCTGCGCGAGGCAGCCGCCGACCGCGATCTGCATGCCGGGATTCGCGAGCTTCGTCGGGCGCAGCCGGCCGAGGTTGCCGTAGAGGCGGTTGTCGGCGTTCTCGCGTACCGCGCAGGTGTTGAAGACCACGATGTCAGCCGCGTCGGCGTCCGCTGCGCGGACGTAACCCGCGTCCTCCATCAGCCCGGAGATCCGCTCGCTGTCGTGGACGTTCATCTGGCAGCCATAGGTACGCACGTCGTAGGTGCGTGTGCTGCCCTGCATCTCGGTAGTCATGGCAATTGACCAGGCTACCCGTTACCTGAGCGCGGGCCGCTCCGGCGTCGGGTCCGGTTTGAAGCGCGAACGGTCACATCCGCCCGGCGAGGCGCAGGCCGGGTCGGAGCCGGTGCAGGGGCGGACATGCCGCCGCTCCGGGCCGTCGTCGGTCTCCACCTCGGCCACGTGCACGGCCCGGAGTGTCCCGTCCGGCTCGGCGAGTACGTACCGTGACGGGTTGAGCGTGTCGTCGGGGAGCAGGACGGCGGCACCCAGCCGGACCGCGACGGCGCTCGCGATGGTTTCCTCGGCCACGTCCGAGGGCGCCAGGTAGACATCGACGACTGTCGGAAAGTCGCCACCGACCCGATAGACGTCCGCCATCAAGGCGCCGGGCAGGGCGTTCTCGATCCCGCCGGCACGGCGCTCCAGAGCACCGGCCAAGGCGCCTTCCACGCGGTCAGCGTCGACTTCCTGGGCGACACACCAGTTCCAGAGGCCGTCCGCCATGTCCACCATGCTCTACACCCCTAACGCCCGGCGTGGGCTGTGTTACCGCTCCGTGACCATTCTCGACACGATCCGATACGGACGGCCCCCTAGGGTGTGTCCATTCGAGTGAACCGACTACGAGTGGATGGACCAGGGGTGACAGACGAAGCACTCATCGTGCTGGAGAGCGTAAACAAGTGGTTCGGACCCTTGCACGTGCTGCAGGACGTGTCTCTGTCTGTCGCGCGCGGCGAGGTCGTGGTCGTGATCGGACCGTCCGGTTCCGGTAAGTCCACCCTGTGCCGCGCCATCAACCGGCTGGAGCCGATCAACTCCGGCACGATCACTTTCGACGGACAGCCTCTCGCCGCGGAGGGCCGGGCGCTCGCCAAGCTGCGCAGCGAGGTCGGCATGGTCTTCCAGTCCTTCAACCTCTTCGCGCACAAGACGATCCTGCAGAACGTGATGCTGGGACCGCTCAAGGTGCGCAGGGAGAAGCAGGCGGTGGTCCGCGACCGGGCCATGGGCCTGCTCGAGCGGGTCGGCATCGCCAACCAGGCCGACAAATACCCGGCCCAGCTCTCCGGCGGCCAGCAGCAGCGTGTCGCGATCGCCCGTGCGCTCGCCATGCAGCCCAAGGCCCTGCTTTTCGACGAGCCGACAAGCGCGCTCGACCCCGAGATGGTCGGCGAGGTCCTGGACGTGATGACCTCGCTCGCCCGTGAGGGCATGACCATGGTCGTGGTCACCCACGAGATGGGCTTCGCCCGGCACGCGGCGAACCGTGTGGTGTTCATGGCCGACGGCCAGCTGGTCGAGCAGGCGCCGCCGGAAGAGTTCTTTGCGAACCCGAAGAGTGAACGCGCGCGCGATTTCCTCTCCAAGATCCTGACGCACTAAACCAGAACCCCTGTTTCGAGGAGCGTAAACATGCGCATCACCCGACTGGCAGCCACCTTCGGCGCGCTCACCATGGCGTTCGCCGTTGCGGCGTGCGGTGGCAGCGACGACGAGAGCGGTAGCTCCGGCAGCGCCTCCGGCATTGTCGGCAAGGCCTCCAGCGACAAGAAGCTGGTGATCGGTGTCAAGGCCGACCAGCCCGGCCTCGGTCTGCAGACCGGCAGCACCTACACCGGCTTCGACATCGAGATCGGCAAGATCATTGCCAAGGGTCTCGGCGTCGAGGAGAGCGGCATCGAGTGGAAGACCACCGTCTCCGCGAACCGTGAGCCGTACATCCAGCAGGGCCAGGTCGACCTCGTGGTCGCCACCTACACGATCAACGACGAGCGCAAGAAGGTCGTCAACTTCGGCGGGCCGTACTACATCGCCGGACAGGACCTGCTCGTGCCGGTCGACTCGACGATCACCGGACCGGAGTCCCTCGCGGGCAAGAAGGTCTGCTCGGTCAGCGGCTCGACCCCGGCCAAGCGGATCCAGACCGATTACAAGGACGCTCAGCTCCAGCAGTTCGACTCGTACTCCAAGTGCGTGACGGCGCTGGCCGGCGGCCAGGTGGACGCGGTCACCACTGACGACATCATCCTCGCCGGGTACGCCTCGCAGGAGCAGTACGCCGGCAAGTTCAAGGTTGTCGGCAAGCCGTTCAGCGAGGAGCCGTACGGCATCGGCCTGAAGAAGGACGACAGCGAGGGCTGCAAGAAGATCAACGAGATCCTCACCGCTGCTGCCTCCGACGGCTCGTACAAGAAGGCCTGGGACGACACGCTCGGCAAGAGCGGCACCGCGGCGCCGGAGCTGGACACCACCAAGCTCACCAACTGCGCCTGACCTGTCTGACCTGAGCGGAGCCGGGGCGACCCGGCTCCGCTCACCTGTTGCCGAAAGGTGACGATGGACGTCTTCTCCGACCCCTACAACGTCGACGTGTACGTGACGGGTTTCCTCTGGATCCTCAAGCTCACGGCTGCCTCCACGGTGGGCGCTCTCGTGCTCGGCGTACTGCTGTCCGCGATGCGGGTCTCGCCGGTGCCGGTGCTGCGTGGCTTCGGCGCGGCCTGGGTGAACGTCTTCCGGAACACGCCGCTCACGTTGATCATCTTCTTCTGCTACTTCGGCCTCTTCTCGACACTCGGCTTCTCGGTGTCGGACGAGATCGACCTGAACAACTACTGGCTCGGTGTCATCGGGCTCTCGGTCTACACCGCCGCGTTCGTGTGCGAGGCGATCCGCTCCGGCATCAACACGGTGCCGGCCGGGCAGGCCGAGGCGGCCCGGGCGATCGGCATGTCCTTCCGGCAGACCCTCACGATGATCGTCCTGCCGCAGGCCGGCCGGGCGGTGATCGCGCCGCTGGGCAGCATCTTCATCGCGTTGTCGAAGAACGCGACAATCGTCGGCACGATCGGGCTCATGGAGTCGTCAAACGCCATGAAGGAACTCATCAACGCGAACGGTGACGCCGTCATCCCGATCTTCCTGGTCTTCGCCGGCACGTTCGCGGTCGTCCTGATCCCGGCCGGGTACGGCTTCGGCTGGCTCGCCAACCGGCTGGCGGTGAAACGGTGAGGAGCGAAGCGATCGAACCCAGGCAGCTCAGTATGGAAAATGGCGACTCGGAGCGAAGCGGAGAGTCGGCATGAGCACTGACGCTGTTCTGTATGACCATCCAGGGCCCCGCGCGAAGATCCGGAACCTGGTTCTGACAGTGGTGTTCGGCGTCGCCCTGCTGGGGCTGGCGTACTGGGTCTACGCGAAGTTCGACGAGAAGGGCCAGTGGGCGGGATCCCTCTGGAAACCGTTCACCGCGGCCAGCACCTGGGCCGACTACATCCTGCCGGGCCTGGGCCACACGCTCGGCGCGGCTGCGGTCGCGATGGTCCTCGCGCTGACCTTCGGCATCGTGTTCGCGGTCGGGCGGCTCTCCGACCACTGGTGGGTCCGGCTCCCGGCCGGGGCCGTCGTGGAGTTCTTCCGTGCCGTGCCGCTGCTGCTGCTGATGTTCTTCATCTTCTTCGGTGTCCCGTTCATCACCGAGCAGCCCATGTCGATCTTCTGGGCAGTCGTGCTCGGCCTGACCCTGTACAACGGGTCGGTGCTGGCCGAGGCGTTCCGGGCCGGCATCTACGCGGTGCCGCGCGGGCAGAGCGAGGCGGCGTACGCGATCGGCATGCGCAAGAGCCAGGTGATGCGGGAGATCCTCGTCCCGCAGGCCGCCCGCTCGATGCTGCCGGTGATCGTCAGCCAGATGGTGGTGCTGGTGAAGGACACGGCGCTCGGGTACATCATCTCCTACAGCGAGCTGCTGCAGATGGGCGTCAACAACGTCGCGGCGAACTTCGGCAACGTGGTTCAGGCCGCGATCGTGGTCGCGATCATCTTCATCCTGGTGAACTCGTCGCTGACCGCCTTGGCCGGGTGGCTGGAGCGGCGGACCCGCCGGGTTGGTAAAGCACCGCGGACGGCCGCTCTCGTCGAGGCCGGCGACGCTGTCTGATCGTGAGGCTTACCGGGCCAGTTCTGTGACACGGGACTCTCGCACGACCGTGACGCGGATCTGGCCCGGATAGGTCAGCTCCTCCTCGATCTGCTTCGCCACGTCGCGGGCCAGCACCGCCGCCCCGATGTCGTCGATGTCGTCCGGCCTCACCATCACCCGGATCTCCCGGCCGGCCTGCATGGCGAAGACCTTCTCCACCCCGACCTTGCCCCCGGCGATCTCTTCGATCCGCTCCAGGCGTTTCACGTACGCCTCCAGGCTCTCCCGCCGGGCGCCCGGGCGTCCGCCGGAACACGCGTCGGCGGCCTGGGTGAGCACCGCCTCGATCGTCTGCGGCGGAACCTCGTTGTGATGCGCTTCGATGGCGTGCACCACGTCCTCGTGCTCGCCGTACTTGCGGGCCAGGTCGGCGCCGATCAGCGCGTGGCTGCCCTCCACCTCATGGGTGAGCGCCTTGCCGATGTCGTGCAGGAACGCGGACCGCTTCATCGTCGGGACGTCCAGGCCCAGCTCAGCAGCCATTATCCCGGCGATGTGCGCGGTCTCCACCAGGTGCTTCAGTACGTTCTGACCGTAGCTGGTGCGGTATCGCAGCCGGCCCAGCAGTTTCACCAGCTCCGGGTGGATGTTCGTGATGCCGACGTCGACCAGAGCCTCCTCAGCGGCCCGGTCGCAGAGGATCTCCACCTCGTTCTTGGCGCTGTCGAAGACCTCCTCGATCCGGTGCGGGTGGATCCGGCCGTCCAGCACCAGTTTCTCCAGCGTGAGGCGGCCGACCTCCCGGCGTACCGGGTCGAAGCAGGAGAGCAACACCGCTTCCGGGGTGTCGTCGATGATCAGGTTCACCCCGGTGGTCGACTCGAACGCCCGGATGTTGCGGCCCTCGCGGCCGATGATCCGGCCCTTCATCTCGTCGCTCGGCAGGTGCAGCACGCTGACCACGCTCTCCGCGGTCTGCTCGCTGGCGATCCGCTGAATCGCGTCGACCACGATGTGCCGGGCCCGGGTGTCGGCGGTGTTCTTCGCCTCGGTCTCGATGTCGCGGATCAGGATCGCGGCCTCGCGCTTCGCCTGGCCCTCGATCGACTCGATCAGCTCGGTCCGGGCGGTGTCAGCGGTGAGCGCGGCGATCCGCTCCAGCTCGCGGCGCTTCGTCTCCTCGACCTTGGCGATCTCCGCCTCGCGCTTGGCGAGTGCGCCCTCCCGTTTCGCCAGGTCCGACTCCACGCCGCCGAGCCGGCGCTCACGCTCGACGAGTCGCTCCAGTTCCTCGGCGTGCAGCCGTTCCCGCTCGTCGATCCGGGCAGCGCGGCGCTCGACCTCGGCGGAATGCTCCTTCGCGGTGGCGTTGAGCAGCGCGATCTCCCGCTCCCCCGAGCGGCGTGCGGCAGCGCGGACCTGTTCGGCGTCGGACTCGGCCTGGCGGTGAGCGTGTTCCAGAATCGTGTCGGCTTCGCTGTGCGCGGCTTCCAGCACCCGGCGGGCCTCGGCCCGGGCGGCGCCGGCCTCGGCTTTCGCAGCGGCGGTCTCGGCTTTGACGGACGCCGCCTTGGCGTTGGCGTCAGCGACCTTCGCCTGCGCCTCGCCGACCTCCAGCTCCTGACGCTCGTGGGCGTCGTGACGCTCGGTCTGCATCTGGCGCAGCGCGCGCGCCCCGAGGACCAGCCCGGCTATCACCGACACGGCGAGCACGATGACAGCAATCACGAGCACCCAGTCCAGGGGCTTCATCTCGCCGCGTCTCCCTTCGCCGCCGGCGCGGTGTGCACGCGCGCGGGCCATCCTGCGGATGCCCGACCAAGGCAGTGATCACGGACGGCACCGGGGTTCCGGGGTTTACCGGGTTCCGGGCTTCTTCACGCTTTGCCGCAGGCCGACCCAGGCCTTCCATCTCTGAATCCGCACCTTTTTACCGGTGCGTCACACACCCGTGCGGGCCGTTTGGCCTTCACGGGCGCCGGACCTCGCGAGTGCTCGCGCCTCGCGAGTGCTCGCGCCTCGCGAGTGCTCGCGCCTCGCGAGTGCTCGCGCCTCGCGAGTGCGTGCACGTTCTCAGGTGCTCGCATGTTCTCAGGTGCTCGCACCTTTTCAGGTGCGTGCGCCCCAGCGACTGGCCCGGCGGGTGTGCTTCGGCGCCGGTGGGCCCTCAATGGGCCTCCGGATTTCAGGTCTTGCGGGTGACGTCAGCGTTCCGAGGCGCTGGCGCTCCCCTCCGACCTGCTGCGATCGGCGATCGATGCGACCTTCGCGATCGGCAGAGCGGCAGTCGGCTCGGTCAGCCGCTGCCAGTCTTTCGCCGTCGTTGCCGGGCTCTCGCCGTCGTTGTCGGCCTGGAACCGCGAAGGCGTCACTCCCGGCTCGACGTCACCCCGAGTGATCAATTCACTCGGGCCGTCGCGGCCTGTCGGATGCCTTCCCCGCTCCGAGCCGGCAGTCCGCCGTTCGAATCAGAGTGTGTGGAGTTGTGGGGTCGACTACCGATATGTCGCTCCGCCGGCCGCGTGGCTCGCAGCTGACGATCGCATCGGTGAGTACGGGTAAAGCGCTCAAGTGATGCCGTAATGTAATGCGATCTATGTTGTGACTGTTGCTTGCGATGGTCGAACAAACCTTGTGTAACGCGAGGCTAGGTCGCGAGCACTGCTTCGGTCAAGGACTCATGATTCGGCAGCGGATAGGACGTACGGCACAGACGTGCTTACGCCCAGCTCACGATCTCGCCAGGACATTTCCGACGTACCGTGTGATGACGGCAACGGTAGCGTTATCAACCCGCAACCAAGGCCTCGCCCATTATGGCCCTCATCACCACCGAGAGTAGCTGTGACACTCGGCGCCGTCCCACCCTCATGCCGGATGAGGGGCCGGGAGCGGGGGTCGAGGCGATCCAGGAGCCGGGGTTGAGGCAATCCCGGAGCCGTCGGCCAGGGTGATCCCGGAGCCGACGGCTGGGGTGATTTAAGAGCCGAGGGCTGGGTGATCCAGGAGCCGAGGGCTGGGTGATCCAGGAGCCGAGGGCTGGGTGATCTAGGAGAGCGGGTCGGCGTCGGTCGCCAGGGCATCCGGGTCGATCGCGTCGGCGAACTCGGCGGCTTCCTCGTCACGGGCGGCCAAGGCGTCCTTGACCGTGCGGATCGCCACGCCGGCCGGGTAGCCCTTGCGGGCAAGCATCGCCACGAGACGGCGGAACACAGCGTCCGGAGCGCCGGTGGCGGTCCGCAGCTTGCGGTCCACCAGCGCTCGCGCCGTCTCGGCCTCGGACTCGTCGTCGACGGACTCGAGAGCCTCGCTCGCCTCCTCGGCGCTCACCCCGCGCTGGCGCAGCTCGTTGGCGAGCGCGCGGCGGGCCAGGCCCCGGCCCTGATGCCGGCTGGTGACCCAGGCTCGGGCGAACGCGGCGTCGTCGATGATGCCGACCTCGTCGTAACGATCGAGGACCTCGGCGATCACCTCTTCCGAGATGCCCTTGCGGACCAGCACCTTCGACAGCTCGGCACGCGTCCGCGGACGGGCGGCGAGCTGTCGGAGGCAGATCTCGCGGGCGATCTCCGACTCGCTCCGCGGATCAGCGGAACGAGCCGGTTTCTCGGTTCCGGGCGTGCCGGTTCCGGGCGTGTCGGTGGCGGCCCGGGGCGGGATGGCATCCCACCCGCGCCCGGCCCGCGCACCACGTCGTCCTGGCATTACAGCTCACCGCGCCGTCGCCGCGTTGGCATGACGGCCAACCCCGCTGTCGCCGCGTTGGCGTGACGGCTCACCCCGCTGTCGCCGCGTTGGGGTGAAGACTCACCGCGCCGTTGTCGGGCTGACATGACGGCTCGCCGGATCAGAAGTCGACCGGCGGCAGTTCCGGGCCGCCGGCGGCGTCGGTGGCGGCGCCCTGGCCGACGCCGAGCTTCTCCAGGATCTTCTTCTCGATCTCAGCGGCGACGTCCGGGTTTTCCTTCAGGAACTCCCGCGCCTTCTCCTTGCCCTGGCCGAGCTGGTCGCCGTCGTACGTGTACCAAGCGCCGGACTTGCGGATGATGCTCTGCTCGACGCCGACGTCGATGAGCGAGCCTTCCCGCGAGATGCCCTTGCCGTACATGATGTCGAACTCGGCCTGCTTGAACGGCGCGGCCACCTTGTTTTTCACGACCTTGACCCGGGTCCGGTTACCGATCACGTCGGTGCCGTCTTTCAGGCTCTCGATGCGGCGCACGTCGAGGCGCACGGACGAGTAGAACTTCAGCGCGCGGCCACCGGTCGTGGTCTCGGGCGAGCCGAACATGACACCGATCTTCTCGCGGAGCTGGTTGATGAAGATCGCGGTGGTCTGCGTGTTGCTCAGCACACCGGTGATTTTCCGCAGCGCCTGGCTCATCAGGCGGGCCTGCAGACCGACGTGGCTGTCACCCATCTCACCCTCGATCTCGGCACGCGGCACGAGGGCGGCCACCGAGTCGATGACGATGATGTCGAGCGCGCCGGAGCGGATCAGCATGTCCGCGATCTCGAGCGCCTGCTCACCGGTGTCGGGCTGGGAGATGAGCAGAGCGTCGGTGTCGACGCCGAGGGCCCGCGCGTAATCCGGGTCGAGGGCGTGCTCCGCGTCGATGAAGGCGGCGATGCCGCCGGCTTTCTGCGCGTTCGCCACGGCGTGCAGGGCGACCGTGGTCTTACCGCTCGACTCCGGTCCGTAGATCTCGATGACCCGGCCACGCGGCAGGCCGCCGACGCCGAGCGCCACGTCGAGAGCGATGGAGCTCGTCGGGATGACGGCGGTCTGGACGACCGGCCGCTCCCCGAGCCGCATCACGGAACCCTTGCCGAACTGCTTGTCGATCTGAGCCAGCGCTAGCTCGAGCGCCTTTTCCCTGTCCGGACCTGCCATTGCCGCCACCCCTGTAATCGACTTCGCGTTCGCGGTCTTCGCCGAAGAGCTTCTGTTCACCACGGCCGACACGGTATGCGGTGGGTATGACAAAAACATCCACCCCACCCCGGCCTGTGGATGGCCGAGCCGCTGTGGACAATAGCCGAACACTTGTACTACGAACGAGCGACACGCCAGAACAAGCGTACGAAAATCGCGTCATTGCAGGCGGGAAGGCACCCGATCGGGGTAAGCGCCGACAACAGCACGCCAGATAGTGGCCGTTTCAACACCCTGAGTAATAGCTTGGTCGATGGTTCGGTCGCCGAGTGCCGAAAATGCTTGGTCTGCCGCGATGCTCTTGGCATACGAGGCCCCGAACGACTCCTCGAGCCGTCCCCAGAATTCTGTCAGCCGCACCGTCCGAGCGTACTCAGACTGTTATCCGACAGCCTCGGCCGCCACTTTGAGATCCTCGACAAGACCTCGGTACGCCGCGTCGCGATCGTCGGCCCGCAGCACCGCCGACGGGTGAATCGTGGCAAGCGCCTGGATCTCGGCGACCGGGAAGTCCGCCGGGTGCTGGGCCGAGGCCGGCCACGGCAGCAGCTGCCCGCGGGACCGGGTCACCCGGAACGACGGACCGAGCAGCGCCTTGGCCGCGGTGGCGCCCAGCACGACCACCATTTCCGGCTTGAGCAGCGAGAACTCGGCCACCAGCCAGGGGCGGCAGGCGGTGATGTGCGCCGGGCCGGGCGTCTGATGGATGCGGCGGCGGCCGCGCAACTCGAAACGGAAGTGCTTCACCGAGTTCGTGATGTAGAGCTCGGCGGGGTTGATGCCGGCGTCGTCGACGGCCTCGCGCAGCAGCCGGCCGGCCGGCCCCACGAAGGGCAGGCCGTGCTGGTCCTCGATGTCGCCGGGCTGCTCGCCGACGAAGACGATCCTCGCGTCCTCCGCGCCCCGGCCGAAGACGGTCTGGGTCGCGGGCTCGTGCAGCTCACAGCCCTGACAGCCGGCTGCGGCCTCTTTCAGCTCGGCGATGCTCCGGGAATGCGGCGGCACCCACTGCTGCGCGCCGGGCGGCGCGTCGTTCGATGACATCGCTCCGTTTTACCCGCAGGGCCGGACAGGACGCTGCCCGCATCGACACTCCCGGTGGACACCGTCAGCGGATCGGGGGGCCGAAACCGGCGGCGTGGACGGCCGCCGCGACCGCCCGGGCCAGGATCGGCAGCTCCTCGTCGGTCAGGGTGCTGACGGTTATCCGGATTCCGGGCTCCGATCGGATGCGGAACAACGAGCCGGGCGCTACCGCGTACCCAAGGTCTCGCAATGCGGCGACGGCCCGGGCCTCGTCGGGGACCGGGACCCAGACGTTGATCCCGGTCTCGCCGAAGGCGAGGACGCCCTGCGCCTGCAGGGCGGCGCGCAAGCCGTCGCGGCGGCGAGCGTAGGCGCGTGCTGCTTCCGCGACCAGGTCGGTGACCTGCGGGTCCTGCCAGAGTCGCAACAGCAGCCGCTGAGCTGTGGTGGAGACCCAGCCCATGCCGATCCGCATCCGGCCGACCACCCGGGACACTGTCGTCTCGTCGCCGGCCAGCACGGCGATCCGCAGGTCGGGGCCGAACGGTTTCGACGCGGAGCGGACGAATGCCCAGGAGCGGGTGACCGGGCCGATGCAGTGCGGTGGGCGGTCGGCCAGCTCGGCGGCGTGATCGTCCTCGATGACCAGCACGTCGGGATGCCCGCGGAGCAGCTCACGCAGCGCGGCGGCGCGGGACTCGGAGACGGCGGCGCCGGTCGGGTTCTGTGCGCGGACCGTGACGACCGCGGCTCGCGCGCCGGATCGCAAAGCGTCGGCCAGCGCGCCGGGGTCCATGCCCTGCTCGTCGACGGCGACCGGGATCGGGCGCAGGTCGAGAGCGGCGAGCAGGTCGATCAGGTTGGCCCAGCCGGGATCCTCGACGGCGACCGCGTCACCGGGACGCAGATGTGTGTTGAGCAGGCGCTCGATCGAGTCGAGCGCGCCGGCCGTCACCGTGATCGCGGCGTCGGCGACCGGGACGCCCTCGGCGAGCAGGCGGGGACGAGCGGCGTCGATCAACTCGGGCATGGTGACCGCAGTCGCGTACCCCAGGGGGTTGCCTGTCTCGGCGGCGACGGCCGCGAGAGAGGGACCGAGAGCGGGGAGAAGGCGCACGTCAGGCTCTCCGGAGGAGAGATCGCGGACGCCGGGCGGGACCGGCGGCGCGAGGTCGGCCCGGAGGACGGCCACCGACGGGCGGGAGCGGACCCGGGTGCCCTTGCGGCCCTCGGTCTCCAGCACGCCGCGATGGCGCAGCTCCTGATAAGCCTTCGCCACCGTGGCCGGACTGACATGCAGCGCGCCCGCGAGGACGCGCACCGAGGGCAGAGCCGCGCCGGTCACCCAGTCACCGCGCAGGACGCCGGCCTCGATGCTCGCCGAAATCTCAGCGGCGTTGTCCCCACTGACCTGATACTGTGCTGCCACAGATGCGATTGTGTACTAGCACAGGGATCCACGCAAGGAGGATCACCCATGACCGACATTTATCCGCCGACCGAGCGCACCACAGCCACGCGTAATCGGAAGAAGATGGCCTACGACCGGGTGAAGGCTCACGCCGTCCTCGACGAGGCGTTCGACTGCGCGGTCGCCTTCGTCGTCGACGGCGAGCCCCGGGTGCTTCCCAACCTGCACGTCCGGCTGGACGACACGCTTTATCTGCACGGTTCCAGCGGTGGGCGGATGGGCCTGTCGGCCCGAGGTGGGGGCATCCCGCTCTGCGTGTCCGTCACGCTGCTGGACGGGCTGGTCTACGCGCGGTCCCAGTTCAACCACAGCGCCAACTACCGCTCGGTCGTGGTGCACGGCGAGGCCCGGCTGGTGACCGACGAGGCGGAGAAGGCGCGAGTGCTGACCGCCCTGGCCGAGAAGATCGGCCCGGGCCGGGCCGCCGACAGCCGGCCCGGCGATCGGCGCGAGCTGGCGCAGACCAGCGTGCTGGCCCTCCCGCTCGTCGAGGTGTCGGTCCGGGAGCGGACCGGTGGCGTCATCGACGAGCCGGAGGACATGGACCTGCCCTACTGGGCGGGTGTGCTGCCGCTGCGCACCGTGGCCGGCCCGCCGGTGACCGAGCCGGGGGTCACCCAGGCGCCACCGGCTTATCTGCCGGGCTCGCCGTCGGCCTGGCAGACGCCTGTCGTGCTGGAGGGCCGGCACGTGCGGCTGGAGCCGCTGACGCCCGGTCACGCGCCGGCGCTGTTCGAGGCGCTCGACGACGAAGAGGTCTGGCGGCACATCCCGTTCCCGCGCCCGAGCAACCCGGACTTCCTCGCGGCGGACATCGCCGGGGTGCTGCGCGGTCAGTGGCTGGGCAGCCGGTCCGGCTGGGCTCAGGTCGACCCGGTCACCGGCGAGGTGATGGGCATGACGACCTATCACGACATCGACACCGATCTGAAAGCGGTCGGCATCGGCCACACCATGCTCGGCCGCCGCTGGTGGCGCACCGGGGTGAACACCGAGGCCAAGCTGCTGCTGCTGGAGCGGGCGTTCGACGTGCTCGGCGCCGAGCGCGTCTTCTGGTACACCGACATTCGCAACGAGCGTTCCCAGCGGGCCATCGCCCGTCTCGGCGCGAGCCGGGACGGCGTGATCCGCCGGCAGCGCCTGCGACCGGACGGCACGTGGCGCGACACCGTGCTGTTCGCGATGACGGCTGACGAGTGGCCGGCCGCGGCGCAGCGGCTGCGGGCCCGGCTGGAGGCCTGATCGCGTTCCTGGGGCGGGTGTGGCGACTGGGGGGCGGGCGCGCTCTTCGCCGGCTGACCGTCAGCCCTTGCGGGCCTGCGCGCCGGTGTTCGCCCGGTTGGCGTAAAAGGTGCTGCGGACCATCTGGAGGCGGCTGTGTGTGCCTGTCCAGGCGGTGTCCGGAGTGGCCCAGCCGAGGGCGTACGCCTTGCCGTCGATGGCGACCCACCGGGTGCTGGCGCGCCGGAGTTCACCGCCGGCACCCTGGTACCGGACGTCCCAGTCGGCCGCCTTGTGCAGCAACGGGACGACAGCGACCGCGACCAGGGCGTAACCGGGGATCCTGCCCTCCTCCCGGAGGCGGCGGTCCTCGGCCTGGCAGGCCTTCACCGGGTCGTCGTCCGGGTCACGTCCGAAGTCGAGGCTCATCACCTGGGAGTTCTTCGGGTCGCGGAAGCAGTACGTGGTCCCGATCCGCTGATAGCTCCATCCGTCCGGGACGGCCAGGTGGAAACCCGAGCCGTCGGTGAAGTACGACCAGCCGGAGGGCAGGGTCCAGCCGTTGACGCCTCTGGCCGCGTCCTTTTTCGGGGTGACCGGCAAGCTCGCGGGCGGGGTCGCGTCGCAGATGATCGGGGAGAAACCGCCCAGGCGAGCGGCGAGTTTCGAGGGGGTGGGCGGGGACGAGCCAGGTGGGTGGCTTGAGGTCATCACCTCGGTTGTCACGGTGGTGGGCAGCGGCGTGGCCGGGGTGGTTGTCGGCTTTGCCGGTGTGGACTTCACCGGCGTGGGTTGTGCGGTTGCCGGATTGGTCGGGTTTGCTGCGGTCGTGGTGGGTGTCTGCTGAGGTCGCTCTGATGTGCTGGCCGGTAACACCGTGCCTACCGGAGGAAGCACCACATGCGGGCCGGGCCCGTTGTTCTGGGCCAGGTAACCGGCCAGGACACCGCTTCCCAGCAGGACGAACAGGACTCCGGCGATGGCGAGTCGTGCTTGGGCCCGGCCGGTTCTGGCCCTGGGTCCAGGGGGTTTCGGGTTGGCTTCGCCGTCCAGGACCTCGCCGGTGAAGACGGTTCGCGGGGCTGGGATCGTGCGGACGATGGCCCGGCCGGTGCTGCGCGGGGCGGCCGGTGGCGGCTTGGGGAGTTCAGCTTCTGTTGCCGCTGGTTGGGCTTTCGCAGGCGGCTTTTCGACGGGGGTGGCTGTGGTGGGAGCGGCAACGGTGCCTTCTTGGCCGACGCTGTCATACAGGGCTATCACGCCGGTCAGATAGGGATCATTTCCGGTCTCGGGGATGTCCTTCCATTTCTTCTTGGCCGGCCCGCTCGCCATTGGCTCCGCCCCCGATCCAGACCCCGGCTCCGGCGGTTCGGACCAGCTCGCCGCCTCGTCCGGCCCCGGCCGGACCGCTGCCTCGTCCGGCCCCGGCCTGGCCGCTGCCTCGTCTGGCGAATCCTCCGCCGGCGGCGGTACGAACACCTGCCGCAAAGAAGATCCGGACCACAGGGGCCCGGAGTCCTCGGAGTGCCAGTTCCCGACACTCAGCGGACCGTCGTCCCACGGTGCTTCGGCCTCGGCGGCGTACCAGATGTCCCCGGACGGATCGTCGAACGACGATGCCGCCGGGCCGGTGCCGTCGACCGTCCTGCGGGCTCCCCTCTGCCCCGGGACCAGCGGCGCGTCCCGATGATCGGTCGCCACGATCGCGAGCAACCGGCGCTCCACCTCGGCGGCAGTGAACCGGTCGCCGGGCTCGTACCGCAGCAACCCCTCCAGGACCGGCGCCAGCGGGCCGGCCCGGACCGGTGGGTCGGGTGGCTGGGTGGCGAGCGCCGCGAGGGTGGCCATCGCGGTCTCCCGGGCGTACGGCGACTGGCCCTCGACGGCCGCGAACAGCGTCGCGCCGAACGACCACAGGTCCGACTCGGGAGTGGAGGCGCCGTCACGGGCGCGTTCCGGTGAGACGTACTGCGGGGAGCCGACGATCAGCCCAGGCATCGTGACGGAGCCGTCGTCCACGAAAGTGGCGAGACCAAAATCGGTCAGCACGACCCTGCCGTCGGTGGCGATCAGCACGTTGTGCGGTTTCACGTCGCGGTGCAGGACGCCGGCCTGGTGCGCGGCGTCGAGCGCGTCCAGCACGGCAAGTCCGATCCGGGCGGCGCCGGCCGGGTCGTACGGGCCCTCGTCGCCGAGGACCTGGTGCAGCGATCGGGACGGGATGTATTCCATGACGATCCAGGACAGATCGTCGGCGTGCACCACGTCGTAGATCCGGACCACGTGCGGATGGTTGAGCCGTGCCGCGCTGCGGGCCTCGCGCAGGGTCCGCTCACGAAGCCGGTCCTGCTCAGCACCGTTCATCCAGTCAGGGGGGACGATCTCTTTGATCGCGATGTCCCGGTGAAGCATCTCGTCGTGGGCCAGCCACACGCGTCCCATTCCACCGGCGCCGACCGGCTCCAGAAGACGGTACCGACCAGCGACGAGCATCTGCCTGACCGCCATCGGCACCCACCCATCAAGTCGGGTATCAGGATAATCAGCCACAGACCGGCCAAGGAATGACGATCACCCGGTCTCCGCGCGAAGCAGACTTCGGCTTGACACCATCACGGCAGCGAAGAGCAACAAACGGCAAAAGCGACAGCCCCTCTTGGGTACGCCGGAGCCAGGTTTTCTGTCGTACCCCCGAGGCAGGATGGTCCGCATGCGAGAGGTGCTCGAAACGTTCGGTCCGGCCACACGTGAGTGGTTCACGGCCGCTTTCGCCGCGCCCACCGCTGCTCAGGCGGGCGCGTGGCAAGCGATCGGCGCGGGGCGCAACGCGCTGGTGGTCGCGCCCACCGGTTCCGGCAAGACGCTCGCAGCCTTCCTCTGGTCGCTCGACAAGCTGGCCCACGAGCCGGTGCCGGAGGAGGCACGCAAGCGGTGCCGGGTGCTTTACATCAGCCCCCTCAAGGCGCTCGCTGTCGACGTCGAGCGCAACCTGCGGGCGCCGCTGACCGGCATCCGCCAGGCGTCCGGCCGGCTCGGCCTGCCGCCACCGGAGATCACCGTCGGGATGCGTACCGGTGACACCCCGGCCGACGAGCGGCGGCTCTTCGCCCGCACCCCGCCGGACATTCTGATCACCACGCCGGAGTCGCTGTTCCTGCTGCTCACGTCGGCGGCGCGAGATTCGCTGCGCGGCGTCGAGACAGTGATCATCGACGAGGTGCACGCGGTCGCGGCGACCAAGCGCGGAGCACATCTGGCGCTCTCCCTGGAGCGGCTGGACGCGCTTCTGGAGCGCCCGGCGCAGCGGGTCGGGCTCTCCGCGACGGTCCGGCCGATCGACGAGACCGCCCGGTTCCTCGGCGGCGCCCAGCACGTCGAGATCGTGCAGCCACCGAGCGCCAAGACCATCGAGGTGGTGGTCGAGGTCCCGGTGGAGGACATGACCCGCCTCGACGAGGTCACCGACACCGATGCCGACGACCCGGGCAGCGGGCGCAACACACCGTCGATCTGGCCGGCGGTCGAGGAGCGGGTGCTCGAGCTGATCGAGGCACATCGGTCGACGATCGTCTTCACCAACTCGCGACGCGGTGCCGAGCGGCTCTGTGCCCGGCTCAACGAGCTGGTCGCCGAGCGCGCCGGGGACCCCGCTCCGGCGATGACGAAAATGCCCGCCGCGGTGATGGCGCAGGCCGGCGCCACCCAAGGCGCGCCGCCTCTGGTGGCCCGCGCCCACCACGGCAGCGTCTCCCGCGAGGAGCGCAAACAGATCGAGGAAGCGCTGAAATCCGGCACCCTGCCGGCCGTGGTCGCCACCTCCAGCCTCGAGCTCGGCATCGACATGGGCGCGGTCGACCTGGTGGTGCAGATCGAGGCGCCGCCGTCGGTCGCGGCCGGCCTGCAGCGCATCGGCCGCGCCGGGCACCAGGTGGGCGCCGTCTCGCGCGGTGTGGTCTTCCCGAAACACCGCGGTGACCTGCTCTCCTGCGCGGTCGTCGCGGAACGGATGAGCGCCGGCGCGATCGAGGAGCTGCGTTACCCGCGCAATCCGCTCGACGTGCTGGCCCAGCAGATCGTCGCGATGGTCGCGCTCGACACCTGGCAGGTCGACGAGCTGGCCGCGCTGGTCCGCCGGTGCGCGCCCTTCGCCGAGCTGCCCGACTCCGCGCTGCACGCGGTGCTCGACATGCTCTCCGGCCGATACCCGTCGACCGCCTTCGCCGAGCTGCGCCCCCGCCTCGTCTGGGACCGGAGCACCGACGAGCTCACCGGCCGGCCCGGCGCCCAGCGGCTCGCCGTGACCAGCGGCGGCACCATTCCCGACCGAGGGACCTTCGGGGTCTTTCTCGCCGGTTCGGAGAAAGCCTCGCGGGTGGGCGAGCTCGACGAGGAGATGGTGTACGAGTCCCGCGTGGGCGACGTCTTCCTCCTGGGGTCCACGTCCTGGCGCATCGAAGACATCACCCCCGACCGGGTGCTGGTCTCCCCCGCCCCCGGCGCACCGGCCCGCATGCCGTTCTGGAAAGGCGACTCACCCGGCCGCCCGATCGAGCTGGGCCGCGCCATCGGCGCCCGGCTGCGCGGCCTGACCCGGGCCGGTGACGACAAGGCCACCACGACGCTGCGCGAGTCCGGTCTGGACGAGTGGGCCGCCGGCAACCTGGTGGCTTACCTGCGTGAGCAGCGCGAGGCCACCCGCCACCTGCCGGACGACCGGACCATCGTGGTGGAACGGTTCCGCGACGAGCTCGGTGACTGGCGGATGACCGTGCACTGTGTGCTCGGGGCGAAAGTCAACGCGCCCTGGGCCCTCGCGATCGCCCGCCGGCTCTCCGAGCGGTACGGGGTGGACGGCCAGGTCATGCCCTCCGACGACGGCATCGTGGTCCGCCTGCCGGACACCGCCGACGAACCGCCCGGCGCCGAGCTGGTCGCGTTCGACCCCGAGGAGATCTCGCAGATCGTCGAGGAGGCGGTCGGCACGTCGGCCCTCTTCGCGTCCCGGTTCCGCGAGTGCGCCGCCCGGTCGCTGCTGCTGCCCCGGCGTGATCCGCGCCGCCGCCAGCCGCTCTGGCAGCAGCGCCAGCGGTCCGCGCAGCTGCTCGACGTGGCCCGCGAGTTCGCCGACTTCCCGGTCACCCTGGAAGCCGCCCGCGAGTGCCTGCGCGACGTCTTCGACGTCCCCGGCCTGGTCGGCCTGATGCGGGAGATCTCCGGCCGCAAGGTTCGCCTCGTCGAGTCCGAGACCAGCCGTCCCTCGCCCTTCGCCAGGTCGCTGCTCTTCGGATACGTCGGCGCTTTTCTGTACGAGGGGGACGCCCCGCTGGCCGAGCGCCGCGCCGCCGCCCTCGCTCTCGACTCGACCCTGCTCGGCGAGCTGCTCGGCCGGGTCGACCTGCGGGAGCTGCTCGACCCGGGTGTGGTCACCGAGACCGAGGCCCACCTGCAGTGGCTGACCGAGCAGCGCACACCCCGTGACGCCGAGGACACCGCCGAGCTGCTGCGCCTGCTCGGTGACCTCTCGGCGGCCGAGCTGGCGTTACGAGGGGCGCCGGAGGAGTGGGCGCTCAGCCTCGAGAGCAGCCGCCGGGCGATCCGGATCCGGGTCGCCGGCGAGGAGCGGTGGATCGGCATCGACGACGCCGGGCGCTATCGGGACGCCCTCGGGGTGGCGTTGCCCGTCGGGATTCCTGAGGCCTACCTGGAACCCGTGGCGGATCCGCTCGGTGACCTGGTGGCGCGCTTCGCGCGTACCCATGGGCCGTTTTTGGCCGCGACCTGCGCGGCGAGATTCGGGCTCGGGGTTTTCGTCGTGGAGCAGGCGCTCAAGCGGCTGAGCGCGACCGGCCGGCTGGCGACCGGCGAGTTCTCCCCCGGCGGCGCCGGGACCGAGTGGTGCGACGCCGAGGTGCTGCGGATGCTGCGGCGCCGGTCGCTCGCCGCGCTGCGCCGCGAGATCGAGCCGGTGCCGCCGCGGGTGCTGGCCGCGTTCCTGCCGCGCTGGCAGCAGGTGGGCGGCAACACGCGCGGGGTGGACGCGGTGGCCGCCGCGATCGAGCAGATCCAGGGCATCGCGGTGCCGGCGTCGGCGTGGGAGCGCCTGGTGCTGCCGGCCCGGGTGGCCGATTACGCGCCGCCGATGCTCGACGAGCTGTGCGCCGGCGGTGACGTGCTGTGGGCCGGTTCCGGATCGATCAGCGGCGGGGACGGGTGGGTGACGCTGGCGTACGCGGACAGCGCGCCGCTGCTGCTGCCCCCGCCCGACGACGAGTTCGCGGCCACGCCGCTGCACCAGAGTGTCCTGGAGGCGCTCGGTGACGGGCAGGCGCTGTTCTTCCGGTCGCTCGCCGAGCGGGTCAGCTCGGGCGACGACACCGATCTGGCGGCAGCCGTGTGGGACCTGGTGTGGGCCGGCCATCTCACCAACGACACCCTCGCCCCGCTGCGGGCGCTGCTCGGCGGCAGCGGCGCCCACCGGGCGAAAGCCGCGCCGGCCCGGTCCCGCTACCGGCGTCCCGGCCGGCCGAACATGCCGTCGCGCACCGGTCCGCTCAACATGGTGGGCCGCTGGTCCCGGCTGCCGGACCGCGATCTCGACCCGACCCGCCGCGCGGCCGCGCTCGCCGACCTCCTGCTGGAACGCCACGGCGTGGTGACCCGGGGCGCGGTGATGTCCGAGGGGGTGACCGGCGGTTTCTCGGCCGTCTACCCGGTGCTGGCCGCGTTGGAGGAGCGCGGTGCGGCCCGCCGGGGCTACTTCGTCGAGGGGCTCGGGGCGGCGCAGTTCGCCGTGCCGGGAGCCGTCGACCGGCTGCGGGCCCTCGCCGAGCCGGCCGAGCTGGCGAAACGGACGGGTGCCACAGCGGTGGTGCTGGCCTCCACCGACCCGGCGAACCCCTATGGCGCGGCACTGCCCTGGCCGGACCGGGTGGTCGACAGCGGCGACGGCGAGCTGACCGCGAAAGCCGGGCACCGCGCCGGCCGCAAAGCGGGCGCTCTGGTCGTGCTGGTCGGCGGAGACCTGGTGATCTACGTCGAGCGGGGCGGGCGGACGCTGCTGTCCTTCAGCGACGACGGCGACTCCCTGACCGCAGCCGGCCAGGCCCTCGCGGCGGCGGTGCGATCGGGCGCCCTGGGGACGATGTCGGTCGAACGCGCCGACGGCGAGTCGGTGAACGCGTCACCACTGCGCGACGCTCTGACGGCGGCCGGGTTCCGAGCGACGCCGAGGGGGCTGCGCTTACGAGCCTGACGGCGGAACTCGCCCAGCGCGACGAACGTGCACGCCCGACCCGCGACCAAACCTGCAATCGCCCGGCATCAGGGACCCCCGACCGTGACACCCGCTCACCGTTTCGGGCTCCTGCACGGGTGATTCCGTGCCCGCTCAACGCGAGCGCCTCCGATGACCTCAGATCTTGGCAGGTTCCGGCCGGTTGGGTTTCGCCATTCTGCGGGCTGACTTCGGGTTCGGGTGGGGCGGCAGCTCTCGCTGCGAAGTGTTGCCGCAGATCTTGTGCGGTTCAGCCGTCCCGTCGACCGCAAACTCACAACTTCCCGGTGGCCGGGCGTTGGGGGCCTGTCGTTTTAGGGTGGTTCGTGAGGTTCCGGTAAGGGGTTGTCGGGTTGTGCTGCCATTTGTGGAGACCGGAGGGGGTCGGAGCGCCCACCGGTCTCCAAGATCGAGCCTGGATGCGGGCGGAATCCCGCCTGGCCCTCACCGACCGTGAAAATTCGGCGGGACGAGTGTTCCGGCACCCCACAGATACGTGCTCGTCTGAGATCGTGGCGAGGCCGGCCTCAACCCGCCGTCGGGAATTCGTGGACATCGCCCCCGCCGCCGAGGCACAAGATCCGCATAGAGACGGTCTTGGCTTGTGAGACACCGGCTATTCAATGGCGAAGTCGGTCGCTCGGCCGGCCTGTCGCTCGGCCGCTCAAGCTGGTTTGCGGGTTGAGGTCGCCGAAAGTGCGAACGCACGTAAAACCGGGACGCGGGCGCACGGAAGAGCCGTCCAGCGGTGATGGGCGCTCACGTAGTCGGTGTGTGTGCCCGCGTCTCGGCTATGGCGTGGATGAAGGCGCACGGAGCGGTTAGGTGCGACCTCATTCACGCCGCTGGGGCTGGACTTCGCAGCATCCCCGAGGGCTGTGCCCGGCCGGGCCAACGGCGACCAGAGCACACAGACGATTCACGCGGCGGCCAGCTGCACGAACAAGTCGCGCGGAGGCGACCTGCGCACAGGAACAGCTCGTGCAGGGGCGACCTGCGCACACGAACAGCTCGTGCAGGGGCGACCTGCGCACACGAACAGCTCGTGCAGGGGCGGCCTGCGCACACGAACAGCTCGTGCAAGGACGACCAGCCCAGGAGGCGACCAGCCGCACGCGCAACGTGTTCGTGTGCGCTCACCGCCGTCCCGGGGGCGGTCAACGCGCACAAAACCCGTGCGCCCGCCGCCCAAGGCCTGGCAGCATCAGCCTCTTGCGCCCTGCCGCCTAAGACCACCAATGACGAAAGCCGGGCGGCCTCAGGCGTTGCCGACCCACCCCTTGTCACGAACAGTGACGGACCGGCACGAAGCACGGCGGATCTTGCAGACCTGACGACCGCGGCGCACGGACGGGCGGCGAGTAGCGGCCGACAAGCGGGGCGGACAACCCCCGACACGCCTACAGCTGCGGTGCCACCTCGGACGCCACCAACTCGATGTGGTCGATGTCCGAGAGATCAAGCGCCTGCAAGAACAAACGCGACGCCCCGGCCTCTCCGTACTTCTTGATGATCTCCACCGCCTCAGCGGGCGTCCCGACAACCCCGCCGTTCTCGCGCATCTCCTCGACCTCGCGACCGATCGCCGCGGCCCGGCGACGCACCTCGGCGTCATCGCGGCCCACGCACAGCACCGACGCGGCCGAGAACGCCGGCGGCTTTTCGCGGCCGATCGCGGCACTCGCCGCACGGACCCGCTCATACTGCGCCGGCAGGTCCGCGATCTTGGAGAACGGCACGTTGAACTCGGCGGCGTACTTCGCCGCGAGCGCGGGGGTGCGCTTCTTGCCGTGGCCGCCGACGATGACCGGCAGCGAGGACTGGACCGGCTTCGGCAGCGCCGGGGAGTCGACCAGCTGGTAGTGCTTGCCGTCGAAGGAGAACGGCGAACCGGCCGGCGTCTTCCACAGCCCGGTGATGATCTCGAGCTGCTCCTCGAGCCGGTCGAAGCGTTCGCCGAGCGCCGGGAACGGGATGCCGTACGCCTGGTGCTCGGCTTCGAACCAGCCGCCACCCAGGCCGAACTCGATCCGGCCGCCGCTCATCGCGTCCACCTGGGCCACGGCGATCGCCAGCGGGCCGGGGAGGCGGAACGTGGCCGAGCTGACAAGCGTGCCGAGCCGGATCCGGGACGTCTGCACGGCCAGCGCGGCCAGGGTGATCCAGGCGTCGGTCGGGCCGGGCAGGCCGGAGCCATCGCCCATCTTCAGATAGTGATCGGAGCGGAAGAATCCATCGAAGCCGCCATCCTCCGCGGCCTTGGCCACCCGCAGGAGATCGTCGTGGCTGGCGCCCTGCTGGGGTTCGGTGAAGATCACGAGACGCATGGATCCACACTGCCACGGAGGCGCGGCGCGCCTGCCCCGCACCCCGAAACAACAGGCAGTAACGTCAGTCACCATGGCCGGTTATGAATGGATCAGTTTTACGACCGATTACGGCACGTTCGACGGGTTCGTCGCGGCGTGCCACGGATCGATCGCCCGAGTCACGCCGCAGGCCAGAGTGATCGACGTCACTCATCACGTTCCGCCGGCCGACGTGATCCGAGGCGCCGCCGTCCTGGCGCAGACCGCGCCCTACCTGCCGCCCTCGGTGCACCTCGCGGTCGTCGACCCGGGCGTCGGCACGGCCCGCCGCGGCGTGGTGCTGACCACCCCGAACGGCGTGCTCGTCGGCCCCGACAACGGCCTGCTGATCTGGGCGGCCGAGGCGCTCGGCGGCATCGAGACCGCCCACGAGCTCAGCAACAAGGACTGGACGCTCGGCGACGTCTCCCGCACGTTCCACGGACGCGACCTCTTCGCGCCTGCCGCGGCCCGGCTCGCCGCCGGCTCTGCCGCCTCCGACGCCGGGCCGCTGGTCGATCCCACCACTTTGGTACGCCTACCCGACCCGCTCGTGACAGTCGGAGACGGCTGGATCGAAGCCGAGGTGCTGACCGTCGACAGGTTCGGCAACGTGCAGCTGGCAGCCGGTGGTTCGGTGCTGACCGGGCTCGGCCCGGAGCTGACCGTGAACGGCAACGTCCG
Organism: Actinoplanes sp. CA-015351; assembly: GCF_050955685.1. Lineage (NCBI taxonomy): Bacteria > Bacillati > Actinomycetota > Actinomycetes > Micromonosporales > Micromonosporaceae > Actinoplanes > Actinoplanes sp. CA-015351. Next base: position 7,220,021 of record NZ_CP192102.1, read on the forward strand.
GGCCCGACGTGGCGCGACCTTCGCCGACGTGGGAGCGGGCGAACTGCTCGTCTTCACCGACTCGGCCGACCGGGTGGCGATCGCCGTCAACAACGGCCGAGCCGTGGTGGTCCTGTCGGTCCGCTCCGGCGACACGATCCGCATCACCGAACGCTAGATGCGGTGGTGGATCCAGACGTTCGGCTCCGCGTAGGGGTGTGGTGATCTGAGCTGTCTTGGCACTCGGCCGGACGGGCGCGATGAGATCGGTGAATCCCAGCCGGGCCGTGTTGTCGCGCATGGCGCGCAGCATGATGCCGGAGAGGCCGGCCGGAAATCGGTCCACCGCCAGCAGGGTGAACTCCGGCCAGAATTCCTCGAAGTGGCGGTAGTAGAAGGCGCCGGTCGGGTCTTTCGACATGAAGACCAGCCAGCCGCCGTTGAGTTCCTCGAACAGGGCGGTCCTGCCCGCCAACGGGGCGATGTCCAGGCCCATGCGGCCATGATCTCAATCGGGTCAAGCACAATAAGGACATGCCGGAAGGTGACACCGTTTGGAACACGGCTCGCGTGGTGGAGAAGGCGCTCGCCGGTGAGGTGCTGACCGGGTCCGACTTCCGGGTGCCGCAGCTGGCCACCACCGACCTGACCGGCTGGACCGTGGCCGAGTCGGCGAGCCGTGGCAAACACCTCCTGCTGCGCCTTACACGCGAGGGCCGTGAACCGCACACCCTGCACTCGCATCTGCGGATGGAGGGGGCCTGGCGCGCCTACACACCCGGCGAACGCTGGACCGGGCGCCCGGCGCACCTGATCCGCGTGGCGCTGAAGACCGCCCGGTCGGTGGCGGTCGGGTACCACCTGCACGAGCTGGCGCTGATCCCCACCGCCGACGAGGAGAAGCTTGTCGGCCACCTCGGACCGGACCTGCTCGGTGCCGACTGGGACCCGGCCGAGGCGGTACGCCGGATCAGCGGGAAACCGTCCGCCTCGATCGCCGAGGCGCTGCTGGACCAGCGGAACCTGGCCGGCGTGGGCAACCTGTACAAGGCGGAGACGCTGTTCCTGCGTGGCCTCTGGCCGTGGACGCCGGTCGAGAAGGTCAAGGACCTGATGGGCACGGTCGTGCTCGCCCAGAAACTCGTCGCGTCCAACCGGGGCCGATGGACGCAGACCACCACCGGATCGCTGCGCCGTGGACAGACGAGTTATGTCTACGGCAGACGCGCCCAGCCCTGCCGCCGGTGTGCCGGCCCGATTCAGAAGGCCGAACAGGACGACCGAGTCACCTACTGGTGTCCGCGCTGCCAGCCCGATCGGACGGGATCCTGATCTCGGTGGTCCGCAGCTCGGCGAGACCCTCAGCGAAACCACGCAGCCGGTCGGTCGCTTCGATCAGGCCGAAGTACGCCGGGTGGCGGGTGTCCGCGACCGGATGCCCGTCCTCCGCGACGTAGCTCGCTGCGGCCGCCACGAGTTTCTCGTACTCCGTGACGCCCTCGGTGAACTGGACGGTCAGCCCGGCGTGCGCCTGCTCCAGCCCGTCCCGCTGGTCGGGCTGGGTCAGCGGGATGGCTCGCTCCACACTGGCCACCCGCTGGCCCAGGTCGCGCAGCCACTCCTCGGCGGTCGCCGCTTCCAGCAGCGCGGCCTTGCCGGGGCCGGTCATCCGGCCGGCCAGGCCCACCATGGTCTGCGCGGCCCGGTCGAGCCGGTCCCACGCGTCGACGATCCCGGAGCCGCGCAACGCGTAACGGCTGCGCTGCCGGCGGACCTCCTGCATGACAGTGCGGCCGGCCGGGAAGCTCTCCAGGGCGGCGGTGAGTTTCGGCGAGCCCACCGACGGCGGTGGCGCGGGAATGGCGGCGAGCACCCGATGGTCGCTCCAGCGGAACCAGGCGAGCACGACCGAGCCACCGGCGGCGGCCGCCCACGCGGCGTCGGCGATGCCGATCCCCGCGTACGGCGTCAGGACCACCGCGGCGCCGGTCAGGCCGCCACCCAGAACACTCCATCGGCGGGCAGCGCCACGCACTCGCTTGAGCCGCCGGAAGTGTTTGGCTCGCTCGTCCATCCCGCTGCCCTCCTCAAGAAAAACTCAGCCGGCAGCGGAGGTGTCGCCCCGCTTCTGGTTCATGCTGGCCCTGATCTCGTCGAGCCGGGCCACGCTGGCCGGGTCGGCGGCCGGCGCGGTCTGCTCCACGGCCGGCTGTGCCGCGGCGCCACCCAGTTTCTCGCCAGCCATGCTCGCCCGGATCTGCTCCAGACGCGACGAACCGGCCAGGTCCAGACTGGATTTCTGCACCTCCAGCATCCGCCCCTCGACGGAGTTGGAGGCCAGCTCGGCACGGCCCATGGCGTTCGCGTACCGCTCCTCGATCTTGTCGCGCACCTGGTCCAGCGACGGGGTGTTGCCCGGCGCGGCGAGCTGCGACATCGACTCGAGCGATTTCGCCACGGTCTCCTGCATCTTGGCCTGCTCCAGCTGGCTGAGCAGGCGGGAGCGCTCGGCGATGCGCTGCTGGAGCACCATCGCGTTGTTCTCCACGGCCTTGCGAGCCTGGCCGGCCGCGCCGAGAGCCTGGTCGTGCAGCGTCTTCAGGTCTTCCATCGACTGCTCGCCGGAGACCAGCTGGGTCGCCAGGGTCTGGGCGGTCGCCTCGTATTTCTGGGCCTCGGCCTCGTCGCCCGCGGCACGGGCCCGATCGGCCAGGACCAGCGCCTGACGCGCCATCCCCTGCAGTTTCTCGACCTCGGACATCTGCCGGGACAGCTTCATCTCGAGCTGCCGCTGGTTGCCGATGACGGCCGCGGCCTGCTGAACGAGCGCCTGGTGCTGTCGCTGCGCGTCCTCGATGGCCTGCTGGATCTGGACCTTCGGGTCGGCGTATTCGTCGATTTTCGCGCCGAAGAGCGCCATCACGTAGTGCCAGCCCTTGACGAACGGATTCGCCATCTCGTGGTGTCCCCTCAAATGTCGCTCCGCCGGACGCGCCCCCGGAATCGTCGTGAAACCCCGGTGGCGCGAAACCCATCGTGTCAGCTCGACGCCAGTGACGTCACGTGACCTCGGGGGGATCTCAGGGTTCTCCCCCGGCTTCGAGGCTACGCTCCCCTGAGCGGAGACGACACGGACCAGAAGACACAGATGCGCGCCGGGCCGTCCCATGCGGGAGCCCGGAGCGCATCGACCTGATCATGCTGCGTAAACGACGTCCCGCTTCTTACGGGTCGCGTGCAGCGTTGCTTTCAGCGGCGAATCCTGGCGCACCGAGACGGAGACGTCGCCGGACATCGTCTGGTCCTCGACCGGGACGAGCACGCCTTCCATGTTCTCCGCGAGGGACAACGTGCTGCTGACCTCACTGAGCAACTCGGAGAGCCGGGCGCCGAGCGCATCGCAGATCGCCGCGAGCAGCTCGCTGGACGCCTCTTTCTGCCCGCGCTCGATCTCGGACAGGTAGCCCAGGCTGACGTTCGCGGCGGTCGACACCTCGCGCAGCGTGCGGTGCTGCCCCTGCCGGCGCGCCCGAAGTGCATCGCCTATAACGCGGCGTAGCAGGACCATGGCACCTCCTCCTGCGGGTCGGCCGCCGGCATACGCCGGAGGCTTCCCGCAACCGTACCTGGCGTGAGCCATGCCGACATCCCGCCCCGCCGAATTCCCGAGACCCTCGGGCGGCGGCCATTGCGGACAACGATCACTGCGACTGCCGAATTCCCAGTTCAGGCCGGGGCCGGCGCGGCGTGGAGCGTGTCGGTGAGCAATTGCAGGACGGCCGTCACACTTTCGGTGCGGATGGCCGCCCGATTTCCGGCGAGTTGCAGCTCGCGCACCCGGGTTCCACCAGGGCCGGCGACCGCCACGTAGACCAGTCCTACCGGCTTGCCGTCCTGCGGTTCCGGGCCCGCGACGCCGGTGGTCGCCAGGCCCCAATCCGCGCCGCAGCGCTCCCGCGCTCCGGACGCCAGCGCCGCGGCCACGTCACCGTCCACCGGGCCTCGCTCATCGAGCAACTTCTCGGGTACGCCCGCCAGGCGCGCCTTGAGCTCGGTGGCGTAAACGATCAGCCCGCCGCGGAACACCGCACTGACACCGGGAATCTCCACGATCGTCGCGGCGACCAGGCCACCGGTGAGGGACTCGGCGGTCGCGAGCGTCTCCCGTCGTTCGACGAGCGCGTGCACCACCGCCGCTGCGGCAACCGGCATCTCCACGTGGTGCTCCTATTTCTGGGCGTTGGCGCGCATCCGCAAGGCCTCCACCACGTACGCCACACCGGTGACCACGGTGACCACCAGCGCGGCGCCCATCAGGACCACGCCGATCCACTGGAAGGACTCCGGAACCGGCCACAGGTACCAGGCGATCGCCACGATCTGCAGGCCGGTCTTGAGCTTGCCACCCCGGGAGGCCGGAATGATGCCGTATCGGATCACCCAGAACCGCAGGGCGGTAACACCCCACTCCCGGATGAGGATCGCGATCGTCACCCACCAGGGCAGATGATCGTACGCGGACAGCAGCACCAGCGCCGTGCCGGTCAGAGCCTTGTCCGCGATCGGGTCGGCGACCTTGCCGAACGAGGTGACCAGGGACCACCGGCGGGCGATCCAGCCGTCCACGAAGTCGGTCGCCGAGGCCACGCAGAACGCGAGGCAAGCGGCGATCCGCCAGTCCGTGTCGGTCATTTCGGAGGCGACCACGAAGGCCAGGAAAACGGGGACGAGCACGATCCGGATCACGGTCAACGCGTTGGCAGCGTTGTAGAGCGACACCACGCGCGGGGCGGGCACCGGAGCGGGCTCGTTGGTCACCGCTGCACCGGAGCAGCCGAGATCATCTCCACCGGCACCGCGATCAGGTCGACGCCCTCGGTGCCGGTGACCCGGGCCCGGACCAGGTCGCCGGGGCGCAGCGCGCTGACATCGACACCCTGGTCACCGGCCACCAGCGTGGTGGAGCCGTCGACCTCGGGGGCCTGGTGCTCGGCACGGCCCTCGATCTCGTCGTCGGAGATCGAGTCGACGAGCACGTCGACGGTGCTGCCGATCCGCTCCTCGGCGCGCTGGCCACAGATCTCCTCGACCAGCGAGGTGATCCGGTCGTACCGCTTCTGGACGGTGGCCTCGCTGACCTTGCCGGTCATCCCGGCCGCCTCGGTGCCGTCCTCGTCGCTGTAGTCGAAGATGCCGATCGCGTCGAGCCGGGCCTCGTTGAGGAACCGGACCAGCTCTTCGTACTCCTGCTTGGTCTCGCCCGGGAAGCCGACGATGAAGTTGCTCCGGGCGCCGGCCGCCGGGGCCAGCTTGCGGGCCGACTCGAGCAGATCGAGGAAGCGCTCGGTGGAGCCGAAACGCCGCATCCGGCGCAGCACCGTCTCACTGGAGTGCTGGAAGGAGAGGTCGTAGTACGCCGCCACGCCGGGCGTCGTCGCGATCGTCTCGACCAGGCCAGGCCGGGTCTCGGCCGGCTGGAGGTAACTGGCACGCACCCGCACGATGCCGTCGACCGCGGCCAGCTGCGGCAGCAGTTTCTCCAGCAGGCGCGGGTCGCCCAGGTCCTTGCCGTACGACGTGCTGTTCTCGCTGACCAGGACGAGCTCGCGGACGCCGGTCTTGGCCAGCCACTCCGCCTCGGCGAGCAGCTCCTGCGGGTCGCGGGAGACGAACGCGCCGCGGAACGCCGGGATCGCGCAGAACGAGCAGCGCCGGTCGCAGCCGCTCGCCAGCTTGAGCGAGGCCACCGGGCCGGTGTCCAGCCGGCGGCGCAGCACCTTGCGCAGGTGAGCCGGGGTGTGCTCGTCGACGGTCGCGTGACCGGGGACGACCACCTTGGCGGTGTGCCGCTGCACCGGGGTGATCGGGAGCAGCTCGCGACGGTCCCGCGGGGTGTGCGCGTCGAGGCTCTCGCCACGCAGCACGCTGTCGAGGCGGGCCCCGATGTCGGTGTAGTCGTCGAAGCCGAGCACCGCGTTGGCCTCGGGGAGGCTCTCGGCGAGCTCCTTGCCGTACCGCTCGGCCATGCAGCCGGCGGCCACCACCTTGGCGCCGGTGTCGGCGGCCGCGAGCAGCGTGTCGATGGAGTCCTGTTTCGCCTTCTCGACGAAGCCGCAGGTGTTCACGACGACCACGTCAGCGCCCTCGGCGTCGGTACCCACTTCCCAGCCGTCGGCGTCGAGGCGGGCGGCGAGCTCTTCCGAGTCGACCTCGTTGCGGGCACAGCCCAGGGTCAGGAGGGCGACGCGGCGATGAGGAGAAGGGGTTACAGACACTCAGCTAGGTTACCGGGCTGTGGTGGCCATGCCGTCGTCCGCTCGGCCGGTAACCCGTACGCCGCTCCGCGTTCAGATCAAGCGGGACAACCGGCCACATTGACTCCCTACGATCCCGACCCTGTGACGAGATTCATTGCACGGGGGAAGAATCCCGAAACGCTCCTTCTGCTGGCTCTTGTCGGTTTGGCGATCGCCATCCGATGGGTGGGCTTCGACATCGCCACGCCGGATTTCCGGAGCTTCGTGCTGCCGTGGAGCCAGTACATCGCCGAGCACGGCTTCGCGGCGCTCGGGGACGACTTCGCCAACTACAACGTTCCGTACCTCTATCTGCTGGCCGGGCTCACCTGGCTGGAACCGCACGTGCCGTGGTCGATCCTGGAGCTCGTCAAGCTCTCCTCGGTCGCCTTCGACGTGATGCTCGCCTACTACGCCGCACGGATCGTCGGGCTGCGCGGCAACCCGCGAACCGCCCTGCTCGCCGGCTTGGTGGTCCTGCTGCTGCCCACCGTCATGCTGAACGGCTCCTGGTGGGCCCAGTGCGACACCGTCTACAGCGCGTTCACCGTCGCGGGGATCTACTACCTGCTGCGCGAGAACCCGTGGGTGGCGGCGGTTCTCTTCGGTGTGGCCATCTCGATCAAGCTCCAAGCGGTATTCCTCTTCCCGGTTCTCTTCGTGCTGCTGCTGGCCGGCCGGATCGTCAAGGTCCGCCATCTGCTCGTGGTGCCGGCGATCTACGTCGCACTGGCCGTGCCCGCCTGGCTGGCCGGCCGCCCGTTCAGCGACCTGATGCTGATCTATGTCCACCAGAGCGGCCAGTACGGCGCGCTGACACTCGGCTCACCCACGATCTACACGTTCATCCATCCGGGGAACGCCATCCTCGACAGTGTGCGCACCGCCGGCACGCTGTTCGCGGTCGCGGCCGTCCTGGTCTTCACGTACGTGCTGCTGCTTCGCAAGATCACTTTCGACGCCAGGCGCATCGTCCTGCTCGCCGCCACGTTCAGCCTTCTGGTTCCGTTCCTGCTGCCCGGGATGCACGAGCGGTACTTCATGCAGGCCGACGCGCTCACCGTGATCGCGGCGTTCTGGCTGCCGGCCCAGCTCTGGTTCCTTCCGATCCTGGAACAGATCACCTCGTTCGCGAGCTACGTGCCGTACCTCTTCCTGGCGAACGGCAACCGGCCGGTGGATCTGCGGGTCCTGTCGGTGATGATGTTCGCGGCGCTGGTCATCCTCGCGGCGCACCTGCTGCGCCGCGATCCGGCGCCGGCACCGCCGCCCGCCGGCGAGGTACGGAACGAGTCCCTGCCGAAGCAGCGAGAACCCGCACTCATCTAGGTGAGACCTAGCTCTCGCGGGACGGCTCGAAACGGGCGGCACCGGTATCTTTCCGTCATCTGTGTCGACCGCGCGGACGGGGAGCGACGTTGGACGGAGACCGTGCGCCTGCCGGATCACGCGTCGCACCGGAGTTGCTGCTGACCGCCGCCCTCATCGCGGTGGCCGTCGCCGTACGCTTTCTCGGTTTCGGACTCGAGACCATCGACTACGACTGGTACCTGGGGCCGTGGAGCCGCTTCATCGCGGCACACGGCGGTTTCGCGGCCCTGGCGCATCCGTTCTCCGACTACAACGTCGCGTACCTCTACCTGCTCACCGGCTTCACCTGGCTGTCCCAGCACACCCCGCTGCCCGTGCTCTTCTGGATCAAGCTGGGTTCGGCGCTCTTCGACGGCGTGCTCGCGGTCTACGCGGCCCGGATCGTGGCGCTGCGCGGCCCGGGCTGGCGGATGCCGCTGCTCGCCGGCCTCAGCGTGCTGCTGCTGCCGACCGTGGTGCTGAACGGCTCGTACTGGGGGCAGTGCGACACGATCTACAGCGCCTTCGCCGTGGCCGGGCTCTACCACCTGCTCCGCGGCCGGCAGTGGGCCGGCACCGCGCTGATCGCGGTGGCGTTCGCGTTCAAGGTCCAGACGATCTTCCTCTTCCCGGCACTCGCGGCGCTGCTGCTGACCCGGCGCCTGCGGTGGCGGTGCATGATCACGATTCCGGTGATCTACGTGCTGTTCGCGGTGCCGGCCTGGCTGACCGGGCGGCCGTTCGGCGACCTCATGCTGATCTACGTGGGCCAGACCGATCGGTTCCCGGCGCTCACCCTCAACGCGCCGAACATCTACGCCTTCCTGCGCCCGGCCGAGAGTCACCTGGACATGGTCCGCACCGCCGGCATCCTCTTCGCGATCGCCGCGATCCTGGGGCTGATCTTCCTGATCGTCGCCCGCGAGGTGGTCCTCGACACCGAGCACATCGTGGTCCTGGCCGCCGCCTCCGCGCTGCTGGCGCCGTTCCTGCTGCCCGGCATGCACGAGCGGTACTTCATGCTGGCCGAGGTGCTGACCGTGGTGGCCGCGTTCTGGGTGCCGCGCCGGCTCTGGTTCGTGCCGGTGCTGGTGCAGGCCGCGTCGATCATCACCTACGAGACGTACCTGGTGCAGGCCAAGCCGGCGCCGGTCGACCTGCGGATTCTGACGCTGCTGGTCTTCACCGCGCTCGCCACCACGATCGGATACCTGTTCCGGGTGCGGAAACCAGCCCGTCTAGCGCCAACTCCGGTTGGTAATACGATTGCCGGGTGACAACCCCGGAAGACCTCACCCACCTCACGGCCGTCGCCGCTCTCTCCGATGCGGTACGCCGGAACGCGTACCGCATCGTGTCGGAAGCGAAACCGGGGCCGATCGGCCGGGACGAGGTGGCCGAGGCGCTGGGCGTCGGCCGCACCCTGGCGGCGTTCCATCTCGACAAACTGGTGGCGGCGGGGCTGCTCGACGTCTCGTACGCTCGCCTGTCGGGACGGACCGGCCCGGGCGCTGGGCGTCCCGCGAAGCTGTACCACCTCGCCGCGGCGGAGCACGCGGTGAGCGTGCCGCCGCGCGCCTATCGCGGCGCCGCCGAGCTGCTGGCCGAGGCGCTGGAGCGGGTCGGCGCCGAGGAGACGCTGAACGAGGTGGCGCGGGCGCACGGACGCGGCCTGCGCAGCCCGGACGTGGTCACCCGGTTGACCGAGCAGGGTTACCAGCCCGAGCTGACCGGCGATACCGCGATATTTCGGAACTGTCCTTTCCACCGGCTCGCGGAACAGTTCCCGCCGCTGGTCTGCGGGATGAACCTCGCCCTGATCAACGGCCTCCTGGAGGGCAGCGAGTGGTCGGCGCGCATGGACGCCGCCCCGGGCCGATGCTGCGTGACTCTGTCTAAATTCAAATCTGATTGACAATAGAAAGCCGGGCTGATGAGCTGGATGGCATGACCGGCTTCCACCTGGCCCAGATGAACACCGCCCGCCTCCGAGCCCCGCTGGACGACCCGTCGATGGCCGAGTTCGTCACCGGGCTCACCCTGATGAACGCGCTGGCCGACCGCTCGCCCGGCTTCGTGTGGCGGCTCGCCGGAGAGGGCGGCGACGGCACCATCGCCGCGCCCGCCGACCCGCTGCGGATCTACACGCTCTCGGTCTGGGAGTCGGTTGAGCACCTGCGGGTGTTCGCGTACCAGAGCGAGCACCTCGACTATCTGCGCCGCCGCCGGGAGTGGTTCCTCCCGCACGGGACCGAGGCCTCGCTGGTGCTCTGGTGGGTCCCGGCCGGCCACACCCCGACGATGCGCGAGGCGCTGATCCGGCTGGATCGGCTCGCCGCCGACGGGCCGGGTCAGGAGGCGTTCACGTTCCGGCAGCCGTTCCCGGCGCCCGCCCTTCAGCAAGTTCATAACTGACTCACAGCGAGCCACACCTCACCGAAAGCTCACATCAGTACTGTCGCAAGATGTGCCGTTGACCCGCCTTCGCGCCAATCCCGCCGCCACGCTTCTGGTCGGCGCCCTGCTCGTGATCGCCGTCGGCGTGCGCTGGGCCGGCCGTGATCAGCTGACCTACGACATGCTGGTGTTCATCCGCTGGTACCACCAGCTGGAGGCGGCCGGCGGCATCCACGGCATGGACCGGCAGATCGGCAACTACAACGCGCCGTACCTGTACCTGCTCCTGCTGACCACGTACCTTCCCGGGCCGTTGATCTTGAAAATCAAGGCCGTGTACGTGGTCTTCGACCTGCTGCTCGCCTGGTTCGCCTATCGGACTGTCGCGCTGCGCCGCCCGGGGCACCCGGCGGTGGCCGCCGGACTGATCGTCCTGATGCTGCCGACTGTCACGATCAACGCGGCCTTCTGGGGCCAGATCGACTCGATGTGGGCGTCGTTCGCGGCCGGTGGTCTCTATTTCCTGCTGCGCGGCAAGCCGGTCTGGGCCGTCTCGTTCTGCGCGATCGCGTTCGCCTTCAAACCGCAGGGCGTCTTCATCTTCCCGCTGCTGCTGGTCTGCGTGCTGGCCGGGCGGATCCGATGGCGGGCCCTGCTGGCCGGACCGATCGTGTTCGTACTGCTGGACGTGCCGGCCATGCTGCTCGGCCGCAACCCGTTCGAGCTGCTCACCCTCTACGAACCCAGCCGGCAGGCCAAGTACACGACCACCGCGCTGAACGCGCACGCGCCGAACATCTTCGCCTTCTTCGGCGTCGATCAGCTCTCCTCCACCTGGTACGACCAGGAGAGCCGGGTCGAGGCGCTGCGGCTGCTCGGGTACGGCTTCACCGCGGCGCTCGTCCTCGGCGTCTGCTACCTGATCGTGGCCCGCCGGGTCCGGCTGGACGCGGTCCGGCTGGTCACCCTCGCCGCGTTCTTCGCGATTCTGGTGCCGTACACGCTGCCGAGCATGCACGAGCGCTACTTCTACCTGGGCGACGTGCTCACCGTCGTGCTGGTGTTCTACCGGCCCCGGCTCTGGTACGTCCCGCTGCTGGTCCAGACGGCGTCGCTCGGCTCATACACGCCGTCGCTGCTCGGTTTCCACTCGCTCTCGATGGTCCCGCTCGCCGTGATCATGGGCGCCGCCGTACTCGTCCTCGGGCACACCGTGATCACCGACGCGCTGCGTGCCCAGCCGCCGGTGGATTGGTTCCGCAGCGGGCACGCCGAGCCGGTCAGCCGTCGACACGAAGATCGGCGAGAGCCTCTTCCAGCTCATCAGGCTTGACCAGCACGTCGCGGGCCTTCGAGCCCTCGGACGGGCCGACGATGTTCCGGTTCTCCATCAGGTCCATCAGGCGGCCCGCCTTGGCGAAACCGACCCGCAGCTTGCGCTGAAGCATCGAGGTCGAGCCGAACTGACTGGTCACGACAAGTTCGATGGCCTGGATCAGCAGCGCCAGGTCGTCGCCGATCTCCTCGTCGATCTCTTTCTTCTTGGTCGGCGGGGCGTCGGTGACACCCTCGGCGAACTCCGGCTCGCGCTGGTCCTTGCAGAACTTGACGACCGCGTGGATCTCTTTTTCGTCGACCCAGGCGCCCTGGATGCGTACCGGCTTGGACGCGCCCATCGGCAGGAAGAGACCGTCACCGCGGCCGAGCAGTTTCTCCGCGCCCGGCTGGTCCAGGATGACCCGCGAGTCGGCCAGGCTGGACGTGGCGAACGCCAGCCGGGACGGCACGTTCGCCTTGATCAGGCCGGTCACCACGTCGACCGACGGGCGCTGGGTGGCGAGCACCAGGTGAATACCGGCGGCCCGGGCCAGCTGGGTGATCCGGACGACCGAGTCCTCCACGTCGCGCGGCGCCACCATCATCAGGTCGGCCAGCTCGTCGATGATCACCAACAGGTACGGGTACGGCTTCATCTCCCGCTCGACACCCGGCGGGGCGGTGATCTCGCCGCTGCGCACCTTGCGGTTGAAGTCGTCGATGTGGCGTACGCCGTTCGCGGCCAGGTCGTCGTACCGCTTGTCCATCTCGGCGACCACCCACTCCAGGGCGTCGGCGGCCTTCTTCGGGTTCGTGATGATCGGCGAGACGAGGTGCGGAATGCCCTCGTACGCCGTCAGCTCCACCCGTTTCGGGTCGACGAGCAGCAGCCGCACCTCGTCCGGCGTGGCCCGGGACAGCAGGCTCACCAGGATCGAGTTGAGGCAGCTCGACTTGCCCGCGCCGGTGGCGCCGGCGATCAGGATGTGCGGCATCTTCGCCAGGTTCGCGACGACGAACCCGCCCTCGATATCCTTGCCGAGCGCCACCAGCATCGGGTGGTGATCGGCGGCCGACGCCCGGGAGCGCAGCACGTCACCGAGCGACACGTTCTCCGGGTCGGTGTTCGGGATCTCCACGCCGACGGCGCTCTTGCCCGGGATCGGGCTGAGGATCCGCACGTCCGGGGACTTCACCGCGTACGCGATGTTGCGGGAGAGCTGGGTGATCCGCTCGACCTTGGTGCCCGGGCCGATCTCCACCTCGTAGCGCGTGACGGTCGGGCCTCGGGTGAAGCCGGTGACCACGGCATCCACGTTGAACTGCTCGAAAACCCCGGTGAGCGCCGCCATGATCTCGTCGTTGGCGCGGCTGCGAGCCTTCGCCGGAGGGCCGGTGGCGAGGATGTTCGCCGGCGGCAGCCGGTAATCGCCCTTGACCGCCGAGATCTCCAGTTGCTCGGCCCGGGTGGGCGGCATCGGCGTGTGCTCGGGTGCCGGCTTCTTCCGGCTGGTCGGCACCTTCGGCAGGGCCACCGTGTCGTGGAGGATGATCTCCTCGTCGAAGTCGTCAAGCGGTTCCGGCTCTGTTGCGGGCTCGGCCAGCGCCGCCTGCCGCCGCCGCGGCTGGCGGCGTGGTTTCGGCTCCGCGGCCTCTTCCTCGTCGTCGTCCTCGGGCAGCTCGGCGATCGGCCGCGGCTGGTGCGGCGCCGCGCGCCCGGAAACCAGGTCGATCACCTGGATGATCCGCTCCGGGATGCGCGCGATCGGCGTCGCGGTGATCACCAAGAAACCGAAGACGAAGAGCAGGACCAGCAAGGGTACGGCCACCCAGGCGGTCACGGCCCGCTCCAGCAGGCCGCCGATGCCGTAACCGAGCAGGCCGCCGGCCTGGTCCACGGCAAGGCTGTCGCCCGGACGCTCGGAGACGTGCATCAGGGCCGCCGTCGCGACGATGATCGCCGTCCAGCCCACCAGGGTGCGCCCGCGGTGATCGGCGTCGGCGGGCTCGCGCATCAGCCGGATCGCGCCGTAGAAGAGCAGCAGCGGGAACAGCGCAGCGAGACTACCGAGGAAGAGCCGGATCGAGTCGGCCAGCCAGACGCCGACCGGCCCGCCGCTGTTCGCCCAGATCGACACCGAGACCAGGATCGCGAAGCCGAGCAGAAGCAGCCCGGCGCCGTCCCGGCGATGCTCGGGATCGATGTTGCGCGCGGTCGCGGCCTGCCGGCCCACCCCGCGGAACACCCAGCCGACGCTGTGCGCCATGCCCATCCAGAGCGCGCCGACACCGCGGCCGAGGCCGGTCGCGAGCGTGGCGCCGGCCGTGGAACGGCGGGCCACCGGACGCTTGCGTGCTGCGGTCGTCTTACGTGTCGTGCCGGTACGCGCGGCCGGTTTCCGTGCCGCGGGCTTGCGAGCGGCCGGTTGCTGGGCACGGTTGGTACCGGCGCCGCGCGGCGTGGACGCGGCGCGACCCCGGCTCGCCGGAGGAGTACGGCCCGCCATGGATGTCACCGTAGCCCGCGAGGGCCATCCTGCCGAGAAGGCGCACCGTGACAGTCCTTCGCTTTCCTGGCATTTACCATCAGTACGTGCAGCCCCTCAGCAACGAAATGATCAAGGAAGCGCTGGACGCTCGTCAGTTCGCGTACTTCGTCGATGCGGACGGCGACATCGCCGGCAACTTCCAGGGCAACCTCATCTACTTCTTCCGGCTCGGCGCGCGGCAGGAGATGCTGCAGGTCAGGGCGATGATGCAGCACGTCTTCGCGATCGAGGACGTGCCGAAACTGTACGAGTTCTGCAACGCGTGGAACCGCGATCAGCTCTGGCCGAAGGCGTACGTCCAGGTCACCGACGACGGGCAGGCCATCGTCATCGGCGAGGTCTCGGCCGACTGGGAACGCGGCGTGACCCTCGAACAGCTCGACCAGGTGCTGCTCTGCGGCATCGCGACCGGCTGCCGGCTGGGCGAGTCACTGGGCGAGCTCAAGACCTCCCTGTAAAAAGTCATGGCCTCCACGCGTGCGTGGAGGCCATGACGGTGAAAACGCCTCAGGAGACGTTGAAGCCCAGCTGGTAGGCCCCGGTGCCGCTGGACGACACCACCACGTACCGGTACGTGCCGGACCGGCCGGTGAAGCTCAGCGTCTTGTCCCCGTCGCCGTCGGCCCGCGCCACGGTACGGAACGAGCCCCGGTTGTTCTGCCGCTGCAGCACCAGGTCGAAGTCGGTGCCGTCCGGCGCGTCCAGGCAGGCCGTGTGCGTGCCGGCCCGGGCACGGTACGCCCCGCCGTCCGGCTGAACCTGCGTGGCGCCGGCCCGGGCGAAGTCACCCTCACGCTGAACCGGAAGAGCGTCACAGGCGGACGCGGTCTCGTCGTCGGCCGGCGGCGTGGTCGCCTCGGCCGGCGGTGTGGTCGCCTCGGCCGGCGGTTCTGCCGCGCCCTCGGACGTCACCAGCGTCAGGTTGTTCGTCGCCAGGATCTCGTTGACCGGCTGGAAGAACGTCTCCCCGCCGACCGTGCAGTCACCCGAACCACCCGAGGTCACACCCTGGGCCTGGTCACCGGAGAGCCACGGCCCACCGGAGTCGCCGCCCTCGGCGCACACATCGGTACGCGTCAGACCGGTGACCGCGCCCTCCGGGTACCGGACCGTCTGGTTCTTGGCGAGGATCGTGCCGCAGAACGTGCCCGTGGTGGACCCGGACCGGCAGATCGCCGCTCCGACCGGAGCCTCGGTGTTGCCGGCCACCGGCAGCTCGTTGCCCTCGAAGTCGTTGACCACCGCGCGGGGGGTCCAGTCGCCGTTCACCGCGACGAAGCCCATGTCGGCCTCGCCCGGGAAGACCGAGGCCTCCACGGTGCCCTGCGCCTCGTTGTTGAAGCCGGTGGTCGTGGTGCCCACGGCGCCGCAGTGCCCGGCGGTCACGAAGCCGCCGTCCACCGAGAAGCCGATCGAACAGCGGGCCTGCCCGCCGTCCAGATTGATGAAGTACGGGTCACCGCCGCGGACGTCGAACAGCGGCTTCGGCTGCGCCTTGCTGACCTTCACGGTCAGCGCGGAGGCCGGGACACCGGCATCGGTGGCGAACTCGAGAGCGTCGGCCTCGTCCGCCGTACGCGCGACCACCACCAGCTTGTTCGTGGGAACGTCGACGTACCAGCCGGTCAGCCCGGCGGCGTCGGAGACCACCGCGTCCAGCTTGGTCTTCGCCTCGTCCAGCTGGGCCTCGCTGCGCTTGACCAGCACCGGGACCGCGCCGGCGGCCTTCACTGCCTCGGCCGCGTCCGAACCGGTCACCGCGACCTTCAGCGTGGTGCCGTCATCAGCGAGCCACGCGCCGCCGAAATCCTCGCCGGTCTGCGCCGCGAGTGTCGCCGAGACACCGCCGGCCCACTCGGACCGGGCGAGCCGGGTCCGCGCCTGGTCGCCGCTGAGGCCCAGGTCCCGTTTCAACGCCTTGAGAAGCTCCGGCGAGACACCATCGGTGGTGACGGCCGGCGAATCGGCCGACTCGTTGGTCCCGGCGAGCGACGGCAGCGTGAACGCCACCGCCGCTCCACCGGCCACCACCACCGCCGCCGCCACGGCGATCGGTCTGCGCTGCATCTGGAGAACTCCCTCCGCCATCGGTGCCGTGGGGGCGGCACCGTGCCTGGGAGTACGCAGCTCGTCCGAGAATGGTTGAAAAACCCCTCAGACTTCCACCACAGTGGGTACGATCATCGGCCTCCGCCGGTACGCGTCGTTGACCCAGCGGCCCACCGTCCGGCGCACGACCTGCTGCAACTGATGCGGGTCGGTGATGCCGTCGGCTGCCGACCGGTGCAGCGCCGCGGTGAGCAACGGGATGACCGGATTGAACGCGTCCGGGTCCTCGGAGAAGCCCTTCGCGGAGATGCTCGGCTCGCCGACCACCTTGCCGGTCACCGAATCGATCACCACGGTGGCGGAGATGAAACCGCCGTCGCCGAGGATCCGCCGCTCGGTGAGCAGCGACTCGCTGACGTCGCCGACCGCGAGGCCGTCGACGTAGACGTACCGGCTCTTCACCCGGCCCACCACGCGGGCGTGGCCCTCGACCAGGTCGACCACGTCGCCGTCCTCGCAGAGCACCACCCGGTCCGGCGCGACACCGGACTCGATGCCGAGCTGGGCGTGCGCGCGCAGGTGCCGCCACTCGCCGTGCACCGGCATCAGGTTGCTCGGCCGGACCACGTTGAGCAGGAACAGCAGCTCACCGGCCGGCGCGTGCCCGGAGACGTGCACCTTGGCGGTCTCCTTGTGCACGACAGTGGCGCCGGCCCGGGACAACTGGTTGATGACCCGGTAGACCGAGGTCTCGTTGCCCGGAACCAGCGAGCTGGCGAGCACCACGGTGTCGCCGGAGGCGATCGAGATGTGCCGGTGGTCGCCGGTGGACATCCGGCCCAGGGCGCTCATCGGCTCACCCTGCGAACCGGTCGACATGAAGACGATCTCGTCGGGCGGCAGGTGGGTCGCCTCGTCGAGGCCGACCAGCAGGCCGTCCGGGATGCGCAGCAGGCCCAGCTCCCGGGCGATGCCCATGTTACGGACCATGGAACGGCCGATCAGGGCGACCTTGCGCTCGTGCTCCCAGGCGGCGTCCATCACCTGCTGCACGCGGTGCACGTGCGAGGCGAAGCTGGCCACGATGATCCGGCCACGCGCCTTGCCGAAGATCGAGCTGAGCACCGGGCCGATGTCGCGTTCCGGTGTGACGAACCCGGGGACCTCGGCGTTCGTCGAGTCGGAGAGCAGCAGGTCGACGCCCTCCGCCCCGAGCCGCGCGAAACCGGCCAGATCGGTGATCCGGCCGTCCAGCGGCACCTGGTCCATCTTGAAGTCGCCGGTGTGCAGGATCAGACCCGCCGGGGTGCGCACGGCGACCGCCAGCGCGTCCGGGATCGAGTGGTTGACCGCGAAGAACTCGCACTCGAACGGGCCGAGCCGTTCGACACCGCCCTCCCGGACGGTGAGCGTGTACGGATCAAGGCGCCGCTCGGCCAGTTTCGCCTCGACCAGCGCGAGGGTGAACTCCGAGCCGACCAGCGGGATGTCCGGCTTGTGGGCGAGCAGGTAAGGCACCGCGCCGATGTGGTCCTCATGGCCGTGCGTCAGCACGATCGCCTGAATGTCGTCGAGCCGATCGAGGACCGGCGCGAAGTCGGGCAGGATCAGGTCGACGCCGGGTTGCTCGACATCGGGGAACAGCACTCCGCAGTCGACGACGAGCAGCTTGCCGTCGTACTCGAAGACCGTCATGTTGCGGCCGATGGCGCCGAGCCCACCGAGCGGAGTGACGCGGAGTGCGCCCTCCGGCAGCGGCGGTGGCGGACCCAGCTCCACGTGAGCTTGACTCATTCGCCTCTTCCTGTCAGAGCACGATGCCGGCTGCGGCGGCGTCCTTGCGCAGTTGGTTCAATTCGTCCGCGCCGGCGTCCACCAGCGGTGATCGGACGGGCCCCGCAGGCAGCCCGGAAGCATTCAGTCCCGCCTTGACCAGCATGGTCCCCGGTGACCGGAAGATGCCGGTGAACAGCGGCAGAGCCTGCCGGTGCCGGGCCAGAGCGGTCGCGGTGTCACCGCGCTCCCACGCCTCGATCATCTCCTTGGCGAGCACACCGGTGAAGTGCGTCGACGTGCCGACCAGGCCGACCCCGCCGATCGAGAGCAGCGGCAGGGTGGCCGCGTCGTCGCCGGAGTAGTAGGCCAGGTCGGTCCGGGAGAGGACCCAGGACGTGGCGATCAGGTCGCCCTTGGCGTCCTTCACCGCGACGATCCGCTCGTGCTCGGCGATCCGGCACATGGTCTCGGTGGCGATCGCCGTACCTGCCCGGTGCGGGATGTCGTAGACCATGATCGGCAGCCCGCTGGCGTCGGCGACCGTGCGGAAATGCCGCTCGACGCCCGCCTGCGGCGGCTTGTTGTAGTACGGCGTGACGACCAGCAGGCCGTGCGCGCCGGCTTTCTCGGCGGCGTTGGCCAGCTCGATGGTGTGCGCGGTGTTGTTGGTGCCGACGCCGGCGACAACCTTCGCCCGGTCGCCGACAGCGTCGACCACGACGCGCAGCAGGGTGTCTTTCTCGGCGTCGGTAGTGGTCGGCGACTCCCCGGTGGTCCCGCTGACCACGAGAGCGTCGTTGCGCTGCTCGTCGACGAGGTGGGCGGCGAGTCGTGCCGCGCCCTCGAGGTCCAGGGATCCGTCCGGGGTGAACGGGGTCACCATGGCGGTCAGCAGCCGTCCGAAGGGCCGCGGGTCGTGCGTCATACCTGACAACCTATCGGACGCTCCGGTCACACGTAGAAAGCGGTGAACGGGGCCCATGGGAGGTTACGCAGGATGCTCCAGACCGCCCAGACCCCCATGAATGTGATCATGGCGGCCGGACTGATGGTCAACTGGGGCAGCCGCCAGCGGAACAGCTTGCGCCCGGCCCAGGCCACGTAGATGTAGAGCAGGAACGGCACCGCGAAAACGAAGAGCGCGTGGTGCCGGGCCGCGGCCGGCAGGTCACCGTGCAACAGGTACCAGGCGGCGCGGGTGCCGCCGCAGCCCGGGCAGACGAAACCGGTGACGTATTTCAGCAGGCAGGTCGGCTCGGCGCCGGCCTCGGCCGAGACCGGATCGGTGACAAGCGTGTATCCCGCGGCGGCGCCCATGCAGGCGAGCAGCGCGACCGGGGCGAGCCAGATCGGGGAGCGTGCCATCACCCTGTCGACGAACCGGGTCACCCGGTCCTGCTGGGGTGGCGGGTATTGATAAGTCAGCCACTCCGGGGGCATCGGCGGCCCCTGGATCGGCGGCTGCTCACTGCTCATGGCGGTCACGGTACACCCGGCTCGCCCGCCTTGAGCGCGACCGAAAGCGCCTCCGCCAGGTCACCCCGCTCCGGCGGCGCCACGCGGGTCAGCCCGAGCCACCCGGCCAGCCGGATCAGCTCCGCGGCCAGCGCGGTGGCCGTCTCCTCCGGGCCGGCGCCCGGCTCCAGCCAGGCCGCCGGCACCTGCAGCTCGCCGGTGCGCCGCTCAGCTTTCAGATCGACCCGGGCCGCGAACCGGTCACGCAGCAGGAACGGCAGCACGTAGTAGCCGTACAGCCTCTGGGGTTTGGGCACGTAGATCTCGATGCGGTAGGTCATCCCGAACAGCCGCTCCGTGCGGGCCCGCTCCCAGATCAGCGGGTCGAACGGGCTGACCAGGGTCTGCGCCGCGATCCGGCGCGGCAGACGGGCGTCACGATGCAGGTAAGCCCGCTGTTTCCAACCGGCGACCGTGACCGGCAGCAGGACCCCGTCCTCGACCAGCTCGGCGATCGCCGGTTTCGTCGCCTGCGCGGGCAACCGGAAGTAGTCACGCAGCTCCGGCTCGGCCGCCACACCCAGCGTGCGGGCGGAGAGCTCCACCAGATGCCGGAACGCTGACTCGGGCGTCGGGGTCGGCGCCTCCAGCACCGCGGCCGGCAGCACCCGCTCGGTCAGGTCGTAACGCCTGGCGAACGAGTTGGTCCGGTCGGCGGCGGTGATCTGGCCGGTGAAGAAGAGCCACTCGAGGGCCTGCTTCACCACCGACCAGTTCCACCCCCAGTGGTCCTTGCTGCGGGGCGCGTCGTGCTCGATCTCGGCGGCCGTGATCGGGCCCCGGGACCGGACCTCGTCGAGCACCCAGGCGACCAGCTCGGGTTGCTCGGCGACGATCCGCCGCATGTTGCCCCAGGCGAACTCGGCAGCCCGCGCCATCCGCCACCGGAAGAACGGCTGCAGGTCGGTGCGGATCAGCGACGCCTCGTGCCCCCAGAACTCGAACAGGTCCCGTGGTCGCTTGTAGGCGGCCCGCTCCAGCAGGTCGACCGGGTAGGGGCCGAGGCGGCTGTAGAGCGGCATGAAGTGGGCGCGCTGCAACACGTTCACCGAGTCCATCTGGATCAGGTGCAGCCGGCGCAGCACCCGGCGCAGGTGGCGCATGTCGGTGGCGCCACCCGGTTTCGGGTCGGCGAAACCCTGCGCCGCCAGGGTGATCCGGCGGGCCTGCGCGACGGAGAGCGAATCGGGGACAGCCACGTGAAGCAACATAGGACAGGGGTGTGACAAAGTTGCGGCCATGGCTCTCGGCTTCGTCCGCCCCGCGCGTCCCGAGGACGCCTCGGAGATCGCACGCATCCAGCTCTCCACATGGCGCACCGCGTACCGCCGGATGTTCCCGCCGCACGTGCTGGCGAACCTCGACGAGGCGTACCTGGCCCGCGGCTGGACCGAGGCGATCACCGCGCCCCCGTCGGTCCGGCACCGCGTCCTGATCGCCGTGGAGCAGAGCGACACGGCGAAGAACGTCGTCGGTTTTGCGGCCGCCGGCCCCGCCGACGAGCAGGCCCTGGCCCCGTCAGAGAACCCACTGCCAGAGGATGTCGCCGCCGTCACCGACCTGCTGATCGAGCCCCGCTGGGCCCGTCGCGGCCACGGCAGCCGGCTGCTGGCAGCGGTGGTCGACCACTGGCGCGACGACAAGTTCCGCTCCGCCGTGGCCTGGGCCTACGAAGCCGACAGCGCGATGCTCAAGTTCCTCGGCTCGACCGGCTGGGAGCCCGATGGTGCCGGCCGCGCCCTCGATGTGGACGACCTGCTCGTCCCCCAGATCCGCCTGCACGTAGCGATCGACCTCGACGGAGAATAGAAAAGTGACACCCACCTTCGTCTTCGACGGCGACTGCTCGTTCTGCACCCTCTGCGCCGATTTCATCGAGCGCCGCATCCCCACCCGCGCCAAGGTCATCCCCTGGCAGTTCGCCGACCTCAAGGCCCTCGGCCTCACCGTCGAGCAGTGCGAAGCCGCCGTCCAATGGGTCGCCTCGGACGGCTCCACCGCCGCCGGCCCGGACGCCATCGCGCTCCTGCTGAAAGACGCAGGCCGTTTCTGGTCACTCCCCGGCGCAGCGCTCACCCTTCGCCCGGTCCGCTTCGCGGCCTGGCCCGCTTACCAGTGGGTCGCCGACCACCGCCACCTCATGCCGGGTGGCACAGCCGCCTGCGCAGTCCGCCCCCACCCCTGACCTTTGGGTACGTCTCCACAAAGCCAGAGCTACCCACCGCCGTGGTGGCGTCACCAAGGCGCCCGCGGCCAACCCGAAGCCGACCCGCCACGGCGACGGCTTCCCAGAAACTCGTGAGCCCCCGGCGATCGACCGACTCTCGGGTTTCGCCACTCAAGGGCCGGTAGCGGGTTCGTAGCGCGGTGGCGACGTAACGCGGTGGCGACGTAACGCGGTGGCGACGTAACGCGGTGGCGACGTAACGCGGTGGCGACGTAACGCGGTGGCGACGTAACGCGGTGGCGGCGTAACGCGGTGGCGGCGTAACGCGGTGGCGGCGTGGCGGTTTCTCAGGGCGAGGTACCGCTCGAAGATCTTGTGCGGTTTAGCCGGTCGATCAACCACAAGTGCACGAGTTCGCGAAACGGCCATCCGTGGCATGTCGATTTCGGGTCGCTGGCGAGCGTTGTGACGACGCTCTGCCACCACAGCAGGCTGACGTACCGGATCTTGGAGACCAGCGGGTGTTCCTATGCCCCACCGGTCTCCAAGTTTCGGCCAACGCGGCACTTCACAGGTTCGACGTGGTAATGCGGTGCTTAGCAGGTCCGACGCCGCTAACGCGGAACTCCACCGATCTTGTGGATTTCGGCGAACCGTTTGCGCACAACTCCACAAGATCCAGGCCGAGCGGCGCGGCGCGGCGCAGCGCGGGGCGGGGCGGCGCGGCGCGGGGCGGGGCGGCGCGGCGCGGCGCGGCGCGGCGCAGGGGGCGCGGCGCGGGGCGGCGCAGGAGGGCGGGGCGGGGCGGCGCAGGAGGGCGGGGCGGGGCTTCACCGATCTTGTGGACTTCGGCGGACCGTTTGCGCGGAACTCCACAAGATCGGCCAGGCCTGTTCGATCTTGTGGAGTTGTGCGGACACGTCTGCGGGGAAATCCACAAGATCCAGGCCGAGCCGGGCGACGCGGCACAACACGGCGCGGGGCAGCGCGGGGCGCGAGGCGTGATCCGGGCACACGGTGTCGTTGTGTGCGACCTGACCCACCCGAGCACCCCACCCCGCCCCACCCCGCCGGGCTGGCTGGCTGTGCTGGCTCGGGCGCGAGTTCCGCGCCGCGTATCGGCCACGGGTTCGGTCCGCGCCTCAGCGGTTCTCCTGGTCAAGCGGGTGGTGGGGCCGGCCCTGCCGTCGGCCGGGACGGTGCACCGGTCGCCGTAGGGCGCGCAGCGGCCTGGGCGGCGCTCTGGGGTCGCGGGGGACTCACGGGGGCGCGTCGACTGCTTTTGTCCGGGCCCGAGACGCGTACCAATGGAATTTGATCTTCTCTAAGGGTAGGAAACTCGCCATCGCGACCAGATGCGGGGCGAAAGAGATGGTGATCGTGGAGAAAGTGATCACGTGGAAGCTGTAGAAGAAGGCGACGACCGCGCTGCGCCAGCGGGGTGGCACGACGAAGATTAGCGGGCTGAGCAGCTCGAACGCGATGATGCCGAACTGGGCGAGGATCAGCAGGCCGGGTACGCCGGCGATCAGATCGGCCAGCGCGGTGCCGCGGCGGATGATCGCCTGGGCGAGGACTGAGCTGGTCACCCAGTCGATGCCGCCGAAACGGAGCTTCGCCAGCGCCGCCAGGAAATAGGTGCAAATAACCGAAATCTGGGTTACGCGCAGAGCCCATCCGCCGGCTTCTGTCCGTTCCTGATCACCGTGCCGGGCCGCACCCACAGTGGGCAGAACCGCCAGCGCGACGAGCAGGCCGACGCGGTCGTGATCGACCTTGCCGTAACTCATCGCGATGATCATCCACTCGAAGTAGAGCAGGAAGACCGTCCAGCCGAGCAGGCGCGGCGCGCGGCCGGTCGCGGCCGCGACGGCCAGCACGATGAGCGCCCAGAAGATGCCGTTCACCAGCAGCGGGCCGGGCGTCGGCAGGTGCAGCAGGCGGCCGACCAGCAGCGGTTCGTAAAGATCGCCCGGCGTGTTCGCGTGCGAGCGCACCCAGGGCGTGAAAACAACAAGATCAAGAGCGACGAACAGATAGACCAGGGTACGGAATGCCGCGATCCGGCCCTTGGGAACCGGTTCGGTCAGCCAGCGAACCAGGCGGTTCACTGTTTCACCCAATCGGCGACGACCTCGTCGGTGAACGTGCCGGTGGGGCGGCTGTGCTCGACCAGGTGCCAGCGGATCACGATGCGCACCTCACGCAGCGCAGGAGCGCCTGGCGTGTGCTCGGCGTAGGCATCGGCGATCCGGCTCAGCCGCGACGGGTCGGCCTCGTAAGCCGCCTGCTGGCCCTCGATCTCGGCACGGCGGATGCCGCTGTTCGTCTCGGTGATCGTCACGACGGCGCCGGTCACGTCCACACCCTCGACCCGGGTGTCCTTCGCGGCGCCGTTCGGATCGGGCGCCGTCGAGTACATCCGGAAGGGGCCGAACGGGAAATCGTCGTCCTGGCCCCAGAACGTGCCGGCCAGCAGCAGAACGAGCCCGGCGACGGTCACCAGGACACGAACCCTGCGGCCAGTCGTCGTCAGCTCGGTCGTCGTCTGCTCGGTCATCGACGCCAACCTAGCCACCGCACGCAATCAGCCCAACAGCGGGTCAGGCCAGCAGCCGGTCAGGCCAGCAGCCGGTCAGGCCAGCAGCCGGTCAGTCCAGCAGCCGGTCGAGGCCGATGGTCAGCCCCGGGCGCTGCCGCACGTTGCGGACCGCGAGCAGCACACCCGGCATGAACGACGACCGGTCCAGCGAGTCGTGCCGGATGGTCAGCGTCTCGCCGGTGGTGCCGAACAGCACCTCCTGGTGGGCGACCAGACCGGCGGCCCGGACCGAGTGCACCCGGACGCCGTCGATGTCGCTGCCGCGGGCGCCGAGCTGCTCCTCTTTCGTCGCGTCCGGCATCGGCGGGCAGTTCGCCGCGGCGCGGGCCTCGGCGATCACCTTGGCGGTGTGCATCGAGGTGCCGCTGGGCGCGTCGAGCTTGCGCGGGTGGTGCTGCTCGATGATCTCGGCGGACTCGAAGAAACGAGCCGCCCGAGCCGCGAACTGCATCATCAGGATGGCCCCGATGCCGAAGTTCGGCGCGATCAGGACGCCGACCTCGGGCTTGTCGGCGAGCCAGCGCCGGACCTGCTCGAGCCGGTCCTCGGTGAAGCCGGACGTGCCGACCACCACGCTGATGCCCTGCTCGATCGCCCACTGCAGGTTGTCCATCACCACGTCGGGGTTGGTGAAGTCGACGAGCACCTGAGCGCGCGTGTCCGAGGCCTGGAAGAGCAGATCACCCTGAGCGATCATGGCGACCAGCTCAAGATCGGCGGCCGCGTCGACCGCCTTGCAGACCTCCAGGCCCATCCGGCCCCGAGCTCCGAGGACACCGACACGAATGGGTTCAGGCAGGTCTGTCACACCGTCAATTTAACGTACGGCGGCGGGCCTCCCACCACCGCTCCACGCTGCCCACCACCAGGAAGACCAGGCCCACGTACGCCCAGCCGACCAGCACGTCGATCACCCAGTGCTCGGCCGAGTAGACAAGCGTGAAGGTCATCGCGAGCGGGTACGCCAGCAGCAGCGGCCACCAGCGCCGCCGAACCACCGGCAGGAAGAACACCACGGCCATGAACGCGAAACCGGTGTGCAGCGACGGCATCGCGGCGACCGGGTTCGACGCCTCGACCTGAAGTGCGTTGAGGGTGTTGCCGGCGCCGTGCAGGCCGATCGCGTCCCAGCCGTTCGTCGAGATGCGGGTCGCCGAGATCAGCGAGCCGTGCTCCGGTTCGGCCGCCCACCACGGCGGGGCCGCCGGGTACAGGAAGTACGTGACCAGGCCGAACACGCAGAGGGTGAACCAGCGGCGCATGAACCGGGCCCACTGCGGACGGGACCGCATCCAGAGCACCACGGCGATCGTCGGCAGCGTCAGGAAGTGCGAGAAGTAGACGATCGAGGTGACCACCTCCCACCACTGGACCGTGTCCGGCTGATAGAGGTGGTTCTGCAGCCACTCGGTCGGGGTGAGCCCGCCGGTGAACCAGCCGAACATCGCTTCGTCGATGGCGATCAGCTCGGTGACGTGCGGCGCGAACAGCTTGTCGGCGTAACCGCGGGACACGTTGTAGATCACCAGGAGCAGGCAGATCGGCAGCCAGTCCCGCAGGAACCGCAGGTGCGTCTTCCACGGCTCGTAGTTGCGCCACGCGATGGTGGCCAGCCACAGCCAGCCGAAGGCGATCAGCGGGTCGCTGGTGGGCACCCCGATGAAGTAGATCCCGACGGCGAAGACCACCGCCCAGATCAGCATCCCGATGATCCGCCGCCTCCGGAGTTCCGGTGGTGGTGGGGTCGCGGGTGTCTCGGGCGGTGTCTCCAGCGTTGTCACGGGGTCCAAGGGTAATCAGGCCGAAAAATCGGCCTCGTCGAACGGGCCCACCACGGCCAGCGAGCGCCCGCCTCTGCCTGCGAACAGCTCGGCCGCGACCGCGTTGACCTCGTCGACGGTGACCGCGTCCACCCTGGCCAGCAGGTCGTCGACACCCATGATGTCGCCGTGCAGCAGCTCGGATTTGGCGAGACGGCTCATCCGCGACCCGGTGTCCTCCAGGCCCAGCACGTACGAGCCCTTCACCATGCCCTTGCCCCGGAGCAGCTCACCCGGAGTGATGCCGTCCGCGGCGACCCGGTCGAGCTCCACCCGGATGAGGTCGAGCACCTCCTGTGCCCGGGTCGGCGCGCAGCCGGCGTAGACGCCGACCAGGCCGGCGTCGGCGTGCTGGCTCGCGTACGAGTAGACCGAGTAGGCCAGGCCGCGCTTCTCCCGGATCTCCTGGAAGAGACGGCTCGACATGCCGCCGCCGAGCACATTGTTCAGCACGCCCAGGGCGAACCGGCGCTCGTCGTGCCGGCCCAGGCCGCCGCCACCGAGGACGATGTGCGCCTGCTCGGTTTCGCGGCGCACGACCACGGTCGAGGGCTTCTGCAGGCGTACCGGCTTCTCCCACGGACGGGTCGGCGCGGGCGCGGCCGGCTCGGTGTCCAGCGGGGTGCCGGCGAAGGCTTTGCGGACCAGTTTCACCACGGCGGCGTGGTCCAGGTTGCCGGCTGCCGCGATCACGACCTCGGGGGCCGTGTAGCGCTTGCGGTAGAACTTGTTGATCTGGTTCCGGGTCATTGGCGTGATCGACTCGGGCGTACCGGAGATCAGCCGCCCGAGCGGGTGATCTCCGAAGATCGCCTCGGAGAAGATGTCGTGGACCTCGTCACCCGGCTCGTCCTCGTGCATGGCGATCTCTTCGAGGATCACGCCACGTTCGGTCTCGACGTCGTCCGGCTCCAGGAGCGAGTCGGCGAGCGCGTCACACAGCACGTCGACCGCGAGCGGCAGATCAGCGTCGAGCACCCGCGCGTAATAGCAGGTGTATTCCTTCGTGGTGAAGGCGTTCGTCTCGCCGCCCACCGCCTCGATCTCCGCGGAGATGTCCAGCGCGGTGCGCCTGTGCGTGCCTTTGAAGAGCAGGTGCTCGAGGAAGTGCGAGGCGCCGTGCAGTGACGGCGTCTCGTCCCGGGAGCCGATGCCCACCCAGATCCCGAGCGCAGCGCTACGGGTGTGCGGGATGGACTCGGTCAGGATGCGCAGGCCGCTGGGCAGGACCGTCTTCTGAATTCCATCAGGAAGGGTCCGGGTGACGGCGCGGGCCGGCCTTTCGGCCGGCCCGCGGTTGTTCGCTGTCACTTAGTCGCGGCGCTCGCCGGCCGGACGCTGCCGGCGACGGCGGGGCTCGCCGCCACCCTCACGGGGCGCGCCACCCTCACGGGGACCGCGGTCCTCGCGCGGCGCCCGCTCCGGACGGCCCTCACCAGAGGCTGCCGGCGCGGCGGCCGGGGCCTCCTCGCCCTCCGGGCGGACCTTGTCGAGGTAGATCTTGCCGCGAGCGTCGATGTCCGCGATCGAGACCTCGACCTTGTCACCGACGTTCAGGAAGTCCTCGACCTTGTCGACCCGCTTGCCGTCGCCCACCTTGGAGATGTGCAGCAGGCCGTCGCGGCCCGGCAGCAGCGAGATGAACGCGCCGAACGCGGCCGTCTTCACCACGGTGCCGAGGAACTTGTCGCCGGCCTTCGGCATGGTCGGGTTCGCGATCGCGTTGATCCGCTCGACCGCGGCCTCGGCCGACGGGCCGTTGGTCGCGCCGACATAGATCGTGCCGTCGTCCTCGATGGAGATGTCGGCGCCGGTCTCGTCCTGGATCGCGTTGATGGTCTGGCCCTTCGGCCCGATCACCATGCCGATCTTGTCGACCGGGATCTTCACCGTGGTGACGCGCGGCGCGTACTCGCTCATCTCGGCCGGGGCCTCGATCGCGGCGGTCATCACGTTGAGGATCGTGGCGCGGGCCTCGTGGGCCTGCTGGAGAGCGCCGGCCAGCACGTCCGACGGGATGCCGTCGAGCTTGGTGTCCAGCTGGAGCGCGGTGACGAACTCACTCGTGCCGGCGACCTTGAAGTCCATGTCGCCGAACGCGTCCTCGGCGCCGAGGATGTCGGTGAGCGCGATGTACTGCGTCTTGCCGTCGACCTCGTCCGAGATCAGGCCCATCGCGATGCCGGCGACCGGCGCCTTCAGCGGGACACCGGCGGAGAGCAGGGCCAGCGTCGAGGCGCAGACCGAGCCCATGCTCGTCGACCCGTTGGAGCTCAGGGCCTCGGAGACCTGACGGATCGCGTAGGGGAACTCCTCACGCGTCGGCAGCACGGGCACGAGGGCCCGCTCGGCCAGCGCGCCGTGGCCGATCTCGCGGCGCTTCGGCGAGCCGACCCGGCCGGTCTCACCGGTCGAGTACGGCGGGAAGTTGTAGTTGTGCATGTAGCGCTTGGTCTTCTCGGGAGCGAGAGTGTCCAGCGACTGCTCGAGGCGCAGCATGTTCAGCGTGGTGACGCCCAGGATCTGGGTCTCGCCGCGCTCGAACAGGGCCGAGCCGTGCACGCGGGGCAGCACGCCGACCTGAGCGGTCAGCGGGCGGATGTCGCGCGGGCCGCGGCCGTCGATGCGAACCTGCTCGCGCAGGACCCGCTGCCGGACCTCGGACTTGGTGATCGAGCGGAAAGCCGCGCTGATCTCTTTCTCCCGGCCCTCGAACCGCTCGTCGAGCAGCTCGTGCGCCTTCGCCTTGACCAGGTCGAGGGACTCCTCGCGCTCCTGCTTGCCGGCGATCTTCAGAGCCTCGGCGACCTCGGCGCGAACCGCGTCGCTGACAGCCTGCAGAGCGTCGTCCTGGTAGTCCAGGAAGACCGGGAAGTCGGCGACCGGCTTCGCGGCGATCTCGGCCAGCTCGCTCTGCGCGCGGCAGAGCTCGCGGATGGCCGGCTTGGCGGCCTCGAGGCCGCTAGCGACGATCTCCTCGGTCGGGGCGGCGGCGCCACCGGCGATCAGCTTGATCGCGTGCGGGGTGGCCTCGGCCTCGACCATCATGATCGCGACGTCGCCGTCGGCGGTCACCCGGCCGGCCACGACCATGTCGAAGGTGGCCCGCTCGAGCTCCTCCAGGGTCGGGAACGCGACCCACTGACCCTCGACGTGCGCGACGCGGGTCGAGCCAACCGGTCCGCTGAACGGCAGGCCGGAGAGCTTGGTGGACATCGACGCCGCGTTCATGGCGACGACGTCGTACGGGTGCGCCGGGTCGAGCGCAAGGATGGTCTCGACGACCTGGACCTCGTTGCGCAGGCCCTTGGTGAACGACGGGCGCAGCGGCCGGTCGATCAGGCGGCAGGTGAGGATGGCGTCCTCGCTGGGACGGCCTTCGCGGCGGAAGAACGAGCCGGGGATCCGGCCGGCCGCGTACATCCGCTCCTCGACGTCCACGGTCAGCGGGAAGAAGTCGAAGTGCTCCTTCGGCTGCTTGCTCGCGGTCGTGGCGGAGAGGACGGTGGTGTCGCCCAGCTGGACGATCACCGAACCGGCGGCCTGCTGTGCGAGGCGGCCGGTGGAGAAGACGATCTCGCGGGTGCCGAACGATCCGTTGTCGATGACGGCGGTGCGGGATTCGGTGCCGAGAGCGGTGTTCTGCTCTGTCATGAAGTGCGGTACTCCTTCGTCGAGGACCCGGCGGTCTACAGCGCGTTCCAGTCGAGCCGGTCTTCGATCGAAGTGCCCAGGTCGAAGGCCTGGGAACCACTACCGAGGACCGGTGCTGACGGTGTGATCCGCGCGGGTCCGTGGGGTGAAATTCCAAGGGAGCGGCCAGCCGGCCGCTCCCTCAGCAAACTATCGGCGCAGGCCGAGACGCTCGATGAGCGTCCGGTAACGCGCGATGTCCTTCTTCTGAACGTAGTTCAGCAGGCGGCGACGCTGGCCGACCAGCAGCAGCAGGCCACGCCGGCTGTGGTGGTCGTGCTTGTGCACCTTGAGGTGCTCGGTCAGGTCGGCGATCCGCTTGGTGAGCATGGCGACCTGAACCTCGGGCGAACCGGTGTCGCCCTCCTTGGTCGCGTACTCACCCATGATCTTGTTCTTGGTCTCTTGATCGAGCGCCATGTTCTCCGGACTTCTGTGTTGCCGATTGCACGGTTACCCCGCGCCCCGCGGCGTCGGGCAGGCAGGCGGGACCGGTGTCGGATATTCCAACGACCATTCCACACTACCAGCCGGTCACGCGAGCATTACCCGGGTCTGTTCGACGTCGGCCTGGATCTGGGCGATCAACGGCTCGATCCCGTCGTATTTGCGCTGCTCACGGAGGTGACCGACGAAGTCGAGGCTGAGCCGCTCACCGTACAGATCGCCGGAGAAATCCAGCACGTACGCCTCGACCCGGCGCTCACGGCCGGAGAACGTCGGATTGGTGCCGATCGACACACTCGCGGCCCAGCGACCGGCGTTCTCCCCGGTGCGGGTCAGCCACGCGGCGTAGATGCCGTCGGCCGGGACAGCGGCGTACCGATGGACCATCAGGTTGGCGGTGGGGTAACCGAGTTCCCGGCCACGCGCGTCACCGCGGACCACCACGCCGGTGAGCCGATGCGGCCGGCCCAGCGCCATCGACGCGGCCCGCACGTCACCCGCGTCGACGCAGCTGCGGATGTAGGTCGAGGAGAAGACCAGCCCGTCCTCGGAGACCAGCGGAGCGTCCTCGACGGTGAACCCGAAGGTCCGGCCGAGCGTCTCCAGCATCGTCACGTCACCGGCCGCCTTGTGACCGAACCGGAAGTTGTCCCCCACCACGACCACGGCCGTGTGCAGCGCCTCGACCAGAACGTCGTGCACGAACGCGTTCGGCGTCTGCTTCGAGAAGGCCGGGGTGAACGGCACCACGCAGAGCGCGTCGACGCCGAGCTCCTCGATCAGTTCCGCCTTGCGGACCGGCTCGGTCAGCACCGCCGGGTGCGAGCCCGGGCGGACCACCTCGGCCGGGTGCGGGTCGAAGGTCACCACGACCGACTGGAGGCCGAGGTCGCGCGCCCGTTTCACCGTGTGCCCGATGATCGCCTGGTGCCCGCGGTGCACGCCGTCGAAGACGCCGATCGTCACGACCGAACGGCCCCATCCACCGGGGACCGACTCGTAGCCCCGCCACCGCTGCATCGAAAACACTCCCTGTCGAATCTTCGTTACCGGCTCAGCGTATCGACTCAGGCGGGCGCCAGGACGATCTCGGCCCTGGCCTTTCCGTCACGCTCGCTGACGATCGCGAGGAGCACGCCGCCGGGATCGAAGACCGCATAGGGCCCCTCGATGCCGGCGGGCGACAGCGGACCGCCGTGCCGGAGGACTCCGGTCTCCTCCGCGGAGGCCACCCGCTGCGGAAACGCCCGGCGAGCCGCCTCGGCCATCGGCAGCGAGACCACGTCCGGCGCGCGCTCCTCCAACTCGGCCAGGGTGGCCGCCGCGTCCAGGGTCATCTCGCCGACAGCGGTCCGGCGCAGGGCCGTGAGGTGGCCGCCGATGCCGAGCGCGGCGCCCAGGTCGCGGGCGATCGCCCGGATGTAGGTGCCGGAGGAGCAGGTCACCTCGATGTCCACGTCGACGACGTCGCCGTCGCGGCGGATCTCGAGAACATCGAGCTGATGAATCGTGATCTGCCGGGCGGGGATTTCCACCGCCTCGCCGTCCCGGACGCGCTTGTAGGACCGGACACCCTTGATCTTGATGGCACTGACCGCACTGGGCACCTGGCTGATCTCGCCGACCTGGGTAGCCAGAAACGCCTTTATCGCGTCATCGTCGATGTGCCCAGCGGGAACGGTCGCGACAACCTCACCCTCGGCGTCGTCGGTGATCGTCGTCTGTCCCAGGCGGATCGTCCCGGCATAGCTCTTCGAGGCGCCGATCACGTAGGTGAGCAGGCGCGTCGCCTTGTTGACCCCGATGATCAGGACGCCGGTCGCCATCGGGTCCAGCGTGCCTCCGTGCCCGACCCGCCGGGTCTTCGCCAGCCGCCGGATCCGGGCGACGACGTCATGCGACGTCATGCCGGCCGGCTTGTCCACCACGATGAGTCCGTCCACGTTCACCGGAAAACCCTAGCGGGTGGCGCCGACCACGACCCATCGTGGTGACCGCCACCGCCAGACAAGAGTGACGAATCGGATCAGGGTGAACAGGCCGAGCCCGGCCCACACCCCGCCGAGGCCGAGGTCCAGCGCGTACGCCAGCCAGATCGCCGGCAGGAACCCGAACAGCGCCGACAGGATCGTGACGGTACGCAGAAACGCCACGTCCCCCGCTCCGATCAGGACCCCGTCCAGGGCGTAGACCACGCCGGCGAACGGGAGCAGCCCGACGAACCACGGCCAGATGATCATCGCCTGGTCGTGCACTGCCGGGTCCGGCGTGAACCAGCCCGGAATCACCGGCGCCCCGGCCGCCGCCAGCGCCGCGAAGACGACCGCCGCCACGCCACCGGCCACCGTCACCCGGCGGGCCACGTCCCGGGCCTGGTCCGCGTCGCCGGCGCCGAGGGCCGCGCCGACCAGCGATTGCGCAGCGATCGCCACGGCGTCCAGAGCGAGCGCCGCGAAGAACCAGAGCTGCAGCCCGATCTGGTGTGCGCCGACCGCCGCGATGCCGAACCGGGACGCCACCGCCGTGGCGGAGAGGAAGCACGCCTGAAAGGCCGCGCCACGGATCAGCAGGTCACGGCCGAGAACTACCTGACGCACGATGATCGAGGGCACCGGCCGCAGGTCGCGGGTCTCGCGGATCAGCGCCAGCAGGAAGAGGCCGCCACCGACGCTCTGCGCGGTGACGTTGGCGATCGCGGAGCCGGTCAGGCCGAGTCCGAGCGGGTAGACCAGCACCGGGCAGAGCACGGCGGAGAGCACGTTGGCGCCGAGCACGATCCACAGTGGGCGCCGGGTCTCCTGGACGCCGCGCATCCAGCCGTTGCCGGCCGCGGCGAGCAGCAGGCCGGGCGCGCCGAAGGCGGCGATCCGCATCCAGCCGGCGGCTGCCTCGGCGGTCTGCTCGTTGCCGGCCAGCAGGTGCGCGACCGGGCCGGCCCCGACCACGCCGAGCAGCGCGAGCAGCAGGCCCATGCCGAGCGCGAGCCAGGACGCCTGGACACCCTCGGCCACGGCGGCGGCACGGTCACCGGCGCCGAACCGGCGGGCGGCGCGGCCGGTGGTGCCGTACGCCATCAGCGTGCCGAACCAGGCGGCCACCGACATCACGGTGCCGCCGACGGCGATCGCGGCCAGCTCCAGCGGGCCGAGATGGCCGACAACCGCGGTGTCCACCAGGACATAGAGCGGCTCGGCGGCCAGCACGACGAGCGCGGGGAGCGCCAGAGCGGCGATCCGCCGGGGTGTTGCGGTGGATTCAGACGCGACAGGCGGGCTCATGGTTGCCCATGATGCCCGCCCGACGAGAAAGAGCGGTTACTGACGGGTGTCCAGCGAGGCCTGGAGCGCACGGCGAGCCTGCTCGCGGGCGTCGTCGGCGGGCTTGGGCTGGGGCTTCTGCTTGGCAGCCATGAGAGGGCTTCCTTCCACACGGTGGGTGTGGGCGCGCCGCACGGGGACGGGCGCCCAGAATCGGTCGAGCGGGGCGTCACAGGAGGGCCGGCCCGGGATCGCCGGGTCCTTGGCGGAGATGACGCCGGCCCGGGTCGGTGGACCCGGGAGGCTCGAGATCTCACGGAGAGGCGGTGGTGTCAGCCGCGTGAAACCAAATCACCGTTCAGGTCCCAAACTAACGTTCACTCGGCGGACCGTTGGGTGGATCCCGCCATCCGGGACAACGAAGATGGGGGCCACCCGTTCGGGTGACCCCCATTCAACTGCGCAAACGTCGATCAGTTCAAAAAATCGTCCAATAGGTGACGCACGGTGGCCACCACATCATCAGGCTCCCCATAACCGGTGAAACCGGCCGCCAGCCGGTGACCGCCACCGCCCTGGGAGATGGCCACACCACTCACATCCACCGCGCCCTTGCTCCGCAGCGACACCGACCACTCGCGCGTGCCGACCTGCTTCACCAGCACCGAGACGTCTGCCTCGGCCACCGAGCGGACCGGGTCGATGAGCGTGTCCAGCACGTAGGGCGGCTGGGAGTACCGTTCCAGGTCACTCAGCGTCGCGTAGGTCCAGACCATGCCGAGGCCGCCGGCCGCCGCCGGGTCGAGCACCGCGCGGCCCAGCACCTCGCCGGTCAGTTTCATGGCGCCGAACGGCTTGCTGTCGAAGATCCGCCGGGAGATCTCACCGGGACGGATCCCGGTCGCGATCAGCCGGGCCGCCAGCTCGTGCACCGCCACCGTGGTCATGTCGAACTTGAACGAGCCGGTGTCGGTCGCCAGCGCCACGTAGAAGCACTCGGCGATCTCGGCGTCCAGCGGCACGCCGAGCCGGCTCAGCAGTTGCTCGGCCACCACCGAGGTGGCCGCGGCCAGCGGGTCCACCAGACGAACCTGGCCGAAACCGGTGTTGGAGGCGTGGTGGTCCAGCACGACGCTGCGGGGCGCGGCCGCAAGACGGCCGGCGAGCCCACCGAGGCGGGACTCGCTCGCCACGTCGAAAACCATGACCATGTCCGGGTCACCGCAGGCGTCCGTCTCCGGCACCAGAAGATCAAGACCGGGCAGAGCAGCGTACGGGTCAGGAATGCTGAACTGGCCCGGGAACGTGGCCTGGATCCGGGTGAATCCGAGCCGCCGCAGTCCGAGGGCGAAGCCGAGCATGCTGCCGAGCGCGTCCCCGTCCGGGTTCACGTGGCAGATCAGCAGGACCTCGTCGCCGGCGCCGGCCGAGCGGACCGCCGCCACCGCGGCGGCCCATTGCTCGGCGGAAGGACTCACCCCTTGTCCTCGGCGGCACCCACCGACTCGGCGTCCTCGTCCTCGTCGCTCTTGTACGGGTCGGCGTCGCCGGCGTACTGCTTGCCGGCTGCCAGCCGCTGGACCTCT
Organism: Actinoplanes sp. CA-015351; assembly: GCF_050955685.1. Lineage (NCBI taxonomy): Bacteria > Bacillati > Actinomycetota > Actinomycetes > Micromonosporales > Micromonosporaceae > Actinoplanes > Actinoplanes sp. CA-015351. The sequence goes on from NZ_CP192102.1 coordinate 7,254,821, forward strand.
TCGTCCCGGTGGCGCGCCTGCTCCAGGAGGTCGTCGATCTCCTTGACCGTGTCGAGCACGTTGTCCAGGACGAACGCGAGGCTCGGCGAGTGCCGCAGGCTCAGCGCGTGGCCGACCCGGGTCCGCAGCATGCCTTTCGCGCTCTCCAGGGCCGCCGCCGTCGAGGCCTGCTCGGCCACGTCACCGAGGACCGTGTAGAAGACCGTCGCCTCACGCAGGTCGCCGGTGATCCGGGCATCCGTGATCGTCACCATGCCGAGGCGCGGGTCCTTGATCTCCCGTACCAGCGACGCCACCAGCTCACGGATTCGCTCTGCGTGCTTCCGTGTCTTGGCCGGATCCGCCATCTAGCCCACCTCCGACTGTCTATCCCGCGGGTCGGTCAACACCATCCCGCCCTAACCGCGCAAGCCTACCTAGGTCAGTCGTCGTCGGAGTAAAGCCGTCGCTTCACCGAGAGCAACTCGATCTCGGGACGGCCGGCCACCTGGTTCTCGCAGGTGTCGACGACGCTGCGGGCCTGTGCCGGGTCCGGCGCCACCACGGCAACGCCGATCTGGGCACGGCCGTGCAGGTCGTGGAAGCCGACCTCGGCGACGCTGACCTCGAACTTCTTCAGCATCGCGATGATCGGGCGGAGGTAGGAACGCTTCTGCTTCAGCGATTGCGCGTCACCGGGCAGGAGCAGGTCGAAGACTGCGGTTTCGATATACATCAGCGAGCAGGGTACGCCCGGACGCCCCCGGACTTCACGTGTATTTGCGGGCCACCACGACGTCACGCTCGATGCCCTGGTCCACCCGGTGTGACAGGGGCTGGTACTCGATCAGCTTCAGGCCGTTCGCCACCAGGATGTCCTCGGCCAGCTCACGCTTCGCGACCTTGGTGTTCCAGGAAATACCGACCGCGCCGCCCGGGCGCAGCAGCTTCAGCCACTCCGGCACCGCTCGCTCCAGCAGGTCCAGCGGACGGCGGGTGATGCCGCCACCGTCCTCGTCGTAACTGCCGTGCGCGACACCGTACGGCAGGTCCGTGACGATCAGGTCCGCGACATTGCCCTTGATCAGGCCGTCCAGGCCGGTGGTGTCGGCGTTCAGCACGGTGATCTTCTGTACCGCGCCGGCCTTGTGGTCGTCCTTGCTGGCCGCAAGCGTCACCTCCAGCCGGCGGGCGGCCCTCCGGCCCTGCCGGCGCACCGGGATCAGGTCAGCGGTGTGTTTGAGCCGCTTGCGCTTGAGCCAGGTCTGCAGGAACAACTTGTACGCCTCGACGTCCTTGCCGTCGATCTCCACGCCGATGCCGTCGTAGCCGTACATCAGGGCCTGGTTGAGCGTGGTGCCGCGGCCGCAGAGCGGGTCGAAAACGGTGAGGTTGCCGTCGAGCATCCGCCGTGCGAAGGCGGAGCCGAGCAGGGTGAGGTTCAGCACGAGCTTGGTGAACTGCTCGTTGGTCTTGCCGGCGTACTTCGGGATGGTGATCAGGTCACTGTCGTACCGGGCGAGCGGGGTGAGCGTGAGCGGCCGCAGCAGGTCCTCGACCCGCTCGAAGAGCGCGTACGCCGAGGAGAGGTTCGAGAGGTACGCGATGTCGAGCTCGGTCAGCTCGGCGGAGAACGTCAGGTACTCCACGCCGCCGATCTCGGCCACGTCGACCTCGTCGATCCCGGAGGAGAGCACCGGCGCGAACCCGGCCAGCTCCGCCTGGGATATGCGCGCCGCCTGATCGGCGTAGACACGGTTGGCGGACGGTGCGAGCAGCATGGCGTAGCGGGACATGCGGTCATTCTTTCAACGACTGCTGAGCGTGCTTGAGGCGTACCCCGGAAAAGACGGACGGCCCCGGCGCTTTCGCGCCGAGGCCGACCGTCGCGGGGTGTTACGCCCGCGCCTTCTCACGCATTTCGAAGGTCTCGATCACGTCGCCGACCTGCGGCGAACCGTAACCCTGCAGCGTCAGACCACACTCGAAGCCCTCGCGGACCTCGGTCGCGTCGTCCTTGAACCGCTTGAGCGAGCTGATCGTGACGTTGTCGCCAACCACGACGCCATCGCGCAGGATCCGCGCCTTGGCGTTGCGCTTGAGCAGGCCCGTCCGGACGATACAGCCGGCGATGAGTCCGATCTTCGACGAGCGGAAGACCTCGCGGATCTCCGCCGTGCCGAGCTCGACCTCTTCGTACTCCGGCTTGAGCAGGCCCTTCAGGGCCGCCTCGATCTCCTCGATGGCCTGGTAGATCACGCTGTAGTAGCGGATCTCCACGCCGGCGCGGTCGGCCATTTCCTTGACCTTGTTGGAGGCCCGGACGTTGAAGCCGATGATCGTGGCAACCTGCTCGGAGGACGCCGACGCCAGGTTGACGTCGCTCTCGGTGATCGCACCCACACCGCGGTGGATAACCTTGAGCTGCACCTCGTCCGGGATCTTGATGTTGAAGAGCGCCTCTTCGAGGGCCTCCACCGATCCGGAACCGTCACCCTTGATGATCAAGGTGAGCGAAGCCTTCTCGCCCTCCTTGATGTCGCGCATCATCTCGTCGAGCGACTTCGGACGACGCGAGTTCGCGAACATCGCCGCACGACGGCGAGCCTGCCGCTGCTCGGCGATCTGACGCACCGTGCGGTCGTCCTCGGCAGCGAGGAACGTGTCGCCCGCGCTGGGAACCGAGGTGAGACCGAGCACCAGGACCGGACGGGCAGGACCCGCCTCGGCGATCTGGGCGCCGTTCTCGTCGAGCATGGCCCGGACGCGACCGTGCGCGCCACCAGCCACGATCGAGTCGCCGGCACGCAGCGTGCCCTTCTGCACCAGGACGGTGGCGACAGCGCCGCGACCCTTGTCCAGGTGAGCCTCGACCGCGACACCCTGAGCGGGGCCGTCGATCGGGGCGGTCAGCTCGAGCGCCGCGTCGGCGGTCAGCAGGACGGCCTCGAGGAGGTCGTCGATGCCGATGCCGGGCTTGGCGGCCACGTTCACGAACATGGTGTCGCCGCCGTACTCCTCAGCGAGCAGGCCGTAGTCGGTCAGCTGCTGCCGGACCTTGTCCGGGTTGGCGTCCGGCTTGTCGACCTTGTTCACCGCGACCACGATCGGCACGTCGGCCGCCTTGGCGTGGTTGAGCGCCTCCACCGTCTGCGGCATGACGCCGTCGTCGGCGGCGACCACGAGGATGACGATGTCGGTCACCTTCGCACCACGAGCACGCATGGCGGTGAACGCCTCGTGACCCGGGGTGTCGATGAAGGTGATCGCCCGGTCTTCGCCCTGGTGAGGGACGACGACCTGATAGGCGCCGATGTGCTGGGTGATGCCACCCGCCTCGCCGGCGACCACGTTGGTCTTGCGGATCGCGTCGAGCAGCTTCGTCTTACCGTGGTCGACGTGACCCATGACGGTCACGACCGGCGGACGAACGACCAGACGGTCCTCGGCAACCTCGGCGTCGAGGTCGATGTCGAACTGCGCGAGCAGCTCACGGTCCTCGTCCTCGGGGCTGACGATGACAACCTCGAAGCCCAGGTGCACGCCGAGCAGCTTGAGGGTGTCGTCGGACACCGACTGCGTGGCGGTCACCATGTCGCCCAGGTTGAACATCTCCTGGACGAGCGAGCCCGGGTTGGCGTTGATCTTGTCGGCGAAGTCCGACAGCGACGCACCGCGGGACAGCCGGATCTCCTGGCCGTTACCGCGCGGGGCGCCCGAACTCATCTGCGGAGCAGAGAGGTTGTCGAACTCCTGACGCCGCTGCTTCTTCGACTTGCGGCCACGAGTCGGCCGGCCGCCGGGACGCCCGAAGGCACCCGCCGCGCCACCGCCACGACCACGGCCACCGCCGCCACCCGGACGTCCGGGAGCGCCACCGACCGGGCCACCGCCACCGCCACCGGGACCACCGGGACGGAAGCCGCCACCAGCGCCGCCACCGCCACCGGGACGGAAGCCGCCACCAGCGCCGCCACCGCCACCAGGACGGAAGCCGCCACCAGCGCCGCCGCCACCGCCACCGCGGTAGCCGCCACCGCCGCCACCGGGACCGCCGGGACGACCTGCGCCGCCACCGGGACCGCCGGGACGGCCAGCGCCGCCACCGGGACCGGCCGGACGACCCGGACGCTGCGACGGCATCGACGCGGGGCTAGGCCGCGGCGGCATCGAAGCAGGGCTGGGCCGCGGCGGCATGCCGGGCTGGTTGGGACGCGGCATCGAAGCCGGGGACGGACGGCCTGCGGCCGCGCCACCGGAGACGCCGAACGGGTTGTTACCGGGACCACGCGCCGGCGGACGAGGTGCGCCACCGGCAGGGCCGGGACGCGGTCCACCAGGAGCGCCGCCCTGGTTGGGGTTACGACCGGCCGCGGGCGAACCCGGACGCGGCGGAACCATGCCGGGACCCGGCCGCGGGCCGGCGCCACGCGGCGCGCCACCGTCGGCCGGAGGCCGGCGCTCGGCGTCCCGGGCACGTGCGGCCTGAGCAGCCTGAGCCGCCTTGACGGCCGCTTCCTGCTCAGCCTTCAACGCCGAGGCGCGCGCCTCAGCGGCCGCCACCTCGATGTCGTGCGCACTGGCCGGCTTGGTGACCGGACCGGGTGTCGGGCCGGGACGGCCCGGAGCCGGCTTGGGCCGGACGAACGGTCCGGGCGACGGAGCCGGCGAAGTCGGGGCGGCGCTGGGCGCACCACCCTGCGGCGGGCCGGGACGACGCGGCGGCTGAGGCCGCCCCATCGGCGGGCCCGGGCGCGGGCTGCCACCAGGGGCGGCCGGCGCGCTGGACGCGGAGGGACCGGACGCCGGCGACGAAGGCGAAGCCGGAACGGCGCCACCTGCCTCGAGGGCGCCACGAAGCCGCCGGGCCACCGGGGCCTCGACGGTGCTGGACGCAGATTTGACGAACTCGCCCATTTCTTTCAATGTGGCGAGCACGGTCTTGCTGTCGACCCCGAGCTCTTTGGCGAGCTCGTGAACGCGGGCCTTGCCTGGCACTGCACTCCTCACTTCGAGGTCGTGCGAGCAGTACCCGCACAGACCTCACTCGTGCACTAGAAGCCTGGTCATTTCAGGGACTTCATCGTGTGCTCATCTGGGTCGTCCTACCTTGCTGGGTCGTGACGAGACGCCGACGCCTCGTCATCGGTGGGTCCGAACGGCACGGAGACCGCACGGATGTGCTCGGCAAGCAACTCGGTGTCAGCAACACCGGTGAGACGTAGCGCACGCCCGAAGGCGCGACGCCGCTCTGCCTGCTCGAAGCAGGCCGGAACGGGATGCAGATGCGCTCCCCGTCCCGACAGTCGGCGGCCCGGATCGGGTAGAAGCCGAAGGTCTCCCCCGGATCCGACCGCGACGAACCGCAGCAATGATGCGGCCGGCGCGCGATTACGACAGCCGACGCAGGTTCGCGTCGGGCCGACCGTCACCAAGTCTACCCCTCGATCGCGGCGAACGCGTATCCGGTCAGTTCCCCGCCCCGGCCGCATCCCTGTCGGACACTCCGGTGGGCTCGTTGTCCGGCCGGATGTCGATGCGCCATCCGGTCAGCCGGGCGGCCAGCCGGGCGTTCTGACCTTCCCGCCCGATCGCCAGCGAGAGCTGGAAGTCCGGCACTGTCACCCGAGCCGTACGGGTGGCCGCGTCGACCACCTCGACCCGCAGCGCCTTCGCCGGCGAGAGCGCGTTGCCGACGAACTGGGCCGGGTCCTCCGACCAGTCGATGATGTCGATCTTCTCGCCGTGCAGCTCGCTCATCACGGCCCGGACCCGCTGGCCCATCGGGCCGATGCACGCGCCCTTGGCATTCACACCGGAGACCGTGGAACGGACCGCGATCTTGGTGCGGTGACCCGACTCACGGGCGATCGCGGCGATCTCCACGGTCCCGTCCGCGATCTCCGGCACCTCGAGGGCGAACAGCTTCTTCACCAGCGCCGGGTGGGACCGGGACAGGGTGATCTGCGGGCCGCGGAAGCCCTTCGCCACGTGCACCACGATGCTGCGGATCCGGGAGCCGTGCTCGTACCTCTCGCCCGGCACCTGCTCGGACTGCGGCAGAACCGCCTCGAGCTTGCCCAGGTCGACGATCACGATGCCCTTCTCGGCACGGGCCGCGTCGGCCTGCACCACACCGGTGACCAGGTCGCCGTCGCGTCCGGCGTACTCGCCGAAGTGCTGCTCGTCGGTCGCCTCGCGAAGGCGCTGCAGGATGACCTGCTTCGCGGTCATCGCGGCGATCCGGCCGAAGTCGTGCGGTGTGTCGTCCCACTCGCGGACGACGGTGCCGTCCGCGTCGAGCTCCTGTGCCAGCACGGAGGCCACACCGCTCTTGCGGTCGATCTCCACCCGGGCGTGACCTTCCGCGCCGTCGGTGTGCCGGTAAGCGGTCAGCAGTGCGGTCTCGATGGCCGCAAGAATGGTGTCGAACGGGATCTCCCGCTCGCGCTCCAGGGCGCGCAGCGCCGCGAGGTCGATGTTCATTCCTCGCCCTCCCCTTCGTCTTCTTCGTCGTCGTCTTCTACGTCGCCGAATTCGGCTTCGTCCATGCGCTTGAACTCGATCTGGACCTTGCCCGACCCGAGCTCGGCCCAGGCCAGCTCACGGGTCGTGCCGTCCACGTCCAGCGCCACACCTTTGTCGTCGGTCGAGAGCACCCGGCCGGTCAATCCGTTCACCGCGACCAGGCGGCCGGTGTTGCGGCGCCAGTGCCGGGGCTCGGTCAGCGGCCGGTCCACACCCGGTGAGCCGACCTCCAGCTGGTACTCCCCCGGCAGCACCTCGCCGCCGGCCTCCTCGGCCGCGTCGAGCGCGTCGGAGATCGCCCGGGAGATGACCGCCACATCGTCCAGGCTGATGCCACCGTCGGTGTCCACCAGGATCCGCAGCACGAACCGGCGGCCCGCCCGGGACAGGTGCACGTCCTCCAGGTCGTAACCGGAGGTGGCGACCACCGGCTCGATCACTTCACGGACCCGGGCACGAGCCGCGGTCAGATCGACGCGGGGAACAGCGGGGGTACGTGTTTCGGCTTCCGGCCTGGTACGGCGGCTACCGGGGTGCCCACCGGGCCGGGCCCCGGCGCGACCACGCTGCGTCATCGGGCTCGACCTCTCACTAGCTTCGTGCTGGAACGACTATATGCCGCCGGGCAGCAATCGGCCCCGCAGCTGACGCAGAGCGTAACGTGCCGGGACCCCGGCCGGAGCGCCGCCGCTCCGATTCCACCCGGCGTGCAGGTCAACGGGCCGTGCCGGAGGCCTTCGATCCGATGGTGTTGACTGGCCCGGTGCGGATGAGCGATTCGGTACACACACGCCGGCGGATACTGACCGCGACCGGCGCGATCGTGGCGGCGGCCACGCTGGCCGGCTGTGGCCTCTTCGACGACGAGCCGGAGCCCGAGCCGGCTCCCGACCCGCTGCAACCGATCCTCGACGAGGCGCTGGCCCTGGCCGCCGCGTACGACCTGGCGATACAGGCTCAGGCCACGCTGGCCGAGCAGCTCACCCCGCTCGCTGAGGACCACCGGGCGCACGCCGCCGCGCTGGCCACCCTGATCGGCGCGGTGCTGCCGTCGGGCGCCGCGGCGCCGGTCGCGTCCGCCGCCCCGCCGGCCGGGTCAGCCGACGAGACGCTGGCCCAGCTGCGCAAGTCCGAGCAGGCCGCGCAGACGACGGCCGTCGCCGCGTGCCTGGCGGCGCCGGCCGGCCGCGCGGCCCTCGTCGGATCGATCGCCGCCTGCCGGGCCACCCACGCGAGCGCGCTGCGCTGAGTAGCAGGAGGATTGCCGTGAAGGAACAGCTGACCGCCGCGCTCGCCGCCGAGGAAGCGGCGATCTACGCGTACGGGCTGATCGGTGTCCACCTCACCAAGGAGCGCGAGGTGAAAGGCGCCCGGGACAGCGAGCAGGTGCATCGGCAGCGCCGTGACTACCTGGTCGACCGGATCGCCGAGCTGAAGGCCAGCGCCGCGCCGGCGCCGGCCGGGTACGCCCTCCCGTTCGAGGTGACCGACCGGGCGAGCGCACTGAAACTGGCCGTGCACATCGAGGACGGTGTGGCCCAGGCGTGGCGTGCCGTGCTGCCGGTCACCGAGCAGAGCCAGCGCAACGCCGCCCTGTCGGCCATGACCGATTCCGCGGTACGCGCGACGGCCTGGCGCAAATATTCCGGTACGGCACCGCTGACCATGGCTTTCCCCGGACGTCCGGGCTAAAAGTCTGGAGAATGAGGCGGTGATCGGCGAGCTCGACACCACCTCAGTCCGCGGGTCGCTCGCGATCCGGCTCCGTGACGTCGTCCAGCAACGGTGGCCGGCCGAGGTCCAGGCCATCGGCGTCCGCGGTTCGGTCGCGCACGGCGACGACGTCGATTCCAGCGACGTGAACGTGGTCGTGGTCACCTATCGCCCGAAAACCGGCCCGAAACCGACCCGCCGCAAGGTCGAGGGCGTCCGCGTCTCGCTGGCCGTGGTCACCGCCGAGGACGGCCTGGGCCTGGCCCGGGTCCTGACCCCGAGCTGGCCGCTGGTGGCGGACGGATATCTGACGACGCTGCCGCTCCATGACCCGCACGAGTGGTTCGCCGACCAGCGCGAGGCCCACCTGACCCTGCTCTCCGAGGCCCGACCAGCCGAGTTCACCCGGCTGGCCCGCCACAACTGGGCCCTGGCGAGCAACGCGCACGCCCGCGCGGTCCGGCTGACCCAGTGGCACGACACGGACGCCGCGATGGTCCTGATGGCCGAGGCCCGGGTGCACGCCGCACTCGTCGCCGGCCTGCTGACCAGGACGTACTTCCGCAACGAGGCGGACGCGGTGAAACACACCGGCGTCGCGATGGCCGACATGCACGAACTCGACGCGATCCTGAATTACCAGGCCGAGGAGCTGGCCGCCCGAGGCCGCCCGGTCGACGGAACCCTGGGCGAGCTTTTCGACTGACCCTGCTCGGGGTGGCCGGGCCGGGGTCAGGCGCCGAGCATCGTGCCGATCAGGAACGTCGGCGTGATGGTGCCGGCCGGCAGGGTCACGGGAGGGTGAGGATCTCGTAGCCGTCGTCGGTCACCACGAGGGTGTGCTCGAACTGGGCCGTCCACTTGCGGTCTTTCGTGACGACCGTCCAGCCGTCTTTCCAGATGTCGTACTCATGGGTGCCGAGGGTGATCATCGGCTCGATGGTGAAGGTCATGCCCGGTTCCATCACGGTTTCCAGGCGCGGGTTGTCGTAGTGCGGGATGTACAGCCCGGAGTGGAACGTCTCGCCGATGCCGTGACCGGTGAAGTCGCGGACCACGCCGTAACCGAAGCGGCGCGCGTACGCCTCGATGACCCGGCCGATCGCGTTGATCGGGCGGCCCGGCGCCACCGCGCGGATGCCGCGCATCATCGCCTCGTGGGTGCGCTCGACGAGCAGGCGGGCCTCGTCGCTCACCTCGCCGACGCAGAACGTGGCGTCGGTGTCACCGTGCACGCCGTTCAGATAGGCCGTCACGTCGACGTTGATGATGTCGCCGTCCTCCAGGACCGTGGAGTCCGGGATGCCGTGGCAGATCACCTCGTTGAGCGAGGTGCAGCAGGATTTCGGGAAGCCCTTGTAACCCAGCGTCGACGGGTACGCCCCGTGGTCGAGGATGAATTCGTGCACCACCCGGTCGATCTCGTCGGTGCTGACGCCCGGCTTGCAGTGCTCGCCGGCGAGCTCGGTGGCCTGCGCCGCGATCCGGCCGGCGACGCGCATCTTCTCGATCGTCTCGGGAGTCTGCACATGGGAGCCACGCCACTCGCGGGGCTTCTTCTTGCCCACGTACTCGGGGCGGACGATCTGTGCCGGGACCGATCGCTCGCGCGACTGCTTTCCCGGGCTGAGAGGGGCACGTACCGACATGTTCACAGCCTATCCGCCCGGCAGCCCTGTTCTTGCCGCCCTCCGACCCCTGTGAAAACCTGTTCCGGTGGATCAAGACTTCTCGGTGACGGGCGCGGTCGACGGCGGCCACGTCACGGTCATCGTGACCGGCGAGGTCGACATGTCCACCGCCGACGTACTGTTCAGCACCGCGACACCGCCGGACGCGGCGGCCGCCACGGTGGATCTGCGCGGGGTCAGCTTCTTCGATTCGGCCGCCATCCACGCCCTGATCCGGCTGGCCGAGCGCTACCCGGCGGGGCAGCTCACGGTGTTCCCCTCGTCCCGGGTTCTGCGGGTGCTGGAGATCTCCGGGCTGGCCGGGCAGCCGTGGCTCAAGCCGGACTCAGCGGGCTCGGATTCAGCGGGCTCGGATTCAGCGCGCTCGGATTCAGCGGGCTCGGATTCAGCGGACGCCGCAGAGTAACCGCGGTGCCCTGCGGGGAGCGGTGCACGGACAGCTCGGTCAGCGCCCCGATCAACGCCAGGCCACGCCCGCGGAAACCCGCCTCGGTGGCCGGACGCCATCGACCGGTGTCGTGGATCGTCACGACGACCGCGTCACCGGTGTGCGACGCCTCCACCACGATCACCGGCTCGTCCGGGTCGAGCGGGTGCTCGATCGCGTTCGCGGCGGCCTCGGAGACCGCGACCACCAGGTCGAACGCGTCGTTCTCGGGTACCGAGTGCGCGGTCAGGAAGTCCTCCAGCCGGCGGCGCATCACGGTGAGCCGGGACGGGTCGGCGGGCAGCCTCAGGACGAACTCGCGGGGTTCGGTCACCTCCAGCGCGATCAGCGCGATGTCGTCGCGGCGCGCGTGCCGGGCCGCCTTCACCAGCAGCGAGTCCAGCAGGTCCTCCACGTGGTCGGCCGGCCGGGCGACGTCGGCGGTCAGCTCGGCGAGCCCGGAGTCGATGCCCTGCCTGCGGTCCTCGACCAGGCCGTCGGTGTAGAGCAGCAACCGGCCGCCGGGCCCGAGTTCGCGTTCCCGGGTCGGGTAGGTGACGTTGCCGAGCGCGCCGATCGGCGGCCCCATCGCGGTGGTGTGCAGGAACTCACCCGGCTTGCCGCCTTCGACCACGATCGGTGACGGGTGCCCGGCGGAGGAGAACCGCAACCTCCGGGTACGCGGATCGAACGCCACACAGACGACCGTGGCGAACTGCCGCCGCCCGAGAGTGTCGACCAGCCGGTTCAGCCGGGTCAGCGCGGCACCACAGTCAAAACCCTCCAGAACGTACGCCCGAAGCGCGTTCCGCAACTGGCCCATGCCCGCCGCGGCCTGCACGCCCTTACCCACGACATCGCCGATGACCAGGAACAACTCGCCGTCCGGGGCGGCGATCGCGTCGTACCAGTCGCCGCCGACCCGGGCCTCGCTGCTGCCCGGCACGTACCGGCTCGCCACGATCGCGCCCGGCACCCGGGGCAGCGACTGCGGCAGCAGGCTGTGCTGCAACGTGGACGCGATCCGGTGCTCGGTCTCGTAGAGCCGCGCGTTCGCCAGCCGCAGCCCGATCAGCCGGGCCAGCTGGTTGAGCAGCGCCGGTTCGGCCGGCCCGTCCGCGCCGTCCCAGACCCGCAGCTCGCCGAGCGGCGGCCCGGCGTCGTCCGGCGAGCTGTCCGACGGCAGCGGCAGCACCACGTCCGGTTCGGACGGTGGCACGGTGGCACCGCCGTCCTGCTCGGCCCGGGCCTCCGGCGCCGTCACCACGACCCGCCCGGCCGACGTCATGGCGAGCACGTGCCGGGCCGCGACGTCGAGCACCTCGGCGGTGGTCGGCACGGCGTTCAGCGAGGAGGCCACGTCGACCAGGCCGCGTAGCCGGCTCACGATCTCCCGGAGGCCGCCTGCGGCCGCGGTCCTGTCGGTGATGATGCCGAGGACGCCGGCAGGCCGCCCCTCGGCGTCCCGGATCGGGTCGAGCGTGAAGGGGTGATCCTCGGACGCGAACGACTCGTCGTTCGCGAGCACGCCGTCGAGCAGCGCCCGCACGTCCCAGGTCTCGGCGACGGGCCGGCCGGGCTCGCCGCCGATCACCGACCGGGACGCGTCGTTGTAGAAGGCGGTGTGCTCCGGCCCCCAGCAGACGACGATCGGCGCCCGCGAGGCGAGCATCGTGACGATCGCGCCGGTCAGCTCCTCCGGCCAGCCGGACGGATCGCCAACAGTGGTGGCGGACCAGTCCAGCGCGGACAATCGCGCGCCCATCTCGCCGCCTCGGTCGAAGGCGATGCGCAACCGGCTCGGCAGCCCCAATGCGGACCTCCCCAACGTTTTATGCCGGAATGATCGCACCTACCGAAGCGGCCTCGGTCAGCGCGGTGAACGCCCGCAGATCCGTGGTCCGTTCCGGGTGCCACTGCACGCCCAGGGCGAAGGTCAGCCCCGGGTGTTCGATAATCTCCACGACCCGGTCGTCCGGGCACCAGCCGACCGGTACGAACGCACCCGGATCGGCGACCGCCTGATGGTGGAACGAGTTCACCGTCAGGTGGCGTCCGAACAGCTGATGTGCCCGGCTGTTCTCGTCGACGGTGACGTCGTGCCGGCCGAAGTCGGAGGCGCCGGCGGCCAGCGCGTCGGTGCCCGGGGCGGCCCGGTGCCGCTCGTGCCCGACCAGGTCGGGCAGGTGCTGGTGCAGCGATCCGCCGGTGGCGACCGCCATCACCTGCATGCCCCGGCAGACGCCGAGCACCGGCAGGTCGGCCTCCAGCGCGGCGCGCATCAGCATCAGCTCGGCGGCGTCGCGTACCTCGTCGACCTCGGTGGCCGGGTGACGCTCGGCCTGCCAGGCGACCGGGTCGACGTCGCCGCCACCGGTGAAGACGATGCCGTCCAGCGATTCGAGCACGTCGGTGCCCGGATCGTCGGGGGTGACCAGAACGGCTCTGCCGCCGGCGGCGTGCACCGCTTTCACGTAGTTCATCGGCAGCATTGCGGCCATCAACTCGTTGCGCTGGTACTGGATGTGCTGCGCGTAGCAGGTGAGGCCGATCAGCGGTCTGCGCATGCGGTGCCGTTCTCCTTCATCCCCGATTTTCCTTGATGGCTCTGCGAGCTGCGTCGACTAATGCCCCGAACAGGCGCTGGTCCCTGCGGTATTCCGGATGCCACTGCACACCGAGGACGAATCGCCCGTTCGGGTTCTCGACCGCCTCGGGGGTGCCGTCGTCCGCCCGTCCGGTGACGGTCAGCGATCCGGCGTCGGCGACGCCCTGGTGATGGAAGCAGTGGATGGCGCGGTCCTCACCCATCAGCTCGGCGATCCGGCTGCCCGGGGTGAATGTCGCTTCGTGCTCGCCGTACACGCCCGGCGCCGGCCGGTGCCGGGCATGCCCGAGCGTCTCCGGCAGGTGCTGGTGCAGCGAGCCACCGGCCGCGACCGCGAGCAGCTGCATCCCCCGGCACACGGCGAGGATCGGCAGGTCGGCGTCGAGGGCGGCCCGCAGCAGCAGCATCTCGCCGGCGTCCCGCTCGGCGCGGAACTCGGTCGCCGGATGCGCAGCAGCGCCGTACAGGGCCGGGTCGACATCCGGCCCACCGGCCAGGACCAGGCCGTCGAGGGCTCGGAGCACGTCGGCGTCCCGGTCGTCCGGAGGCAGCAGAACAGCCCGGCCACCGGCCAGCGTGACCGCTTCGACATAGTCGTGCGGCACGAGGGTGGAGGGGAGGTTCTGCCAGACACCCCAGGTGGCCGGAACCACATAGGACGTTATTCCGATGATCGGACGCATCGCACCACCGTAGTCACAGGCGCGCGGCGCCGGAGAACCGGCGCCGCGTGACGGGTCCATCTGTCCCACCTACACGGGGATCGACCCGCGCGGGCGGGGATTCGACCCCTACACCTAGTTGAGCTGGGCGTATGTTGTCTCATCCCCACCGTAACGGGTCTTGAAACATCACAGCGGCGTTACATACGCACCCGTGATCCCGCCGTCGACGACGAACTGGTTCGCCGTCATGAACGAGGAGTCGTCGCTCGCCAGGAACGCCACCGCCGCCGCGATCTCCGACGGCTCGGCGAACCGGCCCATCGGCACGTGCACGAGGCGGCGCGCTGCCCGTTCCGGATCCTTCGCGAAGAGATCCATCAGCAGCGGCGTGGCGACCGGCCCGGGGCAGAGCGCGTTGATCCGGATGCCCTCGCGGGCGAATTGGACGCCCAGCTCACGGGTCATCGCGAGCACCCCGCCCTTGCTGGCGGTGTACGCGATCTGCGAGGTCGCGGCGCCGAGCAGAGCCACGAACGACGCGGTGTTGATGATCGAGCCCTTGCCCTGCCGCTGCATGTGCGGGATCGCGTACTTGCAGCAGAAGAAGACGCTCGTGGTGTTGATCCGGATGACGCGTTCCCACGCGTCGATGCCGGTCACCAGGATCGAGTCGTCGTCGGGCGGCGAGATGCCGGCGTTGTTGAAGGCGATGTCGACCCGGCCGTGCCGTTCCACGACGCCGTCGAAGAGCGCTTTGACCTGCTCCTCGTCGCTCACGTCGCAGGCCACGAACTCGCCGCCGACCTCCTCGGCGACTGCTTTGCCCGCCTCTTCGGAAATATCGACACAAACCACGAAGGCGCCTTCGGCGGCGAAACGCCGCGCCGTGGCCAGCCCGATGCCACTACCGGCACCGGTGATCACGGCAACGCGGTCCTGCAGACGCTCCACTCAAGCCCCCATAGAGATAAAGACATTTTTCACGTCGGTGAACGACAGCAGCGCGTCCGGACCCAGCTCGCGGCCGAGGCCGGACTGCTTCATCCCGCCGAACGGGGTCCAGTACCGCACCGACGAGTTGCTGTTGACGCTGAGCGCGCCGGTCTCCACGGCCCGCGACATCCGCAGGGCCCGGCCCACGTCCCGGGTCCAGACCGAGCCGGAGAGGCCGTACTCGGTGTCGTTGGCGAGCTGGATCGCCTCGGCCTCGTCGCGGAACGGCAGCACGCTCACGACCGGGCCGAAGATCTCCTCACGCCAGTGCGCGTCGTCCGCCGAGCCGGCCAGCAGAACCGTGGGCGGGAACCACCAGCCATCCTTGAAGTCGGCGGATCCGCGGAACGCCACGTCGGCGCCATCCACATAGGAGGCGACGACGTCCCGCTGACCGGAAGAGATCAGCGGCCCCATTTCCGACATCTCGCTGGACGGGTCCAATACCCGGAATTGCGTAACGGCCGGCTCCAGCAACGCCAGGAACTTGTCGTACACAGAGGCCTCGACCAGAAGCCGGGAACGAGCACAACAGTCCTGTCCGGCATTGTCGAAGACAGCGCCGGGAGCGGCCGCCGCGGCGGCCGCCAGATCAGCGTCCGCGAAAACGATGTTGGCGCTCTTGCCACCCAGCTCCAGCGTCACCCGCTTCACCTGGTCGGCACAGCCCGCCATGATCGATTTGCCGACCGGCGTCGACCCGGTGAAGCAGACCTTGCGCACCGCCGGATGGGTGACGAACCGCTGCCCCACCACGCTGCCCTTGCCGGGCAGCACCTGGAAGACGTCCTCCGGCAGGCCGGCTTCGAGAGCCAGCTCGCCGAGGCGGATCGCGGTGAGCGGGGTCAGCTCGGCCGGCTTGAGCACCACCGTGTTGCCGGCCGCGAGAGCCGGCCCGAAACCCCAGGCGGCGATCGGCATCGGGAAGTTCCACGGCACGATGATCCCGACGACGCCGAGCGGTTCGTGGAACGTGATGTCGATGCCGCCGGGCACCGGGATCTGCCTCCCGGAGAGGCGTTCCGGCGCGCCGGCGTAGTAGTTCAGCACGTCCCGGACGTTGCCCGCTTCCCAGCGAGCGTTGCCGATCGTGTGCCCCGCGTTGCGTACCTCAAGAAGCGCGAGCTCCTCGATGTGGTCCTCCACCACCGCCGCGAAGCGGCGCAACAGCCGCGCCCGGTCCCCGGGCGCGACCTCGCGCCATTTCCCGAAAGCTTTCTGTGCACGCTCGATCGCCGCGTCGGTCTCCGCCAGACCCAGCGAGGGTACGGTCGTGAGCACCTCGCCCGTCGATGGGTTGATCACCTCAGTCACGACTTGATCATCCCCTCAGAGACGTTCGAATCCGCGGCGCAACTCCCAGTCGGTGACCGCCGCGTCATAAGCGGCCAGCTCCACCTTCGCCATGTTCGCGTAATGGGAGACGATTTCGGACCCGAATGCCGCTTCCGCAACGCCGCTGTCCGACCAGAGCGCGGCCGCGTCACGCAGCGTTCCGGGCACCCGAGGCGCGTCGGCGTCCAGGTACGCGTTCCCGGCGAACTCGTCCTCGAGTGACAACTCGTTCTCGATCCCGTGCAGCGCGCCGGCGATCAGCGCGGAGATCGCCAGGTACGGGTTGACGTCCCCGCCCGGCACCCGGTTCTCCACCCGCATCCCCTCGCCGTGCCCGGCGATCCGCAGCGCACAGGTCCGGTTGTCGACACCCCACCGCACCGCGGTCGGCGCGAACGAACCCGGCTGGTACCGCTTGTACGAGTTGATGTTCGGCGCGAAGAGCAGGCTGAACTCGCGCATCGTGGCGAGCAGCCCGGCCAGCACCCGCTGACCGGTCTCACTGAGATGGGCGGGCCCGTCGCCGAGCATCGCCGACTTGCCCTCCTGGTTACGCAGCGAGAAGTGGATGTGGCAGGAGTTGCCCTCCCGCTCGTTCGGTTTCGCCATGAAGGTGAGCGCCATGCCCTCCTGCGCGGCGATCTCCTTCGCGCCGTTCTTGTAGATCACGTGCCCGTCGGCGGCGGTGAGCGCGTCCGCGTACCGAAAGGCGATCTCGTGCTGACCGAAGTTGCACTCGCCCTTCGCGCTCTCCGGGATCAGGCCGGCGCCGTACATCTCGTTGCGGATCCGGCGCAGCAGCGGCTCCACCCGGGCGGTGCCGAGCAGCGAGTAGTCCACGTTGTACTGGTTGGCCGGCGTCAAACCGCGATAACCCAGTTCAAAGGCCTTTTCGTAGGTGTCCCGGTACAGGACGAACTCCAGTTCCGTACCCGCGAAAGCGGTCAGACCGTGCGCCGCCAGCCGGTCGAGCTGGCGGCGCAGGATCTGCCGGGGTGAGGGCGCCACCGGCTGCCCCGCCGTGTCGTAGAGATCGGCGAGGACCAGCGCGGTGCCGGGCTGCCACGGGACGCGGCGCAGCGTGCTGAAATCCGGCCGCATCACGAAGTCGCCGTACCCGGTGGACCACGAGGACATCTCGTACCCGTCGACGGTGTTCATGTCCACGTCGACGGCGAGCAGGTAGTTGCACCCCTCACTGCCGCCGGACACCACCTCGTCCAGGAAGTAGCGCCCGTGCAGCCGTTTGCCCTGCAACCGCCCCTGCATGTCGGTCAGTGCCAGCAGCACCGTGTCGATGGTGCCGTTGTCGACCGATACGTCGAGCTCCTCGAGATCCATGAATCCAGTCCTATCAGTCGGTGGGCTCGCCGTGGGCGGCCTTCTCGATCAAGTTCTGCTTCGGGCCGGTGAACCACTTACGCGCGCTGGCGAACCACCAGATCGTGGCCGCGCCCAGCACCACCGCCACGGCGACGATCGTGTAGTTGAACGTCGACGCGGTGATCGGGCTCGCGGTCGGCAGCACGAACAGCACGCAGATGACACCTACCCAGACGATCGCGATCCAGCCGATCGGGGCGCTCCATTTCCCGAGGTTCCACGGTCCCGGCACGAACTCGTCGCCCAGCCGGCGGCGCAGCAGCACCGGTCCGACGTACGCGATGTAGAGCCCGATCACCGCGATCGAGGTGGCCGCCAGGTACGCCGTCGTGTTCCACAGCGACGGGAGCACCAGCAGGATCGACAGCGTCACGCACAGCCAGATCGAGTTGGTCGGCGTGCCGGTACGCGCGTTGACCTTCTTCCAGATCCGCGAGCCGGGGATGGCGTCGTCGCGGGCGAACGCGTACGACATCCGGGAGTTCGCGGTGACCGAGGCCATGCCGCAGAACCACTGCGCCACCATGCAGATGAAGAGCAGGAACGTGCCGAGGTCGTGCCCGGCCGCGTCGATGAAGATCTGCGCGGGCGGCAGCGCGAGATCACTGGTACGCGCGCCCTCGTAATCCTGGATCGACCAGGTGATCGCGAAGAGCAGCACAAAACCGGCGATCACCGAGACCACGACGGACAGCACGATGCCGCGCGGTGCGGCCCGGGCGGCGTCGTGCGTCTCCTCCGCCACGTGCGCCGAGGCGTCGTACCCGGTGTAGGTGTACTGCGCCATCAGAAGGCCGATCAGCACGGCGTAGACGCCCGCCCCGGAGAAGCTGAAGCCTGTCGCGTTCTGCACCTCGAAGAACACTTCGGAGACCGGCTTGTGCTGGTCCGGCACCACGGCCAGCACGCCGACGATCACCGCGACACCAACCAGGTGCCACCACGCGCTCACGTCGGAGAGCAGCCGCACCAGGTTCACGCCGAACGTGTTCAGCAGACCGTGCACGATGATGATGACCAGGAAGATCAGGAACGTCCGCCCGGTCGTCACCTCCATGTCGAAGGTAAGACTCAGGAACGCCGACGTGGTGATCGCCGCACCGAAGTCGATGGCCGCGGTCACCGCGATCTCACCGAGGAAGTTGAACCAGCCGACGAACCAGGCCCACGCGGGCTTGTTCTTCTTGGCCAGAGCCGCGGCCCACCAGTAGAGGGCACCGGCGGTCGGGTAGGCCGAACACACCTCGGCCATCGCCAGCGCCACGAAGGTCACCATGATGCCGACGAACAGCCAGCCCAGCGTGATGGCCATCGGGCCACCCGCCGTCATGGCTATGCCGTACGAGGTGATCGCACCGGCCAGAATGGAAATGATCGAGAAGGAGACGGCGAAGTTGGAGAAACCCGACAGGCGCCGATGCAGCTCCTGCTTGTAACCGAGTTGTGCGAGTCGTTCTTCATCAGAAGTAGGGGCGATGCCGTGATCAGCGCTCATCTGAGTGCTCCCTTGCCCGGGTGTGACCTGGACCACGCGATGCCGTGATGATCTCGCCGCCGTGTTACAGCCGTCAATGACGCGCGTTAATTGATCAACCAACCCCCACCGAAAACCGTCCAAACAGCCCCGCGAAAGTCAGCGCGGCCTTTATGGAGACAGCTAGGGGGCGGCGGCGCGAGGTGGGCGCTTGCGCGTGGGGGGCGCGCTGAAGAGAGAGGTGACCGCACCCCGCACCGCCGCGAAGGGCCATCACGAGTGGCCCTGGACTCACGAGCCGTCCGAGGACCCGCTTGCCACCAAGGCTCGCACCCCCGTTTTCCCCGAGCAACGCATTTACCTCACCCTTCCCCTTTCAGTACGCGCAACCGTGGCCGCCCAACCGCATCAACCCCGCCCTCAAGAGTCCGGGCGCATGCCCACTGCCACCCAAGCCCCCAACGCGCCCCCAGCCCCGTGCAACCCCCGCCGCGCCCCGCCCCACCGCGCCTTGCCGCGCGCCGCCCCGACTGGATCTTGTGGACTTCCCCGCAGACGTGACCGCACAACTCCGCAAGATCGAAGAGGCTTAGCCGATCTTGCGGAGTTGCACACAAACGGTTCACCGAACTCCACAAGATCTGTGAAACAGCGCGCTCACGCCACGCCAAGCACGACCGTCCCGCAAACTCGTGCACTCGTGGTCGATCGGCCGGCCAAACCTCACAAGATCTCCGAGCGGCACCTCGCACCGAGAAACCACCACGCCACCCCGAACCCACTACGGCTGTGTCCGCCACGCTTCCCGGTGACGACGCCGAGGAGATAGGCCATTGATCGGTGGCACATTCTTGCAGGTCAATTAGGGTTGGCTCGAAAAAATCTACAGCGGCGACTCTAGAAATCTGGCGAGGAGAGGCATACATTCAATGGGTCGGTCACGGCCGACGGAGCCGGTTCTCACAGACCGGTTAGCAATGGCACAGACGCTGAGTTGGAGAAGGAGGACGAGATACCGCAGAAACGCGTAATCACAACGTCCCCGGCCCGACATGAGGTGATCGCAGCCGATGCTCATCACTCCGGTCGACCGCTAGCGGCACGCAGCTGGTCGACCAAAATGCGCCGACGATGATCGGCACAAGAATTGAAAATCCAGGGCTCCGGTTACCCGCCGGGGCCCTGGACCTATGCGGGGACAGACAGGGAGAGCATGGCCGCGGAGACCAGTGATGTTGCCGCGTTCACCATGGGCCAGGCCGCCGAACTGATCGGCGTGACCGCGGCCTTTCTGCGTAGCCTGGACGAAACCGGGCTGATCGAGGCGGAACGCTCATCCGGAGGCCACCGCCGTTACTCCCGCCATCAACTCGACCTCGCGGCCCGTGTCCGGGTGCTGCTCGATCAGGGTTTCCTGCTCGCCGCCGCCTGCCGGATCGTCACGCTGGAGGACCGCCTCGCCGCCGCGCACCGGCACATCGTCGCGCTCGGCGGCACGCTCGAACCCGGCGAGGACGCCACGATCCCGACACAGGCCCGCCCGACGGTCCCAGCCCACCCGACAGCCCCAGCCCACCCGACAGCCCCAGCCCACCCGACGACACAGGCCCCCGCAGGGATCTGACCCCTCAGGCCCCTCACAGATTCGCCCGTGCGATGGTCACTCCATGTGCACGCGGGACATCGAAGAATGGCGTCGTCCGGGGCCGACCGCCGCGCAGCGCCGGAACGATCTGTGGATCGGGCTCGGCGTCGCGGCCGGCGCGGTGCTCAACCTGTTCCTCTCGCGCAGTTTCGGCATGCTGCACAGCGAGGACGCCCCGGCTCGGATCGAGCAGATCGCCTGGGCGCTCGGCACCACTCTGCCACTGATCTGGCGGCGCAGCAGGCCGGACGCGGCGGCGATCGTGATGTCGGCGCTCTTCATCGGCGGCCAGTTCCGCGGCGCGCAGGAACAGCAGGTCGCTTCGTACGCCCTCTTCGCCGTGATCTACACGCTCGGCGCGTGGGGGCCGGTCCGGCATCGGGCGCGGAACCTGCGGCTGGTCATCATCGCCGCGATGTTCGTCTGGCTGACCGCCGCATTCGTGATGTCCTGGGACGAGATCATCGGCGACGGGTTCGACGGCGCCTCCGGTGAGCTGCCGGCGCTCTGGTCCCTGGTCTTCAACCTGTACATCGTCAACGCGATCTTCTTCGTCGCGGTCTACCTGGTGGGCGACGCCGCCTGGCAGGCGGCCCGCCGGCTCGACACTGTCGAGTCGCAGGCGGCGCAACTGCGCGCGGCCCAGACCGCGGCGGCCGAGCGCGCGGTGATCGACGAGAGGGTACGCATCGCGCGGGAGCTGCACGACGTCGTGGCCCACCACGTGTCGGTGATGGGCATTCAGGCGTCCGCGTGCCGGCGTGCTCTGGACAAGGATCCGGCCCGGGCACGGACCGCGCTCACCGCGATCGAGGAAGGCGCCCGGACCGCGGTGGACGAGCTGCGGCGGATGCTGGGCGCACTGCGGGCGTCGGGTGCGACAGCCGAGGCTGCCACCAGCGGCGTGGACCGGATCCCACAGATCGCCGAGAGCGCGCGGGAGGCCGGGCTGACCGTCCACTTCGCAGTCTTCGGCGACCCGGTGCCGCTGCCGGACTCGGTGTCGCAGGCGGCGTACCGAATCGCGCAGGAAGCCGTCACGAACACGCTGAAGCACGCGCGGGCGACCACTCTGGACATCCGCCTGCGCTACCTGAGCAGCGAGGTCGAACTCGACGTGAGCGACGACGGAAAAGCTGATAAATCAGATAGCTCCGGTGGGATGGGCCTGATCGGCATGCGGGAGCGTGTGGCTGTCCACGACGGCGTCCTGGAGAACGGCCCGCGATCCGGCGGCGGCTACCGGGTACGCGCGAGGCTCCCGCACACCGCGTCAGTCATGGCAGGAGAAACCACGTGACGATCACCGTCCTGCTCGCGGACGACCACGCGCTCGTCCGCACCGGTTTCCGGGTCATCCTCGAGATGGAGGAGGACATCTCTGTCGTCGGCGAGGCCGCGGACGGCGAACGCGCCACCGAGCTGGCCCTGCGCCTGCGCCCCGACGTGGTGCTGATGGACGTCGAGATGCCCGGCGTCGACGGCCTGGAGGCGACCCGCCGGATCGCCGCGGCCGGCGGCCCGTCGGTGCTGATCCTGACCACGTTCGACCGCGACGACTATCTGTACGCCGCACTCCAGGCCGGCGCCAGCGGCTTCCTACTGAAGAACGGCACACCCGAGGCCCTGACCGAGGCGGTACGCGTCATCGCCGCCGGTGACGCCCTGCTCGCCCCCGCGGTGACCCGCCGTGTCATCGCCGGGTTCACGGCGCCCCGGCCACGCGCGCCGGAGCCCACGGTCCGCCTCGGCGACCTGACCCCGCGCGAGCACGAGGTGCTGGTCCTGCTGGCCGGCGGCGCCACCAACGCCGAGATCGCCGCCGGCCTGCGCCTCGGCGAGACGACAGTGAAGACGCACGTCAGCCGGGTACTGATGAAACTCGGCGCCCGCGATCGGACGCAGGCGGTGGTTCTCGCGTACGAACTCGGGGTGGTTCGTCCTTCGCAGGGATGACGTTCTCCAGCCGGACGACAGCGGCCCGGTCCGGCCATAGCGTTTACCCATGACCACCGTCCTCAACGTCGATGCCGTAAACCGGTCCTTCGGCGACCGGCACGTTCTCAAGGACGTGTCCTTCGCCGTGGACGCCGGCCGTCTGACCGGCTTCGTCGGCGCGAACGGCGCCGGCAAGACCACCACGATGCGGATCATCCTGGGCGTGCTCGGCGCCCAGTCCGGGCAAGCCACCTGGCGGGGCGCCCCGATCACCCGGGAGGTGCGGCAGCGCTTCGGCTACATGCCCGAGGAACGCGGGCTGTACCCGAAGATGTCCGTCGCCGAGCAGGTCGTCTACCTGGGCCGGCTGCACGGGATGAGTGCCGCTGACGCGAAGGCGCGTACCGCCACGTTGCTGGAGCGCCTGGATCTCGGCCCGCGCGCCGGCGACCTGGTGGAGAAGCTGTCGCTGGGTAACCAGCAGCGGGTGCAGATCGCCGCCGCCCTGGTGCACGAGCCGGAGCTGCTGGTCCTGGACGAGCCGTTCTCCGGGCTGGACCCGCTCGCCGCCGACACCGTGGTGGCGGTGCTGCGTGAGCGTTCCGCGGCCGGTGCCGCGGTGCTCTTCTCCAGCCACCAGCTGGACCTGGTGGAGCGCCTCTGCGACGACCTGGTGATCATCGCGGACGGCACGATCCGCGCCGCCGGTCCCCGCTCCTACCTGCGCGAGCAGTACGCCCTCCCCCGCTATTCGATCGAGGTGGACGTCGACGCGGGCTGGCTGCGCGACGAACCCGGCGTGACCCTGGTCGACCTGGACGGACCGCGCGCCGTCTTCGACCTGTCACCAGAAAACGAGAACCAGCCCGGGAACGACGACCAGCGGGTCCTGCGGGCCGCCCTGGACCGCGGCCCGGTCCGCTCGTTCGGCCCGGTCCGCCCCTCCCTCGCCGAGATCTTCCGAGAGGTGATCCAGTGACAACGTTCGAGGCCACCCGGCTTGTCGCGGCCCGCGAGCTGCGGACCAAGCTGCGTGACAAGGCGTTCCTCTACAGCACCGCGTTCTTCCTGGTGATCGTGATCGCTTCGATCGTGCTGCCGGCAATCATCGACGGCGGACCGGCGAAGGTGGCGTCGTCCGAGCCGGCCGCGACCGCACCGCTGCGACAGGCCGGGTTCGAGGTCGTCGAGGTCACCGACGTCGCGGCCGCCGAGCGGCTGCTGCGCGACGGCGAGGTGGAGGCCGCGGTGGTACCGGGTCCCGAGGTGCTCGCCATGGAGGAGCCGCCGTCCGAGGTGGTGGCCGCGCTCAGCGTCGCCCCGCCGGTACGCCTTCTCGAAGCGGGCGACCTGGATCCGTTCCTGAAGTTCCTGATCCCGTCGATCCTGGCGATGCTCTTCTTCATAACCTCGTACACGTACGGTCTGCAGATCGCGCAGAGCGTCATCGAGGAGAAGCAGACCCGGATCGTCGAGATCCTGGTGTCCAGCGTCTCGGTCCGGGCGCTGCTGGCCGGCAAGGTCGCGGCCATGACGTTGCTGGCGTTCGGTCAGATCGCCCTGCTCGCGATCGTGGCGTTCGTCGGCATGAAGGTGACCGACGTGGACACCGGCGTGGTGAACGCGGTCGGCCCGGCGCTCGGCTGGTTCCTGCCGTTCTTCGTGCTCGGCTTCCTGATGCTGGCGACGGTCTGGGCCGGTGTCGGCGCGCTCGCCTCCCGGCAGGAGGAGATCACCAGCACGTCGTCGCCGGTGCAGATGGCGGTGCTGATCCCGTTCTTCGCGGTGCTGTTCCTGCTGGACAACGCGGAGGCGCAGCGGATTCTGTCGTACATCCCGTTCTCGTCGCCGATCGCCATGCCGATCCGGATGTTCAACGGTGACGCGGCGGCCTGGGAGCCGCTTGTCTCGCTGCTGATCCTGGCGGTCACCGCGGTGGTGCTGCTGGCTGCCGGCGCCCGGATCTACCAGGGTTCGCTGATGCGGACCCGGCAGAAGACCTCCCTGCTGGCAGCCTGGAAAAACGCCTGATCGAAGCGCGGCCCGGTAAACGCCTGATCGAAGCGCGGCCCGGAAAACGCCTGAGGCTCAGCCGACGCGCCGGACGATCGCCAGCAGCGACTCCTCCACGTCGGCGATGTCGCGGTCGGGCTGGAACACCAGCCAGTCCACCGCGACGACCAGCCCGACGCCGAAGAGCGCCGCCGACGCCACCCGCACGTCCAGCTCCGCGGGCAGGTCGCCGGAGTCCACGCCGGACTGAACGGTTTCGGCGATGACTCCGATGACCTGCTCGCGGAGCAGGATCAGGGTCTGCTGCCATTCCCGGTTGGTACGCCACATCTCGGACAGCAGCAGCTGGGCGAATGCCCGATAACGCCGGATGTAATCCAGCTGGGCGTGCACCAGCGCCCGTACCGCGTCGCGGGCCGGCAGGCCGGCAACCGCGGTGCGGAACTCCTCGGTGAGCAGACCGACGCCATGCCGGAGCAGCTCCTCGAAGAGCTCGTTCTTCGACTTGAAGTTGTAGTAGACGGTCCCCTTGGCGACGCCGGCGCGCAGCGCGATGTCGTCGACAGTGGTCGCCGAGAAGCCCTGCTCGGCGATCAGCTCGACCGCTGCTTCGAAGAGCCGCTGACGGCTGTCGACACGCCGCCGGCTCCGGCCATCCGCCCCTGCGAGAGAACCCACGAGTGAACCCTAGAGGACCAGTTCGGGGTGCAGGTCCGCGGCGGTCATCCGCCGTTTCCGGCCGGCCAGCACCCCGGTGAGCAGCGCCGCGACCACCCCGAACCCGGCCAGGATCAGCGCCGCGTGTGCCACGGTCGTGCCCGAGCCGCCGTCGATCGAGTGCCGCATCGCCTCGACCACGTACGTCATCGGCAGCAACGGGTGGATGACCTGAAAGATGCCCGGTGACGTCTGCACGGGGTACGTCCCGCCGGACGAGGTGAGCTGGAGCATCAGCAGGACCAGGGCGGCCACCCGTCCGGCCGGGCCGAGCGCGGCGCCGAGCAGCTGGATGATCGCCGCGAAGACGGCGGCCGTGCCGAGCATCAGCCCGTACGTCGTCAGCGGATGCACCGGTGAGAGCCCGAGCGCGAACCGGACCACCAGGAACAGCAGCGTGGCCTGGACCGCCCCGATCGCCACGCCCGGCAGCAGACCGGCCAGGGCGACCCGGTGCGGCGGTGCGCCGGACGCCAGATAGCGCCGGTTCAGCGGCCGCAGCAGCATGTAATTGATCATCGCGCCGACCCAGAGTGCCAGCGCCAGGAAATATGGGGCGAAGCCGACGCCGTAGGTTCCGGCCGGGTGCCGTACGACGCGGTCCAGCGAGACCGGGTCGGCCAGCACGTCGGCCCGGTCCCTGGTGTCGCTGTACGCCGGAATCTTGTCGGCGCCGTCGGCGAGCCCGTCGGCCAGTTTCGAGGCGCCGCCGGTCAGCTGGGTGAGCCCGGACGCGACCTGGTGCCCACCGGTGGAGAGCGTGCCGAGCCCGTCCTCGATCTGCCGGGCGCCGCTGGAGAGCTGGTAGACGCCGTTGCGCAGTTCGGTGGCGCCGTCGGATGCCTGCCCGAGGCCGGTGTCCAGTTTCTTGGCGCCGGTGGCGAGGTCGTCGAGGCCGTTCGCGAGCTTGTCGACCTGGGTGCGAGCGGATTTCACGTCGTCGGCGAGATGCGGGGCGGCTGCCGCCACCGCACGGGCGTCCTTCGACACCTGCTTGAGCCGGGCGCTGAGCCCATCGAGATCGGCAGCGTCGATCTTGGTCTGGATGCGCCGCGCGTCGGCGACCAGTTCGGCGGCCAGGGCGCGGGCGTTCTCGACACCCTCGGTGTCATCCGGGAGCGAGTCTAGATATTTCTGCAATTTTCGGGCATCAGCCACGGCCTGCGAGGCCGCGTCGTCGATCGCGCCGACATTCCCGGCCAGCGTGTCCGCACCCTTGGCGACGAGCAGCGCCGCGTCGGCAATGGTCTGCGCGTTCTCCCGCAGCACCGGCTCGACCCGGTCAGCAACCCCGTCAACCGCGTCAGCCAGCTTCCGGCCACCCCGCGCGGCGTCCGCCGTCCCCGACGCCAACTGTGCAGAACCGGTCTCCAGCCGCCGCAGGCCGTCCGCCAGCTGATCCGCACCGGATCCAGCCTTGTCGATCCCGTTCGCCAGCTTCCCGGTCGCCGCTTCAGCGTCGTCGATCCCATCAGAGACGCGACCAGCTCCGCTCTCCAGCTCCGCGGAACCGTCCCGCAGCTGCCCGGCGCTGTCCGCCGCCTGCTGCGTCTGCTCCTTCAGATCGGTGAACCCGATCAGCATCTGGTCGAAGTACCGTGCCGACGCGCTCGACGCCGCGGCCGCGCGCACCTCGTCGAACGCGGTCCGCGCGAAGACACCGGAAAGATAGTTGGTGGCGTCGTCACTCACCGCGCTGAGCTGCGCGGTCCGCGGCATGCTGTCCGCGTCCGGCGCGGTCGCCAGATCCGCCGAGAACCCGGCCGGGATCAGCAGCTCGATCTGATACTTCCCGTCCTCCAGGCCGCGCTCCGCGTCCGCCGCGTCAACCACGTGCCAGTCGAAGATCTCCCGTCTGATCAACTCATCGGCGAGGTCCTGCCCGGCGCGCACGGTCTCGCCGTCGGACGCCTTCGCGGAGGTGTCCTCGACCACGAGCGCCGCCGGGATGTGATTCAGCCGGCCGTAGGGATCCCAGAACGCGTACAGATACAGCGCCCCGTACAGCAGCGGCACCACCGCGAGGACCGCGAGCGCCGCCGCCGTCAGCCGTCTGCGCAGGAATCGCCTTAATTCAAAACCCGCGAGGGTCAGGCTCCGCATTTTCGGTCACCCTTTTCCAGACCACCCATCCGTACGGTCGTCAGCCCCGGTTCGTCCGTCTGCGGATCGTTGAGCAGCACGATCCGGTCCACATCGGCCGGATCCACCTCGCGGGCGGTCAGCAGCACCGCCACCCCGCTCGCCGCGATCTCGCCGAGCAGCTCCCACAGGGCGGCCCGCTCGGCCGCGTCCAGTCCCGCATCGACGCCGTCCAGCGCGATCACCGAGGGACGTTCCATGCACGCCAGGACCAGCCCGAGAACCTGCTTCTGGTACGGCGTCAGGTCCCGGCCGCGCAGCCCCGGGTCCAGCCCGTGCAGCGGCACGTCCTCGCCACGTGTCCGGCCGAGCAGCGCGAGCCTCTCGGTGATGTGCTCCGCCACGGTGAAGACCGGTTCCGGTTCCTCCACATCGGGCACATGGCCCAGTGAAGCCGTACCCACGATCTCGACCGTGCCGGCAGAAAGCCGCAGCCGTCGTGTCAGGGCGAGTAACGCGCTGGTGCGTCCGCTGCCCGGTGGACCGGTGACCGCGACCAGCTCGCCTGGCTCGACCCGCAGGTCAAGGTCTTGCACAAGCCAGCGACGGCGGTGCCGGACCCCGGCGCCGGTCGCGGTGAGCACCGACATGGCGGCTCCCTTTTAAACTGACTGGTCAGTTCAAAAACATACCCACGTGGGTACGCGTCAACATGGTCAGGTGGTGGACATCACGCGCCGCCGACCGGCAGGATCAAGGGCATGTCGATGCGATGGGGCATGACCGTGCCGCTCAATGGCGTTCCGCTCGCCGAGCACGCCGCCGTTTACCGGGGCCTGGCCGACGCCGGATTCACCGACGTCTGGTCGTCGGAGGTGAACGGCACGGACGCGTTCACACCGCTGACGCTCGCCGCCGCCTGGGAGTCCCGGCTGAAACTGGGCACCGCGATCACCCCGGTCTTCACCCGCGGACCCGGCCTGCTCGCGATGACCGCCGCGGCGCTGGCCGAGACCGCGCCCGGCCGTTTCCAGTTCGGCATCGGCGCCTCGTCCCCGGTCGTCGTCGGCGACTGGAACGCGGTTGACTTCACCGAGCCGTTCGCCCGCAGCCGTGACGTGCTTCGTTTCCTGAGGTCCGCGCTGGCCGGCGAGACGATCGACGAGCAGTACCCGTCGTTCACCGTCCGCCGATTCCGGCTGGAGCGCCCGCCGGCGGTCCCGCCGCAGCTCCTGCTCGCCGCGCTGCGCCCGCAGATGCTCCGGCTCGCCGCCGCCGAGGCCGACGGCGTCATCCTCAACTGGCTCTCGGCCACCGACGTGGCGACAGCGCTCGCCGAGACGAAAGAGGCCGGCCCCGGGTTCGAGGTGGCCGCCCGGATCTTCGTGATCCCGACCGAGGACGCCGCCTACGCCCGCGCGGTCGGCCGCCGCATGATCACGTCATACCTGACCGTTCCGGCGTACGCGGCGTTCCACCGCTGGCTCGGCCGCTCCGAGATCCTCGATCCGATGTGGCAGGCCTGGAAATCGGGTGACCGCAAGGGCGCGCTCGCCGCGATCCCGGACTCACTCGTCGACGAGCTGATCGTGCACGGCACACCGGCCGAGTGCCGCACCCGCGTCGAGGCGTACGCCCGGGCCGGCGTGACCGTCCCGGTGATGGCCCTGATGCCGACACCGGAGCTGGAACGCGGCGGCGCGGCAGCGCTTGGCGAGCTGATCAACGTGCTGGGCAGGTAACTGCCGGCTCACCCGCCCTTCCCTTACAGCCGCTCCAGCCGCGCCAGCCGCTCCAGCCGGTCCAGCCGGTCCAGCCGGTCCAGCCGGTCCAGCCGGTCCAGCCGGTCCAGCCGGTCCAGCCGGTCCAGCGCGGACAATCCCAGCACAGCCTCACCCCGCCAACCGGGCCAAGAGCCCACGGTGCGATTCGGCAAACCGCATACAAGGGCCCACGGTGTACCCCCAGGCCGCCGAATCGCGGGCACGCTGTTGGCCCCCACCCACCCGAATCGAAGACACACCGTGGGCCCCAACCATCGAATCAAGAGCACACCGTGGGCTCTCAACCACCCGGATCGAGGACACACCGTGGGCTCCCAACCACCCGGATCGAGGACACACCGTGGGCTCCCAACCACCCGGATCGAGCGCACACGGTGAGCGCCCGTGACTTCGACCGTGGGGGCGCGCTGAGAAGCCCGCCAAGCCGGCGGGCAGCGGCGGCGAGCGGCGAGCGGCGGGCCCTGCCGGGTCGGATCTTGGGCTTGGCGAGCAGATGGGCGGAACGCGGGCACACGAAAGGCACCGACAACAGGGATGGGCCCGCACCGAGTGGCTGTGTGAGTTCTCGTCTCGGCCCTGCCGTGGATGAAGCCGCACCGAGTCGTTGGGTGCGACCTCATCTCGGTTCCGCGAGGCGGCACGGCGTCCACGATTCTCGTCGGCTGCGGCTGCGGAAGTAGCACGAGCAGTGGCACCACGAACAGCACGAGCAGCAGGACAGCGGCAGCACGAGCGGCAGCGGCAGCAGCAAGGCAGCGGCAGCCAGCCTGCGTCGCTCTTCCACCGAAAGGCAGCGGCAGCCAGCCTGCGTCGCTCTTCCACCGAGCCGTCACGGAGGGTGGGCACCCAGCCGAGCAGCCGGCCTGATCTTGGCAAGCTATAGGTGCTCTAACCACCACAGGTCCCCACGAAGCCGAACCCCCCACCAACACAGTGGCAACGCGTCACCCCGGGAGCTCGCCAAACCACCCCGAAGTCGACACGCCATCCCCGGGCCTCCCCCATTCCCCCTCAGAGCGGCCGAACTCCACGAGATTCAGCGCCGGCCCTGGGTTTGAGGGTGACCATGCAGCGGTAGCGATCCGCGCCGAGCGGCCTGGACTGGGCAATTGGTCGCGGTGGGTGCCACGGGGGCTTGCGGTTACGCGTAAAAAGAACGCGCGCTCAGAAAGTCTGAGCGCGCGTTCCCGGGGGTTTTACTCACTGTCGGCGAGGATGGCGTAAAGCTTGCGCTTCGTCTCGTTGAGCACTTCCAGCGCCTTCTGGCGCTGCTCGGCGGTGCCGGTGAAACCGACCTGCTTCAGGGCTCCCATGATGCCGACCGCTGCGTCGCGGAAGTCCTGCACCTGGGACATGGCGTCCTCGCCGAACTGGGTCCACGGCGGGTTCTGCGCGGCAGTCTCGGCCTCGGGGCGGCCGTCGGCGGTGAGCTGGTAACTCTTGCGGCCGCCCTCGGCGGTGACCTCGATGAGGCCCTCGTCCTCAAGGAGCTGGAGCGTCGGGTAGACCGAGCCGGGGCTCGGGCGCCAGATGCCGTTGGTGCGTGCGTCGAGCTCCTGGATCATCTCGTAGCCGTGCATCGGCCTCTCCAGAAGGAGCGCGAGGATGGCGGGCCGCACGTTCTGCCGGCTGCCTCGGCCACCTCGCCGGGGGCGGTGTCCCGCGAAATCCGGCGGGACGAAGCCGGGGCCGCCAGGGCCGGGGCCACCGCCGAAGGGGAACCCGGGCGGGAAGCCGAAGCCGCGCCGGCGGCCCTCGAACATCCAGCCGCGTCCGCCGTGTCCACCGAAACCGTGGCCGCGCTCGCCGTCGTTTGTGTACCTCATGATCTTCTCCGTTCGTTCGTCGATAGTTAGACGATATATCGGCGAACAGTCGGCCGCAAGGGTTTCTGGGATCGTTGGGTTGCGGTAGGTGTCGAGCACCCGGCATCTGGCAATCTGGTACCTGTGTTGACGGTGCCCATTCGCCAGCTCGGCGAGCCCGAGCGCCCGGCGGTCCAGCGGATCCTGGACGCCGACCCGTACGCGGGTGCCCAGATCGCCGAACGGGTGGCCTCGCACGGGCTCAACTGGTGGCGCTCCGACGGGCGGATCTACGGGTACGAACCCGCACGCCGCATCGAGTCGATCATCTGGTCCGGCGCGCATCTGGTGCCGGTCGGCGCCACCCCGCCGGCCGTCGCGGCCTTCGCCGACCTGCTCGGCGCCGAGGCGCGGATCTGCTCGTCGATCATCGGCCGCTCGGAAGCGGTCCTTGACCTGTGGGATCGCCTCAGCGGCCATTGGGGTCCGGCCCGCGACGTGCGGCCCAACCAGCCGCTGCTCGTCACCGACCGAGACCCTTTGGTACGCCCGGACCCCGACGTCCGCCTGGTCCGGCCCAGCGAGGTCGACCTGCTCTTCCCGGCGGCCGTGGCGATGTACACCGAAGAGGTCGGCGTCTCACCGATGCAGGACGACGGCGGGCGCGGCTACCGGCGACGGATCGCCGAGCTGGTGAAAGGCAAGCGGGCGTACGCTCGGTTCGACGGCGATCTGGTGATCTTCAAGGCCGAACTGGCGATCATCACCCGGCGGACGACTCAGGTGCAGGGCGTCTGGGTCCACCCGGATTACCGGGGACAGGGCCTCGCCACCGCGGCCATGGCGGCGGTGGTGTCGGACTCACTGCGGCGGGTGGCGCCCACGGTGAGCCTGTACGTCAACGATTACAACCGAGCGGCGCGGCGGGTCTATCAGCGCTGCGGGTTCGTCTCGGCGGGGTCGTTCGCGACGGTGCTTTTCTGATCTTGTGAAGATGGGCGGGCTTTCGCCCGCCCATTCAATTAGTGAACCGTGACCGTCGGGCCGGGGAGCAGGTCGCGCAGCTCCTCGGGGAGGTCGGCGCCCATCTCGTCGGCCAGCCGCAGCGCTTCCTCGACGAGCGTCTCCACGATGATCGACTCGGGCACCGTCTTGATGACCTTGCCCTTCACGAAGATCTGGCCCTTGCCGTTGCCGGAGGCCACACCGAGGTCAGCCTCGCGGGCCTCGCCCGGACCGTTCACGACGCAGCCCATCACCGCGACGCGCAGCGGGACCGGGAAGCCGTCGAGAGCGGCGGTGACCTGCTCGGCCAAGGTGTAGACGTCGACCTGGGCTCGCCCGCAGGACGGGCAGGAGACGATCTCCAGGCCGCGCTCGCGCAGACCCAGGGACTCCAGGATCTGGTTGCCGACCTTGATCTCCTCGACCGGCGGGGCGGAGAGCGAGACCCGGATGGTGTCGCCGATGCCCTCGGCCAGCAGCGCGCCGAACGCGACAGCACTCTTGATCGTGCCCTGGAACGCCGGGCCGGCCTCGGTCACGCCGAGGTGCAGCGGGTAGTCGCACTGCTCGGCCAGCTGGCGGTACGCCCGGATCATCACGACCGGGTCGTTGTGCTTCACCGAGATCTTGATGTCCCGGAAGCCGTGCTCCTCGAACAGCGAGCACTCCCAGAGAGCCGACTCGACCAGCGCCTCGGCGGTGGCCTTGCCGTATTTCTCCAGCAGCCGCTTGTCGAGCGAGCCCGCGTTCACGCCGATCCGGATCGGGATGCCCGCGTCGCCGGCGGCTTTCGCGATCTCCTTCACCTTGTCGTCGAACTGCCGGATGTTGCCCGGGTTGACCCGGACCGCCGCGCAGCCCGCGTCGATCGCGGCGAACACGTATTTCGGCTGGAAGTGGATGTCCGCGATCACCGGCAGCTGCGATTTCTTGGCGATGGCGGGCAGCGCCTCGACGTCGTCCTGCGAGGGGACGGCGACCCGGACGATCTGACAGCCGGACGCGGTGAGCTCGGCGATCTGCTGCAGCGTCGAGTTGACGTCCGAGGTGAGCGTGGTCGTCATCGACTGCACGCTGACCGGTGCGCCACCACCGACAAGCACGCCGCCGACATTGATCTGGCGGCTCTTGCGGCGCGGAGCCAACGGCGGAGGGGGTACGGCCGGCATTCCCAGACTGATCGCAGTCACATTCAGCTCACTTGAAGATCGTAATGGGGTTGATGATGTCCGCGGTGACCGTGAGCACCGTGAACGCGCCACCGATGAGGATGACTGCGTACGTCACCGGCATCAGCTTGTAGTAGTCGACCCGGCCCGGATCAGGCCGCCGGAAACGCTGGTAGAGCCACGAGCGAACTCTTTCGAACCATGCGA
This sequence comes from Actinoplanes sp. CA-015351, assembly GCF_050955685.1. Lineage (NCBI taxonomy): Bacteria > Bacillati > Actinomycetota > Actinomycetes > Micromonosporales > Micromonosporaceae > Actinoplanes > Actinoplanes sp. CA-015351. The sequence goes on from NZ_CP192102.1 coordinate 7,287,982, forward strand.
TGGCGATGTGGCCGCCGTCGAGCGGGAGCAGCGGCAACAGGTTGAACAGGCCGATGAAGATGTTGAGCGAGATGAAGACCTGCCAGAAGACCTCGGGCACGCCCTTCTCGATCGCTTCGCCGCCGATCCGGCTCGCGCCCACCACGCTGATCGGGGTGTCCGGGTCACGCTCCTCGCCGGTGATCGAGTTCCACAGAGCGGGTACCTTCTCCGGGATCCGCGCCATGGCCTTGAAGGAGTTCTCCACCACGTACCAGCTGAAGTCGCCGGCCGCCGGGACAGCCCTGAAGGCACCGTACGTCAGAACCGACGGCTGGTCCGTGGTCCAGCTCACGCCCGCGACAGCGACCTGCGACACCGCGCCGTTCGGGTCGTCGAGCGGGGTGCGCTCGGCGCTCACCAGGTTCACCGTGGCGGTGGCGGTCTGTCCGTCGCGCACGTAGGTGAACGGGGTGGGCCCGGCCGCCGAGGAGCGGATCGCGTCGGTCAGCTGGCCGTAATTGGCAACCGCCGTGGCGCCCACCTTGGTGATCAGGTCACCGGTTTCCAGGCCCGCGGCCTTGGCCGGCGCCGCCACGGCACTGCCTGTGCCGGGCACGCACTCGGTGCTGGTGTCGGCGAGCGTGGTGCGGATGCAGTCACCCACGTAGATCATCGCCGGGGCGGATCGCTGCGCCTCGGCGGTCTGCGGGATGTCCGTGTTCGGCAGGCCGACGGTGAGCGCCATGAAGTACGCCCCGACGAACGCGAGCAGGAAGTGAGTGATCGAGCCGGCCGACATCACGACGGTCCGTTTCCACACCGGGAACCGCCACATCGCGCGGTGCTGGTCCTCCGGAAGGACGTCCTCGTCCTGCGGCGTCATGCCGACGATCTTGCAGAAGCCGCCGAGCGGGATGGCCTTCAGGCCGTACTCCGTCTCGCCACGCTTGAACGAGAAGATCGTGGGGCCGAAGCCGACGAAGTACTGCGTCACCTTCATCCCGAAGCGCTTGCCCGTGATCATGTGACCCAGCTCGTGCAGGCTCACCGAGATCAGGATGGTCAGCGCGAAAGCCGCCGCACCCAGCCAGAAAAGCATCAGGCTCCTTCAGCCACTGTCGCGATGGTCCGCTGTGCCTGGGCCCGCGCCCATGCCTCCGCGGCAAGCACGTCATCGACGGTACCGGGTTCCGCGAAATCCGGGGCCGCCGTGAGCACCCGCTCAAGGGTGTCGACGATGCCCAGAAAAGGTAGCCGACCGGAGACGAAAGCGGCCACACACTCCTCGTTGGCGGCGTTGTAGACCGCCGGCAGGCAGCGGCCGGCCCGGCCCGCCTCCTTCGCCAGCCGGACCGCCGGGAAGGCCTCGGAGTCGAGCGGGCGCAGCTCCCAGTTGTGTGCCTGCGTCCAGTCGACCGCCGCCGCCGCTTCCGGCACCCGGTCCGGCCAGGCCAGCGCCAGGGCGATCGGCAGCCGCATGTCCGGCGGGCTGGCCTGCGCCAGGGTGGAGCCGTCGGTGAACTCGACCAGGGAGTGCAGCACGGACTGCGGGTGGACCATCACCTCGATGTCGTCGTACGGCACCGCGAACAGTTCGTGCGCCTCGATCACTTCGAGCGCCTTGTTCACCATCGTCGCCGAGTTGATCGTGACGACCGGGCCCATGTCCCAGGTCGGGTGCTTGAGCGCTTCCTCCGGTGTGACGCTGCCCAGCTCCTCGCGCCGCCGGCCACGGAACGCTCCCCCGCTCGCGGTGAGCACGAGACGGCGTACCTCGTCGGCCCGGCCGCCGCGCAGGCACTGAGCCAGGGCGGAGTGTTCCGAGTCGACCGGGACGATCTGGCCCGGCTTGGCGATGGCCCGGACCAGCGGCCCGCCGGCGACCAGGGATTCCTTGTTCGCCAGGGCGAGGATGCGGCCTTCGGAGAGGGCGGCGAGCGTCGGTGCGAGGCCGAGGCTGCCGACAACGCCGTTCAGCACGACGTCGCAGGGGTGCCGCGCCAGCTCGGTCATCGCGTCCGGCCCTGCCACGATCTTGGGGATCTTGAAGTCACCGGTCGCGTAACCGCGCTTCTGCGCCTCGGCGTAAAAAGCCAACTGCAGATCTTGTACGGCCGACGAGCGGGCCACGCCGACCACCTCGACGCTCAGCTCCAGTGCCTGGGCGGCGAGGAGCTCGATGTTGCCACCCCCGGCGCCGAGGGCCACCACACGGAACCGGTCCGGGTTGCGGCGGACGATGTCGATGGCCTGAGTACCGATGGATCCCGTGGACCCGAGCAGAACGAGGTCGCGCATGATGCCCATCCTCCCGTAGGCGCGCACGCCGCTCAGCGCTGGGCCGCGACCTATGAGTGATCTGGGAGCGCCGATGGGGTACCCCTGCGGTGTGCGATCAAGAATCGCGGCTCTCCTGCAGCCGCTGCGTGGCCGGGACGTGTCGTTGCATGCGGCTGCCATCACGTTCTACGCCGCCATCGCGGTGGTGCCGGTCGCCCTGCTCGCGGTCTGGCTCACCGGCCTGACGATCGGCGCTGACCGCGTACGCGATCTGACCGGCCGGACCATCTCCGCCCTGCCGGACCAGCTCGGGGCGCCGCAGGCGCTCTCCGCCCTGATCGAGGCCGGACTGAACCTGACGCCGATGCTGGCGCTCGCCAGCCTGCTGCCGGCGACGCTCTACGGCGAGGGCCTGCGCCGGGCCTTCGTCTCGCTGAGGCGCCCCGGGGAGTCGCTGGTCGGCTGGCGTGGCCGGATCCTCTGGCTGCCGCTGCTCGCGGCCGCGCCGGCACTTCTGCTCGCCCTCTTCCTGGCGCTGCCGACCACGAGCGGACTATGGCTGCGCGGCGGCTGGTGGTCGGTTCTCGGCGTGGTGCTCTCGTTCCTCGCCACCTGGCTGGTGCTGACCCCGGTGGTGATCTGGGTGTACCGGTACGTCGCGCCGGGCCGGCCGCCCTGGCTCTCGACGATCGTGATCGGCTCGTTCACCGCGGCGAACCTGTCCGGGTTCCTGCACGGCGCCGTGCTGTTCTGCTCGCTGCCGCTGGATCTGGGTGTGCCGTTCGGCGGCTTCACCGAGATCGGCGCGATGGTCGCGACCCTTCTCTGGCTCTACCTGTTCCACATCGTCCTGCTGACCGGATTCGCCGTCACGCACACCGTCAAGACGTATTTAACGGACGATTCACCGAGGGTGCCGGGCCTCTTCGCGGGGTAGTCTCGCTCGCCATGACCTCCATCCCCGATCGCGCCGATGTGGTGATCATCGGCTCCGGGCACAACGGCCTGGTCTCGGCGATCCTGCTCGCCCGCGCCGGGCTCGACGTCGTCGTGCTCGAGGCCGCCGGCGTGCTGGGCGGCGCGACCCGCACCGAACACCCCTTCGCCAAGGTTCCCGGCCTCGGCCAGTCGACCGGGTCGTACCTGCTCGGCCTGATGCCGCCGGAGCTGCTGCGCACGCTCGACCTGGACATTCCGGTCCTGCGCCGCGACCCGCACTACTTCCTGCCGACGCCCGGTCCGGCCGGTTCGCCGTACCTTCTGTTCGGTCGCGACCGTGCCGACACCCGGGCCCAGCTGGAGCAGTTCTTCTCACCCCGGGACGCCGCCGCCGACGAGGCCCTCGCCGTGGAGATCGGCGCGCTTCGCGCCGATCTCGCGCCGGCTTGGCTCGACGAGCCGGCCTCCGTCGAGGAGATCGCCGACCGCCACATCCGGCCGCAGCTCCAGAGCACCTTCTTGGATCTTGTACGCGGATCCGTCGCCGACTATCTCGACCGGTTCGGCTTCAAGAGCGAACTGCTGGTCAGCATGTACGCGGTGACCGACGGCCTCTCCGGTCTGAACGCCGGCCCGGACGACCCGGGCACCGGACACAACTTCCTGGTGCACAACATGTGCCGGCTGCCCGGTGCGGACGGCACCTGGATGATCGCCCAGGGCGGCATGGGCACCGTCTCGCGGACCTTCGCGGACGCGGCCCGGGCTGCCGGGGCGCGCCTTTACACCGGCGCCCGGGTCAGCGCGGTGACCGTCGACGGCGGTGCGGCCAGCGGTGTCGTGCTCGCCGACGGAAGGAGTGTCGCGGCCCGTGTCGTTCTCGGGAGCTGTGACCCGTACGCATTGATGAGTCTTGTCCCGCAGGGTGCGATTCCGGCGGAGCTCACCGACCGGATGGCCGCCGTCAGGCGGCCTGGGACCACGCTCAAGGTGAACCTCGCGCTTCGTGATCTGCCGGTCTTCTCGTGCCTGCCGGCCGGGGCGCCGTCGCCGTTCGGGGCGACCATCCACCTGCTGCCGGACTCCGGCTCGCCGATGGCGTCGCTGCGCGAGATGTGGGCGGACGTGCAGGCCGGGCGGTTGCCGTCGGAGCCGACCATCGAGTGGTACCTGCACACGACAGTCGATCCGTCGCTCCAGGACTCCGAGGGGCACCATTCGTCGGCGCTGTTCGTGCAGTCGGTGCCGTTCGAGCCGGCCGGGTCGTCGTGGGATTCAGAAATCGACGGATACGTCGAGAAACTTCTGGCTATCTGCGACCGGTACGCGCCCGGGGCCAGCGATCTCGTGGCGGACGTCATGCCGCTCACGCCGCCCGGCATCGAGAAGCATTTCGGGATCACCGGCGGGCACATCCACCACGTCGACAACACTGTCGCGTTCGATCAGCGGATGCCGTACTTCACCGGTCTGGACGGGCTGTACGCCGGTTCCGCCGGCGCTCACCCGGCCGGAAGCGTGATCGGCGCGGCGGGCCACAACGTGGCCCGCCGCATCCTGAAAGATCTCGCTGCCTAGGAGTTCTTCGTCGCCCTGATCTTGTGGCCGACGCCGGTCAGGCATCGGCCACTGGGCAGGTCGAATTTCCATCCGTGCAGCTGGCAGGTCAGCACGTTGCCCTCGACGATGCCGAACCGGGACAGGTCGGCCTTCAGGTGTGGGCAGCGGCGCTGCACGGTCCAGTCGCCGAACTCGATGTCCTCGGCGTCGACCGCCTTCTCGTGCTCGTCGTACCAGCCCTCGGCGTACTGCAGGCGCTCCTCGGAGAGGCACTTGAAGAACGCGTAGACGAACTCGTTGTACTGACCGATCCGGGCCGCCGAGAAGCGGCAGGAAAGGAAGAGCGAGTTCACCCAGTCGCCCTCGTCGATGAAGATGAGGTGCTCGATCAGCTCACGCTGGGTCTTGAAGCGGTACCGGACCTTCTCGTCCGCGTACGGCCGGACCTGCTTGCCCGGGAAGTCCACGACGATCGACTCGATCTCCTCGCCGTCGTAGGAGACCAGGTCGAACCGGACCGGGCCGCCGACACCCTTGGCCAGGTAGATCGACTCCTCGAGCAGCGGCTCGATCCGCTTCTTCAGCTCACCGAGCACGTCGATCTCGGGGTGCCGCCAGGACGCCTTCTCCGCCTCCAGGGCCGGGCGCTTGCGCTCGCGCATCTCCTCGAGGTGGGCGACCTTGTTGGCGAAGAACTCGTCGACAGGCATCGGGTGCGTCGTCGACTGCGTCCGGCCGCCGTCGGAGAGCTCGGTCACGCTGCCCGGGAGCTGCACGACCGCGTTGGTGCCGCCGACCTTCGCGTACTCGGTCAGGAACACCGACTGGTCGGGGAAGATGTTGCCCTCGTCACCGTGGATGTCGTTGAACTGCCACAGGTCGTCGTCGAGGAAGCACGGCGGGCCGGCGATCGGGAAGACGAAGTCCGCCTTCAGGTCGTCGATGTACCGCCAGGTGCGGTCGAACTGCCGCTCCCGCTTCTGCTTGCCGAACGCGGTCTTCGCGTTATCCGGCAGCTCGTAGACCATCGGGTACCAGATCGCGCCGGAGAACTGGAGCATGTGCGCGTGCACGTGGCCCAGCTCGTTGAAGCGGGTCAGGTCGGACGGCCGTGCGTCGTTCTGGTTCAGCACGCGGATGCCGTCGTGCTCCACCCAGAGCGACGAGTCGCCGATCGGGCCGTCGGTCGGGCTGATCAGCGCCTGGATCATCACCTTGAGACCACCGTCCAGCTCGTGGACTTCGTCGGACTTGGTCCGGAAGAAGCTGGTGAAGCCCAGGTCGCGCAGCTCGTCCTCAAGCTGGCTGGTCGGGTACTCCGGCAGCAGAACCGTCGCCTTCTTGCTGATGAAGCGCTTCAGATGTTCCGCGTCGAAGTGGTCGCGGTGCAGGTGCGAGACGTACAGGTAGTCGACGTCGCCCAGGGTCTCCCAGTCGAGCTGCGAGTTGTCCGGGAACGGAAACCACGAGGCGAAGTACGCCGGGTTCACCCACGGATCGCACAGAATGCTGCCTGCGGCGGTGTCGATCCGCATGCTCGCGTGTCCGGTGCCGGTGATCCGCACTTGTTCGCTCCTCTGCTTTCGCTTCCGTTTGCCGCATCGAAAGTACAGCCGGGTTGCCGGGTTCCGCCCGGCGACCCCGTGACACACTGAGATCCTCGTTATGGCTCGGTTATAGGAGGACGCCACCGTGGCTGCGGAGGAACACGACGAGGTCTACGCGCCGGACCAGCTCAAGCCGGGTAACCGGAAGCGTGCCCAGAAGGGCGCGATCATCTCTGCGGTGATCATGTTGCTCTTCTTCTGGGGCAACCAGCAGGGCAACACCGAGAAGGTGTGGCTCGTCGTGATCGCCATCGGCCTGGTCGCCGTCATCATCGGCGACGCGGTGCTGCGGCGCGCGGGATTGCGCCCCAACGACCAGTAACGACTGCTCAGCAACGAAAGAGGGGGCCATCGGCCCCCTCTTTCTCGCTCTCCGGCTCGTCGCTCAGCGACGGCGCAGGAGGATGTCCTTCACCTCGCGCAGCGCGGCGTCGACCTCAGCCTCGAAATAACCGTTCGGTACGAGGCCGAACTGCAGCATGTCGAGATCGTTCTCGTTCACCGGCATCGGGCCGCGACCGGTCATCGCCTCGAGGATGCCCTCGAAGAGCCGGTCCACCTGCATCGGGTCGTAACCGCTGCCGAAACGCCGCGGCTGGAACGTGCGGCGCATCTGGTCAACCCGGTGCAGCTCGCCACCGGGCTCGCCGACCGGCGGGCCGAACTGCTGCTGCGGCGGGCCGAAGCCACCGGGAGGGCCACTCATCGGCGCGCCGGGCATCGGTGAACCGGGCATTGCCGACGGCATCTGCGGAGCGCCGTAACCGCCACGCGGGTCGCGGTCCGGCATCCGGATCTCGGCCGTCATGTCGGCCTTGCCGTGCCGGCCCGGCTCGAAGCCGTCATAGCTGCCGCCCTGGTCGTAACCGGGCGGGCCCTGGTCGTACCGAGGCGGCTGCTGGTCGTAACCGGGCGGCGGGCCCTGGTCGTAACCACCCTGGTCGTAACCCTGGGGCGGCTGGGGCTGACGCTGCGGGGGCTGCTGGCCGTAACCGGTGGGCTCGTCGTAACGCCCGTAGGGGTCGGGCTGCGGCATCTGCGGGCGCTGCGGCATCTGCGGGGGCATCTGGGGCGGCAGCATCCGGTCGTCGCGCACCGGGGCGGGAAGGCGCTCGGTCGGCGGCGCCATCCGGGCCGCGGCCGGGTTCATGCCGGGGTTCTGCGGGCCAGGCGGAAGCTGGCCCATCGCACCCTGGCCCATCGCACCCTGGCCCATCGCACCCTGGCCCATCGCACCCTGGCCCATCGCACCCTGGCCCATGCCGGGGCCGAACTGGCCCTGGCCGCCGCCCATGCCCTGGGGGGCACCCATCATGCCGGGCGGGGGGCCTTGAGGCGCCTGAGGGACCGCTGAGAGGCCGCCACGCATCGAATCGCGCATGGGGTCGGGGGCGGGACGGCCGCCGCGCTCCTCGAACTCGGCCAGCTGGCGCTCGACGCGGTCCAGGTGGAGGTCGACCTGCCACTCGTCGTAACCGCCGAAGCGCACCCGGAAGACGACGTCGTGCACCTCTTGCGCACCGACCGGCGGGCCGACCTGCTCACCGGCCAGGGTCGCCTCGACCCGGTCCAGGAACGCGTCGACCTCGTCGACCTTGTAACCACGCCGTAGCGCACGCCGCCGGAAACGCTGCCCCTGACTCGTCACAACGTCTCCCACTCCGTTTGCTGGGACCTGCGCCCAGTCACTGTGCCACCTCCGCGTCGGCTGCGGCGCCCCCTGCGCTCGCTTGCGTCAGCTCGCCCGCAGCCAATTGGCCGCATGCGCCGTCGATCTCCTGCCCCCTGGTGTCGCGAACAGTGGTCGACACACCGGCCTCTCGGAGCCGGCGGACGAACTCGCGCTCGACCGGTTTGGGGCTTGCATCCCACTTGCTCCCCGGGGTCGGGTTGAGCGGGATGAGATTCACATGGGCCAGCTTGCCGCTCAGAAGCTTGCCGAGCAGGTCGGCACGCCAGGGCTGATCGTTTACGTCCCTGATCAGGGCGTATTCGATGGAGACCCGACGGCCGGTCTGTGCCACGTAATCAAACGCGGCATCGAGTACCTCGGCCACCTTCCAACGCTGGTTGACGGGCACAAGCTCATCGCGCAGATCATCATCGGGGGCGTGCAGTGACAACGCAAGAGTCACCGAGAGCTGTTCGGCCACCAACCGGCGCATTGCGGGCACCAAACCCACCGTGGACACCGTGATGTGCCGTTGTGACAGCCCCAGACCCTCCGGAGCTGGTGAGGTGAGGCGCCGCACTGCCTCGATCACCCGGGGGTAGTTGGCCAGCGGCTCACCCATCCCCATGAAGACCACGCGGGACAGCCGGGGCGGCGATCCGGTGACCGCGCCGGAGGCCGCGACACCGGCAAGATAGACCACCTGGTCGACGATCTCGGCCACCGAGAGGTTACGCGTGAGGCCCTGCTGGCCGGTCGCGCAGAACGGGCACGCCATGCCGCAGCCGGCCTGGCTGGAGACGCAGGCCGTCACACGGTCGGGGTAGCCCATCAGGACGCTCTCCACCAGAGCGCCGTCGTGCAGCCGCCACAACGTCTTGCGGGTCGCGCCGTCGTCACAGGCCTGCTCCCGCAGCGGGGTCAGCAGCTGCGGGAAGAGCTCGGCGGTCAGCCGGTCGCGGGACGCCGCCGGCAGATCGGTCATCGCCGAGGCGTCACGCACCAGGCGGCCGAAGTAGTGGGTGGAGAGCTGCTTCGCCCGGAAGGCGGGCTCGCCCAGGCTCGCGACGGCGCTCTTGCGTGCGGCGAGGTCCATGTCGGCGAGGTGCTTCGGCGGCATGCTGGGGCGGCGACGGGTGATCACCGCGTCGGGCTGGTCTGGACTGATCGGGATGACCGGAAGAATCGTCATGGCGTATCCAGTCTCCCACGCCCGTCGAATCGGTCAGCCGTAGCTCGTTCGGCACGCACCGGGTCAGCTCGGGATGATGATCGCGAAGAGCAGGTAAGCCGTCGGGACGGCGAACAGGATCGAGTCCAGCCGGTCCATCAGGCCGCCGTGCCCCGGCAGGAGGTTGCTCATGTCCTTGATCCCGAGGTCCCGCTTGAGCATCGACTCCGCGAGGTCACCCATGACGGCCACCACCGAGATCACCGCACCGAACAGCAGGCCCCAGTAGACCGGCACGTCGAGAAGGAAGAAGAGCAGAGCGCCGCTGCCGATCGCGGCGGCCGTCAGCGAACCGGCGAAACCCTCCCACGACTTCTTCGGGCTGATCTTCGGCGCCATCGGGTGCTGGCCGAGGAAGACGCCGGCCGCGTAACCACCGGTGTCCGAGAGCACCACGGCGACCAGGGTGCAGATCACCCGCCAGGCGCCGTCGTCCGGAAACACCAGCATCGCCGCGAAACTCAGCAGGAACGGCCCGTAGACCGCGGTCAGCACGGTGCCGGTGAAGTCACGGCGGACCGCGGCAAGACCGTCGGCGAGACGCCAGAGCACGGCCGCGCCGATCGTCACGAGCAGGCCGAGGACCAGGGCGTCCGGTCCGCCGTACCAAGCCAGGCCGGTCATCAGGGCGGAACCGCCGACCAGCGGGATCAGCGGGATCCGGCTGCCGGCCGCGGTGAGCGCCTTGGACATCTCCCAGACGCCGATGCCGGATGCCACGACCAGGACCGCCAGCAGTGCACGCCGCTCGATCAGCAAGGAGGCCAGGACCACGACGCCGAGACTCAGCCCGACCCCGATGGCGGCCGGGAGGTTGCGCCCGGCGCGGCTCTTGCCCTTGCTCTGGCTCCGGCTGGCCCGGCGGCGGCCCTTCGCGCCTTTCGGCGTGGGCACGTCGGTTCCCAGCTCGGTCACCGGGGAATTCGCGTCGGGATCCCCCTGCCACGCCGGGGTGGGGGTGTCATAGAAATACGGCGCCGGCACGTTGGTGTCGTCGCCGGACGGACGGCCGGCACGCGGATCGAGGTAGGACATCAGAGTTCGAGCAGCCCCGTCGTGTGCGAAATCAAAGCCATCCCCTACGTGCCGTCGCCTGTTGTTCTCCCCCCGGACAGGAGTCGGCCCCGAGCCTACTGCACAGCAAAAGGGTTAACAGCGGGCCTGAGCGGTGGTTTGTTCCGTACATACGAAAGCCCGGCCTCGGCACAAAGGCACAAGACCGGGCAGACGTACGAACTTCGGATCAGACCTCGAGCAGCTCGGCTTCCTTGTGCTTGAGCAGCTCGTCGACGACGCCGACGTACTTGTGCGTCAGGTCGTCCAGCTCTTTCTCGGCACGACGGCCCTCGTCCTCGCCCGCCTCGCCGTCCTTGACCAGCTTGTCCAGCTGGTCCTTGGCCTTGCGGCGGACGTTGCGGATCGCGATCCGGCTGTCCTCGGCCTTGCCCCGCGCCACCTTGATCATCTCGCGGCGCCGCTCCTCCGTCATCTGCGGGAGGTGGATGCGCAGCTGCGTACCCTCGTTGTTCGGGTTCACGCCGAGGTCGGAGTCACGGATCGCCCGCTCGATCGGGGCAAGCTGCGACGCGTCGTACGGCTTGACGATGACCATGCGCGGCTCCGGCACACCGACCGACGCCATCTGGGTGACCGGCGTGGGCGCGCCGTAGTAGTCCACCAGGATCTTGGAGAACATAGCCGGGGTTGCCCGGCCGGTACGGATGGCGGCGAACTCCTCCTTGGCATGTTCGACCGCGCTGTCCATCTTCTCCTCGGCCTCGAAGAGGGTTTCCTCGATCACCGGCTCTTCTCGCCTCCTCGCTGTCTTCGGTGGTGCGGGATGTGGGGACGTGGGCGCGCGATCACGCGGTGATGAGGGTGCCGATCTTCTCGCCCGCGCACGCGCGCACGATGGTGTCGTCGCCCTCCGCGCCGAAGACGAGCATCGGCAGCTTGTTCTCCTCGCAGAGGCTGAAGGCGGCCTGGTCGGCGACCCGCAGACCCCGCTGGAGGAGCTCCTGGAAGGTGATGTTGTCCAGCTTCTGAGCGGTCGGGTCGACCCGCGGGTCAGCGGTGTAGACACCGTCGACGCCGTTCTTGCTCATCAGCACCATGTCGGCGTGGATCTCCAGCGCACGCTGGGCGGTCACCGTGTCGGTGGAGAAGTACGGCATGCCCGCGCCGGCGCCGAAAATGACGACCCGGCCCTTCTCCAGGTGCCGGATCGCACGCAGCGGGATGTACGGCTCGGCGACCTGGGCCATCGTGATCGCGGTCTGCACCCGCGTCTCGATGCCCTCCTTCTCCAGGAAGTCCTGGAGGGCCAGGCAGTTCATCACCGTGCCCAGCATGCCCATGTAGTCGGCGCGGTTCCGGTCCATGCCGCGCTTCTGCAGCTCGGCGCCGCGGAAGAAGTTGCCGCCACCGACCACCACGGCGACCTGGATGCCACGCTGGTTGACGGTCGCGATCTGCCGGGCCAGCGCCTGCACGACGTCGGGGTCGACGCCGACCGCGCCGCCGCCGAAGACCTCGCCGGAGAGCTTGAGGACAACCCGCCTCGGCCGCATGGTCGGCGGGTTCTGACCGTCGACCGCGGCGGACTGGTCGGTCACCATCGTCATGGAACCCGCCTTCCTTTCAGTTTCTGCAAGAGACCTTATGCGACGAGGAGGCCGGTCGCAGAATCGCGTACCCGACCTCCAACGTCATTGCTTGTTGCCTTACTCCTGGCCGACCTCGTACCGGACGAACCGGGTGACCTGGATGCCGGCCTCGTCGAGGATCTTCTTGACGGTCTTCTTGTTGTCGACGACCGACGCCTGCTCGAGGAGGACGAAGTCCTTGAAGAAGGAGTTCACCCGGCCCTCGATGATCTTCGGCAGAGCCTGCTCCGGCTTGCCCTCCTCGCGAGCGGTCTGCTCGGCGACGCGACGCTCGGTCTCGACGGTCTCGGCCGGAACCTCTTCACGGCTGAGGAACTTCGGACGCATCGCGGCGATCTGCATGCCGACGCCACGGGCGTCCGCGTCACCGGCCTCGTCGGTCTTGCCGGTGTACTCCACCAGCACGCCGACCTGCGGCGGGAGGTCCTGCGCCTTGCGGTGCAGGTAAACCGCGACGTTGCCGTCGAGGATCGTGAAGCGGTTCACGACGATCTTCTCGCCGATCTTCGCGGCGTACTCCTGGATGGTGTCGGCAACGGTCTTGCCGTCCAGCTCGGCGGCGAGCAGGCCGGCGGCGTCCGCGACCTTGTTCTCCTCGCCGAGCTTGACCAGGCTGTCGCCGAGGGCGACGAAGTCGGGGGTCTTGGCGACGAAGTCGGTCTCACAGTTCAGCTCGAGCAGAGCCTTGCCGTAGTGCGCGACGATGCCGTTGGCCGCGGTGCGACCGGCACGCTTGCCGACGTCCTTGGCACCCTTGATGCGCAGGAACTCGACGGCCTTGTCAAAGTCGCCGTCCGCCTCGTCCAGCGCCTTCTTGCAGTCCATCATTCCGGCACCGGTGAGGTCGCGGAGCTTCTTGACGTCCGCGGCGGTGAAGTTAGCCATGACTCTTCTCTCGATGTCAGTTCGGGACTCGGCCGCCGCCGCGAGGAGCAGCGGCGGCCGAAACGCACCTGGGACTTCGGGCCGAAATTACTCGGCCGCGACCGGCTCGGCCTTCTTCTCAGCCTCAGCGGCGGGGGCTTCGGCGGCCGGGGCCTCGGCAGCGGGGGCCTCAGCAACCGGGGCCTCAGCAGCGGGGGCCTCGGCAGCGGGGGCCTCAGCAGCGGCGGCGGGAGCCTCGGCCGGAACCTCGGCGGCCTTCTTCTCGGCGCCCTCGTAGAGGTCGCGCTCCCACTCGGGGAGCGGCTCGCCGGCGGCGACGGTGCCCGCCTCGGGCTTCTCGTCGGCGTTGCCGCGGTGACGGCCGGAACGCGCGATCAGACCGTCGGCGACCGCGGCGGCGATGACCTTGGTCAGCAGCTCGGCGGAGCGGATGGCGTCGTCGTTGCCCGGGATCGGGAAGTCGACCTCGTCGGGGTCACAGTTGGTGTCCAGCACCGCGATGACCGGGATGCCCAGCTTGCGGGCCTCGTCGACGGCGATGTGCTCCTTCTTCGTGTCCACGACCCAGATCGCCGACGGCGTCTTGGTCATGTCACGCAGACCACCGAGGGTCTTGGTGAGCTTGGTCTTCTCCCGGAACAGCTGGAGGGTTTCCTTCTTGGTGTAACCAGCAGCGGTGCCGGTCAGGTCGCCGAGACCCTCCAGCTCCTTCATCCGCTGGAGACGCTTGTACACCGTCTGGAAGTTGGTCAGCATGCCGCCGAGCCAGCGGTGGTTCACGTACGGCTGGCCGACCCGCGTCGCCTGCTCGGCGATGGCCTCCTGCGCCTGCTTCTTGGTACCGACGAAGAGGATGGTGCCACCCTCGGCGACGGTGGTCCGCACGTACGCGTACGCCTTCTCGATGTAGTCGAGGGTCTGGCGCAGGTCGATGATGTAGATACCGTTGCGCTCGGTGAAGATGAAGCGCTTCATCTTCGGGTTCCAGCGCCGGGTCTGGTGCCCGAAGTGGACACCGCTTTCCAGCAGCTGGCGCATGGTCACGACGGCCATGGTGAGTTACTCCCTGATCTTCCCTGGTTGTCACGCTCACCGGCGGTGGGCGTCCTGGCGCCCGGTCGGCGGCCACAGTCGGACCCGACAAGATCGGGACCAGGGAGGGCCGTCGCCGACGATCACCGTCGCTGGGTGCAGCGAACGAAACGGTCGGAGGGCGCGCGAGGTCGACCGCACGAGGCGGTCGCCGTCGTCAAGCATACGCCAACCGGCGTGGCGGCCCGGGCGGCCCCGGGTCAGGCCACGGAACCGAGTCCAACGTCACCGTCCGTAACGCCCGCCCGATATCACATCGGGCGGCACGCAGCTTCGATATCCACAATTCCGGCCCGTCCACAGGGCCCGCGCGCCGGACCCGGAATCCTGCCACGGTGCCGCCTCATGACGACACAGCGGAAAGCGATCGGTGCCTACGGCGAACGGCTCGCGGCCCAGCACCTCCAGGAGAGCGGCCTCGTGCTGCTGGACCGCAACTGGCGCTGCGCGGACGGCGAGGTCGACCTGATCCTGCGCGACGGCGACGACGTGGTCTTCTGCGAGGTGAAGACCCGGCGGACGGCGACCTTCGGTCCGCCGGCCGCGGCCGTCGGCCAGCGGAAGGTGCGCAAGCTGCGGCTTCTCGCCGCGCGATGGCTCGAAGAGACAAAGGTACGCCCGAAGCAGGTGCGCTTCGACGTGGTCGAAGTCCTCCCGCAGCCGCGCGGGGCCACCCGTGTCGTGCACATCAGGGCGGCGTTCTGATGAGTTACGCACGGGTGCTCTGCGCCGGCCTGGTCGGCGTCACCGGCCACCTGGTCGAGGTGGAGGCGGACCTGTCACAGGGCCTGCCCGCCCTGGTGCTCACCGGCCTGCCGGACACCGCCCTGCACGAGGCCCGCGACCGGGTACGCGCAGCCGTGGTCAACTCCGGGCACGATTGGCCGAACCGCCGGATGACCGTGAACCTGCTCCCGGCCGGCCTGCCCAAACACGGCAGCGGCTTCGACCTGGCGATAGCCGCGGCGCTGATGGCCGGCGCCGGCGACCTCCCGACCGAGCGGCTGAACGGGGTCGCCCTGCTCGGCGAGCTGGGCCTGGACGGCACGGTCCGCCCGGTCCGCGGGGTCCTGCCGATGGTCGCGGCCGCGGTCCGGGCCGGGGTGACCCGGGTCATCGTGCCGCTGGACAACGCCCACGAGGCCTCGGTGATCCCCGGCGTCACGGTCCGAGCCGTCGACTCCCTGCGCCGCCTCGTCGAATTCCTCCAGGGCACCGCTCCCCTCCTGGACCCACCACCCGCCCAACCGGTGCCACCCGACCCTCAGCCGGACCTCGCCGACGTGGCCGGCATGCGGACCGCCAGATACGCGCTGGAGATCGCGGCGGCCGGCGGCCACCACCTCGCGCTGCTCGGCCCACCTGGCGCCGGCAAGACCATGCTGGCCGAACGCCTCCCCTCGATCCTGCCGGAGCTGGACGACGACGCGGCGCTGGAGGTCACCGCCCTCCAGTCGATCGCCGGCGTCCTGCCTGCCGGCTCCGGCCTGATCCGGCGACCACCGTTCCAGGCCCCGCACCACACGGTCGGGCCGTCGGCCCTTATCGGTGGCGGTTCGGGCCTCGCCCGCCCGGGCGCGATGTCGCTGGCACATCGAGGAGTCCTGTTTTTGGACGAAATTCCGGAGATGGGCAGGACCGCACTCCAGGCCTTGCGTCAGCCGCTGGAAAGCGGCCGGGTGGTGCTGGCCCGGGTCAAGGGCATCACCGAATACCCGGCGCAGGTCCAACTCGTGGCCGCCGCGAATCCGTGTCCCTGTGCGTCCACCGCCGGTGATCAACACTGCACCTGCCCGCCTCAGGTTCGACGACGTTACCTGGGCAGATTCTCCGGGCCGTTGCTCGATCGGATCGACATCAGAATCACGGTCCAGCCGCTGCGCGCGGCACAGCTCACCGACCCGTCCGGCCCCGCCGAGTCGTCGGCCCAGGTGGGCGCACGGGTGGCCCGGGCACGCGACGCGGCCCGATACAGATGGTCCGATTCCGGCTGGCAGCACAACGGCGAGGTGCCGGGCACCACGCTGCGGCGCCGGCCCTGGGAACTCGCGTCACCGGACACCGCATCGCTGCGCAAAGCCTTGGACCACGGCGTCCTGTCGGCGCGTGGTTTTGACCGGGTGCTGCGGATTGCCTGGACCATCGCTGACCTGGACGGGCGGGACCGGCCACGCGAGGACGACATATTCGAGGCCTTCCAGATGCGGATGGGTGAGGAACCCGCCGACCGCCGGAGCACGGACCTGGAGGGAGACCACGATGACGAGCCCTGATCAGCTGGACCGGGTGGCTCGGGTGGCTTTGACGTGGTTGTTCGAGCCCGGGCACCGGACGATCTGGACTCTGGTTCAGGAGGTGGGTGCGGCCCAGGCGCTGGATCGGCTGCTCGGCGGGGATGTGCCGGACCATCGGCTGCGGGCTGCCGTGGCCGCGCGGAACGCGATCACCGACGCCCGCCGGTTCGCCGAGACCGCCCTGGACCGGGGTGAGCGGCTCGGCGCCCGGCTCGTCGTGCCGGCCGACTCCGAGTGGCCGGGCCGGGTGGACGAGCTCGCCCGGCTGCGGCTCAGCACCGGCGGACGGGTCAATCAGGACACCCGGCCTCCGCTCTGCTTCTGGGTACGCGGCGCGCCCCCTCTGGGCCCGGCCACGGACCGATCGGTGGCGATCGTCGGGGCCCGGGCGGCGACGAGTTACGGCAGCCACGTCGCGAGCGACATGGCGTACGCGCTGGCCGAGAAGGGCTGGACCGTGGTGTCGGGCGGCGCCTTCGGGATCGACGCGGCGGCGCATCGGGGTGCGCTGGCGGCCGGTGGGCGTACCGTCTCGGTCCTGGCCTGCGGGGTTGACCGTCCTTATCCGCAGGGAAATGCGGCGTTGTTCGAGCAGATCGCCGAGCAGGGGCTGATCGTCAGCGAGTGGCCGATCGGCGCGGAGCCGCTGCGGCACCGGTTCCTGGTCCGCAACCGGGTCATCGCGGCCGCGACCGCCGGGACCGTCGTGGTCGAGGCAGCCGCCCGCAGTGGCGCCACCCAGACGATGAGCCGGGTGCTCGCGCTGAGCCGGCCGGCCATGGTGGTGCCCGGGCCGATCACCTCGGCGATGTCGGTCGGCTGTCACGCGATCCTGCGCGGCAACCCGTACGCCAGGCTGGTCACCTCGGCCGGCGAAGTGCTGGAGGAGGTCGGGCGGATCGGCGAGTACCTGACCGAGCCGCCACGCGGGCCGGACCACGCGCGGGACGCCCTGGACGAGGAGTCGGCGCTCATCCTGGAAGCGCTGCCCCGGCGGGGTGCGTCCAGTCCGGAGGAGCTCGCGGCGGCCGCCGGATTGGACGTGCGAACCGTGCTTCGACGCCTGTCTTATCTGGAACTGGCCGGACTCGTGGTCAGAAGCGGGGACGGAGTGGCCTTCAGACTTGACAGTTGTTGAGTCCCTGCACGGGTGATTCTCACCTACGGATCAAGCGTCCGGATCGCACGGTTATGACCGGCCTGCCGTGCCGCGCACTGTCGCATTCCGACAGTACGCCGGCACGGGTGGCCGGTGCGTTCCGACGCCGAGAATTCCGGCGTGAGGCGGGTCAGTCCTCGGAGTCGTCGAGGTCTCGGCGATGGACCTTCATCCATGCTTCTACGTCCTCGGTCAGCCAAACCTTGCCCTGAGCAAGGTCTGCGGCCGGCTTCGGAAAGTCCGCGCGACTCGTGATCTGGTAGGCCCGCTGACGGCTTACCCCGCCCAGCCGGATGCGGATCTCGTGTGCGCCCATGAGGCGGATCGGCTTCACTCCCACATGATCGACCGTAGGCGTGAGACTATTAGTCGAAGTCCAACTTGTTATGGGACAGGTAGGCGTACGCCAAGTACTTTTCGTGCATGCCCAGACGCTTTACGCCTACGGATCCGGTGCCGACTTCGCCCAGGCACCGCCGCGATTGGCGCAGGTTGTGGCGACGCTGCATCTGTGGTCTCCCAGCCCCTTGCATCGACGCCAAACTCGCCGTTAATCCCCCGCCGGCCCATCAGCACCCGCCGAACGCAGCACCCGAAGACCCGCCCCCGCCGCCGGTCCTCCCGCCGCCGGTTCTCCCGCCCCCAGTCCTCCCGTCGCCGGTTCAGCGGCACCGGGCCAACCAGCCGTCGCCGACCAGATACCGCCGTGATGCCCCGGGCCAGCAAGGAGGGCCGGCATGACGGCCAAGGACCACACACACGTCCGGCCACAGTGGGACTGCCGGGTCTGCGGCCAGCCCTGGCCCTGCCCGGAGGCACGGGCCGGGCTGCTCGACGAGTACCGCGCGTTCCCGTCCCTGCTGAAGATCTATCTCACCGCGCTGATGTACGACGCCCTCGACGACCTGACCGTGGGCGGGGAGTCGCCGCCGAACCTTTACGAGCGATTCCTGGCCTGGGCCCGGAAACGCCCCTGGTGACAGCCGAGGTGATCGAGTCCCGGCCCGCCAGGACTCGATCACCAGGAGGCTAGGCCGGGGGCGCGGCGGAAAATACGATGGCAACGATGCGTATTCGCCAGATGCACGAAGCCCTGCCGCCCGCACTGCGCGAGGCGGTGGACGACTTCGGGCATCACCTGGCCGGCGTCGAGAACCGTTCCGAGCACACCGTGCGCGCCTATCTCGGTGACGTGGTCTCGATGCTCGACCACGCCGTGCGCGAGGGCCGGCTCACCCTCGCCGACCTGGACATCACGGTGCTGCGCGGGTGGCTCGCGGCCCGGCTCAGCGGTGGCGCAGCGCGTACCTCGCAGGCTCGCCGCGCGGCTGCGGCACGCGCCTTCACCGGCTGGGCTCACCGCGCCGGTCGCGCGCCCGGCGATCCGGGCGCCCAGCTCGCCAGCCCGCGCGCGCACCGGGACCTGCCCACCATGCTCCGCGCCGACCAGGCCGAGGCGATGATGGCGCCGGCGGCGCACGACCCTTCAGAAAATCAAGCCCTTTCGGTACGCGACCGCGCGGTCCTCGAGATGCTCTACGCCACCGGGGTACGCGTCTCCGAGCTCTGCGGCCTCGACCGCGCCGACGTCGACCACGGCCGGCAGGTCGTCCGCGTCCTCGGCAAGGGCGCCAAGGAGCGGGCCGTCCCGTACGGGCATCCGGCGCGCGACGCCCTCGACGTATGGCTGCGGACAGGCCGGCCGGAGCTCGCCGGACGGTACAGCAAGGACGCCCTCTTCCTCGGCGCGAAAGGCGGCCGTCTCCAGCCGACAGTGGTGCGCCGGATCGTGGCCGGCGCCGCCCGGTCGGCCGGGCTGCCGCACACCAGCCCGCACGATCTGCGGCACTCCGCCGCCACCCATCTGCTGGACGGCGGCGCAGATCTCCGGGCGGTGCAGGAGCTGCTCGGGCACAGCTCGCTGTCGAGCACACAGATCTACACCCATGTGTCGACCGAGCGATTGCGGTCGGCATTCAAACAGGCGCACCCCCGCGCCTGACGACGTACGATCCGATTCATGAGCGCCGAAGATCCGCCACGGTCCATCCCCGGCGCTCGCCTGATGTTCACCCTGGACCCGGCGGTGTCCTATCTGAACCACGGCGCGTTCGGCGCTGTCCCGATCACCGTCCAGCGCACCCAGCAACGACTGCGCGACGAGATGGAGGCGAACCCGCTCCGGTTCTACGGGACCGGACTGGTCGACCGCGTCGTACACACCCGGCGGCACCTGGCCTCGTTCCTCGGCGCCGATCCGGACGGCAGCGCGCTGGTGCCGAACACCACTGCCGCCATCTCGCTGATCCTCCAGTCGGTCCGGTTCCAACCGGCCGAGGAGGTCCTGCTCACCGACCACTCGTACGGGGCGGTGACGATGGCGGTCCGGCGGCAGTGCCGGCGCTCCGGGGCCACCGCGCGCACCGTGGCGATCCCGCTCGGCGCGACGGACGCCGAGGTGGTCTCCCGGATCCGGTCCGCGCTGCGCCCCGGCCGGACCCGGCTGCTGGTGGTCGACCAGATCGCCTCGGCCACCGCGACGGTCTTCCCGGTACGCGAGATCGTGGCCGCCGCCCGGGAACACGACATCCCGGTGCTGGTGGACGCGGCACACGTCCCCGGAATGCTGCCGGTCGACGTGGCGGCGATCGGCGCCGACTTCTGGGTCGGCAACCTGCACAAGTGGGCCTGGGCTCCCCGGGGCACCGCGCTGCTGAACGTGGCGGCACCGTGGCGTCGCCGGATCGATCCGCTGATCGTCTCGTGGGACCAGGAGGAGGGTTATCCCCTGGCGGTCGAGTCACAGGGCACCATCGACTACACCCCGTGGCTGGCCGCTCCCACGGGGGTGTTCACCCTGCGTACCCTCGGCTGGGAATCGGTACGGGAGCACAACGCCGCGCTGGCCGCGTACGGACAGAGGGTTGTGGGTGAGGCCCTCGGCCTCGCGCCCTCCGATCTGCCCGGCCACGACGGACCGGGGATCGGAATGCGCGTGATTCCGCTGCCCGCCGGCCTGGCGACGACCTCGCCCGAGGCGCTCGCGCTGCGCCAGCGGATCGCCGACAAGCTCGCGGTGGAGACCGCGGTCAACGCGTGGGGTGGGCGCGGGCTGCTCCGGCTGAGCGCCCAGGTCTACAACCGCCCTGAGGAGTACCAGCACCTGGCCGAGCACCTACCGGCCTTGCTGGCGGCCTTCCAGCGGTAAGAGCCGGACGCGGCCCAGGCCGAGCAGTGCCAGCGGATCCAGGTAGACGTCTCCGCGGCGCAGGCCCCAGTGCAGGCAGACCGGCTCGGGGCAACCCGGGTGACCGATTTCGATCGTGCCGAGGGGATCGCCGGCCGCCACCTGGTCGCCGATCTCGACGTCTGCGGTCACCGGCTCATAGGTGGTGCGCAGCCCGTTGGCGTGCGCCACACTGACCACCCCGCGCCCGGCGATCGTGCCGGCGAAGAGAACGATCCCCGGTCCGGCCGAACTGATCACGGCAGCCGGATCCACCGCGAGATCAGCGCCTCGATGGCCGGCCAGCCACGGCTGCGGTGGCGGGTCGAAATGCCGCACCACCCTCGGTGAGATCACCGGCCATCGGTAGACCGACGGCCCAGCAGGCAGCGAGAACAGGGTGACCAGGACAGCCACGAACCAAGACATGCCGGCCAGCGTGCCCGGCATCGCCCGGGCCCGCGACCGCCCCTGTGGACAACCGCGGGCTGTGGAAAACCGTCAGCCGCCGAAACCGGGCTCGTCCGGCAGGGAGATGTCCGGCTTTTCCAGCTCCTCGACGTTCACGTCCTTGAACGTCATCACCCGGACGTTCTTCACGAAGCGAGCGGGACGGTACATGTCCCAGACCCAGGCATCGTGCATCTCGACCTCGAAGTACACCTCGCCGTCGGAGTTGCGCACATGCAGATCGACCTGGTTGGCCAGGTAGAACCGGCGCTCGGTCTCCACGACGTAGGAGAACTGGCGGACGATGTCGCGGTACTCCCGGTAGAGCTGGAGCTCCATCTCGGTCTCGTACTTCTCGAGATCCTCTGCGCTCATCGTTTCTCGCCCTCCATGGCCTTATCTTCCACCACCGACGCCGGTGGCTGAGGCTGCTCGCCCGACGCCACGCCGACGGTACCCTCAGCTGCTCCCGGAAGCAGCAGCGGCTCGGTAACAGCCGCGTCGAAAGACGCGGTTTCGTCGAAAAGCGTGGGCACCGCCGCCATCACCCGCTCGGCGGGCCGGCGCGCGCGAGGCGGCCGATTCCCCCGCCCGGAGGCGGCGGCGACGTTCACGTACGAGAACCGATGCTCGACGCACGGCCCGTGTTTCGTCAACGCGGCAGTGTGGTCATCGGTGATGTAACCCTTGTGCACGGCGAAGCCGTACAGCGGGAATTCCGAGTCCAGCTCCACCATGAGGCGGTCCCGGGTGACTTTCGCCAGCACGCTTGCCGCCGCCACGCAGGCGGCGACCCGGTCACCTTTCCACACGGCGAGACCCGGTGCTCCCAGGCCGTCCACCGGGAAACCGTCGGTCAGCACGTAATCCGGCCGGACCGTCAGTGACGCCAGCGCGCGGCGCATCGCCGCGAGGTTGCAGACGTGCAGGCCACGGGCGTCGACCTCGGTCGGCGGGATGATCATCACGGACCAGGCCAGGGCTTTCGCCACCACCTGCTGGTAGACGCGCTCGCGGGCCGCCGCGGTGAGCAGTTTCGAATCGGCCAGGCCGGGGATCTCGCCGCGCTTGCCCTCGGGCAGGATCGCGGCGGCCGCCACCAGCGGACCGGCACAGGCGCCACGGCCCGCCTCGTCGGCGCCGGCCACGTGCCGGAAGCCTCGGCGTTGCAGGGCCTGCTCCAGCGCGTACAGCCCGGCCTCGCGGCGGACCACGGTGCGCGGTGGTGCCAGCATTACCGGCCCCTTCCCGCCGTGGTGGCGCGCAGCAGGCCGGCGAGTCCGTCCGGGAAGATCTGCTCGGTGCTCGACTCGATCTCGGCGGCCGACCACCAGCGGTGCTCGGTGATGGTGAGCTGCTCGTCCGCGTTCATCCCGGCCGTGTCGACCTGCCAGTCGGAGACGCGCAGGACGAAGAATTCCTGCTCCTGACGGTACTGGCCGCCGTCGTACTCGAACTCGGCCACCTCGTGCCAGACCGGGCCGTCGAGGTCGCCGGGCCGCACGCGCAGCCCGGTCTCCTCGAATAGCTCGCGGGCGGCCGCCTCGGCGACCGTCTCGCCCGGCTCCAGGCCGCCACCGGGAGTGAACCACCAGCGTTTGCCCGGACGGGCCGGATCGCCGCCGTGCAGCAGCAGAGCGCGTCCCGCCCGGTCGAGCAGCAGGACGCGGCCGGCGCGGCGGTCAATCACGGTCACGGGAGCAGCCTATTGCGCTCGCGGGCCAACCGGCGAACCGGTCACTGCCCCGAAGCGTTCGGAATCGTCTCGTACTCGTCCGGCACGGAGAGCCAGGTGGCGCGATTCGCCGGCCAGAAGATGGTGAACGCGCGCCCGACGACCGACTCGATCGGGACGGTCGCGTCAGCGAGCTTGCCGGCCTCGTCGGTCGCGCTGCTCTGCTCGTAGTGCTCCAGGGAGTCGCCACTGGCCTCGCGGTGGTCACCCATCACCCAGATCCGCCCGGCCGGCACGGTGATGTCGAAGTTCTGATCGGCCACCTGGTTACGGGTGCCGTCGTCCTCGGTGTAGATGTACGACTCGTCGAGCGAGACGCCGTTGATGACCAGGCGCTGCTCGCTGTCGCAGCAGACCACGTTGTCACCGGGGGTGCCGATGACCCGCTTGATGAAGTCCTCGCCCTCGGTGCCGGACTGCCACTCGGACGGTGCCTTGAAGACCACGATCTCGCCGCGACGCGGGTCGCGGAAGTCGTAGACGAGCTTGTTGACCAGGACCCGGTCCCACACGTTGAGGGTGTGTTCCATCGACGGGGACGGGATGTAGAAGGTCTGAAGCACAAAGGCGCGGACCAGGACCGCCACCAGGATCGCTACGCCCAGCAGAATGGGGAGCTCGCGCCAGAACGAACCTTTGCGCTTTTCGGTCTGCTCGTCAATCACGCTCGGAGCCTACGTCGTCGAGTCACGAACGACATGCCGGAACGCGCGGATAAAACTACGCCGAGCACGAGCGGCATGACCTCGGTCGCCACCACCGGATCCGGCTCCCGATGCTGGGCCGGCAGCCCCGCGGCGGCGGTCGGATGATCCACCTCGAATTGTTTCCACACGTCAGGAACGTTGAGGCTGGTGAACCGGTCGCTCGGCCAGACCACCACGAACGCCCGCCCGATCACGTTCTCGATCGGCACCGGACCCTGGCAGCGGGCATCCTGGGAAACCGATCGGTGGTCACCCATCACGAACATCTGCCCGGCCGGGACGACCACCTCGGAGAACCGCCGGCTCGTGCACTGCCCCGGGATCGGTGGCTGGTTCAGGTCCGAGTTGAAACCCTCGGAGATGTACGGCTCATCGATGCCGATCCCGTTGACGGTGATCCGCCCCTGCTCGTCGCAGCAGGCCACCTTGTCACCCGGAAGGCCGATCACCCGTTTGATGAAGTCACGCTCGCCGGGCCGGCTGACGCCGACCAGGTCGCCGATCGTGCGGCCGAGTTTCGCGAGGAAGGTGTTGCTCACCGTCTCGGTGACCTCGGGCGCCCAGTCGTCGGTACCGCGGAAGACCACGATCTCGCCACGCAGCGGGTCACGCATGTCGTAGACGACCTTGTTGACCAGGACCCGGTCCTGGATCTCCAGCGTGTGCTCCATCGAGCCCGACGGAATGTAGAACGCCTGAACCAAGAATGTGCGGATCAGCACGGCCAGGCAGAACGCCACCACGAGCAGCAGAGGCAGCTCCTGCCAGAGCGGCATCTCCTTACGCCGGATCATCGACCGGCGCCGTCGGGACGGCGTATAGCCTTCCATCGGTTCCACGCTTCGCATCTCCTGCCGTCGCCCGGCCGAACCGCCCCCGGATACAGCACTACCGCCCGAGTTTCCCGGCTAGGGAAAGTTACGGGCGGTAGGACTGAAAAGGTTCATCAGAACCGTCCGGCACAGGCGCAAGCGTAGTTCGCCCGCGCCTTGCGTGCCGGACCCGGTCGTCCGTCAGACGGACTGCTTCTCGCGAAGCTCCTTGATCTTGGCCTTCTTGCCACGGAGCTCACGCAGGTAGTAGAGCTTGGCGCGACGCACGTCACCACGGGTCAGGACCTCGACGCGGTCGATCGCCGGGCTGTTGAGCGGGTAGGTCCGCTCGACACCGACGCCGAAGCTGATCTTCCGGACCTTGAAGGTCTCGCGCAGGCCGGCACCGTGACGGGCGATCACCACGCCCTGGAAGACCTGGACACGGGAGCGGTTGCCCTCGACGACCCGGGCGTGCACCTTGACGGTGTCACCGGCGCGGAAGTCGGGGTTGTCGGTGCGCTGCGACTGGGCGTCGAGTTCGTCCAGCGTGTTCATCGCTGCATCCTCGTACTAGAGGCGCACCGGGTGTCGGTGCGCGGTGGGTGATTCTGATCCCCCGCGACTCCAAGGGATCCTCGACTCGACCCGCGGCGCGGGTGGAGACGGCAACCTCACTACTCTGCCACACGGCGCGGCGGGATCTGAAATCCGGCCTCGAGCAGCGCCTTCCGGTCCTTCTTGTCCAAATTTTCCGGGGGGTACGCGGCCCACATGTCCGGGCGCCGGGTCAGCGTCCGCAGCATGCTCTGATCGCGCCGCCAGCGGGCTATCCGGCCGTGGTCGCCGGAGCGCAGCACGTCCGGCACCTCGCGGTCACGCCAGGACACCGGCTTCGTGTAGACCGGGGCCTCCAGCAGGCCGGCCGCGTGCGACTCCTCGGTCAGCGAATCGGCGTTGCCGAGCACACCCGGCAGCAGCCTGGTGATCGCTTCCAGGATCACGATGACCGCGACCTCACCGCCGAAGAGCACGTAGTCGCCGAGCGAGACCTCACGGACCGGCATCCGGTCCGCCGCCTCGTCGATCACACGCTGGTCGATGCCCTCGTACCGGCCGCAGGCGAAGATCAGGTGGTCCAGGCCGGCGAGTTCGTGCGCGTCGGCCTGGGTGAACGGCTTGCCCACCGGGGACGGGACGACAAGCGTCGCGTCCGGCGAGTGGACCGCGTCCAGCGCCTGCCCCCACGGCTCCGGACGCATCACCATGCCGGGGCCGCCGCCGTACGGGCTGTCGTCCACCGTGCGGTGCACGTCGTGGGTCCACGTCCGCAGATCGTGCACGGAGAGGTTCAGCGTCCCGGTCGTCCGCGCCTTGCCGACAAGCGACAGGTCCAGCGGTGCGAAGTAGTCCGGGAAGATCGAGATGATGTCGACCTTCACAGATCCAGCAGGCCTTCCGGTAGGTCGACGACGATCCGCCCACCGGCGATGTCAACGGTCGGGACCATCGCGGTGACGAATGGGATGAGAGCCGTCCCACCGCCCGATTTCTTCAGCACGATCAGGTCCGAGGAGGGCGCGTGGTCGATCCGCAGCACGGTCCCGTGCTCGGTGCCGTCCAGCGACTCCACCCGCAGGCCGATCAGCTGGTGGTCGTGAAACTCCTCAGGATCCTCCGGCGGCGCCACACCGGCGCTGTCCACCTGGAGGAAGACGCCTCGCAGCTCCTCGGCGACGTTACGGTCGGCGATGCCCTCGAAGACGGCGATGCCGCGGCCCTGATGCCAGCGGATCGACTCAAGAGTGAGCTGTGCGGGAACTTGGTAGCGAACCCCTTGTGCGGCAGGCGCGCCCGCCGGGCCGGTGCTCACCCGGCGGTCCCGGGGGACCTCCGTGATGAACACCGAACCGGCGGTGAAGCGTGCCTCGGGTTCGTCGGTCCGCACGACAATCGAGACTTCGCCCCGGATACCGTGCGGCTTACCGATCTGGCCGACGACGAGCAGCATGAAATCAGTACGCGTCGACGATGTCGACGCGAATGCCGCGCCCGCCGATCGAGCCGATCACCTGACGCAGGGCCTTGGCCGTCCGTCCGCCGCGCCCGATGACCGTTCCCAGGTCCTCCGGGTGCACGCGAACCTCGAGCCGCTTGCCGCGGCGCGAGTCGACCAGCCGGACCCGGACGTCGTCCGGGTTGTCGACGATGCCCTTGACGAGGTGCTCCAGCGCGGGCCGGAGCGCCCCGTCAGCTTGCGTCGGCGCCGGCACCGGCCGGGTCCTGTGCAGTCTCGGCGACAGCCTCACGGTTCGGCGCGGCCGGGTCGACAGCCTTGGTCTCCGCCGGCTTGGCCTCGGCGGCCTCCGGAGCGGCGGCCTTCTTGCTCGACTTCGACGCGGTGGCCGGCTTGGTGTCGGCAACGCCCGCGGCAGCCTTGGCCTCGGCCTGGTAGACCTCGGTCTTGTTCTGCTTGCTCGGGGCGACCAGAAGCGGCGGCGGGGCCGGCAGGTTCTTGAACTTCTGCCAGTCGCCGGTCTTCTCGAGGATGCGCTGCACGGGCTCGCTCGGCTGCGCGCCGACGCTCAGCCAGTACTGCACGCGCTCGGACTTGACCTCGATGACCGAGGGGTGTTCCTTCGGCTGGTAGATGCCGATGTACTCGATGGCGCGACCGTCACGCTTGGTGCGCGAGTCGGCGACGACGATGCGGTACTGCGGGTTGCGGATCTTGCCCATCCGCAGGAGCCGGATCTTAACGGCCACGGTGTTTTCGCTCCTGATGAATACGTGGGTGAGCCGACCGGAACCCACGTGGGGACATGGGGCCGATGCCTCGTGGACTGGCGTCGCGATCAGGGGTTAGAGGGCGCCTGACACGTGCCGGATACCAACAAGCCATTCTGCCAGATGAAAGGCCGGTAAGCCCAACCGGGTCTCAACGCGCTGCCGGCCGATCCCATCCGGGCGGCACCTCGACCGGCGCGGGCCAGTGCGGGCCAGGCTGGAAATCGGTCCAGGTCCCGTCGAAGGGGAACTCGCCGGCCTCGATCTTCTTGATCACCCGACGGCCCTCGGCCCAGACCGCGTCCGGGTCCGGCACCCAGTAGTGCTCGGGCAGGGCCAGGCGCTCGGCGAACTCGTCCTCGTCCTTCCAGCGCCAGCAGCGGTCCGGCCCGGCGACAACGTCCAGGTCCTGGTCCACCACGTCGACGCCGGCGATCCCGCCGTCGTCCCAGCGGACCCCGTGCTCCTCCAGGTTCACGTACCACTCGCGGAACGCGCCCTCGTCGGTACGGAAGAACCACACCGAGTGCTCGCCCTCGGCCGGCAGGAACATCAGGATGCCGGGGCCGGACCAGGTGGCCGGGACCAGATGGCGCTCGGTGACCGACCACTGCTCGAACGTCATGGCGCGGACGCCCCGGCCGTCCACGGCGACCTCGTTGAGGACGGCCGAGCCGCGGGCCAGCCAGAGCAGCAGCCCGCGCTCGTCGTCGGAGATCACCCGGCAGGGCCGGACATGGACCAGCCGGCCACCCGAGAAGTTGCGGTAGAGGACCGGCCGGCCCGGTGCGAAGACCATGCTCAGTAGGAGCGGCCCAGGTACGCGATCAGGTCCGGCTCGTCGTCCGACTCCGGCATCGAGCCGTCCTCACGGGTCAGGCAGCGGACGGTCACGGCCTTGCCGTTCGCCTCCTTCTCACCGGCCTCGCCGACGGCCGACCACGGCACCCGGGCGAACCCGGTCTGCGACGCCTCGATCGCCTCGCCGAGGGTCTTCACGTCGACCGTGTGCTCCACCCGGAACGCCAGCGCGTCGTCGTACATCCGCTGCTGGTCGGCCTTGAGCGCGCTGGTGACCGCGCCCACCACCTCGGCGAGCGGTATCGGCGACTTGGTGCCGTCGATGCGGCGGGCCACCGTGACGTTTCCGGTCGCCAGGTCACGCGGGCCGACCTCGACCCGGATCGGCACACCCTGCAGCTCCGCGTCGACGGCGCGGCGGCCGAAGGGGATGTCCGCGCGGTCGTCGAGCTTTACGCGTACCCCTGCGGTCTTGAGGTCCTCGCTCAGCTTGGCCGCCGCTTCGGTGACGCCCTCGCCTGCCTTGACCACCATGATCTGGACCTGGATGGGCGCGAGGCGCGGCGGAAGCCGCAGGCCGTTGTCGTCACCGTGCACCATGATCAGACCGCCGACCATCCGGGTCGACGTGCCCCACGAGGTGGTCCAGGCGTGCTCGACGGTGCGGTCCGCCGAGGAGTAGGTGATGTCGAACGCCTTCGCGAAGTTCTGGCCGAGCTCGTGCGAGGTGCCCATCTGCAGCGCCTTGCCGTCGCGCATCATGGCCTCGACGGTCATCGTGTTCGTCGCGCCGGCGAAACGCTCACCCTTGGTCTTGCGGCCCGGGATGACCGGGATCGCCAGGATGTCCTCCATGAACGACTGGTAGACGTTGTGGTGGATGTCCCGGGCGTGCTCGCGGGCGTCCGCCTCGGTCGCGTGCGCGGTGTGACCCTCCTGCCAGAGGAACTCGGTCGTGCGCAGGAAGGTGCGCGGCCGCAGCTCCCAGCGGACCACGTTCGCCCACTGGTTCAGGAGCAGGGGCAGATCACGGTACGAGTCGACCCACTTGGCCATGAACTCGCCGATCACGGTCTCGCTGGTCGGCCGGACCACCAGCGGCTCGGCGAGCTCCTTGCCACCGGCGTGGGTGACCACGGCGAGCTCCGGGGAGAAGCCCTCCACGTGGTCGGCCTCGCGGCGCAGGTAGTTCTCCGGGATGAAGAGCGGGAAGTACGCGTTCTGCACGCCGGCCGCCTTGATGCGGGCGTCCATGTCGGCCTGCATGCGCTCCCAGATGGCGTACCCGACCGGCCGGATCACCATCGTCCCGCGCACCGGGCCGTTGTCGGCGAGCTGCGCCTTGGCGATCAGGTCCTGGTACCAGCGGGGAAAGTCCTCCGCGCGGGGAGTGAGCACACGAGCCATGTCGAAGAATCCTAGTCGTGACGCCGCGCAACCATCCGGGCGGGCATCCCGTGTCCCTTTCCGTGAAGGTCGACTTCGACATGTTCTACCGGGACACCTCCCGGCGGCTGCTTCGATACGCGTACGGCCTGACCGGTGACCCGGCCGAGGCACAGGACCTGGTTCAGGAGGCGTACGCCCGCGCGTGGCAGCGCTGGCGGCGGGTCTCCGGGTACGAGGATCCGGAGGCCTGGCTGCGTCTCGTGGTGAACAGGCTCTCCACCGACCGATGGCGGCGGCTCTTCGTCCGCCGTGACCACGCGGCGGCACAGCCACCCGGGCCGGTGGTGCCACCGCCGTCGGAGGACGTGGTCCTGCTGGTTCGCGCCATGCGGACGCTGCCGGCCGCGCACCGGCGGGCGCTGGCCCTGCACTACCTGCTGGACCGGTCGATCGCGGAGATCGCGGTGGAGACCGGCGCCTCGGCCGGGACCGTCAAGTCGTGGCTGTCGAGAGGGCGAGCCGGATTGGCCGCCGCCCTGCATTCCGAAGAGATCCCGGAAGGAGCTCGTCGTGGCCGCTGAACTGGATGAACTCTTCACCGCGATGGGCCATCAGGCCGACGTCCTCCCGCTGGCCGGCCCGGACCACGCGCGCCGGATCGGACGCCGCCGCATCCGGAACTCGGTGATCGCCGCGACCGCTGCCGTGCTGCTCGTCGTCGCGGGCGCCGGCATCGCCACCTGGCGGCACAACCCCTCCCCCGAGCCGATCCTGCCGGCGAACACCATCCGGGGGATCGCCCCGATCGGGTCGCCCCTGCGCCTGCACGGGCCGGGCGACGAGAACATGTTCAGCACGATCGCCATCGACGGCAGCCGGGTCTCGGTCGCGTCCGGGGCCTTCAGCGGTGACTCGTTCGAGGTGATCGGGGTGGACACCGCGAGCGGCGCCAAGGTCTGGGATGCCGGCCGGATCAACGCGATCGAGACGAACGGGCCGGTCGCGGTGCCCGGCGCCATGTTCCTCTACGACGGACCGGACCTGAGTATTCGCGAACCGGAGACCGGCGCCGAACTCTGGAAGACGGTGGACCCGCCCAACGGCGACGTCGTGGTCGGTGACGGTGTGCTGGTCCGGGTCAACGTCGGCGGCCTGTCCGAGGGTTTCGCGCTGCGTACCGGCACGAAGCTCTGGTCGGTGCCCGCCGCGGGCGATGACCGCCCGCGGCATTCGATCGGTTTCCTCGAAGGCAGTAGCCGGCACAGTCTCCATTTCAGTGACGACCGGTTCGCCCAGCTCACGCTCGGCGGCACGGTGCTGGTCCGGGATATCCGCACCGGGAAGATCCTGACGTCGGTGGCGACGACCGTCCGGCCGAAGCTGATGACCAGCTTCACCATGTCCGGCGATCTGGCGCTCATCGGCGACACGACCGGATATCTCGGCAAACCGTCGCGGCTCGTCGCTGCCGACGTGTCCACCGGGAAGGTTCGCGACATCTACTCGATCAAGAACGGCCGCATGCGCGAGGCCACTCCGTGCGGAGCACAGCGGATCTGCGTGCCGTCCGCGGAGGGATACACCGCGGACGGCGGCTTGAACGCGGAAGACGTCAAGGTGATCGACACGACGACCGACCGGGTCCTCTGGACGGCCCGGCCCGGGGACATCCTGCTCTCCGCCTCCAGCCGAGCTGGACGGATCTTCGTGACCAGCGTGGGCGCCTCGGGGACCCTGTACGACAAGGACGGCCGGGTGATCGCCCGGAGTGGCGGGTCTTTCCACGGCGCCGGCCAGGGCTGGATCGACGACGAGAACATGCTGATGCTGACCTCGACGGCCACCGGGTACGACATCGACGCGATCTCGGCCGTGGACGGGACCAGGACCACGCTCGGGAAGCTGTCCACGGTGACCGGCGGGTGCTCGTGGACGAGCGAGATCCTGGCGTGCCGGGACGGCGCCGAGCTCAAGTTGTGGCGCCTCCTCCGCTGAGAAGCCGGTAAATGCCGGGGGCGGGTGCAACCCACCCCCGGCCGCCACCGTGTCTCATGTCCGGAAAGGGCGGTGAGATGACGGGGACCGATGACTTCGACGCGTTCCACCGGGACACGTCCCGGCGGCTGACGCGGTACGCGTACGGCCTGACCGGCGACTCCGGGGAGGCACAGGACCTGGTTCAGGAGGCGTACGCCCGCGCGTGGCAACGCTGGCGGCAGGTCTCCGCCTATCAGGATCCGGAAGCGTGGATGCGGCTGGTCGTCAACCGGCTCGCCACGGACCGCTGGCGGCGGCTCTTCCGGCGGCGCGACCACGCTGCCGCTCAGCCTCCCCAGCCGCCCGCCCCGCCACCGTCGGAGAACACCGTGCTGCTGGTCCGGGCGATGCGCACGCTGCCCGACACGCACAGCCGGGCCCTGGTCCTGCATTACCTGATGGATCGCACGGTCGCCGAGATCGCGGCCGAGACCGGTGCGTCCGCCGGCACCGTCAAGTCGTGGCTGTCCCGGGGCCGGGCCGGCCTCGCCTCCGCACTCGGCGTCACCAGCCCCGCCGGCAGCCCTGCCACCAGCCCTGCCACCAGCCCTGCCAGCAACCCTGCCAGCGGGCCCGTCATCAGGCCCGTCTCCAGACCCATCACCAGCCCGGAAGGAGCCCGCAGTGAACGCTGACCTGGACGAGATGTTCGCGGCCCTGAGCCGTGACGGTGACGCGGTGCCGGTGAGCCCGGCCGAAGGCGCCCGCCGTCGCGGAA
The DNA here is from genome assembly GCF_050955685.1 of Actinoplanes sp. CA-015351. Lineage (NCBI taxonomy): Bacteria > Bacillati > Actinomycetota > Actinomycetes > Micromonosporales > Micromonosporaceae > Actinoplanes > Actinoplanes sp. CA-015351. The sequence goes on from NZ_CP192102.1 coordinate 7,320,011, forward strand.
ATCGCCGTTCCCGCAACCGGTCCGTGGCAGCCGCGCTCGCCGTCCTGCTGGTGATCGCCGGCGTGAGCGCCGCCGCCTGGCAGCGGGACCACCACCGGCAGCCGGTTCTACCGGCCACGCCGGATCAGCCGGACACACTGATCCGCGGCCTGAACACCCTGGGCGATCCACTGAATCTCGGAGCCGACCGCATCTGGCGATATCCGTCGTCCCTGGAAGGCCGGTTGTTCGCCCTCTCGGTGCCGGCCACCGCGAGCGGGTCCGAACGCCGGAACCGGACCGTGGCGATCGACGAGCGGACCGGCGAGATCCTCTGGTCGACGCCCGACGAACTGGGCAACACCGACGCCCCGATCCCGATCCCCGGGTCGGTGCTGCTGCCGGAGGAGACCGAAAAGCCCACCATGCGCATCCTCGACCCGGCCACCGGCGCCGAACGCTGGAAGCTGCGATTCGAGCCCAAGGACACGCTGATCCTGCACCCCGACGTGCTGGTGCGGGCGGCGGTCACCGACGGGACGACCGAAGGGCTGGACATGCGTACCGGCGCCCGGCTCTGGGTGTCGCCGACCAGCGATCGCCCCACGTCAACAGGTGGCATCCGGGACCGATCCGGCACGCCGACCTTGGGAACAGGCTTCTACCGCGACAGCGACGGCTACATGTTCCAGGTGCTGACGAGCGGAAACGTCCTGATCCGCGACGTCCGCACCGGCGACGTGGTGCACCGGTTCGAGAACATCCAGCAGCGCGAGAGCGAACTCGCCACCGTGCACGACGGCACCGCGATCTGGCCGGCCGGCCACCAGATCTGGGCAGCCGCGCTCGGTGGCGGCGAGCCACGCGCTCTTCTCGAGCTGGGCGCGGACCAGCGTCTGGAGGACCTCTTCGGGTGCGGGCCGGGCCGGATCTGCGTGGCCCAGGCGAGCCTGACCAGCCCGCTGCAGACTCGGATCGACGCGGTCGACATCGCGTCGGCGCAAACGGTCTGGCACGCGACGCCGTCGAACGGGTTCATCAGCACGTCGAGGGGCGGCCGGACGCTGATCAGCGGCGCTGCCGGGCCGGTACTTCTCGACGCGAACGGCGAGGAGATCTTCGCGGCGAAGGACGGGGTGGACTGGGTCGACGACGGCAACCTGCTGCTGTTCGAGCGGACCCCGGACGGCCAGGAGGTGGCCCTCGCCGCGGTGTCGGCCGTGGACGGCGTGCGAACCCCGCTGAGGAAGCTCCCCGGCGACTCCGAAGTACCGGACTTCGGGTACGACTGCGGGTGGAGCGCCGCGGTTCTCGCCTGCGCCAAGGGCGCCGACCTCCATCGGTACGCCTTCACCCGCTGATCACTTGATGACGGCGCCTCGCAGGACGATCCGGCGGGGCGCCTTCACCACCCGCAGGTCTGCCCGCGGGTCGGCGTCGTAGACCACGAGGTCCGCCAGGCCGCCCTCGACCAGCCCCGGGAAGCCGAGCCACTCCCGCGCCTTCCACGACGCCGAGGCGAGCACCGCCTCCGCCGGGATCCCGGCCTCGTGCAGGTAGAGCATCTCGTCGGCGGCCAGCCCGTGCCGGATGCCGCCGCCCGCGTCGGTGCCGACGAAGATCGGGACGCCGGCCTCGTGGGCGGCCAGCACCACTGATGGGAATCGGTCGCGCAGGGCGATCATGTGGTCCGCGTACCCGTCGAACTTGCCCCTCGCCGAGTCGGCGATGGTCCCGAAAGTGCGGATGTTGATCATCGTGGGCACCAGGGCGGTGCCGCGCCGGGCCATCTCGTCGATCAGGTCGAGCGTGAGGCCGGTGCCGTGCTCGACCGAGTCCACCCCGGCCTTCACCATGATCTCCACGCCCTCCTCGGAGAACGTGTGCACCGCGGCCCGCGCGCCGGCCGCGTGCGCCGCCTCGACAGCGGCCGCCATGGTCGCCGCGTCCCAGCTCGGCGCCAGGTCACCGACACCACGGTCGATCCAGTCGCCGACCAGTTTCACCCAGCCGGTGCCGGCTTTCGCCTGCGCGGTCACCGCGGCGGCCACCTCGTCCGCGGCCACCTCGACGCCGATGTCCCTCAGATATCGCCGCGGCGCGGCCACGTGCCTCCCGGCCCGCGCGAGGCGCGGCACGCCAGGTTCGTCATCAAGTTCCGGGTACGGGTACGGCGAACCGGCATCGCGCAGAGCCAGCACCCCGGCATCGCGGTCGATGACGGCCAGATCACGAGCCTGGCCGACGCTCTCGATCGGTTTCGCCCCGTAGGCGATCCCGAGATGACAGTGCGCGTCCACCAGGCCCGGCACGACGAACCCGCCGTCGCTGATCGTCTCCGCACCCGCCACCGGTTCAAAGGTGACCCGGTCACCGACAAGCCAGAGATCCCGGACCGCACCGTCCGGCAGAACCGTCCCACGCACATGCAACGCCATGGAACAGTCCTACCTGATCAACCGTTCAGTTGTCCGGCCGGGCCACCGCTCGAATCCGGTCCCGCCGCCGCGTCCAGGCCGGGAGGTCGAGCGTGATCTTCCACGGACGGTCGACGGTGACCAGCTCGTCGGTCTGGAGCAGCCGCTGGTAGTCGCCGCCCGGACCGAGTGCGAACTGGGTGAGCGTGACGCGCTCGGCCAGTGGGTCGACGATCCAATAGTTGCGGATGCCGACGTAGGCATACTTTTTCAGCTTCCCGTCGCGGTCGAACTTCTTCGACGACTCCGAGACCACCTCGACGACGAGCGGAACGTCGTCCGGGCGGACCGGCGACCTTCCCGCGCCCTCCTCATAGATGAGCGCGACGTCCGGCCGCAGTTCATTGCGCCGGTCCAGCAGGACTGCCTGCTCGCCGTTGACGAGAACGTCGTCCGGACAGTGCTCCTCGGCCGCGGTAGCGACCCTGTGGGCGATGAATTGATGAATGGGCAGGGCCAGGGGGGACAAGACGAGCCTTCCGTCGATCAACTCATATCGAAGATCCTCGGGAAGGCTCGCCACATCATCGACAGTCAGATCTCGTCGATTCAGCAACGCGGTTACGTCAGCGTGCAGGGTGACGGTCATCGAATCCTCCTCGATGGGACTCACCCCTCACGGTACTAGGCATTGAGCAGGTAGCGCCATGCCACTTTTCAGCGATTGTCGTCCTTCGGCTTGTTCAGCTTGTTGAAGTCGAGTTTGGGCAGCTTGAAGCCGGGCGGCATGCCTCCGCCGCCCAGCGCGCCCGGGTCCATGCCCGGCGGGAGTTGCGGCATTCCGCTGCCCGGGAAACCAGCCGGCATTCCGCCGCCACCGCCACGCGGGCGGTTGCCGCTCTTCGTACCCTTGCGCTTGTTCTTCGGGCTTTTCGTCGCTGAGCGGCGGCCGCCCGGGAGGCCCATCATGCCGCTCATCTGCTTCATCATCTTCTGAGCGTCGGTGAAGCGGTTGAGCAGCTGGTTCACCTCCATCACCGTCACGCCGGAGCCGTTCGCGATGCGCAGGCGGCGGGAGGCGTTGATGACCTTAGGGGTGGTGCGCTCCTGCGGGGTCATCGAGCGGATGATCGCGGTGACCCGGTCGAAGTGACTGTCGTCGAGCTCGGCCAGCTGGTCTTTCATCTGGCCCATGCCCGGCATCATGCCGAGGATGTTGGCGATCGGACCCATCCGGCGGACCGCGATCAGCTGGTCCAGGAAGTCCTCCAGGGTGAACTGCTCGCCACCGAGCAGCTTGTTCGTCATCTTCTCTTTCTGGTCCTCGTCGAACGCCGCCTCGGCGGTCTCGATGAGGGTCAGAACGTCGCCCATGCCCAGGATCCGGCTGGCCATCCGGTCCGGGTGGAAGACGTCGAAGTCCTCCAGTTTCTCGCCGGTGGAGGCGAAGAGGATCGGCTGGCCGGTGACGTGCCGGACGGAGAGCGCGGCGCCACCACGGGCGTCACCGTCGAGCTTGGAGAGCACCACGCCGGTGATGCCGACGCCGTCGCGGAACGCCTCGGCGGTCTGCACCGCGTCCTGGCCGACCATCGCGTCGATGACGAAGATGACCTCGTCCGGGTCGACGGCGGCGCGGATGTCAGCGGCCTGCTGCATCATCTCGGCGTCGATGCCGAGACGGCCGGCGGTGTCGACGATGACGATGTCCTTGGCGGTGCGCCGCGCCACATCGATCGAGTCTTTCGCGACCTTGACCGGGTCACCGACACCGCTGCCCGGCTCGGGGGCGTAGACGTCGACGCCGGCCCGGCCGCCGACCACCTGGAGCTGGTTGACCGCGTTCGGCCGCTGGAGGTCGGCGGCGACAAGCAGCGGCTGGTGGCCCTGGGTCCGCAGCCAGCGGGCCAGCTTGCCGGCCAGCGTCGTCTTGCCGGCGCCCTGCAGGCCGGCGAGCATGATGACGGTCGGCGGCTGCTTCGCGAACACGAGGCGCCGGCCCTCGCCACCGAGGATGTTGATGAGCTCCTCGTGGACGATCTTGATGATCTGCTGGGCGGGGTTGAGCGCCTGGGAGACCTCAGCGCCGCGCGCCCGCTCCTTGAGGCTGGCGATGAACGCCTTGACCACCGGCAGCGCCACGTCAGCCTCCAGCAGCGCGAGACGGATCTCGCGCGCGGTGGCATCGATGTCGGCGTCGGTGAGTTTGCCCTTGCCGCGGAGCTTGGTGAAGATCCCGGACAGGCGGTCACTCAAGGTGTCAAACACGGTGCGACATCCCCGGTCAGTCGTAGTTGGCGTTCGACCGCAAGCCTAACCGCACCGCCCCACGCTCACCGGTTCCGCATGCGGTAGGTCTTCGCCGCCGCCTCGATGCGCCGCTGAGTGCGGGTGCCGGGCGCCACCGAGCGCTTGATCCGGCCGTAGACGTAGGTGCCGCCACCGACCACCAGCGCGCCCACGATCAGGTAATAGAGGAACCCGCCGAGCAGCGAGCTGGCCACCCAGCCCACCACGATCACACCAGCGATCAGTGCTGCCAGAAACGCCACTGCCTTGCCCATCTCGGCCTCCCGCCGTCGTCGCGTTGCCGCTTTCCACCATGCAGTGCGCACGCAACAACCCGCATCGGCCGTGACCCCTATCCGTTCCCCTAGGGGTGGGCTCTTTCGCAAACAGCCACAAGAGGCCCATGAACCACGTATACCGCAGTTAAAGGGTGCAACTCCTGATATAGACCGCAACTTCCGTCTCGTCTGGCGCGTTGAAGCGCTCGGCGGACATGCGGCGAGAGGACGACGGCGTGACCCTGCGGCAGATCCTGCGGCTGACCCCCTGGGCAGTCCGGCGACGGATCTTCACGTCGGCCGAGAAACACCTGCTGCCACGCGTCGCCCCGGAACGGCGGCTGCGCGTAGCGCGTACCCTCATGCCTCTCGCACCCAGCCGGATGCCGCGGCGATCAAGGGTGACCAGCGGCGGGGTGCTGCGAGTGCGCGGCGTCGCCGCGCGAGTGGCGAACGCCGCCTCGCCCGCCGAGGTACGCCGGGAGAACCTGGACCGGGTCGCGCAGGCCCTCGACGCGGCAGGCATCGACTGGTTCCGCCTGCCCGCGCCCACACCGCTGAAAACCGTGGTGGCGGTGCCGGAGTCCGGCCGGGAGCGTGCTCTCGAACTGGTACGCGAGCTGGCCGGGCGTGACCACGGACGGCTCCGCACGGTCCTTGAGGCCGGCCGGGGGAACACCCAGGTCGTCTCGATCTGCTGGCCGGTCACCGACCCGGACGGCAGCATGCTGCTCGGAGCCGAGTACGCCTGCGAGATCGAGTTCTGGCGCGAGTCGGGCGGCAAGCTGATCGCCCCACGGCGCAACCCGGTCGCCGACACGATCTCCGCCGACGAGCCGCCGATGATCGCTCCCGAGCCGGTGTTCGGCCCGTTCAGCTCCCCCGACGACGTGACCGGGTACCGCACCCGCGAGATCTTCACCGCTGTCGACCCGGACCGGATCGAGTTCCCGATCGACGTGGTCTACACCTGGGTCGACGGCGACGACCCGGCCTGGCAGCGCCGCAAGGCCCGCGCCCTGGCGGACAACCCCTGGGTAACCGGCGTCAACGCGCAGGCCGCCAACGACTCCCGGTACGCCAGCCGCGACGAGCTGCGGTACTCACTGCGCGCGCTGCACAGCTTCGCGCCCTGGGTCCGCCGGATCTTCCTGGTCACCGACGATCAGGTGCCGGCCTGGCTGGACATCGGCAACCCGAAGATCACCCTGGTCAGCCACCAGGAGATCTTCGGCGACACCGGGACGCTGCCGACGTTCAACTCGCAGGCGATCGAGTCCCGGCTGCACCGCATCCCCGGGCTCGCCGAGCACTTCCTGTACCTCAACGACGACGTGATCCTGGGCCGGCCGATCACCCCGGATCTGTTCTTCACGCCGGGCGGGCTGACCAATTTCTTCCCGTCGAAAGCCCAGGTCGACGTCAAGCCGCGCGGTCCCGGCGACCGGCCGGCCGACTCGGCCGCGAAGAACAACCGCAAGCTCATCGAGCAGGCCTTCGGCCGGGTGCTGACCCGCAAGATGAAGCACACGCCGCACCCGTCGCGGCGCAGCGTCATCGAGGAGATCGAGGCCCGGTTCGCCGAACACGTGACGGCGACCGCGGGACACCAGTTCCGGCATCCGGACGATCTGTCGCTGCTGTCGTCGCTGCAGCAGTACTACGCGTACCTGACCGGCCGGGCCGCCCCCGGAAAGATCAAGTACCTCTACACCGACCTGGCACAGCCGGTCACCGCGCTGCGCCTCGCCCGGCTGCTGCGTAATCGCGACGTCGACGCGTTCTGCCTGAACGACGTGGATGTGTCAAGCGCCGCGAAAGCCGACCAGGAAGCCATGCTCGCCGACTTCCTGCCGCTCTACCTGCCGTTCGCCTCGCCCTTCGAGCTGCGCCAGCCACGGCCCGCGACAGCACCGGCCACCCGCGCGGTCACCGCACCGCGCCAGCCCAGCGTCGGCGAACGTCCCGTCCCACCCACCGACGTGGCGCTTCCGCCCGTCGCCTGACCAGCAAGGAGTCTTACCGTGAGCTACGACGTAGTCATTCTCGGGCTCGGTTACGTCGGGCTGCCGCTGGCGCAGCAGGCGACCCGGGCCGGCCTCACCGTCCTCGGCTTCGACGTCGACGAGACAGTGGTGCGCGCCCTCGCCGACGGCCGTTCCCACGTGGACGACCTCAGCGACGACGATGTGGCCAAGATGGTGGCCGAGGGCTTCCTGCCGACCACCGACGAAACCCTGATCGCGCAGGCCCGCACCGCGGTGATCTGCGTACCGACGCCGCTCTCCGAGGGTGACGGGCCGGACCTGCGCGCGGTGCTCGGCGCCACCTCCGCGGTCGGACGCAACCTGCGCCCCGGCATGCTGGTCGTGCTGGAGTCCACCACGTACCCGGGCACCACCGACGAGGAGGTCCGCCCGCGGCTGGAGCAGCTCTCCGGCCTGACCGCCGGGATCGACTTCCACCTGGCGTTCTCCCCGGAGCGAATCGACCCCGGCAACGAGGTCTACGGCGCGCACAACACCCCGAAGGTGGTCGGCGGGTACACCCCGTCGTGCACGGCCGCCGCCGCCGGTTTCTACGGCCGCTTCATCGAGACCGTCGTGCCGACCCGCGGAACCCGTGAGGCGGAGACCGCGAAGCTGCTCGAGAACACGTACCGGCACGTCAACATCGCGCTGGTCAACGAGATGGCCCGGTTCTGCCACGAGCTCGACATCGACCTCTGGGACGTGATCCACGCGGCGTCGACGAAGCCGTTCGGTTTCCAGGCGTTCTACCCGGGCCCGGGCGTCGGCGGCCACTGCATCCCGATCGACCCGAACTACCTCTCGCACAACGTGCGCAGCAAGCTCGGTTACCCGTTCCGGTTCGTCGAACTGGCCCAGGAGATCAACACGACGATGCCGGCCTATGTGGCCCGCCGTGCTCAGAACCTGCTCAACGCCGACGGGCAGGCTGTCCGGGGTGCCACCGTGCTGCTGCTCGGGATCACCTACAAGGCCAACATCGCCGATCAGCGCGAGTCGCCGGCCGCTCCCCTGGCCCGGCAGCTGGCCGCGCTCGGCGCGACGGTCGCCTATCACGACCCGCACGTGCGGACCTGGGATGTCAGTGGGGTGCCGGTCTCCCGTACCGACGACCTGGAAGGCGCCGCCGCCTCGGCCGACCTGGTCATCCTGGTGCAGAACCACCGCGAATACGACCCGGACCACCTGGCCCGCATCGCGAAGCGCTTCTTCGACACCCGAGGCGTTACCACGGCACGCGAGGCGCACCGCCTTTAAAAGTCTGCTTGGGTACGCGTAAAGCACCGCTTGGGTACGCGCAAAGCACCGAGCCGGGAGCCCACAGTGAGCTTCCGGCTCGCCGCGTCGGTGGCCCACCGTGTGCTTTCAACCCGCCGAGCCCGCCGAGCCCGCCGAGCCCGCCGAGCCCGGGGCCCACGGTGCGCGCCCAACCCGCCGAGCCAGGGGCCCACCGTGTTCGCGCGGCCCCGGCGACCCGGAAGCCCACCGTGTGCTCGCGTTTCGCCTAGCCGGGAGTCCACGGTGTGCGCCCGGCCCGGCACAGCGCAGCCCGGCCCGGCACAGCCCGGCGCGGGTTGGCCTGGCCCGGCGCGGTGGTGGCTCACCGTGTGCCCTCGTCCACCTGGTCGAACCTCAGCGCACGGCCCGCGTGGACGAAGCCGCACGCAGTGCCCGGCCTGCGTGGACGAAGCCGCACGTAGCGCCCGGCCAGCGTTGCCGAGGACTCACGCAATGACAACGTGCGACTTCATCCACGCCAGGGCCGAGATACGAGTTCACACACGCACTATGTGAGGCCTCATCACCGCCGCGGGCCGCTTACGTGTGCCCACATCTCGGCGGCGAGCAGACGATCAAGCTCAAGCCCATCGGCAACCCTCGGCAAATCAGCCTTACGCCGCGTAGCCGCCCAGCGATCGTCGACGATGAAGCGCGCGTATTTGTGGAGTTCTGCTGAGGTCAGAGCGACCACGATCCTCCAAGATCTGCGACACACCCCAGAGCACCCTCACACCCCGTGACACGGGCGAAGGCTCGGAGCCGAGACCTGGCGGACGCCGACGACGCGTGTCGCCTTCAGGCGTGAACGCACCCCAATTCGACACACCCGGCCGCGGTAGCACCACCGGTAGCGACACCAGCGGTAACGGCACAAGTGGCACTAGCGGTAACGGCACCAACAGCACCAACGGTAACGGCAGCACCAACGGCACCAGCGGTAACGGCAGCACCAACGGCACCAGCGGTAACGGCAGCACCACCGGCACCAGCGGTAACGGCAGCACCAACGGCACCCGCGGTTACGGCACCACCACCACTACCACCGCCACCAGCTCAGGTCACGAACGTCCATCTGGAGTTGAGGGCGTAGTTCAGCGCCGGAATCAGCACGATCGCCACCGCCTGCACCACCGCAAACGGGCCGCCCAGCACCTCCGCGCCCACCCACAACACCACGGTGTTCAGCGCGAACGCAGCCGCCGTAACCACCAGGAACCGCACCCCAGCAGCCCCATGCCCCCGCGCTGACCGGAAAACCCAGGTGTGCTGCAAAAGATAAGAGACCACCACACTCGCCATGAAACCGACGGCCGATGCGACAACCGGCCCCAATGCCCGCACCAACGCGAACCCCACCCCGAGATGAGTGACCGCGCTCAGCCCGCCACTCACGCCGTACCGAAAAAGCCGCCCGAAATCACCGATCGGCATGCTGTTCGACAACCCACTGCTCCGGAACAGCAGGCTCCCCCGAACCCGAACCCGAACCCGAACCAGAACCAGAACCCAACCCCGAACCCAACCCCGAACCCGAGAAAACCGACCTCTCCTGCACCAGATACCGCGGCCTCCCCCGCACCTCCTCGTGGATCCGGGCCAGGTACTCCCCGATCACCCCGAGCCCGAGCAGCACGAACGTCCCCGTCACCAACAGCAGCAGAATCACCGTGGTGAACCCCGCCACCGACCCGCCGTTGACCCACCGGACAAGCGTCTGCACCCCGAGAACCAGCGAGAACAGCGCGAACCCGATCCCCGCCATCGTCACCAGGTGCAGGGGCGCCGACGTGAACGAGGTCAGCCCATTCACCGCGAGCCGGCACAGTCCGCGCACCGACCAGCGGGATGCGCCACCCTCCCGGTGATCGATGTCGATCTCGACGGTGGCCCGGGTGAACCCGATCCAACTGCTCGTCCCGCGGAAGAACGACGAGTGCTCCGGCATCCGCAACAGCGCATCAAGCGCAGGACGACCGAGCAGCCGGAAATCCGTCGCGTCCACAAGATCAACCTTGGTCAGCCCGGTGAACGCCTTGTTGAAGACGCGGGAGCTGAGCCGGTTGCCGAGCGACTGCCCGGTCCGATTCCGTTTCACCGCCTCGACGACGTGTGCGCCGTCCTGCCAGCGCCGGACCATCGCGGGGATCGCGGCCGGCGGGTGCTGGAGATCCGAGTCGATCACCACGACGGCGTCGCCTGACGCCTGTTCCAGCCCCGCGAGCAGGGCGGCCTCCTTGCCGAAATTACGGGAGAGCCGCATTCCGCGTACCCGGGAATCCAACCGTGAGTGATGCGCGATGCGCGACCAGGAGTCGTCGGTCGACCCGTCGTCGATCAGCAGGAACTCGTAGCGCAGACCGGCCTCGGTGAGGATCTCGCCGACGCGTTCCAGGAACCGGTCGACACCGTCGCCCTCGTTGTAGATCGGCGCCACCACGGAGATCAACGGATCATTCATCGAAGCCTCAAAACCTGACAGAACGGAACGCCGGCCAGCGCCTGTGCGGCGGCGTCGAGTGATTCGGTGAGCCGTTTCTGACGTACCGGCTCGCCGTCGAGATGACGCAACCCTTCGTCGAGCAGTGCGCACCGCCGCTGGTTGCCGGCCGGGCTTCGTTCGAAGCCGCCGACGGCGAGCGCGATCCGGTTGTCGAGCTGCGCCGACGCCCAGGACGCCGAGGTGTTGGCGTAGGCCCGGTTCGCGGTGGTGGAGACCGTCGCGCAGAGGACCAGAGCGGCCAGGATCACCGCGGGCGCGGACCGTGAGGAGCGCGCGACCAGCAGCAACACCGCGACGGCGAGCAGCATCCCGGCCGGCACGGTGACCGCCGAGTCCCGCCAGCCCTGTTCGATCAGCGCCCGCACGTCGAAGTAGTCGTGCACCTCGACGCTGAGCGCCGCCGGCAACGCGCCGAATCCCAGAAAGGCTCCGGCAGCGATTGCCAGGCCACGAAGCGGTCCGCCGCCGGGTCGCGTCGCTTCCGAAAAGACCTTGAGGGTACGCACGGAAAGCCCCGCGATCAGCAGGAACGCCACGATCGGCAGCACGCCCCAGAGCCAGTTCCCGGTGCTCTTCTCGGTAGCCGACTGCCACTGTGCCGGCGGGAGCCAGGCCAGCATCCGCGCGGGCAGCACCAGCAGCGAGCGGGCGTCGACGACGACGTCCGAGCCGTGGTAGCAGCCGCCGTCCGAGCAGTACCCCCGGATGATCCAGCGGACGACCGCGAAGACCGGCAGGAACCCGGCCCAGAGCAGCGCCGCGAGCCGCACCCCGGACGAGGTGAGCAGCTCCCGTTGCCGCTGCCCGAGGACGAACCAGCCGCGGGCCAGGACCGCGACGGTCGCCAGCGGCCCGGCGAAGTACGCGGGTTCGTTGAAGACGGCAAGCGCGCCGCCGGTGGTGACCGCCAGAACGGCGTGCCACCAGCGCAGCCGTTCGAGCCGGCAGGCCGCCGCGGCGACCAGCAGGACCAGCGCCGACGTGCTCAGGTACAGCCCGCCGAACAGCGTCGTGGTGCTGTTGGTTCCGGCGGCGACCAGACCGCCCGCTACGGCGTACGGAAGAAGCAGCGCGACAAGCGACGGCGTGGAACCGAAAAGCGGTCCTCGAGTCAGCACGCTCTCCGCGAAGATCACGACAGCGGTGGTGAGCGCGACGGCGGCGCCGGCCGTGACCAGGCGCAGCATGATCGCCGGGGAGACGTGCAGCTGTTCCGCGCCGAGCAGGACCAGCAGGTCGAGGAACTTCTCCAGCATCCGGCCGAGCGGGCGGAAGTTGCCGAGCCGCAGGTACGTCTCGCCGGTGCCGATGGTGTGCGTGATGATCCGTTGCGGGTGGTCGAGGAAGAGCCCGCCGTGCCAGTAGATGTTGAACCGGTGGTCGCCGCGGGGCGCGACCGCGATGAGCGGCAGCAGCACGATCATCGGCAGCAGCAGGCAGCGGCGCAGGACGTGACCCCAGAGCCGGGGTCCCGGCACGGATCGCCGTTGCGAATCCGAGCGGCCTTCCGATTGCTGCGGAAATATCACGGTTTGAGCGGTCACGACTGAGGCAACGACAGGTGCACGGGTGGGGTTGTGTCGATCTCGGACAGCAGATCGGGCAGGTTCGGCGGCGCCTCCGGATCGACGAAGATCACCTGTGCGGCGCCGTGATCGCGCGACAGGTGCGCGAGCCGCTCCGCGAGCACACCGTCCCACGGCCGGTCCGGCCGATGCTTCTCCCAGGTCACCCGGTCCGGCAGGTACTCCAGGATCAGCCCGGCCTTGCGCAGCAGCGAGAACGCCGGCTCGTCGGTGAGCACCACCGCCCGGTGATCAGTTTCGACAAGCAGCCGCCGCCGCACCGCCAGCACGAAGTCACGCAGCGCGTCCAGATCCAGCCCGATCGCCACGTACAGATGCGTCGGCAGCGGCGGCGCCGGAACCTTCTTCCGGCTCGCCGGCTTCGCCGGCTTACGCCGCACCTTGCGCACGATCCTGCGGGAGGAATGCAGCGGATTACGGGCAAAAGATACGAGGGTACGCCCTAACCGGTACGACCCACTGGCCCGGATCTTGCGGACCGTCTCCCGTTCGGTGTCCCGTTCGCCGGCCATTCCCTCGAACCGGGTCCGCCACGCGTCACGCTGCTGTTCGATGGTGCGCAGCCGGACGACGAGAGCGTCGACCGCTGCCCGCTCGGTGAGTTCGGTCGTGTCGTCAGACATGGGTCACCCTCCGGGAGGTTCGTCGGTCGGCCAGCTCGGACAGCCAGCGGGCGGCTTCCGCAGCACCGTTGCCGGGTGCCACCTCGAGGCAGCGGCTGCTGAGCTGTTCCCGCACGTCGGGACGCACTGCCCGGGTCAGAACCCGGTCCAGGTCCTCGCCGTCCGGATCCTCGATGATCAGCGCGGCCCCGGCGGCCGCGGCGAACCGGGCCCGGCTCACCTGGTCGTCCAGCGAGGTCTCCCGGTTCGGCACGAACACCGCCGGTACGCCGAACGCCAGCAGCTCATGGAACGAGTTGTATCCGGACGCGCTGATCACCAGGTCCAGCCCGCGCAGATACCGACTGATCGGGTAGAGCTTCACCAGATGGGCACCGGGCACCGGCTGCATCGGCTCGGTGGCGATCGCGGACTCGGCGAGCACCATCTGGAAGCCGGCTTCACGCAGGTGACCGGCGATCCGCGCGACCGGCGACGAGATGTCGTTGATGTTGCCGGCGCCGAGCTGGAGCAGCGCGGCCGGCCGGTCCGGCGAGAGGCCGAGAGCCTGCCGGGCGGCGGCCGGGTCGACCAGCTCGTCGGAGTCGAGATAGGTGATCGGGTCGACCGTGTGCACCCCGGCCCGATCGGTGACGGTCGGGCCCTCGTCGGCCGCGGCAGCGAACTCGCCCGGTTCCAGGATCGCGTCGAAGTATCCGCCCCGCTCGATCCACTCGGTGCCGGTGTCCCGCCGCCACATCGGCCGCCGCACCCAGACCCAGGTGATGTCCGGGCGCGCCCGGACCGCGGCCACGATGCCGTCGTGCGGAACGCTGTCGACCGCGACCACTGCCGGTTCGTGCAGGTCGATCAGCTGCTCCAGCCGGCTGCTGAGCATGTCGGTCCAGCGCTGCCGGGGCAGCTTCAGCACGCTGCGGGACGGGATGTACTCGGTGAGGAAACCCTCCCGGTGCGCCACCGAGGCGCCGTGCGACTGGGTGGCGATCACCGTGGGTGTGCCGGGCGGCAGCCGCCGGCCGATCGCCATGAGCCGCGACAGATGGCCCAGGCCGACACCGTTGTCACTGACCATGAGGACACCCCGGGACCGGCCGGACGCGCGTGAACCGGCCGGGCGGCGTACCTCCACGTCGGTGCCCGGGCCGGGCGGCCGCACGCCACGCTCGGCGAGCCGGTCGCAGTGCGAGGCGTACCCGAAGCGGGACTCGACGAAATCCCGGGCCCGCCGCGCCACCTTGCGGTATCGCTGCTTGTCGGCGTGCAGCTCGCGGACGAGCGGGAGCACACCGGCCGGAGTCGTGTAGAGCGCCGCGTCACCGAAGATCGGCCGGAAGTGCTCGCCGATCAGCACCGGGACGCCTGCCGACATCGCCTCCATGATCGTCCGGCCGAACGCCTCGACCAGGTCCGGGTCGTGGAAGTAGACGAAGAAGTCGATGGTGCCGAGGAACTGCCGGGGCGGCATCGAGCCGAACTCGACGATTTCCCACCCGGCCGGTTTGCGGCCCAGCTTCTCGACGGCCAGCTCGCCGCCGCCGAGTACGCGTACCCGGACGCCCGGGTCGTCGGGATAGGCCTGGAGAAGCTCTTCGGTGGTGCGCGGCCACTTCACCGGATCGGGGCGGCCGTGCCGGCCGATGACCGGTATGTCGTTGTTTGCTGCGGAGCGCTGGTCTTTTGTCTTTTCGGGGATCCACCACTCGGCCACGTCGATGATCTCGTGCCAGTCGGTTGCGGTCAGCGGTGCGTCCGGCGCCGAGCGCAGCACTTCGGTACGCACCTGCGGGCTGATCGGCGCCCACTCCAGATTCGTACCGAAGTAGCCCTCGATCCGCTCCCGGACCGCCGCGAAGTCGTAGTAGAGGGCCGGGTCGCTCGCGTCGCCGGGCGCCTGGTTCAGCACCATCACGGTGCGATCCGCGGTCACCCGGGGCACCGACGCCAGATCGGCCGTGAAGATCCGGGGCTGGCGGAGCACGAAGAGCTTCGCGCGGGTCTGCTCACCCTCGACGGCCAGGTGCGCCGAACCGTCCTTGAGAAGCTCCACGATCAGGGGATTGAAGGGGCGGTCCCGCTTGAGGTGTGGCGACCTGACCTGGACCAGCACTGTGGAGAGCCCGGCCCGGGCCTGTGCGCGTACCTCGGCGGCGATGCTGGCCGAAGTGCCGCCCGGGTAGCGGAAATCCGAGAGGATCGCCACGTCATGGACGTTCTCGGTCATGCGATGTTCTCCGATGTTCAGCGTCCGGTGCCTGGCGGCTGTCGGTGTCAGGCACGACGGCTGCGGGTGTCAGGCCTGACGGCTCCACAACGAACGGCGCTCGTCCAGCGTCACGCTCGCACCTGCCCGGGCGTTGATCCTCCTAGGCACCGCGATATCACCCGGCAGGAGCACATGCGCAGGCAGCACACGACACCGGACGCGTACGGAACCGAGCTGCTCGAACGGCAGTGGCAGGAAATCTCCGGCGGATCACCAGCCGGACCGGCCACGGCCGCTCTGCACACCCGGTCGGCCTCGGCCCGCGCGGTGATGGCATATGCGGCGGCACGCCGGTCGGTCGACGACCTGATCGGCGGCGCCTACGAGGGACGGCTGTTCCCGGACGCCGACCCGTGGATCTTCGGCGAACTCGCCCGGGTGATCACGCTTCAGGACCTGTGGCCGGAGGACCGGGCCGATGCCATGGTCCTGCTCGACTCGCTGCTGCGCACCTTCGGCACCGTCGGCGTCGCACCGCAGCACCAGGGCCTGCACGCCCAACTGGCGTACGCCACAGGCGACCTGACCCGCACCGAGAAACTGCTCGCCGACTATCCGGAGATCCCCGATCCGGTACGGACCGCGCTGGTCGTGGACCTGACCACCGGCGACGACTGGATCCGCCGGTTCCTGGGGTTGTTGCCGGCGCCCGGGTTCACCCTGGACGGTGAGATCGGGCCGCGGTTCGACCGGATCCGCGCCGACCGGGTCGACCGGGTCGGGTCGGCACACCGGATCAGCACGATCGTCACGACGTACCAGCCCGGGTTGTCGCTGCTCACGACCGTACGGTCGCTCGTCGCGCAGACCTGGACCAACCACGAGATCCTGGTCGTCGACGACGGCTCCGGGCCGGGCCACGACGCGGTGCTGGCCCGGGCCGCCGCACTCGACCCGCGGGTACGGATCCTGCGGATGCCGGAGAACGGCGGCACCTACCTGGCCCGCAACGCCGGGCTGGACGCGGCCACCGGCGAATTCGTCACGTTCCAGGACTCCGACGACTGGTCGCACCCGCTGCGGCTGGAACGCCAGGCCGCGCCGCTGGCGGCCGACCCCGCGATCTTCGCCACCACCTCGAACGGCATCCGGGTCACCGAGGACCTGGTGGTGACCCGTCCCGGCGTCGCCGAACACCGGTCGTACAACCTGTCCTCGCTGATGATCCGCCGGGAGGCCGCACTGGCCCGCCTCGGATATCTGGACACCGTCCGCAAGGGCGCCGACGCCGAGTACGTCGAACGGGCTCGCGCCGTCTTCGGCCGCCGTGCCGTGCACCACCTGGGCGGCGAACCGCTGGCCCTGATCCGTTTGTCGGCCGGCTCGCTGTCCAGCGCGGACATCCGGCCCGGGTGGATGCATCCGGCGCGGCACGCGTACCTCTCGGCCTTTCAGAGCTGGCACACCCACGTGGCCGCAGGCCGCGCGGAGGCCTTGCGCCCCCGCGAGATCGGCGCCCGTCCATTCGCCGCGCCGCGGCGCTTGCGGGACGCGCCGGCCGCGCCTCGCTCGTTCGTCAGCGTGGTGGTGGGTGAGCCGCTGCCCCCATCGGTGGACGAGGCGGTGCCCTCTCAGGAACCATTGAACTCTCAGCCGTTGCACTCTCTGACGGCCGTCACGGGTGAGCTGCGATCCCTGGCCCCGGCGCCGGCTTCGGCTCTCGTGGTCGAGGGATCGGTTGTCGACGTGCCTCAGGAACTGGTCGCCGCCTCTGTTTCCTCGCAGGATCTCGTGGTGCGCTCGGGCGGCTCGCAGGAGCTGGATCTCGCGACGCCTTTCCCCGAAGACGATGTGGTCCCGGAGGTGCTCCCGGAGCGCGACTACGACCTGATCATGGCGGCGGACTGGAGCACGCCGGAGAGCATGGCCCGGCCGTCCGGCGAGCGCCTGCGGGCCGTCGCCGTGCCGGGACGTTCGGTCGCGGTGCTGCACCTGAACCTGCTGCGCAACGTGACCGGCAAACCCGCCAACCTCGACCCGGACGTCCAGGAAATGATCAATTCCGGACGAGTGGACCAGGTCGTGATCTCCGACGACGTGACCGCCCGCCTGGTCCTCGTGCAGGACCCGGCGCTTGTCGCCTTCGCACCCGGCTATCCGTCGGCGATCCGCGCCGACCGCGTGGTGATCGAAGCCGACCCGGTCTGGGGCGACGCCGCCTTCCACTGCGAGGCCGAAGCCCGCCGCCTGTTCGGCGTGGAGCCCTGGTGGGCACCCGCCGGCGCCGCCGAACGACACCAGCTGGCCGGCGGCCCGTTCGGCATCCGGCTCGCGAAGGCGGACGTGCCCGGCACTGTCGACCCGGAACGCTGGCGCCTGCACCGCACCGGCTCCCGCTCGGACCGCCCGGTGATCGGCCGGATCCTGCTCGACCGCCCCGGCGCCACCGCCGCCGCCGAATGGCTGCGCCTGCGCGAGGCGCTGCCCGCTTCAGCAGGCTTGGACGTACGCGTCCTGGCCCCCGAACCGCCCGCGAAACTCCCCAAGGGCTGGCTGGTCTACGGGCGCCCCGACCTGGGCCCCCGGGCGTTCCTGAACCAGCTCGACTTCTATCTGCACCTGCCCGCCGACGAACGAACCACCGCGCTGGACCCGGAACTGCTCGCCGCACTGGCAGCGGGGTGCGTCCCGGTCCTGCCGCACCGGTACCGGCCGCTGCTGGGGCCGGCCGCGATCTACTGCGAGCCGGAAGAGGTCGCGTCAACGGTGTCCCGCCTGCACCGCCGCCCCGACACCCTGGCCCAGCAGAGCCGCCGAGGCCGCGACATGGTCCGCCTGTCCCACCACCACGGCCGCTTCGCGGAGTCGATAACGGCCCTCCTTTCCCCCGACAAAGCCCCCTGACCACCCCCACCCCATCGCCCACCGCCGCGCCACCCCCGCGCCGTGCCGCCCCGCGGCGCCCCCGCGCCGCGCCCCGCCCCGCCGCCTGGATCTTGTGGACTTCCCCGCAGACGTGCCCGCACAACTCCACAAGATCGAACAAGCCCCGGCCGATCTTGCGGAGTTACACGCAAACGGTTCGCCAAACTCCACAAGATCGGCGAAGCACCGCGTTCACCACGCCGAAACCGTGAAGCACCACGTCACCACGTCACCACGTCACCACGTCACCACGGTGAAGTACCGCGTTCACCACGTCTGTTGTCGCGGCGGATCGCGGCAGAGCCGCACCTGGGTAGACGTTGAGCGCCCATGCGACTTCCGCCCACTGTGGTAGCGGGTGCCCCTACGCTGTCGACAGGAATGCCATGCCCAGCACCACGACGGATCCGAGCCCGCCCGTTATGACCTGCCTGCGGCACTCGTCCCACGGGACCCTCACGCAGGGCGAACGCCACCCCGCCGTCACTGGCCGAATCGTGGAAACCCGCAGGGCATAGAACACCCACGAGTCTCCACGATCCAGCATGTCTACCCGCCGTGATGGCCGAGCGTCACCACAACGCTCGCCCACTACCCGAAACCAACGTGCCGTCGATGACCGTCCCGCAAACTCGTGCACTCACGGTCGATCAGCCGGCCACACCGCACAAGATCTCCGAGCGGCACCGCGTACCGAGAAACCGCCACGACGCCCCGAACCCGTTACCGGTCCACAAATGGCGAAACCCGGGCAGCCAAAACTCGCCAAGATCGGCGTTGAGCCGGAGTGAGGGCGAGCCGCCCGCGCTCGGCGGGGATCAGGGCGCACGGAGGGGCACGATCACCGAGATGAAGCCGCACGCAACAACACCGTGCGGCTTCATCCACGTCCTGGCCGGTACAGGAGCTCACACAGGCACTCGGTGCGGCCTCATCACCCCTGCCCGCCCCTTGCGTGCGCCCGAGTCACGATCACCCGCCCGCTGCGTGTGCCCGCGTCACGGCTGCCCGCCCGCCGCACGCACCCACGCCACAATCACCCGACTCGCCGCACGCACCCACGCCACAATCACCCGACCCGCCGCACGCACCCACGCCACAATCACCCGACCCGCCGCACGCACCCACGCCACAATCACCCGACCCGCCGCACGCACCCACGCCACAATCACCCGCCCGCCTAAGGCCCGAGATCTGCTCCGGCTGGCCGACGCTGCTGCCGCAAGAGCGCCGATACAGCAGTGCCCCCGTCAGAACGCCACCGGACTACTGGTGAGGGCCTTCCCACGGAAGTTTGTGGTCCAGCAGCGGAGCCACCAGCCTGGCGTACGCCGCGGTCAGGTGGTTGCTGTCGCGATAGACCAGCCGATTGCCGACCACCAGCGGGCACCTCTCCGCGCACAGCCACGGCAACGGGTCGATCGTCGGCACCTTCGCCGCGTTCGCGGTGGCCCGCTGAATGGCCCGCCACCCCGGCTCCAGCACCACCATGTCCGCCGGCGGCGCGCACGTGCCGATCGCTGCCGGTCGGGTGGCCAGGCAATCAGCCGGGTCGCCGGCGAGGAACGGCGTGTCGCCGAGTACCGCGACCGCCCCCGAGCTGCGCTGGAGCGTTGCCAGGGTGCGGGCCCAGCCGGACCGCCACACGGCTTCCGGGTCGGGCGGGTCGCCGGTCAGCAGCGCCCGATAGTTCACGCTGGACGAGACCACCACGAGATCGGCCTTCAGCTTGCCGATCTTGCGAAGAATCTGCCGGCGCCAGGTGTCGCACTCGGTGTACCGGCGCTGGGCCCGGCGTTCCTGCAGCTCCAGGCCGGCCGGGCTGCACGCGCTACGGGTGTAGACGATCAGCCGCCAGTCCCGTTTGCGCGCGAGATCCTCGAACGCGGGGAACCACTGCAGGGCATGCGAGTCGCCGAAGAGCACGACGGTCCGGTCGGCGTCGACGTTGGCGTACTCACAATCGGTCTCCGGCCGGAACGGACCGGTCAGGCCGACGTGGCAGCCTTCCTCCTGCGGCGCGGACCGCTCACCGGCGGCCGTCTCGAACGCGGGCGTCAGGTTCTCCGGCACCTTCGTGGCGGTCTGCGCCTCCGCGATCATGTGCTTGAGCTGGGCGGCCGGATCGACGGCGCGGGCCATCAGCTTGCGCGCGTCCGGGACCGCGTCACCGGTCGGCACCAGCGGCGGGAAGATCATGCCGAGGGCGGCGAGACCCGCTGCCACAACGGACAGGGCAAACCCGAAACCCAAACCCCTTCTTGGGTACGGCTGCCAGAAGCGATGATGGCGCACCGGGTTCTCCAGCAGGTGATGACTCAGCGCGGCAAGGCCGAGCGCACCGGCGGCCACTCCTGCTCGGGCCCACAGCCCGGCCGGGGCCAGGAACAGCAGCGGCCAGTGCCAGAGGTACCAGCCGTACGACATCCGGCCGACCCAGCGCATCGGCCAGGTCTCCAGGAGGCGGTTCCCGCCGGACGCGATGACCGCGGCGGCGCCGGCCACCGGCAGCAGCGCCGCCGTGCCGGGGAACGGCGTGCTCTCCTTGTAGATCAGCGCGGCCGCGACCACCGCGGCGACGCCGAACCAGCCGAGCATCGGGCGACGGCGTCCAGCGCCGGTCACCGCGAGCGCGAGCAGCGCGCCGACGCCCAGTTCCCAGGCCCGGCTCAGCGAGCCGAAGTACGCCCACGGCGCGGCCCGATCCAGCTCGTACACGCTCCAGCCCAGCGACGCGAGCACGCCGAGGGTGAGCACCGTGCCGGGCAGCCATCGCCAGCGCCGGGCGCCGATCGCGAGCACCGCGATCAGCACCGGCCAGACCAGGTAGAACTGCTCCTCGACGGCGAGCGACCAGAAGTGCTGGAACGGCGAGGGCAGCTCACCGGCGAAGTAGTCGGTTCCGGCGTCTGCCAGCCGCAGGTTCATCGTGTACGTGGCGGCGCCGACCGCGTCGGCCGCGTACCCGCCGAAGCGGGGCGGCGGGGCGAGCCACCAGGCGCCGGCCAGGGTCGCCGCGATCACCAGGGTGGCCAGCGGCAACAGCCGGACCGCCCGGCGCGCGTAGAACCGGGGCAGGTCGAGGCGCCCGGTGTTGAGCAGTTCGGCCCGCAGCAGCGAGGTGATCAGGAAGCCGGAGATGACGAAGAAGACGTCGACGCCGACGAAGCCGCCGGCCACTCCGGGCACGCCCACATGGGCGAGCACCACGAGCAGCACGGCGACGGCCCGCAGGCCTTCGATGTCCGCCCGGTACCGGGGGCGGCTGGGCGCCGCGGCAGGCGCCGGACGGACGTCGGGTGGCGACAACGTCGTGGTCATCGGGTCAGCCGTGCGCGGCGGCCATCGCGGGTGGACGGGCGAACGCCAGCACCGCGTGCCGGCCGAGGATCTCGCCCTCCCTGGTCAGCCCCTCGAACCGTTCGGTCCAGGCGGCAAGCGCGGCCTGCTCGTCCTTGCGGCCGGCGTCGTCGAAGATCAGCGTCGCGCGGTCCGCGAGGCGCTTCTCGATCATGTGCAGAGCCGGGAACCGGGCGTCCGCCCCGATCGCCGCGGGCGGCCCGTCGATCAGCACGAAGTCGATGTCGTGCAGGTCGGACAGGGTCTCCGGGTCGTACCAGGGGTAGTCCCGGCCGTCGATCGACGCCGGCGTGAGCGGCGCGTCCCGCACCTCGGCGACCTCGTTGAGGCCGTGCGCGGCGAGCACCGCCCGGGTACGCCGGGCAAACTCCACATCGTGGTCCAGTGAGATCAACCGGCCACCGGACTGCTCCAGCGCGTACGCGATCCACACCGACGAGGTGCCGCTGCCGAGCTCCAGCACCAGCCGCGGCTGCCGGACCCGGATCAGGTGCAGCAGCTCCAGCAGGTCGGTCGGGTTGAGCGCCCAGTCGCCGGAGGACGGCATCGGCGCACGTGGCACGAAGCCCTGGAACAGCTGAACGGTCGCCTCCAGCTCGCGGGGCAGCCCGAGCACCTGTGCGGAGCTGGCCTTGCGATCGGCGACCTGCTTCACCCGGCCGATCGCCTCGGCCAGTTCCATGTGGCGGTCGCCGGCGGTGAGCCGTTCCCGCTCCACGGCGGCGACCAGGCGGCGCTGCATCTCCTCGACGGTGGTGCGCAGGTCACGCTGGGCGGCGAGCCCGGCTTTCTGCACGCCGGCCAACCGGCGCAGCACCACGAGCAGTACCGCCAGCGTCAGGCCGGCGAGCAGCCCGAGCAGAGCGGTCGCCACCTGGGCGTACCCGGTGACGGCGGCGGCCGCTACGCCGGCACAGAGGACGCCGGCACCGCACAGGGCGGCGGCCTGCCGTCCTGAAAGGCTCGGCAGCCGGCGGGCGGCACGCCGGCCGATACGGGTCAGGGAACTCATCCGGGCACTCCTCATCGCTGCGTTCACCTCGGTAACGGCGGTGGACACGCCCCCGTTACGCCCCGGCGGCGGGCACCCGCTGGGAGGGGGTTCCGGCCGGTGGGCGAGCCAGGGCTCCGATCCGGTCGGCGAACTCTCCGGGCCGATGATCACGGGCGATCGCCGCACGGGCACGGCGGCTCTGTTCCGCGTACCGTCGTGGCTCGTTCTGGAAGCGGCGGATCACCTTGGGCACGGATGCCGGGCCGCAAGCCACCGCGAGGTGGCCGTAAGCGTCCTTGAGCCGTTCCGGCACCAGCACGACGCAGCCGGTCGCGGCCGCTTCGAGGGCCGCCCGGGCGAGCAGCTCCGGCGTCTGCTCGGACGGGAAGTGCAGGTAGAAGTCGATCTGCGCGACGAAGGTACGCGGATCAAGATCCGCCGGCTCGTAGACCAGCCAGGACACCGGCAGCGTGCCGGGCCGCAGCGGGTTCTCCGGCAGCCGCAGCCGCACGTCGGCCCCGCGGCAGCGACGTGGCACGGCGAGCGCCGTGGCCAGGTCACCGGGCCACTCCCCCGAGTCGCAGAGGTCGGCGCCGATCACCGGCGGGCCACCCGGATCGGGCAGCGGCCGGCGGACGTCCTGCGGCTCGACCACCAACGGGAGATCAAAATCAGTCAGCTCGACACCGTCGGGCAGGGCTGCCCGGATCCCCGCGTCCTGCGGGCACCACAGCGGCTCCACCCCGAAGAGCCGCCGCACCGATGCGGTCGCGGCGTCCACGGTGTACCGGCGGTCGCTGCCGTCCTGCCGGGCCGGCGCGCGGTCGGCGACCACCATGACCCGGCGTGGCCGCAGCCCGCAGCCGCCCTCCGGGGCGAACTGGAGTACCTCCGGCTGCCGCACGATCAGCAGGCCCGCCTCGATCCGGTCACTCTCCAGGACCTGCGTCACCTGACCGGTGTTGATCAGCTGTTGCACGCCGGGGCTGAGCAGGCGGCGCTGCCGGTTCACCGACCGCAGCGACTCCAGGTGCATGATCGCCACGGAGAGGCCGGACTGGCGCAGCGCGCGTACCTCGGCCAGGGCGGCCCGCTGGGTGCCGGTCAGGAACCGCCAGTCGGCCGCGATCACCACGTCCCAGCCGGGTGCGGCCGAGCCGCCGGTGAGGTGCGGCGGCGCCACGAACGGGCGCTCCCGCGCCCCGGGATCCCGGCGCAGCGGCGCGCCCGAGGCATGCCAGCAGCGATAGGCCGACATGTACGCGGTCCGCGCCGGATGCATCCAGTACGCGCGGATCTCGGCCCGGGACAGCGAGCCCTCGGAGAGCCGGATCAGGGCAAGCGGCTTCGCCACCCGGCGTACCGAACCCGGTCCGAACGCCGTCTCGATGCGTTCCATGAACTCCGAGTCGGCCGCTTTGCGTACCGTGTCGAACCAGCCGATCCGCTCGGTCACGGCCGCTCGCCGGAACAGCAGCGAGGAGACGTTGACCCGGCCCCGGCGAATACCCGGGCGGGTCATCACGAGCTGGTCGGTGACGCTGATGCCCTCCGAGGTGGTGGCGACCACCTCGGCGCGTTGGAGCATCGGCTGGATCTGCAGCTCGACGCGGCGCGGATGCGACCAGTCGTCGGAGTCCTGGAACGTGACGAACTCGCCGTGCGCGGCCTCGACGCCGGCGTTACGGGCCGCGTACGTCCCGCTGTTCGCGGCGAGCCGCAGCACCCGGACCCGGTCGTCGAGCGCCTCGGCCTCGGCCAGCACCGCGTCGTACTCCGGCGGTGAGGCGTCGTCGACCACGACGATCTCCAGGTTGCGCCAGGTCTGCTCGGCCACCGAACGGACCGCCGTGATCAGCCCGACCCCCGGCCGGTACGCCGTCACCACCACGGTGACCCGCTGATCAGCCTCGACAGCGTCGGCGTGGGCGGTGGTGGTGAGCCGGTCGAACGGCAGCCGTTCGGGCGCTGCCATCAGGGCCGGGACGGGCGCCGGGAAGAGCCGGCCGAACCGGCCCAGCCAGGTCTCCTCGGCCACCGACCCACCCGCGTACGGGTTGGCCAGGTCGATCTCCAGCGTCTCCCGGGCCGGCTGCGGTATCCGCCGGTACGCGGCGAGCAGGTCACGGGCCTGGGTCGGCCCCTGCCACGCGTACGCCAGCTGGGTGTGCAACGCCTGATGTGCCGGAGGCACCGCCCGTGCCCCGAGTGCGGTACGCAGCAGCGCGTAGAGCGCCAGCGCGTCCTCCCGGTCACCGGGCAGCTCGTCCTGCATGGCGATGGTCTGTGCCAGCCCGGCGAAGAGCGCCGGATCGACCCTGCGCCGGAATCTCTTGAGGCGGCGGGTGTCCCCCGTCCGGGCCGCCTCGATCAACTCCTCGAGAGTTCCCCTGGTGCCGGCCGCCGCGCGGGCAAGCACCCGTCTGGCCGCGACCGAGCGGTTACGCATGGCGGTGTGCGGTAGCGACAGCTCCGCTCCCGCACCGGCCAAAGTTACGTGATCGTCCAGCAACGCGACCGGCTGCGCCTCGGCCATCGACTCTCCGTCCGTGTACCCCGCGGTGTCGATCAGCTCAACGCGACGCGGTGGCCCGGGGTGACGAGAGCGATCAGACCGCGGCCAGGACGGCGGCCTCCACACGGTCTCGTTCGGCGGACTCCGACCACGTGCCCACGAGGTAGAAGGCGTCCACGACGTCACCTCCGAGAGTGGAGATGCGGGCGGCGCGGATTTCCGCTCCGGCCTCGTCCAGGGCGGCGGTCACCCGGTAGAGCAGGCCGGCCGAGTCGGCGGCCCGCAGCTCCAGCACCACCGCGTCGGTCGCCACGGCACGCTGCCAGACGACCCGGGGCGACGCGGTGCCGCCTCGGGCGCTCATGGCGCGTGCGCGTACCCGCTGGGTCACCGAGACGTCGCCGGCGGCGACGCGGCGCAGGTCCGCCGCGAGGGCGACCGGATCGTACGGCGAGCCGTACCGCGGCGAGGTGTAGAACTCCACGATGGCCCGGCCGTCCACCGTCGACGTGTTGGCGGCCACCACGTCCAGCCGGTGCATGGCGAGGCAGGCCGCCACTCCGGCGAGCAGGCCGCGCCGGTCGGCCGCCGCGACCGCCACCCGGTCACCGTCCAGGTGGACCGCCGGCAGGCCGCCGTCGAGCAGCTCCGGGTCAGGCTGGGGTGGTTCGGGCAGCTCACCGGTGTCCAGCGCGGTGTGCACCTTGCGGACCAGCTCGGCCATGAGCCGGCCTTTCCAGTCCGACCAGGCGGCCGGACCGGTGGCGTGCGAGTCGGCGCGGGCCAGGGCGTGCAGCAGGTCCAGGGTGGCGCGGTCGCCGACGGCCTCGGCCACCGCGGAGATGGTTTTCGGGTCGCTCAGGTCGCGGCGGGTCGCCACGTCCGGGAGCAGCAGGTGCAGCCGCACCATCTTCTCGATCGTCGCCACGTCGGCCGGCGGCAGGCCGATCCGGGCCGCGATGTCGGCAGCGATCGGTGCGCCCACGATGCTGTGGTCACCGGGCAAGCCCTTGCCGACGTCGTGCAGGAACGCGCCGAGCAGCAGCAGGTCGGGCCGGTCCACCTCACGGGTGTACGTGGTCGCTTCGTACGCGGCCTGCACGAGGTGCCGGTCCAGCGTGTACCGATGGATCGGGTGGTGCTGCGGCAGGCTGCGCATCCGGGCCCACTCGGGCAGCCAGGCGTCGATCAGGCCGTACCGGTCGCAGGTCTCCCAGGCCGGCAGCAGGCCTTGACCGGAACCGAGCAGCGAGACAAGCGCGGCCCGCGCGGACGCCGGCCACGGCGTCGGCAGCGGCGGGCAGAAAGCGGCGAGCCATTCGCAGGTGGCGCGGGCGATCGGCAGCTGCACGGTGGCGGCCGCCGCGGCCACCCGCAGCGAGAGGCTGGGGTCCGGGACCGGGCCGATCGCGGTCCGGGCGAGGACCAGCTCACCGTCCTGCTCCACCACGTCACGGGCGACCGGGCGGCGGACGGGGGCGACCGGCACGCCGCCACGGCGGCGACCGTTACGCAGGCGGTCCACCGCGCGCCAGGCGTCGTCGACGGCATGAGCGACGGTACGCGCATCGCCCGACACCCTCCGCAGCAGCGCGTCGGCGTCCTCGATGTCGAGCAGGTCGGCGACGGCAGCGCGTTCCTGGGCGACCAGCCGGTCCACCCGGCGGCCGACCGCGAGGTGCAGGGCGTCGCGGGTGTCCAGCAGGCGCAGGCCGGCCGCGCGGACCGCGGGACGCATGGTGTCGGCGATGCCGGCCCGGCCGATGCCCCGCAGCAGCGTCAGGTCGCGCAGGCCGCCGGCGGCCTCCTTGAGGTCACCCTCGAGGAGGAAGGCGAGCTCGCCGTGCTGAGTCCAGCGGGCCGTGGTGATCTCGCGCAGTTGCGGCAGGAGCCGCACGGCGGTACGCCGCCACTGGTCACCGGTGGCGGCGATCAGCTCGGCGGAGAGTGCGGCATCCCCGGCCACGTGCCGGGCGTCCAGCAGGCCGAGCGACACCTTCACGTCGTCATGCGCCACGGAAAGGGCTTCAGGCAGGGTACGCACCGAGTGGTCCAGCCCGAGGCGGGCGTCCCAGATCGGGTACCAGAGCGAGGAGGCGATCCGGTCGATCCCGGCGGTGCCGTTGTGCACCAGCACGAGATCGAGGTCGCTGTAGGGCGCGCAGTCGCGGCGTCCCAGGCCGCCCACCGCGACCAGGCTGACACCGGGCAGGTGGGACGGGAAGAGTTCGGTCAGCCACACGTCGAGCGCCGCCGCCCGCTCATCGCGGGCGGCGGCGCCGATGTGGTCACGCAATTTGTCGAGTGAGCCGCCCGCAGCCGGACGTGCGGGGGGTGCCGGCGGCTCACTCAACGGGTTCGTCATGTAATTACAGGGCGTCGAGGCCGCGCTCGCCGGTGCGAACCCGGACCACGTCGTCGACCGACGTGACCCAGACCTTGCCGTCACCGATCTTGCCGGTCCGCGAAGCGCTGATCACGGCGTCGACGATCTTCTCGACGTCGATCTCGTCGGTCAGCACCTCGACCTTGATCTTGGGCAGGAACTCGACGGTGTACTCGGCACCCCGGTACACCTCGGTGTGGCCCTTCTGCCGGCCGTAACCCTGTACCTCGCTCACGGTGAGCCCGGCGACGCCCAGGGCGTGCAGAGCCTCCTTCACCGCGTCGAGCTGGTACGGCTTGATGACCGCGGTCACCAGCTTCATGCTCAGTCCTTCCATTGGAGCAGCCATCGGGGAGGTTAGCCGGAGACCTTCTGGCTGGCGGAGGCTTTCCCGTCAGCGTCCGTGGAGGCAGCGTTGCTACCCAGCCCGGCGAGGGCGAAGGCGCCACCGTTCGAGCCGGCGGCCGGGGTGAAGTCGTAGCCCGACTCACCGTGCGAGGTGACGTCGATGCCACCGACCTCGGTGTCCTCGCTGACCCGCGCGGCCTTGATGGCCTTGAGGATGAGCGCGAGCACCGCGGCGATCACGAACGAGTACACCGTGACCGAGAGGCTACCCAGGAACTGACGGCCCAGCTGGCTGAAACCGCCACCGTAGAAGAGGCCGTTGCTGGCGTTGAGGATCTTCTCGTCGGTGATGCCGGAGTTGACGGCGTCGGTGGCGAAGAAGCCGATCGCCAGCGAGCCGATCCAGCCACCGACGAAGTGCACGCCGACCACGTCGAGCGAGTCGTCGTAGCCCAGCTTGTACTTCAGGCCGACGGCCAGGGCGCAGACCACACCGGCGACGAGGCCGAGGATCGTGGCCGGGATCGGGGCGATGAAGCCACAGGCCGGAGTGATGGCGACCAGACCGGCAACCGCACCGGAGGAGGCACCGACCAGGGTCGGCTTCTTGTCCCGGATCCACTCCACCGCGACCCAGCCGACGAGCGCGGCGGCCGTGGCGACCTGGGTGTTGATGAAGGCGATGACGGTGGTGCCGTCGACGGTCAGCTCGGAGCCGGCGTTGAAGCCGAACCAGCCGAACCAGAGCAGACCGGCGCCCAGGGCGACGAACGGCACGTTGTGCGGCCGCATGTTCTCCCGCGGCCAGCCGATCCGCTTACCGAGGATCAGAGCCAGCGCGAGCGCGGCGGCACCCGCGTTGATGTGGACCGCGGTACCACCCGCGAAGTCCAGAGCGCGAATCTTCGAGCCGATGAAGCCGCCGCCCCAGACCCAGTGCGCGACCGGGACGTAGACGAGAGTGAACCAGCCGAGCGCGAAGAGCACCCAGCCGCCGAACTTCATCCGGTCCGAGACAGCGCCGCTGATCAGGGCGACCGTGATGACAGCGAACATCATCTGGAAGACCAGGAAGGCGTACGTCGGGATGCCGGTGTTGGCCCCGAAGAACAGCCACTCCTCGGAGATCGTCCCCACCGGGGTACCGAGGTAGCTGAAGTTGCCGATGAAGTTGTTGAGACCGGCGTTCTCGTTGACGCCGAATGCCAGGGTGAAGCCGTAGATGATCCACAGGACGCTGATGAGCCCGATTGAGGCGAAGCTCATCATCATCATGTTCAGAACGCCCTTGGACCGGTTGAGGCCACCGTAGAACAGCGCCAGACCGGGTGTCATGAGCAAAACGAGCGCAGACGACAGGAGCAACCAAGCGGTATTGCCGGTGTTGATCTCCACGCTGCCTCCTCTCGGAATAAGGTGTCCTCACACACGACCCACTCGGCTCCGTCGCCTGTCGGCCGGTTCGGCGGAAGCCTTCCGGTCCGCTGTTTCGAGCACGGTCCATGCGCGATTTCCGGCGCGTGACGGGTTGTTTCCGACGTGTGAAGAAACTCTCACAGTCCGCAGGGCAGTACTCCGCGAAGTGCCAAGATATCGGGATCAAAACCCCCATCGCAGCGCTTCGGGTAGAAGATCACCGTCAGCGGAGTGCGTACTCCAGCGTGTGGCGCTCGTAATCGAGCAGCCGGAGGTCACGCATCGGACGGCGAAGGTGACCTTTGTGAACGATCCGGACGAACGCCGGGTCGCCGGCGGCCGCCATCCGCCGAATCCCCTCGACGTGGTCGACGATCCGTTTCCTTATGGTCCGGACCAGCCGATGCCGGTCGCGGGGAATCAGTCCGTACGCGTCCGCGAACAGCCGCAGCCGGCGCGGACGGTTGGGCCGCTTCCAGCCGAGCGTGTACGAATCCCGGTCGCTGAAGAGCGGCACCCAGGTCCAGGCCGCGTACGCCACGTCGTACAGACGTGAGCCCGGCGAAGCGAGGTCGAAATCGATCAGGGCAAGGGTGCCGTCCGGACGCCAGACCACGTTGTGCGGGGCGGCGTCGTGGTGACAGATCACCTCGGTGTCCGGCGGGGGCGGCCCGAACGAGCGCCAGACCGACCCCGGCGGGGGCACAAAACCGTACTGGGCGTCGTGGAACATCCGCAGCATCGTGCCGACGGTGACCAGGGCTTCCTCGGTGACCCAGTGCGGGGCCAGTGGATATTCTCCGCACTCGCCGTCCAGGTAGGAGAGGACCTCGCGGCCTTTCTCGTCCATGCCGAGGGCGGACGGCGAGCCGGTGAAACCGACCCGCTCCAGATGGTTCAGCAGGGCGTGCACGGCCGGGGTCCAGGGACCCGCGTTACGCCGGACCGTGTCACCGATCCGGGACACCGTGCTGACGTTGCCACCGTGCAGCGGAATCTCGCGCACCGGCTCCTGCGTCACCAACGTCCTCCCCGGATCTCCTTCGTACACTTTGTGAGCCTACGCGTCCCCGCCAAGCAAGGCCTCCACGAAAGCCGCGGGCTCGAACGGCGCGAGGTCGTCCGGACCCTCGCCGAGTCCCACGAGCTTCACCGGGATGCCCAGCTTGCGCTGCACCGCGATGACGATGCCGCCCTTGGCGGTGCCGTCCAGCTTGGTCAGAACGACACCCGTGACATCCACCACCTCAGTGAACACGCGGGCCTGCTCCAGACCGTTCTGGCCGGTCGTGGCGTCGAGAACCAGCAGCGTCTCGTCGACCGGGCCGTGCTTCTCCACGACCCGCTTGACCTTGCCGAGCTCGTCCATCAGGCCGACCTTGTTCTGCAGGCGGCCCGCGGTGTCGATCAGCACGGTGTCCACGCCGACCTCGATACCCCGTTTCACCGCGTCGAACGCCACACTCGCCGGATCGCCGCCCTCCGGGCCACGCACGGTCTCGGCGCCGACCCGCTCGCCCCAGGTCGCCAGTTGCTCGGCGGCGGCCGCCCGGAAGGTGTCGGCCGCGCCGAAGAGCACGGTGCGGCCGTCCGCGATCAGCACCCGGCCGATTTTGCCGCAGGTGGTGGTCTTCCCGGCGCCGTTCACGCCGACGACCATCACGACGGCCGGGCGGCCATCGTGCGGAGCGGTCTTCAGGCTGCGGTCGAGGTCGGGCTCCAGCGCGCCGACGAGCTCCTCGGCGAGCTGCTCACGGACCTCGGAGACGGAACGCGTACCGAGGATCCGGACCCGCTCCCGGAGCCGCTCGACGAGCACCTGTGTGGCCTCCACGCCGACGTCGGCGCTGATCAGGCTCTCCTCGATCTCCTCCCAGTCCTCCTCTTCCAGGTGATCCCGGGAGAGAACGGTGAGCAGGCCCCGGCCGAGGGCGTTCTGCGAGCGGGCCAGCCGGGCACGCAGCCGGACCAGCCGGCCGGCGGTCGGCGCCGGCTTCTCGATCTCGGGAGTCTCGTCCTCGACGACCGGAGGAGCCACGACGGCCGGAGGGGCCTCGTCGACGGCCGGAGCAGGCGAGACGGGCCGCTCGATGAGCGGCGGCAACTCGTCCTCGGCCGGCACCGTCGGCGCCGTCGGCGGGCGCTCCAGGGTGGTCGTCGAGCCCGGGGCGGGCGGCGGCGGGAGCTCCTTGCGGCGCATCTTCGGCACCACCAGCCCGATCGCGCCCGCGACCAGGACGACGAGCAGGATCACTGCGGCGACCACGTATTCCATGCCCGAATCCTTACAGATGAGCCGTACCCACGTGGCTCGGGTCGTGCACTGGCGATTCCGGGCCTCCCGGCGGAGGATGGGGAACCCCCTTGGTACCAGCACGGAAGGCATTCGCATGCGGCAATTCCCCGGCGTCATCCGGTGACCGCTCAGTTACTCATCGGCCCGATGCTGCGGCGAGTCACCGGCGACCGCGCCACCATCTGGCTGGAGACCAGCGAGCCCGCCGAGGTGTTCATCGAGACCGAGAGCGGCGCCACCGGCTCCGCGCCGACCTTCTCGGCGTACGGGCACCACTACGCCGTGATCGTCGTGACCGGCCTGGTTCCGGACTCGGCACAGGCCTACACGGTCACGCTCGACGGGCGTTCGGTGTGGCCGGCGGCCGGTTCCGCGTACCCTCCCTCGGTGATCCGGACCCGGGCCACCGACGACCGTGACCAACCGGTGAGCCTGACCTTCGGGTCCTGCCGTGAGGGGACGCCGCAGTCGAGTGGGCGGCGGCTGCCGCCGGACGCACTCGACGCGCTCGCGCGGCGGCTGATGGCTGGCACCCAGGACCGGCCCGACCTGCTGGTGCTGCTCGGCGACCAGGTGTACGCGGACGAGACCTCGGCGAAGGTCAAGCGGTACCTGAGAAAGCGCCGCCGCAACGGCCACGACGGTCCGGACGACCAGGTCGTCGCCTTCGAGGAGTACACGAAGCTCTACCTGGAGTCATGGCGCGACCCGGAGGTGCGGTGGCTGTTCTCCACCGTGCCCAGCGTGATGATCTTCGACGACCACGAGCTGATCGACGACTGGAACACCTCGGCCTCCTGGCGTGCCGACATCGCGCAGAACTCCTGGTGGCGCAAGCGGATCGCGGACGGCCTCGCGTCGTACTGGATCTACCAGCACGTGGGCAACCTGAGCCCGGACGAGCTCGCCGCCGACCCGCTGTTCCAGAAGGTGTCCTCGGCCGGCGACGCCACCGAGCTCCTGCACGAGTTCGGGCTGCGGGTCGACGAGCCGGGTTCGGCGGAGAACACCGACCAGCCGTACCAGTGGAGCTTCGCGCTCGACGTCGGCCGGACCCGCCTGGTCGTGCTGGACAACCGCTGCAACCGGGTGCTCACCCCGGGTGCGCGGGCCATGCTCCCGGCGAGCGAGTGGGACTGGTTCCTGGACCGTGCGCACGGCGATTACGACCACCTGGTGGTCGGCTCGTCGCTGCCGTGGCTGATGCCGCCCGCCATCCACCACCTCGAGGCGTGGAACGAGCGGATCTCCGAGTCGCGGCACGCCCGCACGGCCGCGTTCGGCGAGCAGATCCGGCGCGCGTTCGACCTGGAGCACTGGGCGGCGTTCGGCAAGTCGTTCGCGGCGCTCGGCGAGCTGTTCCGGCGGCTCGGCGAGGGCAATCCGGACGCGCCGGGCCGCCGCGTCGGGGCGGGCGGGGCGTACGCCGCACCCGCCTCGATCAGCGTGCTCTCCGGTGACGTGCATCACTCGTACGTGGCGAAGGCCGACTTCGGGCAGGCCCTCGCCACCCCGGTGATGCAGCTGACCTGCTCGCCCATCCACAACCAGGTTCCGGCGCCGATGCGGCCGCTGATGCGTTTCAGCTGGTCGCGGGCGGTGGCCAGGGTGGCCCGGGGCCTGTCCAAGTCGGCCGGGGTGGCGAAACCGGCGCTGCGCTGGAAACGGGTGGCCGGGCCGTACTTCGGCAACGCGGTCGGCACCCTCCGGCTGGAGGGCCGGTCCGCCACCGCCCGGATCGAGGGCACCTCCAAGGACGGCGACCTCTTCGACGTGGCCGAGGTCAAGTACTGATCGCTCAGTCGAGGGCCGGGATGTTCGCCTTGCCCCGGTCCTCGACGGCGTAATTCGTGAGGAACCCGTTGTCGCCGCTCTCCTCGGCGATCACTTCCCCTTCCTTGGTGGTCTGCACGAAGAGACCGGCCACCTCGATCAGGCGGCCCGGGCTGTCGGCGGCCGCCTCGGGGAACGTGAATATCTGATCCTTCTCGGACGCGTCGCACGCCTCGATCTTGATCTGCAGCGACCGGGAGCCGCCCGGCGAGTGGACCTGTAGGCAGTACGCCTCACCGCCGGCCCTCAACTTGCCGGTCTTGAGCAGGAACTTCTCGGCGCCGGAGCTGACCGGGACGGCCACGAACAGTGAACGGTCGCCGGGCTTCGCCAGTTCGAGGATGCCGTCCGAGCCGACGGTGAGAGCGTCCCCGCCAGCGGACGCGACAGTCGTGAAGACGACCTGCCGGTTGAGACCGGGAAGGCTGCCCGGCCCGGCCGGAGCCTCGGTCGCCGGAGCCTCGGTCACCGGGGCGCTTTCTTCAGCCGGCGTCGACTCCACCGGCGGTGCCGCGGAGGACGCGGCCGGGGCAGGCGACGTGGGAGAAGCTGACGGGGTGGAGGCGGAGGAACAGGCCTGGACGGCCAGAACCAGGGCACACCCACCGACTGACGCGACGATCCTGCCGAGACGAGACATGCCCTCATCCTTCCGGGAGCCGGGCCGGAGCCGACATCCCGGAAAGATGCCGATCACTCCGGAAGATCAAGAACCTTGCGAAGGTACGGAAGATGCTCCGGTCCGGCCCAGCGGTAACCGGTGAGTCCCGCAGTCCGGGCGCCCTGCACCGCGCGGTCGTCGTCGTCCACCATGAGCACGTGTTTCGGCAGCTTGCCGACCTTGAGGCAGGCCTGCGTGAAGAACTCCTTCGCCGGCTTGTGCACCTTCAGCTCCCAGGAGCTGATCACCTCGTCCACCTCGTCGGTGAGACCGAGCGCGTCCAGGTCGCCGCGGAGCCGGTCGGTCGCGTTCGTGGCGATCGCGACCGGACGGCCGGCGGCGCGCACCTCACGGACGAACGCCAGCACCTCCGGGTCGACCTCACCCCGGTACGCCTGCCAGGCCGCGACCGCGGCGGCCGACTCCGCCTCGTCGAGCGGGAGCCGGCTCGCGACCAGGCTCATCCACTCCTCGTCGGTGATCTCGCCGGCCATCGCGGGCCGGTAGATGTCCCAGGACATCGACGTCTCGAGCAACGAGGCCGGCTTCAGCCCGTACTGCACCTCGACGGCGATCATCGGAGCCGGGTCCCAGCGGCGCAGCACGCCGTCCAGGTCGATGAGCATGGCCCTGGCGCGATCGCGCATGTCTGTCTAGTCCTCTTCCTCGCGAACCAGCCGCTGGCTGATCACCTGGGTGACACCCGCGCGCATCGTGACGCCGTAGAGGGCGTCCGCGACCTCCATCGTGCGCTTCTGGTGCGTGATGATGAGCAGCTGGCTCTTCTCCCGGAGCTGCCGGAAGAGCGTAATCAACCGGCCCAGGTTGACGTCGTCCAGGGCCGCCTCGACCTCGTCCATGATGTAGAAGGGCGAGGGGCGGGCGCGGAAGATCGCGCAGAGCATCGCGACCGCGGTCAGCGAGCGCTCGCCACCGGAGAGCAGCGACAGCCGCTTGATCTTTTTGCCCGGCGGGCGGGCCTCGACCTCGACGCCGGTGGTGAGCATGTCCTCCGGGTCGGTCAGCACGAGCCGGCCCTCACCGCCGGGGAACAGCACCTGGAAGACGGCCTGGAACTCCCGGGCGGTGTCCTCGAACGCCGAGGCGAAGACCTCGAGGATCCGGTCGTCGACGTCCTTCACGACGGTGAGCAGGTCCCTGCGGGTGGCCTTGAGGTCCTCCAGCTGGTCGGAGAGGAACTTGTACCGCTCCTCCAGGGCGGCGAACTCCTCCAGGGCCAGCGGGTTCACCTTGCCGAGCAGGGTGAGGTCGCGCTCCGCCTTGTTCGCCCGTTTCTCCTGGGTCGGCCGGTGGAACGGGACCGGCTCGGGCGCCGGCTTGCCGTCCTTCTCGGCCAGTGCCACGTCGGCCTGGGTCGGCGGCACCAGCTGCTCCGGGCCGTACTCCAGGATCAGCGTCTCGACATCGAGCGAGAAGTCCTCGGCGGCTTTCGCCTCCAGCTGGTCGATCCGCATCCGCTGCTCGGCGCGGGCCATCTCGTCGCGGTGCACCTCGCCGGTGAGCCGCTCCAGCTCGGTGACGAGGCGTTTCGCGGTGGCGCGTACCTCCTGCAGCTCCGCTTCCCGGCTGGTGCGCGCCTGGGCCAGTTCGTCGCGGTGATCGGCCGCGCCGGCCAGCGAGACGGCGACGTGCTCCAGCGCCCCGGCCGCGCCGAGCGCGACCGACTGAGCGATCTTCGCGCCTCGGGCGCGTGCCTCCCGGCGGGCCGCGGCCCTCTCCCGGGCCTGCCGTTCCGCGTTGGCCTGACGCATCAGCGAGTCGGCGCGGCCGGCGATCGAGGAGACCCGCTCCTCCGCGGTACGCACCGCGAGCCGGACCTCCATCTCGTTCTGCCGGGCCTGCGGCACCATCGCGGCGAGCTGGTCACGCTCCTCGGTGGAGGGTTCCTCGTCGATCGGGGTGTCCTCGGCCAGCCGGAGACGCTCCTCCAGCTCGGCCAGGCGCATCACGTCGGTCTCCCGGGCCGCCTCGGCTTTCTGCCGGGACGCGCCGAGGCGCTCGCTCTCCGCCTTGGCCGACCGGGCCGCCGCGCCCAGCTCGGCGAGCCGGCGGGCGGACGCGTTGCGCTCACCCTCGGCGGCGCGCTTCGCCTGCGCTGCCACGTTCACCGCTTGCTTGAGCTCGGCCACCTCGGCCCGGGCCGCGCCGAGCTGGTCCTTGAGCTCGGCGATTGCCTCCTCCGCGGTGGCGCGCTTGGCCTTGGCCTCGTCGACCGCGGCCTGCACCTCGATGTAACTCGTCGCTTTCGCCGAACCGCCGGCCGACGCGTAGGCGCCGACCACGTCACCGTCCGGCGTCACCGCGCGCAGCTCGGCGTTGTCCGCCACGAGCGCGGCCGCGGCGGCCAGGTCGGGAACGAGCACCATGTCGCGCAGCACCCGGTTGAGCGCCGGGCGGATCTGCTCCGGGCAGTCGACGATCTCGGGCGCCCAGACGGCGCCTTCCGGCAACTGCGGGCGCAAGCTCTCCAGAGAGCCACGCATTCCGGGTCCTGCGGACCCGGCGACCACGAGATCCGCGCGGCCCGCGTCAGCGATCTTGAGGGTACGCATGGCTTCGATCGCCTCGTCGACACCGGACAGGGCGACGGAGTCGGCGAGCCCGCCCAGTGCCGCGGCGAGCGCGACCTCGTGTCCCGGGCGGACGGTCAGCAGCGAGGCGAGGCTGCCCAGCAGGCCCGGCACCTGACCGGCCCGGGCGAGCAGAGCGCCGGCGCCGTCCTTGCGCTTGAGGCCGAGGGCGAGCGCCTCCTCGCGGGCCTTCCAGCTGGCGGCGTCCTTCTCCGCGGCGCGTTCGGCGTCGGAGAGCTCGCGAACCACGGCGGCGGCCCGGTCGTGGGCGGCGACCGCCTCGTCGTGCTGCGCGTCGAGGTCGGCGTTGTCCCGGTCGGCCTCCGAGGTCTCGTCGGCGACCAGGTCGACCTCGGCCTGTGCGGCTTCGGCACGCATCAGCGCGTCGCTGTGCGCCGTCGCGAGACGCTCGATCTCCTCGGCGACGCCTTCGGTACGCGCGCGGGCGGCGTTCACGTTGCCGGTCAGCTTCGCCAGGCCCTCACGCCGGTCGGCGATCGCCTTGGCTGCCGCACGCAGCGCGCCCTCGGCCGCGGCCAGCTGCCGTTCCAGGTCCTGCCGCTGCTCGACCGCCTCGGCCAGGCGCATCTGGTCCTCGGTCAGCGCCTCGCGCAGCTCCTCTTCCTGCTCGCGAACACTCTCCGCCTCGGCTTCGAGCATCTCCGGGTCGCGGCCCGGGCGTTCCTCGTCCGGAGTCGCGGCGAGGTGACGCAGCCGTTCGGTGGCCAGCTGCTCGGTGGAACGGAAGCGTTCCTGCAGGGTGGACAGTTTGTACCAGGCGTCCTGTGCGGCCGCCAGCAGCGGCGCGTCCTCGGCGTGCTGTGTCTCCAGGTCGGCGAGCCAGCGCTGGATCTCGCGGTTCTCCGCCTCCACCTGTCCACGGCGGTCACGCATCGCCGACTCGTCGGCGATCTCCTTGTCCAGAGTGGTACGCAGGGTGTGCAGGTCGTCGGCGAGCAACCGGAGCCGGGCGTCGCGCAGGTCGGCCTGGATGCCGGCCGCCCGCCGGGCCACCTCGGCCTGCTTGCCGAGCGGCTTGAGCTGGCGGCGCAGCTCGGTGGTCAGGTCGCCGAGCCGGTTGAGGTTCACCTGCATCGCGTCGAGCTTGCGGATCGCCTTCTCTTTGCGCTTGCGGTGCTTGAGGACGCCGGCCGCCTCCTCGATGAAGGAGCGGCGGTCCTCGGGCTTGGCGTGCAGCATCGCGTCGAGCCGGCCCTGGCCGACGATGATGTGCATCTCCCGGCCGATGCCGGAGTCGCTGAGCAGCTCCTGGATGTCGAGCAGCCGGCAGGCGTTGCCGTTGATCTCGTACTCGCTGGCGCCGTCCCGGAACATCCGGCGGGTGATCGAGACCTCGGTGTACTCGATCGGCAGGGCACCGTCGTTGTTGTCGATCGTGAGCGTCACCTCGGCGCGGCCCAGCGGCGCCCGGCCGGAGGTGCCGGCGAAGATGACGTCCTCCATCTTGCCGCCGCGCAGCGCTTTCGCGCCCTGCTCGCCCAGCACCCAGGCGATGGCGTCGACGACGTTGGACTTGCCGGATCCGTTCGGGCCCACGACACAGGTGATGCCCGGCTCCAGCCGCAACGTGGTGGCGGAGGCGAAGGACTTGAAGCCCTTGACCGTCAGGCTCTTGAGGTGCACGGATCTCCGAGGGTCGGCGGATGGACGCTGCTGGTGGCAGGCTACCCGCAGGGGGTCGGATGAGCAGTGACACGCCGCGCCAGAGGCGAGCACCGGGAGCGAAAAAACGGACAAAAAACTGCGCGCCGCCACAGATGTGGAGGCGCGCTTTTTCTTTCCTGCTCTTCTTCGGTGCCTTCTTCAGTGCCCTGCTGTTCGCTTGGGTGCGAATGGTGCGAGGGGATGAACGCCGGGTGTCACCCCGCGGACTTCACCGGCGCTCGGGTGGGGCTCAGGTCAGGGCGGGCTCGGTCAGCCGCGCGAAATCGTCTGCCTCCGCGGCAGCGGCCGCGAGACGATCGTTTTCCGCCCGGAGGCGGGTGACCTCGAACTCCAGGGACTGCACCCGGGAACGCAGTCGGGTGACCTCGTCGAGGAGGCGCCGGTCGGGCGCCGCACCTACGTGGCCGTAGAGGGCCTTAGCCATCGTGACTCCTTGTGACGCGCTGCGTCTCGTTGTGTTCTTTGCCGGATAGGCCGGCCAACGTCCGCCCAGGAATTTGCACAGCCCCAGGACTCACGGGCACGCGTGAGCGCAGAACCCTGCTAAGCGATCAACAAGATTCTCTGGTGCGAAAGCTCAAGCCACGAACGGACCGGGGCATGAGTGGGCGCGACTGGCGACACCTCCATAGTCCGCCGATACCCACCCTCCGTCAAGCCGAGGCATTCGTGGTTCGGCGCTTCTTCTCAGTGAATCACGCCACCAACACGGTTTAGCTGCTGTTATGCGCCTTCTGCCAGTTTGCGAGAGAGCGTGCGGGCCGGTGCGGCGTCACACACTGCCCATTCTGGCGGTCAGCGTCGATCCACCTCATCGGCGAGCGCACCGGCCTCCTGAGGGGCCCGCGCACCGAAATTCGCCGTCGCATCAATGCCCCTTCCGGGCAAAAACGGGCAAAGGCGACGGACATAGCGGTTCAAAAGGGGCGTAATTGTGTCGCCTAGCTGACAGGATCCGGCAACTTCGGCCGGTTGTGTCGTTGCCCCCACCGTGAATCCGACCCCGTCGCGCGAGCGCATCTGTCTGCTGACCGGCGGCGGGTACCCGTACCGGCGGGACGCCCTCGGGGGTTGGTGCCGGACCCTCGTCGAGGGTCTGCACCGATTCCGCTTCGAGTTGCTGACCGTCACGGACCGTGAATTGCCGTCCGCGCCGGCGTACCCGCTCCCGTTCAATGTCGGCTCGGCGCGCACTGTCGCGCTGGGCAGCGACGTCGTCCGTCCTGGGCGTCGCCGTACCAGCCCTCCGGGCCGCGCCAGCACCCCGGACGAGGACGAGGCCGCCGCCCTGCTCTGCCGTGGTCTGCTCGACGATGACGGGCTGCTCGACTCCGAGGGGCCGGCTGGTTCGCAATTCGCTGACGGGCTGCGGAGTCTTGTCGAGTTCGCCGGAGGACCTGATCCGTTCGGCGGCGTGCCGCTCACCGAGGCGCTGATCGAGGCCTGGCGGCTGCGACAGGCCTCGCGTGGCCCGGACACCCCGCCGCTGCCCCGGCTCAGCGTGCGCGATGCGCGTACCGCGGCGATGCTGCTGCGGCACGCCATGCGCGCGCTCGCCGTCGAACTGCCCGAAGTGGAGCTGGTGCACTGCGTCGGCGGGACCACGCCGTTACTTGCCGCTCTCGCCGGGCGGTGGCGCAGCGGGGTGCCGCTGCTGCTGACCGAGGCGCGTACGCCGGTGCCGCGGCAACGGCCCGCCGAGGACCGGCTCTCCGCCGCGGTCCGAACCGTGCTGCGGCGTTTCCGCAGTTCGGTCGCGCGGGCCGGGTACGCCGAGGCCGAGCTGATCGCGCCCCTGAGCACGTACCACCACGGGTGGGCGCTGGAGCACGGCGCACGGCCGGCCCGGCTGGTGCAGGTGCCCGCCGGGGTGGACCCGCGCGACTACCCCGGAGCGGTCGAACTCAGCGCGGCGCCCACCGTGGTCTGGGCCGGCAGCGGCGGGCCGGACAGCGGGCTCGCCGTTGTGCTGGAGGCGTTCTCGGACGTCGCCGGCGCCATCCCGGGGACCGTGCTGCACCTGGTCGGCGTCACCGCGGCGCACGAGGAACACTGCGCCGAGCAGATCGAGCGCACCGGGCTGGG
Organism: Actinoplanes sp. CA-015351; assembly: GCF_050955685.1. Lineage (NCBI taxonomy): Bacteria > Bacillati > Actinomycetota > Actinomycetes > Micromonosporales > Micromonosporaceae > Actinoplanes > Actinoplanes sp. CA-015351. The sequence goes on from NZ_CP192102.1 coordinate 7,360,293, forward strand.
CCGGGCCGTACGCCTGCACCCGCTGCCCGCCGACCCCCGCGATCGATACGCCGCCGGGCAGGTCGTCGCGCACGTTCCAGGGCCGGCCGACCCGCCGTATCGCCTGGTCGAGGCCATGATGTCGGGCCGGGCCGTGGTCGGCGTGGACATCGGGCCGGCCGCCGAGACCCTCGGTGACACCGGGATCCTGGTACCGCCGAACGACCCGGCCGAACTCGCCATCGCCATCGTCGACCTGCTCCGCGACCCGGCCCGGCGCCGCCTGCTCGGCGACGCGGCACGGCAGCGGGCGCTCAGCCACTTCACCGTCGACCGGGTGGTTCGCGTCTACGGCGCTCTCTACACCGACCTCGCCGCGCCGCCGCCCGCGCCCGCTTTCGAGCTGGCGCTCGCCGTCGCGGCTCCACGGACCACGACGCCGGCCACCGTGCGCTGGCTGACCCGGGAGGACTGATGACGATCACTGGAGAACGTGGCGCGAGCGGCACCGGCAGGCCCGGGGCTGCGCAGGCGCCGGTTCAACAGACGCTGTCGGCGCGGAACCGTGCCCGGCGGCGGGCGAACGCCGGGGAGCCACGGCACGACTTCGAAGAACTTTCGCCTCCTCGCCGGCGTAGTGCGGGGCCGGGACGGCATGCGGTCGAGCCGCGGATTCTCTTCGGTGGCTCGGCGGTGGCCGACGACTCCGATGTTGAGGGGTTCTGGGACCAGCCGATCACCGGGGAGGTCGCCGAGGAGGTGGCCGGGCCGGTGGTGGCCGACGAGGCAGCCGGTGCAATGCCTTTGCATGCGGGGGGCGAGTCGGCGTTCTTCGATGATGTGAGCGCCGATTACGCGTACCGGATCAAGAGAAAGAGACGCGCAAAGCGCGGGTTTCTCGCCGGGGCGGTGGTGCGGTGTTGTCTTTATGTGGGGCCGCTGAGCGTGGCGGTGGCCGCGGCGCCGTCGCTGAGGCTGGTCGCGTGGCCGGTCACCGCCGTGATGCTGCTGCTCGGATGGGGTGCGGCGCAGGGGCTGGCCAGCGTGGGAGTGGTTGCCTTCCAGCGGGCCGGAGAGGCGGCCGCGGCACGTCTCGTGGTGACCGGGTTCGCCGCGGCGAGCGGGATCTGGTGCGCGTTCGTGTGGGTCGCGCCGGCCTCGCTGCTCGGACCGGATCGGGCGCTCGCCGCCACCGTCGGCGTCTGCGGGCTGCTCGCCATGGGCAGCGTGACCGCCGCGCTCGTCACCCGGGCTGAAGGGGCGATCGCTGCGTGGTACCTGCCCTGCTGGCTTCTCGCCGCACTCGCCTGCGCGGGCAGTCTGGGCGTGACCTGGGCAGCGGCCGTTCCGGTGGAGACCATGGTGCCCGGCGCGATCGTCGCGGTGACGGTGCGGGCATTCCGTCCGGCGGTGCTGCCGGGACGCATCGGCCGGAGCCGGCTGACCGTTGCTGATCGTCGCCGGGGCTTGTCCTACATGGTCATCGGCGCGGCGCAGGCCGCCTGTGTGACCCTGCTCTGGCACGGCGGACCGGCGAACACGCCACTGCCCGTGGTGCTGCCGGTGCTGCTCGCCGTTCCGATGCTGGAAGCGCTGATCGGCTGGCACATCGAACGTCTCGACGCCGGCCTGGACTCCGCCGAGGACGCCGTCGAACTCGGCCGGCACGTCCGCAACGTCACCGCGATCACGCTCGCCGGGTTCCTGCCGCCGCTCGCCGCCGGCATCGGGCTCGCGGTCGCCGCCTTCGGGCTGCCCGGCATGCGCGACGGGGTGCTCGCCCTCGCCGCCGGAACCCTGCTCGGCGGAGTGTTCGCCGTGACGTCGCTGCTCGCGGCCCGGTTCCGGCACGGCATCGCCGCGTCGCTCGCCGTCGCTCCGCCGCTCGCCGCTGTTGTCATCGCCCTTTTTCCCTCATCCAACGGACCGCTGCCGGCCGCTGTCGTCGTGCTCGCCACGGCACACCTGGCCGGACTGCTCATCGTCGCCCTGACCGCTGCCGATTTACGGAGGACGCCGTGAAGACACTGTTCCCGTCGTACGCCCACCCGTCTCCTGCTCTTGAGCTGGACGCTGAAACGTGGATTGTTCGTGAAGAGCCTGGTGACCGGCGGACGCTGCATCAGTCGCTGGGCCGGATCGACCTGGACTGGGGTAGCCGGTCGCTTGCTGATGTGCTGACTGATGTCGATGCTTGGCGGGCTGACGGGGTGGAGGGGTTGTTCCTGGATCGGGCTCCTGCCGGGTCGGGTGGGGTGGGGCCGGTGGCGCTGACGATTCGGCTGGCTGCTCGGCGGGGGTTGCATCGGGTGGTGCTCAATCCTGGGGTGCCTACGCATCCGCTCTATCGGGATTTAGGGGTGCGGATTTGTTCGTTCGAGGGGCCTTGGGAGGCCTATCAGAACTGGGATGGGGACGGGGTCCGGGCTGGTGACGGGCACATCGTGCACGGGGTGCCGCCGGAGATGCTGACTGCTGCCCGGAGGTTGATGGGGCGGCGGGGTGCTGGGTTCGGGTTGGCTACGGATCTGGGGCCGAGGGTTAGCGTGACGGCGTCCGGGCGAGGGGCGCACGCGGCCGATTGACGGCGGTTCCGGGGCGGGCCGGGGCGGGGGCCGGGGCCGGGGCCGGGGCGGGCCGGGGCGGGCCGGGGCCGGGGCCGGGGCGGGCCGGGGCGGGCCGGGGCGGGCCGGGGTGGCTTGGCCCGGCCCGGCCCGGCTGGCCCAACTTGGGTCGGCCCGGCTTGGCCTGCCTGATTCAACCGGGTTCGGACTGTTTCGGCTTGGTGCGGCTTGCTTGGTGCGGCTTGCTTGGTGCGGCTTGCTTGGTGCGGCTTGCTTGGTGCGGCTTGGCCAGCGCTGAGAGCCAGCCGGGCCAGCGTGGGACCGGCCGGCCCCTGTCGCAGGGTTGCAGGGTGGGTCAGGTCGCACACAACGCCACCGTGTGCCCTGGTCCACGCCCTGGTCGTGTTGAAGTCACACAGACCGCTACTGTGCGACCCCGCCTACGCCACACCGAGCATCTGTGGGACCCCGTCCACGCCACACCGAGCGTCCGTGGGACCCCGTCCACGCCACACCGAGCGTCCGTGCGACCCGTCCACGAGCCACGTAGTTCCGAGCACACGGTGGGCTCTCGTCCCGCTTCGCTGGAGCCCACGTCGATCAGCCGGCACCCCACGCCGCATCGGCATGCTGAAGGAAAGCTCGGATGGTCTGCATTCGGGCACTGCTCGCCAAGATCCGCAGAGGCGGGGGCGGGGGCGGCAGGGGCTGCGCCGCCATTCTGTGGGCCCGTGGTGGGCCGGTAGCGGCTCAGGCCGCGCAGTAATTCTCGCTGCGACGCGCTGGCGCAGATCTTGTGCGGTTCGGCCGTCCGAGTGACCGCAAACTCACGAGTTCGGGAGGCCGCCGCCGCCCTGGCGTGTCGACTTCGGTTAGCCCCCGGGACTGGCACTCGCCGACGCCACAAACGACTCGGTGCTGCCACAAATGTGGAGAGTGCCGGCTTTGTGAAGTCCTGTGGTGGTCAGAGCAACCACAGCGTTCCACGAATGAGCCGCAGAACCCCCCGCCGGGCGCTCACCCTTCGTGACATCGGGAGTACCCCGCCGGGCGCTCACCCTTCGTGACATCGGGAGTGCCCCGACCGGCGCCCGCGAGATGCGCCGGGCCAGACTCGCCGAGACCGGCCTGCGGGCGCGCCGAGTCGAGCTTGCTGGGTCGGTTCAGAGGGCTGCGCGCGGCCGTGGCTGGCAACGCGGACAGCTGAACGACGACCGGTTCATGAACTGCTCGCGCCGGATCAACGTCCCGCATCGCGAGCAGGGCTCCCCCTCCCGCCCATAAGCATTCAGCGCCCGATCGAAATAACCGCTCTCCCCGTTCACATTCACATAGAGCTCGTCAAAACTCGTCCCCCCGGCCACGATCGCCTCGGACAGCACCTCGCGCACATGCCCGAGCAGCCGCTTCACCCCGGGCCGGCTCAGCTGATCAGTAGCGCGAGCCCCATGCAGTTTCGCCCGCCACAAAGCCTCGTCGGCGTAGATGTTCCCCACCCCGGAGATCAAACTCTGGTCGAGCAGAGCCCGCTTGATCTCGGTGTGCCGCCCACGCAGGCGAGCCGAAAACGCCTCGTCGTCAAACAGTGGATCCATCGGATCACGGGCGATGTGCGAGATCTCGCCAGGCAGCTCCGCGCCACCTTCGGAAACGGACAACCCGCCGAAGGTCCGCTGATCGACGAACCGCAGCTGCGGACCGCCATCAGTGAACGTGAACCGAACCCGCAGATGCTTCTCGTCCGGCACCGCCGCGGGCTGCATCAGCAGCTGCCCGCTCATACCCAGATGCGCGATGATCGCGTCGCCGGAGTCGAGCGGCAGCCACAGATATTTGCCACGCCGAGAGATGTCCAGGACGGTCCGGCCGGCCAAAAGAGCTGCAAAATGGACGTCGCCCGGCAAATGCCTGCGGATCGCACGGGGGTGGTGCACCTCGACGGTCGCGATCGTGCGGCCGGCCACCCATTTGGCCAGCCCCTGGCGAACGGTCTCGACCTCGGGAAGCTCGGGCACGGCAACGATCCTTCCGAAACGAACGAAACCAAACGAAACGAAACGGGAAACCCCAACTGCAACAAAACGAAACAAACAAAACAAAACGAAACAAACGAAACGAAACGAAACGGACCAAACTAGAGCGTGTAAGGCCAGACGGTAACCAGGTACGCCCCGTACCAAAGACCGAACGCGGCCCACGCCGTGATCGCCAGGATCGCGACCCGGGGGCGGGCACGGGAAGCTGCCACGACGGCCGGCAGCAGCGTCAAGAGCACGGGCAGCAGCAGACGTGGCTTGGAGTGGTAGAAACCGGCCTGCCCATAGACCAGGATCATCGCCACCACCCCGTAGACGGCGAGCGGCAGCCAGGGTTTCCCGGCCAGCGCGACCCCGGCCGCGGCGAGCGCCACGAGCAGGATCAGGGCCACGCTCATCGCGATCCAGCCGTCACCCGTACGCAAGGTGGTCTTCAAGAATTCGAATGTGCTCTTGCCGTAGTCGAACGAGGTGCCCCAGCCGGCCGTCTGGATCTTGAACCAGGCGTCGGGCTCGCCGACCCGCCAGGCCACCCATCCGAGGAACAGCGGCACTCCGGAGAGGGCCGCACCCGCCGCGATCAGCGGTTCCCAGGCGATCCGGCCCTCCGCGGCACGGATCTCGCGCACCGCGAGGACCGCCGCCACCGCGAGCGCCAGTGCGGCCGCCGCTCCGGTCGGCCGGCTCAGCGCGGTGAGCAGGCCGAGCAGGCCGGCTGCCCACCAGACGCTGCGGTGCGCGGCCACGAACATCCCCGCCACCAGGGCGAGGAAGATGCTTTCCGAGTACGCCATCGAGAGCACCACGGAAGCCGGAGCAGAGCAGCAGATCGCCACCAGCGCCCAGCCGGCCCGCTTCGAATAAAGGCTGGTGCCGAGCAGGTGGAGCGCGATCGCCGCGCCGATCGAGGCGATCCAGGCGATCAGGACCGCCGCGGTCGACGCGGGCAGCCCGATCGCCGCACCGAACCGGATCAGGATCGGGTAGACCGGGAAGAACGCCAGCTCGTTGCCCTGAAGCACGCCGTTCGCGTCGTACGTGTACCCGTGCGGGTAACCGTCCATCGCGACCCGGAGGAACCAGCCGGCGTCCCAGACGAGCAGCCGGTCCCAGACGCTGCGGGGCTCAGCGGTCGCGCCGCCGAGCCACCAGATCATCAGCAGCTGGCCTGCTCGGGTGAGCGCCAGGATGCCGACCGCGGTGCCGACGCCCCTGGCGGCGCCCGCTTTGTCCCACAGCCGCTCTTTCTGCTCCACGAGAGTCACCGTCACGCCCGGGATCATGGCATGTCCGGGACGGATTCCTCAGCCTCGGCACGGTCGGTCAGCGTGCGCCACGCCGCCGCGGCGGCCCGCTGCTCGGCCTGCTTCTTGCTGCGGCCCTCGGAACCGCCGTACCGCTCGCCGGCGACGACCACCCAGGCGGTGAACGTCTTGGCGTGGTCCGGGCCGGAGTCCTCGATCTCGTAATCCGGCACGCCCAGGCCGAGCGCCGCGGTCAGCTCCTGGAGGCTGGTTTTCCAGTCCAGGGCCGCGCCACGGCTCGCCGACTCGAGCATCAGCGGGTCGAAGAGCCGGTGGATCACCTCGCCGGCCACTTCCAGCCCGTGCTCCAGGTAGATCGCACCGAGCAGGGCCTCCAGGGTGTCGGCGAGGATGCTCGCCTTGTCCCGGCCGCCGGTGGTCTCCTCGCCCTTGCCGAGCAGCAGGTGCGGGCCGAGACCCAGCGGGCCCAGGCCGCGCGCCACTTCGGCGAGTGCGTGCATGTTGACCACGCTGGCTCGCAGCTTGGCGAGCTGACCCTCGGGAAGGTCCGGGTGGTTGTGGAAGAGGGCCGACGTGATCACGACGCCCAGCACCGAGTCGCCGAGGAACTCCAGCCGCTCGTTGGTGGGCAGGCCGCCGTTCTCGTAGGCGTACGAACGGTGGGTCAGCGCACGCTCCAGGAGCTCTGGCTTGAAGGGGATGCCGAAGGCCTCCTCCAGCGGCTCGGTGGACGGGCGTCGACGCTTGTCAATCATGCGATACCTCGCTGTATCTGAGCAGATCGGCGATGGCCGCGACCGAGGCGCGGCGATGCAGGTCCGCCGCGTAGGCGATGCCCGCGGCGAGATCGGAACCGGTGGCCGCGCCGTGGCAGACCACGACGGTGCCGCCCACGCCGAGCAGGACGGCGGCACGTGGGGGAAGGGCGGTGCCGGGCTTCGGAGGGCCGGTGAGTGCGTACCCGGTCTCCAAGCCCTTGAGAAGGACATTTCCGGTGAAACCATCGGTCACCACCACATCAGCAGCGGAACCGAGGACAACGTCGCCGCCTTCGACCAGGCCGACGTAGCGCGCACCCGCGGGCAGCGGCCGCGACGCGAACAGCGACGGCGCCGAGCGGCGCAGACGATCACCCTTGCCGGTCTCACTGCCGATGGTCAGCAGACCGACGCGGGGACTTTTAAGATCAAAGACAATTGATGCGTACGCGGAACCGAGCCGAGCGTGCGCCAACAGGGCTGCCTCGTCCGGATCCACGCTCGAACCGACGTCGAGCAGGACAAGCCGGCCGGCGGCGGTGGGCAGCACCGCGGCGAGGGCCGGGCGGCGTACGCCGGGCCAGCGGCCCAGTTCCCGGGCCGCGGAAAGGACCGTGGCGCCGGTGTCCCCGGCCGAGACGAGCGCGTCAGCACGCCCCTCGGCGACGGCGTTGGCCGCGCCACGGACTGTTTCGGCGGTGGTGACCACCGTCGTGATGCGCTGCCGGTCCGGCGGATCGAGGGCAGCGAGAACCGCGTCGGCGGCTTCGGCCGGGCCGACGAGAGTCAGGTGCAGGGACGGATCGGCCTGAGCGGCACGCAGAGCGCCGTCAACCACGACGGCGGGAGCCTGGTCCCCGCCGAGGAGGTCGACGGCGATCCGCGCGGTGCCCGGCTCCCCGACAGTCCTCTGTCCGGGAGCCGTTGCACCGTTCGTTCGCCACCGCTCTGGTGCGACCCGCCCGATGATCGGGCGTGTCACGCGGCGACGTCAGACCTCGAGGACCTGACGACCGTTGTAGGTACCGCAGACCGAGCAGGCGGTGTGCGGCAGCTTCGGCGACTTGCACTGGGGGCACGCCGTGGTAACCACGGCGGTCGCCTTCCAGTTCGCCCGACGCGAGCGGGTGTTGCTGCGCGACATCTTGCGCTTGGGGACGGCCACGGTACTACTCCTCAGAATTCGTCAGGTTGCGCAATGCAGCCCAGCGGGGATCGACGTCTTCGTGGTTGTGATCCACCGGAAGGTCGTCGAGATGTACCCCACACTCGGGGCACAGCCCTGGGCAATCCGGCCGGCACAGCGGGGTGACCGGCAGGGTCAGCACGATTGCGTCCCGAACCGCCGGTTCCAGGTCGAGCAGGTCGCCCGACATCCGCCCCACCTCGTCATCATCCGTGGTCTCCTCGGTGGTGCTGTCCGCGTACGCGAACATCGCCGCCAGGGGAACCTCGAACGACTCGCCGATCTCGTTGAGGCATCGGCCGCACTCACCCGAGAGTGAGCCACGAACGGTGCCGCTGATGTAGACCCCTTCGGAGACCGACGTCATGCTCAGATCGAGCTCGAGGTCGGACCCTTCGAGAACCGAGATCAGCTCCAGACCGAGGTCCGCCGGCGCCGGTACCACCCGACTCAGGGCACGCGTCGCACCAGGCTGCCGTGGAAGCTTGATCGTGTCTACGACAAGCGGCTGCCTGGGGTCCAGGTGACTCTGCGGTGACTTGGGCATCGTGATTCCTCAGCCATAGGTAGGCCGACCGAAAACATTACCTGAGCTTGTCGTGAACCGTCGAATCGGCCCCAGCTCAGAACGGCAGCGGGCGCTCCGCGTCCTCACCCTGGAAGGTGCCGATCTCGCGGAGCGCATGCATCTTGTCACGGCCACGCTCTATCGATGCCAGCGCCCTGGTCAGGAACTGCTCGAAGTTGGCAAGAGCGGTGTCGACGTAGTCGTCGACCTCCTCACGGAGCCGCTGAGCCTCGGTACGCGCCTCGGCGATGATCCGGGCGCCCTCGTGCTCGGCGGAGACCGTGATCTCGTTGACCGAGACGAGCCGGGCGTGTTCAGCCTCACCCTCGCCGACGATCCGATCGGCCTCACGGCGGCCGGCATCGATGATCCGGTCGCGCTCCTCGAGCACCGCCGCGGCCTTTCGCAGCTCCGACGGGAGCTCGGCCCTCAAGACCTCGAGCCGGTCGATCATCTCGGCCCGGTCGAACATGAAATTCGTACGGGACATCGGAACGGAGCGCGCGTCCTGCACGAAATCGATGATCTCGTCGATCCGGTCGAGCGGGTCCACCGCTTCACTCCTCAAGTTCGCAGCGTGGGCCGATCACGTTACTGCCTCTTGCCCGAACCGGTCCCCGGCGCGCCGGGGATCTCAGTTCTGCTTGAGGCGGCTGATCAGGCGTTCCAGGACCGGGTCCGGAAGGTACGCCGATGCGTCGCCACCCCATTTGACCACGTCTTTGACCAAGCTCGACGAAAGGAACGAGTAAAGCGGATTCGTCGGCATGAACAGCGTCTCCACACCCGACAGGCCGATGTTCATCTGCGCCATCTGCAACTCGTAGTCGAAGTCGCTCACCGCGCGTAGTCCTTTGACCACGACGGCGGCACCCTGGTCACGGCAGAAATCCACCAGAAGACCGTGGAACGCGGCGACCCGGACGTTGCCGTACTGCGCCGTCGACTCGCGGAGCATCTCGAGTCGTTCGTCGATGGTGAAGAGTCCCACCTTCGACTGGTTGATGAGCACACCGATGATGACCTCGTCGAAGAGCCGGCTGGCCCGTCCGATGATGTCGAGATGCCCGTTCGTGACCGGATCGAAGGAGCCGGGACACACCGCTCGTCTCATGATCGGCGACCGTACCAAAGAGTGGTCTCCCCGTAACGCCGGGTGCGTTCTTCGACCAGACCGTCCAACCAGCTCATCCTGCTGCGCTTGGACCGCTCGAAGACCACGACGGCGTCCGGCGCGAGCCAGCCCTGCGACACCAGGAGCTCCTGAACGGTGTCCATCTCGGTGGACTCCACGGCGTACGGCGGATCGGCGAAGACCACGTCGTACGGTCCGCCCTCCGGTGGGCTCGCGAGGACCTGGAGCACCCGTCCGGTGACGACCCTGGCCGCCTGGCCGACACGGAGCGCGACGATGTTGTCACGGATGACCCGTGCCGCCTTCGCGTCCGATTCGACCAGAAGAGCGTGCGAGGCTCCACGGGACAACGCCTCCAGGCCCACTGCTCCAGATCCGGCATAAAGGTCAGCGAACCGCGCATCGGGAATGTCGGTCATCGTCGCCAATGAACTGAAGAACGCCTCGCGTACGCGGTCCGAAGTGGGCCTTGTCTGTGCGCCGGCGGGAGCAGTCAGCCGACGACCACCAAGAGTGCCCGCGATAATCCTCGTCATCGACGCTGACGCTACTTCACCAGCCAAGTCAATCCACTGAGCAGGAGAGATTTCCCTCGTGGCGGGCACGCCGCGCGACGGGACCGTTCCGTTCGGTACATGGAAGATCTCGGATTGATATCAAGACCCTTAGCGGGCGCTGGGCGGTTTCTTTGATCTCCTGAAGTGACTATGGTCGGGCGACGTTGCGGGTCCGTTCTATCGTTCCCGCTTGATGACGCGGGGAGGCGTCGTCGCAGGTCACTCCGTCCACATGTGGCCAGAGCCGGCTTTCCTCGCGCACTCCTTCCTGACCCCTTACACAGGAGATGGCGTGAACCTGTTCAGCCCCTCACTCCGCCGGACCGGAACGGTTGTCGCTGGCGCGACCCTCGGTCTGCTCGGCGTGATTTCCACCGCGATGCCCGCCCTGGCATGCCACCCCGAAATCTCGGGTACGTCCGCGTGTGTCAGCGAAGACGGCACCTGGGTCATCAACTGGGACGTGAAGAGCAGCGAGCCCTTCGACGGCGTAGTCAAGGCCGTGACCGCCACGACCGATCCCTCCGACAAGACGGTCAGCCTGACCGGCATCACCGTCGGTGGAGTTCTCCCGGCGGGTGGCCTCACCGCTGTCCAGACCGTGAAGGACGCCGAGTCCGCAACCCTGTCGGTCCAGGGCGAGTGGACGCTCAAGAGCCGTCGCGGTGAAGATCGCAAGCAGGGCGGCACCCGCACCGGCACCGTCACGAAGCCCACCGAGAAGTGCGCCACGACGCCTCCGGTCGACGAGTCGCCGTCCCCGAGCGCGTCGGTGAGCGAGTCCGCGAGCGCTTCCCCGAGCGCGTCGGTCAGCGAGTCGGTCAGCGCTTCCCCGAGCGCGTCCGTCAGCGAGTCGGCCAGCGCCAGTGCCTCCCCGAGCGTGTCGGTCAGCGCGTCGCCGAGCACCAGCCCGACGCCGTCCTCGACCACGAGCACGCCGCCGGCCGAGGAGATCCCGGTCACCGAGCCGATCTTCATCTACGACACCACGTGCGACACCCTGACCGTCGGCATCGAGGTCCCCTCTGACTGGCCCGAGGCCATCACGGTCACCTTCAACCCGACCACGGGCGAGACCGAGACCGTCACGGCCAAGCCGGGCGAGACCAAGACCGTCGACTTCCCCGCTTCCGAGGGCCTCGAGGTCACCGCGACCCCGCAGGGCTACGAGGACGAGGCCGCGACCATCGCGTACGAGGCTCCGGCCGACTGTGACGAGGGTGGCGCCGCGGGTGGCGAAGGCGACGAGGGCGGCCTGCCCGTCACCGGTGCCGCCGCTGGTGGCGTCGCCGCCGGCGCCGTGGCCCTGCTGGCCATCGGTGGCTTCCTCTTCTTCGCGGCTCGCCGCCGGAAGCTGAAGTTCACCGCCTGATAGGCACTCGCACCACGTAGTTCGATCACAGCAACAACCGGGGGGCGCGTCGACGGAATTCGTCGGCGCGCCCTTCGTACGCCCCTCCCGTTTCCCCTGGAGAAGATCTTGCGACACACCCCCCTCCGCCGCGTCGCTCTCGTCGCGGCCGGCGCTCTGCTGGGCCTGACCGGCCTGGCGAGCGTCGCCTCCCCCGCGATGGCGACCGGTTCCTCCTGTACGACGGCCGCCAACGCCGAGTACAAGCACGAGTTCAACGGCCCGGCCGGCACCGCGAGCATCGAGCTCACCAACGGCCCGCTCTGCGAGGGCGAATCCCAGTCGTTCGCCCTGGTCTCCTACACCGCGCCGTCGGCGCAGTTCGAGACGCCGCAGTTCGTCCTGGACACGTCGAAGCAGGCGTTCACCGCCCCTGGCGACAAGCGCGAGCTCACCACCAACAAGCTCGACTTCAAGGTCGCGGTGCCGGAGTGCTACACCCAGGTCGACTTCGTCTTCGGCGACGAGATCATCGACGAGCTGGTCAACGGTGGCGCGCGCTACAACGACCGCAAGGTCGGCAGCCCCGGCGCCCCGGGCTACAAGTCCAAGCCGGCCGCGGGCCAGCCGCAGAACGCCTGGTACAACGGCGGATCGGGTACCTGCAAGGCCGAGCCCGAGGTCAAGGCGCTGCCCGACTGCCAGGGCAACGTCACCCTCAAGCTGATCAACCGCAGCAACTTCAGCACCCCGTTCCGCATCACCGCTGACGGCAACTTCAGCGAGACGAAAACCGTCGGCGTCAACGCGGAGCCGGTCGACGTGAAGGTTCCGGCCGCCAACGCGAAGAACATCGTCGTGAAGGCGCAGAACAAGGTGCTCTACGAGGGCAGCTGGACCAAGCCGGAGGACTGCCAGGTCCCCGAGGTCGGTACCCCCGACGCGAAGTACACCAGCTCCTGCGAGGGCCTCACCTTCGAGGTGAAGAACCCGGAGAACGGTAAGGACCTGACCGCCACCTTCACGCCGACCACCGGCGAGGCGCAGACCCTCACGGTGAAGGCGAACGAGACCAAGACGGCGTTCTTCCCGGGCACCGAGGGTCTCAAGGTCACGGTCTCCGGTGACCTGGACGTGCTGAACGGCGAGGTCGTCTGGACCAAGCCGGCCGACTGCGGCACGGACACCCCGCCGGCCGAGGGCACCCCGAGTGCCTCTCCCTCGGTGAGCACCCCGGCCGAGACGCCGTCGGCCACGCCGTCGGAGAGCACCGCCACCCCGACCGAGAGCACCAGCACCTCCCCGGTCGCCACCACCCCGGTCAGCGACGACGAGGACACCTCGCTGCCGGTAACCGGTGCGGCCGCCGGTGGCATCGCGGGCGGCGCAGCGCTGCTCGTCGCCGTGGGTGCGGGTCTCTTCTTCATGGCCCGTCGGCGCAAGCTGAACTTCAAGGCCTGATAGAGAACCACTAGAAAGGGGCGCGCCGGTCGGCGCGCCCCTTTCGTCATGTCAGCGGCGGGAAGGACCCGTCGTCGAGCGGCAGATAGGGCTTCACCGAGGTCACCGCCGCGACCGGGAGACGCCCGTAGATGTGCGGGAATTGCCGGCCGTCCGGCGACGGCGGAACCCCGTCCTCCCACACCACCGGAACGTCCACCAGCGACTCGTCGATCTCCAGGAGCAGCAGGTCCGTGCGCCCTCGGAAGAACGACGTCGCCGGCACGTGCACCCAGTCCACCGGTGAGCAGTGGATGAAGCCCTCAGTGGCGAGCGTGTCGCCCTCGTAGAAGTCGTCCACCGACGCCCACGCGTCACGCGGGCAGATGTGCAGGATCAACCCTTCTCCAAATATTCGGCGCGTTCCTCGTCGACCAGCGCGGACACCGAAGCGGCCAGCGCCGGGTAACGGGTCAGGTCCGGGTCGTCGCCGATCAACTCCGACGCCTCCGCCCGGGCCTCCTTGATCAGTTTCTCGTCCCGGAGCAACGAGAGCAGCCGCAGGTGCGAGTTCTTCCCGGACTGGGACGCGCCCAGCACGTCGCCCTCACGGCGCTGCTCCAGGTCGATCTCGGACAGTTTGAAGCCGTCCGTGGTGGACGCCACCGCGTCCAGCCGTTCCCGGGCCGCCGAGCCCTCGGCCGCCTCGGTGTGCAGCAGGCAGATGCCGGGCGCCGAGCCACGGCCCACCCGGCCGCGCAGCTGATGCAGCTGGGACACGCCGAACCGGTCGGCGTCCAGGATCAGCATCACCGTCGAGTTCGGAACGTCGACGCCCACCTCGATGACAGTGGTCGCCACCAGCACGTCCAGGTCACCGGCGGCGAACGTACGCATGACCTTGTCTTTTTCGTCGGCCGGCATCTTGCCGTGCAGCATGCCGATCCGCAGCCCTGACAAGTAGTCGTCCTGAAGCAACGGCAGGACATCGGTGACAGCGAGCGGCGGCCGGCGGGCGGATTCCGCGTCCGGCGGCGGAGCCTCCTCGTCCTCCGGCCCGTCGCCGATCCGCGGGCACACCACGTACGCCTGATGCCCGGCTTTCACCTCCTCCTTGATCCGCACCCAGGCGCGATCCAGAAAGGCCGGCTTGTCCAGGGCAGGAACCACGTGCGAGGCGATCGGCGAACGGCCACGCGGCAGCTGCGACAGGATCGACGTCTCCAGGTCGCCGTAGACGGTCATCGCCACGGTGCGCGGGATCGGCGTCGCCGTCATCACCAGCACGTGCGGGGGCCGGGCTGCTTTCGCCCGCAACGCGTCGCGCTGCTCCACCCCGAACCGGTGCTGTTCGTCGACGACCACCAGTCCCAGGTCCTTGAACTCGACTCCCTCGTACAGAAGGGCGTGTGTGCCCACGACGATGCCGGCGCTCCCGTCCGCGAGCTTGGCCAGCGCCGCACGCCGGGCCGCCGCACCCAGCGAGCCGGTGACCAGCGTCAACTGGGTGCCTTCCGGATCGCCGTCCAGCTCACCGGCCCTGGCGAGCGCCCCGAGCTGGGCGCTGATCCCGCGGGCGTGCTGGGTGGCGAGCACCTCGGTCGGCGCCAGCAGGGCGGCCTGTCCACCGGCGTCGACGACCTGCAGCATCGCGCGTACCGAAACGAGGGTCTTGCCGGAACCGACCTCGCCCTGAAGGAGCCGGTGCATGGGGTGCGGCCGGGAGAGATCGGCAGCGATCTCCTCACCCACCTCGCGCTGACCTTCGGTCAGCTCGTAGGGAAGCGAAGCGTCGAATTTGGCCAGCAGCCCGGCCTCGGCGCGCGGCCGGGCGGTGCCGGGCGCCGCGGCCGCACGTGCCCGGCGTTGCACAAGCGTCAGCTGTACGGCGAACGCCTCGTCCCACTTGAGCCGATGCTTGGCGCGGTACAGCGCCTCCTCGGAGCTGGGCCGGTGGATTTCCTGCAGCGCCGTCCCGATGCCGACCAGGCCCCGTTTGCCCCGCACGTCGCCGGGCAGCGGATCGGCCGGTGGCTCGAACGTGTCCAGCAGCGTCCGCACACATTTCGCGATCGTCCAGGTCGGCACGGCCTGCGCCGCCGGGTAGACCGGGATCAGGGCGCCGGCGAACTCCTCGATCTCGGCGGCCGCGTCGTCCTGCGTCGCGTCGGCTTTGAGCAGCTGATAGGCCGGGCCGTTCAGCTGGCGCTTGCCCCGGAACTCGGTGACCTTGCCGGCGAACAGGCCCCACACCCCCTTGCGCAGCTCCCGCTCGCGCCACGCCTGGTTGAAGAACGTGCAGCTCAGCGTCGCGCCCGTGCCGTCACCGATGGTGACCTCAAGCATGTTGCCCTTACGCGCCCGGAACGGCTTGAGGCTGATCCCCTGCACCTGCGCCAGCACAGTGACCTGCTCGTCCACCTCCAGACGGCGCAGGTCGGTGTGCTCGCCACGTTCGTCGTACCGTCGTGGGAAGTGGTAAATCAGGTCACCCGCCGTGTGCAGGTCCAGGTGGTCGGCGAGAGCTTTCGCGGTCTTGGCGCCGAGCACCTTGGTCAGCGGGGTCTCGGTCGTGTTCATTCGACTCCTGCCAGAAGGTGGTACCGGGGCTGTCCGCCCGTGTAGCACTGCATCTCGATGAACGGCCAGGTCCGGTGCACGTGCGCTCGCAGTTTCGCTTCGAGGCCGGGCGGTGCGTCCGCGCCGAGCACGCAGGTGACCAGCTCGCCGCCGCCGCCGAGCATCCGGTCCAACAGCCGGCGGCTCACCTCGGTCACGTCCTCACCGATCACGTGCACCTCGCCGTCGACCAGCCCGAGCAGGTCGCCCGAGCGGCACGGACCGGCCACCGTGAGCGCTTCCCGCTGCGCCGTGCAAACTTCGCCGGATCGGCACGCACCGGCCGCCTCAGCCATCGCGATCACGTCGTCAGCGAACGGCCGCTGCTGGTCACGCACCGCGAGAGCGGCCAGGGCCTGCACCGGCGAACGGGTCGGCACCATACTGACCTGCACACCCCCGACGGAGGCCTCGCGCGCCGCCGAACTGGCCACGGCGTGCGTGTTCGCGTCGTTCGGCAGCAGCACCACCGAACCCGCCCCGGTCGCGGCGATCGCAGCGAGCAGCTCGGCCGTCGACGGATTTCGATCGACAACCGTGGCGCCCTCCCCCTCGAAGAGCGCGGTGAGCCCGTCGCCGTCGGCGACGACCACCGCAGCCCGGAGATCACGTCCAGGCCGTTTCTCCTCCAGCTGGGTCACACTGATTTTGTACGGTCGACCCACCGCGATTCCTGCCTCGATCGCCGGGCCGATGTCGGTGACGTGCACGTGAACGTTCCACGTGGGTGGCGTCCCGTCGCCGGTCCCGACGATGACAAGCGAGTCACCGAGGGTCTCCAGAGCCGCCCTGAGCCCGGCGACGGCCTCGGGGGTGGCGTCGATCAGGAACTGAACCTCGAAGCCGTAACCAGCGCAGTCCGCAGGCTGCTCGTGGGTGACCGGCGTTGCTGGCGTTCCCTGCGTTGCTGGCGTTCCCGGCGCTCCCGGCGCTCCCGGCGTTCCCGGCGTTCCCGGCGCTCCCGGCGCTCCCGGCGCTCCCGGCGCTCCCGGCGCTCCCGGCGCTCCTGGCGCTCCTGGCGTGACGTCTAAGGGTGCTGGCTGATCTCGATCCGGCTGGTCTTGGTCCGGCTCGGAGTGCTCGTCCGTATTGCTGGATTCGACTCCTCGGACATTCCCGACTTGTTCCGCATGTCCGTCATCGGCCAACGCCTCGACCAGCGCGTCCAGCAGCAGGCAGAGGCCTCGGCCGCCCGCGTCGACCACACCCGCCCGGGCGAGGACCGGCAACTGCTGCGGCGTGCGGGCCAGCGCCTCGGTGGCCGACCGGGCCGCCGCCCTCGCCACGGCCACCAGGTTGTCCGACTTGATCCGGCCGGCCCCCTCGGCCGCTGCGGCCACGACCGACAGCACTGTACCCTCGACCGGGCGGGCCACCGCCGCGTACGCCGCATCGCTCGCCATGCGCAACGCGCGTGCCAGCTCCTTGCCCCGCACCGAGACCGCGTCGGCGAACGTGTCGGCCATCCCCCGCAGAATCTGCGAGACGATCACCCCCGAGTTGCCCCGGGCGCCGAGCAGAGCGCCCCGAGCCATCCGGCGCATCAGCCGATCGAGCGGCCGGCTCTGATCCGAGCCCTCCCGGGGTTCCCTGATTTCCTGGGTTTCCTCGTCCAGCGCCTCATAGGCCGCCGTCAGCGTCAGAACCAGGTTGGTGCCGGTGTCGCCGTCGGGCACCGGGTAGACGTTCAGCTCGTCGATCTCGCGCTGGTGCGCCCGCAACGCCTCGAGCCCACCACCGCACCAGCGGCGTACGGCAGCGGCATCGAGGGTCTCCAGCACGCGAAAATCGTACTAACCACCCCTGACAATCGCCCGGCACGCACCCTGAGCGGGGGCGATTGGTTCTTACCCCCATGGGTCGGGTAAGCTCGCCGGGTTGCCTGGCCATGCTTGTTAGTCGGGCCCCTTCAGTTTCGTATCAAACCCAGGAGTATCCCGTGGCTAGCGTGTGCGACGTCTGTGGCAAGGGACCGGGCTTCGGCCACAACGTGTCCCACTCGCACCGGCGGACCAACCGCCGCTGGAACCCGAACATCCAGTCGGTGCGCACCCCGGCCGGTGGCGGGACCACCAAGAAGGTCAAGGCCTGCACCTCGTGCATCAAGGCCGGCAAGGTTGTCCGCGCCTGACCTGACCCAACCGTTCCAAACGATGTAGCCGCTGGCCCCTCGGGCTCAGCGGCTACATCGCGTTATGCACAGTTCTGGGTTATGCACAGCTCTGGGTTTTCATAGCTCTGGGTTTTCCACAGCTCTGGGTTTTCCACAGGGCTTCCGGCGGCGATCAGGCCGATCGGCCAGAATCCGTCGCCATGCAGTTGCTCGAACGGCAGTGCCGGGTGCTCACCCGCGCTCAGGCACTCCACCATCTGACCGAACGGGCACTTCGCCATCGGCTCACTTCCGGCCGCTGGCAGACCGCCCATCCCGGTGTGTACGTGGCCCATTCCGGCCCGATCGGACCCGCCGAACGCCGGTGGATCGCCGTCCTGGGCGCCGTCAACGGCCATCTGGCATGCCTGGGCGGCCTCTCCGCCCTGGAGATCCTCGGGTTTCGCGGCTTCCCGGATCAGACGATCCACGTCATCGTGCCGGCTCGCCTGGTCCCGAAACGGCCGCCGCCCGGCGTAACCGTGCACCGCACCACCAGAATGCGCCGCTCCGAACTCCACCTGACGAGCTCCCCACCGAGCACGATGCCGGCCCGTTCCCTGCTCGACGCCGCACAGTGGCAGCCTTCAGAGCGCCGCGCCGCCACGATCATCCTGGCCGGGTTCCAGCAGCGCATGGTGCGCGCCGAAGAGATGTCCACCGCCGTGGCCGCCATGCCCCGCCTACGCCACCGCGCAGTGATCCGAGAAACAATCAGCGACGCCACAAACGGCGTGCGTTCATTGCCGGAGGCCGACTTCGTACGCCTGTGCCGAACCGCCGGCCTGCCCGAACCCGAGTTACAAAGGCCACGCCGCGACCAGGCCGGCCGCCGGAACTACTTGGACGCCTATTTCCCCGACCACGGCGTACACGTGGAGATCGACGGCAGCCACCACATGGACATCCAGCAGTGGTGGATCGACATGCGCCGCCAGAACGAGCTGTGGCTCCCGGGCGAGCGGGTACTCCGCTTTTCCGCCTGGGCCATCCGCCACGCGCCGGACGAGGTGGTGACCCAGCTACGCCAAGCATTGCTGGAGAGCCCACCCCGAAGTCTCCGGTAGCCGCCCGCGCGTCAGCCGGCCCAACAGCCGCTTTTCAACGTCGCAGGCACCCATCCGACGCCGCGCAAGCACCACCACAACGCCGTGCAGCACCCCTCACGCCGCTCCAGCCCTCACGCCGTCACTACGCCGCTCGGCCTCGACGATCTTGAGCGATCTTCAACACCCGCGTGTAGAAAATCGCTCAAGATCCGCAGAAGAGGCGCCAATGCCCCCACACGCGGCGACCTGTCCAGCGATCCTGCGGAGCACCCCCAGCCGATCTTGAGCGACTTTGCACCCTTGGCAGTCGAAAGTCGCTCAAGATCGCCAGAGACCTGCGGCTCACTGGCGCGACGGAGTGGCCGCACGGGCAACGGGCGGCGACTATCAGACGCCAAGCGACGGCATCAGCAACAAGCGGCGAAGCAGCGTCAGGCGGACACGCAATCAGCAGCATCAGGCAACCGCCCGCACGAGGTCGCGTTCTCACGATCGTGCGCGACCCGCCGATCCGACGGACCACCTGACCGACGGACCACCGGGCGGACGGACCACCGGGCGGACGGACGGACGATCAGCTCAGCCAGCACGCAGCCGTTGGCCGGAGATCTTGAGCGATTCCCTACATCCGGGGGTCGAGGATCGCTCAAGATCGCCGGGGGGCAGGCCTGACGGGCGGCGGGCGGGGGCGGGGGCGGCACGCGGCGGGCGGGGGCGGGGGCGGCACGCGGCGGGCGAGGCGGGGGCGGGAGCGGCACGCGGCGGGCGAGGCGGGGGCGGGGGCGGCACGCGGCGGGCGAGGCGGGGGCGGGGGCGGCACGCGGCGGGTGCTGGCGGGTGCTGGCGGGTAGCAGTGGACGCCGGGACGCCCGACCGCGATGCCAGCGGAGACCGCGCCGCCGGCGCCCCGCCGGCGCCCCGCCGGCGCCCCGCCAGCGCCCCGCCAGCGCCCCGCCAGCGCCCGGGCCGAACAGGCGCCGGCTGCCCCCGGCGCCTGTTCGGCCCTGAGTGACAACCTGAGTGACAAGCGGGCAGCTGGCGGCTCCTACAGCACCTTCGCGTACGACAGAACGCCCTCGTGCCCCCGATAAAACCCGAAGTCCGGGATCCTCACGTAACCCGCCGACTCGTACAGGGCTATCGCCTCCGGTTGCTTGTCCCCGGTCTCCAGTACCACCCGACGGCACCCCGCATCCCGAGCTGACTCCTCAATGGTCGCCAGCATTCGCCGGGCCACCCCGCGTCCGCGCGCCGCAGACAGGGTGAACATCCGCTTCAGCTCGGCGTCCGACGAGCCGTGCCGGCGCCAGCCCGCGCTTCCGATCAGCTTGCCGTCCAGCGAAGCGACGAAGAACGCCCCGTTCGGTGGGGTGAAGTCCTTGCCGGAGATCGGGGTGTCGTCCCCGGTGCCGCCGTACCTCTCCGACAAATCACGCAGATTCGCCGTTACCAGTACCTGCACGTCCGGGTCGTCGAAGTCCGCCGACTTGATCTTGATTTCTGACACGATCCAAAGATAAGCACGATCCGAAGACTGCACGATCCGAAGACAAGCACGATCCGAAGTTGTCAGCGGAAATGGTCCCAGCCCAGGCCCCCGCTCCACGGCTTGCGGTCGACGGTCACGCCGGAGCCATCGTGCACCGTGCCGACCACCTGCCACTCCGGCGGCAACGAGACCTCGGGCGGGAACGTCGCCGCGAGCGGGTGGTCGTCGCCTCCGGCGAGGACCCATTGGTACGGGTCGACGCCGAGCGCCTTGGCCGCGTCCCGCATCTGATCCGGCACGTCGAAGGCTTCCGGGTCGATGTCGATCGCCACGAGGCTGGACGACGCGATGTGACCAAGGTCCTGCAGCAGCCCGTCGGAGATGTCGATCATCGAGGTCGCGCCCAGGGCCGCCGCCTCCGGACCGGCCGCGTACCTGATGTCCGGGCGGCGGTACGCCTCGACGAGCTTCTTCGGCGTACGGAATCCTCGCGAAAGAACCGTGAGGCCCGCGGCCGCGTACCCGATCCGGCCGGAAAGGGCGAGAATGTCGCCTGGCTGGGCCCCGTCCCGGCGGACCGGTGCCGCGCCGCCCAGGTCTCCCAGTGCGGTGACCGCGATCGTCAGGGTCGGGCTGGAGGAGGTGTCGCCGCCCACCACGCTCGCGCCGACGACGGCGGCTTCGGCGCTGAGGCCGTCGGCGAGGCTTTCGATCCATTCGGTGTCGACGCCGGGCGGTACGCAGAGCGCCACCAGCAACGCCGTCGGCACCGCGCCCATAGCGGCGATGTCGGCGAGGTTGGCGGCCGCGGCCCGGTGCCCGATGTCTTCGGGGCCGCACCAGTCGCGGCGGAAGTGGCGGCCGTCGACGAGCACGTCGGTGGAGGCGACCACCCGCCCGTCGGGAGCGCGCACGATGGCAGCGTCGTCCCCCGGGCCGAGGATGGTGGCCGGGCCGGAGCCGAGCCGTGAGACGATTCGGCCAATAAGACCGAATTCGCCGCCTTCTGGGATGCTCACGTCAAAGTCCTTCGATGGTGGCGTCCCGCTCCCGGGTCGCTTCGTACGGTAGTTTCACGACCGAGGGATCACCGACGGTGGCGGATTGGAGTCGATCGTGGTCCAGGCATACATCCTCATCCAAACCGAGGTCGGTAAGGCCCGTGACGTGGCCGCCGCGATCGAGAAGATACCGGGGGTAGTCCGGGTGGACGCCGTGACCGGGCCGTACGACGTTGTCGTCCTGACCGAGGCGCACACCGTGGACGAGCTCGGCGGGCTGATTGTGAGCAAGGTCCAGTACGTACCGGGTATCACGCGGACGCTCACATGCTCCGTGGTAAACCTCTGACCATGGTGAATCTGGACACGCCGCAGCAAACCCCGGAGAAGAAGGACCCGGTGAAGCGGGCGGCCGCCATCTGGGCGACCGCTATCGCGGTACCGGTGACCCTACTGGTCGGTGTGCTGGCTTTCATCACGATTCAACCCGATAATCCCGAAAAGTCGGAAAAATCGGAAGCGCTACCCATCCCCAGCACCGCCGTCAGCATCGACGCCCCGAAACTGGACGAGCGCACCGCCACCGTCTGTCTGGCGGTCACATCCCAGCTCCCGGCGAAGATCCGCGACCTCCCGGCCCGCACCGTGACGGCCGGGCACGAGCAGAACGCCGCTTACGGCGAGCCGCCGATCACGGTGTCCTGTGGCGTACCCGCGCCCGTCATGTGCGAGTCGCTGCAGGACGAGACCCCGGGCTGCGTCCCGATGGACACCGAGCTACTGATCATGAACAGGGTCTGCTGGTACGCCAAGTCAGGCGGCAACGCGGCCACGATCACCACGATGGACCGCGAGGTCCCGGTCCAGGTGACCGTTCCTGATCACTACGACAACCCGGCACAGTGGGCGAACGAGTTCTCCGACACGGTCGTGAAGACGGTGAAGTCGAAGCCGCTCGACCAGATGCCGAGCGGCTGCCAGATCAGCTGAGGTCAGTGCAGGCCGGTTCCGCGCCGCAGCGCGGTGCGGATCAACCGGTCGACAACCTTCGGGTACTCCAGCCCGGTCGCCGCCCACATCATCGGGAACATCGACGTGGGCGTCATCCCCGGCATCGTGTTGATCTCGTTCAGGAAGACCTCGCCGGACTCCGTCACGAAGAAGTCGACCCGGGCGAGACCGGCACAGTCCAGCGCGGTGAAGGTCCGCAGCGCGTATTCCTGAACCTGGCGCTTCACCTCTGAAGGAAGATCCGCCGGGATCGTGAACCGGCTGCCCACCAGGTACTTCGTCTCGAAGTCGTACCACTCGGCGTCGTCCACGTGTATTTCGGCGAGCAGCGACGCCTCGGGCGAGCCACCGGCCTCACCCTCGAGAACCCCGCACTCGATCTCACGACCGACGATCGCGGCCTCGACAAGCACCTTCGGGTCGATCTGCCGGGCGGTGGCGACCGCCGCGTCCAGATCGGCCCAGTCGGAGATCTTGGTGATGCCGGTGGACGAGCCGGCCCGGGACGGCTTCACGAAGACCGGAAGGCCGAGCCGTTCCTTGTCCGCCTCGGACAGTGAGGCGCCGGCGCGCAGAACCGCGTACGGCCCGACCGGGATGCCCTCGACCGCCGCGAGCTTCTTGGTGAACTCCTTGTCCATGGCCGCCGCCGAGGCGAAGACGTTGGCGCCGACGTACGGGATCCCGGCCATCTCCAGCATTCCCTGGATCGTGCCGTCCTCGCCGTACGCGCCGTGCAGCACCGGGAACACCACGTCGACGCCGTCGAGCGAGGAGACGCCGTCCGCCGGGGAGCGCACGATCAGCTCGGTCGCCGTCGGGTCGGCCGCGAGCACCACGCCGTCACCGGACTCCGCGGTGATCTCCGGCAGGGTCTGCCCCTGGATCGAGAGCTGCGACGGGTCGCCGGCGGAGAGAACCCAGCGCCCCTCCCGGGTGATTCCGACCGGGACCGCTTCGTACTGATCCGGGTCCAGCGCGCCGAGGATGGCGCCCGCGCTCACGCAGGAAATGGCGTGCTCAGTACTGCGACCGCCGAACACGATCGCGACGCGGGTCTTCCGGGGGGTCGTCACTGAACTCGGTGCCTTTCGCTAGCGGTCATGCCGGGGGTGACCCTACTCTGCGTAAGCCGAATATGGGATCTGGCGAGGCAGGGGAACGAACAGGTCATGGCTCCAGCACTCCACGTGATCGCCGGCCCCGGTCCGGGCCAGCTGGCGACGATCGCGCACTCACCACAGGAGCCGTGGTCGGCTCCGGAACTGGGCGCTCTGGCCCGGTCAGGCGTACAAACTCTGGTCTTCACCGGCATGGGCGCCGAAGGCGACACCGCCGGCATCGAGCTGGTCTCCTTCCCGGACGCCGCCGATCCGGTGAAGCGCGAGGAGGCCACCGAGGTGGTCGCGCTCGCCGCCCGGCTCGCCCAGGACGTCCGCGCCGGCCGCTTCGTAGTCACCCAGTCAACGGGAGGCGTAGGCCGCTCCACCCTCCTGGCGACCATGACCCTCACCCTGCTGGGCATCCGCCCCGCCGAAGCGCTCCGCCGCATCGGCGGCCGCGCCACCCCGGAAGTCCCCCGCAACTGGCTCCACGACTTCGTCTCCACCCACGGCTGACCCCTTTTTGGATACGCCCACCGATTTTTGATACGCCCACCGATTTTTGTTACGCCCACCGATTTTTGTTACGCCCACCGATTTTTGTTACGCCCACCGATGCCCGACAACCGCATCATCGTGCCCCCGTCAACCCGAGGCGACTGACGCCCCTCCCGCCGGCGCACCCCGCCGCCGGCCCCGGACTCCCCCAAGCTCCCCCGTCGCGTGTTGAATTCGGGTTCAATCCGCACCCAATCCAGACACGCACACCGCGAACCGGGCCGCCCGTGTCGACTTCAGGTTCGAATCGCACCCCCATCAACGCGCACCGGAGGGCTGCCGCCACGCGTGCCGCTCTGCGGAGCGCTGGGCAAGTTGCCCGGCCAGTGAACCGCGCTTCGCCGCACCCCTCCGCCGCAGGCCCCCGACGCGTGTTGACTTGAGGTGCGATTCGAACCTCAAGTCAACACAAGCAGCCGGACCACGGCCCCCGTGTCGACTGGGTGCGAATTACACCCCAAATCAACACGCATCGGAGACGACGGGGCAGGGCGCGCGAAACGGCAGGGCAGGGCGCGCGAAACGGCAGGGCAGGGCGCGCGAAACGACAGGGCAGGGCGCGCGAAACGACAGGACAGGGCGCGCGAGACGGCGGGGCGGGTGGTGGGGTCAGGCGGCGAAGGTTTGGGGTAGGACCCCGGTGTCCCAGAGGGTGTCCAGGTGGGACAGGAAGCCTGTCAGGGTGCGTTCCAGCTCGCGGCGTTCGGACTGCGGGAGGGCGGCGAGCGGGTCGGAGAAGATCAGGCCGTCGGGGTGTTTGGCGCGGGTGCCGACGAACTTGGCGCAGCCGGCGCACCAGACGTAGCTCACCAGCGTGGGGCGGCGCGCGTTCTCCGGTGCCGTGAAATATGCCCGCAGCCGCCGCTCGCCGCAGCCGGGGCAGTTTCGCTCCCCCGGTGACAGGAAGAAGCTCTCGCCCTGAGTGAGCGCCGCCACCTCGTCGGCGCTGAAGGTGCCGGTCACCGGGAGGAGTCCAGCGCCGCCGTGATGTCCGCGATCAGGTCGGTGGTGTCCTCGATGCCGCAGGAGAACCGGACGAATCCCGGAGCGGTGTCGTCACCCCACTGTGCCCGGCGGTCGGCTGTGGTGTGTACCCCGCCGAAGCTTGTCGCGGCGAAGACCAGGTCGGCCGCCTCCAGGAAGCGGGCCACACGCTCGGCCGAGCCCAGGTCGAACGAGACCACACCGGGGATGCGGCGCATCTGCGTCGAGGCGATCGGGTACGACGGGTCGGACGGCAGGCCCGGCCACCGTACGCCGGTCACGTCGTCGCGGGTGAGCAGCAGTTCCGCGACGGCGGCGGCGTTCTGGCTCTGCCGGGCGAGCCGCAGGTCCAGGGTGGCGATCGAGCGGTGTGCCAGCCAGCAGTCGAAGGCGCCCGGTACCGCGCCGGTCTGCTTGCGCCACGTCTCCACCTTGCCGAGCAGCTCCGGGTCGGTGCCCGCGACGTAACCGAGCAGCACGTCGGAGTGCCCGGTCAGCGCCTTGGTGCCGGACGCGACGACCAGGTCGGCGCCGAGGGCGAGCGGGTTCTGCCCGAGCGGCGTCGCGGTGGTGTTGTCGACGGCCACGAGCGCGCCCGCGGCGTGGGCGGCCTCGGAGATCGCGCGCACGTCGCAGACGTCGAGTCCCGGGTTCGCCGGCGTTTCCAGCAGCACCAGCCGCACACCCGTCAGATCAGGGTATGGGTGCGATGCCGTTGGAATCAGTACGAGTTTGACGCCCAAGTCACGAAGCGTGGTTTCGGCGAATGCGCGTACCGTGAAATATCCGTCCGCGGGGAGCGCGACCGTGTCGCCGGTGCGAAGCACCGCGAGGAGCAGGGCGGTGATCGCCGCCTGGCCGCTGGCGAAAACCAGAGCAGGCGCTCCTTCGAGCGCGCCGATCGCTGATTCCAGAAGCTCGCGGGTGGGGTGCTCGGTGCGGGCATAACCGTGATCGCCGGGCCCGGTCGACGGGTCGAGGTGGTACGGCGCGGCGAAGACCGGACCGGGCAGGAAAGGCTCACCCACCACGGGCGCGGGCAGACCGGCGTGGACCGAACGGGTGCCGTCGGAGTAAGTCACTCGGGTTTCATCTCTCGTGTCATCAGCAGTTTCACCGCGACCCGCGGGTCGGCGCCCTCATGGCAGACCCGTTCGACCTGCTCGACGATCGGCATCTCGACGCCGTTCGCCCGGGCCAGGTCGCGGAGGGAAAGGCAGCTCTTCACACCTTCGGCGGTCTGCCGGGTGGCGACCTGTGCCTGCTCCAGCGACTCGCCGCGGCCGAGGTGCTCGCCGAACGTGCGATTGCGGGCCAGCGGCGACGAGCAGGAGGCGACCAGGTCACCGAGCCCGGCCAGGCCGGCGAAGGTCAGCGGGTCGGCGCCGAGGGCGACACCGAGCCGGGCCGTCTCGGCGAGTCCGCGAGTGATCAGCGAGGCACGGGTGTTGTCACCGAGGCCAATGGCAACGGCCATCCCGTACGCCAGCGCGATCACGTTCTTGGTGGCGCCGCCGAGTTCGCAGCCGATCACGTCGTCGCTGGTGTACGGCCGGAAGTACGGCGTCGCCAGCGCGTGCTGCACCTGCTTGGCGCGGCCCTCGTCGGAGCAGGCCACCACGGTCGCGGTGGGCTGGTTCGCGGCGATCTCGGGCGCCAGGTTGGGTCCGGATACCACGACCACCCGGTCCGCGGCCACGCCGGCCGTGTCGACGATCACCTCGCTCATCCGCTTGAGGGTGCCGAGTTCGATGCCCTTCATGAGCGAGACAACGGTGGCGTCCCGGGGGAAGGCCGATGCCCAGTCAGCGAGGTTGGCGCGCAGGGTCTGCGACGGCACCGCGATGGCGATCAGCTCGGCGCCGGACACCGCCTCGGCCAGGTCGGTGGTGCCTGTCACGTTCTGCGCCAGGCGTACGCCCGGAAGCGACCCCTCGTTGCTCCGCTGCTCCCGGATCTCGGTGGCGACCGCTTCCCGCCGTGCCCACATGGTCACGTCCGAGCCGGCGTCGGCGAGCACCTTCGCGAACGCCGTACCCCACGATCCGGATCCGATGACGGCGGCCTTCATGGTGCGTCCTCCGAGGTCGAGGCCCGGCGGGCGGGCCGTTCATAGAGCGCCGGCGGTTCGCCGTCGCGGATCTCACCGAGCAGATCCCGGACACCCAGCATGATCGCCTCGGTCATCTCGTCCAGCACCGCCCGGCTCGGTGAGGCGCCGGACCAGCGCGCCAGATCGATCGGCTTGCCGGTGGTGACCGTGACGTGCGTACGCCGCAGCTTCAGCCTGTTGGTACGCGGATCGAAGATCACCTGTGGTCCCCAGGTGGCCATCGGCACCACCGGAGCGCCGGTGAGCAGGGCAAGCCGGGCAGCGCCGGTCTTGCCGCGCATCGGCCAGAGGTCGGGGTGCCGGGTGGTCGTGCCCTCCGGGTAGATCACCACGGCGTCACCCTCGTTCAGGGCCGTGACCAGAGTCTCCAGCGACTTCACCGCCTCGATGCTGCCCCGTTCGACCGGGATCTGCCGGGTCTTGCGGAGTAGGTACCCGATGACCGGCACCCGCCACACACTGGCCTTGCCGAGGAACCGGGGCCAGCGGCCGGCCCGGTAGATGTAGTGGGCGACCACGAGCGGATCGAAGTGCGAGACGTGGTTCGGCACCAGGATGACCGGGCCGGACCTGGGCACGTTCTCCCGGCCGATCCAGGTCTTCGTGGTCAGCGCGGTCATCACGGGCACCACCAGCATCACCGCGAAACGCTGCCAGAATCCGAGCCTGAGCTGCGCCACGGCATCCCCCGTCCCTCGATCGGCGACGGATCCGCGCCGGACCACGTTCACCTGCGACGAAATCATGCCCGCTGGGGACGGGCCGTACCAGGGAGGGGTCTGACGAAGTGCGCAAAACCGCAGCTGAGCTTCGTGGGGCAGACTGATCACGTGGTGGTGCGGAAGTGGACCGTGGTGATCCCGGTCAAGCGGCTGGGGTCGGCCAAGACGCGGTTGCGGGGCGCCGTGCCCGCCGACCGGCATCCGGAGCTGGCGCTCGCCATGGTGCGCGACACCGTGGCCGCGGTCCTCGCGACCCCGTCGGTGGCCGGGCTCGTGGTGGTCACCGACGATCCGGCGGTCGCCGTGGCGGTCCGCCGGCTGGGCGCCCGGGTGGCGCCGGACCCGGGCGACGGGCTGAACGGCGCCCTGCGGCACGGCGCCGACGAGGTGGCCGGGCTCGCGACGCACCGGGCCGTGCTCACCGGCGACCTGCCGGCCCTGCGTCCGGAGCAGCTCGACGAGGCGCTGGGCCGGGTGGCCGGGCGGGCGTTCGTACCGGACGCGGCCGGCACCGGCACGGTCCTGCTCGCGGTGCCGCCGGGTGAGCCCCTGCGGCCGCTGTTCGGCCCGCACTCGGCGCGAGCCCACGCCGGTTCCGGTGCCACCGAGCTCACCGGCGACTGGCCCGGCCTGCGGCAGGACGTGGACACCGCCGCTGATCTCGGCACCGTGCTCGGTCTCGGCGCCGGGAGGCGGACCTGTGAGCTCCTGCGTGATCTCGGACTCACGGCAGCGTGCACGTCGGCCGCATGAGAGCCGCCGGAAACAGGTAGCGTTCTGCGTTATGCAGGGGACGATCGCGACCTTCGACCCGGACACCCGCAGCGGCACGCTGCTGCTCGACGACGGCTCTGAACTGGGGTTCGCAGAGGAGGCCTTCGCACGGTCCGGCCTGCGCCTGCTACGTCTGGGGCAGCGGGTCACCGTGGAGGCCGGCGCTGACGGCACGATCGCGAGGGTGACGATTCCTGGAGTTGTCTGAATTGATCATCCGGTAGTTCGTTTCACGTTTCGTCCGCAGCGGCAAGAATGGGGGCATGCAGACCCCGCCCCGGACCCCCGAGCCCCGCAGGCGTGGCCCGAACGGCCGCTTTCTCCCCCCTGACACCGCCGAGACGAAACCTGTCGAGGTGATCGAGCCCGCAGCCGCTGCCGAGACGACTGTGGAGGCTGCGGCAAAACCGGAGGAAAAGGTCGTGGAGATAGTGACGGACGTGACCGACCTGGCGGACGAGGACATCGAGCCCGTTGTCGACGAGCGCTATTACCTGCCGTCCGACCGCTTCCTGAACCGGGAACTCTCCTGGCTCGACTTCAACGCCCGGGTGCTGGCTCTCGCCGAGGACCCCGGCACGCCGCTGCTGGAGCGCGCGAAATTCCTGGCGATCTTCGCGAGCAACCTGGACGAGTTCTTCATGGTCCGGGTCGCCGGCCTGAAGCGGCGGCTCAGCGCCGGTCTGCCGGTCCGCGGTGGTGACCGTTCCCCACTGCGCCACCAGATCGAGATGATCACCGAGCGGGTCGCGGACCTGGTGACCCGGCACGCCGCCTGCTTCGCCGACGAGGTCCGGCCGAAACTCGCTGCTGAGAGCATCGAGGTGGTCAGCTGGCGAGAGCTGGACGCTCCCGAGCAGGGGCGGCTGCGGACGTTCTTCCGTGAGCAGGTCTTCCCGGTGCTGACGCCGCTCGCTGTCGACCCGGCGCACCCGTTCCCGTACATCTCGAGCCGCTCGCTGAACCTCGCGGTGGCCCTGCGTTACCCGGACGGGGACACCCCCGAGCTGTTCGCCCGGATCAAGGTGCCGAACAACGTTCCCCGCTTCGTGACCGTGCAGAACGACAGCCGAGGCGTGCGTTTCCTGCCGATCGAGGAGCTCATCGCCAACCACCTCGACCAGCTCTTCCCGGGCATGCAGATCCTGGAGGTGCACGCGTTCCGGGTGACCCGCAACGCCGAGCTGGAGGTGGACGAGGACCGCGACGAGGACCTGCTGCAGGCCCTGGAGCGGGAGATCGCGCAGCGCCGGTTCGGCCCGCCGGTCCGGCTCGAAGTGGCCGCCTCGATCAGCGACCACGTGCTCGACCTGCTGGTCCGTGAGCTCGACATGGACGACCACGACGTGCTGCGGGTGCCCGGCCTGCTCGACCTGTCGGCCCTCTGGCAGGTGTTCGGCGACTGCGACCGGGACGATCTGAAGGACCGCCCTTTTGTACCGGCGACCCATCCGCAGCTGGCCGACGGCGAGGTGCCACGCAGCGTTTTCAACCGGCTACGTGAGTCCGACATCCTGGTGCACCACCCGTACCACTCGTTCTCGACGAGCGTGCAGCGCTTCATCGAGCAGGCCGCGGCCGACCCGAACGTGCTGGCCATCAAGCAGACGCTGTACCGGACCTCGGGTGACTCGCCGATCGTGGACGCCCTGGTGGACGCGGCGGCGGCCGGCAAGCAGGTGGTGGTCCTGGTCGAGGTGAAGGCCCGCTTCGACGAGGTGGCGAACATCGCCTGGGCGCGCACTCTGGAGCGCGCCGGCTGCCACGTCGTCTACGGCCTGGTCGGTCTCAAGACGCACTGCAAGACCGCGCTGGTGGTGCGTCAGGAGGGCAACCAGATCCGCCGGTACTGCCACATCGGCACCGGCAACTACCACCCGAAGACCGCCCGGCTCTACGAGGACTTCGGCATGCTGACCGCCGACCCCGAGGTGGGCGCGGACGTCACCGACCTGTTCAACGTGCTCACCGGGTACAGCCGGCAGACCACGTTCCGGCGTCTGCTGGTGGCGCCGCACGGCGTACGCCGTGGTCTGGTCGAACGGATCGAGGAGCAGGCCCGGATCGCCCGGTCCGGCGGTGAGGCCCTGGTGCAGATCAAGGTGAACTCGCTGGTGGACGAGGAGACCATCGACGCCCTCTACCGAGCCTCTCAGGACGGCGTGAAGGTCGACCTGGTCATCCGCGGGATGTGCGCGCTGCGACCGGGTGTGGCGGGCATGTCGGAGAACATCCGGGTCCGCTCGATCGTGGGCCGGTTCCTGGAGCACTCCCGGATCTTCCGGTTCGGCCCGGGCCCCGACTCGGAGTACTGGATGGGGTCCGCCGACCTGATGCACCGCAACCTGGACCGCCGGGTGGAAGCCCTGGTCCGGGTCACGCTCACGTCGGCCCGCGAGGAGATGCGCAACGTCCTCGAGCTGTCGATGCGGGACCAGACCGAGGGCTGGGACCTGGACGGCGACGGCATCTGGCAGCGCAACCTCGGTACGCCCGGCCGCCCGCAGGTCCACCTCCAGGACGCCCTGCTCCGACGCGTCGTCAAGAAGAGCTGATGCCGGACACCGAGTTCGCCGCGGGCGGGGTGCTCCACCGCCCGCGCCCGGACGGTGCCGAGGTCTGCCTCGTGCACCGACCACGATACGACGACTGGAGCCTGCCGAAAGGCAAGCTGACCGCCGGTGAGCCGGCGCTGCTCGGCGCTCTGCGCGAGGTGCAGGAGGAGACCGGCACGGCCGGGATCCCGCTGCTACGGCTGCCCTCGGTGGACTACACCCTGCCGGACGGCCGGCCCAAGAACG
Source organism: Actinoplanes sp. CA-015351 (assembly GCF_050955685.1). Taxonomy (NCBI): domain Bacteria; kingdom Bacillati; phylum Actinomycetota; class Actinomycetes; order Micromonosporales; family Micromonosporaceae; genus Actinoplanes; species Actinoplanes sp. CA-015351. The sequence continues at coordinate 7,391,508 of NZ_CP192102.1, forward strand.
TGGCGTACTGGCTGCTGCAGGCGCCCGCCGGGAGTGACGGTCCGGTGCAGGACGTCGACGAGGTCGACGAGCGCGTCTGGCTGCCGCTGGACGTGGCCCGGGAACGGCTCACCTATCCGGCGGAGCAGCAGCTGCTGGACCACGTGGCCGGCCTGCCACCGGTGACCTCGGTGATCGCGCTGGTCCGGCACGCACACGCGGGCGAGCGGAAGAAGTGGAACGGGCGCGACGCGCTGCGCCCGATCGATCCGGAAGGCGCCAAGCAGGCCGACCTGATCGCGGCGACGCTCACGTCGTTCCGGCCGCGCCGGCTGGTGGCCGCTCCCCCACTGCGCTGCTCGCAGACCCTGGAACCGCTGGCCGCCGCGCTCGGCGCCGCACCGATCATCCTGGACGGCGCGTTCGCCGAGCCGTCCGAGACGACGGATCTGGCGACCCGGCTGTCGATGGCAAGAACCCGGCTCGCCGAGCTGCGCAAGGCCGGCCGGGTCGTGGTGTGCAGCCAAGGCAAGGTGATGCCGCAGCTGCTGGCGCTGCTGCACGGCGTCGAGGACCACGAGGAGTTCAAGACCCGCAAGGGCGACGGCTGGCTCCTCACCTGGTCCGGCGAGCGGCTGCTGGGCGCCTCACGCCTGTGACCGCGCGGGCCGCCGGCGGGTCCGACCGCCAGTAACCGAGCAGGTCACCGGTGAGCCAGCGGGCCCGCCACAGCTCGTCGCGCCGCGGCTCCCAGTCCCGGTACGGCAACAGCGCGAGCCGCCAGGTGAGCACACCGAGCAGGTACCAGCCGTACAGCGGGACCGCGCCGAGCCAGCCGTCCCGCCGCCGGTACGAGCACCACGGCGCGCACACGGCCACCGCGAGCCCGGACCATCCGCAGGTGATCAGCCAGTCCAGCACCGGCTGCCCGGTGCGGTGCTCGGCCAGGTCGCCGAGTGTCCATCCGGGCAGGACGGCGACGGTGAACAGCACCGCGGCGATGGACGAGCGGGCGACCAGACCACGCGGCGCCGACAGGCGTTCCCAGCGTTCCATGCCCGGACCGTAGGACGGGCTGGGCCGCGGTGTGCGGGAACGCGGAAGGCGCCCACCCAACGGGTGGACGCCCTCGTATATCTACGGGCTCAGCGAGCCTTTCGCGACGACGCCGTGCGTGCCGTGGCGGTGGTGCGGGCCCGAGCCGGCGCGGCCGCCGGACTGGCCGTCTTGCGGGACGTCGTCTTCTTGGCGGCGGCGGCCGTGGTCTTGACCGCGGCCGACTTGGCCGGAGCGGCGGCCTTGGCGGCAGTCGACTTGGTAGCCGTCTTCTTGGCGGCGGCCGGCGCAGCCTTGGTAACCGCCTTGGTGGCGGTCGCCTTGGAAGCGGTCGCCTTGGTCGCGGTCGCCTTGGTGGCTGTCGCCTTGGTGGCTGTCGCCTTGGTGGCTGTCGTCTTCTTGGCAGCCGGCGCGGTCTTGGTAACAGCCTTGGCAGCAGTCGCCTTGGAAGCCGTCGCCTTGGAAGCGGTCGTCTTCTTGGCAGCGGCCGGCGCGGCCTTGGTAACCGCCTTGGCCGCAGTCGCCTTGGAAGCCGCCGTCTTCTTGGCAGCGGCCGGAGCAGCCTTGGAAACCGCGGTCTTCTTGGCCGCGGTGGACTTCGTAGCGGTGGCGGCCTTTGCCGGTTTGCCGCTCGCAACGAGATCCCGGAACGTGCTTCCCGGTTTGAATGCTGCGACCGACGTCTTCTTGACCTTTACCGCCTCACCGGTTCGCGGATTCCGTGCGGTACGCGCATTGCGCACTCGCTTCTCGAAAGAGCCGAAGCCGGTGAGGGCCACCTTGTCGCCCTTGGCGACGGCGTTCTGCACCTCGCTGATGAACGCGTCCAGTGCCTGGGTCGCGATCTTTTTGTCACCCAGTCGGACAGCGAGCGCCTCGATGAGCTCGGCCTTGTTCACGGTTTTCCTCCCGGACGTGAGAACTGGCCCGTCACGGGCCATTCTGCGCGCACGGTATGCCCTGTGACCTGGAGACACAAACATTCGCGCAAAAAAACCGTTGTGTCCCAACGAATTCGCCCCTGCCGGTGACCCGGCAGGGGCGAATTGCAGAGTTCGACTACTCAGATCGACTAAAGGACGACGACCGGCTTGAAAGCCGGACGGCCCTTCTCGTACGCGGTAATCGTCTCTTCGTGGCGCAACGTCAGTCCGATGTCGTCGAGGCCTTCCATGAGGCGCCAGCGACTGAAATCGTCGATCGGGAACCCGTATGCGGCGTCGTCGACTCGTACCGCGCGGGCTTCCAGGTCGACCGTGATCTGCTTCTGCGGCTCGCTCTCGGCGAGATCCCAGAGGCTTTCAATGATCTTTTGGTCGAGCTGGATCGGGAGCAGGCCCTCCTTGAGGGAGTTGCCCCGGAAGATGTCGCCGAACCGGGAGGCGATGACGGCCTTGAAGCCCCAGTCACGCAGCGCCCAGACGGCGTGCTGCCGGGACGAGCCGGTGCCGAAGTTCGGGCCGGCCACCAGGATCGTGGCGCCGGCGTGGGCCGGCTTGTTCAGCACGAAGTCCGGGTCCTCACGCCAGGCGTTGAAGAGGCCGTCCTCGAAACCGGTCCGGGTGACCCGCTTCAGATAGACCGCCGGGATGATCTGGTCGGTGTCCACATCAGAGCGGCGCAGGGGCATGACCGTGCCGCTGTGGGTGACGAACTTGTCCATGGTTCTGGTCCCCTTCTCTACAGGTCCGCAGGAGCGGCCAGCTTGCCGACCACGGCGGTGGCGGCGGCGACCTGCGGCGAGACCAGGTGGGTACGCCCGCCCTTGCCCTGCCGGCCCTCGAAGTTGCGGTTGGAGGTGGAGGCGGCGCGCTGGCCGGGGCTGAGCGTGTCCGGGTTCATGCCCAGGCACATCGAGCAGCCGGCGAAACGCCACTCGGCGCCGGCCTCCTTGAAGACCTGGTCAAGACCCTCGGCCTCGGCCTGCTCCCGCACCAGGTACGAGCCCGGCACGATCATCATGCGGACGCCGTCGGCCACCTTGTGACCACGGATCACGTCGGCGGCGGCGCGCAGGTCCTCGAGCCGGCCGTTGGTGCACGAGCCGACGAAGACCACGTCGACCGGCACGTCCCGGAACGGGGTGCCCGGCGTGAGGTCCATGTACGCCAGAGCGCGCTCGGCGGCGCCACGCTCGACCTCGTCCAGGAAGTCCTCGGGGGCCGGCACGACACTGTTGAGCGCGGCGCCCTGACCCGGGTTGGTGCCCCAGGTGATGAACGGGCTGATCGTCGAGGCGTCCAGGATGATCTCGGTGTCGTACTCGGCGTCCTCGTCGGTGGCGAGGGTGTTCCAGTACGCGACGGCGGCGTCCCAGTCGGCACCCTGCGGCGCGTGCTCACGGCCCTTCAGGTACGCGTACGTGGTCTCGTCCGGCGCGATCATGCCGGCCTTGGCGCCCCACTCGATCGACATGTTGCAGATGGTCATCCGGCCCTCCATGGAGAGCTTGCGGATGGCCTCGCCGCGGTACTCCACGATGTGGCCGTTGCCGCCGCCGGTGCCGGTCTGCGTGATCAGGGCGAGGATCAGGTCCTTCGCACTCGTTCCCGGTGCCAGGTCGCCGACCACCGTCACGGCCATCGTCTTCGGCTTGGCCTGTGGCAGCGTCTGGGTGGCGAGCACGTGCTCGACCTCGCTGGTGCCGATGCCGAAGGCGAGCGCGCCGAACGCGCCGTGCGTCGCGGTGTGCGAGTCACCACAGACGATCGTCATGCCGGGCTGGGTGAGACCGAGCTGCGGGCCGATCACGTGCACGATGCCCTGGTTCACGTCGCCCAGCGGGCGGATCTGCACGCCGAACTCGGCGCAGTTCTTCCGGAGCGTCTCGATCTGCGTCCGGGAGACGGTGTCGGTGATCGTCAGAAGATCGCCGCGGCGGGTGTTGAACGACGGATCCGCGTACCCGGTCGGGGTGTTGTGGTCCTCCGTCGCGAGCGTGAGGTCGGTCCGGCGGACCGGGCGACCGGCCATCCGGAGACCGTCGAACGCCTGCGGGCTGGTGACCTCGTGCAGCAGGTGCAGGTCGATGAAGAGCAGGTCCGGCTCGCCCTCGGCCGTGCGCACCACGTGGTCATCCCAGACCTTCTCGGCCAGGGTCCTGGGTTTCCCGCTCTGGGGAGTGACTCCCACCATCTGGACATCCTAAATTCTGGAATGTATGTTTCGGCTTGTGGGACACAGTATGAGCGGTGTCGGCGTTCTCGACAAGGCGGTCGTCATTCTTGCGGCCTGTGTCGACGGCGCCAGCCTGGCCGAGTTAGTCGAGCGTACGAAGCTGCCGCGGGCAACCGCACATCGCCTGGCACAGGCCTTGGAGATCCATCGGATGCTGGTCCGGGACACCCAGGGAAGATGGCGTCCAGGCCCCCGCCTGGGCGAGCTGGCGAACGCCGCTCCGGACGTGTTGCTGACCGCGGCGGAACCGCTGTTGTCCGCATTGCGGGACGCCACCGGGGAAAGCGCGCAGCTCTACTTGCGCCGTGCCGACGAACGCATCTGCGTCGCCGCGGCCGAGCGCGCGAGTGGTCTTCGTGACACCGTTCCGGTCGGTTCGGTGCTGCCGATGGTCGCCGGTTCGGCCGCGCAGATCCTGCTCGCCTGGGAGCCGCCGGAGGCGGTCATGCCGCTGCTGCCGCGATGCAAGTTCACCGGACGCACCCTCGCCGAGGTCCGCCGCCGCGGCTGGGCACAGAGCGTCGCCGAGCGTGAGCCGGGTGTGGCAAGCGTCTCCGCGCCGATCCGTGACCGCACCGGGCGGGTGATCGCGTCAATTTCAATAAGCGGTCCGATCGAACGCCTCGGCCGCCGCCCCGGCGAGCGCCACGCGATGGCCGTGGTCCGCGCCGGCCAGCGCCTCTCCGGTCTGTAACCCCCGCCCTCCTACCGATCTTGTGGACTTCCGCAGCACCGCTCCCGCGCAAGTCCGCAAGATCGACGGTAGTCGAGAGGTGACGCTAAGCTGCCGCCGTGCTGCTCTTCGGACTCGATGATCGGCTCTTCGGACGCGAATCCGAGTGCGCCACCCTCGACGCCCTGATCGCGGGGGCGCGATCAGGGCGCAGCGCGGCCTTGGTGCTGCGCGGCGAGGCCGGCGTCGGCAAGACCGCCCTCCTTCGGTACGCCCGAAGCCAGGTCCCGGACGCCCTCACCATCCGAGGAGTCGAGTCCGAGTCCGGTTTCCCCTACGCCGGCCTGCACCGGCTGCTGATCCCGCTGCTCCCGGGCCGGGACCGGCTCCCGCCCTCGCAGCGCGCCGCCCTGGAGGTGGCCTGCGGCCTCGCCGAGGGCCCGCCCGCCGATCTGTTCCTGGTCAGCCTCGCGGCGCTGACCCTGCTCGCCGCCTCACCCCGGCTCTGCATCGTCGACGACGTGCAGTGGCTCGACAACGAGTCGGCGCGCGCGCTCGCCTTCGTCGCCCGCCGCCTGCACGCCGAGGGTGTGGTGCTCCTCTTCGGTCTGCGCACGGCCGTGGACGACCCCGGGCTGTTCGCCGGGGTGCCGGTGCTGGAGGTCGCCGGGCTGACCCGGGAGGCAGCGATGGCGCTGCTCTCCGACGTCGTCGCCACCGATCTCGACCTGGTCCTGGCCGAGCAGATCGCCGAGTCCACCGGCGGCAATCCGCTGGCGCTCACCGATCTGGGCCACGAGCTCTCCGCCGACCAGTTGCGCGGCGCCTCGTCACTGCCCGAGCCGATCCCGATCGGCAGCCGCCTGGAGGCGCACTACTCGGCGCTGGTAGGCACCTATCCCGAGCCCACCCGCACCTGGCTGGTGCTGATCGCGGCCGGTGCGGGCAACCGCGCCGAGCAGATCCTGGAGGCGGCCCGGCTGCTGGGCACCACTCCCGAGGACGCCGCACCGGCCGAGGCGGACCGGCTGGTCACCGGCTTCCCACCGGTCGGGTTCCGGCATCCGCTGGTGCGTTCCGCGGTCTACGGCGACGCGCTGCCCGCACAGCGCCGGGCCGTGCACGACGCCCTGGCCTCGGCGACCACCGATCCGGCCGAGGCCGACCGCCGGGCCTGGCACCTGGCCGCCGCAGCGGCCGCGCCGGACGAGGCGGTCGCCGCCGAGCTGGAGCGCAGCGCCGACCGGGCCGCCGCCCGGGGCGGGCACACCGCGCGGGCCGGCTTCCTCACCCGCGCCGCCGAGCTGACCCCGGACCCGGCGGCCCGCGCCGGCCGCCAGGTCGGTGCGGCCGGTGCGGCGATGACGGCCGGGGCGCCGGGCCGGGCATTGCTGCTGCTGGACTCGGTGGATCAGCAGCACCTCACCGGGGCGGCGCTCGGCTCGGCGCTGATGACACGCGCCTACGCCAACATCAACACCGGTGTACCGACCGGCGTCCGGGACGCCTCGGCGATGTGCCTGGCAGCAGCGGAGGCGTTCGGCGACGACCGGGACCAAGCCCGGCTCGCCGGGGTGCAGGCCATCGAGCACGCGCTCACGGCCGAGCACCGCGGCGCGGTGACCGAGGACGAGGTCGCCGCCGCGGCCGCCTCGCTGACCGCATCCGATCCGCCGGCCAGCGCCGGCTCGGCCGATCTGGACGGGCTCATCCTGGCCGGATACGCGGCCTTCATCGCCGGCGGATACCGGAGCGGTGTGCCGGCCGTGCACCGGGCGGCCACCGCGATCGCCGACCCGGCGGTTCCCGACGAGAAGCTGCTCGCCCGGTTCGTGATCGGCGTCAACTTCTGCAACCTCACCTGGGACCAGGAGGCCAAGCTGACGATCCTGGCCCGGGCCGAGGCGGCGGCGCATCGCACCGGGGCGCTGCACGCTCTCGACCTCGTCCACTTCATCGGGGCCATGACGGAGACTGTGCTCGGCCGGCTGAACCACGCCGACCGGCACGACACCGCGGGTCAGCGGGTCCGGCGGGCGATCGGCGCCACCACCGAGCAGGAACTGGTGTGGCGTCATCCGGAGCTGGTGGCCTGGCGCGCGCCGGCCGGCGTACGGGAGACCGTGCCGCACGCCTTGCAGGTCTTCGAGATGCTGAACCTCGGCGGGATGCACGCGGTCACCCGGCTGGAGATGGCCATCCTCGACATCGCCGAGAGCGACTGGGTTTCCGCCCGCGACAGCCTGCTGACCATCGTCAGCCTGGGCCGGCCGCATCGGTACGCGTGGGCGCTGCCGGAACTCGTCGAGGCCGCGCTGCGCGCCGGTGACCGGCCTACCGCGAAGCTGGCGTACACGGACCTGGCCCTCGCGGCCGGCGCCTCCGGCACGGTCCACGCGCTCGGCGTGCTGGACCGGTCGCGGGCCCTGCTCGCCGGCCACGACCGGGCCGAGATCCATTACCGGGCCGCGATCGAGCGCCTGGACGGCACGCCGATGCACGGCGACCTGGCGCGCTCCCGGTTGCTCTACGGCGAATGGCTGCGCCGCCGACGACGACGTCGGGACGCTCGCGACCAGCTCGCCGTCGCCCTGGAGATGTTCGAGGCGGTCCGCGCCAACGCGTTCGCCCGTCGTGCCGGACAGGAGTTGACCGCACTCGGCGAGAGTGTGCTGTCACCCGTACCCGAGAAGGAAGAAACGGCCTTGACCCCGCAGGAGGCCGCTGTCGCGCGCCTCGCGCGCGACGGGGCGACCAACGGGGAGATCGCGGCGCATCTGTTCCTCAGCGCGAGCACCGTCGACTATCACCTGCGCAAGATCTTCCGGAAGCTCGGCGTCGCATCACGGCGGCAGCTGCGCGAGGTCTTGCAGGACTGAACACGCAGTTTTGCGTGCCGCACCGCGTGGTCTTGCAACCAGGACTACGTATCGCACGGGATTCGGGACTGGGCGCGTTCCCACGAGGATCTGGTCATGGGATACGTCACGGCTGCGGACGGGGCCCGGATCTTCTACAAGGACTGGGGATCCGGCCGTCCCGTCGTGCTCAGCCACGGCTGGCCGCTCACCGCCGACAGCTGGGAATCGCAGCAGTTCTTCCTGGCGTCCCACGGCTACCGCGTGATCGCGCACGACCGGCGCGGGCACGGCCGTTCCACACCGGCGTGGCACGGCAACGACATGGACACCTACGCCGACGACCTCTCCCGCCTCATCGAGACCCTGGACCTGCGTACGGTCACCCTGGTCGGTTTCTCCCTCGGCGGCGGCGAGATAGCCCGGTACGCCGGGCGGCACGGCACCTCGCGGATCGCTCAGGTGGTGCTCGTCGCGGCGGCGTCACCGTCGATTCCCGGTGAGATCGCCGGCATGCTGCGCGCCGGTTCACTCGCCAACCGGTCCCAGCTCTACCAGGACCTCGCCGATGGGCCGTTCTTCGGCAACAACCGGCCCGGCGCCGACGTCTCGCCCGGCGTGCGCGACGCCTTCTGGCTGCGGGCCATGACGGCGTACGCCCTGCCCGACTGGGGTGCCGTCTCCGACTGGGCCGTGCTGGACGTGCCGGTGCTCGTCATCCACGGCGGTGACGACCAGATCGTGCCGTCCGCCGCCCGCGTCTCCGGCGCCGAACTGCTGGTCTATCCCGGCGCGCCGCACGGCATCACCGAGACACACCACGAGCAGCTCTCCCGGGACCTGCTCACTTTCCTGAACTCGTTTTCCACCTGAGAAGGAGCACGACACACATGAAACCGATCGTTCTTGTCCACGGGTTCTGGGTGACACCGCGCAGCTGGGAGAACTGGATCGCGCACTACGAGGCCAAGGGCCACCAGGTCATCGCACCGGCGTACCCCGGCTTCGAGGTCGAGGTGGAGTCGCTCAACGCCGACCCGGCGCCGATCCTGGCGGTCACCGTGCCGCAGATCATCGCCCACCTGGAAGAGGCCATCAAGGCCCTGCCCGAGCCGCCGATCATCATGGGTCACTCGGCCGGCGGCGCGTTCACCCAGATCCTGCTCGACCACGGGTTCGGCGCGGCCGGCGTCGCGATGAACTCGGCGCCGACCGAGGGCGTCCGGGTGGTGCCGCTCTCCCAGGTGAAGTCCACGTTCCCGGTGCTGAAGAGCCCGGCGAACCGGCACAAGACGGTGCCGCTCTCGTTTGAGGAGTGGACGTACGCGTTCACCAACACCTTCACCGAGGAGGAGTCCCGGTACCTGTACGAGCGGTACGCCATCCCGGCCAACGGCGGCATCCTCTGGGGCAGCGTGCTGGCCAACTTCCAGCCCGGCCACCAGGACACCTGGGTCGATTACCACAACGACAACCGGGCGCCGCTGCTGTTCGTCTCCGGCTCCGAGGACCACATCATGCCGCCGGCGATCCAGGAGTCGAACGCCAAGCACTACAAGTCGAACACCATCACCGAGCGCAAACAGTACGAGGGTTACGCGCACCTGCTGCCCGCGCAGAAGGGCTGGGAGCAGATCGCCGACGAGGTGCTGGACTGGGCTCTGCGGCACGCCCTATGAATCTTCAGATAACCCACATCGGTGGCCCGACCACACTGATCGAAATCGACGGTGTGCGCCTGCTCACCGACCCGACCTTCGACGACCCGGGCCGCCGGTACGCCTTCGGCCTCGGCACGTCCTCGGTCAAGGTGGCCGGACCGGCGCTGCGACCCGACGAGCTGGGCCGGATCGACGGAGTGCTGCTCTCCCACGACCACCACGCCGACAACCTGGACGACGCCGGCCGCGCGCTGCTGCCGTCCGTACCGGTGGTGGTCACCACGGTGAGCGGGGCTGGTCGCCTGCTTGGCAATTCCCGCGGGCTCGCCCCCTGGGAAAGCCTTCTTGTCGCCGGCTTGGAGATCACCGCCACACCGGCCCGGCACGGCCCGCCCCTGAGCCGGCCCATCGTCGGCGACGCCATCGGGTTCGCGATCCGCCCGCCCGGCTCGTCGTCGGTGATCTGGATGACCGGCGACACCGTGCTCTTCAGCGGCGCCCGCGAGGTGGCCTCCCGCTTCACCGTCGACACGGTGCTGCTCCACCTGGGCAAGGTGCAGTTCGGGTTGACCGGCCCGATCAAGTACACGATGAACGGCCGGGACGCCGCCCAGCTGATCGCCGAGGTGAAGCCCCGCAAGGTGGTGCCGGTGCACTACGAGGGGTGGTCACACTTCCACGAGGGCCGCAAGGAGGCGGAGGCGGCGTTCCCGCCCTCCACCCTGACCTGGCTCACCCCCGGCATCGCCGAGCCCGTGTGAACGAAACGGCCCGCATCAACTGATGCGGGCCGTTCTCATTTGGTAGTCCCGAAGGGATTCGAACCCTCGCTACCGCCTTGAGAGGGCGGCGTCCTAGGCCGCTAGACGACGGGACCCCTGCCGCGCGATGCTTTCACCCCGTGCGGCGGGCTGAACTCTATCAGGACCAGCGCCGACCCCGAAATCAGCCTCAACGCGCGCCGAGAGGCAAGCACGGGCCCCGTGCACGGCTGGCCGCCCCTCACCGTTGTTCGTGTGGCGGGCGCGGGGTCAGTCGTCGGTCGAGCACGGGTTCCGAAATTCGTGCGGTACGGCCGGCCCCTCAACCAGAAACTCACAAGGTCTGGACGAAGCCTGCGCGGCATCAGTCGGTTTGGCGGGGTTCGCCCGAAGTTTTCGAGGGCCGGGGACCTAGCGTGTCGACTTGGGGCGCGGTGTGTTGACTTAGGGTCCGGTGTGTTGACTTGGGGTCCAGCGTGTTGACTTGGGGTCCAGCGTGTTGACTTGGGGTTCAGTCCGCACCCAATGTCCACACGCGCCCCGCACGACGGCTGCTCGTGTTGACTTCGGGTTCGAATCGCACCCTAAATCAACACGCATTGAGGCGGCGGAGGCGGCGGCGGGCGAGCGCGGCGGTTTGCGGTTCATCGGCGACCTGTTCGTCGCGCTGAGTGTCGTGCCCGCAGGTATCACAGGCAGATTGGTAACTGGCAGAGCCTGGAGGCCCCACCATGCTCCACACATGCGCGACCGTCCCGACTCGCCGTGACAGCGCGTAACGCTCCGCGGCCAGAAGTATCCAAGATCACGGAGTGGCCGGCTCGGGCCTCTCGGCGGAACGCTGGGCAACTGCTTGCGGGGACACCAGCCTATTTAGCCAGGGTCAACACAGTCACGCCGCCCGCGAGATAGCGCTGGCAACCAGCGGGACCAGCCGCCGGGGTGGTGAGCCGAGTCGCGCGGAAACGGCGAGGCTCGAGTGGGCAGAAGTTGCCAAATCTGTACCGCGGCCGCTGAATGCCACGAGACCACGGCGCGCCGCTGAGTGCCGCAGCGCGGCCGCCGAGTGCCACGACCCGGCCGCGGTGCCGGGCGCCACCAATCACGGCGTGTTCGCTGGCTTCAACGAGACGGCCGCGCGCCGGAAGCCCCGGATCGACAACGGCGGCGCGCCGGAAGCCCGGGATCGACAACGGCCGCGCGCCGGAAGCCCGGGATCGACAGCGGCGGCGGGGTGGGAAAGGGAACGGCCCGCATCAGATGATGCGGGCCGTTTTTCCTGTAGTCCCGAAGGGATTCGAACCCTCGCTACCGCCTTGAGAGGGCGGCGTCCTAGGCCGCTAGACGACGGGACCAGGTACTGCCTTTGTAACCAACCGCGCTGTGAAACATCCAGCGCCCACTCCCTCGCGGGAATGATGCGCTGGGGTACCAGGACTCGAACCTAGACTGGCTGAACCAGAATCAGCTGGGCTGCCAATTACCCCATACCCCATTTGGCCCTGCTTGCTGAGCCGTTGAGAACTTTACCTGAACCCTCCCGGCCCACCAAATCGGGTTACCGAAATAGATCCGCGTGACTTCGCGCCCACTCTTCGTAGGTGGTCGCCGGGCGGCCCAGAAGATCAGCAACGGTGGATACCGCAGGTTGCGGGTACTCCAGCAGCTGGGCGAGCCCGTCGAGGTACCACTCCCCGTACTCACCCATCGTGGCCGTGAACTGTGCCCGGGCCTCGTCGCCGGTCAGCTCGACGTACGTCAACTCCCGGCCGAGCGCGCGGCCGATCGCCGCGACCTTCTGCCGGCGGCTCAGCGCTTCCGGACCGGTCAGTTCGTACGCCTTACCGAGGTGCCCGTCCGACAGCAGCACCCGAGCGGCCACCGCGGCGATGTCCTCCTGTGCCACCGGCGCGTTGACGACGTCACCGAAGGCGTCCCGCACCACGTCGCCGGCACGGATCTGCGGCGCCCATAGGTCGGCGTTGGCCATGAATTCGCCGGGCTCCAGGTGGGTCCACGGCACGCCGGACGCTTCGACCCCGTCCTCGACTGCCTGCCAGTGGTCGCCTTTCGCGCCGGCCATGTCGACAATCACGCGTACCCCTGCCTGGGCAGCGAGCCGGCACACCTCCGGAGCGGAAGCGGGGTGCGGAGCGAGGTACATCCGGTCGACGCCCGCAAGGGCGTCGACCAGGGTTTCCGGCCGTCCGACGAAACCGCGCGCCACCTCGACCCCGGCGGGCAGCTTCGCCTTGGCGGGATCGACGGTGAGCGCGCGGACATCAGTGGCGCCGAGGGCGAGCAGCTCGTCGACGACCATCCGGCCCACGTTCGCGGTGGCACCAGTGACCAGGATTCTCATTCTCCGTACGCTATACGGAGAATGAGATCCACAGTGACCCTCACCAAGGTCAGTCGAGGGAGACGACCGGGTTCCGCAGTTCGCCGATGCCCTGGATGCTCACCGACACGGTGTCGCCCGCGACGATCTGGCTGACCCCGGCCGGCGTCCCGGTGAGGATGATGTCGCCGGGCAGCAACGTCATGACGTGCGACACGTAAGAGATCAGGGCCGGGATGTCGAAGACCATGTCCTTGGTACGCCCGATCTGGCGCACCTCCATGTTCTGCGGATCACGGCCGACCTCGCAACGCACCTCGATGTCGCTCACGTCGAGGCCGGTGACGATCCACGGACCGATCGGGCAGAACGAGTCGAAACCCTTGGCCCGGGTCCACTGCGGGTCCTTGCGCTGCAGGTCCCGGGCGGTGACATCGTTGCCGCAGGTGTACCCGAAGATCGCTTTCTCGGCGCCGGCCCGGTCGACCCGGCGGGCGCCGGTCGCGCCGATCACGACGGCGAGTTCAGCCTCCTCCTCGACCCGCTCGGTGACGCTGGGGATGCGGATCGCGTCGTTCGGCCCGATCACCGAGGTCGACGGCTTGATGAAGATGAGCGGCTCCTTGGGCACCTCGTTGCCCATCTCGGCCGCGTGGTCGGCATAGTTGCGACCGATTCCGATCACCTTGCTGGAGAAGATCGGCGCGAGCAGCCGGACGTCGGCGAGCGCCCAGCGCTGCCCGGTGAGGCGAACCTCCTCGAACGGCAGGCTGTTGATCTCGGCCACCGTAAGGCCCGAGGAGCCGTCGCCCTCGACGACGCCGAAAGAAACTCCACCGGCATGAACAAAGCGGGCGAAACGCACGGTAACCCCATCTCTAGGAACGCTGATTCGCCTCGAAATCTACGCCGGGTGTGACACCTCGCCCGACCCCGCGCCCAAGCCCGTTTCCAAGCCCGTTCCCAATCGCGGGAACGGGTTCAGTGAGAAGACCACCTCGATCGGCACCCCGAAGTGCTCGGAGATGCGCAGCGCCAGGTGCAGGCTGGGGCTGAACTCGCCCCGCTCCAGGTAACCGACCGTCTGGTAGTGCACCCCGAGCGCGTCCGCGAGCTGCCGCCGGCTGATCCCCCGCTCGGCGCGCAGCATCGCGATCCGGTTGAACGTGACCTCGCTGCCCATCGCTCCCCCAAAGCATCCGGAGGTCCTGAACCTTGGTCATGTCCAGCACACTATAAATCCTGTAGTAGATATACTACATAAACGAGCAGCCATACTTCATGACGGTGTGAGTCGATCGGCGTACCTAGGGTGGCGGAACTCATTCGCGCCAAACGGTGATCGTGTTGATCGCCTTGGCTATATACATTGGTGCGATGGGGATCAAGCAGGTGAGGGCTCTCACCACCACGCTGCCCTCGGTCGCCTGGATACCCCTAGCCCGAGCGCACGCTGAGCGCGCCGACGACATGACCGCGGGCCACCGTGCCCGCCGTTCGGCGAACGAGAAGCACGCCATAGAGGATTTCCTCTACGACTACTACGGCACACGCCCCAACCAGCTGCGCCGCTGGCACCCCGGAGTCGGCACCGGCCTCGCCCCGGCGCCGGCCGGCCTGCCCGAGCACGCCGGGTGGAAGTTCTACGTGAGCCACCCGGACGGCGTGGTCACTCTCAACCAGGACGCCTTCCTGGCCGCGCGCGGCGAGAGCGTGCGGTACATCCACGGCCTGCTCACCGCGACCGCGTCCCGCCCGGTCTTCTCCGGCTGCTTCGGCCTGCACGAGTGGGCGATGGTCTACCGCGATCCGGAGCACCGCCACGAGCTGCCGCTGCGCCTGGGCCAGGCCGAGACCGACAAGGTGGTGGAGCAGCACACCATCCGCTGCACCCACTTCGACGCGTTCCGGTTCTTCACCCCCGAGGCGGTCGGCCTCAACCGGCTCCAGCCCACCCGGGCCACCCAGGTCGACCTGGACCAGCCCGGTTGCCTGCACGCCGCGATGGACGTGCACAAGTGGGCGCAGAAACTGGGTCCCGCCGTGCCGGGCGCGCTGGCTCTGGACTGCTTCGCCCTGGCCGGCGAGATCCGCCTGCTCGACATGCAGGCCAGCCCGTACGACCTGGCCTCGTACGGCCACCCGCCGGTGAAGATCGAGACCCCGGAGGGCAAGGCGGAGTACGTCGCACGCCAGCGCGAGTTCGCCCGCCGCGCGGCCGGGCTGCGCAGCCGGCTCATCCGGGTCTGCGAGGAACTGCTGGGCCCGGAGAACGCCGCCCAGAACCGCGAGGCGGTCGCACCCTTCAACCAGCGCTGACGAGCCAGCCGGGTTCGTCAGTCGTCGGCGCCGGGGCGGCGGTTGCGTTTGATCTGGCCGCGGCGTTTCTTCTCGCCGATGCGGCGTTCGACAGCGCCTCGGGACGGCTTGGTGGCGCGGCGCTGCCGGGGCGGTGCCGCGATGGCGCCGGCGATCTGGGCGCCCAGGCGGGCCGCGGCCGCCTCACGGTTGCGGAGCTGGGAGCGGTGCTCGGACGCGGTGATCGTGAGCACACCATTAACGAGGCGAGCGCCGAGGCGTTCGACGGCTCGCTCCTTCAGGGAATTGGGCAGCAGGTCCGAGCCGAGCACGTCCCACGACAGCTCGACCCGCGAATCGGTGGTGTTGACGCCTTGACCACCCGGTCCGCTCGCTCGGGAGAAACGCCACGAGAGTTCGGCCGCCGGGATGGTCAGGCGGTCGTTCACACGTACGTCCTCCATCACGCCCCCAGCATCGCACCGACTCGCGATCATGCGCTATTCGGTTATCGATGGGCTGGCAGCAACGAAACAGGCGGCAGTGCATGATTGGTGGGGTGACGTCACCAACCGCACCGGTCGCCACGACCGGGTATCCGTGGCCCATCGAAACAACGCGGCTCGCGAACGGCCTGCGGGTCGTCGTCAGCGAGGACCGGACCGCCCCGGTCGTCTGCGTCAACCTCTGGTACGACGTCGGCTCCCGGCACGAGCCCCCAGGTCAGACCGGGTTCGCGCACCTTTTCGAGCATCTGATGTTCGAGGGTTCGCAGCACGTGAAGAAGACCGAGCACATGAAGCTCGTGCAGGGTAACGGCGGCTCACTGAACGCCACCACCAACCCGGACCGGACGAACTACTTCGAGACGATGCCGTCCGAGCACCTCGAGCTGGCCCTCTGGCTGGAAGCGGACCGGATGGGCGGGCTGGTGCCCGCGCTCACCCAGGAAACCTTGGACAACCAGCGCGAGGTGGTGAAAAACGAGCGCCGCCAGCGGTACGAGAACGTGCCGTACGGCGACGCGTGGCTGCGCCTGCTGCCATTGCTGTACCCGCAGGGCCACCCCTATCACCACGCCACGATCGGGTCGATGGAAGACCTGAACGCGGCCGCGCTGGAGACGTTCCAGGCGTTCCACCAGCAGTACTACGCGCCGAACAACTGCGTGCTCACGGTCGTCGGCGACACCACGCCGGCCGAAGTGTTCGCGCTGGCGGAGAAGTACTTCGGCGGCATCGCCACGGTGGACGGCATCCCGCCGGCGCCGGACGGCAGCCTGCCCAAGCCGGCCACCGAGCCGGCCGTGGAGACCGTGACCGCCGACGTCCCGGCGCCGCGGATCTACCTGTCGTACCGGACCTACCCGTTCGGCACACCCGGATACGACGCGGTCACCGTGCTGGCGACCATCCTGGGCAGCGGCCGCGGCAGCCGGCTCTACCAGCGGCTCGCCGACGGCTCCCGGATCGCCCAGCCCGACTACATCGGTTCGTACGGTGTCGACCTCGCGCACGCGCCCGCCCCGCTGATCATCACGGCGACCGCGAAGGACGGTGTGTCGCTGGAGACGCTGGAGGCCGGCCTGGCCGAGGTGGTACAGAGCCTGATCGACGAGCCGGTCACCGACGAGGAGCTGAACCGGGCGAAGGCGCTGCTCACCACCGCCTGGTGGCGGCAGGTCTCCACGGTCGGCGGCCGGGCCGACACCCTGGGCCGGTACACGACGCAGTTCGGCGACCCGTCCGCCGCGGCGGACCGGCTGGCCCGCTGGCTCGCCGTCACCGCGGAGGACGTCACGAACGCCGCCGCGGAGACGCTCCGGCCGGAGTCCCGCGTCACCCTCACCTACGTTCCCGGGGAGCCCGCATGACCCTCATCACCGAACGGCCGAACCCAGGAGCGGCCCGTCCGTACGCCTTCCCCGCCGTCCGCCGGCTGGAGAAGCACGGCGGCATCGTGATCGCCGCTCACCTGCCCGGGCAGATCCTCGCGAGTTCGGTCCTGCTGCTCGACGCGAGCGCCGCCAGGGAGTCCGAGGGCCGCGAGGGCACCGCAACGGTGCTCGCCAAGTCGCTGGAGGAGGGCACGAAGACCCGCGATTCGGCGGCGTACGCGCTCGCCCTCGAAGGACTGGGCGCCGAACTCTCGCCGTCGGTCGACTGGGACACGTTCCGGGTGGGTGTGTCGGCTCCCGTACCCATGCTGACCGATGCCGTGCGCCTGGCCGCCGAGGCCGCGCGGACGCCCAGGCTGGATCCGTCGGATGTCGCACGCGTGCGCGACGACGAGGTGACCGCGCTGCGGATGGATTGGGCGCAGCCCGGTCCGCGTGCCGACGCGTCGCTGCGCAAGGACCTGTTCGGGCCGGACGGGCGTTACTCCCGGCCGCTGCACGGCGATCCGGCGAGTGTGGCCGCCGTTACCGTGGAGGACGTGCTCGCCTTCCACGAGGCGTGGATGCTGCGGCCGGGTGTGCTGCTGGTCGCCGGCGATCTGGACGCGCTGGACCTGGACGCGCTGGCCGAGGCGGCGTTCGCGGGCACCTCGGGTGACCCGCTGCCGCTGGAGGGTCCGCTGGGTGTCCCGGTGCCGGACCGCCGCCGCACGATCCTGGTGGACCGGCCCGGCTCGGTGCAGTCGACGCTGCGGATCGGGCACCGCTCCCCGGAGCGGGCAACGCCTGACTACGTGGCGATGACGCTCGCCGCGACGGTGCTGGGCGGCGCTTTCACCTCCCGGTTGAACCACCTGATCCGCGAGGTGAAGGGGTACACCTACGGCATCCGGGGCTCGTACGGGATGACCCGCCGGGCCGGCCGTTTCGAGGTGGCCGCCGGGGTGCAGACCGCGGTGACCGGGCCGGCTGTCGCGGACACGCTCGGCGAGATCAGGCGTACCCAGGAAGAGGGTGTCACCGAGGCGGAGCTGGAGGTGGCCCGTTCCTGGCGGGCCGGTCAGCTCTCGGTCGAGATGCAGACGCCTGGTGCGATCGCCGGCGCGCTGGCCTCGCTCGTGGTGCACGGCCTGCCGGACGACTACTACGTGACGCTGCGCCGCGAGTACCTGGAGGCGAGCGTCGAGCAGGTGTCCGAGGCCGCCGCCCGGCACCTGTCGGTGGACGGCCTGACCCTGGTGGTCGAGGGTGACGCCGCGACGATCCGGGATGACCTGGCCGAGTTCGGCGACCTGGTCGACAGCGAGATCTGACGATGACGGCCGCCAGGGGAAACCGAGCCCCTGGCGGCCGCCAGCTAACGTCTCGCCCATGACGATCACCGACGCGCCTGCCGAGACGCGCCCGGCCCATCGCCGTGCTGTCACCCGGACCCTGCTGGTCTGGCTCCTCGTGACGCCGGCCGCGGCCTGGTTCGTCGTCCGGGGCTTCGGGCTCGAACGCGGCCGGTTGATCCAGTTGATCGCGTTCACTCCGTACGTCGCTCTCTGGTCCTTGATTCCCGCCCTGCTCGCGCTGATCGCGCGGCGCTGGGCCGCCGCGGCAGTGGCGGTCCTGACCGCGTTCGGTCTCGCCATGGGTGTCCTGCCGCGGACCATCCCCGACCTGGACACCGGGCCCGGCACCGGTGTCGCGCTGCGCGTGATGACGTCGAACATGCTGTTCGGCGGCGCCGACCCGGCCTCGATCGTGCGCCTCGTCAGGGAGAACGACGTGGCGGTCCTGGCGCTGCAGGAGTTTACCGAAGAGGGCCGGGACGGTCTGCGGGCGGCCGGCCTCGACGAGCTGCTGCCGTACCACTCGTTCGCGGCGGAGGCGGGCGCGAGCGGATCGGGCCTCTACTCCCGGTACCCGGTCAGCGACCCGGGCTCACGCCGCAACAACGGCGGCTGGCGATTCCTGCAGGCGTACGCGACGGTCCAGGCCCCCGGCGCCGACCCGGTGCTCGTCGAGTCGGTGCACCCGCTCGCGCCGGCACTGCCGGACACGTTCGCCGGCTGGCGTTCCGACCTGGAGGAGGAGCCGCGCGCCGACCCCGGCGGCGTGGCCCGGATCCTGATCGGTGACTTCAACGCGACGCTTGACCACGGACCGCTGCGCGATCTGATCAAATCCGGTTACCGGGATGCCGCCGCCGCGGTCGGCAAGGGCCTGATCGGCACCTGGGGACCGTACGACGGCGATCTCATCCCGCCTGTCACCATCGACCACGTACTGGCCGACGAGCGAATCGGGGTAAGCGATGTCGAGGTACACGACGTGACCGGATCCGACCACCGCGCGCTGATCGCGGCTCTGACGATTCCGGCGGCGAAATGATCCGGCCGGTCACCATCGAGGACGCCGGCGCGCTGGCCGGGCTGCTGACCGAGAATCGCGCGTACCTGGCACCGTGGGACCCGATCCGTGACGAGAGCTACTACACCGAGGCCGGCCAGCTGAAGATCATCTCGGACACGTTGCGGGCCGGGAACACGTACCCATATGTGATCGTGGAAGACGGGAAGATCGTCGGCCGGGTGAACCTCAACAACGTGGTGCGCGGACCGTTCCTGTCCGCGAGCCTCGGTTACTGGGTCGGCGAGAGCACCGCCGGGCGCGGTGTCGCGACCGCGGCGGTCACCGCGGCCGTGAAGAAGGCCTTCACCGAGCACGGCCTGCACCGGGTGGAAGCCGGCACGCTCACCCACAACGTACGGTCGCAGCGGGTTCTCGAACGCAACGGCTTCACCCGGTTCGGCGTGGCCCCTCGCTATCTGAAGATCGCCGGCGAGTGGCAGGACCACGTGCTTTTCCAGCGACTCAACGAGCCAGACCGTACGTGAGCGCGTCCACCAGCGCGGTCCAGCTGGCGTCCACGATGTTCTCGTGCACCCCGACCGTGGTCCACTCGCCCCGGTTGTCGCTTGTCTCCAGCAGCACCCGGGTGATCGCGTTGGTGCCGTGGCTGCCCTCCAGGATGCGCACCTTGAAGTCGGTCAGCTCGAACGTCTTCAGCTGCGGGTAGTGGTTGGACAGCGCCACCCGCAGCGCCTCGTCGAGCGCGTTGACCGGGCCGTTGCCCTCGGCCGTCGCGATGATCCGCTCGCCGTCGACGCGTACCTTCACGGTCGCCTCGGAGATCACCTTGCCGTCCTCCCGGTGCTCGACCAGGACTCGGTAACTCTCCAGCGTGAACGGGCGCGGGATGCCGGCGCCCGGCAGCTCGCTGCGTACCAGCAGCTCGAACGAGGCGTCCGCGGCCTCGAACGACCAGCCGCCGGCCTCCAGTTCCTTGACCTTGTTGGTGACGGCGGTGGTCGTCTCCGGGTGGCCGGCCAGGTCCAGTCCGAGCTCGGCACTCTTGAGCTCGATGCTGGCCCGGCCGGCCATCTCCGTCACCAGGATCCGCATGTCGTTGCCGACAACCGACGGGTCGACGTGGTTGTACAACAGCGGATCCACCTTGATCGCGCTCGCGTGCAGCCCCGCCTTGTGAGCGAATGCGGCAGCCCCGACGTAGGCCTGGTGGGTGTCGGGGGCGATGTTGGCGATCTCGGCGAGCGCGGTGGAGACCCGCGTCGCCTTCTCGAGGCATCCGTCCGGTAGGACCTTCAGCCCGAGCTTGAGTTGCAGGTTGCTGACCACGGCGAAGAGGTCGGCGTTGCCGGGCCTCTCGCCGTAGCCGTTTGCCGTGCACTGGAAGTGCTTCACGCCGGCCTCGACGGCGGCGACGGTGTTGGCGACCGCGCAGGCGGTGTCGTTCTGGCAGTGGATCCCGAGTTGGTCAGCACCGACACCGGCGCGTTCGACGACGTCGTTCACCGCGGCAGTGATCATCGACGGGAGCATGCCCCCGTTGGTGTCGCACATGATCACGCGCTCAGCTCCGGCCTCGAAGGCCGCCTTGACCACACTGGCGGTGTACGCCGGGTCGTGCCGGAACCCGTCGAAGAAGTGCTCACAGTCCACGAACGCCCGGCGGCCGTTCGCGACCAGGTGCCGCACGGTGTCCCGGACCATGTTCAGGTTCTCCTCCCCGGTGGTGCGCAGGGCCCGCTCGACGTGCCGGATGTCGGACTTGGCGACCACGCAGACGACTGGCGTCTCGGCGTCCAGCAGCGCCTTGACCTGCTTGTCCTCGGTCACGTCGACACCCGCCTTGCGGGTCGCGCCGAACGCGACCAGCACCGCGTGCCGCAGCTCCAGCTCGGTCTTGGCACGCTCGAAGAACTCGGTGTCCTTCGGCATCGCACCCGGCCAGCCACCCTCGATGAAACCCACACCGAATTCGTCCAGCAGGCGCGCCACGGCGAGCTTGTCGGCGACCGTGTAGCTGATTCCCTCGCGCTGCCCGCCGTCGCGCAACGTCGTGTCGAACACCTGGTAGTCCATCGGGGAAGTCCTCTCGGGTAGTCACCCACCACAACAAAAAGACCCCCCGCGGATGCGGGAGGTCTGCGCGTCGGCTCTGAACGTTGTCAGCAGCAGCCGGCGCGCTGGGTGCGAATAATCAGCACGGAGTGGGTCACGAGATGAAGCATGCCACTAACCGGGATCGTGGGAAGCGCCGTTCCACTTTTCGGGACTAAGTTAAATCCGTGGTCGCTGAATCGTTCTCACGAAACCTGCCCTTCGCCAAGGCGTACAACTTCCGCGACGTCGGCGGCTACACCGGCCTTGATGGACGGACCGTGCGCTGGCGGCGGCTGTTCCGCGCCGACTCCCTGCACCGGCTCAGCGAGCAGGACACCGAGGCATTCGCCCAGCTCGGCATCAAGACGGTGATCGACCTGCGCCGGCCGTTCGAGATCGAGAAGTTCGGCCGGGTCGCCGAGGAGCACGGCGCCGATTACCGCAACGTGGTCCTGCGTCACGTGGACTGGGAGGACGTCGAGCACCCCGAGGACGTCCTGCACGAACGCTGGCTGGCCGATCGGTACCTCAACTTCGCCGAGGACGGCCACGAGGGCATCGCGGAGGCGCTGCGGGTGATCGCCAGCGCTGACGCGGCCCCCGTCGTGGTGCACTGCATGGCCGGAAAGGATCGGACCGGCACGGTCTGTGCGCTGGCCCTGTCGCTTGTCGGCGTCGGCGACGAGGAGATTGCCGCGGATTACGCCCTGACCACCGAGGCGATGCGCCCGCTCACCGAGTATCTGCTGCGCAGCAATCCTGAGTCGGTGCTCGGCAACGAGCACATGTTCGACTCACCGCCCGAGGCCATGCTGATGTTCCTGAACGACCTGCGCACCCTGCACGGCTCCGTCGAAGCCTTCGCCAAACAGATAGGCCTGACCGACAACGACCTCACCGCCCTGCGGTCAAACCTCTTAGAGCCCTAAGACCCTTCTTGGGTACGCGTCAAGGCGCTGACGCGTACCCAAGTGGGTCTTTAAAGAACTCTATGCACCCAGCCGAAGGGGTCTTCGGCGCGGCCGCGCTGGATGTCGACGAGCTGCTTGCGGATGCCCATCGTCACCTCGCCGGAACCGCCGTCGGCGACAGCGAACTCACCGTCCTCGCTCTTGATCACGCCGATCGGGGTGATCACCGCGGCGGTGCCGCAGGCGAACGCCTCGCGGACCCGGCCCGAGGCAGCGCCCTCGCGCCACTCGTCCAGGCTGATCGGACGCTCCTCGACCCGGCGGCCGGCGCGTTCCGCCAGCTTGATCACCGAGTCGCGGGTGATGCCCGGCAGGATCGTCCCGGTCAGCGGCGGCGTCACCAGGGTGCCGTCGTCGAGGACCAGGAAGACGTTCATGCCGCCGAGCTCATCGATGTACTTACGCTCCACCGCGTCCAGGTAGACCACCTGGTCGCAGCCGTGCTCGGCAGCCTCGGCCTGCGCGGAGAGGCCCGCGGCGTAGTTGCCGCCGCACTTCGCCGCGCCGGTGCCGCCCGGAGCCGCCCGGGTGAAGTCCGGCGAGACCCAGATCGTCACCGGCTTGACGCCACCGGAGAAGTACGGGCCGACCGGCGACGCGATGACCAGGTACAGGTATTCGGTCGCGGGACGCACGCCGAGGAAGACCTCGCTCGCGTACGCGAAGGGGCGCAGGTAGAGGCTGCCCTCTTCGCCCTGCGGAATCCAGTCCCGATCGATCGAGATGATCTCGTGCAGCGACTGCAGGAACGTCTCCACCGGCAACTGCGGCATCGCCATCCGCTGGGCGGACTGGTTGAACCGGTTCGCGTTCGCATCCGGGCGGAACATCGCGACGCCACCGTCCGGAAGCGTGTACGCCTTCAGCCCCTCGAAGATCTCCTGGGCGTAGTGCAGAACGGCGCTCGCGGGGTCCATCGGAATCGGGGCGCGGGCCTCGATCCGGGGTTCGTACCAACCTTTGCCATCGGCGTACCGGATGGTCGCCATGTGGTCGGTGAAGATGCGGCCGAAACCGGGGTTGGCCAGCAGGGCGGCGCGGTCGGCGTCGCTTACGGGTGCCGGGTTCGGACGGATCTCGAATTCGAGGTTGTCACCACCGCTCATGACAAGGAGACCTGCTTTCTGCAGAAAAGATTCAGGGCATGCGAGGGCACCCGTAGTGCCGCGCATGAAATCTACCCCGAACGGTCGTTAGTTCAATGACCGCACGGTGAGGAAGCCCTTGCGGGCTGTGGGAGTCGAACCGGGGCCGAATCAGACGGCCGCGGCCACCAGGTCGCCGACTTCGGCGGTACGCAGCGACGCGCCCGGGGTCCGGGACGCGACATGTGCCGCGACCGCCTCGGTTACTCGGCGGGCCTCGTCGTGGCGGCCGAGGTGCTCCAGCAGCAGGGCCGCGGAGAGGATGGCGGCGGCCGGGTCGGCGATGCCCTTGCCGGCGATGTCCGGCGCGGAGCCGTGCACCGGCTCGAAGGTCGACGGGTACTTGCGCTCCGGGTTGACGGAGCCGCTGGCCGCCATGCCGATGCCACCGGTGACGGCAGCGGCGATGTCGGTGAGGATGTCACCGAAGAGGTTGTCGGTCACCACGACGTCGAAGCGCTGCGGGTTGCTCACCATGAACATGCTGGCGGCGTCGATGTGCTGGTACTCCGTGGTGACCTCGGGGAACTCCGCCGCGACGGCGGCGAACGCGCGCGACCACAGGTTGCCGGCGTGGGTCAGCACGTTGGTCTTGTGCACGAGCGTGACGTGGCGGCGGTCCCGGCGCTGGGCGCGGTCGAAGGCGTCACGGATGACCCGCTCGACGCCGAACCGCGTGTTCAGGCTTTCCTCGGTGGCGATCTCGGCGGGGGTGTCCTTGTGCAGGACGCCGCCGGCGCCGACGTAGAGACCCTCGGTGCCCTCGCGGACCACGACCATGTCGATCTCGCCGGGCTTGACGCCGGCCAGCGGGCTGGTGGTGCCCGGCCACAGCTTGGAGGGGCGCAGGTTCACATACTGATCGAAGTCGAAGCGAAGCTTCAGCAGCAGGCCGCGCTCGAGGATGCCCGGCGGGACGCTCGGGTCGCCGATGGCACCCAGCAGGACGGCGTCGTGGCCGGCCAGCTCGTCCTGGATCGCGCCCGGCAGAACCTCGCCGGTGCGGTTGTAGAGGCGGGCGCCGAGGTCGTACTCGTTGTATTCAACGCCGGGGAGGACCGCGTCGATGACCTTGCGAGCCTGCGCGGTGACCTCGGTCCCGATGCCGTCACCGGCGACCACTGCGATCCGCGACACGCTCACGTCAAACTCCCCAACTGTCGACCTACCAGGGACACCGTAGCCCGGCTTCCCGAAGAACGGAACGACAGTCCCAGGAAGTGAGCTTTCATAAAAAGCGAACAACCCCTGGCCGCGGCAAACGGCACAGGGGTTGTTGCGACGAGTACACGTGGTTCGGTCCCGCCAGATTCACACACACGACCCTGCGACAGATCACATCACCCGAAGACGGATCCACCCGAGTCGTGCGGCAAGGACAACGCTAGCGATGCGGACCAAAGACATGCAAGACGCGCCCCCGCGTGTCGGCCCACGGTTTCCGCGTACCAGCCCTTCGGTGGTGGCACCATGCGCCGGTGAGTTTCGACCTAGTGGTGTGGGCCATGGCCCCGTCGGCGGCGCCGGAAGCCGTACGCGACGCGAATGCCCGATGCGCCCGCGGCGACCACCCGCAGCGACCCGCCGATCCCCGTGTCGTCGCCTTCTACGACGCGCTGACCAGCACCTATCCGGACAGGGGGCCACGGGCGACGGCGCCCGGATCACCCTGGGCCAGTGCTCCGCTGCACGCCGCCGCGGACCACATCCAGATGCGGCTCGACGAGGGCTGCCCGGATGTGGTCCTGGAGACGATCGAGCGGCTGGCCGCCGAGCTCAACCTGGATCTGCTGGATCTACAGGACGGCACGGTGTACCCACCGCCGCTGCGAGCGGCGAGCTAGAGGTCCGCCAAGGCGGTCCGCGACGAGCCGATCTCGGCGGCCACCGCGGCCACCACGTCCGGCTCCACGAGCGAGTCCAGTCGCAGGGCCATCAGCGCCTCGCCGCCGGCCGCCCGGCGGGCCACCTGCATCGACGCGATGTTCACACCAGCCCGGCCCAGCGTGGTCCCGATCCTGCCGACCACGCCGGGCCGGTCCTGGTACCGGAAGAACAGCAGCGCGCCTTCCGGCGCCAGGTCCAGCTCGAACCCGTCCACCTCGACCAGCTTCGCCGTCTCGGCGTAGGTCCCGGCCACCGAAACGACGCCGCCGTCCGGCATCGCGCCCCGGACCGTGATCAGCGTGGTGTCGGCGCCCTCCGAGCCCTCCTCGGCTGACAGCTCCAGCTCGACGCCACGGTCCGCGGCGACGTGCGGCGCGTTCACGTACGTCACCGGTTCGGCGGTCACCGGCGCGAACAGGCCCTTCATGGTGGCCAGTTCGAGGACCGAGACGTCGTGGGCGACCACGGCGCCGCGTACCTCGACGGTCATCCGGGAGGCCACCCCACCGGCCACCGCGGTGAAGACCCGGCCGAGGCGCTCGGCGAGCGGCAGCAGCGGGCGGACGTCCTCGTCGACCGCACCGCCGGCCCGGACGTTCACCGCGTCCGGGACGAACTCGCCGTGCAGGGCCAGCCGCACGCTCTGCGCCACCGCGAGGCCGGCTTTGTCTTGCGCCTCCACGGTCGAGGCGCCCAGGTGCGGCGTGACCACCACGTTGTCGAAGGCGAACAGCGGCGACGAGGTGAGCGGCTCGTTCTCGAAGACGTCCAGCCCGGCGCCGGCCACCCGCCCGTCCGCGAGCGCCTCGGCCAGAGCATGCTCGTCGACCAGGCCGCCCCGGGCCGCGTTGACGATGCGTACACCTGGTTTGACCACCGCGAGTTCCTTCTCGCCGATCAAACCCAAGGTCTCCGGGGTACGCGGAAGGTGCACCGAGATGAAGTCACTTTCCCGGATCAACTCGTCGAGGCTGGTGAGGTGCACCCCGAGCTGCGCCGCACGAGCAGGCTGGACGTATGGGTCGTACGCGATGAGGCGTACCCCGAAAGCGGCCATGCGCTGCGCGAAGAGGACGCCGATGCGCCCAAGACCGACCACTCCCACGGTCTTGCCATGAATTTCGACGCCGGTGAAGGCGGAGCGCCGCCAGGCGCCTGCCTTGAGGGTGGCGCTCGCCGTCGCGGTGTGCCGCGCGACCGACAGCAGCAGCGCCACCGCCTGCTCGGCAGCCGAGACGATGTTGCTGGTCGGCGCGTTGACGACAAGCACTCCGCGAGCCGTGGCGGCCGGGACGTCGACGTTGTCGAGGCCGACCCCGGCGCGGGCCACGACGCGCAGCCGGGTCGCGGCGGCGAGCGCCTCCGCGTCGATCCGGGTCGCACTGCGAACGATCACCGCGTCGGCATCGGCCAGCGCTCTCAATAGCGCCGGCCGGTCCGTTCCCTCCGCTCGGCGGACCTCGAAGTCCTCGCTGAGCAGGTCAAATGCGGCTGGTGCCAGTTCCTCGGTTACCAGGACGACAGACATGGTCCCCACCCGGTTCTCGTCGGCATTGACGGACACGAATGGTACGCAAGCGTGCGGCGCGAAGTTCAGTTCACTCAACAGAAATGCCCGACCGGGGGCGAACCCGGCCGGGCATTTCCGATAAAAGCTGAAAATCAGGCGGTCTCGGTGATCGGGCGGTCCACCCAGCTCATCATCCCGCGCAGCTTCGCACCGGTGATCTCGATCGGGTGCTTGGCGGCCTCCTCGCGGAACTTCTTGAGCTCCGGCGCGCCGGCATCGTCGTCCGCGATCAGGCGGCGGGTGAACTCGCCGGACTGGATGTCGGCGAGGATCTTCTTCATCTCCTCCTTGACCGACGCGTTGATCACGCGCGGGCCGGAGACGTAGTCACCGAACTCGGCGGTGTCCGAGACGCTGTAGCGCTGGCGGGCGATGCCACCCTCGTACATCAGGTCGACGATCAGCTTGAGCTCGTGCAGGCACTCGAAGTAGGCGATCTCCGGGGCGTAACCCGCCTCGGTCAGCACCTCGAAACCGGTCTGCACGAGCGCGGACGCGCCACCGCAGAGGACGGCCTGCTCACCGAAGAGGTCGGTCTCGGTCTCCTCGGTGAAGGTTGTCTTGATGACACCGGCGCGGGTGCCACCGATCGCCTTCGCGTAGGAGAGCGCCAGCGCCTGGCCCTCGCCGGTCGGGTCCTGCTCGACGGCGATCAGCGCGGGGACGCCCTTGCCGTCGACGTACTGACGGCGGACCAGGTGGCCCGGGCCTTTCGGGGCGACCATGGCGATGGTCACGTTGGCCGGCGGCTTGATCAGCTCGAAGCGGATGTTCAGGCCGTGGCCGAAGAAGAGCGCCTTGCCCGCGGTCAGGTTCGGCTCGATCGACTCGGTGTAGATCTTGCGCTGCGCGGTGTCCGGCGCCAGCACCATGATCACGTCAGCCCAGGCGGAGGCCTCGGCCGGGGTCTTCACGGTGAGGCCCTGCTCCTCGGCCTTCGGGCGGCTCTTCGAGCCCTCCTTCAGACCGACCACCACGTCGACGCCCGAGTCACGCAGCGACAGCGAGTGCGCGTGACCCTGGCTGCCGTAACCGATCACGGCGACCTTCTTGCCCTGAATGATCGACAGGTCGGCGTCGGCGTCGTAGAAAACTTCCGCGGTCATGTTCCTTCTCTTTCTGAATTTAGGCGGCGCGCAGAGCGGGGCCGGTGGTGATGGAGCGGGATCCGCGGCCGATGGCCACGAGGCCCGACTGGACCATCTCCTTGATGCCGTACGGCTCGAGGTCGCGCAGTAACGCATCCAGTTTGTCGGGATTACCGGTGGCCTCGATCGTCAGGGTGTCCGGAGCGACGTCGATCACTCGCGCCCGGAACAGCTCGACGGTCTCGAGCACCTGGCTGCGCTGCGCCCGATCGGCACGCACCTTGACCAGCAGGAGCTCACGCTGGACCGACTGGGAGGGGTCCAGCTCCACGATCTTCAGGACGTTCACCAGCTTGTTGAGCTGCTTCGTGACCTGTTCCAGCGGAGAGGAGTCCGCGTTGACGACGATCGTGATGCGGCTGACGTCCGGGTTCTCCGTCTCGCCGACCGCAAGGGAGTCGATGTTGAAGCTGCGGCGGGAGAACAGGCCACTGACGCGTGCGAGCACACCGGGTTTGTTCTCGACCAGCACGCTCAGCGTGTGCTTGTTCGTCATTACAGGTCGTCCTCTTCGAACGTCGGGCGCACGTCCCGGGCGAACATGATCTCGTCATTGCTCGTGCCGGCCGCGACCATCGGCCACACCATGGCGTCCTCGCCGACCGTGAAGTCGATGACCACCGGCGCGTCGTTGATCTCCATGGCCTGCTTGATGACCTTGTCGACGTCGTCTTTCGACTCACACCGCAGGCCGACACAGCCGAGCGCCTCGGCCAGCTTCACGAAGTCCGGGATCCGGTGCTTGTGCGTGCCCAGCACGGTGTTCGAGTAACGGCCCTCGTAGAACAGGGTCTGCCACTGCCGGACCATGCCCAGGTTGCCGTTGTTGATCACGGCGACCTTGATCGGGATGCCTTCCAGAGCGCAGGTCGCCAGCTCCTGGTTGGTCATCTGGAAGCAGCCGTCGCCGTCGATGGCCCACACCGCGGTGCCGGGCTGGGCCACCTTCGCGCCCATCGCGGCCGGGACGGCGTAACCCATCGTGCCGGCGCCGCCCGAGTTGAGCCAGGTGCCCGGCTTCTCGTACTTGATGAACTGGGAGGCCCACATCTGGTGCTGGCCGACGCCCGCCACGTAGATCGCGTCCGGGCCGACAAGCTCACCGATCCGCTCGATCACGTACTGCGGCGCGAGGCTGCCGTCGGTCGGCTCGTCGTACCCGAGCGGGTAGCGCTCACGGATCTCGTTGAGCGTCTTCCACCAGGCCGCGTACTGCTCGGTGCCGCCCGCGTTGGCCGAGACCGCCGCGATCAGCTCGTCGATGACGTGCCGGGCGTCGCCGACGATCGGGACATCCGCGTGCCGGTTCTTGCCGATCTCCGCCGGGTCGATGTCGGCGTGGACCACCTTGGCGTCCGGCGCGAACGAGTCCAGCTGACCGGTGACCCGGTCGTCGAACCGGGCGCCGAGGGTGACCAGCAGGTCGGAGCGCTGCAGCGCGTAGACCGCCGGAACCGTGCCGTGCATGCCGGGCATGCCCAGGTGCTGCGGGTGCGAGTCGGGGAACGCGCCGAGACCCATCAGCGTGGTGACCACCGGGATGCCGGTCAGCTCCGCGAGCTTGCGCAGCCCGTCGGTGGCGCCGGCCTTGTGCACGCCGCCGCCGACGTACAGAACCGGGCGCTTCGCCGCGGCGATCAGCCGGGCCGCCTCACGGATCTGCTTGCCGTGCGGGTGCAGCGTCGGGCGGTAACCCGGCAGGTCCAGCGTCGGCGGCCAGCTGAACGTGGTCTGCGCCTGCTGCACGTCTTTCGGGATGTCGACCAGGACCGGGCCGGGCCGGCCGGTGGACGCCAGGTGGAAGGCCTCGGCCAGGATCCGGGGCAGCTCCTCCGGGGTCTGGACCAGGAAGTTGTGCTTGGTGATCGGCAGCGTGATGCCCTGGATGTCCGCCTCCTGGAAGGCGTCCGTGCCGATGTACGGCCGGCTCACCTGCCCGGTGATCGCGACGATCGGCACCGAGTCCATGTACGCGTCAGCGATCGCCGTGACCAGGTTCGTCGCACCGGGACCACTTGTCGCGATGCAGACGCCGACCTTGCCGGTGGCCTGGGCGTAACCGGTGGCCGCGTGACCCGCGCCCTGCTCGTGCCGGACCAGGATGTGCCGGACCTTCGAGTCGAACAGCGGGTCGTACGCCGGAAGGATGGTCCCGCCCGGAATGCCGAACACGACCTCGACCCCGAGCGCCTCGAGCGACCGGACGAGCGCGCCTGCGCCGGTGGTGGATACCGGGGCGATGGTGGCGGGAGCGGTGTTCGCGGCCGCTGCCACAGTGGCCGGAGTGGCTCGATGGGCCAGTGATTCGGGAGTGGGTCTCGTCATGGCAATTCAGGCCTTTACAAGTCGGCGTCCGGAAACTCGAGCAACAAAAAAGGCCCTCGTGCCAATGCACGGGACCTAGCGCACCCTCCTGTTGCGGAGAGTGCGCTCAGATAAGTACTCGGGACGCGAAGCACATGCGGCTAACCTTGCCCGATCTCACGGCCTGAGTCAACAGATCCCACATTTTGATCAGTCCGGAATGCCGGGTCACTCGGCAACAGCGCTCTGACCTGCCGCATCCCTGGTCCGAGGCGTACCACCTGACTGCGTGCCGGTGCATCACTCGGCGGAGTGGAACGTGGCGCCGGGAGCGGCCGTCGGCCCACCGGAACGAGGGTTCGCAGCCGGGATTCGAAGTGCTCGGCCGGCACTCCCCAGCCGAACAGCGAGCCCTGACCGAGCCGGCAGCCGGCTTCCTCGACCACCTCGCGCTGCGCCGTGGTGCCGATCCCCTCGGCCAGCACCTCCAGGCCGAGCCGGTGCCCGAGCCGGACCACCACGTCGACCAGGGGCGCCGCCGTCCCGGTACGCGACTCCGGCTCCGCCACCAGCGCATGGTCGATCTTGAGAATGTCCACCGGAAGGGTCCGCAGCTGGGTCAGCGACGAATAACCGGCGCCGAAGTCGTCGAGCGCGATCCGCACCCCGGTCTCGCGCAGCTCGGCGAGCCGGCGGACCAGCTCCTCCATGTCGGTGGCGACCGCGTGCTCGGTCACCTCGAGGACCAGCCGCTGCGGTGGCACGCTGTGCTCGGCCAGCACGTCGGCGACCTGCGCCGCGTAATCGGCGTTGTGCAGTTCCTTCGGTGACAGGTTCACCGAGACCCAGACGTCGTGCCCTTTCGCCAGCCACTCGGCGAGCTGCACGACGGCCTGCTCCAGGACCCAGGCGCCGATCCGGTTGATCAGCCCGGACTCCTCGGCGACCGGGATGAACTCGTCCGGGCGTACCGCCCCGAGTTCCGGGTGGGTCCAGCGGAGCAGCGCCTCGGCGCCGACCGGCCGCATCGACGGCAGGGCCACCACCGGCTGGAAGACCAGGCGCAGCTGGTCACGGTCGATGGCGTGCCGCAGCTCACCCTGCAGCGTGCCGCGCCGGCGCAGCAGCTCGTCGTACCCGGCCTGGTAGCGCTCCACCCGGTTCTTGCCGCGCTGTTTCGCGTACCGCAGGGCCAGGTCGGCGTCGCGCAGCAGCTCGCCGGTGTCGGCCACACCGAGGCTGGCGGAGAGGAAGATCGAGCCGCCGTCCACCTCGTACGGCTCGCCGAGCACCGCGAGCAGCCGATGTGCCGCGAGCATCGCCTCGTCGGCGTCGCCGTGCATCAGCACCGCGAACTCGTCGCCGCCGAGCCGGGCCGCCACGTCACCGCCGAGCAGGTTGCGCCGCAGCCGGGCGGCCACCTCGGTGAGCACGCTGTCGCCGACGTCGTGGCCGCGCATGTCGTTGACCGTCTTGAAGCCGTCCATGTCGATGCCGATCAGGACGGCGTCGTTCTGATCGGTGCCCAGGAGCGCTTCCTGCAGACCCCGCCGATTCGCCAGCCCGGTGAGTGGATCGGTGTGCGCCAGCTCCCGGAAGTGCGCTTCCCGCTGCCGTAGCTGGGTGGTGTACCGCCGCACGTCGTCGAGCGCCAGGTACTGCCGGGCGACCAGGGCGAGGCCCTCGATGCTCAGGCCGAAGTATCCGTACGCGTCGAGCGTCCCGCCGCTGACCAGGTGGTATCCGAGCGAGCCGATCACCACGACCATCGGGACCACGACGTATCCGCCGCCGCGTTCCAGTACGTCACCGGTGACCTCGACGGGGCGGTCGGCGGCGCGTACCGCGTACGCCACCATGATCAGGCCGGCCGCCAGCAGCAGCACGCTGGCCAGGGCGAACTCGTTGTCCTGCCGGCAGATGCCGGTGGAGAGCAGGGCGGCCGCGACCGCGACGACACTCACCCCGGCGGAGACCCGGACGGTGTTGCGCCGCGGCCGGTGCGCGTGCAGGCCGAGGACCGAGGTGAGGCCGAGCGCCAGCACCACGAGCACGGCCGGAAGCATGATGGCGGCACATTCGTACGGTGTGGCCTCGCCGAGGATCCGGGTCGGCTCGGCGAGCAGCACCCAGCCGGCCACCCAGATGGCCGCCGCGATGACCAGGCCGTCGAGCACGTGACGCAGCGCCGCGGCCGGACCGCGGGTCGCACCGGGCAGTGCGACGGTCCCGGCCAGCAGCGTGAGCGTGCCGATGCCCATCGCGATGGCGACCATGGTGGCGAGCGTGCGGGTGTGAGCGGACTGGTGATGGTGGCCACTCAGCGCCGCGCTGGCGAGACCGGCAAGGGCGGCGGCCGCCGAGACGGCGCCACCGGCGGCGAGCAGAAGGTGCGCACGCCGCGCCGCGCCCGTGTGCCGGCGTCCGGACTGCCCGAGATAGGCGACCGCCGGCACCGCGGCGAGCAAGCCGGCCAGACCCGCCAGCTCCATACCGGACGGTGAGTGCACGCACACACTCTGCCCGATCTTCGTCGATCCGACCAGTCCTGGCGTCCCGCGCTGTGGACGTCCTTGGCGATTTCCTGAGAAGCCGGTGGCAGTATGGACTCATGCCTGAGCTGCGCTCCCGGACTTCGACCCATGGTCGCACCATGGCCGGCGCGCGCGCCCTGTGGCGCGCCACCGGCATGACAGACGACGATTTCGGCAAGCCGATCGTCGCGATCGCCAACAGTTTCACCCAGTTCGTACCCGGGCACGTGCACCTGAAGGACATGGGCGGCCTCGTCGCCGACTCGATTGCCGCGGCCGGCGGTGTCGGCCGTGAGTTCAACACGATCGCGGTCGACGACGGCATCGCGATGGGCCACGGCGGCATGCTCTACTCGCTGCCCAGCCGCGAGCTGATCGCCGACGCCGTGGAGTACATGGTGAACGCGCACTGCGCCGACGCCCTGGTCTGCATCTCGAACTGCGACAAGATCACCCCCGGCATGCTGATCGCCGCGCTGCGGCTCAACATCCCGACGGTCTTCGTCTCCGGCGGCCCGATGGAAGCCGGCAAGACAGTCGCCATCAAGGGCATCGTGCACGAGAAACTCGACCTGGTCGACGCCATGAGCGCCGCCGCGAACGACAACGTCACCGACGCCCAGCTGGACACCATCGAGCGGTCGGCCTGCCCGACCTGCGGTTCCTGCTCCGGCATGTTCACGGCGAACTCGATGAACTGCCTCACCGAGGCGATCGGCCTGTCGCTGCCCGGCAACGGCTCGACGCTGGCGACGCACGCGTCCCGCAAGGCCCTCTTCGAAGAGGCCGGCCGGCTGATCGTCGAGATCGCCAAGGAGTACTACGAGAAGGACGACGAGTCGGTCCTGCCGCGCTCGATCGCCAACCGCGACGCCTTCGAGAACGCGGTGGCCCTCGACGTGGCGATGGGCGGCTCGACAAACACGATCCTGCACCTGCTGGCCGCGGCCCGCGAGGCCGAGCTCGACTTCAGCGTCTCCGACATCGACGCCGTCTCCCGCCGGGTGCCCTGCCTGTCGAAAGTGGCGCCGAACAGCCCGAAATACCACATGGAAGACGTTCACCGGGCCGGCGGCATCCCCGCTCTGCTGGGTGAGCTCAACCGTGGCGGCCTGCTTCGCGAGCAGGTCCGCGCGGTCCACTCGCCCGACCTCACCTCGTGGCTAAACAAGTGGGACATCCGTGGCGAATCGCCCTCCGAGGAGGCGCTGGAGCTCTTCCACGCCGCACCGGGTGGAGTCCGCACCGTCGAGCCGTTCAGCACGACGAACCGCTGGGCGAAACTGGACACCGACCCGGTGGAGGGGTGCATCAGGTCGGCCGAGCACGCGTACACCGTCGATGGCGGCCTCGCGATCCTCTTCGGCAACCTCGCCCCCGACGGCTGCGTCGTCAAAACCGCGGGTGTCGACGAGTCGATCTGGAAATTCACTGGCCCGGCCCGGGTTTACGAGTCCCAGGACGACGCGGTCACCGGCATCCTCGGCAAAGAGGTCGTCGAGGGCGACATCGTGATCATCCGATACGAAGGCCCCCGCGGCGGCCCCGGCATGCAGGAAATGCTCTACCCCACGAGCTTCCTCAAGGGCCGCGGCCTCGGCAAAGCCTGCGCACTGATCACCGACGGCCGCTTCTCCGGCGGCACGTCCGGCCTCTCCATCGGCCACGTCTCCCCCGAGGCAGCGGCCGGCGGCCTGATCGCCCTGGTCCAGACCGGCGACGAGATCATCATCGACATCCCCGGCCGCAGCATCACCCTCAACGTCGACGACGACGTCCTCGCCCAGCGCCGCCACGAGGAAGAACGCCGCGCCAAGCCGTACTCCCCGGTCGCCCGCGTGCGCCCGGTCTCGGCCGCGCTGCGCGCTTACGCCTCGATGGCCACCAGCGCCAGCGACGGCGCCTACCGCCGCGTCCCCGAATAGCTCCTTCTGAGTGCCCCGGTCATTTTGATACGCGTGACCGGGGCACCACACAAGCAACAATCGCGCTCTCGTGAGTCCACCGCGACGAACTGCCCGCTCACGGCCGCTGCGCGCCCATCGCTACCGGTGCATGGCTGAGCTTCACCCCACAAAAAACGGCGGCGCGGCCACGTCCCGAGCCATCGCGAGATAACGCGTCTGCCGCTCGTCGAGCGCAGGCATCACCGCAGGCTCGAACCACGCCACCTCAAGCGACTCGTCATCGTTCACCCGAGCGTCCCCACCAACCGCTCGACAGGCAAAAACGGTCTCGAACCAGTAAACCTGGTCCCCGTTCTGAAGCGTCCGCAACGGCAACGCTTCAACGGCGACGATCCGCTCCACGACGATGTCGACAGCCGTCTCCTCAAAAACCTCCCGGACAGCGCCGGCCGCCGGCTGCTCCCCAGGCTCCAGCACCCCGGCGAGCAACGACCACCGCCCGTCATCGCTGCGCCGGTTGAGAAGCACCCGGCCGCCCTCCCCGAAGACCACAGCGGTAACGCTGGGCAGAGACAGCGCCGCATGCCCGATGTTTTTGCGCAACTCCAAAATAAACTCCGGCGTAGCCACAAACCCACCCTAGGCCACCCAAACCCCACCGCCCACGGCCAACACCACGGCGCGCCCCCAGATCCCACCCCCGTCGAGATCCGGTGGCTTACCGATCGGCATGCTGGCTGAACAGGCCGGCGTCCCCGCAAGCCGTCGCCAGCGGTCCCGCCCAGAGGCACGAGCCGGCCGTTCCGCGAACTGCCGCTCGGCGGGGAGGTCTGCCGCTCGGCTCCGCCGCAGCCTTCCCGATGCGTGTTGATTTAGGGTGCGATCCGAACCCGAAGTCCACACGGACACCTGTTTCGTGGGGTGCGTGTTGGTAATGGGTGCGCATTGCACCCCAAATCAACACACTGAGCCCTAAGTCGACACGTTGAGCTCTGGCCGAGCGGCCGTGGACCGTTGAGCCCGCCCTGGCAGGCGGCGGGAGCGGCGGGACCGGGATTCGACCCCCGACCCACGAGGCCCGGCCCACGAGGCCCGAACCCCGGCGCCCGACGCACGAGGGTCGACGCGGCCGGGGGTCGGGGCGGGGTCTGGCGGGTGTTACTTCAGGGCGCCTTCCATGATTCCGCGGACGATCTGGCGGCCGCCGATCAGCAGCAGGATCACCAGGGGGACCGTTGCCGCGAACGCGCCTGCCAGCACCCGCCGGTAAATCACGTAGTTTCCGCTGGCCAGGTCGGACAGGGCGACCATCGAGGTCGGGAAATCGGTGCCGTTCAGGGTGATCAGCGGCCACTGGAAGTCGTTCCACGTCGCCACGAACGTCAGCAGCCCGAGCACCGCCAGCGCCGGCCGGATCGCCGGCAGCACCACGGTCCAGTAAATCCGCAGCGTCAACGCGCCGTCGATCCGGGCTGCCTCGATCAGCTCGTCCGGGATGGCGTGCGCGATGAACTGTCGCATGTAGAACACACCGAAGGCGCTGACCAGACCCGGGGCGATGACCGCGAGCAGTGTGCCGTTCCACTCCAGCCTGCTCATCAGGATGTAGAGCGCCACCACACCCAGCTGGTTCGGCACGGTCAGCGTCAGGATGACGACGACCATCAGCGCGTTGCGATAACGGAAGCGGAGTTTCGCGAACGCGAACCCGGCCAGTGAACAGAAGAACAGTGTCGTCGCGGTGACCACACCCGCGACGATGACGCTGTTGATCAGGGACGCGGTGAAGAACACGTCCTGCATCCCGAAAACCTCGCTGAGGTTCACCAGCAGCTGGTCGCCCGGGATCACCGTGGGCGGGAAGCCCATCACCTTCTCGTCGGTGCTCGTCGCGATGACGAACATCCAGTACACCGGGAAGGCCGAGAGGATCATGAAGGCGGCGAGGACCGCATAGGTCTTCCAGCTGCCGCGCGTCTCCTGCGGTGCACGGTTCACCAGGGTGGTCACTTGTCGCCTCCGAGACGACGGGTCGCGAGCGCGTTGACCGCGGCCACGATCAGGATGATCAAAAAGAGCGCCCAGGACATCGCGGCCGCGTACCCAAGGTTGAGGTCTTTCCAGCCGACCTTGTAGATGAGCTGGGCGATGGTCTGGAACTGGCCGTCGGAGCCACCGCTGGCGGAGGCCGGGTTCTCGTCGAAGAGCATCGGCTCGTTGAAGAGCTGCAGCCCGCCGATGGTGGAGAGCACCACGGTGAAGAGGATGACCGGCTGGATCATCGGCACGGTGATCTGCCACAGCTGACGCCACGGACCGGCGCCGTCGACCGCGGACGCCTCGTAGACGTCCTTCGGGATCGACTGCATGGCGGAGAGGTAGAGCAGCGCGTTGTAGCCGATCCACTTCCAGTTGACCATCGTGGCGATGGCGATCCAGCTGCTCCACTTCGCGGCACGCCAGTCGATCGGGTTCTCGTTGCCGAAGCCGACGAGCGACAGGAACCAGTTCGCCAGGCCGTAGTCGCGGGCGAAGAACATCGCGAAGACCAGGGTCGAGGCGGCGACCGGTGTGACGTACGGAAGAAGAATCCCGACCCGCCACCACGTGGTGCCGCGCAGCTTGCGGTTCAGCAGGTTCGCGATGATCAACGCGATGAGCAGCTGCGGAACCGTGGAGAGCACGAAGATCCCGAAGGTGTTGCCGAGCGCGTTCCAGAAGTCGCCGTCGGTCAGCAGCCGGGAGAAGTTCTCGAAGCCGGCCCAGCCTCGCTCGTCCGGCTCGTCGAGCCGCCAGTTACGCAGCGCCACGATGGCGTTGAAGATGATCGGGAAGAGCCCGAAGATCGCGAAGAGCAGGAAGAACGGCGCGATCAAAAGGTACGGGACGGTCTTGGTGTCGAAGCGGTAGAGCCAGAACTTCGCGCGCGGCGGCGGCGCGTGTTTCGGCTGACCCGGCGGGGCGGGGCGGGTTTCGGTGAGCGACACGGCGTACTCCTCAGCAAGCGGAGGCGAGACGGCCTGAGGCCGTCTCGCCTACCGGGATGTCAGGCCTTGGACGCCTTGTCGGCTTCCTTGACTGCTTCCGCCCAGGCCGCGTCCGGCTTGAGGCCGCCCTGCTGCACTCGGGTGATCACGTTCTCCACCGCGACCCGCGTCGGGCCGTTCTTCTTGCCCAGGTACTGCGGCTGCAGGTTCTCCGCGGTCGCCGCGAAGATCTGGCCGGTGGGGGCATTGGTGAAGAACTCCTTCTTGTAGTCGAGGACGGCCGGGTCCTTGTAGAGCGCCGGCTGCGACGGCAGGTTGCCGACCGTCTTGAAGACCTCGATCTGCTGCTCGGGCTGGATCAGCCACTCGACGAACTTGTACGCCTCGTCGACGTTCTTGCCCTGCTTCGGGATGGTCCACCAGGAACCGCCCCAGTTGCCGCCGCCACCGGGGATCGACGCGATGTCCCACTTGCCCTTCTGGTCGGGCGCGGTGTCCTGGATGTGGCCGAGCATCCACGCCGGGCAGGCCAGGGCCGCGAACTGGTCCTTCTTGAAACCCTGGTCCCAGTTCGGCTGGAAGCTGGCGAGGTTCGCCGAGATGCCGGCCTCGATCGCCTTCATGCTGGTGTCGAACGCGACCTTGGGCCCACCCTCCATCTGGAGGGCTTCCTGCTCGTCGTAGAAGCCGACCGGCTGCTGGGCGAGGACCGGGTTGAACAGGTTCGTACCGGAGTCGACGAACTTCTTGCCCGTTGCCTTCGTGTACTTCTGGCCGGTGGCGATGAACTCGTCCCAGGTGGGCCAGAGCTTGGAGACCGACTCACGGTCGGTGGGCAGGCCGGCCGCCTTGAACAGGTCGGTGCGGTAACACATGGCGAGGCCGCCGACGTCGGTGCCGAGACCGATCTGCTTGCCGTCGGCGGACTGCGAGGCCTTCCACTTCCAGCCCAGGTACTTCGACTCGTAGCTCGACGCGCCCTTGTCGATCAGGTTGACGAACTGATCGGCCTGGCTGCGGAACTGAACGATGAAGCCCTCGTCGACCGCGGAGATGTCCGGCGCGCCGGAGCCGGCGACCAGCTTCTTCTGGAGGTCCTCGTGCTGGGCGTTGTACTCGCCCGAGTTCAGCACGATCTTGACGTTCGTGTGCTCGGCCTCGTACTTGGCCTTGAGCTTGTCGAGGCCCATGTCGCCCCAGAAGTTGATCTTCAAGGAGACCTGGCCGGCGGCCGCGTCGTCGTTGCCACCCTCCAGGCTCTGGCCGCTACAGCCCGAGATGGCCAGGGCGGCCACCAGTCCCACGGCCGCCACGCGGCGTACCGAACGTCCCATCGAAACCTCCAACAAGGAGAGCTACATCACTGAACCGGGTAAGTGGATGGAACGGTAAGCCTCGATTCGAGGAGTGTCAATAGCGTGTTACAACGGTGATTCCTAGGGTCGAAAACCCGTAAAAAACGGACAACCCGTTTACATGACCCATCGAGTGCCGTAACACTGAACCGATCAAGCTTCTGCTACGAGTCGAGGGACTCCGTTAGATGCTGTTCAGCGGCCGATAAGCTCGGCAGCAGTGGGGACAGAGGAGATCGAGTGAAGCGGCCCACGATCGCCGACATAGCGCGGCGGGCGGGCGTGTCGAAAGGCGCTGTCTCGTACGCGCTGAACGGCCAGCCCGGCGTCTCCGAAGCGACCCGGAAACGGATCATCGCGATCGCCCAGGAGATCGGTTTCAACGCGAACAGCGCGGCCCGTGCACTCTCCGGCGCCCGCGCCCGTGCCGTCGGCCTGACGCTGTGCCGCCCGGCCCGGATTCTCGGGATCGAACCGTGGTTCATGGGCCTGATCAGTGGTTTCGAGGCCGAGCTCGGCGCGCAGTCGTACGCACTGACCCTCCAGGTGGTCGCCACCCCGGAGCAGGAGGTCGAGGTCTATCGCCGCTGGTGGGGCGAGCGCCGGATCGACGGGGTGATCGTCACCGACATCCGGGAGAACGACGTGCGCATCCCGGTGCTCCAGGAGCTGCAGTTACCGGCCGTGGTGATCGGCGGTCCCGGCGACACGGGCAGCATCGCCCAGATCTGGTCCGACGACGCCGGCGCGATCACCGAAGCGGTCCGTTACCTGGTCGCTCTCGGACACGACCGGATCGCCCGGGTCAGCGGTGTGCCCGATCTGCTGCACACCCAGGTCCGCACCACGGCGTTCGACGACATCTGCGCCTCGCTCGGATTGCACAACACGATCACCGTGCCCGCCGATTACACCGGCGAGGAGGGCAGCCGCGCCACCCGCCGGCTGCTGATCGGCGGCGACCGGCCCAGCGCGATCATCTACGACAACGACGTGATGGCGGTCGCCGGCCTGGCCGTCGCGCAGGAGATGGGCCTCTCCGTTCCCGGCGATCTGTCCATTGTGGCCTGGGACGACTCACCGCTGTGCAGCCTGGTCCACCCACCGCTGACCGCGCTGAGCCGCGACATCTCCGCCTACGGCGCACAGGCCGCGCGCGAGCTACTCAACGCCATCGACGGCAAACGCGTCGGCAACGTCGAAGCCGGCCGCGTCCACCTCACCCCCCGAGGAAGCACCGCTCCCCCTCGTTAGACAGGTTCAGCCGTTGTGCCTGCGATTGCCGGTTACAAGGCAATCGCCGCGGAGCGCAGCGGAGCAATCAGGCTCGGTGGCTGTCCAAATAGGCCTCTATACGTTCGGCCGGTGCTGGATGGGCCAGTGCGAAGCCCTGGCCGTAACGGCAACCGGCCGCAGCCGCGCGGTCGACACGCTCCTGGGTCTCCAGACCCTTCGCGACGATCTCCAGGCCGAGCCGGCGTCCGAGACTGACCACCACGTCCAGCACCGAGCCGGGGCCGCCGGTCATCAGGGACTGGCTGAGCTTGAGCATGTCGACGGGCAGCCGGCGCAAGTGGGACAGCGACGTCTGCCCGGCACCGAAGTCGTCGAGCGCCGCGCGTACCCCGAGTTTGCGCAGGCCCGACAGGGCCGCGACGATGGCCGGCACGTCCTCGGCGATCCACGTCTCGGCGACCTCGACGACCAGGCGTTCCGGGTTGAGGCCGTGCCGTTTCAGGGTGGTCGCCACTCGTTCCGGGAAGCGGGCGGTGAGCAGCTCGCGCGGCCCGACGTTGACCGAGAGCCAGAAGTCCTCGTCGCCGCCGGCCCAGGCGGTAAGGCTGCGGCAGGCCTCGTCGAGCACCCATTCGTCCAGCTCGGCGGTGATGCCGAGGGCCCGGGCGATCGGCAGGATCTCCTCCGGCAGGATCGTGCCGAGGTCCGGGTGCCGCCAGCGCAGCAGCGCCTCGACGCCGACCGGCCGGCCGTCGCGCAGCCCGGTGACCGGCTGGAAGGCCAGGTCAAGCTCACCCCGGCCGGCCGCGCCGAGCAGCTGCTGTTCCAGCTCCATCCGGCGGTGCAGCTGGATCTCCACGTCCGTGTCGTACCACTCGACCCGGTTCAGGCCGAGCTGGCGGGCGCGCTGCCGGGCCAGGTCGGCGTGCCGGAGCACCTCGTCGGAGTCGGCGCCGCCGGCCAGCTCGGCCAGTCCGACACTGCTCTGCAACTCCACCGACCCACCGGGCAGCTGGTACGCCTCACCGAGCGCCGTCACGACCCGGGTGGCAAGCGCGTACGCCGGGACGGCCGACTCCGTGGTCAGCACCGCGAACTCGTCGCCGCCGAGCCGGGCCGGCACGTCCTCCTCGCCGATCAACTGCTTGATCCGGCGGCTCACCTCGACCAGCACGGCGTCGCCGACCTCGCGCCCCCGGTCGTCGTTGATCTCGGCAAGCCCGTGCAGGTCGATCACGATGAGGTTGCCCCGCATGCCCGGGCGGCGGCGGTGCGTCAGCAGGTCGCGCATCAGCGCCCGCCGGTTCGCCAGGCCGGTCAGCTGGTCCAGATAGGAGAGCCGGTGCAGGGTCCGTTCCAGGTGGACCCGTTCGCCGACGTCGCGTACGTGCACGACCAGGGCGGCCACCTCGGGGACGGCACGCTGGTCGGAGATCGTGGACTCGGTGTCGCGCCAGAGCTTGGCGCCGTCCCGCATCCGGGCGCTGACCAGCACCGGCGGTCCGCCCTCGTGCTCGCCGGCCTGGACCGAGGCGATCACCGCCTGGGCGTCCGCGACGTCCTCCGGGTGGATCAGTTCGCTGAACTCGCGGCCGATCACCTCGTCGTCGCGCAGGCCGAAGAGCCGGGCCGCGGCCGGTGACTGCCAGCGGACCGTGAGCCGCTCGTCGAGGACCAGGGTCAGGTCGGTCGCGCCGGCCACGAGCGAGCGGAAGTGCGCTTCGGCGATCCGCAGCCGGCCGGCGTACCGGCGGATGTCGCGGACCACCAGCAGCTCGCGGACCACGAGGACGCTGACCATGACGAGACCGAAAATGATCGCCTGGTTGTCGAACCGGCGGACGGTCACCAGATGCCAGACCGCCGCGACCACGCCGACTGCCGCCGGGATCGCCAGCAGCGGGTAGCTCGCCAGGTATTGATCCGGGTTGCGAGGCTCCAGCGGCGGCAGCGGGATGTCGCGCCGGGAACCGCCGAGCGCCGAGGCGGTCATCCCGGCGATGATCGGCAGTCCGGCGATCGCCAGAAGTGCACCTTCCTGACCCGCGTCGACAAGCGCGGTCACCCCGCCGAGCGCGAGCAGCACCAGGGCCGCCCCGCCGCCGCACCAGAGCGCCGGGCGCGGCCGGGGACGCGCCCGCAGCACGATCACCGTGACGACCGCGATGCCGCCGGTCGCGATCAGCATGGCCGGCACCGCAGCGGGCCGGGTCGCCACGCCCGGCACCAGGTAGGCCGCGAAGCTCAGGCTGACACCGAGTCCGGCACCGTCGAAGGCCCGCCGCAGCCGGACCGGCCAGCTGCGCGCGGCACCCGGCAGCAGCGAGACGCCTGCCACGTAACAGCAGGCGGCCACGGCCACGCCGGCGGTGAGCCAGCCGGTCGCGTCGGGCGGGTTCCACCACGGCACCAGGGCGGTGGCGATCCCGACGAGGGTGCCCATGCCGACCAGACCGGCGCCACGGCAGGACGCGAAGGCTTGTTCGGCACGGTGCAGTGCTAATGCCGTACCCAAGAGGGAAGCCGCAGCGAAGAGACCAGCGCAACCCACCGCGCAGGCGAGCGCGAGCGATGCCGGCAGAAGGCCGGCGGCGCCGGCCGCGAGCAGCACGGCAGCGGCGCTCGGCACAGTGACCAGTACCGCCCGGGCGTGGAACCAGGGCGGGGCCGGCGCGGGGTGCGACACAGCCACGGAGTGTCCTCTGCGGTGTTCCCCCGCTGGGTCGGTGAGCCCCGGCGAGGTGGGGGTCATGGAAGCGAGGAACTGCACCGGAGTCAACGACTGTCCCCGGATCGGGTTACGGGGCGGTGTGACGCCGTCCCATGAACGAAATCGTCTGCCATCCAGCGACAGCGGTCAAATCGAGCGATGCTGCCGGTCCGGCCCCGGGTCATGGTGGGAAGATGGGATACGTGTCCAGTCGTCCCGCCCTCCGTGTCCGTAAATCCGGCGCCGTCCTCGTCGCAGCCGGGATCGCCCTCGTCGGCGCGCTCCCGGTGGCCGGCCAGTCGTGGGCTCTCGCCCCGATTCTGCTGATCCCACTCGCTGTGCTGATCTGGACCTATCGGGCCGGCACCGACGTCTACCCGGACGAGCTGCGGGTGCGCGCCTTGTTCGGCGGCAGCCGGGTGCCGTGGAGCCGGATCTCCGAGCTCGCTCCGGACACCCGGGGCCGGGTCTCCGCGCTGCTCGACAACGGCAACGTCATCCGGCTGACCGGTGTCACCCAGGGCAACCTTCCGCTCGTGCTGGCTGCCGGCGGCCAGCGGGTCGGCAGCGACACCGCCGCGACGGATCAATGATCTCCGGGATCTCTCAGCCCGCACGGCTACCCTGGTCGGCAAGAGCCTGAGGGGGTGGTCTGGTCGTGCGTTCCCGCTCGCGCCGTGCCGCGGTCGCGACGGTCGGTGCCGTTCTGGTGCTGACCACCGGTTGCAGCTTCGGACCGCCAGGACCGGACCAGGCCGGCGAACCACCCAACCTCTCCCGGCCCTCGGCCGCGCCCACCTCCGGCGAGGACTCCGGTGACCAGGAAGCCGCACTCACCGTCCTGGCGAAAAACCTCGAGGTGCCGTGGGGCATCGCGTTCCTGCCCGACGGCTCAGCAGTGGTCACCGAGCGCGACACCGCCCGCATCCTGAAAGTCGGTCCGGAGTCCGACGCTGACGGCCTCAAGGTCAGCGAGCTGGACCGGCTCGACGAGGTGCGCGCGTCCGGCGACGGCGGCCTGCTCGGCATCGCGGTCTCCCCCGACTACGACACCGACAAGACGCTGTACGTCTACTACTCCACCGAGCGCGACAACCGGGTCGGCAAGCTGGCCGGCGGCAAACTTCAGCCGATTCTCACCGGCATCCCGCGCTCACCCGATCAGAACGGCGGCGCCCTCGCCTTCGGCCCCGACGGTTTCCTCTACGTCGGCACCGGCGACGGCACACCCACCGGTACCCTCGCTCAGAACCCGAAAAGCCTCGGCGGCAAGATCCTGCGGATCACCACGGCAGGCAAGCCCGCCACCGGCAACCCGGTGAAGAACTCCGCGGTCTGGTCCTCCGGCCACCGCAACGTGCAGGGCCTCGCCTGGGACGGCGACGGCCGGCTGTTCGCCACGGACACCACCCAGCCGCTGACCAGCGAGCTGAACGTGGTGGCCAAGGGCGGCAATTACGGCTGGCCGAAAGCCGACGGCGACAGCACCGACACGAAACTGCGAAACCCGATGGTCTCCTGGCCGTCCACCGAGTCGGCCTGCGGCGGCGTCGCCGCCGTCGACAGCCTCGTCGCCACCACCTGCCTGGTCGGCGAGCGGCTCTACCTGCTCTCGGTGACCGCCAACGGTACGGTTCTCGGCACCCCGCAGGAGCTGCTCAGCGAGGAGTACGGCCGGCTGCGCGCCCTGGTCGCCGCGCCGGACGGTTCGCTCTGGCTCAGCACGTCGAACCAGGAGGACGGCGGCGAGCCGGGCCCCGAGGACGACCGGCTGATCAGGCTGGTCTTCTCAGACGGCGGCGCCGGCCGGAGTTGACGCCCATGGCTGTTTCAGCGAGCCGGGATTCGGGCAGGTGAGCGCTCGATGACACCGGAAAACGCTACGCCGGCGCCCGGGTGGCGCCGGCGCCTGGGCACTGCTGCCCGTTTCGCCGGCAGAGCCCTGCGCGGTACCTGGAGCCGGCGTATCCGGATCGGCGCCGCGGTCGGCCTGGTCAGCGTGATCGGCGCGATGAT
Source organism: Actinoplanes sp. CA-015351 (assembly GCF_050955685.1). Lineage (NCBI taxonomy): Bacteria > Bacillati > Actinomycetota > Actinomycetes > Micromonosporales > Micromonosporaceae > Actinoplanes > Actinoplanes sp. CA-015351. Next base: position 7,436,434 of record NZ_CP192102.1, read on the forward strand.
CGGCGTGATGCTCTTCGCGCAGACCAGCATCAACGTCGGCCCGTTCAGCGCCGAAATGTCGATCACCCCGTCGGTGCACGGCGGCACCGAGGTCGACATCCCGCCGCTGGGCTCTCTGCATCTGGACAGCCACCGCGGCCCGCTGCACCTCAAGGTCGCCCTCGGATCGCTCGACCAGAGCCGGACCGAAGCGCTCATCGACAACCCGTCGGCGATCACCACGGCCGGCGACCGGGCGGTCGACGAGGTCACCGCCGGAGTGTCCCGCCTCGGTCTGCGTACCCTCGGGCTTGCCGTTCTGAGCGCGCTGCTCTGCGCCGCGCTGATCTTCCGCGACGTCCGCCGCACCGCGGCGGCCGGCATCACCGCCCTGGTGGTCTCGGTCGGCAGCCTGGGCCTGGCGGCGGGCACCCTGCGACCGGACGCGATCAGCGAGCCACGGTATGAAGGACTGCTTGTCAACGCGCCCGCCGTGGTCGGCGACGCCCGCCGCATCGCGGACAACTACGGCCGGTACGCCGAGCAGCTCCAGGCGATCGTCGGCAACGTGAGCCGGGTCTACGCGACGATCTCGACGCTGCCCGTCTACGAGCCGGCCGGCAACACCACGCGCCTGCTGCACGTCTCCGACCTGCACCTGAACCCGGCGTCCTGGGGTCTGATCCGCACGGTCGTGGAGACCTTCGAGATCGACGCCGTGATCGACACCGGCGACATCGTCGACTGGGGCAGCGATGCCGAGACCGGTTACGTCTCGTCGATCCCGTCGGTCCAGGTGCCGTACATCTACGTGCGCGGCAACCACGACTCGGCCGCGATCCAGGCCGCCGTGGACCGGCAGAGCAACGCTGTGGTCCTCGACAACGCGGTGACCACTGTCGGCGGGCTGACCATCGCCGGCATCGGCGATCCGCAGTTCACCCCGGACAAGAGCGAGACGAACGAGGCAGGCGACGAGGCCGGGCCGGAGCTTCTCACCGTCGCCGGCGAGGCCCTGGCGACCACGGTCCGCGGCTCCACGAACAAGGTCGACATCGCGCTGGTCCACGACCCGGGGATGGCGCAGCCGCTGTCCGGCCTGGTCCCCCTGGTGCTGGCTGGTCACAAGCACCAGCGGTCGGTCTCGATCCTGCCGGCGCCGGTCGCACCCGAGCCGGACCCGTCGGCGTCGGCCACGGCCGCTCCGGCTCCGTCGGCAGCGGTCGCCGAACCGCTGATGACCACCCGCCTGATGATCGAGGGCTCGACCGGCGGCGCCGGCCTGCGCGGCCTGGAGAACGAGGAGCCGACTCCGCTGACGCTGTCGGTGCTCTACTTCGACGAGAACAAAGAGCTGAAGGCGTACGACGACATCCAGCTGGGCGGCACCGGCCAGTCGAACGTGGAGATGCAGCGCAACGTGGTCGGGCTCGCCCAGGAGGAGAGCCCGACTCCGTCGCCGTCAGTGATTACGAGTAGGTGATGTCCGAGGACGAGTACCGGCAGTACGTGCCGTCCGCGCCCGATCCGGTCTTGGTGGGTTCGCTGCCGCTGCTGTTGCCGGTGTACCGGTCGCAGATCGAAATCTTCTTGGAGCTGTCGCCCACGATGGTGATCCCGCTGAACGTCGCGGTGTCGCCGTAATTCGTGTTGATCCCGGCGATCGACGTGCCCGGTGCGGTGGCCCGGATGTTCTGGATGACCACGGTCCGCTTGTACTGGGTCGAGCAGTTGCCACACGACCGGTACAGCTTGCCGAAGTTCGTCACCTGGAAGTTCTTGATGGTCAGCGTGCCTCCGCCGTTGTGCTGGAACACTTTGTCCGAGGCGGACTTCGCACCGCCGCCGTCGACGGTGGCCACGGTCGAGCTGCCGCCGCGGAACGTCGCCGCGTCCTCGCCCACGTCCAGCCACCACACGTTGCGCAGGGTGCAGTTGCCGTCGCAGTGCACGCCGTCACCGGCCGGAGCACCGATGATCACGTTCGCCAGGGTGGCGCCGTTGGCCAGCTTGAACATCGGATCCTGGCTCTCGCTCTGCCCGCCGTCGCCGATGCCGTAGTAGCGCTTGTTGCCACCGTCGAGGCCGCTCGACGACACCGCGATGGTGGCGTCCACCTTCACGCTGCCGGTCTCGGCCGGCCAGGGAGTGGTCGGCCCGGAGCCGCCACCGCTGCTGCTGCCCACCTTGATCAGCTGCCACTGCTGGTTGGCGAAGTTCTGGTCGTCGTACTGCACCACGTTGCCGCCGTCGGCGGTGGACCATTCGAAGACTTCGAGGGCCCTGCCGCTGTTCCGGTTGATCAGCTGGATGTTGCTGCCGATGTCCTGGATCGACCACTGCTGGCTTGTCGCGTTCCGGTCACCGTTGGACTGGATGACCTGCGCGCCGTTGGCGGTCGAGGAGCCCTGCACGTTGAGGACCTTGCCGCTGTGCTTGGCCTGCAGGCGGTAGAAGCCGCTGCCCATGTCGAGAAACTTGAACTGCTGCCAGTCGCCGTTGTTCTGCGTCCACTGGTTGATGACGGCGCCGTCGGCGGTGGAGTAATTCCAGACATCCAGCACCTTGCCGCTGTTCTGGTTCTTCAGCACGTAGTAGGCGCTGAGGTCGATGCTTGCCGCGCTCGCCTGCTGAGCCGTGACGAGACCGGCGGCACCGAGCGCCGCGGTGGTGAGCGCCGTGACAGCCACAGCCATCCAGCGCCGTCGTCTTCCTGGCGTACTCATGGGGTCGTTCCTCTCTGCCCGCCGGGGAAGCAGGCACATTTCCAGGGGATTTCGGGGGACCGACGTTCATCGATGTTGTCGCTCACAAATACCCTGGTCAAGAGAGGACGCAGTTGCATTTTGTTGCAGGTTTCAACCGATCAAGCAGCTGTTAACGTGAACATTGGGAACGCTCCCACAAAGTCCCAGCTCACTGCGGAGCCGGAGCGGCCTCCCGCACCGCGGCAACAACGGCCTTCATCCGGCCGGCTGCGGAGGTCCGCGTGTACGTCACACACCAGAACTCGTGATCGGCGCACGCCTGCGTGTCGTCGGACACCCGCTCGACCCACATGGCTTATCGGGCTTTAGGACGGGTCCTACTCGTTCGAGCGCGGTGGCCAGCGGCGTTCGATCGGAGCCATGTACCGGTCGAGCAGCGGTTCTCGTTCGAGGGCACGGAGCAGGAAATCCATGTGCCCGCCGAGCTCCCGGGCACGCCGGCGTGAGGTACAGATCTCAGCCAGGATCCGCGCGTGGTTGTCGGCTTCGTCGTAATCAGCCGACAGCACGCAGTCGGCCCACCGGATGATCTCGGCCCAGAGCGACTTCACCGGGCTGAGCTGCTGCTGATCCACCCGGTAAACAGCGGTACGGCTCTCGGCGACCGCCCTCTCAGTAGCGCGCTGGTGTGCCCGCAGCAGCGCGAGAAAGAATGGCGTGACGGCCGATTCGCTGTTCAAGCGCGCGGCGTTCTCGTGGGCCGCCGAGGAGCCGCCGATGTCACCGCCGTCGCGAAGGATCAGACCCAGACAATTGTGGTTGTTGTGATTCTTCGGCGCCATGTCAACCGCCAATTGGGCATAGCGCAGTGCACCGCCCGGGTCGCTGTAACGGTAGACAAAGGCCAGCCCTCGCTCCGCGTCGCCGGTCACGGTGTCTAGCTCTTGCATCTCCTTGAAACGCCGTGCCGCCGCGGTCTCGTCGCCGAGGTTGGTGAACGAGCGACCCAAGCGATAAAGGATGCGGGAGTTGGGGGGGCCAAGCGAGTCGGCTCGGCTTAGGAAGCCGACCGCCTTTGCGTATTCACCATCGAGATAGGCGAGTTCGGCCTGATTGAACAGATAGGAGACTTCAAGAGAGCTGACGCGGTCATCAATACCCGCGGTCTTGGCTCGCAGCTGGTCGAGGAGCTCGTTCGCCTCCTTCAGCGCGGCCTCGACCCGGTCGCTGATCTCCTCGCGCGCCTTGCGAATGCCCCGGAGTTCGCGGAACCCGAAAACGCCGGCGAGGACGAGGAGGGTGGTGATCACGGCGATCAGGAAACTGAACCCGGCGAGGACGAAACCCGACCACGTGACGACCGTATTGGCGACCTGCGCGGGATCCGTGGTGGGGGTCGGCGACACAACGCTGAGTATGCGCGTCTATCACTACACGTGCCACCGCCCGGTCTCGTGAAATACGGGACCGGGCGGTGGGGCGTACCGAAAGGGTCAGGAGACGCCGAGGCGCTCCAGGAGCAGGTCGCGGACGGCCTTGGCGTCGGCCTGGCCGCGCGTGGTTTTCATGACGGCGCCGACCAGGGCGCCGGCTGCTGCCACCTTGCCGTCGCGGATCTTCGCGGCGATCTCCGGGTTGGCGGCGATGGCCTCGTCGACGGCCTTCGTCAGCGCGCCGGTGTCGTTGACGACCTCGAGGCCCCGGGACGCCATGACCTCGGCCGGGTCGCCCTCGCCCGCGACGACGCCTTCCAGAACCTGGCGGGCCAGCTTGTCGTTCAGCTTGCCGGCGTCGACGAGCTTCTGCAGCGCCGCCACCTGGGCCGGGGTCGCGCCGACCGCGGCCAGGTCGACGTCGAGTTCGTTGGCGCGGCGGGCCAGCTCGCCCATCCACCACTTGCGTGCGCCGGCCGCGGAGGAACCCGCGGCGATGGTCTCCTCGATGAGCTCGACCGCGCCGGCGTTCGCCACCGACTGCATGTCGACCTCGGAGATGCCCCACTGGTCGCGGAGACGGGCGCGCTTGATGCTGGGCTTCTCCGGGAGCGCGGCTTTCAGCTCCGATACCCACTCCGGCGCCGGCGCGATCGGCACCAGGTCGGGCTCGGGGAAGTAGCGGTAGTCGGTCGCGGTCTCCTTGGAGCGGCCCGAGCGGGTGTCGCCGGTGGTCTCCTGGAAGTGCCGCGTCTCCTGGAAGATCTTGCCGCCCTCGTCCAGGATCCCGGCCTGCCGGATGATCTCGGAACGGACGGCACGCTCGACCGAGCGGAGCGAGTTGACGTTCTTCGTCTCGGTACGCGTACCCCACTCGTCACCCGGCAGGTTCAGCGAGGTGTTCACGTCGCAGCGCATCGAGCCCTGCTCCATGCGCACGTCCGAGACGCCGAGCGAGCGGACGATGTCGCGGAGCTCGGCCACGTACGCCTTGGCGATCTCCGGGGCGAGCGCGCCGAGGCCGGGAACCGGCTTCGTGACGATCTCCACGAGCGGGATGCCGGCACGGTTGTAGTCGACGAGCGACTCGGTGGCACCGTGGATGCGACCGGTGGCGCCGCCGACGTGCAGCGTCTTGCCGGTGTCCTCCTCGATGTGCACCCGCTCGATGCCGATCCGGTACTCCTTGCCGTCCACAGTCACGTCGACGTACCCGTCGACGCAGAGCGGCTCGTCGTACTGCGAGGTCTGGAAGTTCTTCGGCATGTCCGGGTAGAAGTAGTTCTTCCGGGCCATCCGGCACCACTCGGCGATGTCACAGTTCAGCGCGAGGCCGATCTGGATCGTTGCGGCGATGGCGGCCCGGTTCATCACCGGCAGCGCGCCCGGGAGAGCCAGGCAGACCGGGCAGGTCTGGGTGTTCGGCTCGGCGCCGAAGTCGGTCTTGCACCCGCAGAACATTTTTGTCTTGGTGCCCAGCTCGACGTGCGTCTCCAGGCCGACGACGGGCTCGTACTTGGTGAGGATCTCTTCGTATGTCATCTCACAGCTCCGGAGGAGTGAAAGAGCCGACGGCGGACTCCAGCGCTGCCGCGACCCGGTACATCCGGTCGTCGGCCATCGTCGGGGCCATGATCTGGAAGCCGACCGGCAGGCCCTCGGAGAGACCGCACGGCACCGAGATGGCCGGTCCGCCGTACAGGTTCGTCGGGATGGTGAAGAGGTCGGCGAGGTACATCTGGTAGGGATCGCTGGTCCGGGATCCGAACGGGAACGCCACGAACGGGGTGGTCGGCGAGACCAGCACGTCGACCTGCTCGAACGCGGACTGGAAGTCCCGGGTGATCAGCGTGCGGACCTTCTGCGCCTGGCCGTAGTACGCGTCGTAGTAACCGCTGGAGAGCGCGTACGTGCCGATGATGATGCGGCGCTTCACCTCGGGGCCGAAGCCGCCCTCTCGGGTCAGCGACATGACCTCTTCAAGGGAGTGGCTGCCGTTGTCGCCTTCACGCAGGCCGTACCGCACGCCGTCGAAGCGGGCCAGGTTGCTGGAGGCCTCGCTGGGGGCGATCAGGTAGTACGCCGGGAGGGCGTACTGGAAGTTCGGGCAGGAGACCTCGACGATCTCGGCGCCGAGCTTGACCAGTTTTTCCAGGGACTCCTTGAACGCCGCGACAACACCTGGCTCGGAGCCGTCACCGGCAAACTCCTTGACGACACCGAGCTTGACGCCGGACAAATCCCCATTTTTGCCGATTCGTGCGGCGGCCACCACGTCCGGCACCGGCTGGTTGATCGAGGTCGAATCGCGCGGGTCGTAACCGGCCATCACCGCATGCAGCAGAGCAGTGTCCTCAACGGTCCGGCCACACGGGCCGGGCGTGTCCAAGGACGACGAGAAGGCGATCAATCCGTATCGCGATGTTCCACCGTACGTCGGCTTTGCCCCCACCGTCCCGGTGACCGCACCCGGCTGCCGGATCGAGCCACCGGTGTCGGTGCCGATCGCGAGCGGCGCCTCATAGGCGGCAAGCGCGGCGGCCGAGCCACCACCCGAGCCACCCGGGATGCGACCCAGGTCCCACGGGTTGTTCGTGGCGCCGTACGCGCTGTACTCCGTGGAGGAGCCCATCGCGAACTCGTCCATGTTGGTCTTGCCGATGATCGGCATGCCGGCCTGCTTGAGACGCTCCACGATCGTCGCGTCGTACGGCGGCTTCCAGCCCTCAAGGATCTTGGAGGCGGCGGTGGTGGGCACGCCCTTTGTCGTCACCACGTCCTTGACCGCGATCGGAACGCCGGCCAGCGGGCCGGTGATCTCCCCGGCGTCCACCTTGCGGGCGGCGTCGAGAGCGCCCTCCCGGTCGACGTGCAGGAACGCGTGGACGCGAGGATCGACGGCCGCGATCCGGTCGAGATGAGCGGTGGTCACCTCGACCGCCGACACCTCCTTGCTGGCGATCTTGGCGGCGAGAGACGCCGCGCTCAGCCTGGTCAGGTCGGTCACGATCAGTCCTCCTCGTCCAGGATGCGCGGAACCCGGAAGCGGCCCTCGTAGGCGTCGGGCGCGCCGGAGAGCGCCTCCTCCTGCGTGAGGCTCGGTGTGGGGACGTCCTCGCGGTACACGTTGGTCAGCGGGACCGAGTGCGACGTCGGCGGAATGTCATCCGCCGCCACCTCACCGACCCGGGCGACCGACTGCAGGATCACATCGAGCTGACCCGCGAATCGATCAAGCTCCTCTTCGGTCACGGCGAGCCGCGACAGGCGCGCCAGGTGCGCTACCTCTTCGCGGGAGATGGCGGCCATCCTGCCCCCTCATAGTTTCGACGGTTTGCCTGAGTCTATTTTCCGGGGCTGGACCGGCCGGTACCGGGCCAGCCACTCGGCCAGATCGGCCGCCGGCATCGGGCGCGCGTGGAACCAGCCCTGCGCGGTGTGACAGCCCGCCGCGGCCAGAAGCCGCCAGGTCGCCTCGTCCTCCACACCCTCGGCGACCGCGCGCAGGCCGAGTGCCTCGGCCAGACCCACCACCGAGCGTACGATCGCCGCGTCGCCCTTATCCGTCGCCATGCCCAGCACGAACGACCGGTCGATCTTGACCTCGGCCAGCGGAAGCCGCCGCAGGTGCTGCAACGACGAGTACCCGGTGCCGAAATCGTCGAGTGAGATCGCCACGCCCATCCGGCTGAGCCGGGTCGTCGTCTCCAGCACCCGGTGCGGGTCGGCCATCAGCGCGCTCTCGGTTATCTCCAGCTGGAGGAGTTCGGCGGGGACCGCGTACCGCTCCAGCAGCGCGCCGACCCGGTCGGCGATGTCGCCGGCGTGCAGGTCCCGGGCGCTCACGTTGACCGCGGCCCGCAACGGCCGCCCCTGCGAGCACCACTGCGCCAGCTGGATGATCACTTCTTCCAGTACGCGTGCCGTGAGCATCCGCATCACCGGGGTCGGCTCGGCTGCCCGCAGCAGTTCCTCGGGGCCGACCGTGCCGCGTCGCGGGTGACACCAGCGCAGCAGCGCCTCCACCCCGGTCACCTCGCCGGTCGCGATCGCGATCTGCGGCTGGTAGTAGAGCACTATCCCGTCGTCGGCCGGGTCCTTGCGCAGGGCCGTACGCAGCTCGGCGAGCAGCGCCAGCCGGTCCGGCGAGTGGTGGGCGGCGTCCGGGCCGTGCACGGCGAGCTGGTCGCCGCGCTGCTTCGCCTCGTACATCGCGGCCTCGGCCTCGCGCAGCAGCGTGCCGGCGTCGCGGCGGCCGGACTGGAGCGCTATCCCGATCGAGGCGCTCAGCTCCACCGGCGTGCCGTCCAGCGGGAACGGCCGGCTCAGCGCCTCGGACAGGTGCTGCGCGATCCGCCGGGCCGCCGCCGGCCCTTCCACCCGGGTGGCGAGGACCGCGAACTCGTCGCCGCCCAGCCGGACGACCAGGTCGTGTGCCGGGACCACGGCGGCGAGACGGTCGCCCACTCTTGCCAGCAGGCGGTCACCGGCGCCGTGGCCGAGAGCGTCGTTGACCGTACGGAAACGGTCCAGGTCCAGCAGGAGCAGCGCGCGGCGTCGATCCGGGGAGCGCTCGGCGATCGCGGCCTGCAGCGCCCGCCGGTTCGGCAGCCCGGTGAGCGAATCGAACCGGGCGGCCCGCTCCGACTCACCGGCCCAGCGGACCATCCGGTGCACGGCGTGCAGCGCGAGCAGGGCCAGCGGCAGCAGGGCCGGGCTCACCACCGCGGCGACCAGCAGAATCGGCCCGAGCAGCAGCAGCGACGCGGTGGCCAGCAGGTCGGCGTGCCCGCGCCGGCGGTGGATACGCGGCCGGCTGTCGGCGGTCCAGCGGCGTACGCACGCCGCCGCCGCGTACCGTGCCGCGATCCAGGCAGCCGCGGTGGCACAGGTGAGGGCGGCATCGTGCCAGCTCGGACCGATCGCCAGCTCTTCCGGACCGATCCCCAGCTCTTCCGGGCCGATCCGCAGTGAGGTGAGAGCGGCCACCGCCGAAGCGGCGCCGAGCGCGACCGCGTGCTGCAGAGCCAGGTGCAGGGTACGCCGGACGGAGTGCCGCAACCGGACACCAGCAACGGTGACCGCCGCGAACTGAACCGCCAGAGCCGGCGGACCGCCCCACGCCAGCAGGATCGCGAACGTGAAGCAGATCGACGGCAGGATGATCGCGCTGGCCCGGCGGCCGGGGACCAGATAGGGCCGGGCGTCCGCGATGAGCGCGAGGACCGCCATCACCCAGAAGGCGGCCGGGAGCCCGGCAAACGCACCGGGGTCGGCGGCCCAGAGCACGAGCCCCCCGGCGACCGACCCGATCGCGGTGATGACGATCGTGCGGCGGCGCCGGGTCCCGGTCAGCGGGCGTGCGCTGTCCGGACGCTCCGGTTCCGGCTTTCCCGGGTCGAAGCAGTGGATGTCCAGACGTGTGGCGTCCGGCCCCGGTGCGAACGGGGCCGGTTGTTGTTGCTCGGGGCCTGTGTCGGCGCACGGACCAACGGCAGCCTCATAGCCGGCGATATGCAGGCGAGCGGCATCCATGCGACCTCCATGATGGCCTCGATCACCGATCGACTACACCATAGATCCACATGGCGCTTTCTAGGTTAAACTACGTATGCGTAACTAAACCGGCATAAGGCTCCAGACGCCAGAATGGTTCTAAATCCCCCGTTTGGGTTACGGCCGGTCAGCCGTGCTCGGCAACCTCCCGGGCCGCGTCCGGTCCGTCGCTCAGCAGAACAGCGAAGCCCGCCTCGTCGAGAACCGGCACCTTCAGCGAGAGCGCCTTGTCGTATTTGCTGCCGGGGTTGTCGCCGACCACCACGAAGCCGGTCTTTTTCGACACCGAGCCGCTCACCTTGCCACCGCGCGAGGTCACCGCCTCGGCGGCCTGATCACGGGTGAACCCGGCCAGTGTGCCGGTGACGACGACGGTCAAGCCCTCCAGGGGGCGGGGACCGGTGTCGACGCGCTCGTCGGCCATCCGCACCCCGGCGTCGCGCCACTTGCGGACGATCTCCCGGTGCCACGGAACGGTGAACCACTCGCGCAGGCTGTCCGCGATGATCGGGCCGACGCCCTCGACGGCAGCGAGCGGGTCGACGGCCTTCGCTTTCCGCTTGGCGGACTCGGCGGCCGCAGCCACCTCGGCCGCCCCAGGCCCGGCCGGCTCCGCCGCCTCGGCCACCTCAGGCCCGGCCGACTCCGCCGCTTCAAGACCAGCCGACTCTGCTGCCTCAAGATCAGCCGACGCTGCCTCCATGGCCTCGGCTGCCTCGGCGGTGGCCGCCACCACGGCAGGTTCGGCGGCGGTCCTGGCGAGCAGCTCCTCCAGCGCCGACATCGAGCCGAACTCGACGGCCAGTGCCTGGGCGGCGGTCGGGCCGACGTGCCGGATCGAGAGGGCGACCAGGATCCGCGCCAGCGGGCGGGTTTTCGCATCGTCGAGGCTCTGCAGCATCTTGCCGGCGTTGGCGCTGAGGTCGCCGTTCTGTTTCACGAAGAACGGGACCCGGCGCAGATGATCCTCGGTGAGGCCGAAGAGGTCGCCCTCGTCGTGCAGCACCCCCGAATCAAGCATCGCCCGGGCCGCCTTGGCACCGAGCACCTCGATGTCGAGCACGTCGCGACTGCCGACGTAACCGAGCCGCTCCCGGCGCTGACCGGGGCAGAACTCCGAGTTGGGGCAGCGGATGTCGATGTCGCTCTCCTTGGCGGGAGCGAGCGGGGTGCCACAGTCGGGGCACTCGGCCGGCATCACGAACGGCCGGGCGTCGGCCGGGCGCAGCTCCAGGATCGGGCCGAGAATCTCCGGGATCACGTCGCCGGCCTTGCGCAGCACCACGGTGTCGCCGATCAGCACGCCTTTGCGGGCGACCTCCTGCTCGTTGTGCAACGTGGCTTGGGCGACCACCGAACCAGCCACCTTCACTGGCTCAAGCACCGCATAGGGCGTCACACGGCCGGTGCGCCCCACGTTGACCGCGATGTCGAGCAGCTTGGTGGTGACCTCCTCCGGCGGGTATTTGAACGCGATGGCCCAGCGCGGCGCCCGGCTGGTCGAGCCGAGCCGGCCCTGGATCGCCACGTCGTCGACCTTGACCACGACGCCGTCGATGTCGTGCTCGACGTCGTGGCGGTGCTTGCCGTAGTAATCGATGAACTCACGAACCCCGGCCATGTCGTCGCAGAGCCGCCACCGCTCGCTGGTCGGCAGGCCCCACGCTTTCATCACCTCGTAGGCGTGGGACTGCGACGCCGGCTGGAAACCCTCGCGGGCGCCGATGCCGTGCACCACCATGCGCAGGCCACGGGAGGCGGTGATCCGTGGATCTTTCTGCCTCAGGCTGCCGGCGGCGGCGTTGCGCGGGTTCATGTAAGGGTCCTTGCCGCGCTCGACCAGGCTCGCGTTGAGGTCGGCGAAGGCCTCGGCCGGGAAGTAGATCTCGCCGCGCACCTCGAGCAGGTCGGGCACGTCGTCACCGGTGAGCCGCTCCGGGATGCCGCCGACCGCCCGCACGTTGGGCGTGACATCGTCGCCGGTGCGCCCGTCGCCGCGGGTGGCGCCGCGGACCAGGCGGCCTTTCTCGTAAGTCAGGTTGATCGCCAGGCCGTCGATCTTGAGCTCGCAGAGGAACCGCACCGGACCGCCGGAGTCACGCACCGTCCGCTCGGCCCAGGTGGTCAGCTCGTCGGTGTTGAAGACGTTGTCCAGCGACATCATCCGCTCGATGTGGTCGACCGAGGCGAAGTCGCTGGAGAAGGTGCCACCCACATTTTGCGTCGGGGAATCGGGCGTGCGCAGGACCGGGAACTCGGTCTCCAGCGCCTCGAGCTCGCGCAGCAGCACGTCGAAGTCGCCGTCGGTGATCGTCGGCGCGTCGAGCACGTAGTAGCGGTATTGGTGGCCGCGGATCTCGTCGGCCAGCTCGGCATGACGCGCACTCGCCTGCGGCGTAGGCGAACCGTCCACCACGAACCCCCTGTCAGTGAGACCTATGGAGCACGGTAGCCCCACCCACTGACAAAACTGGGGTCACACCTCGGAGATGCGCCGACCGGCTTCGGTGACGGCTTTGAGGACCTCTCGCGCGTACCCAGGGGTGGCTCCCGCCAGGCCGCAGGCCGGCGTGATCACCACCTGCTGGGGCAGCAGCGCCGCCGGGAAGCCGAGCCGCTGCCAGAGCGTGGTCACCCGCCCGGCGATCTGCTTGGCGTCCGGCCGACCCGGGCCGGTCGAGAGGACCGCGCCCACGAAGACGCCCAGTCCGGCCTCGATCGCCTCACCGAGCGGGTCCAGGTCCTTGACCAGAGAGAGGTCGAGCGACACGGCGGCGGCACGGGCGTCCCGCACCACCTGCAACGGCAGGTCCGGCGCGCAGCAGTGGATCACGACGGGGGCGTCGACGGCCTCGGAGATCGTGCGCAGCCGGGTCGCTGCGGCCGGCGCGGACACCACGCGATAGGCCGACAGACCGCTCTCGGTCGGCACGTGCCCGGCCAGCACGGCCGGCAGCGACGGCTCGTCGATCTGCAGCAGCACGGTCGCGCCGGGAAGCCGTTTGCGCACGTCGGCGACGTGCCGGCGGAGGCCCTCGGCGAGCGAGTCGGTCAGGTCGCGCACCGCGCCCAGGTCACGCAGCATCCGCCCGCCGATCGGCAGGTCCAGGCCGGCCGCCAGGGTCCACGGGCCGGCCGCCTGGATCTTCACCGTGCCGGTGAAGCCATCACCCTGCTCGGTGAGCTGGTCCAGGTCGCGTTCCAAAAGATCATCGGTACGCCGGAGGTCCTTCCCTGGTCGCGACGAGATCTGCCAGCGCCCGGCGTAGACCTGCACCGGCATCTCCACCAGGAGACCGGCGGTCCGCCCGATCATGTCGGAGCCGGGGCCACGTCCCGGCAGCTCGGCCAGGTGCGGCAGGCTCGGCAGCTCGCCGAAGACGATCCGTTGTGCCTCGGCGACATCGGCGCCGGGCATCGAGCCGATGCCGGTGGCGGACCCGGACGGCCAGGGGAAATCAGGCATTGGCGGCGGCCCGGCTTCCCGCGGTGATGGTCGCGGAGCCGAGCACGATGTCACCGTCGGCGTCCGGCCGGTAGGCGACGATGGCCTGACCGGCGGCGACGCCGCGAGCCGGCGACTTCAACCGGGCAGTCAGCACACCGTCAGCCAGCGAGACAGCAGCGGGGACCACCTCGCCGTGCGCCCGAAGCTGGACCTCGCAGTCGGAGATATCCGCTGACGAGTGCCAGATCGGGCGATTCGCGGTCACCACGTCGACCTCGAGATCCTCACGAGGACCAACCGTCACCGTGTTCGACACCGGAGTGATCGAAAGCACATAGCGAGGGCGGCCGTCCGCGGCCGGGACCCGCAGGTCCAGCCCCTTGCGCTGGCCGATGGTGAAGCCGTAGGCGCCGTTGTGGCCGCCGAGCCTCTCCCCCGTGCGGCCGTCGACGATGTCGCCGGGCGCGCTGCCGAGCCGGCTCTCCAGGAAGCCCCGGGTGTCGCCGTCCGAGATGAAGCAGATGTCGTGCGAGTCGGGCTTGTCGGCGACCGCGAGGTCACGGGCCGCGGCCTCGGCGCGCACCTGCTCCTTCGTCGAGTCGCCGAGCGGGAAGACCGCCCGGTCCAGCTGCTCGCGGGTGAGAACGGCCAGGACGTACGACTGGTCCTTGGCGATGTCGACGCTGCGCCGCAGCAGCCCGTCGGCGCCGAGGCGGGCGTGGTGACCGGTCACCACGGCGTCGAACCCGAGGGCCACCGCGCGGTCCAGCACCGCCTCGAACTTGATCTTCTCGTTGCAGCGCAGGCAGGGGTTCGGCGTCCGGCCGGCCGCGTACTCGTTGACGAAGTCGTCGACCACGTTGTCGTGGAACTCCTCCGCCATGTCCCACACGTAGAACGGGATGCCGATCACATCGGCGGCGCGGCGCGCGTCCCGGGAGTCCTCCAGGGTGCAGCAGCCGCGCGCCCCGGTCCGGAACGTCTGAGGATTACGTGCCAGCGCCAGGTGGACGCCGGTGACGTCGTGGCCGGCGTCCTTTGCTCGCGCGGCCGCGACCGCGGAATCGACACCGCCCGACATGGCCGCTAGAACTCGCATGACCCCAGCCTATCTGGGTGTCTTCCACGCTCCGGCCCGGCGGGCCCGCTCCACCGCGCCGGGCAGCGCGGCGAGCAGCGCGTCGACGTCGGCGACCGTGCTGTCGTGACCGAGGGTGAAGCGCAGCGAGGAGCGCGCGCGGGCGTCGTCGGCACCCATCGCGAGCAGTACGTGGCTGGGCTGGGCCACCCCGGCCGAACAGGCCGAGCCGGTCGAGCAGTAGACACCCTGCGCGTCCAGGAGCAGCAGCAGCGCGTCACCCTCGCAACCGGGGAAGGAGAAGTGCGCGTTGCCGGGGAGCCGATCAGCTGCTGAACCGTTGTAGATGGCGTCCGGCACCAGCGCGCGGACCCGGGCGGCCAGATCGTCGCGGAGGGCGGCGACGCGCTGGGCGTACTCATCCCTGGTTTTGATCGCGGCCTCGACGGCCGCGGCGAAAGCGGCAACGCCGGGGGTGTCCAGGGTCCCGGAGCGCACGTCACGCTCCTGGCCGCCGCCGTGCAGCAGCGGCGTGCAGGCGACGTCCCGGCCGAGCAGGAGCGCGCCGGCGCCGACCGGGCCGCCAAGCTTGTGCGCGGTGATGGTGAGTGCCGCCGCGCCGCTCGCCGCGAAGTCGACCGGGATCTGGCCGGCCGCCTGCACCGCGTCGGTGTGGAACGGGATGCCGGCAGCGGCCGCGAGCCGCGCCAGTTCGGCGACCGGCTGGATCGTGCCGACCTCGTTGTTCGCCCACTGGACGCTGATCACCGCGATCTGGTCGCCGCGCTCGGCGATCAGCTCGGCCACGATCGCCGGGTCGACCCACCCGTCGCCGTCGACCGGCAGTGTCACCACCTCGGCGCCTTCCTGAGCGCCGAGCCAGTCGACCGCGTCCAGCACGGCGTGGTGCTCGACCGCGGAGGCGACCACCAGGGTCCGGGCCGGGTCGGCGGCACGCCGCGCCCAGAAGATCCCCTTGACCGCCAGGTTGTCACTCTCGGTGCCGCCACCTGTGAAAATCACCTCGGAGGGGCGGGCGCCGAGCACCGCGGCGATCCGCTCGCGGGACTCCTCGACCAGTCGCCGGGCGCCGCGACCGGCCGCATGCAGGGACGACGGATTGCCGACCTCCCGCGCCGCGGCGACGTAAGCGTCCAGCGCGACGGGCAGCATCGGCGTGGTCGCCGCGTGATCCAAGTAGGCCATCGCCTCCAAGCTTAGGCCGTCTTCAGGCGGACGCCCGCAGTCGTCCTAGTGGTAAAGATCAAGCGCGCTTCTCCCGTACCCAGGGAAGAAGAAACGGCCCGGCGGAAAACCGCCGGGCCGTTTCCAGAAGCGGGGTTTACTTGCGCTTGCGCACCTCGTCGGCCGCCTGCGGGACGACCTTGAAGAGGTCACCCACGACGCCGAAGTCGGCGAGCTCGAAGATCGGCGCCTCGGCGTCCTTGTTCACCGCAACGATGGTCTTCGAGGTCTGCATGCCGGCCCGGTGCTGGATCGCACCGGAGATGCCGAGCGCCACGTACAGCTGCGGCGACACGGTCTTGCCGGTCTGGCCGACCTGGAACTGGTGCGGGTAGTAACCCGAGTCGACCGCCGCGCGGGACGCGCCGACCGCGCCACCGAGCAGGTCGGCGAGCTCCTCGACCAGCTTGAAGTTGTCCGCGTTGCCGACACCGCGACCGCCGGAGACGACGATCGAGGCCTCGGTGAGCTCGGGGCGCGAGCCCTTCTGCTCGGCGACCCGCTCGACGACCTTGGTCAGCTTGTCCGCGTCGGAGGCCGACACGGTCAGCGCCTCGGTCGACGGCGAGGCCGGAGCAGCCTCCGGGGTGACCGAGTTCGGGCGGATGGTGACGATCGGCAGGCCCTTGGTGACCTTGGACTTGACGATCGTGGAACCGGCGAAGACCACCTGCGTGGCGGTGCCGTCGGCCTCGACCGAAACCGCGTCGGTGAGCAGGCCGTTGTCCAGCTTGATCGCCAGCCGGGCGGCGATCTCCTTGCCCTCCTGGGTCGAGCCGAGCAGCACGGCGGCCGGCTGCACCTGCTTGACCAGCTCGGCGACCACGGTGGCCTTCGGTGCCACCAGGTAGCCCTGCACGTCCTCACCGGACGCGGTGTAGATCTTCTCGGCGCCGTACTCGGCGAGTTTCGCGGTGTCGGCCTCGCCGAACACCACCGCGGAGACCGAACCGAGGCCACGAGCGATCGTCAGCATCTCGAGGGTGACCTTCTTGACGCCCGCCTCGACAACTACCAGTACTTCAGCCATCTCTCTTACCCGTCCCCGCTCAGACAAACTTCTCGGTGGCGAGGTACGCGACCAGCTGCGTGCCGCCGTCACCCTCGTCAAGGACCTTCGCGCCACCGGTACGCGCCGGGCGCTTCGAGAACTCCAGCACCTGGCTGGTCGCGCCGGCGAAGCCGACCTGGTCCGCGGAGACGCCGAGGTCGCCCAGGGACAGGCTCTGCACCGGCTTCTTCTTCGCGGCCATGATGCCCTTGAAGGACGGGTACCGCGGCTCGTTGATGGTGTCCCAGACGCTCACGATCGCCGGGGTGGCGGCCGTGACGACCTCGTAACCCTCGTCGGTCTGCCGCTCGACGGTCAGCTGCGAACCGTCCACGGTGAGCTTGCGAGCGCCGGTGAGCGCGGCCACGCCGAGGAGTTCGGCGAGCATGTGCGGGACGACCTGGACGCGGCCGTCGGTGGACTCGGCGCCGCTGATGATCAGGTCAGCGTTCAGCGTGCGCAGCGCGGCGGCGAGAACCTTGGAGGTGGCGACGGCGCACGAACCGTGCAGCGCATCGTCCTGAACGTGAACCGCTTTATCGGGACCCATCGAGAGCGCCTTGCGGATCGACTCGGTGGCGCCGGACGGACCGACCGTCAGAACGGTCACCTCGCCGCCGTGCGCCTCCTTGATCTTCAGCGCTTCCTCGATGGCGTATTCGTCCATCTCGTTGATGACATTGCTCGAGGACGCGCGGTCCACCGAGTAGTCAGCGCTCAGGCTGCGCTCGGCACCGGAGTCGGGTACCTGCTTGACCAGTACGACGATATTCATCGCGCTACTACGACCCTCCTGTTTTGAACGCACCGTTGCGGTCGGCCCACCGCCGGTTGCTCGCGCCTCGCGGCGGACATGTCGGCAAGGTTACCCGCCAGTAGCTTTTCTGTTGCCGGACACCCAGAGTGACTCACCTCACCCACGGCGCGATCACGATCGCTACAGTGACGACGAGGAGGTGTCTGACATGTCCGGCCAAAACGTCTCACTAGTGGACGGCACCAGTCCGCCCACGACCCATACTCTCCCACCGGGAAAGATCACGGAGCCGCAGTCCCATGGTCGCGCCGGCCCAGACTCTCCGTGGTGCCGGTGCGGCCGCCCGCGTGAGGCCTGCGTCAGTGACGAAGTCCGCACCCTCTGGCACCACCTTCTTGACCCAACAGGTCAATAATCGGCCACGTGCTCGGTGACCTGACTCTTTGGTTCGACCCGGAACGATCGTCGAAGGTGGGCGCCACACCGGACTACCGGTTCTCGCTCGCCAACGAACGGACGTTCCTCGCCTGGATCCGCACCGGCCTCGCCCTGATCGCCGGTGGTCTGGCGTGCGCCCAGTTCCTGCCACCGCTGCCGATCGAGCACCTCCGCGAGATCATCTCGATCGTCCTGCTGCTGCTCGGCGGGCTGGTCGCGCTCCGGGCCGTCGACCACTGGGCGCGTACCGAACGCGCCATGCGGCTCGGCACCGCCCTGCCCCGCTCCCGCTTCCCCGCGATCCTCGCCCTGGTGGTCGCCCTCGGGTCGGTCGCGCTGGTGGTCGCGGTGCTGGTCCAGATCTTCTGATGGTTCCGGAACGAGATCCCGGAGCTTCTCCGGAGCGGACCCGCCTCGCCTGGCGCCGCACCGGGCTCTCCGCCGCCGTGGTCGCGCTGCTCGCCGTGCGGCCCGCCTTCGCACCCGTCGCCGGACCGGACGAGTGGCTGGTCGCGGCCGGTTCGATGATCAGCTGGGCGGCCCTGACCGGCATCGCCCTGCACCGCGCCCAGGATCTCCGCGCCCGGATTCCGGCCTCTGTTCCGCGCCTGATCCGGGCTTACGCGCTGATCACGGTGGCCCTCGCCGCCCTCGCCGGATGGGTTGTCATGCTCTGATCGTCGCCGTCCTGGCTCGGGCGGGGCATCATTGCGGCATGGTCCGGTTGTTCATCCTCTTGGCCGCGGTGGCGCTCGTCCTGCTCATATTGGCGCTCATCAGCGGTCTGTCGGCGGAGCGTGTCCGCAATCTGCCGCGTGCGGCCTGGGTGCTGGTGATTATTTTCATCCCGATCGCAGGCCCGGCCGCCTATTTCGCCTGGGGCCGTCCGGTCTCCGGGCCTCGCCGCTCGCCGTCCCGCCCGTCCTCACCCGACGACGACCCGGACTTCTTGCGCTCGATGAACGTGGAGAAGTCCCGTCGCGAGCGCGAGATGCTCGCGGCCTGGGAGGCGGAGCTGAACCAGGAGCGCGAGCGCGAAGTGCCTCAGGAGAACGAACAGCCGGATGGCGAACAAAAAGACGAAAAGAAGCCCTAGGCCCTAGGCGAGGCCGATCAGCTTCGCGATGTCCTCGAAGACGTTGACGGCGTCCTCCGGCAGCGGTTCGCCGTTCGCGTACCCATAAGCGAGCACCAGCGCGGCCAGCGGCACGATCACCATGGCGATCAGGCTGAGCAGGATCTGGACGCTGCGCACGAACCGCCCGCGCCGTTTCTTGCCCGGCCGCTTCGCCGGTTTCTGCTGCTTCTGGCGTTTCTGCTGCTCCGGCTTGTTCTGCTGCCGGATCGGGAGGTCGGGACCGGGCGGCTGCGGTCGCTGCGGCGCGGACACGACCGCACGCGCCGACGGCACCGGACGCGCCGAACCCATCACCGGCGACACCGGTCGCGCTTGCGCGCTCATCGGAGAGATCGGCCGAGCATGTGCCACCACCGGCGGCGTCTGCCGCGTCACGCGCGGCGGTGGTCCAGCCTGTCTCTGGGTTACGGGTGAAGGCCATCCGTCGTTACGCGGCGGAGGTGTGGCAGCCGTGGCGTCCGGGTCGGGCCGCCAGCTCGACGGGTCGGCGTCCGGCCACGGATCGACCGGAGGCCGCAGATGCGGCGGGGTGTCCGGGTCGAACTCAGGCTCTCGCCGCTCCTCGGCCGGCACCGCGGCGGGTGCGCTTTCCACGCGCTGCGGCAGCGGCGTGCTCGCGGGCCGTCGCCGCGGGAGGGCGTCGGCCGGTGGCGCGGCCATCTCTCCCAGACGCTCGGTCTGGAGCGGCCCGGGATGCTGGAGAGAACCGGCACTCTGTACTTCGGTAGGCCCGTTGTCCCCCGGCTGATCCTGCGGTGCCTCCGCCGGCGGATTCGGGCGGGGTGCGAGGACCGTGGCCTGTTCCGCCTCGGCGGCGAGCTCGGCCGACGGCCGCACGGTGACGGGCGTGGTGACCGCGGGCCGTTCCTCGGTCGGCCCGGCCACCGTCCCGGCGATCGCGGCCACCTTCGAGCCGGACAGCACGGTCACGCCGTTGGCCTCGGACTCCCGGACGAAGTCGGACTCCGACTCTCGGACCGCCAGGTATTTCGACGGGAGCCGCATCTCCTCGGTCGGTCCCGGCGCGGCCGGCTCGCTGGTCAGCAGCGCCGCCCCGGCCAGGATGCTGCCCTCGGCCACCACCAGCTCGGGCTGCTCGATCACCACCGGCGGGTCGCCCAGTTCGCGGTGCAGCAGCGTGCCGACCAGCGGGATCCGGCTCGCGCCACCGACCAGGAAGACGCCGGCCAGCTTGCCGTCCGGCAGGTCGGCCCAGCGCAGCAGGTTCTTGGTGATCTGGACGGTCTGCTCCAGCACCGGCCGGGCCACCGTCTCCAGTTCCTCGCGGGTGAGGTGCGCCTCGACGTCGAGCAGCGGCACCACAAAATCGGCGGCCTGTGCCCGGGAGAGCCGTTCCTTGGCGATCCGCACGTCGTCCCAGAGCTGCCGCCGGGCACGCCGCTCCTCGACCGTGGAGGGCGCCATCAGCGGCTCCCAGTCGTCGGTGCGCAGATGCTCGACCACCGCGGCGTCCACGTCCAGCCCGCCGAGATCGTCCCGGCCGTCCACGGCCAGCACTTCAAAACCCGACGAGGTACGCGCCACCACGCTCGCGTCGAACGTGCCGGCGCCGAAGTCGTGCACCACCACGACCGACCCGATCGGCACGTCGCGCCCGAGCACCTCGGCGAAGTACGTCGCCGCGGCCACCGGCTCGGCGACCAGCCGGACGCTTTCCAGACCGGCCTGTGCGGCGGCCTCGGCGAGCAGGGTCCGGCGTGCCGATCCCCAGCTGGCCGGGCAGGTGAGCGTGGTCTCCGGCCGGTACGGCCCGACGGCCCGGTGCCACTCCTCGACCACCCGGGCCAGCACCGCCGCGATCAGCTCGACGATCTCGAACTCACGCTCGCCGAGCAGCACCAGGCCGTCGTCGACGCGTCGTTTCGGGTTCGGCTCGAAGCGGGCCGGGTCGAGCCGGGCGCTGTGCACCGCGTCCCGGCCGACGAGCAGGTTACCCGCGGCGTCGGCGTAGACGGCGGACGGCAGCAGCGGTGAACCGTCGACCAGGATCGGCCGGGCACGGCCGTCCGGCCATCGCGCCACGGCGACGGTGTTCGAGGTGCCGAAGTCGATGCCGAGGGCGTACCGCTTCGGACCACCCTGGTCGATGGACATGACCGCAGTCTAGGCAATGACGCACCCGTATCGGTCCCTCCACTACCTCCCGGTGAACTTCGGCTTGCGCTTCTCGACGAAAGCGGTGGTCCCCTCCACCCGGTCGTCGGTGGCGAAGAGCCCCGCGAACAGGTGTGACTCCAGCGCGAGGCCGGAAGCCAGGTCGACACTCAGACCGCCGTCAATCGCCTCTTTGGCGGCGCGCAGCGCGAGCGCCGGGCCGGTCGTGTACGGCCGGAGCAGCGCCAGCGCTGTCGAATACACGTCAGTGGCCGGCACGACCCGGTCGGCCAGCCCGATCCGCAGCGCTTCCTCGGCGTCCACCATCCGGCCGGAGAAGATCAGATCCTTGGCCTTGGCCGGGCCGACCAGCCGGGCGAGCCGCTGGGTGCCGCCGGCGCCCGGGATGATGCCCAGCCTGATCTCCGGCTGGCCGAGCTTGGCGTCGTCGGCCACCACCCGCCAGTCGCAGGCGAGAGCCAGCTCACACCCGCCGCCCAGTGCGTACCCGGTGATGGCTGCGGCGACCGGCTTGGGGATCCGGGCGACGGCGTCGAACGCGCTGGAGAGCGCGCCCGCCCGGGCCACCATCTCCTGGTAGGTCACCGTGGTGAACTCGGTGATGTCGGCGCCCGCGGCGAAGACCTTCTCCCCGCCGAACACGACCACGGCGCGAACCTGGTCGTCGGTGGAGGCAGCGTGCGCCGCAGCGCGCAGCTCTTCCTGCACCTGGGTGTTGAGCGCGTTCATCGGGGGTCTTTCGAGCCGGATCGTGCCGATGCCGTCCGTGATCTCGAGCCGTACGAACTCGCCCACCCGGTGCCTCCTCGCGCTGGGTCGTTTGGCCGACAGCCTACGACGGGTACGGGATACATTGGGTTCTCTGGGAGGGGAAATGACGACGTACTACCGAGACCCGGAAGTGCTCATCACATCGTCCGCGGTCCACATGAACAACCAGGATTTCCGGCTGCCCGAGCTGATCCGGGTCTGGTACACCCGAGGCGCTCGTGACTGGAGTGTCATCGCCTGGCGCGGCGCGCTCGGCCTGACGATTCTGCTGCCCCTGGTCGCCGGCCTGTTCGCGATCGGCATCGCCCTGGTCATCGAGGCGACCCTCGCCACCACCCTCGCCCTCGTCGTCGGCGGCATCCTGCTCGGCCTCGCCGCCGTCCCGGTCGCCGACCTGATGCTGGAGCGGGTCGACAGGTCGTACGACAGGGGAAGCCGGAGCCTGGAGATCTGGGGCCGGGTGCCCGGCGGCGACGTGCTGCTGCTGCGCACCGACAACGCCCAGCGTTTCGGCCGCGTCTACCGGGCACTGCAGCGCGCCCTGGAGCCGGCGGTCCGCCGGTGAGGCGTGACGCCGCCGGTCTGTCCACCCTGCTGGCCACGACGGGTGTGCTGCACTTCGCCGCGCCCCGGCCGTTCGACAGGATCGTGCCCCGGTCGCTTCCCGGCTCGCCGCGCACCTGGACATACCTGAGCGGCGTGGCCGAGCTGGCCGTCGCCGCCGCCGTGGCGCATCCCCGGACCCGCCGGGCCGGTGGCCTGGCCGCCGCGGCGCTCTTCGCCGCCGTCTTCCCGGCCAACGTCAAGATGGCGGTGGACTGGCGGCACGCGCCACCGGCGCAGCGGGCCGTCGCGTTCGGCCGGCTGCCGCTGCAGGCCCCGCTGATCGCCTGGGCCTGGCGCGTGTCCCGCTGATCGGGAGCCGCCGGTGAACGGCCTGCATCACCACCCGCGGGAGCCGGCTCTGAAGATCTAGGAGTTGTAGATCTAGGAGTTGTAGAGCGCCTCGATCTCGGCGCGCTCCGGCAGGGCGCCGCTCGCGCCGACCCGCTGGACGCAGGCCGCGCCGGCTGCGTTGGCCCAGCGGACCGCGTCGAGCAGGTCGCGGCCCTCACCCCAGGCGACCGCGAGCGCGCCGGTGAACGCGTCACCGGCAGCGGTGGTGTCGGCCACCTCCACCGGGAACGCCGGGATGTGCACGTCCTGGCCGTCGCGGTCGGCGTACCGGGCGCCGGAGCCGCTGAGCGTCAGCACCACCCGGGGGACCAGGGCCAGCAGCGCGCCCATGTCGGGTTCCTCGGTGCCGGCCACGGCCCGCGCCTCGATCTCGTTGACCAGCAGCAGGTCCACTTCGTCGAGCAGGCCGGGCGGCAGGTCACGGGCGGGCGCGGCGTTCAGGATGGTCCGGGTGCCGCCCGCGCGGCCGGCACGCAGCGCGGCGTGCACCGTCTCCATCGGAATCTCCTGCTGGCAGAGCAGCACGTCGGCCTCGCCGATCACCGCCTGCTCGTCGGCGGTGAGGCCGGTGAAGGTCCGGTTCGCCCCGGGACTGACCAGGATGGAGTTCTCCCCGGCACGGTCCACCATGATCACTGCGACCCCGGATGTGCCGTAGCTCGTGCGTACCCTCGTGGTGTTGACGCCCGCGGCCGCGAGCCGCGCGCCCAGGGTGACCCCGAACGCGTCCGAACCGATCGCACCGAGAAACGTGGTCTCACCGCCGGCCCGAGCCGCCGCGATCGCCTGGTTCGAGCCCTTGCCGCCGGGTGCCATCACGAAGTCGTCGCCGAGCACCGTTTCACCCGGTCGGGGCAGCGTGGGAGCCAGGCCGACCAGGTCCATGTTCGCGCTGCCCACGACGACCACCCTCGGCGCCATCTCAGGCGGCCCGTGCCGTGTATCGGTCGCCGAACCGGTCCACCACCAGCGGAAGCCCGAACGTCTTGGTCAGGTTTTCCGCGGTGAGCACCTCGCCGAGCAGGCCGGATGCGACAGTGCCGCCCTCGCGCAGCAGCAGGCCGTGGGTGAATCCCGGCGGAATCTCCTCGACGTGGTGGGTGACCAGGACCATGGCCGGGGCGTCCGGATCGAGCGCCAGCTCGCTCAGGTGCCCGATCAGGGTTTCCCGGCCGCCCAGGTCGAGCCCGGCGGTCGGCTCGTCGAGCAGCATCAGCTCGGGGTCGGTCATCAGCGCCCGGGCGATCTGGGTGCGCTTGCGCTCACCCTCGGACAGGGTGCCGAACGAGCGATCGGCGAAAGCGGCGATGCCGAGCTGATCGAGCAGTTCCCGGGCGCGGGCCTCGTCCAGCGGGTCGTAATCCTCCCGCCAGCGGCCGACCACCGACCACGCGGCGGTCATCACCACGTCCAGCACCTTTTCGTCCGGCGGCACCTGGTCGGCGAACCGTCCGGTGGTTATACCCACCCGGGTACGCAGCTCGTTCACGTCCGTGCGCCCCAGCTTCTCGGCCAGCACGTACGCCTGACCGCTGGTCGGGTGCATCCGGGCGGAAGCGAGGTTGAGCAGGGTGGTCTTGCCGGCGCCGTTCGGGCCCAGCACCACCCATCGCTCGTCGAGCTCGACCTGCCAGGACAGGTCACGAATCAGGAAATTCCCCGCGCGGACCACGCTGACGCGGTCGAAGGCGATGACGGTGTCCTCGTCGGGCGGAATGGATACGGCAGCCTCCAGCACGCGTCCATCCAACCATGTGGGCGTGTTGTTTCCCGGCACCACCTACTCAGTCGGTGGTCGAGCCGAACACCTCGTCGCGGACCGCGTCCAGAGCCGTCCGCAGGGCGCCGTGCAGCACCGGCTCGGACGCCACGGCGGTCACCACGACCTTCGGCGACACCAGAGTTATGGCCGCGACCTCGCGTTCCACCCGGTCGGCCAGGGCAGCGC
The DNA here is from genome assembly GCF_050955685.1 of Actinoplanes sp. CA-015351. NCBI lineage: Bacteria > Bacillati > Actinomycetota > Actinomycetes > Micromonosporales > Micromonosporaceae > Actinoplanes > Actinoplanes sp. CA-015351. Next base: position 7,461,077 of record NZ_CP192102.1, read on the forward strand.
CGCCGGCGCGGCTCACCTCACCGGCGAGCACCACGAGCGGCGGGTCGAGCACCACGCAGGTGGCGGCGACACCGAGCGCCAGCCGCCGGGCCAGCTCGTCGAGGACCGGTTCGCCGGCCGGACCGGCCGCCACCGCTGCCCGCACCACGTCGGACGCCTCGGCGCCCCGGAAGCCGAACTGCTTGCCGATCGCCTTGACCGCGTCGGCGCCGGCGATCGCCTGGAACGCGCCCTTCACCCCGCGCCGGGACGCGTTGTGCGGCACCTCGGCGCCGGCCACCGGCAGGTATCCGATCTCACCGGCCGCACCGGTGGCGCCCTGGTGCAGGCGGCCCGCGATGACCGTGGCGAGACCAACGCCGCGGCCGATCCAGACCAGCGCGAAGTCGCTGACCCCGGTGGCCGCGCCGCCGGTCCCGGACTCGGCGACGGCGGCCAGGTTCACGTCGTTGCCGAACAGGACCGGGGTGCTCAGATCCTTGCGCAGCTCGGCCAGCAGGCCGCGGTGCCAGCGGGGCAGGTCGTGGGCGAAGGAGATCTCGCCGGACTCGGGGTCGACCAGGCCGGGGGTGCCGAGCACGACGCGGCGGACCGAGGACATGTCGGTCCCGGCCTCGCCGGCGGCCTGGATCACCGCGTTGTGCACCACGCCGACCGGGTCGTCGGTGTCCTTGGTGCTCTGCTCGACCCGGCTGATGATGGTGCCGGTGATGTCGGCGCAGGCGGCAACGACGCAGTCCGGGCCGACGTCGACGCCGATGACGTGGGCGCTGCCGGGAGTGACGGCGTACAGCTGAGCGTTCGGCCCGCGGCCGCCGGCCTGCTCGCCGACCCTGCGGACCAGGCCGCGTTCTTCCAAGCGTTCCACCAGCTGGGACGCGGTGACTTTGCTGAGGCCGGTCATCTCGCCGAGCTGCGCCCGTGTCAGAGGTCCACGGGTGAGCAGAAGGTCCAGCGCCGCACGGTCGTTGAGTGCGCGCAGCAGCCGGGGCGTGCCCGGGAGACGGGTGGCCATAGCGTTGTCCTTAATACTAAAGGTTCTTTCCTGTTACAGTGTCGACGCTCAAACCGCAGCCGCAGCGTAACGGTAGGCGACGTTGCCTAGCCGGAGGGTGGCTCATCGACTCCGAGCGATCATGGCAGGTCGCAGGTCTTCCGGACCAGATCCGCGCCATCGGAAGGACAACATGTCTCACGACCCAGGCCTTCGCCGGCTCGCCCTGCGTACCCTGCTCGCCGCCTTCCCCGGCGCCACCGCGCCGGACTGGGCGCTCGAACTGGTCGCCGACGGGCTGGCCGGGCACACCCTTTTCGGGACGAACGTGATCGACGCCGCGCAGGTGGCGGCGCTCAACGGCACCCTGCGGGCGGCCCGCCCCGACGTGCTGATCGCGATCGACGAAGAAGGTGGCGACGTCACCCGGCTGGGTCACCGCACGGGTAGCCCGTACCCGGGAAACGCCGCGCTCGGCGCGGTCGACGACCCGGAGCTCACCCGGCGGGTCTACGCCGCGGTCGGTGGTGACCTGGCCGCCGCCGGCGTGAACCTGAACCTGGCGCCCACCGTCGACGTCAATACCGCCGACGACAACCCGATCATCGGGACCCGCTCGTTCGGCGCCGACCCGGCCCTGGTCGCCCGGCATGCCGCCGCGGCCGTGACCGGGCTCGAATCGGCAGGGGTGGCGGCCTGTGCCAAGCACTTCCCCGGCCACGGCGCCACGGTCAGCGACTCGCACCTCGAACTGCCCACCGTCGACGTGCCGCTCAGCCTGCTGCGGGAGCGCGACCTGCCGCCGTTCGCCGCCGCCGTCTCCGCCGGGGCGCAGGCCGTGATGAGCGCGCACATCCGGGTTCCGGCACTGACCGGCGACCAGCCGGCGACGTTCAGCCGGGCCGCGCTGACCGGACTGCTCCGCGACGAACTGGGCTTCCGCGGCACGATCGTCACCGACGCGCTGGAGATGCGCGGCGCCGCCGGAGCGGCCGGCAGCATCCCGCTCGCCGCGGTGGCCGCCCTTGCCGCGGGCGCCGACCTGCTCTGCATCGGCGCGCAGGTCACCCGGGAACTGGTGGAGGATGTCGCCGCCGAGATCGCCGCGGCTGCCGGTGACGGGCGCCTGCCTCTCGAACGACTGGAGGGTGCGGCCGCGCGTACCGCCGCGCTCGCCGCCTGGGCGGCGACGCCGCGCCCGGCGGCCGGGTCCGATCTCGCGCTGGGCGTTGCCGCGGCCCGCCGTGCGGTACGCGTGGAGGGCTCCCCTGCCGCACTGACATCCCCCCTGGTCGTCCAGCTGGTCTCCGGCTTCTCGATCGCCGAGGGCCGGGTGCCGTGGGGCCTGCGCCCGCACCTCAACGGAACCGAGCAGGTCGAGATCGTGGCGGCCTCGACAACACCGGAGCAGGTGGCCGAGCTGGCCCGGGAACGCCCGATCGTGGTGGTCGGCCGGCGCATCCACAGCTCGCCGGAGGCCCGGACCCTGGTGGAGAAGCTGGCCGCCGGCCGCCCGGTGGGCGTCGTGGAGATGGGCTGGCCGTCGAGCTGGCGACCGGAAGGCGTGAGCGCGTTCGTGGTCACCCACGGCGCGAGCCTGGCGAACGGCCGCGCGGCCGCCGAGGTCATGAATCTGGCTCATCACTGAGCGTGATGATCGCCGGGATTGTTGCGTCAGATGTCGGGAAAGTCCGAGCTTTCTGCCCGAATCGGGCTAACCGAACGGACAATCCGGTCACGCAGCGGTTCCGGCATGGACCGGTCACGACGTAGCGTCATGCCCGCAGGTGGGTCTGGGGACGTCGCGGACCTCGGCTCGGGACCAGACGAGCCGCGACGCAGACGGTGAGCCGGGCCAGGCGGACTACGGGAGCAGTCCCCCAAGCGCCCGGCTCACCACCTGCTCGCCTCATCAGGCTGTGGCCTTGATGATCGGCAACGGGCACGCCGGGCCGCACTGTTTCACCTCTCCGCGCCAGCGTGGAGGTTCCGCAGAGCGGCCGGCGTGAGGCCTGCTTGTAAGGCCTGAGCCCGCGTGATCAAACCGCGCTGCTGCCCACCTGTGGACAACCCAGAAATGTGGATAACCCGGTTCGTGGAGTCTCGCGGACGCTATAGACACCACCAGCCACCAAGAAGCTCAAACGGCCCAAGATCCGCAGCCGCAGCGGCGAGACAGGGCGAGACGCGGTGAGCCGCCCGGTTGGAGCCGGGCGGCGCACCGCGTATCAGCTCGCTGACGAGGTCTTCACCAGGGTTCGGATCTGGCGTAGCAACACGGACAGCGCCGCCAGATCGGCCGGCGAATCCTCGACGTTGCCCATCGCGTTCGATGCCCGGGCGATCGACGCCGCGTTCACCTGTTCCCACTCCGAAACCCGGTCCTCAGCAGCCGACCCCGACGGCGTCGACTGCAGCACCTCGGCCGTCAGCGCGGCCAGCGCCGCGTACAGGTCGTAACGCAGCGCCATCCGGGCCAGCGTCTGCCACCTGTCGTTGCGGGGCAGCTTGGAGATGTGCGACAGCAGGGTGTCCACGCCGAACCGCTCGGACAGCACGAAGTACACCGCCGCCACCTCGGGCGCGTCCTTGCCGGTCAGCGCCGACGTTTCCAGGATGTCGAGCAGGCCGAAGCCGTAGAACACCCTGGCCACGGCTTCGGAGAGCTGTTCCGGGACCTCGTTGCCGGTCAGCGTGGTGACCCGCAACTCCAGGTTGCGGCGCTCGGCGCCGACGATGACCTGGGGCAGGCGCGGCATCAGCTCGGCGACGCCGGGCCTCAGCTTGGCGACCTCGGCGACCACGTCGATCGGCGAGCGCCGGGTGCTGACCAGCCAGCGGACTGCCCGGTCGAGCAGACGCCGGGTCTCCAGCAGGACAGTCGTCTGCGCGGCGGTCGGCACCTGATTGTCCAGCCCCTCGGCCGCCGCCCAGATCTCCTTGAGGCCGTAGACGTCGCGGATCACGACGTACGCCCTGATCACGTCGGCCGCCGACGCGCCGCTCTCCTCCATCGCCCGGTAGACGAAGGAGGTGCCGCCCCGGTTGACCACTTCGTTCACCAGCGCCGTCGAGATGATCTCCCGGCGCAGCCGGTGGCCGGCCATCCGCCCGGCGAAACGCTCGCGCAGCGGAGTCGGGAAATACCTGACCAGAACGTCGTTGGTCCAGCTCTCGTCGACCAGCTCATCCGCAAGGACCTCGCGCTCCAAACTGATCTTCACGTACGCGAGGAGCACAGCGAACTCAGGTGCCGCCAAACCTTCGCCCTGCTCGTGGCGAGCCGCCAGTTCCTCGTCCGACGGCAGCGCCTCCAGCTCACGGTTCAATTCGCCGCGACTTTCCAGGGCTTTCAGCATCCGCCGGTGAACCGGGAGCAGCGAATGCGCCTGGGCCCGGGCATTGCCGAGAGCCATCGCCTGCTCGTAGTTGTCCCGCAGCACCAGCGCGCCGACCTCGTCGGTCATCGCGGCCAGCAGCTCGTCGCGCTGCTCGATGCTCATCTCGCCGTCGGTCACCGCCCCGCCGAGCAGAATCTTGATGTTGACCTCGTGGTCGGAGCAGTCCACACCGGCAGAGTTGTCGATGAAATCAGTAAAAACCCGACCCCCGGCTCTGCTTCCGTCGGGGCCGGGAACCCCACCGGCCCGGCAGAACTCGATCCGGCCTTTCTGGGTGAGACCGAGGTTGCCGCCCTCGCCGACCACCTTGACCCGCAGGTCGGCGCCGTTGATCCGGATCGCGTCGTTGCCCTTGTCGCCGACGTCGGCGTGCGACTCGGAGACCGCCTTCACATAGGTGCCGATGCCACCGTTGAAGTACAGGTCGACGGGCGCCTTGAGGATCCCGCGCATCAGCTCCGACGGGCTGATCGTGGTCGCCTCTCCGAGCCCGAGCGCCGCACGGATCTGCGGCGAGACCGGGATCGACTTGGCGCCGCGCGGGTAGATGCCGCCGCCCTCGCTGATCAGGGACTCGTCGTAGTCGGCCCAGGAGGATCGGGGCAGGTCGAACAGTCGCTGGCGTTCCGCGTACGAAATCGCAGCGTTGGGGTTGGGATCCAGGAAGATGTGGCGGTGGTCGAAGGCCGCCACCAATCGGATGTGCTGCGACAGCAGCATGCCGTTGCCGAAGACGTCGCCGGACATGTCACCGACGCCGACCACCGTGAAGTCCTCGGTCTGGGTGTCGACGCCCAGGTCGCGGAAGTGCTTCTTGACCGATTCCCACGCGCCGCGGGCGGTGATGCCCATCTTCTTGTGGTCGTAACCGGCCGAGCCGCCGCTGGCGAACGCGTCACCGAGCCAGAAGTCCTTGCTCACCGAGATCGCGTTGGCGATGTCGCTGAACGTGGCGGTGCCTTTGTCCGCGGCCACCACCAGGTAGGGGTCGTCGCCGTCGTGGCGCACCACGTCCTGCGGCGGCACGATCTTGCCGCTCAGGATGTTGTCGGTGACGTCCAGCAGCGCGGTGATGAAGCCCTTGTAGCACTCCACCGCCTCGTCCCGGTCGCCAGGTTTCTGCTTCAGCACGAAGCCGCCCTTGGCGCCGACCGGCACGATCACCGAGTTCTTCACCATCTGGGCTTTCACCAGACCCAGGACTTCGGTACGGAAATCCTCACGCCGATCGGACCAGCGCAGACCGCCACGGGCGACCGCGCCGAACCGCAGGTGCACACCCTCGAACCGCGGTGAGTAGACGAAGATCTCGTATTTCGGGCGGGGCTGCGGCAGGTCCGGGATGGCCTGCGGGTCCAGCTTGAACGCCACGTACGACTTCGGCCGGCCCTCGGTGCCGCGCTGGAAGAAGCTGGTCCGCAGGGTGGCCTCGATGAGCGTCAGGTACGACCGCAGGATCCGGTCCTGATCCAGGCTCTCCACCTGGTCGAGCAGCTCGGTGATCCGGTCGCGCAGCGCGGTGGCGCGGCGGGTCCGGTCGGCCTCGCCCACCTCCAGCGACGGCGAGAACCGGGTTTCGAAGAGCCGCACCAGCAGGCCGGCGATCTCCGGGTACGCCGTGAAAGTCGACTCCACGTACCGCTGGGAGAAGACGGTCCCGGTCTGGCGGAGATATTTCGCGTACGCCCGGAGCACCACCACCTGACGCCAGGTGAGCCCGGCGCGGAGCACCAGCTCGTTGAAGCCGTCCACCTCGGCCTCGCCACGCCAGGCCGCCGCGAACGCGTTCTCCACCTGTGGTCGTACCTCGGCGAGCTCGCGGTGACCGGCCGGTGGGAGCAGGCCGAAGTCGTACAGGTAGATCACGCCGTCGTCGCGGCGGATCTCGTACGGCCGCTCGTCGGTGACCCGGACGCCGAGCGAGTGCAGCACCGGGAGCACCGCGGAGAGCATCATCGGCTCGCCGTACCGGTAGACCTTGAAACGCACGTCGCGCTCGTCCGGCTCGGGTACGCCGTCCGGGCTGAGCCGGCGGCGCCGGAACAGGTGCATCGCCAGCTGGCCGGGCTCTTCGAGCAGCTCCAGCTTCGCGAGATCCTGCATGCCTTCGTACGGGGTGTGCCCGTTCTTGTAGCTCTCCGGGAACGCCGCTGAGTACCTGTGGAAGAGCGTCTTGGCCTGCTCGTCGCCGAGTTTGCGCTCCAGCACCAGGGAGAAGTCGTCGTCCCACATCCGGGTCGCGTCGGCCAGCAGCTCGGCCAGCTCGTTCGGGTCGACCGGCCCGGGCGGCGCCGCCGGGTCGGTACGCACGATGAAGTGCACCCGAGCCAGCATCCGCTCGGTGACCCGGGTGGTGTAGTCGACACCGACGCCGTTCAGCTCTCGGAGCAGGATCTCCTGCATGCGCAGCCGGTTGCCGGTGGTGAACCGGTCCCGGGGCAGGTAGATCAGGCATGAGATGAACCGCCCGTACCCGTCGCGCCGCAGGAACAGGCGCAGCTGACGCCGGCCGGCCATCCGCAGCACACCGATGACGGCCTCGTACAGATCATCGGTCTTGATCTGGAAGAGCTCGTCCCTCGGATAGGTCTCCAGGATCTGGAGCAGGTCCTTGCCGGAGTGCCCGCGCGGTGACAGGCCGGAGCGCTCCAGCACCTCCATCACCTTGCGCTTGACCACCGGCAGCTGACGCACGCTGGTCCGGTAGGCCGACGAGGAGAACAGGCCGAGGAAGCGCCGCTCGCCGATCACCGAGCCGGCCGCGTCGAAGACCTTCACGCTGATGTAGTCGAGGTAGGCCGAGCGGTGCACGGTGGCCCGCGAGTTCGCCTTGGTGATCACCAGGAGCCGTTTTTCCAGGACCCTCTGGTACGCCTCGGGCGCCATCGTGGCGAGCCGCCGCGGTTTGCTGGCGCCGCGCATGATGCCGAGGCCGGTGCCGGGAACCGCGGTCAGGACACCGTCGTCCAGGTGGTACTCGCGGTACCCGAGGAACGTGAAGTGATCGTTGGCGAGCCACTGGAGCAGCTCGATCGTGTCGGTGACGTCCTTCTCCGGTACCGGCGGCATCGTGCCGGACTGGTGAGCGGCGTTCAGCTCCTCGGAGATGACCATGGCGCGCTGCCGCATCCTGGGCCAGTCCTCGACCGCGTCACGGACGTCGGTGAGCACCCGGCGGACCTCGTTGAGCAGCTGCTCGCGGGCGTCCGGGCGGCGGACCGGGTCGATCTCGATCCGGATCCAGCTCTCGACCAGATCGCCCTCGATCGCGTCGTCCGGCTCGACCTCCGGCTCCACCTGCGCGAGCGCGCCCAGCGGCTCGCGGCGCACCACGATCAGCGGGTGCACCAGCAGGTAGACCTGCAGGTTGTGTGCGGTGAGCAGGGCCATCACCGAATCGACAAGGAACGGCATGTCGTCGGTCACGATCCGCAGAACGGTGTGCCCCTGTGAACCGGCCGGTTCGGTGATGGACAGCTTCACCTCGCCCGGCAACCGGTTGCGGGCAAGATCGCGGTGGGCGATCGTGGCCGTGAACATCTCGTCGGGCGTGTACCCGACCAGTTCCTCGTCGGGGGCGAACCGCCAGAAGCGGTCGACCAATGATGCGGTGGTGGTGTCCTCGCCCGCTCGCTGAACGGCCTGCGCGACAAGCCTTTCGGCGTTCGGGAGAGGCTCGTCGAGCTCTCCCGAATCGGTTGACGCGCCCAGTCGCCCGGTGAGGGCGAGTCCGGGCTGCGGCGCCGAAGGATCGGGCACAGTCTGATCAGAATCGGTCGCTGCCTCGTCGGCGACAGCCATGGCTCCGGCGCTCCCCTCACCCACGGCACTGTGGGCTCGAACGTGTCGACCACAGACTAGAACGACCGGCCCGGCACTCTTCACACCCCGGGTGTGCCAGTGAAGTGACGTGCGCTTTCGCACCGTATCAACCACTGCGGGTCAGCATGGCGGGCGTTGGCCTACTACGGTTCGATCAGCTACCCAGGGAAGGGAACGTCATGCGTCGCAGCACAGCCGGGATCGCCGCGCTGGTCATTCTCACCGCCGGCGGGTTGACCGGCTGTTCCGCCGACCCGCCGGAGGACACCGTCTCGGCGTTCGTGGCCGGCTGGCAGAGCGGTGATCTGAACGACGTGGGCTTCGTCACGGCCGACGGAGGCCGGATCGCAGCCCCGGACGTGCTTACCGGGATTCGTGAGCTCTACGGCGATCTCACCGGGCAGCCGGTCGCCGTCTCGGCCGGGACGACCACCACGACGGGTGACAACGCCAGCACCCCGATCACCGTGAAGTGGACGCTGCCGGGTGGCGTCGACTGGTCGTACCAGAGCACCGTGCGCGCGACGAAGGCCGGCCGCGACGACTGGGCCGTGGTCTGGGAGCCCGCGCTCGTCCAGCCGGATCTCGCCACCGGCGACAAGCTGCGGCTGCGCCGGGTCGCCGCGCAGCGCGCCGGCATCCAGGACGCGGACGGCAAAGCCCTGGTCGGCCCGCAGAAAGTGGTGGTCATCGGGGTCAGCCCGGAGAAGGTCACCGACTTCGAGGAGCTGCGCGCCGGCCTGGCCGCCGCGTTCAAGAAGATCGACGCGGACGTCAACGTGAACGCACTGAAGGACAAGATCGCCAAGGCTGACCCGGGCGCCTTCATCGACGTGGTCACGCTGCGCCGCTCCGACTACGACAAGATCCGCAGCCAGGTACGCCCGCTGCCCGGCACCGTCTTCCGCGAGGAGACCCGGCAGCTCGCGCCGACCCGCGCCTTCGCCCGCGCCCTGATCGGCACTGTCGACGCCGCCACCAAGGACGACATCGACGCGAAGCCGGAAACCCTCGCGGCCGGCGACCTGGCCGGGCACGGCGGCCTCCAGCAGAAGTACGACGACACGCTGCGCGGCGCGCCCGGGCTCTCCGTGGTGATCGCCAAGGAAGCCGCCGACGGCAAGGTCGAGTCCGCCGAGGTGTTCCAATCCGAGCCGGTCGACGGCAAGCCGGTGAAGATCACCCTGGACACCGCAACCCAGAACGCCGCCGACAAGGCCGTCGCGGGCGAGAAACAGCCCAGCTCCCTGGTCGCGATCCGAGTCACCGACGGGGCAGTGCTGGCCACCGCGAACGGTCCCGACGCCGGTGGGGTCAACACCGCGCTGACCGGCCAGGTGCCGCCCGGCTCGACGTTCAAGATGGTTTCCGCGTACGGGGTGCTGTCCCGTGACGTGGTCACCGCCGACACCGCCGTGAACTGCCCGAAGACGTTCACCGTGGACGGGCGTGAGTTCAAAAATTCGCACGACGAGGAGCTCGGCAAGGTGCCGTTCCACGTCGACTTCGCGAAGTCGTGCAACACCGCGTTCGCCAGCCTCGCTCCGAAGCTGACCTCGGCCGGCCTGCAGGAGGCCTCGGCGGCGCTCGGCCTCGGCGCCACCTACGACATGGGCATCGAGGCGTACGCCGGGCAGGTCTCCGACGGCGGCACCTCGACCGAGCTGGCCTCGGCGATCTTCGGCCAGGGCAGCACCGTGGTGAGCCCGCTCGCGATGGCGGTGGCCACCGCAGCGGTCGCGAAGGGACAGTTCCAGCCGCCCAAGCTGGTCCTCGACCCGGCACCGGCAGCGCCCGGCGCCGCCGGACCGGAACTCGACGCCGAGTCGGTCACCGCACTGCGCGCGATGATGCGCGAGGTCGTCACGAGCGGCACGGGTACGGCCCTGAAGAGCGTCCCGGGCAAACCGGTGCACGGCAAGACCGGCACCGCCGAGTTCGAGAACGGCAACGAGGAGACCCACTCGTGGTTCATCGGCTATCAGGGTGACGTGGCGTTCGCCGTGATGGTGCAGAAGGGCGGGGCGGGCTCCGAGGCCGCCGTGCCGATCGTGAAGCGTTTTCTGACCGAGCTCAACAAGTAACTCGCGCTCAAGTTTCGCCGATTTGTGTCCGGGCTCCGCGAGTCGCCTTTGTCGCATCACCCGGCAGCGGGGGGACGCGCGCTAGGTCTGCTCCGGCTTAGATCTTGGACACGGGGGTTTGCGCTCGACTTCACCCTTCCCGCCTGCAGGCGGATGCGGCGCGGGCACGGCGCGGGTGCGGCGCGGGTGCGGCGCGGGTGCGGCGCGGGTGCGGCGCGGGTGCGGCGCGGGTGCGGCGCGGGTGCGGCGCGGGTGCGGCGCGGGTGCGGCGCGGGTGCGGCGCGGGTGCGGCGCGGGTGCGGCGCGGGTGCGGCGCGGGTGCGGCGCGGGTGCGGCGCGGGTGCGGCGCGGGTGCGGCGAAGGGGCCCGCTGATCGATGTCGGTCCCGGGTCGCACTGTGAGCTTGTGTCCACGTTGACGAGGGCGCACGGGTGCTGGGGTCAGCGTGAGTGAGGGCGCACGGATGCCCGGGCCAGCGTGAACCAGAGCGCACGGATGCGGTCTGTGCGACTTCAGCACGGTCAGGGCATGGACCCGGGCGCACGGTGACGTTACGTGCGACCTGGACTCGCCCCGCGGCCGCGGCTGCTTCGCCCTCCGCGGTTGGACCAGCTGGGCCTCAGTGCTGTCTCACGGGCGGTTTGACAACGCTCGGCACCAGGCGGCTGTCACTCACGGCTGCCGGCTGTCACTCACGGCTGCCGGCTGTCACTCACGGCTGTCGGCTGTACCGCAGGGTGACCACCTGGTACAGCTGGCAGCCCTGAGTGACAGCCGGCTGGTGCCCACATGGCGAGCGCAGGGCCGCTTCGTGTGGACCTTGTGAGTTTCGGGTTGAGGGGACGGCCATACCGCACGAGTTTCGGCACTCGCACTCGTCGGCACTCGCACTCGTCGGCACTCGCACTCGTCGGCACTCGCGCTCGATCGAAGAAACTGCTGCCTCGGGATTAAGAGTGGCGAAAGCCGGACTCGCGCAAATCCTCCACAAGATCGGACGAACAGATCTCGTGGAGTTCGCCGCGAACGGCCCGCTAGCTCAGGCCACCCCACCGCTGGGGTCGCCGCCCGGGACACCCGCATCGGGAAAGCTGGGGCGGCGCAGGATGCCGGCCGCCGGGGAGTCCAGCGGGGGGCGGGGTCGTAGCATTCCGGGGCGGGTGGCCGGCAGCGGCTCCGAGTCCAGGAGCGGTGCGGAACCGAGCAGCGGTGCGAGGCGCACCTCGCCACGATCCGGGTCCTCGTCCGTGAGGCGATGGCCGTTCTCCGACGGGGTCACATCCCCGATGACCCCGTCCTCCCCGGACTCGCCGTCCGGAGACCCACCGTCCGGAGACCCACCGTCCGGAGATCGCTCATCGAGAGAGTCGAGAGAGTCGAGAGAGTCGCCGTCTCGCGAGGCCGGTTCCTCGGGCACCGAGTCCTCCGGCGGCCACCCCTCTGCCGGGAAATCCCCCGGATCCACGCCCTCGGGCTCCTGCTCACCAGCCTCGGACCGGTCGGCCTCGGACTCTACGACCGGGAGCAACCCCGCCTCGGCCGACAACTCCACCTCAGGCGACAACGCCACCTCGGGCGACTCCTCCACCTCGGGAGACGGCTGATCTGACACCCCGGGTGACGACTGATCTGACACCCCGCGTGACGGCTGATCAGAAACAGTCACCGTCTCAAGATCAAATGCCGGGCTCTCGACCGCCGAGGCCACCACCGGGTCCTGCACCGGGTCCTGCACCGGGTCCTGCACCGGGTCCTGCACCGGGTCCTGCACCGCGACGGGGACCGGCGTGTTGATCAGCGCCGGCGCGCCCAGCGGGTTGGCCAGGTCACGGCGGGCCGCGACCAGGTCCGGGCGCGGTGACGTGGTCTTCACCGGCGCCAGGCCGGCGACCACGGCCGATGCGATCTCCGCGGCGTACCGGCCGTCCGGGTCGTAGTCCGGGTCGAAGACGGTGATCTCCACGCCCAGGCAGTGCGGCGACTCGACCAGGCCTGCCAGCAGCAGTTCCAGCTCGGGGAACGCGATGCCGCCCGGGTCCGGCGCGTCCACGGCCGGCATGACCGCCGGGTCCAGGACGTCGACGTCGATGTGCACCCAGTAACCGGCGCAGTCGACCAGTTGATCGCGCGCCCACTGCGCGCTGCGGGCCGCGCCCTCGGCACGCAGCGCCGGCACCGGCCGGGTCACTATCCCGGCGGCCTGCAGGTCCAGGCGGTACTCGTCCTGGGCACGGATGCCGAGGACGACCACGTCGACGTCGCGGAAGTACGGTCGGCGGCGCTCTATCGCGGCCAGGTCGGCCTGTCCACGACCGGTCACCAGAGCGAGGTCCTCACCGGCCGCGGCGCCCACGTAGGACGCGTTGCCGGGGTGCCGGAAATCGGAGTGCCCGTCCACGAAGACCAGGCCGATCCGGCCGCCGACCGCCTCGCCGAGACGGTGCATGGCCAGGCCGGATCCGATCAGGATGGAGCAGTCGCCGCCGAGGATCACCGGGAACTCGCCGCCGTCGATGATCGCGCCGATCCGGTCGGCGAGCGCCCGGGAGTACGCCGCGATCTCCGGCGCCTGGGCGACACCGTCACCGGGACGCCAATCGCCCGGGTCGTACCGCGGCGGGGTGAGGCAGCCGGCGTCACGGGCGCCGAGCCGGCTCACCACACCGTGGTCGCGGAGGGCGCCGGGTGCCTTGGCACAGCCCGGCACCGACGTCGCGGTCGGCGGGCGCAGGCCGAGATTGGACGGCGCGTCCAGAACGGCGATGCGGCGCACGACGCCCTCCCCTTCGATTGAGAAACGCGGCCTAGAAGAGTGCGCTGGCGAGCGCGCGACGCGCACCGGCCACCGCGGGATCGTCCGGCCCGGCCACGAGGAACAGCGACAGCAGGTGCTTGCGGACGGCGTCGCGGTCGTCGCCGCTGGTCCGCTTCACGAGCCGGACCAGTCGCGCGTACGCATCCTCGGCCTGGCCGCTGAGCACCTCGATGTCCGCCGCGAGCCGCTGTGACTCGACGTCGTCCGGGTTCGCCTCGGCCTTGGCCAGCACGGCGGCCGGGTCGGCGCCGCTGATCCGGCGGTAGAGCTCGACCTGCGCGAGGCCGGACTCGGCCGCCGTGTCGGCCGGCGACTCGGCCAGGATCTTGCGGTACGCCGCCTCGGCCTCGTCCAGGTCACCGGTCATCAGCGCGTCGTCGGCCGCGTCCAGGCGCGGGTCCTCGGCCACTGCCACGTTCACCCCGGCGGCCTTGAGGACCGCGTCGATGTACTGCCGGATCTGCGCCTCGGGGAGCACACCGGTGAAGCCCTCGACCGGCTGGCCGCCGATCACGGCGGTCACCATCGGGATGCCCTGCACCCGGAAGACCTGAGCGAGTCGCGGGTTGGCGTCCACATCGACCTTGCCGAGGATCCAGGCGCCCGCGTACTCCTGGGCCAGCTTTTCCAGCAACGGCGAGAGCTGCTTGCACGGCTCGCACCAGTCGGCCCAGAAGTCGAGGAGGATCGGCGTGGTCAGCGACCGCTCCAGGACGTCCTGGAAATCAGCCTCGGTGACATGGATGACGGTGTCCGGCGTGACGCCGGGGACCGCACCGGGCATGCCGCCGGACGGAACGCCACTGACGGACGGGACGCCGCCGGGGGCGCCACCGTCGGTGGCCGCAGGGACACTCGGCGCGGCCGGTTTGGCCGGCGCCGGGGAACGCAGCGCGCTGAGATCGACCGCGCCGCGGGTGAAGATCGACGGAGTGGTCCGTGGGTCGCTCATGGTTATTTAGTCTCGCACGCTGTCACGCCTGTTCGCGCCGCCACCAGGCGGCCGATATCGGACGTCACAGGCCCTCAGAACCGAGCGGGCTCACGGTAGATCCCCCACTCGTCCTTCAGGACACCGCAGATCTCGCCGAGCGAGGCCTCCGCGCGGGCCGCGTCGAGCATCGCGGGAATCATGTTCTCCCCGGTACGCGCGGTTGCCACGAGCCGTTCCAGCGCTGCCTTCACGCGTACCGAATCGCGGTTGGTCTTGCGAGTGACCAGCTCGCGCCGCTGCACAACCTCGACCTCGTGGGAGACACGAAGGATTTCCAGATCCTTGGAGACGGTGCCGGTGTGCACGTTGACGCCCACCACCCGCTTCTCGTTCTTCTCCAAGGCCTGCTGGTAGACGAAGGCGGCCTCGGCGATGTTCGCGGTGAACCAGCCGTCCTCGATGCCGCGCAGAATGCCCTGAGTGATGCTGCCGTCGTGCCCGAGCTCGCGGATCCGGGCGAAGATCTCCTCGGTCTCGGCCTCGATCCGGTCGGTGAGGGCCTCCACGTACCAGGAGCCGCCGAGCGGGTCGGCCACATTGACCACACCGGTCTCCTCCATCAGCACCTGCTGGGTACGCAGGGCGATCTCGGCGGACTCGTCGGTGGGCAGCGCGAGGGTCTCGTCGAGCGCGTTGGTGTGCAGCGAGTTGGTGCCGCCGAGCACCGCGGCGAGCGCCTCGACGGCGGTCCGCACCACGTTGTTGACCGGTTGCTGGGCGGTGAGCGAGACGCCTGCGGTCTGCGTGTGGAACTTGAGCCACAACGCTTTCTCGCTGGTCGCGCCGTAATCGTCACGCAGGTGCCGCGCCCAGATCCGGCGGGCCGCCCGGAACTTGGCGATCTCCTCGAAGAAGTCCACGTGCGCGTCGAAGAAGAAGCTCAGGCCGGGCGCGAACGTGTTGACGTCGAGGCCGCGGGACAGGCCCAGCTCGACGTACCCGAAGCCGTCGGCCAGGGTGTACGCCAGCTCCTGCGCGGCGGTCGAACCGGCTTCCCGGATGTGGTAACCGGAGACGCTCAGCGGCTTGTATTTGGGGATCTCGGCCGCGCAGTACTCCATCAGGTCGCCGATCAGGCGCAGGTGCGGCTCGGGCTCGAAGAGCCACTCCTTCTGCGCGATGTACTCCTTGAAGATGTCGGTCTGCAGCGTGCCGTCGAGCTTGCTGAGATCGGCGCCCTGCCGCTCGGCGGCCACCAGGTACATGCAGAAGACCGGCACCGCCGGACCGGAGATGGTCATGCTGGTCGTGACGTCCTGCAGCGAGATGCCGTCGAAGAGCACCTCCATGTCGGCAGCCGAGTCGATCGCGACACCACAGTGGCCGACCTCACCGAGCGACTGCGGCTCGTCCGAATCACGGCCCATCAGGGTGGGCATGTCGAACGCGACGCTGAGCCCGCCGCCACCGGCCGCCAGGATCATCTTGTAACGCTCGTTGGTCTGCCGCGCGTTGCCGAATCCCGCGAACTGCCGGATGGTCCATGTCCGTCCGCGATATCCGGTCGGATAAAGACCCCTTGTGTACGGGAATTCGCCCGGCCACCCGATGCGCTCGAAACCGGGGTGATCGGTCTCGGCGGGCGGCCCGTAGACCGGGTCGACAGTCGAACCGGAGAGCGTGGTGAAGTCGGCGTCCCGCTTGCGGGAAGCGTCGTAACGTCGTTGCCAGCGCTCCCGGCCGGCGGCGATCTCGGCAGCGTTCATTCCGTCACTGTAGTGCAGGACTGAACGATCATTAAGGGTCAATTGGTGGCGAGGCCGGGCACCCGGTGCTCGAAGATCCAGGCCTGGGGATCACCCTTGCGGGTCATCAGCTTCATCACCAGCGGGAACATCGCGTCGCGGATCGCCGCACCGACCGGGCCGGCCGTCTTGCCGCTGCCGCTGCGCCGGCCGTACGCCACCACCTTCTCGACCCGGGTCCGCCGCAGCCGTTCGTAGCGCGCGAGCGCCTCCCGCGGATCGCCCTGTCCCGTGAGGCATCGGCCCAGGGTGACCGCGTCCTCGATCGCCATCGACGCGCCCTGGCCGGACGACGGCGAGACCGCGTGCGCCGCGTCGCCGAGCAGCACCACCCGATCGGACCGCCAGATCGGCACCCGCCGCAGGTCCTCGGTGTTCCACGGGCCGACCACCTCGTCCGACGCGCCGATGATCTCGGCGGCCGGCAGGTCGTCACCGGTGAAGAGCTCGATCAGGTGTGCCCGCCAGGATTCTTCGGTGAAGTCGCCGGAACGCACCGGCTCCCGGCTCGGCGGGTTGGCGAACCACCAGACCAGCCCGTCCGGCGCGACCACCCAGCCGAAGAAGGCCCGGCTGCCGAACGCCATGTGCAGCATCCCCGGGGTGTCGTCCAGGCCGGCGATCGGACGGCTGGTGAACCCGCCGGCGTTGAGCAGACCGAGATAGGCGGGCTCGGGACCACCCGGGTTCAACCCGGCACGGATCCGCGACCGCAGGCCGTCGGCGCCGACGAGCAGGTCGCCGTCCGCCCGGGTGCCGTCCTCGAACGTCAGGGTGACGCCGTCCGGCCGCTCGGTGAACCCGGTGGCCCGGCGGCCGTGCTCGATGGCGATGCCCAGGTCGGTGACCGCGGACCGCAGTGCCGCGTAGAGGTCGGCACGGCGGATCGTGGTGGTCGTCGAGCCGTCCGGGGCCGGGCCGCCGAGCGGCAGCACGGCGAGCCGGCGGCCACGGCCGTTGCTCATCGCGAGGGTGGGCGTGGCAAAGCCGGTGGCGAGCACCCGCTCCGGGTCGAGGCCCAGGTCACGCAGGGCGGTCAGGCCGTTGACGGCAACTGTCAGGAACGCGCCCCGCTCGTCGTCGCCGCGCTCGCGCGCCTCGAAGACCCGGGGTTCCCACCCGGCGCGGTGCAGGGCGATGGCGGCGACCGCTCCGGCGATCCCGCCGCCGGCGATCAGAACCTGGTTCTTAGTCATGGCATGACTATTTATGCGATGACTACGGCTCGTCAAGGCCTATTCTGACCGCCATGAAGCGGTCCCCACTCGCGATGGTTCTGCTGGCCCTGCTCGTGGAGGCGCCCGCGCACCCGTACCGGATGCAGCAGATGATCAAGGAGCGCGGACAGGACCAGCTCGTCAACGTCGCTCAGCGCAACAGCGTCTACCAGGCTCTTGACCGGCTGGTCCGGGACGGCCTGGCCCGGGCCGGGAGCACCAGCCGGGAACCGGGCCGGCCGGAGCGCACGGTTTACGAGGTGACCGAGGAGGGTGTGGCCACCCTGCGCCGATGGCTGCTGGAAACGCTGCCGGAGCCGGCCCGCGAGTTCCCCGAGTTCCCGGTGTCGCTGGCGTTCCTGCCGATGCTCAGCCCGGAGGAGACACGGGAGCTGCTGAGCCGGCGGCTCGCCACCCTGCAGGACCGGGTGGCCGCGATCGACGCACAGGCGCCACCCGGGCTGCCCCGGCTCTTCCTGGTCGAGGACGAGTACCGCACGGTCCTGCTGCGCGCGGAGATCGAGTGGTTGCGCGGGATCGTCGCGGATCTTTCGTCCGGCCGGCTGGCCTGGGACCGCGCCTTCATCGAACAGACGCTGGCCCGGTTCAGCTGATGGTCTCCAGCAGCAGGGCGGCTGCCGCGTGCGGATCGAGCGCGCCGGCCGCCACCTTCGCGGCCAGCTCGCCCAGCGCCGTGCCCTCGCGCGGGTCGCCCATCCGGCCGCGCAGCACCCCGAGCGCCAGCGCGGAAACCTCGGCCGCGGCCCGGCGTTCCCGGCGTACCTGAAGGTTGCCGGTGCTCTCCAGCCACTCGCGGTGCTTGCCGATCGCGGCCACCACGTCGTCCAGGCCCTCGCCCTTGACCGCGACAGCCCGGGTCACCTGCGGCCGCCAGTCGCCCGGCCCGCGGTCGCCGAGCGCCAGCATCCCCTGGATGTCCCGGTACGTCGCGTCGGCGCCGGGCCGGTCCGCCTTGTTGATCACGAAGACGTCGGCGATCTCCAGGACACCGGCTTTCACCGCCTGGATCGCGTCGCCCATCCCGGGCGCGAGCAGCACGAGCGTGGTGTCGGCGAGCGAGGCGATCTCCACCTCGGCCTGGCCGACACCGACCGTCTCGACGAGCACCACGTCGCAGCCGGCGCCTTCCAGGACGCGTACCGCCTGGGGTGTCGCGGCCGAGAGGCCGCCCAGCTGGCCGCGACTGGACATCGACCGGATGTAGACGCCGCTGTCGGCACTGTGGTCCTGCATCCGGATCCGGTCGCCGAGGATCGCGCCGCCGGTGAACGGGCTGGACGGATCGACGGCGAGCACGCCGACCCGGGCGCCGGTTTCCCGCAGCGCCCGGACCAGCTCGTTCGTCGTGGTGGACTTGCCAACGCCGGGCGCACCGGTCAGGCCGATCACCTGGGCCCGGCCGGCACACGAAGCCATCGCGGCGGCCACCTGGGGCAGCGCCGGATCGCCGTTCTCCACCAGGCTGATCAGCCTGGCCACCGACCGCGGATCACCCTGTCTCGCCTTGGCGACGAGAGAGGGCACATCACGCGATCGGGTCACGCGGCCACCTTGATGATCAAGGCGTCACCCTGACCGCCGCCGCCGCACAGGCCGGCCGCACCGAGGCCGCCGCCGCGCCGTTTCAGCTCCAGGGCCAGGGTCAGCACCAGCCGGGCGCCGGACATGCCGATCGGGTGGCCGAGGGCGATCGCGCCGCCGTTCACGTTGACGATCTCCTCGCTCACCTTCAGCTCGCGCGCCGACTGAAGCACGACCTGGGCGAACGCCTCGTTGATCTCGATCAGGTCCAGATCGTCCACGGCGAGGTGGGCCTTGTCCAAGGCGTGCTTGATGGCGTTGGCCGGCTGGGACTGCAGCGAGCTGTCCGGGCCGGACACGTTGCCGTGCGAGACGATCTCGGCGAGCCAGGTGAGCCCCAGCTCCTCGGCCGTCTCCTTGCGCATCACGACCACGGCTGCGGCGCCGTCGGAGATCGGCGAGGCAGAGGCAGCGGTGATCGTGCCGTCCGCGGTGAACGCCGGACGCAGCTTGGCCAGCGACTCGGCGGTGGTGTCCGGGCGGACACCCTCGTCGGTCTCGACCAGGCCGGTGGCGCCACGGCCGCCGGCCGGGACACCGGTGATCTCCTCGGCGAACCGGCCCTCGCGCTGCGCGGCGGCGGCACGCTGGTGGCTCAGCGCGGCGAACGCGTCCTGCTCGGCCCGGGTGATCCCGAGTTTCGTGCCGCTGGTCTCGGTGGCCTCACCCATCGGCACGCCGTCCCACGGGTCGGTGAGACCGTCGAACGCCATGTGGTCGCGGGCGGTCACATCACCGAACTTGCGGCCCTGACGCTGCTCGGTCAGAAGGTAGGGCGCGTTTGTCATCGACTCCATGCCGCCGGCCACCACGATGTCGAACTCGCCGGCCCGGATCAGCTGGTCGGCCAGGGCGATCGCGTCCAGCCCGGACAGGCACACCTTGTTGACGGTGAGCGCCGGGGTGGTCATCGGGATGCCGCCGGCGACAGCGGCCTGGCGGGCCGGGATCTGTCCACAACCGGCCTGGAGAACCTGGCCCATGATCACGTACTGCACCCGCTCCGGGGCGACGCCGCCGCGCTTCAGAGCCGCCGCGATGGCGTGGCCGCCCAGGGCGGTGGCGGGCAGGTGCTTGAGGTTGCCGAGCAGGCGCCCCATCGGGGTCCGGGCGCCACTGACGATGACGGAGCTGGTCACGGTCTCGATCCGATCTGCGTCGACCGGGTGCTGAGGAGGCACCCGCTGGCCTTAACGATGGGTCAGGGCCGAGACTAACCTCATGACGGACGTCTCATCGAGTAACGGTTCTCCGGAGAATCTCACAGTGAACCATTTTCAACCTGACATCGGGCCTGAAGCTTCCGGGCCGTTGGCCGGCGCCGGCAACGAAGACCCTCGACACGTTGAAAACAGTTCATTCTCCGGTGTCGAATTGCTGCGCATCGACCACGTCGGGATCGCGGTGCCCGATCTGGAGGAGGCCATCCGCTTCTATGCGGAAAACCTGGGTTTGCGGTGCGTGCATCAAGAGACGAACGACGAGCAGGGTGTCCGTGAGGCGATGCTCGCGGTCGGCGACGGCACCGGCCCGAAACTCCAGCTTCTGGCGCCGCTGCGACCCGACTCCGCGATCGCCAAGTTCCTCGGCCGCAGCGGTCCGGGCCTGCAGCAGCTGGCGTACACAGTGGCCGACGTGGAAAAGGCCTCGGACGCGCTTCGGGCCAAGGGCCTCCGGCTTCTGTATGACACGCCACGCCGGGGCACGGCCGGATCCCGCATCAATTTCGTCCACCCCAAGGACGCCGGTGGTGTCCTGGTGGAGCTGGTGGAGCCGGCCTGACGGTACTTCGGTCGGGTGATTCCACCTGACTCTTACCGGGCGGCCTGGCAGGATCGTGGCCATTGAGCAGGGCCGACGGGGCAGACGGAGGCACCGGGATCACGCTGAGCGCCGACTGAGCAGGTGAGGACGGGAGGACAGCGGACACTGACCGGTTTGTCGAGGGTCGCATCCGTTCGGCCCGGGGCCCGACTACGCTCCTGGTCAAAGCTGATCTACGATGCGGTTCGGATGCCCGTCCGCTCTTGCATGTCCGCCCCCTTCTCGCCAGGATGGCGCAATGCCCCAGCAGCAGGATCAGAACCTGGCCTTCTTCGAGACCGCCAACTCGCAGCACGACTTCACCGTGGTCCTGCGGGGATACGACCGTCACCAGGTCGACGGACACATCGGCCGGCTGCTCGCCGCGCTGAACCAGTCCGAGCAGGCTCGCGGCGAGGCCGAACAGCGGATGAACGACGCCCAGCGTCGGCTGCGCCAGGCTGAGCAGCGGCTCAACGCGCTGGAGCAGAAACTCGCCGACTCCAACAAGCTGTTGGAAGAGAACAACAGGCCGACGCTCTCCGGGCTGGGCACCCGGGTGGAGCAGATCCTGCGGCTCGCCGAGGAACAGGCGAACGATCACCGCAACGAGGCGAAACGGGAGTCGGAGGGCATCCTCTCCGCGGCTCGCCTCGAAGCACGTGAGATCACCGACAAGGCTCGTGCCGAGGCCGCCGCGATGAAGGCGACCGCCGAGCGTGAGGCCGGTCAGCTGCGGACCCACGCCGAGCGCGAGGCCGCCGAGAACCGGGTTCAGGCCCGGCGCGAGGCCGACACGCTGCGCTCCGACGCGGACCGCGAGACCAAGCAACTGCGTACCGTCACCGCGCACGAGGTCGCCGAGCTGAAGTCGACCGTGGAGCGCGAGGTCGCCTCGCTGCGCGCCACCGCCGAGCGGGAGATCACCCAGGCTCGGGCCAAGGCCGCCCGCGAGGCGGAGGAGAAGCGGGCCGAGGCCACCAAGCTGCTCACCGACGCGCGCGACAAGCGTGAGAAGGACCTCCAGTCGCTGGCCGTCGAGATCGCCGAGCGGCGCGAGAAGGCCGAGCGCGAGGAGTCCGAGCGGCACGCCGCGCAGGTCAACGCCACGCAGAAGATGGTCTCCGAGGCCGAGCAGCGGGCACGCGCCGCCGAGGACCGCGCCAAGGAGATCCAGCAGCGCGCCGAGACCCGCCGCGTCGAGTCCGAGCGCACCGCCGCCGAGACCGTCGAGAAATCCCGCGCGCTCGCCGAGAAGACCGTCACCGAGGCCCGCGCCGAGGCGAACCGCCTGCTCAGCGACTCCCGCACCGAGGCGGAGCTGACCACACAGGCCGCTCGCCGCGAGGTCGAGGACCTGACCCGCCAGAAAGACGCGGTCACCAACCAGCTCGGGCAGATGCTCTCCGGCCTCTCCGGCCTGGTGCCGGGTGTCGGTGGCGCGGCTGCCGTCAAGGCGGTCGCCGAGGCGGCCGTGCCGCAGCGCCCGCAGGCCCAGCCCCAGGCACAGGCCGAGGCGCCCGCTCAGCGCACCCCCGAGCAGGCCGCCGCACAGCAGGCCACCGGACAGCAGGCCGCCGCACAGCAGGCCGAGGCTCAGGAGGCGGAGGCCGGCGACGAGCCGGTGACCGCTAAGACCAACTCCTGAGATATTCGACGCGCCGCCCTCGGGTTGCGGAGCCGCCGCGAGTACGCGACGGTGAAAGCGCCGGGTGGTGCGGCTACATCGGGCCGTATCGGAGTTTCTCCGATACGGCTTCGCTCGTTCTCGCCGCGTAGCCTTGGGTCTTGGCAAGCCGGGGCGGACAAATCGTAACTACCCGCATAGTCCCTACCAGCCCGGTGTGTATGCACACGCCACGGGACGATGCGTATGTGAGGATGGACAGCATGTCGCACGGCGAAATCTTCGGCCTCAGCGGGGACTCGGCTCACGAACCCAGCTTCGAGACCGCCCTCCGGGGCTATGAGAAGAAACAGGTCGAGCGATACGTAGCCCGCGCCGAGAACGAGATCGCCGCGCTGGCAGCCGAGCGGGAGCAGGCGTACTCGCAGATACAGGCGATGAGCGCCCAGATCGAGCGTCTCCAGCAGGAGATGACCCAGGTCCGCCGGCAGTCCGGCGCGGTCGGCGAGGTCTCGTTCCGGCACCTCGGCCCCAAGGTGGAGCAGATCCTGGCGCTGGCCGAGGAGCAGGCCGAGGCGATCAAGGCGTCGGCCACCGACGACATCGCGAGCCGGCTCGCCGAGGCGGAGCGCATCCGCGCCGAGTCCGAGGCGCACGCCCACGACGGCATCCGGGACTTCGAGATCGCCCTGGCCGCACGCCGGGCCGAGGAGGAGAAAGCCGACGCCGCGAAACGCCTCGCCACCGAGCAGCACGTGACCGCGGCCCGGCAGAACGCCGAGCAGATGCGTACCGAAGCCGAGACCGTGCTGAACCGGGCTCGCGCCGAGGGGCAGAGCATCACCGACAAGGCCGTCCAGGACGCCCAGCGCACCAAGGCCGAAGTGGACGGTTATGTCCAGTCCACCCGGGTTCAGGCGGAGCAGGAGCTCAAGGCCCTGCGCGAGAAGGCCCAGCAGGAGATCGACGCGAAGCGCACCGCCGCGGAACGTGAGCAGGCCGACCTCAAGGCCGCCGTCGAGCACGAACTGGCCCTGCGCCGGCACTCGGTGCTGGAGGAGCTCGGTCAGATGCGCACCGGCGTCGAGAAGCAGTGCGCCGACCTGCGCAGCGAGGCCGACAAGTACGCCGAGGAAGTGCTCCGGCGCTCCGACGAGCAGGCCACCGCCGTCCGCAAGGAAATCACCGCCCAGCAGGAGAAGATCGCCCAGGCCGGGCGTGATCTGGACACCGCGCAGGGCAAGATCGCCGAGGCGGAGAAACGCCGGGCCGCCGCCGAGCAGCAGGCCCTCGAGGCGGAGCAGGAAGCCGGTCGGGTGCAGGAGCGCCTCACCGAGACGTCGGTGTCGCTCGAGGCGGAGCTCAAGCGGGTCGCCGAGGCGGTGCGCGCCGGCGAGGCCGCCGAGCGGCGCGCCACCGAGGTACGCCGGCAGGTGCAGCGCGAGGCGAAGCGGGTGGCCGAGCTGGCCGCCGCCGCGGTGCTGGCCGCCGCCGCGTCACCGGGCGACGACCAGGACGGGTACGGCGACGTGGAGCCCAGCGCTCCGGCGTCCGCTCCCGCCGCGGCCTCCGTCGCCGCCTCGGAGAAGACTCAGCAGGTCCAGCCGGCCAAGGTCACCGCCTCGGCGAAGGTGACTGTTCCGCAGGCCAGCCGGGTTCCGGCGGACGCCGAGTAACGCTCATCGGTACGCCGTCTCCGTCTTGGGTGGCGGGGGCGGCGTGGCAGCGATAGCTTCCGTGCATGTCGTCCGAGCAGCCCGTCGAGGAACCCGCCGAAGAGCCTGTGATCGTCGAGGACGACGACGAGGGCCGTTTCGGTGAGCCGGGACGCCCGCTCAACCGGCGCAGCCCGTTCCTCTTCGGCTTCCTGTTCGGACTCGGCGTCATCCTGGCGTACGCGCTCTTCCTCGGTCTTCGCAACGCCGCCTCGATCCTGGTTCTGATCTTCATCGCGCTGTTCCTGGCGATCGGGCTCAACCCGGCTGTGGAACGGCTGCGCCGCTGGGGCATGCGCCGCGGCTTCGCCGTCGCGATCGTCGCGCTGGCCGTGGTCGGCCTGCTGGTCGGCGGCCTCATCGCGCTGATTCCGCCGCTGGTCACCCAGACCACCGAGCTGATCAACAACGCGCCCGAGACGATCGAGAGCTTCCGGCGCAGCGAGACCGTCAACGAGCTGATCCAGCGGTACGACATCGTGAACAAGGTGCAGAGCGCGATCAACGCGGGCACCGTCGGCAACGCGGTGGGCGGCGTGGTCGGCGGCGCCCGGCTGCTGTTCGGCACGGTCTTCAACATCCTGACCGTGCTGGTCCTGACGATCTACTTCATGGCCGCGTTCGAGCGGATCAAGGCAGCCGGGTACGCACTGGTGCCGGGTACCCGGCGGGAGCGGGTCCAGCTGCTCACCGACGAGATCCTCACCAAGGTCGGCGCGTACATGGTGGGTGCGCTGGCGATCGCGATCCTGGCCGGGTTCAGCACCTTCGCGCTGGCGCTGGTGCTCGGTCTCGCGTACCCGTTCGCCCTGGCCGTGGTGGTCGCGGTCTGCGACCTGATCCCGCAGATCGGGGCAACGCTCGGCGCCGTGGTGGTCAGCCTGGTCGGGCTGGGTTCGTCGATCACCGACGGGATCGTCTGCATCGTGTTCTTCATCGTGTACCAGCAGATCGAGAACTACCTGATCTACCCCAACGTGATGCGCCGCTCGGTGAAGGTCAGCGACGTCGCGGCGCTGGTGGCAGCCCTGGTCGGGGTCGGCCTGTTCGGCGTGATCGGCGCGCTCGTCGCGATCCCGATGGTGGCCGCGATCCAGCTGATCATGCGGGAGGTCCTGGTGCCGTCACAGCAGGAGCGGTGACCCGGTTGCCAGATCAACCCTCCTGAGTGGAGCATGAGCCCGATGGTGAGGAAGAACCGGGTCGCACTGGCCGTGATCCTGGCCGTGGTCGGGACGACCGTCACCGCGTGTGGCAGCGAGCCGGCTGATGCTGTCACCGGCTCGCCCACCGCCGCGACCGCTACCGAGCAGGCCCTGCGGGCTCTGGAGGCGGACGCCACGTTCGGCCAGGAAACCACTACGCAGGCCGGTTGGCGTCCGATCTGCGTGGGCCGGCCGATGGGACTCTCGCCCGAGGACGTGGATCCGCGCACCGTTTACGCCTGGATCCAGTGCAAGTGGGTCCAGGAGAGCGTCGACAACGGCACCCAGCTTCCGGCGATCGCCGCGCCGATCGCGGTCCACCTGACGTCGCCCATGCGGTACGAGCTGCCGCAGGACGGCGACGACTATCCGACGTCGATCGACGAGATCTTCCCGCCGAACCTCCGGGAGGCCGCGCTCGGCGGCAGTCCGGAGGAGAGCGCGATGCTGGCCGAACTCGACGCGAAGGTCATCGAATCGCAGAAATAGTCACTCGGGTCGTGGGACGGGTTTGTCGGAGAACGAGGCGACGGTGCGGTCCGCGTACGCGCCCGCGTCACCGGTCTCGATCGGTCCGTCCCACGTCCGCGGCAGTGGCGTCGGCACGTCCGGCGCCACCCGGCGGACGATCTCGTCGAGGATCGTCTCGGCGTCGCCGACCCAGAGGTGCTTGCCGCCCTCGACCGGGACCACCTCGCACTGCGGGATGGCGGCGAACCGCTCTTTCGCCTCGTCAGGGCGCAGGTAGTCGTCGAACTCCGGGATGATCGCGGTGATCGGCTTGCCGGCCTCGGCCCACGCGTCGAGGTGCTCGGGCTTGGCGAATCGCAGCGGCGGGGAGAGCAGGATCGCCCCGCTCACCGACGGTTCCAGGCCGTACATCAGGGTCAGGTCGGTGCCGAACGACCAGCCGACCAGCCAGATGTTGGGCAGGTCGGCGAACTCGGCGAACTCGATGGCGGCGGCCACGTCGAACTTCTCGTCCACGGCGCCGGAGAAGGAGCCGCCGCTCGTACCGCGTACCGAAGATGTCCCTCGGGTGTTGAAACGCAGAACCGCGACCCCGGCCAGAGCAGGCAGCCGCCAGGCTGCCTTGCGGTAGATGTGACTGTCCATCATCCCGCCGTGTGTGGGCAGCGGGTGCAGGCAGACGATTGTCGCCACCGGGTCACTGTCGAGCGGGCGGGCCAGCTCACCGACGAGGGTGACGCCGTCCGCGGTGTGCAGCTCGATCTCCTCGCGGCTGGCGGGGAGGATCGAGTTGGCCCGGATCTGGTTGCTCACTGATCAACCATAACGAGGGGCGTTACGCGAGCGCTCCACACCTGGCGCACGCCTGTCCCGGGCTCGCCAGCAGCCGGTGTGCCAGTGCCTGCGGTCGCTCTCGTCGCCGTAACCGTCGGCCGGCCACGCCACGATGTGCGCGACGCCGGGGCGGACGTCCTGCATGCAGCCCGGGCAGCGATAGACCTTGACCGCGGCCTGCCCGAAGATGTTGCGCACCATCCACTCGCCGTCCTGCCACTGCTGGACGCGATCCTCGGTGATGCCCGGGCGGTCGACGCTGGGCTCATCATCGGTTTTTTTCTTCGGGCGGTTGCGGCGGGGGCTCACCAGTCCAAGAGTACGTAGTGACTCGCTGGTAACAATCGCCATACACTCCCGTACATGACGGCGACTCACGTTCCTGGCACTCCCGTGATCGAGGACGGCTGGCTTCTCTCCACGAACCCGGCCACCGGCGACGAAGCCGGGCGTGTCCCGGTCGCCGACGAGAAGGCGGTCGTGGCCGCCGTCGAGCGCGCCAAGGCGGCCGCGATCTGGTGGCAGAGCATCGGCTTCGAGGGACGCAAGGTCCGCCTGCTGCGCTGGCGCACCCTGCTCGTCGAGCGGATCCAGGAGCTCGCCGAGCTGACCTACGCCGAGGCCGGCAAGCCGGTCACCGACGGGATCATCGAGGTCACCGCCGCCGTGGAGCACCTGGACTGGGCGGCGAAGAACGCGAAGCGGGTGCTCGGTCCTCGCAAGGTGCGTACCCGTCTGCTGCTCGCCGAGCACTCCGGGCACCTGGAATATCAGCCGTTCGGTGTGGTCGGCGTGATCGGGCCGTGGAACTACCCGATTGTCACGCCGATCGGCCCGATCAGCGGCGCTCTCGCCGCCGGCAACACCGTCGTCTTCAAGCCGAGCGAATACACCCCGGTGGTCGGTCAGTGGCTGGCCGACACGTTCGCCGAGATCGTGCCGGAGCACCCGGTGCTGCAGGTTGTGCACGGGTTCGGTGACGTCGGCGGCGCGCTGTGCCGATCCGGTGTCGGCAAGGTCTCGTTCACCGGCTCCACCGCGACCGGCAAGAAGGTGATGATGGCCTGCGCCGAGAACCTGGTGCCGGTCGTCATCGAGGCAGGCGGCAAGGACGCGCTCATCGTCGACGCCGACGCGGACGTCTCGGCCGCGGCCGAGGCCGCCGTCTGGGGCTCGATGACGAACGCCGGGCAGACCTGCATCGGCATCGAGCGGGTGTACGCCGTGGCCCCGGTCTACGACGCGTTCGTCGAAGCCGTCGTGGCGAAGGCCGGCACGCTGCGAACCGGCGAGGAGATCGGCCCGATCACCATGCCGAAGCAGCTCGACATCATCCGCGACCACATCGAGGACGCGCTGGCCAAGGGTGGCCGGGCGGTTCTCGGCGGCGCTTCCTCGGTGCAGGCGCCCTATGTGGCGCCCACGGTGCTCGTCGACGTGCCGGCCGACTCGTCGGAGATGCGCGAGGAGACCTTCGGACCGACCCTGACGATCACCAAGGTCCGGGACGCCGACGAGGCCGTCGAGAAGGCCAACGACACGCCGTACGGACTGGGTGGCTCGGTCTTCGCCAAGAAGAACGGCATCCGGATCGCCCGCCGTCTGCGCTCCGGCATGGTCGCGGTGAACGGCACGCTCACCTTCGTCGGCATGGGCAACCTGCCGTTCGGCGGCGTCGGCGAGTCCGGCTTCGGGCGGATCCACGGCGAAGACGGGCTGCGCGAGTTCGCCCGTCCGAAAGCGATCACCGTACGCCGGGCGAAGTCCCTCCTCCCGGCGATGACCTTCGAACGCACACCGGCCCAGGTGCAGCAGATCGTCAAGGCCCTGCGTCTGCTGTACGGACGTAAGCCCTAGTCTGTTCGGGTGGTCGATCATCCGGCGGTCGAGGTCAGCGGTCTGCACGTCAGTTACGGCTCCACGCCGGTGCTCGTCGACGTGGGGCTCGTGGTGCCGTCCGGCGCCGGGGTCTGCGTCACCGGCGAGAACGGCATCGGCAAGTCCACCCTGCTGCGCTGTGTGAGCAGCCTGCAGCAGCCGGACGAGGGCACCATCCGGGTCTTCGGCGGTGATCCGGGCGATACGCCGGAGTTCTGGCGTGCCGTGGTCACCACCGTCGAACCGCCCACCTGGTACCCCGGCCTCACCGCCCGCGAGCACGCCGAGCTGGTCTGCCGCGCGCACGGGCAGGACCCGGCAGCGGCCGGCGTCGACGAAGCCCTGGAACGGTTCGGCCTGGCCGGGCACGCCGACGCGATCCCGCCATCGCTCTCGTCCGGTCAGAAACAGCGGCTCACCCTGGTGCTGGCCCTGATCCGGCCCAGCTCGCTGCTCATCCTCGACGAGCCGGAGCAGCGCCTCGACCCGGACGGCAAGGCCGCCGTCGCCGCGATGCTCGCCGAGTACATCGCCGACGGCGGCTCCCTGCTGATGGCGAGCCACGACGACGCGTTCGCGGCCGCGTCCGGCGCCTCGGTGACCACGATGGACGAGCTGTGACAGCGGTCCCGCTGCGCCCGGTCCGCCATTGGATCCACGCCACCCAGTCATCGCACCGCGAGCGTGGCGCCACCCTCAGCAACGTCTACGTCGGCGTCCTGTTCGTCGCCATCGTGGTGGCGATGTTCAAGGAGCAGCTCACCAAGATCTTCTGGCCGGCCGACCCGTCGCTCTCCGCCCTCGGCAGCGTCTCGGTCGCCGTCATCTGCGGCACCCTGCTGCTGCTGTCGCTGCGCCGCCTCGGCCCGATCACGCTGAGCCGCCCGGCCTCGTACTTCCTGCTCACCGCCCCGGTCAGCCGCCGTCGCCTGCTGATCCCCTCGGTGCGCATCGCGGCGGCAGCGGCCGCTCTGGCCGGTGCCACGGCTGCCTTCGCGATCCTCGGTCACGCCGGCTCCCGGGACACTCTCCCCGATCTGTTGATCGTGATCGGTGCGCTGGCCGGCCTGCTCGTCTACCTGATCGCCGCGCTCGCGCAGTCGGCCTCCCAGGGTGCGACTCTCATCGATCGCCTCGCCTCGCTGGCGCTCGCCATCGGCCTGGCCGAGCTGGTCGCCGAAGCAGCCGGATGGACGCCGCCCACCCTTCCGGGCCCACCTGCCGCCACGTCGCTGGTCCCGCTCGCGGGTGCACTCACGCTGGTCCTGCTGCTGGGCTTCGGCCTTCTGGTACGCGGCCTCGCGCGCACCCGCAACGACCGGATCCTGGAATCGGCGAAGACCGCGGGCACCCTGTTCGACGCGGCGTTCGGCATGGAACCGTCCTGGATCACCGACATGGTCGAGCGACGGTACTGGGCGAACCGCCGGCTGCGCTCCAGCCATCTGCTGCGGGTGACCCGCCTGCCGGTGCTGACCGCCCAGGACCTGCTGCTGACCGGCCGCCGTCTGCCCCGGCTGTTCTGGCTGGCCGGCGCCACGACCCTGCCGCTGCTGCTGACCTCGGCCCCATACTGGCTGCTCGCCATCGTCCTGCTGTACGCCACGATGACCGCGGCCCGGACCTCGACCGGCACGATCCGTACCGACGCCGGCAACCCGGTCCTGTCCAGGCTGCTGGGTCTCACCTCACGCCAGGCGCTCTACCAGCGAGCGTGGGTACCCGCCGTCCTGGCCGGTGTCTGGGCCACCGCGGCCCTGGGCCTGCTCCAGCTCACCGGCAACCTCGCGCCCGGTCCGTGGTGGGCGCTGGGCATCGCTCTGGCCCCGGTCGGAGCAGCCGCGGCCATCCGCAAGGCCCGGACCGGTTTCGTCCGCAACGACCTGCTCCCGCTGGACACCCCGATGGGCACCGTCTCAACGGGCCCGCTGGTCAACTCGATCGCCGGCCCCGACCTGCTCCTGCTGGGCCTGCCGACGCTGCTGGCGCTGGCCCAGAACAACCCGCTCCCCTGGACCTCGGTGATCCTCCAGGCCGCCATCGCGGTGATGGGCGCCCGCGCCTACCTGAACGCCACCACAGCCGAAACCCGAACCGAACTAACCCCCCGCTGACACCAATGCCCGGCCGATCTTGCGGAGTTACGCGCAAACGGTTCGCCGAACTCCACAAGATCGGCGAAGCACCCGCGCACAAGATCTCCGAGCGGCGGTCAGAAGAGGGTCAGCTCGTTGCGTTCCATGCCGCGGAGCTTGTCGTAGTCGACGACCACGCAGCGGATGCCGCGGTCGGTTGCCAGGACGCGGGCCTGTGGCTTGATTTCCTGGGCGGCGAAGATGCCCTTCACCGGGGAGAGCAGCGGGTCGCGGTTCATCAGTTCGAGGTACCGGGTCAGCTGCTCGACGCCGTCGATCTCGCCTCGGCGCTTGATCTCGACGGCCACCGAGCCGCCCTTGTCGTCCTTGCAGAGCAGGTCGACCGGGCCGATCGCGGTCATGAACTCGCGGCGTACCAGGGTCCAGCCCTCGCCGAACGTCTCCGGGTGGGCGGCGAGCAGCTCCTGGAGGTGAGCTTCCACACCGTCCTTGACCAGCCCCGGGTCAATGCCCAATTCGTACGAATAGTCCTGGAAGATTTCCTCCAGGGTGATCCGCAGCTCCTCGCCGGCCTTGTTCACCACCTTCCAGACGCCCGGCGATTCCTGCAGCTTGCAGGGCGGGCTCATCCAGTTCAGCGGCTTGTAGGCACGGTCGTCGGCGTGGATCGACACCGAGCCGTCGGCCTTCACCATCAACAGGCGGACGGCGGGCGGGAGGTGGGCGGACAGACGTCCCACGTAGTCCACTGAGCATTTCGCGATGACCAGGCGCACCGGGAGACAGTAACCGACCGAGCGGGACGAGCGTGGCGGTGCCATGCTGGCTACGTGTTCGAAGTCCTGACCGGCACCGGCCTGGCGGCATCCGCCGGCCTGAATGCGTATATCCCCCTGCTGACCATGGGCCTGCTGGCCCGATTCACCGGCGCGATCGATCTGCCGTCCGGCTTCGCCTGGCTGACGAACGGCTGGACCCTGACGATCCTGGCCGTGCTCCTGGCGATCGAGGTGGTCGCCGACAAGATCCCGGTGGTCGATCACCTGAACGACGTGGTGCAGACCTTCGTCCGGCCGACCGCCGGTGGCCTGGCGTTCGACGCGGGCTCGACGTCCGAGACGGTCACCGTCACCGACCCGGGTTCCTTCTTCAGCTCGCACGCGTGGGTGCCGATCGTCGCGGGCGGACTGATAGCCCTCGGTGTGCACGGTGTGAAAGCGGCGTCCCGGCCCGTGGTGAACGCGACGACCGCCGGCTTCGGCGCGCCGGTGGCGAGCACCGCCGAGGACCTGGGCAGCGTGATCATGTCGGTGCTGGCCATCGTGCTGCCGATTCTGGTGCTGATCGGCCTGGCCGCCCTGACGTTCTTCTCCTTCTGGGTCTTCCGGCGACGCAACAAACGCCGTGAGGCACGGGACGAGGCGCGCGACAGAGAAGCACGGGACAGGACTGTCGATACGCAACGACTCTTTGGTTGACTCTTCCGGTGCCCGCTCTCGCCGTTCCTGTGTTCGCCCTTTCCGCGTGGCTGGCCTGTTACCTGCTGGGGCGTGATCCGGGGCGGACGGTTCTGCGGTGGGCTTCGGCGGCGCTTTGGGCGTACGCAATCGGGGCTTTGATCTGGACCCTCGCCCCGGGGAGCGTGTTCGCGCAGGTCTGGCTCTGTCTGCCGGCGCTGGGGTGGGCGGGCGCGGTGGTGGCGCTGCTGCCGCTGACGCCGCGGGAGCGACGGCCGGTTGATCGTGGCGCGCTGGTGCTCGGGGTGCTGTTCCTGGCGATGGTGATCGCATTGCCGCCGATTGGGCGGCTGGTGGCGCTGGCGCCGCTGGCCGGCGCGCTGACGCTGCTGTGGCGGCTGCGCGCGCAGGTGCTGCCGCTACGGTTGCCGCTGGCCATGACGACGATGGCCGGGCTCTACGCGGCGGGCCTGGTGCTGCTGCTGGTGCCGGTGAAGGGCGCTGACGTGGCGGCGCTGGCCGCGCTCGGTGTCGATCTGCTGGCGGCCGGTTATCTGATCGCGGTGGCGCACGCGGTGGAGACCGGTGAGCGGCTGCGGCCGGACCTGCGCCGCTCGGCGACCGGGGCGATCGTGGTGACGGTGCTGGCCGGGGTTCCGGCGACGGTCACGATGATGCTGACGCCCGGCGACGAGGTCATCGCGGTACTGCAGTTTCTGATCATCGCGGTGGCGGTGGCGAGCGTCGGCCTGTCCGGCCGGGCACGCCGGCTGCTTGACCGGCTGGCGCTGGCCGACGAGGGTCCCTTGCGGACGGACCGGGCAGCGCTCTTCTCAAACGCGGACGCGTTGCTGCGCCGGCGGGAACGCCGTCGGCTGGACAGCATCGGCGAGCCGGAGTTCCTGCGGCTGACCCGGCGGGCACTGTCCGATTTCGGCGATCTGGATCGGCTGACCCGCAGCCCGCTCACGGATCTGCCGGTGGTGGAGCGGCGACTGGCCGGCCGGGAGGATCAGCCGCGGGCGCGGGCGCGCGAACTGCGGGCGGTGCTGAGGGAGTGCGTGTCCGGGCTGCGGCCGACGGGTCCGTTCGGGACCACCGACGAGTGGCGGTACTACAACGTGCTGCAGTTCTGCTGCGTGCTGGGCATCGACCCGTACGCGAGAAGGCCCCGCACCGACGGCATGAGCCGGGAGGCGAGGCTCGCGGTGGACTGGTTCAAACGGTACGTGCCGCGGGACGTGACCCGGCAGTGGCAGCAGGAGGCCGCCATGATCGTCGCGGGCGGACTGTGGGGCGAGTTGAGCGGTCGTCATCTGCATGAGACCACGACACGCAGTGGCTAAATGCCCGAATTGGGCAGATATGGCTAAACTCCCCCAACATGGACTCCGGGGGTGCGCGTGGGTAGTCACCGCAACGCGTTGGTCGCCGCTGTCCGGCAGGAACTTGCCGAGGCTCGGGGCACCGCACGGGCAGTGCTGGCTGCCGCCGAAACGTCACGTGGCGAGGCTCAGCACCGCAAAGGACTGGTCCGGGAGGCGTACGCCACCTGCCTGAACCAGCTGGCCGCGGCACGCGAGTCGGCACGTGACGACATTCAGCGGCGATACCGCAGCGAGGCGGTACGCCTCGCCGGTCACCTGCGCGGACTGGCCACGGTCAGCGCCACTGGCGCGGCAGGTGCGCCGTGGCGGGTGTGGGCGCCGAGCGAGCCGGAACCGGGCGACCGGCCCGGCCTGCTGCGCATCGGCACGATCGCGTTCGAGGAGACGGCTGCCCTGCCCGGGCTGGTGCCGCTGCTCGACGCCGCACACCTGCACCTGAGCGGGCCACCGGCCACTCTCGACCAGATGATCACCGGGCTGCTGATGCGGGCGCTCGGCAGCACCCGTCCGGGTGACGTGCAGCTCACCGTGTACGACCCGGAGCAGCTCGGTGGCACGCTCGCGCCGTTTTCCCCGCTGGCACCGGCACTGGTCGGGCCGGGTGCGCTCGGATCCCTTCTGGACGAGCTGGTCGAGCACATCTGCCGGATCAACGAGATGCCGGGACCGCGTACCGAACCTTGGCGGATCGTGGTGCTGCTGGCCGACCGGGCCACCGCGGCCGAGATCACCCCGGCGCAGCAGGCCCAGCTGGACCGGGTCGCGCGCAACGGGGTGACCGCCGGGGTGCACCTGGTGGTTCGCGGGCTGGAGCTCGAAGAACATCCGAGCGTCGAGCGGATCGTGGTTCACGAACGGACCGCGTTCTCCGACTCGCTGGGCCCGCTCCCGATCAAGCTGGACCCGCCACCGCCGCCCGAACGGGTCACCGCGTTCTGCCGGGCGGCCGCCGACCGGATGAACGCCGGCCCGGCACCGGCCCGGCTCAGCGATCTGGAACCGCCGAAGTTCTGGGCCGCGTCCGCACAGGACGGCCTGCCCGCCCCGATCGGCGACTGCACCGACGGCACGATGGTCGAGGTGCCGCTCGGCGACGCGTTGCCGCACGTGCTGATCGGCGGGCCGCCCGGTTCCGGCAAGACCAACCTGATCCACGTCTGGCTCGGTTCGCTCGCCACCCGGTACGGCCCCGAGGATCTCGCCCTCTACCTGCTCGATTTCAAGGAGGGTGTCTCCTTCGCCCGGTACGCGCCGGGCTCACGAGACCCCAGCTGGCTTCCCCAGGTACGCCTGGCCGGCATCAACGTCAACTCGGATCGCGAGTTCGGGCTGGCGATGCTGCGCCACCTCGGCGAGGAGTTGCGTACCCGATCGCTGGCCGCGAGCCGGCACGGCGCCACGACGCTCGCCGAGCTGAAGGCCGCCGACCCGGAGGGACACTGGCCGCGGATCGTGGCCGTCATCGACGAGTTCCAGGCATTGATCACCGGCCGGGACGCGGCCGCCGACGAGGCCGCCGGCCTGCTCGGCGACCTGGCCCGGCGCGGCGGACAGCAGGGCATCCACCTGATCCTCGCGTCACCGGAGACGGTCGGGATGCAGTCGCTGGGCGGTCACTTCCCGCTGCGGATCGCGCTGCCCAAGGCCCGCCGGGTCCTGACCGACGACAACCTGGCGCCGGCGGTCATCCCCCGGTACCACGCGGTGGTGAACACCGACTCCGGCGCGGCCGGCGCGAACCGGATCGTCCGGCTGCCGGACGCCGGTGACCGGACCGTGTGGCGCACCCTGCAACGGCGGCTCTGGCGGTCCCGGCCGGTCGGCTGCGAGGAGCCCCGGCTGTTCGACGGGTATGCCGTGCCGCGCCTGCCCGCCGCGTATCGGACTTTTTCCGGGTTTTCTGGTTCTTCTTCGGGTTTTTCTCCGGGCGCTGTGCCCGGCTCCTCTCCCGGCGCGGTGCCCGGCTCCTCTCCCGGCGTGGTGCCCGGCTCTTCGCCGGGCGCGGTGCTCGGTGAGCGGATCGACGTGGCGGCTCGGCCGGCCCGGCTGCGGCTCGGGCGAATGCCGGGACGGAACCTGGCGGTGCTCGGTGCGCGTACCGACGAGGCCTGTGACATTCTCGCCGCGGCCGCGCTGTCGCTCGCCGCGCAGGGGCCCGCGCACTTCAGCGTGATCTGTCTGGCGCCCGAGGCCGAACGCGCGGCGGCCCGGCTGGTCGCCGAGCTTCCGGCCGCGGATTGGTACGACTCCTCGGACCTCACGTTCGACCTGCCCGCCACCGACGTGCCGCACTACGTGCTCGGGTACGCACTCGACGCGGCCGGACCGGCACACCGGGAGGCGTTGCGCGCCCTGCTCGACTCGGGGCCGGAGAGGCGTACCCACGTGCTCGGCTGGTGGCGCACCGTACCCCGGCTCCGCGACGACCTCGGCGGGATGAACGCCAGTTTCGACTCGATCGGCGCCTGGGTCGCGCTCGACGTGCCCGGCGCCGACCTGGCCCCGCTGTACCCGCAACCCGGCGGCCCGGTCTGGTACCCGCGCAGCCGGCGAGCACTCTTCTTCGACCGTTCCGTGCACCGCACACCCGAAGTGATCATCCCGTACGAGGTGAACAGTGACCACACGTGACCGGCAGCCGATGGGCCGCGACTACCAGCTGATGGTGAGCGCTCTGGCCGAGGTGAACAAGCGCCGCGACACCGAACTCGACGACGCGGAACAGGCGTATCAGGACAACGCGTCACGAGCGGCCGGCGAGCTGGCCCGCGCCGAACACGACGCGCTCACCGCCGATCGCTGGGCCGGCGCCGCGGCCGCCCAGGTCCTCGACGTGGATCGCGAGGCGGCCGCCCTCTGGGACCAGCTGCGCCGGGCGCGCGGGATGCGGGTCCGTGCCCTGGGCGAGGTTCCGGAGCCGGCCCCGATCGAGGCGATGCCCCGGGTGGCCCTGCAGCGCCGGCCCGAATCCGCCGGCACCGAGCTGGCCACCCAGGGTCTGACTCCGGGCCGTCAGTCGCCGCGCGCGCTGCTGGCCCGCGCCGCCGACCGAATCGACGTCACGTCCCGTCCGGCCGGGCGGGTCCGGCCGAGGCGCTGGGTGTTCCCGTTACTGCCGCTGGTGGGCGCGCTCTGCGCGACCCTTGCGGGTCTCGTCGCCGCCGGCTTGGTGACATTCGGGGGTACGGACGTCGTGGGCGCCTCGGTGATCCGTGGCCTGGGCTGGCTCGGTTTCCTGGTGGCGCCGTCTACGGGCGTGCCGGTGGCCGCGTGGATCGCGCATCGGCGGCTGCGGGCCAGGCTGGAGATCGGCGGCATCGGCCTGACACTGCTCGGCGGCATGCTGGCGGCGACGGCGCTGTCCCTGGCATTCGCCGCCACCCGCTGAGCTGAAGCCGAGAGGGCTGTTGCGCGGAGCCGCTTTCCGTTACTGGACCGCGCGACTTACTGGACCGCTCGACTTCCGCCATTTCAGTATGCCGGGAGCCCTTTGATTGCCGTTGGCTACGGCAGAGCCAGGGGCGTGGGCTCCGGGGCGTGCTGAACCTGAGAGCGCGGCGTTGCCGAACGGGGGCACACGGAAGCTCGGTCTGGCGTAGAAGCGGGCACACGGAGGCTCGATCTGGCGTAGGCGCGGGCACACGGATGCGGTCTGTGTGACTTCACCATGGCCAGGGCGTGGACCCGGGCACACGGAGGCGTTGTGTGCGACCTGGTCCACCCCGCGAACCGTGCGCCAGCCGAGCCGGCCCCAAGCACAGTCCCGTGACCCTTTACACCGCGCCACGCGCCAGCCGGACCAGCTGGCGTCATGGGCCGCATCGAGGTACTTGAGCACGATCCGCGGATGCCTGCCACCGGTCCGCCGGTCCGTGCGAGCCGTAGCGCAGAGAGGTCATCGCGCCGGATGACCTACATGCGCTACGGCTGGAGTCATCGCGGCCAGCTCGCGCCGCTCAGCCGGACACGCCTAGACGAAGGCACACCGTGAGCTCTGGGCCAGCCTGAACGAGGGCACACCGTGAGCTCTCGGCCAGCCTGGACGAGGGCACACCGTGGGCTCCCGTCCAGCCCGAACGAGGGCACACCGTGAGCTCTGGGCCAGCCTGAACGAGGGCACACCGTGGGCCCTCGGCCGGCTGGGGATTTTGGTGGGCCCGTCGGGGCGGGGGTGTGATGCCTTTGCGGGCTGGGGGCCGGGTCACCGGCGGTAGCCGCCGCAGGCGGGGTGCGGGCTGAGTGCGTTTGTGGTGGGCGTAGGGCGTATCCATGAAAAAGCCGGTGCGGCGGGAGGCCGCACCGGCTCACAGAGAGTGACCAGGGTCAGTACTTGTAGAAGCCCTTGCCGGTTTTGCGGCCCAGGTCGCCGGCGGTGACCATGCGCTGGAGCAGCTCCGGCGGGAAGAACTTCTCGTCGGCGGTGTCGCGGTAGATGTTGCCGGCGGCGTTCAGCATCACGTCGAGCCCGGTGAGGTCGACGGTGGCGAGCGGGCCCATGGCGTGGCCGAAGCCGAGCTTCATCACGGTGTCCAGGTCCTCGGCGCTGACCACGCCGGACTCGACCAGTTTGATCGCCTCGACCAGGATCGCCGAGAAGAGGCGGTTGGAGACGAAGCCGGCCACGTCGCGCTTGACCTCGACGCAGGTCTTGCCGACCCCCTCGGCGTACGCACGAGCGGCGGCCAGCGTCTCGTCGGAGGTCTGGTAACCGCGGACCAGCTCGACCAGCTTCATCATCGGCACCGGCGAGAAGAAGTGGATGCCGACCACCGACTCCGGCCGCGAGGTGACCGTGGCGATCTGGGTGATCGGGATGGCCGAGGTGTTGGTGCCGAGGACCGCGCCGGCCTTGCAGATCTTGTCGAGCTGCTTGAAGACGTCGTGCTTCGCCTCGATCTTCTCGTAGATCGCCTCGACCACGACGTCGGCCTCGGACGCGGCGTCCAGGTCGGTGGTGGTGGTGATCCGCGACAGGGTGGCGTCGACGTCCGCCTCGGCGATCCGGCCCTTGACGGCGAACCGGGTCAGCGACTCCTCGATCGCGGCCAGGCCACGGTTGAGCGAGGCGTCGTCCACATCCCGGATGGTGACCTGCCACCCGGCCTGCGCCGAGACCTGCGCGATGCCGGAGCCCATCAAACCGGAACCGATGACCGCGAGCCGACCCGCCATGTTCCACTCCATTCATCCTCAAACGTTGACCCACCTTAGCCGGGTTACTTAACGCTGATTCAGCACGGGTTCTCGATCGGGTCAAATCCCATGAAATCATCGCTGGGCGGTGCCACACTGTGCGCATGGCCACGAGCGACGGCTGGTACCTCATCGGACCGTTGATCGCCGTCGGTCTTGTCGGCTTTCTCGGCGCGGTCTTCTGGCGAATGGGCCTGCAGCCCACCGGCGCACCCGGCGCGGAACCGGACGGTCTCTCGATCTTCTCGGAGTGCGAGGACTACGGACTGCTCTGGCCCGCGGCGGTCACGGAGGACACCGAGGTAGCCGACGAGATCCGGCGGCTGCTCGCCGATGCGGGCATCCGAGCGACAAGTGCGACCCGGCGCGACGGCCGGGTCACCGTGCTGGTCTTCGCCGAAGAAGTGGAGGAGGCACGCCGGCTCGCACAGAGCTAACGGTTCTCAGAAGTCGAACGTCGGCTCCGGCACGTCGGTCCGTTCCACCTCGACGCCCAGGTTCGCCAGGTCGGAGACGAAGTCCGGGTAACCGCGGTCGATGTGGTGGACCTCGCCGACCTCGGTCACCCCGTCGGCGCAGAGGCCGGCGATGACCAGGCCGGCGCCGGCACGGATGTCGGTGGCGCGTACCGGCGCTCCGGAGAGCCGGTCCCGGCCGTTCACCACGGCGTGGTGGCCGTCGGTACGGATGTCGGCGCCCAGTCGCACCATCTCGTTCACGAACATGAAGCGGCCGTCGAAGATGTTCTCGGTGATCAGTGACGAGCCCTCGGCCACGGCGGCCAGACCCAGCGCCATCGGCAGCAGGTCGGTCGCGAACCCCGGGTACGGCAGCGTCACGATGTCCACGCTCCTCGGCCGGTCGGTCATGCGTACCCGGAACTTGTTGTCACCGGGCTCGACAGTGGCGCCGGCCTGGACCAGCTTGTCCAGGGCGATGTCCAGGAACTCCGGGCGGACGCCGTGCACTGTGACGTCGCCACGGGTCATCGCTGCGGCGTACGCCCACGTGCCCCCGACGATCCGGTCACCGACAGTGGTGTGCTGGACCGGCTTGAGCGGCCCGTCCACCCCCTCGACGATCAGCGTCGACGTGCCGGCGCCCTCGATCTTGGCGCCCATCGCGGTGAGCATCTCGCAGATGTCGACGATCTCCGGTTCCCGGGCGGCGTTGTCGATCTCCGTGACGCCGCGGGCCAGAACGGCCGCCATCAGCAGGTTCTCGGTGGCGCCGACGCTCGGGAAGTCCAGCCAGATCTTGGAACCGCGCAGTCCCTGCGGCGCCGACGCGATCACGAAGCCGTGCTCGTTGGAGATCTCCGCACCCATCCGGGCCAGGCCGGACACGTGCATGTCCAGCCCCCGGGAGCCGATCATGTCGCCGCCGGGCAGCGCCACCCGGACGAACCCGCGCCGGGCCAGCAGCGGGCCGAGCACGCAGATCGACGCGCGCAGCCGCCGGACCAGGTCGTAATCGGCCTCCGCACCGGGCTCGGCCGGCACGTCGATGATCGCCTCGTTGCCCTTCAGCTCGACGTCGCAGCCGAGCCGGCGCAGCACCTCACCCATGATGGCGATGTCCGTGATGCGCGGGACGTTCGCCACCACGCTCCGGCCCTCGGCCAGCAACGCGACCGCCATCAGCTTCAGCGCCGAATTCTTCGCCCCGCCGACAGCGACGTCACCGGCGAGCCGCGCGCCGCCCTTCACCCTGATCACATCCACGCGGGCAATCGTAGGGTTCCCACGCCCGCGCCGCCTCGTAGGGTCAGCTCGTAGGGTGGGTCGCATGGCCGTACATCTCACCCGCATCTACACCCGAACCGGCGATGCCGGGCAGACCCGTCTGGTCAACAACGAGGTCGCACCGAAAACCGCGCCCCGCATCGCGGCTTACGCGGACGCGGACGAGTGCAACGCCGCGCTGGGCGCGGCCC
The DNA here is from genome assembly GCF_050955685.1 of Actinoplanes sp. CA-015351. Classification (NCBI taxonomy): domain Bacteria; kingdom Bacillati; phylum Actinomycetota; class Actinomycetes; order Micromonosporales; family Micromonosporaceae; genus Actinoplanes; species Actinoplanes sp. CA-015351. The sequence continues at coordinate 7,501,354 of NZ_CP192102.1, forward strand.
TCGCCCTTGGCGATCTCCCTTCGGGGGTACGCACAGTGCTCTCCCGCATCCAGAATGATCTCTTCGATCTCGGGGCCGACCTGGGGAACCCGCTCTCGTCGGAGCCGCCGGCCTATCCACCGCTGCGCGTCACCGAGGACTACGTGACCCGCCTTGAGGGCTGGTGCGACGAGTTCAACGAGCAGTTGAGCGCGCTGGACAGCTTCATCCTCCCGGGCGGGACCCCGGGCGCCGCCCTGCTGCACGTGGCCCGCACGGTGGCGCGGCGCGCGGAGAGGTCGACGTGGGCCCTGATCGAGGCCGAGCCGGACACCACGAGCCTGCTGCCCGCCAAATACCTGAACCGCCTCTCCGACCTGCTGTTCATCCTCTCCCGGGTGGCCAACCCGGACGGCGACGTGAAGTGGGTCCCCGGCGGCCAGCGCCCCTGACCGCCCACCCCGCCGCAGCTCCCGCCCGCGTGTTGACTTCAGGTGCGATCCGCACCCCAACTCCACACACCCGCCACGCCCCGCCACGCCCCGCCACGCCCCGGCACGCCCCGGCACGCCGCGGTGCGCCTGGCGGGACCGCCCTCGGTGGGCTGCGGCGCGTTCGGCGCGCATGGCCGGATGCTCGCGCATCGGCATGTGGTGGCACTGGCTCGCGGTGTGAACCGGTGATGTGTGGTCGCTTTTGGTGCGGCCGTTGCGCGTACCCAGGGAAAAGCGTCAGAAAGGCGCCTGGAGCGAGCCGTCGATGACTGTCACGGCTCGGCCTCGCAGGAGGGTCCGGTCGCCGCGGAGGGAGACCTGGACGTATCCGCCTCGGGGTGACGCCTGGTAACCGGTCAGGTCGGAGCGGCCCAGGCGGGCTGCCCAGTACGGGGCCAGGGCTGTGTGTGCGCTTCCGGTCACCGGGTCCTCGTCGACGCCGACGGCCGGGCCGAAGAAACGGGAGACGAAGTCGTGGCCGGAACCCGGCTCGGCTGCCGCTGTGACGATCACCCCACGGCCGGAGAGCGGGGTCAGGGCACGCAGGTCGGGGACGATTGCCCGGACCGTCTTCTCGTCGGCGACCTCGACCAGAAGGTCGTCGGTGTCCGGGCCGGTGTGGTGGACGGCCAGCACCCCGACGCCCAGCGCCGTGACACCCAGCGCCGTGACACCCAGCGCCGTGACACCCAGCGCCGCCGCCAGGTCGGGATCGGTCTCGACCGGTGTCAGCGGGGCGGTCGGAAAATCGAGGGTGATCAGGCCGTCGTCGACGGACGCCCTCAGGACGCCGCTACGGGTGGCGAAACGGATCGGGGCGGCCGGGTTCAGCACGTGGGCCGCCGCGAGCGTGGCGTGGCCGCAGAGTGCCACCTCCACAGCCGGCGTGAACCAGCGCAGGGCCCAGTCGGCGTCGCCGCCCTCGGGCAGCGGGTGCAGGAAGGCCGTCTCCGCGTGGTTGACCTCGGCGGCCACCCGCTGCATCCAGTCGTCGGACGGAAAGGCGTCGAGCAGCAGGACGCCGGCCGGTGCGCCGGAGAACGGCTTGTCGGTGAAGGCGTCGACGATTCGGATCCGCATGGGACCGACGTTAGAGCAGGTCACCGGCGTGCGGCGAGAACCAATCCGGCTTTCATGGCTCGGTCGGGCGCGGGCCGAACACCGGCCGGCTGCGCAGCGCGCTCGGGTCTCGCGGCGGCCCCGCCTCCAGCCAGGAGCTGAAGCCGGTGACTGTGGTCTCCGCCATCGCGATCTCGATCTGGGTGCCGCTGCTCACGCACCGCAGAACCACCCAGTGGCCGGGCATGGTGAGGCGTTCCGGCCCACTCGGCAGGCGCCGCTCCTCGACCGCGAGAAACCGCCGGTCCAGGACACGCTTGGGGCGGATCGCCAGGCTGAACATGCGGTGGAACCGGAGCTCGTCACCGACGAACTGGCCGAGCCCGGGAGACCAGCCACGGCCCGGGACCATCGTGCTGATCCGGACCTGGAGCCGAATGGTTCCGCCGCCGGCCATCAGCAGCCGGCGGCGGAAGAAGATTGCGAAGAGGAGCGCGAGCAGAGTGACGATACAGATTCCGGCGATTTCCAGAACCCGCATCGCCGGCGTCAGTGCGACTCGGGCGTGGCCGGCGTGGCGCTCTCGGCGAGCACCGTGACGCCGTTCGCGTCGATCGAGAGGAAGCCACCGGCCACGTCGTAGGTGAGCTGCTCACCACCGGCGAGCTTCACACGGACCTGTGACGGCTCCTTGAGCAGGCCGAGCAGCGGCGAGTGGCCGGGGAGGACACCGATCTCACCCTCGGTGGTGCGCGCGACGAGCATCTCGGCCTCGCCGGCCCAGACCTTCTCCTCGACGGCGACGACCTCGACGTGCAGCTGGTTGGCCACGCTGTCTCCCTCTGACTACAGAACCTGAACGGGTGAAGTCTAAACGGCTGCCCGCGCCGACGTGGTACGGGGTCAGCTGTTGACGTTGACGAACCCGGGATGGTCGAGCAGGAACGGCGCGATCTGGTCGTCCTTGACCGCCTCGAAGAACTGCTCGTAGTCGCCGCTGAGCTGTTCGCCGAGGTATTTGTTCGACCCCTGCTCGAAGAGGCCGCCACCGGGCAGCTTGATCGAGGTCATGTCGTCGGTGTTGACCCCGCGCAGCGCCACGGCCCAGTCGAGGACGCTGTTGCCGCCACCGTCGAAGGTGAGCGAGTCACCGGCGGCGTCCAGGATCGAGAGCAGTTTCGTCGGGTTGGACACGACGTCCTTGCTCATCGCCTGCTTAGCCATGGCCTTGACGAACTGCTGCTGGTGCCGCTGCCTGTCGTAGTCGCCGTTCGGCAGCGTGTAGCGCTGACGGACGTAGTCGAGCGCCTCCCACGCCTCCAGGTGGTAGGTGCCTTTCTTGTACGTCTTCTGCGGCCCGGTGTACGGGTGGGCGCACTTGTCACAGCCAGGGATGCGCGGGCGCGCCTTGCCGTTCGGCTGGAGGTGCTCGGATTTCACGTTCTGGTCGATCGTCATGGTGACGCCGCCCATGGCCTCGACGATCTGCTTGAAACCGCCGAAGTTGATGATCGCGCCGGCGTCGAACGTCTTGATGCCGGTGAGTTTCGTGACCGTTTTCGCCAGCAGCTGGAAGCCCTGCTTCACGTCGTGCTCGCCGTTGCCGACCGAGCTCCCGTACGACATCGCGGCGTTGATTTTCGACTTGCCGCCCTTGAAGCCGGTCGGCTCGAAGGCGGGGATGTCGACGTAGAGGTCGCGCGGGATGGAGAAGAGGTAGACCTGGTCCATGCTCGCCGGGATGTGCGCCACGATGATCGAGTCGGAGAGCGGGGCGGTTTTCGTGTCACGCGGGTCGATGCCCGCGAGCAGAATGTTGATCGGGCCCTTGATCTCGGATTTCTGGGTGGCCGCGGCGGGGTCTCCGATCAGGGTCCCACCGGCGTCGACCGCACTCGTGTACCGCGAGATCAGCGCGTTGCCGCCCACCAGGACGCCACCGCTGACGACCATGAGCACACTGCCGAAAACGGCGCAGAGTCTCGTCCACAACGGCGCGCGACGCTTAAAAGACTTAGCCACCCGATCCCCAACCTCTGCCGGCAACGCGCGGCCAAGAGTACCCGAGGTTCGGGCATACGCAGGCACCTTCATTCCCCTTCACAGCCTGCGGAAACACACTCACAGGTTGGATGAACGCAGAGGAATCAGGCGAACACGCAGAAGCCGCGCCGGCGTACTGCCGGCGCGGCTTCTGTCGATCGAAGAGGGGCTGGATCAGCCCTTCATCAGCTCGTGCGCGTTCTTCTCGAGGTCCTCGAGGCCACCGCACATGAAGAAGGCCTGCTCGGGGAAGTTGTCGTACTCACCCTCGGCGATCTTCTTGAACGCCTCGATGGTCTCCTTCAGCGGGACCGTCGAGCCGGGAACGCCGGTGAACTGTTCCGCCGCGTAGGTGTTCTGCGACAGGAACCGCTCGATGCGGCGGGCCCGCTGGACCGTGACCTTGTCTTCCTCGGAGAGCTCGTCCATACCGAGGATGGCGATGATGTCCTGCAGGTCCTTGTACTTCTGGAGGATCCGCTGGACCTCACGGGCGACCGCGTAGTGCTCGGCGCCGACGAACTCCGGCGCCAGGATCCGCGAGCTGGAAGCCAGCGGGTCCACGGCCGGGTAGATGCCCTTGTCGGAGATCGACCGCTCGAGGTTCGTGGTCGCGTCGAGGTGCGCGAACGTGGTGGCCGGCGCCGGGTCGGTGTAGTCGTCGGCGGGCACGTAGATCGCCTGCAGCGAGGTGATCGCCTTGCCACGGACCGAGGTGATCCGCTCCTGGAGCTCGCCCATCTCGTCAGCCAGGGTGGGCTGGTAACCCACGGCGGACGGCATACGGCCGAGCAGAGTGGAGACCTCGGAACCGGCCTGGGTGAACCGGAAGATGTTGTCGATGAAGAGCAGCACCTCCTGGTTCTGGACGTCACGGAAGTACTCCGCCATGGTCAGAGCGGTCAGGGCGACCCGGAGACGGGTGCCCGGCGGCTCGTCCATCTGGCCGAAGACCAGGGCGGTCTTGTCCAGAACGCCACCCTCGTCCATTTCCAGGATGAGGTCGTTGCCCTCACGGGTGCGCTCGCCGACGCCGGCGAACACCGAGGTGCCGCCGAAGTTACGGGCAACTCGGATGATCATCTCCTGGATGAGCACCGTCTTGCCCACGCCCGCGCCACCGAACAGGCCGATCTTGCCACCACGCACGTACGGCGCGAGCAGGTCGAGCACCTTGATGCCGGTCTCCAGCATCTCGGTCTTCGGCTCGAGGTCCGCGAACGCCGGCGGCTTGCGGTGAATCGACCAGCGCTCCTGGATGTCCAGCGTCGACGGGTCGACGTTGAGCACCTCGCCGAGGGCGTTGAACACGTGGCCCTTGGTCACGTCGCCGACGGGCACCGAGATCGGCGCGCCGGTGTCGGTGACCGCGGAACCGCGGACCAGGCCGTCGGTCGGCTGCATCGAGATCGCGCGGAGCAGGTTGTCACCCAGGTGCTGGGCGACCTCCATGGTCAGCTTCTTGGTGCCCTCGGAGAGGGTGACCTCGACGTGCAGCGCGTTGAAGATCGCGGGCATGGCGTTACGGGGAAACTCGACGTCGACGACCGGGCCGATGACCCGGACGACGCGGCCGACGCTGGTCTCCGTCTTGGTGGGCTCAGCAACAGCAGTCATCACACATCACTTCCTGCCGCGGCCAGCGCGTTGGCGCCGCCGACGATCTCACTGATTTCCTGGGTGATCGCAGCCTGCCGCGCGGAGTTCATCTCGCGCGTGTACCGCTTGAGCAGATCGTCGGCGTTGTCCGACGCGCTCTTCATCGCCCGCCGGCGCGAAGCCGACTCGCTGGCCGCCGAGTCCAGCAACGCCGCGTAGATCCGCGTGTTGAGGTACTTCGGAAGCAGCGCGTCGAGCAACTCGTCGGCGTCCGGCTCGAACTCGTACGCGGGACGCAGGCCAGTGGATTCCTCGGCCTGTTCCTCGACCTGCACCGGCGCAAGCGGCTTCGCCTGTGCGGACTGCGTCATCAAGGACTTGAACTCGGTGCTCACGATGTGCAGCTCGTCCACGCCCGCGATGTTCTCCGGGCCGAACGTGCCGTCCGCCGTGGAACCGGCCGCGAACGCCTCGATCAACGCGTCGCCGATGTTCTTGGCGTCGGCGAACGACGGGCGCTCGGAGAAGCCGGTCCAGCTCGCGGCAACCTCACGGTTGCGGAACCGGTAGTAGCCGGTGCCCTTACGGCCCACCACGTACAGCGCCACTTCCTTGCCTTCCGATTTCAGCTGAGCGATCAGCTGCTCGGAGGCGCGGATGGCGTTGGCGTTGTAGGCGCCGGCCAGGCCACGGTCACTGGTGATCAGCAGGACACCCGCCCGCTGGACGCGCTCACGCGCGACCAGCAGGGGGTTGTCGACCGAAGCGTTGGACGCGAGCGCACCGAGAACCTTGGTGATCGCCTCCGAGTAGGGCCGGGAAGCCTTCACCCGTTCCTGCGCCTTGGCGATGCGGCTGGTCGCGACCAGCTCCTGCGCCTTGGCGATCTTCTTGGTCGACTTGACGGTGCGGATACGCCGCCGAAGCGCCTGTACCTGACCGGCCATGCCTAGCTACCGCTCTCGGTGGAACCGCTCTGGAAGACCTTCTTGAACTCGACGACGCCCGACTTCAGGCTCTCGATGTTGTCGTCGGTCAGCAGGTTCGTCGACTCGACCGCGGTGTAGACGTCGCTGCGGTGCTTCTTCACCCACTGCAGGAATTCCTGCTCGAAGCGGCGCACGTCGCCGACCGGGACGTCGTCGAGCTGGCCGGTGGTGCCGGCCCAGATCACGATGACCTGGTCAACCGTGGAGTACGGCGAGTACTGCGGCTGCTTGAGCAGCTCGACCAGGCGGACGCCCTTCTCGAGCTGAGCACGCGACGCCTTGTCCAGGTCGGAGGCGAAGGCCGAGAAGGCCTCCAGCTCACGGAACTGGGCCAGGTCGAGGCGCAGCCGGCCGGAGACCGTACGCATGGCCTTGACCTGCGCCGAACCACCGACGCGGGAGACCGAGGTACCGACGTTGATCGCCGGGCGGACACCCGAGGCGAACAGGTCGGTCTCCAGGAAGATCTGGCCGTCGGTGATCGAGATGACGTTGGTCGGGATGAAGGCCGAGATGTCGTTGGCCTTCGTCTCGATGATCGGCAGACCGGTCATCGAGCCGCCACCCAGCTCGTCGGAGAGCTTCGCGCAGCGCTCCAGCAGGCGGGAGTGCAAGTAGAAGACGTCACCCGGGTACGCCTCACGGCCCGGCGGGCGGCGCAGCAGCAGCGACACGGCCCGGTACGCCTCGGCCTGCTTGGTCAGGTCATCGAAGACGATCAGGACGTGCTTGCCGTTGTACATCCAGTGCTGTCCGATGGACGAACCGGTGTACGGGGCGATGTACTTGAAGCCGGCCGGGTCGGAAGCCGGAGACGCGACGATCGTCGTGTACTCCAGCGCGCCCTGCGCCTCCAGGGTGCCCCGGATGCTGGCGACGGTGGAGGCCTTCTGGCCGATCGCCACGTAGATGCAGCGGACCTGCTTCTGGGGGTCGCCGGACTCCCAGTTGGCCTTCTGGTTGATGATCGTGTCGAGCGCGACCGTGGTCTTACCGGTCTTGCGGTCACCGATGATCAGCTGGCGCTGGCCGCGGCCGATCGGCGTCATGGCGTCGATAGCCTTGATGCCGGTCTGCAGCGGCTGCTTCACCGGCTGCCGCGCCATGACGTTCGGCGCCTGCAGCTCGAGCTCGCGGAAGCCTTCGTTGGCGATCTCGCCGAGACCGTCGATCGGCTTGCCCAGCGCGTCGACCACGCGACCCAGGAAGGCGTCGCCGACCGGGACCGAGAGGACGCGACCGGTGCGCTTGACCGGCTGGCCCTCCTCGATCTTCGCGAAGTCGCCCAGGATCACGGCGCCGATCTCGCGGACGTCCAGGTTCGACGCGACACCCAGGGTGCCGTCGGCGAATTCGAGCAGCTCGTTCGCCATTACCGAGGGCAGGCCCTCGACATGCGCGATTCCGTCGCCCGCATCGGAGACGATGCCGACCTCCTCGCGGGAGACCTCGGGCGAATAGGACGAGACGTAGCGCTCTAGCGCCCCCCGGATCTCGTCCGAGGAGATGGTCAGCTCGGCCATCCTCTGCCTTCTCTGTCTAGCTCGGGACGTCGCCGCCGCCGAGGGGCCTTCTCGATAAGAAATCGAGGGGAAAGGACTATTTAGCGAACGCCTGCTTGGCGGCGTTCAGCCGGCGCAGGATCGTGCCGTCGTAGAGGTCGGATCCGACTCGGACGCTGGCACCACCGATGATCGATGGGTCGACGTCGACTTTCAGCGACACTCCGCGGCCATAGATGGCGGACAACTTCGCGGCCAGGGCGGTCTCGTCGGCGTCGGTGAGCGGCTTGGCCACCGTCACGTACGCCACCTCGCGGTCCCGCTTCGCCGCGGTCAGCTCGACCAAACGGTTCAGCGATGCCACGAAACCACGGCCACCGAAGCCTTCCAGCGCCACCTCGACCAGTCGGCCGGTAGCCACGTGGACCTTGCCCTTGAGCAAAGCCTGTACCAGCTTAACCCGCCGTTCGAGCGCCGCACCGGGGTCACTCAGCGTGACCTCCAGCGTGGAATCACCCGAGACGATCTGGCCGAACCGGAACAGCTCGTCCTCGACGTCGGTCAGCTTGCCGTCACGCTCGGCCGTGGCCAGCAGGGTTTCCACCCCAAGGCGCTCGGTCGCGTCCAGCAGCTCCACCGGCTTGGAGAAGCGGCCGGACACCAGGGCGCCCAGCACGTTCGCCGTGGTCTCGGAGACCTTGCCGGACAGCAGCGACCGCACCAGCTCGGCGCGGTCCGCGCCGGGCCGGGACGGGTCGGTCAGCGCCCGGCGCAGCCGGGGCTGGGCCCGCAGCAGGCCGGCCACCGACAGAATCTCGTCGGCGACCGATGCCAGCTGCGTAGCCGTTGCCGTCGCGGTGTCCGCGGTCAGCCGGTCCGACGCCTCGCCGTAGGCCTCGCGGCTTACGCTCGACGTCATCAGCGCCGCCCACCCGTGGTGCCGGCGGTGTCGAGGTCCGCGATGAAGCGCTCGACGGTGCCGCGGGTGCGGGCCTCGTCGGCAAGAGTCTCGCCGACGATCTTGCCGGCCAGGTCGACCGCGAGAGTGCCGACCTCGGAGCGAAGCTCGCGGAGGATCGACTCACGCTGGGTGGCGAGCTGCTCGTTGCCGGCCGCGATGATGCGGTCCGACTCCTCGCGAGCCTTGCCCAGCACGTCCTGACGAATGCCCTCGGCGTCCGCCCGGGCCTCGTCACGGATGCGCGCGGCCTCGGTACGGGCCTCGGCGAGCTGCGTCCGGTACTGCTCCAGCAGCTCGTTCGCCTCGGCCTGAGCGGCCTCGGCGCGCTTGATGCCACCCTCGATGGCCTCGACCCGCGCCTGGAACGTCTTCTCCATCTGCGGGAAGACGAACTTGATCAGCACGAAGCAGAGCACCGCGAAGGCAACCGAGCCGACCACGATCTCTTGCCAGATCGGGATGATCGGGTTGTGCTCGGTGGCGCCTTCTTCAGCGGCCAGATAGAGGTTGATCATGGACACCTCCCAACGAGGCAGAAAGTCAGGAGATCGGGCCCTGCCAGATGAAGCCGAACGCGATGCCCAGCAGCGCGAGCGCCTCGATGACGGCGAAGCCGATCCAGACGTACGGGAGGGTCAGGCGGGACGACTCCGGCTGGCGCGCGGTCGACTGGATGTAGGCCGAGAAGACCAGGCCAACGCCGATGCCGGGGCCGATCGCAGCGAGACCGTAACCGATGGCGGCGGTGCTGCCCTCAACGGCGGCGAGAAGGTCCATTGCTAATTCCTCCTGGTATCTCACGTGAGTGTCACGCGGGACGACAACGGGGTGTAACTAATGGTTCGGGTGGTGCTCAGTGCTCGTCTGCGAGCGCGCCCTGGACGTAGCTCGCGGTAAGCACCGTGAAGACATAGGCCTGGAGACAGATCACCAGGAACTCGAGCAGCGTGAGTGCGACAGTGAGCACCCAGGACAGCACCGAGATCGGCGCCAGCAGGACGTTCGCGTTGATCATCGCGAAGCCGCCCAGCGTGAACACCAGCAGGAGCATGTGGCCCGCGAACATGTTGGCGAAGAGACGAACCGCCAGCGAGAAGGGCCGCACGATGAAGTTCGAGAAGAACTCGATCGGGATCAGCAGCGGCAGGATGAACCACGGCGCCGGCGGGAGCAGCGCGTGCTTGAAGTACTTCAGCGGGCCGTGGTGCCGCATACCGACATAGATGAACATCACATAGCTGATCACCGCGAGGACCGCCGGGAACGCAATGTGCGACATCGGCGACATCTGGATCAGCGGCACGATGCCGAAGAAGTTGTTCACCAGGATGAACAGGAACAGCGTCGTCAGGTACGGCGCGAAGCGCACACCCGCCGGGCCGATCATGTCAACCGCGATGTTGTTACGGACGAAGCCGTAGGCGCTCTCAGCCATCCACTGCTTCTTGGTCGGTACCAACTTCGGCTTCCGGTACGAGACCAGGAAGAAGATGATGATCGCCGCGACCGCAACCCAGATGAGCAGCGTTACCTTGGTGAACCAGTAATTGTCGTGCTCGCCCCAAGGCAGGATGCTGGGCAGGTAGAAGTCCTCGACGCTGGGCGGGAACGCCGCCGCGAGGACCGTCGACTGACCGATCACCATGGCCCTTTCCTGTCAGGCGCCGAGCCGGCGCACGATGAGGTACACACCACCGGCGACTCCGAGGACGGCGCCGAGGCCGGCGAATATGCCCTTGGTTCCGACGAAGTGGTCAACCAGCCAACCGATTCCACCCCACACCAACATGCCCGCGATGAGGTAGGAGACGGCGGTCATGCCCACTCCCGTGTCGGGAGGTGGTTGCTGCTGACCCTTGTCACCGCGAGATTCGGGGGGAGGTTCTTGGCCGGTCATGACGGCCCGAACGATATCAGCAGGAAACACGAAGCTAAGCGGGACCCCCCGCACAACCTTCGTTGTCCAGGCGTCAGAGGTCTCGCAACTGGAAGGACACGGTACTCCTGTCACGCCAAAACGGAACACGGCACGAGGGAGGGGGTCACCAGATCGTGGTCGCTTGACCGAGTTGGACCCTCCTGACCAGCCAGGACACCGTGCCCTAGATCACTTTCGCGGCGCTCGCCGGTACATCCACCAGGCCTGCACGCCGGTCCACACCATGACGCCCGCGACGATGCCCAGGCCGAGTGCCGTCTTGCCCGACCAATCCGCCGAGACGCCGTAGGCGAGGATCACGCCGAGAATCGTGTACTTCACCGTATATGTAAGCAGACCGAGCGGCATGAGAAGTGCCGGACGAACCGTGTCAGCCCAGGCGATGACCAGGGTGCTCATCGTGTAGCTGATGGTCACGATCAGAACGCCGGCCGCCGCGCCGACCGCGGACTGCGCGCCGCCGGTCAGGAACCCGGCCGAGGCCGCGAACAGCAGCAACGCCATGCAGACCGCGGAGAGGAACGGCAGATGCTCGACCCGCCAGCGCGGGTCGGCGGGAAGCGCTGCGAGATCCGGGAGCGGACGCTCCGGCTCCTCGTCCTGTACGGCGGGAACCGTCACCGGTCCACTTCCAGTCACGCCAGAACCTCCTGTTGTTGATAGATCGGAAAACGCCGGACCAGCTCCGACACTTCCGTGCCCACCTCGCCCAGACGGCTCTCGCCGCCGGCCGTCGCCGGGTCGCTGCGCACCGCCGCCCCGATCAGGGCCGCGATCCGCCGCATCTCGTCCTCCCCCATGCCCTGCGAGGTGACGCTCGGCGTGCCGACCCGGACTCCGGAGGCCACGGCGGGCTTCTCCGGATCGTACGGAATCGCGTTCTTGTTGAGCGCGATCCGCGCTCTGGCGCAACGCGCCTCGGCTTCCGCTCCCCGGACGCCCAGCTCGCGCAGATCGAGCAGAGCGAGATGGGTGTCCGTGCCGCCGGTGACCGGGCGCATGCCCTCGGCGGCCAGCCCGGCCGCGAGGGCACGGGCGTTACGAACGGTCTGCTGAGCGTACCTCCGGAAGCCCGGCATGGCCGCTTCGCGCAGCGCCACCGCTTTCGCCGCGACCGTGTGCATCATCGGGCCGCCCTGCGCGAACGGGAAGACCGCCTTGTCGACCCGCTGAGCCAGCTCCTCGCGGCAGAGGATCATGCCGCCGCGCGGGCCGCGCAGCGCCTTGTGGGTGGTGCAGGTGACCACGTCGGCGTGCGGCACCGGCGACGGGACGGCCCGCCCGGCGACCAGGCCGATCACGTGCGCGGCGTCCACCATCAGGTAGGCGCCCACCTCATCGGCGATCTCCCGGAACAGACCAAAATCAATCAACCTTGGGTACGAGGCCGAGCCGCAGATGATCAGTTTCGGACGGTGCGCGAGGGCCAGGTCCCGGACCTCGTCGTAGTCGATCTCCTCGGTCCCCGGGTCCACCCGGTACGCGATCGGATGGAACCACTTGCCGGAGAAGTTGGCCCGGCTGCCGTGCGTGAGGTGTCCGCCGTGCGGCAGGCCCAGCGCCAGCACCGGGTCACCGGGCTCGGCCAGGGCAGCGTACGCGGCAAGGTTCGCCGAGGCGCCGGAGTGCGGCTGGACGTTCGCGTGCTCGGCGCCGAAGAGCTCCGTGGCCCGCTCGATGGCGAGCTGCTCGGCCCGATCCACCTGCGCGCAGCCGCCGTAGTAGCGATTGCCCGGGTAACCCTCGGCGTACTTGTTCGCCAGCGTGGAGCCGAGAGCGGCGAGCACCGCCGGCGAGGCGAAGCTCTCGCTCGCCACCAGCTGAAGGGTTTCCTGCTGACGAGCCAGCTCGTCGAGGAGGACGGTCGCGATCTCCGGATCGTCGCGTTCCAGCGCGGCGAAGTCCGGACCCCAGAAGGTGCCCACCTGGCCTCCCCTCGCGAAACCGCGAAACCCTGCGTTTCGCAGCATATGGCTTCGAAGGGCCCTCGCGCGGGCACAGTCTTTTATGAGGTTGAATTCGGCTGGGGAAGGAATCGGACATGCGATGTCTCGTCACGGGCGCGACCGGTTACATCGGCGGGCGCCTGGCGCCTCGCCTGCTCGAAGCCGGGCACACGGTCCGCTGCCTGTCCCGCAGCGCCGGCCGGCTGCGCGACGTCCCGTGGGCCGACCAGGTGGAGATCGTCCAGGCCGATCTGAGTGATCCGGCCACCCTGCCCGCCGCGATGGAAGGCGTCGAGGTCGCGTACTTCCTGGTGCACTCGCTCGGGCAGCGGGACTTCGAGCGGCGTGACCGGGAGGCGGCCCGCAACTTCGCCGAGGCGGCCCGCGCCGCCGGGGTACGCCGGATCGTGTACCTCGGTGGTCCCGAGCCGGCGCCCGGCGACCGCCCTTCGCCGCACCTGCGCTCGCGTGCCGAGGTGGCCCGGATTCTGCTGGACAGCGGCGTACCGACGGCCGTGCTGCGCGCCCCGGTGATCATCGGCTCCGGCTCGGCCTCGTTCGAGATGCTCCGGTACCTGACCGAGCGCCTGCCGGCCATGATCACACCGCGCTGGGTGAGCAACCGGATCCAGCCGATCGCGGTCCGTGACGTGCTCCGGTACCTGATCGGCGCGGCCGGGCTGGCACCCGAGGTGAACCGGGGCTTCGACATCGGCGGCGCGGACGTGCTCACCTACGCCGAGATGATGAACCGGTACGCCAAGGTGGCCGGCCTGCCCCGGCGGATCATCGTGCCGACCCGGGTGCTCAGCCCCTGGCTCTCCGCGCACTGGGTCGGCCTGATCACCCCGGTGCCGCACGCCATCGCCCGGCCGCTGGTGGCGAGCCTGGTGCACGAGGCGATCGCGCACGAGAACGACCTGACCGGGATCCTCGGTTTCGAGGAGCCGCTCGGCTTCGACGAGGCCGCCCGGCTGGCACTCACCAAGATCCGGGACGCCGACGTGGAGACCCGCTGGACCGGCGCCTCCGGCCGGGACGCGGCGGCCGAGCCACTGCCCAGCGACCCGGACTGGTCCGGTGGCAGCGTTTACGTCGACGAGCGGTCCCGTCCGGTGCAGGCGCCCGCCGACCAGCTGTGGCGGGTGATCGAAGGCGTCGGCGGCGAGAACGGCTGGTACTCGTTCCCGCTGGCCTGGTCGGTGCGTGGCTGGATGGACCGGCTGGCCGGTGGTGTCGGCCTGCGCCGCGGCCGGCGCGACAAGCACCGGCTGCGGGTCGGCGAGGCACTGGACTGGTGGCGGGTCGAGGAGATCGAGCCGGGCGCGCTGCTGCGGCTGCGCGCCGAGATGCGGGTACCGGGCCGGGCCTGGCTGGAGATGCGCGCCGAGCCGGACGGCGAGGGCGGCAGCGTGTACCGGCAGCGGGCCGTCTTCCTGCCCCGCGGTCTCGGCGGGCACCTTTACTGGGCCTCGGTGCTGCCGTTCCACGGGATCGTCTTCAACGGGATGGCCCGCAACATCACTGCTACCGCTGAATCATTGAGCGGCAGCGCGGGACAACCTGTCGCGCACCGCTAGCCACTCCTCGGTCTGCGGCGGCTCCTGGACCAGGATCGTCGCGACACCCGCGTCGTCAAGGCGGTGCAGCGCGGCGTAAAGGTCGGCGGCGTACTCGGCCGGATCCGCGGAGAGGATCTCCGCGAAGGGACCTTCCTCGAAGGCCAGGACACCGATCGGTTCGGCCAGATCGGATCGGTCGGCGTCCTGGACGTCCTTGCGGAGGACGACCCGGGCGCGCGGCGCGTAATGCCGCCGGCTCATCCCGGGTGAGTTACGTGCCGTGCCGTCCTCGGTCTCCGCATCGGGCAGGGTGATCGCCCCGGCCACGTCGCGCAGCTCCCGCAGGCCGAGCGCGCCCGGCCGGAGCAACCGCGGCACCGCGCCGGTCAGGTCCAGCACTGTCGACTCGATGCCCCATGAGCAGGCGCCGCCGTCCAGCACCAGCGGCACATCCGGCAGGCTGCGCACCACGTGCTCGGCGGTGGTCGGCGAGATGCTCTCGGTCCGGTTCGCACTCGGCGCGGCGAGCGGCAGGCCGGACGCTTCCAGCAGGCGCAGCGCGACGTCGTGCGCCGGCACCCGGACCGCGACCGTGTCGTTCGCGGCGCCGATCCCGGGCAGGTGCCGGGCCCGGCGGACGACCAGGGTGAGCGGGCCGGGCCAGAACCGGGCGGCCAGCTCGTCGGCCTGCTCGGGCCAGGTCTCGGCGAGGTCCCGGGCCGCCGCCACGTTCGCCACGTGCACGATCAGCGGGTTCCAGCCGGGCCGGTTCTTCAGCCGGTAGATCTCGGCGACCGCCTTCTCCGAGAAGGCGTGTGCGCCGAGGCCGTAAACGGTCTCGGTGGGGAACGCGACCACCGAGTCAGCAGCCAGGATTTCGACCGCGCGGCGAATCCCCTCGGCGTCCGGCGAAAGGATCACGGGAGGAGGAGCGTGGCGAACGGGACCGTGGTGTCCTCGATCTCGTCGCCGATGCGCTGGAACGTCTGGTCGCCACGGCCCCACGGGTCGTCCAGGTCGTCGCCGGGCTGCGGGTCGCTGTCGCCACGCAGCCGGGCGGCCGCCGCGACGATCGCCGCGCCCCGGACGTGCACGGCGTCCGGTTTCGGCTCGGCCGGCGGCAGGGCGGACGTGTCGATGCCGGCCAGCAGCCGGCCGAACTCGCCGAGCACGAACGTCCGCTCGGCGGCGTCCGGGCGCAGCGCGACCACGTAGTCGTACTGATCGGAGGTGGCGGTGAGGATCAGGTCGGCCTCGTCGATGAAGTCGCCACGCAGCTTGCGGGCGGCGAAGCCGTCGTCGGAGCCGCGCCGGGCACGGACCTGGCGGGCCGCCGGCGGGTTCATCTCCTCGCCCTCGTGCCAGCCACCGGTGCCGGCGCTGACGCTGCGGAGCAGGTCGGGCTCACCGGACCGGTCCCGCACGGCCCGGGCCAGCAGGCGCTCGGCCATCGGCGACCGGCAGATGTTGCCCATGCAGATGTGCAGGACGGTGAACGGCGCCACGTCAGGCCTGCCCATCGACGATGTCGGGAACCACGTCACGCAGTTTCTCAAGAGGGATGGCGCCGGCCCGCAGCACCACCGGCACGTCGCCGGTCACGTCCACGATCGTGCTGGGCGCCGGGTCGAGGGCGGGACCGGCTTCGAGGTAGACGCGAACCGCGTACTCCAGCTGGTCGCGGGCCTCGTCGGCGGTGAGCGGGGCGGGCGAGCCGAGCTTGTTCGCCGTGGTGACGGCCATCGGGCCGACCTCGCGCAGCACCTCCAGCGCGACCGGGTGCAGCGGCATCCGCACGGCCACCGAGCCGCCGGTGTCGCCGAGGTCCCACTGCAGGCTGGGCGAATGCTCCACGATGATGGTGAGCGCACCCGGCCAGAACGCGTCGGCCAGCTCACGGGCGGCCCGGGGCAGCGAGTAGACCAGCCCGTCCAGGGTGTGCCGGGAGCCGACCAGCACGGGCGGCGGCACGCGCCGGTCCGAGCCGCGGGCGTGGTGCAGCTGGGTGACCGCATGGGCGGTGAAGGCGTCCGCGCCGACGCCGTAAACCGTGTCGGTGGGGAAAACCACTAGTTCGCCGCTCTTTACCGCCTCGACGGCCGCCGCGATGCCACGGTCCCGGTCGGCGACGGTGGCACAGTCGTAGAGCATCACGACGTGCAGTCTGCCATGCCTTTACCTAAGGCGAGCGGTCGCATATCTCGGGCGGCCGGTGAGGTCGTCGTGTGCCGTCACCTCGGCGAACCGGCCGTCGGCATCGAGCAACCCGGGCACGGCCGCGCCGTGCACGTCGTCGTGCTCGATGCCGAGTCGGCCGCCGGGGCGCAGCAGCTTCGCGGCGAGAGCGATCACCGGGCGGATCACGGTGAGCCCGTCGCCGCCGCCGAAGACCGCCTCGGCAGGGTCGTGGTCGGACACCTCGGGAGAGACGGGAGTGCCGTCCGGGACGTACGGCGGGTTGCAGAGCAGCACATCCACCTGACCGTGCAGATCGGACAGCAGATCAGGATCGGTCACGTCCCCTTCGATTACGCGTACCGAAGGGAAGGGTGTGGCGTTGCGCCGCAGCCAGCGCAAGGCGGACGGTGAGCGCTCGACGGCAATCACCTGGCCCGCTTTCGACTCGTCGGCGACCGAGAGCGCGATCGCGCCGCTGCCGCTGCACAGATCCACCACTGTCGCGCCCGGCGCGGTCTGCTCGATCCCCCACCCGGCCAGCAGCTCCGTCTCCGGGCGGGGAATGAAGACACCGTCGCCGACGGCGAGTTCCAGATGGCGGAACGCGGCGGTGCCGAGCAGGTGCTGCAACGGGATGCGGCGGGCGCGCTCGGCGACCAGCTCACGAAAACGCGCCGACTCGCCCGGACGCATCGAGTCGATGATGAGAAGTCGTCCGCGGGGCACGTCGAGCACGTGCGCGGCCAGCAGTTCCGCATCGACCCGCGGTGATGCGACCCCGGCGGCGGCGAGTTCAGCCGCCGCGGCGGCCAGTTCCGGTGCCAGACGGGTTCGATCCGCGCTCTCGCGGGGGTGTTCGTGGCTCGCCATCACGGCATAATCATGAGACGTCGCGCACGCAGGAGGTCGGCCGGGTGACCCTTCGGCGCGCCGAAGCCGTGGGAGGCGCCGGGTGGGTTGGTTGGACCAGCTCGCGAAACATGTCGAGGATCTGCGCCGGGCGGGGCAACTGCAACAGAACGGGCGGTCCGCGCAGGCACTTCCGATCCTCGATGCCGTTCTGGCCGCGTCCGACGACCCTCTGACCCGGGCCTACGCCCTGGTGCAGCGGTTCGGTGCGCTGATCAATCTCGGTCGGGTCGCCGAGCTCTCCGCCGCGATGGCCGCCGCCTCCGAGGCCGTGCGCGAGGTTCCCGACCCCTATCTGCGCGGCCAGATGCACGCTTTCGCCGCCCTCGGCGCGCACCTGCAGAGCAATCTGGACCGTGGCGTGACCCATCTCGTGCAGGCCGCCCGGGCGCTGGCCGCCGTGCCGGAACGTGACTCGGAGACCGCGTGGGGCTGGCACGATCTCGCCATGGCGTACTCCTATCTGGGTTTTCACGGCCAGGCGCTGACCGCCATCGAGCAGGCCCGGGAGGTGGGCGCGAGCGCCGGCCTGGCGCCGGAGATCTTCGCGGCGCCCGGCATCCGGCTGCGCAACGCCGTCGCGCTCGACCATCAGGGCGACACCGACGGCTGCCTGCGGGTGCTGCGCGACATCGACGCCGAACTCTCCCGGTACATCGCGACCGACCAGCTGCGCCCCGGCAGCCGGACCGTCTACGGGTACGCACTGGCCCGCCGCGCCGCGCTGGGCGAGCCGACCGGCGGCGACGCCGCGCCCTGGCTGATCGGCGGCGGCGACAGCGTGCGCACCCGGGACCTGCGGCACCTCGGCGCGGTCTGCCTCACCATCGCGGACGGCAAACCGGAGCGGGCTCTGTCCATGCTGGAGGCGGTTCCGGTCTCCGCCGAGGTGCTCGGCGCGCCCGAGCCGGCCCGGCTGCGCAGCATCTGCCACGCCAGCGCCGGCGACCACGCGGCCGCGCACGCCGCCGATCGGTACGCGTTCCGCCTCGCCGCCCAGCGCATCGACCAGCTGCGCGACGGCTACCTCGACGGCGTGGCCGCCCGCCTGGACGCGCAGGAGACCCACCGCGACCCCGGCCGGTACGGCGACGAGACCCTTGTCGACCCGCTCACCGGGCTGCCCAACCGCCGCCAGCTGGAGCGGTACGTGGAAACGCTGCTGGCCCGTGGCGAACGGGCCGCGATCGGCATCTGCGACATCGTCGGGTTCACCGCGGTCAACGCCCGGCACGGCCGGCATCGCGGCGACCTGGTGCTCCAGCGCATCGCCGGCGTGCTGCACAAGACGATGCGCCGCGGCGACTTCGTGGCCCGGTTCGCCGGTGACGAGTTCGTGCTGGTCCTGCCGGGCGCCGGGCCGAGCCAGGCGGCCGAAGTGGCCCGCCGCATCGGCGCTGCCGCCGACGCGGAGAACTGGCAGGGCCTGGTTCCCGGCTCGCCGATCGGGCTGGCGGCCGGCTGGTCCGAGGTCGGCCGCAACGGCCGCGGGCTCAGCGCCGCCCTGGCCGCCGCTGCAGCGAGCCGGAAACAGACGTAAATGGCATTGATCGAGCTCGGCGACATGACCGACGCCCGCCCCGTTCCGGTGGCGGACCCGATCACCGCCGGGCTCGACCGCCGCCGGGTCAAGCCGGCCGTCCTGCTCGTGGTGCTGGCGCTGGTGCTGGCCTGCGGCGGCGCCGTCCGGCCGGAGTCACCCGGCCTTCGCCAGCTGTGGACCGCGCCGTACAACTCGGAGAAGAGCATCGTGCTCTCCGCCGACATCCTCTACCTGGTCAGCGGCGGTGACCGGGCCGAACTGGAGGCGTTCTCGCTGGCCGACGGGCGGCGGCTGTGGCGCTGGGGCACCGACGCCCATCTGATCAATGTCAACCCGGCGCCGGGTGGCGGGCCGGTGCTGGTCTCGGTCGACCCGGCCTCGGCCGGAACAGCGGACGGGCCGGCCGCGCTGGCCTCCCGGACCACGATCGCGCTGCGCGCCGGTTCCGGTGCCGAGCTGTGGCGCCATGCCGGCGAACCGCTCTGGCAGGGCGTCGATCGCGACGACGCGCTGTTGTCCGAATTCGATCCCCTAGGCGGCATCGCGGCGGTGTCCCGGGTCCGCGTCGAGGACGGCGCGCCGATCTGGACCAGCCGGGGCAGCACGGTCAGGGAAGCCATCGTCGAGATCGCCGGCGGCCGGCTGAACCGGGTGATCACCAGGACCACGGCCGGCGACGTCACGGTCCTGCGGCACGCCGACGGCACCCGCGAGGCCGCTGCCGCGCGGCTCGCGCCGGTCAAGGACGGTTACAACGACTTCGGCGCCCGCGACGGCCGGCTCTGGGTGGCCGCGTCCGAGCCCGACTCGGCCGGGCCGACCCCGGTCGGTGTCTACCGGCTGGACACCCTCACCGAGTCGGTGCGCCACGACGACATCACCAACTGCGGCACGATCATCTGTTCCTGGGGGCAGGGCGGCTTCCTGGCGCTCGACCCGGCGAACGGCCGCGAGCTGTGGCGCAGCCCTGAGATCATCGCCTCCGTGGTGACCGACGATCGACTTCTGACCGACCAGCAGACCGGCAGCGAGCACACCCTCCTGGACAGCCGTACCGGCCGGGCGCTGTCCGGCAGCGTGCACGGCTGGGTGGCCTGGGCCGACCGCTGGGACGACGAGATCCTGCTGCTGCGCCCGTCGGCCGAGCCGATCGGCCGGACCGCGGTCACCCGCATCGATCTGCGTACCGGCCGGACCGACCTGCTGGGCTCGCTCGAACCGCTGCCCGACCAGCAGTCCTGCCGGACCACACCGGGTTATCTGATCTGCACCGGCTGGGACCGGGTCATCGTCGCCGCGGTGCCCTGATGGCCGTTATCGACCTGGGCGAGTACAACGTACCCATCGAGCCCGAGCCACCCGGCCCGAAGTCCGAGTTCAACCCCCGTTCGGTACGCCGGATGCTCCTCGCCGGCATCGTCCTGGCCTGTGCGCTGCTCATCGGTTCCGGTGCGCCGCCCGCCATGCCGCTCGTCCGGGATATCTGGTCGGCGCCGATCACCGATCAGGACTCGATGACGATCCGCACCGACGGCGTCTTCGTCTTCCGCAGCACCGGGATCAACCAGGTGGACCTCACGGCTTACGAGCCGGCCACCGGTGACGTCCTCTGGTCGCGGTCCAGCGAGGGCAACGTCAACTGGACGTACCAGGGCGAGGAAGCCGGGCTGCTGCTGATCCCCGGCGACGAGAAGTTCTCGAACATCGAGTACGACGACGGCAGCTTCGGCCAGATCTCGTACGGCGGCACCACCACGGCCCTGGACGCGCGGACCGGGGAACGACTCTGGAAGGCGACCGGCGAGGTGCAGGCGGCGGCTTCCGCGTCGGTGCTGCTGGCCGAGCGCAACACGGACGGGAACTTCGTGTCGGTGTGGCTGGCGGATGCGCGTACCGGCGCCGAGATCTGGCGCCGCCCGGCCGGTGAGGCGCTGCACCTGATCATCAAGAACGAGGGTCCGGCGCCGGTGCTTGTCGTCCTCGCCGACCCGACCGGCCGGACCACGGTCCTGCGATACGCGGACGGCTCGGTCATCCGGGAGAAGCAGCTGCCGTGGACCCCGGCGCAGCCGGTCAGCGGCGTCGACACGTACCTGACCGTCGCCGACGACCTGGTGATGGTGAGCCGCAACGACCCGGCGAAGGCCCGGCTCGCCGCCTATCGCACCGGCAGCCTGGAACGGCTGTGGGAGATCGAGGCGCCGTCGTACTCGTACCTGATGGAGTGCGGTCCGATCCTCTGCCTCGCCGACGGCATGACCCTGCAGGGTCTCGACCCGCTCACCGGCCGCAAGGTCTGGGAACGCGCCGGCGAGTCCAGCGGGCTGATGCTGGTCGGCGGTTACATCCTCGCGTCGAGCAACACCGACCCGCCGGCCCAGTTCCTTGTCGACCCGGCAACCGGGGAGCAGATCGGCGCCGGTGGCGTGGGCTGGCCGGTACGGTACGAGCCGTTCAACGGCTCGATCGTGCTGCTGCACCGGATCTACGGCGAAGGGCCGCTGCGTGACGCGGTCGACCATCTCGACCTCACCACCGGCGAGGTCACCCGGGTCGGCCAGCTGGAGTCGTCGGCCGACCAGGTCGAGGGGTCACGCTGCGACGCGGCCGGCCGTTACCTCGCCTGTCAGCGGACCGGCGAGGTAGTAATCACTTCTATCGGCTGATTACTTTTGGCGGCTGTTTATTTTTGGCGGCTCAGCTCGGTCTCGCCGGCCAGCCGGGCTTCCCGGTCGGCCTGGGCCAGCGCGTCGAGCACGCCGTCCAGCTCACCGCCGAGGACCAGGTCGAGGTTGTACGCCGTGTACCCGATGCGGTGGTCGGTGATCCGGTTCTGCGGGAAGTTGTACGTGCGGACCCGCTCCGAGCGGTCCACCGTACGCACCTGGGACTTGCGCACGTCGCCGGCCGCCGCGTCCGCCGCCTCCTGGGCCTGCACGAGCAGCCGGGACCGCAGGATCCGCATGGCGGACTCCTTGTTCTGGAGCTGGCTCTTCTCGTTCTGGCAGCTCACCACGGTGCCGGTGGGCAGGTGGGTGATCCGGACTGCGGAGTCGGTGGTGTTCACCGACTGGCCGCCGGGGCCGGACGAGCGGTACACGTCGATCCGCAGGTCACCGGGCTCGATATGAACCTCGACGTCCTCGGCCTCGGGCAGCACCAGCACGCCTGCCGCCGAGGTGTGGATCCGGCCCTGGGACTCGGTGACGGGCACGCGCTGCACCCGATGCACGCCGCCCTCCCACTTCATCCGGGACCAGACGCCGTGGCCGCCCACCGGAACACCCTTGGTCTTCACGGCGACGGAGATGTCCTTCACCCCGCCGAGGTCCGACTCCTGCGAGTCGATCACCTCGACGACCCAGCCGTGCCGTTCCGCGTACCGGGTGTACATGCGCAACAGGTCGGCGGCGAAGAGCGCGGACTCCTGACCACCCTCACCCGCCTTGATCTCGACGATCACGTCCTTGGCGTCGCTCGGGTCGCGCGGCATCAGCATCTCGCCGAGCTTCTCCTCAAGCGCCGGGAGCACGGCGGCGACCGCCTCGACCTCGGACGCGAACGCCGGGTCCTCGGCGGCCAGCTCCTTCGCCGCGGCCAGATCGGCGCGGGCCGCCTCCAGCTCGTTGTGCGCGGCGTTCAGCGGCGCCAGCTCGGCGAAGCGGCGGCCGACCCGGCGCACCAGCGCCTGGTCAGCGTGGATGGAGGGGTCCTCCATCTGCCTCTCCAGGCCGGCGTACTCATCGAGAAGCATTGTCAGACGGTCGTTGCTCATCGATCTCTCCCAAGCCTTCGAGCGGACCCACATGCGAACGGCGCCCGTCCCGGAAGACCGGGACGGGCGCCGTTGAAGCAGTTACTTCTTCTTCGCGGCAGTGACCTTGGCGTACTTCGCCTGGAACTTCGCGACCCGGCCCGCGGTGTCGAGGACGCGCTGCTTGCCGGTGTAGAACGGGTGGCAGGCGCTGCAGGTCTCGACGCGGATCTCGCCGCCCTTGGCGGTGCTGCGGGTGGTGAAGGTGCTGCCGCAGGAGCAGACGACCTCGGTGGTCGTGTACTCGGGGTGAATGCCGCTCTTCATGATTACTCGGTCCCTCTCGATGATCAGGTCGCCGGGTCGCCTCACCTGCTGGAAAGGCGTGAACCGGAACCTCTACTGGCCGATGTACCAGTCTGCCATGCCCCGGTCGCCTTCCGGAAATCAGGCGGCGGAACTGCATACGCCCTCGTTAACGTGAGCGCCCCCCGACCCATTCCCGCCCCCCGATCCAGGGATCGACCATGACTCGACTGCTCATCACCCGTGGTCTGCCGGCCTCCGGAAAGACCACCTTCGCCCGTAAGCTCCAACCGGGCGTGGTCCGGGTCAACCGCGACGACCTGCGCCGGATGCTGCACGGCTCGCGGCTCTACACCCAGCACGCCGAGGACCAGGTCGGCCAGGCACAGCGCGCGGCGGTCGAGGCTCTGCTGCGGGCGCGAGGCAGCGTCATCGTCGACGACACCAACCTACGGCCCGAGACGGTACGCCGATGGGCCGAGATGGCCGCCCGCTTCGAGGCGTCGTTCGAGGTGCACGATTTCACCGACGTGCCGCTCGACGAGTGCCTGCGCCGTGACGCCGGGCGGCCGGAGAGCGAACGGGTCGGCGAGGGCGGGATCCGCCGCATGCACGAGCGCTACCTGGCCGGCAGGAATCTGCCGCTGCCGGTGCCGTGGGTGGAGCGCGGTGGTCCCGGTGTGATCTACCGGCCCGAACCGGATCTGCCGGAGGCGGTCCTTGTCGACATCGACGGCACGGTCGCGCTGATGACCGGCCGGCGCCCGTACGACTGGCACCGGGTCGGCGAGGACGCGCCCAACCCGGCGGTGATCACCGCGGTCCGGGCGATGCACGCGGCCGGGCATGCCATCGTCTTCTGCTCGGGCCGCGACGAGGTGTGCCGGGACGAGACCGAGGCGTGGCTCGATCTCTTCGTGGGCGTGCCGTACGAAGCCCTGTTCATGCGCCCGGAAGGCGACAGCCGCAAGGACGCGATCGTGAAACGGGAGTTCTTCGACGACGAGATCCGGGACCGCTGGCGGATCACCGGGGTTTTCGACGACCGCCAGCAGGTGGTACGTATGTGGCGGGCGCTGGGCCTGACCGTTTTCCAGGTGGCAGAGGGGGATTTCTAGGGTGAAATACCCGAGAACATTCCATCTGCCCGACTCACCGGGTGCGACATCCGACGACCGCGTTCAGCATGATTTGTCCTGGCTGGACGGCGAACTCGTGGTGACCGAGAAAATGGACGGCGGGAACCTCACCTTCACCCGCGACACCATGTACGCCCGGTCGCTCGACTCCGGGACCCAGCCGTGGGACCGCCCGGCGAAAGCGCTCTGGGCGATGACGGCGCACCGAATTCCGGACGACTGGCGGGTCTGCGGCGAGTCGATGTGGGCCCGCCGCAGCGTCGCGTACGCCGACCTGCCCGGTGTCTTCCTGGTCTTCGGCATCTGGGACGAGACGAACACGCTGCTGGGCTGGGACGACACGGTCGACTGGGCGAAACGCCTGGAGCTTCCGGTGGTGCCGGTCCTCTATCGCGGCGGCAGCATCTCCGAGGCCCGGGCCGCCTGGTCCGGCCAGCGCACCGAGAAGAGTTCCGAGGGCTACGTGGTCCGTGCCGCCGGCCGAATACCGGCGTCCGATTTTGATCACAA
This sequence comes from Actinoplanes sp. CA-015351, assembly GCF_050955685.1. Taxonomy (NCBI): domain Bacteria; kingdom Bacillati; phylum Actinomycetota; class Actinomycetes; order Micromonosporales; family Micromonosporaceae; genus Actinoplanes; species Actinoplanes sp. CA-015351. The sequence continues at coordinate 7,525,766 of NZ_CP192102.1, forward strand.
GGTGCTCAAGTGGGTGCGTGCCGGCCATGTGCGTACTGAAGCATCGTGGCGGCATCGGGACGATTTCGCCCTCAATGAGTTCGCTTGATGGGGCATCCTTGCGCCCGGTCCGCCGCCTCGTCGTCCAGATAGAACGCCGGCCGCAGATCCATCTCGTCGTAATACCTGTGGAACACCGGCGTCAGCCCACCTGACATCGGCGGCACGATCCACGACCAGTCCGCCGGGGTCGGCCGGCCCGCCTTCTCCTCGTTGCGCAGATGCGCCATGAACCGCTGCGACTCGGTGTGGTGGTCGCTCATCTTGACGCCGGCCTGCTCGAAACTGTGCAGCACGGCCCGGTTCAGCTCGACGAGCGCCCGGTCCCGCCAGAGCGTCGACTCCCGGCTCGTATCCAGTTCCATCCGGGCGGCGATCTTCGGGATCATGTCGTACCGATCGGCGTCAGCGAGGTTGCGCGCGCCGATCTCGGTGCCCATGTACCAGCCGTTGAACGGCGCGAGCGGATAGTGCACGCCACCGATGGTGAGCCGCATGTTGGAGATGGCCGGGACGGCGTGCCAGCGCAGACCCAGCTCGGCGAACCAGCCGTACTCGGGGTGGGTCAGCGGCACCTCGCGGATCGCGCGTTCCGGTAGTTCGTACAGGCGCAGGCCCTCGGACGGTGTCTCGATCACCAGCGGGAGCACGTCGAACGCCTCACCCTTGCCCTGCCAGCCGAAACCGCGGACCACGTCGGTGAGACCTTGCTGCCGCGCATCCCCGACCGTTTTGCCGGCTTCGGTACGGTATCCGGCGTACCGGATCAGCTGCTCGTTCCAGACCCGGGCGAACGGCTGACCGGGCTGCGCCGGCGCGAAGATGCTGATCACCGGGCGGATCGCTGCTTCGCCGGCCGACTGGAGATGCTGGACCAGCAGCGAGTAGATCTCGTCGGCGGTCCGGGCCCGGCGCCGGTCCAGAACCATCAGGCTGCGCCAGTACAGCCGTCCGATGCACCGGCTGGAGTTGCGCCAGGCCATCCGGGCGCCGTGCGCCAGCTCGTCGGTGGTGTGCACATAGCTGCCGGTGGCCGCGATCTGCGCCCGGACGATGGCCAGGCGTGGCTCGACCGGGCCGAGTCGCGGGTTCTCGGTGTAACAGCGGCGCAGAAAGTCCTCGGCCTCACCGGGGTCGACGGGAGCACTCGGATCCCAGGGCTCGGCCGGGTGGTCCCGGTAGCCGGGCACGATCATCGAGCGCCTCCGGATTATCGAGGGATGTGACACCGGAGGTTCGCACGACCCCGACCGGGGCGAATCAGACAACTTGTGCGACAAAAAAGACGGGCCACACCCGATTGGGTGGGGCCCGTCCTTTTTATGCGGTTACTCGCCTGGTGTCGACTTGGCGATCTGCATCAGGAACTCGATGTTGGTCCGGGTCTGCTTGAGCCGGTCCAGCAGGAGGTCCAGAGCCGCGCCGGACTCCAGCGAACTGAGCACCTTACGGAGCTTGTGGATGATCGCAAGCTCCTCCTTGCCCATCAGGATCTCTTCCTTACGGGTGCCGGAGGCGGAGACGTCCACGGCCGGGAAGGTCCGCTTGTCCGCGATCTTGCGGTCGAGCTTGAGCTCGGCGTTACCCGTGCCCTTGAACTCCTCGAAGATCACCGTGTCCATCATCGAGCCGGTCTCGACGAGCGCGGTCGCGAGAATGGTGAGCGAGCCACCGTTCTCGATGTTGCGCGCGGCGCCGAGGAACCGCTTCGGCGGGTAGAGCGCTGTCGAATCGATACCACCCGACATGATGCGGCCGGAAGCCGGCGCCGCCAGGTTGTACGACCGGCCGAGCCGGGTCACCGAGTCGAGCAGCACGACAACGTCGTGTCCCAGCTCGACCAGGCGCTTGGCCCGCTCGATCGCCAGCTCGGCGACCGTGGTGTGGTCCTGCGGCGGACGGTCGAACGTGGCCGCGACGACCTCGCCCTTCACCGAACGCTGCATGTCGGTGACCTCTTCGGGACGCTCGTCCACGAGCACGACCATCAGGTGGCACTCGGGGTTGTTGTGGGTGATCGCGTTCGCGATCGCCTGCAACACCATCGTCTTACCGGCCTTCGGCGGCGAGACGATCAGCGCGCGCTGACCCTTGCCGATCGGCATGACGAGGTCGATGACCCGGGTGGTGAGGATGTGCGGCTCGGTCTCCAGCCGCAGACGCTCCTGCGGGTAGAGCGGGGTGAGCTTGTAGAACTCGGGACGACGGCGAGCCTCGTCCGGCTCCATCCCGTTGATGGTGTCCAGGCGGACCAGCGGGTTGTACTTGTCCCGGCGCTGGTCACCGGTGTCGCGCGGGGTGGAGCGCACCGCACCGGTCACCGCGTCACCGCGGCGCAGGCCGTACTTCTTCACCTGCGACATCGACACGTACACATCGTTCGGGCCGGAGAGGTAACCGGTGGTCCGGACGAACGCGTAGTTGTCCAGCACGTCCAGGATGCCGGCCACCGGCACGAGAACCTCGTCCTCGGAGGTGTGCGACTCGCGGCCCTCACGCGGGCTGCCGCCGTCACGCTGACGACCGGTGCCGGCGCTGGCGCCCGCGGGCACGCCCTCGTCGTCACGGTCACGACCACGGCGGCGGTCACGGAACCGGCTGCGCCGGCTCCGGCGGCCACCCTCGGAGTCGTCGTTGTCGTCGTCGTGGCCCTGGTCGGCACGCGGTGCGCGATCACGGTCGTTGTCGCGCTGGTTGCGATCGTTGCGCTCGCCGTCACGCGGGTTGCGGTCGTTACGCTCGCCGTCACGCGGGTTGCGATCGTTGCGCTCACCGTCGCGGGGGTTGCGCTCACCACGCTCGCCATCGCGGGGATTGCGCTCGCCCTCACGTGAATTGCGCTCGCCGTCACGCGGGTTGCGCTGCCGGTCACGGTTACGGTCGCCCCGCTCGGGACGCTCGCCCCGCTCGGCACGCTCGATGGTCTCGGCGGCGGGCGCTGGTGCGGCCTGCGCCTCGACGGGCGCGGCCACGGCCGCCACAGCGACCGGAGCGGCCTCGACCGGAGCCGGCGCCGACTCGCGGGGTGCCGTGTCACGGGTGGCCCGCTCACGGCTGCGCCGCGACGGACGCTCGGAGGCGGCCGGAGCCGCCTGCTCGGACTGTGCCACGGCCTTCTCGACCGGGGCTGCTGCGTTCTTCGGCTTCTCGGCCGGAGCGGCCTGGACCGGGGCGGTCTCGACCGGCGCGGCCTGGACCGGCGCGGCCTGGACCGGCGCGGCCTGAGCCGGGGCGGCCTGGACCGGAGCGGCCTGGGCCGATGCGACGGCCTCGGAGCCGTTGGTACGCGGACGCGGCGGCTCGGCGGACGCGGCCGACGCACCGCTCTGACGCTCGGTGATCGCGGCGATCAGCTCGCCCTTGCGCATCCGGGCGGTGCCGGAGATGCCGAGGGAGGCGGCGAGGCTCTGCAACTCGGGCAGCAGCATCGCGGACAGCCCCGTGCCGCCGCGGCGGCGCTTCGTGGCGGTCGCGGTGATGCCGGCGCCGTCAGCGACGTCAGAAACACCCGACGTCACGTCGGTGGTGTCGCTCAATGGATTCCTTCCGTCGGAAAAAACCCGAGTCCACCCGGAACTGCAGCCTGGGCCGGGTGCCCTCGGAGCCCGCTTCGCAACAGCGGCGCGGGAGTTCGTGCAGCACGGCAGCTCGACCGGTGTCCCTGCCCGTCAGGGCTTGACGGGTAGGTCTCGGCGAGTGCAGCGATCTATCGACTGCTGCGCGGCGTATGCCTTGATGAGAGTTTGAGACAGGCCATCGGCCCAGAAATCTCGGGGGTGCGCCGAACCGCAGAGATCGCTTGCTTCGCGGCTGTTCCTGAAGCACTGTGCTAGGTCTTGAGCGTAGTCAACTCGTGCGACCTGCGGCAACAGGGCCCCGCTCGGCGTGTTCCACCATACCCCCTTTCACACGAGCACCGGCGTCATCCACGCCCAGCACTTCGCCGTGCCAGTGCGAGCCCGGGTGGAAATCGGCCGGGACCTCGCTCAATGCCAGAACTGTCGGCCCCGCGCCACTGATCACAGCGGCCACTCCGATCGATCGGAGCGCCGCGACGAGCGACGCCGACCCCGGCATTCCCGGTCCCCGGTAACCCTGGTGCAACCGGTCCTCGGTCGCCGGGAACAACAGCGACGGATCACTCGTGAGGGCATGAGTCAGCAGCGCTGCCCGCCCCGCGTTGAACGCACCGTCGGCGTGTGGCACCTCGGCCGGCAACGCGGCACGGGCGGTCGCTGTGTACCCACGCTCGTCGGGGATGAAAACCGTCGGGCGTACGCTCGCCGCCGGAGTGAGGCTCACCGCGCGTGCGCCGGCCACCCCCTCGGTCCACGCCACGGTGAAGCCGCCGAGCAGACAGGGCGCCACGTTGTCCGGGTGGCCCTCGATGCGCGCGGCGATCCGCAGCGCGTCCGCGTCGCCGAGCAGTTCGAGGCCACCCTTGACCAGGCCGCGGGCGAGTTGCACGCCGCCGACGATGGCCGCCGAGGAGCTACCCAGCCCGCGGGCCTGCGGGATGCGGTTGACGCAGCTGACCGCAAGGCCGGGCGGGCGCTCACCCATCTCGTCGAAGGTGGCCAGCATGGACCGCACAACGAGATGAGATTCGTCGACCGGCAGTTCGCCCGCGCCCTGACCGCTGATCTCGACGGTGAAACCGGACTCGGTCACGCGGGCGGTGAGGTCGTCGTACAACGTGAGCGCGAGGCCCAGCGAGTCGAAGCCGGGACCGAGGTTCGCGCTGGTCGCCGGTGTGCTGACGGAGACCGTTTCAGAGACGAAGGACAGGCCCATCGCCACATGCTAGGGCGTGATCATTTAAACCGAGGGGTCCCGGTCCGGTATTCCCGAATGTCGAGGCGCGGCGAGCCGGCGGGTGGCGATCCGCCAGACGATCGCGTAGATCAGCGTGATCGCCGCGCACCCGGCCAGGACGAACCGCTGGTCGACGTGGTCGATGACCGCGCCGGCGCCGAGCTGGCTGATCGCGATGGCAAGCGTCGCCAGCATCATGTCGGTGGCGAACACCCGCCCGCGCAACTCGTCCGGCACCTCGCTCTGCAGCGCGTAGTTGGAGAGGATCCAGTTCGTGCCGCCGGCGAAGTGCGCCACGAAGACGAGCACCAGCACCAGCGGGAACCACGGGCTGAACGCGACGCCGAGGTAACCGATGCCGTACAGCCCCATCGAGAGCGCGAGGCCGGGCAGCAGCCAGGAGGGCCGATTCAGCACCGGGCGCATCAGCAGTGGCCCGACCAGCGCGCCGGCCCCCCGCAGGGCGAAGAGCAGCCCGGCGCCGAGCGCGCCCGCGCCGTGCGCCACCGCGATCAGCGGGAAGACGGTGAGCACCCCGTTGCCGAGCCCGACCGCCGACTTCACCGTGACGAGCGCGCGGAGCCGCGGCCGCGCCCCGATGTACCGCAGCGCCTCGACGAGCGCGCGCATCGTCGGTTCCTGCTCGCCGCCGCTGCGCGGCGCTTGCAGCGGACGACGGATCAGGCTGGTCAGCACGGTTCCGGCCAGGAGCAGGGCCGCGGTCACCGCAAAGCAGACGTACGGTCCGAAGAGGGTGCTCACCACGCCACCGAGAGACGCGCCGACCACCGTCATCGTGCCCCAGGCGGAGCCGGCGACCGTGTTGGCCGCCGCCAGGTCCTCCGGGTCCACGACGTTCGGCAGCGCGGCGGAGGCGGCCGGGGAGTAGAAGGCCTTCGCCACCGCCATGGCGCCGACCGCGACGATGGCGAGCCAGGCGGTGTCCGGTGTGCGTACCGCGAAGAGCAGCAGCACCGCGAGGAACGAGGCGAGGTTCGCGGCGATCAGGATCTTCCGCCGATCCAGCCGGTCGGCGATCGTGCCGGTGTACGGAAGCAGCAGCGCGTTGATCCCGGTGTCGGCGGCGAGCACCATGGCACCCCAGACACCGCTGCCGGTCAGCTCCGGCAGCAGGACGAGCAACGGGACCATGACGAACCAGTCCGCGCCGAAGACCACGAGCTCGGCCGAGAAAAGACGCCGGAAATCACGGTTACGGGTAAGGACTGAAAGGGCTTGTGGCACTCACCGACCCTACAAAAGGATCTGCCTTCAGTCCGATTAAGGGTGGTGGTGGGGCGGTTGGATGGGGTGCTGCCCGGCCACCGTGGGGTGGCCGGGCAACGGATCAAACCGTTCTGTTACTTGGCCTCACCGGGCTTGCGCGGCATCTTCAACACCTCGAACTGGTCGGTGTAACCCCGCAGCGCGCCGGACGAATCCGCCTTGCCGCTGGTGACCGGCTCTTTCGCACCGGTCTCGTCGTCGCCGGCGGTGTTCTCCGGCGTCGGGTCAGCCTCGACCAGGCCGGCCTTGCGTGCCCGCTTGGCCGCCCGCTTCTGGCGGCTCTTCTCCTTGCGGTTCTCCACCAGCGTGTAGAGCGCCGGGACCAGCACCAGCGTCAGCAGCGTGGAGCTGACCAGACCACCGATCACCACGATGGCGAGCGGCTGCGAGATGAAACCACCCTCACCGGTGAGACCGAGGGCCATCGGGATCAGCGCGAAGATGGTCGCGATCGCGGTCATCAGGATCGGCCGCAGACGGTGCCGGCCGCCTTCGAGCACCGCTTCCTGGACGCCCATGCCGGCCGCCCGGTAGTGGTTGATCAGGTCCATCAACACGATCGCGTTGGTGACCACGATGCCGACGAGCATCAGTACACCGATCAGAGCCGGAACACCGAGCGGAGTGCCGGTGATCAGCAGCAGGCCGATCGCGCCGGTCGCCGCGAACGGGATCGACACCAGCAGGATGATCGGCTGCAGGATGCTGCGGAACGTCGCCACCATGATGATGAAGACGATCGCGATGGCGGCGAGCACGGCCAGGCCGAGCTGCGCGAACGCCTCCTGCTGGTCGGCGCTGACGCCACCGACCGTGTAATCGGCGCCCGGCGGCAGGTCGAGCGCGTCCAGCTTCTTGGTCAGGTCCGCGTTGACGGCGCTGAGGTTCGAGCCGGTGACCGTGCCGGTGACCGTCGCGGTCCGGTTGCCGTCGACCCGGGTGATCTGGTCCGGGCCGTCGACCTGGTTGACGTCGGCGACCTGGTCCAGCGGGACGACACCCTTGCTGGTGGTCAGCGGCAGGGCCTTGAGCGCGGCCGGGTCGGCCGGCGCGCTGCCGAACGAGATCACCACGTCCTGGCTCTCGCCGTCGACCGAGATCGTGCCGGCCGGGACGGACCGGAACTGGCCGGCGACGCTCTGGCCGATCTGCGCCTCGGTGAGACCCGCGTCGGCGGCGGCCTTGCGGTCCACCACCACGTCGATCCGCGGCACGCTGGTCTTGAGGCTGGTGTCCACGTCGGTGACACCGGAGATGCCGGCCATCGCGGCGCGCACCTGCTCGGTGGCGGTCGCGAGCACCGCGTTGTCGGCGGACTGCACCTCGACGGAGAGGCTGCTGCTGCCCAGGCCCGAGCTCTCCTGACCGATCTTGATCTCACCGGCGCCGGTCAGACCCGCGAAGTCGGTACGCAGTTCCTCGGTGATCTTCGCGCCGTCGGCGTCCTCGGCGAGGGCCACGCTGTACGTCGCGGTGCCGGAGCCGCCGCCACCCGCGAACGGGTTGGCCGAGTTGCCGCCGACGGTGACCTGGTACGTGGTCACGTCGTCGCGCTCGGCCAGGATCGCCTCGACCTTCTTGGCCGCCGCGTCGGTGGCCGCCAGGCTGGTGCCGGCCGGCATCTCCTGGCTGATCGTGAGGCTGTCCTGCCCCGAGTCGTCGAGGAAGTTCGTCTCCAGGCGAGTGGAGAGCGCGAACGTGCCGATCAGCACCAGGATGCCGATCAGGACCGTGGTCCAGCGCCGGGTCGTCGCGAACCGGATGACCGGCAGGTAACCGCGTTGCAGCGGGCTGCGCAGCTCCTTCTCCTCGGCGGCCTTGCGCATCGCCTCGGTGTCGGCGTCGGCCGCCGGCGGCTTCAGGAACCAGTACGCCAGCACCGGCACGACGGTCAGCGCCACGAACAACGATGCCAGCAGGGCCACCGTCACCGTGATCGCGAAGGACGAGAAGATCTGCCCGACCAGGCCGCCGACCAGTGCGATCGGGGCGAAGACGGCCACCGTGGTGAGCGTCGAGGCGACGACCGCTCCGGACACCTCCTTGACCGCCGCGAGGATGGCGTGCGTCTTCTCCTCGCCGTACTCAAGATGTCGTTTGATGTTCTCCAGCACGACGATCGAGTCGTCGACCACCCGGCCGACCGCGATGGTCAGCGCGCCGAGGGTCAGCAGGTTCAGCGTGTAGTCGCCGATCCAGAGGGCGATCAGCGCGACCAGCACGGACAGCGGGATGGAGACCGCCGTGACCAGAGTGGACCGGACGCTGAGCAGGAAGATCAGGATGACGATCACGGCCATCACAAGGCCGAGCAGGCCCTCGGTGGTGAGGCTCTCGATCGAGCGCTCCACGTACGGCGCCTGGTCGGTGATGACGGTCAGCTTCGCGCCGGAGTCGGCCTCCAGGTCGGCGAGCATGTCGCGGACCTCGTGCGAGATCTCCACAGGGTTGCCGTCCGGGCGTGCCGTCACCGCGATGCCGAGGCTGTTCACCCCGTCGGTCCGGGTGTACGACTCGGCGGCGGGCAGTTTGCTCTCCACGCTCGCCACGTCGCCGAGCTTGACCGAGCCCTTCGAGCCGGTCACGTAAACGGACTTCAGCTGGTCGATCGTGGTGATCGGCGTACCGACCTGCACGGTGAGCGACTGGTCGCCCTCGACCACGGCGCCGGCCGGGATGGAGACGCCGTTGGCCTGCAGCACGCTCGTCAGGGAAGCCGGGTTGACGCCGGCGGCACCCATCTTCGCCAGGTCCGGCGTGATCACCACCTGCTCGGCGCGAGCGCCGGTGACCTGCACGTCACGCACGCCGGAGATGCCGTTGAGCTCTGGCACCACCGTCTCGTTCAGCTTGCTGAGCAGGTCACTCTCGTCGCTGCCGCCGGTCGCCGCCAGCACGATCGCCGGGATGTCGTCGGTGCCGCCGGCGAAGACCTGCGGGTCGACGTCGTCCGGCAGCTGCGCCTGGATCCGGTTGAGCGAGGTGGTGACCTGGTTGACAGCGGACTCGATGTCGGTGCCGAACTCGAAGAGCACGACAACGCTGGAAACGTTCTCGCGGGAGGTCGACGTGACGCTGTCGATCCCGTCGATGCCCTTGACGGCGTCCTCGATCGGCTTCGTCACCTGTTCCTCGACGGCCTCCGGGGAGGCGCCGGGCAGCACCGCGCTCACGAACGCGGCGGGCAGCTCGATCGAGGGGAAGAGCTGCTGCTTGAGGGACGGGATCGCATAGAGGCCGAAGCCGCTGATCACAATCGCGATCAGGGCGACCAGGCCTCGGTTGGCAAGGCTTAGCCGTGTCAGAGCTGACATGGACGCTCCCCCGAGATAAGTTCGGTCGATACTGATATTTTGCCTGACGCGAACAAATGGTTTTCCGCCGGGGTCCTTTGATACCGTCCGACATCGGACGGACTCGGTCCTGTCATCAGCACGTCACCGAAGGAGCAGGCGCTGAGCGAGAAAGAGAAGCTCATCGCAGACATCATGGGCGCGCAGATCCGGCTCCAGCACGTGTTTGCAGATGACCGGTCAGATCCGCTGTTCGCGACACACCTGACCATGTCCCAGCTCAAGATCCTTCTCTTGCTGGCCCGCCACGGCACCGTTTCCGGCGGAGAACTCGCCCGCATGCTGGGCGTCGGCGCCGCAGCCTTGAGTGGCATGGTCGACCGCTTGGTGGTGCAGGACCTGGTGACGCGCGCGGAAGACATGCACGACCGGCGAGTCCGCCGGATCGGCCTCACCAAAGCGGGCACCGAGGTCATCGACGGCATCATCACCGCAGGCGTGTCCCGACAGCGCCACCTTCTCAGCCGACTCTCAGCCGACGAGCTGTCGATCGTCTCCCAGGCCATGGATCTCCTGCTCCGCGAGGCAGCGGCGTGCGCCACCGCGCCGACCGAGACCCAGGAGCCAGACTCACTCTGAGTTCACATTCCTTTAGTACGCGTAACCGACACTTCTGAAATGTCCCTGCCGTGGTCCGCACATCACCACAGCCCGCAACCCGCAGCCCCGGCACCGTCCGGTCCGGTCGCCTCCCCCAGCCGTTCGGGCCCTCGACCATCAAAATGGCAAAGGTCGAGACGGCGCTCGACTTTAGCCATTTGTGGAGCGGTAGCGGTTCGGGGCGGCGTGGTGGCGTGGCGTTTCTCGATGCGAGGTGCCGCTCGGAGATCTTGTGCGGTTCAGCCGGCCGATCGACCACAAGTGCACGAGTTCGCAGGACGGCCATCCGCGGCATGTCGATTTCGGAGGATCTGCGAGCATTCTGGTCATGCTCTGCCGCGACAGACAGAGCTTCACAGTTCCGACGTCGTGAGCGCGGTCCTTCACAGCTTCGACGTGCTGAGCGCGATGCTTCACAGTTCCGACGCGCTGAGCGGGGTGCTTCGCCGATCTTGTGGATTTCGGCGAACCGTTTGCGCGTAACTCCGCAAGATCGGCTAGGACTGTTCGATCTTGCGGAGTTATGCGGACACGTCTGCGGAGAAGTCCACAAGATCCAGGCAACACGGCGCAGCGTGGGCGGGGCAGCGCGGAAAGGCGCGGCACGGGGCGGGGCAGCACAGAACGGCGCAGCGCGGGACGGCGCAGCACAGGACGACGCAGCACGAGGCGAGGCAGCGCCGCGCACCGGGAGGGTTCGGCGGGGCCGGCGGCGGAGTGCGCCGGCGGGAGGGGCGTCAGGCGCCTCGGGCCATGAGGGCCTGACGGTTACGCGTATTAAAAGGTTTATGTCAGATCTAGCGACTTTGCGGCGATCAAGGCGTCGTTGGGGATCACGGTGGGTGACGGGGCGGTGGAGATTGCCCACTCCGGGTCCTTGAGGCCGTGGCCGGTGACGGTGCAGACGACGCGGGAGCCGGCCGGAATTTTTCCTGCTGCGGACTGCTGGAGGAGGCCGGCGACGCTGGCGGCGCTGCCGAGTTCGACGAAGACGCCGACCTCGCGGGCGAGCAGGCGGTACGCGTTGAGGATGTCACGGTCGGTCACCGCGGAGATCAAGCCGCCGGACGCGTCGCGGGCGTCGAGGGCCTTGGTCCAGCTGGCCGGGTTGCCGATGCGGATCGCGGTGGCGATGGTCGACGGGTTCTCGACGACCTTGCCGTTCACGATCGGGGCGGAACCGGAGGCCTGGAAGCCGAACATCTTCGGCAGTTTGGTGCTGTTGCCGGCGTCTTTGTCCTCCTGGTAACCCATCCAGTACGCCGAGATGTTGCCGGCGTTGCCGACCGGCAGGCAGTGGATGTCGGGGGCGTCGCCGAGGGCCTCGACGATCTCGAAGGAGGCGGTTTTCTGGCCGTGCAGGCGGAAGATGTTCACCGAGTTGACCAGGGCGACCGGGTAGTCCTGGGAGAGTTTCGACGCGAGCGCGAGGCAGTCGTCGAAGTTGCCGTCGACCTGGAGCAGCCGGGCGCCGTGCACGAGGGCCTGCGCCAGCTTGCCGAGCGCGATCTTGCCCTGCGGCACCAGGACCGCGCAGGTGATGCCGGCCCGGGCCGCATAGGCTGCGGCCGATGCGCTGGTGTTGCCGGTGGAGGCGCAGATGATCGCCTTGGCGCCGTCCTCGACCGCCTTGGAGACGGCCATCGTCATGCCGCGGTCCTTGAACGAGCCGGTCGGGTTGGCGCCCTCGACCTTGAGGTACACGTCGGCGCCGACCCGCTGCGAGAGCACCGGAGCGGGTACGAGCGGCGTGTTCCCCTCGTGCAACGAGACCACCGGGGTGGCGTCGGTGACCGGCAGCCGATCCCGGTACGCCTCAATCAAGCCCCGCCACATGGCCTACTCCTCACTACAAGCTGGGACGATCCGCGAACAGCGTGCCCCAGGATTCCGATCTTCGGGACCGACCGCCCATTATTCAGGACGGTGGCTGACCGCCTCGACGGTGTTGCCGTCGTGGTCGAGCACTAGCCGGCCCCTCCCTCGACGCGCAGCACGCTCGCGATCGACCGGACGATGTCCAGCCGCGACAGCGCCTCGACGGTAGCCGCCAGAGCGGCGTCCGGAGCACTGTGCGTCACGATGACCAATTTCGCGTCATCCTCACGACCGGACTGCCGGACCGTGGCGATGGAGACCTCGTGCTGGGCGAAGACGCCGGCCACGCTCGCCAGGACGCCCGGACGCTCGGCCACGTCGAGGCTGATGTGGTACCTCGTAAGGGACTCGCCGATCGGGCGTACCGCGAGCTTGGCGTAATTGCTCTCGCTCGGGGCGCGGGTGCCGGTGAGCTTGTTGCGGGCCGCCGCGACGATGTCGCCCAGGACCGCGCTCGCGGTCGGACGGCCGCCGGCGCCCCGGCCGTAGAACATCAGCGGGCCGGCCGCCTCGGTCTCCACGAAGACCGCGTTGAAAGCGTCACCGACTCCGGCGAGCGGGTGGGTCAGCGGGATCATCGCGGGGTGCACCCGGACGGAGACCGAGTCGGTGCCTCGCTGCGCGATGCAGAGCAGCTTGATCGTGCAGCCCATCTCCTTGGCGCTGGCCATGTCGCCGGCCGTCACCCCGGTCATGCCCTCGCGGAACACGTCCGCCGCGGTGACCCGGGTGTGGAACGCGAGCGAGGCGAGGATCGCGGCTTTCGCGGCGGCGTCGAAGCCCTCCACGTCGGCGGTCGGGTCGGCCTCGGCGTAACCCAGCTCGGTGGCCTCCTCGAGCGCCTCGTTGAAGCCGGCGCCGGTCGAGGCCATCGAGGAGAGGATGAAGTTCGTCGTGCCGTTCACGATGCCGGTCACCGCGGTGACCCGGTCGCCGTGCAGCGACTCGCGCAGCGGGCGCAGCAGCGGGATCGCGCCGGCCACCGAGGCCTCGTAATAGAGGTCGGCGTTGCCCTCGGCCGCGGCGTCGTGCAGCGCGCCGCCGTCCTCGGCGAGCAGCGCTTTGTTCGCCGTGATGACGCTCTTGCCGGCACGCAGCGCCTCGGTCAGCCAGGTGCGGGCCGGCTCGATACCACCAACGACCTCGATCACCACGTCGACGTCGTCGCGCTTGATCAGGCCGAGCGCGTCGGTCGTGAAGAGCTCCGGGTCCACCGGCAGGTCGCCGCGCTGGCGGCCGGGCCGGCGCACCGCGATGCCGACCAGCTCCAGCGGAGCGCCGATCCGGGCGGTGAGGTCATCGGCCTGGTCGTGGAGCAGCCGGACCACTTCAGTACCGACGGTGCCGCAGCCGAGCAGGGCCAGGCGGATCGGTTTTGCTGAGCTCATCCAACATCCAATGCAAGCAGGTCGTCCTCGGTCTCGCGCCGCACGATGACGCGGGCGGCGCCGTCGCGCACCGCCACCACGGGCGGCCGAGGAACGTGGTTGTAGTTGCTCGCCATGCTCCGGCAATAAGCACCGGTGCCCGGCACGGCGAGAAGATCTCCGGGCTGCACGTCGGCGGGCAGGAATTCATCCTTCACGACGATGTCCCCGGACTCACAATGTTTTCCCACAACGCGGGCGAGCATCGGCTGCGCCTCGCTGCTCCGGTTCGCCATCGTGGCCGAGTAGGAAGCGTCGTAGAGCGCGGTCCGGATGTTGTCGCTCATCCCGCCGTCGACGCTCACGTAGGTACGGATCCCGTCGACATCCTTGACGGTGCCCACCTCGTACAGGGTGAGAACTGCCGGACCTACGATCGCCCGTCCCGGTTCGATCGAGAGCTTGGGTACGCGCAACGAGGCGAGTTCACACTCCGACTCGACGATCTTGAGGATCCGCTTCGCCAGGTCACCGGCGGTGGAGGGCTGATCCTGCGTGGTGTACGCGATACCGAAGCCACCGCCCAGGTCCAGCTCCGGCAGCTCGATGCCGCGCGCGTCCCGGATCTGCGCCTGCAGTTCCAGGATCCGGCGGGCGGACACCTCGAACCCGCTCGTGTCGAAGATCTGCGAGCCGATGTGCGAGTGCAGGCCGCGCAGGTCGAGAATGTCCTCGTCGAGGATCCGGGCGGCGGCCGCGAACGCCGCGCCCCCGGAGAGCGAGAAGCCGAACTTCTGGTCCTCGTGGGCGGTCGCGATGAACTCGTGGGTGTGTGCTTCGACACCTACGGTGACGCGAATCAGCACGACCGGCCGCTTGCCGGATTTTTCGGAGATTTCGCTTAGGCGGGAAATTTCGTCGAATGAGTCGACGATGATCCGGCCGACGCCCGCGTCCAGGGCGCGCTGCAGCTCGGACACCGACTTGTTGTTGCCGTGGAAACCGAGCCGCTCGGGCGGGAAGCCCGCGGCCAGCGCCACCGCCAGCTCGCCGCCGGAGCAGACGTCCAGGAAGAGGCCCTCCTCCTCGACGATCCGCACGACCGCCTTGCACAGGAAGGACTTGCCGGCGTAGAAGACGTCGGCGCCGGCGAACGCGTCCCGGAAGTCCCGGCAGCGGGCCCGCAGGTCGTCCTCGTCCAGCAGGTACGCCGGGGTGCCGTAATCGGCGGCCAGCTCAACGACGCTCTTCCCGCCGATCTCGAGATCACCTGTCGACGAACGTGACACCGTGCGTGGCCACAGCTGCGGCACCAGAGCGTTCACATCCTGCGGTGTCCGCAGCCAGGCCGGCCCGCGGCTGCCCATGTCGCCGTGCAGGGCCCCGGCCTCGTGTGCGCGCATGCTTACATCCTCTCCGGGGCGGAGACACCGAGCAGGGACAACCCGTTGGCGATCACCGTACGGGTGGCGTCGTTGAGCCACAGCCGCGCGCGGTGCGTCTCCGTGATCGGATCGTCGCCCTTCGGGCTGACCAGGCACTTGTCGTAGAACCGGTGGTACGCGCCGGAGACCTCTTCGAGGTACCGGGCCACGTGGTGCGGCGCCCGCTGCTCGGCCGCGCGAGCCACCACGCCGGGGTACTCGTTCAGCGCCTTGAGCAGGTCGTTCTCCTTCTCGTGGCTGAGCAGCTCGGGTTTGAAGTCGTCCGGCTCGCCCCGGGTGACACCCTTGTCACGGGCGTTGATCGCCACGTTGAAGGTGCGCGCCGCCACGTACTGCACGTAGTAGACCGGGTTCTCCCGGCTCGCGCTGGTCCACAGGTCGATGTCGATGTCGATCGGGGAGTCGCTGGAGTACCGGGCCAGGGCGTACCGGGTGGCGTCCACGCCGAGCGCCTCGACGAAGTCCTCGAGGGTCACCACCGTGCCGGCCCGCTTGCTCATCCGGACCGGCTCGCCGTCCCGGACCAGGCTCACCAGCTGGCCGATCAGAATCTCCAGGTTCTTGCCAGGATCGTCGCCGAAGCACGCCGACATGGCCTTCATCCGGCCGATGTAACCGTGGTGGTCGGCGCCCAGCATGATCACGACCCGGTCGAAGCCGCGCTTGCGCTTGTCCAGGTAGTACGCGCAGTCGGCGGCGAAGTACGTCCAGTCGCCGTCGGACTTGCGCAGCACCCGGTCCTTGTCGTCGCCGAACTCGGTGGTCCGCAACCAGGTCGCGCCGTCGTTCTCGAAGATGTGGCCCTGCTCGCGCAGCCGGTCCAGCGCCTCCTGGAGCTCGCCCCGGTCGTGCAGGTCCTTCTCGTTGAAGTACGTGTCGAAGTGCACGCCGAAGTCGGTGAGCGACTGCTTGATCTCGGCGAACATCAGCTCGACGCCGACCCGGCGGAAGATCTCCTGCGCCGCGTCGTCCTGTTCGTCCAGCACGCCGGGCTCGGCCTTGACCACGTTCGCCGCGATCTCGGCGATGTAGCCACCGCCGTAACCGTCCTCCGGCGCGGGCTCACCCTTCGCCGCGGCGAGCAGCGAGCGGGCGAACCTGTCGATCTGCGAGCCCGCGTCGTTGAAGTAGTACTCGGTGCCGACCTCGGCGCCCGCCGTACGCAGCAGCCGGGACAGCGCGTCGCCGACCGCCGCCCACCGGACCCCGCCGATGTGCACCGGGCCGGTCGGGTTGGCCGAGACGAACTCCAGGTTGATCCGCTCACCGGCGAGCCGGTCGGTCCGGCCGTACGCTGAACCGGCGAGAACGATGTCGCGGGCCAGCGCGCCGGCCGCGGCGGCGTCCAGCCGGATGTTCAGGAATCCCGGGCCGGCGATCTCCACCGACTTGATCCCGGGGCGTCGTCCCAGCTCCTCCGCGAGAGCGGCGGCCAGCTCGCGCGGCGCCACACCCGCTTTCTTGCCGACCTGCAAGGCGATCGTCGAGGCGTAATCGCCGTGCTCGGGGTTACGCGGCCGCTCCACCGTCGTCGTGGCGGGCAGCGCCGCTGTGTCGAGACCGCGCGTCTCGAATACGGCACGAGCAGCTGAGAGAACGGTGTCAGCAAGGTTGGCGGGAGTCACTGGGCCATGCTATCGGGGGTAGACTTCGGCGTTCGGCGGCCACCCGAGCCCCGCCCCTTTCTCTTAATACGAATCGACGAGGCGCGATGAGCATGAGCACGCCGGGTCCCGAACGGGTCCCGTCCACTGTCAAGGTCGGCAAGACGACCGGCCAGGGCAAGCCCCCCGCGGACAAGCCGGGCGCGAGCCGGCCCGGGGCGAACCGCCCAGGTGGCAAGGGCGGTGCCAAGGGCAAGGGCCGCAAGCCGGTCACCCCGGTCAAGGTCAGTGGAGGCCGTAACTGGGGACCCATCGCGGTCACCGGCGCCGTGATCCTCATCGCCGCCGGCATCATCGGCTGGGGTGTCATCGCCTCCGTCCAGGGCAGCAAGCCCTGGGAGGAGCAGGTCGCCGCGATCGACGGCGTCGTGGATTACCGCGCACAGAAAAACGCGGCGATCGACGACCGGACCCACAAGGAGGGTCCGCAGACCTACGTGACGAACCCGCCGGTCGGTGGCGCACACAACAGCACCTGGCAGAACTGCATGGGCGACGTCTACACCGAGCCGATCGCCAACGAGCACGCGGTGCACAGCCTCGAGCACGGCGCGGTCTGGGTGACCTACAAGCAGGGCCTCGACGCCGCCCAGGTGGAGACGCTCCAGACGAAGGTCGAGGGCAAGGAGTACACCTTCATGTCCCCCATCGCGAACCTGGACAAGAACGTCTCGGTGCAGGTCTGGGGTTACCAGCTCAAGGTCGACAGCGCGGACGACAGCCGCATCGACGACTTCATCCGGATCGCCCGGGTCAAGGCCTCGATGGAGCCCGGCGCCGCCTGCTCCAGCGGTAACACGACAAGCGACCCGGTTCCGGCCGCCGCGGCCTCGGCCGGCGCCACCGGATGATCTCGGAGGTCCAGCCCTCCGCCTCGGACGCGTCGCCGGACGCGCCCGAGGCGGGTGGCACCCACACCTTCGGATACGTCGCGGTCGCCACCCTGCTGGTCGGCCTGATCCTCGGTCTCGGCGCCGGCCTGGTCGTCCCCGGCCTGCGTACACCGGGCACCGACTCGGTCGAGGCCGGCTTCCTGCGCGACATGTCCACGCACCATGCCCAGGCCGTCGAGATGGCGATGATCGCCCACACCGGCTCGGACACCCCGGACGTCATCACCCTCTCCGCGGACATCGCCACGACGCAGCAGGGCCAGATCGGATATATGCAGGCCTGGCTGCGCGACTGGGACCTCTCCCCCACCGGCACCGCCGAGCCGATGGCCTGGATCCCCGGTTCCGACGGCGCCATCGTGAATGGCCTGATGCCCGGCATGGCCACACCCGAGCAGATGGCCACGCTGCGCTCCGCCACCGGCAAGAACCTCGACATCCAGTTCCTCACCCTGATGCGGGCCCACCACGTCGGCGGCGTCCACATGGCCCAGGAGGCCATGGACCTCTCCGACAACGAGGACGTCGACTGGCTCGCGGAAAGCATGGTCACCGCCCAGCAGGGCGAGATCCAGCTGATCGACTCCCTGCTCAAGAAGGCCCAGGCAAGCTGACGAGCGACACCGCCGGAACCGGTTGGCAATGGTTCCGGCGGGCCTGCTAGGCTCCTTAATCACTGGGCCCCCGTAGCTCAGGGGATAGAGCGTCGCCCTCCGGAGGCGAAAGCGCAGGTTCGAATCCTGCCGGGGGCACGAGTCGGAGGCGGTTTGTGTCAGCGGATTGCGCTGACCTTGCCGCCTCGTTTTGTCTGCCGGGGGGCCGAGCCCCCCGAACCCCCCACGTTGCGGTGGGCACGCTTGGCCATTCTCTTGCGCTTCCCCCTTGGTACGCGCCCTTTGGTACGCGCTTCTGGCTACGAGGTTGTTTCTCGGGACCAGGGGAGGAGCAGGCGTTCCAGGGCTACCAGGGCGTAGTAGGACGCGATGCTCATCAGGGCCAGCAGGAAGATGCCGGCGAAGGCCAGGCCGGTTTGGATGTTGGCCTTTGCGGCCACGATGACGTATCCGATTCCGTCTCGGCCGCCGCCGATGAATTCGCCTACGACGGCGCCCACGAAGGCCAGGGAAATGGCCAGCTTCAGGCCGGTGAAGAATTGCGGGAGCGCCCACGGGACGCGCACCTTCAGGAATGTCTTCACGCGCGAAGCATCCAGGGAGCGGGTCAGCTCGATCAGGTCGGCCGGGGTGGAGCGCAGGCCGGCCACGGTGGACAGGACGATCGGGAAGAAGCAGAGCAGCACCACGACGAAGATCTTGGGCTGCATGCCGAAGCCGAACCACATCACCAGCATCGGGCCGATCGCGATCTTCGGAATGGCGTTGAAGCCGACCAGGACCGGGGAGACGGCCTGGTCGACGACGCGGGATGCGGAGATCGCCAGCGCCAGGGCCACACCGATGAAAACGGCGATGGCGAAGCCGGCCCAGACCTCGCGGAGCGTGTACCAGGATTGGGTCGCCAGGTATTCGGGCAGCCGGACCAGCTCGCTGCCGACCGTCTCCGGTGAGGGCACCACCTGCGGCGGTACGTCATGGATCCGGACCAGCAGGTACCAGGCGCCGATCAGGGCCAGCAGGAAGACGACGGGCAGAGCGACCGCGACCATCGTGACATTGATCCTTATGCTAAGTGTTCGGAGTGGACGGACAGGAGAACCCGATGATCCAGCTGGACGGCGTCTCGCGCACCTTCTCCGGCCGCCGGGGCACCGTGCAGGCTCTGAGTGGGATCGACCTCCGGGTCGAGCGGGGCGAGTTCGTGGCGGTGGTCGGCCGGTCCGGCTGCGGCAAGTCCACCCTGCTGCGCCTGGTCGCCGGACTGATCGCGCCGACCAGCGGGACGATCCAGGTCGGCGCGACGCCGGTGAAAAAGCCTCGCCGGGAGATCGCCATGCTGTTCCAGCGGCCCGCCCTGCTGCCCTGGCGCAACGTGCTGAGCAACGTCCTTTTCCCGGTGGAGATCTTCGGGTGGAAGCGGAAGGAGCACGTGGCGAAGGCCCGGGAGCTGCTCGACACGGCCGGCCTCGCGGGGTTCGAGAAGCAGATGCCGCACGAGCTCTCCGGCGGCATGCAGCAGCGGGTCTCGCTCTGCCGGGCGCTCATCCAGCAGCCGTCGGTGATGCTGATGGACGAGCCGTTCTCGGCGCTGGACGCGCTGACCCGCGAGGAACTCACCGTCGAGCTGCAGCGCATCCACGCCCGGGAACAGACCACCACGATCTTCGTGACCCACTCGATCGACGAGGCGGTGCTGCTCGCCGACCGGGTGGTGGTACTGAGCCCGCGGCCCGGTCGGATCGCGGAGATCGTGGAGATCGGCGTGCCCCGGCCGCGCAGCCTCGGGCAGAACGAGCACACCGAGGAACTGGCGCGCTGTTCTGCCCGGCTTCACGAGCTGCTGATGCACAACGAGGACCGGACCGTCACGCAGCCGGCTGGATGAACTCCGACGGCTTCTTCCCGGCCGGGATCGAGCCGGCACCGGCCAGGATCTCGATGACCCGGGCCACCCGCTCGTCGTCGAGGGCGCCGAGCTTTCCGGCGTCACCCCGGGCGTACGACGCCATGATCTCGAGTTCCTTCGCGGCGACCTCGGCGTCCGTCTCGGGCTGCGCCTTGTTCAGGATCTGACCGGCTTCGACGGGGTTCGCTATGGCGTACTCAAGGCCTTTGAGCAGTGCGGTGTTGAACTTGGCGGAGAGGGCGGGGTCGGTCTTTTCCGAGGTCAGCAGGAAGTTGCCGTAAAGGTCGGTGATCACGTCGCTGAACGGCAGCGAGACCGCGGCCTTGCCACCGGCGGCCTTTTCGATCAGCGGCTTGCCGACCACGAACTGGCCGATGACGTCGACCTTCTTGGCGGCGAGGGCGCCGGCAAGTTCACCAGCGTTGACCGGGACGATCTCCACCTTGCTCGCGTCGATGCCGGCGAGCTTCGCGTACGTCGGGAAGAGCAGCGTCGTGGTGGCGCCCGACTGGTCGCCCATCACCCGGCCTTCGAGGTCTTTCGGGGTGGTGATGCCGTACCCGTCGAGGGTCATGAAGCCGACCATCGACTTCTGCTGCACGGCGCTGACCGCGGTGATCCCGGTGACCTTGCCGGTCGCCTTGGTCAGGATGTATCCGGTCGAGTCCACCGGGGCGAAGTCGGCGGCGCCGGAGGCCAGCGCGGCCATGTTCTCGCCCGACCCGGTACCGATCGAGATCTCGACGTCCAGGCCCTGTTCGGCGAAGTAGCCCTTCTCGTCCGCGACGAACGCGTACGCCTCCCGGCCGAACGCGTTGAACGCGGTCAGGTACTTGACCTCGGCGAGGTCAGGCGAGGACGCGGAGTCACCGGACGAGGAAGAACATCCCGCCAACGCCAGAGCGGTCAGTACCGCAGCGATCTTTCGCATCGATATCGATCCCTCCCGTAAAACCGACAGGCTACGGAAATATCGATGTACGTAAGCGCTATCCAGGTAAAGAAACAGCAACGAAACGGTCAGCAGGGCAGCAACTACCGAGACGGACATGATTGCCGTTAATCTCTGCGGCCATGCGCGTCTGCATCTTCACCGAGCCACACCGAGGGGCCACCTACGACCAGCTGCTGCGTGCCGCCCTGCACGCCGAGGCAGCCGGTTACGAGGGCTTCTTCCGGGCTGATCACTATCTGCCGATGCACGCTTCGGACGGCTTTCCCGGCCCGACCGACTCCTGGGTGACGCTGGGCGCGATGGCCCGCGAGACCACCACTATCCGGCTCGGCACGCTGCTGACCTGCGCCACCTTCCGGCACCCCGCGGTCACCGCGATCAGCGTCGCGCAGGTCGACCAGATGAGCGGCGGACGGATCGATTTCGGTCTCGGCGCTGGGTGGTTCGGCCGGGAGCACGCCGCGTACGGAATCGAGTTCGGCACACCGCGCGAGCGATTCGACGTGCTGGAGGAGCAGCTCGAAGTGATCACCGGGCTGTGGTCCACGCCGGTCGGCGAACGGTTCTCGTACCAGGGCCGGATCTACCGCCTCGACGAGGCGCCCGCACTGCCGAAGCCGGTGCAGCAGCCCGGACCACCGGTGATCCTCGGCGGCCGCGGCAAGAAGCGCACCCCGGAGCTGGCCGCCCGGTTCGCCGACGAGTTCAACCTGCCGTTCACCAGGCTGGACCAGAGCGAGCAACTCTTCACGAGAGTCCGGGAAGCCTGCACGAAGCAGGGCCGGACCAGGCCGCTGACGCTGTCGGTCGGCATGGCGGTTGCCTGCGGCCGCACCGACGCCGAGGCGCGGAACAGACTGTCCACGATGCACGAGGCCTCGGCACTGCCCGACGAACCGACGATCACCGGCACTCCGGATCAGGTGGCCGACACGATCGGGAAATACGCGGAGCTCGGCGCCACCCGGATCTACATCCGGATGCGGGACCTCGACGACCTGGATCACCTGGATCTGCTGGCCGCCGAGGTTCTGCCGCGACTGACATAGCTACTCGACCGTCACCGACTTCGCCAGGTTCCGGGGCTGGTCGACGTCGTGCCCCCGAGCCGCAGCGATCTCACAAGCCAAGATCTGCATGGGTACGGTCGTCATCAGCGGAGCGAGCAACGCCGGTGTGACCGGCACCCGGATCACGTCGTCCGCGAACGGCACGATGGCCTCGTCGCCCTCCTCGGCGATCACGATGGTCCGGGCGCCACGAGCACGCACCTCCTGGATGTTCGAGACCACCTTGCCGTGCAGAGCGTCACCGGGAGCCGGCAGCACACAGATCACCGGCGTGCCCTCGTCGATCAGCGCGATCGGCCCGTGCTTGAGCTCGCCGGCCGCGAACCCCTCGGCGTGCATGTACGCGAGCTCCTTGAGCTTCAGCGCGCCTTCGAGAGCCACCGGATATCCGACGTGCCGCCCGATGAAGAGCACCTGCCGCGCGGTAGCGAGGTCGTACGCCAGCTCCCGGATCGCATCGGTACGCGCCAGCAACGCACGCAGCTGGTCCGGAACCGCGCGAAGGGCCGCCGCCACGTCAGCGTGGGAGAAACCGCGCGCCGCTCCCAAGCGCAGTCCCACCTGGTAACACGCGACGAGCTGGGTCAGGAAGGCCTTCGTCGAGGCGACCGCGATCTCCGGCCCGCCGTGCGTGTAGAGCACCGCATCCGACTCACGCGGGATCGTCGAACCGTTGGTGTTGCAGATCGCCAGCACCCGGGCGCCCTGCGCCTTGGCGTGCCGCAGTGCCATGAGCGTGTCCATGGTCTCGCCGGACTGACTGATAGCGATCACCAGAGTCGAGTCGTCCAGGATTGGGTCCTTGTACCGGAACTCGCTGGCCAGCTCGACATCACAGGGGATCCGCGCCCACTGCTCGATGGCGTATCCGGCGACCATCCCGGCGTGATAAGCCGTTCCGCAGGCGATGATCACGACCTTCCGCACCTCGTCGAGAGAGAGGTCGGGGAAGCGGGACAGCAGCGTGTCGGCGACCGCCTGCGGCTGCTCGGCGATCTCCTTGAGCATGTAGAAGTCGTAGCCGCCCTTCTCGGCGGCCGCGAGGTTCCAGTCGACCACGAACGCGGTCCCGCTCGCCGGCGTGCCGTCGAACCCGGTGATCTCCACTGAGTCCGGGGTGATCAGCACGACTTGGTCCTGGCCCAGCTCGATCGCTTCCCGGGTGTGTTCCATGAACGCCGAGACGTCGCTGGCCAGGAAGTTCTCCCCATTGCCGCGGCCGACCACGAGCGGCGAGTTGCGCCGGGCGGCAACCACCGCGCCCGGGACATCCGGTGAGGTCGCGAGCAGCGTGAAAGCGCCTTCGAGCTGGCCCGCCACCAGACGCATGGCCTCGGCAAGCAGAGCGGGACCCTCCAGAGACCCGCGCAGCGCGCGCATCTCCGCGGCCATCAGATGAGCGGCCACCTCGGTGTCGGTGTCGCTGCGGAACGCCACTCCGTCCGCTTCCAGCGACGCGCGGAGAGCGGCGAAGTTCTCGATGATGCCATTGTGGATCACTGCGACCCGGCCGTCGGCCGAGACGTGCGGATGGGCGTTCCGATCGGTCGGTCCGCCGTGCGTTGCCCAGCGGGTGTGACCGATTCCGGTCATCCCGATGTCGAACCCGGTGTCGATCCGCTCGGCGAGCGCCTTCTCCAGGTTGATCAGCTTCCCGGCCGCTTTCTCCACGGCCAGGCCGGAGACGTCGTCGACGATGGCGACGCCCGCCGAGTCGTAGCCGCGGTACTCCAGGCGCCGCAGTCCGTCCATCACGATGTCAAGGGCCGGTCGTCCGCCGGCGTATCCCACGATTCCGCACATGCCAGCAAAGGTAGAAACGCTGGGGGCTGGATTTGCTGTGCGAAATCAGTGGATCAGCCCAGAATGATTCCCCCCAAAAGGGCATGAAACCGCCGTCAGGACGGTCCGTCTCCGGTGGGAAGCCGCGATCCCATCAGCGCGTTGAGGCCGCCCGTCCGGCGCAGCTTCTGCCATCCGAGGCGGATCCCGCCGACCGCCGCGAGCACCGACTGGATCAGCACGAGGTACATCAGCTGCCGGTAGACGAACTGCTGCAACGGCAGCCGCCAGAGCGGTTTCAGCGACTCGTGGTCGAGGCGGAACGCGTACAGGGTGCTGATCAGCTGGACGCCGAGCATGCCGAGCCAGGCGATCACCGTGGTCACCGGGTCCAGGAAGATCAGGCCGTAGACCAGGAAGACGTCGATCAGCGGTGAGAGCAGCGGCAGCAGCGTCTGGAACACGGCCAGGTTGAGCAGGCCACGGCGGCCGAACTTGCCGCCCGCGCCCTTCTCGAACAGCGCCCGGCGGTGCTTCCACATCGCCTGCATGGTGCCGTAACTCCACCGGTACCGCTGGCGCCAGAGCTGCGACATGGTCGACGGCGCCTCGGTCCAGGCGCGGGCCCGCTCCTCGTAGACGACCCGCCAGCCGGCCCGGATGATGGCGATGGTGAGGTCGGTGTCCTCCGCCAGGGTGTCGTCGGACAGGCCGTTCACCTGCTGCAACGCCTCGCGGCGGAAAGCGCCGATGGCACCCGGGACGGTTGCCATGCAGCGCATCACGTCGTACGCGCGCCGGTCGATGCTGAAGCCGACGACGTACTCGATGTGCTGCCAGATGGCGATCATGGTGTTCCGGTTGGCGACCTTCGCGTTGCCGGCCACCGCACCGATCTCCGCGGAGGCGAACGGTTGCACGAGAAGGCGTACGGTGTCCGGTTCGAAGACCGTGTCGCCGTCCATCATCACGACCACCTCGGTGGTCGCGTGCGCGATGCCGTTGTTCAGAGCCGCCGACTTGCCGCCGTTCGGCTGGCGGACCACTGTGACGTTCTCGTACCCGAGCCCTTCGGCGATCTCGGCGGTGCCGTCGTCCGAACCGTCGTCCACCACGACGACCCGGATCGGATGAGTGCTCGCCACCAGCGACCGGAGGGTGTCGGCGATGCACTCCTTCTCGTTGTACGCCGGGACGATCACGGTGACCGGCTCGGTGTACGGCTGCCCCCAGATCGCGTCGCCGTTCCGATATCGCCGGGCGTGCCGGCGCCCGAGGGCCAGCATCAGCACCAGACGCAGCACCGTGATCACGCCGAGGACCAGCAGCAGCACGGAGAACCAGACGGTCGCGTTCGTAGCGACCTGCACGGCGCTGACGATGCCGAGCCCGAGCACCCACTCCTCGGTGGTGGCGGCCGGGTTCACAGTGTTCATCCCGGTCAGCGCGGAGACCGTGGTGAACGTGTACCCGGCGTCCTTCAGCGAGGGAATGACCGTCCGTAAGGCGGCAGCGGTCTTGGACCGGTTGCCGCCGCCGTCGTGGAAGAGCAGGACCGCGCCGGCGCCGTCGTCCGGGGTGACCGCCTCGACGATGTCGGCGTTCGTGACGTCCTCTTCCCAGTCACGGCTGTCCAGGTCGTTCACGACGGTGAGATAGCCGCGCTCGCCCATCTCCTCCATCACGGCCCAGTTGGTGTTGTCCAGCGCCGCGACCGTCGACGAGTACGGCGGCCGGAAGATCACGCTGGTCACCCCGGCCGCGCCGGCCAGGGCGTACTGGGTCTCCTGCATCTCCACCGAGCGCCGCCAGTCGTTCTTGGTCGACATGTCCGGGTGGGTGTACGTGTGGATCCCGATCTCGTGCCCGCCGTCCAGGACCTCCTTCGTCAGGCCCGGGTACTTGCTGATCTCCGCGCCGATCATGAAGAAGGTGGCGGGTACGTCGTACTCGGCCAGCACGTCCAGGATCTCCGGGGTGTACTCCGGGCTGGGGCCGTCGTCGAAGGTCAGCACGATCTGGTAATCGCCGGCGTCCACGGTCGTCGTGGTGTCACCGTCGGTCTGGATGATCGGGCCACCGCTCAGCGCCTCGTCCGGGACCTGGTCGGTATCCGAGGTGGACTCGACCGCGCCGTCCTGGGCGAACTCGCCCTGCACGATGCCGTTCACCAGCAGCAGGCTGGCGAAGAGGACGAGCACCACGGACAGGACTATCCAGCGTGGGCGGGGCACCGGGATTCGCCGCCGGGCAGGCGCTGGACGCGTCTCGACGGACACCGACATCCCCCTTGCCGTAGACCTGGCTCAAACCCCCTATCGGCCGCGAACGGGATTCGCTGAGCACCGGAATTCGGCGCGATGAGTACGGCATAGTGCGAAGGTGCAGCACAAACGGCTCGCCGGCCTCACCGCCTCTGTCCTGTTGCTCGCCAGCGGTTGCTCCGGAGACGGGGACGAGGCCGACACGACAACCACCACCTCACCCGCCGTCGCGTCCAGCACCTCGGCCACCACCGAGACGCCGGATGTCGCGCCGTACATCGACATCGTCAGCGGCACGGTGGACGTCGACGAGGTGAACGAGAAGACCGGGCAGAAGGACTTCACGATCGCATTCGTGCTGGCCGACAGCGCCGGCTCGTGCACCGCGACCTGGGGTGGCACCAAGGCCATCACCGACAGCACCATCCAGGCCGCGATCGCGAAGATCAAGGCACTGGACGGTGACATGGTCGTCTCCACCGGCGGGGCCACCGGCACCTATCTGGAGAGCGTCTGTACGGCGGACGAGCTGGCCACCGCGTACGCGTCAGCGCTGGACGCGGCCGGCAGCAACGCCCTCGACGTGGACATCGAACAGACGATCACCGCGGCGACGGTGACCCAGGCGCTCAGCACGCTCCAGGCGGATCGCGGCACTGCGATCACGCTCACCGTCCCGGTCGGCGGGACCGTGCTCGGGCTGACCGACACCAGCATCGCCCTGTTGCAGAGCGCGAAGGACGCCGGCCTGGACGTCACGGTCAACGCCATGACGATGAACTTCACCGAGGAGGACGACTGGGGCACGTCGATGACCACGGCCACCGAGGCGGTGGTCGCGGACGTCAAGTCGGTCTGGACGGACCTCAGCGACACCGAGGCGTACGCGATGCTCGGCGTCACGCCGATGATCGGGGTCAACGACACCGGGCCGATCACGGAGACTTCGGACGCACAGACGCTGCTCGACTACGCCGAGGAGAAAGGGCTGGGCTTCGTCCGGTTCTGGTCGGTCAACCGGGACAACGGCGACTGCGCGACAGGTGAGGTGGAGGCGGCGTGCAGCGGAATCACGCAGGACGCGTACGCATTCACCAAACTGTTCGTAGATTTCGGGAAATAACGGAAAAATTAGGAAGAGCTGGCGGAGTTCGACGCCGAAGCTGACGACGATGTCGTGGCTGACGTCGACACCGACGCCTTCGTCGACAATCCGGAATCCGCGGCCTGCACCACGCTCGCGCCGACCACCCCGATGTAAATTGCCGCGAACAACGCCACGAAAAACCCGAGAACCGCAAGCAGTCGCTTGCGGCGGCCCGTGGAATCGACGAATACCTGAACCCCTGCCGCCTCTTCCACCGGCGCCACCGCACTACGTATCACTTTTTGCATGAGAAACACATTAGGAATTCAACCTACGAGTTTCCTATGCGCGCTCACAATTAACTCTGTGTAAAAAATTGACAATTAGCAAGAATGCAATTACGGAAGGTCACCGCGGATGACCCGGGACAGGTACGACTCGCTACGCAGCTCGTGAGCTTGGTATTTATAGCGCAGCTTGTGCGCGAAGGCGCCCTCGATCACCGTCTGGTACTCATCCGGGTCGTACGCGTCGAGCATCACGCTCTGCAACGCATGGGGCGGTTTCGAATTAAGCCGCAGCCCCGCTTCCCAATCGGCGCGGAAACGGTCATCGAGGTGATGAAGCATCTCGAAGACATGATGCATGAGGAAATAGTCGATAAGTTCGCCACGCTTTTCCCACCACAGGAAACAGGCGGCCCGCCACAGGTGTACGGCATAACTGCCGGGCCGGGCGGCCAGGAACCAGCTGGAGATGTACGGCCCGGTGTAGTTGAAAGCGAACAGGCTGCTCTGCTGCAGCGCGCGGGTGATGTGCGGGCGCAGCGGCTCGGAGACCAGGCAGGTCCCGTCCACCCAGATCCCGCCGAACTTCTCCAGCAGCAGCAGCCGCAGCAGGTCGGAGAAGTGCGTCCGGTTGCCGTCCAGCGCGTCCAGCAGATCAGGCGGCACGTCCACGTACGCGGCGATGTTGGCGTCGGTCAGCTCGTGCACCCGGCTGGCCGGGTTGTTCGCCCGCAGCGCGTCGAGGCAGGCCCGCACGACCGGCGGGGCCGACTCGAAGCCCTGCGCCCAGTACACGAAGATCGGCTGGTCGAAGGAGCTGACCACCGGCCGGGCCAGCCGCTGCTCGGCCTGGGTACGGATCTGGCCGAGGTTCTCCGCGATGAAGACGCCGAGCTCACGACGTGCCCCGTACGACTTCACGTCGAGGTCGAGCACGGCCGGCCCGTCGAACGGCAGCTTCGTGTCGTGCGCCAGCGCCGCCCGCGTGGTGCGCTTGCTGTCCTCACGGCGCTTCAGCTTGTCGTACGCGAACGCCAGCGCGTACCCCCGCTCCCACGCCTCCGGCTGCTTCGTGACCGCGGTGCGCAGCAGCTTCTCGGCAGCCGCCCACTTGTGCTCGGCGAGCGCGAGCCGCCCGAGCTCGTACGCGGCCGAGCCGTCCGGGTCGCCGGCCTTGACCACCTTGCGCAGCGCCTTGAGCGCGGTCTCCTGGTCGCCGCCGGCCAGCGCGATCCGCGCGGTCGTCAACTTGTCGCCGCTGACCTGCTTGCGCAGGAAGGCGGCCTCCTCGGTGACGCCGGCCCGGGCCAGCCGGACCGCTTCCGCGGCGATCTCGGCGGACGCGGCTTCCAGCGAGACCTGCAGGGTGCGGCGGGACGGCGACGAGTCCGGCTCACCGGTCCACTCGAAGACGTGGAAGTCGGTGGCCGGGGTCGAACCGTCGAAGTGGTCCACCGCCTGAGTCGTCTCGGTGAGCGAGTAGTCGTACCAGTAGACGACGCCGTTGCCCGCTGACATGCCGCTGTGCAGCCGGATCCAGGCGGCTTTCGCCGTCGCCGGGATCGTGAACGTGACGCTGATCCGGTGGTGGCCGAACTCGTTGCGGGCCGGAGCGGACTGGGCGAGAGTCCACTTCACCGCCTCGTCGACGATGCAACCTGGCACCAGCCGCAGCGCCGCCGCGTTCAGCGTGCCGGTGAGCGGTTCCGGCAGGAAGACCGAGATGCTCGCCGTGTAGGTGCCGCCGGCGCGCAGGCCGAGGCGGAACTCACCAGCGGCGTTGCGCCCGCCCGGCGCGATGTGCGTGTCGTTGTTGGCGCCGACACCCTCGACCCGGGCGCCGCGCACCCCGGCCAGGCCCGGCACGTCGGCGAACTCGCACGAGTTGTGGGAGTGCACATAGACGCCGCCGGCCTCGAACGGCCGGTCCGGCGCACCCCGGAAACCGGGGTCGGGCACCAGGTTGACGACGGACGGCGCGACGACCGGCGGTGGCGGCGGGGTGGGACGCAGCCGGCGGCGAGCCGCGGCCCGCACCCGGCCGAGGCTGCTTCTGAGCGTATTAGCGGTCGCCGTCATCGATGTCCCTTTCGCCCGGCCGTGACGGGCCAGTCTAGCCAGTGTGCCCACGCAGCGTGACGGCGAATCCGAACGCGTCTCGCCACCGGTCCGGTCACAGCGGAAGCACGACCGCGGAGGGCCGATCACCGAAGCAGGTGACCGTCATCCGGTACCGCGCCCGCTCGCTCTTGAACACCACAGCGGTGGTCAGAGCGGGTCCGGGATCGACGCTGTCCACGGCGAATCCCTCGTTCGGTTCCCAGGCGAGCAACTCGGCGCCGTCCTCGACGCATCGCGCGAGCACCGTGCCGCCCGGCGACTCCAGCCGGGTGCCGTCCGGCGCGGGTTCCTCGACGGGTGCCGGCTCGCTCTCGCTGGGGCTCGGCGACGGCGAGATCACCTCACCGGAGGGTGCCGGCGCGGGCACCGACGAGACCGTTCCGGACGCCGCCGGGCCCAGTGAGCCGACCGATTCGGGCACCCTGCCGGGCACGATCACCGGCGCCGCGGGCCTGGTCCCGCCGCGTCCGCCGGGCGACGCGGAGGTCACGCTCGGTGACACCGAGGGGGGAACAACCGCGCCGGGCGCGGCTTCCGGTTCGCCTCCGGCTTCCGGCCAGAGGAAAGCCAGGGCGATCAGCACTGCCACCAGCCCGCCGCCGGCCAGGACCTTCTTGCGCTTCCACCACTGGGGTACGGAAGAAAGCCCACCCGCATCGACACCAGCGCTGCCACTCGCAGCCGGGGCGCCAGTGGACGCCGGACGGGTAACCGGAACCGTGGCCTCACGCAGCATCGTCGCGCCGTCGAAACCCGCACCCGATCCTGGTGCGGCCGGCGCGCCGGGAACCGAGGGGACCGCCTGCTCCTCCCGTACACCCGGGATGTTGATCTTTGAAGCGGTCGCGGCCTCGGCCGCGTCGCCCAGAGTGGCTGACACCTCGGCCGCGTCCGGACGATCGGCGGGATTCTTCGCGAGGCAGCGGTCGACCAGGTCGGCGATCGTGTCCGGGACGCCGGGCACCGGCGGCAGCGGGTCCGGCTCCAGGTAGACGTGCGCGCTGAGCATCTGTGTGGTGGTCTCCACGCTCCACGGCGCGATCCCGGCGAGCAGGCGGTAGAGCAGCACACCGAGCGCGTACATGTCCGAGGCCGGCTCGATCGCGCCGCCGGTGAGTCGCTCCGGCGCGAGGTACGCGGGTGTGCCGAGCAGCGCGTCCTCGGGCGAGGCGGGACCGACGACCGCGGCGATGCCGAAATCCACCACCTTCGCGCCGGCCGGGGTGACCATGACGTTGGCGAGCTTGATGTCGCGATGCACGAGCCCGTCGGCGTGCGCCACCGCGAGCGCCGCGGCGATCTCCCCGCAGATCCGGAAAACCGTCCGCGGCGGAATCGGACCCCGCGCCACCCGCTGTTGCAGCGTCGGCCCGTTGATCAATTCCATCACCACGTACGGAACCGGCTGACCGTTCTCGTGGGATTCCCCGAAATCGTAGATCTGCGCGATGTTCGGATGCGAGAGGGTGGCCGCGGCCCGCGCCTCGTGCAGGATCCGGGCCCGGAAGCGATCGTCGTCCGCATATCTCCCGGCCAGCACCTTCACCGCCACCGGGCGGTTGAGCACCTCGTCGAGAGCGCGCCAGACCACGGCCATCCCGCCCCGGCCGAGTTCGTTCAACAGCCGGTACCGGTTGCCGAGTTTCCGATCCTCCTCCACCCGACGCAGTGTGCCGAAAGGCCGGGGAAATAGCACATCCGAGAATCCTCGAACGCTATTCACTTTCGAGTTTGTGCGACTTACCGGCTCTTTCCATCTTGCGGCTATCGCCCGTTAGGGTGACGGCTCCCGCATCCACCACTCACGGCTCCTGCATCCACCCCTCACGGCTCACGGCTCCTGCATCCACCACTCGGTGAACTGGCGTGCCTGTCCGGTGTGGTCGAGCCGCAGCACCCAGAGGTTGCGGAAGACGCGGTCCGGATAGGTCGTCGTCGCCTCGATGATCGCGAGTTCCTCGGTGATGATCAGCGGGTGCCAGGCGAAGGTGGTGCTGCCCGGATCGTCCTGGTGCTCCAGCCAGCCGGCGACGATCGCCTCCCGGCCGACCCAGGGTTTCGCGTACGGCTCGGTGAAGTACGCGGCGTCGTCGGCGAAGAGATCGCGGATGTCGTCCGGCGCGTTCGACTCCCAGGCCTTGCGGTAGTTGTCCACCCAGGCCGTCACCGCGTCCAGGTTCGTCATTCCCGCTCCCCTCGCCACCGGCGCCTTTCATCCTGCCGTTCCATCCTGCCGTGTCATCCCACCGTAGAGTCGCCGCATGAACAACAGCTGGCGTCCCCTGCCGCCGCCGGCCCGGCCGATCGCGGCGGCCACGGCCGAGGCCGTGACGGCGATTCGCGAGGGCAACGAGCCCAGCGGCGACCTGGGTGCGCAGGATCCGGCGCAGACCGGGCTGATCCTCGGGACGGTAGTTCGCCTGCTGCTGGAGGACGGTAATCCGGACGGGCTCACCGCTGACGATGTGCGTACCGCGCTGGCCGGATGCGTACGCTCCTGGCCGGCCGCCGACCCGCAGGTGGTGCTCTGGCTGCTGGCCGGCGCCCTCGGCGTGCTCGAAGAGGACGGCTCGCCGGCCCCGAAACCGGACGTGCTGGCCCGGCACGCGGTCGCGCTGATCAATCACCTGCTCGCCGGCCGCCCGGTCGAGCCCTGGCTGACCGCGGCCCTGGCCGAGATCCAGCGGGCCCAGCTCCACGATTAAAACTTTGCAGTTTCTGCAAAGTTTTCGGTAGCCTCCCTCGGGTGCTTCGTGAGGCCAAACGCCGGCAGACCCGGCTCGACCTGATCATCGCCGCATTGCGCCTGGTGGACGCGAGCGGCGCCGACCGGGTGACCGTCGACGAGATCGCCGCGGCGGCCGGGGTCTCGCAGCGGACCTTCTTCAACTACTTCGCCACCAAGGAGGACGCCCTCGTCGGCGACCCCCTGGAGGGCTGCACCGACCTGCGTGCCCTGCTGCTCGCCGCGCCACCGGACCAGCCGCTGCTGGACGCCCTGCTCGACGCGCTCGCCCCGGTGTTGCAGCAGATCGACGACGACCGCGAACTCTGGCTGCTGCGGATGCGGGTGATCCAGCACAACCCGCAGCTGCTGCCGTTGCTGATCGCCGCGGCCGCCACCGCCGAGCAGCAGTTCGCCGAGGCCGTTGCCGAACGCGGCGCGCTGCCTCCGGATC
The DNA here is from genome assembly GCF_050955685.1 of Actinoplanes sp. CA-015351. Classification (NCBI taxonomy): domain Bacteria; kingdom Bacillati; phylum Actinomycetota; class Actinomycetes; order Micromonosporales; family Micromonosporaceae; genus Actinoplanes; species Actinoplanes sp. CA-015351. The sequence continues at coordinate 7,558,375 of NZ_CP192102.1, forward strand.
ACCCCTTCCCGGCCGTGGTGGCCGCCGCCACGAACGGCGCCGTGCGGGTCGCAGTGATCCGCTGGGCCGCCGGCGACGACCCTCGCCCTCTCGAACAACACGTACGCGAAGCCTTCGGCATGCTCGCCGGAGGCCTGGTCCTACCCCACATACCGAGGAACGCATGACAGTCGCCACCCCCGCACGCATGTCTCACCGAGAGGTCGTGCAAGCCCTGTCCGGGCTGATGCTCGGCATGTTCGTGAGCATCCTGGCCTCCACCGTCGTCGCCAATGCCCTGCCCCGGATCATCGCCGACCTCGGTGGCAGCCAGTCCGTCTACACCTGGATCGTCACCACCGAGCTGCTCGCCATGACGGCCACCGTCCCGCTCTGGGGCAAGATGGCCGACCTCTACAGCAAGAAGCTGCTGATTCAGCTCTCCCTCGGTCTCTTCGTGGCCGGTTCGCTGATCGCCGGACTCACCCCGAACGTCGAGGTCCTGCTGGTCAGCCGGGCCGTCCAGGGTGTCGGCGCGGGCGGCATGACGGCCCTCGCGATGATCGTGATGGCCGCGATGATCCCGCCCCGCGAGCTGGGCCGGTACTCCGGCATGTTCGGCGCGGTCTTCGGCGTCGGCACCATCGCCGGTCCGCTGATCGGCGGTGTCCTGGTCGACACGTCCTGGCTGGGCTGGCGCTGGTGCTTCCTGATCGGTGTGCCGTTCAGCCTGATCGCCATCGCGCTGCTGCAGAAAACCCTGCACCTGCCGGTGGTCCGCCGCGAGGTCACCATCGACTGGTTCGGCGCGCTGCTCATCACGTCCGGCGTCAGTACCCTGCTGATCTGGTCGACGCTGGCCGGCGACAAGTTCGACTGGGCGTCCTGGCAGACCGCGGCACTGGTCGCCGCCGGGCTCGCGCTCCTGGCACTCGCCGTCCTGGTGGAGTCCCGGGCCAAGGAGCCGATCATCCCGCTCGGGATCTTCCGGCACCGCACGGTCACCCTCGCGATCGTCGCGAGCGTGCTGGTCGGCGTCGCCATGTTCGGCGGCACCGTCTTCCTCTCCCAGTACTTCCAGATCTCGCTCGGCAAGTCGCCGACCGTCGCCGGCCTGATGGGCCTCCCGATGATCTTCGGCCTGCTGATCTCGTCGACCGTGGCCGGCGCGCTGATCACCAAGTACGGCAAGTGGAAGGGCTTCCTGGTCGCCGGCGCGATCATCATGACCGCCGGCATGCTGCTGCTCAGCACGATCGGCGCGGACACCAGCGTGCCGGTGATCTCGGTGTTCATGGCCGTGCTCGGTGTCGGCGTCGGCATGCTCATGCAGAACCTGATCCTCGCCGCGCAGAACGACGTACCCGCCGCCGAGCTCGGCGCCACCACGTCGGCGCTGACGTTCTTCCGCAGCATGGGCGGCTCGATCGGCGTGAGCGCGCTCGGCGCGGTGCTGACCCACAAGGTCACCGCGCTGTTCGCCGAGAAGTTCGGCGCTGCCGGCGGCGGTGGGACCGCACAGGTGCCGGACATCTCCACGCTGCCGCCGGAGGTCCTGACCGTGGTCCAGGAGATCTACGGCACGGCGACCGCCGAGCTGTTCATGGTCGGTGCGCCGGTCGCGTTCCTCGCCGTGATCGCGGTCGTCTTCATCAAGGAGAAGCCGCTGTCCACGCTCTCCGGTGAGGAACGACGCGCACAGGAGGAGGAGACCGCCGCTACCGCTGCGGTCTGATCAGAATCGGTCGGCTGCTCGCTCCATGGGATGAATGAATCCGTCCCGGGAGGGCCACCGTGTCCGCGTTGCGGGCGCGGTGGCCTGCTGCCTTTCCGGCGCTCCAAGAGGGCCTTACAGCGGGCTCAGGAAGGCTTTCCGGCGGGCCTCAGGAAGGCTTTCCGGCGGGCCTCAGGAAGGCTTTCCGGCGGGCCTCAGGAAGGGCGCAGGCCGACCTGGGTGCGCGGGGTGGGCGGCTCGGCACAACCCAGGAGCCCGACCAGCCCGGAGACCCAGAGCTGCCGGTACACCGTCGCGCTCGGGTGACTCACCACGAGCTTGATGCCGCTGGCGGCCGCGGTATGGAAACAGGCCACCAGGATGCCGATCCCGATGCTGTCGATCAGCATCACCCGTTGAAGATCAAGATTGATCTTGCTGGGAGTCATGCCTGTCAGCACGTCGTTGACCGCGTCGCGCATCACATGCGCGTTGTCCAGATCGATCTCACCGCTGGGTGCGATCTCGACAGTCCCGTCGGCCAGCTGGCGGGTCGTGATCGGCAGATACACAGCTGCCCTCTTCCTGGCATCGAGCCGGAGCTGACGCCGACTTCCGCGGGACTTCGGTGCGCCGGCCCTGTAACGGTCGTACGCGTACAAGCGTTCGCTGGGGTGGCACCGACCGGAAACCGCGTTCCTACAACAATCCGCTGGTCTGCAAGTTACGCCACGTAGGCGCGGAACGCCAGAGTAGTTCATATGGCCGGAATGTGCGGTATCGGTCACTGCGCGGCGGCCACGTTGACTGTCGACAGAGTAGAACCGAATACTCACCGTATGCGATGGAGCACCGGACGGCATGGCTGATGGCCCGGCCCGCACCCCTTCGGGGCCGGGAACCGTCTACTTCGACAGCGTCGATGTGGTTCGCGCCCGGGACATCCTGAATCGTTTTTACCCCCCGATGTCGATCGGCATCCCGGACGGCGGCGAGCTGAAACTGGGCGTGGAAATGATCCAACTCGGACCGCTGACCGTCGGGCACCTGACTTTTGAAGGTTCCGCCACACTTGTTTCCCCGCAGGCCGAGGCCTATCACGTGACGCTACCCACGGCAGGGCTGGTCCGGGCACGGCGCGACGGCCGTGAGGTCACCGCCTCACCCGCCACGGCGCTCGCGTTCCGGCCCGGCGACCGGATGTACATGCGGCACGAACCGCACTCCGCCGAGCTCGACGTCCGGATCGAACAATGGGCACTGGAGAGTGAACTTGCCGGGCTTCTGGGTCACCCGGTCGAAGGACCGATCGACCTGGCGCCGACGTTCGACCTGACCGGCGGGCCGGCACACAGCTGGAGCCGGCTTGTCCGGCTGCTGCACGACGAGCTGGAGCACGAGACCAGCCTGATCCACCAGCCGCTCATCGCCGAGCAGCTGTGCAGCAGCGTGCTCAGCGGCCTGCTGCTCAGCGTCCCCCACCGGTACCACCAGGAACTCGTCTCACCGGCCGGCAGCGGCCCTCCGCGCGCCGTCCAGCGCGCCGTCGAGGCCATCCACGAGGAGCCGGAACGCGCCTTCACGGTCCGGGACCTCGCCGGGGTCGCCGGGATGAGCGTGCGATCGCTCCAGGAGGGTTTCCGCAGGCACGTCGGCTGCGCGCCGATGACGTACCTCCAGCAGCTGCGCCTGAACCGGGTACGTGAGGCGCTGCTCGACGGTGATCCCGCGCGGGTCACGGTGGCGGCCGTGGCACATCGCTGGGGATTCGCCCACCTGGGCAGGTTCGCGTCGGCGTACCGGGAGCGGTTCGGCGAATCGCCGTCCGAGACGCTGCGTCAGCCCGGCTGAGAGCTCGCTATTCCCCCGGATCCCCGCATCTGCGGGGCTGCGGCACCCCGTTCACCCGCGCCGGGACGGCACCTAAAAGGTGTCCGCGCGACGGGGTCCAGTCCCGCCAGGGCCCGAGGCGGGGTGGCACCGCCACCATGTCGCCGTCGTTCGCGCCGCGCTGACCCCGCAGGAACGCGGCCACCCGCTCGGCGGAGGATTCCGCGCTGCGAGCCAGGCTCAGCAGCTGGTTCCGATCAACTTCGTCGTTCGCCGCTCGCTGCAAGAGCGCGACGATGCCGGCCAAGGCCTGCGCCGCGTCTGATGCGTCCCGCTCGGCGTCCCATCGGCCGGTCACGGCCGCACTCCCCCGGCGGTCATGCCGTACCGCATCTCAGCCTTGGTTGCGAGTCGCCCTGCCCTGGTTCCCAGTCCGTCATGCAATGCGTTCCCCTCACCCCCGCACGCCTCCGGGGCGCCGCCCACAGCCTTGTCCGGCAGTGACCGGACCTCCGACCCGGATGAGCGTGACAGCCGAAAATGTATTCGGCTCACTACTAAGCGTCCATCCGTAACGCGCAGGTTCTGTCCAGTTAGCGCTCAGTTCGGGCATTCGGCCCGCGCGGGGCGGCTACCCCTGGTAGACGATCTGAAAACAGGTAACCCGTACGGGATAAGCACTCGCTTTCGGAAAACAGTGAAACCACGGAAATCACGGTGGGGGTAACAATGCATCAGACAGGCAATCCGGACCATCCCGGAGAACCGTTGATCCGAACCGGCGCCGAGCAGCCGTGGGATCCGGAGGATCTGGCCGTCGCGCAGGGCAGGTATCCGACGCCGGAGAACGTCGCCCGGGCCAAGGCCGAGCTGGAGCGGGACGGCGCGGCAGCGATCGAGCGCACCGTCCCGTAATGCTCATCGCAGCGTGACGGTGACCCCGTCGCGCAGGGCCGTCTCGGCGGCCACGAGCACGGCGGTCACATCGGCGCCGAAGCGGACGTCGCAGGACGGCGACGCGCCGCCGGCGGCCGCCGCGAGCAGCTGGTCGACGGCGCGGCCGAGAGCCTCGTCCGGGCTCCACCGCGCCCTCGGCACCGTCAGAAGACCGGCCTCACCGGCGAAGACGGCCTCTTCGCGAGCCGAGGCCTCGGGCGCGTCGACGGCAAGCGTGAGCCGGCTGATCGCACCGCCGGCGTGCCGCAGCACCACGTGGGTGATGTCGCGCGGACCGGCCATCGCGGCCACCTCGGTGACCGGGCCGAGCACCGGCACCACCAGGGCCAGCGCGTGCGGGCCGACGTCCCAGAGGCCGCCACGCTCACGCCGCCACGGTGAGGCGCCGAACGGATTGTCCGGCGTGAAGATCGAGCCGAGGTGGTCGACGCGAGCCTCGGTCCAGCCACCCGTCGCCGCCGCCTCGGTCACGAAAGCATCGAGTTCGGGCGTGAACCGGCGGGTGAAGAAGACCACCGACGCCAGCTTGCGGGCCGCGACGGCCGCCGCGACAGCTTCGGCGTCCTCGGTACGCAGGGCCACCGGCTTGTCCAGCACCAGATGCCGGCCCGCCTCGGCGGCGCGCAGGGCGAGCGGCGCCTGGACGTCCGGCGGCAGCGCGATCGCTACGGCGTCCACGTCACCGATCAGGGAGTCGATGTCGGAATACGCGCGCGTCTCGAATTTGCCGGCGAGCTCCGCGGCCTTGGCCGAATCCCGGCCCCAGACTCCGGTGAATTCCACTTCTGGGTGAGCGGCCAGAGCCGGCGCGTGCGCCAGATGCGCCCACGGACCCGTACCGAACAAACCGAATCGCACCGGACGTCACCCCTGTTCTTCTTGTGATCTCCGGAGGCGGAAGTTACCAGCCCTTCGGCACATCAGTAACCTGGCCGGGTGAACGGTCCCCTGTCGGTCGCGACGATCGTCGCCGCCTTGATCCTCGCGGTCTGGTACCTCCTGCGCACGGCGCTCGACCGCGCGCCCAGCCGGTTCGACCTGCTGGCCTCGGTGGCACTCAGCGCCCTGGTCACGGTACTCGTCGTGGTCGCCGTGATCGGCCTCTTCGACGGCAGCCGCCCGCACGACACCGCGACCTTCGTGGGTTACCTGTTCACCACAATCGCGTTCGCTCCGACCGCGATCGTGCTGGCCCGGATGGAGCCGACCCGCTGGGGCAGCCTCATCCTCGGTGTCGGCGCTCTCGTCCTACCCGTTCTCGTGCTGCGGTTGCAGCAGATCGCGTCGGTGCCCCTTGCCTGAGGACATCCTGCCGGAAAATCGTGCCACCACCACCGCCCGGCCCCGCGACGCCGCGCTGAACAGCGGGCTCGGCCGGGTCCTGCTACTGGTCTACGGCATCTTCGCGCTGTCGGCGAGCGCCCGGGCCCTGGTCCAGATCAGCACGCACTTCTCCGAGGCGCCGCTGGCGTACCTGCTTTCCGCGGTGGCCGGCCTGGTCTACATCGCCGCCACCGTGGGCCTGGCCCGGGGCGGTGTCCGTGGCCGGATGATCGCCCTGGTCAGCTGCAGCATCGAGCTGATCGGCGTGCTCGTCGTCGGCACGCTCAGCGTCGTCGACGCGGTGGCGTTCCCGGACGACACCGTCTGGTCACACTTCGGCAGCGGGTACGGGTACGTCCCCCTGGTGCTGCCGTTCGTGGGCCTCTGGTGGATCTGGAACCACCGGCCGGCCGGCTAGTTCTTGCCCTCGACCACGTGCGGGATGAAGTTGCAGATGTTCGTGGTGACCAGGCCGGCGGTGCCCACGCCCTCACGGATGCCCATGCCGGCCGGCTCGCCGTCGATCAGCCAGGAGCCGATCACCGGGTGCACGGTGCCCTCCAGCGACTCGAACGACGGCAGCTCGCGGAGCTCCTGCACGATGTAGCGGCCGTCGGACCCGTATTCCGAGGGGTTGCCGACGATCGTTTCGCCGTCGCGGACCAGGGTCACCGAGCCGCCTTCACGGCCCCAGACGGGCTTTTTCGCGTACGAAGTCAGTTTTGAAGCCGCGGTGGCTTCGGCGAAGTAGGCGGGCAGCAGGTATTTGCCCCGCTCCGGGTCGTCGCCGAAGAGCATCCACAGCACCGGCAGCAGCGCCTTGTTGCCGAGCAGCGCGGCCTTGTACGGCGGCTCGATCCAGACGGTGCCGCGTTTCTCCGGGTCGGCCATGTTCCGGAAGAAGGCCTTGCCGCCCTCCTCGTGCCAGAACCATTCCCACGGGTACAGCATGAAGATCACGTCGATGGGCTCGGCCTCGTGCTCCTTGCCCGGCGCGGGGACGAACAGCACCCGGTCGCCGGCCACGTCCCAGCCGATCTGGCTCATCGCGATCAGCTCGACCGGGTAACCGGCCTCCTCCGCCGTCGCCATCAGGTAGGCGACGTTCATCCGGTCTTCCCCGGAGGTCTCGCTCGTCTCGTACGCAAAAAAGATCTTGGGCTTCTCGGGCAGCCAGGTGCGCGCCTCGCGCAGCTTGCCGATGTTGCGCCGCCAGGCGCCGGGGTCGCCCGGCTCCCCGGGGACGGCGTCCCAGCCGACCAGTCGTTCGTGTATCGAATTCCACTGCCGCCACGGGTGATCGGTCAGGCCGGTCTGATCCATCCAGTGCCACTGGATGACCGCGGCCTCGACCAGCGAGGTCGGCGTCTGCGCGTTGAATTCCAGCAGGCGCGGGACGCTCCCGGAGCCGTTGTACCAGAAGTCGAAGCGGCCGTAGACGCTCGGCGACCAGTCCGGTGTCTGCATCGGCAGCCGCATGTCCGGATCTTTGTCGTAGTGCGTCCACGTGTCCGGGTCGCCGTCGTACCAGGTCCGGATGATCTGCTCGTGCGTGTACTCGGGCACGCCGATCCGGGCGAGGTAGCAGGTCTCGGCCGAGCAGATGGACTCGAAGTAACCCCGCTTGCGGCCCTCCACGGTCCGCCTCGGGCACTGCTTGACCATCCACTCGCCGGCCTCGATGCACATCTCGTACAGCGTGGCGGTCGCTGTCTCCAGCTCCTCGATCTCCGCCGCGGCGAAGTCGTAGTACGGCCCCTCCTGCCAGTACGACTGCATCGAGCCGTCCGGCAGTTCGGTGTCGTTGTACGTCAGCCCGAGGCTGAAGTTGGTGAGCTGCCAGCCGTCCCGAACCGGCCCGTACGCGATCCGCCGCACGACTCAGCCGCCCGACTTCGACGCGGACTTGCCGCCGCTGGTGCCGCTGCCGCCCTTGCCGACAACGCTGGTCTTGACCGTGCCATTGGTGATCTTGCCAGTCGCCGGCAGGCCGAACTTCGACCGGGACGCGGCGTCGTTGTACGCGAACTTGGAACCACCGGACGGCAGCTTCTGGCCCACCGGGTAGCCACGGCTGTAACCGGAGCTGTGCCAGATGAAGAAGCCGGCCCCACCGTGGTACGAGTCATCGTCGTCGCAGTAGTCCTCGTCGACGACCACGCCGTTCGCATCGGCGCAGTAGAAACCCTCGTCCACGTACTCGTCGTTGTCGCATGCCGCCGCTCCCCCCGCGGCCAGCAGAAGAAATGTGCTGGTCAGCGACACGCTGCGGGAACTCATGCGTCGGTTCATGATTTCTTTGTAACTCTTCTCAGCAAGTTGCCAACTCAGTCTTTCGGCCCGCCGGCCACATAAATGACCTGTCCCGTCACGAATCCGGCGCCTTCACTGGCGAGGAACGAGACGGTGTGCGCCACGTCGGCCGGTCGGCCCGCGCGCGCCACCGGGATCGTGGCGACCGTGGCCTTCTCGAAGTCGGCGAAGTCCACCCCGACCCGCGCCGCCGTGGCGCGGGTCATGTCGGTGACGATGAAGCCCGGCGCCACCGCGTTCGCGGTGATGCCGAATTTGCCCAGTTCAATCGCCAGGGTCTTGGTGAAACCCTGGATCCCTGCCTTCGCGGCAGCGTAGTTGGCCTGGCCCCGATTGCCGAGCGCGGAGGTGCTGGAGAGGCTGACGATGCGGCCGAACCCGGCGTCGACCATGTGTTTCTGCACCGCTTTGCTGAACAGGAAGGCGCCACGCAGGTGGACCGCCATCACGGTGTCCCAGTCGTCCTCGGTCATCTTGAAGAGCAGGTTGTCGCGCAGAACCCCGGCGTTGTTGACCAGGACGCTCGGCGGGCCGAGCTCAGTCACCACCCGCTCCACAGCGGCGGTGACCTGCGCCGAGTCGGCAACGTCGGCGCCGATGGCGACCGCGGTGCCACCGGCGTCGTGGATCGCCGTCACGGTATTGGCGCACGCGCCCTCGTCGAGGTCGACGACCGCGACGGCAAGGCCGTCCGCGGCCAGCCTCAGGGCGATGGCCTCACCGATGCCGCGTGCGGCTCCGGTCACGATGGCCACCCGGCTCGGTTCGGACTGCGACATTGCGGCCTCCGGGATGTGAATCAGCTGCCCTTGCGGCAGGCCCACCAGGGAAATGTGATCTTCACTGCTCCTGCGGGCCGACTCTAGCGGGCATCAGACCGTTCTGCGCAGGCGGATCCACCGGTAGCCATGGCCCTCGACCTGGATCGCGTCCAGCTTGCCGGGTTCCGGATATTCCTGGTCGGCCAGCACGTCGTTCGGGAACTCCGCCTCGCCGGCCAGGCTGCTCAGGTCGACCACACCGGCCTCTTTGCCGAGGTTGTGCACGAACACGACGGTCCCGGAAGCGTCGTCCGCACGGTGCACCAGGACGCCACGCGGCACCGGCACGTCGACGTGGGTGCAGGTGCCGCCGCCGACCTCGGGCGTCTCGCGCAGCGTCCGGATCATCCGCTCGAACCAGGAGAGCAGCGATTTCGCATCGTGCCGCTGCTGGGTGACGTTGACCTTCTCGAAGCCGTACTCACCGCCGGAGATCACCGGCCGGCCGATCTTCGACGGGTCCGCGGTGCTGAAACCGCCGTTCGGCAGCAGCGACCACTGCATCGGCGTGCGGATCGCGTCACGGCCGTTGAGCGACAGGTCGTCGCCCATGCCGATTTCCTCGCCGTACCGCAGGACCGGGGTGCCACGCAGGCTGAACTGCAACGAGTAGGCCAGCTCCAGCCACCGCCGGTCGTTGCCGAGCATCGGCGCGAGCCGCCGCCGGATGCCCCGGCCGTAGAGCTGCATGTTCTCGTCCGGACCGAACTTGTCGAAGACGTCCTTGCGCTGCTCGGCGGTGAGCCGCGACAGGTCGATCTCGTCGTGGTTGCGGATGAACGTGGCCCACTGCCCGCCGGCCGGGAGCTTCGGCGTGTCCCGCAGCGCGTCGATGATCTGCTCCGGGTCCTCCCGGGCCAGGCCGAGCACCAGTTTCGCGTTGAGCATGAAGTCGAAGAGCATGTGGATCCGGTTGCCGGACCCACCGTCGTCACCGAAGAACTTGGTCAGCTGATCGGGCTCCACATTGGCCTCGGCGAGCAGGACCGCGTCGCCCTTGCGCCACTGCACGTGCTGCCGCAGCTCGGTCAGGAACTCCATGTCCTTCGGCGAGTTCGGATTGCCCGGCTCGGTCTCCTCGATGATGAACGGCACCGCGTCCATCCGGAACCCGGCGACACCGAGCTGGAGCCAGAACGAGCAGATCTTCTTGATCTCCTCTCGGACCTCCGGGTTCTTGATGTTGAGGTCCGGCTGGAACTTGTAGAACCGGTGGTAGAACCAGAGCTTCGCGGTCCGGTCGTAGGACCACGTCTCGTCCTGCTCACCGGGGAAGACCATGCCCTGGTTGCGGTCCGCCGGAGCGGTCTCGCTCCAGACATACCAATCCCGGTACGGCGAATCGGGCGACGACCGGGCCGACTGGAACCACGGGTGCTGGTCCGAGGTGTGGTTGACCACCAGATCGATGATCACCTTGATGCCCCGGTTGCCGGCCTGGTGCAGCAGCTCGGCGAAGTCACCGAGGTTTCCGAACCGCGGGTCGACGTTGTAGAAGTCGGACGCGTCGTAACCGTCGTCGAGACCCGGCGAGGGGTGGATCGGGTTCAGCCAGAGGCAGGTCACACCCAGCCGCGCCAGGTAGTCCAGGCGGCCGATCAGGCCCCGGATGTCACCGCACCCGTCACCGTCCGAGTCCGCGAAGGAGTCGATGTCGAGACAGTAGACGACAGCCTTTTCGTACCACCGGTCACTCATGGCCCTCTTTCTTAGCCCTGCTCCCCCGCCCCGAAACGTTCCGCTCGGTTCGCGGCGTGCCCGTTCGTGGGAGTCCGTCGCCAGATCCGGAAGACAATCAACGCCGCGGCGAAGGCGATCACTGGGACCGCAAGCACCAGGAAGATCTGCGAGAGCAGGTCGCCGCCGCTCCCGATGACGGTCAACAGCCCGGAGCTGAGAGCGAGCTCCCAGGTGATCGGACCGGCGAAGGCCGGGACCAGCAGCACCGCGACCCGGCCACGCACACCGGGCGCAACGGTCAGCACGGCCGTCGCCACCAGCACGAAGAGCGCCAGCTCAAGGATCCGCACCGGCCACTGATCCCCCGCCGCGAAGACGAACTCGGCAAGCACCTCGGCGACAAGCAGGCCCCCGGCCACGGCCGAGAAGAGAACCAGGCCACGCGGGCCGAACAGAACCGGCAGCGGGCGGCCGCGGCGGGCGACAACAAGACAGCCGATGGCGACGCCGACCGTGACCAGCGACCAGGAGAGCCGGATCGACGACTGCACCGGAGTGCCGGGCAGCCACCAGATGACCGCGCCCAGCTCCACCAGGGCGGCCGGCCAGACCAGCCACGCCGCGGTACGCCGCAGGCCGAACAGCGCGGCCGCACAGACCAGCGCCCAGAAGGCGAACCGCAACGAGACGTCGAGCAGCAGCAACCCGCGGATGCCGAACATCGCCATCGGCTGATCGGGAGACGAGAACTGATCGGGAGACGAGAACAGGAGCACCCGAAGCCCGGTGAAGAGCCGCCGGCCGGCGACGGCGGCCAGCATCGCTGCGATGACGAGCCCGGCGACGGCGGCCGCGTCACGCCAGCCCGAACCCCGCTCGGTCCGCCATGTCCGGCCCCACTGACCCCACCGGGCGGCCCACCGGGCGGCCAGGCCGGCCCGCAGCAGGTCGGCCACCTCGGCCGGCGGGGGAATGCGCCGCTCCGGCGCCGAACCAGCCATCAGCACGCCGATCATCTCCTCCTCGTAATCGGCCCGGTGGCCGGCCGGATAGACCCGCAGCAGACGGCGGTAACGCCTCTCCAGAGCGCTCATCCGCGGCCTCGCTCATAACGGCTGGTCAGAGACGCCACGACGAGAAACGCGGCGAACGGAACCAGCATTAGCACCGTCCACTGGAGCGGATCGATCAGCCGGGTCGCCTCGGGGTGGTACGAGTTGTACTCGCGGAAAGCGCCGAACCCGGTCCGGATCAGTGGCACCGTGACCAGCACCGGAGCGGCCCAGGCCAGCAGCCACCGGCGCACCGCGGCCTCCTGCCGGATCACGCCCAGCGCCGTCAGCACTCCGATGGACAGCAGCATCAGGACGCCCCCGATCGTCACGGATCCGTTGACGAACAGCATCGGGATGTCTCCACCGGAACCGCGCAGCACCATCCAGGACGCCTTCATCGGGACTGCCCAGTCCACTTCGTTCAGCAGCGCCAGCATCACCGACGCGGTCAGAACCAGACCCAGGCCGCGCGGCCGGCCATTGTCCCGGACCGCGATCAGCCCGGCGATCAGCACCACCGCGACGGCCATGATGATCCAGTAGGCGTTGAGCACGGTGGCGGGCGTGTCCAGGTAGAACCTGGCGGGCGCGGCGATTTCGCCCGCAAGACCCACCGAGGCGGCCGCGAACCCGAGCAGGCGCCGGCCGGACAGCGCGGCGATCAGCACCAGGGACCAAGCGGCGACCCGCACGACCTCGACCGTGTCGACGGCGTCGAGTGCGGCCGGCAGGCCCAGATCGACAAATATCGGTAACACCAGGCGAACCGCGTTCGCCAGCAGCAACAAGGCGCCGAAGAGCTGGACCAGCCGGGCGGCCTGCCGGAACGCGTGCGGAGCTCGCACCCGCCGCAGTCGCACGGCCACCGCTGCCCGGAGCAGGTCGAGGAACTGCCAGGGGCCGGGCCGGCCGTCGCTCATCAGGACGCCGAGCATCTCGTCCGCGTACTCATCGCGGAAGTCGCGGGGGTAGAGCGCGAGCCATCGCCGGTAACGGGCCTCAACGCCGCTCATGCGGTGGCTCCCCCGAGGTCGGCACGGCGGGCACGCAGCCGGCGGTCGGCGATGGCGGCCTGCTCACGCAGGCGGGTCGTCTCGATGGCGAGGCTTTGCTCGCCGGCCGCGGAGAGACGGTAGTAACGCCGCAACCGGGACTGGACGATCTCCTCCCGGTCGACCTCGATGAGGCCCTCCTCGCGGAGCCGGTCGAGCGCGGCGTAGAGCGTGCCGGCACGCAGGCGCACCCGCCCGCCGGTCATCGCGGACACGTCCTCGATCACGGCGTAACCGTGGCGTGGCTCCTCGGCGAGGGCGGTGAGCACCAGGAATGTGGGCTCTCGCATCGGCGCGTGGGTCATGGCGGAAGCATATACCGATCATCGGTATATGCGCCACGCGCTTCGTACGCTGATGGGCGGGTAAGCCTGAAGCACCGCATCGTTCTCAGGAGGACCGCACATGGCTGAAGCCGATCTCGGCAACCTCAGCGGGCTGACCGGCTGGGTTGCTTCAGTGATCGATTCAGCCGGTGAGCTGGGTGTCGGCCTGCTGGTCGCGCTGGAGAACCTGATCCCGCCGATTCCCAGCGAGATCGTCCTCTCGATGGCGGGTTACCTGGCCAGCGCCGGCCGGGTCAACCTGGTGCTGGTCTGGATCGCCGCCACCGTGGGCGCGCTCGTCGGCGCCCTGCTGCTCTACTGGCTCGGCCGGGGCCTCGGCGAGGAACGACTGCGCCACTGGCTGGACAAGGTCCCCCTGGTCGACCTCGACGATCTGAACAAGGCGGACCGCTGGTTCGAGCGACACGAGCGGTCAGCCGTCCTGTTCGGACGCTGCGCTCCGGTGGTCCGCAGCCTGGTCTCCATCCCGGCCGGGGCGAACAAGATGCCGGTCGGCCAGTTCGTCCTGTTCACCGCGATCGGCAGCGGCGTGTGGAACGCGCTCTTCGTCGGCGCCGGTTACGCGCTCGGCAACCGCTGGCAGGACGTGGAGAAGTACAGCCACTGGTTCGACTACGCGATCTGGGCGTTCTTCGCGGTCGCCATCGGCTCCTGGGTGATCAAGAAGGTCCGCAAACGCCGACGCGCGGCCGCCCCGAAAGGCGACCGCGCGTCCCGTTCCAGCAGATGATCAGAAGCCGGCGCTCACCTTGGTGAACGCCCAGTCCGCCTGGGCGATGCCGGAGCAGTCGGAGACCACACCGCCACCGGCGCAGCCGCGGTCCCGGTTGACCGCCCAGAAGGCGAACCGGGCCAGGTTGTTGTTCTTCGCGTAGTCCCGGATCCGGGTCCAGGTCTCGACCGAGGTCAGCTCCTGCTGGTCGGAGAGGCCGTTCATGCCGGAAATGCCGATCCTTGCGTACGCCTGAGCGTCGGTGTATCCGAACGTCGACTTCAGCACGTTCTTCAGACCCTCGGTGGCGCCGACGGTCGCGGCGTACATGTCCGCGTGCCCGCTGAAGTCGAACGGCATCTGGGTGAAGATGTCGATGTTCGCGTTCTTCGCCTTGGCCTGCTGGATCAGCCGGACACCGTGCGCGTTCGGCCCGGTCGTCGTGGTGCCGAAGGTCAGGATGGTCTTCACGCCCGGGTTGTTCTGCTTGATGATCCGCAGGGCGTCGACGATCCGGTCGGCCACCACGTAGTTCTCGAACTCGTCGGTGTTCTCGATGTCGATGTCGATGGCCTTGAGCTGGAAGGTGTCGATCACCTTCTGGTACGCGCCGGCGAGCGCCTCCGGGGTCGAGCAGTTCGGTCCGAGCTTGTTGCCGCTCCAGCCACCGATCGACGGCACGACCTCGGCGCCGGCCGCCCGGATCGCCGCGATGGTGCTGGCGTGCGCGCCGCCGGTGAGGCCGGACGAACCGTCCCACGCCGGGTTGCAGCCGTTGCTGGCCAGCACGAACGCCATCGTGAAGGCCTTGATCCCGGTCGCGTTGACGACCGTTGCCGGCGCCGGCGGGTTACCCCAGCCCGGATAGATGTACGGCGCCGCGGCCATCTTGGTCCCGGTCGCCGGCGGCGTGGTCGGGCCGGTGGTCGGCGGCGTGGTGGGCGGGGTCGTGGTGGGCGGGGTCGTGCCGCCGCACACGCCGTTGTCGATCCAGACGGCCCACTGGCTGCTGTTCGTGGCCGGCGACTCGTTCTGGGTCCACCACTTGGCGGTGTAGTTGTGGCCGTTCTGCGAGGCGACGTTGTCCTTGACGTAGACGGCGCTCGCGCTCCAGGCCGGCGCACACGCGACGGCCGCGTTCGAGGTGGTCATCGGGAGGATCGCGGCAGCCGTTCCGGCCATCGCGACCGCCACGACGACGGCGATCTTCCTGCTGAGTTTCACGGGGATGCTCCGGGAGGGGGTGAAAGCGGATCAGGGGAGGGTGGCGAGGTGCGGGTCGATCGTGTTGGCCCAGCCGTTGCCGTTGGTGACGTCCCAGTTGATCGACCAGGTCATCGCGCCGCGGATGCCCGGGTACGTGGCCGGCGGCTTGAAGGTGCCGCAGTTCGTGCCCTTGGCGAGGCAGTCGAGCGCGGCGTTGACCACCGACGGGGCCACGTAACCGCCGCCCGCCGCCCGGGTGCTGGCCGGCAGGCCGAGGGCGATCTGGTCGGCGCGCAGCCCGTTCTGCAGGGGGATGCAGGCGAGCGCGGTGAGGAAGTTGATGCTGCCCTGGCCGTACGCGGCGTTGTTGTCGCAGCCGAGCATCGCGCCGGAGTTGTAGTACTGGGTGAAGACGACGGTCAGGATGTCCTTGATGTCGAGCGCCAGCTTGAAGTACGACGACTGGGCGTTCTGCATGTCGATGGTCTGCGGCGCCATCGTGATGATCAGGTTGCTGCCGGCCTTGGCCCGCAGGCTGCGCAGGGCGCTCGCCATGTACGTCGGGTTGAGCCCGTTCTCCAGGTCGATGTCGACGCCGTCGAAGCCGTACGTCTGGATCAGCGAGTACACCGAGTCGGCGAAGGCGGTGGCGGCCGTGGCGCTGTTCACCGCGACCGTGCCCTTCTCGCCACCGACCGAAATGATCACCTTCTTGCCACGCGCGTGCAGGGTGTTGATGTCCGCCTTGAACTGCGCATCGGTGTAACCGCCGACGGCCGTGGCCAGGCCCGGGTCGAGGTTGAAGGTGACCGCGCCGGTGGTTGTGGTGGCGTCCGCGAAGGCGACAGCGATGAGGTCGTAGGTCGCGGGGACGGCGGCCAGCTTGAGCGGCGCCGCGCCGTTGTCGAAGTTCTGCCAGTACCCGGTGATGAAGTGCGCCGGCAGCGAACCGGTGCCCGGGGACTGCGAAGTTGAGGGCGAACCAGAAGGCGACGACGAGGGGGACGAAGACGGGGATGACGACGGCGAGGAACTGGGCGAAACAGAGACCGAGGGCGACGGGCTCGTGCCGCCCCCGCACACCCCGTTGTCGGCCCAGACATCCCACTGTCCACTGCGTACGGCGGGCGACTCGTTCTGCGTCCACCACTTGGCCGTGTAGTTGTGGCCGTTCTGCGAGGCCACGTTGCCGCCCACGTACACGGCGGTCGCGCTCCACGCCGGGGCACAGGCCGCCGCGGCCTGGGCGGTGCCCGTGAAGTAGGTCGCCGCGCCACCGGCGACGAGCGCCGTGACCGTTGCGAGGATTACCGATCTGGAGCGCTTCATCGCAGTCCTTCCGAGCACACCTGGTGAGATGCATCAATCTTTAGGACTGTTAACAGTAAAAGTAAAGAGGGTGCAGAGATTAAATATCCTTAAAACTCGATGCGCCTCAGCCGCAGGTCAGCGGCTACGGCGCATCGATAAAAACAATTACCGCCGGAACTGGATCCAGTTCACGTTCACGAAGTCGGCGGGCTGTCCGCTACTGAAGGTGAGAAACACCGTGTGCGAACCGGTCACGTTGGACACGTTGCCCGGTATCGACTGCCAGGTCTGCCAGCCGCCGGTGCCGCCGAGCGCGAAACTGCCGATCGGCGCGTTGCTCCGGCTGTCCAGCCGCACCTCCACGAGGCCGCTCACCCCGCCGGCCGCGCCGGACGCCACCCGGGCCACGAAGTCCTTTGCTCCGCCCGTACCGAAATTGACGTTGTTGAACTGAAGCCAGTCGCCGCCGGCGATGTAACCGACGTCCTGGCCGCCCTCCGAGCACGTCTCCACCTGGACGCCCGCGGAGGAGTTGTAGGACTCGGCCTCGATCCGCGCATAGGCGTCCCGGCTGGTCCCACCGGTGGGAGTCGGCGACGGGGATGACGACGTGGACGACTGCCAGACCGCGACGTAATCGACGAGCATCGGGACGCCGGGCTGGGTCTGCGCGGTGGGACCGCCACCGAAGGCCGCCGGGAAACCGCCGCCGATGGCCACGTTGAGGATCACGAAGAACCCGTGGTGCGTCGCGTTGTTCCAGGTGGTGGCGTCGACGACGGTCGAGTTGAGGGTGAAGTAGTTGACGCCGTCGAGGTACCACCGCAGCTGCTCGGGCGACGTGCTGCGGTCGTACTCCAGCGCGTAGGTGTGGAAGCTGGTGAGGCAGCCGCTGCAGGCCCGCTCACCACTGCCGAGACCGGTGGTCTCGTTGCACGGCCCACCCGGGTTGGTGCCGCAGTGCAGGGCGGCGAAGACGCTGGGACGCCCGTTGATGTTCTCCATGATGTCCCACTCGCCGATGCCCGGCCAGTTCGTCGCACCGACCGGCCGGGCGGCGTCACCCAGCGCCCAGAACGCCGGCCAGTAACCGGCGGCTGCCGCACCCGTGACGTTGGGTTGCTGGATGCGAGCCTCGATGCGCACCTTGCCACCGACCGGGGCCGCGAAGTTGGTGCGCTGCGTCTCGACCCGGCCCGACGTCCACCGGCCGGCCGAGTCGCGGAGCGGCTTGATCACCAGGTTGCCGCCACCGTCCTGGTAGACGTTCGCGGTCGAGTCGGTCATCGTCTCGATCTCCCCGGTACCCCAGTTCGCGGCGCCGCCGGGGTATCCGGTGCCGGTGGAGTAGAGCCAGTCGGACCGGTTGAGACCGGTGCCGGAAGCGCCGGTGAAGTCGTCGCTGAAGACCAGCGACATGCCTGCCGGGTTCGGCGGGACGGCAGCGTCGGCGCTGGTCACCACGGTCATGGAGGCGGCGACGGCGAGGGCTGCGGCGGCAGCGACGGCGAACCGCCGCATCGTTCGACGGGGAAATTCCATTGAGGCACGCCCTTTCGGGGGATTAGAGAGCGCTCTCACGAAAGTTTCACGCGTGTTTCGCGGCCTGTCAATATGGACGACTGCCTATATCTGAGCAGCGGTTTCCCGGGAAAACCCCTCGGGTATTCGACCGCGCATGGACACCGCCACTGAGGGCAGCACCGTTCTTCCCGCGGAGATCGCGGCCGAAGCTGATCGCCACGACCTGCTGACCCTCGGCATCGAGGAGGAATACCTTCTCGCCGACGCGGTCGAGCCACGCGCCGTCGAGCTGGTCGAGGAGGTCTTCGCCGAGCTGACCGACGACATCCGCGGCAGCGTCCAGCACGAGTACTACCGCAGCCAGATCGAGGTGGCCAGCCCACCCCGGCTCGACCTCGCCGACCTGCGCACGGCCATGGAGCAGCTGCGTACCGGGGTTGCGGCCGCTGCCGAGCGCGCCGGCGCCCGGCTGGTCGCGATCGGCACCGGCCCGGCCGCCGGGCCGAACATGCGGATCGTCGACAAGCCGCGGTACCACCTGATGCGCGAGCGATTCGGCGACCTCTCCCCCGGCCAGGGCATGTGCGGCACCCACGTGCACGTGAGCATCCCGGACCCGGAGACCGGTGTGCAGATCCTCAACCACCTGCGGCCCTGGCTGCCGGTGCTGCAGGCGGCCACCGCCAACTCACCGCTCTACGCCGGGCGCGAGACCGGGTACGCGAGCTGGCGTTCGATGATGTGGGAGCGCTGGCCCACCGTCGGCCCGGCACCGTACCTGCACTCGCACGAGCACTACCTGACAATGATCAGCGACCTCGAGGCGAGCGGCGCGATGCTCGACGAGGGGATGCTCTACTGGTACGCCCGCCTCTCGGCCAATTACCCCACCGTCGAGATCCGGATGGGCGACGTCACGCCGACCCTCGACGACGCGATGCTGCTCACCGCGCTGACCCGGGCACTTGTCGCCACCCTGCTGCGCGAGGTCCGCGACGGCGTCGAGGCGCCGGACGTGCCGCACCCGCTGCTGATGGCGGCGCACTGGCGCGCCGCGCACGACGGCCTGGAAGGCCTCAACATCGACATGGCGACCCGGGAACCCCGGCCGGCCTGGAAGCTGATGCGGCAGCTCTTCGACTACGTGCGCCCGGAGCTGGAACGGCACGGCGACCTGGAGACCGCGACGCTTCTGATGGGACGCCTGCGGGCCGAGGGGACCGGGGCCGCACGCCAGCGGGCGATGCTCGCCCGGGGCGCGTCGGTCGCCGACGTCGTGGACGAACTGGCCCGCCTCACCCGCGGGACCGATTTGGCCTGACCGACAAGGATCAGACCCCATCAGTACGGATGTTGCAGAGCGTAGTCACGTACGGTGACCAGGAAACATCACCGTACGTGCTTGCGAGATGACCGATTCGGTATCGCGTTCGATCATGTCGCACGGTAGGCATGACCAATGCTTCCGCACAACCCTCGTCCGCCGGCACCGACTTCCGGTGTGGACGGCGCGTCGGTCGGGCGGCACCGCAGGCCGGACACGCCTGCTGAGAACGTTCCGGCCCAGCCCGCCGCCGACATGTCCGCCGCCGCTGCCGCAGCTGCCGCCGCCCGATCGGCACGCCACCGCGCCGGCGCGAACGCGTCCTACAGCGCCTCCAGGAGTGCGAGCTCCTCCAGGAGCGCAGGCGGTTCCCGGAGTGCGAGCTCCTCGCGGACCGCTATCTCCTCGACCATCGTCGGCATCACGCGCGGCAATCAGCCACGCTCGGCACGGCATTCGCTCCCCGGGCGTACCCCGGTGGCCTCGGCCGGTCGCACCGGCAACCACCGCGCCCCCGGCGGCGGGGTGTCGTTCGAGGAATGGATGCGGGTCGCACGGAACCGGCCACAGCTCCTGCTCGGCACCCTGGTCATCGCCGGGGTGCTGCTCGCCGCGGTGCCGACCATCCCGCAGCAGGGCGGCGACCCGACAAGCGTGATGAACGTGGCGGCCCAGGCCGTCGCGTCCCGGGTCACCAGCTCGAAGCCGGCGCCCGAGGAGACCGGTGCCGCCGCCCCGGCCGTCACCTGGACCCAGCCGGAGACCGCGGAGACGACGGAGACCACCGAGCCCCCGGCGCAGCCGACCACCGAGGCCGAGCCGACCGCCGAGGCACGCCCGGCCGGGCTGAACCTGCCCAAGGGTGACGGACCGGCGAACTCTTTGATCACCACCGGCTCGCAGACCGTGACGCTGACCTTCGACGACGGCCCCGACCCGAACGAGACCCCCAAGATTCTCGCGATCCTGGCGCAGTACCAGGTCAAGGCGGTCTTCTGTCTGGTCGGCGAGCAGGCCGCCAAGCACCCCGACCTGGTCAAGCAGATCGCCCAGGCGGGGCACGTGCTCTGCAACCACACCTGGAACCACGATCTGAAGATCGGGAAGAAGAAGCCCGACGAGATCCGCGCCGATCTGGAGCGGACCAATGCGGCGATCCGGGCCGCCGTGCCGGGCGTGCAGATCCCCTACTTCCGCGCGCCGGGCGGCAACTTCACCGTGCGGCTCGTCCGGGTCGCCGGCGCGGACGCCATGACGTCGCTCTACTGGCACGTCGACCCGCGCGACTGGTACCACCCGGAAGGCGAGTCCGACGCCGACCACGTGAAGCGCGTGGTCGCCGAGGTCAAGGCGAAGACCCGGCCGGGATCGATCATCCTGTCGCACGACTTCAACCAGCCGGCCACGACTGAGGCGTACCACCAGCTGATGCCCTGGCTGGCGACGAACTTCGCCCTCGGCGTGCCGGGTCAGGAACCCGCGCCGACGGTTCCGGCCTCGGCCACGCCGAGCACCGCGCCGGCCACGTCGGCTCCGGCCACGCCCAGCGCGCCGGCCACCGCCACCCCGACACCGTCGGCCTCGACGACGACAGCCGCCACCGAGGAAGGCGTGGCGGCCGCGGCGGTCACGCCCTCGGCGACACCCTGACCTCGCGCTTCCGGCCGGCCGGACGGGCGACCTCCGGCTGGCAGGACGGGCACCAGTAAAGGTTGCGCCCGGCCAGCGGGCCACGGGCCACCTCGGTGCCGCAGACCAGGCACGGCTGACCGGGGCGGCGGTACACGTACACCTCGCCGCCGTGCCGGTCGACGCGCGGCGCCCGCCGCATCGCCTCCGGGGTGTGCTCGGTGTGCACGGTGTCGATCCGGCCGCGCGCCACGCCCTCTTTCATCAGCGCCCGCAGGTCGTCCCAGATCGCCGTCCAGCGGGCCTGGTCGATCGCGGTGCCCGGGGTCTGCGGCGACAGGCCGGCCCGGAAGAGCACCTCGTTGGCGTAGATGAGCCCGCAGCCCGCCACGATGGACTGGTCGAGCAGGAGCGCGAAGAGTGGCTTGGTGCTGCTCCGCACCCGCCGGAAGGCGACGGACGGGTCCGCGTCGTCACGCAGCGGGTCGGCGCCGAGCCGGGCCTTGAGCGCGTCGACGCCGCCCGGGTCCAGCACCGCACAGGCGGTGGGGCCACGCAGGTCCAGGAAATGACCGGAACCGATCATTCGCATCCGGACCTGGCCGATCGGCTCCGGCGCGGGCAGCTCACCGTCGGCGAACTTGCCGTAGAGCCCGAGGTGAACGTGGACGGTGCGGCCGTCCTCGTAGTGGTGCAGCAGATGTTTGCCGTACGCCTCGGTGTCGCGCAGCACCTGACCGCCGACCAGCGCGGCGCCCGCCACGAACCGTCCCTGCGGGCTGCTCACCTCGACCGGGCCGCCGGCGAAGAGCTCGCGGTGGCGCATGGCGAGGCGGTGAATCGTATGTCCCTCGGGCACGCGACAAAGGTATCCGCCGCCGGACTTCGCACCGATGGTCCGTGATCAGTGCCACTCGCGGGCCGTTTCTGCCGTGAGCGGATTCGCCCTGAGGGGAATCGCTGGGCTATCGCGCCATGCCTGAGAGAAGGTGTGAGTCGTAACCAGCGATGCGAGAGGGTGGGCTCATGAGCAAAAACACGACCATGCGTGGCGCCGGCGGGTCCTTCGACGACCAGGTGTTCGAGCGGCTGCTCCGGGAGCGGATCATCTTTCTCGGCAGCGAGGTCAACGACGAGGTGACCAACCGGATCTGCGCGCAGATGCTGTTGCTCGCGTCCGAGGACTCGGAGCGCGACATCGCGCTGTACATCAACTCGCCCGGCGGCTCGATCAGCGCGGGCATGGCGGTCTACGACACGATGCAGTACATCAAGAACGACGTCGCGACGATCGCGATGGGCATGGCGGCCTCGATGGGCCAGTTCCTGCTCTGTGCCGGCACCCCCGGCAAGCGGTTCGCACTGCCGCACGCCCGGGTGATGATGCACCAGCTCTCCGGCGGCATCGGCGGTACCGCCGCGGACATCGCCATCCAGGCGGAGAGCATGCTGCACATCAAGCACGTGATGAACGAGCGGATCGCGTTCCACAGCGGGCACACCCCGGAGGAGATCGAGCGCGACGCCGACCGCGACCGGTGGTTCACCGCCCAGCAGGCCAAGGACTACGGCCTGGTCGACCACGTCATCACGAAGGCCGCTGACGTGCACACCGGTGCACCGATCGGGTGACCTGAGTTCTGCTTTCGAAGGGCACGTGGAGTGACTCCACGTGCCCTTCGTGTTGTTTCCAGCAAGTCGGGGTATAGAGCTCGGTCATCACTGGAGAATCCTGTTCGGAGGTGCTGACGTGAGAATTCCTACCTTCCCCCGGCAGTCCTCGGCCGATACCACGGTCGAAGACCGGCCCACCGCTTCGACGACGCCCACCACCCAGCGTGACGACCGTCTGCCGCAGCGGACGTCGGTCGCTCCGCGGCCCAGCACGGTCACCCCTCCGCGGGACGAGACCACCAGGACCATCCCGGCTGTGCGTACCGAGACCCAGCGCGCCGCGTCGGTGACGCAAGAGCGCCCGGCTGCCGTGGTCGAGACCAAGCCTGTCGCCGACCGCAAGCCGCGCGCCAGCCTCATGGCCACGCTCGGCCTCATCGCCGGTGTTGCCGGCGCCCTGCTGGTGCTCTCCGGCCCGCTGATGGGTTACGGCATCGGCGTCGCGGCGCTCGGCCTGCTCCTGTCGATCGGCGGCCTGCTCGGCACCCGTAAGCGGCACGTCGCCGGAAAGACCGACGCCCTGATCGGCCTGCTGCTCTCGATCGGCGCGATCGTGATCGGCGTGCTGGCCCTGACCGGCTCGCTGTACTGGCTCGGCACCGACATGCAGCCGGTAAACGATCTTCGGCAGTGGCTCGACGCACAGTTTGCGGCCCGCTTCTGACGGGTACCTGACATATACCGGCGGTGATGCACAGCCGGTTGATTCCTCGGAACCGGGACGGTTGTCATACCGAACCCGCCCCGAAAGCCTCTGGCGGTTCGCCGGAGACCCGCATTGCGCTGAAGGACCGGCGGTTCGCCGGTCCTTCAGCGCATGCGCAACATTTCGCCGCCGGCCTCCGTGATCACGCAACGTTTCGCCGCGGTACGCATCATTGATCCGGGGCTGGCGTCGGTCGATGACGCATAGCGTCTTCTTCCATGACGTCCCACGCCACGCCGCGCCGATACCTGATGTGCCGGCCCACGCACTTCGCCGTCACCTACCGGATCAACCCGTGGATGGACCCGGCGGCGCCGTACGACAACGCGCTCGCCGTCAGCCAGTGGGAGAACCTGCGGCAGACGTTCCTCGGTCTCGGCCACACCGTCGATCTGATCGACCCGATCCCCGGTCTTCCGGACATGGTCTTCGCCGCGAACGGCGCCACCGTGGTCGACGGCCGCGTCCTGGGCGTCCAGTTCCGCGACGCCGAGCGCGCCGACGAGGCCCCGGCGTACGCCGCCTGGTTCGCCGACCGCGGTTTCGACGTGACCGAGCCGAAGCACACCAACGAGGGCGAGGGCGACATCCTGCTCGCCGGTGACGTGCTGCTCGCCGGCACCGGGTTCCGCACCGCGCACGCCTCGCACGCGGAGACCCAGGAGGTGCTCCGCCGCCCGGTGATCACGCTCCAGCTGGTCGACCCGGCTTACTACCACCTGGACACCGCGCTCTGCGTGCTGGACGGGACGAACATCGCGTACCTGCCGTCGGCGTTCTCCCCGGGTTCGCAGGACGTGCTCCGGCAGCTCTTCCCGAATGCGATCATCGCAACGCCGGAGGACGCCGCGGTGCTCGGCCTGAACGCGGTCAGCGACGGCCGCACGGTGGTGCTGCCGGTGCAGGCCACCAACCTCACGGCCGCGCTCGAAGCGGCCGGCTACAAGACCATCGGGGTCGACGTCTCCGAGCTGCGCAAAGCCGGCGGCGGCCCGAAGTGCTGCACGCTGGAGGTTCGGCCATGATCGCCTGCACCGAGCGGCACTCAGCCGCACTCTCGGACGGCGTCGCAGCCGAGGGCCAGAAGAGCATGGCAAAGGAGGCAACGGCATGACGACCGTCGAGTTCCGTACGCCGGACGCGCTGGCCGAGGCCGAGCGCTGGACCGCGCACAACTACCACCCGTTGCCGGTCGTGGTCGCCGAGGCCGAGGGCGCCTGGGTGACCGACGTCGACGGCCGCCGCTACCTCGACTTCCTGGCGGGGTACTCGGCGCTGAACTTCGGGCACCGGCACCCCGCTCTGATCGCCGCGGCGCACGCCCAGCTGGACCGGGTCACGCTGACCAGCCGCGCGTTCGTGCACGACCAGTTCGCCGACTTCTGCCGTGGGCTCGCCGAGCTCTGCGGCAAGGAGCTGGTCCTGCCGATGAACACCGGCGCCGAGGCCGTCGAGACCGCGATCAAGGTGGCCCGCAAGTGGGGTTACCGGGTCAAGGGCGTGGACGACGAGCGTGCCGAGATCATCGTGGCGGCCGGCAACTTCCACGGGCGCACCACGACGATCGTCAGCTTCTCCACCGACCCGGAGGCGCGGGCCGACTTCGGGCCGTACACGCCGGGCTTCGTGGTGGTCCCGTACGGCGATCTGGAAGCCGTCCGCAAGGCGATCACGCCGAACACCGTGGCCGTGCTCATGGAGCCGATCCAGGGCGAGGCGGGCGTGCTCGTGCCGCCGGCCGGCTTCTTCGCCGGTGTGCGTGAGCTGTGCACCGCGCAGAACGTGCTGATGATCGCCGACGAGATCCAGTCCGGCCTGGGCCGGACCGGCCGTACCTTCGCGATCGAGCACGACGAGGTCGTCCCGGACATGTACGTGCTCGGCAAGGCCCTCGGCGGCGGCATCGTGCCGGTCTCCGCGGTGGCCGCCGACCGGTCGGTGCTGGGCGTGCTGCGTCCCGGCGAGCACGGTTCCACGTTCGGCGGCAACCCGCTGGCCTGCGCCGTCGGCGCCGAAGTGGTCCGGCTGCTGGCGACCGGCGAGTTCCAGGAGCGGTCCGCCCGTCTCGGCGCCCACCTGCACGCGGGCCTGGAGGCGCTGATCGGCAAGGGTGTCGTGGGCGTACGCGGCCGGGGCCTGTGGGCCGGCGTCGACATCGACCCGCTGCTGATGACCGGCCGTCAGGCGTGCGAGCGCCTTGCCGAGCGGGGTGTGCTGGCAAAGGACACCCACGGCTCGACGATCCGGCTGGCCCCGCCGCTGGTGGTCACCGAGAAAGACCTGGACCACGCGCTGACCCAGCTGGCCGCGATCCTGAAAGCCGCCTGATTCACAGATCTTGTGGATTTCCGCGACAACGGTGCCGCGGAAATCCACAAGATCGAAAGCAGGACCGAACGCAAGCAGGAGGGTGAAGCTCAGCGACCCACCGGCCGGAACGCCATCGTCGGCGCTTCGGCCATCACCGATTCCGGCTGCACCACGCCACCTGTCGCCCAGAGCTTCGACCGCCCGATGTTGACCCCGGCGTACAGCTCCACCACGTCCTCGGCGGCGAGGATTCGGCTCTCCTGACGTTTCAGGCTGAGCCGCGCGTCGTCGTCGAGTGAACCGCCCGGACGGATGCCGGATCCGTTCGTGCTGACGTCCGTGACTGTCACCTCGCCGCTGCGCAGCGAGAACTGCACGTGACCCCGGCTGATCCATTTCCGGGCGTCGTCGGTCAGCCACTGTCCCAGCATGACCCCGCCGCCGCCCTCGGGCGCCCGGCCCACCACGACCGGCTGGTCGTCGGAGACCACGAATCGCTGCCGGATCACGCCGTCGATGCGTACCGAAAAGACCTCGGTGGTCGGCCGCGCCCCGGCGTCCTTGAGCCGCTCGCCGTGGCGCGGACAGGTGGGCGCGCCGGCCCGCAGGGCCGGAGGCGGCTGCGACACCGGGCTGGTGAAGGTCCGCATGTCGGAGAAGAAGCTGTCCGCGTCGCCGGTGCCGCTCGTGCTGTAACTGGTGCAGTTCGGCGCGGGGCAGCTCCAGATCCGGGCCAGCAGCCGCTCGCCGAGCGGTGAGCGGGGCACCGGAGGAGTCACCTCGCCGCGGCCAACCCGCGGGACCAGGATCGGCCCGCCCTGGTTCGACACCAGGGCCAGCAGGCGGCCGGGGTCGCTCACCCACGGGCGGCGGTCGCGGAAACGGTCCTCCCGGTCCCGGGTGAGCACCGGCAGGCCGAGCATCTCGGCGACCTCGAGCACCCGGTCGTCGAGCTGCGGAACCACCTCGATCTTGCCGTCGTCGGCCCAGCGCCGGACAACCATGCGCTCGTTCGACGTCAGGTCGGTGTCGGAGATGAGGCCGCGCGGGGCAACCGCGTAAACCGGCACATTCTCCTCGGCGACCAGACGGCCGAGCGCGTCGACCAGCAGACCGAGCCGGACCAGACTGGCCGGACGGCCACCGTCAAGGTCGGCATAGCGGACGACCTCGGACAGGTCAACCACTGCCCGGGCGAGCGCCGGGTCGGTGGTGAGCCGGACCTCAATGGCGTCGAGGACCTTGCTGACCTCGAATCTCACGAGCCCTCCCCAGGATTGCGCGTACCTGGCCCATCATGCCCGTCACATGATCGGTCTGGAAATCCGGGCGTCCGCGAGGCCGGACTTGTCCGTTTGCGAATTCATCCCATCGGGAACCTCCCCATCGACCGACGTCACCGATGCAGGGAGAACCGATATGCGGAAACTCGTACTGGCCTCGGCGACAGCCACACTCGCCCTGGCAAGCAGCGCGGGTTGCGCCGCGAACAACGCGGCCGAGCCGAGGTCGTCGTCGTCGCCGATCGTGGCGCCGAGCATCTCCGCGGCCTCCGCCGGCCCGGCCGCCTCCGCCGACCCGGCCGCCACCGCCGCACTCGGCAGGGCCACCGCCGCGCTCGGCACGCAGAGCTTCACCATGACCGTGACCGCCGGAACCGGCTTCGCGCTGACCGCGCTGATCGACCCGCCGACCGGCAAGGGCACCGCCGAACTCACCGCCTCCGGCCCGAGCACCGAGGTGACCGTGAAGTCCCTGCTGATCGGCCAGGATCTGTACGCGCAGATCCCCGGCATCACCAGGGACGGCACCTGGACCCACCTGGACATGAGCCGGCTGCCGGAGGGCGCGAACATCGGCCTGCGCCCGGGCCGGATCGATCCGGTGGACACCGCCAACCTGCTCGCGTCGACCACCGACGTGAAGGCCACCGGCGCTGACACGTACGCCGGAACTGTCGATCTCACGAAGGCGGCCGGCATCGCCGGCCTGGACCGGGTCACGATCGACGGGTACGGCGCCGCCGCCCAGCACATCCCGTTCGTCGCCGCGGTCGACGACCAGGGCCGGCTCGCCACCCTGACCCTGGAGCCGCCCGCGGTTCAGGGCAACCAGATCGTGCCGATCACCGCCAAGTACACCGATTACGGCCGGCCCGTTGCCGCCGAGAAGCCGGCGGCCACCGAGATCATCGAGGCGCCGGAGGACGTGTATCAGGTGCTCGGCGGCTGACCGTCCACAAGGGCCGGGACGCCGGGCGGTTCTCCTCGATCCACGCGTCGATCCGGGCCCACCAGTCGTAGAGCCAGTCGACGCGTTCCTGCTCGTCGGCCGGCACTTCCTCGGGTGGGACGCTCCAGAACCGCATCACCAAGCGCTTGTCCATCGGCAGCTCGCGCCAGACGTCGGACACCGTGATCATCCGGTCCAGGCCGGTATGCGCCACGAAGATCACTCCGGCGTCCGGCGCGGCTTCGATGGCGGCGAGCAGACCGCCCGGTTTTGGTGGCAGCAGGTTGCGCAGGTGCTCGGCGCGCTCGGCCATCTCGTCCAGGCCGCTGGCCCGGAGCCGGGCGATCGCGTTGATCTTGCGGCGCGGGGTGAAGTTGCCACCCTCCGGGAAGATCACGAAGGCGTCGTTGTCGTCCAGGCCGGTGGCCAGCTCGCCGATCTGCTCCTCCAGCGTCGACGTGCCGGTACGCCCCGGCGAGATGAACCGATTGGGCAGACGATTGAGCAGCACGTCCACCGCCGGATCCCACTGCAGGGCCGCTTTCAGCACGATCCGCGGCTCCCGTTCGAACCAGTTCACCAGGGCGTGGATCAGCGTGAACGAGTCGCCCGGTCCAGCGTGCCGGCTCACCACGATCTCCGGACGGCCAGGCATCCCGGTGTCCGGGTCGGTGCCGACCACGTCGATCGACAGATGCAGCGACCAGCGGGCGAACCAGAACATGCTTCGCAGGAACCAGCCGGTGAGCACGTAGTGCGCACGCTGGAACGTGGGATTGCGGATCTTCCAGCCGAACCCGGAAGCCAGCCAGAGGATCGCCAGCGCGACAAGTGCCGCAGCGTCCCAGACCAGGTAGACGATGAGCAGGAAGACCACCCGCGGCACCCGCAGCCGTCCGGGCACGAACGGCGACACGGCCAGGGCGAGCAGCAGCCAGATCGGCAGGGTGGTGACCAGGGTGATCGCGAGCACGACCACCAGCGGCGCGAGCACCGCGCGGCGCACCCAGATCGGCGGCAGGCCCATCACTGCCCCGGATTCGGCGCGGGATGCACATTGGCCGCCAGATAGCGGCGGGAAGCGGTGTACGCACGACTGATCCGGCGGCCGACCGAGGCCATGTCCCGGTACGCCCACGGCGAATCGTCCCGGGTCTCGCCGCCGCCGCTGGGGAGAACATGCACCCGTACATCGTCGGGCAACGATGCAAGCTCGCGGGCGAACCGGTGCCGCCGAGCGATCTCGAACGCCACCTGCGCCACCTCCCACGGCCGTTTCGGCACCGCCAGCTGGCGTTCCACCCGGCCCACCTGCAGCACGAAGATCAGTTTCGCGCCGATCCGGACGGCCTCGCCGATCGGGATCGAGTTCACGATGCCACCGTCCACATAGTGCTCGCCCCCGATCTCCATGGGTGGCAGCAGGCCTGGCACGGCCGAGGAGGCGAGCACCGCGTCGACAAGCGGCCCGCTGTCGAACCAGTGCTCGGCGGCCCGCTCGATGCTCGCGGCGCAGCACCGGAACGGAACCTTGAGATCACCGAACGTGGTGCCGTCACCGAGTTCGCTCTCCAGCAGCCGGCGCAGCGGCCGGGGCGAGTGCAGATGGGTACGCGCGGCGAAGCGGCGCATCTGCCGGCCGAGCGAGTCACCGTAGACCGCCGCCGCCTCCGGCGAGGTCCAGAGCCGCAGCAGCCGGTCGGTGACCCCTTCGGACGGATCCGCGGCGACAAGCGCGCCGTTGACCGCGCCGATCGAGGTGCCGACCACGACGTCAGGCCGGAACCCGGCGCGGAACAGAGCCCGCAGCATCCCCACCTCGACGGCGCCGAGCACACCACCGCCACCGAGCACGAACGCCACCGGGCTGTTGACCATGTATCCCATCTTGCCCTGACGCCGGTGTGAAGGCATACCGTCGGCCCATGCTGATCGGTGAGCTCGCCGAACGGGCCGGCACCAGCCCGCGCACGCTGCGCTATTACGAGGAGCACGGCCTGGTCCGTCCCCGGCGCGACGCGAACGGCTACCGCCAATACGACGACGCCGAACTCCGCGTCGTGCACGAGATCCGCGCCCTGCTCGCCGACGGTTTCGGCGTCGACGACATCAGGCCGTTCGTGGACTGCCTGCGCGCCGGCAACACCGCCGGCCACGTCTGCCCAGACGCCGTAGCGGTTCTGCGCCGCCGTCTGGCCGAAGTGGACGGATATCTCACCCAGCTCACCGACGTCCGCCGCCGCCTGCACGAACAGCTTGACCAAGCCATCGAACACCGGGAGATCCGTTGCCTGCTGAACCCCTGCTGACCGTCACCGACGAGACATTCGCCGCCCTCGTCCTCAACTCCCCGGTCCCGACCATCGTCGATTTCTGGGCCGCCTGGTGCCCACCCTGCGGCCCGATGACCCGGGTCCTCGCCGAGCTGGCAACCGAACTCGGCCCCGGCGTCCGCATCACCACACTGGACGTGGACACCAACCCGCGCACAACCCTCGAATACCGAGTCCACTCCATGCCGACGCTGCTCTTCTTCACCGCCGGCACCCTGACGAACACCCTGATCGGCGCCCGTCCCAAATCACTCCTCCGCCAAACCATCCATACAGCCCAAACCCCCTACACCAACGCAAACTGACCCACTCACTCTCTTTGTCGGTACGCCCTAAATCTCACCACACGCACCAACCGCGTACCCAAGTTCCTCGCCACGTGCCGCCCCTCCCGCCGGCGCCCTCCGGCGCCACCACCGGCGTCCCCTCGCGCTAGTCGAGCTCGGGCATGGCGACCGGCTGTGGTCGGGGACGGCAGCTGCCGCACTGGACCGCGTCCTCGACCACCAGGGCCTCGGCGCGGTCACGGGCGACCGAGCGGGTGACCTCAAGCAGGTACGGGCCGAAGCGCGCGTGCTCGGCGCACACGCCCCGACCGCAGAACCGGCAGGTGGCGCGGGCACCCTCGGCACAGAACCAGCACAGCATCAGCGGTCCTCCTCAGTACAGAACCAGCAGCGCATCAGCGGTCCTCCTTTGATCAGCCCGCGGACGTCCCCGTGCTCGGCTGGTCCGTTGTCGGGTCGTCGCTCGGCTCGGTCGGGTCTTCGCTGGTCGGGTCGTCCGTCGGAGTGGTGCTGGTTGCCGGGGCGCTGCTCGGCGCGGACGACGTGCTGCGGCTCGGGGCAGGACGGCTCGTCGGGACCGTGGTCGGCGCGGTGGTCGGCTGACGGGTCCGGGTCCTCGTCGGGTCCGGGTCGGGGCTGTCGGTCGTCTCGGCCGGGCGGGTGGTCTGCGCCGGTGACGTGGCCGGAGCCGACGACGACGGTACGACCGACGCGCTCGGCTCGGCCGGGAACGTGCCCTCCTCGATCGGATCCTCGCTGGGGTCGGCCGACGGGGGTTCGACCACTTCGCCGTCACCACAGCTCAGGCCGGCACCGGTAGCCGGAGCTGCGGCGCCCGCGACGGTGACCTCGCCGGACGCCACGGTGACGGTGAGCGGATCGACGGCGAACCACGCGTTGCCGGAGTTGGCGACGTCGCCCTGAGTACGCAGCACGGTCAGGCTGAGCGGCTGGTACGCCCCGCTCCTGCTCGTCGTGCCGGCGAGCACCCGGCCACTGCCCAGAGCCAGCCGGCCGGACGGCTGCGGCCGGCGGCCGTTCGCCGTCTCGGCGGCAGTCAGCTCGGTCGACGAACCGCCGCACAGCACCACGCTCGCGCCGCCCGGGAACGTCAGCAGAGCGCGTCCCGAGTCCGGAACCTTGATCTCCGAGCCGGCCGCGAGGTAACGCCGCTCGCTCGGCAGCAACGTCGTCTGATCGGTGGTGGCCTGGCCGCGCTGCACGGTCAGCAGCACCCGCTCGGCCGGCATCTCCGCCCAGGCCGGGCCGGGCTTCAGGTTGAGCGCGGCGCTGACCAGGGCGAACACCAGCAGGATGCTGGCGAAGGCCCACATCCGGCGCTCGAAGTGACCGTCCACGTCGTACGGACCGGGCTCGTCCGGCGGGCCGGGCGGCACGGCCAGAGGCGGATGGGCGGCGCCGGGGCGGACGGCCACCGGGGCGCCGGGGCGCAGCGACGGCATCGGGGCGCCCGGCCCGCGCCCGCCGACCAGGGGCGGCAGGATCGACGCGTCCGGGATGATCCATAGCCGGACCGGGGTACGCGTCTGCGCCACCGCTCCGGGGCTGCCGTCACCGACCGGGCCGACCAGGGTGCCGCGCCGCAGCTCGGTCCCGTCGGACATCGCGATGACGCCGGACTCGACCACCACGGCGTGGGTCGGGCCGGGCAGCACCACCGGGACACCGGGCTCCAGATCCGCCGGGTACGCGCCACCGATGAGCGCGAGGCACTGGTCGTCCTCCAGCCCCGCCAGGGCGGGAGTGTCGGCGAAGAGCGCTTCCGCTTCCGCCCGCTCCTCCGGCGGCGGTCCGGGCATCGGGCCGATCAGAGTGGACACCGTGTCGGCCGGCACGGTCAGCAGGGTCGCGCCGGAGGCGGCGTACCAGTCCAGCCGCGCGCTGCGGCCGGTGAGCGCGCCGGCCAGCCCGGCCAGGCCGCCCGGACCGGCGTGGTGCCGGATCGTGCCGCCCGGATCGCCGGGGCGGCGGCCGTGCAGCGCGCCTTCGACCACCACGTGGACGGCGGCGTGCTGCTCGCCCGCGCGGACCAGCTGACGGCCGGCCGGCGGGCGTTGCCAGCGGGCGTACGCGGCCAGTTCGTGCAGCACCGGCTCGGGCAGGCCGCCCAGCTCCGATGCGTGCAGGGCGGCCAGCCGGCGGGGCAGGTCGGCGTCCCGATCACGTTCGGCGGCGCGCTGCCGCCAGCGGCGCCAGCCCGCGCCGACCCGGCCGAGCAGGAAGTGCAGCGCCGGGGCGAGCAGACCGACGACCACCGCGATGAGGAGCAGCCGGCCGCCGAAGCCCTCGTACCAGAGACCGGTGGCGAGGCCGTGGACCCGATCGGTCCACAGGCGGTAACCGAGGCCGGCCGCGACGAGCAGCCAGAGCACGCCGAGCAGCGCGTAGAGCGCAACGATCCGGCCCTCGCGGTCCAGCGCCGAGAACCGTGGCCCGCGGCGGCGCAGACGGCCGGAGAGCCAGGAGAGCGCGCGTGCCCGCAGGTCGGGGATCTCCAGCCAGTCCATCAGCAGGTAGTGGCCGTCGAGCGGCAGCAGCGGGCTGAGGTTGAAGAACATGTGCAGGTAGAACAGGAACGCGAGCTTGAACGCGAAGCCTCCGGTCGCGGGCACGGCGAGGCCGATCACCTGGACCAGCCCGGCCAGGCCGAGCGCGGCTGCCGGACCGGCGGCGGTGACCGCCATCCGGGCACGGCGGCCCGCCATCCACACGTCGCTGGTGTCGACGAAGACCGACGGGATTCCGAAACGGAGCATCAGGCCGGCGGCCGGGACCTCCCGGCCGACCCGTTTCGCGGCGAGCGCGTGACCGAATTCGTGTATCGCCAGCGCCAGCACGTTGAGTAGCACCAGGCCGATCGCACCGAGTAGGTACGAGTCGTTCACCAGGAAGAGCGACCGGCTCCCCCGTTGCCAGGTAGCCCCGAACAGCCCCGCGCCGGCGACGGCGAAGACAGTCCCGATCCAGAACGCCACCCGGGTGAAGAGTAAGCGGCCGCCACCGCGGTACAGCGCGCCGATCAGGCCGTCCACGTCGACGGAGAGGACCCGGCGACCGCGCACGGCGGCCACCAGCGTCCCGCCGACCCGTTTCGGCAGCGGCTCCCGGCGGATCTCCCGCAGCGGCCGGAAGGCGTCCATCGGAAGCTCTTCCAGCATCCGGTTGGCGGCCAGGTCGGCGACGACCCGGCGGACCTGGTCGGGAGCGAGCCGGCCGGCGATCCGGGCGAACTCGGCGACCAGCCGGGCGACCGTGCCGCTCCCGTCCATCATCATGGCGAGCTGGTACTCGTCCGGGCTCAGGCGCAGGTACGAAGCCCGCCCGCCCTCTTCCGGCGAGCGCAGCATGACGTACCGGCCGCCGCGGACCGTGGCCCGGTGCCGGATCTCGATGCCGGCGCGCAGCACCGGGCGGGCGCTGGCCGGGTCGAGCCGATCGGCGACCGTGTGCCAGAGACCGGCGTCGGCCGGTCCGGACGGCACCCCGGGGGCGCGTCCGGCCAGGGCTTCCCAGACGTTGGTCCGGGGTTCGACGTACGTCAACTCGCAGGGCCTCTCACTCCACAAGACAACGCCCAGAGGGCGAATGGAGAGTAGGCGGTCGCCTGGGCAAACGCGAGTCTGGTGCGGCAAAAATCGCCGTTTGGTCGCGAAGGTCCTGAATCACGACATAGATAGGAATACGGCGGGTGACGCGCCCACCCCCGGGTCACGTCACCCGCCGTAGCGAGAGGGTCGTCTGTGTGGAGCCCGTTACTGGGCCTCTTGGAGTGTCACCGTGACGGTCTGCTCACTACCGTTTCGGGTGAACGTGATGGACAGCTTCTGGCCGACGGTGCCGGCCTGGACCGCCGCGACCAGATCGTCGGACTCGTCGATGGCCTTGCCGTCGACCTTGGTGACCACGTCACCCTGCTGAAGTCCCGCCTTCGAGGCCGCGCTGTCAGCGGTGACCGTGCTGACCAGGGCCCCGCCGTTCTCACCGTCGGTCACGCTGACGCCGAGCGCCGGGTGGCTGACCTTCTTGCCCGCCATCAGCTGGTTGGCGACGTCGGCCGCCTTGTTGCTCGGGATCGCGAAGCCGAGGCCGATGTTGCCGGAGCTGGAGCCCGAGGTGGCGATCGCCGAGTTGATGCCGACGACCTCGCCGTTCGTGTTGACCAGCGCGCCACCGGAGTTACCCGGGTTGATCGGGGCGTCGGTCTGCAGCAGGCCGGTCATCGTGGTCGAGGCCGACTGCTGTTGCTGCTGCTCCTGGCTGCCGCCGAACGGGTTCTGCGGCGTCTGCTCCTGCTCGTCCTCGCTGGCCGACTGGATGGTCCGGTCCTTGGCGCTGATGATGCCGGCGGTCACCGAGCCTTCCAGCCCGAGCGGGCTGCCGAGAGCCAGCACCGTGTCGCCGACCTGGATCTGCGAGCTGTCGGCGAACTTCGCCGCTTTCAGCCCGGAGACGCCGCTGGCCTTGACCACGGCGAGGTCGGTGCGCTCGTCGGTGCCGACGATCGTGGCGGTGGCTTTCGTGCCGTCCGCGAAGATGATGTTGACCTTGCCGTCGGTGGCGGTCGAGACCACGTGATTGTTGGTCACGATGTAACCGTCGGCGCTGAGCACGACACCGGAACCCTCACCGGAGCCCGTCGTGATCGAGACGACGCTGTCCTGGACCGCGGCGGCGATCTCGGCGAGCGAGGACCTGTCGACCACCCGGGTGACCGAGGAGTTGCCGGTCTGCACGCTCTGCGGGGTGCTGCCGTCGTCGAGGGCCAGAGCTGTCGCGGCGCCAACACCGCCCGCGCCGAGCGCGATCAGCACGGCGGCCGCACCGGCCAGGAAGATCTTGCGGCCACGGCCGGAGCGCTGCGGACGCTGGTCGCCGCCGGCCCACGGCGGGACGACGCCCTCAGCGGTCTGGGTGCCACCGGGCTGCCAGGCTCCGGCGTACGCAGCCTGCTGCGCGTAGTCCTGGTAACCGGTCTGCTGGTAACCGGCGTAGCCCTGCGGGGCCTGGTAACCCTGGTAGGGGTGGCCGTAGCCGTAGGGCTGGCCGGTGACCGGGTCGGTCGCGGAGGAGTAGGGCTGCCCGGAAGCGGGCTGAGCGTAAGCCGGCTGGGCTGACGCCGGCTGGGCCGAGGTCGGCTGGGCGGCCGGGTCCTGCGGCGCCTGCTGCTGCGGGGCTTGCTGCTGCGGGGCCTGCTGCTGCGGGGCCTGCTGCGTCTGCTGCCAAGGCGCCCACGGGCTCTGCGGCGCGGCGGGCGGCTGGGGTTGCACGGGCTGCGGCTGGGCGAACTGCTCCTGGGCGAGCTGCTCCTGGGCGGGCTGCGACTGAGCCGGCTGCGGCTGGGCGGCCGCGGTGTTGTGGGGTGCCGCGGACTGGGGAGCGGCGGTCGGCGGCACAATCGTCGGCTGTGCGGCGGTCGGCTGCTCAGACTCCACCCGCGCCGCGCTGTCTCCAGCGACGGCGTCCGCGGGCCGCGGGTCGGTCTCGTTCTCGTTCATGCGCTTAACTCTGCCCTGTCGTACTCGTACCGAACTGTGTTACCCCTGGACGTTTTCTGTGAACCCTTTATCGGGATTTATGGTGGGCAACGTGACGCTGAAGGTCGCGCCCTTGCCACCCTCGGAGTGAACCTCGACAGAACCTTGGTGCGCACGGACGATCGCCGCCACGATCGCGAGGCCGAGCCCGGTCCCGGTGGCCTCCCGATCGGTGTTGCGGGTACGCGCACCGTCCGCCCGGTAGAACCGCTCGAAAACCCGCTCCCGTTGCTCCGGGCTGAGCCCCGGCCCGGTGTCCGCGACCTCGACCACCGCCGTGTCGCCCTCGCCGGCGTGCAGCCGTAGCGTCACTGTCGCGTCGGCCGGGGTGTGCACCAGAGCGTTGGTCATCAGATTGCCGATCACCTGGCGGAGCCGGGCGTCGTCCCCGTACGCCACGAGTCGTTCCGGCTCGTCGCGCACTTCGAGGAGGATCTCCCGGTCCGGCGCCATCGCCTCGGCGGCCTGCACCGCGTCCAGCGCGAGCACCGGCAGCTCCACCGGGGCGAGCGTGAGAGGGCGTTCCCGATCGAGCCGGGCCAGCAGCAGCAGGTCCTCGACGAGCAGGCCCATCCGGGCCGCCTCGTCCTCGATGCGCCGGACCAGCCGGGCCACCGCGTCCGGATCGGAGACGGCACCCTGCCGGTACAGCTCGGCGAAACCGCGGATCGTGGTTAGCGGGGTCCGCAACTCGTGCGAGGCGTCCGCAACGAACTGCCGCATCTTGCCCTCGGACTCCAACGCCCGCGCCTCGGAACCCTGCGCCGCCACGGCCGCCTCCCGCGCCGCCTGCTCGGCCGCGAGGGCCGCCTGCTCGGAGTGCGCGCGGGCCAGGAAGGCCGTCTCGATCTGGGCGAGCATCGCGTTCAACGCGCGGGAGAGCCGGCCCAGCTCGGTGGTGGGATCGCCGTCGTTCTCCTCCGGGTCGGGCACCCGGCGGGTCAGGTCGCCTGCGCCGATCGCCGCTGCGGTCCGCTCGATCTGCACGAGCGGGATGAGCGTCTGCCGGACCAGCGCCGCGCCGATCGCCGCGAGTGCCACCAGCACCGCGCCGCCGACCAGGAAGTCGACCCAGACGAGCCAGGCGATGACCGCGTCCACCCCGGACATCCGCTGGCCGACGTAGAGAGCCGAGTCGTTGTCGGTGCGGACCACGAGCATCCGCCAGGTCATCGTGCCGTCGACCGACCGGGTCGTGTACGGCGTGCCGTCGTGCTTGCTGATCTCCTCGACACCGGTGAGGATCCGCGGCAGCTGGCCCGCGGTGTAGTCGCCGCCGACGTCGATGTCGCCGACCCCGGTGATCGACTTGGTGGTGGTCAGGTAATCCGAGGGCAGCACGATCCGGGACCCGGTGAAACCGGCCTTGATCCGGGCGTACGCGAACCGCTTGAGCTGATCGTCCATCCGGCTGATCAGGTAGGTGTTCAGTGCGTACGTGCTTGTCGCGCTGATCAGGGTGAGCGCGGCGAAGACCAGGACCAGCACCGACGCGACCAGCTTGGTCCGCAGGGAAATCTTGCGCAGGGTCGGGTGCAGCGGGATCGAGCCGCGAACCCGCTCAGCCAATTTCATCGCCCGGCGCCTAGACGGCGGGTTTGCGCAGGACGTATCCCACGCCGCGAAGCGTGTGGATCAGTCGGGGCTGGACGTTGTCCACCTTGCGGCGAAGGTACGAGATGTAGGACTCGACGATGTTGTCGTCACCGCGGAAGTCGTATTTCCACACGTGGTCCAGGATCTGCGCCTTGGAGAGCACCCGGTTGGCGTTGAGCATCAGGTAACGCAGCAGCTTGAACTCGGTCGGCGAGAGCTGCACCCGGCTGCCCGCCCGGTAGACCTCGTGCGTCTCCTCGTCCAGCTCCAGGTCGGCGAAGACCAGCCGGGACGGCTGCTCCTCGCCCGCTGTGGTGCGGCGCAGCACCGCCCGGATCCGGGCGGTGAGCTCCTCAAGGCTGAACGGCTTGGTGACGTAGTCGTCGCCGCCGAGCGTCAGCCCGCGAATCTTGTCCTCGGTGCCGTCACGAGCGGTCAGGAAGACCACCGGGGTCCGCTGGCCGCCCTCGCGCATCAGGCGGATGACCTCGAAACCGTCGAGGTCGGGAAGCATGACGTCGAGCACGACGAGATCAGGCGCGGAGCTGCGCGCGGCACTGACGGCCGCGCTGCCACTGGTCGCGGTGGTGACATCGAACCCGGCGAAACGCAGGCTGGCGGAGAGCAGCTCGAGGATGTTCGCATCGTCCTCGACGACGAGCAGTTTCGCCTCGCTCTGCTTGGGCTGGGTCTGAACGGCCATGGCGCCATTCTTTCGCCGTCCGCTGCGCCATGGCTGCACACTTGCTGAAAATTATCTGTGAGAGTCACCCCGCCGATCAGGCGGCGAGGCGGTAACCGCCCACTCCCATGCTGGACTGCGCCGCCCGAGCCAGCGCCTGGCGGCCGGCACCCGGCTCCGGCCGCAGCGCCGGTGCCGCCGCCAGGGTCACGGTGAGCCTGCGGACCCGGGCCACACGCAGCACCGATTCCCAGAGCGTGTCCTCGCCGACGAACGCGGCCTCGGTCGAGTCGTAACTGATCGAGATCGGCACCACCGGCGCTCCCGCGTCGATCGCCGCCTGGAACAGCGCCGGACGAAACGGGCCGTGCTCGGTGCCGCAGTAGGTCGTACCCTCCGGAAAGAGCGCGACCGAGCGACCGCCGCGAAGCGCGGCAGCGACCTCGCCCACCGTCCTGGGCAGCGTCTTCGGCCTGGTCCGATCGATAAAGATGGCGCCGCTGCGATCCGCGGTCGCGCCGATGGCCGGCCACTCCCGCACATCGTGCTTCGCCACCAGCCGCACCGGAACCACCGAGTACAGCGCGACGATGTCCAGCCAGGAGACGTGGTTGGCGACCAGCAGGCTGCCGGGTCGCGGCACCGCGCCGCGCCAGACCAGACGGATACCGAGAACCGCGAGGATCGCGCGGGGCAAGGCCTGCAGCGCGGCGCCGCGCAGCAGCGCCGCAGGCAACAGACCCGTCAGGAGTACGCCGATGAGCGCGACCACCCGCAGTGTGGCGGTGACCGGCGGCACCTGCGCGTGCCCGCCCGGCCGGCAGTCGTCATCGCACCCGGAGGCGGGGTGCCAGTTCATCGGGTCGCACCCAGGAAGTGCCGGCGGTACCGCGGGTCCAGCCGGTCCATCGAGAAGAGCACGTAGAAGTCGGCGCAGTCGAAGTCCGCGTCGTACGCCGGCTCGCCGCAGACCCAGCTGCCCAGCCGCAGGTAACCCTTGAGCAGCGCGGGAACCGCTGTCTTCGGGTCGCCGGCCAGACCTTCCGGCGGCGTCCACGGCCGGCGCGGGCGAACCCGCATGGCCGGCGGGGAGAGGTGCTTCGCGTTGATCCGTTCCCGGACGCCGGCCGCCGTGACGCCACCGTCGGCGAGCGGCACCGAGGCGCATCCGCCCAGCCAGCGCAGGTTGTTGAGGTGCATGTACCGGGCGATGCCGGCCCACATCAGGTTGACCACGGCGCCGGAGCGGTGGTCCGGGTGCACACAGGACCGGCCGGTCTCGACCAGGTGGTCCCGCAGAGGTCGGAGGGCGCTCAGGTCGAACTCGCCGTCCGCGTACCGGCGGCCGGCCAGTTCCGCGGCGCGCGGCGGGAGCATCCGATAGGTGCCCACCACCTCGCCGGTCGAGTCGTCCCGGACGAGCAGGTGATCGCAGTACTGGTCGAACTCGTCGGTGTCGAGTCCGGCCGGCCCTGCGAGAGTGGCGCCGAGTTCGCCGGCGAAGACCTCGTGGCGCAGCC
Organism: Actinoplanes sp. CA-015351; assembly: GCF_050955685.1. Lineage (NCBI taxonomy): Bacteria > Bacillati > Actinomycetota > Actinomycetes > Micromonosporales > Micromonosporaceae > Actinoplanes > Actinoplanes sp. CA-015351. The sequence continues at coordinate 7,598,047 of NZ_CP192102.1, forward strand.
GCTGTGCTGCCTCGACGAGGCTCGCGTCGTCCGCGATGAGAAGCGTGTAGCCGCTGGTCCCGGTGGGTGCGGCGGCTGTCATCAGAACTGCCATGGGATCTGTGTAAGGGTGACAACTGCCGATGGCGTGTCGGATCAGGAGGCGATGCGTGACCGGCGGATGAACGACTTGTGCGAGAGTCGGTGGATGCTGATCCCGGATCGCTTCAACGGCCCGCCCGGCACCGGCAACGGAGGCTGGTGCGCAGGAGTGTTCGCGCAGGCCACGGGCGTGCGACCGGCACAGGTGACGCTCCGGGTCCCGCCTCCGCTCGGCGTTTCCCTCGACCTGCGCGACGACTCGATCTGGGCTGGGGGGACGCTTGTCGCCTCGGTCGCGAAGGCACCCTCCATCGGTGATGGCGTGCCACCCGTTTCGCGGGACGAGGCGGTCGCGGCGTCGGCCGGATATCCCGGTTTCACCTCGCACCCCTTCCCCACCTGTTTCGTCTGCGGGCCGGATCATCCGGACGGCCTGCGGATCTTTCCGGGGGTGCTGGCGGACGGGCGGACGGCGGCGCCGTGGACGGTCCCGGACGAGGTCTCCGAGCCGACCATGTGGGCCGCGCTGGACTGCCCGGGAGGGTGGGCCGCGATCGCCACCGGCCGGGCGTACGTCCTGGGCCGGATCGCCGCGCAGGTGCTGGCCCTGCCGGCACCGGGCGACGAGTGCGTGGTGGTCGGCGCGGCCACCTCGATCGAGGGCCGCAAGGCGATGGTCGATTCGGCGGTTCACGGTCCGGACGGCCGAAGGCTCGCAATCGCGCGGGCGACCTGGATCACGACCGGCTGACGCCCCGCGCAAGCAGATCTCGCGGAAGGCAGTTGGTCACAGAGTGGACGTCCGGTCGGAGGGCGCTCAAGCACGGCGTAGCCTTGAGCGGGAATCCTACCCGTCCCGCGTGACGGAGCAGTCACGTGATGACAAACACGGTGAAAGAGGCGAACGCGGCAGTGTCGACGCAGCAGACTTCGCAGGACAATCCACTCGCGGACTTCGGTCCCAACGAGTGGATCGTCGATGAGATGTACCAGCGCTACCTGGCCGACCCGACCAGTGTCGACCCCGCCTGGCACGACTTCTTCGCTGACTACAAGCCGGCGATGGCATCGGGTTCGATCGCGACTCCGGACGAGGCCAAGGCGGCCACCGCCACCGCGTCCGCGGCGAAAGCGGGCACGGACGCTCCGGCTGCGGCCACGGTGGCCCCGGTCAAGCCGGTGACCCCGGCGGCCGCGCCCAAGGCCGAGCCGAAACCGAAGCCGGCACCGGTGGAGAAGGCCGCGCCCAAGCCCTCTTCCAGCGGCAACGTGCCCTCCGACGCGAAGACCACTCCGCTCCGCGGGGTCGCTTCCAAGATCGTCCAGAACATGTCGGCCTCGCTCGAGGTCCCGACCGCCACCTCGGTGCGCGCGGTCCCGGCCAAACTGATGGTCGACAACCGCATCGTGGTCAACAACCACCTCTCCCGTGGGCGTGGTGGCAAGGTCAGCTTCACCCACCTGATCGGCTGGGCGCTGATCCGCGCGGTGGTGGCGCACCCGGAGATGAACAACTCCTTCGCCGAGATCGACGGCAAGCCCAACCTGGTCCAGCCGGAGCACATCAACCTCGGCATCGCGATCGACCTGGCGAAGAAGGACGGCTCCCGCAGCCTGGTCGTCCCGTCGATCAAGAACTGCGAGACGATGGACTTCCGTCAGTTCTGGCAGGCGTACGAGGACGTGGTCCGGCGCGCCCGTCGCAACGAGCTGACCATGGAGGACTACTCCGGGACGACGATCTCGCTGACCAACCCCGGCGGCATCGGCACCGTCCACTCCATCCCGCGCCTGATGAACGGTCAGAGCGCCATCATCGGCGTCGGCGCGATGGAATACCCCGCGCCGTACTCCGGTATGAGCGACGAGATGCTGACCGAGCTCGGCGTGAGCAAGGTCACCACGCTCACCAGCACGTACGACCACCGGGTCATCCAGGGCGCGCAGTCCGGCGAGTTCCTCAAGGTGATGCACGAGCTGCTGCTCGGCAACCACGGCTTCTACGACGAGATCTTCACGTCGCTGCGGATCCCGTACGAGCCGGTCCGCTGGGTTCGCGACGTGGCCCGCACCTCCGAGGGTCAGATCGACAAGGCCGCCCGGGTGGTGGAGCTGATCCACGCGTACCGGGTGCGCGGTCACCTGATGGCCGACACCGACCCGCTCGAGTTCACCATCCGCAAGCACCCCGACCTGGACGTGCTCCAGCACGGCCTGACCCTGTGGGACCTGGACCGGACCTTCCCGGTCGGCGGCTTCGCGGGCAAGCAGAAGATGAAGCTGCGCGACGTGCTCGGTGTGCTGCGCGACAGCTACTGCCGCCGGGTCGGCATCGAGTACATGCACATCCAGGACCCGGAGGAGCGCCGCTGGGTCCAGGAGCGCATCGAGGTCAAGTACACGAAGCCGGACGCCGAGGAGCAGAAGCACATCCTGCACCGGCTGAACGCCGGCGAGGCCTTCGAGACCTTCCTGCAGACCAAGTACGTCGGTCAGAAGCGGTTCTCGCTGGAGGGCGGCGAGTCGCTGATCCCGCTGCTCGACGCGGTTCTCCAGTCGTCCGCCGAGGCCGGCCTGGACGAGATGGTCATCGGCATGGCCCACCGCGGCCGGCTGAACGTTCTGACCAACATCGTCGGCAAGCCGTACGAAAAGATCTTCAACGAGTTCGAGGGTCAGATGGACCCGAGGTCGGCCCACGGCTCGGGTGACGTGAAATACCACCTGGGCCAGACCGGCAAGTACACGACGCCGGACGGCGAGAGCTCGACGACCGTCAGCGTGGTGGCGAACCCGTCGCACCTGGAAGCCGTCGACCCGGTGCTCGAGGGCATCGTCCGGGCCAAGCAGGACCGTCTCGACCTGGGCCTGCACGGTTACACGGTGCTGCCGGTGCTGGTGCACGGCGACGCCGCGTTCGCCGGGCAGGGCGTGGTCGCCGAGACGCTGAACCTGTCGCAGCTGCGTGGTTACCGGACCGGCGGCACGGTGCACGTCATCGTGAACAACCAGGTCGGTTTCACCACCGCGCCGGAGTACAGCCGCTCGTCGATGTACTCCACCGACGTGGCCCGGATGGTCGAGGCGCCGATCTTCCACGTGAACGGTGACGACCCCGAGGCCGTCGTCCGGGTCGCCAAGCTGGCGTTCGAGTACCGGCAGACGTTCAACAAGGACGTCGTGATCGACATGGTCTGCTACCGGCGCCGCGGTCACAACGAGGGCGACGACCCCTCGATGACCAACCCGCGGATGTACCAGATCATCGACACCAAGCGCAGCGTGCGGAAGCTCTACACCGAGGAGCTGATCGGCCGCGGCGACATCACCGTGCAGGAGGCCGAGGAGCAGCTGCGCGATTACCAGGGTCGCCTCGAGGACGTCTTCAAGGCCACCCGGGACGCCGGCGCCACCCCGCCCCGCCCGCACAGCCTCACCGAGGAGGCCGAGCCCGAGGTGCAGACCGCGATCGGCGCCGAGGTGGTCCGCGCGGTCGGTCAGTCGCACGTCGAGCTGCCCGAGGGCTTCACCCCGCACAAGCGGGTCCAGCAGCTGCTCGACCGGCGCGCCAAGATGTCGTCGGACGGCGGCATCGACTGGGGCTTCGGTGAGCTGATCGCGTTCGGATCGCTGCTCGGCCAGGGTGTCACGGTCCGTCTCGCCGGCCAGGACTCGCGGCGTGGCACGTTCACCTCGCGGCACGCCGCCATCGTCGACGCGAAGACCGGCAAGGACTTCCTGCCGATCTCCACGATGGCGACCGGCAGCGCCCGGTTCTTCGTGCACGACTCGCTGCTCAGCGAGTACGCGGCGATGGGCTTCGAGTACGGCTACTCGGTGGAGAACACCGAGGCGCTGGTCCTCTGGGAGGCGCAGTTCGGCGACTTCGTCAACGGCGCCCAGTCGATCGTGGACGAGTTCATCTCCTCCGGCGAGGTGAAGTGGGGCCAGCAGTCGTCGCTGGTACTGCTGCTCCCGCACGGCCAGGAGGGCCAGGGCCCGGACCACTCGTCCGGCCGTCCCGAGCGGTTCCTGCAGCTCTGCGCGCAGGACAACATGCGGGTGGCGAACCCGACCACTCCGGCGAACTACTTCCACCTGCTGCGCCGCCAGGCTCTCAGCAGCAAGCGCAAGCCGCTGGTGGTCTTCTCGCCGAAATCGCTGCTGCGCCACAAGCTCGCGGTGTCGTCGGTCGCCGACTTCACCGAGGGCACGTTCCAGCCGATCATCGGCGACGCCGGGATCAACGGCACGCAGCTGGACGCGAACGCGGTGAAGCGGGTTCTGCTCTGCTCCGGCAAGGTCTACTACGACCTGTTCCAGGCGCGGGCCGAGCGCGGCAACACCGACACCGCGATCATCCGGATGGAGCAGATCTACCCGCTGCCCGTCGAGGAGCTCAAGGCGGTGCTCGCGCAGTACCCGAACGCCGAGGACTTCGCCTGGGTCCAGGAGGAGCCGGCCAACCAGGGCGCCTGGTCGTTCGTGGCGCTCAACCTGCTCGAGCACCTGGAGGGCGTCCGCCTGCGGCGGATCTCCCGCCCGGCCGCCGCCGCCCCGGCGGTCGGCTCGGCGAAGATGCACGAGGCCGAGCAGGCGGCGCTGGTCGAGGCCTCCCTGCCTCGCCCGTGACGTACGCGAAGTGAAGGGGCCGCTCCGGGAAACCGGGGCGGCCCCTTCTACTATCCGGGCATGTACTTCACCGACCGTGGCATCGAGGAACTCGTCCAGCGTCGTGGCGAGGAGACCGTGACCCTGGAGTGGATCGGCGAGCAGCTGCGCACCTTCGTCGACATGAACCCGGAGTTCGAGACGCCGATCGAGCGCTTCGCCACGTGGCTGGCCCGTGCCGACGAGGACGACGACGAATAGATCTCACCCTGTCCGGGACTTTCGGCCCGGCCGCGTGGTGGTCCTGCCGGTAGGTTGAATCCGTGGCACGCAGTGTGTACGTCGCGGGCTTGGGCCCCGGTGTCGGTAAAGGAACCGTGGCGCTCGGCATCGTCGAGTTGCTGTCCCGGCGAGTCGCTCAGGTGGCGGTCTTCCGTCCCCTGGTGGCCGGCCAGGACCGAGATCCGCTTCTCTCCGTCCTTCGTGATCGCTATCCCGGCCCGGTGCCGTACGAGGAGTCCTTCGGCGTCACCATGGCCGAGGCGTCCGCGCTGGTCGCCGACGGCCGCCGGGAGGAGCTGATCGGCCGGATCGTGGAGCGTTACCGGGACGTGGAGCGGCGCAGTGCGGCCGTCGTCGTGATCGGCAGCGATTTCTCCGACAAGGCTGACGAGGGCCGCGAGGAACTGCCCCGGGAACTGGCCTTCAACGCGCGCCTGGCGACCGAATTCGGCAGTGTGGTGGTCCCGGTCGTCAGCGGCGAGGGGCGTACTCCTGAGTCGCTCGCGGCGGCGGCGCGTAGCGCGTACCACTCGCTTGTTGATCTGGGCGCGACCGTTCTCGCGGTGATCGCCAACCGCGTGCCCTTTGATCTTGAAAAGATCAACGGCCTGCCGGTCCCGGTCTGGGCGATGCCCGAGGTCGCGGCCATCGCCGCGCCGACGGTGGCCGAGGTCGCTGCCGCGCTGGACGCCACGGTCTTCATGGGTACGCCCAGCGCCCTCGATCGCGACGTGCTGGATTACGTGGTCGGTGCCGCCCAGGTGCCCACCGTCCTGAAACACCTGACCGAGGGCGCACTGCTGATCACTCCTGGCGACCGCGCGGACCTGCTGGTGGCGGCGAGCGCCGCGCACGCGGCCGGCACGGCCACCCTGGCCGGTCTGGTGCTGACCCTGGGCGAGCCGCCGGACCCGCAAGCCGTCAAGGTCATCGAGCGTCTGAACACCGGACTCGCCATCCTGATCTCCAAGGCGGACAGCTATCACACGATCGCGGCGGCCGGCCGGATCAAGGCGGAGCTGAGCACACCCCGCAAGGTCGAGGCGGCGCTCGGCGTCTTCGAGAAGAACGTGGACACCGCGGAGCTGTCGCGGATGCTGGACGTGGCCCGCTCCGGCCGGGTGACCCCGCTGATGTTCGAGAACGATCTGATCGACAAGGCCCGCGCCGACCGGCGGCACCTGGTGCTCCCGGAGGGCACCGAGGAGCGGATCCTGCGGGCCACCGAGACCCTGCTGCGGCGTGACGTCGCCGACCTCACCCTGCTCGGCGACCCGGCCGAGATCACCCGGCGGGCCCGGGAGATCGGCGTGGAGATCGGTGGGGCGCACCTTGTCGACCCGGCAACCGCCGAGTGGCGCGAGGACTTCGCGGCCCGGTACGCGGAGCTGCGCAAACACCGCGGCGTCACGCTGGACCTGGCGTTCGACGTGGTCCGCGACGTGAACTACTTCGGCACCATGATGGTCGCGGCCGGCCTGGCCGACGGCATGGTCTCCGGCGCGAACCACACGACGGCGGCCACCATCCGGCCGGCCTTCGAGATCATCAAGACCGTGCCGGGGCTGTCGGTGGCGTCGAGCGTCTTCTTCATGCTGCTCGCCGACCGGGTCCTGGTCTACGGCGACTGCGCGGTCAACCCGGACCCGGACGCGGCACAGCTCGCCGACATCGCGCTCTCGTCGGCGCAGACGGCTGCCGCGTTCGGCATCGAGCCACGGGTCGCGATGCTGTCGTACTCGACCGGAAGTTCCGGGTCCGGCGCGGACGTGGACAAGGTCGCGGCGGCCACCGCGCTGGTCCGCGAGCGACGGCCCGACCTGCCGGTCGAGGGACCCATCCAGTACGACGCGGCGATCGACCCGGCCGTCGCCGCCGCGAAACTGCCCGGCAGCCTGGTGGCCGGAAAGGCAACCGTCTTCGTGTTCCCCGACCTGAACACGGGGAACAACACCTACAAGGCCGTGCAGAGGTCGGCGAACGCGGTGGCGGTCGGCCCGGTCATGCAGGGTCTGCGCGCGCCGGTCAACGACCTGTCCCGTGGCGCCACGGTCAAGGACATCGTGAACACGGTCGCCATCACGGCGATCCAGGCGGGAGCGAGATGACCCGGGTACTCGTGCTCAACTGCGGCTCGTCGTCGCTGCGGTACCGGCTCTACGACGGCGACGAGGTGCTCACCAAGGGCCTGGTCCAGCGGATCGGCGAGGCCGACGGCGACGTGGCCGACCACGACGAGGCCCTGCGTACGCTGATGGACGACCTGGACCTGACCGGGCTGTCCGCGGTCGGCCACCGGGTGGTGCACGGCGGCGAGCGGTTCACCGCGGCGACCGTGGTGGACGACGACGTGCTGGCCGCGATCGAGGAACTCATCCCGCTGGCCCCGCTGCACAACCCGGGCGCGCTGACCGGGCTGCGGGTGGCCCGCAAGCTGCTGCCGGACGTACCGCAGGTGGCGGTCTTCGACACCGCGTTCCACGCGACGATCCCGCCGGAAGGCGCGCTCTGGGCGGTCGACAAGGACCTCGCGAGCCGGTGGGGCCTGCGACGGTACGGATTCCACGGGACCTCGCACGCGTACGTGTCCCGGGAGACGGCACGGGTGATCGGCAAGCCGGCCGGCGAGGCGAACGTGATCACACTGCACCTCGGCAACGGCGCGAGCGCCGCCGCTGTTCGCGGCGGGCGGAGCGTGGCGACGTCGATGGGCATGACCCCGCTGCCCGGCCTGGTGATGGGCACCCGTTCGGGTGACATCGACCCGAGCCTGATCTTCCACCTGCACCGGGTGGCCGGCCTGTCGCTCGACGAGATCGAGGACACGCTGACCCGGAAATCCGGGCTGCTCGGCCTCTCCGGCGCCAACGACATGCGTACGGTCCTGGAGCGCGCCGACGCCGGTGACGAGGACGCGCGGCTGGCGTTCGACGTCTTCTGCCGGCGGATCCGGGAGTACGTCGGGTCCTACCTGGCAGTGCTCGGCCGGGTGGACGCGATCACGTTCACGGCCGGGGTCGGCGAGAACGCGCCGCTGGTCCGGGAACACGCGCTGGCCGGGCTGGAAGCACTCGGCATCACGGTGGACCCGGACCGCAACGCTCGCAATGAGTTGATCATCTCCCCGGACGGATCACCGATCACCGTGTGTGTGGTGCCGACCGAGGAGGAGCTGGAGATCGCTTCGGAGGCCCGGAAGGCCGTTTCCTAGAGCGCGAGCCAGGTTACGAGTGCGATCAGGACGACGAGGGCGACCACGCCACCGATCACGAACGGCAGCTTGGACGACGACGACTCGGAGTCGGACGTCGTCCGGGTGAACGCGCGGAACGCCTCGGTGTTGCCGCTGGGGTCGACGCTGTTGTCAGACATGCGCCGACCCTAGCGAAACGGGTCAAGGATGGCGAAACAGACCACCTGATCAGGCGAGATGATCGATTACGACCTTGCCGAAGACCTCGCCGGTGTCGAGCCGCTCGAACGCCTTCGCCGCCTCGCTGAACCGGAACGTCGAGTCGATCACCGGGCGGACCCTGTCGTCCGCGACCAGTTCCAGCAGCTCGGCGAGCTCGTCGGGGGTGCCCATGCTGCTGCCCAGGATCTCGATCTGCATGGCGAAGACCCGGCGCAGGTCGATCGTGGCCTGGTGACCGGCGGTCGCTCCGCACACCACGATCCGGGCGCCGGGCGCCGCACACTTCATCGAGTGGTCGAACGTGGGCTCGCCGACCGACTCGATCACCACGTCCACCCGTTCCGGCAGCCGCGCGCCGGGCTCCAGCGCGGTCGCGCCGAGCTGGCTGATCCGCTCACGTTTCCACTGCTCACGGCTGGTCGCGTAAACGCGCTTGCCCAGCGCCACGCCGAGCGCGACCGCCGCCGACGCGACGCCGCCTCCGGCGCCTTGAACCAGCACGGACCCACCCTGAGCGATCCGGCCGCGGGTCACCAGCATGTGGTACGCCGTGAGCCAGGCGGTCGGCAGGCAGGCCGCCTCGGCGAAGGAGACCCCTGCCGGTTTCCGGATCAGGTTCTCCCGGGGCGCCGCGATCCTCTCCGCGATCCCGCCGGGATGCCACTCGGAGAAGAGCGAATAGCCCCGCGGATCGGCCTTGTCCTCGACCACCGGGAAGACGACGACCTCGTTGCCGTCCGGGTCGACGCCTGCCGCGTCGCAGCCGAGGATCATCGGGAGCCGGTCGGCGGGCAGGCCGACACCACGCAGCGACCACAGGTCGTGGTGGTTGAGCGAGGAGGCACGCACCTCGACCGGCACCCAGCCGTCGGGTGTGGCTCGCTCGGGCAGGTCACCGACGGTCAGCCCGCGCAGGGGCTCGTCCGGGTTCAGGGCGGAGGCGTAAGCGGCTCGCATCAGCCGACCTTAACGCTGAATAAGACGGCCGTGCCGCCCCCGGATGTGCGGGAGCGGCACGGCTGTCCTGTCAGGTGGTGATGCCGTCGTCAGGCCGGGACGACAGTCGCCGCGTGCGCCGGGGCCGCGGACCGGCGCGCGACGCCGTCCTCGATCGCCGCCGCCGCGACCGCAGCCGCGACCGCCGGAGCGACCCGCGGGTCCAGCGGGGACGGCACGATCGCCTCGGGACGCAGGTCGTCGGAGACGATCGCGGCGATCGCGTCGGCTGCGGCCACCTTCATCCGGTCGGTGATCGTGGTGGCCCGGACGTCGAGCGCGCCGCGGAAGATGCCCGGGAACGCCAGAACGTTGTTGATCTGGTTCGGGAAGTCGCTGCGGCCGGTCGCGACGACCGCCGCGTACTTGTGCGCGACCGTCGGGTGGACCTCCGGCGTCGGGTTGGCCAGCGCGAAGATGATCGCGCCTGGCGCCATCCCGGCCAGCGCGGACTCCTCGATCGCGCCACCGGAGACGCCGACCAGCACGTCCGCGCCGATCAGGGCCTCGGCGATGCCACCGGTACGCCCGGAGATGTTCGTCGTGGCGGCGAGCTGCTCCTTGACCGGACCGAGGTTCGGCCGGTCGGCGTGGATGATGCCGCGCGAGTCGCAGACGATCATGTTGGCGCCCTGGACGCCCGCCGCGATGAGCGTTTTCGTGATCGCGACACCGGCCGCGCCGGCGCCGCTGATGACCACGCGCAGGTCGGCGAACTGACGCCCGAGCAGCTTCGCGGCGTTGCGCAGCGCCGCGAGCGTGACGACCGCGGTGCCGTGCTGGTCGTCGTGGAAGACCGGGATGTCGAGCTCGGCGTCGAGGCGCTGCTCGATCTCGAAGCAGCGCGGTGCGCTGATGTCCTCGAGGTTGATCCCGCCGAACGACGGGGCCATCGCCTTGACCGTGGCGATGATGCCCTCGACGTCCTGGGTGTCGAGGCAGATCGGGATCGAGTCGACCCCGCCGAACTGCTTGAACAGGACCGACTTGCCCTCCATGACCGGCATGGCGGCCTTCGGGCCGATGTTGCCGAGGCCCAGGACGGCCGAGCCGTCGGTGATCACGGCGACCGTGTTGGCGGTCCAGGTGTAGTCGGGGTAGAGCGACTCGTCCTCGGCGATCGCCTCACAGACCCGGGCGACACCCGGGGTGTACGCCAGGGACAGGTCGTCCCGGCTGGCGAGCGGAACAGTGGCGCTCATCGTCATCTTGCCCTGGCGGTGCAGGTCGAAGACCGGATCGGCGGCAAGGGCAGGATCGAGCTCAAAACTGAAAAAAGACACGGTGAACTCCACACGGCATCGTCATTGACACGTTGGCACCTGACCACTGCTGGTCGCGAGTATGCGCCAGAGGGAGGTGCGATGCGGGGATCACCCGGTAAAGCAACCGCAGCACGGGTGTGCGCTGGGGATCAGAAGACCTTAACTCAAACGCCCTGGCCTGGGCCAGTACCGGTACGTCACACGGCCCAGCGTGTCGGCGACGCCGTACGCCCGCGAGTCGTCGGTGACGAACTCGTTGTCACCTTCCAGCCACCAGCCGCCGTCCTGTTCGCGTACCGCGCGCTTGACCACCAGCAGGTCGGGCCGGGACCGGAAGCTCGCCACGACGATGTCTCCGGGACGAACCCGGCGGCCACCCCGGCGGACAACCAGGGCGTCGCCGGAGCGCAGCGCCGGAACCATGGACGGGCCCTGCACCAGCACTACGAACAGTGGTAATTGCCATCTCAAGGCATCAAGCCTCCGTCGCGTTACCCCATGGGTGTAAGGGGTAGTGTCAGCCTTGGATCATCGCAAATCTCTTTGGAGGAGTCCTGATGCGACTTCCGCGTTTCCTCACGCCGCGCACCGTTGTCAGCGCGCACTGTGACCTGCCCTGTGGGGTCTACGACCCGGCGCAGGCTCGGATCGAGGCCGAGTCGATCAAGGCCATCGCCGAGAAGTACCAGGCGAACACCGACCCCGAGTTCCGCACCCGCGCCATCCTGATCAAGGAGCAGCGCTCCGAGCTGGTCAAGCACCACCTGTGGGTGCTCTGGACCGACTACTTCAAGGCACCGCACTTCGAGAAGTACCCGCAGCTGCACGGCCTGTTCAACGAGGCCACCAAGCTGGCCGGCGCCGCCGGTGCGAAGGGCTCGGTCGACCCGGCCGTCGCCGAGCAGCTGCTTGGCAAGATCGAGGAGATCTCCAAGATCTTCTGGGAGACCAAGCAGGCCTGAGCGGTTCCCAGGCCCGGCAGCCGGATTAATTCCGGCAGCCGGGCCTGCCCTTACTCAGCGTGAGCGGCTAGAGTCTCCTCCATCAGGAGGAGGGGCTCGGGTGACTCAGCTGATGCAGACAGGGCCGGACGTCGGTGACGACGTCGTACTACTGACCGTTCCCGCCGACGGCGGGTACCTCGGTGTCCTCCGTACGGCCACCGCGGGCCTCGCGGCACGGCTGCACTTCGCGCTCGACGAGATCGAGGACTTGCGGATCGCGGTCGACGAGGCGTGCGCCATGCTGCTGGCGATAGCCACTCGCGGCGCCGAGCTGGAGTGCCGTTTCGCGGTCACCGACGATGCGCTGACCGTCGAGGTCACCGTCTCCACGGTTCGTGGCGCGCGGCTGCCCTCCGAGTCGTCGTTCGCGTGGAAGGTGCTGACCGCCCTCACCACGTCGGCCGAGGCCGAGGCGAACGGGCGTTCTGCCACGATTCGGCTGCTTACTCGGCGTACCGAGTTCTAGCGGACCGCTTCCGCGATGAAATCCAGGTGCTCGCCCGCGACGCGTGTCGCGCTCTCGGCGTCCTGCGAGATCAGACACTCCACCAGGCGGCGATGGTCGGCGTCGATGCGCAGCCAGTACCCCTCGGGCAGCACGCCGATGATCTCCTCGCCGTAAGAAGCCTGGTAAAGCGGGCTTCCGACCAGCTCGAACAGCGGGTTGCCGGTGGCCTTGGAGATCGCCCGGTGAAACGCGGAGTGTGCCGCCATCATCGTGTCGAAGTCGTCGATCACCGGGTCGAAGAGCGCGCCACGCAGCTCCGCCAGATGCGCGTCGGTCCGGCGCGTCGCGGCCAGGCCCGCCGCCGGCACCTCCAGGGCGCGCCGTAGCTCCAGCAGGTCGACAAGGCCGACGCTGGCGGAGTGGGTGAGCAGCGCGAACCCGGTCGACAGCCCGTCGGCCAGCTGCTCGGCGTCGGGATGAGCGACAAAGCTGCCACCGGTCACGCCACGCGTCGTCACGATCAGGTGCTGGCTGGCGAGAAGCCGCAGCGCCTCGCGCACCGTGCTCCGGCTGACGCCGATCTTGACGCAGAGTTCGGGTTCCGGAGGCAGACGTTCACCGGGCTGCAGCCGCCCTGAAGTGATATCTGCACGCAAATCGTCCGCAAGCTGCTGATATGCGGGCGGGCGCACCGTTGAGCCGGTCACCCATACAGGTTAGGCCCTGATCCGCCGACGGAGACCCACTAATCGACGCCCAACGCTCGACTACTTGGCGGAACGAGGATCAGAGCCGCGGTCACCGCAGCCAGAACCAGCATGCCCGCGCCCTGCCAAATCATGCCGATCTGGACCAGAAATCCTCCGGTCGCCAGCAGGAACAGCTGAATCACGACGGCCGGGCCCCGCGCACGGACCGCGCCGCGCCCGAGAGCGCGCGCCACCACGAAAACCCCGAACGCGGCCAGAGCGGCCATCACCGTGAGCGACGCGGCGATCGCCACATCGATCCCGTCCCCGGTCAGATCAAGGACGACGAGGTACGCCGTGAGCACAGCGAGGCCGGCCGCCTGCAGGTAGAGCAGCCGAACCCCCCATTCGAGGGTCGCCGCTCCGTCTTTCACGGGGTTCTCTCCGGTCACTCGTGCACCATACCGACAGACCGGAGGCGTTTCGACGGGTACAGTGCCGCCCATGCGAGCGTTGCTGGTGGTCAACCCCAGGGCGACGACGACCAGTGAGCGCAGCCGCGATGTCCTGGTCCGGGCGTTGCGCAGCGCGGTGGACCTGACGGTGCGATACACGGAACGGCGCGGCCATGCCACGAAGCTGGCGCGCGACGCGGCCGAGACCGGGGTCGACCTGGTCGTCACGCTGGGCGGCGACGGCACGGTGAACGAGGCGGTCAACGGTCTGCTGACCGCGGCACCCGCCCTCGGTGGGGAGTCGGGTCCTCTGGCGTACCGGCTTCCGGCGCTCGCGGTGGTCCCGGGTGGATCCACGAACGTCTTCGCCCGCGCGCTCGGCATGCCACGCGACTGGGTGGACGGCACCAGCGTGATTCTCGACGGCATCCGCGACGGCCGGCACCGGATCATCAATCTCGGCCGGGCCGACGACCGCTACTTCGCCTTCGCGGCCGGCCTCGGCTGGGACGCCGCGACGATTCGCAAAGTGGAGCAGGCTCGCCTCCGTGGGCGCACTTCCACCCCGGCTCTCTACGTCCGCGCGATGACATCGCAATTCTTCACCGGAATGGACCGCAAGGATCCACCGATGTCGCTGGAACGACCGGGCGAGGAGACCGAGACCGGAATCGGCACGGTGATCGTCCAGAACACCGCACCCTGGACTTATGTCGGTGAACGGTCCGTCGACCCGAACCCCGGCGCCTCGTTCGAACTGGGCCTCGACGTGATGGCGATGCGCCGCCTCAACCTCCCCGGCACCGCACGGACCGTGACACAACTCGCGTGGCAGTCCAGCGATCTACGAGGTAAACAAGTATTACGGCTTCATGACATCGCCGAGTTCACCGTGGTGGCGTCCCGACCCCAGGCATTCCAGTTGGACGGCGACTACCTAGGCGAACGCCAGAAAGTGCACTTCGTGTCCGTCCCCTCGGCTCTGCGTGTGATCTGCTGACAACGGGGTACGTGAACCTGGTAGGTGCTCACGATCCGTTACAGAAACACGGTCAAAAGGTCGGCGAAGTGGGCAGGACCGTACTACATTGATAGGGGCGTTCGTCATCCGGCTCCAGCAGTAACCACGGAACCGGACATATGGGTGCGTGAGCCAGCTCACCCGGCGGGAGAAACTTCCGGCGCTACCCTTGACATCGCGAGAGTTCGTGAAAGCATTCACAAGCGAAAAGAAGTAACCGGTTGCTGCTTGTGCGCGTTCCTTAATCAAGAAGCGCAGAACAGCCACCAAACACCAATAGCTTGCTGACGCACTGGTGATCGCGCGGGCACAACCCGTCGCCTCCACTGCGCATGCATATAGGTAAACAGCACTGTTTTCATTACCCCATCCGAAACAAGGAGTTTGCCGCCATGGACTGGCGTCACGATGCGATCTGCCGCGACGAGGACCCTGAGCTGTTCTTCCCGATCGGGACGTCCGGCCCGGCGCTCCTGCAAGTCGAGCAGGCCAAGGCCGTGTGCCGGCGGTGCCCGGTGACCGAGTCGTGCCTCTCTTGGGCCCTCGAGTCGGGTCAGGACGCCGGCGTATGGGGCGGCATGAGCGAAGACGAACGACGCGCAGTCAAGCGTCGCGGTGGCCTTCGGGTCGGCGCTCCTACCGCCTGAATCAATCCCCCACACAGCATTTGCGCCCCGGGCCTCACGGCACCGGGGCGTCTTGCTGTTTCGGGCCGCTCACCCAGCGTTCCATTCCGCAGTGCGCAATTGCGATCACCGTCAGTTTTCCCGAACCCCCGAAATGATCTCGAAATTCGGATCAAGACGCTTTGCGTCGCGGACTCGGCACACTCCGCATTGGAGTGACCCGATCACCCTTTCGCAGTTACCTTGCGCGGAGCGCCGGTAACCCACAGTGAGTTAGTTCGTTCACCGGCAATCAGGTAACCACTTGGTCGCGTAGTCCCCATCGGACTAGCCCTCAAGTCCTTCCCCGCCTCCGCTCAAATCCCCCGAATCCGGCGAAGGCTCACTGTGAATCCCCTGAACCACCTGTGAATCCCCTGAGCCCAGCCGCTGACCCGCTGACCCACTGAGAGTCCGCCGAGAGCCCGCTGAGCGCCCGAAGACGCCAAATCTGAGCTTGGGACTCCATGCAGGACGTTCCAGCCCCGCAGAATCCCGCTCCGAAGGCGGCGCCGCAACCTCGCAGGCGCGGGGTCAGGCTGCGATGGGTAGGCGGCCGGTCAGGGCGGGCTCTACGCGGGCGTTCACGAGGCGCACGAGTTCCGGGGCGGCGGCGAGTGGTTCGGCCACGGTGATTGCGCCGGCCTCGCGGGCGGTGCGTGCCGCCAGGTCGTAGAGCAGGCCCGGTGCCAAGAAATATGCCGCCGTGGCTACCCGCTGAGCGCCCGCCTCACGCAACCGGGTCACGGCCTCACCCGCGGACGGTCCGGCGCCGGAGGCATAGGCGACCTCAGCCGGCAGACCGAGTCGCCGTCCGAGCGCCGCGGCCGCTTCGGCCACCGTCGCCCGGGCAGCCTCATCCCGGGTGCCGGCCGAAGCGAGCACCACGCCGTCGACACCACCACCCAGCAGATCACCATCTGGCAGACCAACCCCCGGCAGGACGCCCTGACGGGTGACACCATCACTCGGGCGCGTTACGCAGCCGGCATGCCGGGTGGGAACGACGCACGACTCCACGCCGGGCGACACGGCCTCGGACAGGCGCCGGCACAGCGCCGCCAGCAACAGCGGTGACGCCGGGCCGAGGACGTCGGTGGCGGTCACCTCGATCGGCAGGGACTCGGCTTCCCGGACCACAGCGGGCAGGTCCACCCGGCCGTGATAGGCGGCGGTGAGCAGCAGCGGCACCAGGACCGCGCGGGAGGCCGGCACCGACGCCAGCACGTCGATCGGCCGGGGACCGGCGTGATCGAGATAGGACGCCCGCACCAGCCAGTCCGGCCGGGCCCTGCGGACGGCCCGGGCCAGCGCCTCGGTGGCGACCGCGGCCCGCGGGTCACGGCTGCCGTGAGCCACCAGGACGACGGCAGGCCGCGACCGGCGACTGAAGCCGGCCGCGGAGCCACCCGGAAAACCAGAGCCGCTCACACGTGCAAACCGCATTCGGTCTTCTCGAACATCGCCCAGCGCCCGGCCCGCGGGTCCTCGCCGGCCTTGGTACGCCGGGTGCACGGCCAGCAGCCCACCGAACCGTAGCCCTTCTTGAACAGCTCGTTGACCGGCACGTTCCACCGGCTGATGTAGCGGTCCACGTCCGCCTGGGTCCAGGCCGCGATCGGGTTGACCTTGACCTTGCCCTTCTTGGCGTCGAAGGCGACGACCGGCGTGTTGGCGCGGGTCGGCGACTCGTCGCGGCGCAGGCCGGTGGCCCAGGAGTCGTAGTCGCTGAGCGCGCGCTCCAGCGGCTCCACCTTGCGCAGGAAGCAGCACTCGTCGGGGCTGCGGGCGAAGAGACGGGGGCCGTACTCGCCGTCCTGCTGGCCGACAGTCATCCGGGGGCGGATGGACCGGACGTTGACGTTCATCGTGCGGGCCACGGTGTCGCGGACCTTGAGGGTCTCCGGGAAGTGCAGGCCGGTGTCGAGGAAGACGACGTCGACGCCGGGCGCGACCCGGGAGAAGATGTGCGCCACGACGGCGTCGGCCATCGAGCTGGTGACGCAGAACCGCGCGCCGAAGGTGTCGGTCGCCCACTTGGCGATCTCCTCGGCCGGCTTGCCCTCAAGGGCCTGCGCGGCGTCGAGAGCGAGCGCCCGCAGCTCCTCCGGGCTGCGCCGGCCGGGCTCCAAGACCGCAGACGACGAGGAGGCGGAGGCCGAGCCACCCAGGTCGATCAGGCCCAGGCTAGAAGCGTTCAGGAGACTCATCGATTTACTCCCTTGGACAACAACCCGATGAACTTGACCGAGAAAACCCGCGCGCAGGAGTGGCACTCCCAGGCGCCGTGCGAGGCCTCGTTGGGACGGAGGTCCTCTTCACCGCAGTAGGGGCAGTACAGGGGAGCGGATCTGGCGTCGCTCATTTCAGGAGCTCCTCGTCGGCCCGCAGGACCCACTTCGCGAAGGTCTCGCCGTCGGTGCGGCCGTCCAGGTAGTGCCGGGCGACACGTTCCACGTACTCGGGAAGCTCCTCGGCGGTGGCCTTCAGGCCACGCACCTTGCGCCCGAAGCCGGCGGTCTCGCCCTTGGCCATGCCGAGCGCGCCGCCCAGGTGGATCTGGAAGCCCTCGACCTGCTCGCCGCGCGAGTTCAGCACGAGCTGGCCCTTGAGGCCGATGTCGGCGACCTGGGTGCGGGCGCATGCGTTCGGGCAGCCGTTGATGTGGATCGAGAGGTCGGCGTCGAAGTCCTTGAGCCGCTCCTCAAGCCGCGCCACCAGTTCCTCGCCGCGCGCCTTGGTCTCGACGATCGCGAGCTTGCAGTACTCGATGCCGGTGCAGGCCATCGTCCCGCGGCGGAAGGCCGAAGGACGGGCTTCCAGCCCGATCGCACGCAGGCCCTTGACGAACGGTTCCACCTTGTCGTCAGCGATGTCCAGGACCAGGACCTTTTGGTACGCGGTGAGCCGCACCCGATCCGAGCCGAACTCCTCGACCAGGTCGGCGAGCTTGCCGAGCTGCGTGCCGGAGGTGCGCCCGACGATCGGGGCGGCGCCAACGTAGTTACGACCGTCGTTCTGCTTGTGCACGCCGATGTGGTCGATCGGCTTCTCCGGCAGCTCCGGCGCAGGGCCGTCGAGGAGCGTGCGCCCGAGGTACTCCTTCTCCAGGACCTCGCGGAACTTCTCCACACCCCAGTCGGCGAGCAGGAACTTCAGGCGGGCGCGGTGACGGAGCCGGCGGTAACCGTAATCGCGGAAGATCCCGACGACGCCTTCCCAGACGTCCGGGATCTCGGCCAGCGGCACCCAGACGCCGAGGCGCTCGGCCAGGCGCGGGTTGGTGGAGAGGCCGCCGCCGACCCAGAGGTCGAAGCCGGGGCCGTGCTCGGGGTGCTCGACACCGACGAAGGAGATGTCGTTCGCCTGGTACGGCCCGTCCGGCAGCCAGGAGATCACCGACTTGAACTTGCGGGGCAGGTTCGAGTACCGCGGGTCGCCGACGTACCGCTTGACGATCTCGTCGATCGCCGGCGTCGCGTCGATGACCTCGTCGATCGCCACACCGGCGACCGGACTGCCCAGCACGATCCGGGGGCAGTCGCCGCACGCCTCGGTGGTCTGCAGTCCGACCGCTTCGAGCCGGCGCCAGATCTCCGGCATGTCCTCGACCCGGATCCAGTGCATCTGGATGTTCTGCCGGTCGGTGATGTCCGCGCTGTCCCGGGCGAACTCGCTCGCGATGCCGGCGATGGTGCGCAGCTGCAGCAGGCTCAGGGCACCGCCGTCGATGCGGACGCGGAGCATGAAGTACTCGTCCTCGAGCTCTTCCGGCTCCAGCACCGCGGTGCGGCCGCCGTCGATTCCGGCCTTGCGCTGGGTGTAGAGACCCCACCAGCGGAACCGGCCACGCAGGTCGGCCGGGTCGATCGAGGAGAACCCGCCGTGGGCGTAGATGTTCTCGATACGCGCACGGACGTTGAGCGGGTTGTCGTCTTTTTTGCTGCGTTCGTTCGGGTTGAGCGGCTCGCGGTGTCCGAGCGCCCACTGTCCCTCGCCACGCGCCTTACGAGGGCGGGCGGTGGGACCTGCAGCGGGGGTGTTGCTGGGCGCCATGTCGGCGTTCCTCCGGGTTTCGTGGGCGCGCATTGCCGCCCACGGCCCTGAAGAGGACTCGTGACATCTGTGTCAGGAGTGGGCCCGGCGGTCGCGCGGCCGAAAATGAAAATCGGGCGGCGTCAGGAAGCCGGACACATCGCGCTGCGGACACGGCCGTAGTCCACGTGGCGGCGGGCCACGAGGCGGCAGTCCAGAGCAGCGGTCATGTTGGCTAGCGTCTCACGCCTGGCGAATCTGAGCCAGTGCGGTCCAGAATCCGGGAGTGTGCCGCGTAACACAGCCCTAACATCTTGTAACAGTTGCCACCTAAGCTCGCCGGCACCAAAGATCGACCACTTGGTGTAGTGACAACACTACTTAAGGTTGTCAGACTCGGGCGTCAAAGGCCTCAGGCCGACCCCTACGGGAGCCGCCCATGCTCAGTCCGGCAGCCTTCGACGACTCCCCGACCCGGCCACTCGCGGCGCCTCGGCGTACGACCCGCCGGCGACCCCTCGCCCTCGTCCTGGCGTGGGGTCCTTTTCTGGTCCCGGCCACGCTGGCCACCTCGGTCGGCCTGATCGGCCTGGCCGTGCCGGTGGCCGGTGCTCGCGAGCAGCTCACTCGGGTCTCCACCGGGCTCACGCCGGAGCAGATCCTCGACTCGGCCCGCGACGCCGACGCGGTGAACGCCTTCTACTACCTGCTCATGCACTTCTGGGCCGAGCTGGCCGGCGACGACGTCACGATGCTGCGGCTGCCGTCGGCCATCGCGATGGGCCTCGGTGCCGGGCTCGCGGGTGAGCTGGGCCGGCGCATCCTCACGCCCGGCATCGGGCTCTGCGCCGGGCTGATACTGGCCGCCCTGCCCGCGGTCAGCCGGTGGGCACAGGAGGCACGCCCTTACGCACTCGCTTTCCTCTGCGCCACCGCCGCGACGCTCCTGCTCTATCGGACGCTCGACCAGCCGCGCTGGTGGCGCTGGACCGGGTACGGGCTGTTGATCACCCTCACCGGCCTGCTGCACGTCACGGCGCTGCTGATCCTGGCCGGGCACGCGTACACGGTCTTCTCGCGATGGGTGCTCAGCCGCCAGCCCGCACTGTTCTGGTGGTTCCCGGTGACCGTGCTGTCACTCGTACCCCCGGCGCCGTTGATCTCACTCGGTGTGCGGCAGCATGCCGCGCTGCTGGCCTGGCGCCCCCACCTCCCGTGGGAGGTGGCGCGAAGCGCGCCGGAGGTGCTGCTCGGCTCGGCGGCGGCCGGGTTGCTGGTGATCGGGCTGGCGCTCGCCGCGCGGTGGCCGGACCGTGCGCTGATCCGCGAGCTGGCCGCGCTCGCCGCCGTGCCGCCGCTCGTGCTGATCGGGGCGACGTTCCTGAGCGGTCAGGTGTGGGCGCCGCAGTACGCGTTACCGGCCCTCGTGCCGATCACGCTCTGCGCCGCGGCCGCCCTGCGTGGCCTGCGTCTGCGAGCACTCCTGGCGCTGCTCGCGATCGTCGCGCTGGCGCTGCCGCAGCACCGCGCCATCCGCGAGCCGGACGCGCACCGCCCGGCCCCTGCCGCCACCACGGCGGCCGGACCGATCAGCGTTTCGCCAGCGGGACCACCATGACGGCCTCGGTGCCGCCGCCGGAGCGGTTGCGCAGTTCGATGCTGCCGCGCAGCTCACCGGTGGCGAGCGCCCGGACGATCTGAAGGCCGAGCCGTTTGCTGCCCTCGAACTTGAAGCTGTCCGGCAGGCCCCGGCCGTTGTCGGCGACCGTGACGTGCAGCTGCTTGCGGAAGCGATGCGCGGAGACGACAACCTCACCGGCGATCTCCGGCGCCGGGGCGGTCAGGTCCTCGTCGTCCTCGGGCGCCGGGAAACCGTGCTCGACCGCGTTGATGAGCAGCTCGTTGAGCACCATCACGAGCGAGGTGGCGATCTCGGCGGGCAGTACGCCGAACGTGCCCTCCCGGCGCATCCGCACCGGGTAACTGGTGGCTGCCACCTCGGTGGCGGCCGAGGCGACCCGGTCGACGATGCCGTCGAACTCGACCGCCTCGTCGCTGGACATCGAGAGCGTCTCATGGACCAGGGCGATCGAAGCGACCCGGCGTACCGACTCCTCCAGGGCCATCCGCGCCTCGGGCGCGGCGACCCGCCGGGCCTGCAGGCGCAGCAGCGCCGCCACGGTCTGCAGGTTGTTCTTCACCCGGTGGTGGATCTCCCGGATGGTCGCGTCCTTGGTCATCAGGGCGCGTTCCCGGCGGCGGATCTCGGTGACGTCGCGGACCAGCACCAGCGCGCCGATCGGCACACCGGCCGGCAGCAGTGGCAGCGCCCGGGTGAGCACTGTGGCGCCGCGCGCCTCCACCTCCATCCGGGGCGCGAACTCGCCGCGCAGCGACGAGAGGATCCGCTCGGACGCGTCGTTGCCCTCCAGCGGGTCGGCGGAGAGCCGGATGGCGAGTTTCGCCAGCTCCTCGCCGACCAGGTGGGAGTTGAAGCCGAGCCGCCGGTACGCGGACTGCGCGTTCGGGCTGGCGTAGGTGACCTTGCCGGACGAATCCAGCCGGATGATGCCGTCGCCGACCCGGGGCGCCGACGTGGTCTCACCCGGGTGCCGGGGCGGCGGGAAGGTCCCGTCCGACACCATCTGGGCCAGGTCGTCAGCGGTGGTGAGGTAGTTCAGCTCGAGCTGGCTCGGTGTGCGCGCTGTGCTCAGGTTGGTGTCGCGGCCGATCACCGCGATCACCTCGCTGTAACCCTCTTCCAGGTCGGTGGCGTCCCGGAGCCGGACCGGGATGGCCTCGTGGCGGGCCGGGGTGTCGCCGTACCAGACCGGGTCGCCCTCCCGCCAGATCCGCTCCTGGGTGATCGCCACGTCGAGGTGCGCCACCTCCGGGCCGCCGACGATCTTGCCGACCTGGTCGTCCTGGTACGCCGTCGGCGCGGTCACCGGACGCACCTGGGCGACGCAGAGGAACTCGCGTGGCTGCCTCGGTTCCCCCTTTATCGGCACCCAGAGAAGCAGGTCCGCAAAGGAGAGATCGGAGAGAAGCTGCCAGTCGCCGGCCAGGCGGTGCAGGTGGTCGATGTCGGCGGAGCTGAGGGTGGTGTGCTCTTCGACGAGGTCACGCAGGGTGGACACGGCCCCAGCTTATGGGCTGTTGATTACAGCGTCGTGGTGACCTTCTTGAGGCCGCGCGGCGCGTCCGGGTCCTCGCCCCGGGCCAGCGCGAGAGCGAGCGCGAGCTTCTGAAGAGGAAGGATGTCGAGCAGCGGGCTGTACCGCTCGTCGACGGCCGGGACGGCAAGCCGTGCCGAGGCGCCGGGAACGTCGGCCGCGCCGATCGTCACCACGTCGGCCCGGCGCTCACCGAGACGGGTCACCACGTCGCGCATCGCACGGCCGCCGGGGCCGTCGCCGACCACCGCGAGCACCGGCACGTCCGGGTCGGCCATCGCGAGCGGGCCGTGCAGCAGGTCGGCGCCGGAGAACGCGAGGGCCGGCAGGTAGGACGTCTCCATGAGCTTCAGCGCGGCTTCACGGGCAGTCGGGTACGCGTACCCACGGCCTGTCGTCACCAAGCTGGAAGCGAACCGGTAACGCTGAGCCAAGTCCTCGGCCGACGAGTCGGCGAGAGCCGCCTCGGCGAGCCGGGGCAGCTCCTCGATCGCGGCCCGCTCCTCGGCGGGGAGCTGCCCGTCACCGGCGCGCACGCCCTCGACGAGCAGCAGCAGGGCGAGCAGCTCGGCCGTGTAGGTCTTGGTGGCGGCGACCGCGCGCTCGTGACCGGCGGCGACGTCGATGGAGAGCTCGGCGGCCTGCGCCAGCGGCGACTCGGGGTTGTTGGTGACGGCGAGGGTGAGCGCGCCGTTCTCCCGGGCCACGCCGAGGACGCCGGTGAGGTCGGCGGAACCACCGCTCTGACTGACACCGATCACCAGCGAGCCGGTGAAGTCGGGCTTGGCGCCGTAGAGCGTGATCGCGCTCGGCGAAGCGCTCGCGACCGGCAGGCCGAGGCGGATCTCGGACAGATAGGCGCCGTAGAGCGCGGCGTGGTCGGAGGTGCCCCGGGCCACGAACACCACGTTGCGCGGTTTCCGGCGAGCGATCTCGGCTGCCACCTGCGCGATCGCACCGGAATTGTGGCCGTCCAGCAGCCGGGCGAAACCGGCGGGTTGTTCCGCGATGTCCGCCGACATGCCGTGCCCTCGCTGTGTCACGTGATCCTCCCTGACATCCAATTCTTGTGCGATCGCTGCGCAGTCTTGCAAGAAAAAGCTTACTAGGTCAAGGTTTCGCGCACGATTGCGCAAACATGAGGACTGACATATGGCGTCGGTTCCCCTAGGGTCTTTCCTCGTGGAATCCCCCTCGTCCCACCGCGACATCGCGCGCGCCCGCGCCGCACTCGACCGTGGCGAGAACGCGGACGCCGCCGGGCTTCTCGCAGGCCTGCTCGCCCACGCACCCACCCTGCCCGAGATCCACGAGCTGCTCAGCCGGTTGGCCGCGACCACCGGGGGCGGGCTCGACCTGTTCGGCGCCGAGCCGTACGAATCGGTCGGCCGCACGGTCGCCCGCGCACACCTGCTCGCCGCCTCGGGCCGCCCGGAGGACGGGCTCCCACTTCTCGCCACTGCCAGCGGCAGCCACCCGGAGATCGACTGGGCCGGCGTGCCCTGGGTCAGTGAGCCCGCGCTCGGCGTACGCGTCGACCCGGGCGTGCTGGCCCGCACGATCATGCGGCTCTGCACCGCCGTCGGCGATCCCGCGCCGGCCGAGACGGTCGACGCGCTCCGGCCCTATCTCACTGTCGTCCGGCACGCCGTCGCCGCGCACGGTGAGCAGGCGATGCTGCTCGGCGCCGGTTCCGCGCTGGCACGCCGGCTCGGCGAGGTCGGTCTCGCCGTCGACTGGGCCGCTCGCGGCGCCCGGGCGCAGCCGTCGAAACTCGGGGAGATCTGGCTGGGGTACGCGTACCGCAGCGCCGGCCGGATGCCCGAGGCGCTCGCCGCGCTGCGCCGGGCTGTCGCGTACGACCCCGACGACCTGTCGGTGTACGCCGACGTCGCCGCCACCCTCGCCGACCTGGACCGGCTCGACGAGGCGCTGCGCTGGACCGAGCTGGCGCTGGAACGCGACCCGGACTTCGATTGTGTCGTGCACACCGCGCACCGGCTGCGGTACCGGGCCGACAGCGACGTGGCCCACCTGGTCGCGCTCGCCGACTTCATCCGGGACCACCCGGACGACGCGCACGAGCACACCGACCTGGAGGAGTGCTGCCGGGAGACGCCGTGGCTGGGTGGCATGCCGGCCGGTGCTCTCCTGCCGGCCGGGCGCGCTCCGGTCAACGCCGAGCCGTCCGCGGACGCGGTGCACCGGCTGCTCCGGGTCGCGTCACCGACCTGGGCGCATCCGCCGGCCGCGTACGACCGGGCGCTCGGACTGGTTCTCGTCGAGCCGTGGGAGCTGCTCGCGCTGCTGGCCCACCCGTCGGTCACCGAGGCGCGCCAGCCGACCGGGCTGGAGGCCTGGGCCTGCCTCGGCCTGCTGCACCACGGCAGCGAGGAGCCCTGGCTGGAGTCCAGCCGCCGGCGTCTGCTGCTCGGCCTGCTCGACGGCGATCTGGACCGGGTGACCCAGGCGGCGCTGTTCGCGCTTGTCACGTACGCCTGGGTGGACCCGGAAGCGCGCGCCGACGTGGCCGCCGTGGTCACCGGCCGGCTCACCGAGACGGCGTCCGGCCCCGCCGCGCGTGCCGTCGCCGAGCTGGCGCTGGCCGCTCCCGGCCTGGACCGGCCCGCCCGGGAGCTGGCAGCGGCCACGATCCGGGTCCCGGCCATTCCTCGTCCGCGGGGCCGGACGGTCTGGCGCCGCTTCACCCCACGGCGCGGAGACCGCGCCTAGGGCCTAGTTGATCACCGCGGCTTACGGCCTAGTTGATCACCGCGATCAGGTCGCCCTCCTGGACGACGTCGCCTTCGTGCACCGCGAGCTGGGAGACCGTCCCGTCAGACTCGGCGATCACCGGGATCTCCATCTTCATGGACTCCAGGATCACCAGCGTGTCGCCGTCCGCGACGTTGTCGCCGACGCCGGCCACGACCTTCCACACGTTGGCCACCATCTCGGCCCGGATCTCGTCCGCCATGAGGGGATCACCCTTCTGCTCGCACTGCTCTCGGTGAACGTCATCAAATCACGGATGCGTCCCGGCCACGTCCCGGCTCGGCGGACGCGCCCACTACGATCGGCAGCGAGAAGGCACCACGGAAGGGAGTACCACCATGGCGAAGAAGGCCCGCAAGAAGAAGGCTCGTAAGAAGAGCGCCGCGAACCACGGCAAGCGTCCCAACAGCTGAAAAAAGGCCCGGCGAATGCCGGGCCTTTTTCGTGTCCTGCTCAGGTCAGGGCTGGTGCTCCCGAGTCTCGGTCTGCACCTCGAGCTGGTCGAGCTTGAACCGCAGACGCTCACGCAGCTCCGACGGGGCGCGCTCGTCGCCGCAGCAGCGGTTCACCAGCGCTTTCACGTCCTGCTCGATGCCGAACTCGCGCATGCAGCCGGTGCACTCGTCCAAGTGCTTCTGGATCAGCTGGCGCCGGTCCTCGCTGCACTCGAGGTCGAGGTAGAGGTAAACCTCGCTGAGAGCGATGCTGCAATCAGTCTCGTTGTCGTCGGTCGACATCGGTGTCAGGCCCCCTGCGGTTCGGACGTCGTGGCACGGGTGATGCCCCGGTCGGAGGCGTACCCCTCCAGAAGGTTGCGCAGGTTGCGCCGCCCGCGGTGCAGACGGGACATGACCGTGCCGATCGGCGTACCCATGATGTCGGCGATCTCCTTGTAGGAGAAGCCCTCGACATCAGCGAGGTACACAGCCAGCCGGAAGTCCTCCGGCAGAGATTGCAGCGCTTCCTTGATGTCACTGTCCGGAAGCCGGTCCAGCGCCTCGGTCTCGGCCGAGCGAAGACCCTGCGACGTGTGCGACTCGCTCGACGCGAGCTGCCAGTCGGTGATCTCCTCGGTCGGAGCCTGTACCGGCTGCCGCTGCTTGCGCCGGTACGAATTGATGTACGTGTTCGTGAGGATCCGGTACAGCCACGCCTTGAGGTTCGTACCCTCTTCGAACTGGTGGAACGCGGAGAACGCCTTGAGGAACGTCTCCTGCACCAGGTCTTCGGCGTCGGCCGGGTTACGGGTCATCCGCAGTCCGGCGGCGTACAACTGATCCACGAACGGAAGCGCATCGCGCTCGAAGCGCTGACGGCGCTCGTCTGTCCGCTCCTTCTGGGCCACCCTGGACTCCCCCCTCGACTGCCTCGCCGAGGATACGGGTAGTGCCCCTGTAACGCCGTTGAAAACCGGGTGTGTGCTCACGCTCACCGAACGGCTTGACGGCGGTGTCTCGACCGCTGGCCACTCGGGAGAGCTCAAAAGGCTCTGCACCCGGGCGGCCTCCCGGCCGTCGCGCTCGGTTACCGAACCCACCACGACTTCCCCTTCCGACGAACAAGCTTCCGGGGGGTGTAACGCCGGAGGGTGACCCGCCATTCCGCTCGTTGCCGCGTTATCGGGCCCAGCCGTTGCGCCGCAGCCAGCCGGCGGCGATCGTGGCGGTTCCGGCGACGTCCTTGCGCAGATCGTGGACAGCGCCGGGTCGCACAACCACCTCGACCGGTCCGTGCGGCTCCGGCACACCGAACGGATCCCGGTCCCCGTTGATCACCAACGCGGGCACGCCGAGCTCCAGCTCACCCGCCCGGCTCTTCTCCGGCTTACCCGGCGGATGCAGCGGAAACGCCAGCGCGAGAACCCCCGCGGCCCCACTCGTGGTCGCGGTCCGGCACGCGACGCGCGCTCCGCTGGAGCGCCCTCCGACGATCAACGGCAGCGTGGGTACGCGTAAAGCAGCGACCACCGCACCCCACGCCTCGTCGAGATGCCCCGCGGGTGCGGGCGCGCGGCGGCCGGCCACCCGGTAAGGCTGGGTGACCAACGCGACCCGCACGCCGGCCGCCACCGCCGCGTCGTGCACCGCGATCAGGTCCGGCGCGTCGACTCCACCACCGGCGCCATGGCCGAGAAGGAGCAGACTCGTCGCCGGACCTGAGGGCACGGTGACACGCGCGGCGGCGGGGCCGCGCGGAGTCTCGATCGTGAGTTCTTCAGGCACCGACCGTTTTTATCAGCTTTTGTCAGCGACTCACCGGGATGAGGGTCAACAGCCGGCGATCCTCGTCGTCGGAGGAGTCCTCGACCAGGTCACCCTCCGCGGTGACCCGTTCCCGCCAGGCGACCAGCATGGCCCGCCGCTCGCGTGGCGTCGTGCCGCCCCAGACCCCGTGGCAGTCACCGACCTGCAGTGCCCAGGCCAGGCAGGCTCCTTGCACATCGCAGGTTCCGCAGAGAGCGACAGCGCCGCCGGACGGTTCGTTCGGCGCCGGAAAAAACGTCTCCGGATCGACACTGCGGCATGCGCCGCGTGTCCGCCAGGCCTCGTCGGTCCGCTTTTGCACGATCGCCTCGAGCAGTCGCGGGTCGCGTCGCGCGATGGCTACCTCGTGCGGACGCGGCATGCGTGCTCGTGTCATCAGCCCACCTCCCCCGTGGGACCGGAAGTGCTGTGGCGACCGGAACGCACCTTACGCACCGGCACCACTCCGGCGCTGGTTTGTACCGCACCGTACAAGATCAGAACAAGGGGGTGATCTATCTTGAAACAAAGTTGTTGATTCCGAATGGGCGCATAATCCGACAAAGACCAACGTTGATCTAGCGCCGTTCAGAAAAGCGTTACCTCGGGTCGAGGTTCCAGTAACTCGGGTCCATTGTTGCGAACATTGCCGACTTCCGAGCCGACCGGACGTACCTCGATGGCCTCGAGATCACTCTCGGAGAGCGGACGCAACAGCTCATCCGGATCGCCTCCACCGGCCAGCCAGTCGGACCACCGCTCGGCCGGCAGAATCAGCGGCATCCGGTCGTGCACCCTGGCCAGACCACCGAGCGCAGCGGTCGTCACCACACTGCAGGTGAGCACTGATTCCGGACCCCAGGCCGACCAGAGCCCGGCGAAGGCGAGAGGTTTCCCATCGCGCGGCGTCATGTAGAACGGCTGCTTCTGCTTGCCGTCACGCACCCACTCGAACCAGCCGTCGGCGGGCACCAGGCACCGCCGTTTCGCGAACGACGGCGCGAAAGATCGCAGCGTAGCCACCGTCTCGGCGCGAGCGTTGATCATCCGGGCGCCGCCACGCAGGTCAGGTGCCCAGTGCGGGACGAGCCCCCAGCGCGCGGTGTCGAGCACCCGGGCCTCGTGCTGTTTCGACGTGCGGATCAGCGGAACCGGGTCGGTGGGAGCGACGTTCCAGCTGGCACGCAACGGCTCGGCAACGTCGACGGCCTCGAAGAACGTGCTGAGGTCGGCGTTGCTCCGGGTCGTGGCGTATCGGCCGCACATGAGAGTGAACGGTACTGCCAGCAGCCCTCCGCCGTCCGCCCCGCCACGCCCGCCCCGAACCCACGGTGAGCCCGCGTCCAGCCGCGCCAGGAGCCCACGGTGGGTTCGCGTCCAGCCGCGCCAGGAGCCCACGGTGAGCTCGCGTCCAGCCGCGCCAGGAGCCCACGGTGGGTTCGCGCCCAGCCGCGCCAGGAGCCCACGGTGAGCTCGCGTCCAGCCGCGCCAAGAACCCACGGTGAGCCCGCGCCCAACCGCGCCAAGAACCCACAGTGAGCCCGCGCCCAACCGCGCCAAGAACCCACAGTGAGCTCGCGTCCGCCTTGCGGGGAGGCGCACGGTGAGCTCTGGTCCGGCCCGGGGGCCCGGGCGGCGCGCCGTCGAATGTCCCGCTAGAGCCGTGAAGAGCACCTGAGACGGGTCAATCAAGGCGTCGTCCATGGCCTGTGTGGGGTGGATGAGGTCACACCCAACGCCATCGTGTGCCCTGATCCCCGCTATAGCCGTGACCAGGGCACACGCAACGCAACGGTGTGCCCCTGGCCCCGCTGATCGGGCCTACTGTGTGCCGCTGTCCACATTCCGGCCCGGGCTTCGTCGTGCCGCGCCGCAAATCGCGCGAATCGACAAGATCGACTGGCCACCGTTCCCGGGTAAGCGAGGTGAGCACAAACGCAGGCGTTCTCAACGTTCGCCCACTGCCCCCGGGGCGGCGTGAGCCCCGCGGAAGCCGCTCGCCGTCCCCGCCGCGTGGTATTCCGTGGTCTGTTCCGCTCGGACCACGGCCAGCCGGAGCAATGGCGGCGTCCCGGTCGGCCGCGCACCATTCCCGCACCGTGGGCGCGCTCCCATGGAATGCCTCGCGTATTGCCTGATAGATAAAGGAATGCGTCACGGAATTCAGAGGACGCAAGGGAAAGCGCGGCCGACCGGGGTCTCGCGACGCACTCCACGGGGCCACACCGGCTGCCGCACGCCGGGACTCACCGACGGCGGCCGGGCGATCACTGGCGGCGGCCGAGCGATCACTGGCGGCGGCCGGGCGATCACTGGCGGCGGCCGGGACTCGCCGACGGCGGCCGGGTGCGTGGGTACGCCGAGACGGTGATGGTTGGCCGCATTCGTCCCGGGAGACGGGAACTCGGGAGGGGCCCGGCTGCGCCCAGCGGCAGAATGGGGTGGTGACTGCTGAACCTCGCCCCTGGCTCGCCCCGTCCGCTTCCGGCCCGGTCTCGGCGACCGTGCGGCTGCCCGGCTCCAAGTCGATGACCGCCCGCGCTCTCGTCATCTCCGCGCTCGCTGACGGGCCGTCAGTGATCGAGGCGCCGCTGCGGGCGCGTGACACCGTGCTGATGTCGGCCGGCCTGCGGGCGCTCGGCGTCGGCGTCGACACCAGCGACGACGAGAGCTGGACCGTCACGCCCGGCCCGCTGCGTGGCCCGGCCCGGGTCGACGTGGGGCTGGCCGGCACGATCATGCGATTCCTGCCGCCGGCGGCCGCGCTGGCCGAGGGCACTGTCGAGTTCGACGGCGACCCGCACTCACGCAATCGGCCGCTGCGCCCGATCGTCGAGGCGCTCCGCGCCCTCGGTGTCGCGATCGAGGCGTCGCCGACCGGTGGGCTGCCGCTGACCGTGCGCGGCAGCGGCCTGGTCGAGGGTGGCGAGGCCGTCATCGACGCGTCCGGGTCCAGCCAGTTCGTCTCCGGGCTGCTGCTCTCCGCGCCCCGGTTCACCAAGGGGCTGACGCTGCGGCACGAGGGGCCACCGGTGCCGTCCGCGCCGCACCTGCGGATGACCACGCACATGCTGCGGGCCGCCGGCGCGGTGGTCGACGAGAGCGTGCCCGACGTGTGGGCCGTCGAGCCGGGTGGCCTGCGCGGGCACACCTGGACGATCGAGCCGGACCTGTCCGGGGCGGCGCCGTTCTTCGCGGCGGCGGCCGTGACCGGCGGTCAGGTCACCCTGGCCGGCTGGCCGGCCGACAGCTGGCAGCCGGTGGAGCGGGTGATCGAGCTGTTCACCGCGCTGGGCGCCGAGGTGACCCGGTCCGCGGAGGAGGGCCTGACCGTGCGGGGCACCGGCACCCTTCGCGGGATCACCGCCGACCTCTCCGAGGTCAGTGAGCTCACACCGGTGATCGCGGCCCTCGCGGCGCTCGCCGAGGGTCCGAGCGAGCTGCGCGGTGTCGAGCACATCCGCGGCCACGAGACCGACCGGATCGCCGCCCTCGCGGCCGAGCTGACAAAGGCCGGCGCCGAGGTCACCGAGTTCCCGGACGGGTTGCGGATCGTGCCCGGCCCGCTGCGGGCGACCACCTTCGAGACGTACGCGGACCACCGGATGGCACACGCCGCGGCGGTTATCGGCCTCGCCGTGCAGGGCATCGAGCTCGCCGACGTAGGTTGTACCTCGAAGACGTTGCCCGAGTTCCCCGAACTCTGGGCGGGACTCGTGGCGAGGAGCTAGTTCTGCCAGGCCGTAAGCGGGAGTACGACGAGGACGACGTCCGGGTCCGGCCGGGGCGCGCGTCGCGTCCGCGTACCCGTACCCGCCCCAAACACGACGACGCGATCGACGCGCTCGTCATCACCGTCGACCGCGGGCGTTACGGGTGCGTCCGCGAGGACACCGGCGACATCGAGGTGATCACCGCGATGCGTGCCCGGGAGCTGGGCCGCAAGTCGGTGGTGGTGGGCGACCGGGTGCAGCTGGTCGGCGACGTCTCCGGCGCGCCGGGCGCGCTGGCCCGGATCGTGCGGATCAGCGAGCGCACCTCGGTGCTGCGCCGGACCGCGGACGACGACGACACCACGCCCGAGGGCCGGCTGGAGCGGGTCGTGGTGGCGAACGCCGACCAGCTCGTCATCGTGAGCGCGCTGAGCGACCCGCCGCCACGGACCGGGTTCATCGACCGGTGCCTGGTGGCGGCGTACGACGCGGGCGTCGAGCCGCTGCTCTGCCTGACCAAGGCCGACCTGGCCGGCCCGGAGCAGGTGCTGGACTACTACGCCGAGCTGGATCTGCCATACGTGCTGGTCCGCCCGGGCAGTGATCTCGACGAGCTGCGCGGGCGGCTGGCGAGCCGGATCTCGGTGATGGTCGGCCACTCCGGCGTCGGCAAGTCGACGCTGGTGAACCGCCTGGTGCCGGACGCCCTGCGCGCTGTCGGCGTGGTCAGCGCGATCGGCAAGGGCCGGCACACCTCGACCAGCGCGGTGGCGCTGCGACTTCCGGCAGTGGGTAAGTCGAGGAAAGACCCGGGCTGGATCATCGACACCCCGGGGATCCGGAGTTTCGGCCTCGCTCACGTCAGCGCGGAAAGCCTGCTGCACGGCTTCTCCGACCTGGTCGAGGGAACTCTGGACGACCAGCCGAACTGCGGGCACTCCCCGGCTGACGCCGATTGCCGTCTCGACGCGTGGGTTGCGGCTGGGAACGCTGATCCGCGGCGCTTGGCCTCGTACCGAAGGCTCCTGAGCTCGCGCGCCGGAGAGCTGGACTCGCGCAACGAAGAAGGACCCGCGGCCTAGCCGCGCTGCCCGTGGAATGACTCCATCCCGGCGGGGTATCAACGAGATTCTCAGCCGGTGACGACCGATCCTCACGCCGAAATGCGAGGAGGGTGCGCGTTATGCACAATGGAGCGATCATGCCGATCGAGGTTCGTCATCTGGTGGACCGTGGCCGGGCTCATCCCCTGGTCCGGCTGTCCGGGGTGCTCGACGACGGATCCGCGGCCGCGGCACGCTTCGCACTGCTCGACCTGCTCGCGGACCAGCCGGAGGCGCTCGTGGTCGACGTCGACGGCCTTCAGGATCCGCACGGCCTCGCCGTCACGATGCTGCGCGATGTCTTCGACGTGACCCGTGACTGGCCCGGCTCACGTCTGGCGCTCTGCGGCACCACCGACACCGCGACCTGGCTACCGACCGGCTGGCCGGCCTGGCCGGATCAGGCAAATGCCTTCGCCGCCCTGGGCGAGCCGGACCCGGATCGGCGGATCAGCATCGACCTGGAACCGGATGTGGGCGCGGCCCGGGTGGCCCGCGAGGTGATCACCGACGCCTGCGACCGATGGGGCCGCACCGACCTGACCGGCAACGCCTGCATCGTGACGACCGAGCTGGTGAACAACGTGGTGGCACACGCCCGTACGCCGATGCGGGTGCTCCTGGCCATGGACGACGAGACGATGAGCGTTGCGGTCCGGGACAGCTCGCCCGTGCTGCCCCGGTTCACCGGCCCGGTGGCGCCGACCTCGTTCGGCGGCCGTGGCCTGCTCCTGATCGACGCCATGACCTCGCGCTGGGGAAACCTGGAACTGGACGGCGGCAAGGTGGTGTGGGCCCGCCTCGTGCCGGATCGAACGGTTATGCCGGTATGAGGCTTCCCCTACCTGGGTAGATTGCGCACATGCGAGAGAACGACTACCCCACCGAGGTCAGCGACCCGGAGGCCTCCGGTCTGCCGGACACCGCCGATGACGACTCCACCGCGTACGACGAGGTAGACAGCTCCCGGTGGGCCGACGGGGCTGATCCCGCCGCCCTGGCCGGCACCGGACCCGGTGGGTCGAACCGCTTCGGTGACACCCCGGAGGAGGCGCTGCAGGGCGAGTCGCTGGACCAGCGTCTGCGCCAGGAGGAGCCGGACGTCGGCGCCGTGCGGGAGCAGATCCGGCCGGACCGCGACCCGGACGACGAGACCGTCGACGACTCGGAGGAGCTGGCCTTCGACCGGGACGTCTGGGAGGACGGGCCGACCTCGGACCCGAATTCGCCGATCTCGCTCTACGACGACGGCCAGCTCGACGCGGACGCCCCGGGTTCGGTGGGCCGCCTGGTCGCCCCGGACGAGGGCTCCGGCTTCGACGAGGAGACCGACAGCGTCGCGTACGATGCGGGCGCGGCCGGCGGTGGTGCCAGCGCCGAGGAGCTCGCGATGCACGAAACCAGGGCTCCGGACTACGACTGACGGTCCTAACGGCTAGAAAGCCGTAATGGGTCCTTAAAGATTTGGTCCCATCCCTTGCTGAGAGCGCTCCCGAGCGCGCACAGTGCTCCCGCGAGTGATCAAGGGGTGGGAGTCTTTCGAATGAACAGCGCGCGCCTGCTGCGGACGCTGACGGCGGCCGCGGTGTTCGTCTCCGGGCTCGCGGTGGCCGCTCCGGCCTCCGCGGCCACGACGATCACCCGGGTCGTCTTCAGTGATGATTTCTCGGGTGACCGGGGCACCGCACCGGACCCGGCGAAATGGGTGCCACAGGACGACGGCGACCAGGACGACGGCGACCAGGACGACGGCGACCAGGACGACGCCTCGCTGGACGGCGAGGGCAACGTCACGCTTGACGACCCGCTGCGGACCGTGCGGACGTTCGCCTCGTCGAACGGGCACGCCGAGGCCCGGATCAAGCCGGGCCGGGAGTACGGCGCCTGGCGCGCCCTCGCCGTGCTCGACGAGTCGGGGCAGCTGCCGGCCGGGCAGGTCGAGCCGCTCGCCGACGACCGGGTGAACCCGGACGAGTTCCACACGTACACGATCGACTGGACGGCGACCTCGATCGTCTGGTCGGTCGACGGCACCAAGGTGCTCCGCTTCACCCCGGCGGAGAGCGGCAAGCCGTTCCACCTGGTGCTCAACGTGACCATGGGCGAGCGCCGGTCGCCCGACGTCGTGGTCGATTCGGTACGGGTAACCGTCAAGGTCACCGTCGCGACCAAGCCGTGGAAGAAGTTCACCACGTACAAGGCCGGCCAGTACGTCACGTACAAGGACGTCGCGTACCGCGTGCGGGAGCGGCACACCTCCCTGCCGGGCTGGCAGCCGAGCCTGGTCCCGGCGCTTTTCCAGAAGATCTGACGAAAAAAGAGTTATCCGGTGGTTCCGGAACCCGTCTCCATTGACCGATGGCAGTCGATTTTTAAAGACTGTTTGGAGTAACGGCTTTCCCTCTCCCCCGGAGGATCCCCCATGCGCAAGTTACGGATACTTCTCAGTGCGGCGGTGATCGCGACAACGCTCGCCACCACGCTGACCCTCGCCTCCCGCAGTGACACCGCCGACGCCGCGATCGGACCGGTGACCTGGTCCGACGAGTTCAACGGTGCGGCTGGCGCGGCGGCCGACGGCTCGAAGTGGAACTTCGACGTCGGCGGCGGCGGGTTCGGCAACAGCGAGCTGCAGTACTACACGAACTCGACGAACAACGTCCGCCAGGACGGCGCCGGGCGCCTCGCGATCACCGCTCGCAAGGAGAACCCGGCGAACTACCAGTGCTGGTACGGCACCTGCCAGTACACCTCCGGCCGGCTGCTGACCTCGGGCAAGTTCACCCAGAAGTACGGCCGGTTCGAGGCGAGCATCAAGGTTCCCAAGGGCCAGGGCATCTGGCCGGCGTTCTGGATGCTCGGCGACAACCTCGGCAGCGTCGGCTGGCCGCAGTCCGGCGAGATCGACATCATGGAGAACGTCGGCAAGGAGCCGAACACCCTGTACGGCACGGTCCACGGCCCCGGGTACTCCGGTGGCAGCGCGATCAGCGGCAGCCGTACCCTTGGCGCTCCGCTCGGCGACGCCTTCCACTCGTACGCTGTGGAATGGTCTCCGAACCTGATCGTCTGGTTCCTCGACGGCGTGGAGTACCACCGGGTCACCCCGGCCACCCTGGCCGGCCGCGGAGCCTGGGTGTTCGACCACCCGTTCTTCATCATTCTGAACGTCGCGGTCGGCGGCAACTGGCCGGGCAGCCCGGACGCCAGCACCTCGTTCCCGCAGACGATGCTCGTCGATTACGTCCGCGTCTCGGCATGGAACGAGGACACCGCGACCGGGTCCGCCCTGAAGAGCACCTTCAGCGGGCGCTGCATCGACATCCCGAACGGCAACAGCGCCGACGGCACCCGCATCCAGATGTGGGACTGCAACGGCTCCACCGCTCAGCGCTGGACCTTCGCGGCCGACGGCACCCTGCGGGCGCTGGGCAAATGTTTCGACCCGGCCGGTGGGGCGCTCGCGAACGGCACCCCGATCCAGCTGGTCACCTGCAACGGCAACCCGGTGCAGCGGTTCACCCTGTCGGCCGCCGGTGACCTGGTGAACGTCTCGGCGAACCGGTGCGTCGACATCAAGGACTGGAACGCGGCGAACGGCGCCCAGCTCCAGCTCTGGGACTGCGGCGGCGGCACCAATCAGAAATGGACCAGGGCCTGATCCTCATCGGCCCAGTGTGTACTGATCGCCGTACACCTTCCAGGTCAGTGGGGTGGTGAGGTCGAGGTTGCTGGCCCGCAGGAACACCCGCTGGGCGGTCTCCACCCGGCCGAGGTCGCTGTGCGCCTCTTCGGTACGCATCTCGGCGCTCCGCGCGTTCAGGAACGCCGTGAGATAGGCGATCTCGTCACCACCCTGCGCCGGAGTCCGTGCGGCACGTGCCGCACGGCTCCGGATCGACCGCATCCCGTCCGGGCCGTGCATCACCGCGGCGTCGTAGTACGCGAACTGGCCCAGCGCCCGCAGCCCGTCGCCCTGCGCGAGCCGCACTGCCGGGTCGAAGTAGACCCGGTCCCGGGCGTCCTCCTGCACGCTGCGGAAGACCTCATCGGTGGCCGACGCCTTCCACGCCTTGGTGAAACCGGAGCCGAGGCCGGTGTGCGAGTCGGTGCCGTTCACCGAGCGCAGCGCCGGCAGGTATCGGGCGAGTGGGTTCGACGGCTTGCGCCGGGTGTACTCGGCGACCACGCCGAGCATGTCCGCGGTGCCGGAGGTGAACCCGACCAGCCCTCCGGTGTATCCACGGCCGTCGCCGATGTCCTCGATGTATCCGTACGAGGCGCGCCAGTTCAGTGTCGAGTTCTCCGCGCTGGCGACCAGCTTGAGGGCGGTCTCCTTCTTCTGCGCGGCAGTGAGCGCCGCGGCTGCGGCCGGCACCGCCGCGGACGGCCGGCGACCGCTCTCGGTGACCGGGCCGGACGGACCCGGCCCGTAAGCCTGCATCTCCCAGAGCGAGTACCCGCCGGACTCGACGGAGCGCTGGGTGGCGAGCAGCCGCAGGAAGCGCCCGGAGCCGTGCAGGCTGAGGACGTCGTCGGCGCCGCCGTTGCCGGTACCGGTGCGGTAGAGGTCCGTCCACACCGAGCCGTTGTCGGAGAGCTGCAGGCGGTACGCCTTCGCGTACACCTTGGCCCAGCTCAGCCGGACCCGACGGACCTCCTGCGCGGCGCCCAGATCGATCTGGACCCACTGGGTGCCCGCGCCCGAGCCGCTGGTCCATCGGGTCCGCCCGTCGCCGTCAGCGACCGCGGAGGCGGTCCAGGCGACCGAAGCTGCCGACGAGGCCAGCGCCGGGCGCCCCTGGGAGATCACGACGTCGGAGGAGCCACCGATGGCCGCCACCGAGACGGCCGGCGGCACACAGAGCACCGCGGCGATCCCACCGGCCAACGTGAAAGAACGAAACGACCCGACCCGAAACCGCATACTTCCAACGCTAGGGCCGGATCCGTCAGCGACGCTTACGGTTCCGGGAAATCAACACTATCGCCAATATGACCGCACCGACCACGAACAGACAGCAAAGCAACCCAAATACGCCGAAAACACCAAACCCGCCCCGGGACCGTCGCCGGGCCGCTTCCACGGCCAGGTCCGCCACGCCGTTGCTTGCCGCCCAGGCATGCGCCGGGATTACCAGGGCGAGCACCACGCCGGTCACGGCAGCAGCTGCGCGTGACCACCACTTCACCAGATGAGCCATGTACTCAATGCTGACCGATGAGCGCAACGGGTAATGGAGCGGTACCTAAGGAAGGAACCTGCGATGGATGCGGATCTGGTGGCGCTGGCCGAGGCGCACGGGGTGTCGACGTGGTACGAGGACTGGCGGCGCAAGCGAACCGAGGTCTCCCCGGAGTCGGTGATCGGCGTGCTGGGCCTGCTCGGGGTGGACGCGAGCACGCCGCCGGCGGTCCGTTCAGCACTCGCCGACGTTCGCCGCACAGACCAACATCGGTTGCCCGGCACGATCGTCCTGCGCCTGGGTGACAACCGCCCGCTGAGCGAGCCCGGCGAGGTCACGCTGGAGGACGGCGGCGCCCGCACCGTGGAGAAGCTCGAAAACCTGCCTCTCGGCTGGCACCGGCTGCGCTGTGCCGGCCAGGACATCACTCTCGTGGTGGTCCCGGACGAGCTGGCCGAGCCGCCGGAGACCTGGGGCTGGATGCTGCAGCTCTACACGCTGCACTCGGCGGACTCCTGGGGCATGGGCGACCTCGGTGACCTGCGGACCTTCGTCGCCGGGTCGGCCGGGGCCGGGCTCATCCTGCTCAACCCGCTGCACGCGATCGCGCCGACGCATCCGGTGCCGGCTTCGCCGTACTCGCCGTCGAGCCGGCGGTTTGCGAACCCGCTCTATCTGCGGGTGTCGGACGTCGAGGCGTACCGGCGGGCGGACCCGGAGCTGCGGGCCCGGGTGGACGCGCTGCGGCCGGGGCCCACCGACGACGGCCTGATCGATTACGACGTGGTCTGGGCGGCGAAACTTGCCGCTCTGGAGCTGCTCTGGCCGCTGGCCGGGCCGGTCGACCTGGACCGGGACCCGGGGCTGACCGACTTCGCCCGGTTCTGCGCGCTCGCCGAGCAGCACGGGCCGGACTGGCGGACGTGGCCGGAAGAGCTGCGCCGGCCGGACTCACCAGCGGTTCTCGCCTTCTCCTCGGACCGGATCGCGTTCCACGCCTGGGTGCAGCACCTGGTCGAGGACCAGCTGGCCGCGGCACGCGAAGCAGCCTCGGGCATGCCGGTGGGCATCGTGCACGACCTGGCCGTGGGCATCGATCCGGGCGGCGCGGACGGCTGGCTGCTCCAGGACGTCTTGGCGCCGGGTGTCCGCGCGGGCGCCCCACCGGACGCGTTCAACCAGCTGGGCCAGGACTGGGGTCTGGCTGCGTGGCGGCCGGACAGGCTGGTCGAGACCGGGTACGCGGCCTACCGGGACATGCTGCAGCGGATCTTCCGGCGCGCCGGCGGGCTACGGGTCGACCACGTGGCCGGGCTCTGGCGTCTCTGGTGGGTGCCACCGGGCCTCGGCGCGACCGAGGGCACGTACGTGCGGTACGACCCGGAGGCGATGCTCGGCATCCTCGCCCTGGAAGCGCACCGGGCCGGTGCCGTGGTGATCGGCGAGGACCTCGGCACGGTCCTGCCGGAGGTGACCGAGGGCCTGGAGCGGACGAACATGCTCGGCTCGGCGGTGCTCTGGTTCACCCGCGACAACGACGGCGATTACCGCCCGGCGGCCGGATATCCGCGCAACGCGCTCGCCACCATCTCCACCCACGACCTGCCGACCGCCGCCGGCTTCCTGGCCGGCGAGCAGGTGAGGGTACGCGCGGAGCTGGGCCAGCTGGCCGGTTCGGTCGAGCAGGAGGAGGCGAACTGGCGCAAGGATCGTGCCGAGCTGCTCGGCCTGCTGAAGGCCGAGGGTCTGCTCGACGACGACGCGACCGCCGAGCAGACCGTTCTCGCCATGCACCGCTTCCTGGCCCGCACACCGTGCCGGTTCGTCACCGCCTCGCTGCACGACGTCCTGATGGAGAGCCGCCAGCCGAACCTGCCGGGCACCTACGACGAGTACCCGAACTGGCGGATCCCGCTCGGCCCGGACCTCGCCGAGGTAATCACACAGCCACTGTTCCGGGAGGTCGCGGCGATTCTGGGTAAGAACAAGCCATGAGTTTCCTGGACAAGGCCAAGGCGATGATCGACAAGCACGAGGACAAGGTCGACGCGGCGCTCGACAAGATCGGTGACGAGGTGGACCGGCGTACCGGCCACAAGCACTCGTCGAAGATCGACAAAGGCGTCGAGGAGATCAAGAAGCGCACCGGTCCGACCCGTTAGATCGGGCTCAGATCGACAGGGGCTGCGGCGGCGGGTCGTCGTCCACGGCGTACAGCATCGGGTGCAGTGGCAGGAAGGTGTCCGGCTGCCGGCAGCGAGCCGGCGGCAGCAGGGACGACCCGTGTGCCGGGTGCTCCCGGCAGTGCCGGTGCGCCCGGGCCAGAGCATCCTCGTGATGCCGTCCGCCGCCGTACTCCCCGCAGCCGCCGCAGTCCCACCGCCAGAACGGTGGCCCCTCGTCCGAGGTGTGCCGGCGGATCCGCAGCGGCGGACCGGCGCTGCGCCGCGCGGCGGCCAGGATTCCGGGCATCTCTCTGACCGGCGGCGGCCCCGGTGGCCGCCGCTGGCCCATGATCTCGGCAAGCACGTTGCTCGACACCGCCACCTCCATGGTCGTGATGCTGCGTTTCAGTGTGAAGCGCACCTCCTGAACCGGATGGCGTTTTTGCCGCTTTTATCTGCTTGTAGTAACCCCCAGTGATGACGTGGTCACTCCGGGGAACACTGATGCCAGGTCGCCGAGACC
Source organism: Actinoplanes sp. CA-015351 (assembly GCF_050955685.1). Classification (NCBI taxonomy): domain Bacteria; kingdom Bacillati; phylum Actinomycetota; class Actinomycetes; order Micromonosporales; family Micromonosporaceae; genus Actinoplanes; species Actinoplanes sp. CA-015351. The sequence continues at coordinate 7,637,898 of NZ_CP192102.1, forward strand.
GCATCGGGCCCGCAGGATCTCGCCGATCACCGCCCGATAATCGGTGGTCACCGCCAGGTCGCCGTCGCGCAGGTTGGCCGCGGCCAGGCCGGGCCACCGCCCGTACACCTTGCCGCCGCGTACGCCGCCGCCCAGCACGAACATGGCGTTGCCGTAACCGTGGTCGAGACCGCCCGAGCCGTTCTGGGTGACCCGGCGTCCGAACTCGCTGATCGTGACAACGGTGACCCGGCGCAGGCCGTCCGGACCCAGGTCGGCTGCGAACGCCGCGAGGGCCGTGGCGAACGCCTTGAGCTGGTCGAACATCCGCTTGCCGGGCGTCGCGACACCGAGGTTCTCGTGCATGTCCCAGTCACCGGAGTCGACAGTCGCGCTCATCAGCCCGACCCCCGACTTGATCAGCCGGGCCACGTCGCGCAGCGCACCGCCGAGCTCGGTGGCGGGATAGACCGCGCCGTTCGCCGGGGCGTACCCGGCGGCACGCAGCTTCGCGGCCTGGGCCAGCGCACCGGTCAGCTGGGCCGAGGTCCGCCCCAGCGCGGCCGGGGCGCCCTCGTACAGGGCCGCCATCGTCGCCGCGATCGGCCGGTCCGCCTGGTCACCGTTGAGCTGGGTCTTGTCGACCGAGGTGATGCCGAGATATCCGGCCGGGCCGGCCAGCACCCGGGCCGGCATCGCGGTGCCCATCGCGACAGCGTTGAACACGTCGGAGGTGCCGAGCGAGCCGAGCATCCGGTTCAGCCAGCCGGTCCGGATCGAGGTGCCCGGAGCTGCCCGCTCCAGCTCCTCCATGGCCGAGAAGTGCGACCGGTTCGGCGCCGGCTGCCCGACCGCATGCACCGCGGCGAGCTGCCCGCCCGTCCAATACGGCAGCAGCGGCGCGAGCCCCGGATTCAACCCGAAGAACGAGTCACCCCCGATCAACTGCGCCTTCGGTACGCCGATGCCAGGCCGCGCCGGGTAATAGGCCGCGTCGCCGTGCGGCACCACCGCGGAGAGCCCGTCGAAACCGCCCCGCAGCGAGAGCAGCACCAGCACGTCACCGGCGTACGCCGGATCGGCCGCGAAGGCGAGCCCGGTGTCCAGCTGCGAACCGGCCAGCCCGGCGAACGCTCCCGCCGCTCCGGTGGCGAGCAACCGGCGCCGGGAGACAGTGGCCTGACGCTCGTCGTCGCACGCACAGGGAACAGTCATGGTCCTCATCTCAAGGCGAACGTCGGCGAGTTGAGCAGCATCCCCATCAAGTAGGGGAACATCCATCCGGCCACCGGATCGGTGGCCTTCAACGGTGACGCCGGTGTCTTGCCATAGAACTCGGCGAGCGCCGCCACGTGCTTAGCCGGTGGCGCCATCCCGGTCAGCCGCACGCCCAGCGCTGTGATCAACGCCCCGTACGTGGCCGGCAGCGGACCGACCATCCCGGTCGCCAGGTTCGCCGGCCGCACCAGAGTGTCCGGCCACCAGCCGGCCGCGATGGAAAGGTGGAAATTCCAGCGCACCAGCAGGCCGGACGGCGAAGCCCAGGCGCTCGCCACGTCCGGATAGCCGTTCGGCGGACCCCAGCCCAGCGGCGCGTGCCCGGCATCACGGGCCATCCAGTACAGGCTCTCCAGGAACTTGGTGCCGCTGGGCGCCGGTCCGTACCCGAGGGTGCGTACCGTCGCCGCCAGGTCCTCCATCGGCGTACGCGTCTTGGCGCCGATCGATGCCGCGAACTGGGCCGAGCCGAACAGCGCCCGCAGCACCGGCGCGATCGCCGACTTGTTGTCCAGGTACACCTTGACCAGCGCGGTGATCAGGTCGGCCGGTGGCTCGTCGGCGACGAAGCGGACGCAGAGTTTCGTGACGATCCGGCGGGCCGTGACCGGGTGCAGGGCCAGGTAATCGAGGAAGCTCAGTGCGGCCGCCTCGCCGCCGGCCGGGGTGCTGTTGGCGTGCTGGAAGGCGAGGACGCGTACCGCCCCGGTGGCGTGGCCGGCCGCGTCGTATCGGTATTGACCGGTCGTGTTGTCGACGGTCAGCCCGGTGAGCAGGCGGGCCGCGTCCTTGACGTCCGATTCGGCGTACGCAAGACCCACGGTGTGCAGTTCCAGCAGCTCACGGCCGTAGTTCTCGTTCGGCGACGCCTTCGTCGAGAACCGGTTGTCCAGGTACGTCAGCATCGCCGGATGCCGGGCGGACGCCTTGAGCAGGTCGGCGAACGTCCCGAGGGCGTACCTACGGATCACGTTGCGGTCGTAATCGATCCGGCTGTCCCAGACGTCGCCGTGCGGGCAGCTGACGTTCAGGTGGTTGCTCCAGAAATCCACCATCACCTCGAACAGTTGGCGCTCGCTCCAGATCGCCCGGGCCGTCGCGGCGAAACCGAGCTGCCACATCGGGTCCCAGCTGTACTGCTTGAGCTTGCCGGAGGTGACCTGGCCGCGGATCTCGGCGATGCCGAGCCCGGCCAGCGGCAGGCGGGCCAGCACGCCGTCGGTGACCTTGTCGGGAATCGAGGCGGGTGCGAGCTGCCGCTCCAGCCAGGCCTTCGCGCCCAGCTTGCGGATCTCCGCGATCGACGACGGGCTCGGACCGAACGTGGCCCGCCGCAGCAGGTGCAGCAGCTGATCGTCAGGGAGAAAGGAGGCTGCTTCGGGGGCGAGGGAAGCCTCCGAGGAGGCGGTGGCTGCCGCCGCCGGCGTGCTGGGCAGGGCGACCGCCACACCGGCGGCCGCCGCAACACCCAGGACACCGCGCCGGGTCATCGTCTGCTCTGATGCGCTCACGCGGGCATAGGTCGGAAGTTTCCCGAGTGATCGTTGGCTTCCCTGCGACGCGCTACCGATTTGCTCCGGACATACTTGCCCGATGGCACAGCGCAAGGCGTCCCGGCGACGCGTGGAAACAGTCGCGTCCGGAGTCGCCGAGCTGGTGCCCGACCCCGACCGGGACACCGCGTTCACCCTGATGCTGGACGGCGCGCCGCAATCCCACGTCGACCTCGCCGACCCCACGTACCTGCAGTTCGAGTACGTGCGCCGGATGGCCTCGGCGATCGATCTGGTCGCGCCGGCCGGCAGGCCGCTGCGCGCCCTGCATCTCGGTGGCGGCGCGCTGACGCTGCCGCGGTACATCGCGGCCACCCGGCCCGGTTCCGCTCAGCGGGTGGTCGAGATCGACGGACCGCTTGTCGAGCTGGTGCGCCAGGCACTCCCACTGCCCGCTTCAGGCAACATCCGGGTACGCGTGGCCGACGCCCGCGCCGCCGTCGAAGGCATGCGCGACGCCGGGTACGACGTGGTGATCCTGGACGTCTTCGCCGGCGCCCGCACCCCCGCGCACCTGGCCTCCGCCGAGTTCGCCCAGCAGGTGGCCCGGGTCCTCGACCCGACCGGCTGGCTGATCGCGAACGTGGCCGACGGCCCGCCGCTGAAGTACGCCCGCAGCCAGGTCGCCACGATCCGCGCCTCGCTGCCGGAGGCCTGCCTGATCGCCGACGCCGGCGTGCTGCGCGGCCGCCGGTTCGGCAATCTCGTGGTGCTCGCCGGCCGGACACCGCCGCCGCTGGCCGAACTGACCCGGCGAGCGGCCGGCGACTGGTTCCCGGGGCGGGTGGAGACCGATCTCGATCGCTTCACCGGAGGGGTCGCTCCGGTGCCGGACGCATCCGCGGTCCCCTCGCCACCACCTCCCGAGGGCCTATTCGGTAACCGAAAGTGATGACCGGATAGGCCGTTGGTACACCGCTGATTACCGCGGTGTGTCGATTTCCGAAGATCCGATGTGATTCGCGCCCGGTGACTGGCGGCACTCGGTGCGACAGGCTGTAATCGGGGACGGCCGCGCGAACGGCGGATCGCGGCGAACACGGGGAAGGCGAACATGTTCCACCAGCACTTCCTGTCGGCGGCCGGCACTGATCTCGGACCGCTCGACAGCGGGGAGCGTGTGCTCTGGCAGGGCCACTGTGCCGTCGCCGAGTACGCGTTCGATGAGGCGTCGTCGCTACCTCGATGGACGCTGCCCGAAGAGACCGATGTCCTCGTCACCGACCGGCGTGTGCGGTACACACACCCGACCGAGTCAACGGTGAGTAGCGGCGAGCTGTTCTGGCTCTGGCCGCAGCACCTCCGTGTCCAGCCGGGCAACCGGGAAGTCGGGCGCAACGCCACGGTCACCCAGATCCAGCTGGTCTGCAACGGCCCGGACGGCAGTTTTCCGGCCCTGGTCTTCGCCGGTGGCACGCTGGCCTCGGTCGGCGACGCCGACCGGCTCGCGAACGTGATGCGGCAGGCGATCGCCCGGTTCCGGGTGGAGAACGCGAACGAGCTCGGCGTACCGGCACAGCAGGCCCGGATGCTGTCGCGCCTGGTCATCGGACCGGAGTTCAGCAATTACCAGGGCGGCGAGGGCCAGACCGTTACCCTGCTCGGCTCGGTGCAGGTGCCGGCTCCCGAGCCCGCTTACCAGGAGCCTGCTCAGTTCGAGGAGCCCGATCCGGCTCCGGTCTCCTCGGCGCCGGTCTCGGCCACGCCGGTTTCCGCCAGTCGCGCGTACTTCGACCGGCCCGGCCTGGACGCCGACGCCCAGCGTGCCCACGAGGCTCTGCGTGCCGAGCAGGACAGCCGGTACGCCGAGCCCGACCTCGCCTCCCGCGCGGCCAGCCTGGCAGCTCGGATCGCCGGCCTCGTCTCCACCGACGAGACCCCGGGCGGGCACCCGAACAACCTCTCGGCGTACCTCAACGCCGACGTCGACCCGGGCACCGCGCGCTAGATCAGGCCTCCGCTCAAGCTTCTGACGACCGGCTCGCCGCGGGTGCGAAACAGCTGCCCGCGGCGACCCGCTCGGCGTGCAGCTGGTGCGCCCGGCGCAGCAGCGTCATCAGCTCGTCCTCCTGGCGGATCCGGGCCCGGTACTTCTCCGGCAGCTCGCGCAGGCTCTTCTCCTCCACGAGGAGACGGTGGTAGATCTCGTCGCAGTACGCCGGGTCGGTCTCCACGTCGAGGAACTCGGTGGCGTGCCGGCGGGCGGCCGCCACGTGCGTGCGGGCCCGGCCTTTCGGGCTGAGCAGCGACGCCACCACGGTGATCAGCAGCACGCCGATGATGATGGCGAGCGAGAGCAGCGTCGGGATCTCGGCGACGTCGATGTGCTCACCCTCGTTGATGAACGGGACGTTGTTCTGGTGCAGCGCGTGCAACACCAGTTTCACGCCGATCAGCGCCAGGATCGCGGCCAGGCCGTACGACAGGTAGACGAGCCGGTCCAGCAGGCCGTCGATCAGGAAGTAGAGCTGCCGGAGCCCGAGCAGCGAGAACGCGGTGGCCGTGAAGACCAGATAGACGTTCTGGGTGAGGCCGAAGATCGCCGGGATCGAGTCGAGTGCGAACAGGATGTCGGTGCCGCCGATCGCCACCATCACGAGCAGCATCGGGGTCAGGACCCGCTTGCCGTCCTTGTAGGTGAAGAGCTTGTCGCCGTCGTACTCGTCCGAGGTGTGCAGGAACCGGCGTGCGATCCGGATCACGATGTTGTCCGGTGCCTCGTCCGGGTCGTCGCCCTTCTCGCGCAGCAGGTTTCCCGCAGTGACCAGCAGGATCAGCCCGAAGATGTAGAAGATCCAGGCGAACGAGCTGATCAGCGCGGCGCCGAGCACGATGAACCCGGTCCGGGCCAGCAGCGAGACCACGATCCCGAAAAGCAGCACTTTCTGCTGGTCGGCGCGCGGCACCTTGAAGCTCGTCATCAGCAGCAGGAAGACGAAGAGGTTGTCGACCGAGAGCGCTTCCTCGGTGACGTACCCGGCGAAGTACTCGGCGCCCATCGTGGAGCCGCCGAAGATCCAGACCCCGATGCCGAACATGATCGCGATCGACACGTAGATCGACGTCCAGAGTGCGGCCTCGCGCAGCGTAGGAACGTGCGCCCGCCGGACGTGGAAGAAGAAGTCGAACAGCAACAGGCCGACGATGAAGAGGACGGTCAGCACCCACACCAAGCCCGAGACCTGCATGGCAACATCCTAAGGGTGATCGGCGCCCGTCACTGCGGCGCGACGCTGCGACGGAGTGAGAAAAAGTACGTCTGTGAGATTCGCGCCACGCAGGTCGGTGCCGCGCAGGTCGGCGCCGGTGAAATCAGCCCGGCGCAGATCCGCGTCCCGCAGGTCGGCGCCGATCAGCAGCGCGCCGCGGAAGCTCGCGCCACGCAGGTCGGCGCCCCGCATCCGGCGGCCGATCAACTGCGCCCCGCTGTGATCCGACCGGCGGCCACCGGCCCGCGCACGAGCCAGCTCGCTCGCCCGGCGCAGCAACGGATTGACCCGGTTGCGGTACGCGTCCACGTCGAGCGCACGCAGTTGCTCGGCGCTCCCACCGGCCATCCGGTCGGTCTCGGCGAGCGCGGCCTCCAGGTCCCGGCGCAGACCGCGGGCCTCGTCCAGCTTCAATGCCTCGGTGAGGTACCACATCAGCTCGTGCAGCTGCCGCATCACCGGCAGCGACGCGAACATGTCCCCCGCGATCTCCGGCGCCGAACGCCAGTCCCGCCCGCCGAAAGTCTCCTGCGTGATGCGTTGCCCGGCCCCGAAACAGTCGAACACCACGCACCCCGGAAAACCGCGCTCCGGCAGTTTCTCGTGAATGCCACAGAGGAAGTCGTCCCGCAGATTCCGGCACGGCTGCCCAGCCGGTTTGTCGATCGCGAAATCGGATGATCGAGCAAAGGCGGGAGCCACACAACAGAGCGCGGCGCAACGAGCGCAATCAGCGGCCAGACCAGTCACTTCGCCCACTCTAGGACCCCGATTAGGCACCCAGCTCAGTGCGGGGTAAGCTTTGTTCATACCGACGCGGGGTGGAGCAGCTCGGTAGCTCGCTGGGCTCATAACCCAGAGGTCGCAGGTTCAAATCCTGTCCCCGCTACAAGTGGTAGGGGCCCTGTGTTTGCGGAGATCGCAAACTGGGGCCCCTTTACGTTATTCCTTCCTGGGGGCCGAGCCCCCAGACCCCCAGGTTGCGATGGTCGCGCGCGGTGAATCTCTCGCGCTCGGTGCATCTCTCGCGCTTGGTGAGTCTCTTTCTCTTGCGCCTGGTTTGCGGGTTCAGGGGCTTTGCGGAAACAGTGGTTCTTGGTTTGCCCGGCGGTATCGGGTGGCTTTGCTGCGGGGGCCGGTTCCGATCAGGTCTACTGTGCCTTCTTCCCGCATGATTGTCAGCCAGCGGCGAACGGTCTGGTCGCTGAGTCCGGTTCGGGCAGCCAGGTCGGCTCTGGACAGCGTCTCGTCACCGAGAGCGGCAAGCAGCGCTGGGCGGCGATCGGCCCGGCGGGCCGTGCCGCTGGCGTGGAAGGCTGGGCGTGGAGCCAGCCAGTACTGTGCCCAGCGTCGAGTTCCGCTCTGAGTGACGAGCTCACGGGCGACTAGATCTTGGAGTTCGCCAGTTGCCACGCGCGAATCGACGCCGGTTGCGGCCCGGTATGAGCGGTTGTCCAATATCTCCTCCTCCCGGAGCATCGCCAGAGCGACGCATTGGCTGTCAGTGAGGCCAGGCTCGCCGAGCTCTCTGATCCATTGGAGAGTTTCTTCCGACAGCAGGGTGTGATTCGGGAAGGTGACGATGAAGGATGAGACACGGTCCTCAAAGCGAGGCGGGCTCATGCCGGCACCCAGAAGCGCATCGAGCATCGAACGGATGCCTGAGCCCCTGTTCTCGCAGACAGTCCGCGTCTCACCCGGTAGCGGAACGTCCTCGAGGAGTTTGATCAGGGTCGCGTTGCGCGCCGAGGAGATCCCTTCCTCGCCGAGGCTGTCAACCGTGATCGGGCCGAACAGGCCGCCAGGGCTCTTGATGACGAGGCGGTCGGGATACATCTCGACTTGAATCTGGGTCCCTCGTGCGCCTCCCGACAAATCTCGGTGTACCAGGGCATTGACGACGGCTTCACGCAGCGCGGTCTCGGGGTACTCCCAGATGTCCTGCCGGCCCGCGTCGGCCACCACCGCCCGGCGCGACATGTTCCGGCGAATGGCGGCCAATGCGTCACGGGCCATCAGCGGTATCGGGCCTTCAAGAGCGACGTTGTCCAGGAAGCGCTGACCAGAGGCTAGCTCCGCGCCGGTGGCGGTTGGGTAATGGACAAAAGTGAGCATGAGCTGTGGAAAATGCTCTTGTGGATAGGTGCCGAGTGCTAGCAGGCCCGCGAGCGAGACTTCATCCTTGCCCTCCGGATCGGGCACCAGAACCTTTGCCCGGCGCAGAACCGCGAGGCGGTCGAGGTCCTGAAACGCGTATGGCCGACTGGTTCGCAACCGCGCGATCAGGGCATCAACAGCCGGCTGTGCCAGATCGCCGATCCTCGTGCCGGGAACTGCCTGCTCGTCGTCTCGTGGTTGACCTCGCGAGGACAGCATTATCTGGACTTCGTAGGTCGACAAACGTCGGTCGCCATCGCTGACCCGCACGAAGCTGCCCTTGGTGATGCCGGCCCCTTTGTAGAAGCACGGCTTTTGGGCCGGATCGAGTTCGGGAATTTCAGCGACGACTAACCGCTCGTCCTCGAACTTGTGAATTTGAATGAGCGGCCGTATCGCAGGTTCCATCTCCGACGAGCACATCGACGCGAAATCGGCAGCGAGTTTCGCAGGGTTCGGAAGGCCGACAGCCGGGAAGCCTCGGCCTTCATCGAGTCCGAGTATGACGACGCCACCGCGCGTGTTGGAGAACGCGGACAGCGTCTCCCGAAGCGACTTGGGTAATCCTCCGCTGCTGTTCTTCACCTCGACGTCGGCGATGTCCGCGCCGAGGACGCGCAGGTTAGCGACGATCTCACCAAGCTCGGCGTCGAACAACACGGCTCCTTGCCCATCCCGATCATGCCTACTACATGATAGCTAGCATGTTAGTCATCATGATGGTTCTTCCGGTACGCGTACCGAAGGTGGCGTTTTGTCGTCGTCGACCAGGCCGATCATTCCGGCGGACCCGACCACGTTCGAGAGCGGAAGCGGCACCCGCGACCCGTACCAATCCAGAGAGCGCAACCAATCCAGAGAGCGCAACCACCGCAACGTGGGGGTCTGGGGGCTCGGCCCCCAGGAAGAAATCACGAAGAGGGGCCCATGTCCGCGCTTTCCGCGGACACAGGCCCCTTCCACTCGTAGCGGGGACAGGATTTGAACCTGCGACCTCTGGGTTATGAGCCCAGCGAGCTACCGAGCTGCTCCACCCCGCGTCGGTATGAATGAAGCTTAGCGCACCGTCTCCGGGGGCTGCAAAACGGCCCCCGGAGACGGCTGCCACATCAGCTGCCGGCGCTGACTGACGGCGCCACGGCGGGCGCTGTCGTGGCCGGTGTGCTTGCTTCCGTGGCCTGGAGCTGCTGGAAGCGGTTGACCGCGTCGTCGAGGGCCTTCAAGGCTTCACCCTGCTTGACGAAGTCGCCGTCGCGCTGAGCTGCCTTGAGGTCTTCGATGGCCTTGTCGACGGCGGCCGCGGCCTGGGCCAGGTCGCCGGTGACGGTGGGCGGTGCGGTCGACGGTGTCGGTGTGGCGCCGGGCGTGCCGGTGCCGGGTGTGGTGGGCGTCTCGGTTGTCGGTGTGCCTGACGTCCGGCCCAGCTCGGCCAAGGCCTGCAGGCCCTTGGTGAGGTTGTCCTCAAGCACGACGTAGGTGCCGCCGTCGCCGTAGGACATCAGGACTTTTTGCAGCAGCGGGGCCGCGTTGGCCTGGCTGTTGCTGCGCACGTAGACAGGTTCGACGTAGAGGATGTCCTTGTCCAGCGGCAGCGAGATGAGGTTGCCGTAGAGGACTGTCGCCTGGCCCTGGCGGCTGAGAAGTGCCAGGTCGGAGGCGACGTTCGCGTTGTTGGTCATCCGTTGGTGCACTTGGACGGGGCCGGAGACGACGGTGTCGTCGGGTAGCTCCAGCACCTCCAGCTTGGGCTGGCCGTCCACGTACGAGCCGGAGATCAGCGCTGCCATGTTCTCCCGGTCGGCCGGTGTGACGCCGGCTGTGAGCTGGAACCGTGTCTCGTCCTGCTCGGGGAGTTTCACGTTCAGGTAGAACGGCGGCTGCTTGACGCCGTTCTGCGGCGCGTCCGGTGCGTTCGGAACTTCCCAGAAGTCGTTGCCGGAGAAGAACGTCTGCGGGTCGGTGACGTGGAACTTGGTCAGCAGGTTGCGCTGGACCTTGAACATGTCGGCCGGGTACCGGAAGTGCGAGGCCAGGTCGGTCGGGATCTCCGCCTTCGGCACGACGAGGTCGCCGCCGAACGCCTTGTTCCACGCCTTGAGGACCGGGTCGCTGTCGTCGAACTCGTAGAGCTTGACGGTGCCGTCGTACGCGTCGACGGTCGCCTTCACCGAGTTGCGCATGTAGTTGACGTCGTCCCGGGCAAGGGCGAAGGACCCCTGGCCGGTGAGCTCGTCACGCGTCTCGGTCGCGAGGTTGATCTTCTGCGCGTACGGATAGGTCTGCGCCGTGGTGTAACCGTCCAGGATCCAGACGATCTTTCCGCCGACGACGGCCGGGTACGGGTCGCCGTCGATGGTGAGGAACGGCGCGACCTTCTCGACGCGGTCCCGCGGGTTGCGGACGTACATGAGACGCGACTTCGAGTTCACCGCGTCGGAGAGCAGGAAGTTGCTCTCGGTGTTCTTGATCGCGAAGACCGCGCGCTTGAGGAACGAGCCGATCGGCACGCCACCGGTGCCCTCGTACGTGTAGAGCTCGGACGCGTCGCTGTTCTGCTCCTGCGGACGGTCGAACTCGACGTTCTTCTCGGCGCTCTCCTGGCCGACGATCACGTACTCGCTGGACTGCTCGCCGTAGTAGATCCGCGGCTGCTCGGCCTTGATCTCGTCGGTGGTCGAGGCGCAGTTGCCCTGGTTCGTGCTGCCGAGGAAGCCGGAGACGAAGAACGGCAGACCGGTGCCGCAGACCTGGTTGGCCGGCGCCGCCACCAGGCCGTAACCGTGCGTGTAGACGGTGTGCCGGTTCAGCCAGTTGCGCTGCTGGGCGGTCAGTTTCTCGTCGTTGATCTCACGAGCGCCGACCACGTAGTCCTGGGTCTTGCCGTCGATCGTGTACCGGTCGACGTCGAGTTTCTCGCCGAAGTCGTAGAAGCCCCGGGACTGCTGCGACTGGGTGAAAGCTTGCGAGACCAGCTGTGGGTCTATCAGCCGCACGTTCTGCGCGCTGGTGTTGTCGGCCAGGTTGGTCGGCGGGCTGCCGCTGGCCGCGCTGTACTGGGTGACATCGGTGGCCTCCAGACCGAACGCGTCGCGGGTCGCGTCGATGGATCTCTGGATGTATGGCGCTTCCTTGTCCGAGAGGCTCGGCTTGACCTGGAAGTTCTGCACGGCGAGCGGGTAGATGCCGCCGATCGCCACGGCCGAGATGGCCAGCAGCGCCAGCGAGACGCCCGGCCACACCAGGTTTCGCATCACCGCGTTGGAGAAGACGATGATCGCGATCGCGACCACCACCGAGATGTACGCGAGGATCTCCTTGGCCGGCAGCAACGCGTTGACGTCGGTGTACCCGGCGCCGTACAGCCCCGGTGACACGTGCTGCTCCAGGAGCAGCGCCCGCCGGTCCAGGATGTACGCGACCGCCTTGAGCAGCACGAAGATCGCCACCAGCGTGGTGAGGTGGGCGCGTGCCGCCGCCGTCATCCGGTCGCCGACGCCCTGGAGACGCACACCGCCGAAGATGTAGTGCACCGCGAGCGCACCGAGCAGCGACAGCACCACAGCGGTGAAGCCGACGCCGAGCAGGTAACGCAGCAGCGGGAACTCGAAGATGTAGAAGGAGATGTCGACCTTGTGCTCGGGGTCCTGGACGCCGAAGTCTCCGCCGTTGCGGAACAGCATCCAGTCGGCCCATCGGTTCTGCGCGGACAGGCCCGCGAAGAAACCGACGATCAGGCTGACCACGGTAATCCAGGTGCCCAGACGGGGCGTCAGGATCATCCGGTAACGCTCCAGCGTGGCCTGTTCCGCGGAGTGCGGCCGCAGCAGCGGCCGCAGGCGGTACGCCAGGTAGAGGTTTCCGGCGACGATCAGGGTCATCGCCGCGCCGATCACAAGGAACAGCAGCAATTTGGTGAGCAGAACTCCGGAGAAGACCTGAGTGAAGTCGACTTCGGAGAACCACAGGTAGTCGGTGTACGCGTCGATGCCCCACCCGAGCAGCGTGAAAAGAATAAAGACCCCGACCAGGACGCCGACCGTGACGCGACCGCGCCGGCTCATCCTCGGTAGAGGACTATTACGCATGACCAACGTTGGCTCCACACTTCGTCTGGCCGGTGTTTCACCTTACGATGTCGCATCCAGCTTCTATACGCGGCAGAACTGTCTCGTCACTACCGGTGCGGGATCACGAAGCCGTACACGGCTTCGGGGTCCCGCCTGAGGTAAAGGTCGCGAGCGCGGTGAGCGCATCGTCCACCGTGGCGACCTCCGCCATGGGCAGACCGGTCACCGCGTTGCGAAGCGCTTCCGCGCAGTTGTCCTTGGGCACCAGGAAGAGCTCGGCGCCTGCGTCCTTGGCTCCCACCAGCTTCTGCGGGATGCCGCCGATCGGGCCAACGTTACCGTTGTCGTCGATGGTTCCGGTGCCCGCGATCACCTTGCCGCCGGTGAGGTCCTCGGGCTTGAGCTTGTCGATGATGCCCAGGGAGAACATCAGGCCGGCGCTCGGTCCACCGATCTTGTCGAGGTCGATCTCGATGTCGAACGGGTTCGGCTGGGTGGTCTCGATCTCGATGCCGAGCCGGGGGGTGTCGTCACCATCTGCGGTCTTCGTGGTGATCTGAGCGGTACCGGCCTTGCCGTCACGCTGGTAACCCACGGCCAGCGCCGTGCCGGCGGGCTTGGCCCGGACCAGCTCGGTGACCTGGGACGGGTCCTCGATCGTGGTGCCGCCGACCGACGTGATCACGTCGCCGGCGGCGAGCTTGCCCTCGGCGGCGCCACCGGTCGTGACCTTGCGCACGGAGGTCAGCACGGGGTATCCCAGCTCGCGCAGCGCGACCGTCTCGGCGCTGGTCTGCGACTGTTTCCACTCCTGCGCGTTCTGCTCCTGGACCTGCTTCTCGCTCTGGTCCGGCGGGTAGATCAGCTCGCGCGGGACGACCGCGTCCTCGCCGCTCAGCCAGCCCTGGATGGCCCAGACCAGCTCGACTTTCGACTGCACGTTCACCGTGGTGAGGCGTAGCTGGCCTTTGGAGGTCGAGGTCTCGCCCTTCTTGACCTGGATGACCTCGGTGCCGTTGTCCGAGCCGAGGGTGTTGACCGTGGGGCCGGGCTTCAGCACCACGTAAGGCAGGGGCGCGACCATGACACCGGCTGCCAGCAGTGCGGTGATCAGGGCACCGAGGATGACGGTGACACCTCGACGTCTCATGCGCGTGAGAGTACCTACCCACCCTGAGTTCTCTCTGAGCTGATACCGCCCTCAGTCCGCTCGCAGCATTTCGCGCGTACGGTTGGGGACGTGCCTGATATCCCGTTCGGCTTCTCCCTGCCGGGCGCTCAGCCGCCCGACCCCTCCGACCCGCAGCAGATGCAGCAGTTCATGGCGCAGCTGCAACAGATGTTCGCCGCACCTGGAAACGGTCCGGTCAACTGGGACCTGGCCCGGCAGGTCGCCGCCAGCCAGCTCTCGGCGTCCGGCGATCCCTCGGTGAACATGCTGGAGCGCCACCAGGTCGAGGAGGCTCTGCGGCTCGCCGACCTCTGGCTCGACCCGGTGACAGCCCTTCCGAGCGGCGTCCACAAGGCCGTCGCGTGGAACCGCAACGAGTGGATCTACAACACTCTCGACGTCTGGAAAAAGCTGTGCGAGCCGATCGCCGGCCGCATGGTGGGCGCGATGGGCGACCTCGTGCCCGAGGAGGCCCGCGCTCAGCTGGGCCCGATGCAGTCGATGGTGGCGACGCTCGGCGGCGCCCTCTTCGGCGGGCAGCTCGGGCAGGCTTTCGGCCAGCTCGCCGCCGAGGTGCTCTCGGCCGGCGACATCGGGCTTCCGCTCGGCCCGGCCGGCACGGCCGCGCTGATCCCTTCCAACATCAAGGCGTACGGTTCCGGCCTCGAACTTCCCGAGGACCAGGTACGCCTTTACGTGGCGTTGCGTGAGGCCGCACACCAGCGGCTCTTCGGGCACGTCCCGTGGCTCCGGTCGCACGTGCTGAGCGCCGTCGAGACGTACGCGAACGGCATCACCGTGAACCGTGAGGCGATCGAGGACGCGATGAGCCGGGTCGACCCGAGCGATCCCGAGTCGATGCAGCAGATGGCTCTCGAGGGCATCTTCACTCCTGAGGACACCCCGCAGCAGAAAGCCAGCCTGGCCCGGCTGGAAACGGCGCTGGCACTGGTCGAGGGCTGGGTCGGCCATGTGGTCGACGCCGCCGCGGCCGACCGGCTGCCGTCGGTGGCCGCGCTCGGTGAGGCGTTCCGTCGTCGCCGGGGCGCCGGCGGCCCTGCGGAGCAGACCTTCGCCGCCCTGGTCGGCCTCGAGCTGCGGCCGCGCCGGCTGCGTGAGGCCGGCGTCCTGTGGGCGTCGGTGGCCGAGCAACGGGGCATCCCGGGCCGGGACGCGCTCTGGGACCACCCCGACCTGCTGCCCACCGACGAGGACTTCGCCAGCCCGGAGACCTTCGCGGCAGGCCGTTCCGACTGGGACATCAGTGAGCTGGACAACCTGGGCGACGGTCCGAAAGAGGACTGAGTCAGCCGCCGAGGAGGGCCCGGGTGTTGTCCCAGCCCTCCAAGGCGGTGTCCAGCGTGGCCAGCTCAGCCGGGCCACGCAGACGGCGCCACTGCGCGGTCGAGGTGACCTCACCGGGCGTCGGAGCGTTCCGGCGCAGCAGCTGTGGTGTCGCGCTGTCCAGGTCGAGGTCGAGGAGCCAATCCGGCGCGGGCAAATTCGTCGCGACGCCGAGCGCTCCGCCGCCGGGCCCGCCGGGCGCCACCGCGACCGACTTGCTGTCCAGCGGCTGGAGAAGTTTGCCCAGGGTCATGCCGGGCACGTCGGGCGCGTCCGCGGCGATCACGGCGGCCTGGTCGTAACCGTCGCCGGCCGCGGCCGCCAGCACCGGCAGCAGGGTCGGCGCCGGCACGTCGTAGATCTTCATGCCCGGCCAGGCGATCTCCTCGGCCAGCTCACGGTCACCCGGCCCGGCGGCGATCGCGGCGTCCGCCGCCGACAGCCGGGCGAGCAGATCGACCACGTCCTCGGCCAGGGCGGCACGCCAGTCCCGGAGCGCCACTCCGGGCGGGCTCCACGGGACCGGGACCAGCAACGTCACCACCAAGCGCCGAACCACGGCCAAAGCTTAGTGCTCCGCCATCTCCAGGTTTCCGGCCGCGGACACTCCCTCGAGGTAACCGCGGGCGCGCTCGGCTTTTCCGAACCTGTTCACCAGCTCCCAGAAGCGGGCATTGTGACTCGGCACGACCAGGTGGGCGAGCTCGTGCAGGACGACGTAGTCGACGACCCACTCGGGCATCTCCTGGATGCGGTGCGAGATCCGGATGGTCGCGTCGTCGGGGGTGCAGGAGCCCCAGCGGCCGTTCTGATTGGTGACCCATCGCACGCTGGCCGGAACCACCACGTCGGCGTAATCAGCGAGGTATCGCGCGGTCAGGCGCCTGGCGCGGGCCAGCAGCTCGGCGTCGGTGCACCGCAGGCGTTCCTCACGGGCGGCCAGCCGGGCGAGCATCCGCTCCACCCACTCGGTCTCCTCGGCCCGGGAGAACCGGTCCGGGATGAGCACGACGACACGTTCACCGTCGCGGTACGCGGACACCGTCCGGCGCCGGCGCTGACTGCGCCGCACCTCAACGACAGGCTTGCGCACGCGGGCAGCCATTACCGGCTCGCGCGGCCCTGATTCGGGTTCACGTTGAGACGCTAATCCGCCAGCCCCTGGTCACCGCAAGAGTACTGGCAATGAGCTTCTCCGAAAATGCCCACTTCCGACGCATATACCCGAAAAAAATTTCCCCATCCGCAACATCGGGAGACACCTGTCAACCTAGACCATCTTCGACTCAGGCCTCGGGCGGCTTCGGTGTCTGTTTTATGCCTTTCTGATGGCAATCGTCGGCGTGTCTCGGCAATTCTGGCGCAAAAGGACACTTTGACCGGCACACTCACGTCGTCGGCGACACCGCCGACACTGCGTTGACATGGAACCGGCCTGACCTGGGTAAGTGACCGCCCCGGACGGGTGGCCACAAACCGCGTGGCCGCGCGGTCCAGCGCCGCAGAGAGGTTCGCACCCGTAGCCGCGAACGAGGCACCGGGCTGAGCGGCCGACGACACCGACGAGGAGGAACCGTGGCCGACACCACTTACAACGGCTACTGCGTGAAGTGCAAGGAAAAGCGCGACTTCCAGGGCGAAGTGGCAGTCTCCAAGACCGGCATGAACATGGCCAAGGGCAAGTGCCCTGTCTGCGGGACCACCATGAACCGGATCCTGGGCAAGGCCAAGGCGTGACCGCTTCCGGGGAGGGCTGCCGCATGGTCGCCCTCCCCGGTGGCTTCACCCGTTTACCCGTAACCGTGGCCGACCAGTCACGTTGAGTGGTTCGGGGCGACCCCTATCCGCCTGTGGATAACTCGCTTCAGCCTGTGGACAAAGCTGCCCGCGCCCTCGCGGGCCTGTGGATAACATCACCGCTCCGCAGTGCTGCCGTGACAACCTGTCATCCATGTCCCGGACACCGCTGCCGCGGCCGACCCTGATTCCCGGGCTGCCGCGCATCTGGCGCAACCCCGGTGAACTCCAGCTCGGCCTGGATCCCGCGCACGCCGTGGTCCTGCGGCTGCCCGATCCCCGAGCCGCCCGGGTCCTCGATCTCCTCGACGGCGTCCGATCCGAACGCGCCGTGCTCCTGCGGGCCGCCGAGCTCGGCGTACGCCCGGACGAGGCACGCAGCCTGCTCGACCTGCTTCACCAGGCCGGACTCGTGCTGCCCGCCGGAACACTGCTGCCGGCCACCCTGCCGGCCGTCTCCCGCGCCCGGCTCACCGGCGAGGCCGCCGCGCTGGCCCTGAGCGCCGTCTCCCGCCGCACCGGCCAGCCCTCCCCGGCGCGGGTGCTGCGCCGCCGCCAAGCTTCCAGGGTCGCGCTCAGCGGCCGGGGCCGTCTCGGCGCCCCGATCGCGGTGGCGCTCGCCGAAGCGGGTGTCGGACACGTCCACCCGGACCTGTCCGGCACTGTCGGGGCCGGCGAGATCACCGGCGGGCCGCTCGGCACCGCGGACGTGGGCAGCCCGCGCCGGTCCGCAGTCGCCGCCGCGATCCTGCGTACCGTGCCCGGCACGGACGTGCACGGCACCCGTCGCCCGGTCGCCGATCTGGTCGTCCAGCTGGCCCACGACGAGCCGGCCGCCCTGGTCGCGGCCGCGCACGCCGGGCGTCGCCAGCCACATCTCGTGGTCACCATCCGGGACGGCGCCGCGGTGATCGGCCCGCTCGTGCCGGCCGGCGGGCGGCCCTGTCTGCGCTGCGTCGACCTGCATCGCCAGGATCGGGACGCCGGATGGCCTGGCGCGCTGGCGACGGCCGGAGCGGATACCGAGCCGTGCACGGTCGCCACCCTGCTCGCCGCCGTCGCGTACGCGACCGCCGAGGTCCTCGCCCACCTGGACGGCGAGGTGCCGGAAACCCTCGGGGCGGCCGTCGAGATCACCGCGCCGGGCCGGTTCCGGCGGCGTACCTGGCCGCCTCATCCGGCGTGTGACTGCCAGCGGCGGGCCCGGTCCCACACCGGACCTTCACCACATATCCCCAAAAGCACCAGACGACGGGCCGAGTAGCCGCCGGAAGTCGGTCACAATGATCTGGTGACCGACATACCCCGCCGCGCTGCTTCCCGGACCGCCAAACTGGCCGCGCTGCCCCTCGGGTTCGCCGGGCGCACCGCGCTGGGCCTCGGCAAGCGTGCCGTCGGCATCGCGTCCGACGTCATTTCCGCGGACATCCAGCAACGCACCGCCGAGCAGCTGTTCAGCGTCCTGGGCCAGCTCAAGGGCGGTGCGATGAAATTCGGGCAGGCGCTGTCGGTCTTCGAGGCCGCGATGCCCGACGAGATGGCCGGGCCGTACCGGCAGGCCCTGACCAAGCTCCAGGAAGCGGCGCCACCGATGCCGGTGGCGAACGTGCACAAGGCGCTCGCCGAGCAGCTGGGGCCGGACTGGCGGGACAAGTTCGCCGAGTTCGACGACAGCCCGGCCGCCGCGGCCAGCATCGGTCAGGTGCACCGCGCCGTCTGGAAACTGCCGCCGGCCCGCCGCAACGGCAAACCCAAGCTGCTGCCGGTCGCGGTGAAGGTGCAGTACCCGGGTGCCGGAGACGCACTGGTCGCCGACCTGAAACAGCTCTCCCGGCTGGCCGGGATGTTCAAGATCATCCAGCCCGGCATGGACGTGAAACCGCTGATCGCCGAGCTGCGGGAACGGATCATCGAGGAACTCGACTACGAGATGGAGGCGGAGACCCAGCGGGCCTTCGCCGAGGCGTACCGGGACGATCCCGACATCTTCGTGCCCCGGGTGGTGGCGTCCGCACCCCGGATCCTGGTGACCGAGTGGGTCGACGGGAAACCGCTCGCCGACGTGATCAGCGACGGCACCGTCGAGGAGCGCGACGAGGCCGGCCGGCTCATGGCGATCCTGCACTTCTCCGCGCCCGGCCGGGCCGGTCTGCTGCACGCCGACCCGCACCCCGGCAACTTCCGGCTGCTCGACGACGGCCGCCTCGGCGTTATCGATTTCGGCGCGGTGGCGCGCCTGCCGGACGGCCACCCCGAGCCGATCGGCCGCCTGGTCCGGCTCGCTCTCGACGGCCGCGCCAAGGACGTGGTCGACGGGTTGCGTGACGAGGGCTTCATCAAGCCCGACGAGGAGATCGACGCCCAGGCGGTGCTGGACTTCCTTCTGCCGATGATCGAGCCGATCGCGGT
Source organism: Actinoplanes sp. CA-015351 (assembly GCF_050955685.1). Classification (NCBI taxonomy): domain Bacteria; kingdom Bacillati; phylum Actinomycetota; class Actinomycetes; order Micromonosporales; family Micromonosporaceae; genus Actinoplanes; species Actinoplanes sp. CA-015351. Next base: position 7,656,862 of record NZ_CP192102.1, read on the forward strand.
GGAGCGGTTCCGGTTCACCCGCGCCTGGCTCCGGGGCGAGGCGGCCCGGCTGGGCAGTCCGCGGTCCCCGGGTTATCAGCTCAGCCGCAAGCTGAACCTGCCGCCGTCCTACCTTCTGATCCACCGGGTCACGCTTGGATCGATCGGTGTGCTCTGTCAGCTCGAAGCGGAGGCTCCGTACCGGGAGATCCTCAAGGAGTGGCTGCCAGGATTCGCACTCACCGATGGTGAAGCTCCTGCTGATGGTGAAGCTCTCACTGACGGCGAATCTCTCACTGATTGAGATCGATAAACATCGAAAAGGCCCGTCCGCAACAGCGAACGGGCCTTTATCTATTGGTGGTCGTCAGAGTCCGCCCAGTTCGCGGCCGGCCCGGTTACGGGCTTCCATCGCGATACGGCGGGCGGAACGGTAGGCCTCAGGTGCGACTTCGCTCTGAGGCCTTCGCATTCGGGCCCTCGACAACGCTTCGTGGATGAGTCTCATCTTGGTGGATCCGTTCGGGGTCATCTTGGTACTCGGCTTTCGGATATCGATCACGGTCATGGGGAGGGAATTCATCTCAGGCCGCCAGGCGGACCGAGTTGCGGGTGTCGAGACCGTTCGCGGCGAGCCGCTCCTCGACCTCGACGGCCAGCTCGGCGTCGCGAGCGACGTCGGCCTTACGGGGACGGCCACGGGGCCGCTTGCGCGGAACCACGGCGCCACGCTCAAAGATCTCTCCACCCCAGACACCCCAGGGCTCACTACGCTCCACCGCTCCGGCGAGGCACTCCACGCGGAGCGGGCAGTCGCCACAGAGCGACTTCGCCAGCTCCAGCTGGGCCGGGGCGTCAGAGAACCACAGGTCAGGGTCGAACTTCCGACAGGGCAGGTTTGCCTCGAGCTCGACGGTCACGTCGAGTGGGGCCAGCGCCAGACTCATAAAGCCCGGTCACCTCTCTCTTCTTCTCGATCTTCTGGATCGCGATACGGGTTGAACACCGGCGGGTGAGCCGGCCAAAAAATTAAGGCCGCGGATCCCGGTTATCGGGTTCCGCGGCCTCGAGGTGAGCCGGAGGTCTGTAATCAGACCGGCCTTCCTCGAGGCGGGACACCGCTGCCACCATCCGTGTAGCGCTTACGCGAGATGGCATTGCCACTGAAGCCAGTGGTCCCCTTGTTTCCATCGACGAGCACCAGAACGGTTTTGCCCAGCTCGGCCTGGACCGGAGCCTGGTGCGCCCACGGAGAAACAGCCCGCTCAGCGACAAGCAGAGCAGAGGTGGCAGGGGCGGACGGCGAGCAAACTGCAGACGGCAGCATCGACGGAATCATCATGTTGAGCTTCATCAGTGCCACCTCCTCCATAACGTTGCACTCGTGTCCTGAATCTTGGCGGGCGGAGCCGCTCGCCAAGATGTGTTCTGAGGCTATGCCTGCCCTACAGCGGAGAGCAAACGAATTAACGGACTAACTTTCGAAGTTTTTCTGGGCAAGATCATCAGGGCTCGCTCCGGCCACCAGAGCGAAGACCGCCTCGCCGTACTGGCCGAGCTTGCGCGGGCCGATTCCGGCGATCGCGACCAGCTGCGCGGGCCCGGCCGGCCGGCGCTCCGCCACCGCCGCCAGGGTCGCGTCGGTGAATACCACGTACGCAGGAACTTTCAGGCTCGCGGCGGTGTTCGCCCGCCACACCTGGAGACGCTCGTACAGGTCCTCGTCGATGTCGGACGGGCAGGTCGGGCAGCGGCCCAATTTGCGGTCCGCACCGGCCAGCAGCGTGGCGCCGCAGATCCGGCAGGAGGAGACCTGCGGGCGGCGGCGGTCGGGTTTCCGACTGGCGGCGATGCCGCGCTCACCCCGGTCCGCGGCGTGGCCACCGGTGCGCTCCAGCTGCGGCAGGAACCGGCACGGGCGGCGCGGACGGCCACCAGGGGCGCGGGACTGGCCGTACGAGAGCCACAGGCACTGTCGCGCCCGGGTCACACCCACGTACAGGAGCCTGCGTTCCTCCTCCAGCTGGTCGGGCGTTTTCGCGTACGTCGTCGGCAGGGTCCCGTCGGCGAGGCCGACCAGGAAGACCGCGTCCCATTCCAGGCCCTTCGCCGAGTGCAGCGAGGCGAGGGTCACGCCCGCCACGGTCGGCGCGTGCTGCTGTTCGGCGCGGCGGGCCAGCTCGTCGTTGAACGCCGAGAGCGACACCTCACGCTGCACCCGGCCGGCTTCGCCTATCGGCAGGATCGCCGGTGTCGCCGCGTACTCCTCGGCGAGGGTGACAAGCGCCGCGAGCGCCTCCCACTGCTCGCGTGCGGCACCGCCCGGCGGTGGCTGGTCGCGGTTCCAGCCGGTGCCCGCGAGGCCCTCCACGACCGCCTGGACCAGCGGGGTCTCCCCCGGGATCGAACGCACGGCGGCGCGCAGCGCGATCATCGCCCGGCGGACCTCGGTGCGTTCGAAGAACCGTTCGCCGCCGCGGACCACGTACGGGACCTCGGCCTCGGCGAGCGCCTCCTCGTACGACTCGGACTGCGCGTTGGTCCGGAAGAGCACCGCGATCTCGCTGGCCGGCGTCCCGCTCGCGATCAGCTCGCGGCATCGACGGGCCACCGCAGCGGCCTCGCCCGGCTCGTCCGGGAAGATCTTGAGTTCGGGTTCCGGGCCGGACGGGCGCTGACCGACCAGCTCCAGGCGCAGTTTCGCCTCGGTGCCCCGGGCCTGCCGGATCACCGCGTTGGCGAGGCCGACCACCTGCGGGGTCGAGCGGTAGTCGCGGACCAGCCGGACCACCACGGCGTCCCGGCGCCGGCGCGGGAAGTCGATCAGGTATCCGGAGGTCGCGCCGGTGAACGAGTAGATCGTCTGGCTGGCGTCGCCGACCACGGTGAGGTCGTCACGGCCGCCCAGCCATGCTTCGAGCAGCCGCTGCTGCAGCGGGTTGACGTCCTGATACTCGTCGACCACGAAGTGCCGGTACTGGGCGCGGATCTGCTCGGCGACGTCCTGGTGCTCCTCGATGCCCCAGACCGCGGCGCGCAGCAGGTCCTCGAAATCGATCACGCCCTGGCGGCGCTTGAGCGACTCGTAGGCGGCGAAGACCTCGGCAACCTTGGCCGGGTCGACCGGGGGCTCGCGCAGCGCCTTGGCGGCCGCTACGACGTACTCCCCGGGTTCGACCAGTGACGACTTGGACCACTCGATCTCACTTGCCAGGTCCCGGGCGGCGGCGCGGTCCGTGCGTACCCCTGCCTTGGCGGCCGCGAGGCCGACCACCCGGACCTTGCTTTCCATCAGCTCGGGCATCGCGCGGCCCTCCAGCAGCCGCGGCGCGAAGTAGCGCACCTGGCGCAGGGCGGCGGCGTGGAACGTGCGGGCCTGGACCCCGCCGGCGCCCAGCGCGGTGAGCCGCGCCCGCATCTCGGCTGCGGCGCGGGCGGTGAAGGTCACCGCGAGCACGTGCCGGGGGCTGATCTCGCCGTTCGACGTCCGGTACGCGATCCGATGGGTGATCGCCCGGGTCTTGCCGGTACCGGCGCCGGCCAGGATGCAGACCGGTCCGGCCGGGGCGGTCACAGCCGTTCGCTGATCCGGGTCGAGCCCGTCCAGCACCGCAGTCACCGCATCAGATAGCACGGTAGGGAATCATGACACCCCTGGCGGGTGTTGTGCTTCTCAGCCGCACCGCCGTGTGACGAGGATCGAAGGAGCCCTGACCGATGCTGACCATGTACTCGACGTCCTGGTGTGGGTACTGCCACCGCTTGAAGAGCCAGCTCGACCGCGAGGGCATCGCCTACGACGTCGTGGACATCGAGCAGGACGAGACGTCGGCCGAGTTCGTGCGCAGCGTGAACGGCGGCAACCAGACCGTTCCGACGCTCAAGTTCGCTGACGGGTCCGCACTGACCAACCCGTCGATCGTGCAGGTCAAGCAGCACCTGTCGGCAATCAGCGCCTGATCGGACGAAAAGGGGCCGTTCCCACGAACGGCCCCTTTTTCATTCCCCCGATTACGGAATCAGCGCCGGGATGCTCGAGTCGAGCAGTCCCCGCTCCTTCAGCGCGCCGTACAGCGGAGTGGTTTCCGGGTAGTGACCCCACTGGTGGTCACCGTCACCGGCGCCGAACCCGCCGAGCAGCTGCTTCTGGACCTCGCTGAATCCGTTCCACTCCGGCCGGGCCGGCAGGTCCGCGACCTCGTCGCGGATCGCGATCCAGCGCGGGGTGTAGCCGAAGAACGCGCCGACGCGCGTGATGTCGGAGTAGTTGTCCGACCGGGCGTGCCAGATGCGGCGATCGAAGACCACCAGGTCACCCGCGTTCGCGGTGATCTGGACGGCGCCCTCGGGCTGCGGCCACGAGACACCGCGGCTCGGCGGGCCGGGCAGCCAGTTGGTCTTGTGGCTGCCGGGCAGGACGGTGAAGTTGCCCCGGCCGGTCTCGCTCACGTCGGAGAACCAGTACGCGAGTTTCACCGACATCATCGGCCGCGGGTCGGTCTCGATCTCCCGGTTCTGCCGGCCGCCGTCCTGGTGCCAGTGCCACCATTCCTTCTGCTTCTCGTGCAGCTGGGGGTGCACGTCGATGTGCGAGTGGTAGACGTGCACGTTCCACCCGAGCAACGACCAGATGTACTTGAAAGCTCTGGGGTGATCGAGCAGGAAGGCCAGCTCGGGCACGTGGGCGACCGGCGAGAGCTGGTGCAGCGCACCGCCCTCGGCCTTCACCTTGTCGTAGTACCCCAGAATCGCGGCCCGACCGGCCTCGATCTCGCTCTCACTGAGCACCGACGGCACGACGATGTAGCCGTCCCGCTCGAACGCCTCCCGCTCCTGGGCGGACATGGGCGTCCACGCCGGGGCTTCCACCTGGGTCATCGGTTCCCCTCTCGTCTTTGTATCCAAGACGCATCCGGACCCCACTCAGGTTGCCACCGAACCAGAAAAAGATTCTGTTAACCCTGCAGCCACTTCTCGACGAGATAGAAGGCGATCGACGACCGCATGGGCAGGCTCATGGGTACGCCGCTGTCCGGGTCGACGTAACCGCCGGCGATCATCTTGGCGATCGCGTCCCGGGTGAACCAGTGCGCCTCGTCGATCTCCTCCGGGTCGAGCACGAACGGCTGACCAGGGTCGGCGACCGCGTGGAAGCCGAGCATCAGCGAGCCCGGGAACGGCCAGGACTGACTGCCCACGTAGTGCATCGAGCTCAGCCGGATCCCGACCTCCTCATGCACCTCGCGGACGACCGCGGCCTCGGACGACTCGCCGGGCTCCACGTAACCGGCCAGGCAGGAGAATCGGCGTACGCCGTCCGACCCGGTCGGCCAGGACGCGTTGTGCCCGAGCAGACAGCGGCCGGCCGGTCCGGCGACACCGTCGTGCACCAGCACGATCATGGCCGGGTCGGTACGCGGCCACATCAGCTGACCCTCGTCGTCGGCACGGGCCCAGCCGGCCTCCACCACCGTGGTCGGCTTGCCGGTACGCGGGGAGAACCCGTGACTGCGGTGCCAGTTGCCGAGCGCGGCCGCCGCGGTGAACAACCCGGCGTCCCGGTCGTCGAGCAGATGGCCGATCTCCCGCAGGGTGGCCGCCCGCTGATCACCGGTCGCCTCGACCGGGGCGTCGACGGCCCAGATCGGGACGCCGCCCACGTCCAAGCCGAGGAACCACGGCTCGTGCGCGGCGTCCGGCGCCTGCGACGACGGCACCAGGATCAGTGCGACGCCGTCGTCCGGGCGGCCGGTCACCAGGGCACGGCCGCCCTTCGCGAGGTCGACGACCAGGACCAGGCCGCGCGTCCAGGCGTCGGCCAGCCAGGCCTCGTCCTTCCGCCGGTGCGCGGCACGGTCCAGGGTGGTACGGGCCAGCGGCGGGGTACCGGGTTGCTCCCCCAGGTCTGGCTGTTCAGGTTCGGTCACTCTGTGCTTCGCTCCACGGCCGTCAGTACGGACAGTTGCGACTCGATCTTGTCGGCGTCGCCGAGGACAACGGTAACCGCCCGCGAGGGGGCGAGGTACTTCGCTCCGGCCGCGAAGACCTCCTCACGGGTGACGGCGGCCAGTTTCTCCGAGTGCTCGCGCAGGTGGTCGAGGCGTAGGCCGAAGCCCGCGTACATGCTGGCCAGGCCGGCGAGCCCGGATTGGGTGGACATGCCGAGGCGCAGCGTGCCCAAGGCGTATCGCCGGGCCTGCTCCAGTTCCTCCTCGCCGGGCGGGAGGCTCGAGATGCGACCCAGTTCGTAGATCGTCTCCAGCAGCGACGGGCCGGTCACCTCGGTGGCGACCTCGGCCGCGCCGAGCCAGGTGGAGCCGGCCACGGAGTGCTCGATCACCGAATGTGAGCCGTACGTGTAGCCCTTGTCCTCCCGGATGTTCTCCACCCAGCGGGAGGAGAAGTAACCGCCGAAGATCAGGTTGGCGACTGTGAACGCGGCGTAGTCCGGGTCGGTACGCGGAACGCCCGGCAGCGCCAGCCGCAGCGACGACTGCACCGAACCGGGCCGGTCGACGAGCAGCAGCGGGCCGGTCGAGATCGCCGGGGTGGGCGGGATGACGCCGTCCGGCGCCGCACCGGACCAGCCGCCGAGCACCTTTTCCGCGACGTCGATCGCCTGGTCCGGGTCGATGTCGCCGACCAGGACCAGGGTGGCGCCGGCCGGGCGGACCCGCTCGGCGTGCAGCTCGCGCACCGCGGCCGGCTCGACGGCACGGACCTCGTCCGGCGTCGGGGTCTGCACCGCGTACGGATGGGTGTCGTAGATCCGCTTCAGCAGCGCGACCCGGGCCAGATGCGCGGGCTGGCTGAGCGCGACCTGGATGTGGTCGACCAGGCGCTCGCGCTCGGTCACCACTTCCTCGACCGGGTACGTCGCGTCGGTCAGCGAGCCGGCGAGCAGTTCCAGGGTCCGATCCAGCCCGGCGGCGAGCGCGTTGCCGCTGATCAGGAGACGGTCCGGGTCGATGCCGGCGGCCAGGCTGCCGCCGACGGCCTGCAGCTCGGCGGCGATCTCGATGCTCGACAGCGTGCTGGTGCCGGTGAACAGCGCCTGGGAGAGCAGGGTGGCCGGGGCCAGCGGCGCCCGGCCGAACGGGATCCGCAGCCGCAGCTCCACCAGGGGCACCGCGGAGCGGCGGATCGCGATCACGGTCAGGCCGCTGGGCAGCCGGCGCTCCGCCTCGCGGGGCAGGTGCAGGTCAGCGTCCGGAACCAGGTCGGGCAGGGTCGTGGTGCTCATGAGGCAGCTCCCGGGATGACTTCGACGCTGGCACGGTTCTCCGGGCGCAGGGTGGCCGCGGCGGCGACGATCTGTTCGCCGGTGACCTCGCTGACCAGCTTGGGCAGCTCGTTGAGCAGGTCCGGCCGGCCGCGTTGCAGCTCCAGGACCGCCATCGGCTGGGCCCGGCCGAGCACGTCGTCGGTGCCCTGCAGCAGGCGGGTCGCCATCCGGGCCTGTGTACGGTCCAGCTCACCGGGCTTGAGGCCGTCGGTGACCAGACGGTCGAGTTCCTCGTCGATGGTCTGCAGCACCTTGCCGGCGTCGCCCCCGGGAGGCAGGTGGGCCTGCAGCAGCAGCGCGGTGGGGTTGCGGACCTGGTATTCGTCGCCCATGAAGCCGATGTACCCGCCGAGCGTGGTGGCCGTCCGGTCGCGCTGGACCAGCCGCTCCACGAGACGGGAGGCGTCGCCGTCGGTGAGCACCTCGGCGAGCACCGAGTACGGCAGGTAACGGTCGAAGTGCGCGATCGGGTCCGGTACGCCCCAGGCCCCCGCGACGGCGGGCAGCGGCGCGATGCGGTCGATGTAGGTCTCCCGCTTCTCCTCGGTGAGGCCGGGTTCGGCGAAGTCGGGCAGCTCCGGCGCGGGCCGCGCCTCGACGTCACCGAAGTGCCGCTCGATCATCGCGGTGGCCTGGGCCACGTCGAAGTCGCCGGCGACCGAGAGGACCGCGTTGCCGCAGGCGTAGTAACGGTCGAAGAAGCCCTGTGCGTCCTCGACGGTGGCGCTCTCCAAGTCCTCGAACGAGCCGTACCCGTCGTGGGCGTTGGCGAACGTGGAGAACATCACCGGCGGCAGTTTGAGCCAGGGGAACCCGCCGTACGGCCGGTTCAGCACGTTGACCCTGATCTCTTCCTTGACCACGTCCACCTGGTTGCGCAGGTTCTCCTCGGTGAGCCGGGGCCCGCGCATGCGGTCGGCTTCGAGGAAGAGCGCGCGCTCGAGGCCGCCGGATGGCAGCTCCTCGTAGTAGTCCGTGTAGTCCAGGTGGGTGGAGCCGTTGAAGGTGCCACCGGCGCCTTGCACGTGCCGGAAGTGGGCCAGCTTCTCCAGGTTCGCCGAGCCCTGGAACATCAGATGCTCGAAGAGGTGGGCGAAGCCGGTACGGCCTTCCGGTTCGCTGCGGATGCCGACGTCGTAGACGACGGCCACGCCGACCACCGGGGCGCTGCGATCCGGAGAGAGGACCACACGCAGACCGTTGCCGAGGGTGAATCGCTCGACCGGATATTTCGTCGCGGGGATCTTGATTCTGGGCGCCACGGTACGAATCTAGCGTGTTGGCACGGATCCGCGCGGTAGTCATCGGTGTAGCAGGGCGATGACGCGGAGTAAATGCGTCGATATCCCGATCCGCCGATCTTTGCGGGACCGGCGCACTCCGTGTTGCCCCCGTCACAGCACTTGACGCGTCAATCCCATCTGTTCCACTATTCCCATCCAGCAGATAGGTTAAGCAAAGAATCACGGGAGGGGGCGCGCGACATGTACGTATCGGCTCGCACGGACTACGCCGTACGCGCAATGCTGGCGGTCACCGCCGAGCACCCCCACCTGGTCAAAGCCGCTGGACTGGCTGCGGTCCAGGACATCCCGCTCAGCTTTTTGCAAGGAATCCTGCTCGATCTGCGCCGCGCCGGGCTGCTGCACAGCCACCGCGGCGTGGACGGCGGGTACGCCTTGGCCCGCCCGGCCGAGGAGATCACCGTCGGCGACGTGGTCCGCGCCGTCGGGGGTGCCCTCACCACCGTCCGGGGGCTACCCACGTCCACGGCGGTCTATCACGGTGCGGCGACGGCGCTGCATGACGTGTGGATCGCCGTCGAGGCGGCCATCGAGGGTGTAGTCGACCACAAGACCCTGGCCGAACTCTCTCAAAACTCAGTGAAGAAAAATTAGGAGTGAGCATGAGCTCCCGCACCACACGTGCGCTTGCCCTTGCATCGGCCGCGGTTGTGGCCTCTACCGCGCTGGCCGCTTGCGGATCGAACGACGACAACACCGCCGAGGGCACCAGCGGCGCGGCTGCCGAAGCCAAGACGATCAACCTGGGCTACTTCCCGAACATCACCCACGCGCCCGCCCTGGTCGGCGTGAACAAGGGTCTGTTCAAGGAGGCCCTCGGCAGCGCGACCACCCTCGAGACCAAGACCTTCAACGCCGGTCCGGCCGCGATCGAGGCCCTGCTCTCCGGCGCGATCGACGCGACCTACATCGGCCCGAACCCGGCGATCAACGGCTGGTCCACCTCCAAGGGGACCGCGCTGAAGATCATCGCGGGCAGCACCTCCGGCGGCGCCGGCCTGGTCGTCAAGGAGGGCATCAACTCCGCGGCCGACCTCAAGGGCAAGAAGATCGCCACCCCGCAGCTCGGCAACACGCAGGACGTGGCTCTGCGCGCCTGGCTGAAGGAGAACGGCCTCAACGCCGACACCAACGGCGGCGGTGACGTCTCCGTCCTGCCGCAGGACAACGCGACCGCGATCCAGGCGTTCGCGCAGGGCACCATCGACGGCGCCTGGGTGCCGGAGCCCAACTACAGCAAGCTGATCCTCGAATCCAAGGGCAAGGTCCTTGTCGACGAGAAGACGCTGTGGCCGAACCAGGAGTTCGTCACCACGCACCTGATCGTCAGCCAGAAGTTCCTGAAGGAATACCCGGGAACGGTCAAGAAGCTGCTCCAGGGCCACATCAACGCGGTCAAGTACATCAAGGACAACAACGCCGACGCGCAGACCGCGGCGAACGCCCAGATCGAGGCGCTCACCGGTAAGCCGCTGAAGGCCGAGATCCTGACCGCCGCGTTCGCGAACCTGAAGTTCACGTACGACCCGATCGCGTCCTCGCTGTACACGAGCGCCCAGCATGCGGAAGAAGTCGGCCTTCTCAAGACCGTCGACCTCAAGGGCATCTACGATCTCGGTCCGCTGAACGAGCTGCTCAAGGCAGACGGTCAGCCCGAGGTCAGCGACGCCGCGGCCAGCTGACGAACCACTGATGGGAGGGGCGAGCATGAGTACGGTCGTCCGGATCGACGACGTCTCGAAACAGTACGGCTCGGGCAGCAACGCTCTGCTCGCCCTTGACCACATCTCACTCGACGTCGAGCAGGGAGAGTTCGTCTGCCTGCTCGGCGCGTCCGGCTGCGGCAAGAGCACGCTGCTCTCGCTGGTGGCCGGACTCGACAAGATCTCCAGCGGCACCCTGGACATCGGCGGGCGGCACGTCGCGCTGATGTTCCAGGAGGCCGCGCTCTTCCCCTGGCTCTCGGTGGCCGGCAACGTGGAGCTGCCGCTGCGGCTTCAGGGCCTCGGCCGGGCCGAGCGCCGGAAGCGGGCCCTGGAGCTGCTGGACATCGTCCGGCTCTCCGGTTTCGCCGACAAGCGCCCGCACGAGCTGTCCGGCGGCATGCGGCAGCGGGTCGCCCTGGCCCGGGCCCTCGCCCAGAACGCCGACGTGCTGCTGATGGACGAGCCGTTCGGCGCGCTCGACGCGATGACCCGCGACATCCTGCACGACGAGCTGGAGCGGATCTGGCGCGAGCAGGAGCTGACTGTGCTCTTCGTGACCCACAACGTGCGTGAGGCCGTACGCCTCGGCGACCGGGTGGTGCTGCTCAGCAGCCGCCCGGGCCGGGTGATCGAGGACTTCAAGATCGGCCACCCGCGCCCCCGGCGCATCGACTCCCCCGAGGTCTCCGGCCAGGCCGCCGAGATCACCGACCGGCTCCGCGCGGAGGTCGCCCGCCATGCCAACTGAGCCCACCAACACCACGGCCACCAGAACCACGGCCACCAGGGCCGCCGTCCAGGGTCTCGACCCGGGTGCGTTCCCGCCTCCCGCGGACCTCAAGCCCGTCGACCTGGCGGCCGCCGACCGGGTCAGCGGCATGGACGCGCTCGAACTCGGTCCCAAGAAGGAAAAGGGCCGGATCGGGCTGCGGATCTGGAACAGCACCTGGCCGAAACTGCTGGCGATTGCCATCGTCATCGCGATCTGGCAGATCACGGTCCTGTCCGAGTGGAAGCCGATCTACGTTCTTCCGGCGCCGCTCGACGTCTTCACGGTCCTCAAAGACCTGGTCACCACCGCTGACTTCTGGAACGGCGTACGCCTGACCATGACCCGTGCGATCACCGGCTTCTTCCTGGCCGTGCTGATCGGCACGATCATCGGCGCGGCCGTCTCCCGGTTCGCCCCGCTGCGCGCCGCGATCGGCTCGCTGATCACCGGCCTGCAGACGATGCCGTCGATCATGTGGTTCCCGCTCGCGATCCTGCTCTTCCAGCTCGGCGAGAGCGCGATCATGTTCGTGGTCGTGCTCGGCGCCGCGCCCTCCGTGGCGAACGGCCTGATCAGCGGCATCGACTATGTGCCGCGGACCTGGCTGCGGGTCGGCCAGGTGATGGGCATGAAGGGTCTGGCGCAGTACCGGCACCTGATCCTGCCGGCCTCGCTGCCGTCGTTCGTCTCCGGCCTGAAGCAGGGCTGGGCGTTCTCCTGGCGCAGCCTGATGGCCGGTGAGCTGCTGGTCATCGTGCCCGGCACGGTCTCGGTCGGTGTCCGGATGCAGAACGCCCGCGACCTGTCGGACAGCGCCCTGGTGATCAGCTACATCATCGTCGTCCTGGTCATCGGCATCCTGATCGACCAGCTCTTCAACTTCGCCGACGGCAAGCTCCGCAAGCGCTGGGGATTGACGGGAAGCTAAAGCGGCCGCACCGACTCGAGGACCTCGTCGACGACGTAGTCGAACTGCTTGTGGGTTCCCGGGATCGAGACGTACAGAATCGCTGCCGTCGGCTTGCCGACGTCGATGACCGCCACCGCGGAGAGTTCCTCGGTGGCGGTCAGTCCGTTCGCCTGGAATTTCAGCCGGAACTCGCTCACGAAGGCCGGCAGCCCGCCCAGCGTGGTGACCTCGTCGCGGAGCGGCTCCATCGTGTTCGGCTGCGGGTAGTACTCCGCCCGCACGTCCGCCGCCACCTGCCGGCCGACGCACTCCAGGTCGAGCGAGACCGCGTCGTTGTCCGCGGCCGGCACCGCCGCCGACAGGATCGACGCGTGGTACTGCCCGCCGCTGTACATCTCGGTCACGAAGTGCTGACCGACGCGATAGGGAACTTCGAGGGTCCCGGCCCGCCACACGTCGTCCCAGACCAGCCACGGCGAACCGTACTTCCGGTACGAGATGCCCGCTTCCTCGTCCTCGGTCCGCTCGCCGGTCACCGGTGCCGCAGCACTGGGTTTCCGGGTCGGCGCCGCACTCGGCGCTGTGGTCGGCGCCGGGCAGGCCTGTGCCAGCGGCGGTCGCAGATCGGCCGGAGCAGCCGCCTTGTCGGCGAACGGATTGCTCTCCCCACCGAAGATCACGATCAGCAGCACCGTCAGACCAGCCGCCAGAATCGCACCGGCCACCCCACCGAAGATCATCAACTGCCGCCGGCGCCGTTGTGCCCCATCCGGGCGCGGCGCCTCCGGCTCCGCAGGCGGTTGCGCGGCTTGCGAGGGTACGCCCGAAGCGGTGACCGTGCCCGACGTCCACGACCCGCCAGACCGGCTCCACGCGTTCGGTTCCGACATGTTCTCCAGTGAACACCACGGGACGTCTCAAGAGCCGGTACGCCTGTCGGCATTGTCCACCCGTACCGGGCCTTTTCCAGAAAGTTCAGCTACCGTGCTGCCATGGAACTGGTGTATCCCCCGGTTGTCGGCCTAGCTAAGACCATGTTTCGCGTCCTCGACAACAAGATCGAGGTCCAGGGCGGCGAGCACATCCCGACCAGCGGCGGGGCGGTGCTTGCCAGCAACCACTCGAGCTACCTCGACTTCATCTACTGCGGCCTCGGTGCCCAGCCGTCCAAGCGGCTGGTCCGCTTCATGGCGAAAAAGGCAGTGTTCGACCACAAGATCAGTGGTCCGCTGATGCGCGGCATGAAGCACATCCCGGTCGACCGCAAGGCCGGCACCGCCGCCTTCCGCGAGGCGATCGAGTCGCTGCGCAGGGGCGAGATCGTCGGCGTCTTCCCGGAGGCCACGATCAGCGAGTCGTTCACCATCAAGGCGCTGAAATCGGGTGCCGCGCGGATGGCGCAGGAGGCCGGCGTCCCGCTGATCCCGATGGCTGTCTGGGGCCCGCACCGTCTCTGGACCAAGGGGCGGAAGAAGGAGCTCACCAAGCGCCACGTGCCGGTCATCATCAAGATCGGCGAGCCGATCCAGATGCCGGACGGCGCCACCGCCGAGGCAGTGACCGTCCTGCTGAAAGAGCGGCTGACCAGGCTGCTCGACGACGTGCAGAGGGCGTACCCGGAGAAGCCGGCCGGCGAGGACGACCGCTGGTGGCTTCCCGCCCACCTCGGCGGCACCGCACCGCTGCCGCAGCCCTCAGCGTCGGTCTGACACTTCCTTACCGAAGAAGCTCAGCCTGACCGAAAGAGATCAGCAAGGCCCTCGGCGCGCCGCGCCGGGGGCCTTCACTTCGCCCCATAAAGGCATCGGCGCCGCACCCATGCGGGCACGACGCCGATTTCTTTTGAGACTTACGGCTACCGCCGGAGGTGGCAGCCGATCAGGCTCGGAATCAGACGGAGCGGATGTTCGCGGCCTGCGGGCCCTTCTGGCCCTGGGTCACCTCGAACTCAACACGCTGGTTCTCCTCCAGGCTGCGGTAGCCCGACATCTGGATTGCGGAGAAGTGGGCGAAGACGTCGGCGCCGCCGTCGTCCGGGGTGATGAACCCGAAGCCCTTGTCCGCGTTGAACCACTTCACAACGCCGGTAACCATGATCGTCTCCTCGACGGTCGATCGCTCTCGCCCATTATGGACGGGAACGAGGTAATAAGACCCGCATTCTGCGGGACTCGTGTCGCCGTACTGATCGCCCGTACCGGAGAAACCCGGGTTACGACAAAGAGCGCCTGGGGCAGACTTCCCCACAGGCGCTCCTGAGTACTTGGGAACCAAACTGACAACGCTCGCGAGCGTATCATGATGGAGGAGGCCGGGGACATGGTCGGCACACATTTGGCGCGGCGTCTCAGCGACGCCGGACTTGTCTGGAAACCGCGGCTCGGCGACCGGTTCACGGTGCCCGATCGCGACCTCGACGACGAAGTTTTCGTGCTGAGCAACATGACTATCCAGGTACATGATCGACCTGACGGCCCGATCATCGGCTTCAACGGCACCACCGAGTGGGCACTCGACGATGTGGATCTCGACGAGGCGATCTGGCTGCCCCGCGAAGATCAGCTGCGGGAACTCCTCGGCGGAACCTTCCGGGAACTGCGCCGCGAGACAGGCGACTATTCGGTACGCGTCGGCGTGCTCGGCGAGGACCGCGTCTTCACCGCAGCGAGCGCCGACGAGGCGTACGCAAGTGCTCTGATCTTTCTCCTTGGTGCCGCCGGCCTGGGCGCGTCAGAGTGACTCCTCCGGCACCGCGAGGATCAGCTCGGCCAGCTCGCTCGCGTCCATGAGATCGGCCGGACGCACCGTGACCTGCTCCCGGACGTAATGGAACCCGGCGCGGACCCGGCGCACCGGCACACCGGCCAGTGCCGCCCAGGCCAGCCGGTACGCGGCCAGCTGCACCGCCGCGGCGTCCGCCTCCGCACCACCCGGGCGCCGGCCGGTCTTCCAGTCGATCACGTCGAACCGGCCGTCCGGGTCGGCGAAGACGGCGTCCATCCGGCCACGCACCACCACACCGGCGACGGTCGTCGCGAACGGGACCTCGACCTCGACCGGATTGCGGTCGGCCCACTCCCCGGTCAGGAACGCCTCCTGGAGAGCCGCCAGCTCCTCGTCACCGGCCGCGCCGTCGTCGGCCGCACCCGGCAGCTCGTCGATGTCGATCAACCGGCCCGCCCCGAACCGCTGCTCCAGCCAGAGGTGGAACGCGGTGCCGCGCCGGGCCTGCGGCGCCGGGCGGTGCGGGAGAGGACGGCGCAGCGATCGCGCCAGGGCTTGCGGGTCACGCCGGAGGACAACGAGCTGCGAGACCGACAGATGCGGCGGGAGTGCGACCTCGGCCGGGCCGTCCTGGGTCGTGCGTTCCGCACGCTCGGCGAGCAGGAGGCGAGCCTCGTTCCGCCAGCGGACGACGTCCGGGTCCGCCGCTGACTCGGCCTCCTCGCCGGCTTCCTGCTCGCCGGCTTCCTGCTCGCCGGGTTGCGAGCCCGGACCCGCCAGGCCGACCAGATCGGCGGCCAGCCCCGCCCGTGCCGCCACCTCAGGGTCACGTGACGCCAGGTCGGCGAACGCCTCAGCGGCCGACTCGTCCGGGCTCTCGATCATCCGGCGGATCAGGTCGGCGGCGGCCACCATGGCCGGCCGGCGCAGCCCCAGGGGATCGGCCGGCCACTCGGCACTCGACACCGCCTGCTCGCTCGGGTTCGACTCGCCCGGCGCGGGCTCCGGCGTCCACCGGTCCACCACCCCGGCGCCGTCCGCGCAGACCGCCCGGATCTCGTCGAGGAAGACCGACGGCCCGCGCGGCCGCTTCACACTCTCGCCCCACCAGTAACCCGAGCAGAGCAGCAGCCGGCGAGGACGCGTCACCGCGACATAGGCGAGCCGGCGCTCCTCCCGTTCGTCATGCTCCCGCCAGGCCCGGCCGAAAGTGGTCAGCGCACCCGCCACGTCCTTCTGCTCGACCGCGTCGGTCAGATCGAGATCGGGCAGACCCGACGAGTCACCGCGCAGCGGGAACGGCAGCACACCGATGCCGCCCAGGTAGTGATCGGAACTCCGGGACATGCCGGGCCACACTCCCTTGCAGAGCCCGGCCACCGACACCACGTCCCACTCCAGGCCTTTCGCGGCGTGCGCCGTGAGGATCTGCACGGCGCCCTCGACCACGTCCACCTGACCCGGTTCCAGCCCGCGTTCCTCCTCCTCGGCGGCGGCCAGGAAGGCGAGGAAGCCGGCGATGGTGCCGCTCTCGTTCTCCCCGGTGTACCGGGTCGCGGCCTCACCGAGCGCGTCCAGGTGGGCGCGGGCCAGCCCGGCGTCACCGGCCGCCCAGCCACGGACCGCCACCTCCACGTCCAGGCCCATCGTTCGCTCGATGTCCGCGAGAAGATCGGGCAGCGGTTGGTCCAGGCGCTGCCTCAGCGCACCCAATTCCTTTCCGTACGCCCGGAGCCGCGCGAACCCCTCCACCGAGTACTGCGCCGGAATGCCCAGATCGGCCATCGCCTCGACCAGGGTGGCGTCGTCGAGACGGTCCGCGATGATCTCCGCTTCCTCGGCGTCGCTGTGCTCCTGCGCCCGGGCAGCGGCGAGCGCCCGGGACCGGCGATGCAGCGACACCAGGTCACGCGGGCCGATCCGCCAGCGGGCGCCGGTGAGCAGGCGCAGCAGGGACGCGCCGTCGGTCGGGTCGGCAAGCACACGCAGGGTGCAGACGACGTCGCGTACCTCCGGGGTGTCCAGCAGCCCGCCCAGGCCGACCACCTCGACCGGGAGGCCACGGGCACGCAGCGCCTCCTCGATCGCCGCGATCTGGCTGCGGACGCGTACCAGGACCGCGCTCGTCGGACGCAGGTCCAGCGGGATCTCGCCGGCCGGCGCGGACGGCATGCCGGCGGCCAGGCGCCACGCGGTGAGCATCGAGTCGGCGATCCAGCCGGCCTCGTCGGCGTACGTCGGCAGCAGCGCGCACGTGACCGTCCGGCCACCGACCGCCTCGGCCACCCGGGGCGCCGAGGTCAGCTCGGTGACCTTCACACCGGCGCGCAGCGGGGCCGAGATCGTGTTCGCCACCGCGAGGATCTCCGGGCGGTTGCGCCAGCTCTTGGAGAGGCTCTGCACCCAGGCCGGGTGCTGTTTCCGGTCCGGGAAGTCGCTGGGGAACCGTTCCAGCGTCCCGGCCGAGGCGCCCCGCCAGCCGTAGATCGACTGGCTCGGGTCGCCGACCGCGATCACCGGGTGGCCGCCGCTGAAGAGTTCCTTCAGCATCACCACCTGGGCGTGGCTGGTGTCCTGATATTCGTCGAGCAGCACGATCCGGAACCGGCCGCGCTCGACCGCTCCGACCTCCGGATGGTCCCGGGCCACCAGGGCGGCACGGGCCATCTGGTCGCCGAAGTCCATCGCCTCCAGGTCGAGTTTGCGCTGCTGGTAAAGGCGTACCAAAGGCAGCAGGGTGAGTCGCTGCTGCTGGCGCCGGAGCATGTCGGTGACGTCCTTGTAGACCCGGCCCGGGTATTCGGTGATGTCGGCGTAGAACCCGCCGGTCCAGGCGGCGACGTCGTCCGGTGTGGTCAGGTGCTCGGCGATCTCGGCGGAGAGCGCCAGCACGTCGTCGGTGACGGTGCCGGGCGCGCGGTTCAGCCCGGTCATCTCCCCGGTGTACGTGCGCACCAGCGAGTCGACGATCTGCCAGCGGGCGGCCTCGGTGAGCAGCCGCGCGGACGGCTCGTAACCGGCGCGCAGCCCGTGCTCGGTGACAACCCGGGCCGCGTACGCGTGGTACGTCGAGATGGTGGCCTCACCGGCGAACGCGTCGTCCCGGCCGAACCGGCGGATCAGCTGGCCGACCCGGGTACGGACCCGGTGCGCCAGCTCGCCGGCGGCCTTGCGGGTGAAGGTGAGACCGAGGATCTCGCCTGGGTGCGCGTACCCGTTGGCGACCAGCCAGACCACCCGCGACGCCATCGTCTCGGTCTTGCCCGACCCGGCGCCCGCGACCACCAGCAGCGGCGCCACCGGAGCCGCGATGATCGCCTCTTGCTCGGCGGTCGGCGGCGGCAGGTGCAGCATCCGGGCCAGCTCGCGCGGCGTGTACCGAGGCCCGGAGTCGGCGCGGCGACGGGCCCGGGGTTGTTCTCCGAACAGCGTGGGTTGGCTCATTGTGGTTCGACGACCTGTCGCCCCTTACCAGAAATTGGACAACTCGTGCGGACCGGGCAAACCCGGCACCGGCTGTTCGCCACCGCGGAAAACGTCGAGGCGGCCATCGTCTCCGCCGTCCGGCGCACCATCGCGTACGCCCACTGCGGATCCGTCGCGTCGGAGAGCGGCACCTGCATCTGCTCGCGGGCCTCCCTGCCCGGACCGAGCTGCACCAGCGCCGCGCCGCCGCTGTCACTTCCGTAATCCGCGAAAGCGCCCGCGTCGACCGCCGCCTGATAGCCGCCGAGCTGCGGGTTCTCCGCCACGTCAGCACCGGCCACGGCGGTCGTCTTCCCGGTCTTGAGGTCGATCACCACGAGCCGGCCCTCGTCGTCGATCTCCAGCCGGTCGACCCGCCCGGTCAGCTGGATCGGCCGCTGCTCGTCCTCCAGCCGCACGGTGAACTCGTGCTCGATCGCCAGCAGCCGCCGCGGGTTCACCGCGAGCCAGCGCAGCAGCTTGTCGACCATGCCCTGCGCCCGCTCATGCTCCGGCCCGGCCAGCCAGCGCGCCGCCAGCTCGATCGAGTCGAACCGGGCGCTCACATATTCGACCAGTTTCTCCCGGTCGGCGTTGGCGTCCTCGGCGAGCATCGCGGCTGCGTGCACCAGGTTGCCGATGCCCTGAGCGGGTCCGGCCGGAGCCGCACCACCGTGCCGTTCGAGCAGCCAGCGCAGGCTGCAGCGCAGCGCGCTCTCCATCGACGAGGGCGTGACCTTGACCAGATCACCCTCGTCGATCAGCGGCCGGTCGTCGGAGAGCGGCCGCAACCCCCACCACTCGTCCGGATGGGCGCCTGCCACCCCGGCGGCGGCCAGCTTCGCGAGCTCACCCGCCGCCGCGCGCCGCCGGCCAGGCGTCTCGTTTTCCGAGACCACGACGGTACGGAGTTCGGCCACGAGCGAGGCGAGCGTGAGAGCCCGAGGAGCCCGCCCGACAGCAAGCTCAACCTCCCCGCCGTCCAGATCTTCCAGCTCTTCCGGGGTTTCCAGCTCTTCCGGGGTTTCCAGCTCTTCCGGGGTTTCCAGCTCTTCCGGGGTTTCCGGGTCTTCCGGGTCTCCCGGCTCTTCCTGGTCGTCCGGGTCCGTTTCCCGAGGCTCGGGTTCGGGCTCGGGTTCGGGCGGCTGCGGATCCTGCGGGCCGTCACCCGGGCCGGGCCCGCCCGAGCCGTCGGACCCGCCCGGACCGTCGGGCCCGCCCGGACCGTCGGAGCCACCTGTGCCACCCGCGCCGCCGGGGCCGCCGGCCGCCAGCTCGGTCAGGAAGCGGCTCGGCTGCTCCTCACCGCCGATGCCGCCGGAACTCGCGGACGACACCGCGGTGACCACGAGCCGCCGCCGAGCCCGGGTGATCGCCACGTAGAAGAGCCGCCGCTCCTCGTCCAGCAACGCCGACGTCTCACCGGCGACCGCGGCCGGACCCGACGCGGGACGGCCGGCCAAGACGTCGACCAGACGCTCCGACCCCAGCAGACTCCCGCGCAGGCGCAGGTCGGGCCAGATGCCCTCCTGCACACCGGCGAGAACCACGACGTCCCACTCCAGGCCTTTCGCCGCGTGCGCGGTCAGCAGCCGAACCGCCTCACCCCGGTCGGCGCTCGGCGCGATCGAGTCAGCGGGCAGGTCCTGGCCGAGGACATGTTCAAGAAACACTTCGGTACGCGCACCCGGCAGCCTGTCGACGAACCGCGCCGCCGCGTCGAAGAGCACCACCATCGAGTCGAGATCACGATCCGCCGCCTCGGCACGCCAGCGCCGGGCCCGCCCCGCCTCCCGGTGATCCGGCATCGGGGTGGAGCCGGTGCTCATCGCGTACCACCGGTCGGCCAAACCGCTGGCCCGCCACACCGCCCAGAGCACGTCCTCGGCCGTGGCGCCCGGCTCGGCGGCGGCTTTCCGAGCCACGTCGATCAGATGTGCCACGGCTTTGGCCGGCCGCGCCCAGCGACGCTCCACCATGTCCAGTCCGGCCGGGTCCCGCACCGCGTCGACAAGCAACTCCCCCGACGGCCGCCGGTCACCGGCCGCGAGAGCGAGCGCCCGCAGCCCCTGCCGCAGCCGACGCTCGGCAAGCGGATCGGCCCCGCCGAGAGGCGAGTGCAACAACGCCACCGCCGCCTCTTCCTCAAGCACACCCGGATCAAGCGCACACCGCAGGAGCAGCAGAAACGGTGCGACAGCAGGCTGCAGGTGCAGCGGCAGATCCTCGGCGAACGTGACGGTCGGAACCCCGGCAGCGGCCAGCGCCCGCTGAACCGAAGGCTGCTGCAGAGTGGTCGACCGCATCACCACGGCCATCCGCGACCACGGCACCCCGTGCAGCAGATGCGCCTCCCGAAGCGCGTGCGCGATGAACGCGGTCTCCGCAGCAGGCGACCGGAAAATCCGCACCACAGCCTCAGAAACCAACACCCCAGCCTCGGGCACCTCAACCGCAGGCACCTCAACCTCCGGCGCTTCAATCGCTGGCGCCTCGGGCTCCGGCGCTTCAATCGCTGGCGCCTCGGACTCCGGCGCTTCAATCGCTGGCGCCTCGGACTCCGGCCCGCCCGCGCCGGCTTCGCCTCCGCGCCTCCCCTCACTCTCGATCTTGTGGATTTCCGCAGGCCCGTTCTCGTGCGAGTCAACAAGATCGGCAGAGGAGGGGGCCGGCGCCGGAGCCGCAGAGGAGGGAGCCGGCGCAGGAACCCCAGAGGAGGGAGCCGGCGCAGGAACCCCAGAGGAGGGAGCCGGCGCGGGAACCCCAGAGGAGGGAGCCGGTGCGGGAGCGGCGGGCGGGAACATCGGGCGGTGGCTGATCGGGCCCCGCATGCGGCGGGCCACGCGCCCGGTCGCGCTCAGCAACGGCGCTGCCACGCGGTAGTTCGTATGCAGCGTCACCGTCTCCGCCGGCGCGCCCGCCGGTGAGCGGAAACGGTCAGGGAAGGCCGCCACCAGGGACGGGTCGGCGCCTCGGAAGGCGTAGACCGAGGAGTCCGGGTCGGCGAAGGCGACGACCGGTTTGCCGCCGCCGGCGACCTGGGCCAGCAGGTCCATCTGGGCCGGGTCGGACTCGGCCAGCTCGTCGACGTAGACGAACGCGAGGCGTCGGCGCTCGGCGGCCAGCAGGTCCGGCTCGTCGGCGAGCAGGCCGGAGGCCGCGCGGACCAGCTCGGCCGGATCGTAAGCGGTGGAGCCTCGAGTGGTGACGTCACGCAGGGCGAGCACCGCGACGTACTCCCTGAGGAAGCGGGCTGCGGCCGGCCAGTCGTCGCGGCCGAGCCGCTCGCCGAGGCGGGCCAGCTGCGCCGGGCCGATGCCACGCTCGGCGGCGCGCTGCATGAGGTCACGCAACTGCTGGGCGAAGGCACGGGTGGGCAGGGCCGGGCGCAGCGCCTCGGGCCAGCCGATCTGATCGGGCGCCTCCGGGTCACCGACGACGGCCAGCAGCTCCCGGATGATCAGGTCCTGCTCGGGGCCGGTCAGCAGCCGCGGCGACGGCTCACCACGCTCGGCGGCCGCCCTGCGGAGCAGGCCGAACGCGTACGCATGGAAGGTCCTCACCAACGGCTCGTGCACGATCCGCCCGCCGTCGTCGGCTATCCGGGCCTCGATGCGGTCGCGCAGCGCCGACGCGCCACGGCGGCCGAACGTCAGCACCAGGATCCGCTCCGGATCGACCCCCTCGGCGATCCTTGCCGCGACCGACTCGACGAGCAGCGTGGTCTTGCCGGTGCCGGGACCGCCGACCACCAGCAGCGGCCCGCCGGCGTGCGCGGTCACCCGACCCTGCACCGGGTCGGCGAGCAACTCGGGCACAGCAGGACGAGGACGCCGAACCAGGCGATAAGCCGGCCGGCGCACCGGAGTCTGGGGGGCCGGCGTGCTCACGGCATCTATGAGAGCACGCCGGTACGACGTTCTCCCGCAGCGAGGTACCGGCCGAGGGAGATGCGGACGCGAGCCGGGCCGAGGTCAGGCCGCGAGCGCGGCCTCGATCTGGTCGACGGCCTCGGGTACGGTCCGCGCGATCAGAATCATCTCCAGCGCCGCCGGCCGGACGAACTTGTTGTCGACCAGGCTGCCCAGCCAGGTCCACAGGCCGTCGTAGAAGCCGTCCGGGTCGAGCAGCACCATCGGCTTGCGGTGCACGGCGAGCGTCGCGGTGGTCCAGACCTCGAAGAGCTCGTCCAGCGTGCCGAGGCCGCCGGGCAGGGTGATGAAGGCGTCCGACCGCTCGACCATCAGGTTCTTGCGGGAGCTCATGTCGGCCGTGACGACGAGCTCGTCGGAGGCCAGGTCAGCGACCTCCAGGTCCATCAGGCGCTGCGGGATGATCCCGAGGGTGCGGCCACCGCCCGCGCGGGCGCCGTCGACGACGGCGCCCATCATGCCGACACAACCGCCGCCGGAGACGAGCGTGTGCCCGCGGCCGGCGATGGCCCGGCCGGTCTGCTCGGCCAGGTCGAGCCAGCGCTGTTCGAGGGTGGTGGAGGAGGCGCAGAACACGCAGATGGCGGCCATGTCAGAGCTTCCCGAGGGCGGCGTCGGCGTCCACGATGATCCGGACGGCCTCGGCGACGTCGTCGGTGACCTGCAGAAGTTCGAGATCCATGGCGTTGATCTTGCCTTCGTCGAGCATCCGGCGCTTGATCCAGTCGAGCAGGCCGCTCCAATATTCGGTGCCCATCAGGATCACCGGGAAGCGGGTGACCTTCTTCGTCTGCACGAGGGTGATCGCCTCGAAGAGCTCGTCGAGGGTGCCGAAGCCGCCCGGCAGGACCACGAAGGCCTGCGCGTACTTCAGGAACATGGTCTTGCGGACGAAGAAGTACCGGAAGTCGATGCCGACGTCGACCCAGTCGTTGAGGCCCTGCTCGAACGGCAGCTCGATGCCAAGTCCCACGGACATCCCGCCGGCCTCGGTGGCGCCGCGGTTCGCCGCCTCCATGACGCCGGGGCCGCCGCCGGTGATCACCGCGTAGCCCGCCTCGGCGAGGGCCGCGCCGAGGCTCTCCGCCAGCTCGCACTCGTAGCTGTCGGCGCTGCTGCGGGCCGAGCCGAAGACGCTGACCGCGGGTGGCAGGTCAGCCAGGGTGTCGAATCCCTCGACGAACTCGGAGAGGATGCGCAGGGCGCGCCAGGCGTCCTTTGTCTTCCACTCGCCGCGGTGGGGTGAGTCGAGCAGTTTCTCGTCGGCGGTGCTCGGCGGGATGGCGTCACGGCGCAGCGTGACGCCTCCACGGTGACGCTCCGGACCCGCCTGCGGTCGCCCGTTGGTGCTGTCCGTCATGCGTCAAAGGTAGTGCGGACGGTCAGTACCCGGTGAATAACCGGGTGCGTTTCGGTAAGAGGATTGCGACCTGCGGACCTTTTTGCCAGATTGAAGCAACCGAACGTAGCCCTGCGACGTCTGTACTGTTACCGACCTCGACCACACGGCAGGCACGGTGCCCGGTTTGACACCGGGTGCCCGGCGAAGGAGCAGCCACCGTGACGAACCGTTACGAGCGCCTCAAGATGCACCGCGCCATGCAGCGCCGGATCCGCCTGGTGGTGGAGGAACGGCGGATGGCTTTCGCGGCGCGTGAGCCCGAACCCACCGTCGACCTCGAGACCACGATGGAGATACCGCCACCGGCGCTGCTGCCACAGCGCGCCGTCGGCCGGGTCGTTATACAGAGCGCGTAGAAAATAGAAGAACCGAGCGCCTAGATGTCGGACGACGGCGCCAGCCAGCGGTACAACGTGGCCGCGCCGTCCCGGATCTTGCCGATCTCGACGTGCTCGTCCGGCGCGTGCGCCAGCGCCGGATCGCCCGGCCCGTAATTGAGTGCCGGGATGCCGAGCGCCGCGAATCGGGCCACGTCGGTCCAGCCGAGCTTCGCGGCGGGCTCCTCGCCGACCGCCAGCAGGAAGTCACGGGCCGGCGCGGCGGTCAGGCCGGGGAGCGCGCCCGGCGCCGAGTCGATGACCTCCAGCTCGTAACCGTCGAAGACCTCGTGCAGGTGTTCGAGCGCCTGCTTCTCGCTGCGGTCCGGTGCGAAGCGCAGGTTCACCTCGGTCCAGGCCTCGTCCGGGACGACGTTGCCGGCGATGCCGCCGCCGATCCGGACCGCGCTGAGCCCTTCCCGGTACGTGCAGCCGTCGATCGTCACGGTCCGCGCCTGGTAACGGTCGAGGCGCCGGAGGACCTCGCCCATCGCGTGGATCGCGTTGGTGCCGCGCCAGGCCCGCGCGGTGTGCGCCCGGCGGCCCCGGGTGTGCAACCTCACCCGCATCGTTCCCTGGCAGCCCGCCTCGACCACCCCGTACGTCGGTTCGAGCAGCACCGCGAAGTCGGCCTGCAGCCATTTCGGATGCGCGTCGGCGACCAGGCTGAGCCCGTTGAACTCGGACTCGATCTCCTCGGCCTCGTAGAAGAGGTAGGTGATGTCGTACTCGGGGTCGGGCACGGTGGCGGCCAGGTGCAGGGCGAGGGCGACGCCCGACTTCATGTCCGAGGTGCCGCAGCCGTAGATCAGGTCGTCGACGACAGTGGACGGCCAGTTGTCGTTGATCGGGACCGTGTCGAGGTGGCCGGCGAGGATGACCCGCTGCTCCCGCCCCAGTTTGGTACGCGCCATCACCGTGTTTCCGAGCCGTTTGACGTTCAGGTGATCGACCTGGCGGAGGGCGTCCTCCACGCAGTCGGCGATCACCTTCTCGTCACGGGACACGGACTCGATGTCGACCAGCGTGCGGGTGAGCACGACCGGGTCCACCAGCACGTCCGGGGTAAGCGGGTTGGCCATGTGCGCACCATACCGGGGTTCCACGAGCCCGCCGTTGCCTCGTTACGGTCCGGTAGGGTTCCGGTCGTGGAAACCGCGATCTCGACCTCGCCCGCCTGGGGCATCGGCCTCGCCACCGTGACCGCTGAGGGACAGGTGCTCGACACCTGGTTCCCCGGCGGATATCTGGGCCTCGGCGAGGAGCCCGCCGACGTTCCGGCGCTGCCGGCCGGGCTGACCGGCCCGAAACTGCTGCCCGGCCTCTCCACGGTCGAGGTCCGCACGGTGATCAAGTCACTGGCCGACCCGATCACCGACGCCTCGGACGCGTACCTTCGCCTGCACCTGCTCTCGCACCGGCTGGTCCAGCCGAACGCTCTGAACCTGGACGGTGTCTTCGGCAAGCTGGCGAACGTGGCCTGGACCACGGCCGGCCCGTGCCCGCCGGAGCGGGTCGACGAGCTGCGCTTCCTGGAGCGCGCCGCCGGCCGCCAGCTGAGTGTGTACGGCGTGGACAAGTTCCCGCGGATGACCGATTACGTGGTGCCCTCGGGCGTCCGGATCGCCGACGCCGACCGGGTACGCCTCGGCGCCCACCTGGCCTCCGGCACGACGATCATGCAGGAGGGATTCGTCAACTTCAACGCCGGTACGCTCGGCACCTCGATGGTCGAGGGCCGGATCGTGCAGGGCGTGGTGGTCGGCGACGGCGCGGACATCGGCGGCGGATCGTCGATCATGGGCACCCTCTCCGGCGGCGGCAAGGAGAAGGTCCGCATCGGCGAGCGCAGCCTGCTCGGCGCGAACGCGGGTGTCGGCATCTCGCTCGGCGACGACTGCGTGGTCGAGGCCGGCGTCTACATCACCGCCGCCTCCAAGATCTCGCTGCCCGACGGCCGTGTGGTGAAGGCCATCGAGCTGTCCGGTGTGAACAATCTCCTGTTCTGGCGCAACTCGCTCTCCGGCGCCCTGGAGGCGAAGCCCCGCAAGGGCACCGGCATCGAGCTGAACAGCGCGCTGCACACCAACGACTGATCAAGAACGCAACGAACTGACGGCCGCCGTTCGCACGGCGGCCGTCAGTGTCTCCAGGACCCGAGACTCGATCTTCCAGCGCTGCCAGTACAGCGGCACGTCCAGGAATCGCCCCGGCATCACCTCGACCAGCCGGCCCGCCGCGAGATCCGGAAGCGCGTGCTGCTCCGGCATCATCCCCCAGCCGAGCCCCTGCCGGATCGCCTCCTCGAACGACGCCGCAGCGGGCACGTAGTGTGCCGGCGGCAACCGCCGCGAGCCCAGGAACCGCTGCTGCAACTCGTCCTTCCGGTTGTAGACGACGACCGGGGCACGTTCAACATCATCAACAGGAAAAGCGGCGACGGCCAGGTACCGCATCACCCCGAGGCTCTCCACCCGGCACCCCTGCACCGCCACCCGATCCGCGGTCACCGCGGCCATCGCCTGCCCGGTCCGCAGCAGCTCGGCCGAGTGATCCTGATCATCGATATGCAGTTCGAACCGGACGTCCGGCACCGCTGTCAGCACCGGCAGGAACCAGGTGTTCAGCGAGTCCGCGTTGACCACCACGGAGAGCCGGCTGCCGTCCCGGGCCTGCCCGAGGGCCTCCTGCTCCAGCAGCGCCACCTGCCCGGCGAACCGGACCAGCGCCTGCCCGGCCGTGGTCGCGGTGCACGGCTTGCCGCGGCGGACCAGCACCTGACCGACCGACTGTTCGAGGGCCTTGATCCGCTGACTGACCGCCGACGGGGTGACGTGCAGCGCCCGCGCGGCCGCCTCGAAGCTGCCCTGCTCGACAACCGCCTGGAACGTAGCGAGCTGAATCTGGTCCACGTTAAGCAACGCTAATCCATAGTCAGAATCTTTAGCTGGACTGATCCGTCAGAGAAAAATACCGTCTCACCATGCTCACCTCCGCACTGGCCGGCTTCGCCGCCTCCGCCGTGCTCATCCTCGCCATCGGCGCCCAGAACGCGTTCGTCCTGCGTCAGGGGCTGCGTCGCGAACACGTGCTCCCGGTGGTCCTGACCTGTGCCTTCTCCGACCTCGCGCTGATCCTCGCGGGCATCGCCGGACTCGGCGCGGTGATCAACGCACAGCCCGGCCTGGTCACCGCGATCCGCTGGTTCGGCGCGGCCTTCCTCCTCGGTTACGCCGTGCTGGCCGCGCGCCGCGCTCTGCGCCCGCAGCGCCTCGAAGTCGCCGGGAAACCGCCGGCCACGCTCCGCGCCACGCTTCTCACCTGCCTGGCGCTCACCTACCTCAACCCGCACGTCTACCTGGACACTGTGCTGTTGCTCGGCTCGATCGCCCAGCAACACCCACACCGCTGGCTCTTCGGACTCGGCGCGGCCACGGCCAGCCTGGTCTGGTTCGTCGCGCTGGGCATCGGCGCGCAGCGGCTGGCTCCACTGCTGGCCCGCCCGTCCGCATGGCGGGTGCTGGACGGCGTGATCGCCCTGGTGATGGCGGCTCTCGGCATCACGCTGATCCTGCAAGCTTGACTCTCCAGCAGGTCGAGACAGCAAGGTCTGACGACGTGAGCGACACACGAGGCATCGGCGAGGCGGCGCGGGCGAGCGGTTTGAGCGTCAGCGCGCTGCGCTTCTACGACGGCGCGGGCGTACTGGTCCCGGCCGTCGTGGATCCGGCCACCGGCTATCGCCGGTACACCGCCGGTCAGATCAAAGCGGCCCGGCTCATCGCCGGGCTACGGCGAGTGGGCATGCCGGTCGCGGACATCGCGCAAGCGGTCCAAGACCTTCCCGACCCCGCTTCGGTACGCGAGAAGCTGGACGCCCACTTGGCCCGATTGGAGGCCGGTCTCGCCGACGCCCGTCGTGAGCTCCTTCGTCTGCACGCGCTGCTCGACCTGGAGGAGAACCTGATGACCCGGATCACCCTGCCCACCACCGCCCTGGCCGCCGCCCTCGGCGCAGTCCGTTTCGCCGCGGCGGACGCCACCGACCCGATCCCGGCCGGCGTGCTGTTCGAGACCGGCGACGCCCGGCTGACCCTTGTCACGACCGACCGTTACCGGCTCGCCGTCGCCTCGGTCCCGGCCGGGGTCGAGGGGCCGCCGGCCCGGCTGTTCCTGCCCCTGGACCTGGCGGACGACCTGGCCGGCCTGCCGGCCGGCCCGGTCACCCTGGACCTGACCGCCGACCGGGTACGGGCACAGGCCGGCGACACGGTCGTCGAGGGCAAGCCGATCGACATGGACTTCCCGGATTACCAGCGCCTCATCTCGGTGGCCGGCGAGCAGACCCGGCAGATCCCCGTCGACACGGCTGTCCTGCGGGAGCAGGTGGCGGCGGCCCCGGTGGTGCCGAAGGAGCACGACGGTCACGCGTACCCGGTCTCGGTGATCGGTCTGGACCAGGCAGGGAGCCTGCGCCTGGTCACCCAGAGCGAGTGGGAGGCGAATGCCGACGCGCATGTCGCGGTGAACCGCGAGTTCCTGCTGCAAGCCATCGACGCTGGTGGACCCGGGCAGCTGGTGCTGGAGCTGGACGGACCGCTGCTGCCGCTCGCCGTCCGGATTCAGGGGGACGACACCCGATTTTCCCTGCTGATGCCCGTTCGCCCCTAGGTACGCCTTCGCTGGTAACCGTTCAGACACAGTCCGGCACCGGTACCGCATGGGAGTCGTGATCAAGTCGCTCATCGGCCCGTGGCCCGGCTACTTTTCGTCACGTGCGCAACCGGGAGGACGAACTCAACGCCGCGGCTACCGGCGCGTCCATGACCGGGTGGGAGTTCGCCTGGCTGGACGGCCTGGCCGTGGAGTCCGAGCCGTCCTGGTCGTACCCGGAGCTGGCCCGCCCTCTGGTTCGCCGGTCCGCCAGCGTGCTCGACCTGGACACCGGCGGCGGCGAGCTGCTCGCCGAGCTGGCGCCCCTGCCTGCGCACACCGTCGCGGTGGAGAGCTGGGCCCGCAACACCCCGGCCGCGGCCGCCCGCCTCGGCCCGTTCGGCGTCCCGGTGCACACCGAGCTGCCGGCCGGGGAGAACGAGTTCGACCTGGTCCTCAGCCGGCACGGCCGCCTGCCGTCACCGGACATCGCCCGCCTGCTCAAGCCCGGCGGCGTCGTGCTCACCCAGCAGGTGGGCAGCGACGACCTCGCTGATCTGAACGTCGAACTCGGCGCCCCGCCACCGCATCCGCGACGGTGGGACGCCGAGGTCGCGGCGGACTCGCTGCGGGCTGCCGGGTTGCGCGTCACCGACGTGCGCGAGGAGCACCCGCCGGTGGTCTTCCGCGACATCACCGCGGTGGTCCATCAGCTGCGCACGGTGCCCTGGCAGATCCGCGACTTCTCCACCCAGCGGTACGAACGAGCGCTGGCCCGCCTCGGCGCCGCGATCCGTGCCCGGGGCGAATTCACGGCGCGAGCGCACCGGTTCCTCGTCCAGGCCGAGCGGCCGACAGAGGCGTAAGGCGCAAGCCTCTTTCAGGGGATCCGGCGTTAACCCTTTGGTGTTTGCTACCCGGAAAATATCTTCTTTACTTTCTCCGTTTCACATGATCGCTTCACGTTTCGCGCTCACTGAAGGCCGATTCGGAGGCGTTTCGGCGTTGCTTCGCTTCGGCCCGGCTTGATGCCTCAGCCAGTCTGTGCCCACCACCCAGCCCGCTGCTCGCACCGGCTCCGGTGGATCTAGCTGAGGGTTCACTGGGAGCGACCTGAACGAATTCGTCACGCTTACGGGGTAAGCGAATCGGTCTGGCCCGGCAGCCGATTTGCACGCAAGAGGCGGTCGATACGGCCTATCGCGGCGTTCGGGGCGTTCCGTCATCTTTGTCCCAGCACCGGGATGCCTGAACGGCTCCCGGAACACCCGAACAACGACGCTCACCCCGAGTTGGTCGCTCCCGCGACTCGGTTACGGGGTTTTCCGAGCGCAAGCTGATCCGTTCCAGGAGGAACATCCCATGCGCAAGTTCACCAAGCGTTCCGTCGCCCTGATCACCGCAGGCGTCGTGGCTGTCGGCGGCGGCGCGGCTTACGCCGCCTGGAGCCTCGGTGGCAGCGGCACGGCCACAGCTTCTGCCGGCACTGTCCAAACGCTCTCCGTTGCGGGCGTCAGCACGACTCCGCTGGTCCCGGGCACCAAAACCGACGTCACCCTGACCCTGACGAACCCGAACAAGTTCCCGGTCGTCGTCACCTCCATCAGCTACAGCGGTTTCAGCAGCAACAACGGCGATTGCGCTGGGTCCAACATCGTGGCGACTGGCGCTGCCATCCCGACAGGCGTCATTGTTCCGGCAGCGACCTCGACTGCTCCGGGAACGGGCCCCATCACCCACGTCGAAGCGCTGAGGATGGTCGGCAACGCGGCGGAGGAATGCCAGGCCGCCACCTTCTCGTTCACCGCCACGGTGGGCGCGGATAGCGCCGCTTCCTGACCGTTCGGCCGGAGGGGCGCCAACGCGTCCCTCCGGCTTGCTCGTCGATCTATCAACTCTAGGTAGGGAGCAGCAAGGTGTTCGGATCCACGCTGCGAGCCAGGTCCATGGCGGGCGTAGCCCTTGCGATCGCACTGGTAGCAAGCGGCAGCGCCGCCTGGGCCTATTGGAGCCTGGGCGGCAGCGGAACCGGCACTGCCACTGCAGGGTCACCCGTCAACTTGATCGCCACCGGAGTCACTGACCCGGTAACGCCTTTGGTCCCAGGTGCCACTCGGGATCTCTATGTGACTATTCGCAATGACAATCGCTTTCCTGTGCGGGTGGCAACCGTTCGCCCTGGAGCAGCCGGCGTCAGCGCCGATGTCGCGCATCGGAACGCGGGTTGTATTCAGACCGGCGTGGTTCTGGTCGGCTCGCCTTTCTCAGTTGCTTGGCCGGTGCCGGCTAGGTCCAGCGCCAAATTCCGGCTGCCGATTTCGATCAAAATGACCAATGCTTCGCACTCCGCCTGCCAAGGCGCGATTTTCTCGGTGCCACTCACCCTGACGGGCCAGAGCAATGCGAGTTGATCTGCATTCTCCGCTGTTGCTGAAGAGCCTTGGCGCGGCCGTGACGGCTGTTGTTTGTGCTTGGGTGGCGGTTGGGGCGCGTACCGAAGAGGTTGGGTCCGAGGAGGTCTCGCAGCACTCGGCCCTCACGTTCGATGTGAGTTCGACCCCTGTGAAAGATCTTTATCCTGGTGCGCGAAAGCGCACCCGCTTGACCGTGACCAATCCCTATCCGTTTCCGATCGAGGTTCGGTCGCTTGAGGCTCGCCTCGCGTCGACGTCGAAGCGGAGCTGCCGGGCGATCGCGGCGAATTTGCAGGTCGGGCAGCATCTCGGGAAGTTGCCGCTGACCGTGTCAGCGGGGAAGAAGAAAGCCGCGGGTGAGTTTGAGCTGCGGATGCCGAATTCGGTGGCCGATGACTGTCAGCGCACGACGTTCCGGCTGCGGATCATCGCGCGTGCCAGGAAGGCCGGCCGATGAAACGGCGATCAACGATGGCGATTCTCGTGGCCGGTGTGGCCGGCACCCTCGCTGCGGGTGCCGGCCTCGCGGCCTGGGCGGACTGGAACGTCGGCGGCAGCTCCGGCCGGGCGACCGCGCGCGCCGAACAGATGCCGGAGGTCGGCAAGCCCGGCGTCGAGGTGCCCGCGAAGGGTGTTCCGCGGATCTCGTGGACCGCAGTCACCTTCGAGTCCGGTCGGCCGGTCGGCGGTTATGTCGTTACCCGGCGGATCGACGACAAGGTTGACGCGGTGGCCTGTACTGCGCCAACCGGCACGCTGACCTGCTCGGATGAGCAGGCCCCAGCGGAGCAGAAGATCGTTTACCTGGTAAACGCCGTGGCGGGCACTCGCTGGACCGGCCCACTGAGCCCGCACAGCAAGCCCGTCCGGGTCGGTACGCCGAGCGTGGACGCCCCGCTCGCTCCGAAGGTCAAGAAGAAGGCCGCGGTGGCGGTCCCGGCCGAAGAGGCCCGCGTCGAGACGGTGACCACCCAGCCGACCGCAGCGGCCCCGGCCGAAACCACCGAAACCACAGTCTCACCGGCGCCGATCGCGTCCTCCCCGTCGCCGGCGCCGGTGACCAGCAGCCCCGAAGCGATCACTACCGCGCCGACCACCGCAGAGTCGCCCTCGCCAGAGGCTCCGGCAACGACCACTGGATGAGCCGGCTCAGCTTCGATCTTGTGGAATTGGCCGACCCGTTTGCGCCCAACTCCACAAGATCGAAAAACCCCCCGCGGATCTCGTATCCAAAAACCCCCGCGGATCTCGTATCCAAAAACCCCTGCGGATC
Source organism: Actinoplanes sp. CA-015351 (assembly GCF_050955685.1). Lineage (NCBI taxonomy): Bacteria > Bacillati > Actinomycetota > Actinomycetes > Micromonosporales > Micromonosporaceae > Actinoplanes > Actinoplanes sp. CA-015351. The sequence goes on from NZ_CP192102.1 coordinate 7,689,058, forward strand.
TCGTATCGAAAAGCCCCGTGGATCTCGTGGAGTTGGGGGGACCGTTTGCGGGGAGTTCCACAAGATCTATGAGTGGGGCGTGTGCGCATCCGCCCCTCTGGTCGCCGCCGGTCGGCGATCCCCTCGACCGCCGCTGATTTGAGTCAGCGGCGGTCGCTCGCTATGTGTGGTGTTCGGGCTGGGCAGGACGGGTGCGGATGGGCGTCGTCGCAGGCCGGAGGCAGTGGAGTAGCACGATGTCATCACTCGGGCGGGTTAAACCGTATAGGCATACCTGTCCGATTTATGCACTGGAAGGGCAAACGGAAAACCGATCACATCGGACATCTCTATCGGGGAACGTTGTATGAGCGCCGGACACGGCGTTTTCCCACCGGCCTTCGAGGAGGAGCGAGCCGCTATGTCCCACGTGAGCGAACCACCGGCGGCTGCCGCCGCGAAGGCTGCCCCGTGAATCGGCGGGACGTTCTGACGAACCTTCATGAGGGCGGCGGCCGGCCCCACCGTGGTCACGGCGACGGCAAGCCGCCGCGGGCGAACATCGAGCTGGACCCGGCCGACCACGAGGAACCGACGTGGGAGGTGCACCGCCCCGGCACACCCCGGCGGCGGTTCGACCGGCGGGCCCGGATGATCCTCACCGCCGCCGCGGTCGCCGCGCTGCTGGCGAACGCGGGCGCGGCCTGGGCGTACTGGCGGTTCAACCAGCCGGACGAGCCGACCGCGGCGCACTCGGTCACGGCCGGTGTCACGTTCGCCATGGCGCTGAACGGCACCTCGGACCCGGACGACCCCTCCGGCGATCTCACGGTCACCGTGACCAACCAGCATCCGGTGCCGATCCGGATCACCGCGATCCGGCCGGGCGCCGGGCGGGCGATGGCTGACGACACGCATCGCGACGCCGGCTGTTCGGCGCCTCGGGTGCGGATCAGCCAGGACGTCTTCCCGGTCTCCTGGGAGATCCCGCGGAACACCGTCGGGGCGTTCGTCCTGGATGGCGCGCTGTCGGTGCGGGCCGGCGGCCAGGCCGCATGCAAGGGCGCGTCCTACAGCGTCCCGATGCGAGCCGAAGCCATCCGCCCCTAGCCCAGAAGCCGTCCGCCCAGCCCAGAAGCCGTCCGCCCCTGGCTCAAATGCTGACGCGGTGGCGCGTCACCGGATTTTCCATGGTGGACGGGTCGACCACGACGGCCGTGTGCAGCACGATTCGCGCATGCTCGGTCGCGGCCTGCACCAGGCCGTCGTCGTGGCTGGCCGCCTCGATGCCGTCGGCGATCACCTTGGCGGTGGCGTCACCGTACGTGCGGGCGTCGTGGATCTCCCGCTCGTGAATGAGTGACGCCTCGTGTTCGCGCAGTCGTGCCGCGCGCGCCTCGGACCGCTCGTAAGCGTTGCCCCGGGACACGAACTTCAGCGCGACCGCCGCACAGTCCAGCGCCACGAGCAGCAGCGCGATGCCGAAGTAGAAGAGGCCGACTCCCCAGAAATCGGCCAAGATCAAATTCCATATCGCAGCGGTACGCGCACCGAACCCCGAGTCCCCACGCACCACAGCCGCGTTCGCCGCCTGCTCCGCGCTGATCTGTTCACCGAGCCGCACCTGCTCGGCGGCCCGCTGCGCCCGAGCCGTCCGCTGCTGCTTCTGCAGTGCGGCCGCCTGCCGGTCCAGGGCGAGCGCCTGGTCGTCCAGCCGGCGGGAACGCTGCACCAGCTGGTGGCAGTACCCACCGCGCGGGCAGCCCGGACTGCGGGTGACGCCACGGCCGCCCGCGTCGGCGAGCGCCTGCCGGTACAGCAGCTGGGCGTCGTCGCGTTTACCGGCGGCCCGGTCGGTCAGTGCCCGTACCTCGGTGTCCTCGCGCACGGTGTCCCGGCGCAGCTCGGCGAGACGGGCCGTGTACGCGCCAACCGGCCCATCCGCGTCCAGCCGCTCCCTCTGAGCACCGTGGACCGTGGCGAGCCGGGCGTCGATCTCACCCCGGTACCGGGCCAGCATCAACGGCTCGGTGATCACCACGGCGAACAGCAGCGCCAGCCCGACCCGGCCCAGATAGAGCCCGAGCGTCGGCGGCCGCAGCAGGTGCCGCGGATCGGGCGAGTCGAGCCGCTCGTAGTTGACCGCGACCCGGCCCACCACGCTGCGGTCGTACGCCACCACGCCGATCGCCACCAGCGGGCCGACCAGCCACTGATACCAGGGGTGGGCGTAACCGGTGCTGGCGTCGATGAAGGCGGCGCCGCCGACGGTCGCATAAACGAAGTACAGAAGGATGAAGACGCCGATCGAGCGGTACAGGACGCGATCCGAATGTGTGGTCACGCTTCGCGGATTCACGTTCGCCACCCGCAGCAGCAGGTGGCCGAGGCCCGTGCGCATGCGGTCGAGTCTTGCCGAAAGGCCGTCGGACCGTTCAGGAAACGGCGGGATCGCTCCCCAGCACGGACGGCTCGGTGATGGTGACCGTGAGCCGGACCCGGGCCGACACGGTCTGCGCCTGCGGGAACAGCGTGAAGCCCTCGTCGGCCATCTCGAAGGAGGCCGCTCGCATCATCATCGGGTGCCCGCCGCCACCCGCCTCGGCGTCGGCGATCTCGACGATCCGGTCCACCCGGGCGCCGACGGCATCGGCGTACTCACGGGCTCGCTCCAGTGCGTCGGTGACGGCCTCCCGGCGTACCTCAGCTCCTGGCCGACCGCCTGGCCGCAGCTGCCACCAAGGCCCGGCCACCGCCGTCTGCTCGCCTGAGGCGAGCTGCGCAAGCAGATCGCCGAGCGGATCAAAATCGGACACGGTGACGGTGGTCGTGACGGTGCCCGAATATCGCTGGGCTCGCTCGCCGCGCCGATTGAAGTCGGCGTTCACCTGCACGCCGGTGGTTTCCCGGCGCTCGATCGACGTGCCGAACCGGTCAAGGATCTCGCCGACCTCGGAGGCCCGACGGGTCAGGCGAGTGACCACGGCCGTCTTGTCGCGGTCCGAGGCGGACACCGTCACCGAGAAGACCGCCAGCTCGGGCGGGATCTCCCGGAGCGCCTCGCCGTGAACCACCACGATCGGAGCGCTGCCGGGAGCCATCGCTGTCACCAGTCCGCGAGCCGGCCGGCGGCAGCGGCCACCCGCTCGTCGGTCGCGGTCAGGGCGATCCGCACGTGCTTGGCCGCCGCGGGACCGTAGAACGCGCCGGGCGCGGCCAGGATGCCCCGGCGGGCCAGCGCGTCGACGGTCGCCCAGCAGTCCTCGTCGCGGGTGGACCAGAGGTACAGGCCCGCTTCCGACTGGCTGATCTCGAAGCCGGCCTTGGTGAGCGCCGTCCGCAGGATGTCGCGGCGCGCCGCGTAACGGGCGCGCTGCTCGGCCACGTGCGCCTCGTCGTCGAGCGCCGCGACCATGGCGGCCTGCACCGGCGCCGGCACGATCATGCCCGCGTGCTTACGGACCGCCAGCAGCTCGCGGATCAGGGCCGGGTCGCCACCGACGAACCCGGCGCGGTAACCGGCCAGGTTGGAGCGTTTGGAGAGCGAGTGCACGGCGAGGACACCGGTGTAGTCGCCCCCGGTCACCTCGTCGGACAGCACCGAGACCGGGTTGGTGTCCCAGCCGAGCGAGAGGTAGCACTCGTCGCTGACCACGACGACGCCGCGCTCACGCCCCCAGTCGACCACCTTGCGCAGGTGGTCCGTGGGGAGCACCTTGCCGGTCGGGTTGGACGGCGAGTTGATCCAGATCAGCTTTACTCGTCGATCAGGGCCGATCGCGGTGAGCGAGTCGGCGCGGATCACCTCGGCGCCGGCCAGCTTGGCGCCCATCTCGTACGTCGGGTAGCAGACGGACGGGATCACCACGACGTCGCCAGGGCCGACGCCGAGCAGTGTCGGCAGCCAGGCCACCAGCTCTTTCGAGCCGATCGTGGGCAGCACGCCGAACTCGCCGGACGCGCCACAGGCACGGGCCAGCCAACCGGCGATCGCGGCACGCAGCCGCGGGGTGCCGGCGGTCAGCGGGTAACCGGGCGCGTCGGAAGCGTCCGCCAGGGCCTGCCGGACGGCCTGCGGGACCGGGTCGACAGGGGTGCCGACCGAGAGGTCCACGATGCCGTCCGGATGCGCCGCGGCGATCGCCTTGGCCGGCTCCAGCAGGTCCCAGGGGAAGTCCGGCAGGGCCGACGACAGAGCGCTCAGTGCCCTTCTCCACGCGGAGGCTGCGAGATCACGAACGGGGTGTCCTTGTCGATCTTGCCGACCTTGGAGGCGCCACCGGGCGAACCGAGATCCTCGAAGAACTCGTAGTTCGCGTTGGTGTAGTCCTTCCACTGGTCCGGGACGTCGTCTTCGTAGAAGATCGCCTCGACCGGGCAGACCGGTTCACACGCACCGCAGTCGACGCACTCATCGGGGTGGATGTAGAGCATCCGGTTGCCCTCGTAGATGCAGTCGACAGGGCACTCTTCGATGCATGCCTTGTCGAGAACATCGACGCAGGGCTCAGCGATGATGTAGGTCACGGGTCTTCCCTTCAAAGCCACGCCGCGAGAACCGCCGACGACGAATTGCAGAGCCTAGTATTCCCGCCGAGGGAGGTAATGCGTGCTCCGACAACAGGATGTGGGACACCGGGTGGTGGTACGCCGAATTGTAGGCGTAACCGGTGACCGCACGCTCTTCACGGATGCCCTCGGCGAATTGGTCGACCTGACGGAGACCGATCTCACACTCGCGACCGCCAAGGGTACGGTCCGCGTGCCGCTGCGCGAGGTGCACCGGGCGAAACGGGTTCCGCCGGCCCGCCGCGCCGTCGCCTCCCAGGTGATCGCCCTGGAACTCGCGGCCGACGAGGCCTGGCCGGCGCCGGTCCGCGCCCGGCTCGGCGGCTGGATCCTGCGTGCCGCGGACAACTGGACCGGCCGCGCCAACTCGGCGCTGGCCGTCGGTGACCCGGACCGCACGCTTGAGGAAGCGATCGACGCGGTGGTCCGCTGGTACACCGAGCGCGGCCAGCAACCGTTGATCAACGCGCCGATGCCGCTCGCCGCGCCGGTGAACGCGGCCCTCGACGAGCGCGGCTGGACGTCCCGGCATCTCACGCTGGTGCAGACCACGCATCTGGCGCCGCTGCTGGAGGCGCCGGCCCGGCCCGGCCTGCCACCTGTCGACCTGGCCGACACCGCGTCCGACGACTGGTACGCCATGGTCGCTGAGCACAAAGGTGCCCTGCCCGGGACGGCGTTGCGCATTCTCAACGGCGTACCGGAAAGGGTTTTCGCCCAGGTCCGGGACGCGGACGGATCGCTGCTGGCGGTGGCCCGCGGCGCGGTGACCGGCCCGGACCGGTGGCTCGGCGTCTCGCTGCTGCAGACCGCGCCGGCCGCACGCCGGCGTGGCCTCGGCGCGCATGTCGTGCGCGCTCTCGCCCAGTGGGCGTCGCAGCGCGGGTCGGCACACGCTTATCTGCAGGTGGAGGAGCGGAACGCGGGCGCGGTGGCGCTGTACAACCGGCTCGGGTTCAGCACCCACCACACCTATCTGACCCGCGAAGCGCCGACGGCTTAGCGGCGGACGACCCGGCGCGGCCTGGTGGTGCGGGCCTGGGTGAACGCGGCGAGGGAGCGCGAGCGGTAATCGCGGCCCAGCGCCACCGAGACGCCGTAACCGAGCGCGACGCCGACGATCGCGCAGGCCGCGTAGATCCAGACCTGGGTGAAAAAGTCGCCGGCCCCGTTCGTGAACGGGCTGCTACCGCTCAGGAACGGCCCGGCCAGCACGGTCAGCAGCATGCCGCCCAGCGCGCCGAAGCCGATCTCGGGCAGCCAGGTCTCCGGCTTGACGTCGTGCGATCGGACGAAGGTGAGCGCCGCCAGGGTCAGGCCGATGAGCGCGAACATCGTGATCGACGCCCGGGTCTGTGCGGTGTCCGAGCCGTCGAAACCGAAGCGGACCACCAGCCGGGCGACCGCATTGATCACGAACAAGCCGACCGCCAGCACCGCGATCCGGAACCAGCGCTGCTGCCTCATCTCATCCTCCAGGGGAAACGACCACTCGTTGTCCCGGTCATCTTGGCGGATGACACGCGTGGATTCCTAGACGCTGCCTGAGAGTCGGCTGTCAGCTGCCACAACAGGCTTCAAGATCATTTTGTACGAGTAGACGGCGTAGGTGAGGCTGCCGGTCAGGATCGTCACGAGCGCCACCCAGTTCGTCTCGCTGAGAAGGTAGTCGCCCTCGGTGGTCCGGGTGCCCGCCGCCGCCAGCATGAGCAGCGTCCAGAGCGCCCACGGCGGCCCCAGCCCCCAGCGCCGGCCGGTCACCGTCACGGCGAACCAGCAGATCGCCAGGTTCGCCCCGATCGCCACCGGGACGGCGAGCGGGATCAGCACCCCGCCGCCCTCCCAGGGTGAATTGCCTTTCGCCAGGCTGACCAGGCCGCCGGAGCGCAGCGTGGTCAGCTCCAGCTCGATCAACGCGGTGATCACGGTGGCCAGGACCGCGATCACCACGCCGGCGACCCGGATGATCGTGTCCCAGCCGGCCCACGGCTCGCGGGGCACGACAGTGGGCTGCTCAGTGGCTTCGTCGACAGTCATTCTTTGATCTCCAGACCCGCGAACAGGTCGTCCTCCCACTGGAACGGACCCGAGCCCGGGCCGCGCTCCCCCTTGACCAGTGTGTAGTACTCCAGGCCCATGAACTCGCCGCCGAAGTCGCCGGCGATGCCGTAGAGCCACGAGTTGTCCGGGATCTGGGTCGCGTGCGCGCGCATGGCCGCCGTCTTTTTCGCCGAGTGGTCGGTGCCGTCGATCCGCGCGGCGATCTCCGCGTCCGGTGTGCCGAACGGCAGGTCCTCCACTTTCTCCACCTCGGAGAACGGGTTGCCCTCGGACTCGCGGAACGCGTCCATGCCGTCCTGCATCACGCTCAGCGGCATGGCGCTCCAGTAGATCTTCTCCGGGCCGTCCGCCCCGGCCAGCTCGGCGGCGCGCATCGCCACCCGATGGGCCTGGATGTGGTCCGGGTGACCGTAGAAGCCGTTCTCGTCGTACGTGATCATCACCTGCGGGCGGACCTCACGGATGATCTCCACGAGGTGGGCGGCCGCCTCGTCCAGGCCGGCGCCCCAGAAGGCGCGCGGGTGCTGGTTGGTCGGCAGGCCCATCATCCCGGAGTCGCGGTAACGACCAGGGCCGCCGAGGATCCGGTGGTCGGTCACGCCGAGGGCCGCACACGCCCGATGCCACTCCACGAGCCGGTAACCGCCGAGCTGGTCGGCCTCCGCGGCGGCGAGCTGGGACAGCTCGGGAACGTGGATCTCGCCTTCCTCACCGAGGGTGCAGGTCACCAGGGTCACGTGCACGCCCTCGGAGACGTAGTGCGCCATGGTGGCGCCGGTGCCGATGACCTCGTCGTCGGGGTGCGCGTGCACCAGCAGCAGTCGGCGTGCGGGCAGGGACTCGTTAGTCACGGCCGATACTGTACGCGCGACCACCGACGAACTCGCCGCACGAGCCCGCGGTTTGACCCGCGCGAGACCCTGTTGATCAGCGATGCTGGGTGACGTGGAGTACCCCGGACTCGCCGAGCGCACCGGCGGATTCAAGCACGGCGCGCCGCACACCGTGACGATCGGCGCCGGCGGTGCCCGCGTCGTGTTCCTTCGCTCCGCCGGACCGGACGATCCGGAGTCGGCGCTCTGGGTGCTCGACCGCGACACCGGCGCCGAACGCCAGGTCGCGGACGGCCCGATCACGTCGTACGCGACCGACCGCGAGGCCGGTGTGGCCGCGTTCACCCGGGACGGCGAGCTGTTCCGCGCCGACCTGGTCGCCGGGACGCTCACCGCGGTACCGGCCTCGGGGCCGGTGCACGACCCGCGGCCCTCGCCGTCCGGCCGCGACATCGGGTACGTCTCCGACCCCGCCGGATCGGCGTCCCTGCGGGTGGCCGGGCCGGACGGTGACCGGCTGCTGGCCGGCGAACCCGGTGCGGCCTGGCGGGAGCACGGCGGCACGATCTCCTGGGGCATGGCCGGTGAGCAGGCCGGGGCGTTCGGGCGTACCCGAGGGTGGTGGTGGTCGCCGGAAGGCGGCCAGATCCTTGCGGTACGCACGGCGAAGGCCGCGAGTCTGCACTTGCTCGACATCGACGACGGCTGGGTCGACGTGCACTGGGATCGCGAGACCTATCCCTATCTGGCGCAGGTGTGCTGGGAATCGGGCGGTCCGCTGATCACCGTGCTGCGCCGGATGCAGCAGCACGGCCTCGTTCTCTCGGTCGACCCGCGCACCGGCGAGACCCAGGTGCACGCCGAGCTCGCCGACGCGCGCTGGGTGGAACCGGTGCCCGGTACGCCGCGTCACCTGCCGGACGGGCGGGTGCTGGTCGGTGGCGAGCTGGCACACGACGGCTTCGACGCCCGCTGCCTCTTCGCCGACGGCAGCCTGCTGACACCGCCCGGCTTCTATGTGAACCGGGTGGCCGGCACGCTGCCCCGCGAAGCCGGGCCGGCCGGCGCGCCCGATCTCGTGGTCGAGGGCAGCCTCGGCGATCCGGCGCTGCGCGAGGTGTTCCGGGTGCGTACCGCCCTGATCGGCAGCGGGCCCGAGGTGACCCGGATCGCCGGGCTGACCGGGCGCTCCGGTGTGGTCGTCGGCGGTGACCTGCTGGTCGCCGGTGACCAGGTGTGGCGCGGGACCGAGTTGGTGGCGACGCTGCGGTCGTTCGCGGCCGAGCTGCCGTACCGGCCGGAACCGGTTCTGGAACGGGTCACCGATCGCCGGCTGCCGGCTGCCGTTCTCTATCCGTCCGGATTCGTCGCCGGCTCCCGGCTTCCGGTGCTGCTCACCCTGGGCGCCGGGCCCGGGCACCAGCAGGTCGGCACCGACGCGGCCGCCTGGCAGGAACGGCAGTGGTTCGCCGACGCCGGCTTCGCCGTCGTCAGCGTCGATCCCAGGGGTACGCCCGGAGTGGCCCCCAGCTTCGAGAAAGCGGTGCATCGACGGCTCGGCGACGTGATGCTCGCCGACCTGGCCGACGCGTTGCAGACCCTGCTCGGCAAGCATCCCGACCTGGACCTGACCCGGGTTGCCGTACGCGGCCACGGCCTCGGCGGCTGGCTCGCGGCCCTTGCGGTGTTGCGCCGGCCGGAGGATTTCCACCGAGCCGCCGCCCGCAACCCGGTGCTCGACTGGGCCGATCTACCCGCCCCGATCGCCGAGCGTTATCTGGGCGACCGCACCGACGCGGCCGACGTCTACGCCCACCACAGCCTGCTCACGGCCGGCACATCCTCGTCGGTCCTGCTGATCGGCGCCGATCTGCCGGGCTGCCCGTCGGCCCCGTCCGCGACCCTCCCCGAAGAGCTAGCCTTCCTGTGCGGGCACCATGCGGAGGTCACCCAAACGTAGTCATGGGGAAGGGCGGTCATGAAACCTGTGACGGAGTCGGAGTTCCTGTCGATCGGCGAGACGCCCGAGCGCATCGAGCTTTTCGACGGGAGCTTGCACGTGACTCCATCACCTACACCCCGGCATCAACGCATCTCCACCCGACTCGCCATCATGCTCACTCCGGTGGTCGAGAGTGCCGGGTTACTCCTTCACGAAGCCGTGAACGTCCGCGTGGGACCCGGTCGGATCCCCATTCCGGATCTGGTCATCACCGCGGATATCGACTTCGACCAGCTGGTAGTCGACGCCTCGGCGGTTCGCCTGGTCTGCGAGATTCTCTCGCCGTCCAACGGGGACACCAACAGAGTGCTGAAGATGCACTACTACGCAGCTGCCGGCATCCCGTGGTACCTACTGGTCGATCCGAGGGACGGGACTCTGCAGCTCTTCGCGCTCGACGGGTCGGTTTACCGGGAGCATGCGGCCGGGGCGCCTGGCAGCCCGCTTCAGCTCACCGAGCCGGTGGCCGTGACCATCGATCCGGCGGAGTTGCTGCCGCCTCGCTGACGTTGTCGCACCCGCGGCCTAGGGTCGGTTCATGACCCACTTCGATGAAGCGGGCGCGGCTGTGCAAGCTGCGCTCGACGCGGGCGCGCGATATGCGGACGCCCGTGTCATGGTGCGCCGCACCGAGGCGATGTCGGCACGGGACGGCGACGTCGAGGACATCAGTTTCGACGAGAGCGCCGGCATCGGCGTGCGGGCGCTGGTCGGCTCGGGGTGGGGCTTCTACGCCGTACCCGATCTGTCGGAGCCCGCGGCGCGCGCGGCCGGGCGGCGAGCCGCTCAGATCGCCGCCGCCAGTGCTTCGGTCGCAGGGCGACCGGCCGATCTCGTCCCGGCCGGCGCCGGAGTGGCGAGCTGGGCCAGCGACTGTCTGATCGACCCGCTCGGTGTCTCCCTCGCCACCAAGGGTGACCTGCTGGTCCGGGCCACGGCGGCGGCCAAGGAGGCCGGCGCCGACCTGGCCGAGGCGAATTACTCCATCTGGGACACCCGCAAGTGGTTCGCCTCCAGCGACGGGCACCGCATCGACCAGCACATCCGTGAGTGCGGTGCGGGCGTGACCGCGAGTGCGTTCGGCGACGGGGAGATCCAGCGGCGGTCCTGGCCGTCGTTCCGGGGGCAGTTCGGCACCCGTGGCTGGGAGACGGTCGAGGAGCTCGACCTGGTCGGCAACGCGCCCCGGATGGCCGAGGAGGCCCGCGCCCTGCTGACCGCGCCGCTCTGCCCGTCCGGCGAGACCACCCTGGTCCTCGGCGGTGAGCAGCTCGCCCTGCAGATCCACGAGTCGGTGGGGCACGCCATCGAGCTGGACCGGATCCTCGGCTGGGAAGCGGCCTTCGCCGGCACCAGCTGGCTCGACCTGGACGCACTCGGCTCGCTGCGGTACGGCTCCGACCTGATGAACATCACGATCGACCCGACGTTCCCCGGCGCACTCGGCAGCTTCGGCTTCGACGACGAGGGCACCCCGGCGGCGAAACGGTACGCCGTCCGCGACGGCATCTGGGTAGGCGTGCTCGCCGGGCGTGACTCGGCCGCCGTGGCCGGGCTCGACTACGCCGGCAGCGTCCGCTCGGACGGCTGGTCCCGGCTGCCGATGGTCCGGATGACGAACGTCGGGCTGGAACCCGGCCCGCACACCCTCGACGAGATCATCGCGGCCACCGACGACGGCGTGTTCATGGACGTCAACCGCTCCTGGTCGATCGACGACCGGCGGCTGAACTTCCAGTTCGGCTGCGAGATCGGCTACGAGATCAAGAACGGGAAACTGGGCCGGATGCTGCGCAACCCGACCTACACCGGGATCGGCCCGAAGTTCTGGCAGTCGATGGACATGCTCTCCTCCGAGACCATCGCCTGGGGCACACCGAATTGTGGCAAGGGCCAGCCCGGCCAGATCGGGCACACCGGGCATCCGGCGGCGCCGGCCCGGTTCACCAACGTACGGGTGGGAGTGCACGGATGAGCGCCGAGCTGCAGGTCGCGGGCCGGGTCGTCGAGCTGGTCCGCGAGCTGGCCGGGAGCAGTGCCGAGGCCGAGGTGATGGTCCGGCACGACGCCGAGGCGCTGACCCGGTTCGCGAATTCGTCGATCCATCAGAACGTGGCGAGCGCGACCACCAATGTCCGGCTGCGGCTGCACGCCGAGGGGCGGACGACCGGCGGATCCACCACGGTGGTCGACGCCGATGGTCTGCGCGCGCTTGTGGAGAGGACGCTCGCGGCCGCTCGGGTGAGTCCGGTGGACGCCGCCTGGCCGGGCCTGGCGCCGCCGGCCGGGCTGCATCCCGCTTCTCCGGAGGCCGCCGCGTTCGACGAGATGACGGCCCGTGCCGACCCGGCACTGCGCGCCGCTCGGGTCCGCGACTTCGTGGACGCGGCCGAAGGGCTGGAGACCGCCGGTTACTGCCGGACCGGGTACGTCTCGGCGGCCTTCGCGAACACCGCCGGCCAGGCCGTCGAGGGACGCTCGGTGGAGGCCGCGATGGACGGCATCGCGCGGCTCGATGGAGCAGACGGAGTGGCCCGGCTGGCCGCGTCCCGGCTCTCCGCGATCGACGGCGCGCAACTCGGCGCCCGTGCCGCCGCGAAAGCCCGCGCCGCCGGCAGCCCGGCCGAGCTGCCACCGGGCCATTACCAGGTGGTGCTCGAACCGGACGCGGTCAAGGACCTGCTGGAAAACCTCGCCACCTTCGGATTCAACGGCAAGTCGTGGGCTCAGCGCCAGTCCTTCGCCGAGCTGGGCAAGGAGCAGTTCGACCCGTCGGTGACCATCGTGGACGAACCGCTCGGCAGCCGGGGCGAGCCCGCGGCCGGGCTGCCCTTCGACGACGAGGGCACACCGCGCCGGTCGCTGGTCCTGGTCCGGGACGGCGTGACCAAGGCGGTCACCCACGACCGGACGTCGGCGGCGCAGGCCGGCGCGGAATCGACCGGGCACGCGTCGCCGTACTCACGGTCGTGGGGTCCGCAGGCCGGCAACCTGCGGCTGGAGGCCGCGGGCCTGCCGTCGTCCTCGACCGGCGGCACCGGATCCGTCGCCGAGTCGGCGCGGCCGCTCGTCGCCCGGGTCGCTCGGGGTCTGCTGATCACCGATCTCTGGTACACCCGGGTGCTCGACCCGAAAAGCCTGGTGGTGACCGGCCTGACCCGCAACGGTGTCTGGCTGATCGAGGACGGCGAGATCGTCTCGGCGGTCGGCAACCTGCGGTTCACCCAGTCGTACCCGCAGGCCCTCGGCCCGGGGCGGGTGCTCGGCATCGGCGCCGAGTCGGTGCTGCTGCCGGAGTCCTGGGGCCGGGCCCGGTACGCCGCTCCGGCCCTGCACCTGGCCGGATGGAACATCACCGGCAACGCTTCTGGATGATCCTTTACATCATCCATGATCGTCCAATCGATGCGGGATGGTGGTTTTGTGGTCCACTTCGCATACCCGCCCCGCAAAGTGTCGGACCTTCGGCGTAACGTGTGCCCCACATCACTGTCGCTTCGCGACGGCTGAGGTGGGGCACCGCTGTGTCCGATCCCGGCCGGCCGCGACCTGAACGGCACATTCAGGGAGATGGAATGACGACGGCAACGAAGCCGGGCGGCGGCGGGCGACCTCGCGCGGCCATCGCGGCGAAAACGCTGCGGACCGACCGGTGGTGGCTCGCTCCACTGATCACTTTCGTCGGCCTGGGCGCCTGGGTCACGTACGCGACGGTCCGCGTCTTCATGCACAAGTGGTTCTTCGTGGAGGAGTTCCACTACCTCACACCGTTCTACTCACCGTGCCTCACCGAGCGGTGCGGCGCCGCGGCCGAGTTCGGTACACCACTGCCCAACTTCTTCCTCCTCCCGGAGGCCGCGCTCACCCTGCCGTTCCTGCTGCTCTTCCGCCTGACCTGCTATTACTACCGGAAGGCTTACTACCGAGCCTTCTGGCTGTCGCCGCCGGCCTGCGCGGTCCCGGACGGCCACGAGCGCTACTCCGGCGAGACTCGCTTCCCGCTCATCTTCCAGAACGCACATCGGTACGCCTTCTACGCCGCCGTGATCATCTCGGTGATCAACACGTGGGACGCGGTTCGGGCGCAGACGACCGGAATCGGACTTGGCAACGCGATTCTGTGGATCAACGTGATCATGCTCTGGGCGTACACATTGTCCTGTCATTCGTGCCGGCACATCGCCGGCGGCAGGCTGAAGCACTTCTCCAAGCATCCGGTGCGGTACCGCTTCTGGACCTTCGTGTCGAAGCTCAACACCCGGCACATGCAGCTGGCCTGGATCACGCTCGGCACCCTGGCGCTGACCGACTTCTACGTCATGGGTCTCGCCGCCGGCTGGTTCTCCGACCTCCGCATTCTCAACTGAGGGGCCGTCATGACCACCGCGATCGAGCGACACCTGTACGACGTCGTCGTGATCGGCGCCGGCGGCGCCGGACTGCGCGCGGCGATCGAGGCCCGGCTGGCCGGCAAACGCACCGCGATCATCTCGAAATCGCTGTTCGGCAAGGCGCACACCGTGATGGCCGAGGGCGGCGCCGCCGCCGCGATGGGTAATGCGAACAGCCGCGACAACTGGATGGTCCACTTCCGGGACACCATGCGGGGCGGCAAATTCCTCAACAACTTCCGGATGGCGGAGCTGCACGCCAAAGAAGCACCGGAGCGGATCTGGGAGCTGGAGACGTACGGCGCTCTTTTCGACCGTACGAAAGATGGGAAAATCTCCCAGCGCAACTTTGGCGGCCATGAGTACCCGCGCCTCGCGCACGTCGGCGACCGGACCGGCCTGGAGCTGATCCGCACCCTCCAGCAGAAGATCGTCTCGCTCCAGCAGGAGGATTACGCCGAGACCGGCAGTTACGACGCGCGGATCCGGGTCTTCCAGGAGACCACCGTCACCGAGCTGCTGCTGGACGGCGACCGGGTGGCCGGCGCGTTCGGTTACTACCGCGAGTCCGGCGAGTTCGTGCTCTTCGAGGCGCCGGCCGTGGTCCTCGCCACCGGCGGTGTCGGCCGCAGCTACAAGGTCACGTCGAACAGCTGGGAATACACCGGCGACGGCCACGCCCTGGCCCTGCGCGCCGGCGCGACTCTGATCAACATGGAGTTCCTGCAGTTCCACCCGACCGGCATGGTCTGGCCGCCCAGTGTGAAAGGCATCCTGGTCACCGAGTCGGTGCGCGGCGACGGCGGTGTGCTGCGCAACTCCGAGCAGAAACGCTTCATGTTCGACTACGTGCCCGACGTCTTCCGCAAGCAGTACGCAGAGACCGAGGAGGAAGCCGACCGCTGGTACGCCGACCCGGACAACAACCGCCGCCCGCCCGAGCTGCTACCCCGCGACGAGGTGGCCCGCGCCATCAACAGCGAGGTCAAGGCGGGCCGTGGCAGCCCGGCCGGCGGGGTCTTCCTGGACATCGCGTCCCGGTTGCCGGCCGAGCAGATCATCCGGCGGCTGCCGTCGATGCACCACCAGTTCAAGGAACTGGCCGACGTCGACATCACCAAGGAGCCGATGGAGGTCGGCCCGACCTGCCATTACGTGATGGGTGGCGTCGAGGTCGACCCCGACTCGACGGCGGCTTTCGGCAGCGTGCAGGGGCTCTTCGCCGCCGGTGAAGTCTCCGGCGGCATGCACGGGTCCAACCGGCTGGGCGGCAACTCCCTCTCCGACCTGCTGGTCTTCGGCAAGCGGGCCGGTGAGCACGCTTCGGCGTACGTCGACACGCTCGGCAAACGGCCCAGGCCGTCGAAAGTGGACGTGGCCTCGGCCGTGGAGGTCGCGCTCGCTCCTTTGGTACGCAGCGGGGGCGAGAACCCGTACACATTGCAGCAGGATCTTCAGGCGGTGATGGGCGACCTGGTCGGCATCATCCGCCGCGAGGGTGAGCTGACCGACGCGCTGAAACGGCTGCACGAGCTGCGCCTGCGGGTGGCGAACGTGTCGAGTGAGGGCGGCCGCCGTTACAACCCCGGCTGGCACCTGGCGATCGACCTGCGCAACATGCTCGTTGTCTCGGAGTGCACGGCGAAAGCAGCGCTGGAGCGCGAGGAGTCCCGCGGCGGCCACACCCGCGAGGACTTCCCGAAGATGAGCCCGCAGTGGCGCTTGATCAACCTGATCTGCTCGGTCGACGAGTCCGGCGACGTGCACCTGGAACGCAAACCGGTGCCGCGGATGCGTGACGAGCTGATCGCACTGTTCGAGCGGACCGAGCTCTCCAAGTACCTGACCGACGAGGAACTGGCCGAGTTGGAGGCAGAATGAAACGCCACTTCCGGGTCTGGCGCGGCGATTCGTCGGGCGGCGATCTGACCGATTTCGACGTCGAGGTGAACGAGGGCGAGGTCGTCCTCGACATCATCCATCGACTCCAGGCCACCGAGGTGCCCGACCTGGCCTGCCGGTGGAACTGCAAGGCCGGCAAGTGCGGCTCCTGCTCCATGGAGATCAACGGCAAGCCGCGGCTGGGCTGCATGACCCGGATGTCGACGTTCACCGAGGACGAGACGGTCACGATCACCCCGTTGCGTACGTTCCCGGTGATCCGCGACCTGGTCACCGATGTGTCCTTCAACTACGAGAAAGCCCGGGAGACGCCGGCGTTCGCCCCGCCGGTCGGTGTCGCGCCCGGCGAATACCGGATGCAGCAGATCGATGTGGAACGCAGCCAGGAGTTCCGCAAGTGCATCGAGTGCTTCCTCTGCCAGAACACCTGCCACGTGGTCCGCGACCACGAGGAGAACAAGGAGGCCTTCGCCGGCCCGCGGTACTTCATCCGGGCCGCCGAGCTCGACATGCACCCGCTCGACGATCGCACCGACCGCAAGGAGTACGCACAGGCCAGCCAGGGTCTCGGATACTGCAACATCACCAAGTGCTGCACCGAGGTCTGCCCGGAACACATCAAGATCACGGATAACGCGATCATCCCGATGAAGGAGCGCGTGGTGGACCGCCGTTACGACCCGCTCGTCTGGCTCGGCCGCAAGATTTTCCGCCGGGACGAGCTGGAGTCCGGCACGCCTGACGTCCCCACTCATTTTGTTCCGCTTTCCAGTGCCCGGCTACCCGAAGGGCCCCCGGTCGGACCGGACGGTCACATGGACGTCGCCGAGCTGGCCGCGCCCACTCAGGGCGGGCCGTCCCCGTTCGGGGAGGACCTGACGTTCCCGCTCCCGCCGGAGCACGTGGTCTACCACCACCCGTCCCCGCAGAAGGACTGATGGTCGAACATTCGTACTAACATGGGGGCATGTACCAGCCTTCGATGTTCGACCTGATGACGCCCGGGCCGGCCGGCAGCTTCGCACCGCTGGCCGGCCTGACCCGTCACCGCCTGACCGCGGGCGCCTGGGTCGACGTGCTGCCCGGCTGGCTGCACGGCTCCGACGAGGTCTTCTCCCGGTTGCTCGGCATCGACTGGCGGGCCGAGCGTCGCAAGATGTATGACGACGTCGTCGACGTTCCCCGCCTGCTCCGCTGGTTCGGCGCTCGCGAGGAGCTGCCCCACCCTCTGCTGACCGAGGCCAAGGCGCTGCTCAACTCGCACTACGCCGACGAGCTGGGCGAGGACTTCACGACGGCCGGCATGTGCCTGTACCGCGACGGCCGCGACAGCGTCGCCT
Source organism: Actinoplanes sp. CA-015351 (assembly GCF_050955685.1). Lineage (NCBI taxonomy): Bacteria > Bacillati > Actinomycetota > Actinomycetes > Micromonosporales > Micromonosporaceae > Actinoplanes > Actinoplanes sp. CA-015351. The sequence goes on from NZ_CP192102.1 coordinate 7,706,135, forward strand.
GGCACGGGGACACACTGGGCCGCTCAGCCCGCGAGGACACCATGGTCGCGATCGTGTCCTTCGGGTCACCGCGAAACCTGCTGCTGCGCCCCAGAGCGGGCGGCCACGAAACGCTCCGGTTCCCCTTGGGCCACGGCGACCTGATCGTGATGGGCGGCTCCTGCCAGCGCACATGGGAGCACGCGGTACCGAAGACAGCCCGCGCGGTGGGCCCAAGGGTGAGCGTCCAGTTCCGCCCCACCGACGTCGCCTAGCCACCGCCGCACCAGTTACCGACCTACCACCGCTTCACCCCGCGCACCCGCCACCCCGCGCCGCCACCCCGGAACCGCCCAGCGCCGCACCACCCGCCACTTCACCCCGCGCACCCGCCACCCCGCGCCGCTTCACCCCGCGCGCCCACCGCCCCGCGCCGCACCACCCGCCACTTCACCCCGCGCACCCACCGCCCCGCGCCGCCACCCCGGAGCCGCATCACTCACCGCTTTACCCAAGCTCAGCGTCACTCGCCGCCTCACCAGGCGCAGCCACCGCCTCGCCATCCGCCGATTCGCCGCGCCCCGCACCCCGCACCCCGCACCCCGCACCCCGCACCCCGCGCCCCGCGCGATCTTGGCAAGTTGCGGCGGCCCCGTTTGCGCATAACTCCGCAAGATCGCGGGGAGATTTGTAGTCGCAGGGACTGCCGCTGCGGCCGGTGCCGGTTTTGTCATGGTTGGCGCGCGTTGCCGGTCACTTGTTGTGAGTTTGCGCCAGCCCAGCAGCCAGTAACTCACAAGATCTCGGTCGAGCTGGGCAGCTGCCCCTCGGCCGGCGGAGATCTTGTGCGGCTGCGCCGCCCGAGCCGCCCCAAACTCACAAGATCTCAGTGGGTGGCAGGCAGGGGACGAGAACGCACGGTGACCCGGCGGCCCGGCGAGAGCGCAGCACACCGTGAGCCCCCGGCACGGCGAGACCGCAGCACACCATGAGCCCCCGGCACGGCGAGACCGCAGCACACCATGAGCCCCCGGCACGGCGAGACCGCAGCACACCGTGAGCTCCCGGCACGGCGAGACCGCAGCACACCGTGAGCCCCCGGCACGGCGAGACCGCAGCACACCGTGGGCGCTGGGTATGGCGAGACCGTGGTGCACCGTGTGCCCGGGTCTTGGCCGGAGTCGGCGCCGGAATCAGTGCCGGGCACCTGGGTGGGCTGTGGGCACCCCGTCTGAGCTGCTCTGAAATCTCGAGGTAACAGGGGGATTGCAAGTGGTTGACGGCGGGGCCGAGAAAGTTACACTCCTAGTGTAAATAGTTGACCATCACTCCATGTAGGACTTCCACCGGTCCGAGAGGTGGCTATGGCAACAGGTGAGCTCAACCTTCAACACATAGGCGTTCGCTTCGGCGGGCTGGTTGCTCTTGATGACGTGTCCCTGCGCGTGGCGCCGGGGAAGGTTGTCGGGGTGATCGGGCCCAACGGGGCGGGTAAGACGACTCTTTTCAATGTCATCAGCGGCTTCGTGGCGCCGTCCGAGGGCAGCATCACTTTGGACGGCAAGCCCTGGCGGCCCAGGCCGCATCGGCTCAGCGGGCTCGGGATCGCCCGGACTCTGCAGGGTGTCGGGCAGTTCGGCGGCATGACTGTGCTGGAGAACGTGATGGTCGGCGTGCGAGGCCGGCGGGCCGAGGCCGAAGCGTTCGCCGCGCTGGATCGGTGCGGCGTCGCGCAGTACGCGGCGGTTCGCCCCGGCACACTGCCCTACGCGATTCGCAAACGGGTCGAGTTGGCCCGCGCCCTGGCGTCGAAGCCTCGCATCCTGATGCTCGACGAGCCGGCCGGTGGCCTCGACACCGACGAGATCCGCTGGCTAGGCGACCTGATCAAAAACGACCTGGTCAAAAACAATCGGGCCGAAAACGATCGGGCCGAAAGCCATCGGACCGAAAACGATCGGGGCGACAGCAACCCGAGCAACGAGGCCGGCACCACGGTACTGCTGGTCGAGCACCACATGGACCTGGTCATGTCGGTCTGCGACGAGATCCTGGTCCTCGATTTCGGCAAGCCGATCGCGCTCGGCACCCCGAGCGAGATCAGCACGAACGAACGGGTCACCGAGGCATACCTCGGCGCCCCCGCCTAAAAAAGCAAAACCCAAGACACACCCCCAGACCAAGCCGGTCCCACGGACCCGGCTCCCCTCGCCGTACCCGAAATTTCACGAAACGACCGGAGGAGTCACGTCGATGGCAGGAGACACCGCAGGAGACACCGCAGGAGGCACGGCATGAGCAGCGCACTGCTCCAGGTCGAAGGACTCACTGCCGGGTACGGCGCGGCGCCCGTCCTGCACGATGTGTTCCTCAGCGTCCAACCCGGAGAGATCGTCGCCGTCCTGGGTGCCAACGGTGCCGGCAAGACCACGCTGTTGCGTACCCTCTCCGGCCTGGTCCGGACCACCGGCGGCCGCGTCGTCTTCGACGGCGAGGACCTGAAAGGCACCAAGGTCGAGCAAATGGTACGGCGAGGTATCGCGCACGTCCCGGAGGGACGTGGCGTGGTCACCGAGCTGACCGTCGACGAAAATCTCCGGCTCGGCGGCCTGTGGCGACGCGATCAGGCCGACGCGAAACGTGCCCTCGACGAGGTGTACGAGCTGTTCCCGGCGTTGGCACAACGGCGTGCCTCCGCCGGGCACCAGCTCTCCGGCGGGGAGCGGCAGATGCTGGCGCTGGGCCGGGCGCTGGTGAGCGGGCCGAAGTTGCTGCTGCTGGACGAGCCTTCGCTGGGCCTCGCTCCGAAGATCACCGCGCAGATCATGGCGCTCCTGCGCGATCTACAAAAAAGGAAGGGTCTCGCGGTTCTGCTCGTGGAGCAGAACGTGCGCAGCGCACTGTCCATCGCGGACGAGGGTGTGGTGCTCGCCCTCGGCCGGGTGGTGACCCGCAACAAGGCCGCGGCGCTGCGCGACGACGCCGATCTCCGACACGCGTACCTGGGGTTCTGATGAACCAATTCGTCTATCTGACCTTCGACGGGCTGAGCCGGGGCGCTGTCTACGCGGCGTTCGCGCTGGCTCTGGTGCTGATCTGGCGGGCCGCCCGGATTGTGAACTTTGCGCAGGGCGCGATGGCTGTCGCCGCCGTCTACGTGGCGTACTCGGTCACCAGCGCGACCGGGTCGTACTGGCTCGGGTTCGTGGCGGCGCTGGTGGCCGGGCTGGCGCTCGGCGTGATCGTCGAGCGGGTGGTGATGCGGTTCGTCGATCACTCGTCGCCGCTGAACGGCGTGGTGGTGGCGCTCGGCCTGGTCCTGGTGATCCAGGGCGTGCTCGGCATCATCTACGGCAGCGAGTTCCACCCGGTCGAGACGCCGTTCAGCCGGGACGCCTTCGAAATCGGCGGAATCGCACTGCTCTCCCGCTATGACCTGTTCGTTTTCGCCGCGGTGGGCGCGGTGGTCGCTTCACTCACTCTTCTTTTCACCCGTACGCCGATAGGGCTGCGGATGCGAGCAGCAGCATTCGCTCCGGATGTGTCTCGCCTGCTCGGCGTGTCGGTCGGCGGGATGCTGACGCTCGGCTGGGCACTCGCCTCGGCGGTCGGTTCGCTGGCCGGGATGCTCGTGGTCCCCACCGAGCTGGGACTTCATCCGACAGCGATGGACGTGGTGTTCATCTCCGCGTTCACCGCCGCGGTCGTCGGTGGCCTGGACAGTCCGATCGGCGCGGTCACCGGCGGGCTGATCGTCGGGCTGCTGCTCTCGTACGTCAGCGGTTACGTCGAACCGACCGTCGCTCCGATGGCCGTGCTGCTCCTGCTCGTGGTCGTGCTTCTCGGTAAGCCGGGCGGGCTCTTCTCCAGCTCGAAGGCGAGGGTGGCATGACGGACTGCACCGCAGCGAAGCAAGGGCCAGGAGGGCATGCCGGAGGTGGCTCAGCATGACGGATATGAAGACGAAGGCGAGCGCGAGACCCGTACCCACGGAGGGCTTGAAGCGACCCCGGACCGGAAGCCGCCTCGCTCCGATCGCCACGATCCTGGCCGGCGGGGTTTTGGTTCTGATTCTGAGTTACACGCTGGAGCCGTTCCGGAACTATCAGCTCGCGACGGTCGGCGCCTACTTCTGTGTGACCGCCGGGCTGACCGTCCTCACCGGACTGAACGGCCAGCTCAGCCTCGGGCACGGCGCGCTGATGGCAACCGGCGCGTACGCCTTCGCGCTGACCCAGAACACATGGCTCAGCCTGCCGCTCAGCTTCGTCGTGGCGATCGTGGTGACCACTGTGGCCGGCGCGGTGATCGGGCTGGCCGCGGCCCGGCTGCGCGGTCCCTACCTGGCGGGTCTGACACTCGCCGTCGCGATCGTGGTCCCGTCGGTGACCAGCACGTTCGACGAGACGTTCAACAGTGATCAGGGCCTGTCGGTGGTGCTCGACCCGCCGCCCGGGACGATCCCGATGGAACGCTGGCAGGCCTGGCTGGCGTGGACCGGCGCGCTGCTCACCGTGCTGCTGCTGGCCTTCCTGGTACGCGGCGCGTTCGGGCGGCGGCTACGGGCGGTACGCGACGACGAGACCGCCGCGAAGCTCGCCGGCGTCAACGTCGCGCGTACCCAGGTCCTGGCTTTTGTGGTGAGCGCTGTCTGCGCCGGTGTGTCCGGCGCCCTGTTCGCCGTGCTCGCGCAGAGCGTGTCGCCGGGCGCGTTCCCGCTGACGCTCTCCCTCTTCCTCGTCATGGCGATCGTGATCGGCGGCCTGGGCAGCCTGTTCGGCGCTCTGCTCGGCGCGATCCTGCTGGTCGCCCTCCCCACGTTCGCCCAGTCGGTCGCCGAACAGACCGGCTCTCATCGACTCGAAGGGAACCTCGCCCTTGTCGTCTTCGGCGTGGTGCTCATCGTCGTGATGCTCGCCGCACCGGGGGGCCTCGCATCCATCCGCTTCACCTTCATCCGCAGATTCAGGAGGCAACGATGAAACGCATAACGACAGCGTTCGTCGCCGCGGTCGTGCTGCTCGCCGCAGGCTGCAGCGACGATGGCGATGGCGGCGGTGGAACCAGCGGCGCCGACGTGCCGGGGGTGACCGACACCGAGGTCGTGGTGGGAACCCACCAGCCGCTGACCGGTCCGGCAGCCGCCGGGTACGCCAGCATCTCGCCGGCCACCAAGGCGTACTTCGACTTCGTGAACGCGAATGGCGGCGTGCACGGCCGCAAGATCACGTACAAGGTCAAGGACGACGGCTACAACCCGGCGACCACCCAGCAGGTGGTCCGTGAGCTGGTGCTGCAGGACAAGGTGTTCGCGGTCCTCAACGGCCTCGGCACCCCGACGCACACCGGTGTCCTGGACTTCCTGAAGACCAACCGGGTTCCCGACCTGTTCGTGGCGAGCGGCAGCCGCAGCTGGAACCAGCCCGACAAATATCCGGGCACGTTCGGCTTCAACCCCGACTACACCGTCGAAGGCAAGATCCTCGGTACGTACGTGAAGGACAACCTGGCCGGCAAGAAGGTCTGCTTCCTCGGCCAGGACGACGACTTCGGCCGGGACAGCCTGCTCGGCCTGGAGAAGGTCGTCGGCACGGTCGCGGCCAAGGGCACGTACGTGACGAGCAACCCGAACGTCGGACCGCAGTTCGGCCAGTTCAAGGCGGCCGGCTGTGAGGTCGTCGTGCTGGCGACCATCCCCGGCTTCACCGCGCTGTCGATCGGAACGGCCGCGAAGATCGCCTTCAAACCGCAGTTCGTGGTGAGTAACGTTGGCGCTGACCCGACCACCGTCGGCAAGGCCCTCGGTGCCGCCGCCCCGCTGATGGAGGGCCTGGTGGCGGCGAACTACCTGCCGCTGAGCACGGACGAGGCCAACCCGTGGATCTCGCTCTTCAAGAAGGTCAACACGGAGTACAACAACGGCGCCGAGTTCGACAACAACGTCGTCTACGGCATGTCGGTGGCGTACCTGTTCGTGCAGTCGCTGCAGGCCGCGGGCAAGGACCTGACCCGCGACGGGATCGTCGAGGCGGTCAAGAAGAACGGCTTCGGAGGACCCGGATTGGTTCCGCTGCGCTTCTCGGCCACGGATCATGCCGGGTACGGCGGAACGCAGCTCACCAAGATCGAAGGGGGTAAGGCGGTCTTCTTCGGTACCGCGTACACCACCGACGACGCTGAGGGCGCTGTCGCTCCGCACACTGCCCAGGTCGTGACGCCGCCGTCCAACGGCGTACCGGCCGCGTAGTATCTGCACTCACTCTGCATAAACAAGACTTCAGGAGGTTGTAGCGATGGCGGACCAGGTAGCGATCGTGACCGGAGCCAGCCGGGGAATCGGGTTCGCCATCGCGCAACGCTTCGTCGCGCAGGGCGCGAAAGTCTGTGTCACCGGCCGCGACGCCGACGCTCTCGATGCCGCCGTGAAGGAACTCGGCGGCCCCGAGGTGGCGCTCGGCGTCGCCGGCAAGGGTGACGACCCGGCCCACCGGGCCGCCGTGATCGACACGGTCACCGACCGGTTCGGCACGATCACCACATTGATCAACAACATCGGGATCAACCCGGCGTACGGGCCGCTCGCCACCCTCGATCTGGGTGCCGCCCGCAAGATGGCCGAGGTCAACCTGATCGGCACGCTCGGCTGGGTGCAGGAAGCGCTGCGCGGCGGGCTCGGTTCGGCCGGCGGTTCGATCGTGAACATCTCGTCGGTCTCCGGCGTACGCCCGGCGCCCGGCATCGGGTTCTACGGCACCACCAAGGCCGCGCTGATCCACCTCACCGAGGAACTCGCCATCGAGCTGGCCCCGAAGATCCGGGTCAACGCGGTCGCTCCGGCTGTCGTGAAAACGCGGTTCGCCTCCGCGCTGTACGAGGGCCGCGAGGAGCAGGTGGCGGCGACATATCCGCTGGCCCGGCTCGGCAACACCGACGACGTGGCCGGCACCGTGGCGTTCCTCTGCTCGGCGGACGCCGCCTGGATCACCGGGCAGACCATCGTGCTCGACGGTGGCATCACCCTCACCGGGAACGTCCAGTGACCCGGGATGATCAGCTGAAGCGGGTTGTCGTCACCGGCGCCGGTGGCGGGATCGGCGCCGCCCTCGCCCGTAAGTTCGCCGCCGAGGGCGCCCGGGTCGTGGTCAACGACCTGAACGCCGACGCGGCCCGCACGGTCGCCGGCGAGATCGGTGGCATCGCGGTGCCCGGCGACGCCGCCAGCGAGACCGACGTCCAGCATCTGATCGACACCGCTTTCGCCGAGCTCGGCGGGATCGACCTGTTCTGCTCGAACGCCGGCGTGCTGTCGTCCGGCGACGAGAACACCCCGGACGCGCAGTGGCAGCGCGACTTCGGCGTGAACGTGATGTCGCACGTCTATGTGAGCCGGGCGCTGCTGCCCCGCTGGCTCGACAGCGGCTCGCCGAAGCGCCTGCTCATCACGGTGAGCGCGGCCGGCCTGCTCACCCTTCTGGGCAGCGCGACCTACTCGGTCACCAAACACGCGGCCCTTGCGTACGCCGAATGGCTCCGCGCCACGTACGCGCACCGGGGTCTGGTCGTGCAGGCGCTCTGCCCGCAGGGTGTGCGTACCGACATGCTGACCCGGGGCAACGAGCGCGGCAGTGGCAGCGCCGCGGTCCTCGCCGAGGGCGCGCTCGCGCCCGAGGCCGTGGCCGACCTGGTCGCCGAGTCGCTCGGCGGCAGCAACTTCCTGATCCTGCCGCACGCCGAAGTCGCGGACTACTACCGCTTGCGCGCGGGCGATCCGGACCGTTGGCTGGGTGGCATGAACAAGATGCAGCGTGGTTTCGAGGCGGCGTCGTCATGAAAGGCCTTGATCTTTCGAAGCTTCAGGCCTATCTGGACAGTCCACCGCTGACGGCGACGATGTTCGCGGGTGGGCGGTCGAACCTGACCTACGCCGTGACCGACGGGTCGAACCGGTGGGTGTTGCGGCGGCCGCCGCTCGGGCACGTGCTGCCGACCGCGCACGACATGGTCCGGGAATATCGGGTTTTGTCCGCCCTGTCGGCCACGGGCTTCCCGGTGCCGGCGCCGGTGCGCATTTGCGACGATATTTCGGTCATCGGTGCTCCGTTCTATCTCATGGAACACGTTGATGGACATATCTACCGAGATGCCGACGACCTGGCTGCCGTCGATCTTGAAGAGTTGACGCTCCGGCTCGTCGACACGCTCGCCGACCTGCACGCCCTCGACCCGGAGAAGATCGGGCTCGGCGACTTCGGCCGCCCCGAGGGATTCAACGAACGCCAGGTCCGCCGGTGGAAGAAGCAACTCGACGCGTCCCGCAGCCGTGACCTCTCCGGCATCGAGGAGCTGCACGCCCGGCTCGCCATCGACATCCCGGCCGGTGGCCCCGGCGCCGTGGTGCACGGCGACTTCCGCCTCGACAACGTGCTGATCGGCCCGTCGCTGCAGGTCAAGGCGGTGCTCGACTGGGAGATGTCCACACTGGGCGACCCGCTCAGCGACCTTGCCCTGATGCTCGTCTACGCCGGCCGGCCGCTGCTCTTCCGCGACGGCAAGCCGATCGCACCGACCGACATCGACGGCCACCCCTCCCTCGACGAGATGGCCACCCGGTACGCCGGACGCAGCGGCCGCGACGTCAGCGACCTGCACTGGTACGTCGGTTTCGCCGCGTTCAAGCTCGCCGTCATCCTCGAGGGCGTGCACTACCGATTTACCAAGGGCCAGACCGTCGGCGCCGGTTTCGACACCGTCGGCGCGATGGTGCCCGAACTGATCGAGCAGGGCCATCGAGCGCTGGAAGGACACTGAATTCCCATGGACTTCGAGTACGACGCGAAGACTGAGGATTACCGCAAGAGGTTGCTCGCCTTCATGGACGAGTACGTGTATCCGGCAGAGTCCGCTTTTCACACCGCTGACGGCAGCTGGGAGCCGCCGGCAGCGCTGGCCTCGTTGCAGGCCGCCGCGAAAGAGGCCGGCCTCTGGAACCTCTTCCTGCCCGGCGAGCACGGCGCCGGCCTGACCAACCTCCAGTACGCGCCGCTCGCCGAGATCACCGGCCGCAGCCCGGGCATCGCCCCGGCCGCGCTGAACTGTGCCGCGCCGGACACCGGCAACATGGAGGTCCTCGCCGAGTTCGGCAGCCCTGAGCAGCAGGAACGCTGGCTCAAGCCGCTGCTGGCCGGGGAGATCAGGTCCGCGTTCGCGATGACCGAGCCGCAGGTCGCCTCCTCCGACGCCACAAACATCGGCACCCGGATCGAGCGCGACGGCGACGACTACGTCATCAATGGGCGCAAGTTCTACATCACCGGCGCGATGAACCCGAACTGCAAGATCTTCATCGTGATGGGCAAGACCGACCCGGACGCCGCCCGGCATGTGCAGCAGAGCCAGATCCTGGTTCCGCGGGACACCCCCGGCGTCACGGTCTCCCGCGGCATGACCGTTTTCGGTTACACCGATGGAGACCACGGCGGGCATGCCGAGATCATCTTCGAGAACGTACGCGTACCGGCCACCAACCTGATCGGCGAGGAGGGCGGCGGTTTCGCCATCTCGCAGGCCCGGCTCGGACCGGGGCGGATCCACCACTGCATGCGGCTCATCGGGATGGCCGAGCGGGCTCTGGAACTGCTCTGCCTTCGGGCGCTGTCGCGTACGCCGTTCGGCAAACCCCTCGCCGAGCAGGGCGTCGTCCAGGACTGGATCGCCGAGTCCCGGGTCCGGATCGAGCAGGCCCGGTTGCTGGTGCTCAAGGCCGCCTGGCTGATGGACACCGTCGGCAACAAGGGCGCGCACACCGAGATCCAGGCCATCAAGATCGTGGTGCCGTCGACCGTCGAGTGGATCCTCGACAAGGCGATCCAGGCCCACGGCGCCGCCGGGACCAGCCAGGACACCCCGCTCGCAGCGCTCTGGGCGTCCGCGCGCACGCTGCGCCTCGCCGACGGCCCGGACGAAGTACACAAGCGATCGCTGGCGCACCGCGAGCTGAAGCGTTACCGGAGTGGTTCGTGACGACACCGCCCCGTGTCGACGGTCGCACCGCCCGGTCCGAACGGACCCGCAACGCGATCGTGGACGCCCACCTCCGCCTGATCGGCGAAGGCGACCTGCGCCCCACCGCGGACCGGATCGCCAAACTGGCCGGGGTGTCACTGCGCGCCCTGTGGAGCCACTTCGCCGACATGGAAGCCCTGATGACCGCTAGTGGTCAGCGGGTGCTTGACCAGCGGGACACCTCGTACCAGCCGGTTCCCGCCGATCTGCCGCTGACCGAGCGGATCGCGGCGTTCTGCGAGCAGCGAGCCCGCCTGCTGGAGGAGATCGGGCCCGCGGCGCGGGCCTCCGCACTCAAGGAACCTTTCTCAGCCGGGTTGCAGCACTACCGCAGGCTGCATGTCGCCCGGGTACGCGACGAGCTGACCACCACGTTCGCCACCGAGATCGGCCAGGACGAGGAGTTGCTGAACGCCCTGACGTCGATCAGCCAGTGGCCGACCTGGTCAACCTGGCGCGACGTGATGGAGATGCCGGTGGAGACAGCCCAGTCAGCCCTCCACCGATCCGTCACAGCCCTGCTGGCGCCGGCCTAGCCAGGGCCATATGTGTTGATAGAACGCCACACCCGTTGCGGGTGTAACCACACCCGCAACGGGTGTGGGCGTCATCAAGCACTTGGCCCCCGAGGACGAGCGTTGCGCAGGCGGATGCGACCAGGTCACCGACCCGGCCCCGACGATCCGATCCCGGTCTCGCCAAGATCTCGCAGGTCCGCGCAGGTGGTCAGCAGCAGCGCCAGCGCATCCGGCCAGCAGGCTCACTGCTGCCTCGCATACGCTGAGGCAGCAGTGAGCTCGGGTCAGAACTCGACCACTGAGCGGGCGCCCTCGCCCCGGCTCATGCGGTCGAAGGCGGCCGGCACGTCGGCCAGGCCGATCCGGTCGGTCACCAGGAAGTCCAGGTTCAGCTCGCCGGCCAGCACAGCTCGCGCCAGGGCCGGGACCTCCAGGTCGGTGTCCGCCTGGCCGTAGACCGACGCCCGCAGGATCCGCGCCGAGCTGAAGATCTCCAGAGCGCTCAGCTGGACCATGTCGTCGGCCGCGCCCATCCCGACCACGGTGACCTGGCCGCCGGAACGGGTGGCTCGCCACGCCGCCCGGATCGTCGACGCACGGCCCACGCACTCGATGGCGTGGTCGACGCCGCGCCGGGACGTGCGGGAGCGGATCTCCTTGGACAGGTTTTCCGAGGACACCACGAAATCAGTGGCGCCGGCCGCCTCGGCGAGGCCCTTTTTCGCCTCGCTGACGTCGACCGCGATCACCTGGCCGGCACCGGCCGCGCGGGCTGCCGCGACTGCCGACAGTCCCACTCCACCCAGCCCGATGACCAGCACCGATTCACCGGGCTTGACCTGCGCGGTGTTGCGGATCGCGCCGGTTCCGGTCAGAACCGCACACCCCAGCAGAGCGGCCAGATCAAAACCCAGCGACGACGGTACGGAGATGACGGCGTTCTCCGGCACGACGACCTGCTCCGCGAACGCGCCCACGCCGAGCGTCACGTGCACCGGAGCGTCGTCGAGAGTCATGCCGTTCTCCAGCGCGGCGACACCGTGCGAAGTGGAGCAGAGCCACGGCTCGCCGTTCTCGCAGAACCAGCAGGTCCGGCAGGCCGGCTGCCAGTTCAGCACCACGTGGTCGCCGACGGACGTCCGGGTGACGTGCTCGCCCACCTCCACGACCTCGCCGGCCGCCTCGTGGCCGAGCACCAGCGGGTGCGGCGGCCGGAGCGTGCCGTTGATCATCGAGAGGTCGGAGTGGCAGACGCCGGCCGCGCGGATCTTCACGCGTACCTGGCCCGGGCCGATCTCGGGGAGCCGCAGCTCGACGAGCTCGGCCGGGGTGCCTTCGGTCCGCACGACCAGGCCGGTCATGTAATGGGTCATCGCTGAATGGCCTTCACCTGCTGGAATTCCGCCAGGCCGTACGCGCCCAGCTCCCGGCCGATGCCGGACTGCTTGTAACCGCCGAACGGCGCGAACGGGTTGAACGAGCCACCGTTCACGTCGACGGCTCCGGTGCGCAGCCGCCGGGCCACGGCAAGAGCCCGCTCGTCGGAGCCCCAGACCGCGCCGGCCAGGCCGTACTTCGAGTTGTTGGCGATCGCCACGGCCTCGTCGTCGGAGTCGAAGGGGATGATCGAGAGGACCGGGCCGAAGATCTCCTCCTGGGCCAGCTCGCTGTCCGGGTCGACGTCGGCGAAGACGGTCGGCGCCACGAAGTGCCCGGTGGCCGGCAGCGGTGCGTCCAGACCACCGGCGACCAGCCTCGCTGTCGCACGTGAGATGAATCCGCGTACCCGATTCTGCTGGGCTGCGGAGACCAGCGGGCCGAGCCGGGTCGCGGGGTCGAAGGGGTCACCCAGTGTGTAACCGGCGGCGGTCTTGGCGGCCAGTTCCACCGCCTCGTCGTAGAGGTCGCGGTGCACCAGCATCCGGGTCCACGCCGTGCACGTCTGGCCGGAGTTGAGGAACGCGTTGCCGACACCGACCTTCACGGCCCTGACCACGTCGGCGTCGGCGAGGATCACGTTGGCGGACTTGCCGCCCAGCTCCAGGGAGACCTTGGCGATCCGGTCGGCGGCCGCGTGCGAGATGGCCCGGCCGGTCGCAGTGGAGCCGGTGAACGAGACCAGGTCGACGTCCGGGTGCCCGGCGATCGACGCGCCGACCGCCTGGCCGGTGCCGGTGACCAGGTTGAGGACGCCGGCCGGCAGGCCCGACTCATGTGCCGCGTCGGCGAGCAGACAGGCCACCAGGGGCGTCAGCTCGCTCGGTTTGAGCACCACGGTGCAGCCTGCGGCCAGGGCCCCGGCGACTTTCGCCACCACCTGATGCAGGGGGTAGTTCCACGGGGTGATCGCGCCGACCACCCCGGCCGGCTCGTGGACGACGAGCGAGTTTCCGATCGTCTCGTCCGGCTCGGGGCGGGCGGCCATTTCGGCGTACCCGGAAAGGACCGTGAGCGGAAGTCCTGCCTGGACCGCCTTCGCGATCTTGAGAGGCGTGCCGAGCTCGCGCCCGACGGTCTCGGCGATCTCGCCGGCGCGCGCCGCGAGGGCCTGGTGCAGGCGCCCCAGCGCCGCGCCGCGCTCACCGGCCGGCGTCGCGGCCCAGCCCTCGAAGGCCTGGCGAGCCGCGGAGACAGCGAGGTTCACGTCCTCAGCGGTGCCCGCGGGCACGTGCCCGAAGACCTCCTCGGTGTACGGGTTCTCCACTTCGATCCGCTCGGCGGACTCCGGCGGCACCCACTGGCCGCCGATGTAGAGCTGATCACGGAATACCGACGTCATCGGCGTACCCCCTGGTCGTAGCGTTCGGTGAGGCCGGCGATCAACAGGTCCAGCCCCAGTTCGAATGCGCCCTCGTCGACCGCGTCACGGTGTGCCGCGAGTTCATGGGCGCGGTGCAGGTGCGGATAGCGCTCGTCGTAGAGCCCCGGGTCCGCGTCGAAGCCCAGCGCGAAGGATCCGAGCGCCGAGCCGGTGATCAGGTAGCGCATCAGCGCGCCGATGTGGGTGGCCCGGGCTCGCGACCATCCGGCATCCAGCAGCGCGCCGTAGACCGCCTCGGCCATCGCCAGACCGGCCGGCCGGCGCCCGGGACCGGTGGCCAGCACCGGAACGATGTTCGGATGCGCGGTGAGCACCGCGTGGTACGACTTCGCCCAAAGCCGCAGCGCCTCGCGCCAGTCACCGCGGTGAAAGACGTCGATGTCGACCTGCGCGACCACCGACTCGGCCACCGCGTCGACGATCTCCGCCTTGGTGGCGAAGTGGTTGTAGAGCGACGGACCCTGCACGCCGAGCTCGGTGGCGAGCCGCCGCATCGAGAGCGCGTCCAGGCCTTCCGCGTCGATCAGCGCGGCCGCCGCCTCGACGATGCGCTCCCGGGTGAGCAGCGCCTGCCGGGGCCGAGCCATCCGAACTCCCTGGGTCACGAAGCGAAATTACGAAATCAGCACTGGACGTGTAAAAACTTACACCGCTAGTTTAGGCAGAACTGCGACCTACATCACTGTGTTTGTTTCAAGGAGGTTCAGCATGACGACGCTGTCGCTGGCGACCGTTCTGGCCGAGGCCGCACGCCGGCATCCCGACAAGGTGGCGATCGTCGACGCCGGCGGTGAGCGCATCACCTACCGCGAACTCTGGGCACAGACCAGGGCGTACGCGGCGGGCCTCCAGGAGCTCGGCATCAAGCGGGGCGACACGATCGCCGTGATGATCCCGAACGTCGGGGACTTCCCGCGGGTCTACTACGCGGCCCTCGCGGTCGGTGCCCGGATCGTGCCGGTCTCGCTGCTCCTCACGCCGGAGGAGGTCGGTTATGTCCTCACCGACAGCCAGGCCGACCTGCTGGTCACGCATTCCGCGTTCCTGCAGGCCGGCGGGGCCGCGGCACACGCCACCGGCACCAAGCTGGTGAACGTCGGCCCGCTTCCGGCCGAGCTTCCGAACCCACCGGCCCGGCTCGAAGAGATATCAGCGAAGGTCGAGCCGCTGGTCACGTACGCGACCACCCAGGCCGAGGACGTCGCGGTGATCCTCTACACCAGCGGCACCACCGGCAAGCCGAAGGGCGCCCTGCTCACCCACCTCAACCTGGTGATGAACGCGGCCGTCAACGTCTTCGACGTGCACCCGCTGACCGGCGACGACGTGGTGCTCGGCTGCCTGCCGCTGTTCCACACGTTCGGCCAGACCGTCGGCATGAACGCGACGTTCCGTCTCGGCGGCACGCTCGTGCTGCTGCCGCGCTTCTCCGGCGAGGCCGCGATCGAGCTGATGATCCGGGAGAACGTGACGATCTTCCACGGCGTGCCGACGATGTACATCGGCCTGCTGGAGGCCGCGCCGAAAGCCGCGGTGCTGCCGAAACTCAAGCTCTGCGTGTCCGGCGGCGCCTCACTGCCGGTCGCGGTGCTGGAGAAGTTCGCCGAAGCGTTCGGCTCACCGATCTGGGAGGGGTACGGGCTCTCCGAGACCTCACCGACCGCCACCACGAACCAGCCGGTGTTCGGCGCGAAGCCGGGCACCGTCGGACACCCGATCTGGGGCGTCGACGTGGAGATCGCCCGGCCGGAGATCCCGGAGCGCATCGAGTTCGTACCGACCGGCGAGCTCGGCGAGATCGTGATCCGCGGCCACAACGTCTTCGCCGGTTACCTGAACCGGCCGGAGGCGACCGCCGAGGCCCTGGTCGACGGCTGGTTCCGTACCGGTGACCTGGGCGCGAAGGACGACGAGGGCTTCATCCGTATCGTCGACCGGACCAAGGACCTGGTCATCCGCGGCGGGTTCAACGTCTACCCGCGCGAGGTGGAGGAGGTCCTGGCCCGGCACCCGGCGATTCAGCAGGTCGCGGTGATCGGGGTGCCGGACGCCACGCTCGGTGAGGAGATCTGCGCCGTGGTCGTCCTGGAGGACAAGGGCCTCAGCGAGCAGGAGCTGATCGAGTGGTCCAAGGAACGGCTCGGCAAGCACAAGTACCCGCGGCAGATCCGGTTCGCCGAGACGCTCCCGCTCGGGCCCAGCATGAAGGTTCTCAAGCGGGAGCTGCGTAAGCAGTACTCAGAGTAGTTTTCCTGCCCCGAGTAGCGCGGGCAACTCCGCGACGATCGGTTTGTCGGCGGGCAGCCAGGTGACGCTGTCCAGCTGGTCCACGGTCAGCCAGCGCATGGAGGTGTGCTCCAGCGCCTGCGGCACGTCGCCGTCCTGCACGGTGACGGCGTAAACCCGCAGTACGGCACGGCCGTGGGCCAGCGGCACGTCTGGTCCGACCCGTTCGCCGACCTTTACGCGTACGCCGAGCTCCTCGACGCACTCACGGGCGAGAGCTTGGTCGTCGGTCTCCCCCGACTCGACCTTTCCACCCGGGAATTCCCATTTGCCCGCCGCCTCGGGCGGTGCGCTGCGCTGGCAGGCGAGCACCCGCCCGTCGGTGATGATCACCGCCGCTACGATCACCCTGGGTGATGGCGAGGTTTTGACGTTCGGTTCCGGCGGCATGGATACAAAGATCGCACAAAAGTTCACCGATCAGGTTGCCCGTTGGTGCCCCGATCGTCACGCAAACACGGATATGTGGGCGTGGACAGTTGTGTCCCAACGGACGAAACTGTGGGGCACCGACCATGACGACACGGCGACAGTTCGGCCACAAGCCGGCAACGACGCCAAGGGGGGTGCGGCAGATGCGGTCCAGACGACGCCGGAGCAACGGCGCCGACTATCTGAGCGACGCGATCACGTTACTGAGCGGGTGGACACGAGACGGAGTGCAGCTCCGGCGGGATCTTCCCTGTGACGACAGTCAGCATGCCGCATTGACCGAACGGATCAAGGTGGCGGCGGACACACTGCACATCCGCCCCAGCATCCGCCGGGTCGACGGTCACACTCAGATCTGCCTCGGCTCCTCCGACGGCGCGGCGATTACCGATGGTGAGGTGACCCTCGCCGCTCGGATCGAGGATTTCTATCGCACCGTGGTGGGCCGGCCCTAGATCAGCGGCGATACGCTGCGCCGCATGAGCGATGTGGTGTACGACAACAAGGGCCAGCTCGAGCAGGTGCAGAGCGGGCTGATCGAGGGCGAGCAGGTCATCGCCGTCTATGACGCGATCGGTGCGGGCACCGGGTTCATCGGTCTCACCGACCGCCGGATCATCGTGCAGGACAAGTCCTTCGTCGGGAAGCGGGTCGCCATCACCAGCATCCCGTACTCCAAGGTGAGCAGCGTGAGCGTGGTGAGCAACAAGAGCTGGGCCGGCCAGTTCTTCTCCTCCGGCATCATCGCGATCACGGTGGGCACCCATGTGTACGAGGTCGAGTTCCGCGGGTCCGACAAGGCGCACGCCGTGCACAACCTGATCCTGAGCCGGGCCGCCTGAGCAGTCCGGAGACGTGCCACTTCGGGCATCCGCAATGGTTACCCGCCGGTAACCATTGCTTCCCGATTTCCCGGCGCTGGATGCTACCGATGACCGCACCCTCTATCCCCGGAGGCGATCACCGGTGCTGACTCACTTCGAGCGACCGCAGACCCAGAGATACCGTGCCGAGCTGGTCCTTCCCAGCCCGCCGCACCGCTTCGGCAACGCTCTGCTCGCGACGGCATTCCTGCTCTGCGCGGTGCTGGTGGGCGTGGTCACGATCGTTCTGAACTAGGGCCTGTTTTACAAGGAGGGCAGGACCCGGGTCGGCAGCGCGGTCTCGACCACCGAACCGTCGGCCGCGCGCTTCAGCTCGTACCCGAGCGGCCCCTCCCGGTCGGCGACCACCTCAGCGAGCGCGGTGCCCCGATAGACCAGGCCGGCGCCGTCGTCGGTCGCGTACCCGTCACCGAGTGTCCCGTCGCTGATCAGCTCGTGCATCTTCGGCCGGCGCTGCTCCTCGGCGTCGTAGTGCACGCCGTTGCTGTACGGCAGCCAGCCCAGCCCTTCGGTGAATCCGCGCAGCTTCAGCCCGTAACTGTCGGTGCTGCCGCCGGCGTGCCAGCAGATCGAGCCGGCCGACACCCCGCTCATCACCACGCCGGCCTGCCACGCCTCGTGCAGGATCTCGTCCAGGCCGTGCACCCGCCACACCGCGCAGAGGTTCGCCACGCTGCCGCCGTCCACCCAGATGATGTCCTGGGCCAGGATGTGCGCGCGGATGTCCTCGACGTTCGGCATCGGGAACAGCTGCAGGTGCGACATGGTGAACTCGCTGCCGGCGAAGGCCGCGTAGAACGCGCCGATCCGCGACTCCGGATCACCGGTCGCCTGGGTCAGCACGCAGATCTTCGGCGCTTTCCGCGCGTTCGCCAACTCCGCGGCGAAGTAGTGGATCGCGCCGGGTCGCAGGCTCATCGGACCGTAGCTGCCACGCCGGAAAAACGCACTTGTGGCCAGGATGGTGGGAACGTCGGCTGTCACCGCAACATCATGGCGCACGCGTCGACGGTCTCCAGCACGAGATCCGCCGCAAGGTCGATCGCCAGGCTCAGATGCAGCGGATCACCGCTCACCGCCGTGAACACCGCGTCCACCCGGGTCGCGAACCGCGCCGGTGCTCCGGGCAGCGCATCTGCTGCCGCCACTGCGCCCTTCTCGTTGATCAGCCACTGGCCGGCGGCGCCGTGCAGTGCGTGCGTACACACCCCGACCAGCCGGAACAGGCACCCCGAGACGTAGGCGCTGTCACCGCGCGACACCGCCTTGCGGGCCAGCCCGATCAGAAAATCGGCCTCCCACAGCCCTTCGACCAGCGCCTGCGCAAGCGGCCGCGGATAAACCCGGACGCGGCCCTGGAGCGCGGCCAGCTCACCGGTCGGGTCACTCAGGATGCGCCCCAGCGCCAATTCACCGGGGTACGCGTGATCGGCGGCGCCGAGGGGATGGCCGGCCTGCGTATGGAAGGCGTAACGGCCCTGCTCGGCCTCCGCCCAGCAGCCGTGCACCCGGTCGAGATCCCGGTAGATCCAGTCGACCGTGCTGCCGCCGATGTCGAGCCAGCCGCCGCCGTCGACCCACGGGCCCCACCCGCCCGGCTCGGTCACCGTGGCGCCCGGGCCGCCGGCGGCGGTCGCGACCATCCGCAGACCGGCCGTGTCCAGCGGCGCCCGGTAGTAGATGCCGAGGTCGGTGTCCGAGTCCGGGGTGTGCGTGCCCCGGGCCCGGCTGCCGCCGAGCACCACCCCGATCACACCGGGCACGGCGACCAGCCGGGCAGCGAGCTCGGTCAGGTCAGCGTCGGTCAGAGCCATGCCAATACGGTGATCGGCTCGGCCCTCCCGGCGCAATCGTCAATGGTCATCGACACATTCCGGCGGTGTCGAGGCGTACCCGATCCAGGGTTTCCGCGTCGAGCAGGCCGAGTTCCTCCTGAGTCAGGATCACCGGCGTGCCGAGCAGGCCGCCGCGCCGCTCGCCGGCCTCGTCCTCGGGCTTCGCGGCCAGGTCGGCCGGCTGCTTGATGCCCTCACCGGAACCGTCCGCCGGGCAGATCGCGGACCGGCCCAGCGGCACGCAGACCCGCAGTGGACCTTCGCAGTCGCGGTCCCACTTGCGCCGGGCGCCGAAGACCACGACCCGCGGCTCCGGATCGCGGGTGATCTCGCTGCCGGTGAGAATCCGGGCAGTCGGCCGGCCGTCGGTCAGCGTCACCAGGTAGCTCAGCGTCTCCTCGCCGAACTCGCCCGGCGACTCGATCATGCGGGTGCCCCGGGGCAGCGACGGATCCCGGATCACCCGCGTGTCGTACGGGATCGCCCGCGTCTCGACATCGGTCCGGGTGGTCACGATCGGTTGCGCGGCCGCGGGCGGTGCGGCCGCCTGGCGAGGCGACTCCCTCTCCGAGGAAGCCTTCCCAGGGGTACGCGTGAGGCGCGGCCCGGTCCGATCCGCGTGCTCGTCCTTCGTCCGGGCCTCGCTGAGCTTCTCGGCATCAGCCTCGGCCGCTGTCGTGGCCGCGCGCGACGGTGCCGGCAGGTGCCGCCTCGGCAGCGGCTCGGCAGCGGCCGCGGCCCGGCTCACCACCTCGGGGCTCTCCTCGAGCTCCGGCGCGCCGAGGTCCGGGCCGCCCTCGTCGGACGGCTGCCCCGCGTCACCCATCTCACCGGCCGCGACCGAACCTCGCGAGTCGTCGCCGCCGGTCAGGGTCGCCACCCCGGCCACACCGCCTCCGACGAGCACGAGCAGCGCGGTCGTGCCCGCGGTCATCCGGACACCGAACGGCAGACGAGCCCACCAAGACTTTCGTGGCATTTCGAGCATTTGCT
Organism: Actinoplanes sp. CA-015351; assembly: GCF_050955685.1. NCBI lineage: Bacteria > Bacillati > Actinomycetota > Actinomycetes > Micromonosporales > Micromonosporaceae > Actinoplanes > Actinoplanes sp. CA-015351. Next base: position 7,725,945 of record NZ_CP192102.1, read on the forward strand.
GGAGAGAGTCACTAGTTGTCTGGTTTTGCACCGATGCATTGTTACGTGGAACCGCCCGCAGACAAATCACCACAATGTCACCCGAAATGCTTACCGCCATGCCCCGCGACCACTCTCACGCGTTTGCCCTGCGAGGCGGAAAGTCGACAGGGACCCGGTAAGCGCCCCAGCCGTACGATCGGAACCATGTCCGCCATCACGTCGTCCGCGGCCTCGCGCATGTCACAGGTTCCGCTGACCCCGCAGGAGGAAGCGGTGATGCGCGCGCTCGGCCGGTTCCTGCTCGTGATGCCCCGCGCGCTGGACGCCGACCTGATGCGCGAGCAGCGCATGTCCGCCAGTGAGTACTCGGTGCTGCGCCACCTCTCCGAGACACCCGGGCGAATGATGCGGATGAGCGAGCTGGCCACCGCGTGCGACATGTCGTTGAGCGGCATGACCCGGCTCGCCGCGAAGCTGGAGTCGCTCGGCCACCTGCACCGCACCCGGTGCGTCGAGGACGCCCGCGGCGCGAACGCGGTGCTCACCGAGAAAGGCCTGGCCCGTCTTCAGGAGGCCTGGCCGACCCACCTGGCGAGCGTGCGCCGGCACATCTTCGACCACCTCGACGGCCTCGACCTGGAGCGTCTGGCCGGCGCGTTCTCCGCGATGACCTCCGACACCTGAGCATGCCTTTCCGGCTATTCGGGCCTCGGGTTGCGATGATGGGGCGTGCTCAACGCTGGTGCCACGCTCGTCGCCGAGCCCCGCGACGACTTCCCGACCCGGCTCGCCCGGATCGTGTCCGAAGTGCTCGCCCCGGCCGTTCTGGTCGCGGCCCTGCTGCTGATCGTCGGCTGGCACGCCGGCGACACGCCGGGGGTGTCCCGCTGGTGGGGCCTGCCCGGCGCGCTCTTCGCCGCCGTCATCCCCCTCGGTTACGTGCTGCACGGCGTTCGCAAGGGCCGGCTCACCGACCACCACATCCCGGAACGCGCCGACCGGCGGATCCCGCTGCTCTTCGGCACCGCGTCGCTGGTGGTCGGCCTGGTTTTCTTGATACTGCTCGGCGCCCCGCGCGAGGTGCTCGCCCTGCTCGGCGCCGGCGGCTGCGGCCTGGCCGTCTTCGCCCTGGTCACGCACTGGTGGAAGATGTCCATCCACGCCGGCGTGGCGGCCGGCACGGTGGCCGCGCTGGCCGCTGTCTACGGCCCGATCGCCCTGCTCGGGGTGCCGCTGGTGCTGCTCGGCTGCTGGGCCCGGGTCCGCCTCACCGCGCACACACCCGCGCAGGTCGTGGTCGGCGCCCTGGCCGGGGCCCTGATCGCCGGCACCATCTTCCCGGCGCTGCGCTGAGCGCCTGGTCCTCATAGGGTCCGTTCGTAACAGACCGACAGGTCAGAGCCGGCGTAGGCGCCGAAGAGCGGGATCTCCCGATAACCCTCGCGCTCGTAGAACCGCATCGCGTCGGGCTGCGCCGGCCCGGTCTCCAGCCGGATCGTCGTCCAGCCGCGTTCCACCGCGGCCGCCTCCAGCGCTCGCAGGATCGCCGTCGACACCCCGGATCCACGGGACTCCGGCGTCACGTACATCCGCTTGACCTCGGCACTGGCCTCGTCCAGCCGGCGCAGTGCCCCGCACCCCACCGCCTTGCCGGCTGCGGTCGCCACGAGGAACAGGTCGATGTCGGCGGCTGACGGTGGCGTACCCGGCTCGTGGTCGCCGGTCCCGTAGCGCGCGTCCAGCTCAGCCCGTTGCGCGGTCCGCAGCGCGACACCGTCGGCGTCGTCCCAGGCACGTTCGGCGATCTCCACCATGATGCTCTCCCTCCGTAACAAGCGTTACGGTAACATCCGTTACGACTGGAGAGAGGTGCGACGCGTGTCACGAACAGCAGACCGGCCGGCCCAGGGCGAACGGCTGTCCCAGGCGGTCTGGAGCGTCCTGGCCGAGCAGGGCCTGGAACGGCTCACCGTGCGAGCGGTGGCAACTGCCGCGGGCTGCACGACCGGCCTGGTCATGCACCGGTTCCCGAACCGCCGGGCGCTCCTGCTGCACGCGCGCGAGCTGCTGCACGCGAGCACCCGGGCCCGGGTGGAGGCGCTGGAGGCCGCCGCGCAGGGACCACGAGAGGCACTGCGGGCGGTACTGCACCAGGGCATGGCGATCGACGAGCAGACCCGCCAGGAGGCGATCGTCTGGATGGGCTTCCTCGCGGCCGCCGTCTCCGACGACAACCTGATCGAGGAGCACCGCCGCAACAACCGGGCTTGGCGCTCCCGCGTCGAACGCCTGATCACCGCGGCCGCGCCCGGGTGGCCGCCACACCGGGTGGCAACGACAGCCCTGGCCCTGATCGCCATGACCGAGGGCGTCGCTGCCTACGCCGCCGCCGACCCGGATTCCTTCCCCGCGGCGGATCAGGAGGCGATGCTGGACGCGGCTCTGGCGGCTTACGACCTGAATCCTTCGTAGCCCTCCGCCGCGGCACAGGTCGCCTGAAGGCTGTCGTGGACGGTGAGCCCGGGGCGGATCAGGGCAAGCTGGTGGACCACGTCGAAGCGGCGGGCGTAACCCGGGTGGGCACCGACAGCAAGGGGCTTGTCCGAGGCCGCCCAGCGCCCCAGTTCGAAGAGGACAATCGGCTGAACCGTCTCGTGGGAGAACCAGAAGAGGATCGCGTCAGCGTTCGCCAGATGGTCGAACTCCCATCTGATCTGCCGGGCGCCCTCAGCCGCGTCACCCATCGGGAAATCATCACGCCGGGGGTTGTAGATGACCGGCCAGGCGTCCCGGAGGAGCTCGACCGCCACCTGTTGCCAATCACCGACCCCACTGATGCCGCCGGCCAGAAAAATTCCCGCCCCCGGCACCCCCCGGAGCCTCTCCGGCGCGACGACCACGGTCATAGCCGCTCATTCTGGCAGCTCAACCGCTAAATACGGAATGCTACGGTGGCGGAATGACTGCGGTGCCCGAGTGGATGCGGCCGCCTCGCATCGAGGGATGGTTCGCCGACGACCTCGATCATCTTCCCGAGGCGCCTCGGCACACCGAGCTGATCGACGGAGCACTCGTCTTCATGATGTCCCCCCAGCGGGCTTGGCACGGCCGGGCTGTCTCCGCCCTGTTGCTCGCTCTTTCAGAGCAGGCACCGGCGGGCGTCGAGGTGGAGCGGGAGATGACGATCCGGCTCGACGAACGGAACCGGCCCGAACCCGATCTCCTCGCCACGAAGGCGCCCTACTACGAGCCAGATCGCACCTTCTACCTGCCTGACCAGGTGCTATTGGTCGTCGAAGTCGTCTCGCCGGAATCGGCGCACCGTGATCGGACCGTCAAGCTTCGGAAGTACGCGGAGGCCGGCATCGCGCACTACTGGCGGGTCGAGGACGAGGACGGATCACCGGTGGTCCACGCCTACGAAATCGACGGACCCACTCGGTCTTACGTGCCGACCGGAATCCATCGGCATGAGCTGCGCACCACCAAACCGTTCGCGATCACGATTGATCTGAACAGGCTGGTGCCCGGCCGCAAGGGTTGAGCCATTGAACGGCTGCCCGTGCAGCTTCGCCTCCTTCAGGAGACCGGCGCTGCCGCGGCAGGCCTCACACAACCGGCATCGATCAGCAGCTTTGACGCCGCCCTCGCCTCCTCGTCGCCGACCGGGACCACTCGCAACCCAGAAAGCACCCAGTTGAGGCGTGCCTTGTGTGTGCGGGCGTGGACGGCCTCGATCAGCGTGCCTTGGTGGATCAACTTGCGGCGGGCCATTCGCCCTCCTCAGCGAACACCTCGTCGAAGACCTGCCGCGCCCGCTGACGAGCCTGCTTGGAGACTGGCCCGTTGCGGCTCTCATAGTCGGCCAGGTACTCATCGAGCACCTGGCCACGCAATGCCCGCTCGACCACCTCGGCGATGAAGGCAGAAAACTCCCGTTTACCCACCCTCGCCCGGATGGCCTCAACGGTTCCCTCCGGCAGCGACAGGCTTACCCGCGTCGCCGGCCCTTCCCCGATACGGAACACCGCTTCGCCCATAGCCCTAGTGTGTCAACGAGTAGGAAAGCTGCCACGCACAACCTGGGCGGCAGACGATGAACCGGAATCAGACGTTGAAGCGGAACTCGACCACGTCGCCGTCTTTCATGATGTAGTCCTTGCCCTCCATGCGAACCTTGCCGGCGGACTTGGCGGCTGACATGGAGCCCGCGGCGACCAGGTCGTCGAAGCTGACGATCTCGGCCTTGATGAAGCCTCGCTGGAAGTCGGAGTGGATGACGCCGGCAGCCTCGGGGGCGGTGGCGCCGACCGGGACGGTCCAGGCGCGGGACTCCTTCGGGCCGGCCGTCAGGTAGGTCTGCAGGCCCAGGGTGTCGAAGCCGACGCGGATCAGGCGGTTCAGGCCGGGCTCGGACTGGCCGGTGGACTGGAGAAGCTCGAGGGCCTCCTCGTCGTCCAGCTCGATCAGCTCGGACTCGATCTTCGCGTCCATGAAGACGGCCTCGGCCGGGGCGACCAGGGCGCGCAGCTCGTCGAGGAACGCGGCGTTGCCGAGCTCGGCCTCGTCGACGTTGAAGACGTACAGGAAGGGCTTCGTGGTGAGCAGGTGCAGCTCGTCGAGGAGCTCCAGCTCGATGCCCGCCGCCTTCGCGCCCTGGTAGAGGGTCACGCCGTCGTTGAGCAGCTTGAACGCGGCCTCTGCGGCGGCCACCGTGGAAGCCTTCTCCTTCTTGAGCTTCGCCTCTTTCTGCAGGCGGGGCAGCGCCTTCTCGACCGTCTGCAGGTCGGCCAGGATCAGCTCGGTGTTGATCGTCTCGATGTCGTCGGACGGCGAGACCTTGCCGTCGACGTGCAGCACGTTCGGGTCGGAGAACGCGCGGACCACCTGGCAGATCGCCGACGCGTCGCGGATGTTCGCGAGGAACGCGTTGCCGCGGCCCTGGCCTTTCGACGCGCCGCGGACCAGGCCGGCGATGTCGACGAAGCTGACCGGCGCCGGCAGGATCTTCTCACTGCCGAACAGCTCGGCCAGCTTGTTCAGCCGGTCGTCGGGCAGGCCGACCACGCCGACGTTGGGCTCGATCGTCGCGAACGGGTAGTTCGCGGCGAGCACGTCGTTCTTGGTCAGGGCGTTGAAAAGGGTGCTCTTGCCGACGTTGGGCAGGCCGACGATCCCGATGGTGAGGCTCACGGAACGCCAGTCTACGGGGTTCGGCTATCCGAAGAACCGCCGCAGTTCGGCCGCGACCAACTCAGGCTTACCACTGTTGTCCGCAGCGAGATGACCCACGCCGGTCAAGGTCACCCGCCGCACTCGCGGCAGGACCGGCTCCAGGCCGTTCAACACCCCTTTCAGGTACGCCGATGAGCGCTCGCCGCCGAGCAACAGCGTGTCGGCCTGGACGCCGCCGTACAGGTTCAGCGGACCGGCCGCGTCCTCGACCACCGCCGCGTCCAGCCGCATCGTCGGGATCAGATCGCCGATCTCCCGGCCCCGCCCGTTGCGGATGACGAGACCGATGAACGGGACGACCGCCGCGCGGGGGACGTGTGGCATGTCGCCGGCGCCCTTCGCGGCGGTGACGAACGCGGCGGCTCGACGGCCGCCGGCGAGCTCCTTCTCGTACCGGGGAAGCCAAGCGACCGGGTCGTGATCGCCGTGCTTGAGCGGCGGTTCGTAGAGCGCGAGGCGCGCGATCGGCAGCTCCATGGCCGCGCGCAGCGCGATCACCGCGCCCGAGCTGAGACCGAACACGTCACGCGCGCCGGTCTCGTCGAGGACCGCGCGCAGGTCGTCGATCTCCGCGCGGAGGCCGTGACCGGCGGCGGCGGGACCGCTGTGCGCCCGGCCGCGCCGATCCGGGACGTAGACGGTGTGCGTGGTTGCGAGCAACCGCGCCAGTTTCGTGAAGTTGGCCGAGGTCTGCATGCCGCCGTGCAGAAGCACGACCTTGGGGCCGCCACCGAAGGTGCGCCAGCCGATGTCCGTTCTCACCGCGATTCCGTCCATGTGTCAACCGTAGTTGACATATAGGCCGGCGTCAACTTTGGTTGACACGGGCCTTCGTCCCCGGCACGGCCATGTCCGATTCCCGCCAGCATGAGGGTGGGAACGGGGAGCAGACTCGACAGCATGGAGCTGGACTTCGAGCGTTGTTACCGCGCTGTCGACAGCCGTGATCAGCGGTTCGACGGGTGCTTCTACACGGCTGTGCGGACCACCGGGATCTACTGCCGGCCGTCCTGCCCCGCCGTCACACCGAAACGGGAGAACGTCACGTTCTATCCGAGCTCGGCCGCCTCCCAGCGCGCCGGCTTCCGTGCCTGCCGCCGATGCCGGCCCGACGCCGCACCCGGATCCCCCGAATGGGACGTACGTGCCGACACCATCGGACGGGCCATGCGGCTCATCGGCGACGGCGTCGTCGACCGCGAAGGAGTCACCGGGCTGGCCGGCCGGCTCGGATACACCGAACGGCACCTCAACCGGATGCTCACCGCCGAACTCGGCGCCGGACCGCTCGCGCTCGCCCGCGCGCAACGGGCACAGACCGCGAGGATCCTCGTCGAGACAACCGAACTGGGGTTGGCCGAGATCGCGTTCGCGGCCGGGTTCGGGAGCGTGCGGCAGTTCAACGACACGATGCTTGAGGTATATGCCGGATCGCCCAGCCAGTTGCGGGAGAAACGGCCCGCCGGCCGCGCCGAAGCCGGCGTGATCAATCTGCGGCTGGCGTATCGGCCACCGTTTCACGCGGCGTCGCTTCTCGAATTTCTTGAGGCACGAACCCTGCCGGGTGTGGATGAAGTGTGCGGTGACACGTACCAAAGGGGCCTGGTCCTGCCGCATGGGAGCGCGACTGTGGCGCTCAGGCCTGGGGAGCGGTGGGTTTTCGCGACGTTGAGGCTCAGCGATGTGCGGGATCTGGCGCCGGCGGTGGCGCGGTGCCGGAGGTTGTTCGATCTGGATGCGGATCCGGTGGCGGTGGACGGGATGTTGGGGGCGGATCCGGCGTTTGCAGAGGCGGTGCGGAGGGAGGCGGGGGTGCGGGTGCCGCGGGCTGTTGATGGGTTTGAGATGGCGGTGCGGGCTGTGGTGGGGCAGCAGGTGAGTGTGGTGGGGGCGCGGACTACTTTGCGGCGGATTTTGCGGGCCGCTGGGGATTTGGGCGGAGTGGTGGCCCTCTCCGAGGGCCCCTCCCCCACCACCGAACCAACCGCCCTGGCGGGCGCCTCCGAACTGACCGGCTTTCCCACGGCAGCCGTCATCGCCGGCCTTCCCGACTCCGCGTTCGGGATGCCGGCCTCTCGCCGGGCGACCATCCGCGCCCTGGCCTCCGCGGTAGCCGACGGCAAACTCGACCTCGAACCGGGCGCCGACCGGCCAGAAACCGTCGCCCGCCTGCTCGAACTCCCCGGCATCGGCCCGTGGACGGCCGGTTATGTCGCCATGCGCGCGATCGGCGACCCGGACGTCTTCCTGGAGACCGACCTGGCGGCTCGCCGCGGTGCGGCCGCGCTGGATCTCCCGGACTCGCCGAAAGCCTTGGCAAAGCACGCGGAACGCTGGCGCCCCTGGCGTTCGTACGCGCTGATCCGGCTCTGGCGGGCCGCCTGAAACTTACTCGCCTGACAGCAGCCCGTTGGAGTTATCCACATTCCACGGTTATCCACAGGCCTGCGTCTGGCGATCCGCATTTCGCGCCATCATCGGGCACTCATCAAGCCCCAGCGAGCTCTCATCAAGCTCTCATCGAGCAAGGAGACAACGATGCTTCGTCATTCGACGTTGGACACACCCACCGGCCCATTCACCGTGATCGCCACGGATACCGGCGCGGTTCGGGCAGCCGGTTTCACCACGGACGTTCCCGAGTTGATGCGGCTCGTGCATCCCCAGCTGAGGGGACCGGTCGAGCCTGACGACGTGGGCCCGGTACGCGACGCGGTGCGTGCGTATCTTGACGGCGACCTGGGCGCGCTGGATGCGATCGAGGTGCAGCAGTTCACCAAGGGCGGCTTTATGGGTCACGCCTGGGAAGTGATGCGGGAGATCAAGCCGGGTACGCCGGTGACATATACCCAATATGCGGAGTTGGCCGGTCGACCGGAGGCTATCCGGGGTGCGGCGCAGGCTTGTGCCCGCAATGCGGTGGCGCTGATCCTGCCGTGTCATCGGGTGTTGCGTACGGACGGTTCGCTGGGCGGTTATCGGTGGGGGCTGCCAGTGAAGTCCTGGCTGCTGGCGCACGAATCACGGGGCTGATCTCCGGCAAGCCAATCCCGGGTCAATTCGTCGCAGTCGGCTCGTCGCAGCCGGCTCATCGCGGGCCGGTCAGTCGCGGGCCGGTCAGTCGCGGGCCGGTCAGTCGCAGGCCGGTCAGTCGCCGGCAGTCAGCCACGGGCCAGGTCGTCGCGGGCAAGCCGGCCGAGATGCGGGCACACGTTGAATGCCGCCAGCGGTGACGAGCGCTCACATTACTCGTCCGTGTGCCGCTGTCTCGGCCCTGGCGTAGATGAAATCGCACGTTGCCATTGCGTGTTCCCGCATCCACGCTGCCGACCGATTTGTCCAGGCCACTGCCCCGCCAGCTACCCACAGAAGGGGGCGGTCAGCGCACACAGAACGCGGGCGCGTGCGCTCGCCACCGCCCTGGGGCCGGCCGGTCAGCGCACACAGAACACGTGCGCTCACCGCCACCCTGGGGCGGTAAGCGCACAGAACGCGTGCGCCCACCACCCCTTGTCAGCGGTCCGCCCCGCGAACGGCGCGCGGCGAACGACGACGAACGACGACGAACGACGGCGAAGGGCGGCGAAGGGCGCGCGGCGAGACAAGGCCTGAAGACGTCGAAGCAAGACCGGAACCCAGTCAAAACAGGACCCCGAAGAAAACCGGAGCCCCGGACGACCCCACAACCCCCCGACCCGCAAACCGCCTCGCCGACACCCGCACCGGAAAACTAGGCTGGCCGGCATGACTGATACGGGAACCGGCCGTCACGGTCTCCCCGAGCGCCCGTCGCTGGACGGCCTCGAGGAGAAGTGGGCGCCACACTGGCAGGGGGAGGGTACGTACGCGTTCGACCGTTCCAAGGAGCGTTCGGACGTATTCTCGATCGACACGCCCCCGCCGACCGTATCGGGGTCGCTGCACATCGGGCACGTCTTCTCCTACACGCACACCGACACCATCGCGCGCTTCCAGCGGATGCACGGAAAGACCGTCTTCTATCCGATGGGCTGGGACGACAACGGCCTGCCCACCGAGCGCCGCGTCCAGAACGTCTACGGCGTGCGCTGTGACCCGAGCCTGCCCTACCAACCGGACTGGGAACCGCCGGCGAAGCCACCGAAACCGCCTGTCTCCATCTCCCGGCGCAACTTCGTCGAGCTCTGCGAGAAGCTGACCGCCGAGGACGAAAAGGCGTTCGAGTCCCTGTGGCGCAAGCTCGGGCTGTCCGTCGACTGGGGACTGACCTATTCGACGATCGGGCGCAAGTCGCGGGCGGTGTCGCAGCGGGCGTTCCTGAACAACCTGCAAAACAATCTCGCCTACACCGCCGAGGCCCCGACTCTCTGGGACGTCGGCTTCCGTACCGCGGTCGCGCAGGCCGAGCTGGAGGATCGGGAGCGGCCGGGCGCGTACCACAAGCTGCGCTTCCACAGCCAGGACGGCCCGATCGAGGTCGAGACCACGCGACCGGAGCTGCTGCCTGCGTGTGTCGCCCTGGTGCATCATCCGGGCGATCCCCGCTTCGCGGGTCTCACCTCGGTCCGGACCCCCTTCTTCGATGTGAAGGTTCCGGTTCTGGCCCATCCGCTTGCCGCAACCGACAAAGGTACGGGAATAGCAATGGTCTGCACGTTCGGTGACCTCACCGACGTGACGTGGTGGCGTGATCTGAAACTCGACACGCGCGTGGTCCTCGGCCGGGACGGGCGTTACCTGCCGGACGCGCCCAAGGGTGTCCCGGTCGCCGCCTACCAGGGTTTCGCCGGGCTGACCGTGGCAGCGGCCCGCAGGGAGATGATCCGGCTGCTGCAGCAGACGGGTGATCTTCTCGGGGAGCCGCGGCCGATCACGCATCCGGTGAAGTTCTACGAGCGCGGCGAGAGCCCGCTGGAGATCGTCACGAGCCGGCAGTGGTTCATCCGCAACGGCGGGCGTGACCCGGAGCTGCGGGAGCGCCTGCTGGCGCGCGGGCAGGAGCTGCGCTGGGTGCCGGAGAGCATGCGCCATCGGTACGACCACTGGGTGGGCGGCCTGACCGGCGACTGGCTGATCAGCCGGCAGCGGTTCTTCGGCGTGCCGATCCCGATCTGGTACCGGGTCGGTGAGTCGGGGGAACCGGACTACGACCAGCTGCTGACACCGGACGACGCCACGCTGCCGGTGGACCCGTCGTCGGACTGCCCGCCGGGCTTCACCGAGGAGCAGCGTGACGTGCCGGGTGGCTTCACCGCCGATCCGGACGTGATGGACACCTGGGCGACGTCGTCGCTGACCCCGCAGATCGTCACGGGCTGGAGCACCGACGAGGACCTGCACGCCCGGACGTACCCGATGGACCTGCGCCCGCAGGGTCAGGAGATCATCCGGACCTGGCTGTTCACGTCGGTCCTGCGCGGTGAGCAGTTGTCCGACGCGCTGCCGTGGGAGCGGGCGGTGGTGTCCGGCTGGATCCTGGACCCGGACCACAAGAAGATCTCCAAGTCGATGGGCAACGAGGTGGAGACCCCGGGCCCGCTGCTGGAGAAATACGGTTCGGACGCCGTCCGGTACTGGGCGGCGAGTGGCCGGCCCGGCGCTGACCTGGCGTTCGAGCCGGCGCAGCTGAAGGTCGGCCGGAGGCTGGCGACGAAGCTGCTGAACGCGTCGAAGTTCGCGCTCGGCCTTGGCGCGGCCGAGGCGCTGCGGCAGCCGGTCACCGAGCCGCTGGACCGGGCCATGCTGGGCCGGCTCGCCGAGGTCGTGACCGAGGCGACGGCGGCTTTCGAGCGGTTCCAGCACACCGACGCGCTGCAGGTCACCGAGACGTTCTTCTGGACGTTCTGCGACGACTACATCGAGCTGGTGAAGGAACGGGCGTACGGCGAGGGCACGGGCGCCGACTCGGCGCGGGCGGCTCTCGCTGCCGGCCTGTCGGTGCTGTTGCGGCTGTTCGCGCCGTTCCTGCCGTACGTCACCGAGGAGGTCTGGTCGTGGTGGAGTCACGGTTCGGTGCACCAGGCGACGTGGCCGACTCGGCACGAGCTGACCCGGGTGGCGCCGGACAGTGACCCGTCGCTTCTCGATCTGGCGGGTGACGCGCTGCGGCAGGTCCGCCGGGCCAAGTCCGACCGGAAGCTGTCGATGAAGACGGAGGTGCCGCTCGCCGAGGCGCTCGGCCCGGCAGAGCTGCTCGACCGGCTGACCCTGATCGACGGCGATTTCCGGGCGGCGGGCCGCATCGTGAAACTCGACCTGCTCCGCGACCGCACCCCGGAGCTGGTCATCGCCTGCGCGTTCTGATCACCGCGAAGGCCCCTCGCTACCTGGCCCAAATGCCGGTAGTGAGGGGCCTGAGCAGTCCATCATTGAAGGCATGTCCTTCGCCCCGGAACAGGTCGAGGCCCCGGCTCGGGACGCGGTGCTGTTCCGGTCCTCGCCGGCGCGCTCCTTCGCGACGCTCTTCGCCGCGCTGATCGTCGCGTACCTTCTGGCCTCGCCCGCGGTGGCCTGGTTCGCTCGCGAGACGGGCGACCCCTGGTGGGTGATCGCCTTGCAGGCGATCGCGGTCGCGGCCGGCGCCGCCGGCCTTTACACGGTCTCAGCGCGCGCGGCACTTCCCACTTGGGTACGCGTATCCGAGGTCGGCCTGGAACTGGCCGCCCAGGACAGCGACCCGATCCTGCTGGAGTGGCCGGACATCTCCGCAGTGGTGATCCGCCGCGTCGGACTGCGCACGGTGCTCGAAGTGGTGCCGGGCGACATGGACACGGTGCATCCGGTGCAGGACGCCGCCGACGGCGCCCCGGCGCTGACCGACACCCCGCGCGGCCAGGCGTTCACCGCCGACCTGAGTCAGCTGTGGCCGAACCCGAAGGCGCTGCGCCGGGAGCTGGAGCACTGGATGCTGGTCAAGAAGAACCAACCGGTCCGCCGGTTCTGACGGCAGGGTCAGAAGTCCCCGCCGCCGCCGAAGTCGCCGCCGCCGCCCCAATCTCCGCCGCCGCCGCCCCAGTCGCCGCCACCGCCGAAGTCGGAACCGCCGCCGAAGTCGGAGCCGCCGTCGAAGCCGCCGGCCGTCACGTCGCCGCCGCCCCAGTCGCCGCTGTCGAAGCCCGGGTCGCCGAAGCCACCGTCACCGAAGCCCGGCGAGAAGAGCGCGTCGAAGATCAGCATGCCGCCGAGAACACCGGCACCGGCGCCGAGCGCGGTTTTCCACACCGGTGTCGAGTACCACCCGGCGGGCACCGGCCGGCCCTGCACCCGGCCGCCGGGGTAGTAGTAGGGCGTCGCCGTACCGGGCTGCGGGCCGGCGCGGTACTGATGGCCCTGCACGGTGACCTCGCGCTCCTGGGTGAGCCGCCCGGTGCCCTGGGAGGCGGCCAGCGGGGGCACCTCGGGACCAGGGTCGAGGCCCATCGCGGAGCGGGCGGCCCGCACGTACGCCAGGCCTTCGAGCGCTGACTCGCGGGCCAGCTCGAACTGGCGTACCGAATTGGCCTGCTGGAGCTGACCGCCGGCCGCGTTGTAACGCTCGCTCGCGTCAGCGAGCGCCTGGCGCGCGGCCGGGTCCTCGGAGACCAGGTTCATCACCTGGCCGCCGAGCCGTTCGTACCACCTCTGCGCCTCGGCCCGGGCGTCGTCGAGCTGCGTCTGCTTGCGGGCTTGTCCACTGCGTTGTGCCACGGCGATGACCAGGGCGACGATCGCGAGGATGACCAGGATGAGTAACACGCCCTTCATGTTTCACACGGTACCTCCGCAAGGCTTGTCCTACCTTTCTGGCAATCTGCGGAGGTGACGTTCTCGACGCTCGCTGTGATCCTCGTCTGCCTCGCTGCCGGCGCCGCCCTGGGATGGCTGGTCGCCCGGGCGCACGCCGCCACCGACATCGCCCGGCTGGAGGCGACCCTGGCCGCCGCCCGCGAGGGTGAACAGCGTCTCGAACAGTCGCTGCGGGCGCTGTCCTACGAGTCGACCGCCCAGTCGCAGGAGGCGGTGGCCCGTGCCGTGGCGCCGCTGCAGGACACCCTGCGGCGTTACGAGGACCGGGTCGCCCAGCTGGAACATGACCGGGTGGACGCGTACGCGGAACTGCGCGAGCAGGTCCGGGCCATGGGTGTCGTCTCCGGTGAGCTGCGCACCGAGACCCGGCAGCTGGTGTCGGCGCTGCGTGCCCCGCAGGTGCGGGGCCGCTGGGGTGAGCACCAGCTGCGGCGCATCGTGGAGGCGGCCGGCCTGCTGGAGCACTGCGATTTCGCCGAGCAGGTCACCGCGTCCACCGACGATCAGGGTGTCCGCCCCGACCTGGTGGTGAGGCTGCACGGCGGCCGGGCCGTGGTGGTCGACGCGAAAGCGCCGCTGGAGGGTTATCTGTCGGCGATGGAGGCCCGCGACGAGCGGACCCGCGACTCCCACCTGGACATGCACGCCCGCCACCTGCGGGCGCACGTGGACCAGCTGTCGGCGAAGAAGTACTGGGCGGCGTTCGACGAGGCCACCGATTTCGTGGTCCTGTTCGTCCCGGCCGACCCGTTCCTGGACGCGGCCCTGCAACGCGACCCTTCGCTGATGGAGCACGCGTTCCGCCGCCACGTGGTGCTGGCCACCCCGGCGACGCTGATCGCGCTGCTGCGCACGGTGGCGTACTCGTGGCGGCAGGAGGCCCTGGCCCGCAACGCGGTGGCGGTGCACACCCTGGCCCGTGAGCTGTACGGGCGGCTGTCCACGCTCGGCGACCACGTGTCCAAGCTGGGCACGTCGCTGACCGGGGCGGTCACCGCGTACAACAAGGCGGTCGGCTCGCTGGAGTCACGGGTGCTGGTGAGCGCCCGCAAGCTGGCGGAGATGGGCGTGACCGGCGACGACCTCGTCGAGGTCCCCCAGGTCGAGGTGATGCCCCGCCAGCCCCAGGCCCCCGAACTCAGCCAGCCCTAGCCGCCGCGAGCCGTCAGCCACGAGCGCCCCGCCTCCTCACCGGTTACGAGGCGTTTTGCCCGCGGAGCGAAGCGGAGCCGGCAAGCCCAGCGAGCTTCATGTCGCGGCGCAGCTCCTGCGGCAGCGAGAAGGTCAGCCGCTCCTCGGCTGTCGTGTACTCGGTGACCTCGCCGAAGCCGCGCGAGCCGAGGTGTGCGAGCACCTCCATGACCAGCTCTTCCGGAACGCTCGCGCCGGACGAGACGCCGACCGTGGTGGCGCCCTCCAGCCACTCGTCCTGGATCTCGGAGGCGAAGTCGACGAGGTGACCGGCCCGGGCGCCGGCGCCGAGGGCGACCTCGACGAGGCGTACCGAATTGGAGGAGTTCGTCGAGCCGACGACGATGACCACGTCGCAGTCCGGGGCGATCTCCTTGATCACGTGCTGCCGGTTGGATGTCGCGTAGCAGATGTCGTCGCTCGGCGGCGACTGCAGCAGCGGCAGCCGGGTCTTGAGCCGGGCCACCGTCTCCATCGTCTCGTCGACCGACAGGGTGGTCTGTGACAGCCAGACGACCTTGTTCGGGTCGCGGATGACGATGTTGTCCACGTCGTCGGGGCCGTCGACCAGCTGGATGTGCGCGGGAGCCTCACCGGCGGTGCCGATGACCTCCTCGTGCCCCTCATGGCCGATCAGCAGGATGTCGTAGTCGTCGGCGGCGAACCGTTTCGCCTCGTGGTGCACCTTCGTCACCAGCGGGCAGGTCGCGTCGATCGCCTTGAGGTTGCGCTCGCGGGCCTGCTCGTGGACCTCGGGCGCCACGCCGTGGGCGGAGAAGACCACGGTTGACCCCTCGGGGACCTCGTAGTTCTCCTCCACGAAGATCGCACCGCGGGCTTCCAGGGTGCTGACCACGTGCTTGTTGTGCACGATCTGCTTGCGCACGTAGACCGGGGCGCCATAGAGCTTCAGCGCCTCCTCGACGGTCTGCACGGCGCGGTCGACGCCGGCGCAGTATCCACGCGGCTTGGCGAGCAACACACGCTTACGAGGTTCAGTCACCCGGCCATGGTACGTGGACCGCTCCCTTGCCTGTCGATGTGCGATCAGCGCCACAGGGCGGGCAGAGCGACCGTTTTGCCCCGAAAGTCAGAGATCGGGCGCGATACTGACGTTCATGGGCGGCGCGCATCGGGGTGAGGATCCCTGGGCCGCGTGGCCGTCGATCCCGGCCGTGCTGCGGGTGATGGCCGGCTGGTTCTTCGTCGGTATCGGCGTACTGAATCTCGCGGTCGAGGTGGACGGCGGCCTGACCGCCCCCTATCTGACCTTCCACGCGGTGCTGCTGGCCGGCGGGATGCTGCTGCTGTCCTGGCACCGGTTCGCCCCGAGCCGGGCCGCTGGCCTGGTCGCCGCGCTGCTCGCGCTGGCCGGCATGGCGGCCACCGCGGTCCCGGTCACGTCCGGGTGCTGCCTCGCTGATCATCCGCAGCGGCGCGGTTACCCGTTCCCGTTCCTCGGCACCGGCGACGGTGTGCACGTCGACCCGGAGTACGTCGTCACCGACCTGATCTTCTGGGGTTGCGCGGGCCTGATGCTGCTCGTCGTGCTCAGCGGAATCGAGCGGCTGCTGCCGGAACGGCGTACCCCGGTCGACCTCGGCGGTTATCAGGCCAAGCACGCCGAGACACGAGCGATGGACGCCACCACCGATCGTGCCGAGGAGAATGTCGGTGGTCTTACGTAATCTAGCCGGGTGACCCAGCCAGAAGCCAACGGGACCGATCCCAAGAGCAGCGCCGACGAGCCGTGGCCGGTCCGCGTGGTCAGCCAGAAACTCGGCGCCTGGATCGCGAAACTCGGCTGGGTCTGGGTCGACGGGCAGGTCGCCCAGATCAGCCGCCGTCCCGGCTCCGGCGTGGTCTTCCTGACCCTGCGCGACCCGTCCGCCGACCTCAGCCTCACCGTCACCGCCCACCGCGACGTGCTCGACGCCGGCGCGCCGGAGCTGGCCGAGGGCGCCCGGGTCACCATGCACGCGAAACCCGAGTTCTACCCCGGCCGGGGGACGCTGAGCCTGCGCGCCGACGAGATCCGCCAGGTCGGTCTCGGTGAGCTGCTGGCCCGGCTGGAAAAGCTGAAAAAGCTGCTCGGCGCCGAAGGCCTGTTCGCCCGCGACCGCAAGCGGCGGCTGCCGTTCCTGCCCGGCCGGATCGGCCTGATCACCGGGCGGGCCAGCGCCGCCGAGCGCGACGTCCTGATGAACACTCGCCGCCGCTGGCCGGCCGTGGACTTCCGCGTGGTCAACGTCGCGGTGCAGGGCCCGACCGCGGTGCCGCAGATCATCGACGCGCTCAAGGTGCTGGACAACGACGACACCATCGACCTCATCGTGATCGCGCGCGGTGGCGGCAGCGTCGAGGACCTGCTGCCCTTCTCCGACGAGGCGCTGTGCCGGGCGGTCTTCGCGGCCCGCACCCCGGTGGTCAGCGCGATCGGGCACGAGACCGACGCGCCGCTGCTCGACTACGTGGCTGACCTGCGCGCCTCCACCCCGACCGACGCGGCGAAGCGGATCGTGCCGGACCTCGCCGACGAGATGCGCCTCATCGAGATGGCCCGTAACCGGCTGGACCGCGCGGTCATCACCCTGATCGAGCGGGAACGGCAGCGGATCGAGGCGTGGCGGTCCCGGCCGGTGCTGGCCCGGCCGGAGTCGCTCATCGACCAGCGGTCCGCCGAGGCGGTCGCCCTGCGGGAGCGGGCCGGGCGCAGCCTGGAGCACCGCCTGCGCCGCGCCGACGACGACCTGCGGCACACCGTGGCCCGGCTGCGCGCGCTGTCGCCGGCCGCGACCCTGCAGCGTGGTTATGCGATCGTGCAGCGCGCCGACGGTCACGTCGTCCGCGCCGCGGACGACGTGACCGCGAAAGACCTTCTCCGGATCCGGCTCGCCGAGGGCGAGATCCAAGCGACGGTACGCGTCAAAGCAGCCAAGCCAGCCAAAGCAGTCGAACCAGTCGAACCAGTCGATGCACAGGAGAACTGATGACCGACGAGAACCTCAGCTACGAGCAGGCCCGCACCGAGCTGGCCTCCGTGGTGGAACGACTGGAGCAGGGCGGCGGCTCGCTGGAGGAGTCGCTGGCCCTGTGGGAGCGCGGCGAGAAACTGGCCGACGTCTGCCAGCGCTGGCTCGACGGCGCCCGCGAGCGGATCGAGGCCGCCCGCGCAGCCCGAGCCGGCGACTGACCGCCCGCCCAGCCCGAGCCGGCGACTGACCGCCCGCCCAGCCCGAGCCGGCGACCAGCCGAGCGTCAGGGCAGCGCCGACGCCAGCGTCTCCAGGTTCTTCTGGTCGGTCTTGCCGACCAGCACGATCGTGCGGTTCTCCTCGGTCACGATGAACGCGATCTCGCCCGGCCGCCCGGCGTACGTCATCCAGGCCCGGTTCGCCGAGCGGAACGTGCCGGTCCGCTTGCCCTCGTCGCCCACCTCGGCGGGGACCAGGGTGGCCGCCGGCACAGTGCTCTGCACCATCAGGATCGGGTCGGCGTCCGGATCGGCGTAACCGATGCGCAGCGTCGCCCCGCCGTTCTCGTTGCGGAAATTGGCCGACGTGACGGTCCAGTCCTCGCCGAGGCCGGTCGGCTGCACGACGGTGAAATGGGCCGAGGCCAGCTGGACGGCCGACGACGGGTCCTTCGCGATCGGCTTGTCGCCGTCGAGCACCACGCGCCAATACGTCATCCCCAGTCCGATCGGGATGAGCAGCACCAGCAACGACAGGATCATGTCGCGGTGACGGCGGCCCTCACGCGGGGCGAGCCGCGGGGACGGAGCGGCAGGGGCAGACGCAGCGGGTTCCACGCATCCCATTGTTAACCATGTCGCTGAACCGAGACTTGGCGCGTCCTCGGATGCCAGGATCGGAAGACTTACCAGGAACCGGCTCCGCTTCACCGCGCCCGGCTTCTGCCCCGCAACGTCGCGAGGAGGCCCCCGTGCCAGCCCGAGTCCCCCAGGACCTCGACCGCAACATCGCCCTCGACCTGGTCCGAGTGACCGAGGCGGCCGCCATGGCCGCTGGGCGCTGGGTCGGTCGCGGTGACAAGAACGGCGGAGACGGCGCCGCCGTCGACGCCATGCGCAAACTCATCAACTCGATCCAGATGCGCGGCGTCGTGGTGATCGGTGAGGGTGAGAAAGACGAAGCGCCGATGCTTTTCAACGGGGAGCGGGTCGGTGACGGCACCGGTCCTGAGGTGGACGTCGCGGTCGACCCGGTCGACGGCACCACGCTGATGAGCAAGGGTATGCCGGGCGCGGTGGCGGTCCTCGCGGTGGCCGAGCGCGGCGCGATGTTCGACCCGAGCGCCGTCTTCTACATGGAGAAGATCGCGGTCGGCCCGGACTGCGCCGACGTCATCGACATCAACGCCGGTGCCACCGAGAACCTGCGGCGCATCGCCAAGGCGAAGAAGTCGAGCGTCTCCGACGTCACGGTGTGCATCCTGGACCGTCCGCGGCACTCCAAGCTGGTCGAGGAGGTCCGGCAGGCCGGCGCGAACATCCGGTTCATCTCGGACGGTGACATCGCCGGCGCCATCGCGGCGGCGCGGGAGGAGTCCGATGTCGACGTGCTGATGGGCATCGGCGGCACCCCCGAGGGCATCACCGCGGCGTGTGCGCTCAAGTGTCTCGGCGGCATGATCCAGGCGAAGCTGTGGCCGCTCGACGAGTCGGAGCGGGAGAAAGCGGTCGCCGGCGGGCACGACCTGGACCGGGTGCTGTCCACCGACGACCTGGTCACCGGCGACAACTGCTTCTTCGTGGCGACCGGCGTGACCTCGGGCGACCTGCTCAAGGGCGTGCGGTACCGGGCCGGTGGCGCACACACCCAGTCGATCGTGATGCGATCCAAGAGCGGCACGATCCGGGTGATCGACTCGTATCACCGGCTGGAGAAACTCGCGCTGTACTCAGCGGTGGACTTCGACGGGCACCTGCCCACTCTGTAAACGAAACGCGGGTAAAACGAAACGCGGGTAGAACGAAACGCGGGTCAGCGCCGGCGGCGGAACAGCACCGCCGCCAGCGCGCCGCCCACCAGGCCGAGCAGGTGCCCCTGCCAGGAGACCCGCGCGTCGGTGGGCAGGATGCCGTACAGCTGGTACCAGTACAGCAAGCCGATGAAGACGGCCACCGCGAAGTTCCACCAGCTGCGCTCGACCAGGCCGCGGGTCAGCAGGATGCCGAGGTATCCGAAGATGACGCCGCTGGCGCCGACCACGACACTGCGCGGGTCGCCGATGATCCAGACGCCGAGCCCGGACACCCCCATGATCAGTACGGTCGACCAGATGAACCGGCGCACGCCTCCGGCCAGCACGAACGTGCCTAGCAGGATCAACGGGACCGCGTTGCCGTACAGATGCTCCCAGTCGGCGTGCAGGAACGGGCTGAACAGGACGCCGTCGAGCCCCTGGATGTGCCGGGGAATGATGCCGCCGGCCACGTCGAGCGTGCCGGGACCGAGGGCGACGTCCAGCGCCTCGATCAGGAAGAGTCCCGGGACGATGGCGCACATCGTGACGAAGGCGCGGCCCAGCGCCGCGTAGAACGCCTCGGTGCCGAACTTCGCCGCCTCGTCCTCACGTGCCTGCTGCGCCCACCCGCCGTACCCCATGCTCCTGATGGTGTCAGCCGGGCGCACCCGCGGCCACTCAGGTTCAGCTCAGCTTGCGAGTAGCTGCAAGGATCGCCTCACGAAACTTCGACACCTGCGTATATACGCCGAAATAGCCGTCGCGGGCACATCCGAGTCCCCAGCTGACGATCCCGACCTGTACCCACTTGCCGTCCCGGTCCCGGCGCACCATCGGACCCCCGGAATCCCCCTGGCAGGTGTCCACGCCGTGCTTTCCCGCGCAGATCGACTCGTCGCGGACCAGATCGACGCCGACCCGGTGGAATGCCTTGGCGCAATCCTCGTCCGGGATGGTGGGCACGTCCGCGTAGTGCAACCGGCGCTCCTGCCGCAGCGCGGTCTCCTGGGTCTGCCCCCAGCCCATCACGGTGAACGTGCCCTCGTCGCGGCTGCCGTCCGGGACCAGATCCAGGGTGGGCAGGTCGAGGGCGCGTTCCAGCCGGACCACGGCCCAGTCGTCGCCACTGGTCTCGGTGATGAAATCGGGTGATCGAAACACCTCGACCGATTTCACCGTGATCGCCTTCTTCGACTTCAGATCGGGCGCCCCGGCCGTGACGGTGATCTTCCGGTTCGGACCGGTCTTGCCGACGCAGTGGCCGGCCGTGAGCACCACCCGGGGCGCGGTCAGCGTCCCGCCGCAGCCCATCGAGAGCCGCACCGCCCACGGGAACCTGCCGGCCGTGGCGACCTTGCCGCCGATGACCTCTCGGATGCGCCCGTCCGCCCGGGCCGGCATGGCTCCGACCGGCAGCACCAATGCGGCAGCCAGGACAAGCGAAGCGGCATTTCGGACCATACGGACATTGGATCACAGCAAAAGAGGGCTGCGCGGCGTGCCGCGCAGCCCTCTTTACGTCAGATCAGTACCAGCCGACGTTCTGCGAGTGGCTCCATGCTCCACAGGGCGTGCTGTACCGGCCCTTGATGTAGCCGAGGCCCCACTCGATCTGGGTGGCCGGGTTGGTCTTCCAGTCCGAGCCCTCCGACGCCATTTTGCTGCCGGGCAGGGCCTGCGGGATCCCGTACGCGCCGGAGCTGCGGTTCGTGGCCTTGTAGTTCCAGCCACTCTCCTTTTTCCACAGCTTGTCCAGGCAGGGGAACTGGGCGAGGCCGAAACCGGCGTCGAGCATCAGGGCACAGCCGATCTTGCGGCTGCCGCTGTAGTCGTTGCAGGAATCCGGGATCTCGCCGGTGTAGACCACCGGTCCGCCGGACTCCTCGGCTTTCTTCGCCTCGGCCGCCTTCTTCTCGGCTGCCTCCGCGGCGATCGCCTTTTTCTCCAGCGTGCGCGCCTTGCCGGCGGCGGCCTTGGCCTCGGTGGCCGCCTTCGCCGCTGCGGCGTCCTCCGCCTTGCTCCGGAAGGCCCGGGCAGCCGCGTGTTCCGCCTGACGCGCTTTCAGCAGCTGAATCTCATCCGCGTTCGCCTGCATGACGAGCTGGGACTCAGCGCTGGCTTGCTGGATCTCCCGGTTCTGTCCGAGGTAGACACCGCCGACCAGTCCCGCGAGGAGAAGACCGACAGACGCCGCACGAACACCGAGCCGGCTCCAGAGCCGCTTCACGAAGAATCCCTTCGTCGGGGGCAATGACGCGGTGCGATCCTGCCGTCACCGGCAGTTACGCACCGCGAGCACCGCGACCACGTGGGGCCGCCACCTCGAACTACCGAGGGGGTGGCTCCAGTCGATCTCCGACGTCGTTGCCACGCGATGGCGCTCGCCAGACACCATGGCGCAACGTGAAGTGGATGTGAAATGCCAACGCGGTCTTGTGACGTTAGTCACTCGTTTTTTTAGCTCATTTCGGCACAAAGTCCCGCGCTGGCGTCATCTCACAGGGGGATTTCCTCCAACAGGTCGGTGACCACCTCAGCGATGGGAGACCGCTCCGAACGGGTCAGCGTGACATGGGCGAAGATCGGATGCCCCTTCAGCGCTTCGATCACCGCGGTCACACCGTCGTGCCGGCCGACCCGCAGATTGTCACGCTGGGCCACGTCATGGGTGAGCACCACCCGTGAGTTCTGGCCGATGCGGGACAGCACGGTCAGCAGCACGTTGCGCTCCAGCGACTGTGCCTCGTCGACGATGACGAACGCGTCGTGCAGGCTCCGGCCCCGGATGTGGGTCAACGGCAGGACCTCGAGCATCCCGCGGGCCATCACCTCCTCGACCACGTTGGCGTGCGCCACCGAGCCGAGGGTGTCGAAGACGGCCTGCGCCCAGGGCGACATCTTCTCCGACTCGCTGCCGGGCAGGTAGCCGAGTTCCTGGCCACCGACCGCATAGAGAGGCCGGAAGACGATCACCTTCTTGTGGCGGTTGCGCTCCATCGTCGCTTCCAGGCCGGCGCAGAGCGCCAGCGCGGATTTGCCGGTGCCGGCCCGGCCGCCCAGCGAGACGATCCCGACCGACTCGTCGAGCAGGATGTCCAGCGCCACCCGTTGCTCGGCCGAACGGCCCCGCAGCCCGAAGGCATCCCGGTCACCGCGGACCAGCCTGACGCTCTTGTCCGGGTTGACCCGGGCCAGCGCCGAGCCCTTCGAGGAGTGGATCACCAGGCCGGTGTGGCAGGGCAGGTTCTCCGCCTCCTCCAGCTCCAGCTCGTCGCCGGCGTAGAGGGAGACCACCTGATCCTCGGTAAGTTTCAGGTCGGCCATGCCGGTCCACGTCGGGTCGCTGGCCTGGCCGTGCCGGTACTCGTCGGCGGTCAGACCGACCGAGGCGGCTTTCACCCGTAGCGGCATGTCCTTGCTGACCAGCGTGACGTCGCGGCCTTCCGCGGCCAGCCCGAGCGCCACCGACAGGATGCGGGTGTCGTTCGAGTCGTTGCGGAAGCCCTGCGGCAGCGCGCTCTGGTCGGCGTGGTTGAGCTCGACGCGGACCGTGCCGCCCTCGTCGTTGCAGAGCACCGGCTGATCCAGCCGGCCGAACTTGATCCGCAGCTCGTCCAGCATCCGCAGAGCCTGCCGGGCGAACCAGCCGAGCTCGGCGTGGTGACGTTTGCCCTCCAGTTCGGAGATGACCACGAGGGGAATGATCACCTCGTGATCGGTGAACCGGCGGAACGCCGCCGGGTCGGACAGCAGGACCGAAGTGTCCAGGACGAAGACGCGGCCGGCCGGGGCGGGCTCAGCGTCGGTGTGCCGGTCTCGCACCTTGCGGCGCGAGGTGGTGGCACGAGTCGTGGTCACCTTGTCGGCCGGGTCGGAGTTCGAAGCGACACCGGCATCGGTACGGCGAGATGTCACAGGCCTGCTCCAGCGAGCGTGCAACCCGCCGCCCGCGGTCCGCCACCTCCGGCCGCCGGCACATGCACAGGGCAGGATTGCGGGCCCTGTGGCGCAAGTTGTCGCAGGTCCGGGCCGGCCGGCTGGCTCGGGATGACCCCGTGCCATGACTCAAACGCTAGCGGTCAACTGCGTCCTGCGGTAGTGCGCAAATTCGGGCACTCAGGGGTGACGCTCACCCCACGCGAAATCGTCGCGCTTAAAAGACGACCTTCCGCGGGTAGTCTGGCTTGCGTGGCAGAGATTGCGCGTCCGACACATCCCCTGACCACCGACGAGGCCTGGGCTTTCACAGCCGAGCGGGCCTCCTCCACCACCTTCTTCTTTGATTTCGACGGTGTGCTGTCGCCGGTGACCGACGACCCCGACGCCTCCCAGCCGGTTCCGGCCGTCCTCGGCGTGCTGGATCGGCTGGCGTCGGTGGTCGCTCGTGTGGCGATCGTCTCAGCCCGACCAGTCAGTTTCCTGCGGTCGCGCTTCGAGACTCTGGAAGGCGTCGACCTCTACGGGCTCTACGGCCTCGAGGTGTGGCACGACGGTCAGGTGGTGACCGAGCCGGCCGCGCTGGAGTTCGTGCCCACCATGAGCGAGCTCGCCGAGCAGGCACGCACCGAGCTGCCCGCCGAGACCCTGGTGGAATACAAGCGGCTCTCCGTCGCCCTGCACTACCGGACCGCGCCCGACCTGGCCGGGACCGTCGAGCGCTGGGGTCACGAGCAGGCCGAGCGCCTGGGCCTGCGGATTCAGAACGGCCGCATGGTCGTCGAGCTCAAACCCCCGGTCGACCAGGACAAGGGCATGGTCATCACCGAGGGCGTGCGCAACGCGGGCTGCGCGTGGTACTTCGGCGACGACATGTCCGACATCAAGGCCTTCGACGCGCTGCGCGCCCGGGAGGCCGTCGACCCGCGCTTCTTCGGCATGGCGGTGGCCGTGGCCAACCCGGAGACCGGCGCCGAGGTGTCCAGCGCCGCCGACCTCACGCTGGAGTCACCGGACGCCGTGGCAGCTTTCCTGACCGAAGGCCTGCGCCGCTTCTGACCCATCCCGATCTCGGCGATGCACCCGCCACTCGGGCCTCGCCCCCGCGCCGCTGTGCCCCGCCCTGCCCGCCCCGCTGTGTCCCGCGCCGTTCTGCCCGCCCCGCTGTGTCCCGCGCCGTTCTGCCCGCCCCGCTGTGTCCCGCGCCGTTCTGCCCGCCCCGCTGTGTCCCGCGCCGTTCTGCCCGCGCCGCTGTGCCCGCGCCGCTGTGCCCGCGCCGCTGTACCCGCCCTGCCCCGCTCTGCCCGCCCCGCTGTGTCCCGCGCCGCTGTGTCCGCGCCGCTCGCCCCGCCCCGCTGTCCCGCGCCGCCCCGCGCCGTTCTGCGCGCGCCGCCCTGCCCCGCCCCGCCCCGCCCCGCCCCGCCCCGCCCCGCCCCGCCCCGCCCCGCCCCGCCCCGCCTGGATCTTGTGAACTTCCCCGCAGACGTGTTCGCACAACTCCACAAGATCGAACAAACCCTGCCGATCTTGCGGAGTTACGCACAAACGGTTCGCCGAACTCCACAAGATCGGCGGGGCTCCGCGTTCACGACGCCGGAACTATGGAGCACATGTTCACCACATCGAACCGTGAAGCACCGCGCTCACCACATCGAACCGTGAAGCACGTCGGCCGAAACTTGGAGACCGGCGGGGCATAGAACACCCACGACTCTCCAAGATCCAGCACCGTCCACCTGCCGTGGTGACAGAGCATCACCACAAAGCCCCCACACCACCCGAAACCGACATGCCACGGGTGGCCCACCCGCGAACTCGTGCACTCGTGGTCGATCGGCCGGCCAAACCGCACAAGATCTCCGAGCGGCACCTCGCATCGAGAATCCGCTACACAGCCCCCGCCCCGCTACCGCCCCGCTACCGCCTACAAATGGCGAAACCCGAGTGCCGCACAGAACCATCAAGATCGCGACGAAGAAGCGGGAAGCGCCCTCACGCCCCGTAACGGCGCTGCCTGCTGCCGTACGACCGGAGGGCCCGCAGGAAGTCGATCCGCCGGAAATCTGGCCAGTTCGCGTCGTGGAAGTAGAACTCCGAGTGCGCGGACTGCCAGAGCAGGAACCCGGAGAGCCGCTGCTCGCCGCTGGTCCGGATGACCAGGTCCGGGTCGGGCTGGCCGCGGGTGTACAGGTGCTCGGCAATGTGCTCCACGTCGAGGATCTCGGCGAGCTCCTCGATGGTGCCGCCGGTCGCCGCGTGTTCGTAGAGAAGCGAGCGCACCGCGTCGGTGATCTCGCGCCGGCCGCCGTAACCGACCGCCATGTTGACCTCGACACCGTCACCGCGGTTCTGGGTCTTCTCCTGTGCGGCCTTGAGCGTCGCCGCGGTCGCCGACGGCAGCACATCGAGCGCGCCCACCATCCGCAGCCGCCACGGGTTGCCTTCCTCGGCCAGCTCGGTCGCGAGGTCCTCGATGATCCTCACGAGCGGGTCCAGCTCGGCGGACGGGCGTTGAAGGTTGTCGGTTGCCAGCAGGTAGAGCGTGACGTGCTCTATGCCGGCCTGATCGCACCAGGTCAGCAGCTCCTTGATGCGGGACGCGCCGACTCGGTGGCCGTCGTTGGGGTCGACGAAACCCATCTCGCGGGCCCAGCGCCGGTTGCCGTCGCACATGACGCCGACGTGCCGGGGCACGGGCTTGCCGACGAGCTTTCCGGCAAGCCGCCGCTCGTAAAAGGAATAGACCAGGGAACGCAGACTCATCACCGCAAAGGGTAGCCACACCCGCCGAGGGCTCAAGCGGCGACGGCCCGCCACTGCACCATCTGCCATCCGATGCGCCCGATCGTGCGAGCGTCCAGCAGCCCGTCCGCGAGTCCCAGCTCCACCATCCGGTTGAACGTGCGGGCGTCCGAGGCGGCCGCGCTGACCGCGGCGTCGGCGACATGCGGCCATCCGGTCAGCCCGGCCGCGAGCGCCGAATGCCGCAGGTGACGCCCGAGCCGCCGCCGCAGCGCGTCCCGGTAACGCCGCGCCACGTCCTTCGGGCCGCGTGCCGCTTCGGCGCCGGCCAGCGCGCCGGAGAGCACCGCGTAGAAGATCCCCTCCCCGGTCAGCGGGTTGATCAGCGACAGCGCGTCGCCGGCGAGCAGCACGCTCCCGCGACCCGCCGCCGGGCGGCGGGTGGACAACGGCAGGTGGTGCCCGCTCACCCTTTCCGGTTCGCTGCCGGGCAGCAGTTCGTCGAGCCGCTTGCGCAGGTACGCCCGAGACACCCCCCGCCCCCGCAACAGTTCCCCGTAACCCACGTTCGCCGTCCCGTCCCCGATCGGGAACCGCCAGGCGTACGCCGGCCAGCGCTGCCGGGTCGTCACGATGACCTGCTCGCCGGTGTCCGCCGCAGGTGCGTAGCCCCGGATCGCGATCGCCAGATGCCCGGCCGGGTTCGCGCCGTGCCCGAGCGCGCGGCGCACCACCGATCCGGCCCCGTCGGCCCCGATCAGCACCCGTGCCCGGTACGTCTCGTCGATCACGATCGGGTCGTCCTCGCGTACCCGATGGGCCTTGTGCAAGCGCAGGTCCGCGCCCTGCGCGACCGCCGCACGGACCAGGCGTTCGTCGAAGATCTCACGCGGCACGGTGTGCGCCGGGCGCGGCAGCGTCCGGGCCACCGCCGCGCCGCCGGGAGCGACCAGCCGCAGCCGTTCGACGGACCGGAACCCGGCGGCGGCGTCCGGCACGCCCAGCTCGGTGAGCACGTCGAGGGCCTCGGCGGCGATGCCGTCACCGCACGTTTTGTCCCTGGGGAAGGCGGCCCGGTCCAGCAGCAGCACGCTGGCGCCGGACCGCAGCGCGGCCAGGGCGGCGGCGGAACCGGCCGGACCGGCGCCGACCACGGCCACGTCATAGACGTCCATCAGCACAGCCTGCCGACTCCCCGGCTCGGGGGCCACTGTTCACCCGCAAGGCCCGTGCTGGTCATCCACTGCTCGTACCCCGGAGCATGACCCTCACGATCCCGGACCTGCGGGTGATCGCGCCGGCCGGGACCCGGCGGTGGCCGCCGCTGTACCCGTCGGTCTTCCCGGCACTGATCATGCTGGCGATCGGGTCGACAGCGCTGCGGCGGCCGGCGCTCGGCTGGGACGAGCACGCCACCTGGTCGGTCGCGACCCGCACGCCCGCCGAGATCGTCCGGATGGCCGGCGAGATCGACGGGGTGATCGCGCCCTATTACCTGTTCATGCATTACTGGATCGAGATCTTCGGCGACAGGACGGCGGTGATGCGGCTGCCGTCGCTGCTGGCCGTCGCGGTCGCGGTGGGCATCGCCGGCGAGTGGGGTCGCGTCCTGTTCGGCCCGGTCACCGGCCTGACCGGCGCCCTGATCCTGGTCACCGTCCCGCAGCTGTCCCGTTACGCCACCGAGGCGCGGGTTTACGGGATCGCGCTGCTCGCCGGGGTGCTCACGATGTGGCTCTTCCACCGCGCCACGGCGCGGCCCGCCTGGCGGCGATGGCTGGGCTACGGACTTTCGGTGACCATTCTTGGGTACGCCCACCTGCTCGGCCTGCTGATCCTGATGGCCCACCTGACGATTCTCGGCAGCCGCCGGCGTGGCGGCGATCGGCGGCTGTGGCGCGGGCCGCTGGTGATGGCCGGCGCCGTGGCGCTGACCGCTCCGCTGATCCGGCTCGGCCTGGCCCAGCGCGGCGCCCAGCTGGACTGGATCCCGCCGGTGAACGCGCACGACGTGCTGACCGCGCCCGGCGCCGTCTTCGGCGCGACCGTGACCGCGCCGGCCGGGCTGCTCTACGGCGCCCAGCTGGCCGGCCTCTTCCTGATCGGGCTGGCCTTCACCGCGCGGTTGCCGGGACCGTGGTCCGCCCAGCGGCCGATCGTCGAGCTGGCCGTCCTCGCGGTGCTGCCGCCGGCGCTGCTGCTGGGCGCGTCGTTGGCCGGCGCCTCGATCTGGGTGCCGCGGTACGTCCTCGTCGTCATCGTCCCGGTGGCCCTGCTCGCTGCCCTGGCCCTGCGCGAGTTCCGGCTGCGGCAGATCGCGGCGCTGCTCCTGCTGGTTGCGCTCACCCTGGAGACACACCAGGCGGTACGCCGGCCGGCGAGCCGCGACGGGATGAACTTCCGTACCGTCGCCTCGGTCGTCTCGGCCGGGCTGCGGCCGGGCGACGGAGTGGTCTACGGCCGGGTCGGCACGTGGTCGCTGCGGGCCGGGCTCGACTACGAGCTGCGCGACCGTCCCCGGCCGGCGGACGTGCTGCTGGTGCGGCCGGCCGCGCGGGCCGGCGCGCTGGACGCCGACGAGTGCGCGACGCTGACGTGCTTCGACACAGCCCGGGTCTGGTATGTCGGGGCGCGGCGCGGCGAGGATCCGATGTCCGATGCTGCGGGTCCGCTGGGGGCGAAGCTGGACCGGGATTACCGGCGGACCGAGGTCTGGCTTCAGCCGCTCGGAGTGGTTGCCCTGTTCGAGCGGCGCTGAACGTGTTCTCGGCGCGGGGCCGCGCCCGCCCCCGGAGGTCCGGAAGCGGGCGCGGACTGGCTCACGCGTCGGCGAGGCGGGCGCGCAGCGCGTCCAGCTCGGCCCAGAGCACGGCCGGCAGCTTGTCACCGAACTTGTTGAACCACTCGGTGACCTGCGGGATCTCGGCCAGCCACTCCTGCGGGTCGACCCGGAGCACCGCTTCCAGAGCGGCCGGGTCGATGTCCAGGCCGGTCAGGTCGAGCGACTCCGGCGTCGGCACGTGGCCGATCGGGGTCTCGACCGCGTCGGCCTTGCCGTCGAGGCGGTCGACGACCCACTTGAGCACCCGGCTGTTCTCGCCGAAGCCCGGCCAGAGGAACCCGCCGTCCTCGTCACGCCGGAACCAGTTGACGTAGAAGACCTTGGGCAGCTTGTCGGCGTCGCCCGAGGCGCCCTTCGCCATGTCGATCCAGTGCTGGAAGTAGTCGCCGGCGTGGTAACCGATGAACGGCAGCATCGCCATCGGGTCGCGGCGCACCACACCGACCTGGCCGACCGCGGCCGCGGTGGTCTCGCTGGAGAGCGTGGCCCCGAGGTACACCCCGTGGACCCAGTCCCGGGCCTCGCTGACCAGCGGGATGGTGGTCTTGCGGCGGCCGCCGAACAGGATCGCGTCGATCGGCACACCACGCGGGTCGTAGTACTCGTCGGCGAGGATCGGGCACTGTTCGATCGGCGTACAGAAGCGGCTGTTGGGGTGGCTGGAGACCGCTTCCGAATCCGGCGTCCAGTCCTTGCCCTTCCAGTCGGTCAGGTGCGCGGGCGGCTCGCCCATGCCCTCCCACCAGATGTCGCCGTCGTCGGTGAGCGCCACGTTGGTGAAGACCGAGTTGCCCTTGGCGAGCGTGCGCATCGCGTTCGGGTTGGTGTGGAAGTCGGTGCCGGGCGCGACGCCGAACAGCCCGAACTCGGGGTTGGTGGCCCAGAGCCGGCCGTCCTCGCCGAAACGCATCCAGGCGATGTCGTCGCCGACCGTCTCGACCTTCCAGCCGGGCAGGGTCGGCTCCAGCATGGCGAGGTTGGTCTTGCCGCAGGCCGACGGGAACGCGCCGGCGACGTACCGGACCTGGCCCTCAGGCGAGGTCAGCTTCATGATCAGCATGTGCTCGGCGAGCCAGCCCTCGTCGCGGGCGGCCACGCTGGCGATCCGCAGCGAGTAGCACTTCTTGCCGAGCAGCGAGTTGCCGCCGTACCCCGAGCCGAACGACCAGATCTCCCGGGTCTCCGGGAAGTGCGAGATGTACTTGGTCTCGTTGCACGGCCAGGCGGCGTCCTCCTGGCCCGGCGCCAGCGGCGCGCCGATCGAGTGCAGCGCCGGCACGAAGTCCGCGTCGTCACCCATCGCCTCCAGGACCCCGGCCCCCATCCGGGTCATGATGCGCATGCTGGCCACGACGTATGGGCTGTCCGTGAGCTCGACACCGAACATCGGCTGCTCCGCGTCGAGCGGGCCCATGCAGAACGGGACCACGTACAGCGTGCGGCCGCGCATGGAACCCCGGTACAGCTCGGTCATGAGCTGCTTCATCTCGGCCGGGGCCATCCAGTTGTTCGTCGGGCCGGCGTCGGCCTCGTCGACCGAGCAGATGTACGTACGCTCCTCGACACGCGCCACATCGGACGGGTCGGTACGCGCCCAGAACGAGTTCGGTTTCTTCTCCGGATCGAGCCGGACCAGTGAGCCGGCCTCGACGAGCGCGTCGGTGAGGCTGGTCCACTCGGCCTCCGAGCCGTCGCACCAGACGATCCGGTCAGGCGTGGTCAAGGCTGCGACCTCGTCGACCCACGCCAGCAGGCGGGGATGCGAGGTAGGGGGCAGAGACAAGATGAAGCTCCTTCGGTCGGCACTGACCAATGACGAATCAGCCGGAAAATCCGGCGCTGTCATGGGAGTCACATCAGCGTAAGCCCGACTGTGCATGGAGTTCATCGGTAGAACTTGTGGACAACCGCACAATCTATGGTTGCGATGCTCGTAGACGATCGATTCTTCGCCGCTTAGCGCACCTGCGCGCAGCCGAGTCCGTTACGAAGCCGAGGCTCACCGTCCCGCCTGACAACTTTCACAAAAAGGACTTAACGACCTAGACTTTCACCTAATGGGGCTTTCCTCGCGGTTCCTGCCACAGGAGGCGGAATGACGACCCCGGACAACGTCGCGGACTCGGACACCGATCTGCTGAGCGCCGTCCGGGCTGGCGACACCGCCGCGTTCGGCACGCTCTACGAGCGGCATCGTGCGGCAGTGCGGCAGTTCGCGTTCGGCCTGGTTCGCGATCCTGCCGACGTCGACGACCTGGTCGCCGAGACGTTCGCCAAGGTGTTCGCGACGCTGCGCGCCGGACGGGGACCGCTCGTGGCGTTCCGGGCGTACCTGAACACCACGATGCGGCACGTCTGTTACCACCGGGCCAAGCAGGACCGGCGGCTGGAGTTCACCGACGACCTCACCCCGTACGACGAGGGTGAGCCGTACACCGACCCGGCCCTGGACCGGCTGGAGCGCAAGTACGCCGCTGCCGCGTTCCGCCAGCTGCCCCCGCGCTGGCGCGACGTGCTCTGGCAGACCGAGGTGGAAGGAACCACGCCGGCCGAGCTGGCGCCGCTGATGGGCCTCACGCCGAACGCCGTGGCGGTCCTTGCCCACCGGGCACGCGAGGGCCTGCGCAGTCTCTATCTGCAACAGCACGTGACCGTTGCTGATCACCCGGAGTGCCGGTGGGCCGGCGAACGGCTGGGCGGGCAGGTACGCGGCCGGCTCGCCGCCCGCGACGCCCACCGGATGCGCGCCCACCTCTCCTGGTGCGGCGACTGCCGGGTCCGGCTCGCCGAGATCCGCGAAGTGGACGGATTTCGGCACACACCGTTACGGCCACGTCACCATGCCGGGAGCCACGGTTAAGACTCGGTCGCGAGCGGTAAAGACTCGGCAGCGCGGACAGCGACACGTGACCCCCACCGGTACCCTCGGAGCCGTGCCCCCGAACCCAGCGCAGCCATCCAGCCTGCGTACACGGCTGCGGGCCCTCGTTCACGAGGTGGGCAAGTTCGGCACGGTCGGTGGCATCGCGTTCGCCATCGACTTGATGATCTTCAACGTGCTGCTCCGCGCCGGCGCCGAGACGCTGACCGCCAAGACGGTCTCCACGACCATCGCGACGACGTTCGCGTTCCTCGGCAACCGGTTCTGGACCTGGCGCGGCGGCCGGCACACCAACATGGCCCGGCAGTACACGACATTCTTCGTGCTGAACGCGATCGGCCTCGGCATCGCCCTGGCATGCCTCGCCATCAGCCATTACGGTCTCGGCCAGATCTGGCCCGCACTGCGGAGCCCAGTGGCCGACAACATAGCGGGACAGTTCGTGGGAACCGCTATGGGTACCATGTTCCGCTTCTGGTCATATCGCCGCTTCGTCTTCCGGGCCACCGACGCCCCGGTCGAGGACAACGAGGCGAAACCGGCCGGATCCCCGCCGAACCGGAGCGTGACGCCATCGTCGTCGTCCGCGCTGTGACACATCGGCGTCATTGCCCCTGTTCCCGTAAGGTTGCCCAATGCCCTCAGCCAGCACGCTGACGGAACGCCTGCGCCGTCTCGCCCCGGAAGCCATCGCCTTCGGCATCATCGGGGCCGGCAACACGCTGCTCTACATCGCGATCACGTACGCCCTGCTCGACATCGGCGCCGTCAAGGCCAGCATCGTCGGCACGGTCGTCACCACGACGCTGGCGTACGTGGCGAACCGGTACTGGACGTACCGGCATCACACCCGCACGGCGCTGCGCCGGGAGTACAGCCTCTTCTTCGGGTTCAACCTGATCGGCATGGTGATCCAGTCGGGCACCATCGCGATCGGCAAGTACGGCTTCGGTCTCACCGAGGAGCACGACGAGCTGCTCTTCATGATGACCACCCTGATCGGCATCGGCATCGGCACGATCTTCCGCTTCTGGGCGTACCGCACGTTCGTCTTCCTGAAGCCGCCGGTCGACGGGCACGAGGCCGCGATCACCGAGCTGGACGCCACGGCCGGTCTCGCCGAGCTGAGCGCCGCCGACGAGCCGGGCAGTGTGGCAAGCCTCGACCTGCAGGCGGAGCTCGACGCCCGCTAGGTGTTCCGCCCCGAGAGGTTAGGAAAGGTCAGCGCCGGAACAGGCCGCGACGCGGCGCCGGCGCTGTTTCTTCTTCCGGTTCGGCCTCTTCGTCCTCGTCGTCCGGCGCCGGGCTGTGCTCGATCAGCTCGTACAGCGTGTTCTGCACTCGCTGGGCGTGCGGCAGCCCGGCCAGCACGGCGCTCTGGTCGCCGATCGAGTCGACAGTGAGCGTGCCGCTGCCGAGCATCCGGTCCAGCACCGACTGGGCCAGAGCGTGGTCGTTGACCCGGTTCAGCGGGAGGTCGCGCCGCTCCCGGACGAGCACACCGTGCTGGAGCAGGATCCGCTCGTCGGTCAGCACGTAGTGGGTGAAACGCCAGATCACCAGCGGGCGGACGGCGTACCGCACCGAGTACCAGAGCAGGATCGCGGTGACCAGCCACAGGCCGATCCGGCCGCCCTCGGTGCCCGGCAGCATCACCCAGGCCAGGATCTCGCCGGTCACCGACAGCAGCAGGACCGCGATCGGCAGCACCGCCACTTTCCAGTGCGGAGCCAGGTGGAGGACAACCTCCTCCTGCTCCGTGAGCACATCCTCCGGGAACGCCACGCGGTCAGCGTACGTGCAGCACGTCACCCGCTGAGACACGATGTTCGGCGCCGTCCACCGTACGGATCACCAGCTGGCCGTCCCGGTCCACCGTGGTCGCCTCGCCGGTCAGCTCGCCACCGCTGGGCAGCAGCACCCGGACCTGGCGGCCGATCGTGGCGCAGCCCCGCCGGTACTCCCCGGTCAGCCCGCACATCTCGGCGTCGCCGCCGGCGTCCCGCCAGCCCTCGTACCACCTGGCGAAACTGCGCAGCAGGGCACGCAGCAGCGGGTCCCGGTCGAAGGTCTCGGCGCCGGCCACCCGCAGCGAGGTGGCCGGCACACCGTTCGTGGGCGGCAGCTCGTCCTCGCGGGTGCTGACGTTGAGGCCGATTCCGATCACGATGGCGTCGCCCGCGACCTCGGCCAGGATCCCGGCGCACTTGCGGTCGCCGACGAGCAGGTCGTTCGGCCATTTCAGCGCGGCCTCGACACCGGCCACCCGGGTCACCGCCTCCCGCAGGGCAACCCCGGCGAGCAACGGCAGCCATCCGTACGCGCTGGGCGGCGCCGCCGGCCAGTCCCGCTCGGCGATCGGCGCCGACGGTCGCAACAGGACACTCAGGGTGAGGCCGGCCCGGGGTGGTGAACTCCACAGCCGGTCCCGGCGGCCCCGGCCGGCCGACTGGCTCTCGGCGATCACGACCAGGCCCTCGGGCTCGTCGTGGCGGGCCGCCTCGGCGGCGTCGGCGTTCGTCGAACCGGTCTCGGCACGCACGTCGATCCGGGACCAGAAGCCGCCCGGCACCACCACGGCGCGGGTCAGCGCCCGTCCGGACAGCGGCGGCCGGTCAAGATCGGCGTACGACGAAGAACTCATCCCGGAAGCCTATGCCGCACGCCGAAATCGGCTCAGGGGTGCGGGCCCGCCGCGTGCCGGCTCACATAACCGGAGGCCTGCGCGGTCGGGCGAGGGCGAGGACGCGGTCGCTCGCGGCGGCCGCGGCCCTCCTGCTGGAAGTCACGGTCACGCCAGGAGCGACGCTCGTCGTAATCCCGGAAGGCGCGCAGCTCGTCGGGACGCTTCTCGTCCCGGTCACGCCACGAGCGAGGCTGCCGTACGCGCAGGTCCTCGGACTCCGGCGGCCACGTCCTCGGCACGGACCTCGGCACGAAGGCGGTCGGTTCGGCGGCCTCCACCGGGCTCAGATCAAAACCGGTCGCCGGCTCGTACGCGGGCGCCTGCGGCAGCCGTTCCACCGGCACCGGCCAGCCGTAACCGCGGGCCGACGGCTCCGGGTCGGCGTACAGCTCGTCCGGGACGGGGGTCCAGTACTCGCCGGACGGCGGGCTGTCGTCCAGGTCCTGGTAGTCGGGCCGGACCCAGCCCTTGACCCGGTCGCCGTACCCCAGATCGGTTCGGTCGACGGCGGATCGGGCTTCGGGGACGCGGCTTTGGGCGTACCCAAGAGGGTTGAAAGCGCCCGCGAAGCAGGCGTCCTCAAACGGCTCCGGCAGCTCCACAAAAACCTGCGGCTCCTCCATGAAGGCCTGCGGCTCCTCCGCGAAGACCTGGGGCTGCTCCACGAAGACCTGGGGCTGCTCCACGAAGATCGGGCCCGGCTTGGTGGGCAGCGGCGCCGGCTCCAGGAGCATCGGAGCGGCGGGCAGAGCCAGGAGCACCGGCTCGGGTTCGATCGGCGGGGCCTCAGGCAGCGCGATCGCCGGACGGTTCTGCGCCTTCGCGCGACGGCCTCGGGGATCGGGGCCGTTCCGGTTCGCGCGACGGGCACCGCCACCGAAGATCACCGACCAGAAACTGATCAATGTGGCGAGGCCGCCTGCGATGAGCGCTAGTCCTGCCGCTGTCATCCAGTTCGTCACGGGGGGAGTAACGAATGGGGAGCGAATGGGGCATTGGGTACCAAACTCTCCCGTAACGACGGCCTCTCGCCTGAACGCCCGCTTGGTTACGATCAACCCCGAGTGCACCGTCGCACCGTCACATCGGAGCGGGAGATCACCGTGACTACGCAGCCCGACATACACACCACCGCGGGAAAGCTCGCCGACCACGCTCGCCGCACAGACGAGGCCGTGCACGCGGGATCCGAGCGGGCAATCGAGAAGCAGCATGCCCGCGGCAAGAAGACCGCCCGCGAGCGCATCGAGTTGCTGCTCGACAAGGACTCGTTCGTCGAGCTCGACGAACTGGCGCGGCACCGCTCCACCGCCTTCGGCCTGGAGAAGAACCGTCCGTACGGCGATGGCGTGGTCACCGGCCACGGCACCATCGACGGCCGGCAGGTCTGCGTCTTCTCCCAGGACTTCACGATCTTCGGCGGGTCGCTCGGCGAGGTCTTCGGCGAGAAGATCGTCAAAGTGCTCGACCTGGCCATGAAGATCGGCTGCCCGATCATCGGGATCAACGACTCCGGCGGCGCACGGATCCAGGAGGGCGTCGTCGCGCTCGGCCTCTACGCCGACATCTTCTTCCGCAACGTCCGGGCCAGCGGCGTCATCCCGCAGATCTCGCTGATCATGGGCCCGTGCGCGGGTGGCGCTGTCTACTCCCCCGCGATCACCGACTTCACCGTGATGGTCGACCAGACCTCGCACATGTTCATCACCGGTCCGGACGTCATCAAGACGGTCACCGGTGAGGAGGTGGGCATGGAGGAACTCGGCGGAGCGCGTACCCACAACACGCGCAGCGGCAACGCGCACTACCTCGCCAGCGACGAGGAGGACGCGATCGACTACGTCCGGGCGCTGCTCTCCTACCTGCCGTCGAACAACCTCGACGAGCCGGTCTCGTTCTCGTCCGAGGCTGACCTCGGTGCTCTCGATGCGGACCGCGCTCTCGACACACTCATCCCGGACTCACCGAACCAGCCGTACGACATCAAGAAGGTCGTCGAGACCGTCGTCGACGAATTCCTCGAGGTCCAGCCGCTCTACGCGCAGAACATCGTGGTCGGGTTCGGCCGGGTCGAAGGGCGGCCGGTCGGGGTCGTCGCCAACCAGCCGATCAGCCTGGCCGGCACGCTCGACATCGCCGCCTCCGAGAAAGCGGCCCGGTTCGTGCGTACCTGCGACGCGTTCAACATCCCGGTGCTGACGTTCGTCGACGTGCCCGGCTTCCTGCCCGGCACCGGACAGGAGTGGGACGGCATCATCCGGCGCGGCGCCAAGCTGATTTACGCGTACGCCGAGGCCACGGTTCCGAAGGTCACCGTGATCACGCGGAAGGCGTACGGCGGCGCTTACGACGTGATGGGCTCCAAGCACCTCGGTGCCGACGTCAACTTCGCCTGGCCGACCGCGCAGATCGCGGTGATGGGTGCACAGGGCGCGGTCAACATCCTTTACCGGGGCGACCTGGCTTCAGCGGAGGATCCGGTCGCGCGGCGGTCGGAGCTGATCCAGGAGTACGAGGACACGCTGGCGAATCCGTACATCGCGGCCGAGCGGGGTTATGTCGACGCGGTCATCCAGCCGTCGCAGACCCGGGCCCAGGTGACCCGGGCGCTGCGGATGCTGC
This sequence comes from Actinoplanes sp. CA-015351, assembly GCF_050955685.1. Taxonomy (NCBI): domain Bacteria; kingdom Bacillati; phylum Actinomycetota; class Actinomycetes; order Micromonosporales; family Micromonosporaceae; genus Actinoplanes; species Actinoplanes sp. CA-015351. The sequence continues at coordinate 7,762,814 of NZ_CP192102.1, forward strand.
GGACCAAGCGGGAGACCTTGCCGCCCAAGAAGCACGGCAACATTCCGCTGTAGCTTTTTACACCGTCGCGGTGTCGGGGAGCCACTGGCCGGCCAGGAGGAAGGCGCCGACCGCCAGAGCGATCAGGTTGACCGCCAGGAACACGCCCACCCAGAAAACGGCGGGCAGGTGGGTCAGCCGGCTCAGCTGGTCGGCGTCCGAATCACGCATCCGGCCCCGGCTCCGCAGCTTCTGCAGCTCGAAGACCGGACGAACCCCACCGAAAAGCAAGAACCAGACACCTGCGTACGCGAAAGCGGCCTGCACCTGCGGGGACGCGTACCAGGAGACGGCGAAGACGATCGCGCCGGTGATGACCAGCGAGACCACGCCGAACAGGTTCCTGATGTTGATGAGCATGAGCAGCAGCAGGACCACGGCCAGCCAGAGCAGCAGCGTGATCCGGTTGCCGCCGAGCAGCCAGGCGCCGAGAACACCGACAAGCGACGGCGCGATGTAACCGCCGAGCAGGGTCAGGATCATGCCGGGCCCGGTCGGCCGGCCGGCCGACAGAGTGAGGCCGGACGTGTCGAACTCGAGACGGATGCCGCGCAGCTTACGACCGGTCAGCAGAGCGATCAGCGCATGACCACCCTCGTGAGCGATCGTCACCGCGTTGCGAGCGACCCGCCACGCCGGACGGAACGCGACCGCCACGAACCCGGCCACCGCCGTGAGCAGAACGAGCAGTCCGGGCGGATCGGGCTGGGCGCCGAGAAGTTGGTCCCAGAGGTCAGTCACACCGTCGATCGACACGCCGGGGACTGTATCCGATCACGCTATGCCCGGCGGCGCACGACCGCTTCGACCGGCTCGGACTGTGGCCTGCGCAACGAGCGGACAGCGATGAAACCGCCGGCCACGACGGCCAGCACGAGTACGGTGAGCAGCGCGGTGAGAAGACCGGTGGCAGCGACGACCAGAGCGATGTCGGCGACAGCGACAAGCATCCAGAGAGCGATCGTCGGCTTACTGCCGTGACGTCGGCAGTTCATGGTGTACCTCCATCCGTGATGCTGGATCTACTACCCAGCAACTCGGATCTCACGCCTTACCGGGTTTTGAAGCCCTGGAAGATCGCGTCGAGGTCCGCCTTGGCCGCGTCCCAGTCCTCCGGCGAGGTGTAGAAGCCCAGCGTCCACGCAGTGTCGTCGATCTCGAAGACCCGCTTCACCACGTGCTGCGCGTTGTTGCCGCTGTTTGTGGTGTAGGTGAACTCCCAGTCCGCGGCGTCGTCCTGGTAGTCGACCTCTTTGACACCGAGGTTGTTGTAGTTCCGGTAGTGGCTGGTGCTCTGCTGCTCCAGGTACTCCACCGGGTCGTCGATCTCCTGGTTCACCTTGTTGATGATGAGCAGGCGATTGCTGTAGTTGACCCGGGTCTCGCTGCCGCCACCGGAGACCGAAGCGCCCTTCGGCAGCGACAGGCTGAACCCGGAACCGCTGTAGGAGCGCCAGCCCGCCGGGATGCCGGCCGCCGCGGAACTCGCGGCCGTGCTCGGTGCCGCGCTGGGTGAGTTGTTCGCCGCCGGTTTGGAGGCCTCACCCTGGCTCGCCGGGCTCTCCGCTTCCGACGGGTTGCCGGCCGCGACAGCGCCCTTGCTCGGTGTCGTGCCGGTGGCGCCCTCGGCGTCGTCACCGAACGCCTGCACCACGATGATGCCGATCAGCAGGATGAACGTGAGCACGATGCCGAGACCGATCGCCGCCTGGCGGTGGGTCAGCGTCGTGCCGAGCACGGTGATGCCGCGGCGCTCGGACGGGCGCATCGGCATGGGCGTCCACGCCGGACGGCTCGGCCGATTGAACTCGGCGCCCGCACCGGCACCTGCGCGCGCGCCTCCGCCGACGATCGAGGTCCGGTCGTTGTCCGGGGTCGGAACACGCCGCGGACCGGGCGGCGAGAGCGGAGCGACGATCGAGGTCCGGTCCGCGTCCGGCCCACGTCCGACAACCGAGGTCCGGTCATCATCCGGGATCCGGTTGACGGCCGGGGTGCGCTCGACGATCGAGGTCTTGTCGGCGTCCGAGGGTTTCCGGGCGGCCGGGGTCAGGATCGCGGCCGGGGCCACGATCGTGCGGTCGTCGGAGACCTCGGTGGCCGGCTCTTCGGTGGCTGACTTTTGCTTGACCGGCTCATTTGTGGCCGGCTCATCTGTGGCCGGCTCATTGTTGGCCGGCTCTTTGTTGGCCGGCTCATCTGTGGCTGGTTCTTCGGTGGCTGGTTCTTCCTTGGCGGCCGGGGCCGCTTGCGGAGTTTCCGGCTGCTCGGTGGTGGCTTCCGGCTGGTGCTCGGGGGCAGCGTCCTGGGCCTGACCGGCGTTGCCGGCCGAATCGGCCTGGTCCGCCTGGGCTGCTTGCTGCTCCGGGAGCGGCCCAGCCTCGACCAGGTCTGTCTGGTCTGCATCGTTCGCGGTGGCCGGTTCGTCCTCCTGGACGATCGCGACAGCCGCGTCCTGGGATGTCTCGTCCTGGGATGTCTCGTCCTGGGACACCCCGTCCCGGGACGTCTCGTCCGAGGGCCAGGGCTCCGGGGTGACCTGCGCCTGAGCATCGGTCGCGGAGTCCTGAGGAGTCGCCTCCTGGGAGGTTGGCTTCCCGGGCGGGGAGGCTTCTTTCGCCGGCTCGACCACGGTCTCCTGGGAGCCCGACGGCTGGGAGCCCGACGACTGGGAGCCGCGTTCCTGGGACGGGACCGGTGGGGTGCCGGTGGGCATCAGCGTGGTTGCCTGTGCGGCCTCGGACGCGGCCACGATCGGGTAGGCCCCGGTCGCCGCGGCCAGCGACTTCTCGTGCTCCGGTGCTGCCTTCTTCCGCCGGTTCGCGGCCACGTCGGCCGCGGTGAACCCGACGCGGGCCGGGCTCACCGGGGCGCTGGACGGCGTACCCGTGGAGAACTGCGGGCGGCCGGGCGGCGCGGGCGGATAAGGCGTACCCGGGATGTCGTGAACCGCGGGTGAATCGACGCGCGTGGCATCGAGGGGTTTCGGGTCGCGGCCGGGAGGCTGCAGGCCGCGCGGCGGAGCGTCCGACGGCGCGGGACCACCGACCGGCGCCTTGCCCGGCGCGTAGATCGGCGGGCGACCGTCAGCGGGACGGCCCTGCTGCGGGTTCCCACCCGGCCGGTTCCCGAACTGCGGGTTCCCACCCTGGGGATTGCCGGCCTGGGGATTTCCGGCCTGCGGGCGGCCCGGCTGCTGCGGGTTGGCGGCGGCGGGGCGCTGAGGCGGGTTGCCGGCGGGCGGGCGGCCCTGCGGCGTGTTCGTGACCGGCGGGCGGCCCTGCGGCGTGTTCGTGACCGGCGGGCGTGGCGTGGGCACCACCGGTGCCGAACCTGTCGCGGTCACCCAGCCGGAACCGGGCAGAACGGGCGGACCACCCGGGCCGCTCGGCAGCGAGGGACGCTCCCGGCCGACACCCGGGCGGCGCATCGTCGGGCTCATCGGGAAGGCGATCTTCGATCGCCGGCCGGCGGCTCGCGCCAGCAGGCGCTCGGCCTCCTCCGCATCGATGCGGTGAGCGGGATCCTTGCGCAGCAACCCGTTGAGTACGGACTTGAGCGGTCCCGCGTTCCGTGAAGGCGGAACGTTTTCGGTCGCCAGCGCGGCGAGCGTGGCGATGGCGGACGGCCGCGCGAACGGCGACTGGCCCTCCACCGCGGCGAACAGCGTGGCGCCGAGCGACCAGAGGTCGGCTGCCGGACCCGCTGTGCCGTCCCGGGCACGCTCCGGCGCGATGTACGCCGGGGAGCCCAGAACGAGGCCGGTGCGTGTCACGTTGGGGTCGCCGGGCACTGTGGCGAGACCGAAATCGGTCAGCACCACACGGCCGTCGGCGCCCATCAGCACGTTGCCCGGTTTGACGTCGCGGTGCACGACGCCGGCCCGGTGCGCGGCGCGCAACGCGTTCAGCACACCGAGACCGATCTCGGCGGCACGAACCGGATTGAAGGGACCGTCGGCGGCGAGGGTGTCCTGCAGCGAACGGGAAGCCACGTACTCCATGACGATCCATGGGTCGGCGTCCGTCCGCAGCACGTCGAAGACACGCACCACGTTGACGTTGTTGAGCCTGGCGATGGCGCGTGCCTCACGCAGTGAGCGCTCGCGCATCTCCTGCCGCTCGGCCGGGGTCAGACCCGGAGGCGGAACGAGCTCCTTGATGGCGACGTCCCGGTGAAGGACGACGTCAGTGGCCCGCCAGACACGCCCCATCCCGCCCTGACCGAGCGGCGCAACGAGCCGGTACCGATCAGCGACAACGAGTGGGGGAGAAGAAGACATCACGCAGAAAATACCTGGTTCTGTCGAGCGGCCGCGAATTGATCAGCCGAGTGTGGGACACGTGTCACCGGATCTCCGGTCACCCGTCGTACGCTCGGTTGATGAATGCGGAACCGCTGGTCAGCGTCGTACGAGGAAGCCTAGACGATCATGAGCTGGCCGCGCTGGCCGCCATCCTGACATCTCGATCCACTTCGGTCAATTCCGAAACTCCGTCGCAAGACACCTCCGAATGGACGCGATCCGCCCGCCCAGCAGGTGCTGCGCGCGGGTGGCGAGCCTCCGGCCTGCCCCGATAACGGCTGTCCACAGGGGGCAGTCATACACGGTGTGAGCGGATAACCTCGGAGGGAAATCACACCACACGTTCCGGGAGGCCGGGATGACCGTCCCACTGGGCGACCACTGTCACATCGAGGCGGACATCCGCGCCATGGAAAAGATCGCAGCCGGGCTGGCGGATTCGGTCGAACGTGACTACACCCCTCGCGCGATCACAGTCAGCGACACGATGCTCACGCAGATGACCGGCAACGCTAGCTTCACCGAGCTTGACCTCTTTGTGCACGCTCACGCACGGGCACAGGAGGTCACGCTGCGCAACGTCTGCGACTACGCGGACGGGACCTACGGCCTGGCGGCGGCGGCACGCGAGGCCGGCGCGCTATACGCGGAAAGCGACGCGAACGCGCAGGCCGTTCTTGAAGGACTGGCCTCACCCGGCTCGCAGATCGCTCCCGGCCGGCAGACTGCACCCGGCTCGCGGGCCGCTCTCGGATGATCGCGGCGACGGGCGGCGGCGGGGGTACGAACTGGGCGTCGCTGCGCGTCGACCAGATGTGGGCCATGCTCGCCTCCCACGACGAGGCCACCCACGCCCGCCTGGCCGGTGGCTGGCGCCGATCGTCCGAACTCGTGCAGGAACACATCGAACAGGTCCGGCGATACCGGGAGAGCCTGGCCGACGCCTGGCCTCCGTCCCGCAGCCCGGCCGCGGCGGCATATTTCACCCGGTTGGACGCACTGATCACCAACCTGGAGGAGACGTACGAGGCCGCGGTCGCGAATCAGCGCGCCTTCGGCGGGGCATCGGGCGCCCTGCGAGCAGCCCGGCGGGAGATGGCGGCGATCGCCCGGGAGCACGCGGCCAACGAGATGCTGCTCGCCGGCTTCGCCGAGGAGAAGCGGCTGCACCAGCTGGTCGGCGGCAAGGCCCGCGGCCCGGCGCCGCAGAGGCCGGTGTCGGTGGGCCGGCAGGCGGTGCTGGAGGCCAGGGCGCGGGCGGTGATGCAGTCACTGAGCGCCGAACTGGCCCAGGCACAGACGGCGCTGGTGGTCCCCTCCCCCTACAAGCCGGCCTCCTATTCACTTCCGGTCAGACCGCCCGGGTTGCTGGACGCAGGTCGCCAGCCGGCCGGGGTCCAGCCGAGGGCAGGGCGGGGTGCGGGCTTGGGCGCGGGCTTGGGCGCGGGCTTGGGCGCGGGCTTGGGCGCGGGTGCCGGCCTGGCCTCAGGTGGCGATCCAGACCGAAATGCCGGTTCCGGCGCGAGTGCTGGTCTTGGACCACGTGCTGGTCTCGGACCACGTGCTGGTCTTGGACCACGTGCTGGTCTTGGCGCAGGTGCAGGTGCAGGTGCCGGCCGCGGTGCGAGCACTGACGCGTCCGGTGGCACGGGCCCTGGTCCTGGCCTTGGTGCAGGCGCCCGCGGTGGCGCGGGCAGTGATGGAGCGGGCGGCGGCGGGGGCGAGGGCAGTGGTGGAGCGGGCGGCGGGGGCGCGGGCGGCGGGGGCGCGCGTGCTGGGCTCGGCGCGAAACCGGAGCGGACGGCGGCCGGCACGGTCATCGGCTCGGTCCCGGCCGGACGCTCCTCGGGAAGCTGGCAAAACGGAGTTGTCCAGCCGAATGAAGCGTCCGAACCTTCGGAGGCCGCACCCTCGAAGGACCCGCGAACGCACCCGGTCGGCGGCGTAATCGGCGGCGTTCCCGCCACAGGCCAGCACCCGTCGTCAGATCAGCGGCCGCCCACCAGGGTCAACCCGGTCGGCGGGCTGATCGGGCAGCCGCACCAGCCGTCCCAGCCCAGTCCACCGCAGCAGGCCCGGCCCGCCAGAGGAAAGCCCACCGAAGCCCACTGGAAGACGAAAAAGGGCGTGAACCCCGTCATTTCGCCAGCTCCGGAGCAACCGATAGACCCCGGCCCCGTAATCGGCCATAACCCCTGACGAACCGGTAGCTCCTCCAGCCATAGCCGAGCGCTCTTGTCGGACTGCAGTGGCATGTCTGGCCTACGCATTCGGGTGCTCTACGCCCCGGTCCCCGATCTTGAGAACTCCCCCGAACCGTTTGCGGCGAATTCCACAAGATCGGGAGGCCCTCGTCGATCTTGTGGAATTGAGCGGCAGCGTGTTCGGGAAACTCACCAAGATCGAGGAAAGCCAGCCACCACCGACCCGGCAGGACCGGCACCCGACACCCGGCGGTCGGCGCGGCGCCCAGCGGTCAGCGCAGTACCCAGCGGTCAGCGCAGTACCCAGCGGTCAGCGCAGTACCCAGCGGTCAGCGCAGTACCCAGCGGTCAGCGCAGTGCCCAGCGGTCAGCGCAGTGCCCAGCGGGCGGCGGGCGGCGGGCGGCGGGCGGGTCGGCGCCTGACGGGCGGCGGGCGGCGGTACTGCACGCTCACCCGTCCGTCGATCTTGCTGGATCCCGCGATGCCGTCGGCCGACTGGCGCTTGTGGTCGTCATGTGGGTGGAACTCACCTAGATCAGGACAAGCCTCCCGCTTTACCTGGAAGCGAGTTCGCGTGACACCTGCCAGCGGCAGTGGCTGGCTCGCCGTCGGGCCGGTACGCCGGCTGAAAATTGGTTGGCGAGGGCCGGAGGGCGTGGTCGGATGCCGGGGTGGGTGAGCTTCCGGATGGGTGGGTTCTGCGGCGGCCGACGCTTGGCGACGCCGGCGCGATTCTTGCGATGGTGCACGCCAGTGACGTTGCCGCTGTGGGTGAGCCGGACTTCACGCTGGACGAGGTCCACGAGGAGCTGACCGGGCCGCACACCGACATGAGCCGGGACAGCTGGCTCGCGATCGAGCCGGGTGGTTCGGTCGCCGGGTGGGCGTACCCGCGTAACCCCACTGGGAAGGCCCGTGACTTCGTCGAGGTCTACGTTCACCCGGAGACCGGGCTGCCGGCTCAGCGGCCGCTCCTGCGCCTTCTGATGGCGCGGACGGCCGAGCGGGCGGCGGAGCTCGGGCACGAGGTCTACACGGTGCGGGCCGCGGCAATTCCGAGCGAGATCGCGTACATCGCGGCGCTTGCCGACGCGGGCTTCGTCTTTGTGAAGCAGCACGCTCGGATGCAGATGCCGCTCGCCGGTGTGCCGCACGAGGCGCCCCCGCCGCCGCCGGGCGTGGTCGTCCGGCCGGTCCGGGCCGGCGACGAGGGCGAGATGCGCCGTTTCCACGGGGTTGTCGAGGAGGCGTTCCGCGACTCCGACCACCGGGCGCCGGGCTTCGAGGACTGGCGGGAGCAGTTCCTGGCCGAGTCCGGGGTCGACTTCGGCGAATGGTTCGTCGCCGAGGTGGACGGCGTGCTCGCTGGCGCACTGCAGTCCGGCGGCTCGGGTGGCGACGACGCCAACGACGAGGGCTGGGTCAAATCACTGGCGGTGCTCCGGGCGTACCGAAGGAGGGGTGTCGGTGAGGCGCTGCTGCGCCGAGCGTTCGCGGCGTATGCGGCTGGAGGGCGCACCAAGGCCGGCCTCGGCGTCGATCTGGCGAACCCGACCGACGCCGCGAGCCTCTATCGCAAGGCCGGGATGACCGCGCTGTACCGCGCGAACATCTATGAGACGACGCTAGACCTCGGGTGAGGCCGTCCCGGTCGGGCGGCTGCGCAGTTCGTGCACGTAATCGTCGGGCGCGCCGGCTTTCTCCGCTGCGTTGGCGATCTCGGAGAGGTACCACGCGGTGGGCAGGCCGCCCTCGTAACCGGCGTAGACGTAGATCCAGGCGGGTATGTCACCTTCAAGTGTCGATACACGGACGGTGAGCTTCTGGTAGGCGCCGGCAGTCACCCCCTCGACTTCGTCGAGCTGGGAGGCATCCCATGGGTGGACGTCGTAGAGCGAGACGAACACCCGGTCGCCCGGTGACTCGACGACCGTGGTTACTGCCCCCTCCCAGCCCATTTGTCCCTCACCGGCAAAGGTGAGGCGCCAGCCTTCGATCCACCCCACGCCAACCATCGGCGAGTGCGGACAGTAGGCCCGCATGCGGGCAGGGTCCAGGTTCGAGCCATACGCGGCGTAGTGACGCACGGCGACGACGATAGCCGCAGTGAGGGGTGGTGAGAATATGGAACGTGCGTGTCGGCACGTCTGGTCGGATTTAAATGGTTTTGTGGAGGTCGTTAGCGTGAGTCGGATCGTGATCATCGGTGGGGGACCGGGGGGATACGAGGCCGCCCTGGTCGCCGCGCAGCTCGGCGCGGACGTCACCCTCGTCGAGGCGGACGGTCCGGGTGGCGCATGCGTGCTGACCGACTGTGTGCCCTCCAAGACGTTCATCGCCAGTTCGGAGGTGATGACCGGTTACCGGCACAACGAGCGGTTCGGCATCTCCTCGTCCGGTCTGGACGGGGTGAGCGTCGACGCGGCAGCGGTGAACCAGCGGGTCAAGTCGCTGGCGCTGGCTCAGTCGGGCGACATCCAGACCAAGCTGATCAAGGCGGGCGTGGACGTGGTCCGCGGCCGGGCCCGGCTCGGCGAGGACCGGCTCGGTCACACCCACCAGGTGCTGATCACGCCGGAGAACGGCGAGACGTACGCGGTGGAGGCCGGCACCGTCCTGCTCGCCACCGGCGCCACCCCGCGGGTGCTCTCCTCGATGCGCCCGGACGGCGAGCGCATCCTCGACTGGCGGCAGGTGTACGACCTGACCGAGCTGCCCAGCCACCTCGTGGTGATCGGTTCCGGTGTGACCGGCGCCGAGTTCGCGAGCGCCTACCTCGCGATGGGCGTACAGGTGACGCTCGTCTCCAGCCGTGAGCGGGTGATGCCGCACGAGGACGCGGACGCCGCGATGGCGATAGAGCGGGTGTTCCGTGAGCGGGGCATGACGATCCTGAGCCAGGCCCGTGGTCAGTCGGTGGTGAACACCGGCGACGGCGTCCAGGTCACCCTCGGCGACGGCAAGGTGATCGAGGCCTCGCACGCGCTGATCGCGGTCGGCGCCATCCCGAACACTGCTGACCTGGGTCTCGCCGAGTACGGCGTAGGGGTCGGCGACGGCGGTTACGTGACCGTCGACCGGGTGTCCCGGACCAACGTGCCGGGCATCTACGCGGCAGGCGACTGCACCGGTGTGCTGCCGCTGGCCAGTGTCGCCGCGATGCAGGGCCGGATCGCGATCTGGCATGCGATGGGTGAGGCGGTGGCACCGTTGCGGCTGCGTACCGTCTCGGCGAACGTTTTCACCGACCCGGAACTCGCCACGGTCGGCATCTCGCAGAACGAGGTGGACTCCGGGCGTACGCCGGCCCGCCAGGTGATGCTGCCGCTGACCGGTAACGCCCGGGCCAAGATGGCCGGCCTGCAGGACGGTTTCGTCAAACTGTTCTGCCGCCTGGCGACTGGCCAGATCATCGGCGGTGTCGTGGTGGCGCCGAAAGCCAGCGAGCTGATCCTGCCGATCACCATGGCGATCGAGAACAACCTGACGGTCGATCAGCTGGCGCACACCATCACGATCTACCCGTCGCTCTCCGGCTCGATCGCGGAAGCGGCGCGGCAGCTGATGCAGCACGAGATTCAGTAGGAGCTGCGGCAGGCTCTTCGGCGGCCGGTCCGCCGCCGAAGAGCGCGAGGACCCAGCCGGCCGTGCCGAAGATCACAGCGGCCGCTGCGGCGACCGCGAAGAGCCGCCAGGCCGACTGGGTGATGGCGGTGCCGCCCAGGTGGCCGACCAGCCCGCCGTAACAGGCCCAGCACAGCGAGGCCAGTCCGTCGTACGCGACGAAGAGCTTGACCGGGTAACCGGAGCGGCCCGCGTGGTAACCCGACGCCATCCGCCCGCCGGGGACGAACCGGCAGAGCAGCATCACCAGCGGACCGGGCCGGCGCAGGCCGCGGGTGAACCGTTCGGCCGCCCGCCGGGTCCGGCCGGGCTCGCCGGCATCCTCGCCGCGCGGGGCGAACCGTTCGCGTAATGCGCTCAATCGGGCACCGGTTGAGCGTCCCAGGACGAACGCGACGGCATCACCGGCGAACATGCCGATCGCGCCGACGGCGATCACCGCGGCGAGATCGAGATTGCCGTAAACGGTGAGTGCCCCAGAAGTGATCATGATGGCCTGGATCGGTACGACCGGCACCAAAGCGTCCACCGCCAGGAAGCCGAACAGGGCCAGGTAGGCCCATGCCGGCGTGGCCAGCATGGTCAGCAGTTCGGTCATCGGCGTGTCACCTCGCGGCTTCGGGGCTCACGGCATTGTGCGTGGCCGTAGCTGAGAGTGCGCTGTGCTGGTGTAAGAACTCTTTATTCAGAATGCTCCCCGTCCAGACGCTCTCCGTCGTGACGCCGGACACGGTACGTCCGAAGTTCATCCCTGCGCGCCTGGTTTTCGATGGCACCGGGGTCCGCGGCGTACGGTTGGACTAGCCCGTGCCGCCGGGTCTCGGAGTGCCCCGGCAGTGCGGCGCGGGCCGCCGGTAGGTCCCGTATCGGCGGCCCGCCCACGGTGACATGCGATGACACAGCTGAAATCCCTGCGCAACGAACCGTCCGTATGTTCGCGCCATGGCGGATCTTTTCGAGGAGTACCGCCTCGGCCCCGGCTGGGACGAGATGTTCGCCGAGCTGGGTGTGCCCCGTGAGAGCTACGAGGCGCTGCACGCTACGTTGCAGCCGCTGTCGAGCGCCGAACTGGGCGTGCGCGCCGAGGTGCTGGCCCGGGCGTTTCTCGACCAGGGCATCACTTTCGCCCTCAAGGGCGTGGAACGGCCGTTCCCACTGGACATCGTCCCCCGGATCATCGCTGCTCAGGAGTGGCGCTCGGTCGAGGTCGGCGTCGCACAGCGGATTCGGGCGCTGGAAGCGTTCCTGGCCGACGTGTACGGCGCGGGCCAGGTCCTTGCCGACGGCGTGGTGCCGCGACGGATCATCGCGACGAGCGCACACTTCCTGCGCGCGGCGGCCGGGATCAACCCGCCCAACGGGGTACGCGTACACGTGGCGGGCGTCGACCTGATCCGCGACGAGCAGGGCACGTTCCGGGTTCTCGAGGACAACGTACGGATCCCGTCCGGGGTCAGTTACGTCATGGAGAACCGGCGGGCCATGGCCCAGGTGCTGCCCGAGGTCTTCGCGGCGTCCCGGATCCTGCCTGTCGAGTCGTACCCGGCCATGCTGCTGCGGGCGCTGCGCGCGGCAGCGCCGACCGGGGTGAACGATCCGACGGTCGTGGTGCTCAGTCCGGGTGTCTTCAACTCGGCGTACTTCGAGCACACGCTGATCGCCCGGGAGATGGGTGTCGAGCTGGTCGAGGGACGTGACCTGATCTGCGTCGGCAACGGGGTCGCGATGCGGACCACGGCCGGCGAGCAGCGGGTCGATGTGATCTATCGCCGGATCGACGACGACTTCCTCGACCCGGTTCAGTTCCGGGCCGACTCGATGATCGGTGTCGCGGGCCTGCTCAACGCGGCCCGGGCCGGCCGGGTCACCATCGCCAACGCGGTCGGCAACGGTGTCGCCGACGACAAGCTGCTCTACACGTACGTGCCGGACCTGATCCGGTACTACCTGAACGAAGAGCCGCTGCTGCCGAACGTCGACACGTACCGGCTGGACGAGCCCGGCGTGCTGGAGCACGTGCTGGACCACCTGAACGAACTGGTGCTCAAGCCGGTCGACGGCGCCGGCGGCGCCGGCATCGTGATCGGCTCGGCCGCGATGAACCACGAGCTGGACGCGGTACGCGAGAAGATCGTCGCCAACCCGCGCGGCTGGATCGCCCAGCGCGAGGTGAAGCTCTCGATGGTGCCGACCCTGATCGGTGACCGGCTGCGTGGCCGGCACGTCGACCTGCGGCCGTTCGCGGTGAACGACGGCGAGAAGATCTGGGTCCTGCCCGGTGGACTGACCCGGGTGGCGCTGCCGGAAGGCGAGCTGGTCGTCAACTCCAGCCAGGGCGGTGGCTCCAAGGACACCTGGGTCCTGGCGTCGCCGGACGACACCATCCCGTTCGAGGTGCCGCATCTGCCCGCCGACCCGGCGCCGCTCAAGGCGGCCGGGCGTCCCGAACCCGGGCCGGCCGGCGCCGCCGATGCGGCCGAGCAGCAACAGCAGCAGCAGTGAGGCGGGCGCGGACATGCTGAGCCGGATCGCGGAGTCCCTCTACTGGATAGGCCGGTACGTCGAGCGGGCCGAGGACACCGCCCGCATCCTGGACGTGCACCTGCAGCGGATCCTGGCCGACCCGTGGACCAACGAGGAGACGGCAGTCCGGTCGCTTTTCGGGGTCATGGGCCTGCCGGTGGAAGCGGGCCAGGTCACCTCCGCGCAAGTGGTGGACCTGCTCGGGCTCGATTCCCGGAACCCCAGCTCGGTGGTGGGCGCCCTGGCCGCGGCCCGGGAGAACGCCCGTGGCTGCCGGGAGATCGTCTCCTCGGAGATGTGGGAGTGCCTGAACGCCACGTACCACGGCCTGCCGAGTGCTCGCCGCACGGTGGAGCAGCAGGGTGTGCACGCGTTCTTCCGCTGGGTGCGGGACCGCTGCGCCGTGATGGCCGGGCTGACCGACGCCACCATGAGCCGTGACGAGGGCTGGGTCTTCCTGGTGCTGGGACGCAACATCGAGCGCGTCGACATGACCGCCCGGCTGCTGCGGACCCACGAGCGGGCCGGCGGCAGCATCCCGTCCTGGCTGACGCTGCTGCGGTCCAGCGGGGCGTGGGAGACATTCTTGCGTACCTATCGAGGCTCGCTCGACGATCGGCACGCGGCCGAGTTCCTGCTGCTCGACCGGCTCTTCCCGCGGTCGGTCTTCGCGGCGCTGTCGGCGGCCGAGGGCTGCCTGGCCGACCTGGAACCGGACCCGGGCCGGGCCGGCGTGGCGACCGACGCGCAGCGCATCGTCGGCCGGGCCCGCACCGGCCTGGAGTTCCGCGGCGCCGACGAGCTGATCAACGACCTGGGACCGGTGCTGGCCAGCCTGGAACACACGTGTTCGCAGGTCAACGACGCGGTGTCGCGCCGCTATTTCCGCCACACGTCGGCGGTCACGTGGAGCAGTGGAGCGGTGGCATGAGCGTGGACAGCTGGCGGCTCAAGATCCAGCACAAGAGCGGTTTCGAGTACGCCGGACCGGTGTCGTCGTCGTACAACGAGGCCCGGATGTGGCCCCGCAACGAGGCGCGGCAGGCGGTGCTGGACGCCAAGGTCGAGGTCTGGCCGCCGGCGCGCACCTACAAGTACGAGGACTACTGGGGCACCGTCGTCACGGCGTTCGACGTGCACGCGCCGCACGAGCAGCTGACCGTGACGGCGTCCTCCACGGTGGAGACCCTGCCGCCCGGCGACCTGGTACCGCCCGGCGAGGGCGCGAGCTGGTCCGATCTGGAACAGCACGTGGACCGCTGGTACGAGATGCGGCTGCCGACCCGGCGTACCGGTGTCGACGAGGAACTCCGGTCGATCGTGGCGGACCTGCGGGGCACCCACGGCACACCGCAGGAAGCGGCCATGGCGGTCTGTGCGTTCGTGCGGGCCGAGGTGGCGTACGTGCCCGGGTCGACCGGCGTGCAGAGCGACGCCCTGCACGCCTGGGCCCAGCGCAAAGGCGTCTGTCAGGACATCAGCCACCTCGCGGTGGGGATGCTGCGGGAGATGGGCCTGCCGGCCCGGTACGTCTCCGGTTACCTGCACCCGAAACCCGGCGCCACCATCGGCGAGAGCGTCGTCGGGCAGAGCCACGCCTGGGTCGAGTGGTGGGCCGGGCGGTGGACCTCGTTCGACCCGACGAACGGGATCCCGATCGGCGAACGGCACGTCAGCGTCGGCCGAGGCCGGGAGTACGCCGACGTGCCGCCCCTGAAAGGGATCTATTCGGGCCCGAAGAGCACCGGGCAAGGGGTCGAGGTGACGATCACCCGGCTGCGTTGATCTCGCAGATCAGCGTGCCGGCGGTGATCGTGGCGCCGACCTCAAGCGCCAGGCCGGAGACGGTGCCGGCGCGGTGGGCCGCGAGCGGCTGCTCCATTTTCATCGCCTCGATCACCACGATCGTGTCGCCCTCGGCCACCTCGTCACCGTCCTGCACCGCGACCTTGACGATGGTGCCCTGCATCGGAGCGGTGAGCCCGCCGCTGGTGACGGCGGACGTCGCCTTCTGAGCGCCTCTCGGACGGGCAGAACCGCGTTTCGGGGTGCTTCCACCCGTACCGAAAAGGGTTTTGGGAAGACGCACCTCGATGCGCTTTCCGCCCACCTCGACCACGACGGTCTCGCGTTCCGCGGCCTCGGCAGAGGCCGCGGCAGGCGCCGCGAAAGGCGGCACCGTGTTGTCCCACTCGGTCTCGATCCAGCGGGTGTGCACGGTGAACGGGTCGCCGGTGAACGCGTCGTCGCGGATCACCGCGCGGTGGAAGGGCAGCACCGTGGCGATGCCCTCGATGATCGTCTCGTCCAGCACCCGGCGGGAACGCTCCAGCGCCTCGGCCCGGGTCGCACCGGTCACGATGATCTTCGCTAGCATCGAGTCGAAGTTGCCGCCGATCACGCTGCCCGTCTCGACGCCCGAATCAACCCGGACGCCGGGGCCGAACGGCCAGGTCAGCGCGGTGACCTGGCCGGGCGCCGGCAGGAAGCCGCGACCGGCGTCCTCGCCGTTGATCCGGAACTCGATCGAGTGGCCGCGCGGAACCGGGTCCTCGGTGATCGCCAGCGGCGCGCCCGAGGCGATCCGGAACTGCTCGCGCACCAGGTCGATGCCGGTGGTCTCCTCGCTGACCGGGTGCTCCACCTGCAGGCGCGTGTTCACCTCGAGGAACGAGATCGTCCCGTCCTGGCCGACCAGGTATTCGACAGTGCCGGCACCGTAGTAGCCGGCCTCGCGGCAAATCGCTTTGGCGCTCTCGTGGATCTTGGCGCGCTGCTCGTCGGTGAGGAACGGCGCGGGCGCCTCCTCAACCAGTTTCTGATGCCGGCGCTGCAGCGAGCAGTCACGGGTGCCGACCACCACGACGTTGCCCTGGGTGTCCGCGATGACCTGCGCCTCGACGTGCCGGGGACGGTCCAGGTAACGCTCCACGAAACACTCGCCGCGGCCGAACGCGGCCACCGCCTCGCGGGTCGCGCTCTCGAACAGCGCCGGGATCTCCTCGATGGTGCGAGCCACTTTCAGACCCCGGCCGCCACCACCGAACGCCGCCTTGATCGCCACCGGCAGGCCGTGCTGCTCGGCGAAGGCGACGATCTCCGAGGCGTGGGCCACCGGGTTCGGCGTGCCGGGCACCAGGGGCGCGCCGGCGCGCTGCGCGATGTGCCGTGCGGTGACCTTGTCGCCCAGGTCGCGGATCGACTGAGGGCTCGGGCCGATCCAGGTGAGGCCTTTTTCCAGGACGGCCTCGGCGAACTCGGCGTTCTCCGACAGGAAGCCGTAACCCGGGTGCACCCCGTCGGCGCCGCTGCGCACCGCCACGTCCAGCAACTTGTCGATGCGCAGGTAGGTGTCGGCGGCGGTCTCACCGTCCAGCGCGTAGGCCTCGTCGGCCGCGCGCGCGTGCAGCGCGTCCCGGTCGCTGTCGGCGTAGACGGCGACGCTCGTGAGGCCGGCGTCCTTGCAGGCCCGGATCACCCGGAGGGCGATCTCGCCACGGTTGGCGATCAATATCTTCCGCACGGGAAGAGCCTAACGGTCGTTCCGCTCTTTTGGCCTCGATGCGAATCCGAATTTACTTCCAGGAGATTCAGTTTCGCCACAGGCTGGTGATCGGTACGCCCATCTCGCCGAGAAGCGTGCGCAGCAACGGCAGCGACAGGCCGATCACGTTGCCCGGGTCGCCCTCGATCCGCTCCACGAACGCTCCGCCCCGGCCGTCCAGGGTGAAGCCGCCGGCCACCTGAAGCGGTTCGCCGGAGGCCACGTACGCCTCGATCTCCGCGTCGCTGACGTCGGCGAAGTGCACGGTGGTGGTGCCGACCGCCTCCGCCTGAAGGCCACTGACCAGGCCGGTCAGGTGGTGGCCGGTGTGCAGCACCCCGGACTTGCCGCGCATCGCGGACCAGCGCTTGATCGCTTCCTCGGCGCTCGACGGCTTGCCGAAAATCTCGCTGCCGAACGCCAGCACCGAGTCGCAGCCGAGCACCAGCGCGCCCGGGTCGGCCGGTAGGTCGGCGGCCACGGTGCGTGCCTTCATCCGGGCAAGGGCGAGACAGAGCGTGGACGCGTCCTCGGCATCAACGACGCTTTCGTCCACGCCACTCACGATGACCTCGGCGTCGATGCCGGCGCCGGTCAGAAGGGCACGGCGGGCCGGACTGGCCGAGGCGAGGATCAGTCGGTACGTGATGTCGGTCTGCACGGAAAGGGAGCCTACAAGGCATCAGTGTGGGCTTGTGGGCGCAAGCGGCAGGTTTACGCCCTTTTATGGTCAGCGGGGTCAGCGGGTCAGGCGGTGGCTCAGGGATTCGAGGAGACCGGCGAATTCAAGGCGCTCGCCGCGGTCCAGCGTCGCGTACGCCTGACCGGCCAGCGAGTTGGCCACCGCCTCGGCCCACATCAGGCGGCGGACCAGGGGGCCGGCGTGCGGGTACGGCGGCTGCCAGCCGAACGCCACCGCTCCGGTCTCGCCGTCCGGGCCCGCGATGATCGCTTCGAGCGGGGTGAGTCCGCTGGCCCGGACCGCGATGACGTGCACGCCCTGGCGGTGCTCGTGCAGCAGGTGCAGCAGGACGGCCGCCCGCGCGCCAGGCGCCGGGTCCGGCACCGGCATGGCCCGCCAGGCGGCGAAAAGGGTCAGGCCCGCGGCGTCGACACCGTCCACCACCCGGCCGGCGAGCTCCAGCAGCCGGGCCAGCCGGGGGAAGGCGCCGAGCTGCTCAGTACCCCAGGCGCACAGCTCGTGCAGGTGCCAGGTGGCGACCTCGACCGGGGCGGACGTCTTCGCTGTTGCCTCCCAGCCGTCGGTGACCGCCTCGGGGGCGATGAAGGCAAGCGCGGCGGCCACCGTCTCCGGCCGGACATCGCCGAGCGCACCGGCCCGGGCCGACACGTGGTAGGCCCAGCCGGAGAGCCCGAGCAGCCGGGCACGACGCAACGTCTGCGGTGATTCCGCGAAGGCTCCGACTATGGCGGCGAGTCCCGCCTTGGCGTTGGCGGCAGCCTGTTCGGGGGTCACCCGCCCGATTCTGCCCTCCCTGACCGGTTAAAGAAAACGCTCCCTACCGATCTCAGCCTCAGGATTCCAGGTCGTCCAGCGCCGCCTGGACGTCACCGACCTGACGCCGGGCCGCCGCTGCCTCGCGCTCAGCGGTACGCCGGGCCAGCTTGCGCCGTGCCACGTCGGCCACCGCCTCGGTGCGCCGCCGCTCCAGCTCGGCCAGTTCGGCGTCCAGGTCCTCGACCAGGTGGCCGGCGTCGCGTTCGGCGGTCTCGGCCCGTTCCAGCTGGGCGTCGGCACGCCGCTCGGCGGCCATCGCCGTGGTCAATTCCCGGTCCAGCTCCCGGCGCCGGCGTTCCTGCTCGCGTTTGCGCTGATCGGCTGCCGCACGCTCCCGGACGGCCGCAGCCTGGTCACGAGCGGACGGCCTCGCTATTTCAGTATCCTCGGGTTCTGGATCCAGGGTCTCGGATGGCGAGCCGGCAGGCTCGTCGGTGACCAGGCGCAGGCGGGGTCGCGGCACCTCGCCGAAGCCCGCGTAGGTCGCGGCCCGGATGAGCCGGCCGGTGCGCACCTGCTCGGCGATCTCCGGCTCGGCGAGGGCGGCGGTGAGCGTCGCCTCCACCTCGGCGAGCGGCAGTTTGCTGGTGCTGGCCCCGGCCTTGACGGCCAGCTTGCGTGCCGCCGCGACCAGCGCCGACACGAACTGGCGGCGCTGGGTGGACAGCTCGCGCAGCTGGTCGCCCTGCAGGTCACGCTGGGCGCTGCGCAGGGCGGCGGAAAGCTCGACCAGCTCGTCGATGAGATCGGGGCGGTGCAGGGCGAGCAGGTTGACCACCCAGGCCGCCACCGTCGGTTTCTTCAGCCCGGCGAGACGTTTGGCCGCGTCCCGGTCGCCGGACCTGCGGGCCTCTTCGATCGCGGCGGCCCGGGCCGCGACGAAGCCGTCCGGCGGCTCCTCATAGAGACGCCGGACCGTGGCATCGGTGCCGGTGACCACGTCAGCCGAGCACGGTTCCGGGCGTCACCTGCTGGAACTTGGTATCGGAGAAACTCTCCAGGTGCTTGCCGTAAACGGCCGCACCGCGCTCGTTGAGCAGGCCGTCGTGCAGCGCGAAGGCTCGGCCGGGACGCACCGCCCGGACGAATTCCACCGACTCGGCGATGGTGGCCCAGGGCGCGTTCATCGGCGCGAAAAGGGTCTCCACCTCGACGCCGGGCAGTGTGAACGAGTCGCCTGGGTGGTAGACGTTGGCGGCGCCGTCGTCGATCAGGAAGCCCAGGTTCGCGAAGACCGGCACGTACGGGTGAATGATCGCGTGCTGTCCGCCGTACGCACGGACCCGGAAACCGGCGGCCTCGAACTCCTCGCCGGACGACACCGCGGTCGTCGAGCCGGCCACGCTTTCGAGCAGTGGCAGCACCGCCTCGTGCGCGAAGATCCGCAGGTCCGGTCGCCGGGACACCGCCGCGGTCACCGCGTCCACGTCCAGGTGGTCGAAGTGCTCGTGGGTGATGAGCACGGCATCCGCGCCGTCCAATGCGGCCTTCTCGGAGAATTCGCCGGGATCCACCACGAGAACTCCCGCGCCCTCGAGTCGCAGACATGAATGCGTGAACTTCGTGACGCGCACGGGACTCCTCCGCCGTTGAATCGTGACCGCTGAACAAGCAGTCTGCCGGAACCAAGTGCCGTGTGGCGTACGTCCCAACCCCTCAAGCATGAGCGGATCGGAGTGACGATGCATAAACGGGGTGCCACCAAACTGATCGCCGCGGCGTTGCTCGCGGGGGCGTTGCTCACCGGTTGCGGTGCGGACAGCACCGACTCGGGAAGTTACTCGCAGGCCGAGCCGGCCGTGGGCGGCGCGGACCAGGAGGCCCCGGCGGCGGCCGACCGCGCCGGAGGCGGCGAGGCGGACAGCGCCGGAAAGGCGGACGAGGGCGCGAACACCACCGCGCAGGCGCCCGACCTGCGCGTCGACCAGCGTTCGATCATCTACACCGGCTCGATCACGGTACGCGTCGACAACGTCACCACGGCCGCCGCGCAGGTCACCGGCATCGCCTCGGCGTCCGGAGGTTTCGTCGGCGGCGACGAGCGGCACAGCGGCACCGGCGCGGACACCGCGAACCTGACCCTGCGGATCCCGGCCGACAAGTTCAGCTCGGTGGTCGACCAGCTCGCCAAGCTGGGCACCGAGGAGACCCGCGGGATCAACACCGAGGACGTCACCGAGCAGGTCGTCGACCTGGACGCCCGGATCTCGGTGCAGACGGCCCGGGTGGAGAGCGGCAAGAAGCTGCTCGGCCAGGCCAAGTCCCTCGACGATCTGGTGATGCTGGAGCGCGAGGTGGCGACCCGGGAGGCCGACCTGGCCTCGCTGGAGGCGAAGAAGCGCCGGCTCGCCGACCTGACCTCGCTCTCCACGATCACCGTGGTGCTGCTCGACCCGGACGCCACGAGCGCCGAGCCGGACGACGAGACGCCGGGCTTCCTGGCCGGCCTCTCCGGCGGCTGGGACGCGCTGAAGGCGTCGCTGGCCGTGCTGGCGACCGTGCTCGGCGCGCTGCTGCCCTGGCTGCTGGCGATCGGAGTGCCGGCCGCGGTGGTGGTCCATCTGGTCCGGCGGTACCGGCGGCGACCGCCGGTACCGGCACCCTGAGCCGGCCCTCATCCCGATCTTGTTGACTTCCACCGGACCGTTTCTGTGGAAATCAACAAGATCGCGAAGGCGGGGGAAATCAACAAGATCGCGAAGGCGGGTGGGTCAGAAAGCGCCCGACGCCAGTGCCGCCAGGGCGGTGTGCGTCATGACCCGTACGCCGTAACCGATGCTGCGCTCGTCCACGTCGAAATCGCCCTGGTGCAGGTCGTGACGCACGTCCGAGCCGGGGACGGCGGTGCCGAGCCGGATCATCGCGCCCGGCACGTGCTCCAGGTAGAACGAGAAGTCCTCGCCGCCCATGCTGAGCTCGGCCTCGACCACCCGGTCGGCGCCGAGCGCGGCACCGGCGGCGCCGGCCACGATCGCCGACGCCATCCGGTCGTTGATCACTGGCGGGACACCCCGCTGGTAATTGACCTCGACCTCGGCGCCGGTCGCCGCGACCACGTCGTGGATCAGCCTGGTGACCAGTTCCGGCGCCTCGCGCCAGGCCTCCCGGCTGAGCACCCGGACGGTGCCGCGTACCTCGCCGGCGCCCGGGATCGCGTTGAACGCCTGCCCGGCGTGCACAGCGCCCCAGACCAGGGAGAGTCCGGCCCGCGGGTCGATCCGGCGGGCCAGCAGAGCCGGCACGTCGACGATGACCCGGCCCAGCGCGTGCACCAGGTCGGCGGTGAGGTGCGGGCGGGCGGTGTGCCCGCCGGGGCCGGTCAGCTTCACCGAGACCGCGTCGGCGGCCGCGGTGAACGGGCCGGACCGGACACCGACCAGACCGGCCGGCAGCTGCGGGTAACAGTGCAGCGCGAAGATGGCAGCGACGTCCTTGAGGGCACCCGCAGCGATCACCTCGGGGGCGCCGGACGGCATCGCCTCCTCGGCCGGCTGAAAGATCAGCCGCACCCGGCCGGCGAGCTCGCCCTGCTCGTGCAGTTTCGCGCAGGCCAGGCCGAGGCCGAGCATCACGGTGGTGTGCACGTCGTGGCCGCAGGCGTGCGCCAGGTCGTCCACGGTGCTGCGGTACGGCACATCCTTGAGGTCCTGCAGCGGCAGCGCGTCGATGTCGGCGCGGAACGCGATGACCCGATCACCCTCGCCGATGTCGCAGACGACGCCGTTGCCCCTGGGCAGCATCCGCGGGGAGAGACCGGCGACGGTCAGCTCACGGGCGATCAGCGCGGCGGTCTCGAATTCGGAGTGTGACGGCTCGGGGTGAGCGTGGATGTGCCGGCGAATCGTTACCAGCTCTGAACCCCGCGCGGCGAGCCAGCGATCGAGCTGGCCAGG
The DNA here is from genome assembly GCF_050955685.1 of Actinoplanes sp. CA-015351. Classification (NCBI taxonomy): domain Bacteria; kingdom Bacillati; phylum Actinomycetota; class Actinomycetes; order Micromonosporales; family Micromonosporaceae; genus Actinoplanes; species Actinoplanes sp. CA-015351. The sequence continues at coordinate 7,784,467 of NZ_CP192102.1, forward strand.
GAGCGGGTCGGCACCGGGCAGCGTCCCGGGCCACGGCGTATCGACACCTTCCGGCGCCGTCAGAGCAGCAGTCACGTCGGCTTCCGTATTCGTTCTAGAGGTTTGTCGGGTTTCGAGACGCGCGCCAGCGTAACCCGAATTCCATCACGCTGTGTAACGGGAGGGTAAAGAGGTTGCCACTCCACAGCAGGGGTGAGACGAGCCCACGGGAGATCGTCCCGGCCCGCCAACCCCTCAACGGGTACTGAATCGCTGAGGTGACGCGACACACCACCTGTACGTCACCTCAACGGTAGGACGTTCGCGCTCGCTCTGACGACCAACCGCCGACAGTGAGGGTTTTTGCACCCTGAGTTCGCCGGCGTCCACACTCGGCCACTTCACGGCTACCCACCGTCGAAGTGTGTTGAACACTCCACCCGTGACTTTCATTGAGCGCCACCCAGCGGGCAAGATAGCGGGGTTGGCGACAGCCCCTATACCCCCTCGGTGGCATCCTCAGTGACTCAGATTCCGACGTGGAGCGGTGGCAACACCTCCCCTCTCAGCGGACGTGCGGCCCCGGGCACGCTCATCGGCGGGCGGTACACGCTGCGCGCCGCGGTGGGTCATGGCGGCATGGGAACGGTGTGGCGCGCGGCGGACACGCTGCTGCGCCGCGACGTGGCGATCAAGGAGGTGATCCTCCCGCCCGGTCTCGCACCCAGCGACCGCGACTCGATGTACGAGCGCACCATGCGGGAGGCCCGCGCCGCCGCCGCGCTCCAGCACCCGGCCGTCGTCCAGGTCTACGACGTGGTCCACGAGAACGGCCGGCCATGGATCGTGATGGAGCTGCTGGACGCCCGCAGCCTCGCCGACATGGTCATCGAGGACGGCCCGGTCTCCCCGCGGGTGGTCGCGAAGATCGGCATTGCTCTGCTCGGCGCTCTCGAGGTCGCGCACGCCCACGGCGTGCTGCACCGCGACGTGAAGCCGGCGAACGTGCTGATCTGCCAGGACGGCCGCTGCGTGCTGACCGACTTCGGCGTCGCCCGGATGCCCACCGACGTGCAGCTGACCACGCCCGGCATGGTTCTGGGCTCGCCGCACTTCATCTCGCCGGAGCGGGCCATGGGCCACGACTTCGGTCCGCCGAGCGACCTGTTCTCGCTGGGCGTCACGCTCTACACCGCGATCGAGGGACGCCCGCCGTTCGACAAGGGCGACCCGATCGAGACCATGCACGCCGTGGTCGAGGACCCGCCGGCGCCGGTCGTGCGCGCGGGCTCGCTCGCCCCGGTGCTGATGGGCCTGCTGGAGAAAAACCCGGGCCAGCGGATGGACGTCACGACCGCCCGCACCATCCTGCGTCAGCAGCTGGCCGGCCCGCTGGCCAGCAAACAGCCGCCGCACATGATGACCGACCCCTATTCGGTGGTCTCGTCGTCCCGGCCGACCAGCCCCGCGCCGGCCGCTGACACTCAGCAGATCCCGCCGCAGCCCAGCGGCCAGATCGGTGGCCGGGCCATGCTCTCGCCCGGTGAGTCGCTCACCGACCACCTCAACAAGCTCCAGCAGCAGAACTCCCCCGGTGGCCGCCGCCGCGCCCCGGAGCCCGCCGGTGAGACCCCCGGTGGCTTCCCGACCAGCATGATGCAGCAGCAGCCGCAGTCGGGTGACCCGACGAGCGTGATCCCGCCGCACAATCCCCCGTCACACAATCCCCCGTCGCACAACCCGTGGAACAGCGGCGACCAGCGCCCCGGCACCGTGGTGATGAGCCCGGCGGCGAAACGGCGCGCCACCATGAGCAAGGTGACGACCGGCGCGCGGGAGACCACCGACAAGCTGGTCACCACGTTCAAGTCCTGGCCGCGTAACAAGCAGCTGGCCTCGGCCGGCGCCGCCGCGGCCGTCGTGCTGGTGCTGATTCTGGTCTTCTCGCTGGGCGGTGGCGACGACCCGGCCGGGCAGGACGCTCAGGCCCAGCCGGCGCCGAGCGCCGCGGCCGCGCTGCCTCCGGTGCAGACCCAGGACTTCCAGGGCAACGCCTCGATCAGCGTGCAGGTTCCGGCCGGCTGGACCCGCACCTCCGGCCAGACGTACGTGGACTACGTGAACCCGGACAACAAGGCGATCAAGGTCCGCGTCCTGCTGGAGAAGGGCTCGATCTCACCGAACCGGTTCGTCAACGAGACCGCGCCCGGCACCTTGAAGAAGTCGAAGAACTGCCCGAAGCCGTACACCCAGGGCGAGACCATCGAGGTCGAGGTCGCGGGCAACGCCGGTGCCCAGTTCGAGTACACCTGCGGCGCGGGTGACGCCATGCGTCACGGCATCTGGCGGATGACCACCATCGGCAACAAGATGTACTCGTTCTACCTGACCACTCCGGAAGTCGACTTCGCCGCGAGCAAGCCGTACTTCGACAAGATGGCGGAGACCTTTCAGATCGCCGGGTGACGCTGTGCTATCAATCCCTGATGGTGTCCGAAGTTGATGTTGACCTGAGAGAGCGGGCCGAGGCCTGGCTCACCGACGATCCCGACCCGGTGAGCCGGTCCGAGCTGCGCGAGCTGATCGACCGGCTGCCGGCGACCACCGCGGAGCTGCGCGACCGGTTCGCCGGCCCGCTCACCTTCGGCACGGCAGGGCTGCGCGGACCACTGCGCGCCGGCCCGAACGGCATGAACCTCGCGGTGGTCACCCAGGCCGCCGCCGGACTGGTCACCTGGCTGGCCGCGCAGGGTGGCGAAGGCCCGCTGGTGATCGGTTACGACGCCCGGCACGGTTCCCGCGAGTTCGCCGAGCGGACCGCGAGGGTGGCGACCGGCGCCGGCCGCCCGGCCCTGGTCATGCCCCGCACGCTGCCCACCCCGGTCCTGGCCTATGCGGTGCGCGCCCTCGGCGCGGTCGCCGGCGTGATGGTCACCGCCAGCCACAATCCGCCGCAGGACAACGGTTACAAGGTCTACCTCGGCGAGCAGCTCGGCGGACCTGCCGGTCACGGCGCGCAGATCGTGCCACCGGCTGACGCCGGCATCGAGGCGGCCATCCGCGCGGTCGGCAGCCTCGCGTCGGTCCCGCTCGGCGGTCCCGGCACGCTCCTCGACGAGAAGATCTTCCAGGGGTACGTGCGGAGCGCCGCGAACGTGCTCATCGAGGGCGGCCCGCGTGAGCTGACCATCGCGTACACCCCGATGCACGGGGTGGGCGGGGAGACTGTGGAGGCCGCGTTCGCCGCTGCCGGGTTCGCCGTGCCGGCCGTGGTGGCCGACCAGGCCGAGCCGGACCCGGAGTTCCCGACCGTGGCGTTCCCGAACCCGGAGGAGCCGGGCGCGATGGACCGGCTGCTCGCGCTGGCCGGCACGAACCACGCCGACCTGGCGATCGCCAACGACCCGGACGCGGACCGCTGCGCCGTCGCCATCCCGGTGGCCGGCGGATGGCGGCCGCTGCGCGGGGACGAGCTGGGCGTGCTGCTAGCCGACCACCTGATCCGGCGCGGCGTCACCGGCACGTACGCCACCACGATCGTGTCGTCGTCGCTGCTGGGCCGCCTCTGTGCCGCCCGTGGTGTGCCGTACGCGGAGACCCTGACCGGCTTCAAGTGGATCGTCCGGGCCGCCGAGGAGCTGGCGTTCGGGTACGAGGAGGCGCTCGGGTACTGCGTCGCCCCGGCGATGGTCCGCGACAAGGACGGTGTCACGGCCGCGCTGACGGTCGCCGAGCTGGCCGCCCAGTTGCGGGCCGAGGGCCGTACCCTCGGTGACCGCCTGGACGAGCTGGCGACCGAGTTCGGGGTGCACGCCACCGACCAGCTCTCGGTCCGGGTCGACGACCTGTCCGAGATCGGCCGCGCGATGGGCCGGGCCCGTCAGGCGCCGCCGGCCATCCTGCTCGGATCACCGGTGACCGAGGTCGCCGATCTGCTGCCGGACAACGACGTCCTCACGTTCCGGACGGCCGGCGCCCGGGTGGTGATTCGTCCTTCGGGCACGGAGCCGAAGCTCAAGGCGTACCTGGAAGTGGTCGAACCGGTCGCCGAGGGCGACCTGGAAACGGCCCGGACCCGCGCCGCGGCCGCGCTCGTGACCCTGCGCGGCGAGATCGCCGCCACGCTGGGCGTGTAGCGGACCCCATCCGGCTGGCTCAGCAGTGAGCCAGCCGGTCCAGGGGCGTCACAGCGGCTTCGGAGCGCCCAGGGCAGCCTGGATGGCCCGGCCCAGCGTCGCGACCACGAGCGCCACGCTGGGACGCACGATCGAGTCCTCCAGCGACACGTCGCCGACGAACCCGGCGTTGCTGGCGATCTCCTCGAGCCGCTCGTGTGCGCGCTCCGCGTCCTCGGGCGGCAGCTTCAGCGCCGGCTCCATCCGGGCGGCGACAAGCAACGTGGCGAGAGCGGCGGTGCGCTCGTCGGGAAGCGTGTTGCCGACCAGAGCGGCCGCGAGCCGCTGCCGGATCTCGGCCTCGTAAGCCGGGTCGCTCGTGGGGTAACGGTGCACGTGGATCACGCCGAGCTGGGTCTCGTCGACGTCGCGCACGACACCGCGGTCACACAGATCCTCCAGGATCCGGGTGCGCAGGCGGTGACGCAGACGCTGGAGCCACTGCGCGGGGGTGTGCGGCTCGTCCGCCGCGACCTTCGCCAGCACGGCGTCGGCGACCACGTCACCGAGCGGGGTGGCGTCGACGACCTTGAGGTAGCCGTCAGCGGCGTACGCGACACGGTTCGCCAGGGCGAGGTCGATCAGGATGGCCGCGGCCATACCCAGGTCGAGCCCGATACGCGAACCTGTCGCCTTACCGGTCTGGTCGTCGTACGCGAGGAGGAGGAGTTCCTCGGCGAGCGGGATGGGGGTCATATTTGACAACGATAGTGCTCCGCGTCACGGGATCCGATCCCCAGGTCGGTCACTTGCTCTTGCGCCCAGCCGACAGCATCGCGTCGACCAATCGGGCCGATGCGTGTCCGTCGTCGAGGTCGCTGGCGCGCCGGGTGAAGGCTTGGTATTGAGTGGCGTACTTCTCCACCACCTGGTCCGAGGTACGGATCGCGTCGATCACCTCGTCGGAAGTGCTCAGCAGCGGTCCGGGCGCCTCGGCCTCGAAGTCGAAGTAGAAGCCACGCAGGTTGTCCCGGTAGTTCTCCAGGTCGTACGTGAAGAACAACATCGGCCGGCCGGTGCTGGCGAAGTCGAACATCACCGAGGAGTAATCGGTGATCAGGACGTCGGCGATGGCCAGGAGATCCGCCATGTCCGGGTACGTCGAGACGTCGTACACGAAACCGTTGCCGGCGCCGCGGATCTCGTCGACGACGTTCGGGTGGCGCCTGATCAGCAGCACGTGGTCGTCGCCGAGACGCTCCCGGGCCGCCTCCAGGTCCAGCTGCATGTTCATCTTGTACGCGCCACCGGCGTAGTACTCGTCGTCACGCCACGTCGGCGCGTACACAACGACCTTCTTGCCGGCCGGCAGCCCGATCCGGCGGCGTACGTCGGCCACCAGGGTGTCGCGCTTCTCCCCTTCGAGGAAGAGCACGTCGTTACGCGGGTAACCGATCTCCAGGATCTCACCCGGGAAGCGGAAGGCGCGCTTCAGGATCGGCGTGCTGAACGTGTTCGGCGAGACCAGGTGACTCCAGTTCTTCGCCTCCGACTCCAGCTTCTCGAAGTACTGCTTGTCGGCGAAGTGCAGGTCCTCGATGTCGAAGCCGATCCGCTTCAGCGGGGTGCCGTGCCAGGTCTGGATGACGACCTGGTCGGGGCGGCGCTCGAACCAGCCGGGCAGGTGCTGGTTCGTGACGATGTACCGGCTCGTGGCGAGGGCTTCGTACCACTCGTGGCGCCAGAGGGCGACCGCGCGGGCCGAGTCCGGCACCGCGGCCTGGCCGTCGGTGATCACCCAGAGGTGGCCGAGCGGCAGGCCCCGGGCGACGAGTTCCTCGTGGACCGCGCGGGGGCTGTCCGAGTACTGCCGGCCGGTGAAGCTGTTGTAGAGCACCACGTCGCGCAGCGGCGCCTTGCGCAGCTTCGGATAGAGCTCGGTGCGGTTGCGGAAGCCGTTCGCCTTACCGCGCTCCTCGTCGGTGAGCGCGGTCCGGACGCGGATCACGCTGCGCTGGTCGGTGAGCCATTCCAGGGTGACCCGTTTCGGATCGGCCGGGTGGCCCAGCGGCAGGCTCTCCATGCTCCCGGCGGCCAGCGGCAGCGGGCGGATCGGGCCGTCACCGAGGCGGTAGTAGACGTTCCAGGTGCCGGCCCGCAGCCGGATGTCCCAGCCGAAGCTCGGCACCCGTAGCGGGTCCAGGTCAAGGCTCCAGGTGTCGCCGTCGACCTTCACCGGGAAGTGCCGGGTCTCCCGCGCGTTCGAGATCCGGGCCACCACCCGCATGTCGCTCCAGTCGCCGCTCGGCGGGAGCGTGCCGGTGAGCCGGAAACCGGTGCTCAGCGAGGTGACACCGGAGACCGCCGGGGTCAGCGGCAGCGCGGTCAGCACCGGGTGGCCCTTGCGGTCCGGCAGCAGGTTGAGTGTCCGGCTGTCCAGGTAGATCGGCGGGAACGTGAAGTAGTCGTGCATGGCGAGGTGGATCGGTGCGGCGTGCTCGTCGCCGGCCGACAGCTCGACCTCCCAGCGCTCCCCCGGCTCGCCGGGCAGCAGCTCCGGATATGCCAGCGTCTCGTCCTGCAGGTCGGTCACCGGGACCCGGAACGTGAACTGGTCGTCGGAGATCTTCACCGGGTAACTGCGCCAGGCGATCCCGGACGTGCGCGACAGCCGGGCTGTGGCCGGTTTCCGGTTCGCACCGGTCACCTCGCCGCGGATCTCCAGGTGGTCGCCGTCGAGGCGGCCGCCGGTGAGCCGGGCGCCGATGTGCTCGATGTGCAGCTGGAACTTGCCGTTCGTGACCACCGGCGTGATCCGCACGTCGGAGTCGACGTAGAGGCTGGTGAGCCGGATCGGGTTGGCGTGCTCGCCGACGGTCAGCGGGCCCTTGCTCTTCTGGCCGAGGCCGAGGACGCCGACCACGACGGTCCAGATCCCGTCGTGCCACTTGCCGTCCTCACCGCGCAGCGACTGGACGTCGATCTCGGCCTCGAAGCCGGACCAGTCGTACGAGATCGTCGGGCTGCCGTGCACCGCTGTCGCGTCCAGGCACTTGTGGTTGACCAGGGCCTGCCGCTTGGTCCGCCGGCCGTCCTCGTCACGCAGCCAGACCAGCCGGGTGGTCGACCAGGCGTGCCCGGCGGCCTGGCCGGGGATGAAGGCGTGACCGCGTACCTGGAGCTTGTCGCCACGCCAGTGCGCGTCGTGCACCCGGGTCCGCGGACGCGGGGTGCCGGCCAGGAAGAGCGACCGGGGCACGGTCGGCAGGCGCTCCTCCAGGAACATCAGCTTGTGGTAGCGCCGCAGGCCCTTGCGGACGATCCGGTGCCGGGCCCGGACGGTCGGGATCATCTCCAGCAGCTCGGGCAGCATCCGGTTGCGCACCAGGCGCCAGAGCACCCGCTGCGCGGCCGGGATCTCGTCGTAGACGCGGGCGTCCACGGTGTCCAGGAAGCGGTTGCAGCCGTCCAGGAACTGCTGGTGGTAATCGTCGTCGACCTGCGGGAGCACCCGCATGAACAGCATCAGGTCGCCCTTGAGCGCGGAAGCGTCGTAGAGGCGCTTGAGCTTGTTCTGCTTGTGCTTGGCGAGGAACTTGCTGACCTGCTCGACGCCGGCCAGCCGGTCGATGAAGCCGCGGATCTCGTCACGCCGCTGGGTGATCGACTTGTCCGCGCCCTCGCGCTCACGCCAGTAGTAGACCGGCACGTCGAGGACGTCGACGCTTTTCGCCAGCACGTGTGCCGGGACCATGACCGGGGTGTCCTCGTAGAGCACACCCTCGGGGAAGGCCAGCTTGTGCTGGTCCCAGAACGAGCGGCGGAAGATCTTGTTCCACGCGGTGCGGTCGTCCATCAGCGAGACCTGCTTGCTGACGTGGGTACGCAGGTTCGTGGTGGCGAACGGGGTGCGGTGCAGCCCGGACTGGTGCACGCCACGGCTGGTCAGCCGCATCACGTTGCCGGAGGCGAAATCCGAACCGGTCTCGGCGATCGAGGCGATGAGCAGCTCGCAGGCGGCCGGCGGCAGGACGTCGTCGCTGTCGACGAACATCAGGTACTCGCCGGTGGCGTGCTCCACGCCGGTGTTACGCGCGGCGCCGAGCCCAGCGTTCGCCTTGGTCACCAACTTGAACCGAGAGTCACGACTCGCGAAGTCCGCGGCGATCTCGCCACTGTTGTCCGTCGAGCCGTCATCGACCATCACGACTTCGAGCTGGCGGTAATACTGAGCCGCGATGGAGGAGAGGCATTCCTCCAGGTAGGGTGCCACGTTGTAGACCGGCACGACGACGCTCAGCACGGAATGCATCCCGTGACCCTCCTGGAGAACTAGACAGCCCGGGACCGGTTGACGGCGCACCCGACTCTTCACTCTATGCGCCTGCTGTTCGGCGAACGTTAGCAGAACAGCCAGGTGCTACGTGAGCGCGCTTCATCATCATATGCGCCGTTTGTCACCCATCGACATGCTCTAGGCTTGGCCGGGTGCAGGCCATCGTCGCCACTTTGGGATACGTCTACTCACCCGATCGGCGCCAGATCTTGATGATCCGCCGCGACGCTCGCCCCGACGACATCCATTTCGGTTACTACAACGGCCTGGGCGGCAAGCTCGAACCCGGCGAGGACGTGGTCGGCGGGATCCGCCGGGAGATCTTCGAGGAAGCCGGCATCGAGTGCACCGGCATCGAGCTGGCCGGCACCATCTCCTGGCCCGGTTTCGGCCGCGGCGGTGAGAACTGGCTGGGCTTCCTCTTCCGGATCACCGAATGGACCGGCACGCCGCACCGGAACAACTCGGAAGGCTCGCTGCACTGGGTCGACATCGACGACGTGCTGGCCGGGAAACTGCCGATGTGGGAGTCCGACCGGCACTTCCTGCCCCTGGTCTTCGCCGCCGACCCGCCGGTCTTCCACGGCGTCATGCCATTCACCGACGGCAAGGCAACCTCATGGAATTACACCACCCTTGGGTACGCCCGAAGCACCCCCGAACCCCGCTGAACGGGCCACCCCGGCCGGCTGCCACCGCCGAGGGCGAGTGTGTTGATTTAGGGTTCGATCCGCACCCAATGTCCACACGCACTCCATGAAATGGCTGCTCGTGTGGACTTCGGGTTCGAATCGAACCCGAGGTCGACACGCATGGGAGGGCTGTGGCCGGTTGGCGCGCTGTGGCCTTGGGTGGCAATGGGTCGCGTCGTAGTCCGGGGCGCGATTGTTGCGTTTGTTGGCCTTGTTGACGCGTACCAAAGCAATGAAGGCCGCGTCTCGCCAAGAGTGAGAGAGACGCGGCCTTTGGTGGAGTTTGGTCAGAAGCGGCGCATGCCGCCGAACTGACGGTCGCCGGCGTCGCCGAGGCCGGGGACGATGTAGGCCTTCTCGTTCAGCCCCTCGTCGATCGACGCCGTGATCAGGCGAAGCGGCAGGCCGGACGACGCGAGGCGCTCGATGCCCTCGGGGGCGGCCAGGACGCAGCAGATGATGATGTCGGTGCAGCCGCGGTCGGCGAGAAGCTTGCAGCAGTGCAGCAGTGAGCCACCGGTGGCGAGCATCGGGTCGAGGACCAGGACCGGCTGACCGGCGAGGTCCGCCGGTAGCGACTCCATGTAAGCGCGGGGCTCGTGGGTCTCCTCGTCGCGGGCCAGACCCACGAAGCCCATCGAGGACTCGGGGAGCAGGCCGAGCGCGGCGTCGGCCATGCCGAGGCCGGCGCGAAGGACCGGGACGATCAGCGGCGGGTTCGCCAGGCGGGTGCCCTCGGTCTGCGCGACCGGCGTCTCGATCGGGTACGTCTCGACGGCGAAGAGGCGCGCCGCCTCGTAGACCACCATCGTGGTCAGCTCGTGCAGCGAGGCGCGGAAGACACCGGACTCGGTCTCGGTGCGGCGCATCGCGGTGAGCCGGGTCTGTGCCAGCGGGTGATCTACAACAAGGACGTCCACGGGCCTCAACCTACCGTTCATTCAAGATCAATTGTCACAGGCCTGCTTAGAATCGGTTTCATGACTGCGACAGCGTCCATCGGGCTGTCCGACCTCCGCTCCTTCCTGCACGGCCTCCCCGGGGTCGACAAGGTCGGGGTCGAGTCGAGGGCGGCGGCACTCGGCACCCGGTCGGTGAAGGCGAGTTCCAAGGCAAGCGCCATCGACCTGGCCATACGCATGGTCGACCTGACCACCCTCGAAGGCGCGGACACCCCCGGCAAGGTCCGGGCTCTCTGCGCCAAGGGCCGGCGGCCCGATCCCGCCGATCCGAGCTGCCCGGCGGTGGCGGCCATCTGCGTCTACCCGGCGATGGCCCCGGTCGCCGCGGCCGCGCTCGCCGGCTCGGGGGTGCACCTGGCCAGCGTCGCCACCGCGTTCCCGTCCGGGCAGGCGCCGCTTTCGGTGAAACTCGCCGACACCCGCGCCGCGGTCGAGGCCGGCGCCGACGAGATCGACATGGTGATCAGCCGGGGTGCGTTCCTGGCCGGTGAGTACAACCGGGTCTTCGACGAGATCGTCGCCGTCAAAGAGGCGTGCGGTGAGGCACATCTGAAAGTGATCCTGGAGACCGGGGAGCTGGCGACGTACGACAACGTTCGCCGCGCCTCCTGGCTCGCCATGCTGGCCGGGGCGGACTTCATCAAGACCTCCACCGGCAAGGTCGCGGTGAACGCGACGCTGCCGATCACGCTTGTCATGCTGGAGGCGGTCCGGGACTTCCGGGATCGTCACGGACGGCAGGTCGGGGTCAAGCCCGCCGGTGGCATCAAGAACACCAAGGACGCCATCAAGTACCTGGTGACGATCAACGAGACGGTCGGCGACGACTGGCTCAGCCCGGACTGGTTCCGGTTCGGCGCGTCGTCGCTGCTCAACGACCTGCTCATGCAGCGGACCAAGCTCACCACCGGTCACTATGCCGGTCCGGACTACTTCACCCTGGACTGAGGCCGATGTTCTCTTACGCACCAGCGCCCGAGTCTCGTTCCGTCGTCGAGATCGCGTCGTCCTACGGTCTTTTCATCGACGGTTCTTTTGACCCTTCGAAGGACGGCAACGTTTTCAAGACCGTCAATCCGGCTACCGAGGAAGTCCTCACCGAGGTCGCTTCGGCCGGCTCGGAGGACGTCGATCGAGCTGTCGACGCGGCCCGGCGCGCCTTTGAACCGTGGTCCACGCTGCCCGGGTCGGAGCGCGCCAAATATCTATTCCGGATTGCTCGGATAATTCAGGAAAGATCGCGAGAACTCGCGGTTTTGGAGTCTCTGGACAACGGAAAGCCGATCAAGGAGTCACGCGACGTCGACCTGCCTCTTGTCGCGGCACACTTCTTCTACTACGCCGGCTGGGCGGACAAGCTTGGGTACGCGGGCTTCGGCCCCGACCCGAAACCGCTGGGCGTGGCCGGTCAGGTCATCCCGTGGAACTTCCCGCTGCTGATGCTGGCGTGGAAGATCGCGCCGGCGCTGGCGACCGGCAACACCGTGGTACTCAAGCCGGCCGAGACCACCCCGCTGTCGGCGCTGTTCTTCGCCGACATCTGCCGTCAGGCCGAGCTGCCACCGGGTGTGGTCAACATCGTCACCGGCGCCGGCGACACCGGGGCCTATCTGGTGCAGCACCCGGACGTGAACAAGGTGGCCTTCACCGGCTCGACCGAGGTGGGCCGGGAGATCGCCCGCTCGGTGGCCGGCACCGGCAAGCGCCTCACGCTGGAGCTGGGCGGCAAGGCGGCGAACATCGTCTTCGACGACGCGCCGATCGACCAGGCGGTCGAGGGGATCGTCAGCGGCATCTTCTTCAACCAGGGTCACGTCTGCTGCGCGGGCTCCCGGCTGCTGGTGCAGGAGTCGATCGCCGAGGAACTGCTCTTCTCGCTGAAGCGGCGGATGTCCACGTTGCGGGTCGGCGACCCGCTGGACAAGAACACGGACATCGGCGCGATCAACTCTGCGGCACAGCTGGCCCGTATTACCGAATTGTCGGAAATAGGTGCACAAGAGGGTGCGGAGCGCTGGTCGCCGGAATGTCAGCTGCCCGATCGCGGCTTCTGGTTCGCTCCGACGATCTTCACCGGCGTGACCCAGGCCCATCGGATCGCCCGGGAAGAGATCTTCGGACCGGTGCTGTCGGTGCTGACCTTCCGGACTCCGGCCGAGGCCGTCGAAAAAGCCAACAACACTCCGTACGGGCTCTCGGCCGGCATCTGGACCGAGAAGGGTTCCCGGATCCTCGCGATCGCCGGCAAGTTGCGGGCCGGCGTGGTGTGGGCGAACACGTTCAACAAGTTCGACCCGGCGTCGCCGTTCGGCGGTTACAAGGAGTCCGGTTACGGCCGTGAAGGCGGCCGGCACGGCCTGGAGGCCTACCTTGCCTAAGTCTGCTCGTCTTGCCGTCCGCAAGACCTACAAGCTGTTCATCGGCGGCGCTTTCCCCCGGAGCGAGTCAGGACGGACCTTCTTGGTGAACGGCGACAACGCTGCCCTCGCCTCCCGCAAGGACGCCCGCGACGCGGTGCTGGCCGCCCGTGCCGCCCAGCCGAAATGGGCCGGTGCCACGGCGTACAACCGCGGCCAGGTGCTCTACCGGATCGCCGAGATGCTGGAAGCGCGCCGGCGCGAGTTCACCCCGTTCGGCGTCAAGTCCGACGAGATGGACGCCACGATCGACCGCTGGGTCTGGTACGCGGGCTGGTCCGACAAGATCGCCCAGGTCACCGGCGGGGCGAACCCGGTGGCCGGCCCGTTCTTCAACATCTCCTCGCCGGAGCCGACCGGCGTGGTCGCGGTGGTCGCGCCACCCACGCTGCTCGGCCTGGTCAGCGTGATCGCCCCAGCCGTGGTGACCGGAAACACCGTGGTCGTCCTCGCGCCGGACGCTCAGATCGCGATCACCCTGGCCGAAGTGCTCGCCACCTCGGACGTCCCCGGCGGCGTGGTGAACATTCTCACCGGCAAGTACGCCGAGACCGCACCCTGGCTGGCCGCGCACGCCGACGTGAACGCGCTGGACCTGACCGGGGTGGAGCACTCCGAGCTCGCCGCCGAGCTGGAACGGGCCGCCGCAGGCACGTTGAAGCGGGTGATCCGCCCTCGCCCGGACGCCGACTTCACCGCCGATCCCGGGTTACGGCCGATGACGGCGCTGCTCGAGACGAAGACCGTGTGGCACCCGAAGGGCGAGTGAGACCACCGGGGCCTTTGTCACACAGCGTTGCCGACTAGGGTGTGTGCCCAGAGTCACCCGTCCCGCCACCCCCATAAGTAATCCGGAGGTCAACCGTGACCAGCCAGTCCGACGAGCCCGAGGCGTCCGCGCCGGTGGCCGAGAAGTCCTCGTCCGAAGGGCTGTCCGGGCGTGAGCTTTGGGATTCCGTCCGCATCGAGCCGGTGGAGATCGCACTCCCGGGCGGTGTGGGTCTGACCCTGCGGGCGTACCGGAAGGCCGGCGAGGTCACGCCGACCGAGGTCGAGGTCGACGAGGACGACCCCTTCGAGGCGCGTAAGCGCGTCATCGAGGAGGACGGTGAGGAGTTCGTCGAGGTCAGCGACGAGGAGCTGGAGCGTCAGGCACTCAGCGCGACCGACTCCTCGGAGAAGCCTGTCTCGTCTGACGAGGAGCCGGGAGACAAGGTCGAGTCGGCTGACGTCGAGGACGAGCCGGAGGAGACGGCCGGCCAGGCGGACGACGAGGAAGTCCCCCTGTTCCTCAGCCACAAGGGCCGGCTGCTCGCGTTCAAGAGCACCGAATCGCTCGTCTCCTTCCTTCGTTCGGGTGCTCCGCACGATCTCGCACAATTGGACACCTGGGAGGCCCTGGCCGAGCGGGTACAGTCGAGCGACATCGACCCGCAGCCGGATGATCGCTACGAGCTCGACCTCGTGGTTGAGAACCTGCGCGGCGGGCACGACACGTGGGATCTGCCGCTTCTCATCGCCGCCGGCGAGGTGGCCCGCGACCTCGGACACGCTCTCCGCATCAAGCCGGTGATCCTGGCGCTGTCGCCCGGTTCTCCGCTCGATGACCTGGACGAGTCCCTGCGCTCCGCGGAAAACGGTGGGATGAGCGGATTCTTCGGACGTCGCCGGCTGAAGAAAATCGGGGCACAACAGGCGAGTCTGGGTTGGCGTTCGGTGATCAGCAAGATCTCTGTCGCTGTGGACTGGCGTGACTGACCGATTACCAGGGAACATCAGTCCTTGGCCGACGAGAAGCAGGCCAGAGAGAAGCAGCACTCCCGGGGAGGAGGACGACGCCGTGGCGCTCGTGCGCGTGTACTGCGGTCTGGCGTCGGCTGATGATTCGGTGCGTACGGCTTCGGCCGCACCACTGACCATCGCCGTGGTGGATGACGCAGGCCGGCTGCTCGGCGTCCACGAGATCAGCGACGACCCGGCGGGCTACGCCCAGCTGGGAACGCTGCTCGTGGAACGGACGACAGGTTTCAGCGACGCGGCGGTTGCCGCCGACAGTGACGACCACGTCGTCACGTCGCTGCTCACCGCAGCCGGACGCCCATTGGTCGTTGTCGACGACGACGACGCGGACGACTACGCCGAGCGTTTCTCCGACGACGACTCCCCAGAGGAGATCGCGGCGCCGGTCGCCGCCCGCCGGGCCGTCGGCCTGGCCCGGGCATTGCAGGCCGGCGCGATCGCCGCGATAAACCTTCCGACGCCACGCGAGCTGGTCAGCTACAAGCCGGTCCTGGCAGCCCACGTGGCGATGCTTGTCGGGCGCAACTCAGCTGCCGTCGCTCTGCGCGAGGTGCTGCGTGAGCTTTATCCGGCGGCTCTCCGGGCGTACCCGGACCCGGCTCACCCGCTCGCCCTGGCCGTCCTCGACGCCGTGCCCGAGCCCGGGCGGATCACCAGCCGCCCCGGCGACACCGGGCACGTCACCCGCGAGATCGCCGGTGAGCTGGCCCGTAACGGCGCCGGCAGCGACGACCAGCTGATCGCGGCCGTCACCGCACTCCAGGTGGCCATCAGCGAGTCGCCGCGGCGCGGTGGCGTCAACAAGTCTCTGGCCCCTGCCGCCGCCGACGCGGTGCGTCAGGCCATCGGCGCGGTCCGTGCCTGCGACTCGGCCTGTTCGGCGCTTGTCGGCACGCTGAGCGCCCGCAACGGCACCTCGGTGACCGGACCGAGCACCGGCCGGCGGTCGTCCCGTCGGACTCCGGACCCGATTCCCACGCTGCAGCCCGTGCCGACCGGTGAGAACTCGCGCTTCGGCCGGCGCAGCCGTCCCGAGCCGGCGACCACCGGCACCGGTCCGGCCATGCCGCGGCCGATGACGGCTCCCCCTGTCGCTCCGGACCCGATCGGACCGCCGCCGATCGCCCCGGCCGCGGCGAACGGCCTTCCCAGCCGTCCGAGCACGCCGGGCAACCGGCCGGTCTCGGTGCCGCCGCCTCCGCCCGGCATGACACCGATCACCCCGGGTTCGCGTCCGGTTCCGGCGTCCCGGCCTCCGGCCATGCCGACCTCGGCGCAGCCGGGTGGTCGTTCGATGCCCACCTCGGCGCAGCCGGGCAGTCGTTCGATGCCCATCTCGGCGCAGCCGGGCAGTCGTTCGATGCCCACCTCGGCGCAGCCGGGTGGTCGTTCGTCCCCGGCGGACGCCGGCGAGCCGTTCCGGCCCACTCTGGCCAACGCCGAGCTCAACCGGGCACGGTCCGAGCGTTCGCGCACGGTCATCCCGTCCCGGCCGAAAACAACACCGGCCAACGGTGTGCCCGGCGGCCCGACCGACTTCAGCCTGCCGTTGCCCCCGCAGTCGCCGGCCCCCGCGCCGACGCCCACGCAGCGTCCCGGCCAGGAGATCTCGGACCCGGGCTCACGGGCCAACTGGCCGCTGCTCAACAGCGGCAAGGACGACCTGGTCACCCCGCCTCCCGCAGCGGCACCGGTCAGCCCGCCCGCCTCGGGCCGGGTCAAGCCGCCGTGGCAGGACATGCCGAAAGAGCCGCCGTCACTGCGGGCCATCGACCCGCAGCTGGGCAGCCGGGCGAACGGTTCGGGCCGGGCCACGCCCAGCACCCCGCCGTTGCGGCTCGTCGACGGCGCACCGAAGCTGACGGCCCTGGATCGCAGCACCACGCCGCCGGTCTCCGCCGACGGCAACGACGGTGACCTGCTGATCTTCGCGGCGGCCCGTTCGGCGTGGTTCACCGGACCCGCCGAGGAGGACTCGGTCGACTGGTCCAACCCGAACGACAGCGGCTGGCGCGCAGCGGAAAAGGCGTCCACACCGGCCGTCGCCGCCGAAACGTCGGCCGGCCTGCCGAAACGTGTGCCGCAGGCCAACCTCGTGCCGGGTTCGCCCCTGCGCGAGGAGCGCCCGGTGCGCATCGTCCGAGACGCGGCCTCGATCGCGGCGCACACCACGGGTTATTTCCGCGGGTGGCGGCGCGGCCAGGAGATCGGCGGGTTCGCCATGGGCGGCCGCCCGGGCCGGGAAGCAGCCGGCGGGTGGGACTTCACCCGCGACGGCCAGCCGGCTGATGAGTACCGCGACAACAACGCTGGTTTCGGCGGTCGCTGAGCCAGAGGCTTGAAAGGGCCGCGCTCCCTGTTGGGGGCGCGGCCTTTTTGCGCTCGCCTCAGCTTCTTCAAGTCGGCAGCTGGCTGGCAAGGTGCGCGCGTTGCTTCTTCGCCGGCGGGTAGCGGCCAGCCGGCTGGTCGGCAGAGGCGTGAGCACACGTAAGGGGTCCGGCAGGGCTGATGAGGTCGCACTGAGTGGTTGGGTGCGCCTCCGCCTCGGCCCTGGCGTCACTGAAGTCGCACCGAGCGGATAGGTGCGACCTGGTCAACCCGAAGCAAGCGTTCCGTGCGCTCCCGTTCTCGCTCCCGCTGAGCTTCGCGTGCTCCCGGGCATTGTGATCGGTCAAGCCACGAGGGTGGTAGGGCCGTCGGGGCGGTGAGCGGTCCGCATCACCTTCGGTCGCTTCATTGGCACGGATCGTGGACCTCGCCCCATCCGCGCCGGACGCACCATTCAGCGCGAGAGCGTCCTGGCCGCCCGGACTCTCCCGCCGCGTCGCCACCCCGTCGCCCCCCCCAGCCTCGCCGCCCCGCGGCGTCGCCCTGCCGCGTCGGCCCCGCAGCCTCGCCGCCTCGCCGCCTCGCCGTGCCGCAGCCTCGCCGCCCCGCATCCTCGCCGCCCCGCAACCTCGCGGAGCCGCCGTGCCGCCTCCCCGCCGTGCCGCCGTGTGGCCGTGCCGCCGTGTGGCCGTGTGGCCGTGTGGCCGTGTGGCCGTGTGGCCGTGTGGCCGTGTGGCCGTGTGGCCGTGTTGGCCGTGTGGCCGTGTTGGCCGTGTTGGCCGTGTTGGCCGTGTTGGCCGTGTGGCCGTGTTGGCCGTGTTGGCCGTGTGGCCGAATGACGGAAGTCGCTACTCTGAGCGACCGGCAGACTCCGCCGGCGACCTGATCTCGGGCAGGCAAAAGCCCCGCTCCGGCGACCGGAGCGGGGCTTCAACCGTCTGTCAGGCGGGCGCCACCGCGCGCGTACGACGCATGGTCAGAACGTACTCCACCAGGGAGATCAGCACGTTCTTCGTCGACTCGCGGTTACGGGCGTCGCAGCTCACGACGGGCACGTCGCTTGAGATCGCCAGAGCGTCTCGCACGTCCTGCGCGTTGTGGTACTGCATGCCATCGAAGCAGTTTATTGCGATGAGGTACGGAAGTCGTCGATGCTCGAAGAAGTCGATGGCGGCAAAGCAGTCGGCGAGCCGACGCGTGTCCACCATCACGACCGCACCGATGGCACCCCGAACCAGCTCGTCCCACATGAACCAGAACCGAGTCTGGCCAGGCGTTCCGAACAGGTAGAGGATCAGGTCCCGGTCGATGCTGATCCGGCCGAAGTCCATAGCCACGGTAGTGGTCATCTTGCCCGGCACCTGCCGGTTGTCATCGACACCCACACCGGCCGAAGTCATGATCGCCTCGGTGGTCAGTGGGGTGATCTCCGAAACCGACCCCACCAGCGTCGTCTTGCCAACGCCGAAGCCACCGGCGATGACAATCTTCGCCGATGTCACGCGTCCCGCAGCGGGACGTTGCGACATGTCAGAGCCTGCGAAGTCCACTCAGCACCCTTTCCAGCAGTTCCGTGCCTACCGCGTCGGTCTCGTCTTCCAGCGAGGTGGGCTCGTAGACCGCGAGCAGGCCATCCGAGGCCATGTCCGCGACGATCACTCGAGCCACACCGAGCGGCAGTTGCATGCGTGCGGCGATCTCAGCGAGCGATTGAACGCGCCCGCCGTCACACATCTGCGCGATGTACTGATGCTCGCTTCCACCCTGACCGCCACGCATCATTCCTGAGCGGCCGCGTGTGGTTGTCTCGACCAGCGCTTCCAGCGCTATCTCAAGCTTCGGCCGGGTCCGACCACGGGTTACGGCGTACGGCCTGACCAGTGCTCCAGTCGGCTCATCGCGTTCGGGCATAGTCACCGTCAACCCCTCCCTCGGCCCCTCGAAGTGTATTAGTTGTCAAGGTTTTTACCAGTAGCCGGCTGAGCTTACCCGCGGTAGAAAACCGAGGACAAACGTGCGATTGACGCCGGCTCACTGTCCGTCTCAGCCCAGCACCCCGGCCGCAGAACGCGGCGCGGGAGTCAAAGCCTCACCGACCCGGTCGACCAGGAGAGCCATTTCGTAGCCCACCTGCCCGACATCACAGCTGCGCGCCGCGAGAACCGCGAACGACGAACCGTCGGAGATGGACATCAGGAACAGGAATCCATTGTCCATCTCGACGACCGTCTGCAGAACGGCGCCACCCTCGAAGCAACGTGCGGCACCCTGGGTGAGGGATACCAGGCCGGACGCGATGGCCGCCAGCTGGTCGGCACGGTCCCGCGGAAGGTCCCGTGAGGCCGCCAGGAGCAGGCCGTCGGCGGAGACCGCGATCGCGTGCGCAACCCCGGGAACGCGGTCGGCGAAGTTGGCCAGGAGCCAACCGAGATCCTGCGTAGATGTCATGCCTCATGCTCCTTGCCAGCCTGCGAGGGCTGCTGCCCTCCCGGAGTCTCCTCCAGGTTGGTCGATTGTTCCTTGGTGCGACCGCGCGCCACACCCCGGTGGTACGCGGACAGCAGACCGCGGACCCCCTCGGGCGTACGGCGCTGGACGGAGTTACCGCCCCGGTCAACACCGCCGGGGACGAGTTGCGCCATCGGCGTGCGCTTGGGAAGGCCCGCCGTGGTGGTGATGTCGACCGGAGCCTCGGCTGCCGCACGGGCGGCCTGCCAGCCTTCATCGGCTGCGGTCTGCCACGGGTTGGACGCCGGAGCGCCGTTCCCGTTGCCGTAGGAGCCACCGGCCGCCGCGGATGCGCCGACCGAGGCCGTGTCGAAATCACGCGACTCGGGTGAGACAGCCTGCTGCGGCACACCGGCCGTGCGGGTCGGCTCGCCGGTGGGGATCCGGCGGGTAAGAACAACCGACTCGTCGCCAGGGGCCGGACCGGAGGAAACGGGCTTGGCCGCCTGGGCCGGGGGCATCTCGTTCGGGTGGGCCGTGGTGAACCACGCCGACTCGAGCTCCCGGAAGATCGGCAGTTCCATGGTCTCGTCCGCGAACGGGACCGCACCCTCACGCTGACGCGCCGAGGACTGCGCTGCCGCGATCTGCGCGGCTGCGGTGGCCTGAGCCTCCGCGGCCTGTGCGGCAGCTGCCTCGTGCCCGGCGCGGGCCGCAACAGCGGACGCGTCGTCGGCCACCGGGGCCGGCGGCGCCGAGGAGGGCACCGGAGCCATTTGCGGGTTGGTCGGCCGGGCCACCTGCGGCTGCGGCTCGAAGTTCTCCGGGCGGTAACGCGGAATCTCGGCCGTCATGTCGAGCGCGGCAGCCAGGTTTTCCGGCACGTGCGGAGTAGCGGGCTGCTCCCGGTCCGCGGCAACCGGCGGCCAAGCCGGCGGCGCTGCGGAGAACGGAGCAACAGGCGGTGCCGAGTACGGCGCTGCCGAGATCGGCTCGGCCGGAGGCGCGCTGATCGGCGCCGCGTACGACGGACCGGCGGGCATCGGAGGAGCCGAGACCGGAGGAGCCGAGACCGGCGGAACCGGAGGCGCGGAGACCGGCGGCATGACCGGTCCACGGCTCAGGTTTTCCGGGTTGGCCGGCAGCTGGCGCGGGATGGCCGCACCGAAGCCGTTGTGCTCCACCTCGGGACGCGTGAAGTCCGTGTTGCGGCGCTGCGCGAGCTCGTCGAGCCCGGCGAAGCCCTGCGGACCGGACGGCAGCGGCGGGATGACCTCGTTGCTGCGCGGGCCGTGGAAGCCGTTGGCGAAACCGTTGCCGTTGGCTGATCCACCGTTGCCGTTGCCGTTGAGGCCACCGAACCCGGTGGGCGCGGCGCCGGTCAGATCGGACCAGGCGGGAACGGAACCGTTCGTACCGTTGGCCGGCTCGAACGGACGGCCACCGCCGCCGTTGAACCCGCCACCGCCACCACCGTTGAAGCCCCCGCCGCCGTTGTAGCCGCCTCGGCCGCTTTCCAGCGCGAGGGGCTCACCGAAGGACGGCATCGCCGGAGGCGGGCCGGAGTCGAAGCCGGTGACCGACTGCACCCGGGCGGACGCGGTCGCGGCCAGGACCGAGGCGGGCAGGCCGACCTCGGCCACGGTGCCGCGCTCGCGGTCGGCGGGACGGAGCTCGACGCGGACGGCGTGGCGGTTGGCCAGCCGGGCGACCACGACGAGGCCCATCATCCGGGAGACCGCGACGTCCACCGTCGGCGGGTTCGCGAGACGCTCGTTGAGGTCGCGCAGCTGCTCCCGGCTGATGCCGATGCCGTGATCCTCGACGGTCAGAACGGAGTTTTCACCGATCTTGCGCGCCTCGACCACGACGTTCGAGTTCGGCGGGGAGAACGCGGTCGCGTTGTCGAAGAGCTCGGCGACCAGGTGGACCATGTCGTTGACGGCGTGCGCCGCCACCTCGATGTCCCGGTCGATCATGCCGAACTCGATGCGGGTGTAGTGCTCGACCTCGGACTGCGCGGCACGCAGCACGTCGATCAGAGCGGCCGGTTCCCGCTGCACACGAGTGGAGTCCGCGCCGGCGAGAACCAGGAGGTTTTCGTCGTTACGGCGCATTCGGGTGGCGAGGTGGTCGAGCTGGAAGAGCTCGGCCAGCCGGTCCGGGTCCTCCTCGCCGCGCTCCAGGCGGTCCAGGTGACCGATGAGCCGGTCGACCAGGATCTGGGAGCGGCGGGCGAGGTTGACGAACATCGTCGCAACCGACGCACGCAGCGCGGCCTGCTCGGCAGCGGTACGCACAGCCTCAAGGTGAACCGCGTTGAACGCCTCGGTCACCTGGCCGAACTCGTCACGGCTGCGAACCGGCAGCGGTTCGGCGATCTGGTCGGCGACCTGTGCCGGTGTGAGCGACGCGGAGAGCGCCGGGTCACGCAGCCGGCTAACCGCGTGCGGCAGGCCGAACTGAGCGACCGCGAGGGCGCCCTGACGCAGTTCACGCAGCGAGCGCGCCATCGAGCGGGCGACCAACCAGGCGAACAGGATGCCGAGCAGGAGCAGGGCGAGCAGCAGGCTGGTCTCGAGGAAGACTCGCTGGTTCGTGTCGTCGCGCAGATCGGTCGCGCTGGCCACGATGTCCTTGTCGAACTCGATCTCGACCTGACGGAACAGCTCGTTGTAACCCTGCATCGCCTCCTCCCAGGAGGCGGTGGTGAAGGGGATGTTCCCGACGTTGGTGCCCTGCAGCGCCATCAGCGGGGTGGTCAGGTTCGTCGCGGCCTGAGCCTTGAGACCACTGACCGTGTTGTCGAAGAGCTGCTTCTCACCGTCGGTGCCGGTGGCCTGCAGCGTCTTGATCGCGAGCTGGTAACCGGTCTGGGTGCTCAGGAACGCCTGACGCAGGGTGTTGTCCAGCGAGCCCTTGTTGAGGATCTCGTGACCGATGAACCGCTGCTGGGCGATGTAGTCCTTCGCCTCGGCGACCGCGGCCACCGCGCGCAGGTGATCGCTCAGGCTCGGGTCGCTGGCAAGCTGCGCCGATGAGTCACGGACCTGGAGGAGGTCGTCGATGAGGCGGTTGTACGCCTCCTTGACGTCGCTCTCGTCCACCTGGCCGTTCGCCACCTTGCTGCGGAACGCCGGAAGGTCCTCAAGGTTGTTGTCGAGGCGCAGCAGGAGTGTGCCGACGTTTGCCGGGACATCCTCCAGAGCGCCCTTCTGCTGAACGTATGGCGTCTTGGCGGTGTCCACCGAGTCGTGTTCACCGTTGTAGAGCTCGACGGCCGCATCAGCGGCCTTGTTGTTACGAGCGTCCTTGGCGAGCGCCACCATGATGCCGTAGGTCCGCTCGGACTGAAGGTGGTCGACAAGACCACCAGCAGCCTCGGACAGCACCGAGAGGGTCCGAGCACGCTCAGCGTTGCTCGCCTCATCGATGTGGTCCACGAGGCCTTGGACGCCGACGATGATCGTCGCCACCGTGGGCACCAGCATGATCAGGCCGAGTTTCGACCAGATCGGTAGGTCTCGCAGTCGACCAGCCGGTCGACGCAGACGCGACATGACGCCGTTCGCCGCATTGGGGCGCTTGCTCACGTCACCGTCCTCCTGATTCGGGCCCCGGCATTCGGCTCGCCGGCACCACGCACGACCGACTCGCCGGGTCGGGCCCCCGAGATTCCATCACGACAAGTGTCAAAGAGAAAGGGCAGGCGGACACGGACCGGTTGTGTGACGCGATGTTGCAACTTGGTAGTTGGACATCGCCGGTCCAATATCACTGGGTGTAGAGCTGCCTATCTCTCAAGGTCACTCACACGGCCGGCTGCATTTGGGGGGTGGGGCGCAGACCGGCCGGGTCCCGATCGTAGTCGATCGCAACAGAAGTGACGATGGCTCGCTTCGTCGCGAACGGCAAGGCGAGATGCCGGATTCTGCCGTGTTTGCAGGCGGCAGTCTAGCCGAACGGCGGACGCCGCAAGCCTGACCGTCGATTTCTTTTGACGTACGTTCGTCCGTTTCCGAGAAAAGGGCGAAAAGCCGGACTTGCCCGGCGGTGCGCACCGCCGGGCCCCGGTCTCAGCCGAGCAACTTCGCGTACGCCGGCTTGATCACCTCATTGATCAGCACCAGTCGCTCGTCGTACGGGATGAACGCCGACTTCATCGCGTTGATGGTGAGCCACTGAAGCTCCGCCCACCCCCAGCCGAACGACTCGGCGAGCAGAGTCATCTCGCGTGTCATCGATGTCCCGCTCATCAACCGGTTGTCGGTGTTGACAGTGACCCGGAACCGCAGATCGTGCAGCAGCTTGATCGGGTGCTCGGCGATCGACGCCGCGGCGCCGGTCTGCACGTTTGACGACGGGCAGAGTTCCAGCGGGATCCGCTTGTCCCGCACGTAGGCCGCGAGCCGTCCCAGCTCCGGCGGCGTACCAACAATGTCGTCGACGATGCGGACCCCGTGACCCAGCCGGTCGGCGCCGCACCACTGGATCGCTTCCCAGATCGACGGCAGGCCGAACGCCTCGCCCGCGTGGATGGTGAAGTGGAAGTTCTCCCGCTGCAGGTACTCGAAGGCGTCCAGGTGCCGGGTGGGCGGAAAACCCGCCTCCGCGCCGGCGATGTCGAAACCGACCACCCCGGTGTCCCGGTAACGGACCGCCAGCTCGGCGATCTCCTGCGAGCGCGCCGCGTGCCGCATCGCGGTCAGCAGGGTGCCGATCCGAATCGGGCGGCCGAGCGCCGCGGCCTCGGCGCAGCCCTCGCGGAAACCGGCGTGCACGGCGTCGACCACCTCGTCGAGGGTGAGGCCGCGTTCCAGGTGCTGTTCCGGGGCGTACCGGATCTCCGCGTAGACGACGCCGTCGGCGGCCAGGTCGAGCGCGCACTCCTTGGCGACCCGGTGCAGGCCTTCCACGGTCTGCATGACCGCGACGGTGTGGGCGAAGGTCTCCAGGTACCGTTCCAGCGAACCGGAGTCGGCCGCCGCGACGAACCACGCGCCGAGCCGTTCCGAATCTTGAGCGGGAAGTTCGTGGCCGACTGCTGCGGCGAGCTCGACGATGGTGGCCGGCCGTAATCCGCCGTCCAAGTGATCGTGGAGCAGAACCTTCGGTGCCTTGACGATGTCCGAGTGTGTGATGCCAGCCATCAGAAGAGCCTAGAGGGAAGCGCCCGATGATCGACGGAGCAATTCCGTTTCTGCGATGCCCGGTGTGCCGGGAGCCACTCGCCCGTCACGAGCGCACGCTGCGCTGCGCCCGCGGGCACAGCTTCGACATGGCGAAGCAGGGGTACGCGGACCTGAGCGCCGGACGGCTCCCGCACACCGGCGACACCGCCGAGATGGTCGCCGACCGGGCTGCCTTCCTGACCGCCGGGCACTACGGATTCATCGCCGACGCGCTGGCCGAACACCGTACCGAAGGCTTTGTTCTTGATGCCGGAACCGGGACCGGCGACTATCTGGCCCGGTTCCTGGATGCCTCTCCGGCCGCGACCGGACTGGGCCTGGATGTCTCCAAGGCGGCTCTGCGCCGGGCCGCGCGGGCGCACGAGCGCGCCGCCGCGGTGCTGGCCGACCTGTGGCGCCCGCTGCCGGTCGCGGACCACTCGGCCACCGTGATCCTCGATGTCTTCGCACCGCGCAACGGACCGGAGTTCCACCGGGTGCTGCGTCCGGACGGCGTGCTGCTGGTGGTCACCCCGGCCGCCGACCACCTGGCCGAGCTGATTGCCACGCACGGTCTGATCCACGTCGATCCGGACAAGGCCGCCCGCGTGACGAACAGCCTCGGCGAGCACTTCGAGCAGGTCTCGGCGACCACGCACCGCCGCGAACTGACGCTCTCCGCGACCGAGGTGCGCACCCTGATCGGGATGACGCCGAGCGCCCGCCACGTCGATCTCACGACCTTCGAACCGACAATGGTCACCGCAGGCGTCGACCTCACGGTCTACAAGCCCTTCTCGGGTACGCGCTGACGACGCCCGTTCTCAGACCGAGAGATCGACCTCTTCCCATTCCGGGGGCGCCTCGTGGTACGGCCCGGTGAAGGTGACCGCCCACTCCAGTGCCCACCGCCGCTGCCCGATCGCGTTGCTGTCCACCTCGCCGGGCAGTATCCGGCCGGCCTGCTCGGCCTCCTGGAACGCCCAGTCCAGGCAGTAGTAGAGATCAAGCAGCACGGCGGCCTCGGCCGCGTCCCGGGCCGCGACCAGCGAGCGTGAGCGCCACCGGCCGAACGTCTCACCGGCCGGCAGGTCCGGCATCTGTGTCATCAGGCCGTCGTCCGGCGGGACGGTCGGATCCAGATGCCGGCTCAGCCCGAGCAGCCAGGCCAGCGCGAAGACCGCGTCGTGATGCAGCACGAAGGACCGGTGGTCGCCCTTGGCCCCGATCACGAACTGCCACTCCGGCGGGGTGACGAGGTCGACCAGGTGGGAGCCGAGCAACCAGCTCATCGCCGCTTCGGTGGGCATGCCGAAACAGCGGGCGACGACGACGTGCAGCACCGCGGCCCGCGCCTCGATCTCGGCGACCGGGCGCAGCTCGACCATGTCGCCGGGCTCCCAGACCAGTGGGAACGCCAGCGGCGGCAGGGGCAGGCCCAGTCGCGCGAGCTCGTCGAGGCTGGCTTCGCGGACCGCGCGGGGATCGGGGGCGGCCTTCGTCATGGTCGGTCAGGCTATGCGGTCGAGGAGCAGCCCGGGAGAGGTGGGCGGCTCGGAGCCGATCCGGATCGCCTCGGCGGCCTCGTCCCGCGCCACCGGAATCCGGGACTCATCGTCCGCGCGCAGCTCCAGCAGCACGTCACCGGCCTTCACCCGGGCGCCGGGACGCACCTTGAGCTGGATGCCGGCGCCGAAGCTGACCGGGTCCTCCTTGCGCGCCCGCCCGGCGCCGAGACGCCAGGCCGCGATGCCGATCCCGTACGCGTCCAGCGAAGTGACCACGCCGTCCTGGGTCGCACGCAACACCTCGGTGTGCGCCGCGGTGGGCAGGGCCGCATCCGGGTCGCCGCCCTGTGCGCGGATCATCGCCCGCCAGGTGTCCATGGCCGCGCCGGACGCCAGCGCCTTTTCCGGGTCGGCGTCCACGCCGGCTGCCTCGAGCATCTCCCGGGCCAGGGCCAGAGTGAGTTCCACCACATCGGCCGGGCCGCCGCCGGCGAGCACCTCGACCGACTCGGCGACCTCGTTGGCGTTGCCGACCGCCAGGCCGAGCGGCGTGTTCATGTCGGTGAGCAGGGCGACCGTGGTGACCCCGCTGTCCTTGCCCAGCTGGACCATGGTGCGGGCCAGCTCACGGGCCATCTCCAGGTCCTTCATGAAGGCGCCGGAGCCGACCTTCACGTCCAGCACCAGCGCGCCGGTGCCCTCCGCGATCTTCTTGCTCATGATCGAGCTGGCGATCAGCGGAACGGCCTCGACAGTGCCGGTCACGTCGCGCAGCGCGTAGAGCTTGCGGTCGGCCGGCGCCAGGCCGTCACCTGCCGCGCAGATGACCGCGCCGATGTCCTGGAGCTGCTTCTTGAAGGCGTCGTTGGAGAGCCGGGCCTGCCAGCCGGGGATCGACTCCAGCTTGTCCAGCGTGCCTCCGGTGTGCCCGAGGCCACGGCCGGAGAGCTGCGGCACGGCCACCCCGCACGCCGCGACCAGCGGGGTCAGCGGCAGCGTGATCTTGTCGCCGACGCCGCCGGTGGAGTGCTTGTCGGCGGTCGGCCGGGAAACCGAGGAGAGGTCCAGTCGCTCACCGCTGGCGATCATCGCGGCGGTCCACCGGGCGATCTCACGCGGCGTCATGCCGCGCAGCAGGATCGCCATGGCGAGAGCCGACATCTGCTCGTCCGCCACGACACCCTTGGTGTACGCGTCGACGACCCAGTCGATCTGAGCGTCGCTCAGCTGGTGCCCGTCCCGCTTGGCCCGGATCACGTCGACAGCTGCGAACCCACTCATGAATTTTCCTCCCACCGCTGGGCGATGCCCTCCGGCGTCTCACCCTCGCCGGCCCAGGAAAGGCCGCCTTCGGCGTCCACAACCACAACCCTTGGGGTACGCACGAGGCCCCACGCCACCGCGGCGGACGCGACCGGGAAGTTCGGGCCCTCCTCCAGGATGCCCTTTTCCTCGGCACTGCCGGGCTCACCCGACGAACGTTCCCAGTACGCGGTCCAGATCGTCTCGCCACCGGAGATGTCCGGGTGGACGAAGACCGAGCCACGGCCCCGCCACTTCGCCAGCTCGGGCGGAACCTCCGCGCCGCTGGCGCCGCCGGTGACGCGTTCCATGTCCTCGTACCCGAACGCGTGCGGGAGCAGCTCGGTCATCCGCAGCGGCCGGGGCAGCGCCTCGACCAGCAGTTCCGGGCCACCGTGCTCCCAGAGCAGCTGACGGCAGCGGCCGCACGGCATCAGGGGCGCACCGGTGGCGTCCACGCAGGAGATCGCCACCAGACGACCGCCGCCACTCGCGTGCAGCGAGCTGACCAGCCCGCACTCGGCGCACAGGGTCATCCCGATGGACGCGTTCTCCACGTTGCAGCCCACGATCACCCGGCCGTCGTCGACCAGCCCGGCAACTCCGACCGGGAAGTCGGAAATCGGCACGTATGCGCGACGCATCGTTTCGATGGCGGTGGCGCGCAGCCCCGCCCAGTCGATTTCCATGATTTTGATTCTGCCTGACTGTTTCGCTCTTGATGTACGGGTCAGCTCTTGATGTAGGGCACACCGTCGGCTGCCGGCGCACGAACCCGGCCGACCAGACCCGCTACCGCGATGATGGTCGCGATGTACGGCAGCATGTTCAGGAACTGACTGGGAACCGGGCTGCCGACCGCGCTCAGGTACGTCGCCAGCTTCTGGGCGAAGCCGAAGAAGAGTGCCGCGCCCAGGGCGCCGAACGGCGTGAACCGGCCGAAGATCAGCGCGGCGAGCGCGATGAAGCCGGCGCCGGCCGTCATGTTCTTGGTGAAGCTGCCGGTCGCCACCAGCGTGAAGTACGCGCCACCGAGACCGGCGACGACTCCACCGAGCAGCACGTTCATGTACCGCAGGCCACGAACCCGGATACCGACCGTGTCAGCCGCCGTCGGGTGCTCACCGACCGCGCGGGTACGCAGACCCCAGCGCGTCCGGGTGAGACCGAAGTGGATCAGGACGACCAGGCCGAGCGCGACCCAGACCAGCAGGTTGGTGTCGAAGAGGACCGTGCCGACCACCGGGATGTCGGCGAGGCCGGGGATCCGCCACTCGGGCAGCCGGGGCGGCTCGTTGTACTTGCTCGCGTCGTTCTGCATCAGCCGCTCGTAGAGGAAGCCGGTGACGCCGAGCGCGAACAGGTTGAGCACGATGCCGACCACGGTCTGGTCGACCAGGTACCGGATGGAGAGCACCGCCAGGATCGCCGCGATGATGACGCCGCCGACGGCCGCGCTGATCAGACCCACCCAGACGCTTGTCGCCATCGTGCCGACCAGGGCGCCGGCGAAGGCGCCCATCAGGAACTGGCCCTCGATCGCCACGTTCACCACGCCCGAGCGCTCACCCAGCACCCCGGCCAGCGCGCCCAGGATCAGCGGGAGCGCCAGCTGCAGCGTGCCGCTGGTGGTGTCCACGAGCGGCAGGAACTTGCCGGCCACCTGCCAGCAGAGGAACGACAGGACGAAGGTGAGGATGCCGAGCGAGAGCAGCAGGTTCTGCCAGCGCTTGGCGAAGCTGGTGAAGAGCAGGCCGCCGGTGATGATCGTCACGATGCCGAAGAGGACCGCGCCGAACTGGCCGTTGATCGACAGTGCCGCGCCCTCGGCGTCCTCGCTGAGGGTGAACCGGGCTGCCTCGCTCGGCGCGAGCGAGCCGAAGAGGGCCGCGGCCAGGACACCGATCAGGACGAGAGCGACGCCGAGGCGGCGCTGCCGGGTCCAGAACGGCTCTGGCGCCGTGACCTCGCCGATCTCCTCCACTGTTGCCGTCGACATGTCTCAGCCCTTCGCCAGCGAGGCGCCCGGCCGCACGAGGCGGGTGGCGCGAAGTCGGAAGATCGCCTTAACCAGGGCGGGGGCGGCGATGAAGATGACGATCAGCGCCTGCAGCACGGTGACCAGTTCGAGCGAGATGCCGGAGTACGACTGCATCCGGTTGCCGCCGGCCCGCAACGCGCCGAAGAGCAGGGCGGCCCACAGGGTCCCCCACGGCTTGTTGCGGCCGAGCAGAGCGACCAGCAGGCCGTCGAACCCGATGTTGCCGGCCACCGAGGGGGTCAGCGCGTACGCCGTACCGAGGACCTGTGTCGCGCCACCGAGTCCGGCCAGACCACCGGCGACGGCCATGAGCAGCGCGTACGTCTTGGCGACGCTGATGCCCGCGGTCTTGGCCGCGTGCTGGTTGGCGCCGACGGCCCGCAGCTCGAAGCCGAACGACGAGCGGTTCAGCAGCCAGGCCACACCGGCCGTGACCGCCACCGCGAGCAGGATGCCCAGGTGGACGCGGAGCACGCCGCCGAACGACGGCAGCTTGGCCGACTCGGCGACCGCCTTGCTGATCGCGTCGGTGCGCTCCGGGTCCTGGATGCCCTTCTGCAGCACCAGCCAGGAGAGGAAGAGCGCGGCCGTGTAGTTGAGCATGATCGTGGTGATCACCTCGTGCGCGCCGGTACGTGCCTTGAGGATGCCGGGGATGAAACCCCAGAGCGCGCCACCGATGGCGCCGGCCACGATCGCCACCACCAGGTTCAGCACGATCGGCAGGCCGAACG
Organism: Actinoplanes sp. CA-015351; assembly: GCF_050955685.1. Taxonomy (NCBI): domain Bacteria; kingdom Bacillati; phylum Actinomycetota; class Actinomycetes; order Micromonosporales; family Micromonosporaceae; genus Actinoplanes; species Actinoplanes sp. CA-015351. The sequence continues at coordinate 7,814,300 of NZ_CP192102.1, forward strand.
TGAAGCCGGCGATGCCGGCCGTGATGCAGCCGATGACGGCCTGGCCCTGCGCGCCGATGTTGAACAGGCCGCCACGGAACGCCAGCGCCACCGAGAGCCCGGTGAAGACCAGCGGCGCGGCGTAGGTGAGCGTCTCGGAGATCGGCGAGAACGCGTCCTGCCAGGTGCCGGTGCCGGCGAACCAGGCGGAGAACGCCTCCGGGTCACCGAACGCGCCCTTGAGCAGGTCGGAGTACGCGGTGCTGATCAGCTGCCAGCTCGCGGTCAGCGCGTCACCCGGGCGGGCCGTGAAGTACGCGAACTTCTCCAGCACTTCGGAGTCGGAGACGACGATCAGGACCGCGCCGATGACGAACGCCAGTACGATCGAGAGGAACGTGACCGTGACGGTGTTTGAGGACCAGAGGTTGCGGGTGAAAACGCTGAGGAAGGACTCCTCTTCCGGCTTCTCGGCTTCCTTCTTGGCCGGCGCTTCGGTGGTCACTCGGTCTCCTCTTCCCGGGCGTTTCCGGTGATTCCGGCCATCAGCAGGCCCAGCTCCTCGCGCGGGGTGTCCGGCGAGACGATGGCCAGCACCCGGCCGCGGTACATCACGGCGATCCGGTCGGCCAGGCCGACCACCTCGTCCAGCTCGCTGGAGACCACCAGCACCGCGGTGCCCTGGTCACGCTCGTGGATGATCCGGCCGTGGATGAACTCGATCGAGCCGACGTCCACACCGCGGGTCGGCTGCGAGGCGATCAGCAGGCGCAGCGGGCGGGACATCTCCCGGGCCACCACGACTTTCTGCTGATTGCCGCCGGAGAGCGTGCCGACCGCGTTGTCCGGCGACAGGCACCGGATGTCGAACTGCTCGACCCGTTCCTTGGCATTGGTGCCGACGCTGCCGAGGTCGATCTTGAACGCGTTGCCGAAGGGCGGCCGGTCGTACATGTCGAGGATCAGGTTCTCCGCGATGGAGAACTCCTTGACCACACCGTCGTGGCTGCGGTCCTCGGGCACGTAACCGACGCCGGAGCGCAGGATCCGCTTGGTGCTCAGCGAGGCGAGGCTCTCGTTGTCCAGCTCGACCGTGCCGGCCCGCAGCTCACGAAGACCCATCACGGCCTCGACCAGCTCGGTCTGCCCGTTGCCCTGCACGCCCGCGATGCCGAGGACCTCGCCGGCCCGGACCTCCAGGTCGACGCCGTCCACAGCGCGGACGCCCCGGTCGTCGTCGACCACCAGGCCGGAAAGCTTGAGCACGCTGCGACCGGGTTCCGCCGGAGTCTTCGAGACCTCCAGGCTCACCGCGCGGCCGACCATCAGGGCCGCGAGCTCTTCCTCGCTGGTGTCCGGTGAAGCGGTGCCGACGATCTTTCCGCGGCGGACCACGGTGATCCGGTCGGCGATCGCCTTCACCTCTTTGAGTTTGTGGGTGATGAAGACGATCGACTTGCCCATCGCGGTGAGCGAGCGCATCACGGCAAGAAGCTCTTGGGTTTCCTGGGGCGTGAGCACGGCGGTCGGCTCGTCCAGGATCAGCAGGTCGACGTCGCGGGTCAGCGCCTTCACGATCTCGACGCGCTGCTGCGCGCCGACCGGCAGGTCCTCGACCAGCGCGTCCGGGTCGACCGGCAGGCCGTACCGTTCGGAGGTCTCGATGACGTCGCGGCGTGAGCGGCGGCGGTCCAGCCAGCCGAGCGGGCCGCCCCGGGTCTCCTCGCTGCCGAGCGCGATGTTCTCCGCCACGGTGAACACCGGCACGAGCATGAAGTGCTGATGCACCATGCCGATCCCGGCCGCGATGGCGTCGCGCGGGCTGCGGAAGACGAGTGGCTCGTCGTTGACGAGGATCTGGCCCTCGTCCGGTTGGAGCAGGCCGTACAGCTGATTCATCAGCGTCGACTTGCCCGCGCCGTTCTCGCCGAGCAGGGCGTGTACCTCGCCGGGCTCGACCGTGATGTCGATGTGGTCGTTGGCCACCAGGTCGCCGAAGCGCTTGGTGATGCCGCGCAGTTCGAGTTTCAGCGGAATCTCCCGGATTCGGTAAGGCCAACTGAGGGACTTCAAGACGAGCCGCCGCTCAGCCGCAGGTGTTTACCCGCGGCTGGGCGGCGGCCGAGATGCTACCTAACGTGTTGATCAGGCCGGGGCGCTGGCCGACTCGACCTTCACGGTGCCGGCGATGATGTCCGCCTTCAGCTTGTCGACCTCCGCCTTGAGGGCGGCGTCAACCTTGGAGTCGAACTGGTTGTACGGCGCGATGCCGACGCCGTCGTTCTCCAGGGTGCCGATGTAACCCGGGCTGGCGGCGAGCGCCTCACCCTTGGCGCCGGTGACGACGGCGGTCTTGACCGCGTCCTCGATGTTCTTGACAACGGTGGTCAGGAACACGTCGCAGTACTGCTCGGCCGACTTGCAGCCGTCCTGGTCGACCCAGATGACCGAGGTCTTGCCGGCCGAGTCCTTGGCGACCTGGGCGGTGCCCAGGCCGGTGCCGCCGGCAACCGGCATGACGATGTCGGCGCCCTGCGAGACCAGGGTCTGCGTGATGCTCTTGCCCTTGTTCTGGTCGACGAAGCTCTCGGCGAAGGTGCCGTTCTGCTTCGCCTTGTCCCAGCCCAGGACCTCGACCTTGGTGCCCTTGGCGGTGTTGTGGTACGCCACGCCGTCAGCGAAGCCGTCCATGAAGATGGTGACCGGCGGGATCTTCAGACCGCCGTACGTCGCGACCTTGCCGGACTTGGTGTAACCCGCGGCCAGGTAGCCGGCGAGGAACGCGGCCTGCTGGGTGGCGAACTGCATCGGGAAGACGTTGGTGTTGCCGCTGCCGCTGTCGACGATGCCGAACTGCGAGTCGGCGCTCTCCTTGGCAACCTTGGTGGTGGCGTCGCCCATGAGGCCGCCGACCGCCAGGATGAAGTCACACTTCTGGCTCACGAAGCTGCGCAGGCCCGGCTCGTAGTCGGCCTCGGAGGAGGACGCCACGTACTTCGGGTCGACGTTGCTGGCCTCGGCCTTGGCGGCCTCCAGGCCGGCCCAGGCGGAAGCGTTGAACGACTTGTCGTCGATGCCACCGGTGTCGGTGACCATGCAAGCCTTGTAGGCGGCGGCCGCGGCGCTGCTGGAGCCGCCGGCCGGGGTCTCGTCAGGTGCGTCGCCACAAGCGGCGGCAGCGAGCGTCAGCCCACCTGCCGCGAGAATCGCCAGGATCCGCTTCCCACGTACTGGGCGCAAGACGCCCTCCTTCTTCATGTGCGCACCGACCCGCTCGGTGAACCTAAGGACGGCAGCGTAGCCGGGGCTAAACGCCCCGTCAGGAGATCGTTCCGGACTGTTCGTTGTCCGTTACCTGGTTGCAATCCCGGATCCCGTTCGGCCCGTTTCTGTATCACGTTGTTACGGCCAGAAACGGGCATCTGGGGTGGTCAGAGGCGATCCGAATTTACATACGGAATCTTTTACGGCTTTACCGCTCGCCAGGCCCGCACGCCGAGGACGCCCACGACGGTACCAATTGTGAGCGAGGCCACGATCAACAAGGCATGCACCCACAGAAAGGACGTGGCCGTCCCGTCCGTGAAGGACCGGTCGTCCTTCCAGATCGCGACGCCGAACCTCGGCCAGATCACCCAGGTCCACACGCCGACCCCGACGAGGAAGGCCGCCCAACGCTTGCTGATCATCACGGGTCGAGTATTCCAGCGGCCATCCGGCGCCAGGCGGCCCGTACCTCGGCCGGCCCCGGCGCCTCGGCGGGCACCGCGCCACCGGAACCCGGCTCGCTCGGCACGTCGCTGAAGTCAGCCGTCCGGGCCATTTCGACCTCCCGGCGGATCGCGTCCACCCCGTCCAGCGGCTGCAACGGCTCCACGACCGCCATCAGGTCGTCGTCGGCCACCACGGCGCGAGCCAGGGCCAGGGCGTGGCCGCGTTCGTACGGGCCGCAGACCACCGGGTCCCAGTCGTCGGCGGAACCACCGAGAGCGCCGATGGTGACCACCCACGGCAGGTCCGCGATCGGCGAACCGGGTGGCAGCTGCATAGTCACAAGAGTGCCCACCGGAACATCATCGTGGGCGGGTGTGCCGAATCCAGGCGTTTTGCCCCACCGGGGCGGTTTTATCGTCAGCCGACAGGTCCACGACCCGGCCGTGCGGGCTGGTCGCTGCCCACGCCGCACCGAAGAGCAGCAGCTGGTTGAAGACGTACAGATAAACCAGTGCGCCGACCGCGGAACCGACAAGGGCGTACGCCGGGTTGCGCTCGACGATCGCCACGAACGACTTGCCCACCGTGTTGAGCAGCATCAGCCCGACGCCGACCTGCAGCACCGGCGGGGCCATCCGGCGCGCTGTCATCTTGAGTCGCGGCACCCCGGTCAGCAGGGCTGCCGCCAGCAGCATGTTCACCCCGAAGGTGAGCAGCAGGCTGACCACCGAGAGCGTGGTGGCGAAGCCCCCGCCGGCCAGCCAGTGCAGCAGCCGCTCCAGGCCGTAGACGGCCATCTGGGTGAGTGCGATCAGCAGCAGGAGCCCGATCAGCACCAGCAGGTCGACGGCCTGGCGTACGCCGATGTACCCGGGCTGCTCGCGCAGTTTCCAGATCAGCCGCTGCGACGAGCGGATCGACTCGACCCAGCCGATGCCGGTGAAGGTGAGACCGAGGATGCCGACGATGCCGACCGTCTTGGTGCTGTCCAGGATGGCCTGCACGTTGAGGAACGGCAGGTTGTTCTCCAGGAAGTCGTGCACCAGCTCGAAGAGTTCGATGTTGTTGTTCAGCAGGAAGCCGAAGACCGAGTAACCGATGAGCAGCAGCGCGAAGATCGCGAAGAACCCGTAGTACGCGATCGCCGCCGCCAGCCGGCCGCCCTGGACGTCCTCGTAACGCAGGATGGCCCGGCAGAAATGATCGAAGTAAGGCGACCAGTATCGCCACTGCATGATCCGGGCTTCGGCGGCGTCGTACGCCCGGTCGATCGGGTTCACCGGCAGACCGTAACCGAGTTGTCAGCGCCCGAGTGGGAAGTCCCGCCGTGGCCGCCAAGGTCCCTCGCCGCCGTGCGAAAAAAGGGTGAAGGAAGCGACAGCGAAACTGGCCGAGAAATCGGCGAGCTCCTCGAAGACGGCGTCCAGCGCCTCCGGCGACACGTCCTGCGCCACGGTGACGTGCGGGTGGTACGGGAACCGGGTGTCCCGCCGCACGTCCTGCGACCGTGTGATCGCCTCTGCCAACAGCTCACACTCGCTGATGCCCTTGGCCAGGGTCACGAAAACCACTTCGGTTATCGGCCGGAAGGTACCGGTGCCGCGGAGGTGGATGGTGAACGGCGGCTGAGCAGCGGCGATCGCTTCCAGATGCTTCTCCACAGCCGGCAGCGCGTCACCGTCCACCTCGGTCGGGCCGAGGAGGGTGACGTGCGCCGGGGTGTAGGCGGCCTGGGGGTCGCCCGCTTCGGCGCGGCGGCGGGTCAGCAGGGAACCCCAGGGCTCCGGGATGTCGATCGCCACACCGATGCGGGTGCGTGCCGGCTCGGACACTGGCTCAGGCTCCGCGAGCGGGCGCTACGAAACCCACATTCTGGTACGCCCGGGCGAGGGTGTCCGCGGAGACGGCACGGGCTTTCTCCGCGCCGATCGCGAGGATCTTGTCGAGCTGGCCGGGGTCGTCGAGGTACGCCCGGGTGCGCTCCTGGATCGGCTTGACGAACTCGACGAGCACCTCGGCCAGGTCCTTCTTCAGGTCGCCGTAACCGCGTCCGTCGTACTGTTCGAGCAGGTCGTCGATGGTGCGCTTGGTGAGCGCCGCGTAGATCGTCAGCAGGTTGCTGACGCCCGGCTTGTTCTCCTCGTCGAAGAGGATCTCGCGGCCGGTGTCGGTGACCGCCGACTTGATCTTCTTGGCCGAGCGGGCCGGGTCCTCCAGCAGCTCGATGATGCCGTTCGGCGAGGAGGCCGACTTCGACATCTTGCTCGTCGGGTCCTGCAGGTCGGTGATCTTCGCGGTGTCCTTCACGATGTACGCCGAGGGAATGGTGAAGGTCTTGCCGAACCGGGTGTTGAACCGCTGCGCGAGGTCACGGGTGAGTTCGAGGTGCTGCCGCTGGTCCTCGCCCACCGGGACCTGGTCGGCCTGGTAGAGCAGGATGTCGGCGGCCTGCAGGATCGGGTACGTGAAGAGGCCGACGGTGGTGCTGTCCTGGCCGGCTTTCGCGGACTTGTCCTTGAACTGCACCATGCGGCCGGCCTCGCCGAAACCGGTGATGCAGCTCAGCACCCAGCCGAGCTGCGCGTGCTCGGGAACGTGCGACTGCACGAAGAGGGTGCAGAGATCCGGGTCCAGGCCGAGCGCGAGCAACTGCGCCACCGAGACCCGAGTACGGTTCCGCAGGACCGCCGGGTCGTGGCCCATGGTGATCGCGTGCAGGTCGACGACGCAGTAGAAGGCGTCGTGCGTGGTCTGCATGGCCACCCAGTTGCGCACGGCGCCCAGATAGTTGCCGAGGTGGAAGGAGTCGGCGGTCGGCTGAATGCCGGAAAGCACACGCGGGCGGCGGGCAACGTCGGACATGAGCGCCATTGTGTCAGCCTCGGCCGGGGAACCGCGAATCCCCTACCGGGTATCGGCAATGTTTGAAACTGTTGACTTATGATCGATTATGGAGAATTCTATGGTCGTCGTGCTTATCGAGAAGGGCCTGGGCAAATGAAGTTGCTCGTCACCGGCGGCGCCGGCTACGTCGGCAGCGTGACCAGCAGGCTACTGCTGGACGCCGGCCATGAGGTGGTCGTCCTCGACAACCTCCGCACCGGCTTCCGCGAGGCGATCGCCCCGGACGCCACCTTCGTCGAGGCGGACATCGCCGACGCCGGGCAGGTCCTGACGCCGGACGCCGGCTTCGACGCCGTTCTGCACTTCGCCGGCCTGATCGCGGCCGGCGAGTCGATGGCCAAGCCGGAGCTGTACTGGCACGAGAACGTGGTGAAATCGCTCGCCCTGCTCGACGCCATCCGCGCCGCGAAGGTGCCCCGGGTGATCTTCTCGTCCACCGCTGCGGTTTACGGCAACCCGGTCGAGCTGCCCATCACCGAGTCCGCGGTCAAGGCCCCGACCAGCACGTACGGGTCGACGAAGCTCACCTTCGACCTGGCGCTGACCTCGGAGACCTTCGCGCACGGCCTGGCCGCCGTCTCCCTGCGGTACTTCAACGTGGCCGGGGCGTACATCACCGACGAGCACGAGATCGGCGAGCGGCACGACCCGGAGACCCACCTGATCCCGATCACGCTGCAGGCCGCCGCCGGCAAGCGGGAGAAACTTCAGCTCTTCGGTGACGACTACCCCACCACCGACGGCACCTGTGTGCGTGACTACATCCACGTCGAGGACCTGGCCCGGGCGCACCTGCTGGCGCTGGACGCCGCGGTCGCCGGCGAGCACAAGATCTACAACCTGGGCAACGGCAACGGCTTCTCCAACAAGCAGGTCGTCGAGGCCGCCCGCGAGGTCACCGGCGCCGAGATCCCGACCGAGATCGCCCCGCGCCGCGACGGCGACCCGGCGACCCTGGTGGCCGGCTCGGACCGCGCTCGCGACGAGCTCGGCTGGGTCCCGCGGAAAAACACGCTGCAGGACATGATCGGCGACGCCTGGACCTTCTACCGGAAGCACGTGGCATGAGCGTCGCTGAGGTCTTCACCTCCGCCTACGGCACCGAGCCGGCCGGCCTCTGGGCCGCGCCCGGCCGGGTCAACCTGATCGGCGAGCACACCGACTACAACGACGGCTTCGTCCTACCGTTCGCCCTGCCGCAGCGCACCGTCGCGGCGGCCGGCCCGTCGCCGGACGGCCAGTGGCACGTCTGCTCCACGCTCATCCCCGAGCCGGTGACCTTCGGAAACACCGCTCCCGGTGAGGTCACCGGCTGGGGCGCCTACGTGGCCGGCATCGTCTGGGCACTGCAGGACGCCGGCTTCGAGGTCCCGCCGGCGCGCATCGCGATCGACTCGGACGTGCCGCTCGGCTCCGGGCTCTCCTCCTCGGCCGCGCTCGAGTCGGCGGTGCTCACCGCGCTGATCGACCTCGGTGGCCTGGACCTGCCACTGGAGAAGCGGCCGGCGCTCGCCCAGCGTGCCGAGAACGTCTACGTCGGCGCGCCCACCGGCATCATGGACCAGTCCGCCTCGATCCGCTGTCAGGACGGCAAGGCCCTGTTCCTGGACTGCCGGTCCTACGAGGTCGAGCAGATCCCGTTCGACCTGGCCGCCGAGGGTCTCGCCATCCTGGTGATCAACAGCAACGCCCCGCACCAGCACGTCGACGGCGAGTACGGCGCACGCCGCAAGAGCTGTGAGGCCGCGGCCGCCACGCTCGGCGTCCGGGCACTGCGCGACGTCGCGGTGGCCGATCTGCCGGAGGCGCTCGGCAAGCTCGGCGACGACGTGCTGGTCCGCCGCGCCCGGCACATCGTCACCGAGAACCAGCGGGTCCTCGACACCGTCACCCTGCTGGGTGAAGGCCGGGTCCGCGAGGTCGGCCCGCTGCTGACCGCCTCGCACGCCTCGATGCGCGACGACTTCGAGATCACCGTGGCCCAGGTCGACGTGGCCGTCGAGACGGCGCTGGCGGCCGGCGCGTACGGCGCCCGGATGACCGGCGGCGGCTTCGGAGGCTGCGTGCTCGCCCTGATCGACGCCGACCGCGCCGAGGCGACCGCGGCCGCGGTCGCGGTCGCGTACGAGAAGCACGGCTTCACCGCCCCCACCAGCTGGGTGGCAGTGGCCGGCCCCGGCGCCGCCCGGCTGTAAGACGTCCTGCGGCGGGTGAATCCCGCCGCAGGACCTACCCCGGCACCCGATCGGCCCACCCGATCGAGGGGGTCTTTCGGCCTTTCAGCCGATCACCCGCAGGAGCGAGACCAGGGGTTCAACGGGCAGCCGCGCGACTAACGTGTGCCGCATGGGGGTCAGCCCACCGTTTCTCTCCGATGACACCGAGCAAGATGACACCGAGCAAAGTGTCACCATCAGCATCGACGCCGAGGCTGATGCCGCGATCTCTCTTCTCACGGTCCGCGGCCCCTGGGACGACCAGCTGCGGTACAACGCCACTGCATCGCTGCGCCGATGCTTCACCGAGCATCCCGACGCACTGATCCTGGATCTGTCCGGCCTGCTCGACCCGCGCAGCGAGAGCGCGCCGACCTGGGTCACCGCGCAGCACGCCGCGGCGGCTCTGATGCCGCCGGTGCCGCTGGCGCTCTGCGTGCCGCCGGACCTCCCGCTCGCCCACCGCATGCAGGGTCTGGGCGCGGGGCGGTTCCTGCCTGTGTACGCGAAGATGCGGCAGGCCCGGGTTGCGGTGGCCGGTCGGATCCCCGGCATCGAGCGGCTCTCGATCACTCTGGAGCCGGACACCGACGCGCCGAGTACCGCGCGCAACCTGGTCAGCGACGCCTGCCTGTCCTGGGGGCTGGTCCATCTGCTGCATCCCAGCCGGCTCGTGATGTGCGAGCTGGTGATGAACGCTGTCGAGCACGCCGGCACCGAGATCCGCGTGATGGTGACCCGGCGCGGTGCCGGGCTGCATCTGGCGGTCGCCGACGATGATCCGCGGCTGCCGGAGGTGATGGCCCGTCCGGCCCGTCCGCGCCCCGACCTTCCGCTCGACGAGCGGGGCCGGGGCTTGCGGACGGTGCAGGACCTGGCGGCGACGTGGGGCAGCCTGCCCACCGATACCGGCAAGATCGTCTGGGCGACGATAAAGGCCGCTAGCGCGCCTCGATGATCATTCCAGCGCCGACCGTACGGTTGGTGCTCTCGTCGACCAGGATGAAGCCGCCGGTGGTCCGGTTGCGGCGGTACTCGTCGGCCAGCAGCGGCACGGTGGTCCGCAGTTTCACCCGGCCGATCTCGTTGAGCCCGAGCTCGCCGGCCGACTCGTCGCGGTGCAGCGTGTTCACGTCGAGCCGGTACTGGAGGCCGCGCACCACGGTCCGGGCCGTCCGGGTGGTGTGCTTGATCGTGTACTTGCCGCCGATCCGCAGCGGAGCCGTCTCGTCCATCCAGCAGATCATCGCTTCGAGGTCCTGAGCGACGGCCGGTGCGTTGTTCGGACGGCAGATCATGTCACCGCGCGAGATGTCGATCTCGTCGGTCAGCCGGACCGTCACCGACATCGGAGGGAACGCCTCCTCGACCGGGCCGTCGGCCGTGTCGATCGACGCGATCTTGCTGGTCAGGCCGGAGGGCAGGACCATCACGTCGTCGCCCGGCTTGAGGATGCCGGAGGCGACCTGACCGGCGTAACCGCGGTAGTCGGTCACCGTTGTCGACTGCGGGCGGATCACGTACTGCACCGGGAAACGGACGTCGACCAGGTTGCGGTCGCTCGCGATGTGCACGTGCTCCAGGTGGTGCAGCAGCGACGGACCCTCGTACCAAGGGCTCTTGTCCGAGCGGGACGCGATGTTGTCACCGTTGAGCGCCGAGATCGGGATGATCGTCAGGTCGGGGGCGTCCAGTTTCGCGGCGAACGAGGTGAACTCGTCGGCGATCTTGTCGTAGACCGCCTTGTCCCAGTCGACCAGGTCCATCTTGTTCACGCACAGGACCAGGTGCGGCACCCGCAGCAGCGACGTGAGGAACGCGTGCCGCCGGGACTGCTCGACCAGACCCTTGCGGGCGTCGACCAGGATCAGCGCCAGGTCGGCGGTGGAGGCGCCGGTGACCATGTTCCGGGTGTACTGGATGTGCCCCGGGGTGTCCGCGATGATGAACTTGCGGCGCGGCGTCGCGAAGTACCGGTACGCCACGTCGATGGTGATGCCCTGCTCCCGCTCCGCCCGCAGGCCGTCGGTGAGCAGCGCGAGGTTCGTGTATTCGTCGCCACGGGACGCGCTGGCGGTCTCCACGGCCTCGAGCTGGTCTTCGAAGATCGTCTTGGTGTCGAAGAGCAGCCGGCCGATGAGCGTCGACTTGCCGTCGTCCACGCTTCCGGCGGTGGCGAACCTCAGCAGGTCCATGCCCCGCGCCGCGGCGGAGTCCGGCTCCAGAACTGCCTGGCTCATCAGAAGTAACCCTCTCGCTTACGGTCTTCCATCGCGGCCTCGGAGACCCTGTCGTCGCCACGGGTGGCGCCGCGCTCGGTGATCCGGGTGGCGGCGACCTCGTCGATCACCTTGTCCACGGTGTCCGCGTCGGAGAGCACCGCCGCGGTCTGCGAGGCGTCACCGACCGTGCGGTAACGCACCTGCCGGACCTCGGAGGTCTCGCCGTCACGGAGCTTGATGAACTCGTTGACCGCGTAGAACATCCCGCTGCGCTCGACGACCTCGCGGTCATGGGCGTAATAGATGCTCGGGAGTTCGATCTTTTCCTTGGCGATGTAGTGCCAGACGTCCAGCTCGGTCCAGTTGGAGAGCGGGAAGACACGGATCGACTCACCGGGGTGGTGCCGCCCGTTGTACAGCGACCAGAGCTCGGGGCGCTGGTTTTTCGGGTCCCACTGGCCGAACTCGTCGCGGAAGCTGAACATCCGCTCCTTGGCCCGCGCTTTCTCCTCGTCGCGGCGGGCGCCGCCGAAGAGGGCGTCGAAGCGGTATTTCTCCACAGCGGCGAGCAGGACCGGGGTCTGGATCCGGTTGCGGGTGCCGTCCGGCAGCTCGCGGACCAGACCGGTGTCGATCGCTTCCTGGACGCTGGCGATCACCAGGTTGAGGCCGAGCGTGGCCACCCGGCGATCGCGGTACTCCAGAACCTCAGGGAAGTTGTGACCGGTGTCGATGTGCATCACCGGGAACGGGATGCGCGCCGGCGCGAACGCCTTCTCCGCGAGGCGCAGCATCACGATCGAGTCCTTGCCGCCTGAGAAGAGCAGCACGGGGCGCTCGAACTCGGCCATGACCTCTCGCATCACGAAGATGCTCTCGGCTTCGAGAGCATCCAGATGCGAGACGCGATAGGGCTTCGTCTGGCTCATGAGTGCAGTCCCCCAGACCTTTCTCCGGTGTCGGCCGGGCAGGGCATCGTCACCCTGCGATTTTGCACGGTCGGTGCCGGGTCGTCATTGTGTCGGAAGATGCTTCTGCAATGCAGCTAGCAACCGAGGAGCGAGATCCTTACGACAAACGACCAGGTCAGGTAACTTCGGGTCGCCCTGGTTATAGGCCAGCGGGGACCCGTCGATACGGGATGCGTGCAGTCCCGTGGCCAACGCCACAGCCACCGGCGCGGCCGAGTCCCACTCGTACTGTCCGCCGGCGTGGACGTACGCGTCGGCCTCACCGCTGATCACCGCGGCGATCTTGACGCCGGCCGAGCCCATCGGGACCAGCTCGGCGCCGATCTCCTCGGCAAGGGTGGTCACGAACGCGGGCGGACGGGTACGGCTCGCCGCGATCCGGATCGCACCGCCGGTCGCCGACTCCAGCGGCATCGGCGGGTACGCCGGAGGCTTGTCGGTCGCGTACGTACGGTGCTGGGCCGGCATCGCCACCGCACCGGCCGACAGGCAGGCCAGGTTCGACGAGTCGGCGGTCCAGAGCGCCACGTGCACGGCCCAGTCGGTGCGGCCCTCCTCGGAGAACTCACGGGTGCCGTCCAGCGGGTCGACGATCCAGACCCGCGAGGCGCTGAGCCGGTCCGGCCGGGCCAGACCCTCCTGCCAGGCCACCCGCGCGTGCTCGTCCTCCTCGGAGAGCACCGCGTCGGCGGGGCGCCAGCGGGCCAGCTCGGACCGGAGAAGTTCGTGTGCGGCCTGGTCGCCGGCGGCCTTCAGTGCCTTCGGGTCGGCGTACCCAATCTCTTGCCTGACCTGGAGAAGCACCTGGCCGGCGCGGTCCGCGAGCCAGCGGGCGAAGGCCGCGTCGATGACCGGTGGCGTTCCGCTCTCGGCTGCGTCCCGCGGCCCTGCAATGCGTGCCGACGCCTTCGTCTGCTCGCCCATCGTCTCGCTCCTCCTCGGCTTTCGCCCAGCGCCGGCCCTGCCGTTGAGCAGGCCCGGCTTCAGTACGCTCCGGACGACCGCACGACCGCGGTCACGGTCCTGAGCAGGATCACCAGATCGAGGCTCAGGGACCAGTTCTCGACATAGCGCAGGTCGAGTCGGACCGCCTCCTCCCAGGAGAGGTCCGAGCGCCCGGACACCTGCCACAGACCGGTCATGCCGGGCTTGACGGCCAGGCGTCGCCGAACGTCGTCGGCGTAAGCGGCGACCTCTGTCGGAAGCGGGGGTCGCGGGCCGACCAGCGACATCTGCCCCAGGAGGACGTTGAGCAGCTGCGGCATCTCATCGAGCGAGAACCGGCGCAGCCACCGTCCGACCGGGGTGACCCGCGGATCGTCGCGCATTTTGAAGAGCACACCATCGTGCTCGTTGAGGTGCCTCAGCTCGGCCAGGCGAGCCTCGGCGTCGAGGTACATGCTGCGGAACTTGAAGATCCGGAACTCTCGTCCATCCCGTCCCACGCGCACTTGCCGAAAGAGTACCGGGCCACGTGACGAGAGTCCCACGCAGAGCGCCACGCTCAGCAGCACCGGGCCGGAAACGATCAGTAATGCGAGTGCGCCTAAACGATCGAACACGTCCTTGACCAGGCGCGATCCGCCATGCAGCCGGGGATGCTCGACGTGCAGCATCGGTAGTCCATCGAACGGGCGAATCGTGGTCCGCGCACCGGCCACATCGACGAGGGCACTGGCGACCACGAGATCGACCTCGTCACGCTCCAGCTGCCAGGCGAGCCGGCGTACCGCGGCACCGTCCAATTCGGGGCAACTGAGCACTACCACGGTGTCCGCGTCGGCCTGCTCTACCGCGCTCGCCACCTCGTCGAACGTGCCGTAGACGGTCAGACCGTCGACGCCTATCCCGTCGGCTTCCGGCGGCAGGCAGGCCCCGACCACCTCCAGACCGTGGTACCGCTCGCGGCGCAGTTGCCGGGTGATTCCGATCACGGACAGCTCGTGTCCGACAACGATCACTCGTCGGAGGTTCTCTCCGCGTGCTCGGGCGAGGTGCAGCCGTTTGCGGAGGAGGAAGCGCAACACCACTGCCGCGGCGACGGCGGCCGGGAGCGCGACGAGGACGTAGGAGCGCGCGAGATCCAGATTCAAGGCGTACGAGACGACGGCCGAGCCGGCGATCAGCCCGACACCGCCGCGGATGACCCGCTGGTACTCGTCACTGCCGACGAACAGGTACCGCCGCTCGTAGGCCCGGGAGATCGCGAGCACCACCAGCAGCAGGATCGGAAGCAGCGCTGAATAGAAGGTGTAGGCGCGGTTGTACTGGGTCACCGCGTCGCCGAAGCGGACCATGAACGTCGCCACCCCGGCGGCCACACCGGCGGTCAGGTCGGAGAGGACCAGCGACCAGACGTACCGGCGCTCCCAGAGCTGACGCCGGGACATCGCGGCGTGCCGGCCGCGGTTGCGGACGAACGGACGATTCGCCGGGCGCACGGCCTGGGACCGGCTGGGCCGAGGCGACCAGTGCCGCTCCATGGCGTTGTTGCTCGTCGCAGCCCCGGCCGGCGGTGGGCTCAGAGGCACCACCGGGCCGGGGATCTTGGTGTTCCGGCTCCGGGCGGCTGAGCGGCGTGGTCCCCGGTTGGGTGAGCCGGTCGACGCGTCCGCTCGCCCCTCGGACACGTCCTGAGACATCCCCCGACCCTCCTGTCACCGCAATCGCACCGGTTGCGTGCGTTCGTGTGACCAACGGACGGACGGCAGAGCGCGTCACGGTGTGGCTAGGTAGACAAAGGGCCATCAAGCGCCTTTTTGTTACCGGCCCGGAATGTCAGCTTCCGTGATATTTGTTCTGCGCCCACTCCACGCCCTCGAGGACGATCGCCTCGGTGACGTCGGCCGCCCGGTCCACCAGGAAGTCCAACTCCTTGCGCTCCGCCGACGAGAAGTCGGCGAGCACGTAATCGGCCGGCTCCTGCCGCCCCGGCGGCCGCCCGATCCCGAATCGCACCCGCGCGTACTCCTTGCTTGCCAGCGATTTCGACATCGAGCGCAGTCCGTTGTGACCGCCCTCACCGCCGCCTCGTTTGGCACGCACCTGCCCGTACGGCACATCAAGCTCATCATGCACCGCGATCACATTGTCCACAGGAACTTTGAAGAACTGTGACAGAGCCACCACCGGGGCACCGGACAGGTTCATAAAGGTCAGGGGCTTGACCAGGATCAGTTTCGGACCACCGAAGCCGAGCCTTCCCTCGGCCACCTCGGCCTGGGTCCGCCTCGCCCGGCCGAACTTGCCGCCCGTGCGGGAGGCCAGCAACTCGGCCACCATGAAGCCGACGTTGTGCCGGTTACCGGCGTACTCCTTGCCGGGGTTGCCCAGGCCGACCACCAGAAAGGGTGCCTCGTCGCTCAACCTTGCCTCCGCGGGGGATGACGAACGCTGGATACAGATCAGGGAAAGTGCGTCACGCACTTTCCCTGATCAGTGGTTTACCGCTGCGACAGACTTACTTACTCCGCGCTTTCGGCGGCCTCAGCCTCGGCGGCGGCGTCCTCAGCCTGCGTGGTGCTCTGCGCCGCGCTGATGACCGCGAGGACCAGGTCGGCCTCGACCGCGAGCTCGGTGCCCTTCGGCAGCTTCACGTCGCCGGCGGTGATGCGCGTGCCGGCCTCGAGGCCCTCGATCGAAACCTCGAGCTCGGACGGGAGGTGCAGCGCCTCGGCGACCACGGAGACCGTGTTCGACTCGTGGACGATCAGGGTGTTCTTGGCGGCCTCGCCGACAAGCGTCACCGGGATGTCGACCTGGATCTTCTCGCCGCGCTTCACGATGAGCAGGTCGATGTGCTCGTAGGTGTCCTTGATCGGGTCACGCTGGATCGCCTTCGGCAGGGCCAGCGTCGCGGTACCCGCGATGTCGATCGTGAAAATCTGGTTCAGGCCACCGTGCCGGATGGCAGCGGCGAACTCACGGGCCGGCAGCGCGATGTGCTGCGGCGCCTCGCCGTGACCGTAGAGCACTGCGGGAACCAGACCGGCACGGCGCGTGCGGCGGGCACCACCCTTGCCGAACTCGGTGCGGGGCTCGGCGCTGATCTTTACCTCGGACACGGGGAAACTCCTGAAACTCTTCGAAGCGGGCTGCGGCTAAGTCTGCGGCTGCGGTATCCGGCAGTGCTGCGGTGATCGCCGCCGACGGCACTGGGGCCGTCGCCGGCGCTGCCGGGCAAGGGGCGCGCTGGGCACAGGCCCGGAGCACCGCGTCGATGACGGCACCTCGAGTGGACTGCGAACCTCAGCAGACCACGAGGCACCCTCGCCGTGGCAACCGGCCTAGCTTACCTGCCGCGATCGCGCATTGCTCAGCGGGTCCGCACCAGGTGATGGTGTCTGCGAAAAAATCACCCTGCTGACGCAACTCGCACCACATGAGAAAACGCCCGTCACAGACGGGCGTTTCCCAAGGACGTGAAACGGATCAGCTGAGTCCACCGAACAAAGTGGTCACCGAGCCGTCGTCGAACACCTCACGGATGGCCCGGGCCAGCAGCGGCGCGATCGACAACACAGTGATCTTGTCGAGCTGCTTCTCCGGCGAGAGCGGCAGCGTGTTCGTCACCACCAGCTCGCTGATCCGGCTGTTCTTCAGCCGCTCGGTCGCCGGGTCGGACAGCAGGGCGTGGGTGGAGGCGACGATCACGTCGGCAGCACCCTCCTCGAAGAGGATGTCCGCCGCCTTGGTGATCGTGCCGCCCGTGTCGATCATGTCGTCCACGATCAGGCAGACCCGGCCCTCGACCTCACCGACCACGCGGTTCGCCACCACCTGGTTCGGCTTCAGCGGGTCACGGGTCTTGTGGATGAAGGCCAGCGGGCAACCGCCGAGACGGTCGGTCCACCGCTCGGCGACACGCACCCGGCCGGAGTCCGGCGCGACCACTGTCATCGGCCGGCCGGCGAACTTCTTCTGCACGTAGTCGGCGAGGATGTCCATCGCGAACAGGTGGTCAACCGGTCCGTCGAAGAAGCCCTGGATCTGCGCGGTGTGCAGGTCGACCGTGAGAATCCGGTTCGCACCGGCGGTCTTCAGCAGGTCCGCCACCAGCCGGGCGGAGATCGGCTCCCGGCCGCGGTGCTTCTTGTCCTGCCTCGAGTACGGGTAGAACGGCAGGACCACGGTGATCCGCTTCGCAGATCCACGCTTGAGCGCGTCGATCATGATCAGCGTTTCCATGACCCAGCGGTTCACTCCTTCGGTGACCGACTGCACCACGAAGGCGTCGGATCCACGAACGGAGTCCTTGAAGCGGACGAAGATTTCCCCGTTTGCGAACTCGTACGAGTCAGACGGCGTCGGCGCCACGCCGAGCACCTGGCCGATCTCCTCAGCCAACTCGGGGAAACCCCGGCCGGTGAAGAGCATCAAACTCTTACGGTTCTCGGCGACGATGCTGCCCATCGGATCGCTGCTCCCGTTGATTAGGGGGTGGGTTCGCAGTGAAGTATCCCTTGCGACAACGTAACTTCCACGTTTCGTGGCCGCCGGGTGGGATGGCTCACCCCCGCTGGATCAGTCCTGCTCAGGGGTGATATTCGAAGCTTCGGCCGCGGCCTTGGCCGAGACGGTTCCGGGACGGCGCCGCTGTGTCCAGCCTTCCACGTTGCGCTGCGGCGCGCGGGTCACTCCGAGGTCACCGGCCGGTACGTCTTTGGCGATGGCACTTCCAGCCGCCACATAGGCCCCAGGACCGATCTCCACCGGCGCGATCAGGACCGTGTCCGAACCGACGAAAGCAGCATCGCCGACCGTGGTCCGGCTCTTCTTGACCCCGTCGTAGTTCGCGAAGATCGTGCCGGCGCCGATGTTCGCGCTCGCCCCGATCGTCGCGTCACCCACGTACGACAGGTGCGGCACCTTGGCGCCCTCACCCAACTCGGCGTTCTTCGTCTCGACGAACCCGCCGACCTTGGACTTGCGCGCCAGCTTCGTTCCCGGCCGCAGGTACGAGAACGGGCCGACGGTCGCCGACGGGCCGATCTCCGCACCGATCGAGTGAGTCCGCAGCATCGTGGCGCCCTCGGACACCACCGTGTCGACAAGCGTGGTGTCCGGCCCGATCACCGCGCCGGTCGCCACCGAGCTGGTGCCGAGGATCTGCGAGTTCTGGTCGACCACGGCGTCCGGCGACAGCGTCGCGGTCACGTCGATCCAGGTGGTCGCCGGGTCGAGCAGCAGCACGCCGGACCGCATCCAGGCTTCGTTGACCCGGTCGCGCATCAGCACCCGCAGGCGGGACAGCTCGGCCCGGTCGTTGCAGCCCAGCGTCTCGTACGCGAACTCGGCGATCTCCACCGCGACCGGGTGACCCAGGCCCGCCAGAATGCCGAAGACGTCCGTCAGGTACTCCTCGCCCTGCGCGTTGTCGGTCGACAGCTTGCCGAGCGCTTCGCGCAGCAGGACCGCGTCGAACGCGTAGATCCCCGAGTTGATCTCCCGCAGGGCGAGCTGCTCGGCGTTGGCGTCCTTCTGCTCGACGATCCGCTCCAGGTTGCCGCCGGCGTCCCGCACGAGCCGGCCGAGACCGGTCGGGTCGGTGACCTCGGCGCCCAGCACGGTCGCTGCGGCGCCGGCCCGCTCGTGGGTGGCGAGCAGCGCCTCCACGGTCTCCGGGCGCAGCAACGGCACGTCACCGCTGAGCACCACAACGGTGCCGGTCAGCTCGGGCACCGCGTCGAGGGCGATCCGCACAGCGTGGCCGGTGCCGTTCTGCTCGGCCTGAAGCACCGGGGTCGCGTCCGGCGCGGCCTCGGCGAGAAACGCACCGACCTGGTCGGCCTTGTGCCCCACCACGACCACGGTGCGGTCGGTGTGAATGGCTGAGGCGACCGAGAGGACGTGCCCGAGCAGCGTGCGGCCGAGCAACGGCTGCAACACCTTGGGCGTCGCGGATTTCATCCGCTTCCCCTCACCGGCGGCAAGAACGACAACGGTACGGCTGGGGGCCTGGCTCACGCGTGAACTCCAAGTTCGCAGTAGGCAAAGTTGGCTGACGCTTCAACCCGGCGTCAGCCCGACCGCAGGCGCAAAAGCTCCCGGAAGAGGATTCGAACCCCTATAAACGGCACCAAAAGCCGTGGTCCTACCATTAGACGATCCGGGAATCATTTCGGACATTTCCCTAGGGCCATGTCCGCTCGTCACATGATAGCGGGCGCGCTCTGATCTTCACTCAGGGCGATCCCCTCCATGACCGCTTCCACCTCCCAGTAGAGACGCGCGGACTTGAGCACGTTGATGACGAGGCATCCGCGGTACGCCTCCCCCACGTTCCGCCGGACGGTGGCGGGGTTGTGCCTTTTCAGAGTGGGCCGCTGAAAGACCTCGACCGGGACGCCGAGAAGTCCCGCCCACCACGAGGTCGCCTCACCCACATCCGCCGACTCGTGGATGCTCAGGCGGTATCTGAGGCTCTCCGGGCCGGCACCCAGCAAGACCACGTATCGCCGAAAGAGCAGGATCAGGCGCGGGTCACTGTTGATGAACTGGAGTCCGTTCGCGCCCGGCCGCCACGGTTTCGCCTTGGTGCCCTCACACCAGTAGGTGACCGCACCCAGAAGGATGACCTCTCGGTCCGAAAGCTCGCCGACCCACCCCGACACTCGAGCCCTGGTGACTTCACGCTCCTGGTCACGCGCCTGCCGGTATGGCGCCCACCGGGCCTCGGCAACGCGCCTGGAATGACGGCTGCGACGGGCCGCCGCTTCCTCCGGTGTCGCATCGAGAGGC
Organism: Actinoplanes sp. CA-015351; assembly: GCF_050955685.1. Taxonomy (NCBI): domain Bacteria; kingdom Bacillati; phylum Actinomycetota; class Actinomycetes; order Micromonosporales; family Micromonosporaceae; genus Actinoplanes; species Actinoplanes sp. CA-015351. The sequence goes on from NZ_CP192102.1 coordinate 7,834,046, forward strand.
ATGTCCCTGGTCCACAGGTAGGCCGACGACTTCGACGCACCCAGCTCCGCCGCGATCTCCGGAACCGTCCATCCCGCGCCCCGTAATGCTCGCGCGCGCTCTCGTCGATCGGCAATCGCCACTGTCGTGTGCCCAGTTGCTTTATCACTACTGGTCATAAAGCAATGATCGGTCGCGGCGCATCCACCTGCAAGGCTCAGGAGATGCCATTCCTGTCAGGATGGGCAGGTGAAAGATCAGACGGAAAGCGGCGACAGACCCCCACGCGTCCGGATGCCCGCCGCGCAGCGCCGGGAACAGCTGATCACGATCGGCCGCCAGCTTTTCGCCGAGCGCGGCTTCGACGCCACCAGCGTCGAGGAGGTCGCGGCCCGCGCGAAAGTCTCCAAGCCGATCATCTACGAACACTTCGGCGGCAAAGAGGGGCTGTACGCGGTGGTCGTCGACCGCGAGGTTCGTTCGCTGCTCGACCGGATTGCCGCGGCACTGACCGCGGGGCATCCCCGGGAGCTGCTGGAACAGGCCGCGCTCGCGCTGCTCGATTACATCGAGGCGGAACCGCACGGGTTCCGGGTGCTGGTCCGCGAGTCGCCGGTGCTCTCCGCGGCCGGAAACCTCTCCAGCGTCATGAACGACATCGCCCACCAGGTCGAACACATCCTGGCCGCGGAGTTCAAGAGCCGGGGCATCGACCCGAAGTTCGCCGAGCTCTACTCGCAGGCGCTGGTCGGGATGGTGGCGCTGGTCGGGCAGTGGTGGCGCGAGGCGCAGCGGCCCAAGAAGGAAATGGTCGCCGCGCACCTGGTCAATCTGGCCTGGAACGGCCTGTCCCACCTGGACACCAAGCCGACCCTGCTGACCCGCAAGGTGCGGTGAGCCGCACCTCGCGGTAACAGGTTTCTCAGGCGGTGCGTCCCTCGCGGACCTGGCGCGGCGCGCCGGCCCGGGACTCCGGGACGACCTTGCTGTACAGGCTGACCGTGATCAGCAGCAGACCGGCAAGGTAGGTGACGACGACGGTCGAGATGCTGTAACCGAAGAAGTTGGCGTCGGTCCGGATGGTCGCCAGCGCGTAGCTGCCCACCACCAGGAGCGCCCATCCGAGGTACTTGTCGATCGCGACGTCGAGGTTCTTGCCGATCGCGGTGCCGATCAGCACGAGGGCGCCGACCGCGATGTGGATCAGCGAGGAGAGCATGTTGGTCTCCTGGCCGAGGACCCGGATGCCCGTCTCGTTCGCGAACGGCTCACCGGCGGTCTGGATCGCGCCCAGCACGCCGAAGACCACCAGATAGGCGCCAACGACGAAGCCGACGATCCGGTAGATCGCCCGCAGGGGATGGTTGACCGGAATGTGCGAGGCCATTTATCCGTCTCCAAGGTCAGGTGTAGTCGTACTGATTCTCGCGTATTGGTGACAAGGGCGCAGGCACACCCCCCGGATCAGTTGTCGGACACCTGTTCCGCGAGCGCCAGCCACTCCAACTCGGCCTGCTCCTTCTCCTCGCGCACCGCTTTGAGCTGTGACTCGAACTCGACGATCTTGTCGTAGTCGCTGCCGTGCTCGGCCAGCTTCTCGTTGATCTTGGCTTCTTTCTCGGAGAGCTTGTCCATCTGCCGCTCCAGCCGGGAAAGATCCTTGCGAGCCTGCCGCAACTCACCCGCCGAGAGGCCAGGCGCGCCCTGCGGCGCTCCAGGTTCCTTCCCGGGTACGCCCGGAGCACCGCCCACTGACACCCGCGAAAGATATTCGTCGATGCCGCCCGGAAGGTGCACGAGTTTTCCGTCGCCGAACATGCCGTAGGCCGTCTCGGTGACCCGCTCCACCAGGTAACGGTCGTGGCTGGCCACCACCATCGTGCCCGGCCACGAGTCGAGCAGGTCCTCGAGGGAGGCCAGGGTGTCGGTGTCCAGGTCGTTCGTCGGTTCGTCGAGCAGCAGCACGTTCGGCTCGGTGGCGAGCAGGCGCAGCAGCTGCAGGCGCCGGCGCTCACCGCCGGAGAGGTCGCTGACCGGCGTCCAGATCCGCTTGTCGGTGAAGCCGAACACCTCGGCGAGCTGACCGGCCGAGAGCTCCCGGTCGCCCAGCTTGACCCGCTTGGCGACCTCTTCCACCGCCTCCAGCAGGCGCAGATGCCCGGGCAGCTCCTTGAGCTCCTGGGAGAGGAACGCGGGACGAACCGTCGAGCCGGTGACCAGGCGACCGCCGTCCGGCTTGGTGACGCCGGCCAGCAGCCGCAGCAGGGTCGTCTTGCCCGCGCCGTTGGCGCCGAGGATGGCGATCCGGTCGCCCGGGCCGACCTGCCAGGTGAGGTTCTTGAAGATCGGCTTGGGACCGGCGTTCAGCTCGATCTGCTCCAGGTCGTAGACCTGCTTGCCGAGCCGGGTGGTGGCGAGGCGCTGAAGGCTGACCGTGTCACGCACCGGCGGGATGTCGGCGATCAGCTCGTTGGCCGCGTCGATCCGGAATTTCGGCTTCGAGGTCCGGGCCGGCGGGCCGCGGCGCAGCCAGGCGATCTCCTTGCGGAGAAGGTTTTGCCGGCGGGACTCGACCGCAACGGCGACCCGCTGTCGTTCCGCCCGGGCCAGCGTCCAGGCGGCGTAACCGCCCTCGTAGATGTGCACCTGCTGGTCCACGACCTCCCAGGTCGCGGTGCAGACCTCGTCGAGGAACCAGCGATCGTGGGTGACCACGACCAGTGCACCGCGCCGGGTGACCAGGTGCTTGGCGAGCCAGTCGACGCCGGCCACGTCCAGATGGTTGGTGGGCTCGTCGAGGATCAGCAGGTCGCTCTCGCGGACCAGCAGCGCGGCGAGCGCGACCCGGCGGCGCTCGCCACCGGACATCGGCCCGACCGGGGTGTCCAGGCCGAGGTAACCCATGCCGAGGCCGTCGAGGATCGTGCGGACACCGGCGTCGCCGGCCCACTCGTGCTCGGCGCCCATGCTCTCGGTGAGCCAGCCGGTACCGAGGACGACGTCACGGACGGTCGCGTCGGCAGCCAGTGTGAGGCTCTGCGGCAGGTTTGCCACCCGGAGGTCACGACGGTGGGTGACCCGGCCGTCGTCCGGTTCCTCGATCTTGGCGAGCATGCGTAGGAGGGTGGATTTGCCGGCCCCGTTCAAACCGACGATGCCGATGCGGGCGTCGTCGTCAAGGCCGAGCGACACGTCGGTGAGCAGCTGACCGGCGGCGCCGTAACCCTTGTTGACCCGGTCCAGGTTGATGATGTTGGCCACGATGCCTCTAGGTTACCCGCGCGCCCGGCTGCGGCCCGCGCGCGGTGACCGCCTCCAGGCAGACCCCGGCCGCGTCCAGCCCGGCTGCGATCTCCTGGGCGTGCCCGGCGTCGGCGGCGAGGAAGACACAGGTGGGGCCGGAACCGGAGACGATGCCGGCGATCGCGCCCGCCTCGTGACCGGCTTTCAGCACGTCGGCGAGCTGCGGGCGCAGCGACAGGGCGGCTGCCTGAAGATCGTTGCCGAGCGCGGCACCGAGCACCTCCGGGTCACGCTGGCGCAGCGCGGCCATCAGCTGGTCGGGGCCCTCCAGCGGGGGCGGCGGCCAGGAGCTGTCCCGCAGGGTGTCCAGCTCGCGGTAGACGGCCGGGGTGGACAGGCCGCCGTCGGCGATCGCGACCACCCAGTGCCACGCGGTCGGCCGGGCCAGGATCGGGCTGACCGCCTCACCGTGGCCGGTGCCGAGCGCGGTGCCGCCGTGCAGCAGGAACGGCACGTCCGAGCCGAGCTGCGCGCCAACCTCGGCGAGCTGGTCACGGGACATGCCGAGACCCCAGAGCATGTCGCAGGCGATCAGGGCGGCGGCCGCGTCAGCGCTGCCACCGGCCAGCCCACCGGCGAGCGGGATCGACTTGCGCAGGTGCAGCCGTGCGTACGCCGGGACGCGCGCGTGCGCGGCAAGCGCCCGGGCGGCCCGGATGATCAGATTGGTCTCGTCGAGCGCCAGCTCCCCGGTGCCGACACCCTCCATGGTCAGGGTGAGCGTGTCGCCCCGGCGAGCGGTCAGCTCATCGAAGATCCCGATCGCGTGATAGACCGTGTTGAGCTCGTGGTAACCGTCCGGCCGCAGCGGACCGACACCGAGATGCAGATTGATCTTGGCAGGCACCCGGACACGCACCGGACCAGGATGCGGACGCGGCCCCTCGTCGTCCGGCCCCCACGCCTCGGTCACGGAGCGATGTCCCGGATCGGCAACCGAATCTCAAACGGCGCGCTCAACACCAGCTCCTCAGCCGAATCAGCGACCAGCCGGTAATCGCCGTTCACCAACTCGTAGGCGAACACATGGAGCGGGCTCTGCTCGATTCTCCAGTAATGCGGAATGCCCGCAGCGGCATAGAGACTGGGCTTCTCCAGCCGATCGCGTCGCTTCGTGCCGGGAGAAACAACCTCGACGACAAGCGTGACCTGCTCGGGCCGAGCGTAGTGCCGAGAACCCACGATCGCCGCCTCCACCAGAACCACGTCGGGCTCCAGAGTCGCGTCGAGCGACAGGGCGACACCGGTCTCGAAGCTCGCCCTGTATTGCTTCGGCGCATGCCGCCGCAGCCAGCTCCACAGGAGCCCGATGATGTCCTGGTGATCATAAGTTGGGGAGGGAACCACGATCATGACTCCATCGCGGAGTTCGACGCGAGGGGCGTCATCGGGAAGGGAAAGGACGTCCTCGACGGTGAAGGCGGCGAGCCTCTGCATCATGGGATCGGGTGACCACATGAGCTGACCTGCTGGTTCGGCTGTCATGAGTCCACCTCCTCGGGTTCCACATCAGTGGGGGTGAGCTTACCGCCGGGCACCGACACTTTGGCTGCCGCCGCGATCGCCGCGAACTCGCCCACCGTGAGAGCCTCGCCCCGGGCCTGCGGACTCACGCCGGCGGCACGTAACACCTGCTCAGCGCGGTCCGCGCCGCCGGCCCAGCCGGCCAGCGCGGCGCGCAGCGTCTTGCGGCGTTGCGCGAACGCCGCGTCGATCACCGCGAAGACATCGGTACGCACAGCGCCTGCCGGAGGCTCGCGCCGGGTGAACGCGACAAGCCCGGAATCCACGTTGGGCACCGGCCAGAACACCGCCGGTGGGACCTTGCCGGCCGACTTCGCCTCGGCGTACCAGGCCAGTTTCACCGACGGCACGCCGTACACCTTCGAGCCGGGACCGGCGACCAGCCGGTCCGCGACCTCCTTCTGCACCATGACCAGGCCGCCGCGCAGTGTCGGCAGCTCGGCGAGCAGGTGCAGGACCACCGGCACCGCCACGTTGTAGGGCAGGTTCGCGACAAGCATGGTCGGCGCCGGGTCGAACCGGTCGCCGCGGACCCGGAGCGCGTCGGCCTGGTGCACGGTGAGGTGCGGCACGGTGACCGTCTCCGGCAGCGCCACGGCCAGCGTCGGGTCGATCTCCACGGCGTGCACGTGCCGGACCGCGCCGACCAGGCCCAGCGTCAGCGAGCCGAGCCCGGGACCGACCTCCAGGGCCACGTCGTCGGCGCGCAGCCCGGCCGCCGCCACGATCCGCCGGATGGTGTTCGGATCGTGCAGGAAGTTCTGGCCGAGCTTCTTGGTCGGCGCGACGCCGAGGCGCGCGGCGAGTTCCCGGATCTCCGCCGGGCCGAGAAGTGTGTCAGCCATGGGATGAGCCTAGAGCGGGCCTTTCACCACGGGCCGAAGACCCGCTCCCCGGTGACGGAGATCGTCGCGCACAGCTCGTCGACGTCCACACCCCGGGCCGCGGCCAGTGCCCGCACCGTGATCGGGATCAGGTACGACGCGTTCGGCCGGCCCCGGTACGGAACCGGGGTGAGGTACGGCGCATCGGTCTCCACCATCATCTGCTCCGGCGGGGTGAGAGCCGCGGCCTCGCGCAGGTTGGCCGCGTTCGCGAAGGTGACCGTCCCGGCGAAGCTCAGGTAGAAACCCCGGCGTACGCACTCGGCGGCGAACACCGCGTCGCCGGAGAAGCAGTGCAGCACCACGGTGTCCGGCGCGCCCTCGGAGTCGAGGATCCGCAGCACGTCGTCGTGGGCCTCCCGATCGTGGATGATCAGCGCCTTGCCGTGCCGCTTCGCGATCGCGATGTGCGCCCGGAAGCTCTCCTCCTGCGCGACCCGGCCCTCCTCGCCGGTACGAAAGGTGTCCATCCCGGTCTCGCCGATGCCACGCACCCGGGGCCGGGCGGCCAGCGCCTCGATCTCCCGCAGAGCCTCGTCCAGATCGGACAGCCGGGGCGCCTCGTTCGGGTGCAGCGCGACCGCGGCGAGCACCGAGCCGTACTTCTCGGCGGCGTCGGCGCCCCAGCGCGACGAGTCGACGTCCACTCCTACCTGCACGAGCCGATCCACTCCGGCCTTCGCGGCGGCGTCGATCAAGGCCTGGACCGGGTCACCTGCACCCGGGGCGAAGGACGACAAGGAGCCGCCCTCCTGCACGGTCAAATCCAGGTGGGTGTGGCTGTCGAAGACGGGGATCGCGAGCGCTTCAGGTGCCGGGGGGAACTCGCCCGCCCGCCGTGCGGCTTTCGCCGTGCGGGACTCGGAAGGCGAAGAGGGAGTAGACATGTGAGACATTGTGCACGTCGCTATTTCCGGTAACCGGGCGTTCATCCGATATCCACCGGGATCACTTAGGTTGCGGCCCGTGACCGTGACCGGTGAGGACAGTGAGCTGGGCTACGACCCGCTCGACCCACCCCTGATGGCACCGCTGCGCCGCGACTTGAGCTGGCAGCAGGTTCAGCTCATGAGCCAGTCGGTGTCCTACCGGGAAGACCCCGGTCTGCGCCGGATCCGGGCCACGGCAGCGATCCGGCGCGGCACCCGGATGACCAAGATCCTCTCCGCGGCACAGGTCGCCGGCCATCTCGGCGGCTGGCTTCCGTACGGGTTCTGCTACCGCGCCTGCGACATCGAGCACCTGCGCGAGCCGGACCAGTTCGGGCTGCTGCGTACCGACGGCACGGCCGACTCGGACGTCACGTTCGCGCTGCGCTGGCGTGCCACCGACCCGATCGACTACGAGGTGCCGGCCAGCCCGTCCCAGCCCGGCCTGACGGCGTTGCCGTCGCACTCCCGGGTCGGCGCGATGGTTCTCGGCACCGGGTTCGGCCCGAGCACCGACGAGCTGATCCCGGAATACATCACGGCCGGGTTCGCTGATCTTCCGATCCCGGCGAACGCGCAGCTCCTGGCGCACGTGCCGGGCGGCGAAGAGGTGATTCTCTACACCTACCAGCCGGAGCAGAACGGGTGGCTGCGGCTGGCCGGACCACGCTGGCGGAGCCTGCTCGGTGAGATCCCCGGCGCCAGCCCGGACCGGGAGTACGTGCCGTGCACCGGCGCGGCCTCGGCACGGCTGGTCGGCCGGATCGACGACAAGGAGTACGAGGCCGTCGCCGATCCGCCCGGCGAGTTCCGGGTGCGGGCGCTGACCCGCGCGGCCCGTTATCCGGTGCAGACCCTGAGCCGCCGGGCCGAGCAGGCGCTCTGGCGCGGCACACCGGTCTGGGTGCTCCAGCGGGACGAGACCTGGGCGCGGCTGCGCCTGATCAAGCCCGAGGCCGACGTGATCAACGCGACCGGGGCCCGCTGTTACGAGCGCGGGGTGTACGAGGCCTGGGCGCCGGTCGACGAGCTGGCCGACCACCACATCGCCGATATCGCGTACCAACTCTGATCGTGAAAGCGGAAGGGACCGGCCTGGGCCGGCCCCTTCCGGGTCTTACTTCCTGGTGAGCTTCGCCTCACGGTTCTTGCCGGCGTAGTTGTGGGCCCAGTCGAACGTCCAGGCCAGAACCACGATCTGTCCCTTGGTGACACCGGCCGGAACCTTCATCGACCAGTTGCCCTTCTTGGACGGCTTGATCTCGACACCGTTGTTGCCGCAGTGCTTCATGAACTGCGCCTCGGTGGTGTACCGCTTCCACTTCTTCTTCTGGGTCAGGCAGTAGAGCTTGCCCGAGGTGGTCACCCGGATGATGGTGACCCGGGCGACCGTGACGCCGGCGCCCTTGTCGGTGAGGGTGCCCTTGATGGTCTTCCAAGAACTGATCTTGTTGGGGTTCTTCGGCTTGGTGACCGTCAGCTTCGGCTTCCACGTGTCCTTGAGGACGTTGACCGTGGCGAGCGGGAGCCAGCCGGTCCAGCCGTTCTTGTTGGTGAAGGCGATCCGCATCTTCACCTTGCCGCTGATCTTGGTATCGGTGTTCTTGCGGTACAGGATCGTGCCGGCGAACTTCTGGTCCCGGCCACCGAGGGTGTCGATCCAGCCGTCACCCCAGTCGACGTGGATCTTGTCGGTTCCGGCGGGAACCTTGGAGATCGCCACCTCGAACCGAGCGCCCTGGTAGATCGTGTACCGGCTCAGCTTCCACGTGGCCGGGACCGTCACCGAGACGACCTTGGCCGCGGTGGTGGCCCGGTTGCCGCTGCGGTCGGTCAGCGTCTCGGTGACGGTGAACCGGCCGGCCCGGGTGTACTGCTTCGCGTAGGACGTGGCGTTCGCGGCCAGCGTGGTGCTGGTGCCGTCACCCCAGCTGATCTTCCGGCTGATGGCGGAGTCCGGGTCGCGGTCGTCCTTGTACTCGGCCGCGGTCTGGCTGAAGGTGACCTTCTGGCCGGTCCAGATCGAGGTTGCGCTCAGCCGGAAGGACCCGGTCGGCGCCTTGATGTCCTTGGGAGCCGGCGTGGTCGTCTTGACCGGTGCCGGCGAGGTGGTCGTCTTGACCGGCGCGGCCGAGGTCGTCGTCTGCACCGGCGCGGCCGAGGTCGTGGTCTGCACCGGCGCGGCCGAGGTGGTGGTCTCGACCGGAGCGGCCGAGGTGGTCGTCTCGACCGGAGCCGCCGAGGTCGTCGTCTCCTCCGGGTCGGCCGTCGGGGAACCCGACGTCTCGGTCGGATCAGGTGTATCGGTGGCGGCCGCGGCCGGGGTCACGATCGGACCGGCTGCCAGGACAGGTGCCGCGTAGACGGCCCCACCCGCGACGATCGCGCCGCTCACGAACGCCGCCAGAAGCGGGCGCGACAAGCGTGATTTCACAAAAGCTCCTTCATAGATCTCGTCCACGAAGGAGCGCACACGTCATCGAGGTTCAAGTCGCGCCCCGACCGAACCTATGAATCACTCACGTCCCCCGTGGTGGCGAGACGCTACCGGATCGACGTGAGAATGATCAATACGATTTCACTTCTTGGTGATGGTCGCCTGGCGGGTCGCTTCGCCGTAGTTCTCGGCCCAGTCCCAGGTCCACGCCCAGGCGAGCAGGTAACCCTTGCCGACGCCGGCGGGCACCTTCAGCGACCACTTGCCCTTGCTCACCGCGAGCTTCACGCCCTTGTCGGCGCAGTAAGTCATCAGCTGCTTGTCGGTGGCGTACCGCTTCCACTTCCGGTCCGGGGTGAGGCAGTACGTCGTACCCGCCGAGTTGGCCCACAGGACGGTCGCGTAGACGTTCTGCACACCGGACTGGGTCTCGGCGACCGTGCCGGTGATCGTGCGCCAGGAACTCGCCCGGCTCGGCTTGGCCGGCTTGTTGACCTTCACGACCGGCTTGGTCGTGTCGGACAGCACCTTCATCGTGCCGACCGGCTGGTAGGAGCTGTAGCCGTAGGTGTTCTGGAAAGCGATCTTGATCGGGAGGTTCCCGCTGACCCGCTTGCCGGTCTTCGGGTTCTTCAGGAAGTAGTAGCCGATCGCGCCGTTCCGGCCGGCGTGCCCGGTCACCGTGCCGTCGCCCCAGTTCACGATGATGCTCTTGGTGCCGACCGGAACGTTCGACACGTTCACGCTGAACTGCACGCCCTGGTAGACCGTGGTCCGGCTGAGCTTGTAGGTGCCCGGGACGGTGACCGTGACCGTCTTGGCGATCTTGAAGACGTTCTTGGCCTCGTCGGTGAGCGTCTCGGTGATCGTGAACCGGCCGGCCCGGGTGTACTGCTTCGTCTGCGCCTCGGCGGCCGCGCCGAGCGTGACAGTGGTGCCGTCACCCCAGTCCACCCGCCGGGTGATCTTCGAGTCCGCCGAGATCGCGTCGCCGAAGTCGGTCGCGCGCTGGCTCAGCGTGATCCACTGACCGGCCCAGAGTGCCGTGGTGTTCAGCTTGAACGTCCCGGACGGCGCGGTCCGGTCCACCGGCTTGGCAGGCGAAGGGCTGGCCGGACCCGACGTAGGCGCCGACGAAGAGGAAGCCGACGACGAAGGAGCAACCGGGCTGGGCGACGAGGAACTGGGCGCGGCCGAACTGGGCACCCCCGAACTGGGCGCAACCGGACTGGGCGCGGCCGAGCTGGGCTCAGCGACCGGCGACTCCACACTGGGCTCAGGACTCGCCGATTCCGATGAGGGCGCGGGCTCCGACGAATCGCTCTCGGTGGGAGAGGGCGAGGCAGATGCCGACTCGTCGTCGATCAACACCCGCTGCGGAGAAACGGCCAGGACCGGCGACGCGGCAACCGCGCCCCCCGCGACGACAACACCGCTGATGATCGACACGAGCAACCGGCGCGACAGTCCTGACTTCACGGGCCGGAACGGTACCGGATCATCGTAACTTCGATCAACACGGAGAAATACGCCGGCGTCCAAGGACGCCGGCGAATCAACTGGTCAGGAGCCCTCGCCCAGGCGAGCCAGTTCCTCCTCGACCACTGTCGGCTCCAGCTTGCGGAACACCGGCTTGGGCGCCGCGAGAGGCGTACCCGCGACCAGCGGGACCGACTCCCAGCGGGTGCCCACCGTGTAGTCACCCATCAGAACCGGGTAACCCGGGCCGCCGTCCAGGTCCTCGACCTCGACGATCTCCGGCATCGGCGCGTGCACCCCGGAGTTGCCGAGCAGCTCGAACACCTTCTGCGCGGAGTGCGGCAGGAACGGGGTGAGCAGCGTGTTCGCGTCGCTCACCACCTGGAGCGCGACGTGCAGGATGGTGCCCTGCCGCTCCTTCTCCTCGTCCGACTTCAGTTTCCACGGGGCCTGCTCGGACAGGTACTTGTTGGCCTCCGCCACCACCCGCATGGCCTCTCCGATAGCGGCCTTCTGCCGGTGTTTGCCGATCAGCTCGCCGACCGTCGCGAACCCGGTCCGGGCAACATCGAGCAAGGCGAGATCTTCCGGAGTCAGGTCGACCGCCGGGGGGATCACCCCGAAGTTCTTCGCTGCCATCGAGACCGACCGGTTCACCAGGTTGCCCCAGCCGGCCACCAGCTCGTCGTTGTTACGCCGGACGAACTCGGCCCAGGTGAAGTCGGTGTCGTTCGACTCCGGACCGGCCGCCGCGATGAAGTACCGCAGGGCGTCGGCGTCGTAGCGCTCCAGGAAGTCCCGCACGTAGATGACCACGCGGCGCGACGAGGAGAACTTCTTGCCCTCCATCGTCAGGTACTCGCTGGAGACCACCTCGGTCGGCAGGTTCAGCTTGCCGAGGTCGCCGGGCTGGCCGCCCTTGTCGCCCTCACCGGAGTAACCGAGCAGCAGCGCCGGCCAGATCACCGAGTGGAAGACGATGTTGTCCTTGCCCATGAAGTAATAGGCCGACGCGTCCTTGCCCTCGGCGTCCGCCGACCACCACTTGCGCCAGGCCTGCGGGTCGCCGGTGCGCCGGGCCCACTCGATGGACGCCGACAGGTAACCGATGACCGCGTCGAACCAGACGTAGATGCGCTTGTCGTTGCGGTCACGCCAGCCGTCGAGCGGGATCGGTACGCCCCACTCCAGGTCACGGGTGATCGCCCGGGGCTGAAGGTCGTCAAGCAGGTTGCGGGAGAACTTCAGGACGTTGGGCCGCCAGTTCTCCCGCTGGTCCAGCCAGTGCCCGATCGCCTCGGCGAAGGCCGGCAGGTCCAGGAAGAAGTGCTCGGTCTCGACGAACTGCGGGGTCTCCCCGTTGATCCGCGAGCGCGGGTTGATCAGCTGCTCCGGGTCGAGCTGGTTGCCGCAGTTGTCGCATTGGTCGCCGCGAGCGCCCTCGTAACCGCAGATCGGGCAGGTGCCCTCGATGTAGCGGTCGGGCAGCGTGCGGCCGGTGGACGGCGAGATCGCGCCCAGCGTCGTACGCGCAACGATGTACCCGTTCGAGTGAAGGCCCTCGAACAGGTCCTGCACGACGGCGTAGTGGTTACGCGTCGTGGTGCGGGTGAAGAGGTCGTAGGAGAGGCCCAGCCCGTGCAGGTCCTCGACGATCACCCGGTTGTACCGATCGGCGAGTTCACGCGGGGTCACACCGTCCGCGTCGGCCTGCACCTGGATCGGCGTGCCGTGCTCGTCGGTCCCGGAGACCATGAGCACGTCGTGTCCGGCCATCCGCATGTACCGGCTGAAGACGTCGGACGGCACCCCGAAGCCGGAAACATGACCGATGTGGCGCGGGCCGTTGGCGTAGGGCCAGGCAACCGCGGCGAGAACGTGACTCATGAAGTACAAGGGTAGTGACCGCCTCCGCTGCGCCGCCAACGGATAAGCACTTGACGCGCCGCGCGCCCGATTTGTCACGACACGCCCGATCAGTGACGTGATCCGAACCGGTCTCAGGCGTTCAATGATCTAGTGACCGGAGACGCGCCGCAGCCCGGAGAAGCACCCCGCGACCAGGCCAATCCTTGGACCCTCGCCGAACCCGAACCCGGATGGTGGCAGGGCGAGCACGATCGAGAGCCGCAGGACCTCACCGAGGGCTCACGGTTCGCCACCGCCGGCGAGCTGATGATCATCGAGCCGGACGGAGGTGAGCCCGCCGGTCCTGACGAGACCGACCGAAACCGGCCAACCGTGGTGCTCAACCCGCAACGGCCGCTACCCGACGTACCGGTGTCGCCCGAGGTCGAGGCGCGTCTGGAGCGGCTGGAGAATTCACCGTTCTGGATGAATGAATCGGAACGCGCCGCGGCCGAGGCATCCCGTCCCGCACACGCACGGCCGCCCGCGCCACGCCGGACCGCCGCGCACAATCCGGTCGGCCCGCTAGTCGCGCTGGTCATGCTGAGCCTGCTCGCGGCATTCTTCGGCTGGGTCAGCGCCGAGCCGTTCTGGCTGGCCACCGGCCACGGCGACGACGGCTGGGCGACCACTTCACAATGCCGCGGCGACGGACTCACCCAGCGCTGCTCCGGACAATTCACCACCGAAGACGGCGCCTTCACCGCCTCCCGGGTCACCCTCCTCGGCATCTCCGGCGAAAGCCGCACAACAGGCGCGATCACCCCGGCCCGAATGGTCAGCCCCGGCAGCGAGCAAGCCTATGCCGGACCCGCCGGAACCCTCATGCACCTGCGCTGGTCACTCGGCTTCACCCTGGTCCTGATCTGCGGTTACGGCATCGCCCAAACCACCGGCGCCAACCGCCTCGAATCCGGCATGAAACGCCGCCGAGCCGTCCTCCTCAGCTTCGCCGCCCCCGTCCTGCTCCAGCTGGGATTCCTGGTCGCCGCCTTCTAAAACCCTTTTTGATACGCACAACCGCAGAGCACCGTCAGCCCGAGGCGGCTGACGACCCTCCCGCCGGCGCGCTCCGCCGCCGGCCCCGGAGATCCGTTCAGCTATGCACGATGTTGTAGACGTCGCGTTTCTTCATGCCGAACTCGGTCGCCACCGACTGAATGGCATCGCGCCGGGTCTCGCCGCCGGCTTCCCGCTCGGCGACGGCGGCCCGCAGCTCGTCGTCCTCCGGCACGACCGCGGCCACCACCGGCGCGCCGCCGACCACCACGGTGATCTCACCGCGCGGCTCGTTCGCGGAAGCCCACGCGGCCAGCTCGGCAAGCGTGCCCCGCCGCACCTCTTCGTACGTCTTGGTCAGCTCGCGGCAGACCGCGGCCGGCCGATCCGCGCCGAGTACAGCCGCCAGGTCCTCCAGCGAGCTCTTGATCCGGTGTGGTGCCTCGAAGAGGACGAGAGTGCGCGGTTCCGCCGCCAGCTCCCGCAGCCGGGACCGTCGCCCCGAACCGGTGCGCGGCAGGAACCCCTCGAAGCAGAACCGGTCACTGGGCAGCCCGGAGAGCGCCAGCGCGGTGGTCACGGCGCTCGGGCCGGGTGCCGCGGTCACCGGGTACCCGGCGTCCAGCGCGGCCCGGACCAACCGGTACCCCGGATCGGAAACGCTCGGCATGCCGCCGTCGGTCACGACGGCGACGACCGAGCCGGCCGCGAGCGCCTCGACAAGTTCCGGGGTACGACGTTCGTCGTTGCCCTCGAAGTACGACACGATGCGGCCGCTGACCGTGATGCCGAGGTCGCGGGCGAGCCGGTTCAGCCGCCGGGTGTCCTCGGCCGCGATCACGTCAGCCGAGGTCAGAACCTCGCGAAGCCGGGCCGAGGCGTCGCCGATGTTGCCAAGTGGGGCGCCCGCCAGCACGACCCGTCCGCCGCCGTTCTCTTCTCCAGCCATCCGAAAAGTCCACCACACGACAGGACGCGGCGACGGCGGGCATCACTTCTCAGTCGCACGGCCTACGATCGCGGGGTGACGACGGCGGCCACCGCAGAGAATGACCTCACCACCCCGGACTCCCCCACCGGGGCGGAGCAGCCCACGGGAGTGCGTGCTGTCCCAGAGATCGTCCGGCGTCGGTTGTCGACGCTGGACCAGCGCTTCAACCCGTACTCATGGATCGTCACCGCGATCATCGTGGTGATCGCCGCGATCCTGCGGTTCTCCGGGTTGAGCCGGCCGAAGGGCTACATCTTCGACGAGGTGTACTACCCGACGGACGCCTGGGACATGCTCCAGCACGGCGTGGAGTGGGACGAGAAGACAAACGGCCCGGCGTACGTGGTGCACCCGCCGCTGGGCAAGTGGCTGATCGCGTTCGGCGAGCACTTCTTCGGCAACACCGAGCTGGGCTGGCGGTTCTCCACGGCGGTCGCCGGCACGCTGATGATCCTGGTCCTGATCCGGGTGGCGTACCGGTTGTTCCACTCCATCGTGCTGGCCGGCACGGCAGGTCTGCTGATGACGCTCGACGGGTTCCAGCTGGTGCTGTCGCGGACCTCGCTGCTCGACATCTTCCTCGGCCTGTTCATCCTGCTGACCTTCGCGGCGATGGTCCTGGACCGCGATCACTACCGGCGCAGCTGGCAGCGGCATCTGGACTCCGGTTACGACCCGGCCACCACGCCGCGCCTGCCGCTGATCGTGCCGTGGTGGCTGCTGGTCGCCGGCGTGACCTTCGGGATGGCCTGCGGGGTCAAGTGGAGCGCCCTGTTCTTCGCGCCGTTCTTCGCCGCCCTGGTGATCGTCTGGCGGGTGCAGGCGCGCCGCTCGGCCGGCATCCGCGGCCCGATCATCGCCGGCATCCTCGGTGACCTCGGCTGGCTGGTGCTCGCGTTCGTCCTGACGTTCCTGGTCTACCTCGCGTCCTGGACGGGCTGGTTCGTCACCGACACCGGATACTTCCGGCACTACCGGGAGGCGAACGGGATGAGCGAGCCGCCGATCATCGGCGCGCTGCTCAACCTCGCGCACTACCACTCCGAGGCGTACAACTTCCACAGCGGACTGACCGAGAAGCACACGTACCAGTCATGGCCGTGGCAGTGGCTGCTGCTCGGTCGCCCGGTGGCGTTCTACTGGAACGGCAACGGCGACTGCGGCGCCTCCAACTGCGCGGCCGAGATCCTGCTGCTCGGCACGCCGATCCTCTGGTGGTCGTTCCTGCCGGCACTGGGCGCCCTGGTCTGGTTCGGCATCGCCCGGCGCGACTGGCGTGCCTACGCGATCTTCACGGGCGCCGTGGCCGGCCTGCTGCCGTGGTTCTACTTCGCGGTCGCCGACGGCCGGACGATGTTCTCGTTCTACGTCCTGCCGGCCCTGCCGTTCCTGATCCTGGCCGTGGTCTACGTCCTCGGCGCGATCATGACCCCACCAACAGGCCTGGTGGCCGGCCCGTCCCGCTCCGACAGACAGCTCATCGGCACAGTCGTGCTGACCACGTTCGTTGTCCTGGTGGCCCTCTGCTTCGCCTACTTCTACCCGGTCTTCGTAGGCACCCTGATGCCATACGACGACTGGTCGGTGCGAATGTGGCTCGGAAGCCGCTGGATCTAACCCAGGGGGCCGCCAGATCCAGCCCCGGGCCCGCCCGTTCGCCACAGATCTTGTGAGTTTCGGCCATCCGGTCGACCGCAAACTCACGAGTTTCGCTGAGCACCGGCCGGCTGGTCTCGTCCGTGTCAGGCCGCGGCGACGTCCTGGAGATCGTGAGTTTGTGGTCGACCGGACGGCTGAACCGCACAAGATCTGCGCAACGCCTCGCACGCACCCGAGCAAACTGCCGCCGTCCATGAGCCCGCGCGGACTGCTGCCATCCATGAGCCCGCGCGGACTGCTGCCATCCATGAGCCCGCACGGAGCTGAAGTCGACACGTACGTCGCGAACAATGCCGTTGTGTCGATTTGGGGCGCGATCCACAGCGCGATCCGCACCCCAAATCGACACGCGGTCAGCTTGACTGGGTCTCGCCGCGAGCGGGCCCTGCGGTTTCGTGGGCGTTGCGGCTCCAAATAGGGCGCGCCCCGATCGTCTGCCACGGGGGAAGCGGACGATAGGGGCGCGCAAGATGGAGCTTAACGAGGTCGGTTGACCTGCACAACGGGTGGCCACACAAGATTGCTCTGGCGCAAACACCTTGCCGCAATTCGGACATTATGCTCTAATAACTCTTAACGGTTTTATCGATTCGTGAATAAAGCTCGATAATGCGGTCGGGAATGCGACAGCAAATTGAACTCCGAATCGGCGTAACGTCTTTTCGCTATGGCCCTCACTGCTGCTCAGTGAAGGGCGCCCCGGAACCGTTCACACCGGCCACCACCGGTCAAATCTCCGGCCTCATCATTTCGTCCCATTTCGGGGGATCAGTCGACCGTCCCCCTTATGAGTGATGTGTGCCAAGATCGCGATAAATGTTCTTAAGCTCGCCGCGTGACTTCGCAGGAACCGCACAGGCAATCCGACCAAGACGCGCCCGACACGCAGATCATCGCCGTGTCGGAGCCCGCGCCGGTTTTCGTCGACTCCACAGGTCGACGCAGCCGGCTGCTACGGCGCATCGCGTTGGGCTTCGGTGTCCTCGTCGTCGCCTACGGGGGGCTGCTCAGCGTCAGTCTGGCCGGTGGACCGGTCAGTTCCAGCGCGGTACTACCGCTGCCCGGTCTGGACGACGAACGGGACGACAAGAACGACGCAACGCCGCAGCCGCGCCCCACTCCCACGCCGCAGCCGAGCACCACGGCCCGGCCGAGGTACATCATGGAGTCGCTGCAGCGGCGCACCGATTACCCGCCGCGCCGTAGCGTCGCGCCCTCCTCCACCAGACCGTCGGTCAAGCCGTCGGTGAAGGCGAGCGCCAAGCCGGTCACCAAGACCCCGACGCCGACCACGACGAAGACGACGGAGTCGACCACCAAGCCGGTGCCGAGCAAGTCGACAAGCCCGAGCCCGGCCACCTCGACCAGCAGCCCGGCGACCGGCGGCGGCACCGAGGTACCGCCCGCCCCGCCCGGCTCGGGCACCGGCGGCGGTTCTGGCGAGGGCACCGGCGGCGGCACCGGCGGTGGCGGCCAGGCCGGCGGCGAGGGCGGCGGCCCCGTCACGTCCGAGCCGCAGCCGGCAACCGAACCGGCCGCTCCGAAGCCGCCCGCCGCGCCCGCCGCTCCGAAGCCGCCCGCCGCGCCCGCCGCTCCGAAGCCCCCCGCCACTGAGCCGGCCGCGCCGAAGCCGGCCGCCGAGCCTGCGGCCACCAGCACGAGCAGGCCGACGGTCGCCGCGCCGCCGCCCGCTGCTCCGTCGTTCGAACCCGATCCGGCGGAAACCCCTGCCCCCGAGACCGGGACCACGCCGTGACAACTTCCCCCTCGCCCGCCCCCACCCCCACCCGGCGCTCCCGCGCCCGCGGCCGGAGCCGCCGACGGATCCTGCCGCGCCCCCGCGTCATGCTCGGCACCCTGCTGATCGGCTTCTTCGTCGCGGTGCTGGTGGTGCAGGCGTACATCAATGCCGAGTTCAAAAACGACCATGTGGAGACCGAGGTCGGCGACCAGGCCGGTGTCCCGCTGGCGATCCGCGGCGGCGGCCCGATCATCAACACCACCGGCGGCCAGGAGAGCACCAGCCGGCTGCCGGACCGCACGATCGCGCTGACCTTCGACGACGGCCCGGATCCGGAGTGGACCCCGAAGATCCTGAAGGTGCTGCGCGACAACGACGCACACGGCACGTTCTTCGTGGTCGGCTCGCAGGTGGCCCGCAACCCCGAGATGACCAAGAAGATCGTGGACGACGGCAACGAGCTGGGCGTGCACACGTTCACCCACCCGAACATGCAGCGGCTCGCGCCCTGGCGGCGTCAGCTCGAGCTGTCGCAGACCCAGGTGGCGATCGCCCGTGCCACCGGGGTGAAGACGAACCTGGCCCGGTTCCCGTACTCGTCCAAGAACGCCGCGATCGACGACGTGAACTGGGGACTCGTCAAGGAGGCCGGCCGGCACGGGTACCTGGTCGTGGTCAATGACCTGGACAGCGAGGACTGGCAGCGGCCGGGCGTCGACAAGATCGTCGCGGGTTCGACCCCGGGCGGGGACAGCTCGGCGGTCATCCTGTTCCACGACGCCGGCGGTGAGCGTGCGCAGACCGTCGCGGCACTGGCGAAGTTCATCCCGATGATGAAGGCGCGCGGGTACCGGTTCACCACGGTCACCGAAGGGCTCAACCTCAGCATCGCCGAGCAGGCCGCGAACGCCGGCAACGATCGGGCGGAGAACGCCACGGCGATCACCGCGCTGCCGCTCAACCCGGAAGCGCCAAAGCACGACGAGTGGCGCGGACTGGCCCTGATCTGGACCGTACGGCTGGCGGACGGCCTGGTCACCGTGATCGCCACGCTGTTCGTGGTGGTCGGGCTGCTGACCATCGGGCGTACCGCGCTGTTGCTCCTTCTCGCGACCCGGCACGCCCGGCAGCGCCGCAAGCCGGACTGGAGCTGGGGTCCTCCGGTGACCGAACCGGTCTCGGTGATCGTCCCGGCGTACAACGAGAAGGAGGGCATCGAGGCCGCGGTTCGCTCGCTCGCCACCGGTGACTACCCGGAGATCGAGGTGGTGGTCGTCGACGACGGCTCCACCGACGGCACGGCCGACCTGGTGGAACGCATGGGCCTGCCGAACGTGCGGGTGGTGCGGGTGCCGAACGGCGGCAAACCGAACGCCCTCAACACCGGCGTGGCGATGGCACGGCACGACCTCATCGTCACGGTCGACGGCGACACCATCTTCGAGGACGACTCGATCCGCCGGCTCGTGCAGCCGTTCGCCGACCCGTCGGTCGGCGCGGTCGCCGGCAACGTGAAGGTCGGCAACCGGGCCAGCATGGTCGCGCTCTGGCAGCACATCGAGTACGTGATCGGCTTCAACCTGGACCGGCGGCTCTACGAGACGATGAACTGTATGCCGACCGTGCCCGGCGCGATCGGTGCGTTCCGCCGGGAGGCACTCGCCCAGGTCGGCGGCGTCAGCGACGAGACCTTGGCCGAGGACACCGACGTCACCATGGCGTTGTGCCGGGCCGGGTGGCGGGTCGTGTACGAGGAGAACGCCAAGGCCTGGACCGAGGCGCCGACCACGCTGGAGCAGCTCTACCGGCAGCGGTACCGCTGGAGCTACGGAACCATGCAGGCGATGTGGAAGCACCGCCAGTCGATCTTCGATTCCGGGCCTTCGGGCCGGTTCGGGCGGGTCGGCCTGCCGTTCCTGGCGCTCTTCGGCGTGGCCCTGCCGATGCTCGCGCCGGTCGTCGACATCATGCTGATCTACGGCCTGGTCTTCTGGGAGCTCAGCGAGACCCTGGTCGCCTGGCTCGGAATGCTGACGCTGCAGATGTTCACCGCCGCGGTGGCGTTCCGCTTCGACCGCGAATCGCTACGCCCGCTGCTGCGGCTGCCGTTGCAACAGTTCGCATACCGGCAGCTGATGTACCTGGTGCTGCTGCAATCGGCGACCACCGCGATGACCGGGGGCCGGCTGCGCTGGCACAAGCTGAACAGGGCCGGCCTGGTCGCGCGGACACCGGCACCGGACCCCATCGGGCCGAGTGGCAACGTCGCGCCCGCCGTGGACGGCTGGCCGCCGATCCAGCCGGACTGGACCCCGGCTCCGCGTACGCCCACCGGCCGCGCCGTGGCACCGCCCGCCGTTCCGTCGCAGGCCATGCCCCGCGAGTACTTTCCGGATGAGCTTCCACACGCCGGCTCGCCCCCGGCGGGAGGCTCTGGCCCGGTTCGCGCCGGGTGAGCGCACCGGCCCGTGCCCGGCCGAACTGCAGCCGATCGGGCACGGGCCGGTGACAACCGTTCCCCCCAGGTCCCGCCCTTGTCGGGCCGGTCCTAGGCGACCGCGAGGTCGCGAATCACCTCGGCTGCGGCCGCCTCCGCGTACGGGAAGACCACGTGCAGCGAAGTTCCGTCGCCGGGCCGGTCGGAGAGTGCCACGGTGGCGTGGTGCGCGTCGAGGATCCGCTTCGCCACGGCCAGCCCCCGGTCCGGGCCGGGTATGTCAGCCGGGTTGGCGATGGCGCCGTAGTACAGGTGCGGGAACAGGTCGGGCCGCAGTCCGTCCGGCAGATCCATGTCGTCAAGGCGTACCGTCGGGCCCGATTCCATCTCGGTGCCGACCCGCACGCGGCCGCCCTCCGGGGTGTATTTGACCGCGGCGAAGAGCAGGTGCGTCAGCACCTGTTCGAGCCGGACCGGGTCCGCGATGATCGGCAGCGACGGCCCGCCGGCCTGGTTGAGGATCCAGATGTGCTTGCTGGCGGCGATCGGCCGGACCGCCTCCACCGCCCGCTGCGTCACCCGGGTGAGGTCGCACTGCCGCATGTGCAGGCTGTCCCCGCCGAGACCGGCATCGGCCATCGAGGTGAGATGGTCGATGAGGTCACGGAACCCGCGTACGTGTGCCGACGTGGCACGGCCCACCAGCTCGGCCAGCTCCGCGTCGTGGAAGCCGGTGTCGCCGAGCCTGTCCAGGTACGACGACATGAGCCGCAGCGACGAGCGCAGCTCACCGCCGACCAGGCCGGCCAGGTCGTCCTTACGACGCTCCAGCTCCTGAAGCCGGGCCGTCGTGTTGGCCAGGGCGAACGCGTACCGGCGCAGCTCCAGCTGGGCGGTGACCTGGCGGGCCAGAGCTCGCATGGCCTGCTGCTGCTCGTTGTCGAGCCGCCGGGGCACGGTGTCGAGTACGCAGAGCGTCCCGAGCGCGAAGCCGTCGGTGGTCATCAGGGGAGCTCCGGCGTAGAACCGGACGCCGCCCTCGGCCGTCACCGACGGGTTGTCGGCGAACCGGGCGTCCTCGCGGGCGTCCGGCACGATCAGCAGATCTCGGCTGAGGATGGCATGGGCGCAGAACGACACGTCCCGCGCGGTCTCCGCCAGCGCGCTTCCGGCCGGTGCGGCGCCGGTGCTGGCCTTGGCCCACTGCCGGTCGGCGTCGACCAGGCTGACCATGGCTACCGGGGCCTCACAGACGCTGGCGGCCAGGGCGACGATGTCGTCGAAATCCTTTTCCGGTGGACTGTCGAGGATGTCGAGGGAGTAGAGCGCGGCCAGCCGCTCGATTTCGTTGTCGGGCAGTGGAGCTTTCATGAATCGTCACCTCCGGGACTTGCTCCAGAGATACCACCCAAAAGTAGCTATTTTCATGTTTTGCGCTACCTCTGGTGTGACGTAACACGTGCGACCGCGTAGATCTATTCGGCCGGTCGTATGCTTCGGCCTCGTGAGCACCGAGCACTTCGTCTGCGGCACGTGCGGCGCCGAACACGACGGCCCGCCGCTCAGCTTCGCCGCACCGGCCCCGGATTTCTGGCGTCCGGAGATGGCCGGCCAGGAAGGCTGCCTCCTCGACGCCGACCTCTGCGTCATCGCCGGCGAGCAGTTCTTCGTCCGCGGCCTGATCGAGCTGCCCGTCTGGGACACCGGTGACGTGTTCACGTACAGCATGTGGGTCTCCCTGAGCCGCCCCAACTTCACCCGGGCGGTCGACATCTGGGAGCAGGAGGGCCGCGAGACCGAGCCCCCGCACTTCGGCTGGCTGTCGAACGCCATAGCGGGTTACGACCCGACGACGCTGAACCTGAAGACGAACGTCCACACCAGGCCGGTGGGGCAGCCCCCGTACATCGAGCTGGAGCCGACCGGCCACCCCCTGGCGGTCGAGCAGCGCGCCGGCATCATGATGGCCCAGGTGGAGCAGATCGCCGCATTCCACCTGCACAGGACAGACGAGTTCGCCCCGTAACCCCGTACAAAAGAAGAAGCGCAAGCGAGCCGCCAAGAGCGACCGTCGCAACGCGGGGTGTCCGGGGGCTCGGCCCCCGGAGCAGAAATGACAAGAGCGGCACGGTTCGCGTTTTCCGCGAACACATGCCGCCCATCGCTCTTGTGGAGCTGTGGGGATTTGAACCCCAGACCCCCTCGATGCGAACGAGGTGCGCTACCAGACTGCGCCACAGCCCCTCCATCCCGCGGTGAACTCGTCACCGTGGAACGAAGAAAGACTAACAGGGACTCCAACGGCCTCGCGAACCGGCCCACCCTCACGCGGTGTGGTGCCGGCCGCCGGCCTCGTAGGCCCTGCCTCGCAGGCCGCCACCCTTGCGCCGATAGGAGACCGACCCCCCGTTGGCGACGGCCGGCAGGTCGGAGTCCTCGTGGTCCAGGCCCATCGCCTGTCTCCGGACCGCTTCGCGCTGGGCGGCCAGCTGGCGCTGGGCCTCACGCCGGGCCGCT
Source organism: Actinoplanes sp. CA-015351 (assembly GCF_050955685.1). Taxonomy (NCBI): domain Bacteria; kingdom Bacillati; phylum Actinomycetota; class Actinomycetes; order Micromonosporales; family Micromonosporaceae; genus Actinoplanes; species Actinoplanes sp. CA-015351. The sequence goes on from NZ_CP192102.1 coordinate 7,856,833, forward strand.
GCCCGCCGGGCCTGCTCGCGGCGTACCTCGGCCTGGCGTGCGGCGAGCCAGGCGGCCTCGCGGGCCTGGACCTTGCGGCGGCGGCGGTCGGCGATGGCGCGGTTGCGCAGGTGCACGAGGTAGAGCCCGAGCAGGGCACCGGTCACGGCGAAGCTGATCCAGAAGCCGGGGCCGACCGCCAGAACGCCGACCAGCTCGATCGCGTTCAGAAGGACGAGCGCGGCGAAAACCCGGCGGCGGCGGACCACCGCCGGAGTTCCACGACGCTTGGGTACGCGACGCGCAGGCCTACGTCCAGTGACAAGGCGCAACCGGCGTTCCGGTGGCGTCCCGGAATCACCCGATGGGGCGGGTACCGTAACCGTCACCTGCCGGGCGGGGTTGATCGGTCGTTGTCCGGGCACGGTGCGATGACGGCGCTGGCGTTGTAACACCCGCGCCGTCGACGACGCCCGCTCCGCGGCGAGTCGCTCGGTAGCGTCGTACCGGCGCACCAGCGCCGGGGCGAGGGCGAGCAGCCCGGCCGCGGCGAGGACGGCGAGGAGCACCGATGTCGGCACCCTCACCCCTCCGTTCCGCCACGGAAAAAGACACGACGTTTGCGAGGTTACGGGCGGTAGCCGTGATATTTCGCGCGCCGCGCCGACAACAGTGACGCAGCCAAGATCATTTAGAGGCGCGTACGCGTTTCCAGCGCGATAACAGCCCGCCCTCGGCGACCACTTCTTCGCTGGTCATGGCGTATCCGAGATGATCGCGCCAGCCGCCGTCGATGTGCATGTATCGCTGGTGGTACGCCTCTTCGCGAAATCCGAGCTTCTCCACGACACGCCGGCTCGGAACGTTCTCCGGCCGAATGTTGACCTCTATCCGGTGCAATCCACCGGGTCCGAAAGCGTGATCCACGGCGAGCGCCAGCGCTGTCGGTATGACGCCCCGGCCGGCCACCCGATAGTCCACCCAGTAACCCGCGTACGCCGACGCGAACGCCCGGCGCACTATGTTGCCCAGGTTCACGTGGCCGACCAGCCGTTCCCGGCCTCCGTCGACAAGGCAGACGGCGAACGGCATGCTGTCGCCACGCCGGGCGGCCCGTTTCATGTCGCGGTACACGTACCCGAAGGCGCGGGACGAGTTCATCTCGGACCACGGCCCCGGCGGCGCCGACTCCCAGGGCGCCAGCCAGGCCTGATTGGCGATCCGCACCTCGGACCAGGACCGGGCGTCGCCGCGCTTGTACGGCCGCAGCAGAACGGGACCATCCGCCAGGACGGCTGGCCATCCAGGCGTGGCCCCGAGCATTCATCGCCTCCGGTCGAGCAGCAGAACGTCAACGGTCGATCCGGCGGCCGCCGTGGTGACCCGTTCCCCGAGGACGAGCAGACCGTTTGCCTCGGACAAACCGGAGAGAGTGTACGGCCCACCGGCGAGTGGCTGCACCGTGTAACCGCCGCCGCGTCGTTCCGCGACGTGCGCCGGCCGGAACTCGCGCAGCCCACCCGGCGACGAGACCGTCTCCAGCAGGTGTGCCTTGACGCTGTGCCGGAACACCGGCTCGGCACCGGCCAGCAGCTGGATCACCGGCCAGGCCAGCACCTCGAAGCCGATCAGGGCGGCGCCCGGCTCACCGGGCAGGCAGACCACCGGCACCTCTTCGCCGCCGACCGTACCGAAGCCGAGTGAGGTACCCGGTGAGAGCGCGACGTCGGTGAAATCGACAGTGCCCCGGCCGGTCCCCGGACGTGACAGGACCCGGCGCAACATGTCGCCGGGTCCGGTGCCGGTACCTCCGGTGGTGATGATCAGGTCGGCGCGCAGCGTCTGGTCCTCCAGGAGGCCGCGCAACCCTTCCGGGTCGTCGTCGCAGATGCCTATCCGGTACGCGAGAGCACCGGCCTCCACAGCGGCGGCGGTCAACGCATGCGAATTCGCGTCGACCACCTGCCCTGGCTGGCTCGGGCGGCCGACGTCGACGAGTTCGTCGCCGGTGGCCACCACGACCACCCGCGGACTCGGCCGGACCATGACGTGACCGATGCCGGAGGCGGCGAACGTGGCGACCATCGGCGGGGAGACGTACGTCCCAGCGCGGGCGAGCACCTGGCCGACCGAGATCTCCTCGCCGGCCCGGCGTACCCCGGAGCCCCGTTTCGGCGCGTGCAGGATCTCCACGGCGGCCATGCCCTGGTCGGTCCAGTGCACCGGGACGACGACGTCCGCCCCGATCGGCAGCGGCGCCCCGGCCGCCACCGAGAAGCACGTGCCGGGGGTGAGCCGCACCGGACGCCAGCTGGCGGCTCCCAGGTCACCGACCACGTTGAGGCGTACCGTGCGGCTCTTGTTGTCGAACTTCGGAAGCGACGACGGGTGCGACCCGATGCGCCCGGCGCTGGCCAGGTCTTCCCATCGGGCCGCGTAACCGTCGATCGCTGCCTGGTCGAACGCCGGGAACGGATGCGGCGCGATCACGTCGGCCGCAAGCACGTTCCCGTGCGCTTGAGTCAGGTCGAGGTCGAGCGGAGGCAGCGCCCGCAACCTGCGCAGCACGCTGCCCAGGTAATCGGCGAGAGGCATCAGCTCGTTGGCGGCCGCCTCGGCATCGGCCGTCGCGGTCATCCCTTCTGACCACCGACGAAGTCGGTCAGCCAGGCACGGAATTCTTCGCCCAGGTCGGGGCGCTGAACCGCGAGCTGAACGACAGCCTGGAGGTAACCGAGCGGCATGCCGGTGTCGTACCGGTGACCTCGGTAGATGATGCCGTGCACCGGAACGCCCTCGGCCAGCAGCGTCGCCATCGCGTCGGTCAGCTGAATCTCGCCACCGGCGCCCGGCTTGGTGTCCTTGATCGTCTCGAAGATCCGCCCGGGAAGGACGTAACGACCGAGCACCGCGAGGTTGCTCGGCGACTCTTCCGGCTTCGGCTTCTCGACAAGGCCGGTGATCCGCACGACGTCTTCTTTGTCGGACTTCTCCACCGAGGCGATGCCGTAGCGCGAGGTCTCCGAAGGGTCGACCTCCATCAGAGCCAGCACGATGCCGCCGGTCTCAGCCTGGAGATCGAGCATGTCCGGCAGCAGCGGCTTGGATTCCTCGACGAACTCGTCACCCAGAAGAACCGCGAACGCGTTCTCCGCACCCACGTGCGACGCCGCGGTGCCGACCGCGTGGCCGAGGCCGAGCGGCTCACCCTGGCGGACCGTATAGATGTCGGCCAGCTCGCTGGTGCGGCGCACCGCTTCGAGCCGAACCGTGTCGCCCTTGTCCGCGAGCCGCTGCTCCACGTCCGGACGGCGGTCGAAGTGGTCCACCATCGAGGTCTTGCCACGGCCGGTCACGAGCAGGACATCGGTGATGCCGGCGGCGGCCGCCTCCTCGACGATGTATTGCAGCACCGGACGGTCGACCACCGGCAGCAATTCCTTCGGAACGGCCTTGGTGGCCGGCAGGAATCGAGTGGCGAGACCTGCCGCCGGAATCACTGCCTTGACCGCGCGCCCCTGCGCGTTCGTCGTCATTGCGTCACCGCACCTTCGCTGGATCGTGCCCGGATATGCCGCGAGACTATCGGCCACGGGCTTGCCGCGGCGGCTGTGGCCCACCACTGGTGGCCGCAGCGGGATCGAAAGATCCCCGTTCGGCCAGTCGGTACGTATCTCTACCCGCGTTCTTCGCGGCGTAAAGCGCTTCGTCCGCGGCGTCCAGCACCTCCTGCGCGGTGTTGCCGTGTTCCGGGAAGACCGCGATGCCGATCGAGACGGTGATCGAGACTCGGTCGTCGAGGCCGGGGCGGCGCGGGTCGATCGGAACCGGCCACTCACGAACTGCCGCACCCAGCCGCTCGGCCACGATCACACCACCGTACGCGTCGGTCTCCGGCAGCAGCACGACGAATTCCTCCCCGCCCTGCCGGAATGCTACGTCGACCTCGCGGAGTCCGATCCGGATCCGCCGGGCGAACTCGCCGAGCACCAGGTCGCCGGCGGTGTGCCCGTACGTGTCGTTGACGTGCTTGAAGTGGTCCAGGTCGAGAACGAGCACGGTGAGCATCCGGCCGAACCGGCTTGCCCGCTCCACCTCGCGCCGCAGCACCTCGCGCAGGTACCGGTAGTTCCACAGGCCGGTGAGCGGATCGGTGAGCGACAGCCGCTGCGCCTCCTCGTGCACCCGCACGTTGTGCACTGCCACGCCGGCCTGCCCGGCGAACGTACGCAGGGTCATCAGATCGGTGTCCTCGAAGCCCGGGCCGCCGAGCCTGTCGTAGAGGGCGAGCACACCGAGCGTTCCCGGCTCCGGGCCGTCCTCCGGCTCCGGGTTCGGCGGCGCGCAGATCGGGACGGCGAGATACGACTCACACGCCGGTTCGTCGGGCGCGCCGCCTGTCGTCCCCCGCAGCGGAGCGCCGGTGGCCGCCACCGTGCCGAGCACACCCCGTCCGGAGATCAGCCGGCGCTGTGCCAGCTCGGCGGCGGTCACATCCCACTCGCCGGTCAGCCCGGCCCCACAGCGTGCCGCCAGCAGCCCATCCGGCTCGGCGAGCAGGAGCAGCCCGGCACGGGCGCCGGTCGCCGTCATCGCGGTCCGCAGGATCACCGGCAGGATCCGGTCGAGGTCGTGGGTGCTGGACAGGGTGTCGCCGAGGATCGCCAGATGCCGCCGGAGCTGGTCGCGGCTCGCGGTCAGCGCCTGCACGTAGGACTGCAGTTCCCTGGTCATCCGGTTGAACGTCGCGGCCAGCCGGCCCAGCTCGTCCGGTCGCGGGATCGGCACCCGGGTGTCCAGATCGCCGTTCGCCACCCGGTCGGCTGCCCAGGCGAGATCACCGAGCGGCCGGGTGGTGGACCGCGCCAGCCAGCGGGCGGCGAGGATCGCCACCAGAGCGGTCACCAGGACGATCATCAGCAGGATCGCGTACCGGAAGGTCGGATCGGAGGCCGGAACGGTCAGGCTCAGCGGCAGCGGGTTTCCCGGCTCGGCGCCCAGATTTCTGGTCGCGGCGCCGTCGCTGCCTCGCTGTCCGGTTCCGCTCAGCGCAACCGTCACGCCTCCGGCTTCGCCGAGGCGCGCGAGCAGGTCGTCATCCACCCGCTGGGCGGCCATCACTGTCACATCCGATGCGTACGCGACCGCTGCGAGCGCCGTGACCGCACCGCCCCGAGGCTCCGCGCAGTCCTGCCAGCCGGCCGGCCGCCCGCCCTTCTCCAGGACCTCTTCCCGACTGGATCCCCGCACCGCCTGCGTTTTCTGATCAGGACCGGTCACCCGGACGGCGGTTGCCAGACCTCGGACGATCAACTGGTCGGCCACCGCGGAACGCTCGGTAGCGGGCACCACCGCTACCGCATCGGCAACAGCCTGAAGTTGGCCACAGAACGCGCTCACCGCCGCACCGACGGTAACCGCGGCATGATCAAGTCGCTCGGCCGTCCGTTCGCGGCTCACCGCGCCGACGGTGAGGGCGACGAAGATTGACCCGAGTAGGACCGGACCGAGCACGACCACCAGAAACGCGCTGGTGAGCCGGCCACGTAGTGTCACACATCCTCCCGGAAGTGGCCCTCTTATCCAGCGATGCTGACATAGTGTGCGCCGTTTGCCGGTTTTCAAAAGGGGGTGTTGCATGTCGGATTTAGCCACTGACGCGGAAAAATCACCACAAAACAAGATCGCGCTGCGCACACGCCTACTCACAGCGCGTCGATCACTTTCGGTCCACGAGCTATCGCTCGCGGCAGCCAAAATCCAAGATCAAACCCTTGCCCTGGTACGCGAAACCGCACCGGCAACGATCGCCGCCTACGTGCCGGTCGGCTCGGAACCAGGCGGAGCCGAGCTTCCACGGCTGCTCGCCGAGGCCCTGCCACCCGGCGGCCGGCTGCTGCTTCCGGTCCTGATGTCCGACAATGATCTCGACTGGGCACTCTTCGACGGCGCCCTGACGGCCGCACCCCGCGGACTCCGCGAGCCGGACGGCCCACGGCTCGGCCCCGAAGCCGTACGCGAAGCGGACCTGCTCCTGATCCCGGCACTGGCGGTCGGCCCCGGCGGCGTACGAATGGGACGCGGTGGCGGTTCCTACGACCGGGTGCTGGCCCGGCTGGGCAGTCCCGGCCCGCTCACGGTGGCGTTGTTGCATGATGGCGAGATCGTCGACTCCGTGCCGGCCGAGCCCCACGATCGGGCGGTGCGCGGTGTGATCACGCCCACTGGCGGCCTGGTCACCTTCACCGTGACCACCCCTCAGGCAGGGGGCTGAGTGGACGAATTGACCTCCGATGCCGCAACATTGGCACTCGGAGTTGGCGAGTGCCAACAGCCGAACGATCCGGAGGGGCCGTGCCTACCTACCAGTACGCCTGCACCGAATGCGGTGAGCAGCTCGAAGCCGTGCAGTCCTTCTCCGACCCGGCGTTGACCGAGTGCCCGAACTGCCAGGGCAAGCTCCGCAAGGTGTTCAACTCCGTCGGCATCGTCTTCAAGGGCTCCGGGTTCTACCGCAACGACTCCCGCTCCGGAAACGTGAGCGCGGAGAAGCCGGGCTCGGAGAAGTCCGGTTCCGAGAAATCGGGCTCGGAGAAGACGGGCTCGGAGGAGTCCGGTTCCGAGAAGTCGAGCACGCCTGCGACGACCTCGTCGTCCTCGTCCGGGGACTCCTCGTCGTCGTCTTCATCGTCGTCGAGCGCTCCGGCGTCGTCGTCCTCCGGAGCGAAGACCAGCACGTCTTCCTGAGGACTTTCGCAGCTCAGAACGCGTCGGGCCGGATTCACGGCTCGGCGCGTTTCGTTGTTCACGCGTACCAAAGTCATGTGAATTTTCGCTGGTTGTCCACAGCCCGGAGTTGTCCACAGGGCTTGAGCGCCACGGCGCCGGCAGCGCCTACCGTCCCGATCGTCCGCCCGCACCGGCGCGATCAGGGAGGTTCCGATGGCCCGCAGACCCACGGCCCGGCACGAGCGTGCCGCGCGGCGAGAGGAACGCCTGGACCCGGTCCGATGGGGCCGCCCCCGGCGCGGCTCCCTGATTCGCATGACGCTGGCAGCGGTGTTGTTGCTCACATCGGCGGCGGTGCTCTGGCACCAGCCCACCGGAGACAACCCGGCCGCCCTCGATCCGAGCGCCCAGGCCCAGCGAGTCACCGACCCAGCCATCCCCGGCGGCGACACGGGCGCAGGCGACAACGCGAACGGGCCGGCTGGTGATGACACCGTCATCCCGGCTGGTGATGGCACCGCCATCCCGGCTGGCCTGGTCGGTGTGCCGGTGCGGCTGGCTGATCCGACCGCGCTGGCGCTGGTGCGGGCCGGTCAGCGGGTCGACCTGCTTCGGTCCGGGGATCCCAGCACGGCGGTGGCGAGCAACGCGCTCGTGCTCGAAGTCGCCGGCGAGAGCGATCCGGCCACCGGCGGCCTGCTGCTGGCACTCAGCCCTGACGAGGCGGAACGAGCCGTCGCAGCTGCCGATCAGGGTTTCGCGATCCTGATCAGGCCGGGATGACCGCGCTGCTCAGGTCGGGATGACCGCGCTGATCAGGCCGGGATGACCGCGCTGCTCAGGCCGGGATGACCGCGCTGCTCAGCCCCAGTGCGGTGGCCGGTCCTCGTAGAGACGATCGTCGTTGGAGTCGCCGCGCTCGCCCCAGCCTCGCTCCGTGTCGTCGCGGGTCTGCTCGGGCAGCACCGGCGCCTCCTCGGCCTCGAAGTCGACCACTCGCTCGGCATCGGCGTCCCGTTCGGGGCCATCCAGGATGTCCACACCTAGAAGCTTAAGCCGACGGCAACCCGGCCGTCCTCCCCCTCCGGCTGTACCGTCGGTGAACGTGACATCCCCCACCAGCGATCCGGACGACGCGTACTGGCAACGGCCCGACCCGTCCGCCGAATCACTCGGCCGCCCGGAACGGGACGAGCGACTCGCCACCGGCTTCAACGACCCGGGCGCCGGATATGCCGGCCCGCCCCGGACCGACCCGCCGGCCCCGAACTGGCGCCCGCCGACGATCGCCCACCCGCCGCCGCCCCGCAGCATGCCAGGCCAGGACATCGACGCCCTGGACGAGGCAGAGGGCTCAGCCCGCACGGTGACGTACGGCGTGGGCCTGGTAGCCGGCGCGGTGTCGGTGATCCTCGTCTGCCTGCTCTGCGCCAGAGTCTTCTTCTGACCACCGCCGCACCCACCACCACTCCCTTTCACAGATCTTGGCAAGTTCGGGTCGAAATGAGGCCCCGCTTGCCAAGATCTCGGGTGAGTGGCCGGTTAGTAGGTGCCCCAGACCGCGTTCGCCCCGGTGTCGCCTGTGTTGAAGATGTAGTAGCCGGTGAGCACGGCCAGCACCACGATCACCACGGCGAACGCGATGTCCGCGACCTTCGGCAGCGCTGCGCCCGCCCGTGACGTGAGCACCACCAGCACCAGGCTCACCACGCCCAGCGCGATCGACAGCCACATGGTGATGGTGCCGTAATTCATGTGGTCGTCGAGGATCACCTTGCCGGGACCGGACATCCCGTTGTCGAGGAGCCGGTTGTAGAGCTCGGTCCCGGACAGCTTCGACACGACCGCGGAGATCGGCGCGACGACCGCGAGGAGCGCGACGGCCCAGCCGATCTTGGCTCGCCAACGTGCGACAAGGGCGTAGACGATGCTGCCGAGCGCGAGCAGGGGTACGAAAATGACTGCGGCGTGGAGCACGAGGATATGTACCGGTAAACCGTTGACCTGGTCGAACACCATTCCTCCTCGATCCGGGCGTACGCAGGACCATAAATTACGTGACGACGCAAAGATCTTAGGGCGACAGCCGCCGATGTGACGACCGTCCCGATTGGTTAACCGCCGGTGTCGTGTTGTCATGTAGCGATGTCGAGCGGTGAGGAAATGCTGCGGTCACACGGTCTGCGGGTGACCCGGCCACGACTCGCCGTGCTCGACGTGCTGACCGCGTGAGCCGCCCTGCCTCACTCCGAGCGTCAGCCACGGCTTCACCCTGGACGAAGCCGAGGTCACGTTCTGTGGCCTGTGCCCAGCGTGCCAAGCCCGCCGCAACGCGGAGACCACTGCCTGACCACGAGCGGAACCCCGTCCGGCGTGGCACGCTGGACAGCATGGCGGGAGATGTCGGCCTGTTCGGACCGGATTCGGTCACCTGGAAACTGCACCGCGAGCCGATCCTGCTTCTCGGCGGGCTCCGTTCTCTCTATCTGCAAGCGCTGCACCCACGCGCCGTCGCCGCTATCGCTCAGAACTCCGGTTACCGCTCCGACCCGTGGGGTCGTCTGGTGCGCACCTCCAACTACGTCGGCACGGTCATCTACGGCAGCAACGACGAGGTGTCCGAGGCCTCCACCCGGCTGCGCCGGTTGCACGCACGGATGTCGGCGACCGACCCGCGTACCGGTGAGCGGTTCCGGATCGACGAGCCCGACCTGCTGCGCTGGGTGCACGTCGCCGAGGTCGATTCGTTCCTGAGCACGGCGGTGCTCGCCGGCGTACGCCTCACCGCCAAGGAGATCGACGGTTACTACACCGAGCAGCGGCGCTCCGCGGAGCTCGTCGGGCTCGACCCGGCCACGGTGCCCGGGACAGCCGCCGAGGTGGACGCCTATTACGCGGCAATGCAGCCGGAGCTCGGCCTGACTCGCGACGGCGCGGAGACGGCGCTGTTCCTCACCGTGCCGCCGGTTCCGTCGACGTGGGGCAGCCGGGCGTTCCGGCTCGGGCTCACTCTCGGGCCGCCCCGCTGGGCGTACCTCGGTGTCGCGAGCACGGCGATCGGCCTACTGCCGGGCTGGGCCCGGAAGTTGTACGGCGGAGTCGGCTGGCCCGGCACCGATCTGGCCGCCCGCCTCTCCGTTCGCGGCCTGCGCGCCGTGCTGTCCGGCGTCCTCGCCACCCTGCCCGAGCAGCACCGCGTCGCCCCGGCGAGACGAGCAGCGTTGGAAAGAGCCAGAAGCTGACGAGGGAAAGAACCAGAAGCTGACGAGTCAGGAGCTGAGATGCTCCACCGCGGTCCACGGCTCCTTGCCCGCCACCCCGGCACCCGCGGGACACGCCTTCCGGAAGTCGCACCAGCTGCACAACGACCCCGGGTTCGTCGGGAACGTCGCGTCCGGGTCAGCGCCGGCGGCCACCGCTTTCTCTGCCGCCACGATGTCCATCGCGGTCTCCTCGGCCCGGCGCACCTGCCGGGCCAGCGACTCCTCGGTGTGCTCGTGCGCCGCCACCGTGCCGGTCGGCAGGTGGTGCAGCTCCACCCGGCGGCACGGCCGGCGGAAGACACGCTCCGCGGCGTACGCGTAAAGGGCCAGTGCCTGCGACCCCCGAGCATCGTCGGCGTCCAGCCCCGAGCGGCCGGTCTTGTAGTCGACGATCACCGCCTCGGGACCGTCCGGGCCGGCGCGGCCGTCGATGCGGTCAGCCCGGCCGTTCAACGCCAGGATCGACGTTTTCGCGGCGACCGTCCGCTCGACGCCCAGCGGCTCGTCAGCCGGATCGAGCGTCGCCACGTAACTCTCGAGCCAGTCCAGAGCACGCTGGTAGGTGGCTCGCTCCTGCTCGACGTCGCGGTATCCCTCGCGTACCCAAGTGGTCTTCAAAAGGGTGGGAAGCGCGCCTGGCGCGCGCCGCTCGGCAGGAAGGCCGTACCAATTCTTCAGGGCTGTGTGGACGCTCGCGCCGAGTGAGTTGTGTGCCCAGGGCGCCCCTTTCGGCGGCGACGGGCGATCTATGTAAGTGAATCGGTATCGGCGGGGGCAGTCCGCATAAGCCCCGAGCTTGCTCGGCGTGCAGACGAAGAGCTTCTCGGGCATGCCGGCAAAACCGAGCTGCTCAGGAACGACGGCGCGAGATTTGGTGGGGGGCACACGACAATCCTGCCAGCACCCCCCGACAAGAATTTCAGAGCAGGCGGCTGTACGACTGCACGAAAGCGAAGATGGCATCCGCGATGAGCTGGACCGCGATGGCCGCGAGGAGCAGACCGGCGATCCGGGTGAGCACCTCGATGCCGGCCGGGCGCAGCAGCTTCACGATGATCCCGGAGAACCGCAGGACCAGCCAGACCGTGGCCATCACCGCGACGATGCCGGCCGCGATGACCAGGTATTCGTCGGCGCTCTCGGCCCGCTGCACGAAGAGCATGGTGGCGACGATCGCACCGGGTCCGGCCAGCAGCGGGGTGCCGATCGGCACCAGCGCGACGTTGCTGGTGCCGCCGCCCTGATCGGTGGGTTCGTCGGTCTTGCCGGTGAGCAGTTGCAGCGCGACCAGGACAAGCAGCAGGCCACCGGCCGCCTGAAGCGCCGGAAGTTGCACGTGGAGGTAATCGAGGAGGGTCTGTCCAGCCACCGCGAAGCCCACGATCACGCCGAGGGCGAGCAGCACGGCCTGCGTGCCGGCCCGGTGGCGGGCCTTCGGCGGCATGCTGCCGGTGAGCGCGAGGAAGACCGGGACCATGCCCGGAGGGTCGACAATCACCAGCAGAGTCACGAAGAACTCGCCGAACAGCTTGACATTCACCCGATCAAGGTAGGGCTCGGCCCATTTTTCCGCAGGCTGCTGGGGCGATAGTCACCCTGCGGTCAGCCCAGGACGGGCACTCCGGTCGCGGCGGAGGCGATTTTCTCGTACATCTCGGGCGCGGTCCGGAAGGCACCCAGCTTGACCGTCTTGTGCGTACCGTGAAAATCGGACGAGCCGGTAACGGCGAGGCCGAGCTGATCAGCCAGCGCACGGATCTGCTCGCGCTCCGCAGGCGTGTGATCCTCGTGGTCGGCCTCCAGCCCGAACAGGCCCGCATCAGCCAGCTCGACGATCAGCCGATCAGGAACAACCCGACCCCGGACCGTCGCCCGCGGATGGGCAAAAACGGTCACGCCGCCGGCATCACGCACCGCACGCACGGCCTCGAAAACATCAAGATCAGACTTGGGTACGAAGTAACGGGCGCCCAGCCACTTGGAGGCGAACGCTTCCGTGGTCGTGCCGACCAGATCAGCCCTGATCAGCGCCTGAGCGATGTGCGGCCGGCCCACCGAGCCGCCCGCCGCGTAATCCTGGACCTCGGCCCAGGTGATCGGCACCCCGTCGGCCCGCAGTTTCTCGACGATCTTCTCGGCGCGCTGCTCCCGATCGCTGCGCAGCCTGGTCAGCTCGGCCGCGAGCAGCGGCTCCGCCGGGTCGAAGAGGTACGCCAGAAGGTGCAGCGCGATGGCCGGCTCGGCACCGTGCCACCGGCAGGAGAGCTCGGCGCCGCGCACCAGCGTGAGGCCGTCGGGCCGGGCCGCGGCAGCCTGGGCCCAGCCACCGGTGGTGTCGTGGTCGGTGATCGCGAGAACGTCCAGCCCGGCGGCGGCGCCGGCACGCACCAGCTCGGCTGGTGTCAGGGTGCCGTCGCTCGCCGTCGAATGGCAGTGCAGGTCGATTCTCAGGCGTCGTCTCCGTCGTCCTCTTTGCCCAGCCGAGCCTCGACGGCCTGGGGCTCGTACATCTCCTCGACCACGCGGAGGTAGAGCTCGTTCGGGTTGGGCAGGTGCTTGACCTCGCGCAACGCCTGGTCCTGGCCGGCCGACTCCAGCACGAAGGTGCCGTAACTGAGCATCCGGCCGAGGGCCGACTGCTCGTATTTCATGTCGGTCACCCGGAGGAGCGGCATCATGGCCACCTTCCGGGTGACGATGCCGTTGACCACCATCACGCGCTTGTTGGTCAGGATAAATCTGTCGAAGTACCAGTCGAAGACACGCCAGGCGACCCAGCTGATCACGCCGAGCCAGACCAGGACGGCGACCGTGACCATGCCGTCGATGTTCTGGCGGGTGAGGAAGCCAGCGAGATAACCCAGGACGAGCGTCGCGCCGGCGCCGATCGAGATCGGTGTCGTCAGATGGATCCAGTGCCGTTTCCACTCACCGCGGTACCGCTCGGTGGGGAAGAGGTAACGAGCGACCAACGTGGTCGGTTCATCCTCGAGCGGCAGGAACCGGCGCGGGCCACCGCCCTGGTCCAGGCCCTCCAGCTCCTCCTGAGTGAACGAAGGAGGCTGGTACTCGGCGGAATCCTCGTAGACGTCGTCGGCACGCCGCTGGCCGCGTGCGTACGCGGCATCGTCCCCATAGGGGTCGTCGAACGCCGGGTCGCGGAACCCGTAGTCCTCATCGTCGTCCCGAGGGCGCCGGGCACCCTCGCCTCGCGTGTCGCGCGGCTCGCCAGGATCCATGTAGCGATGCTATGCGACGAGGTCGGTGAAGAAGGTGCCGAAGCCTCGTGCGATGTCGGCGATCGTGCCTCCGAGCGACTCGAAGACCGCCGCGGCGGATCTCGGGTTGAAGGCAATAAAGAAGATCAAGAATGCGATGCCAAGCCAGGTGAGGACCTTCTTGATCATGGCGGGCCTTCTCCTCCGGTGCGGGTTGCGTTCAGCGCCGCGGCAGTACTGACGGTATCAGCTTCGTCGCTTCGTGTGAACAAAGTGTCCAGAAAGCCGATTGTCAACACCACAGGTCACACCCGACAGAGTTAGGCACGACCGTGCAGGTATGGCGATGGCGCTCCGAACACCAGCTCGGGCGGCACACCGTCGGAGAGGTCGTGCAGAACGACGTGCTCCGCGAGTAGATAGCCCGCGCTTGCGGGCCACGCTACCGCATAGAGCCACATTCCTTTGGCCTCACTCACGTAGGCACTTCGATCTTCGGGTGACTTTACACACCACAGTGGAGTCGGATGCCCGGCCGCTTTGATCTTCGCGTGTGGACCGGTGTGCTCGGACAGCGCCTCGGAGAGCAGGTGACCCGGGTCGAGGCCGGGTATGCCGGCGAACCGGGTCCCGAGACCGACACCCGGCTGCTCGGCGACCAGGACAAGATCGGCCGGGCCACCGCCGAGCGGTTCCGGACCACTGCACGCGAGAACCGTGGCACGTACGCCGAACCGGTCGTCACCCGACCAGCCGACCCCGGTGACCATCCACCCGGACGGCAGCGGCCAGGGGCACCAGAGCGGTATCCGCTCCGCACTCGACGCCGACTCCCGCAGGACCGCTCCGACGATCTCCGCGCTGATGTGCTCGGCGACGTGAAACGGCGGAACGTCCCCACAGTCGTCGCAACGCCAGGTGCTGTGCATCAGGTCTGGCTTCCGGACCTGAGCTGCACATCTGGGGCAACTCACTGTGACACCCACACTCCATACCGTGCGGGTCGGCCGGTCCGCCGTCAAGCGAATCGGTGCTTTTCGTCAACGGGCTCAGCTCGGCTCAGCTCGGTGGCGGACCCGCGTGCGCCCTGATCCATGCATGCATGGCGATGCCGCTCGCCACTCCCGCGTTGATCGAGCGGGTCGAGCCGTACTGGGCGATCGAGAACAACTCGGCACACGCCGCCCGCGCCGGATCGGACAAGCCGGGCCCTTCCTGGCCGAAGAGCAGCACACAGCGCCGCGGCAGGGTGGTCGTCTCCATCGGGCGCGAGCCCGGCAGGTTGTCGATCCCGACGATCGGAACGCCGGACTCCACCGACCAGGCCACGAATTCTTCGATGGTCGGGTGGTGCCGGACATGTTGATAACGATCGGTGACCATGGCACCCCGGCGATTCCATCGTCGCCGGCCCACGATGTGCACCTCGGCGGCGAGGAAGGCGTTGGCGTTGCGTACGACGGTGCCGATGTTGAAGTCGTGCTGCCAGTTCTCGATGGCGACGTGGAATTCGTGCCGCCGCTCGTCGAGATCCGCGATCACCGCTTCCCGAGTCCAGTACCGGTACCTGTCGACCACGTTGCGGCGATCGCCCTGTTCGAGCAGCTCGGGATCGTAATGCTCACCGACCGGCCGCTCGCCGGGCCACGGGCCCACGCCGACCTCGGTCAATTGGTCCTCGCCCGCCGTCATGGGGCGTTACGCTACCGATCCCACGCCGGGACATGATCTTCGGCGGGCCGCTGCCAGAATTTCGGCATTCGGCATTCGGCATTCGGCAGGAGACGCAATGAGCGGCGGGGCCCTCCCCGGCACCCGCCGCCCACGCTCTGTTGTGGAAGAGTTTGCCTCACGGTCCGTATCCATGTGAAGGACTTTCAACTGTGAGCCAGCTCACATTTAAGTTTCTTTCCTATTTATCTAGCGGCTCGGGCGCGCTCCCACGGCGGCTACACAGGCTGGACAAACAGGCTGGTTCAGATCAACTGGGACGAAGCCGTCAGGTTGATCGTGTCGCCAATCAGACACCGCGCGCCTACATTCAGTTACCATGAGTTGCCCGGCCGCCTTGGCGCCCCGGCTCGCAAAGGTGCCGCACGCCACGTGTGCCTGCATCCCCAGCGGGAATGGGAAGTGGGTACCAGGAGTTTCACCGGACGAAAGCGATTCGGAGCAGACGGAGGCATCATGGCGACGGTTGCGCTCACCGCAGCGAACTTCGACGAGGTCACCGGCAAGGACGGCATCGTCCTGGTCGACTTCTGGGCCAGCTGGTGCGGGCCCTGCGTCCGCTTCGCACCGACCTACGAGCGGTCCTCGGAGAAGCACTCGGAGATCACCTTCGGCAAGGTGGACACCGAGGCGGAACAGGCTCTGGCCGCGAAGTTCGACATCCGTTCGATCCCGACGATCATGGCCATCCGCGACGGCATCGTGGTCTTCGCCCAGCCGGGCGCACTCCCCGAGTCCGCGCTGGAGAGCCTGATCGAGAAGGTCGAGCAGCTCGACATGGGCGAGGTGCGTGAGCAGATGTCCGCACACCGCAAGGCCGATCACAGCGAGCCGGCCAAGGCGGAGACCGAAACCGCGGCCGCAGGCCGCAGCTGACCCAGCGATACGCAAGGCCCGCGGACCGGTTCCGGTCCGCGGGCTTTTTCGTGTTCTTCACTTAAACCCTTCCGGGTATGAGCATGGACAGGTGATCGAACATGTGTTCGAATACCTGCCATGCGATGGTCCCACCTGTCGGCTCCCCCCGACGGCTCGCTCTCGGGCCGGGCGGTGTCAGCGGCCCCACTCCTGCCGCTGGCGCTGCCCGGCGCCACGGTCCGCACCTTCGACACGCCTAGCTTCGCCGGCATGACGTTCTACGAGGTGCGTGCCAAGTCCCTGATCAACCGGGTTCCCGGGGCGTCCAGGGTGCCGTTCGAGTGGACCATCAACCCATACCGCGGCTGCTCGCACGCCTGCACCTACTGCCTGGCCGGTGACACGCCGATCCTGCTGGCCGACGGCTCCACCCGGCCGCTCGCCGAGATCCGCCCCGGCGACGCGGTGATGGGCACGATGGGCGCCGGCCCGCACCGGCGTTACGTTCCGACCACAGTCCTCGACCACTGGGCCACCAGCAAGCCAGCTTTCCGGGTCACCCTCTCCGACGGCACCCGGCTGGTCGCAAGTGGCGACCACCGCTTCCTCACCGACCGCGGCTGGCGGCACGTCAGCCCCTCCGAGCCTGATCTGCCCGCTCTGGCGATCGGTGACCTGATGTTCGGGGTGGGCCGGTTCGCCGATCCGCCCAAGGAGTCCCCCGACTACCAGTCCGGGTTCCTCTGCGGCCTCGTCCGCGGCGATGCCTCAGGCGGCGGCACGGCCCGTGAGGGCGACGCGTGGATCCGCGCCGACGGCTACCTCGACGACATCTCCCTCACCGAGGCACTGCGCTGGCCGGAGCTGCCGACCGGCGATTGGTACCGCGGCTTCCTGGCCGGCGCCTACGGCGCCACCGGGCACGCCGAGCGGCTGGCCGTGGTGTTCTCCAGCGACGACCCGATCTACCTCGACCGCGTCTGCGAGGCGCTGGCCCATCTGGGGCTCGCCACCCGGCGTCCGGTGAGCACTCGACGGCCCCTCAGCACCCGGCGCGCCGGGTCGCCGTCCGAGTGCGTCGAGACCGAGCGCCACCTTGATGCGGCTCTGCGGTTCCGGCACATGACCGGTGCGCCTCAGGCCCCGCTGGATGCCTCAGGGGTGGGCGTGCGGGCCAACCGGCGGCTCGCTGTCGCCGACATCGAGGACCTCGGCCTCACCCTGCCGCTCTTCGACATCTCCACCGGCACCGGCGACTTCATCGCCGACGGTGTGGTCAGCCACAACTGCTTCGCCCGCAACACCCATACGTACCTCGACATGGACGCCGGCCACGACTTCGACACCAGCGTCGTGGTGAAGGTGAACGCCGGCGACCTGATCCGCCGCGAGCTGGCAAACCCGCGCTGGTCCGGCGCTCCGATCGCGATGGGCACCAACGTCGACGTCTACCAGCGCGCCGAGGGCCGTTACCGCCTGATGCCGGAAATCCTCGCCGCCCTGCGTGACCACGCCAACCCGTTCTCCATCCTCACCAAGGGCACCCTGATCCTGCGCGACCTCGACCTGCTCCAGCAGGCAGCCGAGGTGACCGAGGTCGGCCTCTCCTTCTCCGTCGGCTTCGTCGACGAGCAGGTCTGGCGCTCCGCCGAGCCCGGCACCCCGAGCCCGCACCGCCGCCTGGACGCGATCCGCCGCATCACCGACGCGGGCTTCCCGATCAGCGTCCTGATGGCCCCGATCCTCCCCGGCCTCACCGACACCGAGGACACCATCGACGAGACGGTCGCCGCCATCGCGGCCGCCGGAGCGACAAGCGTGATCCCGCTCCCGCTGCACCTGCGCCCCGGAGCCCGCGAGTGGTACGCCGCCTGGATAGCCCGCGAGCACCCCCACCTGCTGCCGCGTTACCGCGAGCTGTTCGGCAAGGGCTCCTACACCCCGAAGAGCTACCAGGACGAGGTGACAGCCCGAGTCCGCCAGGCCACCCGCCGCCACGGCCTGTACCGCCCCACCACCCGCAACCAGCCCGGCACCCGCAACCAGCCCGGCACTCCCGACCAGCCCAGCACTCGCGACCAACCCGGCACTCGCGACCAGCCCAGCACTCGCGACCAGCCCGGCCTCAATAACCGTCCCGGGACCAGCACCCGCCCCAGCGCATCCGGCCAGACCCAGAATCCCCACCAGCTGACTCTCCTGTGACCCGCCGAGCCAGCCGCGCCCCGGTCGGGGGGCCGGGGCGCGCTGGCTCGCGCCTGCACTCCTGCGCAAGGTCGTGCGGGGCCCCACGTGGATAGAGTTGATTTATGCGGAGTGCTCAGCAGATCCTCGCCGACGCCAAGGTCATCGCCGTGGTCGGCGCCTCACGGGATCCCTACAAGCCGTCACACACGGTGCCTCTTCAGATGCTTCGGCACGGGTGGCGGATCATCCCGGTCAACCCGTTCGTCGCCGAGGTGTTCGGGGTGCCGACCGTGCCCACGCTCGCCGACCTGACCGAGCCGGTCGACCTGGTCAACATCTTCCGCCCGGCCCGAGACGCCGTGGACGTGGTTCGACAGGCCGCCGTCATCAAGGCCCCAGCCGTCTGGCTGCAGAGCGGCATCGCCTCAGCCGAAGCCCGCCGCATCGCCGAAGAGGCCGGCATGGAATACGTCGAGGACCGCTGCCTAGCCGTCGAACGCGCCCTGGGCCAACTCACCAGAATCCCCTGACCACCGACAATTCTTGAACGGCTGGCTGCCGCTGTTCCCTAACAGCCGCTGAGACAGCAGTGATAGCCAGCCAGCCAAGATCTCGCGCAGCTCTATCTGCCACACGTCCCGCTGTCCGCTGTCCGCTGTCCGCTGTCCGCTGCTCGCAGCCCGGAGCCCGCTGCCCGCTGCCTACCGCCTGCTGCCCGTCGCCTGCCGTCCACCACACGCTGACGCTTGCCACTCGCTGTTCGCCACGGATCTTGAGCGATTTTCCACCCTCGAATTTCGCCATTTGAGGAGCGGTGGCGGGTTCGTGGCGGCGTGGCGGCGTGGCGTTTTCTCGGTGCGAGGTGCCGTTCGGAGATCTTGTGCGGTTCGGCCGGACGATCGACCACGAATGCACGAGTTTGCGGGACGACCATCGATGGCATGCCGGCTTTGGGCGGTTTGAGAGCTTTGTGGCGACCCTGCCACCGCAACGGGTTTGCACGGTTCCGACCTGGTGAACGTGGTGAAGCTGGTGCTCGTGCTCGTGCTGGTGCTGGTGCTGGTGCTCGTGCTGGTGCTCGTGCTCGTGCTTCGCCGATCTTGTGGAGTTCGGCGAACCGTTTGTGCGTAACTCCGCAAGATCGGCCAGGTCTGTTCGATCTTGTGGAGTTGTGCGGGCACGTCTGCGGGGAAGTCCACAAGATCCAGACCGAGCGGCGCGGGGCGGGCAGAGCGCGGGGTCGATGCCTACTGCGGAGCGTGGGGAAGGTCGAGCCCACCCTCTGGGGCACAAATCGCCCAAGATCTGCTGTAGGGCAGGGCATCGCCGGACCAGGCGTCGCCGCGCCGGACCACGCGAGGCCACGCCGGGGCGCGCGAGGCCGGACCACACGACGCCGGACCACGCGAGGCCGGGCAGGCGTCGCCACGCCGGACCACGCGAGGCCGGGCAGGCGTCGCCGCGCCGGACCACGCGAGGCCGGGCCGCGGGACGCCCGGCCGCGCGGGGCTAGCGGAACTGGGCCTCTCGGACGCTGTTGCCGCCGTCGACGACCAGCATTTGGCCTGTGATGTAGGAGGCTGCCGGAGAGCACAGGAACGCCACTGCTGCGGCTACCTCGTCCGGCGTACCCGGGCGGCCGATTGGAGTGCCGAGACCCTGCTTGATCTCGGTGACCGTTGACGCCGCCGTGTAGATCGTGCCGGGGGCTACGCAGTTGACGTTCACGCCGTCGGCGACCAGCTCCATCGCCAGCGCCCGGGTGAGGCCGACGACGCCTGCTTTTGCCGCCGCATAGGCTGCCTCGGTCGGAAGGGCGTTCACCGGGCCGGCCGTGGCGGACAGGTTGACGATGCGGCCCCAGCCCCGTTCCGCCATGCCGCCCACGAAGGCGCGGCTGCACAGGAACGCGGTGCTCAGGTTCCGATCGATTTCGGCCTTCCACTCGTCGAGGGTCAGCTGGGCCACCGGGCGCAGGACCTCGGGACTGGTACGGCTGGCCAAGCCGGCGTTGTTGACCAGGACCTCGACGTCGCCGAGCGAGTCGGTGATCGCGTCGGCCAGAGCGCCGACCTCGGACTCGTCGGTCAGGTCGGCTACGAAACCGGTCACGCCGAGCTCAGAGGCCCGCTCGTGGATCCGGCGGGTGGTCGACACGATGGCCACGCGGGCGCCCAGGTTTCGCAGGCGGCGCGCGGTCGCGTATCCGATGCCGTCCGGGCTGCCGGCGCCGGTGACCAGCGCGACCTTCCCGTCCAGGCGCATGGTGACCGGCGCTTGGCCGGATTCTTCGATCTCCGCTTCCACGATATCCATCATGTCCGGTTCGGCGGGCCGATCGGGGTCAGACCCGGGAGCACCGGAACGTGGTGGACGGCCATCAGCGGGGCGGGTGGCGTCGCGCCGGGACGGACTACCCCCGGCGGAACGGGCGTCGAAGACCATGCGGCGATCCTGCCCGCTCCCGCAAGCCGGGGCAAACATGCTGTCACCGTGGCGCACCCCGGGTTCCCGGCGCCCCAGCGCGAAGCCTGACGAAAACAGCCACCGGGAGACAACAACCCGACAACCCCGAAGGTCAGCCGCCGGCTTCCGGCACGACCTTCCTTCCGCTGGTCAATGGCAGGACCGGGCCCTCTTCGACGAACACCAGGGGCGCCTCGGCGCCGTACCGCTCGGGTAGCTGGAGGCGAGCCTGGTCGATGTCCCGGGTTCCGATCTCCACGCCGACGCCGTCGTGTCGGCTGCCGACAGTGACGATCCGCACGCCCTGGTCCACCCAGTAGTGGAGATCGGCCACCACCCGCTCCTGCCAGCCGGTCAGCTCGGCGACGGCGTGTGCGGAGTCGCGTACGACGATGCAGGCGTCCTCGGCGCTGCTCCGGACGAAGTCGTCGAATCCGGCGGACGGCACGCGGTAGACGACCGCGCGTACGCGTTTCTGGTCGATCTCCATGCCGGAGTACCGCTCCGCGAACCGGTCCCGGCCACCCTGGTCGATCCGCTCCATCGCGTCGGAGAGCACGGGCGGGGTGACCGGCACCCGGACCTTGCCGGTGACGGTGTACTGCGGCGACCGGGCGAACGCACAGCCCGCGGTACGCCAGCCGCCGACCAGGCCGGCTCGTTCCGGCGGGCGCCCGGCCCCGTCAAGCGCACCGCACCCGGCCACGCTCAAGGTAAGCGCTGCCAGAGGCGCTACCCGAGCCAGTAACCGGACCACCCGATCGCGATGCATCGCACTCCCCCTCGGTTTCCCCCGATTGCTGGTGCAACGAGCGGAACCGCGCCCTGGGTGACGGCCCAGAGCCGTACCCGATAAGACAGGTTGTGCGGCGGAAGGCGTACAGAAAGAGGGTTTTGTCTTTTATCAGCCGAAATCACGACGTCCCGAGCGCGCCGCGCCGATGATCACCACGGCCACTCCGGCCAGGAGCAGCGTTAGGCCCGGCAGCGAACCCGGGCGGATCGCCTGGCCGAGCCACCACCAGGCGATCAGCGCGGCGCCCGGCACCTCCAGCAGGATCAGCACGCTGACCGCGGTCGCCGACGTGTGCTGGAGCGCGTAGCTGAACATCGAGTGCCCCAGCAACTGCGCGCCCACCACCAGCGCGAGGATCGCCGCCCAGGTCCGTCCGTCGTAGCCGCTCAGCTTCGCGCCCGAACCCAGGCACACGACCAGCAGGATCACGCCGCACGTGCCGTAACAGATCCAGGTGTAGGTCGTCGTGCTCAGCGAGATCCGGGCCCGCTCACCGAGGGCCGTGTAGACCGCCGCGAACATGCCGCCGGCAAGCGCGAGCACGTCGGCGAACACCGCCTGGGTGGAGACGCCGAAATCAGCGCCGGTGGCCCAGGCAGCCCCGGCGACCGCGAGGCCGATGCCGATCCAGCCGGTGAGCGACGGCCGGCGACCCTGCGCGGCCGCGATCAAGCCCTGCCAGACCGGCTGGGTGGCGACAAGCGCGGTAGCGGTCGCGACGGTACCGAGTTGGACCGCCGGCATCCAGGTGGAGAAATGAGCGGCCAGGGCAATTCCGGCGAGAACGCAGAAAAGACCCTCGCGCCGCAGCGGGCCACTGATGATTCCGGTCACCTCGGTGCGCCGGGATGCCAGCACCACAGGAGTGAGCGCCGCCGTCGCGAGGGCGTTGCGCCAGAAAGCGACAGCCAGCGCGGGTGCCGCGGCGAAAGCGATCAACGGACCCGACGAGGAAACCGCCAGGATGGCCACGACCAGCGCAATCACCGTTGTCGGCGGCGGCAGAATTCCAGATCCAATTCCTTGGGTACGCGTGATCGAAGCGGCGTCTTGACGCGGTGAGCGCATATTCATCCCCGGCCGTCGCTTCTTGCACAGCCGAACTGCGCAAGTTGCAGATGTCTATTGGCTGACAGTGACGGAGTGGCTACAGTCACCGACGGCTCTTCTGCCGATTTCTTCCCTCGATGCCCTGGAGGCCGATTTACATGCCCGCATACCGTGCGGTCGTGTTCGACTTTTTCGGCACCTTGACCCGTTCTGTCCAGCGCGGCCCCCAGCACGCGGACATTGCCCGGTCGCTCGGTGCCGACCCCGAGACCGTCACCGGCGTCCTCGACCGGACCTTCCGGGCCCGGGCCTGCGGACGATACGGCTCGGCGGAAGCCACTCTCCGCTGGGTGATCGAGCAGGCCGGTGGCCGGCCACGTCCGGGCGCCATCCGAGCCGCCATGCCGGCCCGGATCGACGCCCTGCGCGCCGATACCCGGCTGCGGCACGACGCGGTCAGCGCGCTCACCGCTATCCGAGGGCGTGGCGTACGCACCGCGTTGATCAGTGACTGCACCCACGAACTTCCCGCCTTCCTGCCGGGCCTTCCGGTGGCGCCGCTGCTGGACGCACAGATCTACTCGGTCGAGCTCGGTGTCTGCAAACCGGATCCCGCTATCTACCTGGCGGCCTGTGACCGGCTGGGTGTCGATCCGGAGGACTGCCTCTACGTCGGTGACGGCGGCAGCCACGAGCTGACCGGCGCGGCGGCGGTCGGGATGACGCCGGTCCGGCTGGCAGCCCCGGATCTCGCGAACCATCTGGTTTTCGACGCCGACACCAATTTCGCCGGGCGTACCGTGCGGTCGCTGACCGAGGTGCTCGATTTGATCCGCCGCACCCCGGCGATGGTTTGAAGCCCGGCGATGGTTTGAGGCACAGCGATGGTTTGAGGCACAGCGATGGTTTGAGGCACAGCGATGGCAGGATGAGCCGGTGACCTCTGGTGTGCTCGACGAGGCGATCAAGAAAGCGGCGATCGCCTGGATCTCGGTGGGCGACGGTCCGGCGTACGCCCTGTGGTGCATGCCGGCCGAGAGTTCGCTCGTGGTGGTCAGCGGACCGGGTGAACAGTTCGCACCCGGGCTGGCCGAGGCGCAGCGGGCCACGGTCCGGCTGCGCGGTGATCACGGCGGGCTGATCGTGGTGACCGAGGCCGTGGTCGAACGGCTCGCCCCGGGCAGCGAGGAGTGGAGCACGATCGTGCCCGCGCTGGCCGGCAAGCGTCTGAACGCGTCGGGTTCGGCCGACGAGGTGGCGGCGCGGTGGGCGGCGAACGACTGCGCGGTGGTCCGGCTGGTACCGGTCGCCGAGTCCGCCGTCGGTACCGCCGGCCTGCCGGCCGAATCCGCGGCGGAGGCGCCACGGGAGACGCCGGCCCGGGTGGAGACGCGAAAGCCGTTCCGCCTGCACCGAGTTCGCAAACGCTGAGTCAGCCGACGAACGGCGGGACTGCGATCTCGCCCTTGGCGATCGCGCAGACGTGGCCGGCCACCGTCGCTGACGTCGCCGTTCCGCCCTTCGCGGTCACCGTGCACTCCAGCAGGGACGGGCGCTTCATCTCGTGGCCCTGGTGCACCCGGTACGACGACTCGCCGTCGCCGGGCAGCAGTCCTTCCGCGACCAGCCACACACCCAGGCCGAGCGCTGCCGAGCCGGTCGCCGGGTCCTCCCAGACGGCCTCGCCGGGAACGAAGACCCGGACGTGTGCGGCACCGTCCGACCACGAGAAGGCGCATATCCCGGTCACCCCGTGCCGGGCGGCGGCCGGCGTGTTCAACTGAATCCGGGCCAGCGCCTCCCGGCGTACCGGAAGGAATGTCCAATCCAAGCCGCAGCCGGCCGTCCTGGGGTGACCGGCGAGATCCGAGGCCGTCAGGCCGAGGGTGTCCAGCAGCGGTTCGGCCTCGACCGGATCGCCGAGCGAAGGCGCTCCGCCGGTGAGCGTGGCCGAGCCCGCGGCGGTGACCTCGATCGGCAGCAGGCCGGCGCCGCACTCCTGCACCACCCGGCCCGGCGGAAAATCGCCGCGGCGCATCAGCGTCACGGCGGCGCCCACCGAGGGATGACCGGCGAACGGCAACTCGGTCTCGGTCGTGAAGATGCGCACTCGATAGGTTGCGCCCTCAGCGCGCGGGGCAAGGATGAAGATCGTCTCGGCCAGGTTGAACTCGCGTGCCAGCGTTTGCATCTGGGCGGTGGCGAGAGCACCGGTGGCGAGGGCGTCGGCACTGTAGACCACCGCGAGCGGATTTCCCGCGAAAGGCCGATCGGTGAACACGTCGACGATCTCGTACGCCACGGTGGACATGTCCGGACCCTAACCTAATCTGAGGGCGTGACCATGGGGACGAGGGTTTATCTGGCTCGCCTCGCCGGGCTTCCGGTGTTCGACCCCAATGGCGACCGGGTCGGGCGGGTACGCGACGCCGTGGTTCGGCTGCGCACCACGAACCGGCCGCCGCAGATCGTCGGGCTGGTCGCCGAGATGGCGCTGCGCCGGCGCATCTTCCTGCCGATCGGACGCTTCACCAGCATGGACGCCGAGTCGGTTGTGCTCAGCACCGGCACGCTGAACCTGCGCCGGTTCGAGAAGCGGCCGAACGAGCTGCTGGCCCTGGAGGACCTGCTGGACCGGCGGGTCACCGTGGTCCCGGAGCACGGCGACGGCCCGGACCACATCGGCATCGTGGTGGACATCGGGATGGAGCTGAACCGGAACACCGAGTGGATCATCACGCGGGTGGCGGTCCGGGAGCACACCGGCCGGCTGGCCCGGCGCGGTCACGTCTACCAGGCGGAGTACAACCGGATCCGCGGGCTGGTCGGGCCGACCGACACCCAGGGCACGTCGAACCTGCTGGCGCTGCTCGACCAGATGCGTCCCGCCGACATGGCGAACGCGCTGCAGGACCTGCCGGACGCCCGCCGCAACGAGATAGCGGCCGCGCTGAGCGACCGCAAACTGGCCGACGTGCTGGAGGAGCTGCCCGAGCACGACCAGGTGGAGATCCTGGCCCGGCTGGACCGGGAACGCGCCGCCGACGTGCTCGAACGGATGGACCCGGACGACGCGGCCGACCTGCTCGCCGAGCTGCCCAAGTCCGAGCAGGCGGTGCTCCTCGACCTGATGGAGCCGGAGGAGGCGGCGCCGGTCCGGCAGCTGATGAACTACCGGCCGGGCACCGCGGGCAGTGTGATGACCTCAGAGCCGGTGATCCTCACACCGGACACCACGGTGGCCGAGGCCCTGGCCCGGATCCGCGAGCCAGAACTGCATCCGGTGGTCGCGGCGCAGGTCTTCGTGGCCCGGGCGCCGAGCGCCACGCCGACCGGTAAATATTTGGGCATGGTGCACTTCCAGCGGCTGCTGCGGGAGCCGCCGTCGTCGATCGTCGGCGGTCTGGTGGACAGCGGCATCGACCCGCTGCGGCCGGAGACCACGCTGCTCGAGATCACCCGGCGGATGGCGACGTACGACCTGATCGCCATGCCCGTTGTCGACTCGGCGCACCGGCTGCTCGGGGCGGTGACCGTCGACGACGTGCTGGACCATTCGCTGCCCAGGGACTGGCGGGACCGTGACGCCCACGACGACGAGCTGGCGGATCAGACATGAGCGAGCCACGCCGCGACCGCCTGGACCAGCCCCGCGAGCCGGGTCGCGTGCATCTGCCGAAATTCGACCCGGAGGCGTTCGGCCGCTGGTCGGAGGCGATCGCGCGGTACATGGGCACGGCGAAGTTCATCGTCTACATGACCGTGCTGATCGCCGCCTGGTTCGCGTGGAACACGCTGGCGCCGGAACACATGCGCTTCGACCCGTACACATTCACGTTCTTGACCTTGATCTTGTCCTTGCAGGCGTCCTATGCGGCGCCCTTGATCCTCTTGGCGCAGAACCGGCAATCCGACCGGGATCGTCTCTCGATGGAGGAGGACCGGCGGCGGGCCGCGCTGCAGAAGGCCGACACCGAGTACCTGACCAGGGAGATCGCCTCGCTGCGGATCGCCCTGGGCGAGGTCGCCACCCGCGATTTCCTCCGCAACGAGCTGACCAGACTCGCCGACGAACTGGACGAAGCGGCCCACCGGCGGGACAAGCGGGCGCGCATGGAGTGGGAGGAAGAGCACCCCTGAGCCCGACGTAGCATGGCAAACATGTCCGCACCTGCATCGACGCTCGAGGACGCCATCCAGGCCGCACTGGCGACCGTTGACGACCCCGAGATCCGCCGCCCGATCACCGACCTCGGCATGGTCTCCGGCTTCACCGTCAGCGAAGGCCTGGTAAAGGTCGATCTGCTGCTCACCGTCGCCGGCTGCCCGCTGCGCGACAAGCTGACCTCCGACATCACCGCCGCTCTCACCAAACTCCCGAGCATCGACCGGGTCGAGATCAACTTTGGCGTGATGAACGAGGAGCAGCGCAAAGCGCTGCAGAGCACGCTGCGCGGTGGTGGCGATTCCGCGGAACCGGTCATTCCCTTCGCCCAGCCCGGCTCCCGCACGCGTGTGTACGCGGTAGCGAGCGGCAAGGGCGGCGTCGGCAAGTCCAGCGTGACGGTGAACCTCGCGGCGGCGCTCGCGAAACGTGGCCTGTCGGTCGGCGTCGTCGACGCGGACATCTACGGCCACTCGGTGCCGCGGATGCTCGGCGTGGAGGGCAAGCCCACCCGGGTCGAAGAAATGATCATGCCGCCGCAGTCGCACGGTGTGAAAGTCATCTCGATCGGCATGTTCACCTCGGGCAACGCCGCGGTGGTCTGGCGCGGGCCGATGCTGCACCGCGCGCTGCAGCAGTTCCTCGCCGACGTCTACTGGGGCGACCTCGACGTGCTGCTGCTCGACCTGCCGCCGGGCACCGGCGACGTGGCGATCTCGCTGGCCCAACTCCTGCCGAACGCGGAGATCCTGGTCGTCACCACCCCGCAGATGGCTGCCGCCGAGGTGGCCGAGCGGGCCGGCGCGATCGCGCTGCAGACCCACCAGCGCCTGGTCGGCGTCGTGGAGAACATGTCCTGGCTGGAGCTGCCGGACGGCTCCCGGATGGAGGT
Source organism: Actinoplanes sp. CA-015351 (assembly GCF_050955685.1). Lineage (NCBI taxonomy): Bacteria > Bacillati > Actinomycetota > Actinomycetes > Micromonosporales > Micromonosporaceae > Actinoplanes > Actinoplanes sp. CA-015351. The sequence goes on from NZ_CP192102.1 coordinate 7,884,167, forward strand.
CTTCGGCTCGGGCGGTGGCGAGACCGTCGCCGAGTCGCTCACCAAGACGGTCGGCGCCCGCGTGCCGCTGCTGGGGCAGATCCCGCTGGACACCCGGGTCCGTGAGGCCGGCGACGCCGGAACCCCGATCGTGCTGGCCGACCCGGAGTCACCGGCCGCGAAGGCTCTGGACGCGGTGGCCGACAAGCTGGCGATCCGCCGCGAGTCCCTGGTCGGCAAGCCGCTGGGTCTGGCGGTCACCACCAGGCGCTAGGTGGCATCCAAGTCGAATCGCTGGGCCGGTCGGGGACTCTCGACCGGCTCAGCTTTTTTCTTGATGTCGGCCGCTGCCGCGACGTCGCTCAGCTCGGACTTCACGCCGTTGAGGTCCTGCTTCACGTCGTCGAAGAGGTTCTGCAGCGGCTTGCGGATCGCCGCCTCGTCGTCCTCGCTCAGCAGGTGCTTGCGGATGAACGCTTTCGGATGCAGATCCTCGAGCTGGATGTCGGTGCCGAGCTCACGGCTCAGGTCGGTCGTCGCGTTCTGCGCCATCGCCCGCAGGCCGCGCAGCATGCGCAGACCGTCGCCGATCACCTTGGGCAGACGTTCCCCGAAGATCAGGAGCGCCAGCATCAGCAGCGCGCCGATCTCCCACCAGTTCAGATTCTCGAACACCGTACGGCCTCCCAGGCGGTCCCGGGCCAAGCGTACGCACGGCCGCTGTGAGTTGGCAGCCCGCCCGGCTGTCAGTTCGTGTCTGCGGCAAGTGTCACTGACGCCGACGCGGCTTTCGTGCCACGGCGGTAGTCGACGGTCACCACCGCCCCCGGAGCGTATTTACGCACCAGGGCGATCAGGTCGGTGCCGTCCTCCAGCACGTGCCCGTCGATCCGGGTGAGCACGTCGCCGCTTTTCAGCCCGGCGGCGGCTGCCGGGCCGGCCGGTTCCACCGCGCGCAGCCGGGCGCCACCAGCGGTCTCGCCGGTCACCACTTCGGCGCCGATCACCGTACGGCGGGCCTTGCCGGTGTCGATGATGTCTTTCGCCACGCGCTTGGCCTGATTGATCGGGATGGCGAAGGCGAGGCCGATGTTGCCCGCCTCGGTGTCGGTGCTGCCCACCGAGCGGATCACCGAGTTGACCCCGACGACCTGGCCGGCCGCGCTCACCAGCGGGCCGCCGGAGTTGCCCTGGTTCACCGCGGCGTCGGTCTGGATCGCCGCGTAATAGCGCGTGGCGCCGCCCGCCTCACCGGCCTCGATCGGCCGGTCCAGAGCGCTGACGATGCCGGATGTCACGGTGTTGACCAGCGCGAGCGGCGAACCGAACGCGAGCACCGGGTCACCCACCGCGATCGTGTCCGAATCGCCAAGGGCCACCGGAGTGAGCCCGGACTTTGCGACTTTGATCACTGCGATGTCCGACTCCGGGTCACGGCCGACCACCCGGGCAGAGGCCGTGGCGCCGTCGCTGAACGACACCGACAGGGTGTCACCGGCGCCCTCGACCACGTGGTCGTTGGTGATCACGTAGCCGTCCGCCGAGACCACGAAGCCGGAGCCGATCGCGCCGGTGACACGCACCGTCACGACGCTCGGCAGCACTCGCTCAGCCACGCCGGCCAGGGTTTCCGGCGCCCGCTGCAGCGACTCCGGAACCGGCTGGTCGGTGGCGCCGATCTGGGCGCCGGCACTCCCCACGTAACCGCCGCGAACCGCGAAGACGAAGCCCAGCGTGCCGCCGAGACCGCCGGCGAGCAGGGCCGTCACCAGGCAGATCGCGAGGATCGGGGCGAGCGAGCGGCGGGGTGCGTCCGGGTTGGGAACGGACTCCGGCTGCGGGACGTCGACGATCGGGGGGGCCGGGACATGCACGGCCGTTGGAGCGTAAGGGTCACGCCACGGGTCCGCCATCGCATCGGACCACCACGGCGAGGCCGGATCAGGTGCCCCAGTGACAGCAGGGCCCGAGGGCCGGCGCCAGTTCCAGCCGTCGGTCACTTCGGTGCCTCCACTCTCGGTCCGCGCGGCTCCGAGCATCCAGGATGACACGGATTCCGCAGAAACCACCTTGCCACCGATTCCCGTCCCGGGCCGCATGGGTCGTTTATCCATCGACGGCGCAGTGCATCACGCGTGAGCATCGCTCTACTCTCTTATCCGATGTGCGTGTTTGGACCACGCTCGTCACCACTGCCGTCCGGAGGTCGCCATCATCGGTCCAGCCCGTTCATTCGGTCAGCCGGTCCCGCAGTCAACGCCGTTCGCCGAGACCTACGCCACCGAGGATCAAGTCCAGCAGACCGCGCGTGCCCTGGCGCACGAACTCGGCCTGCCCTGCGTCTCGCCCGGCGCGGGCTCCGTGCTCCGCCTTCTCGCTGCCGCGGGCAGCGCCAAGTCGGTTGTCGAGATCGGCACGGGTACGGGAGTGAGCGGTGTCTGGCTCCTGCGCGGGATGCGCTCCGACGGCGTTCTCACCACGATCGACGTCGAGCACGAACACCAGCGGATCGCCCGCCGGGTCTTCCAGGAAGCCGGTTTCCCGCCGGGCCGCACCCGGATCATCAGCGGCCGCGCCCTGGACGTGCTGCCCCGCCTCGCCGACGGCGCGTACGACCTGATCTTCGTGGACGCGGACACCACCGAGTTCGCGGCCTGCACCGAGGCGGCGCTGCGGATGCTCCGCCCGGGCGGCGTGCTGATCGTGAACGGCGCGCACGCCGGCGGCCGGATCACCGACCCGACCGCCCGCGACGTGGACACCCTGACCATCAGGGCGACCGTGAAGGCGATCCGCGAGTCCGAGGACTGGATCCCCGCGGTCATCCCATCAGGCGCCGGCCTACTGGCCGCCGTCAAGCGAAGCCAGTAGCGCCCGTCCCGCCTCGCGGGGACGGTCTCACGTCGGCCCGTCTCAACGGGCGGTCTCGCGTCGCGTCGCACGACGGGTGTCCACGATCTCGCCAGCTGTGTCCGGGAAGTCTGCCGACGTCACCCCTCTCCCCGGTGACAGCGCGTCAACCGAGAGTTCGCGAATCACCCGAAATCAACACGTCGCGCTTTGGTGTACCCGGCAACTCGTGAGTTTGCGGTCGATCGGCCGGTTTGCGGTCGATCGGCCGGTTTGCGGTCGATCGGCCGGTTTGCGGTCGATCGGCCGGCCGAACCTCACAAGATCCGAACGACCCTCGCGGCGAGAGGCGCCCCGAACGAACCTGCTACGAGTCGACACAATGACGAGACTCGAGAGCGCCCTTCGAGTTTCGCCATGTGCGTGTGCCGATGCGGAGCGGGGAACCGGCTGATCAAGGGCAGCAAGGTCGCTATCGAGAGGCAGGGTGGGGCCCACCGTGTGCTCGGAGCTACGTGGCGCGTGGCCGGGAGCACACACATGCCCGCTTGGCGTAGATGAGATCGCACGGTTGCGGTCTGTGTGACCTCACCACGGCCAGGGCGTGGACCCGGGCCCACGGTGGCGTTGTGTGCGACCTGACCCACCCTGCCTCCGGACCCACCGTGCGACCTGACCCACCCCGCCTCCGGACCCACCGTGCGACCTCACCCACCCCGCCTCCGGACCCACCGTGCGACGGGGTCCGGCTGGTGCCAGTGCTGTCTCGGGGGCGTATGACAGCACTGACCTCGCTGGTCAATTGAGGCAGTGTGTCGATTCGGGTGCGATCCGCACCCAATGTCCACACGCACTCCACAAAACGGCTGCCCGTGTCGATTTCAGGTTCGCATCGCACCCTAAGTCAACACGCAGCGAGGGGCCGCGCCGGAGCTGTCCTGCGCAGTAGCGGTTCGCGGTTCGCCGGCGGCCTGTTTCATCGCTCCGCGTGTCGGGCCCGCCTCGCCGTGGCACTGAGCGACAACTTGCGGGGCGCCAGCCTATCTAGCCAACAGGGTCAGCGCTGGCAGGGGCGGTCGCCGCGCACCAGACGTCTGCGCGGGGGCGGTTCGCGTCAGGGCAGGCCGGAGAGGTAGCGCAGCAGGGTACGGGCACCCCAGCCGGTGGCGCCCTTGGAAAGGTCCAGGTCGTCGGCGTCGGACCAGCTCGGCGCGGACATGTCCAGATGCGCCCAGCGGGTGCCGGTGAAGAAGTCGCGCAGGAACAGCGCGGCCATCACCGAGCCAGGTCCGGCCGGCGCGCTGATCCGGTCCGCGATGTCGCTGCGCAGGTTGTCGGTGTAGTCGTCGGCCAGCGGCAGCCGCCACATCCGCTCCCCCGCCGCGGCGCCGGCCCCGGCGAGAGCCTCTGCCAGCTCGTCGTCCGGGCTGTACAGGGCGGCCGTGCGCTTGCCGAGCGCCACCGCGTTCGCCCCGGTCAGGGTGGCGAGGTTGAGCACCAGATCGGGCGCGAGCTGCTCGGCCGCGTACGCCAGAGCGTCCGCCAGCACGATCCGGCCCTCGGCGTCGGAGTTGGTGTTCTCGCTCGTCGAGCCGTCGTAATGGGTGATCACGTCACCGGGGCGGAACGCCGAGCCGCTTATCGCGTTCTCGGCGAGCGGCAGCAGTGCGGTGATGCGTACCGGAAGGTTCAGATCGGCGGCGCCCAGCGTGGCCGCGACGACCGCCGCGGCGCCGCCCATGTCCTTTTTCATCAGCTTCATGCCGTCGCGCGGCTTGATCGAGATGCCACCCGTGTCGAACGTGATGCCCTTGCCGACCAGGACCACGTGCGTTGTCGCACCGGCCGGGTGCCAGGAGATCTCGACGAACCGGGGCGGTGAGATCGAGCCGCCGCCGACCGCGCGCAGCCCGCCGAAGCGTTTCAGTTCGTCGCCGGCCCGGACGGTGACCGTCAGACCGGTGCGCCCGGCCGCCTCAGCGACGATCTGGTCGGCGAACCACTCCGGGTTCTTCACCGAGGACGGCGTGTTGGTCAGATCCCGTGCGAGCCACGTGGCGGTGGCGGTGACGCGTGCCAGAGTGAGGCTTTTCGCGTACCCAGGGGTCTCGCTCAGGATGAGCCGCACCTCGCTGGAGCGAGCCGCTTTGATGGCATCGCGATAGCGATAGCCGCCCAGCCAGAGGCCTTCCGTGAGGCCGCGCAGAGCGGCCTGGGTGACCTCGGCCGGGAGGATCACGTCAAGAGTCTCGTCGCCGGCCGCGCGGACCACGGCAGCGCCGGCAGCGCGCCAGTCCGCCTCGGCGCCGTCGCCGATGCCCGCGAGCAGAACCCGGGAGGGCCGGCCCACCGGTCGCGACAGAAGCGTGACCTGGCCGGCCTGACCTGCGCTTTCCGTCTGTCCGACAAGCGCGCTCAACTCGGCGTCGAGATCACCGGCCGGCTGTGGCCCGTCCGGACCGACCGGCACGATCCAGGTCGCCGACTTGTCGGAAGTGTCGGTCATGCGGATGTCGAACACGGGAGGATGACCTTTCCGTAAGACGTGGAAAGCCCGCCGGTACGGGCGGTACCGTACCGGCGGGCTCGCGTGAAACGTCAGCCGGCGATCGACTTCAACGCGTCACCCAGCGCGTTGGCCTCGTCCGGAGTCATCTCAACGACGAGACGGCCACCACCCTCCAGCGGGACGCGCATGACGATGCCACGACCCTCTTTGGTGACCTCCAGCGGACCATCGCCCGTCCGCGGCTTCATCGCCGCCATCTTGTCTCCCCTCAGACCTACGTCAGGGTCGGTGGGTTGCCCCACAGCCACTTGCTCCTGGAATGTCCAGCAGCCCCGTCACGTGCTCAGCCCCACGCGACGCGGTGCTCGTTTCCGACCGGCGGCCGTACAGGCCGTTTCACGTGTCAACGCGATGCGGCCCACCGTGCCGATCAAACATTTTCCCTGATGAACACCGGCGAACCCAAACCCAGCCCGGGCGGATGTGACAGCATCTAGCATATCGCCTTTTCGGCTGTCACAATGTGCGGTCATGCAGGCGCGGTCCGCACTCTTCGACCTGTACGGCGATTACCTGCGCGCTCGTGGCTCCCGGGCCCCGGTCGCGGCCCTCGTGAAACTGCTCGCCCCGCTCGACATCGCGGCCCCGGCGGTTCGTACAGCGGTGTCGCGAATGGTGCGTCAAGGATGGCTTCATCCGCTCCGCCTGGCGTCCGGACCTGGCTATCTGCTCACCCCGAAGGCCGCACGCAGGCTGGACGAGGCGGCCGGCCGGGTGTACCGAACCGGTCGCGGAGGCTGGGACGGCCGGTTCGACATGGTCCTTCTGCACGAGCCGCCGCTCGCCCGGCGGGACGCCATCCGGCTCAGCTTTCTCGGGTACGGATCGCTCAGCGAACAGGTCTGGGTGGCGCCGCGCGCGTCGGAAGAATTGGAGTCGGCGCTTAACGAGGCCGGCGCGAAATTCGAGCGATTCAGCGCCAGCCATACGGCAGGTTCCGCCTCAATCGTCGACCAAGCCTGGGATCTCCGGCGAATCGGACAGTCGTACGAGGACTTCGTGACGACATTGCACCCTGTCGTGAAGGCGATCACTGCACGTAGTTCCGACGAGGAGGCGTACGCCGCGCGGTTCCAGCTGGTGCACGCCTGGCGGTCGTTCCTCTTCCAGGATCCGCAGCTTCCCTCGTCGCTGCTGCCGGCCGGGTGGCCCGGTGCGCGGGCCGCCGGGTTCTTCGACAAGCACGCGTTGCGGCTGCGCCCGGCAGCCGATCGCTACGTGGAACGTTGCCTGCAATCGGCCATGCGTGGAAGCCGTGTGGGATTCTCGGACGTATGACGGACTCGCTCCTTGTCGACCGCACCGATGCGGTCGCCACGCTCACCCTGAACCGCCCCGACGCGATGAACTCCTTCACCGTCGACCTCAAAGAGGCGCTGCGGGACACCCTCGCCCAGCTGGAGAGCGACCGGTCGGTCCGGGCGATCGTGCTCGCCGGTGCGGGTGGCGCCTTCAGCGCCGGTCAGGACCTTCGTGAGCACGCCACGCTGCTGGAGTCCGGGTCAACCGACCTGAACACCGTCCAGGTGCATTACAACCCGATCGCGCAGCGTCTCGCGAGCATGCCGAAGCCGGTCATCGCGGCCGTTCGCGGCATGGCGGCCGGCGCGGGCGCGTCGCTGTCCCTGCTCGCCGACTTCCGGATCGGCGGGCCGTCGACCAAGTTCCTGATGGCGTTCGCCAACGTCGCCCTGGCCGGCGACAGCGGCATCTCCTGGTCGCTGCCCCGGATCGTGGGCCACGCCAAGGCCGTGGAGCTGCTGCTGCTGGCTCAGCCGGTGAAGGCCGAGGAGGCGTACCGGATCGGGCTGCTCACCCGCCTGGCGGAGGACGACGAGCAGGTGCTGCCGGCCGCTCAGGAGCTCGCTGCACGGCTCGCCGCCGGCCCGACGGTGGCGTACGGCGCGATCAAGCGGGAGCTCTCCATCGGCGACGCCGGCACGCTCTCCGACGCTCTGGCCGCCGAGGCTCAAGCCCAGTCGATCTGCGGTGGGACCGAGGACCACAAGGCCGCGGTGACCGCGTTCCTGAACAAGCAGAAGCCGGTCTTCAACGGCCGCTAGTCCTCGTCTTCTTCCTCGGGGTCCTGGTTCGCCTCGGCCCCGAGGACGAATGCCTGCATCGCGAGCTCGTCGCCGGACGGCCAGACATAGGTTGGCAGCTCCTGCGGCCCCAGCTCGGCGACGTGCGACCAGAACTGGCGCACCGCCTCGGCCGGGCTGGTCGCTTCGATCGGCATGGCCACGCTGACCAGCCACGACTTCTTGTCGCTCTGGGCGGCGAGCCGACCGGCCAGCCGCCGGAACAGCTCCTCGCCGATCGCGGTCACCGTGCCGTCGCCGGCCAGCTCGTCCGCCGGGACCGGCTCGTCGAACGCGCGCCGCAGGTAACCGAGAACCAGGTCGCCGCCGTCGGTCTTCTCCACCCGGGCCAGCGCCACGACACGTTTCTCGGCGACCAGCAGCACCTCGTCACCGGCTGAGGCCTCGGTGGGCCTGCTCGCCACTGTCACGACATCGTGCTGGAACAACCGCTCGGTCGCCCACTGCTCGTCCGGGATGATCACTGACCACTGCGCCATGCGGTCCATCTCATCACGCGCCGGCTCAGGCAGTCACCGGTGGGACCCAACAGCCGATCAGGTGGTCGTCCACCATGCCGGTGGCCTGCATCAACGCGTACGCGGTGGTGGGTCCGACGAACTTGAAGCCCTGTTTTTTCAGGCTCTTGGCGAGCGCTGCCGACTCGGGCGTGATGGCCGGCACATCCGCGCGTGTCGCCGGCCGGGGCCGGCCACCGGAGGGCGCGAAAGACCACAGCAGGGCGGAGAGTCCGTCCGGCAGGTCCGCGGCGACCTTGGCGTTGTGCAGCGCGGCGTCGACCTTCATCCGGTTGCGGACGATCCCGGCGTCGGCCATCAGGCGGGCCGCGTCGGCCTCGGAGTACGCCGCGACCTTGGCGATCGAGAAGTCGTCGAAGGCGGCCCGGAACGCCTGGCGCTTGCGCAGGATCGTGATCCACGACAGCCCGGACTGGAAGGCCTCCAGGGTGAGCCGTTCGAAGAGCGCGTCGTCGCCGCGCAGCGGCTTTCCCCACTCGGTGTCGTGATAGACCAGGTAATCGGGGGTGCTGGCGCCCCAGAAACAGCGGGCCCGCCCGTCGTCGCCGACCACCAGGTCGGTCACGGAATGAGGCCCTGCTCCACCAGACGGCCGAACTTCTTGAGCGCCCCGGTGAAACTGATCTTGGAGCCCGGCCAGAGCACCGGCCAGGCGATCTTCCCGACCGGCCCGGCCGGCAGGTGGAACCACTCGTGCATCACGACCTGGGTACGGTCGCCGGACATCGCCGTGCACCGCATCGAGCCGGGACCACGCAGCACCTTGCCGCAGTGCACGACCCGCACCTCGAACGGCGCGTTGACCTTCACGACCCGCAGCTCGTCACGGATCACCGCCGGGCCGAGCGCGGTGACCGCCTCGACCAGGCTGCCCTCACCACCGTCGCCCTCGACCACCCGGACCTTGGTGAACGGGATCCACTCGGACTGCTTCTCCCAGTCCATGAAGGCGGCGAAGACCGTGGGCGCGGGAGCGTTGACGATGACCGTGGCGGTGAACTCGCCGATGCCGGGCTTCGCCGCGTCACCCAGACCGCCGGCTGGGCCACCCTCCGCGGCGGTCACCGGCTCTCCGCCCGCTCTTCGTCGGCGCCCTCTTCCTTTCCGGCTTTCTCGGCGTCGGGATCTCCGGAACGCGCGTGCGGCGGCAGGCCGGCGACCTCGTCGATCGGGTCGTCGCTGCTGATCAGGTCGGTGTGCGGCGCGGCCTCGGTGCCGGCCGGCGGCTCCGGGAGGGCCGGGACCGCGGCCGCCTCACGGGCGCGGCGCAGCGCGTCGGCGTCCTCGAGCCGGCCGTCACGCAGCGCGGACACCTCGGCCTCGAGCACGCCGATCAGCTCGCCCTTGTAACCGATGTCGTACGCCGCACGCTGAAGCGCCTGGTCCACCTGGTTCATCCGGTAACCGCGCCAGACCGTGTCGAAACGCGCGCTGCCGATGTCGGACTCGCCGAGTGGACGGTCGCCGGGAAGCGGTACCGCACGCCCGTCGGGCTCGACCGGGGTCAGCCCGGAGTCGCCCCCGCTCAGCAGAACGGTCACGCCGAAGACGATCGTCGCGACCACCAGCGCCACGACGATGAAGAGCAGAAGCTGACCCATGCGCACGATGTTGACATGTCGGCTTTCCGGTGGCGAGCCCGCCACCCGGTCGATGACGCCGATAACTGGGCGACCGGCGCTCAGGTCCAGGTCAGGATGCGCTTACGCCACGCATAAAGGATGCCGAGCGCAAGCACCGCGACGAAGACACCCATCTCGGCGATGGCGGCGCCGCCGAACTCCGGTCGATCGAAGACGACCGCCCACGGAAAGAGAAAAACTGCCTCAACCGCAAAAAGGACATAAAGGTACGCGTAAACGTAGTACCGGATCTGCGCCTGAGCCCAGTCCCCGCCGACCGGGTCGATGCCGCTCTCGTACGAGATCCGCTTGCCCGCCGGCTCCGCCGGGTTCGACGGCCGCAGCAGCCTGTTCGCCCCGAACGCGGCCACGAACAGCAGCACTCCGGCGGCGAGCACGAGCCCGAGCGTCGCGTACGAACCGAGATATCCGTCCACGATCGGGGAGCCTAACCGACCAGGGCCCGCGAATTACGTGCCGCATGGTGGACATTGCTGGCTGGGACTTTACCCGCACCGCTACCGTGGGCAACGGTCCGAGGCCGCTTTGTAAGGAGTGGCGACGTACTCTGGAAGTGACGATTTGCGGACCGGCTCATCGACAAACTTAAGCCGCCGGACCGCGTCTTATGGAGGTTGAACGTGGCCGCTCCCGCGAAGCGAGTCGAGCAGCTGGACCGGGTAGTCATCCGATTCGCCGGAGACTCAGGCGACGGAATGCAGCTCACCGGGGACCGATTCACGTCGGAGACCGCGCAGCTCGGCAACGACATCTCGACCCTTCCGAACTTCCCCGCTGAGATCCGCGCGCCGGCAGGCACGCTGCCCGGGGTCTCCAGCTTTCAGGTGCACTTCGCCGATTACGACATCCTGACCCCCGGCGACGCGCCGAACGTTCTGGTCGCCATGAACCCGGCCGCACTGAAAGCCAACCTCGCCGATCTGCCGGCCGGCGCCGACATCATCGTGAACACCGACGAGTTCACCAGGCGAAACCTCGCCAAGGTTGGTTACCAGGTCAGCCCGCTCGACGACGGGTCGCTGGAGAGCTACGCGGTCCACCCGGTCGCACTCACCTCGATGACAGTCGGTGCGCTGGCCGAGCTCGGCGTCTCGAAAAAGGACGCCGAACGCGCCAAGAACATGTTCGCCCTCGGCCTGCTCAGCTGGATGTACTCCCGCCCCTTCGAGTCGACGCTGCGGTTCCTGGAGCGCAAGTTCGCGAAACGTCCGGACCTGGTCCTGGTCAACAAGACCGCACTGCAGGCCGGCTGGAACTACGGCGAGACCACCGAGTCCTTCACCGTGCGATACGAGGTGAAGCCGGCCAGGATGCGCCCCGGGACGTACCGGAACATCACCGGCAACCAGGCGCTGGCGCTCGGGTTGGTGGCCTCGGCGGTCCGGTCGAAACTGCCGCTCTTCCTGGGCGCGTACCCGATCACCCCGGCGTCGGACATCCTGCACGAGCTCTCCAAGCACAAACGGTTCGGCGTCACCACGGTGCAGGCCGAGGACGAGATCGCCGCGATCGGCGCGGCGCTCGGCGCGTCGTACGGCGGAGCGCTCGGCGTGACCACCACGTCCGGGCCGGGTGTTGCGCTCAAGAGCGAGACCATCTCACTCGCCATCGCCCTGGAGCTGCCCCTGGTCATCGTCGACGTGCAGCGGGCCGGCCCGTCGACCGGCATGCCGACCAAGACCGAGCAGGCCGACCTCAACATGGCGCTGTACGGCCGGCACGGCGAGGCACCGCTCGCGGTGATCGCGCCCCGGTCGCCGTCGGACTGTTTCCACGCCGCCCTGGAAGCGTCGCGGATCGCGCTGACCTACCGCACCCCGGTCATCCTGCTCTCCGACAACTACGTGGCGAACGGCTCCGAGCCGTGGTCGCTGCCGTCGGTCGACGAGCTGCCGGACATCTCGGTCGCGTTCACCACCGCGCCGAACGCTCCCGGCGGGCACTTCCTGCCCTACCTGCGAGATCCGGAGACGCTGGCCCGGCCATGGGCCATCCCCGGCACCCCCGGACTCGAACACCGGATCGGCGGCCTGGAGAAAGCCGACAAGACCGGCGACATCTCCTACGACCCGGCGAACCACGAGCACATGGTCCGGATCCGGCAGGCGCGCATCGACGCCATCCCGGTGCCGGACGTCGACGTGGAGGACCCGGAGGCCAATCTCTCCGGGCAGGATGGCGCCCGGGTTCTCGTCCTCGGATGGGGCTCCACCTACGGCCCGATCGGTGCGGCCTGCCGGGCGCTGCGCCAGCGCGGCCTGTCGATCGCACAAGCACACCTGCGCCACCTCGCCCCGCTGCCGGCCAACCTCGGTGAGGTGCTGGCGGCGTACGAAAAGGTCGTCGTCCCGGAAATGAACCTCGGTCAGCTGGCCTCGGTGATCCGCTCCAAGTACCTGATCGACGCGGTCCCGTTCAACCAGGTCAACGGCCTTCCGTTCACCGCCGCCACGCTGGAGAGCATGCTGGAGGACGTGGTCAAGAATGGCTAATCCCGTAACGGTGAAGCTGACCGCCAAGGACTTCAAATCCGACCAGGAAGTGCGCTGGTGCCCGGGCTGCGGCGACTACGCGATCCTCGCCGCCGTGCAGCAGTTCATGCCCGAGCTGGGCATCCCCCGGGAGAACATCGTCTTCGTCTCCGGGATCGGCTGCTCGTCGCGCTTCCCGTACTACATGAACACGTACGGGCTGCACTCCATCCACGGGCGCGCGCCGGCCATCGCGACCGGTCTCTCCACGTCGCGACCGGACCTGAGCGTATGGGTGGTCACCGGCGACGGCGATGCGCTCTCGATCGGTGGCAACCACCTGATCCACGCGCTGCGCCGCAACGTGAATCTGAAGATCCTGCTCTTCAACAACCGGATCTACGGGCTCACCAAGGGCCAGTACTCGCCGACCTCGGAAATCGGCAAGATCACCAAGTCGACCCCGGCCGGGTCGGCGGACTCGCCGTTCAACCCGCTCTCGCTGGCGCTCGGGGCCGAGGCGACGTTCGTGGCCCGGACCATCGACTCGGACCGCAAGCACCTCCAGTCGGTGCTGCGCGCCGCGGCCGCTCACGAGGGTTCCGCGTTCGTCGAGATCTACCAGAACTGCAACATCTTCAACGACGGCGCGTTCGACCTGATCAAGGACGCTGACTCGCGTGACGAGCACCTGATCCGGCTCGAACAGGGCAAGCCGATCACGTTCGGGACCGACGACCGGTTCTCCGTCGTGCACCCGGAGGGCAGCTTCGGCCTGAAGGTCCAGGAGGGCGGCGCCGCGATCGTGCACGACGCCACAGTCGACGACCCGGCGTACGCGTTCGCCCTGTCCCGGCTCTCCGGCTCGGAGCTGACCACCACGCCGATCGGGGTGTTCCGGGACGTGCAGCGCCCGTCGTACGACGAGATCGTGCGTAAGCAGGTGCTGGACGCGAGATCCCAGGTCGACGGCGTTCCGGAGGAGATGCTGAACAACCTGCTCAACGCCGGCGACACCTGGACCATCCTGTGACCGTCACACAGACGCAGCCTCAGACCGTCACGCCGCTCGGCACACCCTCGTCGTCACGGATGTAGACAAGCAGGTCGCCGGTCTCGATGGCGATCACGGCCTCGCCGCCAAGCGGCAGCACCTTGCCCCGGCGGATCAGCGCGACCACCAGCGTGACCAGCTCGCGCGGGTTCCTGCCGACCTCGGCACGCTCGGCCGAGCGCATCGCCAGCGCCATCCCCTGCCCGGGGGTGAGCAGGTCCTCCACCACGTCGATCAGCGGCGGGGCGGTGGTGGTCAGGCCGAGCAGGCGGCCTGCCGTCGAGGACGACACGATCACGTGGTGGGCGCCGCTCTGCTTGAGCAGGGCGGCGTTCTCCTGTTCACGGACCGCCGCGATGATCCGGACCTGACCGGCGGTGAGCTGGCGGACAGTCAGCGTGATCAGGACCGAGGCCTCGTCGCGGTCGGTGGCGATGATGACCGACTTGCAGTTCTTCACGTCGGCCTCGTTCAGCACTGCCGATCGGGTCGCGTCACCCTCGATGACGACGAACCCGCTGGCCTGCGCCTGCCGTACACCGGCTTCGCGGTTCTCCACGATCACGATGCGCGCCTTGTCGTACCCGGTCTCGAGAAGCGCGGCGACCGCGGCCCGGCCCTTGGTGCCGTAACCGCAGATGATGATGTGGTCCTTCAACTTTCGCCTCCACCGGCTGACCCGCAGGCCCTTGCGGTACTGGTCAGTCAGCACTTCCAGTGTGGTGCCGACCAGGATGATCAGGAAGAGGACGCGGGCAGGCGTGATGAACAGGACGTTCACCAGTCGCGCGCTCTGCGTCGCCGGGGTGATGTCGCCGTACCCGGTGGTGGAGAGCGTGACCACCGCGTAGTAGGCGCAGTCGAGAAGGGTCAGCCCGTCCTCATTGACGTCCCGGTAACCCTCGCGATCGGCATAGATGATCATCACGGTGACCAGAACGAGGCCAAGCGCCATCGCCAAACGCGCTGCTAGAGCCTTCAATGGTCCCTGACGGACCAGCGGCAGATGAATCATGAAACCGCCCGCACGCACTCACCCTAACGGTCAAGCTGGAGATCACACCCGTAGGACGCTATCGGAGGCTCGATGAGTTGGCGCGCCGCCGTCGCAGGTTTCCTCCTGGCCGGCTTGCTGCCGGTTCCTGCGGCTGCCTCGGCGACCGTCGACAAGGCCACCTTGCTGCTCAGCTGGACACAACCGACCGCCGCGAGCACCGCCGCCTGGAACACCGCACGGCGTAACCAGAAGAAGTGGGCGGAGTACGGGTTCGACTGGGCCACCGACCACTGCAGCCACGCCCCGGAGCGGCCGTTCGGATTCCGGTTCGGGCCGGCCTGCCGGCACCACGACTTCGGGTACCGCAATTACCGGGCCGCCGGCACCCTCGACAAGCACCGCAAACGTCTGGACGAGGTGTTCCGCGCCGACCTGCGCCGCGAGTGCGACAGCCATCGCCTGGCCGCCCAGCCGCCGTGCAACGCGCTGGCGTTCACCTATTTCCAAGCGGTGGTCCTGCTCGGTGCGAAGGAAAAACCTAAGACCCGCTGACCGCGTTGGCGAACCGGGCCGCGCCGTCCTCCAGGTCCGGGTGCTCCACCGCGAGGGCCAGCGCCACGATCCGGTCGAATCCGAGACCGGCGCCGTCCGCGTACGCCTCGTCGAAGGCAGCGTCCCCGAGAGCCGACCGCAAAGCCGTCTGCTGCGCCGACCAGAACGCGCCGAACGACTCGGTACGCCGAGCGCCCCGAGCCGCCTCCGCACCACCGAACAGGACCGTCGCCGTCGACGTGTCACCGCCCAGCACACACCGCACCGCGATCGCCGCGACCGCGTCGGCGGCAGCACCCCGAAACCCGTGCCGCAGCCGCGACCGCAACGCCACCACCAGGTGATCGTGCGCGGCGACCAGGTCACCGCGGCGCAGCGCGACCATCCCGAGCAGCCAGTCCACGGCACGGCGGCCCCGGTCCTCAGGATGCGCGGCCTCGATCTGCCGGGCGCCGCCAAGCAGCTCGGCGGCCTCGGTCAGAGCGTCCCGGCGCCAGAGCAGCTCGGCCAGGGCCAGCACGGCAGGCAGCGCCGCCGACGAGGTGCCGAGCCGTTCCGCCTCGGCGATCACGTCGCGGCAGGCCCGCTCGGCGGCCTCGGTGTCACCGTCCAACTGCACCCGCTGGGCGGCGAGCGCCCGGATCAGCAGCGACGCGTCGCCGGACTCCCGAGCCAGCTCCTCGGCGCGGGTCAGGAAACGTTCGCGCTCGCCCCGGTCCTCGGCGAGTCCGGCGTGGACCAGGTAGGCACCCGCCAGTTCGGCGCCGGACGCGTTGCCGACACCACGCTGATAGAGACGAGCCAGCAGCTCACGGCCCTCACCGGCACCGCCGTGCTCACGCCACCACGGGTCCAGCGCGCCGGCCAGACGCAGGCCGGACCGCACGTCGCCGCAGGTCGCGGCCCAGCGCAGCGCTGCCTGCCATTCACCGACGTAGGGGCTCAGCTCGGTGAGCGACACGGTCCCGTCGGTGTCTGTCGCGACCCGGTCCAGCGCCTGCATCGCCCAGGTCAGGTGGCGATCGCGGACGGCGTGCTCGTCACCTGCCGCTACCAGCTGACGGATCGCGTATGCGCGTACCTGGTCGGAGAGCCGGTAGCGCGCGCCCGGCACGACCTCGACCAGCGACTTGTCGGCGAGCTCGGAGAGCGCGCCGATAGATTCGGGTCCGCACCACTCGACCGTGGCGAGATCCACCGGCCCGGCGAAGACCGCGAGCCGGCGCAACAGATCCGCCGCACGGGTGCCGAGGGTCCGATAGGACCAGGTCAGGTTGTTGGTCAGGCTCGCGTGCCGGCCTTCGCCGGCCGCGTCGTTGTCGAGAGCGCCGAGCGGGTCGTCGAGGCGCCGCGCCAGCTGGTCGGCTGGCAGCAGCCGCAGCCGGGAGGCGGCCAGCTCGATCGCCAGCGGCGAGCCCTCCAGCCGTGCGGCGAGCCGGGCCAGCTGCTGGTCGCCGTCGCCGGGACGGCCGCCCTGCGCGGCCGACGCACGCTCCCTGAGCAGCGCGAACGCATCACCCGGCACCAGCGGCGGGATCCGCCAGACGGTCTCGCCGGCCATCCCGAGCGGTGCCCTGCCGGTCGCAACCACATCGAGCCGCCGGCAGCGGCTGAGCAGGCGGTGCACCAGTGTCGCGGTCAGCGCCGGTGCCGCGTCGCAGGTCTGCAGCAGCACCAGCATCCGCCGCTCGGCGCACTGCTCGACCAGGGTGTCGATCATCGGACGACCCGGTTCCGGCCGCAGACCCAGAGCCGCGGCCAGGGTGGTGGGCAAGCCATCTGCCGCGGTCGCGGCATCAATCGTCCAGACACCACCCGGGTACGCGGGAAGCAGCTGCTCAGCGACCGCAAGCGTCAGTCTCGTCTTGCCGGCGCCGCCCGGACCCACCACGGTGACCAACCGGTTGTGGCTGATCAACTCGGCCAGCTCGGCGGACTCGGCGCCGCGACCGACGAACCGGCTGTGCGCGGCGGGCAGGTTGTGCCGGGGCGCCTCGGCGGTGCGTGGCCGGGGGAACTCGCGTTCCAGCCCGGGCGCGACCACCTGGAAGATCCGCTCGTCGTCGTCGAAGCCGCGCAGCCGGAACGCACCGAGGTCCAGGAGATCGACCGAGGACAGATTCGATGCTCGGCCGACGGGCGGACGGGCGGACGCGGTGTAGGCGGCGGTCACAGCGAGTGCTGTCGCTTCGGAGCAGAGGATCTGTCCACCATGTGCAGCGGCCGACACCCGGGCCGCCCGGTGCACCTCCGCGCTGGCGTATTCACCACCGACCGGAGTGGCCCGTCCGGTGTGCAGTCCCATCCGGACGCGGGGCATCGCATCACGCCTCGGCCAGTCGTGTGCGGACAGCCGGCGCTGCGCTTCGACGCATGCGGCGACGGCCGCGTCAGCGTTGGTGAAAGCTACGAAAAATGAGTCACCCTCTGTTAAGAGTTCGACACCACCGAAGTCAGCAAACACAGCGCGTAGCACTGATCGATGCGCACCGAGAACACCTCGGTACGCCTCGCCGAGCATCCGGGCGAGCCGTGTCGAACCCTCTATGTCCGTGAACATAAAGGTCACCAGCCCGCTGGGTAGCTCGTTCCATCCCGACACGGTGGACCCTCCGCCCCCTTTGTGGAAGTCGCGACTCATGCTGCCGTACCTGTAAGTCACCGCCCATCGTAGAAACGGACGGTAATCACATGCCCGCCACGGCCGACCCCTTACGGATTACTTTTGATCGCGGCATCGACGCGGGACGTACGGGACTACGCGTCTCGTAACGAAAGAGATCGAAGGCGGAAACGCCGCGTACAGCCAAAACCGTCAGGACGTTCGGGTGTACCCAAACGGGGCAACGAATCGACACTCGGCGCGAGCAGAGGATCACCCGCCGGAGTCGAACTGGAGGCTTGACTCTCCGTCACCGGCCCGCGTGCGCCTACCGCCATCTCAGCCCATCTGACAGCGACAACGCGCCTAGATCTTGGCAAAGTAGCTCAAGGGTGACATTGGGCGGCCCACACGTTGGCGAGTTCAGCTCCACTCCGCCTGGATCTTGTGGACTTCCCCGCCGACGTGCCCGCACAACTCCGCAAGATCGAACGGCCCTGGCCGATCTTGCGGAGTTGTGCGCAAACGGTTCGCCAAACTCCACAAGATCGGCGATGCACCACGCTCACCACGCAGCGAAGCACCACGCTCACCACGCGGCGAAGCACCATCCTCACCACGTAGCGAAGCACCACCCTCACCACGCGGCGAAGCCACACTCACCGGCATTGCGAAGCACCAGGCTGACCACACCGAAACCGCCACAAAACTGGCAGAATGCCCGAAACCGACACGCCCCGGGCGGCCGTCCCGCAAAACTCGTGCACTCGTGGTCGATCGGCCGGCCAAACCGCACAAGATCTCCGAGCGGCACAGCACACCGGGAACCCGCCACGACGCCCCGAACCCGAGGGGAGCAACGACGGGCGAGGGCCAGCGTGTCGATTTAAGGTGCGCTCCGCGCCCAAAATCGACACGCACGGGATGGATCGGCTGGCTGTGTTGACTTGGAGTGCGAATCGCACACTGAAACAACATGCATCGGTGCTTCACTCACGCGGTGATGACTGACCGCCGGTGTCGCCCAGCAGTGCGTCGCGCCGGACGGGCTTCGGGCGTACTCGATCAGCAGCAGCCACCGCCGCAGCAACCGCCACCACCGGCGGCCGGCGCGGGTGCGGCCTGGGCCGCGCCGCCGCGGCCGGCGCCTCCGCCGACGGCGACTGTGGACAGCAGCTTGACGGTGTCGCCATGACCCTGGGGGCAGGAGGCGGGCGCGGCGGAATCACTCATCGGACGACTGACCTCGAAGGTGGCGGCGCAGGCGCGGCACCGGAACTCATAACGCGGCATCCGACCAGCGTAGGGCCCCTGCGATGATCTGTGCACCGGGAGTTCTCCACATGGCCGGAACGACTTCCGTCAGGTGTG
The DNA here is from genome assembly GCF_050955685.1 of Actinoplanes sp. CA-015351. Classification (NCBI taxonomy): domain Bacteria; kingdom Bacillati; phylum Actinomycetota; class Actinomycetes; order Micromonosporales; family Micromonosporaceae; genus Actinoplanes; species Actinoplanes sp. CA-015351. The sequence goes on from NZ_CP192102.1 coordinate 7,902,875, forward strand.
ACACGAACGGGTAGGGTCGTGCCGTGACGGAGGCGCCCAAGACACCTGCAGAGGGAATCGAGCTGCGTACGGCGGCACCGCATCAGAGCGGTCCGCTGGGGAGTTCTGGGGCTGCGCCGTCGGAGACCTCTGGGCCAGCCTCGCCGGACAAGTCGGATAAGTCCGGCGAGGGACCGGCCGAGAAGGCCACATCCGACACCGCCGTCGTGCCGAAGCAGCGAAGCAAGGACGACGCGGACAAGGCCGCGACGCCGGCGGAAAAGGCCAAGACGCCGGCGGCCAAGCCCGAGACCCCTGCGGAAAAGGCCGCAGCATCGGCGGACAAGTCCGAGGCATCGGCGGAAAAGGCCGCAGCACCCGCGGACAAGACCGCAGCGCCGGCGAAAGGTGAAAAAGCCGGTACGAGCGACCCTGACGGCCAAACCGATCCCGCCGCCAAGGCGACCACCAATGACGGCGGTTCGGACGGCAAGGGCGATCCTGGCAGGACCGGAGCGGCGGTTGCGGCCGGAGCGGCGACCAGGACTCGGCGGTTGGTGCACGTCGCCGGGCGGGCTGGGAAGGCCACGGTCGGCTGGGCCAAGGGGCCGAGCGGACGCGTCATCATCCCCGGCTTCGTGATCGTGGCGCTCGTCGTCCTGGCGGGTACCTCCGGCGCTTACCTCGTACCCAAGGCTCTGGACGCCGCGCCCGCGCCGAGCGCGACGCCTACTTTCGGCGGCGAGGCCGCGGCTGCGGCCTCCGCCGCGCCCGGTGGCCTTCCCGGAGATCCCGCGGCCGGACTGACCGGACTGCCGACCGGCCTGCCAACCGGACTCCCGACTGGTTTGCCCACGGGTCTGACCACCGGCATCCCCACCGCCGGGGCGACCGGCCTGCCCGGCATCACCGGACTGCCGACCGGATTACCGACCGGCCTGTCCACCACCCAGCCCGCAGTGGGTGGCGCCCGGCCGGCTGACGCGCTCGCCAGCTGGGCCACCCAGGTCGGCACCCAGGTCGGCATCCCGGTCGTCGCGGTGCAGGCCTATGGGTACGCGGAACTCGTCACCGCGAAGACCACACCGTCCTGCCACCTGAGCTGGACCACGCTGGCCGCCATCGCGAAGGTCGAGTCCGAGCACGGCAGCCACAACGGCGCTGTCCTCGGCGTCGACGGCGTCTCCACGCCGACGATCTACGGCCTTCCGCTGGACGGCAAGGGCGGCCGGATGCTGATCACCGACACCGATCAGGGCCAGCTCGACGGCGACCCTGCCTTCGACCGGGCGATCGGGCCGATGCAGTTCATCCCGGCCACCTGGAACGAGAGCGCGGTCGACGCCGACAACGACGGTGTGAAGAACCCGAACGACATCGACGACGCCGCGATGACCGCAGCCGTGTACCTCTGCAAGGGCGGACGCGACCTGACCAAGGCGGAGTCCTGGTGGGACGCGATCCTCTCCTACAACGCGGTCCGGCCGTACGCGCAGAAGGTTTTCCAGTTCGCGGACGACTACGGACGGCGCAGCCGAAGCTGAAAATCGCGACTCTGGGTGAGCGTGCCCATACTTTTGCGTGGCCAGCACTTCCCTGATGGTCACGTAAACGGCACGATGTACGGGTGAGGGTGCGTGAATGGGATCCACGCTCCGCGTCCGCGGCCGAGATCCAGTCGCTCGTGGAGACGGTGAACGCAGCCATGTCCGCAGACCTCCCCGACGATCCACCCTGGCGTGACGTGCAGGTCCGGGACTATCTGGCCGAGACCATGCCGGGCGAGCGGCGGATCACCTGGGTGGTCGAGGACGACCGGGTTCCCGAGGGCGAAGGCCAGATCTTCGCGCACGTCAACATCCTGTTGCTCGGTGACATCGGTGTGCTGGAGATCCTGGTCCGGCCCGATCTTCGCCGTCGTGGCCTCGGCCGTCAGCTTGTCGGGGTGGCTGCCCGCCGGGCGTACTTGGAAGGTTTCACCTCGATCGGGGTGGAGGCGATCGGCGGCACACCGGCGATCGCGTTCTACGAGTCGCTCGGCTTCGAGAAGGAGTACGTGGAGACCCGCAGCGTGCTCAACCTGGAGTCGGTCGACTGGCTGACCCTGGGCGCGATGGCGAGCGGCATCAGCTCCGGTTACCGGATCGAATATCACCCGGGCGGGCCGCCGGACTCGCTGCTGGAGGCGTACGCGCAGGCCAAGGCCGAGGCGCAGAACGACGATGACGACCTCGACCTGGCACCCCGGTCGTCCGACCCGCAGCGGCTCCGGGAGTCGATCGAAACGTTGCACAAGCGGGGCCTGAAGCCGTACATCGTGCTCGCCATCCACGAGGCCAGCGGAACCGTCGCGGGCCTGACCGAGGTGGTGGTCCCGGCGCAGCACCCGGAACGCGCCGATCAGTACGACACGATCGTGGTTCGCGAACACCGTGGTTACGGCATCGACCGCGCGATCAAGGCCCGGATGCTGTTCGAGCTGCGCTCAGCCGAGCCCGGCCTGCGCCAGGTGCAGACGTGGAACGCTCAGCAGAACGAGTCCATGCTGAAGGTCAACGCCGAACTCGGTTACCAGTCCGACCGGGACTGGTTCGAGTACATCGCCGACGTGACCCACCTGGTGCAGACGCTGGAGCCCCGGGAAAATCAGTAACGCTCGCGCAACCATTGGGCGACCTCGGTGGCCCAGTAGGTGAGGGTGATCTGTGCGCCGGCGCGCTTGATCGAGGTGAGCGACTCCAGGATGGCCCGCTCGCGGTCGATCCAGCCGTTGGCCGCGGCGGCCTCGACCATCGCGTATTCGCCCGACACCTGGTAAGCGGCCACCGGCACGGTGACCCGTTCGCGGATCGCGGCGATCACGTCGAGGTACGGCAGGCCGGGCTTCACCATCACGATGTCGGCGCCCTCGGCCACGTCCAGGTCGACCTCGCGCAGCGCCTCCCGCAGGTTCGGCGGGTCCTGCTGGTACTGCCGGCGGTCGCCCTGCAGGGACGACTCGACGGCCTCACGGAACGGGCCGTAGAACGCACCGGCGTACTTCGCCGAGTACGCGAGGATCGCGATGTCCTGGTGGCCGGCCGCATCAAGCGCCTTGCGGACCACGCCGATCTGGCCGTCCATCATCCCGGACGGGCCGACCATGTGGGCGCCGGCGTCGGCCTGGGCGACCGCCATCCGGCCGTAGATCTCCAGGGTGGCGTCGTTGTCGACGGAACCGTCGGCGCCGAGCACCCCGCAGTGCCCGTGCGAGGTGAACTCGTCGAGGCAGAGGTCGCTCATGATGACGGTGGCATCGCCGAACTCGGCCCGCAGATCGCGTACGCCGACGTTGAGGATGCCGTTCGGGTCGAGGCCGGCCGAACCGGTCTCGTCCTTGTCCGCGTTGTCCGGCACACCGAAGAGCATCAGGCCGCCGACGCCGGCGCTGATCGCCTCGTGCGCGGCCTTGAGCAGCGATTCCCGGGTGTGCTGGAAGACGCCGGGCAGCGTGCTGATCGGTTTCGGCTCGGTCAGGCCGTCCTTCAGGAAGAGCGGAAGGACCAGTTCGGAGGGGGCGACCCGGGTCTCCTCGACGAGGCGGCGGATCGCAGGCGTGCGCCGGAGACGGCGCGGGCGAATGTCAGGGAAGGACATCGACGCTCCCGTACAAAGAAGAAGCGCGCCGGCTCAGAGACCGGCGCGCTTCCATCGAATCAGCGGAATCGGAGGGCCGTCGGCCCCTGGACCTTGGAGCCACGGCGCTGCTTCGCGGGCATCGCCGCCAGCTTCTCGCGAAGCTCCAGGGCGTACTCGGCGAGCGCCTCGACCAGGTCCGGCACCGACGCGTTCTGCGGCTGCGTGTCGACCCGGAGGCCGAACTCGACAGCGGTCTCGGCGGTCTTCGGGCCGATCACCGCGACGACAGTGCGGGCGTGCGGCTTGCCGGCGATGCCGACCAGGTTCCGTACGGTCGAGGACGAGGTGAAGAGCACCGCGTCGAAGCCACCGGACTTGATCGCGTCGCGGATCTCGGCGGGCGGCGGGGCCGCCCGGACGGTCCGGTACGCGGTGACGTCGTCGACTTCCCAGCCGCGCTCGATGAGCCCGGCCGCGAGGGTCTCGGTGGCGATGTCGGCACGCGGCAGCAGCACCCGGCCGACCGGGTCGAGGATCTCGTCGTGCGGCGAGAACTCGGCGAGGAGGCCGTCGCTGGACTGCTCGCCGGCCGGGATGAGTTCCGGCTGGATGCCGAACGCGCGAACCGCCTCGGCGGTCGCCTCACCGATACAGGCGATCTTCACGCCGCCGAAGTGGCGGGCGTCGAGGCCGTGCTCGGCGAACTTCTCCCAGACCGCGCGGACAGCGTTCACCGAGGTGAAGATCACCCAGGCGTACCGGCCGTCGACGAGGCCCTTGACGGCGCGCTCCATCTGGGCCGGGGTGCGCGGCGGCTCGACCGCGATGGTCGGCACCTCGCACGGGATCGCGCCGTAGGCACGCAGCCGTGCGCTCATCGCGCCGGCCTGCTCCTTGGTACGCGGAACGAGAACCTTCCAGCCGTACAGCGGACGGTTCTCCCACCAGCTCAGGTTGTCGCGCTCGGCGACGTCCGAGCCGACGGTGAGCACGACCCGGCCGGTGAAGCCGAGAGCCGCCGCGACGAAGCTGTCCACGGTCGAGGTGGTGGTGTACTGCGTCTCGCCGGTGCCGTCGCCGGTCACGCCGACCGGCACACCCGGCTCGACGCCGGCGGCGAGCAGACCGTCACGGACGGCGGCGAGGTCACCGGCGTCCACGGCGACCGCGAACGAGCCCTTCTGGGCAGCGCCGGCGAGCGCGTCGAAGTCCAGGGTGGTGACGTCGTCGACGTCGGCGGCGATGCGGACGCCGGGCAGCGGGACACCCGCGTACGCCGCGACACCCTCGGCCTGGCCGATACCGGGGATCACCTCGAAGTGCACGGCGGTACGCGCGACCGCCTGCACCTCTTTCACCACGGACTCGTGCCCGAACGGGTCGCCGGCGACGAGGTGCACCGCGGAGAGACCGGACTTGGCGGCGGAGAGCAGCACCTTGGCGACGTCGCCGGGCGCACCCTCAGCCGGGCTGAACTGGGCGTCTTCCTTGGCGTCGGAACGAACGGCGCTCAGCAGTGACTCGGGCACGCCACGGTCGTAGACCACCTGGTCGGCATCGGTCAGCGCCGCGTACGCGCGACGGGTCAGCAGCTCCGGGTCGCCGGGTCCGGCGCCGATGAACGCGATGCGTCCTGCTGGCTTACGGGCGGTGCGGGTGGTCATTCTGTGCTCCCCATCAGGGTATCGGCGCCGGCGTCGAGGAGATCGGTGGCGAGCGCCTTGCCGATCTCCGCCGCGCTGGCGGGCGTTCCGGTGCGCGACAGCCGGATGGCTCGAACCCCATCCGGGCTGATCACCGCACCGCGCAGGTAAATCTCGTCGCCGTTCTCACCCTCGGCAAGTTCGGCATGTGCGGCGACCGGGGCGGAGCACCCGGCCTCCAGCGTGGTTAGCAACGCCCGCTCCGCCGTGACGACGGCGCGGGACGGTGCGTGATCGAGTGCGGCCAGCAGCTCGACCAGGTCTGTGTCGTCGGCCCGGCACTCCACCGCCAGCGCGCCCTGTGCAGGGGCGGGCAGCATGAGCATCGGGTCGAGCGTCTCGGTGATCTCCGCGGTCCGGCCGAGGCGCGCCAGGCCGGCCCGGGCGAGGACGACCGCGTCGAGGTCGGCCTCAGGGCCGAGAACTCGCGCGATCCGCGTGTCCACGTTCCCCCGAATCGGCGTGACCTGCAACTCTAGGCCCAAAGCCCGCAATTGCGCGATTCGGCGCACCGCCCCGGTCCCGATCTTGGAGCCGGGTGGGAGTTCGGCGAGCGTCAAACCGTCCCGGGCGATCAGCGCGTCACGGGGGTCTTCCCGTGGCGGCACCGCGGCGATGTGCAGCCGCGGGTAATCGCTGGTGGGCAGGTCCTTGTACGAATGGACGGCGAAGTCGATCTCGTCGGCGATCAGCGCGTCACGCAGCGCGGACACGAAGACACCCACGCCGAGCTGGGCGACCGGCGCCGCGGAGCGGTCACCCGGTGTGACGATCCGGACGAGCTCCACCGGGCGCCCGGTGGCGGCGGTCAGAGCGTCGGCGACCATCTGCGACTGGGTGAGCGCCAGCGCGCTCCCCCGGGTGCCGAGACGAAGTGGTGCGGTCACGCTTTCCCCCCGATCTCCGGCACCGCGTTCGCGTGAGTGGCGAGCGGCACGTCCAGGTCGAACAGTTCTCGCAGCAGCGCGGCGTACTGATCTCCGCCAGGCTCCGCGGCCAGCTGGCGCACCCGCACGGTCGGCGAGTGCAGCAACTGCTGCACGACCCGGTGCAGGGTACGGGAAACATCGGCCCGTTGCTCCTCGGTGAAATCCGGCCGCCTGGAGATCAACTTGCGCATCTCGGCCGAAACCACATCTTCGGCACGGGTCCGCAACGCCGCCACGGTAGGCGCGATCTCGGCCCCGCGCAGCCAGCCGAGGAAGTTGTCCACCTCACTGGCGACGATCTGCTCGACGGCCGCGGTCTCGGCCGCCGCCGGCAGGGCACGGCGGCTCGCCGCGAGCCCGTCGATGTCGACCACGACGAGACCGGGCAGGTCAGCGGCGTCCGGCGCCACGTCCCGGGGCACGGCCAGGTCCAGCACGATCAGGGGGTGCTCGGCGCCGTCCCGGGCGGCGAGCGCCGCGGTGAGTCGTTCGCGGGTCAGCACCGGCTCGATCGAGGCGGTCGCACTGACCACGATGTCCACCTCGCTGAGCGCCTGCTCCAGCTCCTCGAACGGAACCGCGACCGCGCCGTACGCCTCAGCGAGCCGATCAGCCCGGTCCATGCTCCGGTTGGTGATCCGCAGCGGTCCCACACCGGTCCGGGTGAGTGTCGCCACCGACAGGGCGCCCATCGCGCCCGCGCCGATCACCAGCGCGGACCGTCCGGTCAGGTCGACGCCGAGGTGGTCAGCGGCGACGTCGAGCGCGGCCGTCACGACGCTCTGGCCGGCCCGGTCGATGCCGGTCTCGGAGTGCGCCCGCTTGCCGACCCGCAGCGTCTGCTGCATGAGCTCGTGCAGCAGCCGGCCGACCGAGTCCACCTCGGTCGCCGCGTGGTACGAGTCCCGCAGCTGCCCGAGGATCTGCGCCTCGCCGACGACCATCGAGTCGAGGCCGGAGGAGACCCGGAAGGAGTGCCGGACGGCGGCCTCGCCGTAGTGCACGTAAAGGTGGCTGGCGAGCTCGCTAGCCGGGATGCCGGAGTGCTCGGCGAGCACGTTGCAGATGTCACCGAGACCACCGTGGAAGCCGCTGACGGCCGCGTAGACCTCGACCCGGTTGCAGGTGGAGACCACGACGGCCTCACCGACGTACGGCTGGTCGACCAGTTTCTGCAACAGGCCGGGCAGCGCGGAGTCGGGGATCACGAGTCGTTCCAGAGCGGCGACGTCGGCGGTGCGGTACGAGGCACCGATGCTGAGAAGATTCACGATCCGACCGCCTCCTGATTGCCCGCCGGGGCGGACCGGCCGCCGGGCAGCGCGGTCAGAGACGCCTTGCGGTGCTCATGGAACGAAAGGATCTGCAGCTCGATGGCGAGATCCACCTTACGAACGTCAACGTTTGGCGGCACCGAGAGAACACCCGGAGCGAAGTTGAGGATGCTTGTCACACCCGCGGCGACCAGCACGTCGGCGACTGCCTGGGCCGAGCCCGGAGGAGTAGCTATCACGCCGATGGCGATCGACTCCTCGGCGGCGACCTCGGGCAGCTCGTCGATGTGCCGCACGACGAGGCCGTTGACCAGGTCGCCGACCTTGCCCTGGTCAGCGTCGAAGAGGGCCACCACGCGGAAGCCACGGCTGGCGAAACCGGCGTAACCGGCCAGGGCGTGCCCGAGGTTGCCGACACCGACGAGGCAGACCGCCCGGTTCTTGTCGAGGCCGAGGATGTATTCGACCTGGTCGATCAGGAGGGTGACGTCGTAACCGACACCACGGGTCCCGTACGAGCCCAGGTGGGAGAGGTCCTTGCGAAGTTTGGCCGAGTTGACGCCGGCCGCCGCCGCGAGGCCCTCGCTGGACACGGTCTCAGCGCCGGTCTCGGCGAGGTGGTGGAGCGCACGAAGATATTCAGGCAGCCGTGCGATGGTCGCCTCGGGGAGATCCGGGAAGGCCGGGACGACACCGGCATCGCCGGGCGTGCTTCCTTGACGCTGCTGACTCATCTGACTCCGTGCCGACGAGGCGAACCTGCGGTGAGCCCTGTCTGTGCGATACCGGTGAAACCCACTTGGGGTGGCTGTGGTAGCGGGGCTCGTCGGAGTCACAGAGTAGGCGCTTGTGAAGGCGTGCACAAATCGCGATCTTGTTGGGACAATTGGACAAGATCGGCCCGGCTGTGTTAGCCGAACCGACCTGTCGAGTATTACCGAGCGACCCCGCCAGGGCCACCTGACTCAGAGTGACATGGCCGTCGTCACCGCGCCTACCAGCGTGTCGGCGACCGGATAGCCCGAAGTACGAAGCCGGTCAGGATCGGTGAACCCACCGGTGTAGAGAACCGCGCGGCCGCCCACCGACTCGGCCGCGTACGCGTCGTCGAGCGAGTCGCCGATCAGCACCACCTGGCTGCCCTCGACGCCGAGACCTTCGAGGTGCCGTGCCAGGTGCCCGGCCTTCATGTCGCCGCCCACCTCGGTGCGCAGTCCGTCGACCCGGGCGAAGAGCCCGGCCAGGCCGTACGTCTCGACGGCCGGGATCAGCTCGCTGTGGAACCACATGGAGAGCAGCGACTGGGTGCCCGGCCAGGTCTTGATCGCGGCCATCGCGTCGGCGGCGAGCGAGATGTCGGTCAGCCCGAGCCGGTACGCGTCATGGAAGATCCGGTCGAGCCGGCCGAACTCCTCGTCGTCCACGGCCCGGCCGAGCATCTCGGCGTAGAACTCGGCGACCGGGCGCCGGAAGGTCCGCCGGTGCTCGTCGGCGTCGACGTTGCGCGCGCCGACCGAAGAGAAGGCCGTGTTGGTCGAGGAGACCACCAGGTGAAGATCGTCGAGAAGGGTGCCGTTCCAGTCCCAGACCAGGTGCTTAGCTGTCACGAGGAGCCAAGTTACAGGCGTGGTTCCCCTGGTTGTCGAGACAAATCCCGCAGCAGGCGATCCTCTTCGATGCGCCAGTAACCGTGTTCCTTGCCGTCCAGCAGCAGCACCGGCACCCGGTCGCCGTACTCGCGTTCCAGCTCGATGTCGGAGTCGACGTCGACCTTGGTCCACTGCTGCGGCGCGATCCGGTCCAGGGTCTGCTCGGCCACCTCGCAGAGATGACAGCCGGCCCGGCTGATCAGGGTGAGTCGGTTCACAGCTCTCTCTTCCGTACTTTGCCCGTCGCCGACCGCGGCAGCTCGGTGACCAGCTCGATGCCGGGCAGCTTGAACCGGGCCAGCCGGGCCGCACACCACACCTGCAGTTCGGTCACGCTCGGCGCCGGGTCGCCGCTGAGCACCACGTACGCGTGCGGCCGCTGCCCGGAGTCCGGATCGGGCACGCCGACCACGGCAGCGGCGGCCACCCGCGGGTGCCCGTCCAGTACCCGTTCTATCTCGGCCGGGTACACGTTGAAGCCGTTCACCAGGATCAGCTCACCGATCCGGTCGACCAGGACCAGGTCGCCGTCGCCGTCCGCGTACGCCACGTCCCCGGTCGGCCACCAGCCGTCCGCCTCCGGTCCGCCGCTCGCGTCCGGCCAGTAACCGGAGAAGAGGTTCGGCCCGCGCACCACGATCTCGCCGGGGTCGGTGCCTGCCGAACCGGCCACGTCCACGTCGAGATCGCCGAGGTCCTCGTCGATCGAGGCGGTGCCGTCCCGCCACAGCTCGGCGCCGGCCCGGTTGCGCAGCAGCAGCTCGACACCGGGCAGCGGACGGCCGATCGAGCCGTTCTTGTCCCGGTGGCTCACGGCCGTCGTGGTCAGCACGGGGGCGGTCTCCGTCAACCCGTACCCGATCAAGATGCTCTTGCCGGTCAGCGCGCGGAAGCGCGCCGCTGTGCTCGCGCCCAGCGGCGCCGCGCCGCAGACTGCCGTGCGCAGAGCGCGCAGCGAGTCCCGAGCGTCCGGGTCGGCGATCCAGGCCTGGTACATCCCGGGCACACCGACCACGACGGTGACACCGTGCTCGGCGATCAGCGCGGACGCGGCCGCCGGCTCGAAGCGCTCGAGCAGCACCCCGGTCGCCGCGTGGTGCGCAACCGTCCCGAGCCCGGTGTTGAGCCCATAGGCATGGAAGAACGGCACCGCGAGCAGCACCACGTCGTCCGGACCGACAACCGGCGGCTCGATCCGGTCCAGCTGGTCATGGTTCGCGGTCAGCGCGGCATGGGTGAGCATGGCGCCCTTCGGCCGCCCGCTCGTCCCCGACGTGTAAAGCAGGACCGCGAGATCTCCGGCGCCCACCTCCGGCAGGATCCCGTCCCCAGCTTCCAGATCCGTGGGTACGCGCGGAGCGGTGACCAGACGCAGCCGAGGAGGCCCCGCCGGTTCCCCGATGATCAGGACCGCACCCGAGTCCGTCACGGCGTGATCGAGCTCATCAGCCGTGTAACCGGGATTGAGCGGGACGGCCACCCGCCCGGCGCGCAGAACTCCGAAGTAGGCGATCGCGAAGTCCACGGTGTTGCCGAGCACCAGAGCGATCCGATCGCCGGGAGCGGTGCGCGCGGCGGTCCAGCGCGCCGCGGCTGACACCCGGCTGTCCAATTCCGCCCATGTGAGGACCGCGTGACCGGCGATCAGGGCAGGCCGGTCGGGACGGCGACCGGCGGCCTCGGCGACCGGATCGCGAGCGGGTTCCTCCACGAGGCGAGAGTTTGGCACAAACGGCCCCCGAGCGGCATGCCGGACAGCGCGTCCGTTCGCGGCGAGAGGCCATCGGTGATGGTGAGGACGACTCAGGATGCCGTTAAAGATCCGTTTCGCGGCTTTGCGCGTAGCGCACTTGTTGTGCGACTCGCTGTGTCCGAAGTCGGTGATACTTCCGTCTGCGTAACGGAATCCACACCAACGGGTGAGGTAAACCGGCTTTTCAGCGGGTTGCTTCACCCCTTTTGTTGTGAGTGACCACCCTCATCCCGAGGAGGCCGCTGTGCCACACAAAGCACCTAGTAATGGCGAATTCACGTCTGGCGGGACTGAATCGCAACTGTCACAGGCCCGCCGGGTTGAGGAGGCGAAGTGACTCATGTGTACGCAGAGGACCCGTTCCACCGCGATGTCCTCGCGGCCCGGCTCGCGCTCAATGAAGGTCTGAACGCCCTGCGCGAGTCATTCGACGGCATGATCGTCAACGCGATCCGCGGTGAGAGCCCGAAGCAGACCGGCAGCCGCCGGACTCCGAACGGACCACCGGCCGTCACCCAGCCGCACGCGGGCAACGGGAAGTTCGGTGGCGGCCGGGTACAGTCGCCGCGCCCACCGGCCCAGCCGACCGCAGGCCAGCGGTCGAACATCGGCGAGCCCGAGACAGCGCCCGGCGACCACACCGTGGTCCTGCCGACGCAGAGCACCACCGGACCGCCCAGCGAGACCGCTCCCCCGAAACACCCGGCCAGGCCGGATCGTGGCGACCCGGCGGCCGAGGTGTGGGCGCTTGTCGAGCGGGCACAGGCCGGCGAGTCCGAGGCGTTCGGACTGATCTACGACCGGTACGTCGACACGGTGTTCCGGTTCGTCTACTTCCGGGTCGGCAACCGTCAGCTCGCCGAGGACCTCACTTCGGACACCTTCCTGCGCGCTCTCAAGCGCATCGGAAGCTTCACCTGGCAGGGCCGTGACCTCGGCGCCTGGCTCGTCACCATCGCCCGGAACCTGGTCGCCGACCACTTCAAGTCGGGCCGGTACCGCCTCGAGGTGACCACCGGCGACGTCCTGGACGCCGACCGGGAGGACCGCGGGCCGGAAGGCAGCCCGGAATCCGCTGTCGTCGACCACATCACGAACGTCGCTCTGCTCACCGCGGTCAAGCAGCTCAACCCGGAACAGCAGGAGTGCATCGTGCTGCGGTTCCTCCAGGGCTTCTCGGTGGCCGAGACCGCGAAGACCATGGGCAAGAACGAAGGCGCCATCAAGGCCTTGCAGTACAGGGCCGTTCGAGCGCTCAACCGGCTCCTGCCGGAAGGGTTCCAGTCTTGATCCGGCGCTCTCGGATGTCGATCTCCGATACCCGATGGCACCCCCTCTCACCCGTAACCGGGGCCGCGTGTCGCGCGTTTGTCCGGATGCGACCCGGGGCAGAGAAATCCGACTCGGTCGCCTACGCCGGCCCGCAGGCCGGCGAGACAGTCACGAGCGAGGGGAGGTGCCCACGGTGAAGTTCGAATTCCTGGACCGCCGGAGCGCCGAGCGCTTCGCGGAACTGATCGACGAGACCGGCGGCGTCCCACGGCACCACAGCCGGGGACAAACCGACGAGGAGCTCAACCGGCTGGTCGCCATCGGCAACCGGCTCGGTACGGCCCGGCCGGTCGCACCGGTCGACTCCGAGTTCCGCGTCGGCCTGCGCGCCATGCTGGTCGCCACGGCCGAGCGGGACGGCATCGGCCTGACCGCCGTCAGTGACGCCGAGCCGGTCGCCGACACCGTCGACGGAGCCAGGCGTTCGTTCTTCGGGCGCCGGATCCGAGCCCGGGGAGCGATCGTGATCGGCGTTGCCGCCGGCGCGATGGCAGTCTCCGGGATCTCCGCGGCGAGCGAGAGCGCGTCGCCCGGCGACGCGTTGTACGGCGTCAAGCGCTCCACCGAAAGGGCGCAGCTGGCGATCGCCGGATCGGATGTGTCGAGGGGTCAGCTGTCGCTGGACTTCGCCCGCAACCGGCTCACCGAGGCGGTTGCCATGGACGGCGACGACCCGGCGTTCCGCACGGTGCTCGACGACATGGACGCCGACACCCGCAAGGGTGTGCGGCTGCTCAACACGGCAGTGGTCTCCAACAAGGACCGCAAGCCGCTGACCACACTGAACGGTTTCGTCACGACGCAACGCAAGGCGTTCGAGCCGGCCATCGACGAGCTCTCCCCGGCGAACCGGGACCGGGCCGCGGCATCGCTGGCACTGCTCCAGGACGTCACCGACCGCAGCGAGCAGCTGCGGACCGGGCTGAACTGCGAGCGGATCACGCCGAACGGCTCCGACGAGCTCGGACCGAAACTGCGCGGCTGCGACAGCGACACCAACGCTGGAGCGGGCACGCAGTCTAGGCCGGGAGGCCACACCGGCAGCGGCAAGTCCTCGTCGAAGAACAACGAGGACCCGGACGCCACGCCGAAGCCGTCGAAGAGCGGGATCACCGCGAAACCGGACGTCACCGGTGACGCGACCCTGCCGGGCACGGTGGCTCCGACGACGCCGGCGAACAAGAAGCCGTCGAAGACGAGCGCGGTCACCTCGCCCAGTCCGTCCGAGACGGTCACGACCCCACCGGTCATCATCGACGAGGAGCAGGACGGCGGTGTGCTGGACGGGTTGCTCGACAACCTGTTCTGAGTAACACGCCAGACGATGGCGAGGGGCGGTGCCGAAAGTCGCGAGACTTCGGGGCCGCCCCTCAGTCGTCACTATAGGACGGTCCGGGCGATTCATTCCAGTGATTGGCGACAATCAGTCACTGGGTGGTCACGGACCGAACGCGTCGGGGCGCTTCTCGAGCAGCTCGTGCAGGGTTGCCTGAATCGTTTCGCGTACCTGGTCCGCCAAGTTGTAGACGACAAGAGGGTCGTCGGCGAACTCGGTCAGATGCGCGGTCGGGATCGGCGGGCAGAACTGGATGAGCCACTTGCTCGGCAGTGGCACCAGACCCAGCGGGCCGAGATGCGGGAAGGTCGGCGTCACCGGGAAGTACGGCACACCCAGCAACCGGGCCAGCGGCTTCAGGTCGGCCAGGATCGGGTACGTCTCCTCGGCCCCGACGATCGCGACCGGGACGATGGGCGTACCGGTGCGCAGCGCGGCCGAGACGAACCCGCCGCGACCGAAACGCTGAAGCTTGTAGCGCTCGGAGAAGCGTTTCCCGATGCCCTTGAAGCCCTCGGGGAAGACACCGACCAGCTGGCCGCTGGTCATCAGCCGCTCGGCGTCGGGGTTGCAGGCCACCGTGGCGCCGGCCGCGCGGGCCAGTTCGCTCATCAGCGGCATGCGGAACACCAGGTCGGCGCCGAGCAGGCGCAGGTGTCGTTGTTTCGGGTGCTTGTCGCGCATCGCGACGGTGAGCATCAGGGCGTCCAGCGCAACAGTGCCGGAATGGTTGCCGACCACCAGGCCGCCGCCGTCGGACGGCACGTTCTCGATGCCGAGGACCTCGGTACGGAACCAGTCGCGGTACAGCAGTTTCAGGATCGGCTGGAACACCGCGTCGGTCAGTTCCGGGTCGAAGCCGAACTCGTCCACTTCGTATGCCCCGGAGAGCCTGCGGCGCAGGAAGGCCAGGCCGTCCGCCATCCGCTGGTCCCACACGTCCGGTGCCGCGACGGGAGGCTCGACGGGTTTCTCCGGGATCGGCCGGTTCCCGTTCACCCGCTGCGCCGGTGCGGGAGTGGGCAGCTGGAAGTCGGCGTGCCCGGGCAGCAGATCACGGCGGAACTCATCCTGGCTCACGATCGGTCGCTTCCCGCCCGCACTCCTGCCGCGGTGTGACCGGCAGGGGCGGATGCGGGTTTCGGAACCGCGGCCGGCGCCGGAGAAGCAGTGGCCCGGACCCGGCGGATGCCGTCCAGAATCGTCTGCTCGGCGGCGGCCAGCCGGTCAGCGGTGATCGTCGCGCCGGCCAGGTGCGCCTTGATGAAATCGTCGAACGCTTCCGCGGTGGTACGCGGGGTGAAGTCGAACTCGCGGATCAGGCGGGAGGTGTCCACCACCCGACCGTGCACGAAGAGGTCGATCTGGTCCAGGCCGATCTGCTCGACGCCGAGATTGCGGAGCAGGGCCGCGCCGGTGGAGAGCGCCGACTCGGGCAGTGGCAGGGAAACCCGGCCGGCCCGGCGGACCGCCTGCGCGAGCATCAGGACACCGGCGCCGGCCACGTTGAACGTGCCGGGGTGGTCCTCGACCACCGAGCGGTGCAGGATCTCGAGCGCGTCCTCGACGTGCACGAACTGGAGACGTGCGTCGCGGCCGAGCACGGTCGGCACGACCGGCTGCGCGAAGTATCTGGTCAGCGAGGTCTCGGCCGTCGAGCTGATCATGGGGGCGAAGCGCAGCACGGTGGCGGCGACCTCGGAACGGCGCCTGCGGAAACCGCGGACGTAACCCTCGATGTCGAGGATGTCGCGAGCGAACGGCCCACGAGGCACGGCACGAGGCTCGGTGTCCTCGGTGAAGACCGCCGGGTCGCGGAACGACGCGCCGTACGCGGCCGTGGAGGAGCGCACCACCAGCTTGCGCAGGCCCGGCGCGCCCTGAGCGGCCGCGAGCACCTGCATGGTGCCGATGACGTTCTGTTCCTTCATCGCGGCCCGACCGCCGTGCTGCACGTCGGGCACGCTGGTCACAGCCAGGTGGACGACGGCCTCCGCGTCGAGCTCGGCGATGGCCTCGGTGGCCGCGCGAGCATCGGCCCGGATCCGTTCCACGCCTTCCAGCAGGCCCAGAAGGCCGGCCGGCGGGTCGTGCGGATCCAGACCGACGACACGATCGATCCGTGGGTCAGCGGCGAGGCGTGCGGCCACCCGAGCGCCGATGTAACGGCTGACTCCGGTGACCACGACGACGCGGGGCGGTGAGGTCACCACGGGCGCACCTCTCGATGCGTTGTCGGGATCCTCTGTCGAGGCAAGCGACGGCTCAGGCCGGGTGATGCACCCGGCCGTCCGTCACTTGCCGAGACGGCGACGCTGGACGCGGGTCTTGCGCAGCAGCTTGCGGTGCTTCTTCTTCGCCATACGCTTGCGGCGCTTCTTGACCACGGAGCCCATACGAAAAGCCTCTCGAAACCATGTGATGGCCGGCAGAACCCAAGGGCACGACCGGCTCCGGACTGGACGGCGCCCGGGGATGCTGCGTCACGATCGGCGCGCGAACCGGGAACCAACCGCTCCAGCGTACCGGGGCGGTCGCACCGGGCCAACACGACCCCGCTCTGGCACCGGGGCGACCGTCGTCAGGCGCTCTGCGAGAAGGCGCCGCGAAGATATTCGTGTACCGCGTGCTCTGGCACGCGGAACGAGCGGCCGACCCGGACCGCGGTGAGGTCACCGCCGTGCACGAGCCGGTAGACGGTCATCTTGGAAACCCGCATGAGTGCGGCCACCTCTGCCACCGTCAGGAACCGTACCTCCGAGAGTCGTTCCTCGGTCTGGGCTGGACCCGTCATCTCGTTCGCACCGATCCTTTCGCAGGCACGTGCGTGTCATCAGAACGGTATCGATACTGCTGTGACCAACGCGATGCGTTCCGTGAAATGCCCACAAAAAGTCAAGCCCGACACGCCAGATCTGCGAAGTTTTGACCCTATTGAGTTACTTGCGGGAGGTTACGACCTTCGCGACGAGGCCCATTCCGGCTGGTCGCTCGGCGATCCGGCGCATCAGGTAGCCGTACCACTGCTGTCCGTACGGCAGGTAGACCCGCACGGTGTGGCCGCCCGCGGCAAGGCGCGCCTGCTCGTCCGGGCGTACGCCGTAGAGAAGCTGGAACTCGTACTCCCCGGTGGAGCGGTCGAACCAGCGGGCCCGGTCCTCGCCGATCGCGATGAGCCGCGGGTCGTGCGTCGCGACCATCGGGTAACCCTCGCCCGACATCAGAATGTTCAGGCAGCGCACGAACGACTTGTCGACGTCGAGCGCCGACTGGAACGCCACCGACTCCGGTTCGGAGTACGCGCCCTTGCAGAGCCGCACCCGGGACCCGGCCGTCGACAGCTCCCGGCAGTCCCCCTCGGTACGCCGCAGGTGCGCCTGAAGCACCGCGCCGGTGTTCGGGAACTCGCCTCGCAGCTCCAGGAGCGTCTCCAGCGTCGCATCCGTGGTGGTGTGGTCCTCAGCGTCCAGCGTCACGCTGGTGCCCGCCTCGGCGGCCGCGGCGCAGATCGCGTGCGCGTGCTCGCGCGCGAGCTTCTCGTCGATCCGCTGGCCCAGCGCCGACAGCTTCAGGCTCACCTCGGCCGCCGGCGTCAGACCCGAGTGCTTCAGCCGGCCGAGCAGCGAGACGTACTCGTCGCGCACCGTCACCGCCTGCTCGATGGTCCGGGTGTCCTCGACCAGATGATCGAGAGTGACGGCCAGCCCGTCGTCGGCGAGCCCTCTGCTCACCCGCAGGGCCTCATCGGCGCTGCTGCCGGCGACGAACCGCCGCGCGATGCCCTTGCTGACCGGGGCGGACTCGACCAGACGCTCGAGCCGGGAGGAGCCGGCGGCGGCGATAAAGAGGGAACGGAGCATGAGCCGAGGGTAACCTCCGGAGGAGTCCGCAAACCCCGCCGCGCTTCATACATGCCCTACCCGGCAACGTCCCGCTACCGTTGTCGGGTGAACTTCGATGCGTACGCCCGGACGGCAGTCGACCTCGTCAACGCCGGACTGGACGATCTCGCCGGGTTGCGTGCCCTGTTCTCCGGCGAGCAGGCATACATGCGGGACCAGGTCGTCGAGAAAGACGTCGTCGCGTTCCGCCGCGCTCAGCGGCGCCTGCGCGAGGTCTTCGAGTACGGCACGACCGGCCGGGACGCCGAGGCGGTGCGCGAGCTGAACACCCTTCTTGAGGCGTACCCGGTGCAGCCACGCATCTCCGGGCACGAGGCGAGCGACTGGCACATGCACGTGACCAGCCGCGGCTCGTCAGCAAGCGCGGAATACCTCGCGGGCGCGGCGTGGGGCCTGGCCGTGTGGCTCTGCGAGTACGGCAGCGCCCGGTTCGGCATCTGCGCCGACGAGCGCTGCGGCAACGTCTATCTGGACACGTCGTCGAACAACTGCCGCCGCTTCTGTTCGGAGCGCTGCGCCACCCGCTCGCACGTCGCGGCACACCGAGCCCGCAAAAGAGCTGCGAGCCTCACGCCGGCGTGATCGCCGTTCCGGCGCCCTCGCCATCGGCTCAGGGACGAAGTGCCGCCGAGCCGGAGGCGAGGCCATTAGGCACGGCGAGATAACGACGGGCGAACTCCAGCGCCTCCCGCAGGTCCGCCTCGCGGGCCGCCCGGCTGGACGCCTTGCGTGTGTTGATCTCCAGCGCCACCGATCCGGTGAACCCGCGGCCGGCCAGCGACTGGAGCAGCTCGGCGCACGGCTGGTTGCCCCGGCCCGGCACCAGGTGCTCGTCGCGGCCCTCGCCCGTGCCGTCCCCGAGGTGCACGTGCCGCAGGGCAGAGCCCATCTTGTCGGCCATCTCCAGCGCGTCGATCCGGGACGCCGCACAGTGCGACAGATCCAGCGTGTACGCGTCGAAGCCGGTCTCGGTCGGGTCCCAGCCCGGCGTGTAGGGCACGAACCAGCGGCCCGCCATCTTCACCGGGAACATGTTCTCCACGGCGAAGGAGAGGCCGGGGTGCCGGCCGCGGACCTTGTCCAGGCCCTCCGCGAAGTTCTTGGCGTAATCGCGCTGCCAGCTGAACGGCGGGTGCACCACCACTGTGGGAGCGCCGAGCGTCTCGGCGAGCTGGGCCGCCCGGCTGAGCCGCTCCCACGGGTCGGAGCTCCACACCCGCTGGGTGACCAGCAGACAGGGGGCGTGGACCGAGAGCACCGGGACGTCGTAATGGTCGGCCAGACCTTTCAGGGCACCGGCGTCCTGGCTGACGGCGTCGGTCCACACCATGACCTCGAGGCCGTCGTAGCCCACGGTGGCCGCCATCTCGAAAGCGGCGGCGGTCGGCTCCGGGAAGACCGAAGAGCTGGAGAGAAGCACAGGAACGCGGGAACTCACGCCTCAAGCGTAGCCGCGCCCGGCACGCCCGGATATATCAGCTCTAAACGGTCATGATCCACTGATGGGCGTACCCTGAGCCGGATGAGCCGCTCGCAGCCTCCCGCCGAGGTCTCCCTCGACTTCCCTCGGGAGTGGATCGAGTTTCTCGATCCCGCCGACGAACAACACCTCGTCCGCGCCGACCTGACCTGGCTGCTCTCCCGCTGGACCTGCGTCTTCGGCTCCGCGTGCCGCGGCATCGTGCCTGGCCGGGCCGAGGACGGCTGCTGCTCGCACGGCGCGTTCTTCACCGACGCCGACGACGAGAACCGGCTCAAGACGGCGGCCGCGAAACTCACTCCGGAGACCTGGCAGCACTACCGGCGGGGCTTCAAGAACTACACCGAGATGGACTCGGTCGACGGAACAAAACCCGCACGGCGTACAGCCACCCGATCCAGTGACGGCCCGTGTGTCTTCCTTAACGAGAAGGACTTCCCGGCCGGTGGCGGCTGCGCCCTGCACGCCCAGGCTCTGCGCGACGGGGTGCACCCGCTCAAGTACAAGCCGGACGTCTGCTGGCAGCTGCCGGTCCGCCGGGAACAGGACTGGATCAAGCGGGCCGACGGGACAAAGCTCCTGCAGTCCACCCTGACCGAGTTCGACCGCCGCGGCTGGGGGCCGGGCGGGCACGACCTCGGCTGGTGGTGCACCTCAGCACCGGACGCGCACGTCGGCACCGAGCCGATGTACATCACGTACGCGCCGGAGCTGACCGAGCTGGTCGGCGAGGTCGCGTACGCCAAACTCGCCGAACTCTGCGCGGCCCGCCTCAAATCCGGCCTGATCGCCATCCACCCGGCCACCAAGGCAGCCGGCGTACCGCGCAAGCGAGGCGGACGTGAGCCCGCCTCGCCGCGCGCGGCCGATCAGGGTTCGAACTTGTAACCGAGACCGCGCACCGTGACGATGTAACGCGGCGCCGACGGCTCGGGTTCGACCTTGGAGCGCAGCCGCTTCACGTGGACGTCCAGGGTCTTCGTGTCGCCGACGTAATCGGCGCCCCAGACGCGGTCGATCAGCTGGCCTCGGGTGAGCACCCGTCCGGCGTTGCGGAGCAGCAGCTCCAGCAGCTCGAACTCCTTCAGCGGCAGCTGGACGCCGGCGCCGTCGACGGTGACCACGTGCCGTTCCACGTCCATCCGGACCGGGCCGGCCGCGAGCGTCGGGGTGGTCACCTCGGCGGCTTCGGTGCCCTGCCTGCGCAGCACAGCGCGGATCCGGGCGACCAGTTCACGGGGCGAGTACGGCTTGGTGACGTAGTCGTCCGCACCGATCTCCAGACCGACAACCTTGTCGATCTCGCTGTCCCGGGCGGTGACCATGATGATCGGGACGGCCGAACGCTGCCGCAACTGACGGCAGACCTCGGTGCCGGACATCTCCGGCAGCATGAGGTCGAGCAGCACGATGTCGGCACCAGTCCGGTCGAACTGCGTCAGAGCCGAGGTTCCGGTCGCAGCGACCGACACCTCGAAACCCTCCTTGCGCAGCATGTAGGACAGGGCGTCGGAGAACGACTCCTCGTCCTCGACCACGAGCACGCGGGCCAATGTGGTTCCTTCCGTCGTCGGTGGCTGGGTCAGCGCCCGGCCACACCGGACTCGATCTCAATCGCCGTCGGTGACGGCGAAGCGGCTTCAGGGGGACGCGCGGGTAGGCGCAGGGTGAACGTAGAACCGTCGCCGAGTGCACTCGTGACGTCGACACGGCCGCCGTGGTTGGTGGCGATGTGCTTGACGATGGCCAGGCCGAGGCCGGTGCCACCGGTTGATCGCGACCGTGCCTGATCGGCCCGGTAGAAGCGTTCGAAGATCCGGTCGACGTCCTGCGGCGAGATCCCGATGCCCTGGTCGGCGACGTCGATCTCGATCCAGTCGTCGATCTCACGCATGGTGAGCAAAACCTTGGTGTCCTCGCCCGAGTACGCGATCGCGTTCTCCACGAGGTTGGTGACCGCCGTGGCGATCTGGGTGTCGTTGCCGTACGCCATGGCGCCCTTGGGCCCGTCGACAACGACCTCGATGCCCTTGGCCGAGGAGGTGGTCCGGGTCCGGTCCACCACTTCGGCGATCACCCAGTCCAGCGCGACCGGTTCCGGCTGCGGCAGCGGCTCGGCACCCTGCAGGCGGCTGAGTTCCAGCAGCTCGCTGACCAGCCGGCCCATCCGAGCGGACTCGTGGTGGATGCGCTCGGCGAACCGGCGCGCCGCCAGCAGGTCCTCGGACTGCGCCTCCGGTGCCAGGTCGGGCAGTTGAGTGGCGTCCAGCAGCGCCTCGGCCAGCAGCTGGAGAGCACCGATCGGTGTCTTCAGCTCGTGACTGACGTTGGCCACGAAGTCGCGGCGGACCCGTGCCAGCCGGTGCGCCTCGGTCACGTCGGCGGCCTCGATCGCGACGTGCGTCGAGTTCAGCGCGACGGCTCGCAGGTGCACACCGAGCGGAGCCTGTGCCCCACCCGCGCGACCTCGCGGGAGGTCCAGCTCCACCTCGCGACGCACGCCTGTGCGTCGCACCTGCCCAGCCAGGGTACGCAAGATCGGGTGCGCCGCGATCGTGCCGGGCGCTCCCCCCGACCGCAACAGTCCCATCGCGCGGGCGGCTGGGTTCACCAGCACGGGGTAGTCGTCCGCATCAAGCACGACAACACCCACCCGCAGCGAATCGAGGCTTTTGCGACCGAGCCCTTTGAGCCCGTTCTTGCCTGCCGGGCGGTCATCGTCCGGTTCGATGGCGGCGCTCCCCTCCAGCGGCCCACGCGGGGCCGTCTCGCCCTGCCTGCGGACCCGAGCCAGAAGCAGCCCCGCTCCCACGCCGACGGCGAGCGTGGCCAGGACGAGGCCGACGACGTACTTCCATTCCACGCTGCGATCGTAGGGTCAATGTTTACCTGCGCTACAGGGCCAAAGGTACTAATCGGGCCCGCTTCCAATAATGTTCACCACTACGCCTGGCGTCGTTCACCAGTGTTCATGTTCGCGCCGCTGGGTCCGCCTAACCTGGGCAGCACACCGGCCGCCCGAGAACCGGGCCGGCCCTGAGGAGCACCGGGATCAAGACATGCGCGAGGAGTACCAGGCTGACCTCGTCGAGGTGGGCCGTCTTTTGGTGACCATGGCAGAGTCGGTTCGCGCCACTCTGCGTAAGGCGACGACCGCGCTGCTGACCGCCGACCTCAAGGCCGCGGAGGCCGTGATCGAGCGTGACGCCGAGGTCGACGCGATCTACGAGCAGGTCGAGCTGAAGGTGGCGGACATCATCGCCCGGCAGGCGCCGGTCGCGAGCGACCTGCGCCGGGTGATCACCACGCTGCACATCTCCGCCGACCTTGAGCGGATGGGCGACCTGGCCGAGCACGTGGCGAAAACCGCCAAGCGCCGGCACCCGTCGCCGGCGGTGCCGGCCGAGCTGCGGCCGACCTTCAAGGAGATGGCAAACGCCGCGGACGAGATGGCCGAGAAGATCATCCGGCTGCTGGGCAACCCGAACGTCGCGCTCGCCGCGGAACTGGAGAAGGACGACGACGCGATCGACGACGCCGAGCGTCACCTGTTCAAGATCATGCTGGCCGACGAATGGCCCTATGGCGCGGAGACCGCGATCGACGGCGCGCTGCTGGGCCGTTTCTACGAGCGGTACGCCGACCACGCCGTGAACATCGGCGAGCAGGTCATCTACCTGGTCACCGGGGAGAGCCCGGCCGGTCAGAGCTGATTCGATCCGCGTTGCAAGACGCCGGATCCGAAGGCCGGGACACCACGGGGGTGTCCCGGCCTTCGTCGTTCCTACCTCTTAGCTACTTCTTGCCCTGGTTGGCGACCGCGGCGGCGGCTTCCTTCGCGGCGACCGGGTCGAGGTACGTGCCGCCCGGGTTGGTCGGGCGCAGGTTCTCGTCCAGGTCGTAACGCAGCGGGATGCCGGTCGGGATGTTCAGCTTCGCGATCGCCTCGTCGGAGACGTCGTCGAGGTGCTTCACGATGGCGCGCAGCGAGTTGCCGTGCGCCGCGACCAGGACCGTCTTGCCGGCCCGCAGGTCCGGGACGATCTCGTCGTACCAGTACGGCAGGGCCCGCAGCAGCACGTCCTTCAGGCATTCCGCCTTCGGGAGCAGCTCCGGCGCGAGGCTCGCGTACCGCGCGTCGCCGGCCTGGGAGAACTCCGAGCCGTCCTCGATCGGGGGCGGCGGTACGTCGTACGACCGGCGCCAGAGCATGAACTGCTCCTCGC
Organism: Actinoplanes sp. CA-015351; assembly: GCF_050955685.1. Taxonomy (NCBI): domain Bacteria; kingdom Bacillati; phylum Actinomycetota; class Actinomycetes; order Micromonosporales; family Micromonosporaceae; genus Actinoplanes; species Actinoplanes sp. CA-015351. The sequence continues at coordinate 7,926,056 of NZ_CP192102.1, forward strand.
CGTACGCCTCCAGGGTCTGCTTCTTGTCCTTGCCCTGCAGCGCGCCGTAGTGGCGCTCGTTGAGGCGCCACGAGCGCTTCACCGGGATCCAGTGGCGGTCGGTCAGGTGCAGCGCGATCTCGCTGGTCCGGATCGCGCGACGCAGCAGGCTCGTGTGCACCACGTCGGGCAGCACGCCCTGCTCCTTGAGCAGCTCGCCGCCGCGGCGGGCCTCGTCCTCACCCTTCGCGTCGAGGTCCACGTCGACCCAGCCGGTGAAGAGGTTCTTGGCGTTCCACTCGCTGTTGCCGTGCCGCAGCAGCACCAGGGTTCCAGTCATGACCTCATCTTCCCTCTCCCGCATGGTGGCCGCGCGGGCACCCGCCACCGTGTCCACCGACACGTCGAAAACCGGTTGCGGCAGCCCTTAGGTTGTAAGGGAACAGAGCATGATCACTACTTACGGGAGACTTCATGTCGGTGGGTGTCGTGTCGGGTTGGTTGCGGCAGGCCGCGGGCGGATTGCCCCGGCAGTTCTGGTTCCTCTGGACCGGGACGCTGATCAACCGGCTCGGGTCGTTCGTGGTGCTGTTCCTGAGCATCTACCTCACCGGCGACCGCGGCTTCACCCAGACACAGGCCGGTGTCATTCTCGGTCTTTACGGCGCCGGCGGCGCGATCGGCGTCCTGACCGGCGGCGTGCTGACCGACCGCTGGGGACGCCGGCCCACCATGCTTGTCGCGCAGTTCGGCGCCGCCGCGCTGATGCTCACGCTCGGGTTCGCGCACACGTACTGGCAGATCGCCGCGGTCACGTTCCTGCTCGGTGCGTTCGCCGAAGGGGTCCGGCCCGCGTTCTCCGCGATGATGGTCGACGTCGTGCCGGAACACGACCGGGTCCGGGCGTACTCACTGAACTACTGGGCGATCAACCTCGGCTTCGCGCTCGCCGCCGTCGCGGCCGGCCTCGCCTCCCAGTTCGACTACCTGCTGCTTTTCGTCGTCGACGCGGGCACGACGCTGCTCACCGCGATCATCACGGCCATCTTCCTGGCGGAGACCAGGCCGGCGCGTACCCGTACCCAAGAAGTGGCCGCGCCCGGCGGCATGGGCACCGCCTTGCGCGACCGGGTCTTTCTCGTCTATCTACTGCTCAGCCTGGCGTCGGTGCTGGTGATCCTGCAGCACGCGTCCACGCTGCCGCTCACCATGCTCGCCGACGGCCTCTCCGCGGCGACTTACGGCGCAGTGATCGCGGTCAACGGCGTGCTGATCGTTCTCGGACAGCTCTTCGTCCCGAAGCTGATCGAGGGGCGAAACAGCGCCAAGGTCCTGGCACTCGCCGTCTTGATCATCGGCGCCGGCTTCGGGCTGGTCGCCCTCGCCGACACCCCTCTTGTGTACGCCCTAACAGTGATCATCTGGACACTTGGCGAGATGCTCCAATCGCCGAGCAATGCGGCCACCGTCGCGGCGCTGTCCCCACCGGCGCTGCGCGGCAGGTACCAGGGTCTGAACTCGCTGTCGTGGTCGGTCGGCACCGCCCTGGCCCCGATCCTCGGCGGGCTGGTGTTGCAAAAAGCCGGCGACGCGGTGCTGTGGGCGGGCTGTTTCGCACTGTGCGCGCTCGCGGCGGTGGGACAGCTTCTCTCCGGTCCGGCGCGGGAGCGAAGGGCGGCCCTGCGACGCGCTGAAGAGGCGGCGCTCGAATCACGCTTGAACGCCGTCGCGGTTCGATAGAACACATCGGACAGTGCGCGAAATCGGATTTACCCAAAGGGGCCGCGACCAAACGCACGCGCCAATGGAGAATGTGCGTCACAAGTTAGACCGCACAAACAAAAGCGCCGGCGGCGGCGGGCGGCACCCATCCCCATAGGCGCCGCCCGCACTAACCGCCGGTCTCGGGTCGCGCCGTCCCCCAACGGCTCATGCCACCCGTCCCCAAACGCCGAACCGCGGCGATCATTGCTGATCGACCCGTTCCCCGAACTAACGCTCCGGCGTCCATCGACCACGCTAGTTGGGGCAGTCAAGCCTCACAACCCGATTTCGTGTCGACATCTGTCTCAACCGTCACAGAAACCAACAATCAACCGATCGGACGAGTAGGCAATCACTCGTCCGGGCTCCCCGGTACGGAAGAATCACTACTCATCGATAAGCGGATGTTCACCGGAGAACCCGTCGAGCGCATCGGGAAGCCCCGATATAGTCGCTCCTAGATCAAATTCCCCTCATCGATGTGATGCACGGCGTTTGCCGCCCGGGGTTCCCGCCCGGGGTTCCCGCTATCTCCAAGATGTCCCCAGCTGGCCGCCACGGTTGCTTGAGCCACCACGAGACAGCACTGGCAGCCGGCCGGACCTCCGCAGGGTAGATCCGAGACCACCGTGTGCTCCCAGCCACGCCGGACACGGTCATGTCCGCACCAGGCAGGAGCCGTCCACGCCAGACAGACGCGTGTGCTCCCAAGACACGAGCCCGAGCCCACCGTGTGCCCTCGACCACGCGCGGCCGGCCGGCAACAAGCGCGGACCGTGCTCCCGGTGACCAGAGACTTTGCGATCGGAGTCCAGCCGGCAATCGCCAGCCGTTGTTCCGCGCGCGCCACTTCGCCTCACCGCCTCTGCGCAGGGCTTCGGGTGACGCCATTGCACCCTTGTCAGGCGCTTTGCAGGCGCCCTGCAGGCGCTCGACGGTCTGATATATCGCGATAGTCCCGCTTCACGGGCACGCGATCGGCAGGGACCAGGCTCGCACGCAACGGCGTGATCGGTGTGGATGAGGCCGCACGCAACGGCGTGATTGGTGTGGATGAAGACGCACGTAACGGCAACGTGGGACTTCATCTATGCCAGGGCCGAGACAGGAGCTCACGCAAGCGCTATGTGTGGTCTCGTCACCGCTGCCGGATCCTTGCGTGGGCCCCCATCTGGGCTGAACGACGAGCTGAGCACTCCCGGATCCGATCCAGTCGATCCTCGTCGCAAAGATGGCCTTCGGCAGCAACCCGGCCGCAGCCGAGGCAGGTCCAAAGGCTGGTCCGGGCAGCGCCGCCACGGCACCACCGCACCCGCCGCACCCACCGCACGCCGCACCCACCGCACGCCGCACCCACCGCACCCGCCGCACGCCGCACCCACCGCACGCCGCACGCCGCACCCGCCGCACCCGCCGCACCCGCCGCACCCACCGCACGCCGCACCCGCCGCACCCGCCGCACGCCGCAGCGCCGCCCTGGCCGCACCAACGCCGTCCGCAACCCAGCCGAAGCGCACCCCCTCAGGCGCTGGCGGGGCCTTCGGCCAGGTGCTTGAAGGCCTGCAGGTTCGCGAGCGACTCCCCCCGCTTGACCCGCCACTCCCACTCGCGCCGGATGGACGAGCCGAAGCCGATCTCCAGCATCGTGTCGAACGACTCGTCCGCATATGTCAGGACAGAACCCAGGATCCGGTCGAGCTCGTCCTCGTCCAAACCCTTCAGCGACACCCGGCCCGTCAGGTAGACGTCGCCGACCGCGTCGATCGAGAACCCGACGCCGTACATCCGCGCGTTGCGGCGCAGCATCCAGGCCCACAACTCTTCGTGGCGCTCGTCCGGGCGGCGCATCACGAAGGCCTCGATCCGCAGCGCGTGCTCGCCGACGATCAGGTTGCAGGCCGTCTTGAGTTTGTGCGTGCCCGGCAGAGTGACCACAAAGGACGACTCGCCGGTCGGTTCCCACTCCAGCTCACGCGAAGTCAGGAAGTCGGTGATCAGCTTCTTCACCATGCGTACGTCGCCCCCTCGAGCCGCGCCGCGATCAGCGCGCGGTGTTCGGTCACCGCGTCACGGTAGACCCGCAGCAGGTTGTCGGCAGTGCGATCCCAGGAGAACTGCGACGCGTGGGCGACCGCCCCGGCGGCCAGCCGGTGGCGTTGCGCGGGTGAGTCGAGGAGCCGTTCCAGCACGCGAGCCCAGTCGGCCGGGTCGTGCCCGTCGACCAGTACGCCGCTGATCCCGTCCTGGACCGCGGTGACCAGGCCACCGACCGCGGCGGCGACCACCGGGGTGCCGCAGGCCTGCGCTTCGAGGGCGACCAGGCCAAACGACTCGTTGTAGGACGGCACCGCGACCAGGTCGGCGGCCCGGTACAGCGCGGCCAGGTCGGCGCCGGTCTGCGGGGGCAGGAACACCACCGAGTCGGCGACGCCGAGTGAACCGGCCAGCTCGATCAGCGAGGTGGGCCGGTCCAGGCCGCTGCCGCTGGGTCCACCGCAGATCACCACGGTGACGTCGGAGGAGCCGCCGGCGGCGTCGGAGGAGCCGCCCGCGGCGCGCATCTCGGCGAGCGCGGAGATCAGGACGTCGGGGGCCTTGAGCGGCTGGATCCGGCCGACGAACGCGATGATCCGGCCGTGCTCGGGCAGGCCGAACCGGGCCCGGTCGGCGTCGCCGGGCCGGAAACGTTCCAGATCGACGCCGGGCTGCACCACGCTGACCAGGCGCGGGTCCGCGTCGTAGTGGGTGATCAGGTCCTGCGCCTCGAACCGGGTGTTCGCGACCAGCCGGTCGGACTCGGCGATCACCTGTTCCTCGCCGATCACCCGGGCCCGCGGTTCGGGGCGGTCACCGGCCGCGATGAACTTGTTCTTCACCTTGGCGAGGGTGTGCGCGGTGTGGATGTGCGGCACACCCCAGCGCTCCCGGGCCAGCCAGCCCACCTGGCCGGACAGCCAGTAATGCGAGTGGATCAGGTCGTAGTAGCCGGGCGGGTGCGCCGCCTCGGCCCGCAGCACACCGGTGGTGAAGGCGCAGAGCTGCGACGGCAACTCCTCTTTGTCGAGCCCTTCGAACGGCCCCGAGGTGACGTGCCGCACATGCACACCGGGCGACATCTCGACCAGCGGCGGCAGCCCGCTCGCGGTTGCCCGGGTGAAGATCTCGACCTCGACCCCGCGCGCGGCGAGACGCTTCGCGACCTCCACGATGTACACGTTCATCCCACCGGCGTCGCCGGTGCCGGGCTGCTCCAGCGGGGACGTGTGCACGGAAAGTGTCGCAATCCGCCGAGGAGTAGGAGCAGGCCACGAGCCGGAACCCGATGCCACGGTGACTCCCTCCGCTTCAGCGCCGCTTCCGGTGTGAAAACTTGTTGCGCCAACGTTCATCTTCCCCATCGGCGGGGTGCGAACCACCATGCAGCCGAACGAGGGTGACCCAGGTCATGAGGGAAGATCGGTACATGGAGAACATCGCAGTGGTCACCGGAGCCTCCAGCGGCATCGGCGCGGCAACCGCACGCCGGCTCGCCACCGAGGGATTTCACGTGGTCGCCGTGGCCCGGCGGGCCGACCGGCTGGACGCGCTGGTCAAGGAGATCGGTTCGGGCGCGACCGCGGTCGAGTGCGACGTGACCTCGGACGAATCGGTCGCGCGGCTCGCCGAGACGGTTTCCGGGCTGGGCACTCTCACCCTGCTGGTCAACAACGCGGGCGGCGCGCGCGGGGCGGATCCGGTGTCGGCCGGGTCGGTCGACGACTGGCAGTGGATGTACGACGTCAACGTGCTCGGCACCCTGCGGGTCACCAAGGCGCTGCTCCCAGCACTGGAGGCGAGTGGCCACGGCACGATCGTGACGATCGGATCAACCGCTTCGTTCGTGGTCTACGAGGGCGGCGGCGGTTACACGGCGGCCAAGCACGCGCAGACCGCGCTGGTCGGGACACTCCGGCTGGAACTGGCCGGCAAGCCGGTCCGGGTCATCGAGGTCGACCCGGGGATGGTCCGGACCGACGAGTTCGCTCTGAACCGTTTCGCCGGTGATCAGAGCAAAGCGGACGCGGTCTACGCCGGCGTGAAGGAACCGCTCATCGCCGGCGACATCGCTGACATCGTCGCGTTCGCGGCCACCCGCCCGCACCATGTCAACATCGACCGGCTGGTGGTGCGGCCGATCGCGCAGGCCGCCCAGCACAAGGTGCACCGGGAGAAGTAAGACGTGAAGCCGCTCGGCGCGATCACCCGGGGGACGACCAATCCCAACCGGTTACGCCGTGTGGACAACTTTCTCGCGTACCGATGCTCGTCGCTCTTGAAAGAGGCGGCGCAGCCGCTAGTCATTGATCTTGGGTATGGCGCCACGCCGGTCACCGCGGTAGAGCTCCGCGGCCGCCTTGCGGCCGCGGTGCGACCAGACGTCACGGTGGTCGGTTTGGAGATTGATTCGGTACGCGTAACCGACGCCCAACCCCACGCGGATCCGCCGTTCCTGCAGTTCCGTCGGGGTGGGTTCGAGCTGGCCGGGCTGGCGCCGCACGTGGTGCGCGCATTCAACGTGCTGCGTCAGTACCCGGAGGACGAGGTGGCCGCGGCCTGGCGGACGATGACCGCGACCGGCGCGCTGCTGATCGAGGGCACCTGTGACGAGCTGGGCCGGATCGCCACCTGGGCGGTGGTCGAGGCTGGTGTGCCGAGCACACTGACCCTCTCGGCCCGGCTGCCGGACCTGGAGCATCCGGCGATCTTCGCGGAGCGGCTGCCGAAAGCGCTGATCCACCACAACGTGCCGGGTCATCCGGTGTACGAGTTGCTGCGCTCGCTCGGCCGCGCGTGGGAGACCGAAGCGACGCCGTTCGGGCCGAGGCAGCGCTGGCTCGCCACCGTCCGGCGGATGCGCACCGAGGGCTGGCCCGTGCTGGACGGCCCGGCCCGATGGCGGCGCGGCGAGCTGACGGTTCCCTGGCCCGGTGTTGCTTAGGCCACCACGGATTTGAGGGCTTCCAGCAACGCGTCAGCGGTGAAAGGCTTCTTCACCAGCAGGGCGTCCTCGCCGACCAGGCCCTTGGTGACGGCGATGTCCTTGGGCAGCCCCGAAATGAAGACCACGCCGAGTCCCGGGCGCAGGTCCTGAACAACTCCGGCAAGCTCGCCGCCGGAGACACCCGGCAAGGTCAGGTCAGTGACCAGGGCCGCGATCTCCGGATGTGCACGGCAGACCGAGATGGCCTCTTCGTGATCACCGGCCACCAGTGTCGCGTACCCACGGCGCTCCAGCATGCGGCGCATGATGTCGCGCAGATCCTCTTCGTCGTCGACGACCAGGACGGTCGGCTTCTCAACGACCGGCGCCTCGGACATGCGTTCCTCCTCGGGGCTGTGGTCGAACATCACGCTATCCGCCGCCGGGCCCGAAAAGGGGCGCTTCGCGAACCGCACGACACCGAAACGGCGAACGCCCCGCGACGCAGTTGGCGTCGCGGGGCGTGCGGGACCAGGGAGCCTCAGGAGGCGAGGTGACCGGTGTAGAGGAGCTTGTTCGGCGAGCCGGATCCGGGGCTGCGGACCAGGCCCGAGCCGGCGTTGGTGACCAGGTCGTCGCGGACCTGGCGAGGCGTCCAGTCCGGGTGCTCGCCGAGCGCCAGGGCGGCCGCGCCGGCGACGTGCGGCGCCGCCATCGAGGTGCCGCTCATCGTCTTGACCGCGGTGTTCGAGGCCTTGCCGGCCGACTTGATGTCGACGCCGGGCGCGAACAGGTCGAGGCAGGTGCCGTAGTTGGAGAACGAGGCCCGCTTGTCGAACTTGTCGACCGCGCCGACCGTGATCGCGTCGGGCGTACCGCCGGGCGAGCTCTTGCAGGCGTTCTTGTTCTCGTTGCCGCCGGCGATCGCGTACGTCACACCCTTGGCGATGGACCTGTTGACGGCCGCGTCGAGGGCCTTGCTGACCGGGCCGCCGAGGCTCATATTCGCCACGGCGGGCAGCTTCGCGTTGGCGGTGACCCAGTCGACGGCCGCGATGAAGTCGGAGAACTTGCCGGAGCCGTCGCAGCCGAGAACCTTGAGCGCGACCAGGTCGACGTCCTTGGCGACGCCGTAGGTCGCGCCGCCGATGGTGCCGGCGACGTGCGTGCCGTGACCGTTGCAGTCGTTGGCGACCTTGTCGTTGTCGACGAAGTCCCAGCCGTTGCTCGCCCGGCCGCCGAACTCCTGGTGCGAGACCCGGACGCCGGTGTCGATCACGTACGCCGTGACGCCGGTGGCCGAGGTGTACCGGTAGCTCTTGGAGAGCTTCGCGGTGCGCTGGTCGATCCGGTCCAGACCCCAGGTCACCTGCTCCGCCGAAGCGCTCGGCACGGCGGTGCTGCTGAACGTCGCGTCCTGCTCGACGTACTGCACGGACTCGTCGGCGGCGAGGCGGGCCGCCTGGAACGCGGTCGCGTGGAGCTGGAATCCGCGTACGGTCGAGAGGTAGTTCGCGCCGACCGTTCCGCCGTACTCGCGCGCCAACTCCTGCGAGGCTGAGGAAACACGGCCGGCAGCGGCCGAGCCGGGCTTGAGGACCACGATGTAACTGCCCGGCACCGCGCCCTCGACGCCGGCGCCGGTGATGACGCCCAGCGGGGCTGCGGCCGGTGCGGCTGATGCCGGTGCGGTAAGACCGAAGAAGGTCACGGATGCGGCGCTCGCAGCAGCGATGAGACGTACGGCCTGGTAGCGGGCGTCGGTACCGAACATGCGGTGTCCTCTCGGTCTTGCTCCGGCGCCGAAGGCATGCCGTAGCGACTTGAGGGAAATGTTGAACTGAGACGAGAGCGCATCCGGGTCCTGCCGAGGTGCGTTGAGGTTGCCGGTGACCGGGCCAATTTCCATCGGTCTGATCACACCGGGAACCCTTAACCCGACCGTGTGCCGAACCGAACATCTCTGCTGTCAGGACCGCCCGCTGTACGCCACCTGAGCAAGGAGAGCGATATGACCACTCTGCTGTCGCCCGAGATCGACACCGTAGGCGAGTTGACCGAGCGTTGTGACCGCTGCGGAGCGGCCGCCAAGCTGGAGGTCGAGGTGTCCAGCGGTGGCGAGCTGGCGTTCTGCGGCCACCACGCCAACCGGTACGACGCCGACATCCTCCGGATCGGTAGCAAGATCCGCCTGGAGGAGGGCTTCGTCTGGGCGGGCAAGTAACCGCCCGCACCGGTTCGCCGCGTTATGCTCTTTCCCTCACGTCTTGGGGGTATATGTGCATATCGCGGCGCATGGCGTGGGCAGGCTGTCCCGGCTGATCGCCGGGTGCGCCGGGATCGCGGTCGCCGTCTTCGGCGTCGTGAGCACGCGCACGCTCGACGACGGCGGGCCGCCGGAGGGATATTCGTCCACTCCGGCGGTCGCGCTGATTCCGGCCGGGATCGCCCTGCTGGTCCAGGCCGCGCCGATATCCGGCGGGGGGGCCGGCCGATTACGCGCCGGCGCCGCCGTACTGCTCGCCCTGAGCGCCACCGGACTCGCGACCGCCGCCCTCGTCGACCAGCCGGCCGCGTCCGTCGCCACCCTGCTCTCCGGGCTGGCCCTCGCCTTCCTCGACCTGCGGCTGCCCCGGCAGGACGGCTCGATGCCGTTCCGCGTGGCCGACCCCCTGCTGCTGGGCGTCGCCGTCATCGCGCTTGTCGCGCTGGTGTCCCGGCTTTTCGCAACACCCGGGCGTGGGCCGGACAGCGTCATGTCGCTGTCCCAGGCCGGCGCCCTCCTGCTTCTCACCGCCGGGGCGTTCCTGGCCCGGCCCCGGCCCCTGCGCGCTCTCGATCGCGCTCTCGACGAGGCCCAGGCCGACCCTGAGCAGCGCCCCCTCGTCGAGGAGTTGCGCGACCGGGAGGATTTCGCCCAGACGCTGCTTCAGTCGATGAACGAGGCGGTCATGGTGCTCGACGCCAACTACCGGGTGATCGACGTGAACCGGCGGTGGCGGGAGCTGACCGGGTACGCCGACGACGACGTATCCCGCGATCCGCCACCGCTGCCGCCACCCGGATCCGGCGGGGACTGGACGATCCCGCGCGCCGACGGCACGGCGGTGCCGGTTCTCGCCAGCATGGCGGCTATCCCGGACGCCGCCGGAACGACCCGCGGATATGTCGCCACCTGCGTCGACATCGCCGAACGCAAGCATGCTGAGGACGCACTCACTGAGCACGCCGCCGAGCTGGAACGAGGAAACGCCCAGCTCGCCTCGGCACTCGCCTTCAAGAACGACCTGACCTCGATGCTGACCCACGACGTGGCGCAGCCGATCAGCTCGATCGCCAGCCTCGCCGAGCTGCTCTGCGCGGACTGGGCGGACCTGCCGGACGACATCCGTCTGGAACTCGCCACGAAGATCGACAAGAACACCCGGCGGCTGGTCAAGATGATGAACGACCTTCAGCTGCTCTTCCGGCTCGACACCGGTTCGGTCACCGCCCGCCGGGTGCCGGCGCCGCTGCTCGAGGTGGTCCGCACGGTCAGCGCCACGATGGCCGGCGAGGACGTCGAGGTCGCGATCGACGAGGACCTGGCCGCGCTGATCGACCGGGGCCATCTCACCGTCGTGGTGGAGAACCTGCTGAAGAACGCGCTGACCCACGGCGCGCCGCCGATCGTGGTCCAGGCCGAGCCGCAGGGTACGGCCGTGCTGCTGGTGGTGCAGGACAGCGGTCCCGGCATTCCGGAGGACGTGCTGCCGGGCCTCTTCGGCCGGTTCAGCCGGGGCGCCGGGCTCGGCCTCTTCATCGTCCGCCACCTGGTCGAGGCGAACGGCGGCACGGTCCGCTACGAACACGCCACCCCACAGGGCGCCCGCCTGCTGGTCACCCTGGAGCGGGCACCCGCCTAGGGTCTCGCCGACGGCCTCGCCGGCACGCGAAAGGCCGGCCCGATGGGGCCGGCCTTCACGACGTTTTGGCGGCTCAGCTGCCGCGTTCTTCCTCGTTGATCATGCCGTCGCCCCACATGTCGGACTTGCTGGTATGCCCGCCCATCGGAGCGCTGCCGGAGATCCCTCCGCTGATCTCGGGCTCCGCGCCGGTGTCCCATCCGGCGCCGGGTCCGGGTGGAGGCGTAGCGGCGTTGCGGTTACGGATGCGCTGGGCCACCGAGGCCGGTGACGCGGGGTTCGTCGTGGGGGCGTTGCCCAGGAACGAGCGTCCGGTGATCTGCTTCGTGCTGGCGCCGGTCGGAATCGGGCGCCCGCCCAGCACGCCGCTCTCCACCAGGCCCTTGAACGTGGTCAGATCGGCCTTGAGCCGGCGGTTCAGGGACTCCTGCCCGTGCCGGTCGCTCGGCATCAGAAAGGCGATGTCCGCCTCGAGCTGCGCGACGATCTGGGTCTTCGTCTCACCCATCGGCCGCAGCGTGAGCGTCTCGGCGAGCAGCGGACCTTCCATCGTCGACCAGGAGACCCGCTCGTCCATCGACCGCTCGATGATCTGAGCGTCGAATTCGCGCCGTTTACCGTCGACATCCATGATCCAGTGGGTCTGGTCGGCGCCGATCGACGTCACCTGCCGCACACCGGTCATGAAACGCGGGTAGTTCTCGAACGCCGCGAGCTGTTCGTACACCGTGTGTACCGGTGCACTGACTTCGATCGCCTGCTGAACCATGCTCATCGCAACTCTCCCATGCTGAAGTGCTGGCATGACCGAGCGTACGGAGACGAGCACTGGTCGTGTTCAGTTTTGATGCTTTGCTCAGACCCTGCGGAGGTACTGCCAGCGGCCGACCTCTGCGGCGTACCGGGCGTCACTCGCGGGAACGAGCGCCACAGCGGCGTCCCGGAGCGCCTGCACCATCCGCGGTGACGGGCTGCGCCACGCTTCGCTGATCTCCACGACCGTGCCGGTGCTGCGGCAGGCGGCGGCCAGGTCGGCGACCAGCGCAGGGCTCACCGCGGAGTCGTCGACACCGGCCTGCGCCAGGAGCGCGAGCGGCCGGGCCAGCTGGGCCGGAACGTACCGGGAGGCCCGCTCGATGCCCTTGATCGTGGCTCCGACGAGGTGCTCGGCGACCTGCGCGGACGTGAAGACGCCGGCGTCGAGGCGGTCCCGGATCTGCCGGGCGTCCAGGAGTTCGCCACCGATCGGCAGCGCGGAGACCGCGACCGAGAGGGCGTCCAGCTGGGCCAGGTCGGGCGGCAGAGCCAGCCAGCCGTCCGGGCTCACCACCTCGACCTCGGCGGCCACCCGCAGCGTCAGCTCGGTGCGGTGGCGGGCGCGGCGGACCGCATCGGCGTACGCGGAAAGCCAGGCGGTGTCCGGGCCGGCCTGGTCCGCGAAGGTGAGCGCGGTCAGGCCCGCCCGGTCGGCGGCCGAGACCACCACACCGACCGCTTCCCGGCCGGAGGAGAAGCCGGTGTGCACGTGGGCGTCCACTGTCAGATCCAGAACGCCGGCGACCACTGTCTCGCGCTCAACCACCACGCTTGCTCCCCGCAATCGAAGGGACGGGGTTCTTCCCGTCTGACCATGAGATTGCGGGAGCGACGTTGTCGGCCGGGTCAGCCGCCGGTGCAGGTGAGGAGCGTCATCCGCGGTCCGCACGGCGCAACCGAACCGCACTTTCCGGGCACCGGAACGGCATCCGTACCCCGGCAATCTTTCCCTCGACCGCGCGTACGCGCCTCGCGTGCCGGGAAGGGAAAGCATGAAGGTACTCGCTGCCGTAGCCACTGCCACTCTGCTGGGCACGCTGCTGCCCACGGCCGCGCAGGCGGCGCCCACCGCGACTGCGACGGCGGCCAAGGTGCCGGTGGTGACCGGCAGTGCGATGACCGGCGGGACACCGCTGAACATGCGACGCTCACCGTCCCCGAGCGCCGAGCGGGTCGGCTCGGTCGAGAACGGCAAGACGGTCTGGATTCTCTGCCAGGTCGCGGCGCAGCAGGTCACCGGCACGGTACGGACCACGAACCTCTGGGATCACCTGGCGAACGGCTCGTATGTCTCGGACGCGTACGTCGTACGCCCGGACACCGGGATCCCGGTCTGCGCGACGAAGCCGGCCATTCCGGTCACGCCCTCCGATCCGGCGCCGGCCATCCCGAAACCAGTCAAGGGCGAGAGCTGGGGGTTGCCGGTCGGCGCGAGCCTGGTGAGCGGATTCCGTACGGTAGCTCGCCCTTCGCACGACGGGGTCGACCTGTCCGCGACCCGTGAGACCCCGATCCTGGCCGCCGCGGCCGGCACCGTGATCCGGGTGGTCTGCAACGTCTCGGCCGGTTCGTGCGATGTGGACGGTAACCGCAACCTGGGCGGCTGCGGCTGGTACGCCGAGGTCCAGCACGCCGGCGGCATCGTCACCAGGTACTGCCACATGGTCCGGCGCCCGGTCGTGAAGGTCGGTCAGATCGTGAAGAAGGGCCAGCTGCTCGGCAACGTCGGCACCTCCGGGTCGTCGTCCGGCCCGCACCTGCACTTCGAGGTGCATGTGAACGGAGTGCCGGCGACGCACGCGAACGCGGTCGACCCGATCGCCTTCTACCGGGTCCGAGGCCTGACCATCCGATAAGGACAAGACGGCGCCTGCCGCTGTTCGCGACAGGCGCCGGGCATCTCATTCGTCCGGGTCGGGCTTCTCGAGCATCCGGGCCAGCGCGTGGACGGCTTCCTCGGTCGGCGATGCGGCCGCCCGGTTCGCGTCCTGGAGCTCGCGATAAACCTCCTCGCGATGGACCTGTACGTCCCGAGGAGCCTGGATGCCAAGCCGGATGACGTCACCACGGGCCTCAAGAACCGTGATGACGACGTCGTCGCCGATCATCACGCTCTCCCCTGCCCGCCGGGTCAGCACAAGCATCGGTGCCCTCCTCCATCCATGGAACGGACAGCATGGCAAAGGCGCGGCCGCGATGGAAACCGCGACCGCGCCTCACAGGAGGATCAGAAGTGGCGGTTCATGATCGCCCGGACCGGGTAGCCGGTTCCACTGAGGACAACCTGCATGGCCCGCATGCTGTCGCGATCCACCACGATCGGTGCGAGGAGGTTCGCGGTGGTCTCGTCCTGCCCAGCGGTGATCACCGAGAGCAGCAGCAGACGGTCCGGGTCCTTCGTGTTCAGCGCCGCGAACACCTGGTTCTCGATTTCCGGGGCGTACTCCGGGAAGAACGGCTCCGGCGGAGCGACCAGGAAGCGCAGCTCCGGGTTGTCGACAGACGTGAGCGCGAAGAGCAGGCCTTCGTCGTTGAGGCGCACGAGAACGAATTCCCGGTGCGCCGGGAAACCCGGCATGGGCACCGCCATCGTGATGGTCGGCAACCCGAGCGACGGGTCGGTCACGGTGGCCTCAATCGGTCGGGACGCGGTGCGAGTAGTCATGGTCACCTCAGGAAATCGATGAGCGAGGGCTGGATCACCTTGGCCGTGGCGGCCAGGGCGGCCTGATACGAGGTCTGCTGGAGCTGCAATTCCATGATCGCCTTCGGCAGGTCGACATCCTCGATATCGGAGAGCTGCGACGACACGGACATCAAGCGATCCTCAGCGGACTGCTTCATCTGGGTAACCCGATTATATCGGGCACCTACCTCCGAAAGAGTGGAATTCAGGATCTGCGACGCTTTATCGAGATTCTGTAGCCCAGCAGTTATTCCGGTGCTGTCTCCGTCACGCATGGACTTCGCAAGGCCGTCCAAGACCTTGAAGAGCTGTGCCGGATTTGCGACCTCATTACCATTCGAGTCCGTTATGGTCTCCGCTCCGAAGACCTCCGGACCTCGTACGTCGACCCGCACCTTGGCGTTCGGGCCGATCGCTCGGAGCATTTCGCCGTTGGATTCGCCGGCGTAAGCCCCGGATGAGTCGTAGGCGGCGGGTTCGGGTGTTGCACCGCCGAAGACCGGTCGATCCAGGTACTTCGTGTTCGCGTACTGGATCAGGGTGCCTTTGATCTGTTCGATCTCGGCTGCCCTGGCCTTGTTCGCCTCCGGCGTGCTGCCACCACCGGCGCTGACCCCGGCCAAGGTCAGCTCGCGGACCTTGGAGATGAGACCGATCGAGTCCTGCAGGGTGTCCTGCACGGCTCCGAGCCGGCCCACAGCGTCGTCCGCGTTGGCCGAGTACTTCTGGTTCGCGCGAACCTCGCTGCGTAACTGGAGCGCGGTCACGGTTCCGGTCGGCGAATCGGACGGACGCCGCAGTTGCTTACCACTGGAGATCTGGTCCTGCGCGGTCTGCGTACGGGACATCGTCCGCTGCAGGCTTGCCATGGTGCGGGTACGGACGCTGCTTTCGGTGATCCGCGGACTACTACTCATGAACGGGACTCCCCCTACCTACCGACAAGGCCGGTCCTGTTGATCAGTTGGTCGAGCATCGAGTCGATAGTGGTGAGAACTCGGGACGCGGCTTCGTATCCGCGCTGGTAGGTGAGGAGGTTGGTCATCTCCTCGTCGAGGTTCACCCCGGACTCGGCGTCCCGCGAGGCGTCCACCTGGTCCGTCACCGCGTTCTGGATGTCGCGGCGGCGCATCGAGGACTGCGCGGCGACACCGAGGTCGCCGATCAGGGACTGGTACTCGGCGTCGGCGCCGACTCGCGAGGTGGAGAGTTCGGAGAGGTCGTCCGCGAGCTCACCGTTGAGGACACCGGGAGTGCCCGTCGGGTCGCCCGACGAGATGGCGACCTTGTCGGGTTCGGTGATGCCCACCGAGATGTTCGCGGCCGAGAGCGGGTTCACGTTGCTCGCCACGAAGAAGTCCTGCCCCGTTGTCCCGTCGAGGCTGTACCCGGAGCTGTGCAGGGTGTTCACCGTCGACGCGAGCGTGGTGGCGACCGTGTCGAGGCGCTGGGACATGCTGTCCAGCGTTCCGCCGCGGGCGAGCAACTCCATCGACGCGCCCATGCTGCCGCCCGGGCTCACCGGCGTACCGGTGTCCGACCACCTCAGGTTGACCTCGGCGGTCGCCAGGTCCTCAAGCCGCAGGGCGCTGCCGGCTTGGATATCCACTCTGCGGGTGGAGAACTCGGCGACCAGCGGCGCGCTGCCGACGTAGATGCTCATCGCACCATTCGGCAACTCCGTCGCGGTGGCGCCGGCCATCTCGGACAGCTTCAGGATCGCCTGGCCCCGCTGGTCCTGCAGTTCGTTGGCCTGCAGGCCGGCACCCTTGGCGATCACGATTTCCTTGTTCAGCTTGGCGATCGTGTCGGCCGTCTTGTTGACCTCGCCGACGTACGTGTCCAGCCCCGCACGAGTCGCCTCGAACTGGTTGTTCAGCTGCTTGGACGCGTCGTTCAGAGTGGCCGCGACGGTCGTCGCCTGCTGGATCATCGCCGCCTTCGGAGCGGCTTTGTCAGGGTTCGTGGCGACGGCGTTCCAGCCGTCCCACATGTCCTGCAGACGAGCCTGCAGAGCGGTGTCGCTCGGCTCGCCGAAGGCGTCCTCGATCAGCGTGTACGCCGAAGCTTTCTCGTTGTGGTACGCCGAGTTTGCATGCTCGGTGAAGCTGCGCTGATCGAGTGCGCCGTTGCGCAATCGCTCCACCGAGGACACTGTGACGCCGCTGCCCACCGCGTCGGTGGTGGCGTACACGCCCGGTACCAGGTTGGCGTTCTGCGATTGCATCACCACGCGCTGCCGGGTGTAACCCTCGGTGTTGGCGTTGGCGATGTTCTGGCCCGAAACGTCCAGGCCACGGCGCTGCGCGTAGAGCGAAGTCAGTGCCGTATTGATTCCACCGAATGTGCTGCCCATCAGATCGCCTCATCAACCAGGCTGGGGCGGCGAGCGCCGCCGGTGACGGTCTGGCCCTGCGGCCCGTACGTTTCCACAGTCTGAGCAAACGCGAGCATGGTTTCGCGAGCAGCGCGCTGCCCGGCCGTGAGCAGGTCACGGTTGACGTCGGCCAAGGCCTTGATCTCCGACGTCAGCAGCAGGAACGCCTTACGGTGCTGGTGCAGCAGATCGGACCAGGGGTCGGGTGCCGCATCCGCCAGCTCGCCGAGGGAAGCATCCGGCGACAGACCCAGCTCGGCGGCGACCTCCTGCGAGTAGGCGGCGCGGATGACCTCGGTCTGCCGGATCTGGTCGAGCACCACTTCCACCTCGCGGGTGGCGTGGCTGAGCCAGCGTGACCGGTTGGCGGCGAGGAGCAACTGCTCCTCCTCAAGCTTGAACAGCAGCATCTCCAGCAGCTCACGTGCACGCCACAGGACGCTGGCCAGGTCGGTCAGGCTCACCCGGACCTCCGTGTCGTCTCGCTGTCGGGCTCACCCCCTCGGCGGACCCGCTCATTCGGACAGGTCGGCACATCCCCCGCGCCACTGAGCGGTTTCCGACGATCACCCCACCTGACCACCCGGAGTCGGACTGACGGCCGGGCTTCCCGGATTAGCCGGATAAAGACCGAAAAAATCTCAGAGAATGACTCATGGCCTCTCGGTGATCGGCCGAATGGATGAGGCGTAACACCACGGCTCAAGGACGGGCCGGTACGGACCCCAGTCAAGGAGGAGTTTTTCAATGGGTCTTCGCATCAACCAGAACATCGCCGCGCAGAACGCCTACCGGAACCTCTCGGTGACCGACAACCAGATGTCGAAGTCGCTCGAGAAGCTGTCCAGTGGTTTCCGGATCAACCGGGCGGCCGACGACGCGGCCGGCCTCTCGATCTCCGAGGGCCTGCGTTCCCAGGTCGGTGGCCTCAAGGTCGCCGTCCGCAACTCGCAGGACGCGATCAGCGTCGTGCAGACCGCTGAAGGCGCGCTCAACGAGACCACAAGCATGCTCCAGCGCATGCGTGACCTCTCCGTTCAGGCCAACAACGCGTCTCTGGACTCCGAGGCGAAGAACGCCGCCCAGGCCGAGTTCTCGCAGCTCCGTTCCGAGATCGACCGGGTCTCCGAGACCACGGCGTTCGGCAAGTCGAAGCTGCTTGACGGCAACTTCGGAAACACCCAGTCGGCCACGGGCGCAGCGCTCACCCTCACTGCCGACGGTAAGGCGACCGGGCAGCAGGACCTGGGCATCACCGGCGTCGCCGGCAAGACCCTGGCTACGCCGATCGCCGTGAGCGTCGCCAACACCGGCGACACCATGACGCCGGACGAGATCGCGGCTGAGATGAACGAGCAGCTCAGCACCCAGCTCAAGGCCAACGGCCTGAGCGGCGACGAACTCAGCGTCACGACGACGACCGACGAGACCACCGGTGCCGTCTCCTTCGAGGTCAAGGGCTCGAAGACCTTCGAAGGTGGCTCCGGCATCATCAGCGGTGACAGCGCCGCCAACCCGAATGCGACAGCGGGCGACTTCCAGATCGGCGCGAACTCCGGCGAGACGCTGAACATCAACATCAAGGGCGTGGACGCCAAGGGCCTCGGCCTGAAGGACCTCGACCTGACCACCGCGGCTGTCGGCAACGGCAAGACCGGCGCGGCGACGGCGATCGAGGCGATCGACAAGGCGATCACGTCGATCTCGGACCAGCGGGCCAAGCTCGGTGCGTCGCAGAACCGCTTCGAGCACACCATCAACAACCTGAACACCGCGGTGGAGAACCTGTCCGCCTCGGAGTCCCGGATCCGTGACACCGACATGGCACAGGAAATGGTCTCCTTCACCCGGAACCAGATCCTCACCCAGGCCGGCACCTCCATGCTCTCGCAGGCGAACCAGTCCTCGCAGGGTGTGCTGTCGCTTCTCCGCTGATAGCTCGCAACCGAACAGCACCCATAACAACTGAATCTCGTCGCCAAGCGACCGAATAGGTGGGGGTAGCCGGAAAGTTCGGCTACCCCCACCGCCGCAATTGTCCTCGGACGAAAGCAGGTTCCCGTGTCCAGTTCGGTAGACGGACTCGTCAGCGGCATGCAGACCAGCTCGATGATCACTCAGTTGATGAAGGTCGAGGCCGCACCGCAGACCAAGCTCAAGACCAAGGTCGAGACCGCTCAGACGGCGATCACGTCCTACCAGTCCGTGAACGCCAAGCTGAAGGCGGTCAAGTCGTCGGCCGAGTCGCTCGCGCGACTTGACACCTGGCGCTCGCTCAAGGCCTCGTCGAACAACGAAGCGGTCACCGCGACCGCCTCGGGTGGCGTGTCCGGCATGTCCGGCGCCACCACCTTCGACGTGATGCGCGTTGCTCGCGCACAGACCTCGGTCCTGCAGGTGGACACCGCGTCGACCGGGTTCCCGGCCAGCTTCACCATCCAGAGCGGCTCCTGGTCGGACCAGGACGGCAACCTGACCACCGACGACGACGCCTTCGCGTCGGACGGCACCGCCGCCAAGACCATCAACGTGGGCAGCCCGCAGACCGCCGAGAAGGTCGCCGCCGCGGTGAACTCCGCCGACATCGGCATCCGGGCCTACGTGGTCAAGACCGGCACCGGCACCGGCGCGCTCCAGTTCACCAGTTCCAAGACCGGCGCCGCGACCGGCTTCCAGGTCCAGGGCCTGTTCGACACGAACGACGTCAACGGTTACACGGTGCAGGACACGTCGGGCCGCGACGCCGTGATGAAGATGAACCCGGGCTCCGCGTCCGAATACCTGGTCACCAGCACCACGAACACGTTCACCGACGTGATGCCGGGCGTGACCATCACCGCCACCCAGCCGGCCAACGGCGTCACCGTGACCGCCACTAACGACGTCAGCGCCATCACGGCGAAGATCCAGGCGTACGTCGACGCGGCCAACGAGGCGTTCAACGAGATCAAGACGCAGACCAAGTACGACACCGAGACGCGGACCGGTTCGCCGCTGACCGGTGACTTCACGATCCGGCAGATGAACCAGACGATGCTCAGCAAGATCAGCGGTGGCCTGACCTACTCGAAGAACGAGTACGACGTAGATGGCACTGTCATCGGCACCACCGACGTCGCCTTCGGCTCGCTGAGCCAGCTCGGCATCGAGCTCAGCCGGGACGGAACACTCAGCTTCTCAGGCACGAAATTCGAGTCCGAGTACGCCAAGGACCCGAGCCGCATCCAGGGCGGCGCGATCGGCTTCGCGAACCAGGTCAAAGAGATGGCCACGAAGCAGTCGAACAGCGTCACTGACGTGATCACCGGGCGGAAGAACGAGATCGAATCGCTCAGTGGTCAGATCGAGAACTGGGACGTACGGCTCGCCTCCCGGAAGCAGGCCCTGCAGCGGCAGTACGCCGCGCTGGAGACCTCGCTCGGCAAGCTGAACAACCAGTCGAGCTGGCTCTCCGGCCAGCTCTCCGGACTTTAACAGCGCCGGCCGCACCCGTTGACCGGCCTCTCAAACGGCCAACAGGACCAACTACCGGACCTTGACCGAGGAGACTCATGACCGCGCCCAACCTTCGTGACCGTTACCTCCAGGATGCGATCAACACGGCTTCCCCAGCGAAGCTGCTGGTCATGCTCTACGACCGGATGATTCTCGACCTCGGCCAGGGCGAGGAGGCGTTCCGCAACGGAGACCGTGAAGCCGGTAGCGCGAAGGTGATGCACGCTCAGGAGATCGTGCTCGAACTGCGGACGACGCTCGACATGGACGCCTGGGACGGCGCTCCCGGTCTGGCCAGTTTGTACGGTTTCGTACTCACCGAGCTGATCGGGGCGAACATCGCCCGGGACGCCGACCGGGTGGCGAGCTGCCGAACCCTGTTGGAACCGCTGCGTGACGCGTGGCGCGAGGCGGCTTCGGCCGGGACGTGAGCGATTAGATGCAAACCCTGGACTGGCGGGAGGCCTGGTCCGCAGCGCTCGACGAGCTCGAGCTGGATGTCACTGCGGTCGAGTCGATGCTCGCCGACGAACAGCGGCACGCCGAGTCGCCGCCGGCCAACCTGTGGAAGCCACCCACCGAGCTGGGCGCGCTGCCGCTCGAACTCCGGCCCCGGGCCGACGAAATTCTTACCAGGCAGCTGGCCGCGGCGGAAGAGATCGCCCGCCGGCTGACGTCGAACCGCCAGCAGATGTCGGTGACGGCCCGGATCGAGACCGGTGAGGCGGTAAAGCGCCCCGTCTATCTGGACCGCGCGATGTGAACACGCGTCCCGGAACCCCAGCAGGGGTTCCGGGACGTTGTCGTCTCGGTGTGCAACCTCTCAGCAACCGCTTGGGACTCAGCGGATCGCGCCTCAGGCCGAATTGCAGGGTACGAGCAACGGATTGCTCACCGAGAAGCCACGGATCGGCGATCAAACGGATCGGCTAGGAGCTCCCGTGTTCGATGATCGTTCGTCGTCCGCACTGCGCGTCGCTGTTGCCGGCCTTGCCGCCCGCCAGACCGCCATTGCCAACAACATCTCCAACATCGAGACCCCCGGCTACCGGGCCCGTAAGGTCAAATTTGAGGAAGAGCTCAAAGGCGCCATGGACAAGGGCGAGTCGGCGAGCGGTGTCACCCCGAGTGTCATGACGTCCCTTGAGCCGACAAAGCCCAACGGGAACAACGTCAACCTCGACGAGGAGACCCTCTCCCACATCGATACGACGATGCGCTACAACCTCGCGATCCGGGCGCTGGACGGCAAATACGGCCTGCTCCGCGAAGCCATCAAGGGGGCCTGATCATGAGCACGTTCAACGCGATCGGGGTAGCCGGCACC
Organism: Actinoplanes sp. CA-015351; assembly: GCF_050955685.1. Taxonomy (NCBI): domain Bacteria; kingdom Bacillati; phylum Actinomycetota; class Actinomycetes; order Micromonosporales; family Micromonosporaceae; genus Actinoplanes; species Actinoplanes sp. CA-015351. The sequence goes on from NZ_CP192102.1 coordinate 7,947,365, forward strand.
GGCGTCACCGTTTACCGCAAGTGGCTCGACGCGGTGTCCGACAACATCTCGAACATCAACACCACCACCCGTACCTCCGAGAACGCCTTCCAGGCCCGGTACGTCGAGGCCCGTGCGGCGCAGGACGGCAACGGGGCCGAGGTGGCCGGCATCTCGCTCGGCAGCGCCGAGGGTGTGCTCGCGTACGACCCGGACAACCCGCTCGCCGACGCCGAGGGATACGTCCGGCGTCCGGACATCGACATGGGTTCCCAGATGGCCCAGATGATGATGGCGCAGCGCGCGTACCAGGCCAACCTCGCGGTGGTGGACCGGGCACGTGAGTCGTACACCGCCGCGATCAACCTCGGGAAGTGATCGTGATGACCTCTCCTATCGGTGGCATCCAGGGCATCGGCGGCTTCTCCGGCGTCGAGGGCATCTCCGGGCTGGGCGGCTTCAGCGGCGTCAGCGGGATCTCCGACGACTCCGGGACAGCCGCGCCCACCGGACCGAACGCGGACTTCGCCGGCATGCTCGCCAAAGGCCTGGAAGGTGTCCAGGCCTCACAGAGCAAGGCCAGCGAACTCTCCGTCCAGGTCGCCAACGGCACACTGGCCGACCCGGCGCAGTACACGATGGCGTCGACCGAAGCAGCTCTTGGACTTCAGCTCACCATGGCCATCCGCAACAAGGCCGTGGAGGCGTTCCAGGAGATCATGAGGATGCAGGCGTGACATGACCGACCGCCTTCCCGCTCCGGTACGCCGCGTCACGGACACCTTCAAGGCCTTCACCCCGGGACAGAAGGCTGTCACGATCTTCGCGGTCATCGCTCTCATCGTCGGTGGTTACTTCTTCGCCACCTGGGCGGCCAAGCCGTCCTACCAGATTCTCTTCAACAATCTTTCGACAAAGGACGCCAGCGCGATCGTCGAGGCCCTGCAGAAGTCGGGCGCCTCCTACGAGCTGGCCAACGACGGTTCGACAATTCTCGTACCTCGCGATCAGGTCAATGCCCTTCGCCTGCAACTCTCCGGTGAAGGCCTTCCCAACGACGAGGGCACCGGTTACTCGTTGCTGGACCAGCAGGGCATCACCACGAGCGACTTCATGCAGCACACCAATTACCAGCGCGCGCTGGAGGGTGAGCTCGCCACCACGATCAAGTCCATCGACGGCGTCGAGGCGGCCACCGTGCGCCTCGTCATGCCGCAGAAGGACGTCTTCGCCGACGACCAGAGCAAGCCGACCGCGTCGGTCCTGGTGGCGTCGAAGGGCAACGGAAACCTGACCAGCGACCAGGTGCAGTCGATCGTGCACCTGGTGGCGTCGAGCGTCGAGGGCCTCGATCCGACGCAGGTCACCGTCGCCGGCGCGGACGGCCGGCTGCTCTCCAGCGGAGGCGGCGCCACCATCGGGGCCGGCGGCGAGAGCGGTACCGAGCAGCAGACCGCTGCGTTCGAGAGCCGCCTGAACAACTCGCTCCAGAGCATGCTGAACAGCCTGGTCGGCCCGGGCAACGCGGTGGTCACCAGCCGGGTCTCGCTGGACTTCGACCAGACCGAGACGCGCAGCAAGAAGTACAGCGCCGACCCGGCGACGCCGGCCGAGTCGGAGAGCATCAACACCGAGACCTACAGCGGCAGCGGTACCGGCCAGGGCGGTGTGCTCGGCCCGGACAACATCCAGGTGCCGAACAACGCGGGCAACGGCCAGTACAACAACAAGAACGAGGTACGGAACCGGCAGCTCGACGAGGTCGAGGAAGTACGCCGGAACGCGCCGGGCAGCATCGAGAAGCTGGACGTCTCGGTCCTGATGAACAGCGCCGTGGCCGGCTCGGTGGACCCCGCCCAGATCCAGGAGTTGCTCAGCGCGGCCGCCGGTATCGACGCCACCCGCGGCGACACCATCGCTGTCGCCTCGATGCCGTTCGACACGAGCGCGGCCAACGCGGCCCAGGCGTCCCTCACCGCCGCGACCGCGGCCGAGACGGAAGCCAAGCAGCTCACCCTGATCAAGACGGGCGCCCTGCTCTTCGTGGTCCTCGCGCTGATCTTCCTGGCCTGGCGGGCCAACAAGCGGGCCAAGAAGCGCCAGCAGCTCACCGCCGAGGAGCGCAAGCACCTGGAGGACATGCAGGCCGCGCTGGAGGCCCAGCGCCGGGCCGAGCTGGACGTCACGACCGCTACCAGCATGAACATGAACGTGCTGGAGAGCCCGAACATGGCGGGCCAGAACGACGAGGCCCGCGAGGAGCGGCAAAAGGAGATCGACCAGCTGGTCAAGGAAAAGCCGGAGGAGACCGCGGCGCTGATCCGCAGCTGGCTCTCGGCCGACTCGACGCGCTGATGAACCACTGGCAACACGACGGTTGAGGAGTATCCGTTGACCACTCCGGGTCTCACCACGCTCTCGATGACGGGCGCGCGCAAGGCCGCGATAATGCTGGTCCAGTTCGGCAAGGAACAGTCCGCCGAGGTTCTGGCGAACATGACCGAGAAAGAGGTCGAGATGCTGTCCGCCGAGGTTGCTCGGCTCGGCAAGCTCGACCCCTCTCAGGTCGACGACGTGATGGACGAGTTCTACGCCATGGCGACGACCCGGTACGCCGGGTCGGGCGGCATGGACTACGCACGGGAGCTGCTGGAGGCGTCGCTCGGCAAGGAGCGGGCGGCGCTGATCCTGGATCGGCTCGAGGCGTCGATGAACGACATCCCGTTCAACTTCCTCAGCCATGCGGACCCGCGTCAGCTGCTCTCGTACGTCCAGTACGAGCATCCGCAGACCATCGCGCTGGTTCTGGCCCACATACCCTCAGCCCTGGCCTCGTCGATCCTGGCGGGGCTTCCGCTGGAGGTGCAGACCGAGGTCGCGCACCGTATCGCGATCATGGACCGCACCTCCCCGGACGTGATCCGGCAGGTGGAGACCGCGTTGCAGCGCAAGCTCTCCACAGTGCTCCAGCCGGACGAACTCTCCACGGTCGGCGGCCTGCAACCGCTTGTCGACATCATCAACCGCGCCGACCGTACGACCGAACGGCTCATCCTCGAAGCTCTGGAGGCACGCAACCCGGAGCTGGCCGAGGAAATCCGCCGCCGGATGTTCATGTTCGAGGACATCATCAGCCTCGACGACCGCTCGGTGCAGCTGGTGCTTCGCCAGGTGGAGCCGGCCGATCTGGCCACCGCTCTCAAGGGCGTACCGGAGACCGTGCGCGAGAAGGTCACCAAGAACCTCTCCGAGCGTGGCCGGGAGAACCTCCTGGAGGAGATCGACCTGCTCGGACCGGTCAAGGTCAAGATGGTCGAGGAGGCACAGGCGAAGATCGTCGGTGTCATCCGCACGCTTGAGGACTCCGGACAGATCGAGATCCAGCGCGGTGGCGAAGACGATGAACTCATCGCTTGACGGGCCGGTGATCCGGGGGGCGGTGGCCGATGCGGCCACCGCCGCGCGGTTCGCCGTCGACCTGCGCCGCGACGAGCCGATCGACAGCGAGGCCGTGGATCGGGCGAAACAGCAGGCCCGCACGACCGGTTACGCCGAGGGCTGGGCACAGGGCAAACGCGATGCCACAACGGCTGCCGAGACCGCTGCGGCTCGTGCTGTCGCCAGCGAGGAGGCGTACGAGCACCGCAGGGCCGCCGCTCTGGTCCAGGCGGTGAACGCCCTCGGCCGGGCGGTGACCGAGCTGGAGACCCAGCTGACGCCGACCTTCACCGAGCTGCAGGAGGTCATGCTGGCGACCGCCTTCGAGCTGGCCGAGGCAATCGTCGGGCGTTCCCTGGTCGACGATCCGGAACGCGGCATCGATGCGGTACGCCGGGCCATGAGCGCCGCACCACAGCAGGGTGACGTGGCCGTGAGCCTGCACCCGGACGACTACCAGACGCTGGTGGGCGAGCCCGGCAACAACGAGTTCAACTTCGAGGGGCGGCGGATCACCCTGCGCCCCGACCCCAGCCTGCGCCCCGGCGACGCCGTCGCCTCCACCGGCACTGCCACCATCGACGCGACGATCGAGTCGGCGATGCATCGGGCACGCGAGGCGCTCCGGATCTGAGCGCGAACCTCCTGCGCCGATCTTGTGAACTTTTCACGAGAACGATGCGGCGGAAATCAACAAGATCGACATTGGGGATCGGCATGACCGACGTCTTCCAGCAGCGGCTGCAGAGCGCGATCGCCGCGGCCCGGCCCATGGTCAGCGGCCGGGTGACCGGCGCGGTCGGCCTGCGCGTCACGGTCAGCGGGGTCGACGCCAACGTCGGTGACCTGCTGCGCATCGGCGACGGGCCGGACGCCGTGTTCGCCGAGGTCTCGGCGCTCGACGGCGACAAGCTCGCCTGCCTGCCACTCGGCCCGATCGCCGGGATGGGCGCCGGCACCCCGGCGTACAGCACCGGCGGGCCGCTGCGGGTCGCGGTCGGACCGGACCTGCGCGGCCGGATCCTGGACGGCCTGGGCCGGCCGATGGACGACGGCCCGCCGCTGCGCGGCGAGATGGTGCCGATCGACTCACCACCGCCGGGAGCGATGGAACGCCAGCTGGTCGACAAGCCGATGTCCCTCGGGGTACGGGTGCTCGACACACTCGTCCCGTGCGGCCGCGGCCAGCGCATCGGCATCTTCGCCGGCTCCGGCGTCGGCAAGTCCACCCTGATGAGCATGATCACGCGCGGCACCTCCGCGGAGCTGAACGTGGTCGCCCTGGTCGGCGAGCGCGGCCGCGAGGTACGCGAATTCATCGAGCACGACCTCGGCGAGGAAGGGCTCGCCCGTTCCGTAGTCGTGATCGCCACCTCGGACACACCACCGCTGGTCCGGCTCCGGGCCGGCTCGGTCGCCACCCGAATCGCCGAGTACTACCGGGACGAGGGCGCCGACGTGTTGCTGATGATGGACAGCGTGACCCGTGCGGCGATGGCGCAGCGCGAGGTCGGCCTCTCGGTCGGCGAGCCGCCGGCCACCCGCGGATATCCGCCGTCGGTCTTCGCGATGCTCGCCTCACTGCTGGAACGGGCCGGTCCGGGAGCCCGCGGCAGCATCACCGGGCTCTACACCGTGCTGGTCGAGGGCGACGACCACAACGAGCCGATCGCCGACGCGGCGCGGTCGATCCTCGACGGCCACATCGTGCTGGACCGCAAACTCGCGACGGCCGGTCATTTCCCGGCCATCCAGGCCCTCGACTCGATCTCCCGGGTCGCCAACAAGATCACTTCCCGGGAGCAGCGCGCCGACGCCACCGAGCTGCGCCGCCTCATGGCCGCACACCGCGAGGTACGCGAACTCGTCGAGATCGGCGCTTACGTGGTGGGCACCAACCCGGACGCCGACCGGGCCAACGCGGCCTGGTCGCAGATCAGCGCCTTCCTCCGTCAGGACCTCGACGAACGCCTCAGCGCCGAGGACGCCTGGGCCCAGTTGCGAGCCGTCCTGGCCACCACCTGAAGTCGGCCGGCGGAGTAGCAAGCAGGTAGCAGGCGCTCAGCGATTCGGGTGTCGGGCCGAACCGGGAGGTGAGGGCCCCTCCCGGCCCGGTAGGAGGCGAACGTGAACCGCTTGTTCCGGCTCGGACCCGTGCTTCGTGCCCGAAAGGCGCAGGAGGACGCCGCTCGCGGTGCGGTCATCCAGTCCCGAGCCGAGATCCGTGAAGCCGAAGCCCTGCTCAAACGCCGGAGGCTGGAGCTGACGGGCGCCGATGCGCCCACCGAAGGCACCGCCCGTGCCATGGTCGCCTCGCTGGTGGCCCGGCAGTCGCTCGCGGCCGGACTGTTCTCCGCGCAGCGCATGGTCACCGATGCCGAGGACCTCGAACGCGAAAAGATCGCCGCGCTCACCGAAGCCGCCAAGAAACGGCGTGCCGTGGAGATGATGGCCGAACGGCACGCCGAAGCCGTCCGCGACCACGATCTCCGCGTCGACCAGGCCAACCTCGACGAGCTGGCGGTCACCTCGAAGGCGCGGCAGGCCGCCAATGGCACCCAGGACGGAGGCCAGGAATGACCTCGATGGGCGTCAACGGGGTGATTTCCCGCGTCGCCGAGATCAAGGAACAGCTCGGCCTCAACCCACCGCCGGCGGCCACGGCCGGCAGCGCCTCCGGCACCAAATTCGCATCCGCGCTCGCCAACGCGACGGGCGCCGGGATCGCTCAGCCCGGAAAATCCGGACCGAGCGGTGCCGACGTCGTCGCGGCGGCAAAAAAATACTTGGGTACGCCCTACGTCTTCGGCAGCGACACCCCGTCCAAGGGACTGGACTGCTCGGGGCTGGTGCAGCAGGCGTACGAAGATCTCGGTGTTGATCTGCCGCGCAACTCGTGGCAGCAGGCCAAGGCCGGTCGGCCCGTCGGGAGCATGTCCGACGCCAAGCCGGGCGACATCCTCGCCTTCAACTCGCCGGTCGACCACGTCGCGATCTATCTCGGCGACAACAAGATGATCGCGGCGCCGAAACCGGGCGACCACGTCAAGATCCAGTCGGTGTACGAGAAGCCGAGCCACATCCGGCGCGTCCTCGACGACATCCCTGCCGCCGCGGTCCAGGACATGTCGGCGCTGCGCCCGGCCGGCCTTCGCGCACCGGCCGGCGGTGTGACAGGTGTTCCGTACGCCGACCTGTTCAACCAGGCGGCCTCCCGGCACGGCATCTCGCCGAAGCTGCTCGCCGCGGTCGCGAAGGTGGAGTCCGGGTACAACCCGCAGGCCGTCAGCAAAGCCGGTGCGCAGGGAATGATGCAGCTCATGCCGGCGACGGCGCGTGGGCTCGGCGTCAAGGACGCGTTCGACCCGGCGCAGGCCGTGGAGGGCGCCGCGAAGCTGCTCTCCCAGCATCTGAAGGAGTTCAAGTCGGTGCCACTGGCCCTGGCCGCGTACAACGCGGGCGGCGGCGCGGTGCACAAGTACGACGGAATCCCGCCGTTCGCCGAAACGCAGGCGTACGTGCCGAAGGTCCAGAAGGCTCTGGCCGCCCTCGGCGGCTGACCATCCCCTTAGGAGATACCCGATGGCGCACTCCGTGACGGGTCCCGATCGCCGGCCCACGACCGACAGCACCCGCCGGCCAGGGGCGCGGCGGGACGAGGGAGGTGCGGACTTCGGGTCGGCGCTCTCCGCCGAGATGGGCCGGCCGGGCGGCGAGGACGACAAGGGGGTCGCCTCCCGGAAAGCCGCCGAACGCAAGGCCGACGATCGAGCCGCGGCCGTCGCCGATCGAGCCGCCGCTGATCGCGCCGCGGCTGATCGCGCAGCCGCCGATCGTGGCCTGATGAATCGGGCGTTGCGCGGGCGGCCGGCAAGCCTGACCGGGCAGACGGCAGCGGCGCGCGCCGCCGAGCAGAGGGCCGCTGTCGATCAACGAGCCGCCACCGAGCAGAAAGCCGCCTCCGCGCGCGCTGCCGCCGCACGTGGCAACACCGGCCGGGCCGCCACTGATCGCGCTGTAACTGATCGGGTTGCCGCGGACCGAGCCGCGGACCGGGCCGCGGACCGGGCGTCCTCCGTGCGTGACGCGGACCGGAATGCCGCCGCACGGTCCGTCGCCAACCGTGCCGTCGCAGGAAAAATCGCTGCGGACCGGGCGGCAGCCACCCGTGCCGCCGCCGACCGTGGTGTTCCAGACCGGCCAAGGACGGAACGCCCGAGCACGGAACGCCCGGGCACGGAACGCCCGAGCACGGAACGCCCGGGCACGGATCGTGCCGCCGATCGCATCGCGACGGATCGCCCGGCCGCCTCGGAACGCCCGGCGGCCGCTGCGGACCGGCCGGCCGCCGAACCACGTGCCGCGACCGATCAGTCGGCCACCAAGCCGGCCAAGATCGCTTCGGATCAGACCGATGTGGCACTTACCGAACAGCAGAAGGCTGCCGCCGCCATGGCGGCGATGGCGGCCGCTCAGCAGCCGTTTGCGATTCCGGTCGAGGGTGCCGCTGCACAGGCCGTCCCGGGCACCGAAGGCGCCGGCGGAGCCGGAGCCATCAGCGGTGCCGGCGGCCCGGGTGGCTTGACTGGCTCGGGTGGCTTGAGCGGCCCGGGTGGCACCGCTCCGGGCGGCACAGCACCGGCCGACGCCCAGCTCACCGAAGGCGGCGCGCCCGTCGCGGGAGACGCCGCCGCGGGACAGTCCTTGGCAGCCGGGCCCTTGGCGGCCGGAGCAGCGACCGGCCCAGCGGCCGGAGCAGCTACCGGAACAGCAGCCGGAGCAGGGGCCGGAGTGGCTCAGGGCGGCCCGGCCGGGGCACTGCGCCTGGACCCCGCTCTGACCGGTGCGGTCCCGGCCGGCACGCAACAGACCGGCGGGACACCGGCCGACGGGACACGGACCGACGCAGCACAGACCGCCTCCTTGACCGAAAACGCACAGTCCGCCGAAGCACCGTCGGCAACCGCCGAGACCACGACAGGCACCGAGAACGCGACGGCCGCACCCGGATCGGAAACCGGGGCCACCGGTCCGGCCGGTGAGGCGGCGCAGACCGGTGGCGGTTCATCGGACGGCTCCAGCGACGGCGACAGTGCCGGGCGTGGCGGCGAGCAGTTCCGGGCTACGGAGACCGCCGAGGCCGGAGCACCGGCTGCTGGTGCTCCGGGCGTGCTGCCGACTGGCGTACCCGGGCAATCCCCGGCCGAGGCAGGCCTGCCCGGCGGCGTACCCGCGGGTGTTGCCGGTGTGACGGGGCCGCAGGCCGCGGCGCCTGTCGCAGCGACCGCGGACGTCGCGCCCCCACCGCCTTCCACGCCTGTTCCCGGGCCGACCGCGCATCAGCTGGCGATGCGGATCGTTCCGCTGAAGCTGGACGCGGACGGCATCCACCGGCTCACCGTGCATCTGCACCCGGTCGACCTCGGCCCGGTCCAGGTGGTGGCGGAGATCCGCAACGGTGACATCAGCGTCCAGCTCTCCGGCGGCACCGAGGCCGGCACCGAGGCGCTGCGGTCCGCAATGGACGATCTTCGTCGCGAACTGGAGGACTCCGGGTTCGCGAACTGCACGCTCGACCTGCGGCAGGGCACCGCGCAGCAGCAGGCACGCCAGCAGTCCGGCATGCCCGGATCGCCGGGTCGTCCGGGATCCTCGGGCGGACCCGGCGACCTGCCGACCGAGTCCGCGCCGAACGCCACCCGCCGAGTCGCCGCGGACGGGCGTGTGGACGTCGAAGCCTGATCCGAAAACACCGACGACCACCCGCCGTGGCGGGTGGTCGTCGGTGTTTTCGCGACTATGTTCGGTCGGTCGGCTCGGGTGTGACCGGAACGCCCTCTGACGGATTCTTCCGATAGCCGGCCAGGATGAACCGCACCCCGGCCAGGAGCACCGCGGCGATCGGCACAGCGATCAGGAACCGGATCAGCACCTGCACGAAGTCGAGCTGGTCGAACAGCAGGCGGTACCAGGCCGGCGCGCTGATCAGCAGCGCGAACAGCAGAACCGACGGACGGATCATCGCCGGGCGGCTCGGGTTGTCCGGCGGGGCGAGGCCGCGGACGGCATCACCTCGGCCGCGATCCGGGCGCAGAGCATCGCGGCCCAGGCGTGCGGTGTGGCCGGCTTGCCGTCCAGCGAGAAGATCGGCACGTCCAGCCCGAGCACCGAGGCCGGGTCACTGGTGAGCTCGACGCTGTGCACCACAAGCGATTCCACATCACCGAGTCCGCGCAGGTGGCGGGCGGTGTCAGCGGTCTTGCGAGTGGCGTCCACGACGGCCCACAGCGCGGTGGCCCCGAGCGCGTCGCACATGTCGTTCACCCAGAACGGGTCGGTGCCGCCGACCGGCGCGTCGATCACCACGATCCACGAGTGGTCCGAGCTCTGCAGCTTGTCGGCCCGCGACTCGGCCGCGCTCCGGCTGGAGATGAGCCGCGACGAGTGCAGCCCCGTTCCGGCCGTCGACGGGCCGGCCAGCAGCAGGTGGCTCTGGTCCACGTGGACCTGCTCCAGCAGCTGCTTCGCGATCGGCATGGTGGTGTGCACCTCGCCGGCGAGGACCAGGATCTCACCGGGTCCGTCCGGGATGGCGGGCGCCGAGGGCCGGGCGGCAAGCACGCTGAGGACGCCGGCGTACGTGTCCCCGCCGGTGATCTTGCGAGCCATCTCCTCCGGCATGCCGACCGTCATGAGGTTGCGCTGCACCGGATCCATGTCGCCGGACCGGCTGATCGGGGCCGGTGCCACGACCGGAGCGGGTGCCGGTGGGGCGGACGCGACCGGCGGCGCGGCCGGGGAGACCGGCTCGGGCGTTTCCTCCAGCCCGTACACCTCGGCGGCGGAACGGACCGGCGCCGGGCTGAACGGCGCCGCGGTCGCCGCGCGAGGCGGCACGGCGGACGGCTCGGAGGTACGCAGCGGCGTAGGCGTTGCGGTCCTGGCCTGCGCGGACATCGCCGTGCGGATCGGTGCGACCGGCTCCGGCATGTGCGGCATCGGCGCCGACGTCATCGAAGCCGACGTCATCGGGGCCGGTGAGATCTGCGCGCCCGGGGACACCTGGGCGATCCTCGGCGTGTACCCGGTCGGCGGCATCGGAGCCGCCGGCGGCCGGGGCGGCTCCTTCGGCGCCGCGGCCCGAGCCGGGAAGCTCGGCACGGAGGGCAGCGCGGCCGGCAGAGGCCGGTTCATCGCGGCGCCACCGGCAGCGGCCGGCCGGAACGGGCGTACCGTCGGCGTCTCCTGGTGGGCCTCGGCCTGCCGGGATCGCGCCGCGACGGCGGGCGGGCTGGCCCCGCCGGCGTGACTCGCGACGTCCAGGCCGGCCATCAGGTCCGCGAAGGCCGCACCGGTGTCACCCAGGCCGGCGGTCCGGCCCTCACGCTGAGCGCGCGCGTCCGGGGCCATGCCCGGCTCGGTCGTCACCCGATCCTGCGATTCGGCCTGTTCGAGCAGGCGCTCGAAGTTGTTGGGGTTGTTGCCGGCAACGGTCTGTTGCGCCATGTCATCACTGTCCTCGGTCGAATCCGGTACCTCTACGGAAAGCTCGTAGTGCTGCTTCGCGAAGAAGCCCCCAATACCACCGCTGCGTACCTTGTCGGCGGAAATGATCTTCACACTGGAGCCGTACTCGTCACGTACCTGAGCCAGAAGCGGCTCGATGGTCGGTCCCTCAAGCAGCACCCGCGTAGGCACCGTTCACCACCCCTATCGTCTCGATCTGTGCGGTGGAACCAGAGATTTCGCTGTACGACAGCACCTGCACACGGCGGGAACCGGCCCGCAGCAGTCGCATCAGTGGCAGCCGCAGTTGTGGGGAGCAGGCCAGGATCGGATTGAGTCCCTGCTGCTCGGCAGCCTCCGCGATCCGGCTGGCCTCGCTGACGATCGCCTCGGCACGCATGCCGTCGATCGCCATGAAGGCGCCGGTGTCGCTGGGCCGTAGCGACTCGAGCAAACCCTGCTCGAGCATCGGGTCGAGCGTGATGACGGTCAGCCGTCCGCCCGAGGCGTACTGGGCGGCGATCGCCGGGCCGAGGGCGCCACGTGCCGCCTCGACCAGGCTGTCGTGATCCCCGGTGACCTTGGCCCGCAGTGAGAGCGCCTCGAAGATCCGGACCAGGTCCCGGATCGGCACGCCCTCGTCGAGCATCGCCTGGAGCACCTTCTGGATCTGGCCGAGGCTGAGCAGGCCTGGCGTCAGCTCCTCGACCACCACCGGGTGGGTGCGTTTCACCATCTCGGTCAGTGCGCGTACGTCCTCGCGGCCCAGCAGGCGGCTCGCGTTGGTCCGGACGATCTCGGCCAGGTGCGTGATGATCACCGACGCGCGGTCCACCACTGTCGCACCGGAGAGTTCGGCCTGGTAGTGCAGTTCGGCGGGCACCCACTTGCCGGCCAGGCCGAAGACCGGTTCGACACCGGCCCGCCCGGGAAGTGCGTGCAGCCCTTCGCCGATCGCCAGCACCGCGCCGGGCGGCGCCTGTCCGGCGCCGGCGTCGACACCGGAGATCCGGATCGCGTACGAGGAGAGCGGAAGATCAAGATCATCTCGGGTACGCACCGGCGGCATGATGATGCCGAGTTCCATCGCCATTTTGCGGCGTAGTGCGCGTACCCGGTCGAGCAGGTCTCCGCTGCTGGCGTCCACGAGGTCGACCAGGTCCGGCGCCAGGGCCAGCTCCAGCGGGTCGATCCGCATCTCGCCGATCAGCGACTCCGGAGAGTCCGGCGAGGGCAGATCGACTGCTTCCGCCTCGGCTGTGGCCTTCTCCTCCTCCGGCTCCGGCTCCTTGACCCGCTGCGCGATCGCCAGGACCACGCCGCCGACCAGCAGGAACGGCAACTTCGGCAGACCCGGGATGATGCAGAGAGCGAGCGCGGCGCCCCCGCCGATACGCAGGGCCAGCTTGTTCTGGCCGAGCTGGGCGGTGACGGTCTGGCCCATGTCGCCGGAGGTGGCCGACCGGGTCACGATCAGGCCGGTGGCGACCGAGAGCAGAAGCGCGGGGATCTGTGAGACCAGACCGTCGCCGATGCTCAGCATGCTGTAGTGGTTCATCGCGTCGACCGGGGCCATCCCGGCCTGCATGATGCCGATCGCGAAACCGCCGACCAGGTTGATCAGCGTGATGATGATGGCCGCGACGGCGTCACCCTTGACGAACTTGGAACCACCGTCCATGGCGCCGTAGAACTCGGCCTCGGCGGCCACCTCGGCCCGGCGTTTCTTGGCCTGCGGTTCGTCGATCAGGCCGGCGTTGAGGTCGGCGTCGATGGCCATCTGCTTGCCGGGCATGGCGTCGAGGGTGAAGCGGGCGCCGACCTCGGCGACACGCTCGGCACCCTTGGTCACCACGATCATCTGGACGATGACCAGGATTGAGAAGATCACCAGGCCGATGACCAGGTTGCCACCGACGACGAAGCTGCCGAACGCGTGAATCACCTTGCCCGCGTCGCCATCACGGAGCACCAGCCGGGTCGCGCTGATGTTCAGCGCCAGCCGGAACAGGGTCATCACCAGGAGCAGGGCCGGGAAGATCGCGAAGTCCAGCGGCTTCTGCACGAACATGGAGATCAGCAGGGTCAGCAGGGCAACCGTGATGTTGACAGCGATGAACAGGTCCAGCAGGAAGGTCGGCAGGGGTACGACCATCATGAGAATGATGCCGACGACCCCAACGGGTACGGCAAATTTACCGATGCTCTGCTTCTTCACGGCACCTATCCCTCGCCGTCACTGAGGCCGCTATGGCACCGCCACGCTTCGATCTTCCCTGCTCTTGCACCGCAATGTGAGGCAATCTCCCGAAATTTCGGTTACGCCACAAAGACCACAGTCGTCAAGGAACGGCCTCTTCGGCGTGTCGCGCCACACGGGTCCCATCGACCACACGACTCACACGGATGTTCGCTCGGCATTCGGGTTCTGGTGCAGGCCGGCCGCCGAACCCTTCTGCTTCAGGCTCATCACGAACGCCAGCACCTTCGCCACCGCCCCGAAGAACTCCGCCGGGATCTCCTGCCCGATCTCGCAGCCGTCGTGCAGCGCCCGCGCCAGTGGCACGTCCTGCACCATCGGAACCCGGTTCTCGGTGGCCAGGTCACGAATTTTCGCGGCGATCGGCCCCTTCCCCGAGGCCACAACTCGCGGCGCGCCCTTCTGCGCCTCGTACTTGAGCGCGACAGCGACGTGTACCGGGTTGACCACGATGACGTCCGCGGTGGGCACGTCGGCCATCTGCCGGTTCATTGCCATTGCCATCTGGCGTTGCCTGATCTGGCCCTTGACGTGCGGGTCGCCCTCGGAGTTCTTGTACTCCTGCTTGACCTCTTCCTTCGTCATCCGAAGCTGCTTGTTGGAACGCTTCTTCACAACGAAGTAGTCGGCCGCCGCCATCGCGATGCCGGCCGCTGCTGCTGCCCGGATCAGCGAGATCGCGGCATCGGTGACGAGCTTCAGGGTTGAGGCGAGCGGCAGCCGGCCGGCCTGCAACATTTTCGGGACGATGTCCTTCATCGTCATGTAGAGGACACCGACCAGCACAGCGGTCTTGACCACAGCCTTGGTCAGCTCCCAGAGCGACTGCATGCCGAACATCCGCTTGATGCCGGGCAGCGGGTTGAGGCGGTTGAACTTCGGCACGAACAGCTTGGTCGCCACCCGGATGCCGCCCTGCGCTCCGGCTCCGGCCACACCGACCAGCATCATCGTCAGCGCGAGCGGCAGGACCGCCCAGACGGCCCCCTGCAGCGCGTCCCGGAAGATGCCGAGGGTCTTGCCCGGGTCCGGGTTCTGGATGGTGTCCGGGATCTTCTCCACCAGTTCCTTGGCCAGCTCCATGGCCTTGGCCAGGGTCTTGGGCAGCACGACGCTGGCGGCCAGGATGCCGAACCAGGCGCCGAGGTCCGGTGTCTTGCCGATCTGGCCCTCTTGCTTGGCCTTCTTCAGCTTTTGGGCTGTCGGTTGTTCGGTCTTCTCGCCGGACATCTCACCCCCTCAGGTCAGCCGGCCGCGGGAGTCAGCCGCCGCCGAGCTTCACGACTGCGGTAACCGCCTTGTCGACAAGCGTGTTCAACACCGACGGCAGCATGGTGATGGCGAGCCCCGCCATGGTCACCACCATGAGGATCTTCACGGGAAAACCGAGCTGGAACGCGTTGAGCGAGGGCGCCACCCGGTTCAGCAGGCCGAGCGCCACGTCGGCCAGGAAGAGCACCCCGATCAGCGGGCCGGCGATCTGGACCCCGGCCAGGAACATCTCACCCACGCCCTTGAGCAGGACCTGGCTGGAGGTCTCCATGGAGAACGCCGAGGCGTCCAGCGGCATCGTCCGGAAGCTCTGCAGGAAGCCGCGCAGAATCAGCTGATGCCCGTCGCTGGCGAAGAGCAGCGTGATCGCCACCAGGTTGTAGAACCGGCCGAAGATCGAGCTCTGGCTCTGCGACATCGGGTCGTACACCGAGGCCATCGTCAGGCCGCCGAACAGGTCGAGCAGGTCACCAGCGGCCTGGATAGCGGCGAAGAGCATCGCGGTGATGAAGCCGAGCGTCGCGCCGATGAAGACCTGCAGCAGGACACTGAAGATCAGGTCCTGGGTGTCCAGGCTCGGGACGTTGTTGCGCAGGTACGGCGCCATCGGCAGCGTGAGACCGACCGAGAGAAGCGCCTTCACCTGGCCCGGGATGAGCCGCGAGCTGAACGGCGGGCACAGCATCATCCAGGCGCCCGTTCGCACCGCGCCCAGCATGACCGCCAGGAACTCCGCGGTGGCGACTTCGAGATCCATGGCCTCAGTACGAACCCACCAGCGCCGTGATGATCAAGGCCCAGCCGTTGACCAGCACGAACAGCAACAGTTTGAACGGCAGCGCCACGGTGACCGGCGGCAGCATCATCATGCCAAGACTCATCAGCGACGCGGAGACCACCAGGTCGATGATCAGGAACGGGATGAAGATGACGAAGCCGATGATGAACGCGGCCCGCAGCTCGGAAAGGATGAACGCCGGGATCAACGTGGTCAGCGGGACGTCGTCCATGTTCTCCGGCTGCTCCGCGCCGGCGACCTTGGTCAGCAGCGCGACCTCGTCCGGGCGGGTCACCGAGCTCATGAAATCGCGCAACGGCTGGATGCCGTCCTGGAACGCCTGCGTCTGCGTCTTGTCCCCGGCCAGATAGGGCTGCACGCCGATCTCATTGATCTCCGAGACGGTCGGACCCATGATGAACAGGCTCAGGAACAGCGCCAGCCCGGCGAGCACCTGGTTGGGTGGCATCGCGGTCAGGCCCATCGCGTTGCGGGTGATGCCCAGCACCATGAAGACCTTGGTGAACGAGGTGCAGAGCAGCAGCAGCGCCGGCGCCACCGACAGCGCGGTCAGACCGAGAACGATCACCAGGGACGAGGCCGGACGAGACCCGTCGGGATTCGTACCGTTGACGTTGAGGTTGATCGAGGGTGGCG
This sequence comes from Actinoplanes sp. CA-015351, assembly GCF_050955685.1. Lineage (NCBI taxonomy): Bacteria > Bacillati > Actinomycetota > Actinomycetes > Micromonosporales > Micromonosporaceae > Actinoplanes > Actinoplanes sp. CA-015351. The sequence continues at coordinate 7,963,255 of NZ_CP192102.1, forward strand.
ACGGCGGAGCCGGAGCTTGGGGCATCGGAGCTTGGGGCATCGGAGCTTGGGGCATCGGAGCTTGGGGCACAGGCATTTGCGGCGCGCGTTCCATGCTCACCGCCGTGCCCGTGCCCGGGTGGCCCGGCATCGCGGAGGCCGCGCCCGGCAGCAGCACCAGGGCCAGTCCTGCCGTGGCCATCAGGAGCAGGATTGCGCGTCGCATCATCGCCTCGCAGTTCGCTCGGGCCTCGCCGTACGCTCGCGAAGGAAGTCCACTGCGGACAGCCAGGTTCGCGGCGAGAGCACCGAGCCCTCCAGCCGCCCACCGGCGGCCGCCGGATGTCGACCGGGCAGCTCGCTGCCCTCCAGATCGACCGGGATGTGCTCCTCTTCCGGCTCGGTCACGAACGCTTCGAGGTCGTGCTCGACCAGAAGGCTCACCTGCGTGTCGGTGATGCCGATGACAAGAGCACGGTCGGCGACACGGACCACGGCCACAGCCGCGCCACGTCCCACCTGCTGGCTGCCGAGCACCGAGAGCGATTCGTTGCCACGTAAGCCGAGCGGCCGCCGGACCATCCGGGCCAGACCCCACATGAGCAGCAGAACCACCAGCAGCGTCAAGGCCACCTGGATCAGGAGCTGGATCAAGGCGGTGACTCCTACTCGGCGCCGGGCGCGACGATCTCGGTGATCCGGATGCCGAAGTTCTCGTCGACCACCACGACCTCGCCCCTGGCGATCAGCCGGCCGTTGACCAGCAGGTCGGCGGGACTGCCCGCGGCGCGGTCGAGTTCGACGATGGCGCCCGGTGTGAGCGAGAGCAGCTCTCGCACGCTCATCCGGGTCCGGCCCAGCTCGGCCGAGACCTCCATCTCGACGTCGTGCAGCATGTCCAGCCCGCCGCGGCCGCCCATCACCGCGGCGATCCGGGGGCCGGCCTGCTGAGCGAGGCCGCCGGACGGGTCGTCGCCGGGCCACTGGCTGAGCGCCAGGGCCACGACTGCGCGTACCGCCTCGTCGTCGCGCAGCGGCACCGCCACCGCGCCGTCCTTCGCGGCCAGCGCGCTGAGCGCGACCTCCGGCTCCATCAGCTGGCCCGGATCGAGCACCACCGGGCCGAACACCCGGGCCGCGGCTTCCAGAGCCGGCCGGACCGCGGCGGTCAGGTCCAGCTCGCCGAGCGGGCTCTCCCGCAACGCGTCCGCGAGATCCTGTCCGACGACCACCACGACCTCACCGGAGGCCGCGCCGGTGAAGCGCGCGGTGATCGCTTGACCTTCGATCACCGTCCCGGCATCCGGAATCACCGGATCAGCGGCGAACAGAGCCCGGCTGGTGGGCAGGACGGCCAGCGCGGCCTCGGCGGCATTCCGGGCTAGCGCCATCTGCGGCGCGGTCATGGTGGGCGCTGTCATTGGGGGCCAGACTCCTTGGACGGGCTCTCGTTGGGCGGCGGCACGACGAGACAGGCGAGCCGGGCGCCCTGGTTACCGGGAACTGCATGAGCGAAGACGATCTCGTTGACGGTCACCTCGAGTGGCCGGCTGGTCGCATGTCCCAGCGGCACGACATCTCCGGGACGTAGATCCACGATGTCATCGGTACGCATCCGAATGGGCTGAAATCGCACTGCTACGTCGATCGGAGCAGCGGAAAGTCCGGCAGTGAGGTTCCGCAGCGCGCGATCCTTCGCCTGCCGCTCAGCCGCGCTCAGCACGATCGTCTCGGTACGCGACAGCACCGGCAGGATGGTGTTGAAGGGCAGACAGATCGTCGAGACGCACTCCTCCGCGCCGATCTTCATCTCGAACGAGGCGATGACGACGGCGTCGCCGGGCGCGTGTGCCCGCAGGAACTGCGCGTTGTACTCGATCTCCTTGAGATGCGGCGTGATGTCCACCAGCGTCTCGAAGCCGTACCGCAGCTCGCCCAGCATCCGCTCGACCAGGCCGCGCAGCAGCGGCATCTCCACCTCGGTCAGCGGCCGCTCCGGCTGGGTTCCGCCGGGGCCACCGAGCATGTGGTCGATCGCGGTCATCACTGCTGACTGGGCGATCTCCAGCAGGACCGTGCCGGGCAGCGGGTCGAGGGTGACCACCGCGATGATCGTGGGGTTGGCGAGCGCCGCGACGTACTCGTCGTAGTTCAGCTGCTCGATCGAGATCAGCGAGCAGTTGCTGACCGCGCGCAGCCGGGTGGTGAGCAGGGTTCCGCAACTGCGCGCGTACGTCTCGAACGCGATCTGGAGCGTGCGTACGTGTTCCCGGGACAGCTTGATCGGCCGACGGAAGTCGTACGCTGTCGGGCCTCCACCGTGGCCGCGGCGTGACATCTTTCCGGGGGAACGGGCGGCGGAGACCGCGGAGGGAGACTTGGTCACGTCGTCCTCATCGGCTCACTTCGCGAACCGCTGAGCCGGTGCGGCGTTTTCATCCACTTTTACGACCGATGGGCAGGTCCTCCACACGGAGAGCCTGCCCATCGGTCGATGCCTCACCGCGTCATTGGGTGACGAACGAGGTGAAGTAGACGTCCATCACCATCTTCACGTCATCCTCGGTGTACGCCTTGATGAGCGCCGCGAGGAACTCCTCCTTGATCGCGTCCCGGCCCTTCTCGGTCTCCAGCTCCGCGACCTCCAGGCCGGTGTACGTCTCGATCGCGATGTTCAGCGCCTCGTTGATGTCGACCGCTTCCTCACCGCCCGCTTCGGTTTGCTGGAGAGCGAAGCCCAGCTTGAGGTAGTGGCCGTCGGCCAGGTTCACGGTGATCGTGTTGTCGATCGCCGTGACGATGCCCTTGACCGGAGCTTCCGCCTCGGCCTCGGCCGAGTCGCCGCGGAGCATGAAGAACGCTCCGGCGCCACCGCCGGCGAGCACCACCACCACGATCCCGATGATGATCATCAGCATCTTCTTGGACTTCTTCGGCGCCTCAGCGGCGGCGGCGTCCTTCTCATCAGCCATGTCGGAGCCCCTTTCGTCAGTCGTGGGTGGTGGTGGTCTCGGCGGCTTCGGCGGCCGCCTCCGCCTCCGCCTGAGCTGTGGTCTGACCCGTGTGCAGCTTCGCGTCCGCACCGGCCGCCGATGGCAGCAGCGCCGCCTGGTCTGCCGTGAGCGTCGTCAGGACCACGACGTCCACGCGGCGGTTCTGGGTCACCGACCGCGGGTCGGACGGGTCGATCAGCGGCTTGGTGTCGGAGAAGCCGACCGCGCTGAGCCGCTTCTTGACGATGCCGTGCTCGGTGAAGAACCGGACCACCGTCGAAGCGCGAGCGGACGACAGCTCCCAGCCGCTCGGGTAGAACGTCGTCTTGGCCTTGAGCTGGTTGGTGTGCCCGTCCACCTCGATCCGGTTGGGCAGCTTGACCAGCGTCGGCGCGACGGCACCGAGAATCTTGCGACCGCCGGTCTGCAGGTCCGCCCGGTTGCCGGCGAACACCACCTCGTTCGTGATGATCGTGACCACCAGGCCGCGCGAGTCGATGGTGAACTTCGCGTTGCCGAGCAGGTTCTCCTTGGCGAGCGCGTCGGAGATCTTGTTCTCGACCTCTTTGAGGTCCTCGGCTTCCTGGGCCGCCTTCTCCGCGTTGGCCGAGGCCTTCTTACGGTCCTCGGCCTTGATGGCCGCTTCGACAGCGTCCTTCTGCTTCTGGTTCAGGCCCTCGGTACCCGAAGTGCCGTCACCAGGGTTGGAGCCCGGGTCGATCTGAACCACCTGGGCGGTGTTGGCGGCGCCGTCGAGCGGTGCCGACTGGCCGGAGAATGCCGCGCTGTCGGCGCCGAACCCGGCGGAGAGACCGGCTGCCAGTTCGGCGAACTTCTTCTGGTCGACACTGCTCATCGAGAAGAGCACGACGAAGAGGACGAACAGCAGGGTGAGCATGTCGGCGTACGACACGAGCCAGCGTTCGTGGTTGACGTGTTCCTCGTGTTCTTCGTGGCCCTTCTTCTTCCGGCCACCGCCACCACCACCGGAACTCATCTATCAGGCTGCCTTCTTCGTCGACGCGGCGGCTTCGGCCTTCTTCATCTCGTCCGGCGGCAGCAGACTGCGGAGCTTCTGGGCCACGAGACGCGGGTTCGAGCCGGCCTGGATCGCCAGGACGCCGTCGATCACCAGCTCCATCTCCTCCGCCTCGATGGCACTCAGCCGGCCCAGCCGGGCTCCGAGCGGAAGGAACATCATGTTGGAGCTGAGCACACCCCAGAGGGTCGCGACGAAGGCCGCTGCGATCGAGTGGCCGAGGGTCTCGGGCTGATCCAGGTTCTCAAGAACGTGAACAAGACCCATGACCGTGCCGATGATGCCGATCGTCGGGGCGTAACCGCCCATGCCTTCGATGAATTTGACACCGGTCTTGTCGGCCTTCTTCTTGGCCGTGACCTCAGCGTGCAGGATGTCGTGCAGTTCGTCCGGATCGGTGCCGTCGATGGCGAGTTGAAGACCGCGTTTGAGGAACGGGTGCTCAACCGTCTTGACCGCGTCCTCGAGGGCCAGCAGACCCTCACGGCGGGCGCGCTCGGCCAGCTTCACGACGGAGTCCAGCAGCTCGGTCGACGGGGTGACTTTCGCGGTCAGGGCCTTCTTCAGCGAGAGCCCGAAGCCCTTGGCGTCCTTCAGGACACCACCGGCCATTGCCGCACAGAAGGAGCCGCCGAACACCAGCAACATCGCCGGGAGCAAAAGGATGGAGGTGGGCGTGCCACCCTCCAGGATCTGGACCGTGAAGACGATCACCATGCCGACGACGATCCCGACGATGCTTGCGATATCCATCAGCGGTCCTTTCGGTGCAACTGAAGCACCTTGGCGGCGGTGTCGTCATCAACGGAGGACTCGGCACTGGCCGCGGGGTCGGTTTCCATGCGGCTCGCCTGGGCTATCAGCGAGGCGCGGTAATGGCGTACCGAGTCGATGAATTCGGGCACGGACTCGGCGATGACGTACTTGGTGCCGTCCACCAGGGTCACGACCGTGTCGGGCGTGCAGTCGACACGCTCGACAAGATCCGGATTCAAGGCGAACACGGAACCGTTGATGCGGGTTACGAGGATCACGACTTCCGTCCCTGGGGCGTCTCGGGCGGTCGGGCCCTCCGTGGCCCGTCAACTACTACTTCGGCCAGTTGCGGGCAGCTGATGAGACGGTGGGCAATAAAAAGACCGGGCGGGCAGGAATGCCCGACCCGGTCTCTTTCGAGAACTTGATTAGCGCTTCATGCTCACGAGTTCCTGGAGGATCTCGTCGGATGTAGTAATGATCTTCGAGTTCGCCTGGAAGCCGCGCTGGGCGACGATCAGGCTGGTGAACTCCTGCGCCAGGTCGACGTTCGACATCTCCAGCGCGCCGGAGATGACCTGACCCATACCGGCGCTGCCGGGCTGGCCCACCTGGGCGTAACCCGAGTTGACCGAAGACCGGTACTGCGAGTTGCCGACCTTCTCCAGGCCGTTCACGTTCTTGAACGTCGCCATCGCGACCTGGCCGAGTGTCTGCTTCAGACCGTTGCTGTATACGCCGACGATCTCGCCGGTGTCCGAGACGGTGTAGGAGAGCGAGGTCAGCGCGCCGGCGGTCTGCCCGTCGGTGCCGAACACCCGGGCGTCGGAGAGTCCCGCGTACGAGGTCACATCGGAGAGGTCGACCTTGTAGTCACCCAGGTCCATCGTGCCGTCGGTGCTGGTGACGACCGGCTTGCCGCCGGAGAAGTCCAGGTCGGTCGGACCGTCCAGGGTCGAGCCGTCCTCGGCCAGCAGCGTGACGGCCCAGGTCGAGGTGGGCGGCGAAGCCGTGGCCGCGTTGGCGGACCGCGCGAACTGAGCGGTGACGGTGTGCGTCGCGCCCTGGTCGTCGTACACCTTGACCGGGATGGTGGTCTTGTAGTTGAGACCGGCGTTGTCCGTGTCGTTGGCGTCCGGGATGTCGTCGCTGCTCAGGTTGCCCTTGAGCGTGATCGTGCTGGTCGCGACCGGCGGGATCGTGGCGCCCAGCGGCATCCGGATGTCACCCGGCTTCGCCGCCGCGTTGACCTTGCCGTCCTCCGCGGTCCAGCCCTGTACCGGCTCGCCGGTGCTCGTGCACAGCGTTCCGTTCGCGTCGAAGAGGAACGATCCGGCCCGGGTGTACAGCGTCTCGTCGCCGCTGCGGGTCACGAAGAACCCGTCACCCTGGATCATCATGTCACCGGACTTACCGGTGGTCTGCGCAGAGCCTTGGCTGAAGTTCGAGGTGATGCCGGCGACCCGGACACCGAGGCCGATCTGTGCGGCGTTGGTGCCGCCCTGGCCGTTCTGCGGCGAGCCGGCGGCGCCCATCATCTGACTCAGCGTGTCCTGGAACTGCACCTGGGATGACTTGTAACCGGCGGTGTTGACGTTCGCGATGTTGTTACCCGTAACGTCGATCATCCGCTGATGCGCGTTGAGGCCGCTGATACCGGAGTAAAGAGAACGCAGCATTTAAGGTTCCTTTGCTTCAAGGCGGAAAACAGAATGCCTTTAGTCCGCTTAAGGGTGGCGGCGGGCGGTCGGACGGGGATCAGGCGGTCTGGGTGATTTCCGTGACCTTGGACAGCTGCACATCCGTGTTTCCGACCTTGAGCGTCGGTTCGCTGTCTCCGTTGAGCTTCGCTGAGGTGATCACACCGGTCTGCGTGGCGCCCGTGTCGTCCATGTAGGTGACCGTCTTGCCGACGAGCGAGCTGGCTCCGATCATGCGCTGCGACTGCAGCATGCTGATCATGTCTTCCAGCTTCTCGACCTGCGTGAACTGGGCAGTCTGTGCCAGGAACGCGGCCGAGTCAGCCGGTTTCGTCGGGTCCTGGTACTTCAGCTGGGCGACGAGCAACTTCATGAACGTGTCTTTGTCGCTGAGCGACTTGCTCTTCGCTTCGGCACCCTTGGCGCCGGCCAGGGCCGCGGCCTTGGCGGCGTCACTGGAACCGATGGGTCCGGAGGTCGGCGAGGTCATTGACTTCTCCTGTCCGTTACGAGCTCAACCTAAGGTTCGGCTCGCCGGCGGATTTGCTTAGGCACAAATTTGCGGGCCCGCCGATCGGCGGGCCCGCAACAGGAGATCTTCAATTTTTGGGCCTCGGTCAGGGTGCGACGGACAGGCTGAGCTTTCCCTTGCCGTATCGGTTGACCTCACACATGAGGTCGAGACGGCGACCGAGGGCGAGCAGGATCGCGCGGGCGTCGCCCGGCAGCTCCATGCCCGGGTAGATGACCTGGTAGAGCTTGAGGTGCGGTTGCCCCTCGCGGTTGAGCAGGCTGGTGAAGACGTTGCAGAGCTCGAAGACGTTCTCCGCGAGGTTGGGAAAGAGCTGCTTCTCGTCGATGCTGTCCTCAGCCGCACCGGCTGGGAGCAGGCCGAGAGCAGCGCCGGCGTTCGCGGCGAGGCTCAACTGCATGCCCATCACCGCGTAAATCTTCTGGCTCGGGTCGGTGAAGATGGCGACCGTGGCGGTCTTGATCTCCTCGGCGCTCAGCGGGTCGCCGGGACTCACGACCACCTCACGGCCGAGCAGATCCTCGAACAGGTTACGGACGGCTAGAGAGCCGGGAAGTACCGAGACGTCTGACATGTCTTAATCATCCCAAAATAGGAGCGAAAACCTCATCGAATCGCTCAGCTGTGAAGGGTTTGACGATGAAGAACGCCGCCCCTGAGGATTCGGCGGCCGACTTCATCTCCGGAGTGCTCTCCGAAGTGACGAAACCGAACTTGACGTTGTTACCGGCGGACCGAAGCTGCCGCAGCACCTCGATACCGGTCAGATGCGGCATGTTCCAGTCCGAGATGACCACGTCCGGATTCTCGGCGATGGCCTTGTCGAGTGCTTCCTGCCCATCCGCGGCCTCGATCAGGTCGTGGTCACCGAACCCGGCCTGACGCAGGGTCCGGACGACGATCTGCCGCATCACTCGGCTGTCATCGGCAATGAGGATCTTCATGCGCCCTTCTCCTCCTGTTTGTCGGCGCTGCTGTGCCACATCGAGATGGACACCGGTTCGCCCTCCCAGATCCCGTAGACGCCGCTGATGCGCCTGGCGTTCGGGTACCGCGTCGAGGTTTCCGGCGCGAGCATCACTTGAGGGAGGGACAGCTGTGCGCCGGAGGGCAGCATCGCCTTGACGTTGCCACCGACGATGTTGGCGAGTTCGCCGAGCGTGTCGGAGATGTCCTCCTCGCTCACCTCCTCGGCCTCCATGGCGAGGAAGGCGGCCGCCGCACGCCGGGCGGCGACGTGTGAGGAGGCGAACACCACGTGCCCGCTCCAGGATCCGGTGATGGACACCGAGGAGTGCACCTCGGAAGGCTGGTTCTCGTCGTACGTCGGGATCAACGGGCTCACGCCCTCCGGATCCAGGTACGACTCCCACACCTGTTCCACCATCTCGGCGAGGTCGCTCTCATTGACCTCGACTTCGACACTCATGAGTTCGCTCCGGTCGGCACGAGGCCCAGCAGGGCCAGCTTTTCGATCATGGCACCCTCCGTGAAGGGCTTGATGACGTATTCATGGGCACCCGCGGCGAGCGCCCGGACGATCTGGCTCTGTTCGCTTTCGGTAGTGACCATCACCAGGGTCATCTCCCGCAAGCGCGGATCGGCCCGGACTTTGGTGACGAACTCGAGCCCGTTCATGTTGGGCATGTTCCAGTCGATAAGTGCCAGCTCCGGCACCTCGGTCATCTCGGCCAGGCGGTCCATGGCCTCCTGGCCGTCACCCGCCTCCACCGCCTCGAAATTGAGCTTCGTGACGATGCGCTTGAGGATCATGCGCATCGCGCGGGAGTCGTCGATCACCATGGCGCGCATCGGCGTCATCCCCTTCTCGCGGCGCCGGCAGGCATCGCGTTACGAGTTCGGTAAGCAGAGGTGCGGCCGGCGGCCACGCGCTCGTAGTTGTCGTCGATGCCGATCGTGGTCTCGGCCGCGCCCAGGAAGAGCCAGCCGTCCGGACGCAGGATCTTGGCAGCGTTCTGGAGCACCTGGCGCTTGGTCGCGACGTCGAAGTAGATGAGCACGTTCCGCAGGAAGATCACGTCGAACGGCTGCATCGGCGGGAACGGCGAGGTCAGGCTCATGTGCTTGAACGAGACGCTGCGGCGCAGCGTCGGCACGATCCGCCAGTGCGCGCCGGCCCGCTCGAAGTACTGCACCAGCTGGGTGGCGGCCAAGCCGCGGTTGACCTCGACCTGGCTGTACTCGCCCTTTGTCGCACGCTCGACCATCGCGGTGGAGATGTCGGTGCCCACGATCTCGTACGTCCAGCCCGCAGGCAGGTTCTCCTGCAGCGTGATCGCGAGGCTGAACGCCTCCTGGCCGCTGGAACTCGCCGCTGACCAGAACCGCAGCTTGCGTACCGCGGCACGCGACTTGATCAGCTCGGGGAGCACCACCTCGGTGAGCGCCGTGAACGGCTCCCGGTCCCGGAAGAACGACGTCTCGTTGGTGGTGAGCGCGTCGATGATCTTCCGCTGGAATTGAGGGTTGGGCCGCCGCTGCAGGTCAGCCAGGAACTCGTTGACGTTTGCCGCCCCCACCGCTCGGGCGACTGGAATCAACCGGGCCTCGACCAGGTATTCCTTGCCGGGCGCCAAGACGATCGACGCCTCCCTGCGGACCAGGGTGGAGACAAAGTTGAAGTCGGCTTGGGAGAGTGTCATCGCGCCACCGCCGGCGATCGGCCCACCCGGACACGGTTGAGCAGCGCTCCCGCGATCCGGTCCAGAGGCAGCACCTCGTCGGCAAGCCCCGCGCCGACCACGGCGCCGGGCATACCCCAGACCACCGAGCTCGCCTCGTCCTGTGCCAGCACCTCGGCGCCCGAGTCTCGTAGCACTTTCGCACCACTCCGTCCGTCTTGTCCCATTCCGGTGAGCACAGCGGCGAAAGCCGATGCGCCGTACAGCGAGGCCACCGAGCGGAACATCACGTCCACTGCCGGTCGGCACGAGTTTTCCTGTGGGGCACCGCTGAGCTGGGTGAGCGTCGCGGTTCCCCGGCGAAGAAACACCAGATGTCGATCACCCGGAGCGATATAGACAGTGCCCGCCGCGAGTTCCATGCCCTCACCCGCTTCGAGCACCCGCAGCGGCGTGCTGCGGTCCAGCCGCTCGGCGAACATCTTGGTGAAGACCGGCGGCATGTGCTGTGTGATCACGACCGGCACCGGCAGGTCGGCGGGCAGACCGAGCAACACCTTGGTGAGCGCGTCCGGGCCGCCGGTCGACGAACCGATGGCGAGGATGTCCACCCGGCCACCGGGTGCGCGGCGCGGTGCGGCCGGCCGGCCCGGAGGTGGCGAGGCGGCCGAAAGTGGCGGGCGCCCGGGAGCCGCCGGCGGAAGGCCGGGACGCGGCGGAGCCGCTCCTGGACGCATACCGGCCGGTGCCGGGCGCGAGGGCGGTCCGGCCGGTCCGGCCGGCTTCCGCCGGCCACCACCAAGAGCCAGGATCTTGGGTACGAGTTGCTCCCGTACCGCTTCCATCGATTCCTTCACCGAGCCCACGTTGCTCGGCTTGGTGACGTAGTCGGTGGCACCAGCAGAGAGCGCCTCCAGGGTGGCGGAGGCGCCTGCCGCGGACAGTGTGCTGAACATGATCACCGGCAACGCCGCGTGCCGTTTCCGCAGCTCGCGTACGGCAGCGATGCCATCCATCTCGGGCATCTCGATGTCCATGGTGACCACGTCGGGCTTGAGCTGGTCGATCTTGGCTTGGGCCAGCAGGCCGTTCGCCGCCGTGCCGACGACCTGGATGCCCTGCGCCTCGCTGAGAGCGTCGGTGATCAGCCGACGGACCACCACGGAATCGTCGACGACGAGAACCGAGATCATTCGACCACTCCCTTCAACCGAGCCAGGCCGGACCGAGTGCCGCGACAACCGGTGCGAGCAGCCGGTGAGCTGTTGCGGTGTCCAGCAGATCGCGGACCACCAGCGCCTGTACGGCGCCGCTGAGCATGTTCCAGACGCCACCGGCCCGGTCGGCCAGCGGAATCCCGGCGGTGTCCACCGCCTGGACCAGCAGCATCTGCGCCGCCGCGGCGGTACGGACCCGGTCCGAGAGGTACGCGGCCCAGGAGGCCGAATGCACCGCTGGCGACCACCCGGCGGTGTTACGCCTGGCATCGTCGGCGGAGGTGAGCACTCGCCCCTGGTCCTCCGGCCGCAACGTGCGCAGCCGGTCGAGCAGGGCCGACACCGTGTAGTGGTGAGGTCCCAGGTCGATCGGGGCCCCGGCCGGCAGCTTCTTCACCGCCGCCACCCACCCGGCGCCGAGACCCCGGCGGGTCTCGTCGTCGAGCACCTCACGCAGGTAACTCGCGACCGCCGCGTCACAGAGCAGCGCGGTGGCCGCGGTCGCCTCGTCGCTCTGCCGTGCGTCGCGCCCCTTGCCCTCCCAGGTCCACGACATCACGTCGTATCGCAGGCAGGTGAGAAGCGCGTCCACCGAGCCGATCGGCGCGCGCTCGACCAATGTGAGGTTTCCCGTGGGGTCGTCCTTCGACATCCCCTTCAGCGAGGGCATCCGGCGGGCGGCGCTCTCCACCTCCACCCAGAGCGGACCGCGTACGCCCTCGTCCGGCAGCTTTTCCGCCAGGATCGGGAGATCCTCGGCCTGGAGGCGGAGGGCGCGCAGCAGCACATCGGCAGCGGCCGGCCCACCTTGCAGGCGGGTCAGGTCGAAGCCCAGGACGGGGGCGCTGACGAGGCTGTACATCAGGTCGTGGCGCGGTACGTGTCGACGGCCTGGTTGACGTCGAGAGCCAGCATGAGCCGCCCGTCCAGCTTGAAGGTCCCGACGACCAGTTCCCTGGTCGGGCCGCTGAGCGTGTCCGGCGGTGGTTCGAACGTCTCGTCCTCCAGATCGACGACCTCGCCGATCTTGTCCACCAGAAGGCTTACCGGCTCGCCGTCACCTCGAAGGATGACGTTCATGACCGGACCCTTGAGCGCCTGCCGGACGAGTCCGAGCTGCACCCGGAGGTCCACCGCCGCGATCACCTGACCTCGAAGGTTGAACAGGCCGCCGACGGCCGCCGGGGCGAGCGGCACCGGGGTGTACTCGTTGTACGAGAGCACCTCCTGCACCGTGTGCACCTCGACGCCGAAGAGCTGCCCGGCCACTTCGAAGGTGGCGAACTGACGACTCGCCATCTCAGGCCTCCACCAGCATGTCGTCCATGGTGTCGTTGTAGAAGTTCGGGTCGGCGGCGAGGATCGCGCGGCGCACGTCGAGCAGCTCGGTGACCCGTTGCTGGATCACCGCGGTGCCGACCAGGCCGTCCTCCTCGGCGTCCCGGCGAGCCGTGGTCGAGTTCTCGGCGATGTCGACGATCCGGTCCACCACCAGAGCCACGCTCTTGCCGCCCTCGCTGTAGACCACGACCGAGACGGTGTCGCCCTCGATCTCCTCGCCGTACGCGCCGAGCAGATGGGAGAGCCGGACCAGCGGAAGGATCTGCCCGCGGTACTGGACGACCTCGCGGGAGCCGGCGTGTTCGAGCCGGTCGCGCGGGAACTCCTCGAGTCGCGTGACGGTGTCCAGCGGGATCGCCACCCGGCGTTCGCCGACCGCGGTGACCAGTAGGCGCTCGGTTCCTCCGCCGGCCGCTGCCCGGGAGTTCGCGACGACGTTCTCGCGCTCCGAGTCGACGGCCAGGTGCGAACGGCGGGCCAGCGACGAGACGTCCAGGATCAGGCCTACCTTGCCGTCACCGAGAATGGTGGCGCCGGCATAGAGACCGATGTCCTTGAGGCGCGTGTTGAGCGCCTTGACCACGACTTCTTCGGTGTTCAGGACCCGGTCCACGACCAGGCCGAACCGCCGGCCGTCAGCCTGCAGAACCATGATGTAGACGCCTTGGTCGCCGCCGACCTCGAACCCGAGGGCTCGGTCCAGCCGGACCAGCGGGAGCAGCTTGCCGCGCAGCCGGTAGACCGGCGCGCCGGAGGCGTACTCGACCTTCGTGGTGTTGCCGTCGATGAAGACCAGTTCGAGGACCGCCACCTGCGGGACCACGTAACGCTGGTCGCCACAGTCGACAGTGAGCGCCTGGATGATGGCGAGCGTCAGCGGGATGGTGAGCCGCCAGACCGTACCCTCGCCCGGGGTTGAGTCGACGCTGACCGCGCCGCCGATGTTCTCGATGTTGGTCTTCACGACGTCCATGCCGACGCCGCGGCCGGAGACGTTGGTGACCTTGGCCGCGGTGGAGAAGCCAGGCTGGAAGACCATCGACATGATGTCGCGCTTGTCCATGTTCGGAACCTGCTCCGGCCGGAGCAGACCCTTCTCCACGGCCTTCTGCGCGATCCGGTCGACGTCCAGGCCGGCGCCGTCGTCAGCGACCTCGACAGCGACGTGGCCGCCCTCGTGGTACGCGCGAAGCGTCAGCGTGCCGACCGGGCCCTTGCCGCTCGAGGTCCGCCGTTCCGGGTCCTCGATGCCGTGGTCGACCGCGTTACGGACCAGGTGGGTCAGCGGGTCCTTGACGGCTTCCAGCAGGCTGCGGTCGAGCTCGGTGTCCTTGCCCTGCATCACCAGCTCGACCTGTTTGCCGAGCGAGTTGCTCAGGTCCCGGACGACTCGGGGCAGCTTCGACCAGATGTGCTCGATGGGCTGCATGCGGGTCTTCATGATGCCCGCCTGCAGCTCGCTGGTGATCATGCCGAGCCGCTGGGCGCTGCGTACCAATGTCGCGTCGCCGATCTCCATGACGCCACGGACCAGCTGGTTACGGGCGAGGACCAGCTCACCGACCATGTTCAGCAGGGTGTCCAGCAGGTCGACGTCGACGCGGATCGCGCTGTCCGCGATGCTCCGCTTCGGCGCCTGTGCCTGCAACGCCTCACTGACCGCGGCGGGCTGGGTCTTGCCCTCTTCGAGCAGGATGGTGCCGAGTTTGCGCTCGTCACCCTCGATCTGCTGCTGGAGCGCGGAGCTGACGTCGACGGGCTGGGCGGCTCCGGCCTCGACCAGGATCTGGCCCAGCGGCTGGCGCTGCTCGGCGACCGGTTCGGGTGCCACTCGCTTCGGCGTCTCGTCCAGCTGCACCGGGGCCTCGGCCTCCGCCGCGGGCGCTGCCTCGGCGGCAGCGTCCGGCGCGGCCGCGGGAGCAGCTGCCGGAGCGGCGGCCGTCGGCGCGTTCATCTGCGCGTTGACCTTGACGAGGATGCTGTCGATGTCGACCTCGTCCTCGGTGCCCTTCTCCTCGATGGAGGAGAGCAACGCACGGACGCCGTCGATGGTCACGAGCAGTACGGTGATCGTCTCCGGGGTGACCGGCTGAACGCCGTCCCGGAGCCGGGACAGCAGCGACTCACCGCCGTGGGCCAGCTTCTCCAGGCGACTGAACGCCAGGAATCCGCTGGTGCCCTTGATCGTGTGAATCGCCCGGAAGATACGGGAGATCAGGTCACGCGAGTTCGGTTCCTGCTCGAGGCTCACGAGGTCCCGGTCGATCTGGTCCAGGTTCTCGTGGCTTTCCATCAGGAATTCGCCGACGATCTCGCCAAGGTCTTCCACCACTTACCTCCTGCTCGGCTTTCACAGCCCTCTTCGACGTGTGCGTGCGCCAACTGAGAAGACTCGACCGGAACGACGAGATGTCAGGCTTCCCCGCCTGGTCGCCGGTATCGGTAGCCGAATCCGCGAACGGATTCGATGGGTGACTCGTCCGGGTCGGACCAGCCCAGCTTGCGGCGCAGTCTCAGCACTGCGAACTTGACCCGCTCCTGGCCGATGCCGGTCGGGTCGTCCCATGCCTGGGTCAGTAGTTGGTTCGGCGACAGGACTGCTCCGGCATGCCGAACCAGGGCGTTGAGCAGGCGGAACTCGGTCGGCGTGAGGCGCTTCTCCTCGCCTTTCACATAAACCCGGCGCTTCGTCGGGTCCAGGTGCACGAGACCGTCGTCGTAGATCTGGCTGGCCCAGTTGTTCTGTCCGCTGGAGGACCGCCGCAGCAGCGCCTCCACCCGGGCCAGCAATTCGTTGTTCGCGAACGGCTTGGTGAGGTAGTCGTCGGCGCCGCCGCGCAGGCCGCGTACCTTCTCGGCCTCCTGTCCGTGCGCCGTGAGCACCAGCACCGGGACGTCCGAGACGTCACGGAGCCGCTCCAGCACCTGCCAGCCGTCCATCTCCGGCAGGCCCACGTCGAGCACCACGAGATCGGGGTGTTCGGCGTACGCCTCCTTCAGGCCGGCGCGGCCGTCGGCGGCGTGTGCCACCTCGTATCCGGCTCGGCTGAAAAGTAGCCGCAGAGCGAGCGCGATGTCCGGGTCGTCCTCTACCACGAGTAGGCGACTCATCGTTTGTTCACCATGCCCCCAACCCGCACTCGCACCCTTCTCGGGCACGGCCGATCGCCGGGCGCGCGCCTGCGACCTGGCGGAATCAGCATCTTGCCTGGCACCGTTCGCGCGACCACGAACGGAGGAATTTACAACGGCGCAAAAACACCATAGCGTGATGTCACACCCTATTTACGGACAGTGACAGTTTAGCGTCCTATGCCCGGCGTAAGGGCATGTCCGCGAGGATCCGTGGCCAGCTCACTTTCGGCGGCGGGGAACGGGCGCGAGCGCGGCAATCCCTTCAGCCTGACATTTTGTGTACGGCTTTTAGCCCATTTCGAGAAAGATGTGACACGCCACGAACAACGGGGTGCGATAGGCCCTGATGGACGATCCACGTCCGTTCCGATCGGAGGCACCCGTGTTCGACCTGGCGGTACGACGTGTCGTGATGATCGCGGCAACGCCCGCGCTGCTTGTCCTCGCCGCACCCGCGCTGGGCACCGGTCCGATCTCCCCGCCGCGTCCGGTACGCGTATCCCCGCCGCCGGCACAGCCCGCACCGGACAAGAAGCCGGCCGAGGCACAGGACGCCACGCCGCGCACAGTCTCCACCGCTGCCCCGGCCGCCACTCCTGGCGCCGCCACCGTCGCCCGGCTGCGCGCGCGCTCGATGATGGCGCAGGTGCTCCGCCTCACCAACGAGAGGCGCAGGGCCGCCGGGTGTCCGGCTCTCGCCCAGGACCAGGACCTGGTCACCGCTTCGCTACGGCAGAGCTGGTACATGGCGCGGACCCGGCTCTTCAGCCACGTCTGGCGCGATGGCTCCACGTTCGTCAGCCGCAGCCGGGTCGCCGGGTACCGGCAGCCGGCCGGGGAGAACATCGGCTGGGGTTACCCCACCGCCACGGGAGTCGTCGACGCCTGGATGAAGAGCCCCGGCCACCGGGCCAACATCCTCAACTGCGGCGCCAAGGCGATCGGTACCGGCGTCGCGTACGCGGCCGACGGCACTCCTTATTACACGCAGGTGTTCGGCTGGCAGTAGAAGCCGCCTCAGAACTCGCAGTTGACCAGCACCGGCTCGGGGTGCAGGTCGACGCCGAAGCGGGTCCGCACCCCGTCGCGGATCGTGCGGGCCAGGTCGAGCAGCGCGGTCGTGCTGCCGGCGCCCCGGTTCGTCAGGGCCAGCGTGTGCTTCCCGGAGATCGCGACGCCGTCACCGGCGAAGCCTTTCGGGAAGCCGGCCCGCTCGATCAGCCAGGCGGCCGGCAGCTTCACCATGTCGTCGCCGGCCGGCCAGTGCGGGATCTCGCCGAGCGTACGGAAGAGCTCCTCGGAGATCACCGGGTTGGTGAAGAACGAGCCGACCGACCAGGTGTCGCGGTCCTCCGGGTCGAGCACCATGCCCTTGCCAGCGCGCAGTTTCAGCACGGTGTCGCGGGCCAGGTCGAGCGGCACCCGGTCACCGGCCTCGGCGCCCAGACTGCGGGCCAGCTCCGCGTACCGGATCGGGGCCGAATCGCTGGAGCGCTCCAGCCGGAAGTCGACGGAGAGCACCAGGTAACGGTCGTTGTGCTTGAAGACGCTCGCCCGGTAGCCGAAGCCGCACTCGGCGGGCGTCATCTTGCGGATCTCGTCGGCGACCCGGTCGTACGCGTGCACGGCCTCGATCGTGTGCCCGACCTCCTGGCCGTACGCCCCGACGTTCTGGATCGGGGTGGCGCCGGCCGAGCCGGGGATGCCGGACAGGCACTCCACGCCGGACAGGCTGTTCGTTACGGCGTACGAAACAAAATCGTCCCAGGTCTCGCCCGCCGCGACCCGGACCACGACGCTGGCCGGGTCTTCGCCGACGATCTCGATGCCGCCGGTGCGCAGCAGCAGCGTCTCGCCGGGAAAGCCGGCGTCGCCGATCACCACGTTGCTCCCGCCGGCCAGGACCAGAACCGGCCGCCCGGCGGCTGACGCCGCACGCACCGTCTCGACCGCCTCGTCCGCGTGGACAGCCGTGGTCAGGGTGCCGGCTGGGCCACCGAGGCGTAGCGTCGTGTAGACCGCCAAGGAGTTCTCGGCAGCCGGGGGTGTGTCAATCAGATGGTCGGCGAATGCGTCGGGCACGAGGTTCACCCTAAGCTCAGGCTGTTGGGGGCGACACCGGCGGTCCGGCCGAGCGGGAGACATCTGCGATGAACAGGTTGCACGCGACGAAGGACTTCTGGCTCGCGGCGCTGCGCGCCGACGGGCCGGCGTTGTGGGATGCCGTCGCCGAGACCGGTCCTGACGTGGCGATCGCCGCGTGTCCGGGCTGGACCGCCGCCGACCTCGCCGACCACCTGACCGGGCTGCTGCGCTGGGTCCGCGCGATGGTCGCGCGCGGCGTCACCGACCGGCCCGACCCGCTGGACGAGACGACTGACCGCCCGGAGTGGTCCGAGGCGCTTGACCAGTTGCGGCGTGAGCTGACCGGCACGATCGAGACCCTCGAGGCGCTCGACCCGGACTTCCCCGCGTGGAACTGGGCGCCGCAACCCAAACGGGCGAGCTTCTGGGACCGCCGGATCGCGCACGAGATCTCGGTCCACCGCTGGGACGCCGAGACCGCCGCCGGCCGGGCCACCCCGATCGAGACGAAACTCGCCGCCGACGGCGTGAGCGAGGTGCTGGACACCTGGCTGCCGGCCGGACGCCGGCAGGGCCCGGACGACCTGCACGGTGTGGTGCACCTGGTCGCGACGGACGCTGCGCACGAGTGGTTCGTCCGGCTCCGCGGGCCCGGGATCGCACTGCTGGACACCAGCACGATCCTGGACACCGACGACCACCACCCCCGGGCCAAGGCCACCGGCACCGCCAGCGACCTCCAGCTCGCGCTGATGGGCCGTAAGCGGACCGACCAGCTGGCCCTCGCCGGTGACCCGCGCCTGGTTCAGGCTCTGCGGACCGGCTGACCCCCAGCGGTTGAGAAAACGCTCTCCCGAGCGGGGGCCATAGCCGCATGAGCAAGTATCCTCTGAACCGGTTAAGTCACAGAACCTGATCAAGAGCAGGAAGCGGTGCAGAATGACGGCAACCGTCACGTCCACGTCGGCGCAGCCCGCGCCCACGGGGATCACCTTCCCCGAAGGTTTCGTCTGGGGCGCGGCCACCGCGTCGTACCAGATCGAGGGCGCGGCGCGGGAGGACGGTCGCGGCCCGTCCATCTGGGACACCTTCAGCCGCACCCCGGGCAAGGTCTACGCCGGCCACACCGGTGACGTCGCCTGCGACCACTACCACCGGTACGCCGACGACGTCGCGATGATGGCCGACCTCGGTCTTGGCGCGTACCGCTTCTCGGTCGCCTGGCCGCGGATCCAGCCGGACGGCACCGGCCCGGTCAACGTACGGGGTCTCGACTTCTACGACCGGCTCACCGACGAGCTGCTCGCCAAGGGCATCGACCCGGTCGTCACCCTTTACCACTGGGACCTGCCGCAGACGCTCGAGGACCGCGGCGGCTGGACCGTACGCGAAACCGCCGAGGCCTTCGCCGAGTACGCCCAGATCGTGCACCGCCGCCTCGGCGACCGGGTTGCCACCTGGACCACGCTGAACGAGCCGTGGTGCTCGGCGTACCTGGGTTACGGCAACGGCATCCACGCGCCAGGCGTGCAGAACCCGGCCGCTGCCCTGGCCGCGGTCCACCACCTCAACCTGGCGCACGGCCTCGCGGCGAGCGCCCTGCGGTCGGCCGGCGCCCGCAACATCAGCATCACGCTCAACCCGTGCGAGGTCTCCCCGCTCGACCCGGCGAACCCGGCCGACGTCGAGGCCGCGCGGGTCATCGACGGCGTCGCCAACCGGATCTTCTTCGACCCGCTGCTGACCGGCCGCTACCCGGCGGACGTCCTGGAGCACATCGCCCGGATCACCGACCTGTCGTTCATCCGCGACGGCGACGAGGCGCTCATCCACCAGCCGCTCGACGTGCTGGGGATCAACTTCTACACACCGTCGTACGTCTCGGCGAAGGCGGGCGCTCCCGGCGCCGGCGACTACCCGGGCAGCCAGGGCATCGCGTTCCGGCCGCCGGTCGGCCCGGTCACCGACATGAACTGGCAGATCGAGCCGGCGTCGCTGACCCGTCTGCTGACCCGTATCCACCGGGATTACCCGGGCACCGCACTGATGATCACCGAGAACGGCGCGGCGTACCCCGAGGTTCCGGCCGGGAACGGTGAGGTTCAGGACCTCCGGCGCATCGAATACATCGACGCTCACCTGCGCGCATGCCACGACGCCCTGGCAGACGGCGTGGATCTGCGTGGATACTTCGCGTGGTCCCTGATGGACAACTTCGAATGGGCCGAGGGCTACAAGAAGCGCTTCGGTATCGTGCACGTCGACTACACGACGCAAGAGCGTGTGCTCAAGGACAGTGCGAAGTGGTACCGCGAGGTGATCCGGCGTAATGGGCTGGAGTGACTTTTAGGAGCGGTTTGTGACGACGCGGGAGCGGCCCACCCTGGAAGCGGTGGCCCGTCGTGCCGGGGTGTCCCGGGCGACCGTGTCCCGCGTCGTCAACGGCTCCACCACGGTGGCGGCCAGCATCCGGGACGCGGTCAACCAGGCCGTCGACGAGCTCGGTTACGTGCCGAACCAGGCCGCTCGCAGCCTGGTCACCCAGCGGACCGACTCGATCGCGCTGATCCTGCCGGAGACCGCCAACCGGGTCTTCTCCGACGACCTGTTCTTCCCGGCGATCATCCGGGGTGTCGGCATGGAGCTGGAATCCGCCGACAAACAGCTCGTGCTGATGATGACCGGCTCCGAGGCCGGTCATCATCGCGTCGAGCGGTACGCGGTCGCCGGCCACGTCGACGGCGTGCTGTTCGCCTCGATCCACGGCGCCGACCCGCTGCCCGGCGCGCTGGCTCAGCGTGGGATACCGGTCGTGTGCAGCGGCCGTCCGATGAACGACGGCCCTCAGGTTCCGTACGTCGACGTCGACCACGCCGGCGGGGTGGCTGCCGCGGTTCGTCACCTGGTCGCCTCGGGACGCCGCCGGATCGCCACCATCGCCGGGCCGCAGGACATGGTCGCCGGCCTGGCCCGGCTCGCCGGTTACCAGGACACGCTGCGCCAGGCCGGCCTTCCGGAACTCGTGGCGCAGGGCGACTTCACCCGTGACTCCGGCATCGCCGCGATGCGCGACCTGCTCGACCGCGACCCGTCCCTGGACGCGGTCTTCGCCGCATCCGACCTGATGGCACACGGCGCGTTGCAGACGTTGCGCGCGGCCGGGCGGCGGGTGCCGGACGACGTCGCGGTGATCGGATTCGACGACTTCGACATCAGCCGGTACAGCGATCCGCCGCTCACCACGGTCCGTCAGCCGATCGCCGAGTCGGGCCGGACGATGGCCCAGCTGATGCTGCGGCTGATCGCGGGCGACGAGGACGTGCCGGAGTCGGTGGTCCTGCCGACCGAGCTGGTCCTGCGCGAGTCCGCCTGAGTCCTTACAGCGACGATGTCGTGGTGATCGTGATCGGCTTGCCCAGCGACCTGCGGGCCAGCAGCGTCGCCCCGGCGATCGCGGCCGGCATGAACAGCACAGCGCCGAGCGGAATCAGGAACACCGCGAACACGGCCGCGCCGAACCCCAGCGTGAGCGGCTTGCTCGCGCCCAGAACCGCCCGCCGGTGCCGCAGGCGCTGACCACGCCGCTGGAACGGCACACCGGTCAGCTCCAGCGCGAGCAGCCAGCCGCCGATCGCGCCGCCGATCACCGGGATCACGGTCTGCCCGACCACCGGCAGCAGCCCGAGCAGGAAGAGCGGGATCGCGACCAGCACGCCGATGCCGATCAGCCGCAGCGAGTCGGCGAGGCTGCGCCGCAGCGACTCCAGCAGGCCGACCTCGACCTCGTCCGGAACCCCGCCGAAACGGTTCTCGATCCGGCCCGAGATGGTCTCGTAGAACGGGTCACCGATCAGCAGCGTCACCGCAGTGAACGTGAGAATGCCGAGCAGCACCGAGAGCCCGAGGATCCCGGCGCCGGCGAAGACCTGGACGACGTCGCGCAGCCAGCCGGCCCAGCCGTCGGCGAACCAGGTCGCGTCCTCCGACAGGTCGGGCAGGAACCGGACCAGCAGGACCAGCAGGACGATGTAGAGGATCCCGGAGAGCACCGCTGGGATCAGTCCGAGCAGGAGCAGCCGGGGACTACGCAGGATCAGGCCGAGCCCACGGCCGAGCAGCCCCGCCCCGGTCACGAACTCCCGGACCGCCGACACCGCTCGACTTTGATCACCGCTCACGGTCCGTGAGCTTAGGACCCGCTCGCTACACCCGATGGAGCGAGGGTCTCCGATGGCGATGGTGTCGCACTCGACGACGGCGTCGCCGACGGAATCGGCGGGTCGGTCACCGACGTCGGCGTCGGCACCGGCGGATCAGTGAGAAGCGGGGGCAAAGACGAGGTCAAGAGCGGCGGGGGTACGGAGGTGACGACCGTGACCGTCACCGTGGCCCCCGGAGTGACCGGCGCGACCGTGGCCGCTGCCGTTGCCGGCGCGGTGGTCGTGGCTCGGGGCGGGCGGCCCGTGTAGCCGTGAGGGTTGACCTTGTCGGGCGTAATGGTCGCGGGGGCGGCACCGATTCCACCGACGCCACCGGCCTCGCCGGCGATGCCCAAGGCGGCGGGCTCTGCCGCTGGAGCAGCGAGGTTCCAACCGGAGACGATCGCGAACGGCAGCCCGACGGTAACTAACCCGAAAAAGAGGGATTTAGGGGACAAGCGCACGCCTTAAAGACGTCTCAGACCACCCAAAAGTTACGGCTTTCGGACATAACGCCACCAAAGCCAGACAGCCGCACACCCAGCGACCGCGGCAGCAGCTGCTGCTAGCTGTTCAGGAAATTTGAGATTCGGGTTCGGAGTTCCTGGCGGCTTGTCCAGAGGATCGAGGGGCGGTCGAAGACCTCCAGCTCGGCTCCGGGCAGCAGCTCGGCCAGCCGTTCGGCCCAGCTCACCGGGTGCACGTCGTCGCCGAGACAGCCGATCACCAGGGCGCGGCCCCGGAACTCCCGCAGCGCCGACTCCTCCTCGACAGCTGGCGAATCCCAGACCGTCGCTATCTCCTGGGCCAGGCCGTCGCGCTGCAGCGACTCCACCCGCTGACGCAGGTGGCTCCAGCCGGCCGGGGTGTTACGGACCGCGGGCGGGATCTCGGTCTCCACCGCTTCGGCGATCATGGCGGCTTCGCCCGACTCGACGCAGGCCAGGAAACGTTCCATGCGGGTCACCGACGCGGCCGAGCGCTGACCGTCAAGTGGGGCGGGCAGGTACAGCACCACCCGCTCGAACCGGTGCGGGTCGGTGGTGAGCAGCCGGCAGAGGGCCGCCGCACCCATGCTCACGCCGAGCGCGCGGGTGGCGCCGGCGAGGTCGGCGACGGCGGAGAGCTCGGCGGCCAGGTCGGCGAAGCTCCACGGGCCGGGTGGCACGTCGGAGCGGCCGTGCCCGCGGAAGTGGAAGAACACCCGCCGGCCGGTCACACCGCTGCCGAACGGGCGGGTGCCGGCGATGTCACCGGCCAGGCCGTGCGCGAAGACGGTCACCGGGTCGCCGGCGCCGGTGATCAGCTGCTCTACGCGTACCCCGGAAGGGAGGGTGACCAGCTCGGTGGCCGGACCCGGCAACGTAGGGCGACCGGTCCGCGGGCCGGTCCGATCAGCACGCTGCAAGCGCGGGCCGCCGTCCGGAGGCGGCGGCCCGAAACGGCCTCTCAAAAGACCGGCCCAGGGCAGGCCGATCCAGAACAGGCCGCCTCACAACAGGCCGAAGCGGTCACCAGAAGCCCTTGCCGTCCGACAGGTCCTTGAGGCCGGGACGGACGTCCAGCAGATAAACAAGCGCCGCAGCGATGCCGATCATGCTGAAGATCAGGAGAGAACCGCCGGTCAGGAACGTGATGACCAGGCAGACGCCGATGATCGCGGCCCACGCGCCTTTCGGCAGTGTGCCGATGGCCTGGAAGCCGGCACCCCGCTGGATGAGGCAGTGGATCAACGCCACCGACTGCACGATCAGCGAAACCAGCAGCACCAGGAGGTCGATGTAGTTGCGTACGTCGTCGAAGAAGATCGGCGCGGAAGAGGCCATGAGGCAGATTCTATGCCGCGGGCCCCAGCAAACGCCGGGGCCCGCGATGCATGTCGAATTACTCGGCGGTCTTCGGGGCCGACGGCTTCGCGCGCTTGCGCGGCGCCTTGGTGGCGGCCTCGACAGCCTTCGGGCCGGCGAGCGTGGCCTCGGCGACCACGGCGTCGGCAGCCTCGACGGCCTTCGGCTCCTCGGTCGTCTCGATGTCCGCGTTCACCACGTCGGCGGCCTCGACCACGCCGGTGCCGACCACGCGCTCGCCCCGAGCGACGAGGGCGGTGTAGATGGTGGTGGCGCGCTCCTGGGCGACCTGCGCGAACGCGGTCGCGGCGGTGGCCGCGTTCTCCCGGAGGGCGACGAAGTCGGTCGTGTTCGCCTTGTCACGCAGCTCGGCGGCCTTGGTGCCGGCCTGGTCGTTGTAGACCTTGAGCGAGGCGGCCGCGCGGTCGCTCAGCTCGGTCAGCACGGCGGGCAGCTTGCGCAGCTGCTGGTACGCCAAGTCGCCGGCACCGGCAGCGGCGTACAGCGGGGCGGGGATCTTGGTGTTCGTCTGCTCGGTCATTTGGTCTCCTCAGCGATCGGGTCGGAAGTCTCCGCCTGGTTGCGCGCACTCTCGTTGCGGAACGTCTCGTAGATCTGCGACAGGGACTGCTTCTGCGCGATCGTGAGATCCGGGTCGACAGCGATGGCGGCCAGAACGCCCTGATGGCCTTCGCCATCAAGCAGCCCGGCCCGCAGGTACATCGCGGGTGTCGACACGCGCAAGGCGCTCGCGATCTGCTGCAGCACCTCGGCGCTCGGCTTGCGCAGGCCACGCTCGATCTGGCTCAGGTAGGGGTTGGACACCCCGGCCTTGTCGGCGAGCTGCCGAAGCGAGATCTTCGCGGTCTGCCTGAGGTCCCGGATGAAGGATCCGATGTCCTCAGGCAATTCCTTGGAATCGGCCATGGCTCGAAGTTAGCTCGGAGTGCTAGCTGTTGCAAGCATTTTGCTTGCAACAGCTAGCGTGAACCGAGTCACCACGCCATTCACCAAACTGCGCGAATTTCACCGACCGGGCGGCCGCCGCCGAAGATCAGCTCTGGCAGAGCGGGAGTTTCCAGGCCAAGGCGGCTTAAAGCAGAGAGCAATACCGGCATGCGCGCGCGGGACGACCCGTCCGAGATCTTGAGCGCCACCGCGCCGACACCGGGCAAGGCGGCCGCCGAGACCCCGTCGGCGCCCTTCTTCGCGAGCAGGCCGGGCATCGCGGTCATCAGCACGGTGTCCTCGGTGCCGGTGCCCGCCACGAGCGACGGATGTGCTCGCATGGCGTCGGCCACCCGGCGTTCCGGCGTGCCCGGCTCCGCCTCGACCAGCCGCAGGAACGCCCGGGCCAGCCCGAGCGGTGAGATCGCGAAGATCGGCGCGCCGCAACCGTCGACACCGAGCGCCGCGATCGGCTCGCCGGCGAGCCGGCTCACCGCGTCGCCGAGAGCTTTCTGCAGCGGATGATCAATTTCAAGGTACGAGTCAAGGGCCCAGCCGTTGACCACACAGGTCGCGAGCATCCCGGCATGCTTGCCCGAACAGTTCATCAGGATCGGCTCGGCCTCGCCCCCGCCGCGCAGCCAGGCGTTCCGCGGGGTCTCGCCGAGCGGCAGGTCAGCCGGGCAGCGCAACGCCTCGACGCCCAGGCCGGCGGCGTCCAGGATCGCCCGGACCCGTTCCACGTGGAACGACTCGCCGTCGTGGCTGCCGCTCATCAGGGCCAGGTCGGCCTCCTCGCGCGGGACCAGCCCGGAGGTGAGCAGGCCGACGGTCTGCAGCGGCTTGTTGGAGGAGCGAGGGAAGAACGGGCTCTCGACATCACCGAAAGACGTGCCCTTTGTCATTGCCACGATGCCGTGGTGGGTGGACTCCACGAAACCCGAACGGACGACTTCAGCAACGATCATCGGGCTGGCACTCCGAGCAGGTCGCGGGCCTTGGCCGGGGTCAGTGGCGGGCGCTGGGCCAGCTGGGCGAAACCGACGGCGCGAGCCACGAGCTGCATGTTCGATTCGACGGGGCGGCCTTTTGCGTACGTCAGGGTGTCCTCCAGTCCGACCCGCAGGTGGCCGCCGGCGGACAGCGACGCCAGCATCACCGGCAGCGTGCTGCGGCCGATCCCGGTCGCCGAGAACGTGGTGCCTTCCGGCAGATCGCGGATCACCTGCTCGCAGGCGACAAGCGCGGCCGCCGTGCCCGGCATTCCGCCCGGCACGCCCATCACCAGGTCGACGTGCACGTGACCGCCGAACGGCAGGCCGTACTTGCCGAGCAGCCGCTGCAGCGAGGTCAGCTGGCCGAGGTCGAAGATCTCGTATTCCGGCACGATGCCGCGCTCCTGCATCCGGGTGTGCAGGTCGACGATGAATTCCCAGCGGTTCAGGAACACGCCGTCACCGAAATTGACCGTGCCCATCGTGCAGGAGGCCATCTCCGGGCCGGCGTCCAGCACCGCGAGCCGGTCCGATTCCGGGTCGGTGACCGCGCCGCCCGAGGAGAGCTGCACGATCAGGCCGGTGGCCTCGCGCAGACCCTCGACGGTCGCCCGCAGCCGGCCCTGGTCCAGGGTCGGCCGGGCATCAGCGTCCCGGATGTGCACGTGAACGATCGAGGCGCCGAGCGCCTCACACTCTTTCGCGGTCGACACGAGCTCATCCAGGGTCACTGGCAGAGCCGGCACGTCCGCCTTGCTGCTCTCCGCGCCGGTCGGGGCGACGGTGATCAAGGTCCCGGTCATGCGGCCCATCCTGCCCTAGGCGGGGTCGATGGCGGCTGCCGATTCCCCCACGGAGAGGCGAGCGTCGTCCGGCACGTTCCGTTTGAGCACCGCCAGCGCGATCATGCCGAGCTCGTGGTGGCGGACCGCGGTGCCGATGAAGCCGACGGCACGGCCGTCCAGCTCGACCGGAGTGCCCTGCACGGGCGGGTGGTCGGAGGCGATCCCGTCCAGGTGCAGCAGCACCAGGCGGCGCGGAGGCTTGCCGAGGTGATGCACCCGGGCAACGGTTTCCTGGCCTCGGTAACAGCCCTTGTCCAGGTGCACACCGGCGGCGAGGAGCCCGGCCTCCGGCGGAATCGTCCGGTGATCGGTCTCCCAGCCCAGCCGCGGCGTCCGGGTGGCCACCCGGACCGATTCGTACGCCCACAGGCCGGCCCGGGCCACCCCCAGTTTCTCGATCACCGCGGTCTTGGCGGCGCGGGGCACCAGCAGGTCGACACCGAGCGGGACTCGACGCGCCAGGCCGCCTTCGAAATCCCGTACCGAATAGAGGCTCGTCGGCTCGGGAGGCACCGAGCCGGCGGCAAATTTCGGGCCTGGCACCGCACCCACCCGGGGTTCGGCGAGGCCGGGGACGAGATCGGCCGCACCCGGACCGACGAGCGAGAGGACCGCAAGCTCGGATGACGCGTCACGCGGCTCCACCTTGGTGAAGAAGCGCATCATCGTGAGGTATTTGAGCAGGCCGGCGCCCGCGCCCGGCTCGGTGTCGAGCCAAGCCGTCGCGCCGTCCTCGGTGATGAACGCGTGCTGCTCGACGTGCCCGTTCGGCGAGAGGACGAGGAGTTCGCTGGCCTGCCCGCTGGACAAGTCCGACAAATGCTGAGTTGTCAGGGTGTGCAGCCAGCTGGCCCGCTCCTCGCCCGGCACCGCGATCACGTCTCGGTTGGAGCGGTCGACCAGGCCGACCGCTGTCTCCAGCAGGCGCTGCTCACGCATCGGGTCACCGAAGTGGGCCGGAACACCGGCGTCGGGGGACTTGGGGTCGAGGTCCTCGACCATGACGACGGTCACGCGCTCTCCTTGCAATTGCCGCAGACCCCGAAAAGGGACACGTGGCCCACATCGACCCGGAAGTCACGCTCGTCACGCAGGCGCTCGGTGACCGGCAGCATCACCGCCGGATCCACCTCCGCGATCGAGCCGCAGGCCCGGCAGACCAGGTGAACGTGCTGGTCCTCGCCGGCCGCATGGTAGGTCGGTGAGCCGTGCGACAGGTGGGTGTGGTTGACCAGGCCGAGCTCTTCGAGCAGCTCCAAGGTCCGGTAAACCGTGGTGATGTTGACGCCGGCCGCACGCTCGCGGACTGCGTTGTGCACGGACTCCGGAGTCGCGTGACCGAGCTCGTGGACCGCTTCCAGAATCAGCTGGCGCTGCGGGGTGAGCCTCAGTCCACGCTCACGCAGCATGGCGGCTAGCGATGTGGCGGACACGGTTGAAGCATAGTTCGCTATTTTCGACAGTTGTGACCGAGCGGATCCTGGTCTCGCCCGGCGACCTGCTCGGCGACGGCGTCTTCGAAACGATGCACGTGCGGCCGTCCGGGCCGTGGCTGCTGGAAGAGCATCTGGCGAGGCTGGCGTCGTCGGCCGCGCTGCTCGACATGCCGGAGCCGCCGCTGGCCGAGGTGCGAGCGCGCTTGACCGAGGCGCGAGCGCGCTTGACCGACATTTCCGATTTGTCGGGCGAAGCGATGGCCCGCGCCGTCTACACCCGCAGCGGCCTCATCCACGTCTCCGTCGCCGAGATCCCGCCGAACATCCTCCGCGAACGCCGCGACGGCATCCGCGTCCTGACCGCCGGCCTGGGCGTCTCGATCCGCGCAATCCCGCCCTGGTCCATCACAGCGGCCAAGTCACTCTCCTACGCGGGCAACTTCGCCGCTCGCCGCTGGGCGACGCGCCATTCCGCCGACGACGTGGTCTGGCTCTCCACCGAGGGGTACGCCTTGGAAGCCCCGACAGCCTCGATCATCTGGCTGTCCGGCGGGGTGCTCCACACGGTCCCGCCGGCCGAGGCCGGAATCCTGCCCGGCATCACCGCAGCCCACCTGCTGTCTGCGGTTTCCTCGGTGGGGCTCGATGCACGGCAGCAAATGATCACCGCACCCGAACTGGCCGGCGCCGAAGCGATCTGGCTGGCCTCATCGGTCCGAGGCTTAGCCGAAGTGACAAGTCTCGACGGGGCAGAACGCCCCCGTTCCCCCTGGACCCCCCGCCTCCTGACCCTGCTCGGCTTCCAGTAACCACGATCCCGGCAGGGGCGAGTGCGGCCAGCGCACGCATGCGTTCCGCGTACGCCCACCGCCCGCGGGTAAGCGTTTCTGTGTACGCCCACCGCCCGCGGGTAAGCGTTTCTGCGTGCGCCCACCGCCTCTCGCGCGGGGTGATCACGGGCGTCGACGCCCCACGCCGGCCGTCCGGAGGCGCTGATCGCTTCGGCCAGCCGATCATGCAGCGAACGGTCCGACACGACCGCGAGGACAAAGCCCACGCACGACACGACCACGTCGACGAAAACGCACGCAGCAGCGCGACCACGTCGACGAAAGCGCACGCAACGACTCGGTGCGACTTCGTCCACGCCAGGACCGAGGCAGGAGCTCACACACGCACTCGGTGGGCCCTCACCAGCGCTGCCGGCCCCATACGTGTGCCCGCATCGCCGCCGCCAGCCCATACGTGTGCCCGCACCGCCGCCGCCAGCCCATACGTGTGCCCGCATCGCCGCCGCCTGCCCTAACCCCCCGCGATCTCGGCAATCTGGCCGCCAATTCAGCCGCGAGTTGCCAAGATCGGCGCAGGGTTCGGGTCGGTGAGGCCGCTCGATGAAGCCGCTGCAGCCACTCGGTGAGGTCGCCTCCGAGATGCGCGCCGGCCCGCCCGCCGCCGAGCCCCCGGCCACTGCCACGAGCCGTAGCTGGCGTAGGTCATCCGCCCCGATGACCTACTCCAGCTACGGCTCGACACGAAACAGCGCTCAACACGAAACAGCGCTCAACACGAAACAGCGCTCAACACGAAACAGCGCTCAACACGAAACAGCGCTCGGCACGCCGGAGCGTCAGCCTCCGATGCGCAACAACCGCGCTGACATGTGTGGCTGCAGGCCGCTGTTGTCGATCGAGATCTCGTGGGCGTACAGCAGCGCGCCCTCGACCACCCCGAACAACCGGTGCCCACCCGTCACATGCAGGCCCGACGGCGTATAGGCCACCGCATCCGTGCCCATCTCCAGCCGGGTCGTCGCGGCCTTGCCCATGTAGAGCTCGGCCACCCCGTCCGGGCGGATCATCGTGGCTTCCATCTCGTCGCCCGGACGCCCGTCGATCAGGACCGGACGCCAGAACCCGGACTCGGTCAGCGCCGGCCCGATCGGTTCCGACTCGTCGTCGAGCAGCCAGGCCCGCGACTCGTAGCGCAGGAACGCCCGGCCGTCGTGGCTGATCCGGATCTCCTGGGCGAAGTTGTAGTCGTTCTCCTGCGGGTAACCGCCCTGCCCCCGACCTCGCCAGAGGCCCACGAACGGCAGCAGGCCGAGCAGCGCCGGATTGAGGTCCGGCCCCGACCGCAGGTCGTGGGTGTCCTCGTAGGGATAGCGGGCAACCGGTGGCGCGTTCAGCCACGGCGGCGGCCCCAGCGGGTTCTCCTGCTCGGTGCTCACCAACGCCCCCTCGAAATACGAACGGCCAGATAGCCGAAACCGCCCGCCAGCGCGCCCAAGGCGGCAACCAGCAGGCTCACGAACCCGATCTCCGTAACCATGACGCGCCCATCCTATGCTGGCCGGTATGGCACGTTTGCTGGTCGTCAAGGCCACCTCCGGAGCGGATGCGCCCGAGCGCAGCTCACAGGCTTTCACCGTGGCGAGCACCGCGGTCGCTTCCGGGGTGGACGTCTCGCTCTGGCTGACCGGCGAGTCCGCCTGGTTCGCGCTGCCGGGCCGGGCCGCCGAGTTCGAGCTCCCGCACGCCGCTCCCCTGCCGGACCTGCTCGAAGCGATCCTGGCGGCAGGCCGGGTCACCCTCTGCACACAGTGCGCGGCCCGCCGCGACATCGGTCCGGACGACGTCCTGCCAGGCATCCGGATCGCCGGTGCCGCGGTCTTCGTCGAAGAGATCATGTCCGAGAACGCCCAGGCGCTCGTGTATTAAGAACTCAACCCGCACGGCAAGCGGTGGTCACGCTCACCTGCAGCCGCTCACCCTGGGCGGTCACCACGACCGATTCAGACCCCATTCGGTACGCCCAACCGCCCGCATCACCCCAAACCGGCACCGCCCCGTCCGGCACCCCGCGCGGCCCGTCCTCAGGATCAGCCGTCCCACCGTCAGCCACGAACGTGGCCGCCGTCCCACCGTCCGGACATGTCACCGCCCGAGTCCGCGGCTGAGCCGGCGCGCTGGCCCCCGGCTCAGCCGGTGTGCCGGCCTTGAGGGCAGCCAGCACCGCGGCGAGTGACGCCGGCGCCGGCCCGGCCACCGGGTCAGTGGTCTGCGCCGTCCCGCTCGCCGGGCGACAGCCGGAGTCGACCCGGATCGTCAGATGCTGGTCGACCGAGAGCGCCTCGGCCTCGATCGCGATGAAGACGCCCGCGTCGGCATAAAGCGACAGCCGCGTCCCGCCGCGCATCGCCATCACCGACGGCTGGTATCCGTCCGGCAGTCCGGCGGCGATCGCGTCCAGCGCGGTGCGGGCCTCACCCTCCGGCACGAAAACGGTGAGATCGCGGCTCGCCACCCGGCCCGGCCGCACCGGTGTGATCGAGCAGTCCTCGATCCGCAGCTCGCCGAGGCGCAGCACCCAGCGGTCGTCGCCGGCCGCAGCGGCGAACAGTGATCCGGTCGCACGGTTCAGCTCCGGCATCGCTTCGGCGATGTCACGCTGCTCGGCGACCGTCGGCGGGTCCTTGCGCACCGACCAGAAGCTGACCGCGAGCAGCACCGCGACCCACGCGGTCACCACCGCGGCGGTCCGCAGGCGCCGCCCTTTCGCCGTCACGGCTGACATGGTGCCATCCGCCATCTCGCCGTCGGCCCGCCGCCGGTGCTCATCGACCCCGTCGATCTCATCGCAGAGATGCGTACTCCGGTGAGGCCAGGAACCGCTCGATGACCTCGGCGCTGCCCGGGGTGAACGGCCGGCCCAGCACCTCGGCGGCCGGCACGAAGACCATCGCGGCACCCTCGCCGAGCACCACGTCGGCCTGGGTCGCGCGCGTCACGCCGTAGAAGTAGTGCTTCTCCCGCTGGTGCTCGGGCAGGTCCTGCCGGACGAAGAGGCGCAGCGGCCCGTCCGCCCGCAGAGCGGACTCCTCAAGAAGCTCGCGGGCCGCACCCTGCTCCGGCGTCTCCCCCGGCTCGATCTCGCCGCCCGGGAGCCCCCAGACGTCCGGGTAGTAGGGCGCATGCTCGTCACGCAGCTGGAGCAGGATCGCGCCGGACGTGTCGACCAGGAAGGTGCAGGCAACCCGCTTCAACTTTTCGCCAGCCTGTTCAGGGCGCCGAGCGCCACGTCGGAACGGGTCGTGTACCAGAACGGGGGCAGCGACCTGCGCAGGAAGGCGCCGTAACCCCGGGCCGTCTCCAGCCGCGAGTCGAGGACCGCGACCACGCCCTTGTCGCCGCTCGACCGGATCAGCCGGCCGACCCCCTGCGCCAGCCGGACCGCGGCGATCGGCACGCTCACCGCCGAGAAGCCGGAGCCGCCGGTCGAGTCCACCGCCGCCGAACGGGCCGCAGCGAGCGGCTCGTCAGGCCGTGGGAACGGCAGCCGGTCGATCACCACGAGCTGGCATGCGTCACCCGGCACGTCGACGCCCTGCCAGAGCGACATCACCCCGAACAGACAGCTCTCTTTCTGCTCCTTGAACTTGCGGACCAGGATCGGCAACGTCTCGTCACCCTGCAGCAGGATCGGCAGGTCGGTCTTGGCACGCAACAGCTCAGCGGCCTGCTGCGCGGCCTTGCGCGAGGAAAAGAGCCCGAGGGTACGCCCACCGAGCGCCTCGACCATCTTGAGCAGCTCGGCGCCCGCCGCGTCGGGCAGGCCCGACTGGGCCGGCCGGGGCAGGTGCGCCGCGACGTAGAGAATCCCCTGTTTGGGGTAGTCGAACGGGGAACCGACGTCCAGCGACGTCCAGCCCTCGCCGGAGGTCGCCTCGCCGTCCGGCCCCGGTGTGGCGGCCGGCAGGCCCAGCGAGCGGGCCACCGTGTCGAACCGGCCGCCGAGCGTCAGAGTCGCCGAGGTGACCACGACCGTCCGGTCCGTGTAAAGGCTCTGCGAGAGCGTGCCGGCGACCGAGAGCGGCGCCACCACGAGAGCGCGGCGGCCGTTGCCCAGGTCGGATTTCTCCACCCAGGCGACGTCGAAGTCGTCTTCCTCCAGCACCCGCTGCGCGGTCGTGGAGAGCTCGTCCAGCACGGCTTTGGCCTGCTGCTTGCCGACCGGGTCGGAATCGTCGGATTTTACCTCGCCGATCGCGCTCAACCCGGCCCGGGTCGCCGACTCGAGCAGGGTGACCGCGACCCGCAGCTGCTCCGGCAGGCCGCTGGTGATCCGGCCGGCGGGCGCCTCGGCGAGGCCGATGGTGAGCGCGTCGGCCGACTCGGCGAGCTGCTCGGCCGCGACGGGCGTGATCATGGTGCGGGCGCGGCGGCCGGCTCGCTCGATCGCCTCCGGGGTGAGCTCGGCCTGCGCGGCCGAAGAGACCCGATCGGCCAGCTCGTGCGCCTCGTCGACGACGAGCAGCTTGTGCGGCGGGACGATCTGCCGCTCGGCCAGCATGTCGACGGCGAGCAGGCTGTGGTTCGTCACCACGATGTCGGCCTCGCGGGCGCGGACCCGGGAAGCCTCGGCGAAGCACTCAGCGCCGTACGGGCAGCGGCCCGCTCCGACGCAGTCCCGCGCCGGCATCGACACCGAGCGCCAGGCCGTGTCGTCGACGCCGGGGTCGAGCTCGTCGCGGTCGCCGGTCTCGGTCTTGTCGGCCCAGGCCCGGACACGCTGGATCTGCTTGCCGAGCCGACCCGCCTCGCCGAGCCACTGCCCGGCCTTGGGCGCGGGCGCGTCGTCGAAGAGCGTGTCGGACGGGGCCTCCTCGTCGGCGTGCTCGAGTTTCGCCACGCAGAGGTAGTGGTGACGCCCTTTGAGCACGGCGAAGCTGGGTTTGCGGCCGAGGACCGGCTCGACCGCCTGCGCCAGGCGCGGCAGATCGTGCTCGACCAGCTGGTTCTGCAGGGCGAGGGTGGCCGTGGAGACCACGACCGGACCGTCCACCAGCAGGGACGGTGTCAGGTAACCGAGGCTCTTGCCAGTGCCCGTGCCGGCCTGGACGAGCAGATGCTTTCGGTCCTTGACGGCCTTGTCGATCGCGTCGACCATGGCCTGCTGGCCGGGGCGGGTGCTTCCGCCTGGCACGGCGCCGACCGCCGCTGCGAGAAGCTGCTCGGCGGTCGCCTTTTTTCGGGTAGCTGCGGGCACGCAGGAACCGTACCCGCCACCACCGACAGAACCGGACCACCGCTAGGGTGCACCTCATGCCGAGCGAGATGGTCCGGGTCATCTACACGAAGTACGACGGATCAGCTCATCGTGACTACCCGGCCCGCCGCCTGGCCGAGGACGACCTCGGCATCTGGGTCGGTGTGACGCGCGGAACCCCGTCGGTCTACCACGGCCGGCCGTCGGTGGAGCAGATCCCGTTCGTCCTGCTCATCCCGCATTACGCCTGGTGGACGGGGATGTTCAACCCGCCGCCGCGGACCAGCGAGGTCTACTGCGACATCACCACCCCGGCGCGCTGGGAAGGTGACACGGTCCACATCGTCGACCTCGACCTGGACGCGGTCCGCCGTCGCGAGACCGGCGTCGTCGAGCTTCGCGACGAGGATGAGTTCGAGGAACACCGCAAGGCTTTCGGTTACCCGGAGGAAGTCGTGGTGAACGCGCAGGCGGCCGCCCGGCATCTGATCACGGCGCTGGGCGACGGCACCGAGCCGTTCGCCACGCATCACCGCAAGCACCTGTCAGAGGTCACCCAATAACAACTTCTCCGGGTTCTGCTGGTTGAACAGGCCGGTGATCCGGCCCTGGTCGACAGCGACCGTGAGCACCGCGAGAAGCGGGTGACCGTCCGGCCGGCTGCCGCGCAGCAGCATCGCCGCACCGCCGTTGACAAGCACCGGCTCGACCTTGATGTCGGTGATCCCGGCGAGCTTGTGCCCGAGCAGCCCGGCGTAGAAGCGGGCCACCTTGTCGGCGCCGCCCACCACGTTGATCGCGGTACGGACCAGGCCGCCGCCGTCACTGATCGCGACCACCTCGGGCGCCAGCACCGCAGCGAGCGCGACCACGTCACCGCTCTGCGCCGCGGCCAGGAACGCGTCGAGCGCCCGGCGCTGCTCGGCCAGCCCAGCGGTGTGCTTGATCCCGCCGTCGGCGACCGCGCGGCGACCCCGGCTCGCGTGCTGCCGCGCCGCTGCCGGTGTGGTGTCCAGGACCGTGGCCACCTCGTCGAACGGCACCGCGAACGCGTCGTGCAGTACAAACGCGACCCGCTGCTCGGGTGTCAGCCGTTCGAGCACCACGAGCAGGGCGACGCTCACCTGGTCGGCCAGCTCCGCGAGCTCGGCGGGGCCGGCGTCCGGATCCACGAAATAGGCGGGCAGCCACTGACCCGGGTACGCGGCTCGGCGTACCCGGGCTGAATTGAGCTGGTCCAGGCAGATGCGCGCGGTGACCGTCGTGAGCCAGCCGCGCGGGTCTCTGATCTCTTCGGTCTGCTGCGCGTAGCGCAGCCAGGCCTCCTGTACGGCGTCCTCGGCCTCCGCGCGATTGCCGAGCATCCGGTAGGCGACAGCGGTGAGGTAAGCGCGGTGAGCCTCGAACTCGGTGGCGTCCTCGGTGGCGTCAGTCGGTTCTCCGGGCGATTTTCCGCGCGGCATTCCGGTCGGCGGCGGCATAGGAGGAATTCTGCGCGAGATGACCGGCTGCCGGTATCACTTATGCCACAGTATAAAACACGCAAATCGTACGTATCGGATGGTGGACCGTGCAGGACGTGGCGACTATCGCGGGTAGCCTCGCAGGGCTCGCCGGTGCCGGCGGCGCGGCCGCGGTCGCAGTGCGCCGCAGGAACCGGCCCTGCCTCGCGGCCGGGCACGCGCTGCTCCGGGAAACCGACACCGACCCGCTGCCCGGCGTGCTGCGCCTCGGGCTGACCGGGATGACCGTGCCGGTGGTCCCCGGACCACGCGGCGAGCTCTTCCTCGGGCCGGGCGCACCGCAACCCGGGCGGACCCTGCGGCGCCTCGTGCTCGCCCCGCTGTTCAACCGGGCCAAGGCCGGCGACGGCAAGCTCTACCGCGACCAGCGGGCCCCGTTCCGGCTGGTGGTCGAGTTCGGCGGGCAGAGCCGGGACACCGAGACGCTGTTCCGTGCCTACCGGATGCTCGACCAGCAGCTGCGCGACCACGCCGGCCTGCTGAGCCGGTTCCGGGACGGCCTGCTGTCGCCGAGCGTGGTAACCGTGACGGTCACCGGCATCGTCGACGTGCGCGAGCTGCTCGCCGCACAGCGCGATCGGTACGCGTTCGCCGAGGGCACCTTCGACGACCTCGGCACCCGCTCCGCACCGCCGTCGCTCGCGCCGATGATCAGCGAGTCATGGAGCCGCCGGTTCGGCTGGGACGGCCGCGACACGATCACCGCCGAGGAACGGCACCAGTTGCACGCGCTGGTCCGGGCCGCACATGAGGACCGCCGGACCGTACGGATCTCCGGCCTTCCCGACGGCTCCCGCAAGGCCCGGGCGGCGGTCTGGACCGAACTCGGCGCCGCCGGAGTCGACGTGATCGCGGATACCGATCTGAGTGGACTCGCGAAGCATCTGCGCAAGCACCCGGCCAGCCCGGCGCCACTGCCGCACGTGCCGACCCGGGCCGTACGCCGCGCCGCGCCCCGCCCTCACGTCACCGGGCGTCACGAGACCGTTTAGGACCGTGGCGAACGGGTCAAGCAGCGTGGACCGATAACATGCCCTGCGGAGATCCAACAAAAAGCCGTCGATAGAGGGTCCACGCCGTGAAGTTTTCATTCCGTCCCGTCGAGGGCGCGTTCTACGACCTCTTCACCAAGGCGGCGTACAACCTGGTCAAAGGCACCGAGCTGCTCAACGAGCTGGCGCTGCCTGGCGTTGACGTGCAATCGGTGTCGGACCGGCTCAGCGACGTGGAGCACGACAGCGACTCGATCACCCACCAGCTCTACAAGAAGATCAACTCGACCTTCATCACCCCGTTCGACCGGGAGGACATCTACTCGCTGGGCTCACAGCTCGACGACGTGATGGACCACCTCGAAGCCGCCGGCAACCTGCTCTACCTCTACGGACTCACCGAGTTGCCGTCGCTGCCCCGCGAGATGCATGAGCTTGTGACGGTCCTCGACCAGCAGGCGAAAATCACCGCCGAGGCGATGCCGCGACTGCGCTCGATGAAGGGCCTCGAGGAGTACTGGATCGAGATCAATCGGCTGGAGAACGACGGGGACCGGGCGTACCGAATGCTGCTCGTCCGTCTTTTCTCCGGTGAATACGACGCTCTCACGGTTCTCAAGATGAAGGAGGTCGTGGACGAGCTGGAAGCCGCCTGCGACGCCTTCGAACACGTGGCGAACACCGTCGAGACCATCGCGGTCAAGGAGTCCTAGGCCTTGGACCCCCAGCTCATCGCCGTCGTGGCGGTGATCCTCGCCGCGATGGCGTTCGACTACACCAACGGCTTCCACGACGCCGCGAACGCGATCGCCACAAGCGTCAGCACCCGGGCGCTGACACCCCGGGTCGCGCTCGCCATGGCCGCCGTCGGCAACTTCGTCGGTGCGCACCTCGGGACAGAGGTCGCCAAGACGGTCGGCGACGACCTGGTCAGCCTGCCGGTGGGCGTACCCAGCCTCGGCGTCGTCTTCGCCGGCGTGCTCGGCGCGATCACCTGGAACCTGATCACCTGGTATTTCGGGCTGCCCTCCAGCTCGTCACACGCCCTGTTCGGCGGGCTCGTCGGCGCCACGCTGATCGCCTCGTTCGGCGAGGTCCAGTGGGGCAACATCGTCACCAAGGTGCTGGTGCCGATGGTCGTCTCGCCAGTGGTCGGCCTGATCCTCGGCTTCATCATGATGGTCGCCATCATGTGGATCTTCCGGCGTGGACACCCCGGGAAACTGAACCGCGGCTTCCGGCTGGCGCAGACCTTCTCCGCCGCCGCGATGTCCGTCGGCCACGGCATGCAGGACGCCGCGAAGACGATGGGCATCGTGGTGCTGGCTCTGTACACGGGTGGCTACCAGAGCTCCGCGACACACATCCCCGAGTGGGTCTACTGGGCGTCCGCCACGATGCTGGCCCTCGGCACGTACGCCGGCGGCTGGCGCATCATCCGCACCCTGGGCCGGAAAATCATCGACCTGGGCCCGGCGGAGGGCTTCGCCGCCGAGACGGTGGCCAGCGCGGTGCTGTTCTTCAACGCCCAGGTCCTGCACGCCCCGATCTCCACCACCCATACGATCACCTCAGCCATCATGGGCGTCGGCGCAACGAAACGCCTGAGCGCGGTCCGCTGGAACGTAGCCGGCAACATCGTCATCGCCTGGGTCACCACGTTCCCGGCGGCAGCTTTGATCGCCTGCCTGATCTACGTGGTGGTCCGCCCCCTGTTCTGACGGTCCCCGCTCCTGATCAGGAGCGGGGACGGGCACGGCAAGCGAGAACAAGCACCCAAGCCGACGAGCACCCAGCCAGCCACGCCGACGGCGGCGCAGGCGGCGGCGCAGGCGGTAGGTGCGGGCGGCGGCGCAGGCGGCGGCGCAGGCGGTAGGTGCGGGCTAGCGAGCGGCCAAGCGCTAACGGGCTGGCCGGCACGCCGGCTGACGGACTGGCCGAGCAGGCGGACTCGCGGGCGGGCTGACGGATGGGCGCGCTAGCGGATGGGCGGGCGGATCTGCCTAAAGTCCGATCCGCTGGCTCTTACGGCCGTCTCAGAGTCCGCGAAACAGCTTGGCAGCCAGCCAGACCGTTGCGGGGCGAATTCAGGGCCCACCGTGGGCTCCTCTTCACGCTGCCCTCGCTGCGAGCACACGCAAGGGGCGGGCGGCGGTGACCGGGGATCACGTAGCGCCAGTGTGTGATCTCGTCTCGGCCCTGGCATGGATGAAAGCGCACGGTGAGATTGCGTGCGACCTCGTCTACGGTCACGTCCACCGAAGTGGTGTACGACCTGGACTTTCCGGGACGTAAGAGGCGGCCACCGCAGATCCTTCGGATTGCTTGAAGATCACGAAGGAGAGACCTGCGATGGCCGCAACAGAGAGTTTGAACGTCGCTGAGCTGCTGGGCCAGCATCTGGAATCGGCGAGCCCTGATGTACTGCGGGCGATGGTGAAAACTTTCGCGGACGCGTTGATGTCTGCTGAGGCCGACGCCCTGTGCGGGGCCGGCTACGGCGAACGCAGCGACGAGCGCACCAACTCGCGTAACGGATACCGCCAGCGGGAGTGGGACACCCGGGCCGGCACGGTCGAGCTGGCGATCCCGAAACTGCGCACGGGTTCATACTTTCCGGACTGGCTGCTCGAACACCGGCGCCGGGCTGAACAGGCCCTGGTCAGTGTGGTCGCGACGTCGTATCTGCTTGGCGTGTCGACACGGCGGGTGGAGAAACTTGTCGAGCAGCTCGGCGTCAAGTCTCTGTCGAAGTCGCAGGTCTCGGAGATGGCCCGCCACCTCGATGTCCAGGTCGAGGCGTTCCGTAACCGGCCTCTGGACGCCGGCCCGTACACGTTTGTGTGGGTCGATGCCCTGGTCATCAAGGTGCGGGAGAACGGCCGGACGGTGAACGTGCACGCCCTGGTCGCGGTCGGTGTCAACGGTGACGGCGGCCGTGAGGTACTGGGTCTCGACGTCACGTCCGACGAGGACGGTGCCGGCTGGCTGGCGTTCCTGCGCTCGTTGACCGCCCGTGGGCTGTCCGGGGTCCGTCTGGTCGTCTCCGACGCTCACCGTGGTCTGGTCAACGCGATCGGCGCCGCGCTGCCGGGGGCGCAGTGGCAGCGCTGCCGCACCCACTACCTGCGTAATTTGCTCGCGAAGGTCCCGAAGAGCGCACAGCCGTGGGTCGCGACGCTGGTCCGTACAATTTTCGACCAGCCCGACGCCGACGCTGTCCGGGCGCAGTTCGAGCGGGTTCTCGACACGATCGCCGCGAAGTTCCCCGACGCGGCCGAGCACCTCGACGACGCCCGCGGTGACCTGCTCGCCTTCACCGGGTTCCCGCGGGAGCTGTGGCGTCAGATCTGGTCGAACAACCCGCAAGAACGCTTGAACAAGGAGATCCGGCGCCGCACCGACGTTGTCGGGATCTTCCCGAACCGGGCCGCGATCATCCGCCTCGTCGGCGCGGTCCTGGCCGAGCAAACCGACGAATGGGTCGAAGGACGCCGCTACATGGGCCTTGATGTTCTCCGTAAAGCACGCCTGACCAGCATCGATACCGAGCAACACGACACCGAAATCGTCGAAACCACCGCGATCGCCGCATAAGATCAACACACACGGATCAGCGCTGGCCGCCTCTTACACCACGCCAGCGGACGTGACCCTCGTCTACCCAATTCTTGCCTTGGGTGTGCTCCT
This sequence comes from Actinoplanes sp. CA-015351, assembly GCF_050955685.1. NCBI lineage: Bacteria > Bacillati > Actinomycetota > Actinomycetes > Micromonosporales > Micromonosporaceae > Actinoplanes > Actinoplanes sp. CA-015351. The sequence goes on from NZ_CP192102.1 coordinate 8,003,194, forward strand.
GTCCACGCGAGTCGTTCCCGGAGTTCGCGCATCCGGCACCCACGGCCGGCCAGCGCTTGCGGCAGCGCTGAGTCCGATTTGCGGAGCCGCGAGCGCAAGCCAGGCGGCCCGCAAACAAGGCAGCCCGCAAACAAGGCAGCCCGGAGACGAGGCGGCGGGTGGCGTGGGCTGCGGCTTCAACTGCGGCGGTGGCTACGGCTCCGGGTGCGGATGCGGATGCGGATGCGGATGCGGTGGGTTGGTCAGGTTGGTAGGTGGAAGGTTGCCTGGCCGTCCGGGGTCAGCTTGATCTGGGGCTGGACCGGGGTTGCCGCGTCTCGGTGGGCTGATGCGGTGATTACGCCGGCTGGGGTTCCGCACGCTGCCATCTGGGCGAGCGTGTGGCGGGTGGGCGGGAGCATCGGTAGGTCCGCTACGGCTGACGGGTCTACCCAGGCTGTTCGGTCGGCTTCGCCGGATACGTCGCGGGTTTGCTGGGATTCCGGCATGAGGGCGGCGAAGAACCAGGTGTCGAAACGGCGGGGTTCGAACTCCGGGGTGATCCAGCGGGACCAGGGAACCAGGAGGTCGTCGCGGAGGCGCAGGCCGCGGCGGTCCAGCAGTTCGGTCATCGAGAGTTCGCGGCGTTGCACCGCTGCCCGATCGGCCTCCCAGCCATCAACGCCGGACGAAACCAACCCGCCGGACGAGGCCAACCCGCCGGACGAAGCCAACCCGCCCGACGAAGCCAACCCGCCGGACGAGGCCAAGTCGTCGGGTGGAGGCATCCTCACCGTGTGGTCTGGCTCGGAGATGGGGGCGGCCAGCAGGACGCCTGTCTCCTCGAACAGCTCTCTGGCCGCCGCGCCCACCACCGCGTGGGCCTGCTCCTCCGGGACGCCCAGCCGAGCGGCCCAGTCGCTGCGGATCGTCGTCGGGCGGTCCGACGGGTCCACGACGCCGCCAGGAAACGCGTAAACGCCGCCGAAGACCATTGTTGTGCGGCGCCTCAGGACGTACACCTGGAAAGCCTGGCCGGAAGGTCGGAGAAGGACCACCGTCGCCGCGGGGCGGGCCGCCGCGGGCGGGCCGGTGAACTCGCGCGCCCGCTTGAGCATGGCGGGCGGAAGGGAGTCGGTCACCGGTCGATCCTGCCACTGGGGGCGGTTCGGGCGATACGGTATCGATCATGAACGGACAGAAGGTGCGCTGGGGCATACTCGGCCCCGGCGGGATCGCCAGCACATTCGCCGCCGACCTGCCGCTGGTTGAGGGGGCCGAGCTGGCCGCTGTCGGGTCGCGTTCCCTGGCCACTGCGGAGGCATTCGCGCAGCGGCACGGGTTCGCGCGGGCGCACGGCTCCTATGCGGATCTCGCCGCCGACGACGGTGTCGACATCGTCTACATCGCGACGCCGCACGCGTTCCACTTCGAAGGCGCGATGCTCTGCGTGGAGGCCGGTAAAGCGGTGCTGGTCGAGAAGCCGATCACGCTTGATCTGGCGTCCACGGCTCAGGTCATCCAGGCGGCGCGCGCCAAAGGGGTCTTCCTCATGGAGGCCATGTGGATGCGGTGCAACCCGGCCATTCGCAAGATCGCTGAGCTGGTCGAGGAGGGTGCGATCGGCTGGGTCAGCGCGGTGCACGCCGACTTCGGTCTGCAGGGGCCGTTCGACGCCTCGCACCGGCTGCGTGATCCGGAGCTGGGTGGTGGCGCGCTGCTCGACCTGGGCGTCTACCCGATCCATCTGACGCACATGCTTCTCGGCAGCCCGGCGAAAGCGCATGCCTGGGCTCATCTGACACCGGAGCGGGTGGACGAGAACACCGGGGTGCTTCTTGGGTACGAGGCCGGCGCGGTGGCCGCTCTGACCTGCAGCATCAATGGCGAGAGCCGGAACGCGGCGTCGATCACCGGTACTGACGGGCGGATCGACCTGCCGCCGGGGTTCTTCATTCCGCGCAGTTTCGTGCTGAACCGGCCGAACAAGGCGCCGGAGAAGTTCGAGTTCCCGTTCGAGGGCAGCGGATACCAGTTCGAGGCGGCTGAGGCGCAGCGCTGCTTCCTCGCCGGGGAGTTGGAAAGTCCGCTGGTCAGCCACGAGACGACGCTTGAGGTGATGGCTCTTCTCGACGCGCTGCGCGAGGAGATCGGGGTTTTCTACCAAGCGTGACGAAACGCCGGGGCCGCCGGCGGTGTGAGCCGGCGGAACGGGCGTCAGTGCCGGGAAATGACGGTGCCGCTGAGGACGCGTACCTAAAAAGAAGCGCCGGCCCGGCAGTGAGCCGGACCGGCATTTCACAAGGCTTAGCCGAAGCGACCGGTGATGTAGTCCTCGGTCTTCTTCTGCGTGGGGTTGCTGAAGATCTTCTGGGTGTCGTCGTACTCGATGAGGCGGCCCGGGTCGCCGGTCTTGTCGATCGAGAAGAAGCCGGTCTTGTCGCTGACGCGGGCGGCCTGCTGCATGTTGTGCGTCACGATGATGATCGTGAAGCGGTCCTTCAGCTTGAACATCAGGTCCTCGATCGCCAGCGTGGAGATCGGGTCGAGCGCGGAACACGGCTCGTCCATGAGGACGACCTGCGGCTCGACGGCGATCGTGCGGGCGATGCAGAGACGCTGCTGCTGACCACCGGAGAGGCCGGCGCCGGGACGGTCGAGGCGGTCCTTGACCTCGTCCCAGAGGTTCGCCGAACGCAGCGACTTCTCGGCCGCCTCGTCGAGGACGGCCTTCTTCTTGACGCCGTTCAGCTTGAGCCCGGCGACCGCGTTCTCGTAGATCGACATCGTCGGGAACGGGTTCGGCCGCTGGAAGACCATGCCGATCATGCGACGGACGGCCGTCACGTCGACGTCCGGGTCGTAGATGTTCTGGTCGTCGATGGTGAGCCGGCCCTCGATGCGGGCGTTCGGCAGCACCTCGTGCATGCGGTTGATGGACCGCAGGAACGTCGACTTGCCGCAGCCTGACGGGCCGATCAGGGCGGTGATCGTCTTCGGCTCGACGGCCATCGAGACGCTGTCGATCGCCTTGAACGAACCGTAGTAGGAGGAGACGTTGCTCGCCTCGATGCGCTTGGCCATTGGAGACATCCTTCTAACGGGACAGCTTGTTGCGACGGGCGAGCAGCTTGGCGGCGATGGTCAGGACCAGCACCAGCGCCACCAGGGTGAGCGCGGCTGTCCACGCGCGAGCCGGCGCGTACCGGGAGGCGTCGCCCGCCTGCTGGTACACGAAGAGCGCGAGCGACTGCTGGTTACCGGCGAACGGGTCGAAGTTGATCGCGGCAGCACCACCGGCGACCAGCAGGACCGGGGCGGTCTCACCGGCGGCACGGGCGATCGCCAGCATGACACCGGTGACGATGCCGGGCAGGGCGGTCGGGAGGACGACCTTCAGGATCGTCTTCCACTGGGGTACGCCCAGCGCGTACGAGCCCTCACGCAGCGGACCCGGCACGAGGCGCAGCATCTCCTCCGTCGACCGGACGATCGTCGGCAGCATCAGCACGGTCAGCGCCAGTGAGGCCGCGAAGCCGGAGAAGCGCGGGTTTCCGTCGTTGAACCACGGGCTGACGATCAGCACCCAGAACGACAGGATGAACAGACCGGCCACGATCGACGGGATGCCCGTCATGACGTCGACGAAGAAGCGGACCGTGCCCGCGAACCGGCCCCGGCCGTACTCGACCAGGTAGATCGCGCCGAGCACACCGAGCGGCACGGCGATCAGGGCGGCGATGCCGACCTGCTCCAGGGTGCCGATGATCGCGTGGTACGCGCCACCGCCCGGGTCCCGAGCGCTGATGTTGTTCATCGAGCTGCCGAAGAAGTTGCCGTCGAGGCGCTCGACACCCTTCGACACGAGCGTCCAGACCACCGAGGCGAGCGGCAGGATCGCCAGGATGCAGGCCGTGTAGATCAGCGACTGCATGGTGCGGTTCTTCGCGGCTCGGCGGCCCTCGACCCGGCTGGCCGCGAAGTAGAGGCCCACCAGGTACAGAGCGACGGCGACCACGGCGACAAGCACCCAGTTGCCGACGCCGGTGCCGAGCACGACCACGGCCGACAGCACGATCGCGGCGAGCGCGACACCGATGTTGACGACGAGCGGGAGCTGCTTGGTCCGGATGTTGTCCGGCGTCATCACGACGCCGGCAGCTTCACGTTCGAGAAGACTCATGCGGCACTGTCCCGGAACTCGCGACGGCGGTAGATGATCGCCCGCGCCGTCATGTTGACCACCAGTGTGATCGCGAAGAGCACCAGACCGGAAGCGATCAGAGCGCCGCGGCCGGTGGAGTTGGCCTCGCCGAAGGTGTTCGCGATGTTGGCGGCAATCGAGTTACCGCCGTTCTGGATCAGGTTGAACGAGATGTTGAACGTGATGCCGAGAGTCAGCGCCAGGGCGATCGTCTCACCGAGCGCGCGGCCGAGGCCGAGCATCACGGCGGCGATGACGCCGGGCTTGCCGTACGGAAGGACCGCGGTGCGGATCATCTCCCAGCGGGTGGCGCCGAGAGCCAGCGCCGCCTCCTCGTTCATCCCCGGGGTCTGCTGGAAGACCTCGCGGGACAGGGAGGTGACGATCGGCAGCACCATGATCGCCAGCACCAGGCCACCGAGCATGATCGACTGCCCGAACGGGCCCTCGCCGCCGAAGATCGGCAGCCAGCCGAAGTAGTGGTTGAGCCAGACCGAGAACTCCCGGACCGGCTGCTGGAGAACGTCACGACCCCAGAGGCCGAAGACCACACTGGGCACTGCGGCGAGCAGGTCGATCACGAAACCCAGCGGCGTGGCGAGCCGCTTGGGTGCGTAGTGCGACAGGAAGAGCGCGATCGCCAGGGCGATCGGCACCGCGATGACGAGCGCGATGACCGAGCTCAGCAGGGTGCCGAAGGCGAGCGCCGCGATACCGAAGACCGGCTCGGCGTCGTTCGGGAACCACGTCTTCTCGGTCAGGAAGTTCGCGGTGTTGTCCTGGAGGGCGGGTACCGCCTTGGAGACCAGGAAGACGGCGATGGCAACGATGATGACGAGCACCATCGAGCCGGCTGCCGTGGACAGGCCGCGAAAGCCTGTCTCCATCGAGAACCGGGTCTTCTTGGGAAGGGCGCCGCCGCCACCCAGCGGGGGCTCGTAACTGCTCGGTGACATGCCGGAGCCGGCGCCCTGGGCGTGACCGTTACTGGTCACGCCCAGGTCGCCGGCGGTGGCGTTCACCGAGCGGGAGGGGTTGTCACCCATCTGCGCGCTCGCTGTCGTCTCGGAGGGATTGACGAATCGATCAGGAGATCGCGGCGACCGAGGTCTCGACCTTGGCCCGCAGCGCCTCGGGCAGCGGGGCGTAGCCCAGCTCAGCGAGCGCCGTCTGACCGGCGGTGCTGGAGGTGTACTTCAGGAAGGACTGGATCTCCTTGGCCTTCGCGGAGCCCTTGCTGCAGGCGATCTCGTAGGTCACCAGCACGATCGGGTACGCGCCCGGGGTGGTGGTGGCGTAGTCGAGCTCGAGGGCCAGGTCACCGTCGGTGCCCTTGACGGTCGCGTTCTCGAAGGTCTTACCGGCCGACTCACCGGTCAGCTCGGTGTACTCGCCGGCGCCGTTCTTGATCTTCGCCTTCTGCAGGTCGCTGTTCTCAGCGAACGACAGCTCGACGTAGGAGATCGTGTTCGGGGTGCTCTTCACCTTGCTGGCCACACCGTCGGACTTCGCCGCGCCGGTGCCGCCCGGAGCCTTCCACGCCTTCGCGTTCGCGAACGACCAGTCGGCCTCAGCGGTCTTGCTCAGGAACTTGGTGAAGTTGTCGGTGGTGCCGGACTCGTCCGAGCGGTGAACCGTCTCGATGGTCGCGTCCGGGAGCTTCGCACCCGAGTTCTCCGCGGCGATGGCCGCGTCGTTCCACTTGGTGATGGTGCCGGCGAAGATCTTCGCGATGGTGGAGGAGGACAGCTGGAGGCCGTCGACGCCCTCCACGTTGTAGACGACCGCGATCGGGCCGATGACCATCGGGAGGTTGAGCGCCTTGCCGTCGGGGCACTTGGCGTCCGCCTGCGGCTGCTCGTCCTCCTTCAGGGCCGAGTCGGAGCCGGCGAAGTCGGCGGTGCCCGCAATGAAGGCCTCGATACCCGCGCCGGAACCGGTGCCCTGGTAGTCGACCTTCGAGTCGGAACACTGCGTCTGGTACGCCTTGATCCACTCGTCCATGGCGTTCTTCTGGGCCGTCGAGCCCTGCGCCGTCAGGCTGCCGCTGACGCAGCTGCTGGTGTCGGCAGACGCGGCACCGCTCGCCGTCGGCGCCTCGTTGTCCGAGCCGCACCCGGTGAGTGCGATCGTCGCAGTCAAAGCAATGCCGGCCACGAGTCCGGACCGCTGGAGCTTCACGGTTTTCCCTTCGGGTTATCTGCAGCCGGTCTCTCACCGGCTCACAACCGAAAAGTTAGGAGCGCGAAGTGACCGGTTAACCGGCCCCAAATGAACTGAGGGTGAACAGGTAAACCCCAGAAGGTAGCCATCCTTGGAGCGCCAGTTGTCCGTTAAGTGAACCGAGTACTCACTACCCGATATGTCGGATAAATACGGTCGTCCGTGACCTTCGCGAGATCTCCCCTTGTCCGGGCCGTGACCAAAAACCAGCGCTGATCACTCGCTGCTAATTGCTACTAACCCAGAGTGCGCCTGTAACTCACGCCACAACCCAAAACCCCCTTTTCTGCTACGCCTTCCCGTGGCCCCACAACCGCATCAGCGGGGCTAGCGCCCCGTCCGGGCGCGGCCCCCTGCAACGCAATCCAGCCAGCGGCGCGCGCCGGCACCCCGTGCCCACTCACCGTGCGCCGGCACCCCGTGCCCAATCACCGTGCGCCGGCACCCTGTGCCCACTCACCGTCTCGCCAGGCCCGAAGTCGCCAAGCACACCAGCGGGCGACGGCCCACCAGAGCCCAGCGACCCGTAGCCTCCAAGCTCGCAGGCCGGCCGTAGTTCAGATGGCTACGGCTCACGCCCCATCACCTCTGCAGCGGCCCGCGCTACATCCCGCGACCTTGGCAACTTCCTGTCAACGCCCGGGAACTCGGCGTTCGTCCAGCCGCCCCGCCAGGTGGCCTGCGGTGACAAAGCCGGGATCGGCGTCACCTGCCTCCGGCGGGGGTCCACGGCCCGCAACGGCACAACCGGGCGATCAAGCCAACGTGTCGACCTAGTGGTCCCGCGTCAGCTCACGGCCCCGCGTCAGCTCACGGCCCCCGCGTGTCGGCTTACGGTCCCGTGTCGACTCACGGCCCCGCGTCAGCTCACGGCCCCGCGTCAGCTCACGGCCCCGCGTCGGCTCACGGCCCCGCGTGTTGATTTCGGGTGCAATCCGCACCCGTTATCGCCACGCACACGGGGAAACGGCTGCTGCGTGTCGACTTCAGGTTCGAATCGCACCCGAAATCAACACGCAGCGGGGTTGTGGCGGCACCGGCCCACGAGGGGCGCCAGCCAGCTTGGATCTTGGATCTTGGACAGCGTTTAAGAGCGCTGGTAACTGACGTCGGTCTTGTGAATCCCGTAGCCCAGCCCGCGGTAAAGCTTGACCGCCCCCGCATTGGACTCGTCCACATAGAGGTTCGACATCGTCAACCCCTGGGCGGCCAGGTGGCGTAAACCGGCGACGCTCAAGGCCACGCCCAGGCCACGGCGATGCCCGGACGGGTCGACACCAAGAACGTAGATCTCGCCGAGCGCCGGATCGTCACCCGCCGCGGGATGGACCTTGGTCCAGTGGAAGCCCAGCACCTTGTCGGTGATGTCGACGGCGAGCAGGAAGCCGGCCGGGTCGAACCACGGCTCCGCCTCGCGGGCGAGCAGGTCGTCGAGGGTCCAGCGGCCCTGTTCCGGGTGGTGGGCGAAAGCGCGCGCGTTGACGTCGAGCCAGGCCTGCTCGTCGTGGCCGGGGCTGAACGCCCGCAATGTCACGCCCGCTGGCACCGGGATCGACGGCAAAGGCAGAAGCAAAGAGCGGCGCATCTGCCAGAGCACCCGCACCCGGTCGAAACCGTTACGTGAGGCGAAGGCAGAAGCGCCCGGATTGTCGCCATGCGCCCAGAACGTCAGCGGGCCAGGACCGGCCGCAGCGAGCAATGCGGTGCCATGACCGGCGCGACGAAAGTCAGGATGAACGACCAGCTCGCCGGAAGAATCGGAAATATAAGCATAACCCGCCAGCCGATCGCCAGCGAAGGAGAGCAGATGACGGCCAGCACCCCGCAACCCGAGAACAGCGTCCTCGGACAGTGGGTAAACCCCGTCCGACGCCGCGGCCGCATCGGCCAAAGCCAGAACGTCGGACACCGAGGACGCGGACAGCCGGTCCGCAGCGCGGACCGGCTGCACCATCGTCACCTCAGTCTGATCAGACCGGCAGGGAAACCGGCTCGTTGTCCGGCAGCTGGCGACCGTTCGGCGGGACCACGAACTTGTAGCCCACCTGGCGGACGGTGCCGATCATCGATTCGTACTCGGTCGTGAGCTTGGCGCGCAGGCGACGGACGTGCACGTCGACGGTACGAGTACCGCCGAAGTAGTCGTAGCCCCAGACCTCGCGCAGCAGCTGGTCGCGGGTGAAGACCCGGCCCGGGTGCTGAGCCAGGAACTTCAGCAGCTCGAACTCCTTGTAGGTGAGGTCGAGCGGCCGGCCCTTGAGCTTCGCCGCGTAGGTGTCGGGATCGATGTTGAGCTCGCCGGCCCGGATCGAGCCGCCGGCACCGGCCGTCGCGTTGGTGATCCGGCCGACGCAGAGCCGCAGGCGGGCCTCCACCTCGGCGGGACCGGCGCTGGCCAGGATGACGTCGTCGACACCCCAGTCGGCGTTGAGCGCGATCAGGCCGGCCTCGGTGACGACCGCGATCAGCGGCACACCGATACCGGTGGCGTGCAGCATGCGACAGGTCGCACGTGCCTCGGAAAGTTCGGAGCGTGCGTCAACCAGCACGGCGTCGGGGCTCGGCCCGGACACCAGGGTGCGGACGTCACGCGGTGCGGTACGTACTGAATGAGGCAGAAGGTCCAGGGCGGGCAGTACGGCTGAAGGCTCACCGGCACGTGCCGTCACCAGCAGAAGGATCTCCACACTCACCTCCGTCCTCGCGGCACTCGAAAGGCCGCTCGGGTGACCCGGTCTGCGCAGCTCAGAGCTCCGCCACCGGAGAGACTGGGCCCGGCGTCACCGACGGGTGGGTTGCGATTACCTTAACCGATGGACCCATCCCGACATCCAGGTCAAGCCTGCAAGTGATGTAGAGAACGCTAACAAGGTGACTGAACGGCCGATTCGTAACCAGCCTTTTACCTGACTCTAAAGAGCAGATTGGGACCGTGGTCACGGGTCTGGCACGATCGGCGTCGTGTTCCCCTCCATGCCGCAGGACGATGCCTGGGATGCCGAAACCTCCCAGAAGGTCGCACGCAACCCGGGCCGGCCGAAGCCCGGATTCTACGGCGCTGTGCCCGACGAGGAGGGTGAACAGCCTCCGGCCGAGCCGGAGGAGTACGACGAGTTCGAAGAGATCGAGGTCGTCCCGGTCCGGCCGCGGCTCTCCATCGCGATCGCCGGCTTCGCCGCGCTTCTCGCGATCGCCCTCGTGCTGGGTTCGGTCACTTCCGGTCCGGATGCCCGTCTTTCGTACGCGATAGTGCTCTTCGGTGTTCAACTGCTCGGACTGCTGGCCTGGACGATGGCATTGCAGCCACCCGCTGCGGCCACGACGGCGGCGGTGGCCGCACTGGCCGCACTGGCCGCCGACTATCTGGCGGTCACGAGCGAAGCCCCGGCGCTGATGCCGATTCTGTACGTGGGCGCGGCCGCGACAGTGGTGGCCCTGGTCGGCCAGCTGTTCAAGGCGGACGACCGGCACCGGATCAGTGACTCGTACCGTTCCACCTCGATGATCGTTTTCGGCTCGGTGGCGTACGCGATCCTGATCGTCCTGACCCGCCAGCCGATCGGCACCCAGGCGATCCTGGTCTGCTGCACCGGCGCGGGCCTGGCCCTGCTGGTGTCCCGGCTGACCGACGCGATCTTCCCGAAACCGCGGATCGCGGCGCAGGTGCCGCGCGGCGCGACAGGCATCGTGCTGGGTGCCATGGTCGGCACGCTCGCGTCCGCGATGCTGGGCAGTTACCTGGTGCTGCCGTTCACTCCGGCGAAGGGCGCGGTCCTCGGCCTGGTCGCGGCGGTCGCGGCGATCCTGGTTGATCTCGCGGTGAACTTCAGCGAGGCGGGACGCCGGCTGGCCGGTGACGCGCCGACGTTCTGGCTGGCACGGCACATGCAGGGCCCGCTCGGCGGCTTCGCGCTGATGTCCGTCGCGGCGTACGCGCTTGTTCACCTCTACCTCTCCTGACTCATCCGTTTCGGTGAACCCCCAGCCTGGGCATGTACGTTTCCCAGACATCCGGCCGCGAAAGGGGAGGCATCGTGAGGCGCAGGCTGCTCACCGTCGTCGTTGTACTGGTGCTGCTCCTGCTGGGTGGCGCGCTGGTCCTCGACCGGGTCGGTAAGTCGTACGCGGAGCGCGAGCTCTCCGACCGCATCGCGGCCGAGGTCGCCTCGCAGAACGCGACGAGCGGCATCCCGGACGTCACCATCGACGGCTTCCCGTTCCTCACCCAGGTCGCGGCCGGTGACTACCAGCAGGTCAACATCGCGCTGCCGGACTTCGCGGCGCCGGACGGCACCGGCGGCACGGTGAAGATGTCGCTTCTCGACATCAGCGCCCAGGACGTACGCGCACCGCTGAGCACCCTGCGCAACGGCGGCGACGTGATCGCGGGTGTGGTCTCCGGCGCCGGCACGATCGGGTACGCGGAGATCACCGCCCTGGTCAACCAGGACGGCCTGAAGCTCGCCGAGAAAGACGGCAAACTGAACGCCACGGTGCAGCTGGACATCCCCGGTCAGAAGCCGATCGAGATCACCGGCACCACGAACCTGACCGTGGAGAACGGGTCGATTCGGGTTCGTTTCTCCGAGGTGACGTCGAAGGATCTCCCGGCCCTGCCGTTCCTGCAGAACATGATCAACGCGTTGGCCTACGATCTGAAGATCCCTGAGCTGCCGTTGAACCTGGTCGTGCAACAGGTCGAGGCCCTTCCGGAAGGCCTGCGGGTGACCGCCGGCGCCGAGAACGTGAACCTCTCCGCAGGCGGTCTGTGACCGTCCGTTCCCGGATGGTGGTCGGCTCTGTTCCGCGCCTTGGGCTCGCTGGTACTGTCGGACGCATGAGCCCGTTGCTCACGAAAAGGCGCGCGATCGACCTGTGTCGCGTGGCCGCGTGCCTGTGTCGCCCCGCAATCTGACGGGGCCACTCGGTGCTGAGCACCTTCTCTAGATAGCCCGGGGCAATTCTTTGTCCGGCAGTGGCGCCGTCGCACAGCAAGCCCGTGATCCCACCTCTCCACCTGGGTCCGCGCGGAGTGCGACAGCATTTCTCCGTGCGCTGACTCTCTCCTCACCCACCATCAGGGAGTGAACCGATGAGTCGCGACACCGCACTCGTTTCGGCCGACTGGGCCGAGAAGAACCTCGAGACCCCCGGCATCGTCTTCGTCGAGGTCGACGAGGACACCACCGCGTACGACGGTGGCCACATCCCGGGCGCCATCAAGATCGACTGGAAGAAGGACCTCCAGGACCCGGTCCGGCGTGACTTCGTCAACCAGGAGCAGTTCTCCGCTCTGCTCTCCGAGCGCGGCATCTCCAACGACGACACCGTGATCCTCTACGGCGGCAACAACAACTGGTTCGCCGCGTACGCGTACTGGTACTTCAAGCTCTACGGCCACGGCGACGTGAAGTTGCTCGACGGCGGCCGCAAGAAGTGGGAGCTCGACGCCCGCGTCTACACCAAGGACGTGCCGACCCGGACCACGGCGGTCTACAACGCCAAGGAGCCGGATCTGGAGATCCGCGCGTTCCGCGACGAGGTCGTCCAGGCCATCGGCGTGAAGAACCTGGTCGACGTCCGCAGCCCTGACGAGTTCGCGGGTCGCCTGCTCGCCCCGGCGCACCTGCCGCAGGAGCAGTCGCAGCGGGCCGGCCACATCCCGACCGCGCTGAGCGTGCCGTGGAGCAAGGCCGCCAACGAGGACGGCACCTTCAAGTCCGACGAGGAGCTCGCCAAGATCTACGGCGAGGCCGGCCTCGACGGCAGCAAGGACACCATCGCGTACTGCCGGATCGGCGAGCGCTCCTCGCACACCTGGTTCGTGCTCAAGGAGCTGCTCGGCCAGCAGAACGTGAAGAACTACGACGGTTCGTGGACCGAGTACGGCTCGCTCATCGGCGTCCCGATCGCGCTCGGCGACGAACCTGGAAAGGCCTGATCATGACTTCACCCGCCGCAAACGTGACGGCCGCTGCCAGTTGCGCTGCCCCTGATCAGTCCACGCCCCTCCCCAGCAGCGTGGACCTGACCCGGGAAACGGTCATCACCGGCATCGTGACCAACGCCGAGGGCGACGCTGTCGGCGGTGCGTACGTTCGCCTGCTCGACGCCTCCGGTGAGTTCACCGCCGAGGTGGTGTCCTCTCCCGAGGGTGTTTTCCGGTTCTTCGCCGCTCCCGGCTCGTGGACCGTGCGGGCGCTGAGCCGGCACGGAAACGGCGAGCTCGCGGTGGACGCCGGCGTCGGCGTCAACGAGATCTCGCTGAACGTGGCTACTGCCTGATCGCTCACGCTCTGTTGAAAAGGGGGCGGGATTTCCCGCCCCCTTTCGCTATCCACCGGCCGTGACCACCACCGCGTCCGGCGGCACTTCCGGGCGGCGGCGCGACAGCCGCCGCACACCGGTGTTGAGCACCGCGATGAGCGGGACCGCCACGAGCGCGCCGATGATGCCCGCCAGCACCACGCCGCAGGCGATGCCGATGATCACCGCGAGCGGATGGATCGCCACCGCCCGGCCCATGATCAGCGGCTGGAGCACGTGCCCTTCGAGCTGCTGCACCAGGATCACCGCGCCCAGCGTGAGCAGCGCTACCACCCAGCCCTGATCGACGAGCGCGACCAGCACGGCCACCGAGCCGGAGATCGCGGCGCCGACGATCGGGATGAACGCGCCGAGGAAGACCAGCGCGGCCAGCGGGAATGGGAACGGCACGTCCAGGACCAGCAGAGCCAGGCCGATGCCGACCGCGTCGATGAACGCCACCAGCACGGTCGCCCGGACGTATGCCCCGAGCGTGGCCCAGGAGGCATCGCCGGCGTCGGCGATCGACCAGCGGGCGTTCACCGGGAAGAGCCGGACGATGAACCGCCAGATGTTGCGGCCGTCGCGCAGGAAGAAGAACGTCGCGAACAGCACCAGCACCAGCCCGGTCGCCACCTCGGCGATGGTCGCCGCGGTCGCGATGCCGGTCGAGGTCAGCTGCGAGGTGTTCGAGTTCACCCACTCCTGCGCCGAGTCGATCGCCTGGTCGACCTGTGCGTCGGAGAGGTGCAGCGGGCCGGTCCGCGCCCAGTCCTGAATCTGCCGGACACCCGCGCTGGCGTTCTCGGTGAGACTCGGCAGGCCGTTGATGAACTGGTTCACCACGAGCGTCAGCGTGCCGGCCACCGCGGCGACGCCGCCGATCATCACCAGGAAGGTCGCGAGCGAACGCGGCAGGCGCGCACGCAGCAGCCAGCCGACCGCCGGGCCGAGCAGCGCGGAGAGCAACAGCGCGATGGCGAGCGGAATCACCACCACGCTGACCATGCCGATCAGCCGTAACAGTGCCAGGCCGATCACGCCGACCACGATCAGCCGCCAGCTCCAGGCCGCCGCGATCCGTAGCGGCTGCGGCACGTCGGCGTCGTCCCGGCTGTTCGTCGAGTGGTGCACGATCTCCGGCTCGGGTGCGCGAGGCACGAACTCGGTGTAACTCTCTTCCCGCTCCGGTGCCGGGCGGTCGTCGTGGGCCGTCCGGACCTGTTCCCGGCCGGAGTCGTAGGCCTTCTTCAAGTTGTCCCGGACCCGCCTGAAGCGGTTCAACAGGTTACCCCCTCGGAACTGTGTGATACGCGCTCGTAACGGTAGTGCCCGCGTGCCTCAATGGCGGCCCGGCCATGCCCGGCAGCGGTGAGGGCCATGCCCGCCCAGCGGTGAAGAGCTGTTGGTCACGGGCGTACCGTCTGCGGATGTGAGCTCCGATACCCACACCGAGGCCGGATTGCCGATCCGGATGCTGCACGACCGGGTCCTGGTCCGCCAGGACGGCGGCGAGGGCGAACGCCGTTCCACCGCGGGCATCGTGATCCCGGCGACCGCGTCGATGGGACGCCGGCTGTCCTGGGCGACCGCCGTCGGCGTCGGCCCGAACGTCCGCTCGATCGTCGTGGGCGACCGGGTCCTCTTCGACCCCGACGACCGTTCCGAGGTGGAGCTGCACGGCAAGGGTTACGTGCTGCTGCGCGAGCGCGACCTGCACGCGGTCGCCGCCGCCCGGGTCGAGTCGGACGGCACCGGCCTCTATCTCTGAGGCCACCCGCCGCCCTGCGGCGGCTGCTGCGGCTGATCCCAAGGCTGCTGCGGCTGCTGCCAGGTCGGTTGCTGCGGGAACGGCGGCGGGCTGCCAGGACCACCACCCACTGGGTACGCATGAAAGCCCGGCGGTGGATAAGCAGGAACAGCGAGACGCACCGGCACCGGCATGACCGGTTCGGCCGGAGGAGCCACCGCCCGCACCACCCCGTCCGGGAACGTGATCCGGTAATGGTTGCCGTCCCACCAGGCCGGCGGCGTCTGCGGGTCACGGCCCGCGAAGACCGACCGGTAACCGGTGATCGCGGCGAGCAACTCGCGTTCCTCGATCGCGTCACGTTCCGCGTCCCGTGGCTCGCGGGCAAGGCCTCGTTCCATGCCGTCGCGCAGCAGCGCCAGCCGGGTAGCCGCGAACTGGAAGCTGCGCATCGCCTTGTGCCCGGCCGGGCCGGCGACCCGCTTGGCCCACTGCCGGGCGGAGTGCCGGCGGCCGAGGCTGGCGAGCGAGGCCACCTCCGGCGGCGCGAACCAGCCGGTCGCCACGTAACGCGGCAGGACCCGCTCGGTGAGCCGGCCCTCCCAGCTGCGCAGCGCGATCGCGAACCCGACGACGGCGAAGAAGAACGGCACCATGAAGCCGAGGTATCCGTACAGCATGATCAGTGACTCGCCGGTGGCCGCGGAGAGCGTCGGCAGCAGGTTGAAGAGTCCGTGCAGGATCATCGCGGCCAGCAGGCCGGCGATCGGGGCGAGCCAGCGGATCGACCGGTCGGCGGACCGCGCCGCGATGCCGAGGCCGATGCCGGCCATCGAGGTGAAGAGCGGGTGCGCGAAGCCGGTGAACAGGATCCGGACGATGAAGATGAGGAAGACGTTCTGCAGGCCGGTCGCCGGGCCGTACTCGTCGGCACCCGCCGCGTAACCGTGTCCGCCCAGGTAGAGCACGTTCTCCACCATGGCGAAACCGAGCGCGGAGAGCCCGCAGTAGACGATGCCGTCGGTGATGCCGGACCACTCGGCGCGGCGCCGCCAGAAGAGCAGCAGCGGGCCGAGGAATTTCATCGACTCCTCGATGAACGGTGCCACCAGCACCGCCACCAGCGCGTCCGGCAGGCCGATCTTGTCGAAGAGCCAGGCCGCGCCGGTGTTGACGACGAGCGCCACCGCGGTCGCCACGGCGGCACCCCAGGCGAAGCAGAAGGCCAGGTATTTGACCGGCTCCGGTTCGTACCGATCCAGCCAGGCGAACGCGCTGGCCAGCAGCGGGACCGGCAGGATCGCCGCGGTAAGGCCGATGGCGAGGCCGGTGACGCCGATCGAGTAACCGAGGAACACGAGCATGCCGATGGCGGCCGACGCGATCAGGGCGATCACCGCGGAGACCGGCAGCCAGCGCCGCCAGCCCATCCGGCGGCCGGGGATGGGCGCGCTCGCCATCGCGTCGGTCGTCTCCGGATATGCCGGGATCGGATCCGGAGAGACGGCGTTCTCCTCGTCGGCGGTGACGGAGGTGACTGCCTGCGGGTGAGCACCGGGGTCGGACGACCCCGGCGGCGAGACGTCGGCCATGAACGCCAGCGTAGTCACCGCGGTCGCGTACGGCGCGCCCCGTCTTCAGGACTGCTTGGGCCGGCGTGAGCGTTGGCGGGCCCCGTGCGGGCGGCCGTGCCAGCCCACCGCGTCCCGGACCTGCCGGGTCGCCTCGGCGTACTCGATGCCGGTGGCCCGGAGAAGGTCGGCCACCGCGGTACGCACCTGCGCCACCACGACACCGCCCGAGTACCCGACACCCTCCTGGTACGCCCGCCCCGACTCGGCCACCGCCCGCAGCGCCCGTTCCCGGGTGGCCAGCGGCTCGACACCCCGGTCCCACTCCTGCCGGAGCAGTTCCACGGCGTCGCCGAGGTGCTGGATCGAGGACGGCAGCACGTCCGGGACCGGCTCGTTGTCGTTCAGCGCGGTCTGTGCCCGGCGGATCATCACCCGGACGTTGCGGAGCGAGTGGGTGAGCTGGGTGGCGCCCTCGACGTACTGGGCCAGGGCACCTCGCGCTCGCCACCTCGCCGGTGCGAACGTGACGTTCTCCCGGGCCGCTTCGATTGCCGTACGAAAGGCGGTGAAGGTCCCCTCCGCCGCCCGTAACCGTTCGAGCGCTGCCTGGATCATGTCGGGGTCGCGGGCGGCGAGCCCGCGCGCCGCGTCGTGCAGGCCGCCGGTGAAGGCGCGCAGCGCCGGATCAGCAGCGCGCGACACCACCGTGAGCGGGTTCAGCGGCAGCAGCAGGCTCATCACCGCGAGACCGATTCCGCCGCCCACGAGAGCGTCCAGGAAGCGTGTCCACGGCTGACCGGTACTCGTGGTGAGGGTGGCGACCAGCACGGCTGACGAGGCCGATTGGACGATCAGTGGCGTGCCGCCACCCACCGCTGTGGCGATCAACACGGCGAGCAGCACGATCAAGCCGATCTGCGCCGGTCCGGTTCCGATCAGCAGGATGATCCCGTCGCCGAGTCCGATGCCGACCGCGACACCGAGTACCAGCTCGGCGGTACGCCGCACCCGCTGGCCCACTGACGATCCCAGCGTGATCACCGCGGCGATCGGGGCGAAGAACGGCGTCGGCCGTCCGAGCAGGTCGTGCGCGACGAACCAGGCGAGCCCGGCCGCGAGACCCGATTGCGACGCGAGCATCAAGCCCGCACGTCCGCGGGCCAGAGCGGCGATCATGCACCCAACCTACGTGCCAGGATGGTTTGGTGACATCTTTGCCCGATCGTTTCCGGGCGGCGGCGCGGGGCGCCGGCGCCACCGCGCCCGACGCCGACCTGGACGCTGCCGCGAACTACCTGCTCGGCCGCTGGAGCGAACCGCAGCGCCACTATCACGACGTGACCCATCTCGCGTCCGTTCTGGACGTGGTGGACCGGTTCGCCGGCCTCGCACCGAACCCGGACCGGGTACGCCTGGCCGCCTGGCTGCACGACGCCGTCTACGACCCGCGGGCGCTGGGCGACGCCAACGAGCGGGACAGCGCCGAGTTCGCCGAAGGGCTGCTGCTGAGCCTGGGCGTGCCGGAGGAGGTGTCCACCGACGTGGCCCGCCTGGTCGGGCTGACCGCCGGCCACGCCACCGAGGAGACCGACCCGGACGGCGAGCTGCTCTGCGACGCCGACCTGGCGATCCTCGCCAGCGACGACGAGCGGTACGTCGCGTACACCAGCGCGATCCGCCGCGAGTACGCGCACGTGCCGGACGACGCGTTCCGGGCCGGCCGGACCCAGGTGCTGAACGCGCTGCTGGAGCTGCCGTCGATCTACCGGCACGCGGACATCCGCGCCGAGTGGGAGGACCGCGCCCAGGCCAACCTCAAGGCCGAGCTGGAAGACCTGGCTTAGCGGCCAGATGCTTCGGGCGGCGTAATCCGGCCGCCCGGAGCCGGGCCGCCAGAACCCGCGACGGCATCAGGGTCGCGCCGAGCCAGAGCGCGCTGTGGAAGCGAAACTCCGGGATGTCGTAATGGTCCCGGTCGAACGCCTTCCTCGGCGAACCCAGCATCTCGGCGAAGGCGTGCAGCTCGTCGAAGGACACGTCACTGATCAGGTGCGACCAGAGGCAGCCGCGACCCGGCCAGAGCGGTTCGTCGACGAGGATCAAAGATCGATCTCGAGCAGTTCCACCCGGCGGTCGGCGGCCAGGCCGCGCACGTCCGGCACCCCGATCCGGGCCGCGTCGGCCGTCGCGTCGTCCGGCATGGTCTGCGACTGCCGCTCGGCGGTCACCCGGGCCAGGTAGTGCTCGATCTCTTTCTGTCGCACGGTGGCGTCCCAGCCCAGCGCGTCGCCCATGATCTGCGCGGTGTGCTCGGCGGACTCGGTGCCGCGGTGCGTCGTCTCGATCGAGATCCGGGTACGCCGGGTCAGCACGTCGTCCAGGTGCAGGGCACCCTCGGCCAGTGCCGCGTACGCCACCTCGGCCGCCAGGTATTCCGGTGCTCCGGCGAGCGGCGCCGCCAGCTCCGGGTCGGCGGCCATCATCGCGAGCAGGTGGACGGTGAGCGTGCCGTATCGCTCCAAGAGGTGCTCGACCACACCGGCGGTGACGCCGTGCCGGCGGGCCATGTCCTGCCGGTCGCGCCACGCGGCGGCGTAACCGTCCGCGCCCAGCAGCGGAAGCTGGTCGGTGCGTGACGGCTGCGCCGGGCCGCCGAGGCGGCGAACGGCGTGGTCGATCACGTCGGCGGCCATCACCCGGTACGTCGTGTACTTGCCGCCGGCCACCAGGAGCAGCCCGAGCATCGGCTCGACCACGGCGTGCTCCCGGGACAGCTTCGACGTCGAGTCGGCCTCGCCGGAGAGCAGCGGGCGCAGCCCGGCGTAGACGCCCTCGATGTCGTCGGTGGTGAGCGGCCGGTCCAGCACCGTGTTGACCTGGTCGAGCAGGTATCGGATGTCGCGGGCCGAGGCGGCCGGGTGCGATCGGTCGAGCTGCCAGTCGGTGTCCGTGGTCCCGATGATCCAGTGGCCACCCCACGGGATGACGAAGAGCACGCTGGTGGCGGTCCGCAGGATCAGCCCGGCCTCACCGGTGATCGCCGAGCGGGGCACCACGAGGTGCACGCCTTTCGACGCGCGGACCCGCAGGCCAGGGCGCAGGCCCACGTCGCGCAGCATCTGCGACATGTCGTCGCTCCAGACGCCGGTGGCGGCGACCACCGTCTTGGCGCGGACCTCGAATTCGTCATCGCGGGTTTGCGTGGGTTTTCCGCTGCGGAAAGGCTCAGTGCCTGGGGACTCCAGGTCGCGGACCCGGACGCCGACCACCTGGCGCGCCTCGCGAACGAAGCCGGTGACCCGGGCGCTGGTGACCATCGCCGCGCCGAGGCTCGCCGCGGTCCGGGCCAGGTTGACCACCAGACGGGCGTCGTCGACCTGACCGTCGAAGTACCGGATCGCGCCGGCGATCTTGTCGGCGCGCAGGCTCGGGAACATGTGCCGGGCGCCGTCGCGGGTCAGGTGCCGGTGCAGCGGCATGCCCCGCCCGGAGCCGAAGGCGCCGGCGAAAACGTCGTACGCCGCCACGCCGAGACCGTAGTAGGCACGCTGCCAGGTGCGCTGGGCGTAATTCGCCTCCGGCAGCGGCACCAGGATCGGGACCGGACGCACCAGGTGCGGCGCGAGGCGGGTGGCGAGCAGGCCGCGCTCGGTCAGCGCCTCGTGCACCAGGTGCAGCTCCAGCTGCTCCAGGTAACGCAGGCCGCCGTGGATCAGCTTGCTGGACCGGCTGGATGTGCCGGCCGCGAAGTCACGGGCCTCGACCAGAGCGACCTTGAGCCCCCGGGAGGCGGCGTCCACCGCGGCGCCGGCGCCGGTGACGCCACCGCCGATGACCAGGACGTCGAACTGTTCGTCGCGCAGCCGGCGCAGGTCAGCTGTCCGCCGGATCGGAGAAAGACGTCCTGCCGAGTACCGGGATTCCGAGGGATCACGCACCTGTCCCACGTTAGCGCGATGGAGTGTCACCCCGGTGGACGAATGTTTGCCACCGAGAAGCACCGTCGTTGCACCCGTTCTGCACCTTCGACTTCCTCCCGTTGCACCCTCGGATTCATAGCCTGCGACCATGTCGTACCGTTTGGCGGCTTTTATGACCGCGATCGCCCTGCTCGTGCTTACCGGGATCGCCGTCACGACGCGGGAGGCGAGCGCCGCCATCACCGACCCGTTCACCCAGCGGTTCGGGGTGAACGCCAACGGCGCGATCATGCTGCGCGGCAACACGAACCTGCGCTGCCCGGCCGCCGCGAACGGCTGCCCGGCGGGCCAGGGCGGGACGGCCACGGCCGGGTTCAGCGAGTCGCTGAACAACAACGGGTACGACATGGAGCAGATCAACACCGACAGCGACCCGCTCACGTTCAACCACAGCGCCGCGACGGTCACCCTGCCGACCGGCGGCACGGTTCTCTTCGCCGGTCTCTACTGGAGCGCCGACACGACCGCGGGCACCAACGGGGTGGCGGCCACCACCCCGGCGGACAAGAACAAGGTGCTGCTCTCCACCCCGGCCGGCGCCGCGTGGAACACGGTCACCGCGGATCGGATCTTCAACAGCGGGTCGCTCACGGCGTACCAGGGGTTCGCCGACGTCACCGCACTGGTGTCCGGCGCCGGCAACGGCGTCTATCAGGTCGCCAACATCCAGGCCGGCACCGGCAAGGACCGGTACGCCGGATGGGCACTGGCGATCGCGTACCACGACGACGCTCAGGCCATGCACAGTCTGCGGATCTTCGACGGGTTCGGCGTGGTCAGCAGCAGCTCGAACTCGCTGACCATCGGCATCAGCGGTTTCCAAACCCCGCACACCGGCATCGTCGACGCCGACATCGGCACCGTCGTCTACGAGGGTGACCTCGGCAAGAACGGCGACACGCTGCAGCTCGACGCGGCGCCGACGAGCGACGCGCTGAACCTCGCGAACAACTTCTTCAACAGCACGGTCAGCCAGGGCGGCGGGGCGGTTGCCGGCCGCACGCCGGCCTGGTCGAACCTGATGGGTGTCGACATCGACCAGTTCGACGCGAACAACAAGCTCGCCAACGACGCCACCTCGGCCTCGCTCACGCTGACCACCACCGGTGAGACGTACTACCCCGGCGTGGTCACCTTCACCACCGACCTGTTCGCGCCGAAGCTGGTCACCACGACCACGCCGACCGACCTGAACGGCGGCGACGTGCTGCCCGGCGACGTCATCGAGTACCGGATCCTGGTGCGCAACGACGGCAGCGACACCGCGAGCCTCGCCACCCTGATCGACGCGATCCCGGCCGGCACCACGTACGTTCCGAACTCGCTCACGATCGGCGGCTCCCCGATCAGCGACACCGGGAACTACACGCCGAGCAAGGCCACGTTCGACCTCGGCACGCTGGCGTACAACGACACCAGGTACGTCACCTTCCAGGTCAGGGTGAACACCGGCACCGCCGCCGGTTCGAGCATCGTCAACGTCCCGAACACCACGTTCCAGGGAACCACCAGCTCGATGACGATCTCCGGCATCGGCGATCAGAGCACCCTGACCGTGCACCAGCCCAACGCCGACCGGCGGGCCGGGCTGACCGTGGCGCCGGCCGTCGTGCAGCGGGCCGTCGCCTCGAACGCGGTCAACTACACGATCACTGTCGACAACGACGGGCCGCATCTCGAACCCGAGCCCAGGGCCGTGCTCACCCTTCCCACCGGTGTCACCCCGGGCGTCACCCAGCCGGCCGGCTGCTCGGCCGCCGGTCAGACCGTCACCTGCACGCTCACCGCGCTGGCCAGCGGCACCCAGGGCACTGTCGTCGTGCCGGCCGTGGTGGACAACAGCGCGGCCACCACGGCGAGCGCGAGCGTGACCGTCTCCGGTGCCGGATCCGACGCGAACGCGGCGAACAACACCGCGACCGTGAACCTGCGGGTCAACGCCGCGCCGCAGCCCCAGCCGGAGAACCCGAGCACCGGCAGCGCCACACCCGTCACGATCGCGGTACGCGCGAACGACACCGACCCCGACGACGCGACGAACACGCTGACCGTGTCGGTCTCCGGCGCGCCGAGCCACGGCTCCACGGTCGTGAACGCCGACCAGACGGTCACGTACACCCCGAACCCGGCCTGGCGCGGCGCGGACACGTTCACCTACACGCTCACCGACCCGCAGGGCGGCACCGGCACCGCCACGGTCACGGTGACCACCGGGAACGGCGTGCCGGTGGCCTTCGACGATCAGATCGGCACCCCGGCCGGCGTGGCGGTCACCATCGACGTGGCCGCCAACGACACCGACCCGAACGGCGACACCCGGACGGTCAGCGCGGTGACCCAGCCGCCGGGTGGCGCCGGATCGGTGGCGATCAGCGGCAACCAGGTCGTCTACACCCCGCCGAGTCCGATGTTCCACGGCCCGGCGATCTTCACGTACACGATCTCGGACGGCAACGGCGGCACCGCGACGGCGAACGTACGCGTGGACGTCGGCAACACCACCCCGGTCCCGGCCGACGACGCTGACACCGTGGTCTACCTGGGCACAGTCGCCGTGAACGTGCTCGCCAACGACACCGACCCGGACGGTGACGGGCTCAGCATCACGGGCGTGGGCACGCCCGACCACGGCAGCGCGACCATCTCGGGCGGCATGATCAGCTACATCGCGCCGGCCGGGTTCTCCGGGGACGCCACGTTCACGTACACCATCTCGGACGGCAACGGCGGCACGGCGAACGCGCAGGTCGTGGTGACCGTGGCCAACGCGCCGCCGTCCGCCGCCGCCAAGTCGGTGAGCACCCCGTACCGCACCGCGGTGACCGTGGACCTGGTGGCCGGGTCGAGTGACCCGAACGGCGACACCCGCTCTGTGCTGAGCACCGGCGCTCCCGGCGACGGCGTGGTGGTCCGCAACGCGAACGGCACGGTGACCTACACCCCGAACGCCGGGTTCTCCGGCACTGACCACTTCGACTACACGCTCAGCGACGGGCACGGCGGCACGGCTGTCGCCTCGGTCACGGTGGTGGTGGCGAACGGCGTACCCATCGCCCGGGCCGAAGCAGTGAGCGTCGCGTCCGGCGCGCCCACGCCGATCGACGTGCTCGCCAACGACTCCGACCCGAACGGCGACCCGCTCACGATCACCGTCGACGTCCCGCCCTCGCACGGCGGCGTCACGGTCACGGCGGGCAAGGTGGTCTACACCCCGGTGGCGGGTTACCACGGGCCGGACACCTTCCACTACACGGTCAGTGACGGGCAGGGCGGCACCGCGGGGGCGACCGTCGCCGTCACCGTCCTCGACGTGGCGCCGATCGCCCGGCCGGACTCGATCGCCACCGACGCGGCCACACCAGTGCTCATCAGGGTGCTGGACAACGACTCCGACGCGAACGGCGACACCCTCAGCGTGACCGCGACGACCACCCCGGCGCACGGCCAGGTCACTGTCGACGCGGACGGCACGCTCACCTACACCCCGGCGTCCGGGTTCCTCGGCATCGACACGTTCACCTACACGGTCACCGACCCGGACGGACTCACCGACACCACGACGGTCACCGTGACCGTGCACAACGCCCCGCCGATCGCGGTCGACGACCGATTCACCGTCAAACCAGGGAGGGCGGCCACGCTCGCGGTGCTGAGCAACGACGTCGACCCGAACACCGGTCAGGTCCTCACCGTGACGTCGGTCGGCACCGCGCCGAAGGGCACCGTGAAGCTGGCCGGCGGCAAGATCGTCTACACCCCGAAAAAGGGCGCGACCGGCACCGACACCTTCACCTACGTGATCGCCGACGACCACGGCGCGACCGACACGGCAACCGTGACCGTGGTGATCGGCGTTGTTGCTCAGCCCTCGCCGTCGCCCTCCGCAACATCCACCGCGCCGGACAAGTCCGTCGTCGCGAAGCCCGGCACCCCTCTCCCGATCACCATGCCCAAGACCGACAAGAGCGGCAGCAAGATCAAAATCAAGTCCCTGGGTACGCCTCAGCACGGCACCGTCCGCCTGAACAGCGACGGCACCGTCACCTACACGCCCGCTCCCGGTTTTCGAGGGACTGACACGTTCACCTATTCCGCGGTGAACGCCAAGGGTGTGCTGGTCAGCGGTGTCATCACCGTGCGGGTGGCCGGCGCCGACCGCCCGCCGACGGCGACCGACAACCGTTACTCGGTAGTCAGCGGCAAGTCGATCGTGGTCCGGCCGACCTCCGACGACACCGATCCCGACGACGATTTCCTGAGCGTCGTCTCGGTCGGCCGGCCCGAGCACGGAACCGCAGTGGTCACCGCGGACGGCGGCATCACGTACGCGCCGGACGACGGACGGACGACCGGCCTCGACACGTTCACGTACACGATCAGCGACGGCCACGGCGGCACTGCCACCGCGACCGTGACAATCCGAGTCCGGTCTGCCGGCAGCCTCGCCACCACCGGCGGGAACATCTCCACGATGATCAACACGGGTGTGGTGATCCTGCTGATCGGCGGCGTCCTGTACACGGCCGGCGTGCACGGCACGCTTCCGCCGGGCCGGCACCGACCCGGTCGCCACCGTGCGTGACGGATATCCGGCGAAAAGCGCCGGAGTCCTGCTCCTGGTCCTGGCCCTGATGCTGACGATCGTGCCGCCGGCCCGGGTCGCGGCCGCCATCACGACGCCGTTCACCACCCGGTTCGACGTGAACGCGAACGGCGCGATCCTGCTGCGCGGCAACGCCAACCTGACCTGCCCGGTCCACCTGCTCACGCCGACCTGCGCGGACGCGCGGAACGGCATCGGGTCGACAGCCAACGAGGAGCTGAACGACAACGGCTATCCGATGATCTTCACGGATGCCGACGGCGACCCGGCGACCTTCAACGACAGCACCGCGACGATCGACATGCCCGCCGGGAGCACGGTGCTCTTCGCCGGCCTGTATTGGGGCGCCGACCCGAGTGCCGGCAGTTCGGTCGGTGCGCTGCTCGGCGCGGCGGCGCCCACCGCGGCGAACAAGAACAAGGTGCGATTCCGGACACCGGCCGGGCCGGTCTGGAACCCGATCACCGCGTCCAGTCTCTACGCGATCAGCGCCACCGGGGCGTACCAGGGTTTCGCCGACGTGACCGCGCTGGTCGCCGGCGCCGGCAACGGCGTGTACGGGGTGGCCGACATCCAGTCCGGCCGGGGCACCGACCGGTACGCCGGGTGGACGCTCGTGATCGCGTACGCGAACCCCGCCGAAGCGCTGCGCAGCCTGCGGGTCTACGACGGATTCGGCTCGATCACCTCGGGCAGTGTGTCGATCCCGGTGACCGGGTTCGAGACGCCGCACAGCGGGACCGTGCGTGCCGAGGTGGGCGCGGTCGCGTACGAAGGTGATCTGGGAAAGAGCGGCGACAGCCTGCAGCTGAACGGCCAGTCGCTGAGCGACGGGCCGAACCCGGCGAACAACGTCTTCGACAGCACGGTCAGCCAGGCCGGGGCGATCGTCGGCGGCCGCAACCCGAACTATCGGAACCTGCTCGGCGTCGACATCGACCGTCTTGACGCCTCCGGAGTGCTCGGCAACGCCGCGACCAGCGCGACCCTCACCATGACCACGGCCGGCGAGACCTATTACCCGGGCGTCATCACCATCGCCATCGACCTGTACGCGCCCAAGATTGTCACCACCATGACCGCGACCGACCTGAACGGCGGCCCGCTGGTGCCCGGCGACGAGATCGAGTACCGGATCGCGGTACGCAACGACGGCAACGACATCGCCGACGGCGTCACGCTCGCCGACGCGATCCCGGTGTATACGTCATATGTACCTGGATCGCTTAATATGGGCGGTTCCCCGGTCACCGACACGGCCGACACCGACGGCGGCCAGGCAAGCGGTGGCACCACCCTGTTCACGCTGGGCAGCATCCCCTATCTGGGCAGCACCTACGTCACGTTCCGGGTGAAGGTCGATCTGAACACACCGGCCGGGTACGCCATCGCCAACCTGGTGAACGTCAGCTACACCGGGCGTACCACCAGTGTGGCCGTGGCCTCGGTGGGCAGCACCGCCGCCAGCACGGTTCTCCAGCCGGACAGCGATCTCACGGCGACGCTGACCGTCGTACCCGGTTACGTCCAGCGTGCCGCCCTGCCGGCCGCCTCGGCCTGGACCGGGATCGTCGGCAACGCCGGCCCGGATCCGGAACCCGCCGCCCGGGCCGAGTTCACCCTGCCCGCCGGGCTGACCGCCGGCGCCCTGCCCGCCGGCTGCGCCGCCGCGGGTCAGGTGGTCGCCTGCGCCCTCGGCCCGTTGCTCGCGGGTCATCAGGCGAGCGTCACCATCCCGGCCGTGGCCGATGTCTCCACCGCGTCCACCGCGGTCGCCACGCTTGCCGCCGCCGGCTCCGGCCGGGACACCGTCAGCGGCAACAACACCGCCACCTCCCCACTCGGCGTCAACACCCCGCCGGCCGCGGTCGCCGACGCCGCCGGCACGACGAACGGCACCCCGGTCGCGATCGAGGTACGCGCCAACGACACCTCCCCCGAACCACTCCTGGTGTCGATCACCTCGATGCCCGGACACGGCGCCGCGGTCGTCGAGGCGGACGGCACGATCACCTACACCCCGGTCCTCGGCTGGACCGGTGCGGACACGCTCACCTACGAGGTGGACGACGGCCACGGCGGCACGGGCACCGCAACGGTCACCGTGACCACGGCGAACGCCCTGCCGACGGCGTTCGACGACGCCCGGAACGCCCCGCCGGCCACCGCGGTGACCATCGCGGTGCTCGCCAACGACACCGACCCGAACAGCAGCTTCGGCGACTCGGTGAGCCTGATCGGTTTCGGCCAGCCGCAGTCCGGCGCGGGTGTCGTCACGCAGACCGGGTCGCAGCTCACCTACACACCTGACGTCTCGTTCAGCGGTCAGGCCCACTTCACCTACACGATCGCGGACAGCCACGGCGGGCAGGCGACCGGCGATGTGTACGTGGACGTGGAGAACGCCGCGCCGACCGCGGCCGACGACGCGGCCAGCACGCCGTTCCAGACTGTCGTGCTGGTCGACGTGCTGGCCAACGACACCGACCCGAACGTGGCCGACGCCAAGATCCTCGACTCGGTCGGCGCCCCGGGTTCAATCTCCGCCGGGCAGGTCCGGTACCAGCCGCCGGCCGGGTTCTCCGGGACCGTGACGTTTCCGTACACGATGAGAGACGGCGGTGGGCTCACCTCCGCCGCGACCGTCACGGTGACCGTGCGCAACGCCGCGCCGGTCGCCGCCGACCTGGTCTTCAGCACCATCCCGTTCGGCCAGTACCTCGACATCGACGTGCTGGGCTCGGCAACCGACGCGAACCTGCCGGCGGACACGCTGCGAGTGAGCGGCGCGGCCAACCCGTC
Organism: Actinoplanes sp. CA-015351; assembly: GCF_050955685.1. NCBI lineage: Bacteria > Bacillati > Actinomycetota > Actinomycetes > Micromonosporales > Micromonosporaceae > Actinoplanes > Actinoplanes sp. CA-015351. Next base: position 8,030,615 of record NZ_CP192102.1, read on the forward strand.
GAACGGCAGCACGGTGCTCCAGCCCGACGGCACCATCCGGTACACCCCTGACGCACGGTTCTCCGGCGCTGACCAGTTCGACTACACGATCGACGACGGGCACGGCGGCACCGACACCGGCCGGGTCAGCGTGACAGTGGCGAACGCGCTGCCGGTGGCCCGCCCCGACGCGGTGACAGTTCGGGCCGGCATCGCGTACGTCATCGACGTGCTGGCCAACGACGATGACGACCCGAACGGCGACCCACTGACCGTCACGGTCACCTCGCCGGCCACGCACGGCACCGCGGCCGTCGGCCCCGGCCGGAAGATCACCTACACGCCCGGCGCCGGATACAGCGGGGCCGATTCCTTCGGATACACGCTCAGCGACGGCATCGGCTCGTCCGGCGCCACCGTGACGATCGGCGTGGTCAACTCGCCGCCGGTGGCCCGGGCGGACTCGGTCACCACGGACACCGACACCGCCGCGATCATCGACCCGCTCGCCAACGACGACGATCCGAACCTCGATGTCCCGGCCCTGGTCGGTACGACCGCCGCCACCCACGGCTCGCTGGTCCGCAACGCGGACGACACCATCACCTACACGCCGGCGGCCGGGTTCTACGGCACCGACGCGATCGGTTACACGATCGAGGATTCGGGTGGGCTGGCCTCCTCGGCGATCATCACCATCACCGTGCGCAACGCGGCGCCGATCGCGGTGGACGACGTCTTCGTGGCCCAACCGCAGGTCGTCACACCGCTGAACGTGCTGTCCAACGACCATGATCCGAACACCGGGCAGGTGCTGCGTGTCGCCTCGGCCGGCGCCGCGGGCAAGGGCGCCGTCGTGCTCCACCCGGACGGCACGATCACCTACACCTCGGCGGCCGGTGCCAGCGGGCCGGACACGTTCACCTACCTGGTCAGCGATGATCTTGGGCGTACCGACACCGGCCTGGTGACCGTCACGATCGTCGCGAACGCCCCGCCGGTGGCCGGCCCGGACACGGCCACCGTGCTCACCGGCAGCACCGTGCTGATCGACGTGCTGGCCAACGACACCGACGTCAACACGGGCCAGACCCTGACCATCGACTCGGCCGGGCTTGCGGGGCACGGTTCCGCTTCGCTCTCCGGCGGCCGGATCCGGTACGCCCCGGCGGGTGACCAGACCGGCCTGGACACGTTCACCTACCAGGTGAGCGACGGCGCGGGCGGAACAGCGTCAGCCACCGTGGAGGTGACCGTCCTCGACGGCCGTCCGCCAGCGGTGCCGGACCGGGCGGCGGTCACCAAGCCCGGGGAACGAGTCGGAGTCTGGCTGCCCAGCATCGACCGTCAGGGGCGGGCGGTCACGGTGACCGAGGTCGGCACGCCGGCGCACGGCACGGTGGTGCTGAACGCGAACGGCAGCGTGACGTACACACCGGATCCGGGCTTCATCGGGACGGACACGTTCACCTACACCGTGGTGGACGCGAACGGAAACGTGGCGCAGGCGTCCGTGGTGATCATGGTCGGCCTGGAGACGTCGCCAAGCCCGGAACCCAGCTCATCGGCTGAGCCCAGCCTCTCGCCTGCGCCCAGCGTTTCAGCGAGCCCGCACCCCACCCAGTCGGCGAAACCGAGCGTTCCACCAGGTCCAAGCCAGCCGGCGCCCAGCCCGCCGGGGCCAAGCACGCCGCCTCACTCCTCGCCGACAAGTCCGATAAATCAGGAACTACCCACCACCGGGAGCGAAGCCATATCCCTGGTCCGAGCCGGTGCGGCCGCTGTCCTGACCGGCGCCGCCCTGCACCTGCTGAGCCGCCCCCGCAAGAGCTGACCCCAACGAGAAAGGGCGGCCCGCCGAAGCGGACCGCCCTTCCAAGACTTGGACTTAGAAGTCCATGTCACCGCCGCCCGGGGCACCGGCCGGAGCCGGGTTCTTCTCGGGCTTGTCGGCCACGACGGCCTCGGTGGTGAGGAACAGCGCGGCGATCGACGCGGCGTTCTGCAGCGCCGAACGGGTGACCTTGGCCGGGTCGATGATGCCCGCGGCCAGGAGGTCCACGTACTCGCCGTTCGCAGCGTTCAGGCCCCAGCCGGGCTCGAGGTTGCGAACCTTCTCCACCACGACGCCACCCTCAAGGCCGGCGTTCACGGCGATCTGACGCAGCGGGGCGTCGAGCGCGACCTTGACGATGTTGGCACCAGTGGCCTCGTCGCCGGACAGGTCCAGCTTGTCGAACGCGCTCTTGCCGGCCTGAACCAGCGCCACGCCACCACCGGGGACGATGCCCTCCTCGACGGCCGCCTTCGCGTTGCGAACGGCGTCCTCGATGCGGTGCTTGCGCTCCTTGAGCTCGACCTCGGTGGCCGCGCCGACCTTGATGACCGCAACGCCGCCGGCCAGCTTGGCCAGACGCTCCTGCAGCTTCTCACGGTCGTAGTCGGAGTCCGAGCGCTCGATCTCGGCGCGGATCTGGTTGACCCGGCCCTGGATCTGCTCGCCGTTACCGGCACCGTCGACCACGGTGGTCTCGTCCTTGGTGATGACGATCTTGCGGGCCTGGCCCAGCAGGGTCAGGTCAGCGGCGTCCAGCTTGAGGCCGACCTCTTCGCTGATGACGGCGCCACCGGTGAGGATGGCGATGTCCTCCAGCATGGCCTTGCGGCGGTCACCGAAGCCCGGGGCCTTGACGGCGACGGACTTGAAGGTGCCACGGACCTTGTTGACGACCAGGGTGGCCAGGGCCTCGCCCTCGACGTCCTCGGCGATGATGACCAGCGGCTTGCCGGACTGCATGACCTTCTCGAGGACGGGCAGCAGGTCCTTGACCGCGGAGATCTTGCTGTTCGCGATGAGGATGTACGGGTCGTCGAAGACGGCCTCCATCCGCTCCGCGTCGGTCATGAAGTAGGCCGAGATGTAGCCCTTGTCGAAGCGCATACCCTCGGTGAGCTCGAGCTCGAGGCCGAAGGTGTTGCTCTCCTCGACGGTGATGACGCCTTCCTTGCCGACCTTGTCCATGGCCTCGGCGATGATCTCGCCAACCGTGGAGTCACCGGCGGAGATGGAGGCGGTGGAGGCGATCTGCTCCTTGGTCTCCACGTCCTTGGCCAGCTGCTGCAGGCCCTCGGAGACGCTGGCGACAGCAGCCTCGATGCCACGCTTCAGGGCCATCGGGTTCGCGCCTGCGGCGACGTTACGCAGGCCCTCACGGACCAGCGCCTGCGCCAGGACGGTCGCGGTCGTCGTGCCGTCACCGGCGACGTCGTCCGTCTTCTTGGCGACCTCCTTGACCAGCTCGGCGCCGATCTTCTCGAAGGTGTCCTCGAGCTCGATCTCCTTGGCGATGGATACACCATCGTTGGTGATCGTGGGGGCGCCCCACTTCTTCTCGAGGACGACGTTGCGGCCCTTGGGGCCGAGCGTCACCTTGACGGCGTCGGCAAGCTGGTTCATGCCGCGCTCGAGGCCCCGACGAGCCTCCTCGTCGAATGCGATGATCTTGGCCATACGGCGTTGTCCTCCCGGACATCCGCGGTGCCGGGCCTCGTCGGCCCCGCTTTCCGCACGTTGAGGAACGTCTGTGGACGTCACCACCTGGCGATGTGACGTCCTCAGGCCGAGCCGGATAGCCCGCGACGACCGGTTTCGTGTCGAAGCACCGATGGCAGCGCTGCGACCGGAACCCCACCGTCCCGACCTGCTGGCACTCACAAGTAGCGAGTGCCAATGACTTGTTTAGCACTCTGGGGTACCGAGTGCAAGAAACACCATCTTCCCGCGAAACCCCTGACCCCGGCCGTGTATTCACATAAGGATCTTGAAAGTGCAGGTCAGGGTTGCTCCCGCGCACGGCGGACGGTATGGAGGACGTCATGGAGAACTGGACCGTACGCCGGGTCACACCAGAGGACACGGGACGGATGCGGGCGCTGCGACTGGAGATGCTCGCGGACAGCCCGCTCGCTTTTCTGGAAACCCTGGCCCAGGCGGCGGCTCGCCCGCACGAGAGCTACCGGCACCGGACCCGGCAGTCGTCGTCCGGTCCGGACACCGCTCAGTTCGTCGCTGACCCGGTCGACGGTCCCCTGATCGGGCACGCCGGCGGGACCGTGCTGCCGGACGATCCGCACTGCACTGTCGTGTTCGCGGTCTACCTGACTCCGGCGTACCGGGGTGGCAAGGTGCTGGCTCAGCTCGTTGACGCGGTCGCCGACTGGTCGCTGGCGTCCGGGCGGGACGAGCTGATGCTGGAGGTGGTGGTCGGCAACGATCGGGCCGTCCGGGCATACGAAAAGCTGGGTTTCACCGACACGGGGGTGCGGCTGCCGCATCCGACGGTGCCCACGCTCACCGAGCTGCAGATGCGCCGGCGGATCTGATGCGCCCGCGGGCTCGCACTGTCCTCACCGCCGTGAACGGCACCACGGGCGCGGGCCTGCTGCTCGCGTTTGCGACCAGGACGAAGATCAGGCGGGGCCCGGACGGGATTTTCATCGCCGAGAACTACCGCTTCAAAAAACCGCCGGCGTCCTGTTTCACCATCGGCTCGGTGATCATCACAAAGCGGTCAGCGGAGTGGCTGCTCGACCCGCGCCGCGAGAAACTGTTGCGCCACGAGTGCCGGCACGCCAGCCAGTACGCCGCGCTCGGCCCGTTCTTCTGGCCTGCGTACTGGATCGCCTGCATCTGGTCGATCATGCTCACCCGCTCATTCGGGGTTCGCAATTATTTCGAGAAGGCGGCCGGGCTCGTCGATGGGAACTATCCCGACTTCGAACCCCTGCGGCCATGGCTGCAGCGGCTGCTGCGAAGGCAGCTCTGAGAAGTTTTGGTCGGGAGGACGGACGCACAGCGCCTCCGGCTCGAAAGCCACGTGGGTCAGCGCTGGATCGTTGGGTCCCTCGGAGATTGTCGCCAATGTCCAGGTGAGGAGCCTCGTACGGCGTCGCGTCCTCCCGCAGTGAGCATCCTGCCGATCCGGAGATCAGATCGCAAGTCCTCGCAGGAGGGAATCTTCGACAGCGGGCAGAGAACCAACTACTGAGAGTTATCCCAGCAGGCCGGCCTCCCGGGCGCCCTTCAGCGACGGCTTGATCGTGTGAGTCGGTCCAACCTGGCCGGCGACAGCGTCCAGAGTCTTCAGACCCTCGCCGGTGTTGTAGACGACAGTCTCTTTCTCCGGGTCCAGCTTGCCGCTCTCGACCAGCTTCTTCAGCACGGCAACCGTGGTGCCACCGGCGGTCTCGGCGAAGATGCCGGTGGTCTCGGCGAGCAGCCGGATGCCGGCACGGATCTCCTCGTCGTCGGCGTAATCCATCCAGCCGCCGGTCCGGTTGACCGCCTCGATCGCGTACGCCCCAGCGGCCGGGTCACCGATGTTCAGCGATTTCGCGATGCCGGTCGGCTTCACCGGGATGATCTCGTCGGTGCCCTTGTGCAGGGCCGTGGCGATCGGGTTGCACCCGGCCGACTGTGCGCCGAACACGGCCCAGCCGCCCTCCGGCGCCTCGACCAGTCCGATCTCGACCAGCTCGGTGAACGCCTTGTCCACCTTGGTGAGCAGCTCACCCGACGCCATCGGGATCACCACCTGGGCCGGGATGCGCCAGCCCAGCTGCTCGGCGACCTCGTACCCAAGGGTCTTGGATCCTTCGGCGTAGAAAGGCCGGACGTTCACGTTGACGAACGCGGTGTCCTCGAACTCGTCGGTCTCGACCAGCTCGCTGCAGAGCCGGTTCACGTCGTCGTAGGAGCCCTCGATCGCGACCAGCTCACCGCCGTAGACAGCGGTGGTGATGATCTTGCCCTGCTCCAGGTCGGAGGGGATGAAAACGATGCTCGGCACACCGGCACGGGCCGCGTGCGCGGCGACCGAGTTCGCCAGGTTGCCGGTTGAGGCGCAGGAGAAGCGGTTGAAGCCCAGCTCCTTGGCCGCGGTCAGGGCCACCGAGACGACCCGGTCCTTGAACGAGTGGGTCGGGTTCTGCGAGTCGTCCTTCACCCAGAGCGGCGCTTTCAAGCCGATCGCGGCGGCCAGCGCCGGGGCGCTCACCAGCGGGGTCAGACCGGGGTCGAGCGTCACCCGGGTGGCCGGGTCCTGGCCGGCCGGGAGCAGCCCCGCGTAACGCCAGATGTTCTGCGGGCCGGCTTCGATCTCGGCCCGGGTGACCCGCGCAAGCGCCGCCTGGTCGTAGGCGACCTCGAGCGGGCCGAAACACTCGTAACAGGCGTGCTGCGCGGCGAGCGGGTATTCCGCGCCGCAGGCACGGCAAACCAGGCCGCGAGCAGGGGAAGTGGTGGTAGCGCTGGGTGCACTGACGGCAGACGTCATCGAGGCTTTCCTCTCATCTTTCCCCGCGGCGACCTGCCGGAACGGGGACGGAATTAGCACCTGCCGCAGCGCTGGCCTCGCCATCGAGACACGCGCGGTGGTTGCCGGGGCTTCATCGGGCCGTTCCCTCTGCCCCTCTGGATGAGGTATTCAGTTGTTTCTCGAAGCTTACGACGAGATTCCGCCATCACCACCACGAGTTCCCGAGGTGTGAGCGACTACTCCCCCGAAAATCCAGATCAACTTCAGGTCGCAGCTGGGTGGTGGGTACCGACCGCTGCTCACGCCGAGGGCCCGGCGCGACTCGCTGGCCGCTCCGCGTCCAACCCGCTCCCCCCACCAGGCGACCTGCGAAAATGGCTCCCGCTCACCCCACGGCGTGTTGATTTAGGGCGCGATTCGAACCCGAAGTTCACACGAGCGGCCGTTCCGCGACGTGCGTGTGGACATAGGGTGCGGATCGCGCCCTAAATCAACACACTGAACCCGAAGTCGACAGGCCGCGTCCCCGTGTTGACTTCGGGTTCCCAGCGCACCTCAAGTCGACACGCATCGGTGGCGGGGCGGAGCAGAGCTGCGGTTCGCCAGGGTGCCGGCCACCCTTTGGCCGCTCCGCGTGTCGTGCTCGCGGGCGTCCCGGCAAATCTTGGTAACGAGCGGTGTCTGGAGGCACCGCCATGCTCCACACATCGGCCGCCCGTCGGCCCTTGCCGTAGCAGCGAGTAACTCCGCAGCCGGAAATATCCAAGATCGCGGAGTGACCGGTGCCCACCTCTCCCGGGGCCGACAGACCGGACGAAACGGGCCGGGCCGAACCGAGCTGGGCCGGGCCGAGCCGGCCCGGCGTGGTGAATCCACGCCGTCGCCTGACCCTCAGGAAGTGATGTCCTTGCGGGTGAAGCGATAAAACGCGATCCCCCAGAAAATCGTGGCATAAACGACAGCCGAGATCGCGCCCTTGGCCAGGTCCTCGGCTTGGATCGGGGTGGAGAGCAACCCCCGCCACGCGTCCGTGTAGTGCGTCGGCAGGAAGTCCCGGATGCCGCCGAGCGCGGTGATCTGGTCCAGGATGCTGGAGAGGATCCACAGCATCACGGCTCCACCCACGGCACCCAGCGCCGCGTCGGTCAGCACCGACATGAGGAACGCCAGGCCGGCCACGACCAGCATGGTCACCAGCAGGTAGGCCAGGATCCCGAGCAGTCGCAGCAGCCCCTCGGCAGGCGAGATCTCCGCCGCGATGGTGCTGCCCAGCGGCCCCCAGCCGTACCGCAGCGTGCCCATCAGCAGCGCCGAGCCGAGCAGGGTCAGGAACGCCAGTACTGAATACCCCGCCGCGACGATCAGCTTGACGCCGAGCAGCCGGGCGCGCGGCACCGGGACGGCCAGCAGGTATCGCAGGCTGCCCCAGCTCGCCTCCGAGGCCACCGTGTCGCCGAAGAACAGCGCCACCACCACGACCAGAAGGAATCCGGCCGAGACGGCGAGGCAGAAGAGCGCGAAGTTGAGGCCGCCCGAAGTGCCCAGGTCGGCGATGCTGCTGAACGCGCCACCGCCGTCGGCGTCCTCGTCGCCCGGACCGCCGGTGTCGAACTCGAACGCGATCAGGATGATCAAAGGCAGAAGAACCATGAAACCAAGAGCCAATTGGGTACGCCGGCGCGAGGCCTGACGGCGTACCTCGGCCCAGATCGGCAGCGTGCGAGACGCCCGATACCCGGTAGCGGCAGAAGCGCTCATCGGTCCCCACTTCCCCGCGAGTTGTCGCCCACCAGGGCCAGGAACGCGTCTTCGAGCCGGCGCCGGGGCACCAGCCGGTCCACCCCGATGCCGGCCGTGACCAGCGAGGCGACCAGCTCGGACCGGGCCGTTCCATTCATGTCGACGATCAGGCCGGACGTGCCCTCCGGTGTCACCGAGCGCACGCCCAGCTCTTCCAGGACCCGGGTGGCGGCCGGCACGTCGGAGACGTCCAGCTGCACCGACGGCGAGTCGCCGACGATGTCGTCGACCGGGCCGGACGCGACGATCCGGCCCTTGTTCACCACCACGGCGTGCGTGCAGGTCTGTTCCACCTCGGCGAGCAGGTGGCTGGAGACCAGCACGGCCCGGCCGTCGGTGGCGTACCGCTGCAGGACGCGGCGCATCTCGGCGATCTGCGGCGGATCCAGACCGTCCGTCGGTTCGTCGAGTACGAGCAGCTCAGGCAGGCCGAGCATGGCCTGTGCGATAGCGAGACGCTGCCGCATGCCGTGGCTGTAGTTCTTGGTCCGGCGATGCACCGAGTCGCCCAGGCCGGCGATCTCCAGCGCCTCGTCGAACTGCGCGTCCTCCCACGGGCGGCCGGTGGCCTGCCAGTACGCCTTGAGGTTCTGGTACCCGGTCAGGTGCGGCAGGAAGCCCGGGCCCTCGACGAGCGCGCCCACCCGGGACAGGATCGGCGCGCCCGGTACGAGACGGTGCCCGAACACGTAGATCTCGCCGGCGGTCGGTGTGGTCAGGCCCATCAGGACCCGCAGGGTGGTGGTCTTGCCGGCGCCGTTCGGACCGAGCAGGCCGACGACCTGACCCCGTTCGACAGTGAAGCCGATCTCCTGCACCGCGACGAACCCATCCCCGTACGCCTTGCGCAGTCCGTCGACCACGAGGGGCGTTTCCGCGTACCCATCAATCACCGAGGTCTCGCGACGCCGATGCCGGCGGCGAATCACCAGAATGACCACCGTCAGGCCCAGAAGGATCGTGGCGATCACGCCGGCCAGGGCGTACCACCAGAGCGTGCCCGGATCCGCGATCGGCGTGCCGGCCAGCGTGGGAAGCGTGAGCGACGGCTCCACCGCGACGATGTAGGTCGCTGGCTGGGCCGACGTGAGAAACGCCTGGTCGGAGGTGGCGACGGCGATCCGCACGGTGTGACCGGCCTCGATCCGCCGCACGATGGCCGGCAGCGTGACGGTGACCGGCGCGGCGGTGGCGATGTCGGCGGGCAGGCCGGTGAGCCGGACCGGGGCGACGAGACCGGCGCTGAGCGTGGACGCGCCGTTCTGGTCGACGTCGTAGAGCTTCACGAACAGCGTCGCCTCGCCGGTCGGTGACGCCGCCCGCAACTGAAGCGCCGGCGAGCCACCGACATCCACCCCGGCGGTCAGCGGCTCCGAGGTGAAGGTCGCCACCTGACCGGGAATGTCCATCGCGACGCCGCCGCTCAGCACCGAACTGAGCCGCCCACCGAGGCCGGGCAGCGAGCTCAGCGCGCCGGGATTGCCGTTCGGCGGATTGGCGATCGGCTGCGCCGATCCCGTGAGCGAGATCTGGGTGCGACCGGTTCCGCCCATTCCCGGGTACGCCTCCGCGGAGTACCCATTGGTCACCAGCCCTCGATCGAGGGCGCTGAAACCGGCCACCCGTGACCACGTGAAGTCATCGCCGGGCGCCTCACCCTCGCCGTTGAGGTAATGATCGAGCCACTGAACCGTGAGGTATTTGACGCGATCCGAATCGGACGTCGGCCCCTCGCCTCCGTCGTGTCCACCGGTGAACCAGGCGACCCGGACCGGAGTGCCTGTCGCGCCGATGCCCTTGGCGTTGGCGTCCGCTTCGGAGAGCGGGAACAGCGTGTCGACAGCGCCCTGCACCAGCAACGTCGGCGCCTTGATCTTGTCGAGCACGGTGGCCGGGCTGGACTTGCGCAGCAGCTCGGTGGTGGTGGCGTCCGGGATGCCGGTCGTGGCCATCTGCAGGTACGCGGCACAGACCTCGGCGGAGAACCGCCCGCAGGCCGGATCCTGCGCGGTCGCCGGTGCGCCCGCGCCCGCCCCACCGTTACCGCCGGCGTCGCCGGTGTCGCCGCCCAGCTGGCTGCTCAGCGCACTCTCCGCACCGGCCGCGCCGTTGCCGAAGAAGAGGCCGGCCCAGGACTTCTTGAAGACGCCTGTCGCGTCGGTGCCGGCCGACTGCGGCAGGAACGATGTGTTCAGGTCGTTCCAGGTGATCGACGGGACGATCGCGTCGACCCGCTGGTCCTGGCCGGCGAGCAGCAACGCGAGCGCGCCGCCGTACGAGCCGCCGACCACGCCGACCTTCGGATCGCCGGCCGCGTCGGTGCTCACCTCAGGACGGGTGGCGAGCCAGTCGAGCAGACCCTGGGCGTCCTTGACCTCGTAATCCGGGCTGTCCAGGTGGATCTCGCCGCCACTGCGGCCGAAACCGCGGGCGGTCCAGGTCAGTACGGCGTAACCACGGGAGGCCAGGCTTTCCGCGTCCGAGCTGACCGAGTTCTTGGTGCCGCCGAACCCGTGCGCGAGCAGCACCGCCGGGACCTTGCCGGACCGGTCCGCCGGCAGGTAGAAGCGGGCGTCCAGGTCGACCGGCTCGTTGCCGGCCGGGCCGGAGCTCACGGTCAACCGCAGATCTTCGGAGGTCCAGTCGCTGCGATCGGATCGAACGGTCCAGACGGCCGCGGCGGCGAGCAGCACGACCACGACCGAGGCGGTGATCGCCCGGCGCCGGGTGAGCCGGGGCAGCTTTCGCAACCCGGCGGACAGGGCAGACATGGCGCACACGCTAGCCGGAACCGCCTGAGCAACGCCTGTGAACTGGTCAGCAGCCCATTCCGGCTTTGTAACGCCGTTCGACACTGGTGGCGAGGCCGCCGATGAGCGCGGTCACGTCGTCGCCGGTGATCTTCACGAGCAGGGCGTTCTCCCCGTCGACGGTCTCCCAGCCGGCACCGGCCGGACCGTAGATCACTTTGCCGTCGGGGTACTTCTCCTGTGCCTCGGGGAGCTGCGCACCGATCATCAGTCCGGTGTCGGTGACCGCGCCCGGCGTGGTCAGCTCGATCTGGGCCAGCTTGCCGCCGACGAATCGGAGCCGTGGCGCGTTCATCAGCTTCGAACCCCAGCCGATCACGCAGCCGGTCTCGTCGACCTTCACGGCCCGGGCCATCTTCGCGTCGACCAGCTCCTGCTGGCTCTGACCCACCCGGTACGGCCCGTACCCGCTCGCGCTGAGCATCAGCAGCGTCCCGGCGCTCGCGGAGTGCCCGCCCGGCTCGCTGCGCAGCGGTTTCGGCGATCCGATGTCGGTAGGCGGCATGTCCACCGACCCGCTCGGCGCCGGCGTCGGCGAGACAGCCGGTCCGGCCTCGTTGCCGCCACTGTCGGTGCACCCGGCGAGGCTCGCCACGACGAACGCGGCGATCAGTACGAACCTCACCAGACGACCTCCCGAGCCTGCGGCGGATAGCGTGGACGTCCTAGAGCCCCAAACGATCAATCGGAGGCATCCGCAGTGGCTGATGATCTCACGCTGACCGTGACACTACGGCCGGCAGCCCTGGACGCGCGCCGAGGCATCGTCCGCCTTCACCCCGAGGTGATGGCCGCGCTCGCGCTGCGCCCTGGCGATCCGGTACGCCTCACCGGTGCCCGCACCACGGCCGGCATCGTGGCGAGAGCCGAGACGACGGCGAGCCGGGCGCTGATCTACGCGGACGATCTGATCCTGGGCAACCTGGGTGTCCGCGACGGGGGCCAGGTCACTGTCGAGCCCGCGCCGGTGGTCGAGGCGCGCCGCGTGACACTCACCGGCCCGCCCGAGATCGTCGCGGTGGTCTCACCGGAGATGCTGCGCCTCGCCCTGCTCGGCAAGGTGGTCAGTACCGGCGACGATGTCTCGCTGCTGCCACAGGACGTGCTGCCCGGCGCCGCTCATCGCGGCTTGGTCGAGGCGGCGCGGCGCAGCCTCGCCAACCGGGTCGGGTACGCGTGGACGAGCACCCTGTTGACCGTGACCGAGCTGGCCGGGCCGGACGCCGCCCTGGTCACCATGGACACCGTGGTCGCCTGGCAGGACGGCCAGGTCACATCCGGGCCGTCCCCCGCCGCGGTCACCGCCGTCGTCGCCGACCCCGAGGTGCCGCAGCCCAGCCTCGACGACCTGCCCGGCCTGCGCGCCCAGGCCAAGGAGCTGGAGGAGCTGCTCGACCTGGGCTTCAACCATGGCGAGGTGCTGGCCCGGCTGGGCACCAAGGTGACGCTCGGCGTACTGATCTCCGGCCCGTCCGGCTCCGGCAAGTCCGCACTGGTTCAGGCGGTCGGCGCGGCTGTCGGCGCGACCGTGCGGCCGATCTGGGCGCCGGAGCTGGCCGCGCTGACCAACAACGCGGCGGCGGCCCGGCTGCGCGAGCTGAGCAAGGAGGTCCGGGCCGGCAAGCCGTCGGTCCTGCTCGTCTCGGACGTGGAGGCGCTGGCGCCCCGCGACGAGCCCGGGCCGATCTCCACGGTCTTCCGCCAGGTGCTCGCCGAGACGGTGGCCGACGGCGTGGCGGTGGTCTGCACGACCAGCCGGCCGGAGTCGGTGGACCCGGCGTTGCGAGCGCCTGACCTCCTCGCGGTTCAACTGACTGTCCCGCTGCCGGACGCCGCGATGCGCCGCGAGCAACTGGGCGCGCTCACTCGCGGGATGCCACTGGCCGAGGACGTGCGCCTGGACGAGGTCGCTGGGCGTACCCCAGGGTTTGTCGCAGCGGACCTGGGCGCGCTCGCGCGCGAGGCCGGGGTACGCGCGGCGCTGCGCCATGTCGGCAACGGAGTTGCCGGATCTCTTCCTGACGACGAGGCCGCGGCCGAGGCGCCCAGCGTGACCATGGCCGACTTCGAGGCGGCGCTCGACGTGGTCCGGCCGACGTCGATGGCCGACTCGACGCTTGAGGTGGCCGAGGTGACGCTTGACGACGTCGGCGACATGGTCGAGGTGAAACAGGTGCTCACCGAGTCGGTGCTGTGGCCGCTCACCTACCCGGACACGTTCGCCCGGCTCGGCGTCTCACCACCGCGAGGCGTCCTTCTGTACGGTCCGCCCGGCTGCGGAAAGACCTATCTCGTGAAGGCGATCGCCGGGACCGGCAAGGCGAACGTGCTCTCGGTGAAGGGCGCCGAGCTGCTCAGCAAGTGGGTGGGTGACAGCGAGCGGGCTGTGCGGGAACTGTTCCGCCGGGCTCGCGAGGCCGCGCCGACCCTCGTCTTCCTCGACGAGGTGGACGCGCTCGCGCCGACCCGTGGGCAGTCCACCGACGGCGGCACCGCGGACCGGGTGGTGGCCGCGCTGCTCACCGAACTGGACGGTGTCGAGGACCTGCGCAACGTCGTGGTGATCGGGGCGACGAACCGGCCGGACCTGATCGATCCGGCGCTGTTGCGGCCCGGCCGGCTGGAACGGCTCGTCTACGTGCCGCCGCCGGACGGCGAGGCGCGCGCCGCGATCCTGCGGGCGTCGTCCAAGGCTGTTCCGCTGGATCCCGCCGTGGACCTGGACGAACTCGGCGCCGACCTGGAGGGTTTCTCGGCAGCCGACTGCGCGGCGCTGATCCGGGAGTCGGCGCTGGCCGCGATGCGGGACTCACTGGAGGCGTCGACGGTCACCGCGGCGAACGTGGCGGCCGCGCGCAAGCGGGTACGAGCGTCGCTCGACCCGGCGCAGGTGGCCTGGCTTTCGGCTTACGCCGAGACACACCAGCCTTAGCGTCTGCGGGTGCGGGCCCGGGCTGACCGCAGGCGCCGGAGGCGGCCGATCAGCACCGGGTCGTGCGCCAGCGCGGCCGGATTGTCGAGCAGGCCGTTGAGCAGCTGGTAATAGCGTGTCGAGGAGAGGTCGAAGGTGTCCCGGATCGCTTGTTCCTTGGCGCCGGCGTGCTTCCACCACTTCGTCTCGAACGCGATGATCTGCTGCTCGCGCTCGGTGAGTTTCGGCTTCTCATCCGAATTTTCGGACGGCTCGGCCTCTCGCGGAGCAGGGATGTGCTGCTGCTCCTCGACCGGCTGGTCTCCGGTCGGTTCGGCGGCGGGCTGCATGGCACTCCAGAAGCATCGGCGAGCACAGATGTACGAAGGGGATCACCAGCATAAACGCAGCCGGCGATCCCCGCGTACGTTACATCACGTGATGTCGCGCTTACGGATTGTCCACATCGCTGTCGCCGTAACCAGTACGAAGAGGGCCGCCAGCACCGCACCGGACATCTGCCACGTGATAGTGAAAACCGGCTGCTCACAACCGCTCGTGGCGGAGAAGTCACACGGCGCGTTCCAATCCGTGATCTCCACCGACTTGTCCAGCCACGCGACGATCCAATACGGCGCCAGATAGAGATCGGAGAACCGCACCTGCGCCAGGTTGAGAACCGTGCCGAGGCCGAACTGAAGAACGACCACCGCACCGATAGCGACACCGAACGCCGCAGCGGTGTGCCGCCCGATCGAGGCGATCCCGAAGCCCAGCGTCGCGGCGACCAGCACCAGCACCAGGCCACGCAGACTGGTCAGGCCGAACGACTGCCAGACGCCGGAGGTCAGCCGTCCGGTCTCGCCGCGGTACTTGCCGATCGCCCAGAAAGCCGCCGTCCAGAGCACCGTGGTGAACGCGGTCAGCGCGGTGAGCGCACCCAGCAGCGCGGCGAGCTTGGTGACCAGCACCCGGATCCGCTGAGGACGCCAGAGCAGCAGGTTCATCATGCCGCCGGTACGCCACTCGACCCCGACGAAGGACGCCCCGATCGCGAAAGCCGCAAGCGCCAGCAGGACCGCGAGCACGAAGAGCATCGTCGGGAAGAGCTCCCGGAAGTTGAAGATCGCCGGAAGATAGTTCTCGGCGACGTAGTCGCTTTCGGACGGCGTCCAGAGGCTGTCGCAGTTGCCCCCGTACTGCTCGGGCGCCGCCGCACACCGCGTCTTCTCCTCGTTGGCGTACCCGGTGTCCTGCTGGTAAGCGGCAGCCGCGTCGGCCTTCGCCTGCGCCAGAACCGCCGGCGTGTGCTGCTTGCTGACAAATCCGGTACCGCCCACCACCGCGGCCAGAGCCAGCACCAGCAGCACCAGGAAGACGCGGGTCATCCGTCGTTTGGACAGACGACGGGTCTCGGCGCTGTACAGGCTCACTGTCCCCACCCACCCTTGCTCGGACCCGCGCTGACCGCGGACTCGTCGACCTGCCGGCTGTGACCCGCCACCGGCGCGGTGCCGGTGAGCTCCAGGAAGACCTCCTCCAGGTCGGCCGCGACCGGAGTCAGCTCGCTCACGTAGATCTGCTGGTCGGCCAGCAGCTTGGTGATCTGCGCCGGGTTGCTCGCGTTGCCGACGGTGAAGTAGTCCTTCTCCAGGGCGACCTGGGCGCCTGCAGCGCGCAGCATCTGGGCCGCGCCCATCAGGTCGACACCCG
Source organism: Actinoplanes sp. CA-015351 (assembly GCF_050955685.1). Lineage (NCBI taxonomy): Bacteria > Bacillati > Actinomycetota > Actinomycetes > Micromonosporales > Micromonosporaceae > Actinoplanes > Actinoplanes sp. CA-015351. The sequence continues at coordinate 8,046,145 of NZ_CP192102.1, forward strand.
GTTCGAGGCGCACCTTGACGCCACCGCTCGTGTGCTGCGCCAGTACCTCGGAGACCGAACCCGACGTGACCCGCTTGCCGGCCGAGATGATCGTGACCGAGTCACAGATCAACTGGATCTCACCGAGGATGTGGCTGGAGAGCAGCACCGTCATCCCGGAATCCGACAGGTCCCGCATCAGCGTGCGCATCTCCCGGATGCCACCCGGGTCCAGGCCGTTCGCCGGCTCGTCCAGGATGAGCAGCTTCGGCTCCTTGAGCAGCGCGGAAGCGACCGCAAGGCGCTGCTTCATACCGAGCGAGTACGTCTTGACCCGCTCCTTCGCCCGGTCCCGCAGACCCACCAGGTCCAGCACCGACACGACCCGGTTGCGATTCACACCCCCGGCGTCGGCGAGCAGCGACAGCGTGGTCTCGGCGGTGAAGTTCCCGAAGAACTGCGGGCTCTCCACAATGGCACCGACCTCGCGGGCCACCTCGGGCAGATACCTCGGCACCTCACGCCCGAGGATCGCCATCCGGCCGCCATTGGGCTTGATCAGGCCGAGGAGCGTACGCAACGTCGTGGTCTTGCCGGAGCCATTGGGCCCGAGAAATCCATGCACCTGGCCGGCTTCCACAACCATGTCGAAGCCGTCCAGCGCATTCCGGACACCTTTACGGCCGCGATAGGTCTTCCGCAGCCCTGATATCTCGAGTACGGCGGTCATGCGCCGCACGATAGGTGAAGATCGCCACCACCGGGATCCCGTAATCCGGTCACCACCCCGAAGCGCCACTCCCAAGCTTCGCGATCTCGGCCTGAACCTCGTCGTCGATCTCCGCCGGATCAACGGCAGCCAGCACCGCCCGCAGCCGCGCACCCTGGTCCGGATGAACGGCCCAGTGCTCCGCGGGCACCCGGAGAACCGCGGTCAGAAGATCACCCGGATAGAAGTCCCCCTCGGCGAGCGGATCGGCCTCCAACACCCCCAGCGCCTCCGGCACGAGCACCGCCAGACCCACCTGCCGGCTGATCAGCAGCCGCAGGCTCTCAGTGCCGAGCTCACCGATCGGCCTGCTGCGCAGAGCGTGCACGGTCGCCACGAGGCGAGTGGAGTCAGCGGGCGGCTCCGACTGATGTACGGCACGTTCCTTCCGGATGACGCGAGCTGGCTTCCAGTGCTGACCCCGCTGGTCAATTCGCGAAGTCGACAACGGTGTGTAGTTGCGCCATCGGACCGACCTGAAACTCACAAGATCAGAACGCACGTGGCAGTTGGCGCGGCAGCATGTCGACAGAGGGGTCCAGTGTGTCGATTAAGGTCCAGCGTGTTGATTTAGGGTCCAATCCGCACCCACTGCCGACACGCACGCGGCCAAACGGCTGCTGCGTGTTGACTTCAGGTTCGAAACGCACCCTAAATCAACACGCATCGCTCTGCGTGTCGTGCCCGCGGGCATCGCGGCCGATCGTGGAAACCGGCGGAGCCTGGAGGCACCACCATGTTCCACACATCGGCTACCGGCCGGCCTCGCCCTGACAGCGCGTGACACTCCGCAACCAGAAATCTCCAAGATTGCGGAATTGGCCCGCTCGTCGCCCCGGCGGGACCCTGAGCGCCGCCTTCCCGGGCGACGACCTAATCAGCCGGCAATCAGCGAACCCATTCGCTACCTTGCGCGATCTAGGCGAGGGAAGGTCACACGGCGGGCAGAGGTTGCCTAGATCTGCCGGCTCGGGCACCGGAACCACGCCTGTCGTCAGGCGGTGATCACCTCTACTCCTGCTTCACGGAAGGAGGACACCACTGCGGGTGAAGCTCCGGAATCGGTCACCAAGGTCTCCACCTTGGAGATGGGGCAGATCCGGGCGAACGCGTGGCCGCCCAGCTTCGACGAGTCAGCGATCACCACGACCTTCTTGGCCCGAGCGACCATCAGGCTGTTCATCGCGGCCTCGCCCTCATGATGCGACGCCGCGCCCAGCTCCACGTCGAGCGCGTCGACGCCGAGCAGGACGATGTCGATCGTGACCTCCTTGAGGAGGGCGCCGCCCAGAGGGCCCACCACCTCGAAGGACTGCGGGCGGACCACGCCGCCGGCCACGACGATCTTCATGCGGGAGCGGACCAGCAGCTCGTTGGCGATGTTGAGCGCGTTGGTCACGACGGTGAGCTGGGCGCCCTCGCCGACCGCGTTCAGATCGGGGCGGACCGCCAGCGCGCGGGCCACCTCGGTGATCGTGGTGCCGCCGTTGAGGCCGACCACGGTGCCGGGGGTGACCAGTTTCGCGGCGGCCTCACCGATGCGCTGTTTCTCGGCCGAGTGCTTGGCGCTCTTGTATCGCAGGGGCAGGTCGTACGACACTCCGTTGGCGACCGCGCCACCCCGGGTGCGGGTGATCATCTGCTGCTGGGCAAGTTGGTCGAAGTCGCGGCGGATGGTCGCCTGGGACACGTCGAGGGTGTCCGCGGCCTCTTCGACCGTGACCCGGCCACTCTCGGTCAGTAGCTCGAGCAGGGCATTCCACCGCGCGTACCGGTCCACCCGTCACTCCCAGCTGCACGTTTCATGATAAGTGTGTGCACATTATTGCGCGAAAGGCCCGGAAGCAAAGCGACACGGTGCTCGAAGGTCTCGCAGAACTTGCCCCCACGGCAGCGTCATGAGCACAATAACGCGCGAAAGTCCCGGGAACCGAGCGCGAATGCGCAGCTACTACCGGTGTGAGGAACAGCCATGAGCCATGTGAAAGCGGAGATCGCGACTCAGCCGGAGTGCTGGCGGCAGGCAGCGAAGCTAGCCACGGCACCGGGCCTGCCGGCCACCGGGGAGCGGGTCGCCGTCGTCGGTTGCGGCACCTCCTGGTTCATGGCGAAGGCATACGCGGCACTACGCGAGAAGGCCGGACAGGGCGAGACGGACGCCTTCCAGGCTTCCGACTTCCCGCCTGATCGACGGTACGACCGACTCGTCGCGATCACCCGTTCCGGCACCACCACCGAGGTGCTCGACGTGATGCGCGCCTTCGGCGAGACCGCACCGGTCACCGTGCTCACCGCGGACCGTGCCCAGCCGGCCGCCGAGATCGCCACGAACGCCGTGGTGCTGGACTTCGCCGACGAGCGTTCGGTCGTGCAGACCCGGTTCGCCACCAGTGTGCTCGCCCTGCTCCGCGCCTCCCTCGGCGAGGACATGGAGGTCGCCGCGACCGACGCCGAGGTGGCGGTACGCATGCCGCTGCCGGTGCACCCGGCCCTCTTCGACCAGATCACCTTCCTGGGCCGCGGCTGGACCGTCGGCCTCGCCGAGGAAGCCGCGCTCAAGTGCCGGGAGACGGCCGGTTTCTGGACCGAGTCGTACCCGGCAATGGACTACCGGCACGGACCCATCTCGATCGCCGGCCCGCGCCGCGTCGTGTGGGCCTTCGGGGACGTCCCGGACGGCCTCACCGAAGAGGTGGAGGCGACCGGCGCCGCGTTCCTGCACAGCCGCCACCACGGCGGTTACGCCTCCCTCGGCAGCTGGGTCGGCGGACGCGACCCGCTCGACCCGATGGCCGACCTGATCCTGGCCCAGCGCGTCGCCGTGCTGCTCGCGACCACCCAGGGCCTGGACCCGGACAACCCGCGCAACCTCACCCGCTCTGTAGTCCTGAAATGAGCCAAGCCGTCGTCGCCCTCGACGTGGGCGGCACCGGGATGAAGTGCGCCCTGGTCCGGCCGGACGGCACGGTTCACCACGAGGAACGTCACCCCACCCGGGCCGAGCGTGGCCCGGCCGCGGTCACTGAGAACATCCTGGAGATCGCCGAGTCGCTCGCCGGCAAGGCGCGTGCCGACGGTCTCACCCCGGTCGCCGCCGGCATCGCGGTGCCGGGTGTGGTCGACGAGGTCACCGGCGTCGCGGTCTGGTCCTCGAACGTGGGCTTCCGGGACGTACCCCTGAGGGATCTTGCACGGCAGAGGCTGGGCATGCCCGCCGCGCTCGGCCACGACGTTCGGGTGGGTGCCCTCGCTGAGGCGCGCCTCGGCGCCGGGCGCGGGCGCAGGCACGTGCTGTTCGTGGCGATCGGCACGGGTATCGCGGCCGGTCTGGTGGTCGACGGTTCCGGCTATTCCGGAGCGCACGGCGCCGCCGGCGAGCTCGGGCACGTGGTGGTCCGGCCGGGTGGCACGCCGTGCGGCTGCGGCCTGCGCGGCTGCCTGGAGGCGGAGACCTCGGCGAAGTCGATCGGGCGGAAGTACGCGGAACTGTCCGGCGAGCCCGGCGCCACCGCGTTCGACGTGGCGACCCGAGCCGCGGCGGGTGAGGAACTCGCCCGAAAGGTGTGGCAGGACGCGGTCGAGGCGCTCGCCGACGGTCTGCTGACCGCGCAGGCGCTCTACGACGTCGGGGTGATCGTGCTCGGCGGCGGGCTGGCCGAGGCCGGCGACGACCTGCTCCAGCCGGTGCGTGCCGCGCTCGCCCAGCGGGTCACCTTCCACCGCCCGCCGGAGATCGTCCGGGCCGAACTGGGCGACACCGCCGGCTGCCTGGGCGCGGCGCTGCTCGCCCTTGACACCCTTGAAGAGGCACAGTGAACGGCCGGATCGTCACTCCGAACGGCATCATTAGCGGACATATAGCCATAAAAGGCGAAATCATTGAAGCTGTCACCTCGGATGACGCCGCGGGCACTGACATCATCGTGCCCGGTTTCATCGACCTGCACTGTCACGGCGGCGGAGGGCACACCTTCACCACCGGTGAACCGGAAGCGGCTCGGCAGGCTGCGGCCTTCCACCTGCGGCACGGCACCACGACGATGCTGGCGAGCCTGGTCAGCTCACCGTTCGAGCTGATGCGGGACGCCGTCGAGGCGTACCAGCCGCTGGTCGCCGAGGGCGTGATCGCCGGCATCCACTTCGAGGGCCCGTACCTCTCCCATGCGCGCTGCGGTGCGCAGAATCCCGCATACCTGCGAGACCCCGTACCGGTCGAGCTCACCGAGCTGGTCAAGGCCGGTCCAGACACGGTACGCATGATGACCATCGCCCCCGAGCTCCCCGGAGCCCTGGAGGCAATCACGTTCCTCCGCGATCACGGTGTGCTGGCGGCGATCGGGCACACCGACGCCTCGTACGATCAGACCCAGGCCGGAATGGCAGCGGGCGCGACCGTGGGCACCCACCTCTTCAACGGAATGCGCCCGCCGCACCACCGCGAACCCGGACCGGTCGTCGGTCTTCTCTCCTCGATCGCGGCGGTCGAGCTGATCGCCGACAACATCCACCTGCACCCGGGCATGCTGGCCTTCGCCGCCCGCAGCACCGGCCCGGACCGCGCCATCCTGATCACCGACGCGATGGACGCCACCGGCATGCCGGACGGCCGATACGAGCTGGGCGGCCAGGAGGTCGTGGTCGCCGACCGGGTGGCCCGGCTGGCACACAACGGCTCGATCGCCGGCAGCACCCTGACCATGGACGTCGCGCTGCGCAACGCTGTCGCGGCCGGCCTGTCCCTGACCGAGGCAGCAACGATGGCCGCGACCACCCCGGCCCGCCTGCTCGGCCTCACCGACCGAGGCGCAATCACCCCGGGCCTGAGAGCCGACCTGGTGATCCTCGACGCCGACCTGAACCTGAAACAGGTAATCCACGCCGGCGTCCCGCTACAGGCCGGCGGGGCGTTCCCAGCCTCGTAACGGGGGCAGCGGGATCGTGTCCCAGGGGATTCGGGTGAGGAGGCGGGCCAGAACCAGACCCAGCAGCACCCCCGCGACCGAGTCGGTAACCCAGTGGAAGCCCAGGTAAACCGTGGTGCAGAAGACGATCACCACGGGGGCCACCCGGATCGCCAGCCACTCGGTACGCGTCAACTGCCGGTGCAGCAGGGCCGTCAGCAGCAGGGCCATCACGGTGTACCAGACCAGCACGTTGCCCATGTGCCCGGACGGATAGCTCATCCCGTATTTGCCGATGGCCGCCGGGTTGAAGAGTTCGGTCTTGTCCGGGCCGGTGAAGGCGGGCGCGGCCCGGTCGAAGAGCAGTTTCGCCGGACCGATCGTGACGTAGGTCAGCACGAACGCCACCACGAACGGCAGCACCGCGCGCACCGACCTGGTCCGGTACAGCAGCAGGCCGGTCAGGATCAGTGAGATCGGGGTGAGCACCTGCCCGCCCTGACCGAGATAGTTCAGCACTCGCGCGGGCCAGTAGACGGCCGCCGGCTGGTGCGCGAACGCCCAGTCGGCCACCCGCTGGTCGAACGCCAGCAGGTGGCCGGAGGCGAGCGCCACGGTCAAGCCCACGAAGGCCACCACGGCCAGCAGGTCCGGCCACCAGCTGGACACCCGCCTGCGAAGTACAACTGTCACACCACAAAACTAGAGGTACGTGCGCAACCTGGCCGCCAGCAGGTCTCCCCGGACACCGGAGTTGGGACACCCGCCGAAGTGATGCAGCGCCACGACCTTGTTGGTCCGCCGCGACAGCACCGGCGAACCGGACGAACCCCCAGCCGTGTCGCAAAAATACGAAACATCCGAATGCGCGGTGTACCCCGTGTAATCCGGGTTCTCGACCGCGCAGTTGCTGGCCTTGTCACCCTTGGCCCCGGCGATCTTGGTGGGTTCGCCGGCCGGGTGCTGAGGCACGTAGAGCTCCTGCCCGCGTACCGGCCTGGTGGTGTCGAAGGTGAGGTATCCGAACTTCTCCACCGTCGCGAACCCGTCGACCGAGAAGAGCGTGTAATCAAGCGTCTTATCAGTGGCGAGCACCTTGTCGCCCCAGACCTTTGTCGGCTTGAAGACGTCGTACCCGCCGCACTTGGCGCACTGGTAGTTGAACCACACCTCGGTGTCGTAGGCCTCGCCCGTCGACGTGAGGCAGTGGTTGTTGGTGATCATCCGGTTCTGCGGACCGACCCGCCAGCCGGTGCAGAGTTCGGTCCCGTTGATCAGGAGCCGGGCGATCGCCTTCGACTTCGTGTAGGCGACCGGGTCAGCCGACTGGTAACAGACCGCGTCGCTGGAGGTGTCCGCCCCGCAGACCGACTCCTCCCGGCCAGGTCCGGCCTTCTGCCGTTTGGAAGCTTTCTCGGTACGGTCGAAACCCTTGGCCACCCGGTCCACCCGCACCCCGAGATCGCCGAGCAGGTCGCCGAGTCCGAGCGGGTTCACCGCCCGGTGCATCCGGACCACCGCGGTCTCCCCGGTGATCGACATGGCCCACCGGCTGGATTCAGGCTCCTTCGGCGCGTCGTACCGATAGCTCTCGGTGCCCGAAGGGTTCGAGACGGTCAGATAGTCCCCGGGCAGCATCGCCATCCGGTCGAAGTGCACCTTCACGTACGACGCGCCGGGGTAGTGGAACTTCTGCACCTTCGGCCCGCTCAGGTACTCCAGCACCTTGCGTACCGGCACCAGCTCGCCGATTCGCTCCCGGCCACCGGTGGCTGTCGCGGACTCGATGGGCCGTTCCCGCGTACCCGGGGATGGTGGCGTGGCGGAGGCCGGGGCGGAAGCCGCGGCAGAAGGCTTGACCGGCGCTGACCTCGCGCTCTTGACCGGGGTCTTTGTCACTGTCGCGCGCTCCGCGCGCGCCGATTCCTCGATGGTCGCGGCAGGCGCCTTCGCTTGCGCTGCCACTTGGGTACGCGCTAACGGCGGCGATTCGTGCCAGGTGCCGACCGGGCGATCGCCGGCCTGTGTCACCACTACCGCAGTGGCCGTGCCGGCCAGCGCGAAGGCGGCACACGTGCCGATGACGATGCCAGTCTTGCGTCGCATGCCACTCCCGTACGTCGTCGGCCGTTTCGCACCTGTGTAACGAGCCACGTACGTACGCGACGCGCCGGGCGAACGGGCACACTGGGGCGGTGCGCATCACCTCTGCCCTCATCGACCCCGCGCTCCTGGACCTGCCGTGGCACATTCCCCTGGAGGATTGGCCCGCAGATCACCTGGTCGCACTCCCGCAGGGCATTTCGCGGCACATCGTCCGGTTCGTCAAGCTGAACGACACCGTCTACGCGATGAAGGAGACCCGCGAGCGGATCGCCGAGAAGGAGTACGACCTCCTCCGCGCGCTCGAACGGATCGACTTCCCCGCGGTGCAGGCCGTCGCCATCGCGACCGACCGGCAGACCAAGGAGGGCGAACCCCTCGAGACCGTGCTGGTCACCCGGCATCTGCAGTTCTCGTTGCCGTACCGCGCCCTGTTCTCCCGGGTGCTGCGGCCGGAGACGATGAACCGGCTGCTGGACGCCCTGGCCGCGCTGATCGTGCGGATGCACCTGACCGGCTTCTCCTGGGGTGACTGCTCGCTGTCGAACACGCTGTTCCGGCGGGACGCGGGCTCCTTCGCGGCGTACCTGGTGGACGCCGAGACCGGCAATCTGTACCCGAAGCTCTCCGAGGGCCAGCGCAGCGAGGACATCGAGATCCTCCGGCTGAACATCTTCGGCGAGTGCCTCGACCTGCAGGCCGCCGAGCTGCTGCACGAGTCGATCGACCCGATGTCCGTGGTCGACGACATCGTGGCGCGGTACGAGCGGCTGTGGCACGAGGTCACGTACGAGCAGGAAGTGGCGAAGGACGCCCGGCACCACATCGAGCGCCGGATCCGCCGCCTCAACGAGATGGGCTTCGACGTCGCCGAGGTGTCGATGTCCACGATGGATGGCGGTTACCGGGTGCGGCCGAAGGTGGTCGACGCCGGGTACCACACCCGCCGCCTCATGCGGCTCACCGGACTCGATGCCGAGGAGAATCAGGCCCGCCAGCTGCTCAACGACCTCGACACGTACCGGGCGGAGAGCCACCTCACCGACGAGCAGCAGGCCGCCCACCGCTGGCTCACCGAGGTCTTCGAGCCGGTGGTCCGTGCCGTCCCGGCGAACCTGCGCCAGAAACTGGAGCCGCAGGAGATCTTCTCGCAGATCATTCAGCACAAGTGGCTGCTCTCCGAGCGGGCCGGCCGGGACGTCGGGATGGGCCCAGCCGTGGGGTCGTACTTGACCGAGGTCCTGGTCAACAAGCCGGACGAGCAGGCCGTGCTGGGTGTGGACGCGGATGATCTGAGCGCTGTCGAGGCGGGGTTGCTCTAGCCGCGTTGCTCTAGCCGCGCTTTCTTCCAGGGCCGGCCAGCTCGCTCAGCCCTCGCAGACCGCCTCGCCGGGCGACCACCAGGATCCGGTCGCCCTCGGCCAGCACCCGGCGGCGGTCCGGCACCCAGTCGACCCACTCGCCGCCGTTCGCGGACATCCCGAGCACCCGTGACTCGCCCGGGTGCTCGGCGTGTTCCAGCGGTGCACCGTCCAACTCCGAGCCGGCGGCGACGGTGACCGTGGCGACAAGCACGGCGTGCCTGTCGACCGGGATGGTGGTGTGCACGTCGCGTTCCAGCAACGCGGCCGCGAAGACCGGCGCGCACAGCCGGGACACGCTGCGCGAGGTGTTGATCTGGAAGGCGGACTCCATCCGCTGGGCGAAGTCGTCGTCGAAGAGCCGCAGCACCACCCGCAGGTCCTCGTGGTTGCTGCGGGCGCGCAGGGCCGCTTCCAGGTTGACCGGGTCATTGGTGGAGAGCACCACCAGCGCCTGACAGGTGTCGATCGAGGCGGCCCGCAGCGTCTCCTCGGACGCCGCGTCGCCGGTTATCACCGGGATGCCACGCTGCCGGGCCGGCTTCACCCCCGGTGCGTTCGGGTTCCGGTCGATCGCGACCACGCGTACGCCGAGGTCGTGCAGCTGGCGCATCACCTGGGTGCCGACCGTGCCGAGCCCGACAAGCACCACGTGGTCGGCAAGCTCGCTGGTGAGGCGGCCCTGGGTGAGCGCCAGACGCGCGTTGACCATGCCGTCCACCACTGCCGCCGTGATCAGCGGGATCAGTGCGAGGCCGGCCAGGGTCAGCACGAGCTGCGCGGCCTGGGCGATCGCGTTGCGTTCCTCTTCCACATCGGACGAGCCGACAGCGGTCAACAGGGTGATGTAGATCTGCTCCCAGGGGCTGTGCGGATTGTTGTCGTATCCGTTCAGGACCGCGCCGGCAACAAGCGTGGTGCCAATCGTGATCATGACGGCGATGCCCAGTTTGCGGCTCAGCGCGGCGCGTATCGCCCGGGCGAACGTGAGCAGCCGACGCGGTCGGCGACCGGCCCGGGAGAGCAGCCGCCGGGTCACGTCCTCGCCGGGAGGACGACCGACCGCCTCGGCCAGCACCAGGTCGGTCGGCAGCATCTCGCCGGGTGACGGCTCGGCCGGCAGCACGCTCACCTCACCCTCGGCGTCGGTGACGGTCAGCGTCAGGACGGTACGCCGAGCCGGTACGTCGGCCCGCTGTGCGACGTACAGCGTCCGGTTGGCCCGCCGGAAATGGGTGGGCGCGACCTCGCCGAGCGCCGCCGCGACGAAGGCCGGCGCCGCCATCTCGGCATCGGAGAGAACCGCGCAGTCCGGGAAGAGCCGGTCGACACTCTTGGACAGGCCACGGCTCGACATCCGGACCACCACCCGCAGCGTCGCCTCGACCTCACGGGCACAGAGCGCGGCGTGTAGGTTCGTCATGTCGTCCGGCATGACCAGCGCAAGAGCGGTGGCGCCGGCGAGCCCGGCTTCCTCGAACGCCTTCTCGTCCAGCCGATCGGCTTTCTGCCACTCGACGCCTCGGTCGGCCAGTCCGGCCAGATCGGGTACGTCGGCACGTACCCGATGGGGAGTGATCACTGTGATCCGGATCCGGTCCCGTGAGTTCGCCAGCTCCTCGGCAAGCGTGTAGACCAGGGCATCCGCGCCGCAGAGCACCAGGTGGAGTCGGCTGTCCTGATCGGACTCGGGCTGGTTTGCCGGTAGAACACTCACGTCCGCAGATCGTAGTCAGCCGGAACCCCTGGCCGGGGCCGCTCGTTGCCCCATCCGAACCATTCGTCCGACTTGGTGGGTATTAGCCCGGTGGGTGTGGCGTCTGCCCATCGTCCGAAGCGGCTTGGAGATGATCAGTGCGGAAGTTGTGGTGTGCCGGAGCGATCGCCAGTGGAATCCTGCTCTTCGGGGCGGCGCCTGCCCTGGCCGACGAGAGCCCACTGTCCGCGGCCCTGCAGGAGACCGGCGATCTGCGGGAGTTCGCGCCGCTCGCCACCGACCCGCTCAGTGGACAGCCGCTGATCAACTATTCGGCGGGGGGCTTCGGGCGTACCGATGCTGGGCGTACCGATGCTGGGCGTACCGATGCTGGGCGTACCGATGCTGGGCGTACCGAAAAGAAGGCCTCGCCTCTCCTGCCCGCAGCCGACGTGGTGAGCGGGACCCTTCCGTCCGGAGCCGGTGTTGCTGCCGCCGCAGGCGGCAAGGCGGCGAGCCGGACACCTGGAACGCTCGGCAGGCTGCCCAACCCGGGGCCGGCCGCCCTGGATGCCAAGGACGCCGCGTTCTCCAACCTGCCGTTCGAGACGTTGATCAGCGGTGGGACGCGGAGTTTCACGGCACTCGGGCCGGACGGGATCGGCACTGATGGCGCCCCGCGGGCGGAGGCGGCTCGCAAGCCTGCCGAGCTCCCGGTGGTCGGTGGTGTCCAGCGCAGGCTCGATGATCTTGGGAACGATGTGGCCGGGCTGCCGCTCGGTGGTTCGCCGGTGCAGCTCCAGTCCGGCCGGGCCGTGCCGTCATCCCCGGCTTCGATCGCGCCGTCGTCCGCTTCTCCCAGTGTCGACGCTTCTCCCAGTGCCGCTGTTTCCCCCAGTGCCGCTGTTTCCCCCAGTGCCGCTGTTTCCCCCAGTGCCGCTGCTTCTCCCAGCATCGCCGCGCGGGACAAGGTCGATGACCCGCGCCTGCTCGAAGAGCCCACCGAAGGCCTCAACTAATTCTTTGATCCCAGCGAGAGCGCGCGCCGCCAGCGTCCAGCGGCGCGCGCTCTCGCGCAGCTTCAGGCATTCCGCAGGCACTTTTCGGGCACTTTTCGGGCACTTCTCGAGCGCTTCTCGGGCACTTCGCGGGCACTTCTCAGGCAAACGAGAACAGGGCAAAATCGCTCTCTCGCACACAGGCGAGAACCGTCGTGTTCCAACCGCAGGCGCCCGGCCGCACATCCCGCAGCAGACCCATTTCGGTGGCCTCGTCACCTACGTGAACCCCGGACAGCGAACGGCTGCTCACCGACGTCGTCAGACTGTCCGAGAATCGCAGGACATTGCCGGCGTCGAGGCGTACCGCAACGCCCGGCACGGTCCACATCGGATCACCGTTGGCGTCGAGGAACGTGCTCGACTCGTCCGCCACTACCAGCAACGATTCACCGACCGGTGTCAGCGACTCGACGTCGGCCACGTCACGACGCCAGACCTCGCCGCCCTTGACCGCATCCACGGCCACCACCTGGTCCTTGTCGTGGCGGTATCCGGCCGTCTCAACGAAACAGAGCCGCGACTCGCCGCACGGGGTCAGATCGCTCATCGAAGCCGCCGGGGCCGCGGTGTGCAGCGTCGCCGGCTCACCGAGCGTCTCCAAGTCATAGGCGAAGATCCGCTGAGCATTTCCGGACTCCTGCACGAACAACCGGCCATCGTGGGCGACCACCTCGTCGGAGGTGGAGGCGACACTGGGCCGGGTCTTGGCGATCTTTCCGGTACGGATGTCCCGCACACTCACCGACCGATCGCTGTTGATCTGCACGAACCGGTCGTCGTCCGACACGTTCGGCGAAAACGGCCGCCCCGCCGAACCCGCCGGCCCGGCCAGGTCCGCCGGAGTGGTGACCGTGACGACGGTCGTCGAGTCCGGGTCCTTTTCCTCCCACCGGACCTTGCCGCTCGCCAGATCGAGCCCGAGCAGCCGCGACTCCACCCGGTCGACAAGCACCATCGTGTCCGCGCCGATGTGCACGACGTCCGATCCACCGAGCATCCGGTTCCACAACACCGTGCCGTCGTCCGCACCGAGCACCCGCATCTGCATCTTGCCGGTGCCGGACTCCAGGTGGGAGAAGACCACCAACCCCACAGGCAGCGCGATCATCCGATCCCAGAGCGTCGAGACACCGGCCGCCGGATTACTCCAGACGACCTCCTGCCCATCGGTGTCGACCGCGACCACACCGAGCCGCCCGTCCGCATCCGAACTGGCAAAATAGGCTCGATCCCCGATCACCTCGGCGTCTGACCAGGCCGAACTGATCGCCACTGCCGGATCAAACCGGGCGATCTCCTCCACCGGGTGAAAATCCAGCGCCCGGACACCCGGCCAGAAAACCACCGCGGCGGTCAAGCCCAGCGCGACGACGCCGGCCACCACCAAGATCAAAACCCGCTTCCTGTACGCCTTGACGACCGGTTTCTCAACAGTCGCCGGTGCCGTCGGCGTCCCCGCGATCGTCCAGGTGACGTCATCTTCCGGGCTCATCTGATGGGGCAGCTGATGTCCGGCCGCGACCGCGGCGGCTTCGGCTGTCGCCCAGGGGTCGACCGGCTCGGCGTACCCGTCCTTCTCCCCCATCCCGCCACCCCTTCATCCACCACCGTCGTCGGCCCGTCATGCTACCGATCCCCAGGTAGCAGGTTTGCCGACGCGCGACCTGGAGACGATCGTGATGTGCAGACCTTCCTGCCATACCCGGACTTCACGGGCAGCGCGCAGACCCTCGACCCGAAGCGGCTGGGCAAACAACGCGTCGAAACGATCCAGGTCCTCCGAGGCCTGATCCAGCCCGGCTACGGCTGGCGCCACCACCCGGCCGTCAAGATGTGGCAGGGATACGAGGAAGCCCTGGTCCGCTACGGCCTGGACATCTGCGCGGCATGGACAGCCACCGGCCGAGCCGACACCTGCGCCACGACCCTTTTGACCGACCTGCGAACGGCAACCGGCATAACCGAGATCCGCACAGCGGCCGAACTCTCCGCAGCAGGCGACATGCCCCCCTGGCTGGGCGACGATCCCCTGCACGAGAGCCACCGCTCAGCCCTCCTACGCAAGGACCCGGCGCACTACCGCCCCCTGTTCGGCCCCACCCTCCCCGACGACCTGCCCTACGTCTGGCCCCCAGCAACCCGTCCAAAACCCCCAGCAACGACAAAGCCCCGCCAACCTGAAACCCAAAACACCCCGCCGACAACGGCCTAGCGCAGCCCAGCCCTCACGACGGCGCTCGCTCACAAGATTCAACGGCGAACCGTGGCCGGCAACACGCCACCCACCTCGTTTCCGCGCTCCACCCAGCCCTGCCGCGCTCTGCCCGCCTGCCCCGCCCTGCCGGCCCTAGCCCTACCTGCCCAACCTGCCCCACTCTGCCCGCCTTGCCGCACCCTGCCTGCCCTGCCGCGCTCTGCCCCGCTTGCCCCGGCTCTGTCGAATTTTGTCGCGCTCTGTCCCGCTCCGAGCCCGTTCAAGCCGGCTCAAGCCGCTCCGAGCCGGTTCGAGCCGCTCCGAGCCGGTTCGAGCCGCTCCGAGCCGGTTCGAGCCGCTTCAAGACGCTTCGAGCCGCTCCGAGCCTCTTCGAGCCGCTTCGAGCCGCTTCGGGCCGCTTCGGGCCGCTTCGCCTGGATCTTGTGAACTTCCCCGCAGACGTGCCCGCACAACTCCACAAGATCGAACAGGCCCGGGCCGATCTTGCGGAGTTACGCGCAAACGGTTCGCCAAACTCCACAAGATCGGCGAAGCACCCCGCTCACCACGTCGCAACGGCGAGGCACCACGCTCACCCCGTCGAACCCGTGAAGCACCGCGCTCACCACGCCAGAATGGTGAAGGACGGCCGTCTCGCAAACTCGTGCACCCCTGGTCGATCGGCCGGCCAAACCGCACAAGATCTCCGAGCGGCGCCTCGCACCGAAAAACCACCACCCCACCACGCCGCCACCCCACCACGCCGCCACGCCGCCACGCCGCGCCACGCCGCCACCCCGCGCCACCCCGCGCCCCGCCGCCACCCCGCGCCACGCCGCCACGCCGCGCCACGCCGCCACCCCGCCCCGAACCCGCTACCGCTCCACGGCTGACGAAACTCGAGTGCCGCTCAGTTTCACGAGATTGCCGCTTCTATGCCCCGCCGAGGCGTTGCCCTGGCGCAGCTACGGGCTGGCGGGCAGTCGCGGCGTGTTGACTTCGGAACCGCTGGGGTAGAGAACAGTGCCCGCAGCTCAGACAGGTCATTGGACTTCGGCCGGCTCCCTCGACCGGGCCGGGCCGGGCCGGGCGGTCGCCGGGCCGGGCCGGGCGGTCGCCGGGTCGGGCGGTCGCCTAGGCGAGTGCGTCGGGTTAGCTCAGGTCCCAGCTCAGCAGGGTGAAGGTCATTTCCTCGCAAGCTCCGGCTCGGCGGTAGGTTGCCAGGGCCGCCTTGTTGTCCGACTCGGTGGCTACCCACATGCCGTAACAGCCGTTCTCGCGGGCGATCTTGGCCAACGACTCGACCAGGGCGGTGCCGACGCCCTGTAAGCGGGCCACCGGGGCCACCCCCAGCTCGTAGACCAGCATCTCGGTGCCCTTGTCCGGGTGGGTGGTCTCGACGCCGCTGATCATGCCGACCGGGCGGTTCTCCTCGTCGTACGCCAGGAGGAGGTGGTGGTTCGTGTCGGCGAGGAAGCGGGTGGTGGCTTCCTCCAGCGGGGGCGCGTCGAAAAGGTCTGCCGCACGGTGGACATCGGAGGCGGCGGTTACTCGTTCGATGCGCATTTCGCCACGATAGCCAGCCGCCGATGGGTGCTCCAGGCGAAAACCGCGCCAGGGCCCGGCCGCGAGGGCTCCAAGAGACAGGCCAAAACCGCGCCACACCCGGCGGCGGGTGCTCCAAGAGAAAGGCGCGCCGGGGCCGGCGGCGGGACGCGCCGGGCCGGGGCCGTCAGGGGCGGAAAATGACGTGGCTTGTGGTCTTGCGTACCAAAGAAAAAGCGTGACCTCCCCGATCGGAGAGGCCACGCCTGGTTTTCAGTTTCAGATGCGCTGGCCGGAGCCGGCGTTGAAGACGTGCAGGGCGCTGGCGTTCGGCTTGATGTAGACCGTCTCGCCCATGCTCGGCATGTAACGACGCTCGGTGCGGACGACGAAGCGCTCGGAAGCGCCGCCGACCTCGGAGTGGCCGTAGACGTTGGCGTCCGAACCGAGGTCCTCGACCAGGTCGACGACGATCGGGAGGGCGCCGGTCGACTCGGTGACGACCTCGGCGGCCTCCGGGCGGAAACCGACGGTGACCTTGCCGTCGCCACCCTGCTGGGCGGCGGCGATCTGCTCGCGGGTCAGCGGGATGCTGATCGAGCCGAAGGTGGCGCCCTCCTCGGTGAGCGGGACCGTCTTGATGTTCATGGCCGGGGAGCCCATGAAGCCGGCGACGAAGACGTTGCCGGGGGTGTCGTAGAGCGCCCGCGGGGTGTCGACCTGCTGGAGGACACCGTCGAGCATGACGGCGACCCGGTGGCCCATCGTCATGGCCTCGACCTGGTCGTGGGTCACGTAAACGGTGGTGACGCCGAGCTTGGCCTGCAGCGAGGCGATCTGCGAGCGGGTCTGGACGCGGAGCTTGGCGTCGAGGTTCGACAGCGGCTCGTCCATGAGGAAGACCTGCGGCTGACGCACGATCGCGCGGCCCATCGCGACACGCTGACGCTGACCACCGGAGAGCGCCTTCGGCTTACGCGAAAGGTATTCCTCCAGCTGGAGCAGCGCGGCGGCTTCCTTGACCGCGCGGTCGATCTCCGACTTCGGAGTCTTGCGCAGCTTCAGGGCGAAGGCCATGTTCTCGTACACCGTCATGTGCGGGTACAGCGCGTAGTTCTGGAACACCATCGCGATGTCACGGGACTTCGGCGGGAGGTGCGTGACGTCCTTGTCGTTGATCAGGATGCGACCGCGGTCGACATCCTCAAGGCCGGCGAGCATGCGCAGGCTGGTGGACTTGCCACAGCCGGACGGGCCGACCAGAACGAGGAACTCACCGTCGCCGATCTCGAGGTTCAGCTCGTTGACGGCGGGACGCTCAGAGCCCGGGTAGATCCGGGAGGCCTTGTCGTAAGTGACGGTAGCCATGGTGAATCGACTTCCTTTCCACCGGCAGGAACGTGCCGGACGATCCGAGTAGAAGGAACTGCCTGGCAAACGTAATTGTTTTTCACCCACCTGCCAAGATGGCAGCCAAATCGCAGGACGTTATGCTGAGACCTGATACGCCCCTGTAGCTCAGATGGCTAGAGCACCCGTCTTGTAAACGGGAGGTCGTCGGTTCGATCCCGACCGGGGGCTCGCTTTGGGTGCCTGTGCCTGCGGAGAGCGCAGGCACAGGCGCTCGCTTCGCTTGCCGGGGGGCCGAGCCCCCCGAACCCCCCACGTTGACGATCGGTTGCGCTTTGTGGGGGGTTGCGCTTTGTGGGGGGTTGCGCTTCTCTCTTTCAAGAGGTCAGACGTACTAGCATTTTTCCGATATTTTCGCCTTTTAGTACGCCTAGCAGGGCTTGTGGGGACTGGTCCAGGCCGTGGAGGACCGTTTCGGTGGTTTGCAGGGTGCCGGTGGTCAGCCAGGTGGTTGCGCGGGCGGTCCACTCCGGGAACTTGTCAAAGTACGAGGTGACCAGTAGGCCTCGCAGGGTCAGCTCCTTCCAGTAGGCCTCGAAGAGGTTCTTTGGAATTTCGGTGCTCATTGCCCCTACCAGGGCGAACCTTGCCCGGGGTTTGGCTGCGGTGATCGCGGCCGCCAGGTGGTCGCCTCCTACGTTGTCCAGGTAGACGTCGATGCCCTGGGGTGCTGCTCGGATCAGCTGGGTGGCGATCGGGGCTGCCTTGTAGTCAAGGGCCACGTCGAAGTTGAAGTCGGTGGTCAGTTTCTTGGTCTTTTCCGGGCCGCCTGCTGAGCCGATCACCGTGCTGGCCCCCAGGAGTCTTGCTATCTGGCCGGCGACGCTGCCCACCGCTCCGGCCGCCGCTGAGATGAACACGGTATCGCCGGGGCGGACCGGCGCCACCTCGGTCAGCGCGACGTACGCCGTCAGGCCGGTGGTGCCGAGCGCACCGAGGTATGCCTGCGGCGGCACAGCCGTGACGTCCACCAGCTGCGCGGACGCGGCGTCGACGACGGCGTAGTCACGCCAGCCCAGGAAGTGGGACACCGTCGCGCCAACCGGGATGTCCCCGGACCGGGAGTCGACGACCTCACCGACCGCGCTGCCGTCCAGCGCGGCACCGACCTGAAACGGCGTGAGATAGGACGGCACGTCGTCCATCCGGCCGCGCATGTACGGATCGACCGACATCCAGGTGTTGCGGATCAGGATCTGCCCGGCGGCGAGCGGCGGGACGGTGTCGCTTACCAGTTCGAAGTGCTGCGGGCCGGGTACCCCGTGCGGGCGGCCGGCCAGCCGGATCTCCCGGCTGGTGATGTTGGTTGCCATGCCCACGAGCATCCGATTCCGGATCATCGCTAACCAGCACCCTGGGCTGGGTACCCACCTCGTGACTACCCTTGGCGCGGTGGACAACCGTGCGGAGTTGACCGGCTTCCTGATGTCACGCCGGGCCAGATTGCAGCCCGAGAGCGTCGGCATGCCCCGGTACGGCGAACGCCGGCGGGTCCCGGGTCTCCGCCGCGAGGAGCTGGCTCAACTCGCCGGGGTGAGCGTCACCCACTACACCCGGCTGGAACAGGGGCACGGCCGCGGCGTCTCGACCGAGATCCTCGACGCCGTGGCCGGCGCGTTGCGATTGACCGCCGACGAGCGCGAACACCTGACCAACCTGGTCCACCCGCCGCGGTTCGATCGCGGGCCGGGCGAGCCGAAGGTCCGGCCGGACCTGCTGTGCCTGATCGAGGGTATGGCGCACGCGCCCGCGTTCGTGCACGGCCGGCACGGCAACATCCTGGCCGGGAACGAGCCTGCCAAACGACTTCTCGGCGATCTCGCAGGGAGTTCCTGGCCGCATCTGGTCTTCCTGGACGGCTCCTTTCGATCGATGATCGCCGACACCGAATGGGAGCCGCTGGCCCGCCAGCACGTGGCGTACCTGCGGTTGAGTCTTGGCCGCTACCCCGGTGACCGGGAGCTGGGCGCCGCCGTCGGGTCACTGCGCTCGTCGAGCGCCGAGTTCTCCCGGCTCTGGGCCGAGCACCAGGTGGCGGACTGGGCCGGCATCACCTGTCGTCTGCGGCACCCGGTCGCGGGTGACATCGAGGTCGCCGTCGACGTCATGAAGCCCAGTGGCGAGCTTGATCAGTGGCTGGTGACATTCGCGATCGAGCCGGGCTCGCCGTCGCAGGAGGCGCTGAGCCGGGTGCCGGGTTGATCGCGTCTTTATCGACGACCGGCGCGTTGATCTTGTATGAGTTCCGTACTGGTGACCGCGCTGGTCGCGGTCCTGACCCTGCCCCTCTCAGGCCCTCCGTCTGAGTGGACTCAGCCCGGGTACGGCCCGGGCGCGACCTTCTACAACCCACTGGAGAAAGGCCTCGACTCGTCGAAGCTCGCCAAACGGTGGGAGATCCCGACCCACGGCTCGCCGGAGTGCGAAATCGGCCGGGAACCGCTGATCGCGGGCGGCAACGTCTATTCCAGCGTGGCCGGAGGCTTCGCCGCTTTCGACCCGGCAACCGGCGCCCGGCGCTGGTTCACCAAGCTGGTTCGCCGCGGGATCACCCGGATGGCGATCGCCGACGGCAAGATCGTCACGCTCACCTACACCTGCGACGGCCAGGGAAGCTTCCTGACCACCTTCTCCGCCACGACCGGAGCCCGGCTGTGGGAGGTCCCGATCGGCGGGCCGGCACAGGACATGGTGGTGGATCGGGGTGTGGCCGTGGTCGACACCCGGCCGGACTACACGCTCAGCACCACCGGTTACCGGCTCAGTGACGGCGGCCGGCTGTGGCGGCTCACCGGGACCCGGGGCGACGGCCTGCTCTCCTCCGGCGGACGGCTGCTCCTGCGCACCACCGAGAGCGGCGCCCGAGCCGTCGACATCAGGACCGGCGGAACCGTCTGGCAGACCACCCAGAATTGGTACGCCGTAGGCAGCGACCCAGCCGGCACCAGGTTCTACGTCAGCGGCACCGGCGGCGCCCTGACCGCGGTGAATGCGGCGAACGGCTCGACGATCTGGAAGTCCGACATGCCGTCGCCAGGCGTGACCGCCGACGAGAAACGGGTGTACCTCCCGCGTTATCGCAGCGTGCAGTGCCTGGACGCGGCGACCGGACGCAAGCTCTGGTCGGTGCAGCTGCCGGAAGCGGCGGGCCAGCCGGTACGCGCCGGCGCCCTGCTGTTCAGCCCGTCCGGCATCAACTCACCGCTGTCGATTGCCGACGCGGTGACCGGCAAGCCGATGAAGGGCGGAATGCCGAGCGACCAGCATTACCCGCCGGCTGTCGCGGGCGGCCGCCTGTTCCTCACGGACGGCGACCGCCTGCGCGCGTATTTCTAGCCCTGGGCCCGCCGGCGGCGGCTGACCTCGGCAAGGGTCACCGCGGCCGCCACGCTGGCGTTCAAGGACTCCACGTCGGAGGCCATCGGGATGCCGACCCGCAGGTCACAGGTCTCGCCGACCAGGCGGGACAGCCCGCGGCCTTCCGAGCCCACCACCACGAGCAGCGGGCCGACCGCCGCCTCGAGCTGGTACAGGTCGGTCTCACCGTCCGCGTCCAGCCCGATCGCGGTGAACCCGGCCTTCTGCGCCGCCTTGATGGCACGGGTCAGGTTGACCACCTGGGAGACCGGCACACGGGCCGCCGCGCCGGCGCTGGTACGCCACGCCGTCGCGGTGATCCCGGCCGCACGCCGCTCGGTCATGAACACGCCGTGCCCACCGAACGCGGCGACCGAGCGGATCACGGCGCCGAGGTTGCGCGGGTCGGTGATGCCGTCGAGCGCGACCAGCAGCGGGGCGGTCTGCTCCAGCGACGCCGCGACGAGGTCGTCGAAGTCCTCGTACGCGAAAGGCGGCACCTGAAGCCCGACGCCCTGGTGCAGCACGCCACCGGTCATCCGGTCGAGCTCGTTGCGGCTGATCTCCAGGATCGGGATGCCCCGGTCGCCGGAGGTCCGGACGATCTCGGTGATCCGGTCGTCGATGTCGATGCCCTGCGCCACGTAGAGCGCGGTCGCCGGCACCAGAGCGCGCAGCGCCTCGACCACCGGGTTGCGGCCGAGCAGCAGCTCGGGGCCTTCCTTGGTGGGGTTGGACTTGCGGCCCGGTGCGACCCGCGGACCACGCGGACCGGAGGCCCGGCCACCACGGGCAGCGGCAGTGGCCCGGGTCATGCTCGTGCCACGCCCACCGCCCCGGCCCCAGGTGGTGTCCTTGGTGCCTGGCTGGCCGATCTTGGGCGCCCGGCCTTCGGCGGCCGCCGCGCGGCGCTCTTTGTCCTGCTTGCGCGCGGTCTTCTCGGGCAGTTTCTCAGTGCCCGAGTAACCCTTGTGCCACGGGCGCTCGTCGGCGGGCAGGGTCTTGCCCCGGCCCTTGAGGCTCCCGCGGTTCTTGCCGCCGGAGCCCATGGCGGCGCCCTTCTTGGCGGTGGCGCGCTTGCTCGCGTTGTGAGTATTTCCTGGCATCAGTGCTCTCCTACCGTCCAGCGCGGCCCGGTCGGAGTGTCCTCCACCTGAATACCCGCGTTCTTGAGCTGGTCCCGCACCGAGTCGGCGGCAGCCCAGTCTTTCCGTGCGCGGGCCTGTGCCCGCTGTTCCAACGCCAGGGCGACGAGACCGTCGACCACCGGCTTCAAGTCGTTGCCGCTCTCGCCGCTGTTGTCCCACGCGGGGTCGAGCGGGTCGATCCCGAGCACACCCAGCATTGCCCGGACCGCGGTGAGCGCGCCCCGGATCCCGGCCTCGTCGCCGGCCGCGAGCGCGGTGTTGCCCTCACGGATCGTGTCGTGCACGACGGCGAGCGCGGCCGAGGTGTTCAGGTCGTCGTGCATCGCGTCGGCGAACGCCGGCGGCACCGTCTTGGGCCGGCCGGGGCCGACCACCTCGACGGAGCGCTGCACGAACCCCTCGATCCGCCGGTACGCCACGGCGGCCTCGCGCAGCGCCTCCTCGGAGTAGTCGATCCGGGAGCGGTAGTGCGGGGATGCCAGGTAGTAGCGCACCTCGACCGGGCGGATGCCGGACTCGACGAGCGAGTCCAGGTCGATCACGTTGCCCAGCGACTTGCTCATCTTGGACTCGCCGAGGTTGAGCAGCGCGTGATGCACCCAGTAACGGGCGAAGCCGAGGCCGGCCGCCTTGGACTGGGCGATCTCGTTCTCGTGGTGCGGGAAGGTCAGGTCGAGGCCGCCACCGTGGATGTCGAACTCGTCGCCGAGGTAACGCCGGGCCATCGCGGAGCACTCGATGTGCCAGCCGGGCCGGCCTTTACCCCACGGCGAGGGCCAGGTGGCGTCATCGGGCTCGGTGTCTTTGACACCTTTCCAGAGAGCGAAATCCCGTGCGTCCTTCTTGTGACGGTCGGGTGCGTCCCCGGCCGAGCGCATGTCGGAAGGCTTCTGACCGGACAAAGCACCA
Source organism: Actinoplanes sp. CA-015351 (assembly GCF_050955685.1). Lineage (NCBI taxonomy): Bacteria > Bacillati > Actinomycetota > Actinomycetes > Micromonosporales > Micromonosporaceae > Actinoplanes > Actinoplanes sp. CA-015351. Next base: position 8,068,578 of record NZ_CP192102.1, read on the forward strand.
TATTCCGGAAACGATGCCACGTTGAAGTAAACATCGCCGGCGTCGGCCGCATATGCATTGCCGCGCGAAATCAAGGTCTGAATCAGGGCGTGCATCTCGATGATGTGCCCGGTCGCCAGCGGCTCGTAGGTCGGCGGCAGAACGTTCAGCGAGCGGTAGTCACGGTCCAGCAGAAGACGGTTCTCGAAGGCGATCGCCCAGAACGGACGTTTCTGCTCCTGGGATTTCTGCAGGATCTTGTCATCGACGTCCGTCACGTTACGGACGAAGGTCACCTCGAAGCCGGTGTGCAGCAGCCAGCGACGTAGAACGTCGTAGTTGACCGCGGACCGCAGATGCCCGATGTGTGGTGATGACTGCACGGTGAGACCACACAGGTAGATCCCCGCCTGACCGGGGGTCATCGGGACGAAATCCCGGACCGATCGGGTCGCGGTGTCATACAAGCGCAGCGTCACCGTACAAGGGTACCGGCACTAAATAGCAGAAGGCCGCCCCACCTCAGCGGGGCGGCCTTCCAAAGATCAACAGTGCGGATCAGCGTCCGCCGACCGCCGCGTAGGCGTCGACGATGCCGTATCCGTAGAACCCGTTGAACTGCTTGCTGCCCTCGCAGAGCGCGTCGAACTCGGCCGGACGGCCCTCGTTCGCGTAGCTCACCAGACGCGGGGTCGGGCAGGCCTGCTCGGCCGCCGACTTGTAGAGCTGCTTCTCGACCACGTTCGGGTCGAGGGTGATGCCACCACGACGCCAGTCGGTCTTGCCGTAACGGCTGACGATCAGCGCGGCGACACCGGCGGCGTGCGGCGACGCCATCGAGGTGCCCTGCAGGTACGTGTAGTACCCGCACTTGCCGGCCGTCGTGCAGTCCTTGAAGACCAGGCCCTCACCGGCGGGCAGGATGTTGCCGGCCGCGTCCACCAGCTCCTCCTCGATCAGCACCTTGAGCGGGTACGTCGAGAGGATCCGGTTGCCCGGGGTGTTGTAGGTCGGGGTGCCGAAGCCGTCACGGGCGTAACCACCCGGCGCGGCGACCGAGATCTGCTCCAGGCCGTAGTTGCTGAAGTCGGCCTTCTTGCCCGACGGGCCCACCGACGAGACGCCGATGACGTGCGGGCCCTCGACCGGCAGGTCCCAGCAGGAGCTGTTGTCGATCGGACGCTCGTACGGGTCGGCGCCGTAGTCCGGGCTGGAGATGTCGGTCCGCGGCTTGCCGAGGTCCTCGTGGTTGTTGCCGAGCGCGCCGACCAGGGTGACACCCTTGCGGTGCGCGTAGTTGAGCGCCCGCTTCATGGCGGCGATGATGGCCCGCTGCTCCGCCTGGTCCTCGGCGCTGTCCGCCGGGTTGGACGTGCAGTTGTAGAGCCACGGGTCGACGTAGAACGACATGTTGACCACGTCGATGCCGACGTCAGCGGCGTGGGTGAGGCCGTTGACCACCGGGTCGAGGAAGAAGTAGCCGGAGTCCTGGCCGGCCTTGAGCTCGACCAGCGTGACGTCCGGAGCGACGCCGGAGAGGCCGACGCCGTTCGCCGCGGCGCCCACCGTGCCGGCCACGTGGGTGCCGTGCCCGCCGTCGTCGGTGCCGACCGGGTCGAGGCAGCTCGCGACCTCACAGGGACCGTCGATGTCGACCATGTCCGGCGCGAAGTTGCCGGAGAGCTTGGAGCTGAAGTGCGGCGCCAGGTCCGGGTTGGACGCGTCCAGACCGGTGTCCAGGATGCCGACGGTCACGCCCCGCTCGCCGGACTCGATCTTGCGGGCCTTGTCGGCGCGGATCTGCTTGAGACCCCAGAGCTTCTCGTCCAGCGGGTCGAGCTTCGGGCCTGTGGAGGAAGTGCCCTTTGCGGAGTGCCCGGTCTTCTCGACCTTCTCCAGACCGTTCGGTGCCTTGCCGATGGCCTTGCGCTCGGAAGCGCCGATCAGCGCACCCGACTTGATGGCTTTCGCAGTGAATTTCGTGTCCGTCGACGTGACCCGGTAGACGCCGACCGAGTCGTTGCCGGTCACGATCGTGCCGCCAGCGGCCTTGATGGCGGCAGTGGCCTCCGCGGCCGAGGCGCCGTCGGCGGCCACGACGGTGTAATCGACCGCGTTACCTGGCTCGGCGACGGCCGAACCAGGTACGACGGTCAAGAAAGCCAGACCGGTCGCTGTAACGACCGCCCCCGTGATGACGCGTCTTCTCATGGAATTCGCTCCTAGTGTTTTGACTAGGAGGAATCAGATCGAGAAACATCGCTCAACACAAGATGAACGTGAGTCAATTTACGGACGGGTCATACGAAGAACATCAAGTGCCTCGTCGAGCTGCTGCTCAGTGAGCTTCCCCGATGTCACGTGACCGCGTTCGATCACGACCTCGCGGATGGTCCGCTCGGTGGCGAGCGCCTGTTTCGCGATCGCGGCGGCCTCGTCGTAACCGAGGTACCGATTGAGCGGGGTGACGATCGAGGGCGAGCCTTCCGCGTACGCCCGGGCCACCTCCACATTCGCCTCCAGGCCCGCGATGCAGCGGTCGGCGAACTGGCGGGACACGGCGGCCAGCAGGCGGATCGATTCGAGCAGGTTGCGGGCCATCACCGGCAGCATCACGTTGAGCTCGAAGTCGCCCTGGGTGCCGGAGAAGGCGACCGTCGCGTCGTTTCCGATCACCTGCGCGCAGACCTGGCGTACCGCTTCGGGCACCACCGGGTTCACCTTGCCCGGCATGATCGACGAGCCCGGCTGCAGGTCGGGCAGGCGCAGCTCACGCAGGCCGGCCCGGGGGCCGGAGCCCATCCAGCGGATGTCGTTGGCGATCTTGTAGAGCCCGACGGCAACCACGCGCAGCTGTCCGGACGCCTCGACAAGCGCGTCCCGGGCGCCCTGCGCCTCGAAGTGGTCGCGCGCCTCGGTCAGCGGAAGGCCGGTCTCCTCGCGGAGCAGCTGGATCACCGTGGGCGCGAAACCGGGCGGCGTGTTCACCCCGGTGCCGACGGCGGTGCCGCCGAGCGGCAGCTCACCGAGCCTCGGCAGGGTGGCGGTAAGCCGCTCGACGCCGTTGGCGACCTGTTGCGCGTACCCGTTGAATTCCTGGCCGAGGGTGACCGGCGTGGCGTCCATGAGGTGGGTGCGGCCGCTCTTGACCACGGTCTTCCAGCCTTCGGCCTTCGCCCGGAGCGTGTCTGCCAGATGCTGCAGAGAAGGGATCAGATCGGCGCTGACCGCCTCGGTCGCCGCCAGATGGATCGAGGACGGGAAGACGTCGTTGCTGGACTGCGAGGCGTTGACGTGGTCGTTCGGGTGTACCGCGCTGCCCAGGTCACGCGATGCGAGCGTCGCGATCACCTCGTTGGCGTTCATGTTCGACGAGGTGCCCGAGCCGGTCTGGAAGACGTCGACCGGGAACTGGTCGTCGTAACCACCAGCGGCAACGTGCGCCGCGGCCGCCGCGATCGCGTCGGCGAGGTCTTTCTCCAGCACGCCGAGGCTCGCGTTGGCCTGCGCCGCGGCACCCTTGATCCGGGCCAGCGCCCGGATGTGCGCCGGTTCCAGCCCACGCCCGGAGATCGGGAAGTTCTCCACGGCTCGCTGCGTCTGCGCCCGCCACAGCGCGTCCGCCGGAACCTTGACCTCGCCCATGGTGTCGCGTTCGATTCGGAAGCCACTCTCGTCAGTCGTCACGGTTTCATCCTCTCTCTCCCGTTCACGAGACGCCCGTCGATCGTGGTGATCCCCATTCGGTCGAAAAGATCACACGCACTCGCCCGGAGCCTGACAGCTTCCGGATCGCGGTGGTCCAGGCAGTCGGCAAGTCCCTCTTGAGCCCGAGCGATCACGTACGACAGACGAGCGGCCGTTGCGATCCGCAGCGAGTGCTCGAACGTCGCCTGAGCAGCCGGGATGTCCCCGGAAAGCCGGAGCGTGACCGCATGCTGGTAACGGAATTCCGCTTGGTGGTGCAGATCCTTCAACTCGGTCGCGCCGACCACCGCCCGCTCGTGCTCGACGCTCGCTTCGGCGTAGCGGCCCTCGTCGCGCAACAACCGGGCCCGGTCGTTGTGCGCGTCGGCGAGTAACGACCGGAACCCGATCCGCCCCGCCATCGCCGCAACGGTGTCGATGTAACCCCGGGCGCGTGCCGGCGAGATCGCTCCGGCCAGATAACGGAACCGGCCCAGGCCCAGCACCGCGGCCATGGCCATCGACTTCTCGCCCGAGTCCAGCGCCAGCAGCAGCCGCAGGCGGGCGTAACGCACCGCTTCGTCGTACCGATCGAGCCGGGCGAAGATCTCCGAGGTGGTGCCGAGGGACCCGAACTCGAAGTTCCGGCTCTTCCGGTCGAGAATCGCGATCCGGCGCCCGGTGAATATCATCTCGAGACTCGCCGCCATCCGGCCCTGAGCCAGATAGATCATCGCGAGGTTGGTGTACGCCCGGGAGCTCCGCTGGCCGATCTCCTCCTGGGAGCGGATGGTGAGCAGGAGGTAACGCTCGGCTTTCTCGCTCTCGCCGGCCCGGCCGTACGCCGCAGCGAGGTAGTTCGCCGTGAGACCGATCGCGTGATGGTTCCCGGACTTCTCGATCTTGGACATCGCCAGCAGGTGCAGGTCTCGGATGTCGTCCATGTACCCACGCACGAACAGCGGCCGGAACGAGGACCGGGGGATCATCCAGACGTAGTCCAGCAGGCCCGCCTCAGCGGCCTTCTCCACGAAAGCGGTCAGCTGCGGCCGCTCCCGCTCCAACCGGGCACTCGGGTCGGTGACCTCGGCAAGCAGATCGGGGCGCAGCGGACGCAGCGGGCGCAGTTCTCCAAGATCAGCGAGGAGGGTGCCGCGGAATCCCGGTGTCGTCGCCGCCACCGCAACGTGCACCTGCTGGTCCAGCACCGCGGTCAGGGCGGCCATACGCTCCTCCGCCGGTAGCTCGGCCGCGAGCGCCCCGGCGTACTGCCGCAGCAGATCGTGCATCCGGAACAGGCCCGGCTCCGGCTCGTCGACCAGGTGCACGTCGACGAGATCGTCGAGCACGTCCGCGGCCTCGTCCGCCGCGATCCCGGCCAGCGCGGCCACCGCGAGCCCGTCGAAGGTCGCTCCTGGATAGACCCCGAGCAGGCGGAACACCCGCTGCGGCAGCTCCGGCAGCTGGCGATAGGTCAGCGTGAACGCACCGGCCACGGTCCGTTCCTCGGCGGCCAGCTCCGGCAGCGCCGCCTCACCCATCCGGTGCAGCAGGTCCGCCACCCGCCAGCGTGGCCGGTGCACGAGACGGGCGCCGGCCAGGCGTACCGCCAGGGGCAGGCCACCGCATCGGCGGACCACTTCGGCCGCGGCCTGTGGCTCCGCGCGTACCCGATCGCCGGCAATGCGTTGCAGGAGCGCGACCGACTCGTCCGGTGAGAGGAGCGGCAGCGACTCGATCCGGACACCGTCCAGACCGGAGAGCCGGCGGCGCGCGGTGATCAGGGTGAGGCTGCCCGGCGCGGCCGGGAGCAGGTCCGCGATCTGCGCGCTCGAGGCTGCGTTGTCCAGGACGACAAGCACCTTGCGGCGGGCCATCTCGGTGCGCCACAGGCCGATCCGGTCCACCGGTTCGAGCGGGATGTCGGCGGGCGCAAGACCGAGCTGGCGTAGCAGCACGATCAGCGCGGCGGCCGGCTCGACCGGAGGTTGCTCGCTGTAACCGCGCAGGTCGACGTAGAGGTGCGCGTCCGGGTACCGATCGCCGGCCCGGGCCGCGAGGTGCAGGGCCAGGGTGGTCTTGCCGCTGCCGGCCATCCCGTCGATGACCAGCACGGCCGAGTCGTCCGGGTGGATCTGCGCGAGAAGGCGGTCGACAAGCGCTGTCCGGCCGGTGAAGTCACCGACGGTGCGGGGCAGACAACGAACCGCCTGTGCGGCGCCGGCCAGCATGATCCGGTGCAGTTCCTGCAGCTCATGGCCGGGCTCGATGCCCAGCTCCTCGCGGAGAACCTCGCGCGTCCGGCGGAACTCGGCGAGCGCGTCGGCTTTGCGCCCGGCCTGATCCAACGCGGTCATCAGCTGCCCGCGCAGCCGCTCACGCAGCGGGAAGCGCTCGACCCATCCGGCCAGCTCACCGAGCAGCTCCCGGGCCTGCCCGGCGGCCAGCTCCAGACCGGCCCAGTCCTCCACCGCCATCGCGCGGCGCTCGTCGAGGGAGGCAGCCGCCGCGCGGACCGCCGGCGCGTCGATCTCCGCGCAGGCGTCACCCTTCCAAAGATCAAGAGCTTTCTTGTACGCCGACCGCGCGGCCACCGGATCCGCAGCGGCTCTCGCCTGCTCGACCAGACGCAGGAAGACCGTGGCATCCAGCTCGTCCTCGCCGGGCCGGATTCCGTACCCCGCCGGGTCGCTGAGGATGACGCCGGCCGGCAGCACCCGGCGCAGCCGTGAGACGCAGGTCTGCAGCTGGCCGCGCGCGGTGGCCGGCGGGTCGGCGCCCCAGACCGCCTCGGTGAGGTCACCCACCCCGACGATCCGGCCGGGTCGCAGCAGCAGCATCGCAAGCACTACGCGGTCACGCCCTGCGGTAATTGCTACCTTTTGCTCACCGAGGGTGACGGAGAGTGGCCCCAAGATTCCGTAGCGCAACGCCTTCACCCGCCCCCCGTGCCGTGACGGAAGCCTATCCGAGCAGGCAGGAGCGGATCGACAGCGAAACGAGAGCGGCCCCGGGCAGGCTGCCCTCAGCGCCGTCCCGCCGCCTGGGCGCCCCTCACGCGGCGGGACGGTCCTGGCATCCAACGGGGGTGTGCGGCCCGTCCGTGGGTATCCCACGGACGGGCTGTTCGTATCTTGATGATCACTCTCGGTTGGACGCGATAGCGAACGGAACGTACCGTCGGCTGGGTCCCCGACCCGAGACGAAGAGGATCCCCCTGATGCGACGCGCCATCCTGGCCGCGCTCGCCGGTGGCGTGATGCTGACCGGCGCCGCCTGTGAGAGCGATGCGAACACCAGCGAGATCGCGGCGCCGGCCGCCGTCACCGCTTCGGCCACACCGGCCACCACCGTGCCGAAACCGGACTACTCGGCGAACACCGAGAAGGTCTGCGGCCGCCTCGACGAGGTGTTCAGCGCCGCACTCGGCGACTTCGGCACCGAACTCGGCAAGATGATCGCCCACAAGGAGGCGAAGCAGACCGACGAGGCGGAGAAGGCCGAGAAATCAGCCGCCGCCGAGCTGAAATCGGTCGGCACCCAGATCCGCAAGGAAACGGCAAGCGCGGAGAACCCCGAGCTCAAGGAGGCCGGCGACACGTCGGCCACCAAGATCGAGAAAAGCGCGAAGGACCGCAACTACATCGAAAAGATCAAGACCACCAAGGACCTGGACAAGACACTGAAGGCCCAGCTGGCCGAGTGGCTGAGCCCGGTCGCGGGTTACTGCCGCTGAGCTGTTCGAAGGGCCCCCGCGGGGGCCCTTCTCCTCAGCGCTTGCCGATGGTCAGCACCGGCTTGGGCTTTGTCACCTCGGCGAAGAAGTCCTCGCCCTTGTCGTCGACCACGATGAAGGCCGGGAAGTCCTCGACCTCGATCTTCCAGACCGCTTCCATGCCGAGCTCCGGGAACTCCAGCACCTCGACGTGCCGGATGCAGTCCTGAGCGAGCCGGGCCGCCGGTCCACCGATCGAGCCGAGGTAGAACCCGCCGTACGTCTTGCACGCGTCGGTGACCTGCTGCGACCGGTTGCCCTTGGCGAGCATCACCATCGAGCCGCCGGACGCCTGGAACTTCTCCACGTACGAGTCCATCCGGCCGGCCGTGGTCGGACCGAACGACCCGGACGCGTACCCCTCGGGGGTCTTCGCCGGGCCGGCGTAATAAACCGCGTGGTCACGCATGTACTGCGGCATCGGCTCACCGGCGTCCAGCCGCTCGGCGATCTTCGCGTGCGCGATGTCCCGGGCGACAACCAGCGGACCCGTCAGCGAAAGCCTGGTCTTCACCGGGTACTTGCTCAGCTCGGTGCGGATCTCCGACATCGGCCGGTTGAGGTCGATCTGGACGGCGGGCTGCTCCTCGCCGAGGTCGGCCTCGGGCAGGTACCGGGCCGGGTCGGTCTCCAGCCGCTCCAGCCAGACACCGGACGGGGTGATCTTCGCGACCGCCTGCCGGTCGGCCGAGCAGGAGACCGCTATCGCAACCGGGCAGGACGCGCCGTGCCGGGGCAGCCGGATCACCCGGACGTCGTGGCAGAAGTACCGTCCGCCGAACTGGGCGCCGATGCCGAAGTCGCGGGTCAGCTCCAGCACCGCGGCCTCCAGTTCGAGGTCGCGGAAGCCGTGCGCCAGCATCGTGCCGGACGTGGGCAGGTTGTCCAGGTACTTCGCGGAGGCCAGCTTCGCGGTCTTCAACGCATGCTCGCCGCTGGTGCCGCCGACCACCACGGCCAGGTGGTACGGCGGGCAGGCCGACGTGCCGATCAGCCGCAGTTTCTCGTCCAGGAACTGCATCATCCGCTGCGGGTTGAGCAGCGCTTTCGTCTCCTGGTACAGGTACGACTTGTTGGCCGAGCCGCCGCCCTTGGCCATGAAGAGGAACTTGTAGGCGTCGGGGTGGCCGCCCGGGTCCTCGGCGTAGAGCTCGATCTGCGCCGGCAGGTTCGTCCCGGTGTTCCGCTCGTCCCACATGGTCAGCGGCGCGAGCTGCGAGTACCGCAGGTTCAGCCGGGTGTACGCCTGGTACACACCGAGTGCGATCGCCGCCTCGTCGGTCCCGTCGGTCAGCACGTGCCGGCCGCGCTTGCCCATCACGATCGCGGTGCCGGTGTCCTGGCACATCGGCAGCACCCCGCCGGCCGCGATGTTCGCGTTGCGCAGCAGGTCCATCGCGACGAACCGGTCGTTCGGCGACGCTTTCGGGTCGTCGATGATCATGCGCAGCTGGGTGAGGTGCGCCGGACGCAGGTAATGCGCGATGTCGTGCATCGCCTCGGCGGTGAGCGCGGTGAGCGCCGACGGCTCGACGGTCAGGAATCGCCGGCCACCCGGTCCCTCGACGACATCCACGCCCTCGTCGGTGACCAGACGGTACTCCGTCAGATCCTCGCCGGTCGGCAAGAGCGGCGAGTAGGTGAAAGCGGCGCCTCTGCTCATGAGCGGCAAGCCTAGGGCAGCGGACCCACCCCGCGCGAACCCTCCCCGATCCTTCGCCCGACCGGAGACGATCCTTCGCCCGCCCGGAGACGAAACCGAGACGAATCAGGAGAACGGCAGGTAGGCCATGTCCCGGCCGGAGACCGCGATCAAACCCTCCGGACCGACCGCGAAGACCTTCGCATCGGTACGCACATCGGCACGGATCACCCCGCTGGCCGGTGCCAACGCGGTGACCCGGTTCTTGGAGACGACGATCGCGGCGTACGGGGTGAGCGCCGCGCCGGCCTTGTTCCGCCCGGTCTGCGTCCACACCGTCTTGCCCTTGCTGAACGAGTACCCACGCAGAGTGTCGTCCTTGCGGATGACCGCGTAGGTGTCGTTCACCGCGACCACGTCGGAGTCCTTGTCGCCGTACCAGAGGTTGCGCCCGTCGTTCCCGTTGATCAGCACCTCACGGCCGTACGGGTCGACGCCGAGCACCACGTTGTACCCGCCGGCCGGGTCCTTCTCCTGCTCGCAGGCCGACCCGTTGTCCGCGGTACGCAGATTGAGCCCGTCCCGCCGCCACACCACAGCGTTGCCGGGCGGATCGGTCGCCACCACCTCGTAGTAACAGGTGCCGTCGGCAGGGGTTCCGTTCACCGTGAGCACCCGGCCGCCGACCACCACGACCTTCTGGTCCCGGGCCGCCCGCAGGGTCTGCACGAGCTTGCCGTTCGCGGTGTCGATCACCCGGATCTGCCCGTCGTGCGGCAGGCCGAGCAGTCCGGGCAGCGCGGGCGGCCCGGCGACGTCGTCGTCCACGTCGTCCGAGACCAGCCGCCGGGTGTCCGGCAGGTCGGGGTTGGCGGCGTCCAGCACGAACCCGATGCCACCGGTGTCCACGCTCCAGAGCTGGCTCCCGGCCTTCGGATCCCAGGCGGTCAGCCGGCAGTCGTTGCCTGCGGAGCAGCTCAGGTCGACGATCGCGTCCTGGTACGTCCAGACGGCGCCGGCCTCGGCGTCCGATCGGCGTACCGCCCCGGTCCGCGGGTCGAGCACCTGATAGCCCTTGGTGAGCAGCCGGCCGGTGACCACCACGGCGTCGTCACCCTTGCCCGCGATCGAGGCCCAGTCGGCGTCCGACTTCCAGAGCGGGACGGCCGCGGTCAGCCCGTACGCCTCGACCGACGTCCGGTACTCGACAACCACCGCGTCGCCGACGATCGCCACGCTCTGCGGTGTGCCGCCGAGCGTCTGCTGCCAGCGGGTGCCGGGCGCCACCGGGCCGCTGGTGTTGACCCAGGACCACATCTGCGGGAACGGGTTCCACACGCCCGTCGTGGCGAGCACGGTGACGACCACCGCAGTGGTGAGCACCGTGTATCCCTTCCAGGAACCCCCGCCCGAGGCCATTGGAGCAGGGTAATGACCTAGATCGGCTCAGCCCGAGAGCACGAAATGCCCGTGTCGACGCCCTATTTCGGGTTATAAGCCGATTGGACCAGTGGCGCAGTCCGGTACGGAATCAGCTCCGCCAGCGCGATGATCGTGTGCGCCCGGACGATCCCCTCGTACCCGACGATCTGGTCGATCACCCGCTGGAGATCGGCGTTCGCCCGGGCCACGATCCGGCACAGGATGTCGCCGCTGCCGGTGATCGTGTGCGCTTCGAGGACTTCGGGAATGTCGGCCAGGTGCCCGGCGACGGCGTCATGCCCGTACCGTTGCCTGATCTCCAAGGTCACGAAGCTCGTGACGCCGAACCCGATCGCGGCCGGGACCACCTCCGGGCCGAAGCCTTTGATCGCGCCGCGCGCGATCAGCTTGTCGAGACGCGCCTGAACCGTGCCGCGCGCCACCGCGAGCCGCCGGGAAAGCTCCAGGACGCCGATCCGCGGCTCCGCACCCAGCAGTGCGATCAGCCGCGCGTCGAGGCCGTCGAGCTGAACAGTCTGCTCACCCATCCGGCGAAGCTACCGTACGGATTGCACAGGTTGACCAGCACGGATCCAAACTCTTGTCCAGCCTTGGACGGTGCGCCACTGTGACCGCAGGACAACGCGGCGCTCTGGGACACTGAGATCAAAGACCGGGCCGCAGGGAACGGTCAGGCTGTCGTGTAAAGGTTTGCCCATGAGTTCGCTTCCCGCGGGTTGGTACAAGGACCCGGCCGACACCAGCACCCAGCGCTACTGGGACGGTGACGGCTGGCTGGGCCAGGCCATCCCGGCCGACGAGGTCCCGCCGGACGGGCCACCCGCGGTCGAGGAGGAGCCGGCGGCACAGGTCTCCCCCGCCCCGATCACCCCGGCGCCGCAACCCCCGGCCCAGCCGCAAGCGCAGCCACCAGCCCCTTACGGCCCCCCGCCGGGCTGGCAGCAAGGCCCGCCGCCGCCGGGCTGGCAACAAGGCCCGCCGCCGCCGGGCTGGCAACAAGGCCCGCCGCCGCCGGGCTGGCAACAAGGCCCGCCGCCGGGCTGGCAGCAAAACCCGCAGCAATACCCTCCCCAGCAATACCCCCAGCCCACCTGGGCCGGCCAGCCCCCGCACGCTTACCTCTACCCCATGCCGCAGGCGATGCCGCACGGCTTCCCCCTGGCCGGCCTGGGCCGCCGGCTCACCGCCCGCCTCATCGACATCGCGGTTGTGCTGCTGCTCAACGTCGTGGTCAACGGCTGGTTCATCTACCAGTACTGGCAGGACTTCGCCCCGATCATGCGGGACTACATGACCCAGGTGGAGGCGAACAGCGCCACCGCCACGGTCGGCGAGCCGACCGCACGCATGCAGACGCTCTCGATCGCCATCGTGCTGGTCGCGACCCTGCTCTGGCTGGTCTACGAGGCTCCGTCGATCGCCAGTCGCGGCCAGACCATCGGCAAACGGCTGATGGGCCTCAAGGTGGTGCCGGTCGAAAGCACCAACCCGCTCGGTTTCGGGCGCGCCTTCACCCGCTGGGCCCGTCTCGGCATGTGGACGCTGTTCTGGTGGTGCGGGATCGGCCTGGTGATCCAGTTCTTCGCCGCGCTGTCGCCGGTCTTCGACTCGCGCCTGCGTCAGGCCTGGCATGACAAGGCAGCGGCCACCGTCGTCGTCGCCGTTCCGCACGGCGTACACCCGATCGCCCCGGCCGCGCCGGGCAGCAAATCTCCCGGAGGACCCCAATGACCCGGCTGACCCGCGCCGATCTGGACGCGCTGCCGAACTACGTGCCCGGCCGCAACGTCGCCGATCTCGCCCGCGAACTCGGCATCAGCGAGGCAATCAAGCTGGCCAGCAACGAGGTGCCGTACGGCCCGCTGCCCGGCGTCGTGGAAGCCGCCGGCGAGGCCATGGCGTCGGTGCACCGCTACCCCGACATGGGCGTGGTGAAGCTGCGTGAGGTGATCGGCGAGCGGTTCGGCGTGAGCCCGGACCGGATCGTCACCGGCTGCGGCTCGGTCGCGCTCGCCGAGATCCTGGCGAAGACCACCTGTCTGCCAGGGGACGAGATCGTCTACTCGTGGCGGTCGTTCGAGGCGTACCCGATCATCGCGGCCGGCGGCGGCGCGACAAGCGTCCGGGTTCCGAACACGGCAGCGCACGGCCACGACCTGGCCGCGATGGCCGAGGCGATCACTGACCAGACCCGGATGATCTTCGTCTGCAACCCGAACAACCCGACCGGCACCTCGCTGCGCAAGGCCGAGATCGACCGCTTCCTCGCCGGCGTGCCCTCCGACGTGCTGGTCGTGCTCGACGAGGCGTACCGCGAGTTCGTCACCGACCCGGACGTCCCGGACGCACTGCAGACCTACGGCGACCGCCCCAACGTGGTCGTGCTGCGGACCATGAGCAAGGCCTGGGGCCTGGCCGGCCTCCGGATGGGTTACCTGGTCGCCCAGCCCGAGGTCGCCGCGACCATCCGCAAGGTGGTCACCCCGTTCTCCACCAGCACTGTTGCCCAGGCCGCCGCACTCGCCGCGCTCGCTCAGGAGGACGAGGTCCGCCGCCGCTGCTCCCTGGTGGTCGCCGAACGCGACCGCCTCACCGAAGCGTTGCGCAAACTCTCCATCGAGGTCCCGGCCAGCCAGGCCAACTTCGTCTGGCTCCCGCTCGGCGCCCGCACCGCCGCCTTCACCGCCGCCTGCGAAAACCGCGGCGTCATCGTCCGCGGCTTCCACCCGGACGGCGTCCGCGTCACCGTCGGCACCCCCGACGAGAACGACCAGTTCCTCGCCGCCGCCGAAGCCGCTCTCGCTTAAATCTTCTTTGATACGCGTCCCCGGCTGCGCCAAGCGCAGCCGGGCCCGCGCCGTCAGCCCCCGGTCCTGACGTCCATGCCCCGGCGCGACCCGCCGCCGGCCCCGACACCCAGAGCAACAAAGACAAATCACCGCAGCTCGCAAACCGCACGGGCCTACCACCCACCACAGCCCAGCCGCCAAGCCAACCGCCCCTCCAGCAAGCGAGCCGACCGCCCCTCCAGCAGGCGAGCCGACCGCCCCTCCAGCAGGCGAGCCGGCCCATCCTCCGGCAGGCGAGCCGTAGCCCAGAGAGGTCATCGGCCGTGATGACCTCTCCCGGCTACGGCTCGCCTCCGCCAAGACCCGCGACACTGACAACCGGCCGCCACCACGCGAACGAAGCACCGAAGCGTGTCGATTCAGGGCGCGAATCACACCTAAAGTCGACACGAGCAGCCAATTCACGGCCTGCGTGTCGACTTGAGGTGCGGAGCAAACCCAAACTCCACACGGAACAGGGCGCCCACTCGTGCGTGTCGAGTTCAGGTGCGGATCGAACCCTGAAGTCGGCACCCAGGCATGGGCCGACATCGCAGCCGCGAGCACCCGCCGGGCCACCGGGCCGCCGGGCCGCCGGGCCGCCGGGCCGCCGGGTCGCCTGGTCGCCGGGCCGCCGGGCCGCCGGGCCGCCGGGCCGCCGGGTCGCCGGGCCGCCGGGTCGCCGGGTCGCCGGGTCGCCGGGTCAGTGTTGGAGTGCGGCCGCCTGTGCCTCGTCGTGTTCCTCGGCGCTGATCCGGGCCGGGAAGGTCTGCCGGAACGTCACTACCAGCACGGATGCGGCCACCGCGAAGACCGCCGTGACAATCGGCAGCACACCGAGGTGACCGGCCCCGACCATCCGCTCGCCGATGAACGCCCCGCTGCCGATGCCGATCTGGAACGCCACCACGTAAACAGCCGAGGCCGCGTCCCGGCTGGCCGGCGCCACCCGCAGCGACGCCGAGCCGAGCAGGACCGGGATGGCGTTGAACGAGCCACCCCAGACCAGCACGGCCAGCACCGTCCCGACCGGGCCGAGCACCGGCGCCAGCAGGATCACCGACGCGGCGACGGTCACCGTGAGCCCGAGCAGGATCGGCCCGGGCCGCCGGTCCACGAACCGCCCGACCACGAAGTTGGCGACCAGCCCGACCGCGCCGTACCCGAGAAGCAGCACGCTGAGCGCCGCGCCGTCGAGCCCGGCGTCCCGGCGGACCAGCGGCGCGATGTAGGTGTACGCCGCGAAGTGCCCGACAACCACCACCAGGGTGACCGCGCAGAGCCCGAAGACCCGCCTGTTGCGCAGGATCAGCACGGCGTCGCGCATCTGGTCCTTGAGCCGGGCGGCCCGGTCCCGCGGCAGCACCGGCATCTCCGGCAGCAGGAAGATCAACGCGACGAAGCAGATCGCACCGGCTGCCGCGATCACACCGATCGACAGCCGCCAGCCGAGCCACTGACCGAGCGCGGTGCCGAGCGGCACACCCAGGACGATGGCGAGCGAGTTGCCGATGAAGACCAGTGACGTGGCCCGCCCGACCTGCCCGGGTGGCGCGAGCCGCGCGGTGATCGGCCCGATCACCGACCAGAACACCCCGTGCGCCAGCGCGCAGACAAGTCTGGAGAGAACCAGCACCGTAAAGGTGGGCGCGAGCGCCGCGGCCGCCTGGGAGACGACGAAGACCGCTACGGTGACCGCCAGCAACGTGTGCCGGGGAACCCGCATGGTGAGGGCGGTGAGCGGGATGGTGCTCAGCGCGGCCACCACGGCGTAACTGGTGAGCAGCAGCCCGACCTGGGCCTCGGTGACGTCGAGGCCGGCCGAGATCTGCGGTAACAGGCCGACAGGAAGGGTTTCTGCTGTCACATAGCAGAACGTCGAAGTGCCGAGGACGACAAGCGCCGGGCGGTTGAGCTTCACCGCCACAGAATAAGCTCTGATGCAGAGCAAAAAAAGGAGTTGACGTGACGACCCGCTCCACCGAGCTTCTCCGTGTGGTGCATCACACGCCCGGTGTCACCCGCGCCGACGCGGCCCGCCTCCTCGGCGTCGGCACCGGCGCGGCCACCGAGCTGGTCACCAAGCTCAGCCGGGCGTCACTGCTGGTCCAGGCGCCGGCCGCACCGAGCGGCAGCCGAGGCCGCCCGACCACCGTGCTGCTGCCCCACCCGGAAGGCCCGGTCGTGCTGGCCGTGGCGATCACCCACGAGGCCTGGCGGGTCGACGTGGTCGAGCTGGGCGGCGCCACCGCCGCCTCCCGATCAGGCCGTCACGCCTCGACCGGCTGGAACGAGGTCCGCGCGACCGTCACGGCCGCGATCGCCGAGGCCATTTCCGGGTTCGGCGACCGCCCCCGCGCCGTAGGCGTCTCGGTGCCGGGCACTGTCTCCCGGTCACTACGCCTGGACGCCTCGACGGCAGGCTGGCACGACGTCGACCTGACCGCCCTCTGGCCCACGGCCGACGTCTTCGTAGCCGGCAACGACGCCACCCTGGCCGCCACCGCCGAATCCCGCCGAGGCGCCGCGGCGGGCGCCGCCGTAGCCCTGCACCTGCGCATCGAAGCCGGCCTCGGCGGCGCGGTGGTCGAAGGCGGCCGCCCGACGATCGGCGCACTGGGAGCGGCCGGCGAGTTCGGCCACATGCCCTTCGGCGACCCGTCGGTCCGCTGCCCCTGCGGCGCCCCGGGCTGCTGGGGCACAGCCGTGGACGGCACCGCCCTGGCCCGCCTCCTGAACGAGCACCCACCCCGAGACCCGGTCACCTACGCCCGCCGAGTGATCGCAGCAGCGGCCGGGCATGCCGCCGGCCCGGCAGCCGAGCAGGCCACCGATCCAGCAGGCGGGCAGGCCACCGATCCGGCAGGCGGGCAGGCGGAGCCGGCCTCCGCCGAGCTGGCAGCGGTCCGAGAGGTCGGCGCGGCTCTAGGCCGGGGCATAGCGGGCCTGGTCAACGGCCTCGACGTCGACCTGGTCACCCTCGGTGGCCTGGGCGTAGACCTGCTGGCGGCGGTGCCGGACGCGATCGACGCCGCCTACCGAGACGGCCTGATGCTGATCCACCGAGCGTCCCCACCCCCGGTCCTGCCCGCCACCCTGGGCGACGACGAGGGCCCGATCGCAGGCGCAGCCGAAGAGGCCTGGGCAGCCCTGCTACCCCATCTGACCTAGCCCGACCGCCTCTACAGAGCCGCGATGATCACCGTGTCGAGCGTCAGGTAGTAGATCGGGGACTCCGGGTCGTTTTCCGGGGCGTCGACGTTCAGCCGTTCCATCGCCAGATAACCGCCGGCGATCCGATAGAGGCCCGGCTTCCACTCGGTGCTCTCGGTCCCGAAGGCCAGCGGGAACCGCAGCGCCTCCACACCGGTCCCGGCGTCCACTCCGACCAGCGTGTTCTCCGGCGTCAGCAGCAGCACTGTCGCGTCCGAGCCGCCCAGTACCCGCGCCGAGCCGTTCCATGTCCAGAGCACCGCGCCCGCGGGCGAGCGGCCGGTCACCACCGAACCGGCCGAGCTGACCACGACCCCTGCCGCGACCGTCGCCTCCGGGTCGTCGAGCGCCGGCGCCCGCTTCCCGGCGATCCAACCCTGCCCGGTAGCGTCACGGAGTCCGGCGCATGCGGAACCGTCCGGCTCACACCCCACGGGTGTCCACGGCCCGGCCGGCAACCCGGTCACCGGCTTGCCCGTCGCCGCGTCATAGGCGACGGAACACGCGAACACCGCACTCGACGTCGTGAACGTTTCCGCACACCCGGCAGGCCGGGGCAACCGCCAGCTGACTTCGCCCGTGCTCACGGCGTACCCAAGCAGCTCTTGATCCTCGGTGACCACGACGGTGCCGGCGGCGATCCGCAGAGCCTGCGCGTCCCAGACCGTCGCCGCCCCGGTGCGGTGACCGGCGTAACCCGGCGCCGGCACCGTGGACGTAGTCCGCCAGGCGATCTCACCGGTACGCGCGTCGACCGCCACGAGTTCGCCGTCCGACCAGCGGGTGACGACCGTGGTCCCACTCGCCGTCACCGCGCTGAGCTGCTCGGGCCAGCGGCGCAGCGACCACCGGGCGGTGTAAACGGTCCGGCCGTCGACCGGACCGTCGGCCCGCACCTGATGCTTCGCCGCGTAGACCCGCAGCCGGCCGTCGACAACCAGCGGGGCCACATTGGTCCGGCCGGTGACACCCGGCGCTCGGATCGTCAGAGGGGGATAAGGCGAGGACGCGCTCGCGAGGACCTCGGCCGGGCCGAGCACCCGCCAGCCGATCAGGACGGACGCGACCAGCAGGACCGCGGCCGCCAGAGTTCGTAGCAGCACCCGGGTCACCAGGGGATCATCCCATGGTCACTCGTAACCACCGTTTATCAGGCCCAGCCGGACCAGCTCGGTGAGTGGCTCCACCACGTTTGCGGCGCCGAATCCGACGAACAGCGGCCGGGTAACGGCCCGATGCACCCGGGCCGGCTCGACGAGCGGAACCGGGTGTGTCGCGGCGAGCGCCTCGGCGACCTCCGCCACCTCACCGCCCTCCGCGGCAGCCACCGTCGCGATCAGCACGTTGAGGAATCCGTGATGGGTGAAACCGGTCTCCGGATCGGTGTGCCGGGTGGCGTGCCGCTGCCCGGCCGCCAGCTTGAACGGCAATTCCCGGTCACGGCAGGCGCAGATCACCGCGGCCAGCTCCACCGGGGTCGGGAAGAGTTCGGCGGCGAGCCCGCCGACCCGGAATTTCGGCGCGATCGTCAGC
This sequence comes from Actinoplanes sp. CA-015351, assembly GCF_050955685.1. Classification (NCBI taxonomy): domain Bacteria; kingdom Bacillati; phylum Actinomycetota; class Actinomycetes; order Micromonosporales; family Micromonosporaceae; genus Actinoplanes; species Actinoplanes sp. CA-015351. Next base: position 8,086,678 of record NZ_CP192102.1, read on the forward strand.
CCCTCGGCGCGCGCTTCGGCGACCGTGTCCAGCGCGGAGAGGAGACCCCAGCTGAGCGGGATCTCGGCGTACAGCTGGAGGTCGCCCTGGCGGGCCGCGAACTCGCGCAACCCGGCCAGCCCTGGCTGCGGGTCCTCACCTCGACGGGCCACCGGCGCCTCGACGTGCTCGATCACCATGCCGGCGGCGCGCAGCTTTTCCACGGTCATCGGCAGGTTGGCGGCGGGCACGTCACCGATCAGACCGGCGCGGACCTTCGGCACCGGACCGGCGCCGACAGCCGAAGCGGGCACCAGCAGCGAGCCGATCAGGTCCGAGTACCACGAACCGGTGTGCTCGTCGTATTTCGACACCGCGTCCGCGAGGCCGATCGGGCTGGGCGGAAGAAGGGACGCGTCATCGACGAGCCCTGCATACAGCGGAGGCACCATCGTCGACACAAAATCGAACCTAATGGACGCCGGGAATTGTCTCCAGCCTTACTTTCGGCTGGTCACCACCAGCACCTCGGCGACCGCGGCGAGGATCATGCCGGTCACCAGGGTGGCGACCCCACCGACGCCGGCATAGACGAGCAGGAACAGCGGCGCCCCGAAACTCAGATAGACCGCCACGGCGAGCCTGCGGTTGCTCGACCGCAGCCGTCGCAGCACCACCCCGCCCGGTTCCGGCAGCCGGCTGCTGAACCAGATCACCACGGCACCGAACACCAGCACGCCGATCATGCCGGCCCAGACTCGCGAGATCCCGGCGCTGACCAGGGTCATCGCGGCGGTCAGCACGGAGACCACGAGGGTGCCGCCGGAGGCGTACTGGACGGTTTCGCGTACCGCGTCAGCGGATTCCTGGGAGACGTCGAGGACCTGGCGTGACGGGCGCGAGACGGGGAACGGATCGACGGATTTTTCCGGCTTTTTCGGTTCTTCGGGGTTTTCCCACGGTTCCGGGGTTTCCCACGGTTCTGGAGTTGCCGAAGCCTCTGGAGTTTCCGGTGGCACCCCTAGGGACGCCTCTTCGGCCAGGTCCTCGAGAGCGCGGGCCCATCGGCGGCGCTCGAACCGGACGATGCCCACCTCGCTGGCGGCATCACCGATCGTCGAGTCCAGTTCCAGCGCTTCCGCGTACGCCCTCTGCGCCAGATCGAAGAGCCGCAGACGCGCCGCCACGACGGCCAGGACCAGGTGCGCCTCGCCCTCCGAGGGAGCGACCCGGACACCGTTCCACGCGGCGTTCAGCGCCTCCTGCCCGTTGCGTGCCTCGCTGAGCAGGGCTGCGCCGGTGCGTTGAGCGTACGGATCGGTGGGGTGATCTCGCAGAATCGCCTCGGCGATCCGGGCGGCGTCACCGAACCGCCTGCTGTCGGTGAGCGCCATCGCCCGCACCACGAGCGAACCGAGTGACGGAGGCGTAGCCGACGCGGCCCGGTCGGCGGCGGCCAGAGCCTGGTCCGGCTGCTCCGCGGCAAGGTGAATGGTCGCGAGCGTGGTGAGCAGCTTGGCCTCCTGAGGCGCGCTGCTCAAACCGGCCGCGATCTCCTCGGCGGCTTCGTCGTAACGGCCGAGGTCGGCGAGGAGGAACGCCCTCTGCCGGTGCTCTTCAGGCGTGGTCTCGGGCTCCATGGGGGCGGACACGCTGCCGAGCGTAGGCGGTCTACCTGAAGATCACGTGAGTCGGGGTGAGCCGGCACACCACACGCACCACGTCCGCGCCGTCAGCGGTCCACGGCTCGTTCGCGTACTTGTAGCTCAACTCGCTGATCAGGTCACCCTCGTCGTCGACAAGGCTGACCGTGCCGTCGACGGTGAAGTAGGAGTACGGCTGCGCCGGGTCGTACCCGCAGATCGAGACCCGCGAATCCCGTTCCATGTTTCGGGTCTTCTGCCGTCCCCGCACGGTCGAGAAGACGATGTCCTCACCGTCGCGCTTCACCCAGATAGGCGTCGACTGAGGCGAGCCGTCCGCATTGATCGTAGTAAGCACCACATAAGTGGGATTGTCGATCAGCGCCCGGGCAGCTTCCGGCAGCACAGCGGTCATGCCAGTGATCATGCCCGATGACCCGCTACACCCACCCGTGACAAGCACCACCACCAAGATCCAAGCGGGGGAGCGCTAGGCGGTGGGGTAAACCATGGCCACCGCGATGCCGGCCAAGCCCTCGGCTCGGCCGGTCAGGCCCAGGCCGTCGGTGGTGGTGCCGGCCACTGTCACCGGGGCGCCGACCGCGTCGGAGAGAACCTTTTCGGCCTCGGCGCGTCGTTTGCCGATCTTCGGGCGGATGCCGATCACCTGAATCGACACGTTGCCGATCTCGTATCCGGCCGCCCGCACCCGGGACGCTGTCTCGGTGAGCAGCGCCACCCCGGCCGCGCCGGCCCACTCGGGCCGGCTCGTCCCGTAGTTGCTGCCCAGATCACCCAGCCCAGCCGCGGAGAGCAGTGCGTCGCAGGCCGAGTGCGCCGCAACATCAGCGTCGGAGTGCCCGGCGAGCCCGGGTTCCCCCGGCCAGCGCAGACCAGCCACCCAGCAGGGCCGATCGGCGTCAAAGGCATGAACGTCGGTACCGACACCAACCCGCGGAACGATCACCCCGCGAGCGTACGCGGCCCAACCCGACACCCGGGCTCCGCGGCAGCCCGCCGCTAAACCGCGTCCGGGTCGCTGACCGTCAGCAGGTGGGTGGCCAGTGCCAGGTCCATCGGCCGGGTGATCTTCAATGCCAGGTCGGACCCCGCGACACACCGCACCACGAGCCCCAGCTTCTCCACCGCCCCCGCGTCGTCCGTGTGCAACCCGGCCGCAGCCGCATGCGCCGCACGGAGAACGGACGCCCGGAAACCCTGGGGCGTCTGTACGGCACGCAGCACCGACCGGTCGACCGTCCCGAGCACGTCACCGTCCCCGGAGACCTCTTTGATGGTGTCGACCACCGGAAGGGCCGGGATGACAGCGTCGGAACCGGAGCGAACCGCCGCGGCGACCCGTTCAAACAATGAGACCGGGGCGAGGCAGCGCGCCGCGTCGTGAACAAGCACGATGCCCAGCGAAGGCGGCACGACGGCCAGCGCCGCGGCGACCGACTCCTGGCGCTCGGCACCACCGGCCACGACCACAACCGGGGCGATCGGAGCGAGCAGGGCACCCACGGCATCAACCTCGGCCGGCGGCGCCGCGACCACGATCATGGCGACCGACGGCGACGCGGCGATGCGGCGAATCGCGTGGACCAGAAGCGGCTCGCCGTCGAGCAGCCGCAGCGCCTTGGGAGCGCCGGGGCCGAGCCGCAAACCGGCTCCCGCAGCTGGAACGACGACCGCGACGTCACCGCGAGCACTAGGCTGCGCGGTCACGTCGCGGTCGTCGGACACAGTTTTGAGGAGTGTTTGCGTCGGGTGGATCAGGCCTCGGTGAGGACCTTGTCGAGAAGCACCTCAGCCTCGTCCTTGGTGCTCTTCTCAGCGAGGGCCACTTCACCGACCAGGATGTCGCGCGCCTTTGCCAGCATGCGCTTCTCACCTGCGGACAGGCCACGCTCACGCTCACGGCGCCAGAGGTCGCGGACGACCTCAGCAACCTTCAGCGGGTTGCCGGAGGCGAGCTTCTCCAGGTTGGCCTTGTAACGCCGCGACCAGTTGGTCGGCTCCTCGGTGTGCGGAGCACGCAAGACGTCGAAGACCTTGCCCAGGCCTTCTTCGCCAACCACTTCGCGCACGCCGACTTCTTCGGCGTTCTCAGCGGGCACCCGAACAGTCAGATCGCCCTGGGCGACACGCAGAACGAGATACTGCCTTTCAACGCCCTTGATGACCCTAGTCTCGATTGCCTCGATGAGTGCGGCCCCGTGGTGGGGGTAAACAACGGTCTCGCCGACACTGAAAACCATAGGTTCGAAACCCCTTTCGCTGTGTCTAGGGTAACACGCCCAGGCGGCAGTGTCTCGCCCTGGCGGTCACTGTTAGTGCAGCTCAGGGGGCCTGTGATGGGGCTTTCTCCCGCTTGACACCGGCGCGAGAAGCTGCCTGCGTGACTTAGAGTGATCGGTGCGTGACGGTCCACGCCAGCGAGTCGGAAATTCCGGACCTGATGGCTTTGTCAGATCAAGCTTATCGCTAAGGTCCGCAATGACGCACCACTGGCGATGCGGCCCCGCTTGCGGGACGCTGGACGAGAGTTCCCCGACCGAAGCAAGATCTGGTCGGCCAGGGGGGAGGTTGAGTCATGGCAGGCGCGAGCGACAACGGCGGCTGGCCGCCTGACGGCGGTGCCAACGGCGATCTTCCCGACCTCCCCGAGGAGTGGGGGGTCATCGTCATCCCGGACGACCTCTCGGAGCTTTCCGAGGAGGTCGAGGCGGTCCGGGCCGAGCTGGACACGGCCGCGCCCCTCACCGGCTGGCAGCGGTTCACCCGCCGCCCGGCGGTGCGCCGGCTGAGGCGTCTTGGCGCACTCACCATTCGCACTCCGGCCTTGATCATTTCGATGGCCGTCCTGGTCACCGTGGCCAGTCTGTTCGCTTCGGCATGGCCCGGCCCGGCGCGCCAACCGGCTACTCAGCGCACGGCCAGCACGACCACAACACCGTCCGACAAGTTGCCCGCGCTGGATCTCATCGGGACGAACGGGCAGGCGGTCTCGATTCGCAACCGACTACCCGCGGTAATCATCCTGACCGACGGTTGCGCCTGCGAGAGCCTCGTCACGGACACCATCGCCTCGGTCAAATCGGACACCGCGGTCATCGCCGTCGCGTCGGCGGCGCCCTCGGCCGCGCCGAGCACCGGCCTGACCTATCTGCCTCAGGCGCAGACCCCGCAGGCCGACGGCAAGTCGGTCAGCTTCCTGCGCGACCCGACCGGCAGTCTGCGGCGGCATTTCCATCTCGGCGCTCCGGACGGCACGGCGGCGGTCCTCATCGCCGACAAGTCCGGCAAGATCGTGCGGCTGCGGGACCGGATCGCGTCGGTCGAGGAGATCCGGCCCGACCTGGCCCGTCTGTAGCCAAACGACAGAACCCGCGACAACCGCCAGCTCAGACAATTCGACCAAGATCAAAAATACTTGGGTACGCACAAAGCACCCGGGCCCTCAAGAAACAACAGTCACCAGCTCAGCCGCTGAAGCGTGTACCGGAACACGACCGGCCCCGCCTCCTCCACGCTGATCCGCAGGTGGAGTTCGCTAGCCAGCCCGACACTGAACACCTCGGGCGTCCGCGACCCCGAGCACCGCATCCCCCGGCCGGTCTCGTCGGCACCGAGGCTCACCCGGACCCGGCTGCCGTCGTCACCGGCGCAGACCACCGAGACCAGGAACTCGCCGCTGCCGACCTCGGCGACCTCCTCGTGACCGTCGCCGTCAGCGAGCGCCAGAGTGCCCGCCATCTGCTGATCCCCGGACTCAGGCAGCAGCTGCTCGGCGACGAGCTGCCAGCCGAGCAGCCGCTCGTCGACCGGCTCGCGTGGGGTGGCTCGCCACCACCACGCCGCGCCTGCGATCAGGATCATCGCCGTCAATAGGTGCAATACGGCCCCGCGGCCCCGTTCCGCGCTCACGCTCCGAGAGTAGGGCCCTCCAGAAGAGTGACATAGAGCGTGAGCCCGGGACCAAACGCAAGCATGACGATTCGCCGTGGTGGATCTTTTCGGCGGCGCAGCGCGTCGAGGACGAGCAGCACGGTTGGTGAGGAGCAGTTCCCGTAGGAGGCCAGCACGCCCCGGGAGGCCGCCAGCGCCGCGTCGTCGAGCCCCAGTTGCTCCTGCACCACGTCGAGGATCTTGGGACCGCCCGGGTGGATCGCCCAGCCGTCGACGTCGGTCACCTGAAGGCCACGCCGTGCCAGCACGTCGTCGACGAGGTTCCGGACGTGTGCTGCGAGCACCACCGGTACCTGCGGCGACAGCCCCATCCGGAATCCGGCGTCGGTGACCTCCCACGTCATGTGATCAGCCGTCGTGGTGTCCGTGACGGCGGCGACCTCGCTGATCGCGTACCCAAGATCGCCGGAGGCGGAAGGGGTGACCACGCACGCGGCCGCCGCGTCCGAGAAGAGCGCGTGCGAGACGATCTGTTGAATGTCGGTGCGGGTGCCCGGCGGCTGCAGGTGCAGGCTGGTCAGCTCCGCGCAGAGGAGCAGCGCCGGCTTGCCGCGGGCCACCACGAAGTCGCTGACCGTCCCGAGGCCGGGCAGAGCCGCGTAACAACCCATGTGCCCGACGAAGAGCCGCTGCACGCTCGGCGACATGCCCATGTCCCGGGCCAGCAGGATGTCGAGTCCGGGCGTGGCGTAACCGGTGCAGGAGCAGACCGCGAAGAGGCCGAGCTCGTCCGCGGCGATGCCGGCGTCGGCAAGCGCGCGGCCGACCGCCGCTTTGCCGAGCGGGATGGCTTCCACCTGATAACGGCGCATCCGGCGCTCGGTTGACCAGCCGGAGACGTCCTCCAGCAGCGGGCTGATCACCGCCTGCCGGGTACGCACACCGGAGTTCGTGAAGATCCGTTTCGCCAGAGCCCGGCGTGCGCCGGTGTAGTGCTGCGCGAAATAGCCCTCCCAGAGGTCCTCCTGAACGGCCGACGGCGGCAGGGCGATGCCGAGCCCGCTGAGCCACGCGGTCACCATCGCGGGACCGCACCGTCGGAGTCGGGGTCGCCGCCGAGCGCTTCCACACCGAGCCAGTCGGCGCAGACGTCGCTGGTGGCCGGCTGCAGCGAGCCGGCTCGGGCATCCCGATAGAGCCGTTCCAGCGGATGACCGCGCCGCATGGCCGAGGCGCCGGCGGCTTCCAGCATCGACGCGGCGACCTCGGCCGCGGTCGTGCCGGCCAGCAGTTTCGCCCGCCACACCCAGCGGTTCGTCTCGGTGTCGCCGGGCGCTTCGTCGACGCGCCGGGCCGCTTCCTGGACCGCGAGAAGCGCGGCGGAGACGGAGGCGTCGGCCCGGCCGATCCGCGCCCGGACAGCGGGCAGATGGGATAAACCGCGCTGCTTGACGTGATCGACTGCCGCGTCCACGGCGGCCCGGGCGACACCCACGTAGACGGCGGCATACGAAGCCACCATCCAGTGCGGCGCCACCTGCACGGCCACCAGCGCCAGCCCTTCCAGGCCGCCGAGCAGCGCCGACGCCGGAACGGTCACGTCGATGTGCAGGTCGTGCGAGCCGGTGGCCCGCATGCCGAGCGCGTCCCAGGTCTGCTCGACGCGCAGCCCACCGCCCGACGGGACCAGAAACTGCGAGACCTGAGTGGGATCGCTCGCGCTGCGAGCGGCCACCAGGTACGCGTCAGCGTGCCCAGCCCCCGAACAGAACGACTTGGACCCGGCGATCCGATAACCACCGTCCACCGCTTCGTAGCTGGTGGTCAGTTCCGACAGCCGGGAGCCGGCGCCGCGTTCGCTCATCGCCACGGCGTACCAGTTGCCGCTCGCCGCCGCCTTGAGGTGGTTGTCGCGGGCATCAAGCGCCTCCTGCGGCAGGCCGAGCGCGTCGGCGAGGACGTCAGTGATCCCGCCGAGCGCGCCGGTCACCGAGGCGTGCATGTTGAAGACCAGCGCGGTGGCGCCGTTGCCACGAGCCAGTTCGTACGCGATCTCGGCGTACTCCGCGAAGCCGGCGCCGGCGCCTCCGAGCCGGGACGGGACCATCAGCCCGAAGAATCCGGAGTCGCGCAGGTCGGCGAAGTCGTCGACGGGGAAGGTGCCGTCTCGGTCGGTGGCGGCGGCACGGGCGGCGAACCGCGGTGCGAGCCGGCGGGCCTCATCGATCATGGCGGGTACCCACTCCTTGGTAGAGAACCGCTGTGGAGAAGGTCGGAACGATCTTTCCGGCGCTGGGATCACGTTTCAGCACCAGCCAGCGGAACAGGCCGGAGACCGTCGGCCGGACCCCGCGGGTCCGCAGGGTCACACCGTGCCGGGCGAACTCGGATCGCAGAAGGCCCGGCGGCACGAACAAGGCCGGGTCGTGCAGGCCGACCGGCGCGACGCCGAGCCGCTCCCCGAGCGTCACCGTGATCAACCGCGAGAGCACGGTGTCGTTGACCGTGTCGATCACCACGAGACCACCCGGGCGCAGCACCCGGGAGAGTTCGGCGACCGTGCCGGGCAGGTCGGTGACGTGTTCGAGGATCTCGCCGGCGACAACGACGTCAGCACTGCCGTCCTTGAAAGGCAGCCTGGTCACGTCGCCGTTGACGGGTGCGAGGCCGCGCCCGGACGCCTGGCCGAGACCGATCCGGCCCAGGTCGACGCCGACGTGCCGGTACCCCTTGTCGCGGACGTGCGGCGCGAGCAGCCCGCCGCCGCAGCCGGCGTCGAGCAGGACCCGCCCGGGCCCGGCCGCATCCGGGATCAGAGCCGCGCGAGCAGCGGCCAGCCAGTGCAGCACCTCGAAGTCTCCGCCGGGTCGCCACCACTCGCCGGCCAGGTCGTCGTACTGACGGGGGTCATTGCGCTGCATCGACAGCATGCGATCGAGACTGGCACGGGTTCGGCAGATCCACCACACTGCCAGTCATGTCACGCGCCCTCGCCCTGCTGCGGGCGTCGCATCCGGAACCGGGCGGCGCCGTCACCCTGGCGATGGCCCTGCTGGCGCTCGGTGCCGGGCACCGCGGGTGGCGGCTGGTCGCGGTGGTGCTCGCAGTGGCGTTCACCCAGCTTGCTGTGGGGTGGATCAACGACTGGCTGGACGCGGATCGGGATCGGCAGGCCGGTCGGCGGGACAAACCGGTGGCTTCGGGCGCTGTCTCCGCGCGTACCGTCGGGATCTTTGGTCTTCTCGCGGCGCTCGCGATCCCGCTGCCGGCGCTGGCGCTCGGCGCCGCGCCCACGATCCTGATCTGCCTGGTCGGGGTCTTCGCCCTGCTCTACGACTGGCCGTTGAAGTCGACGCCGCTCTCGGTGGTGCCCTATCTGGTGGCGTTCGGCCTGCTGCCGGCGTTCGTGGTGGTGTCGCTGCCGGGCAATCCGGCGCCGCCCGCCTGGCTGATCGCGGCGGGCGCGCTGCTCGGCGGTGGCGCGCACTTCGCCAACGTGCTGCCGGACCTCGCCGACGACGCCGCGACCGGCGTGCGGGGCCTGCCGCACCGCATCGGCGCGCGAGGTTCGCAAGTGGCCGCCGCGGTGCTCCTTCTGGGTGCGACACTCACGCTTGTGTTCGGACCACCCGAACGTCCGTCGTGGGCAGGCTGGGCGGCGGCCGCGGCCTCCGTCGTGGTCCTTCCCCTTGGTGTGTACGCGTCGAAGCGCGCGAACGGCCGGCCGGTAGCGCTGTTTCGCGCGGTGATGGTGGTGGCCCTGATCGACGTCGTGCTGCTGGTGCTCAGTGGATCTTCTTTCTGGTGACGCTTGATCTCCACAGGCACCGGATGGATGGGTCGGCGCACGCGGCCGATCGCCGCCCATTAGGCTGATCCAACACCTTGGTGTCTCTATTTGGAGGATCGTGATGCGTCCCCTGGGAACCCGTCGCGCCGGTCTGGTCGCGGGTGCAGCCACGGTCGCTGTGCTGGCGCTGGCCGGGTGTTCGGCCGGTCAGGTCGCCGAGACCGCACTGCTGGACACGCCCATCGGCGGCGTCGACTCGCAGACGACGGACGGCAGCGTCTACGTCCGCAACCTCCAGGTGGCGTACCCGGGGCTCGAGGGCTACAAGGCGGGTGCGAACGCTCCGCTGGAGCTGAGCCTTTACAACCAGACCAACGAAGAGGTCACCGTCTCGATCACGAGCCGCGCGATCGAGCAGAGCCAGGTCGTCTCGGCCAGCCAGGTCGGCGTGGTCAGCGGCGGCGCTCCGAGCGCCGGGGTTTCGTCGGCTCCCGCTGCCGCTTCGTCCGAGCACGCTTCCGAGGACCCGTCGGCGCACGCTTCGACCTCGGCTTCCGCCTCGGTCTCCGAGTCTGCCTCCGAGGCGCCGTCCAAGGCTCCTTCGGCCTCGCCGTCGCCGTCCGTCTCGGTGGCGCCGGCCCAGTTCAAGATCGGCGCGCAGGGTTCCCTCCTGTTCCGCCCGACCGACGCGGCGCAGCTGCAGGTCATCGGCCTCAGCGAGGAGCTGCTGCCGGGCGCCTCGGTCAACCTGGTCTTCGAGTTCAGCAACAACTCCGAGTCGCTTGAGCTCCAGGCGCCGGTCGCCAACCCGCTGACCCCCGGTCCGCGCGAGGAAGGCAACACCGAAGAGGAGCACTGAGCGGTTTTGTCGTACGCCTGGGCTAACTTGTCCGGGTGACGACCTCTCGCGCGACGGCCAAGGCACCCCGGGCCGCATACGTCTGTGACGCATGCGGCCACCAGCCACCCAAGTGGATGGGGAAATGCCCTGAGTGCGCCGAGTGGGGCTCGATCATCGAGTCCACCGTCTCCACGCCTCTGGTCTCCGGCCGGGTCGTCAGTTCCCGCATGCCGTCCGAGCCGGCCCGGCCGATCGCCCAGATCAGTGCCGCGCCGGCTCGTGCTGTCCCGACCGGGGTCAGCGAGCTCGACCGGGTCCTCGGCGGTGGCCTGGTCCCCGGCGCGGTGGTCCTGCTCGCCGGCGAGCCCGGTGTCGGCAAGTCCACCCTGCTGCTCGACGTGGCCCAGCAGTGGGCGGCCGGCGCCGGCACCCCGGCGCTGGTGGTCAGCGGTGAGGAGTCGGTGAGCCAGGTCCGGCTGCGGGCCGAGCGCCTCGGCGCCCTGCACGACAAGCTCTACCTCGCAGCCGAAAACGATCTTGGCACGGTGATCGGCCACCTCGACGCGGTCAAGCCCGGCATGCTCATCCTCGACTCGGTGCAGACTTTCGCCGCTCCCGGCACCGAGGGTGTGCCCGGCGGCGTGACCCAGGTCCGCGCGGTCACCGCCGCCCTCGTCTCGATCGCCAAGGAGCGCGGCATCGCCACGGTTCTGGTCGGCCACGTGACCAAGGACGGTCAAGTTGCCGGCCCCCGGGTCCTGGAGCACCTGGTCGACGTCGTCCTGCACTTCGAGGGCGACAAGCATTCGTCGCTGCGCCTGGTCCGCGGGGTGAAAAACCGGTTCGGTGCGGCCGACGAGGTGGGCTGCTTCGAGATGCACGAGGGCGGCATCACCAGCCTGCCCGACCCGTCCGGCCTCTTCCTCACGCGTTACCTGGAGCCGGTCCCCGGCACCTGCGTCACGGTGGCGATGGAGGGCCGTCGCGCCCTAGTCACCGAGGTCCAGGCGCTGATCGGCGCCGAGGTGCAGGGTTCACCCCGGCGCACGGTCTCCGGCCTGGACGGCGCCCGGCTCGCCATGGTGCTGGCCGTCCTGGAGCGCCGCACCAAGCAGCTCAAGCTCTCCAACCGCGAGGTCTTCGCGGCCACCGTCGGCGGCATCCGGCTCACCGAGCCCTCGGCCGACCTGGCGATGGCGCTCGCCGTCGCGTCCGGCGGCCTCGACCTGGCGATGCCGCCGACCCTGGTGGCGATCGGCGAGGTCGGCCTGACCGGCGAGATCCGCCGGGTCGGCGCGGTCGGCCGGCGGCTGGCCGAGGCTGCCCGGCTCGGCTTCCGGGTCGGGCTGGTCCCACCGGGCTGCGGTCCCGACGCGACCACCGGGGTGCCCAAGGGCATGCAGGTGATCGAGGTGGGCGACCTTCGCTCGGCATTGCAGAGCGCGGCCAAAGCGGCCGCCGACCACGGTTCTCGGTGACCCACAGTGACGATTCATCACGCTACGGAGCATTCATCGAACCACGCCTCGTTGGCGTGGATGACAGTCCGTAGAATGTCCAGGTGCCGCTCGACCGCGATGGTTCCAAGCCCGCCGCCAGTTCAACGCCGCGCGTGGGCGTCAACGGCCGCACTGTGACGCCACCGGCCGGCCCCGGCCTCACCGGCGGCGCCAGTGATCCGCTGCGCGCCAACCTGGCCCTGATGGCGCCCGGCACCGCGCTGCGCGACGGTCTCGAGCGCATCCTGCGTGGCCGCACCGGCGCGCTGATCGTGCTGGGTTACGACTCGGTCGTCGAGAGCATCTGCACCGGCGGCTTCCCGCTCGACGTGGAGTTCTCGGCCACCCGCCTGCGCGAGCTGTGCAAGATGGACGGCGCGGTCGTGATGTCCAGCGACGGCACCCGCATCGTCCGGGCCGCCGTGCACCTGATGCCCGACCCGTCGATCCCCTCCGAGGAGTCCGGCACCCGGCACCGCACCGCCGAGCGGGTGGCGAAACAGTCCGCCTTCCCGGTCATCTCGGTGAGTCAGTCGATGCACATCATCGGCCTTTATGTGAACGGTCAGCGCCACGTCCTGGACGACTCGGCCGCCATCCTCTCCCGGGCCAACCAGGCGCTTGCCACCCTCGAGCGCTACAAACTGCGCCTCGACGAGGTCTCCGGCACCCTCTCCGCCCTGGAGATCGAAGACCTGGTGACCGTGCGGGACGCGGTTGCCGTGGTGCAGCGGCTCGAAATGGTCCGCCGGATCGCCGACGAGATCTCGGGTTACGTCGTGGAGCTCGGCACCGACGGCCGGCTGCTCGCCCTCCAGCTCGACGAGCTGATGGCCGGCGTCGACGCCGACCGCACCCTGGTGATCCGCGACTACCTGCCGGGCGGCCGCAAGGCCCGCACCCTCGACGAGGCCCTGGTCGAGCTCGACCTGCTCACCGCCACCGAGATGATCGACCTGGTGGCCGTGGCGAAAGCGATCGGTTACCCGGGCGCTTCGGACGCGCTGGACGCGGCCGTCTCCCCGCGCGGTTTCCGGCTGCTCGCCAAGGTCCCGCGTCTGCCGGCCCAGATCGTCGACCGCCTGGTCGATCATTTCGGCAGCCTGCAGCGCCTGCTGGGGGCCACTGTCGAAGATCTGCAGGCCGTCGAGGGGGTCGGCGACGCCCGTGCCCGAGGGGTCCGCGAGGGCCTGTCCAGGCTGGCCGAGGCGTCCATCCTCGAGCGGTACGTGTAGTGAACTAACTCACTGCACTCACCGAGAGTGACCCGCTCAGGCGCTCGTGGACGGTCCGGTGGTGGGCGAGCAGCTCGTCGGTGACGGTGACGCCCAGCCAGAGGACACGGCCGACGAACTGGCCGACGAAGTCCATGCTGAGGGTGAGGCCCGGTACGCCCTCGACAGCCGCGACGACCGCTTCCGGGTCCATCCGATGTGCCGCGGCCAGCGAGACGGGCGGGCGGTGTTTCGCGTTGAGGGAGCCGAGGCTGGGGATGCCTTCGGCTTCGAGTGCCTGCCAGAGCGGGCGGATCCGGCGCGTCGCGTGGACGTCCAGGTACAGCTCGAGTGCGGCGACCAAATCTGTCAGGCGGCGATTGTCACGACGACCGGGGCGCTGATCAGCTGGCCGAGGCGGCCGCGCAGTTCGTAATCGCCGGCCGGCGGGATCGGGCCGGAGGCGACGTTGTTGGCGCACTGGCTGGACTCGCGGCCGTTCCAGGTGACCATGTACTCGCGCTCGGCGCCCGGTGCGAACGCGCGGACGTCGCCGCCCGTCGCGGCGCTGCATTTGTCGGACGACCAGAACTTCTGGGCGCCCTGCTCGACGTAGAGCTCCTGCGGCTCGGCGCCGACGTCACGGGTGCAGGTACGCGTACCAATGTTCTTGATCTTCAAACGGATCTCAAGGGGCACGCCGCGCTTGACCGTGGTCTTCGCCGGAATCGGCGTCACCGAGATCTCCGAGTCCGCACAGGCGCCACCGTCGGCGGGCACAGCGGCGGTGGTGGCAGTGTTGGCTGTGGTGGCTCCGGCGGCCGGAGGTGTCGTGCCCGTGTCCGTCGCGCCGGGCAGCAGATCGCCGTCGTCGGCCGGGTCCCGGGTAAGCAGGTCCGCCGGATCGGGCAGGGCCGGGCCGCCGGCCGGGGCACTGTCCAGGAACGAGGGTGTCTCCGCCGGCGACGCGGTGTCGGGTGCCGGTGTCGGGTATTGCGACGACGCGTTCTTGGTCTTCGTGTCCTTGTCGTCCTCACCGGAACACGACACGAACATCACGATTACGCCGAGCAGAACCGCGCCCAGCACGACCGCACGCCGACGCCAGTAGACGCCAGGTGAGAGGGGACCAACCGTCGCACGCATGATGCCGCTCACGGTAGACCTGTGCCGCCAGCGCCATGCACGCGACGCGCCGGTTATGCGACACCAACTCGCGAACCGTTCGTTAGAGATAGACCTTGCGCTGGTAGATGGCGTGCGCACCGGCGACCCGATCGAGGAACAACCTGCCGCCGCAGTGATCGATCTCGTGTTGCAGCGCTCGGGCCTCGAATGCGTCGGTCGTGATGGTCACGGGTTCGCCGGTGCCGGGTAGCTGCGCCTCGACCACGATGCGCGCGGCGCGTTTCACGTCGCCAGTGAGGTCCGGCACCGACATACAGCCCTCACGGCCCGGGCGCCAGCGGCTCGCCTCAATGATCTTGGCGTTGCAGAGGACGAACGTGCCGTTCGTGGTTACCGCTTTCGGGTGATCTGTGACGTCGACGCAGAAGACTTGGACGCCGACGCCCACCTGAGGAGCGGCCAGCCCGACACACCCCGGCGAGACTCGCATCGTGCTGACCAGATCGGCGGCCAGCGCCACGATCTCCGGGTCGGTCGGGTCGACCTCCTGGCCGACCGAGCTGAGCACGTTCGCGGGGGCGGTGACGACCGGGCGTACCTGGCCTTCCGGCCCGGTCCACTGCACACTCACAGGATCTCCGACTCGGCCCGTCGCAGCGTCACGTCGACACCCAGCTCGGAACCCGCCACGGCGAGTTGCTCGGCGAGTTGATCGGCGGCGCCGGGCGGGAGGTCCACTTCGGCGACCAGGACGTAGAGCGGGCCGGTGAGCCGGGTCGTCAGGTCGGTGATGTTGCCACCGGCGGCGGCGACAACCCGGGTGACCGCGGCGACGATGCCGAGGCGGTCGACGCCGTGGACGCTGAGGATATAGGGGTCGCCGGTTCCCGCTTTATCGCTCTCCGGCGCGATTTTTCGTACGGTAGCCAGCAATCCGACCGTTTGTAGAACGGCCTCTGCTTCTTCAACCGTCGGCCCGTTGCAGATCAGGGTCATGGCGAAGTGCCCGCGCAGACGGGTCATCGTCGAGTCGGTGAGGTTAGCCCCGACTCCGGCGAGCGCCTCGGTGATGTCCGCGACGATGCCGGCTCGGTCCGGGCCGATGACGGTGATGGCAAGCTCCTGCACCCGCTTACAGTAAACGGGCTATGACTCTCGCCGACGCAGCCATCGCCTGGTACGACACAAATGCCCGAGATCTTCCGTGGCGGACGCCATCCACTACCCCGTGGGGGGTACTCGTCAGTGAGGTGATGCTCCAGCAGACCCCGGTGATCCGTGTGGAACCGGCGTGGCGTTCCTGGATGACCCGCTGGCCCACCCCCGCGGCACTCGCCGCCGACCCCGCCTCCGAAGCGATCCGCATGTGGGGCCGGCTCGGTTACCCCCGCCGCGCCATGCGCCTGCACGCCTGCGCCGGCGCGATCGTGGAACGGCACGGCGGCCGGGTGCCCGACGATCTCGAACAGCTGCTGGCGCTGCCGGGCGTGGGGACGTACACCGCCCGCGCGGTGGCGACTTTCGCTTACGGCCAGCGTCACCCGGTCGTGGACACCAACGTACGCCGAGTCGTGTCCCGCGCCGTCGAAGGCAAACCGGACGCCGGCCCGGCAACAACAACCGCCGACCTGGTAGCGATGGCCGCACTCCTCCCCGAGGACGTACCCCGCGCCGCCCGGGCGAGCATCGCGTTCATGGAACTGGGCGCGATCGTCTGCACGGCCCGCTCCCCGAAATGCGTCGACTGCCCATTCCACGACGTCTGCGCGTGGCGTCTTTCCGGCACCCCGCTGCCGGAGGGCCCGAGCCGCAAACCACAGCGCTACGCCGGCACCGACCGCCAGGTCCGAGGCCTGATCCTCGAAGTGCTCCGGCACACCACCGGCCCGGTCCCCCGCCAACGCCTCGACCTGGTCTGGACCGACGAGGTGCAACGCACCCGAGCCCTGGCAGGCCTCCTGGAAGACGGCCTGGTCGAGCCGGTTGGCCCCGACAACTTCGCCCTCGCCGGCGACACCCCGAAAACCGAAGTCCAACAGCTCTTTTAGTACGCCTAATTCAGTGGCTTCGGCCGGTCAGCAGTGACGAACATGTGGGCGTGCGAGAAGTAAGAGCAACGTTCGATGAGCACTTTATCGTCGTTTATCAGGCTTATTCGGATGCCATTGCGGACGCGGCGGTGAGAGCGGGCCGTTTCGTCACCCCGTTCAAACGGGACCGGATGACCTGGATCAAGCCGTCATTCCTCTGGATGATGTACCGCTCCGGCTGGACCACCAAGCCCGGCCAGGAGCGAATCCTGGCCGTCTCGATCACACGCGAGGGCTTCGAGAAGGCACTGGCCGGGGCCGTGCACAGCAGCTACGAGCGAAACACATACCCATCCCGAGCCGACTGGCAGCACCAACTGAAGGCCGCACCGACAAGAGTCCAGTGGGACCCGGAACGAGACCTGCACCTGCGCCCACTACCCCACCGCTCACGCCAACTTGGCTTGAGCGGCGCAGCGATAAACAGCTACGCAGACGAGTGGACCATCGCGATTACCGACATAACTGACCTGGCGCGCAAAATCCACTCCCACCTGACCCAGAACAACGAGCCAGCAGCAAGAGCCCTGCTACCCCCAGAACGCCCCTACCCCCTCCCGTTTAGCCCATAACCCCGCGCATCGACCAAAAGCGCGAGCCGCACCGAAATCGACACCAAACGCCGCCGCTCCCAATTCTTGACAAAAGCACCCACCTGCGAAGAGCAACCATCCGCAGCCAAGAACATCCCTCGCGATCTTGAGTAATCCCACACCCCAGAACGTCCAAAATCGCTCAAGATCCGAACGGGGGACCGACCGCCGCGGGCAAAGCAACCACCCGACACAACCAGCCCGACGCCGCAGGCACCCGGCCAGCACCGCGCTCCGCCAAGCAGACTCGCCGGGCCCCACAAACGACCAGGCGCGCCGACCGGGTCCACACAGGCCCACGCCGACAGGCCCACGCAGACAGGCACCCAACAGGCTGCGGCAGGGCGCGGGCACGACAGCGCGCACTCCAGGCGCAGACAGAGGGCGAGCCGGACGCGAGGGCGCTCGATGGGCGCGAGGGCGCTCGATGGGCGCGAGGGCGCTCGATGGGCGCGAGGGCGCTCGATGGGCGCGAGGGGGATGGACCACGCAGGGATCAAGCCTGACCGCCCTGCGTGGGCCATCCCGGCCCCAAAACCGTCAGAGCCGGCAGCAAAAAACGGCCCGACCGCGGAAAGAACCGCGGCCGGGCCGGAAAGCACAAACCTCACTCCTCGGTAGTGGTAGCCCCGAGATCAGCCGGCACAGCATCCGGAACCGACACACCACGGTCAGCCCCACGGAACACCAGCTTCGACTTCTCGAACTGGGCCGGGTCGCCCTCGCAATCCACCACGACGATCTGGCCAGGGCGCAGCTCGTTGAAGAGGATCTGCTCGGACAGCGTGTCCTCCAGCTCGCGCTGGATGGTCCGGCGCAGCGGGCGGGCGCCGAGGACCGGGTCGAAGCCCTTGGCCGCCAGGTACCGCTTCGCGCTGTCGGTCAGTTCGAGACCCATGTCCTTGTTCTTCAGCTGGCCCTCGATGCGAGCCGTGAAGATGTCCACGATGTGAAGGATTTCCTTCTCACGCAGCTGGTGGAAGACGATGGTGTCGTCGATACGGTTCAGGAACTCCGGGCGGAAGTGCTGCTTCAGCTCGTCGTTGACCTTGATCTTCATCCGCTCGTACGACGACTCCTCGGCCTCGGAGGCCTGGAAGCCCAGCGAAACCGCCTTCGCCACGTCGCGCGTGCCGAGGTTCGTCGTGAGGATGATGACCGTGTTCTTGAAGTCGACGATCCGGCCCTGGCCGTCGGTCAGGCGACCGTCTTCCAGGATCTGGAGCAGCGTGTTGAAGACGTCCGGGTGGGCCTTCTCGATCTCGTCGAAGAGGACCACGGAGAACGGCTTACGACGAACCTTCTCGGTGAGCTGGCCGCCCTCGTCGTAACCGACGTAGCCGGGAGGGGCACCGACGAGACGGGACACCGTGTACCGGTCGTGGAACTCGGACATGTCGAGCTGGATCAGCGCGTCCTCGGAGCCGAAGAGGAACTCGGCGAGCGCCTTGGACAGCTCGGTCTTACCGACACCGGACGGACCGGCGAAGATGAACGAGCCGGAGGGGCGCTTCGGGTCCTTCAGGCCGGCACGCGTACGCCGGATCGCCTTCGAGACCGCCTGCACCGCGTCCTCCTGGCCGATGACCCGCTTGTGCAGCTCATCTTCCATGCGGAGCAGCCGAGAGGTCTCTTCCTCGGTCAGCTTGTAGACCGGGATGCCGGTCCAGTTGCCCAGGACCTCGGCGATCTGCTCGTCGTCGACCTCGGACACCACGTCCAGGTCGCCGGCCTTCCACTCCTTCTCCCGCTGCGCTTTCTGGTTGAGGAGGGTCTTCTCCTTGTCGCGCAGCTGGGCGGCGCGCTCGAAGTCCTGCGCGTCGATCGCGGACTCCTTGTCGCGACGCACCTGAGCGATGCGCTCGTCGAAGTCACGGAGGTCCGGCGGCGCGGTCATCCGGCGGATGCGCATCCGTGCGCCGGCCTCGTCGATCAGGTCGATCGCCTTGTCCGGCAGGAAGCGGTCCGAGATGTACCGGTCGGCCAGCGTCGCGGCCGCGACCAGGGCCGCGTCGGTGATGCTGATCCGGTGGTGCGCCTCGTAACGGTCGCGCAGGCCCTTGAGGATCTCGATGGTGTGCGCCAGGGACGGCTCGCCGACCTGGATCGGCTGGAAGCGGCGCTCAAGGGCCGCGTCCTTCTCCAGGTGCTTGCGGTACTCGTCCAGCGTGGTCGCACCGATGGTCTGGAGCTCACCACGTGCCAGCATCGGCTTGAGGATCGATGCGGCGTCGATCGCGCCCTCGGCGGCGCCGGCGCCGACCAGGGTGTGGATCTCGTCGATGAACAGGATGATGTCGCCGCGGGTGCGGATCTCCTTGAGAACCTTCTTCAGGCGCTCTTCGAAGTCACCGCGGTAACGGGAACCGGCCACCAGAGCGCCCAGGTCCAGGGTGTACAGCTGCTTGTCCTTCAGCGTCTCGGGCACCTCGCCCTTGATGATGGACTGCGCCAGACCCTCGACCACGGCGGTCTTGCCGACACCCGGCTCGCCGATCAGCACCGGGTTGTTCTTGGTGCGGCGGGAGAGCACCTGCATGACCCGCTCGATTTCTTTCTCCCGGCCGATGACCGGGTCGAGCTTGCCCTCGCGGGCGGCCTGCGTCAGGTTGCGGCCGAACTGGTCGAGAACCAGCGACGTGGACGGTGCGGCCTCGCCGGTCGCGGCGCCGGCGGCTGCCGGCTCCTTGCCCTGGTAACCCGAGAGCAGCTGGATGACCTGCTGGCGGACCCTGTTCAGGTCGGCGCCGAGCTTGACCAGCACCTGGGCGGCGACGCCCTCGCCCTCGCGGATGAGGCCGAGCAGGATGTGCTCGGTGCCGATGTAGTTGTGGCCAAGCTGGAGCGCCTCGCGCAGCGAGAGCTCCAGAACCTTCTTGGCCCGCGGCGTGAACGGGATGTGCCCGCTCGGCGCCTGCTGGCCCTGGCCGATGATTTCCTCGACCTGCTGCCGGACTCCCTCAAGCGAAATGCCGAGGCTCTCCAGAGCCTTTGCGGCAACGCCTTCGCCCTCGTGGATCAGACCGAGCAGGATGTGTTCGGTTCCGATGTAGTTGTGGTTGAGCATCCGGGCCTCTTCTTGGGCCAGGACGACAACCCGTCGCGCTCGGTCGGTGAACCGCTCGAACATGCCCTCGTGCTCCTCACGTGCCGTGCGCCAATGAACTGGCGGGGCCAGCGCGCGGGCATCGGTGATACCCGTGCTGTGACTACTCTATCGCCGCTGACGGGCTCTGCTGGGCGCTCACAGCCCTTCGGAACGATCCGCAACGTTGATTTAGCCAACTTCGCACGCTCAACGGCTGTTCCCCCACCCGAACGTGTACGCGTACAGCGAAATCGCGACGATCCACAGCCTGTGGAAAACCCACCCTCGCCCTGTGGATAACTTGGGGACAACCGCCGAGGACAGCCGCCCGAAGGGCCAGCCCCGGAAGACACGGAGAGGGCGCACCCCCACATGGGGATGCGCCCTCATCGCCGAGGGACCAGAAATCGGTCAGGCCCGGCCGGGGCCTTTCGCGTGGAACTCGTCCACGATCTCCTGCGGGATCCGGCCCCGGTCGGAGATGTCCTTCCCCGCCTTCTTGGCCCACTCGCGGATCGCCTTGTTCTGCTCGCGGTCGGCGGTGGCGCCGCCACGCCCACGCGCCGCCCGGCCACCGACGACCACGCCGCCGCGCGCGACCCGGCTGCCCGCGTTGAGGTAGGGCTCGAAGACCTCCCGCAATTTCGCGGCGTTCTTCTCTGACAGGTCGATCTCATACTGAATGCCGTCGAGCGCAAACTTCACGGTCTCGTCGGCGTCGCCGTTGTCGAGGTCATCGACCAGCTTGTGAATGATCTGCTTGGCCACGCGCCGTTATCCTCCCGAACACAGGTTCTCTCCCCAGCAATGGGAAGACAATAACGCCAGGGGCGTATCGGCCGTCAATGGCGGGGGCAATAATGCCGAGCGACTACTCCGGCCGGACCAAGGGGAAGAGGATCGTTTCCCGAATGCCAAGGCCGGTGAGCGCCATCAACAGCCGGTCGATTCCCATTCCCATGCCACCGGTCGGTGGCATTCCGTACTCCATGGCACGCAGGAAATCCTCGTCCAGCTGCATCGCCTCGGCGTCGCCGCCGGCCGCGAGCAGCGACTGCGCGTGCAGTCGTTCGCGCTGTACGACCGGGTCGACAAGTTCCGAGTACGCCGTAGCGAGCTCGAATCCACCGATGTAAAGGTCCCACTTCTCGGTCAGTCCGGGGGTGGTCCGGTGCGCCGCGGTGAGCGGGGCCGTCTCCTCCGGGTAGTCGCGGACGAATGTGGGCGCCTGCAACTTGTGCTGCACGAGGTGCTCGAAAAGTTCCTCGGCGAGCTTGCCCGCGATCCACTTCGGATCCACCGAGAGCTGCACCTTTTCCGCGTACCCCTGCAGGGTGGCCAGGTCGGTGCCGACCGTGACCTCCTCGCCGAGCGCGTCGGAGATCGCGCCGAAAAGGGTGATCTCCGCCCACTCGCCGCCGAGGTCGACCTCGGTGCCGTCCGCGTGGGTGACCACGTGCGAACCGGAGACGGCGACCGCGGCCTCCTGAATCCAGTGACGCACCTGCTCCTGCATCACGTTGTAGTCGGCGTACGCCTGGTACGCCTCGAGCATGGCGAACTCCGGAGAGTGCGTGGAGTCCATGCCCTCATTCCGGAAGTTGCGGTTGATCTCGAAGACACGCTCGATGCCACCGACCACGGCGCGCTTCAAAAACAGTTCCGGCGCGATCCGCAGATAAAGATCGGTATCCAAAGCGTTGCTGTGCGTCACAAACGGGCGGGCCGCCGCACCCCCGTGCAGCAACTGCAACATGGGTGTTTCAACTTCGAGGAAATTGCGGCGGAACAGTGACTCACGCAGGCTGCGGACCACTGTCGAGCGAGTACGAACGACGTCACGCGCCTGCGGCCGGACGATGAGATCCACATAACGTTGCCGAACCCGGGTTTCCTCGGAAAGCGGCTTGTGCGCAACCGGAAGCGCGCGCAGCGCCTTGGCGCTCATGGCCCAGGAATCCGCGAGCACGGAAAGCTCACCACGACGGCTGGTGATCACTTCACCGGTGATCGCGACCAGGTCGCCGAGGTCGACGATCCGCTTCCACTCCTCGAGCGCCTCGGCACCGACCTTGTCCAGCGAAAGCATCGCCTGGAGTTCGGTGCCGTCGCCGGCGCGCAGCGTGGCGAAGCAGAGTTTGCCGCCGTTCCGCACGAAGATCACTCGGCCGGTGACCGACACGGTGTCGCCGCTGGCGGTGTCGGTGGGCAGCTCAGCGTACTTCGCGCGGATCTCCGCGAGCTCGGCGGTCCGGGGGACGTTCACCGGGTACGGCGGTACGCCCTCGGCCAGCAGCCGGTCCCGCTTCGCCCGGCGGACCCGCATCTGCTCGGGAACGTCCTCGGCGGGGTCGACAACTGGCGTGTTCTGCTCGGTCACGGCTCGACTTCCTGGTAGCTACTGGTCAGGACCTGAGAAAGCGTACTCAGAGCCCCTCAAACGTTCCGCTCATATACCATCCGCAGCCCGATCAGCGTGATCATCGGCTCGTGCGCGGTGAGCGTGTGGCACTCGTCCTTCACGAGCCAGGCCAGCCCGCCGGTGGCGATCACCGCGTTGACCGGGCCGATCTCCTCGATCATCCGCTCGACGATCCGGTCCACCTGACCGGCGAAGCCGAAGTAGAGCCCGGCCTGGAGACATTCCACGGTGTTCTTGCCGATCACCGATTTCGGCTTGGTCGGCTCCACCTTGCGCAGCTGGGCCGCGCGGGCCGCCAGCGCGTCGAACGAGATCTCGATGCCGGGTGCGAACGCGCCACCGAGGAACTCACCCTTCGCGCTGATCAGGTCGAAGTTCGTGGTGGTGCCGAAGTCGACAACGATCGACGGTCCGCCGTAGAGCGCATGCGCCGCGAGCGTGTTGACCACCCGGTCGGAGCCGACCTCCTTGGGGTTGTCGATGGCGAGCTGCACACCGGTTTTCACTCCCGGCTCGACGACGACGCTCGGCACCTCGCCGTAGTACCGCTTCAGCATGGTGCGCAGGTTGCGCAGCGCGGCCGGCACGGTCGAGCACGCGGCCACCCCGGTGATCTCCACGGCGTCACCGGCGAGCAGCCCGCGGAACATCAGCCCCAGCTCGTCAGCGGTCGAAGCGGCGTCGGTCTTGATCCGCCAGTTGTGCACCAGCTTGTCGCCGTCGAAGGTGGCCAGCACGGTGTTGGTGTTACCGATGTCAATACAAAGCAGCACGTTGTCGGCCCCTAAGAATCACAATCAAGACCCCTATTTTGTACGGGGTGAGCGCCTCAACGCGGCCGCAGGTCCAAGGCGATGTCGAGAATCGGTGAGGAGTGGGTGAGCCCGCCGACCGACAGGTAGTCCACTCCTGTCGCGGCGTAGGCCGCAGCGGTCTCCAGAGTCAGGTTCCCGGTCGCCTCCAGCTCGGTCTGCTCACCGACCGCGGCGACCACCTCGACGAGCTGTTCCGGCCGCATGTTGTCGCAGAGCAGGAACGTGGCGCCGGCCGCGACGGCTTCCTTGGCCTCGTCGAGGGTGGTCACCTCGACCTGCACCGCAACGTCCGGGAACGCCTCGCGCACCAGCTGGTACGCCGCCGTGATGCTGCCGGCCGCCAGCTTGTGGTTGTCCTTGATCATGGCGACGTCGTAGAGGCCCATCCGCTTGTTGGTGCCGCCGCCGACCCGGACCGCGTACTTCTCCAGGACCCGCAGGCCGGGAGTGGTCTTGCGGGTGTCCAGCACCGTTGCCTTGGTGCCTTCGAGCTGGTCGGCCCACTTGCGGGTGTGCGTGGCAACCCCGGACATCCGGCTGATCAGGTTCAGCGCGGTGCGCTCGGCGGTCAGCAGCGAACGGGTCGGTCCGGTGATCCGGGCGAGCACGTCGCCTCGGCGTACCCGGTCGCCGTCGTTCGCCACCTGTTCGAAGGTCGCCGTCCCGGAGGACGTGATCGCGAAGACCTCGGCCGCCACGAGCAGGCCGGCCACCACGCCGTCGGCCCGGGCCACCAGCTCGGCCGTGCCGGTCTGCCCGATCGGGATGGTCGCCTCGCTCGTCACGTCGCGCGGCGGGTCACCAAGATCTTCGCCAAGCGCGGTGAAGACGATCCGCTGCAGCTCGCCGAGATCGATTCCGGGTGTCGTCACGCTGTGCCTCCTTCGGCGTGCTCTCCTGGCCCTTGCTTCGCTGCGGTGCAGTCGATCACGCCATCTCCTCGAACTTCTGGGTGATCATTCCGTCCGGGCCGATCGCGTCGAGGAGGTGGCCGCGCCACTCGTCGGCCGCGGTCGGGTGATCCTCACGCCAGTGGCAGCCGCGCGTCTCGCGGCGGGTCTGCGCGTTGGCGACCAGCACCGACGCGACGGTGAGCAGGTTCGTCGCCTCCCAGGCCGCGGTGTTCGGCCGGGAGCGGTGCTCGGCGAGGCGGCTCAGCTCCTTGGCTGCCCCGGCGAGCGAGTCGGCCGAGCGCAGCACGCCGGCGCCCCGCGTCATCGCCCGCTGCAGCTCGGCGCGGATCGCCGGGTCGGCGACCCAGGCGGGTCCGGCGTCGGTGCCGGCCGGCTCGGCCTGTGCCGGCGGCTCGCTGCCGATGTCGTCGGCGATCCGCTTCGCGAAGACCAGGCCTTCCAGCAGCGAGTTGCTGGCCAGCCGGTTGGCGCCGTGCACACCGGTGCAGGCAACCTCACCGCAGGCGTACAGCCCGGGGATGCTGGTGCGGCCGTGCAGGTCGGTGCGGACGCCGCCGGAGGCGTAGTGTGCGGCCGGCGCCACCGGGATCAGCTCGGTGGCCGGGTCGACGCCGGCCGACCGGGTGGACGCCATGATCGTCGGGAACCGGTGCTCCAGGAACTCCTTCCCGAGGTGCCGGGCGTCCAGATAGACGTGATCGGCGCCGGTGGACCGCAGCACCCGGTAGATGCCCTTGGCGACCACGTCACGCGGCGCCAGCTCGGCCAGCTCGTGCTGACCCACCATGAACCGTGTGCCGGTCTCGTCGACCAGGTACGCGCCCTCGCCCCGGAGCGCCTCGGAGATCAGCGGCCGCTGTACCGAGTTGACCGCTCCGGAGACAAACGACGTCGGGTGGAACTGCACGAACTCGATGTCGGTCACCTCGGCGCCGGCCCGCAGCGCGAGCGCCACCCCGTCACCGGTGGAGACCGACGGGTTCGTGGTGGAGGAGTAGATCTGGCCCATCCCGCCGGTGGCCAGCACCACGGCCCTGGCCAGGATCGCGCCGACACCGTCCTCGCTGCCCTCGCCGAGCACGTGCAGGGTGAGCCCGCAGGCCCGGCCGTCGGCGGCGCGCAACAGGTCGAGCACGAGCGCGTGCTCGACGAGGCGGATCCACGGATCCCGGTGCACCGCCTCGTGCAGGGCGCGCTGCACTTCAGCGCCGGTTGCATCACCGCCGGCGTGCACGATCCGGTCGGCGCGGTGCCCGCCCTCGCGGGTCAGCATCAGCGAGCCGTCCGGGTTGCGGTCGAACTCGGCGCCGCGCCGGATCAGCTCCCGGATCCGGGCCGGCCCCTCCTCGACCAGGACGCGGACCGCTTCCGGGTCGCAGAGGCCGACTCCGGCGATCTCCGTGTCGTACGCGTGCGCCTGCGGGGTGTCCAGCGGATCCAGCACCGCGGCGATACCGCCCTGCGCCCAGCGGGTGGAGCCGTCGTCGATGTTCACCTTGGTCACGACGGTGACGTGCAGGCCCTGCTCGCGCAGGTGCAGCGCGGCGGTGAGGCCGGCGATCCCGGAACCGACCACGACGACGTCGGTGGTCTCGGTCCAGCCCGGTTCGGCAGCGGCGACCCGGCGAGGCAGCGCCGGTAGATCCGCGAGAGGTGACATGTGTCCAAGTACACTCCGCCCGCTCGGATCCGTCGCGGCGGGGGCACCTTCAGTGGTCACGGTTACTTGTACTGGACGGGCAGAGCCTTCGTCCCCTTGCCCCGCAGCGAGCCGGTCAGAGCCGCGCCGTCGAGCCACAGATAACAGCGGACGTTGTGATCACCCTGCGCCCACACCTCGGCGTTGCCCGGCAGCGAGACCACACCGGTCCGATACCGCAGATCGGCGTCGTCGGGCACGGCCGCGTACTTCGCCACCAGGGTCCGGCAGCCGTCGTGGAACTCGTCCCAGTTCGCGCCGCCCTTGGGGTACGCCGCGGTGGCCGGAGCTTCCCAGACACCGACGAACTCGGAGTTGTGCGTCTCCTCGCAGTCGGCGGCCGGCATCGTGTCGATGGCGCCGGCGCTGTCCAGCCCGATGGCGTAACAGGTGAGCTCGAGCCCTGAGGTGTCCGAGGCCAGGGCGCCACGCAGGCTGCCCTTGCGCTGCACCAGCGCGCCGTCGTCCTCGATCGAGTCCAGTTCGACCAGCTCACAGCGGAACCAGCGGGATCCACCGGTCCAGGCGGCCGGTGAGGGGTTGGTGACACCGATCCAGAGCCGGGCCTCGCGCCAGGGGCCGCCCACGTACTCGGTCGCCTGCGCGTCGCAGGTCCGGTACGCGGCTCGGCCTCCGGCAGTGGTGCCGGCCGGCGGGGTTTCGGTCTCGGCGGCCGCGTCGGTGTACTCGCCGATGAACACGGTCTCGGTGCGATGCGCCACCGAGCAGTCCGCCTCCTCATAGGTGGACCGCGGACCGGAGACGGCGAAGTTGGCGAGGTGACACGTCTCGGCGACCGGCAGGAAGCTGGTCGCCGGAGCCATCGCGCCCCAATTGTTGATCAGGTCGCCGTCGACGTTGCCGCTTCCGCCGCAGCCCGCGGCGAGCAGCACGGCCGCGCTGATCGCGGCCATCCCGGACCGTCGCCGGCCACGCCGCCGGTGTCGCATGAACCTGCCTCCCACAACGCCGCCGGTGTCCGATTTATCGATCGTATGACGATCTGTACGGATACCGGCGACGTTCTGGAAAGTTCGCGTTACAAAGGCTCCCCTGTACCCGGTGTCAGTTGGAGTGCGACGTTGTCGATCAGCCGGGTGCTGCCAACCTTGGCGGCCACCAGCAGGCGGGCGGCACCCGACCCGGGCGCGGCGCCCAGATCTGTTCCGGTCAGCGCGAGGTAGTCCACGCGTACCCCTGGCTCCTCCGCCAAGATCTTGTGGGCGACGGCCAGGACCGAGTCGGGGTCGCTCTGCGCCGCGCCCTCGCGCAGAGCGCGAGAGAGCGCGAGCGCGGCCAGTCGCTGGTCCGGCGAGAGAAATCGGTTCCGGCTCGAAAGAGCAAGACCATCAATCTCCCGTACGGTCGGAACGCCCACGATCTCGACGCCCATCTCCAGGTCAAGGGCCATCCGGCGGATCAGTGCGAGCTGCTGGAAATCCTTCTCGCCGAAGTACGCGACATCGGCATGCGTCAGCATCAGCAGCTTCTGGACCACGGTGAGCATGCCGGCGAAGTGGCCCGGCCGGCTCTCGCCCTCGAGGATCTCGCCGAGCGGTCCGGGATGCATCGTGATCGACGGCGCGCCGCCGGGGTACACGTCGTCGCGGCTCGGCGCGAACACCACGGTGACGCCCTCGTCCCGGCAGGCCACAAGATCGTCGTCGAGGGTGCGCGGGTACTTCTCAAAGTCCTCGTTCGGCCCGAACTGCAGTGGGTTCACGAAGATCGTCACCACCACGAAAGCGGACCGCTCACGCGCCACCCGCATCAGCTGCCGGTGTCCTTCGTGCAGTGCTCCCATGGTCATCACCACTGCGATCTCACCCGGAGCCTTCGCGAGCTCGGCGGCCAGCGCGGCACGGGTGTGTACGAGAACGGTCACGCGGGACTACCCACCTTCGCTCGGTAGAGGATCTCCAGAAGTGCTTCGGCGTCGTGCGGACGCAGCCGGCCGGAAGCGATCGCCCGGTCCGCGGTGCGCCGGGCCATCGCCAGATAAGCCGGGATGGCCTCGGCCGGCATCCGGCCCAGATGCTTGGCGACCGTGCCGGCGTCACCCCGGGAGACCGGGCCGGTCAGCGCGGCGTCGCCCATCCGCAGGGCGTTGTCGAGGGCCGCGGTGAGCAGCGGCTCCAGCACCCGGCCGGGCTGCTCGACACCCGCCGCGCGCAGCAGGTCGGCGGCCTCGTTCACGAGCGTGACCAGGTGGTTCGCGCCGTGTGCCAGCGCCGCGTGATAGAGCGGCCGGGAATCCTCGGCCACCCACTCCGGCACCCCGCCCAGGTCGGCGACCAGCCGGGTGGCGAACGCCCGGTCGGGGGTCGTCACGCCCCAGGCGATGCCGGGCAGCCGATCCAGGTCGGAGTCCGCTCCGGTGAAGGTCATCGCGGGGTGCAGGGCCATGCCGTTCACATCGCCCAGAACGGCGAGTCCGTGAGCCCCGGACGTGTGCGCGACGACCTGGCCGGGACGCAGCGCGCCGGTCGAGTTCAGGCCGGCCACCACGGCGGCCAGAGCATCGTCGGGAACGGCAAGCAGCAACAGATCGGAAGCAGCGCGGGCGACGTCGTCAGCAGGCAGGATCGCGGCGTCCGGTAGCAGGCGGGCCACCCGTTCCCGGGAAGCGGCGGAGACCGCCGCGGCGGCGACAACCCGGTGCCCGGCCGCGCTCAGCGCCGCACCGAGTACGGCGCCCACCCGGCCGGCGCCGATGACGCCGACGGTCAAAGCGTTCATCTCTGGATCCAGTCCTCAGCTCGGGGTACCGGTCGAGCGCCAGTATGCGCCGAATTAACACGCCCGTAGCAACAGCGTGTGGCAAACCGCACCGGGCTCATATCGGCCACACCCTCGGCCGGATTTAGGCTGAGCCGCATGTCCATCGGCTGGCGGCCGGCGATGCGGTCGGCCCTTTACGGAAGCGACGGCTTCTTCGTCCGCGCCGGGAGCGGCCCGGCCGGCCACTTCCGTACCAGCGTGCACGCGTCCCCGCTGTTCGCCGGGGCGCTGCTTCGAATCGTCGAACGGCTCGACGAAGCCCTCGGCCGGCCCCGGACGTTCGACCTGGTCGACGTGGGCGCCGGGCGCGGCGAACTGCTCACCGTCCTGCTCGCGCTGATGCCGTCCGATCTGGCCGCCCGGGTACGCCCGATCGGCGTGGAGATGGCACTCCGGCCGGACCGGCTGGATCCGCGGATCCGCTGGCGGACTGGCGTGCCGGACAGCGTGACCGGCCTGCTGATCGCCACCGAGTGGCTGGACAACGTCCCGCTCGACGTCGTGGAGACCGACGAGCACGGCAACCTGCGCAAGGTGCTGGTGGACCGGCGGACCGGCGCCGAGACGCTGGGTGGCCCGGCCGACGCGGCCGACCTCTTCTGGCTGAAACGCTGGTGGCCCGGCCCTGGACGGATCGAGATCGGCTGGCCCCGGGACGCCGCCTGGGCCGATGCCGTGGCCTCGGTGCGGCGCGGGGCCGCGCTCTGTGTCGATTACGGTCACCAGCGCTCCGAACGGCCGGCCCTCGGCACGCTCACCGGGTATCGGGACGGGCGTCAGGTGCCGCCTGTTCCGGACGGCAGCTGTGATGTCACGGCACATGTGGCTATGGATGCGGTGGCGGGTGCGGCCGGTTACGCGTACCAAATGGTCAGTCAGCGTGAGGTGCTGAAAGCGCTCGGGGTCGACGGCGCGCGACCACCGCTGGAGCTTGCCCGCACCGACCCGGCGGCGTACATCCGCGCTCTTTCCGCGGCAGGCAGCGCCGCCGAGCTGATCGATCCGTCCGGGCTGGGCGCACATTGGTGGTTGTGGCACGAGATAGGTCCGGAGGTTCGTGGGAGCATCTTGCAGTGAACGATGACCTGCGGGAGATGACGGTCGGGACCGGTGCCGGGCTCGACACGGCCGACATGGTCCTCAACATCGGGCCGCAACATCCGTCGACTCACGGCGTGCTGCGGCTCAAGCTCAAACTGGACGGCGAACGGGTCGTCGAGTGCGAGCCGATCGTCGGATACATGCACCGCGGCGCGGAGAAGCTGTTCGAGGTCCGCGACTACCGGCAGATCATCATGCTGGCGAACCGGCACGACTGGCTTTCCGCGTTCTCCAACGAACTCGGCGTCGCCCTCGCCGTCGAACGGCTCATGGGCATCGAGGTGCCGGAACGCGCCGTCTGGCTGCGGATGGCGCTAGCCGAGCTGAACCGGGCGCTCAACCACCTGATGTTCCTCGGCTCCTACCCGCTGGAGATCGGCGCGATCACACCGATGTTCTACGCGTTCCGGGAACGAGAAACCCTCCAGGCGGTGATGGAGGAGGTCTCCGGCGGCCGGATCCACTACATGTTCAACCGGGTGGGCGGCCTCAAGGAGGAGGTGCCGGCCGGCTGGACCAAGCGGGTCCGCGAGGCCGTCGCCGCGGTCCGCCGCCGGCTGCCCGACCTCGACCGGCTCATCCGCAAGAACGACATCTTCCTGGCCCGGACCGTCGGCGTCGGCGTCCTCACCGCCGCCGACGCAGCCGCCTACGGCGCCTCCGGACCGGTCGCGCGCGCCAGTGGTCTAGATTTCGATGTACGCCGGGACGAGCCCTACCTCTTCTACGACCAGCTGGAATTCCCGGTGGTGACCCGCCAGGCCGGCGACTGCCACTCCCGTTTCGAGGTGCTGCTCGACCAGACGTACGTCTCCCTGGATCTCGTGGAGGCCTGCCTCGACCAGGTCGACCGGATCGGCGGCCCGGTCAACGTACGCCTGCCCAAGGTGGTCAAGGCACCCGAGGGCCATACGTACGCGTGGACCGAGAACCCGCTCGGGGTGAACGGTTATTACCTGGTGTCCCGCGGCGAGAAAACCCCGTGGAGGCTCAAGCTGCGCACGGCCTCCTATGCGAACGTGCAGGCCCTGGCGACGCTGATCCCGGGCTGCCTGGTGCCCGACCTGATCGCCGTCCTCGGCTCGATGTTCTTCGTGGTGGGCGACATCGACAAATAGCCGGGCTACGGCTGTCGTTGCCGCTCTGCCCCGAGCTTGATCTTGGCAAAGGGTGGGCCAGCGCTCGGGTTTTGCCGTTCGTGGACCGGTGGCAGGCTCGGGGCGGTGTCTCGGTGTCTCGGTGTCTCGGTGTCTCGGTGTCTCGGTGTCTCGGTGCGAGGTGCCGCTCAGAGATCTTGTGCGGTTTGGGCGGCTGATCGACCACAAGTGCATGAGTTTGCGGGACGGTTGTCCGTGGCATGTCGGTGAACGCGTGCTTCACAGTTCCGACCGTGGTGAACGTGTGCTTCACAGTTCCGGCGTGGTGAGCGTGGCGAGCGTGGTGCTGGTGCTGGTGCTGGTGCTGGTGCTGGTGCTGGTGCTGGTGCTGGTGCTGGTGCTTCGCCGATCTTGTGGAGTTCGGCGAACCGTTTGTGCGTAACTCCGCAAGATCGGCTAGGCCTGTTCGATCTTGTGGAGTTGTGCAGCCACGTCTGCGGAGAAGTCCACAAGATCGAGTCGGCGCGGCCCGGCGCGGCCCGGGGCAGCACGGGCAGCACGAGGCAGCACGGGCAGCACGAGGCAGCACGGGGCGGGGCAGCGCGGGGCGACCCGGGGCAGCGAGGACAGCCGCCGCTTGCCAAGATCGGCGCTGAGAACCGGATGAACTACGGCCGGGCTACTTCAGCGGTCGGTGTTGTAGCCGCCGTAATTCGCGAAGTCCTCCAAGGAACCGACGTTCGTGTCGTTCGCGGACGGACGGTGGCGGCGGGCCTTGTATTCGCCGGACGGCTGGTCCTCGTAACCCTGATCCGGGTAGCCCTGATCCGGGTAGCCCTGATCCGAATAGCCCTGGTCCGTGTAGGCCGGGTCCTGGTAGGCCGGGTCCTGATAACCCTGGCCGTCGTAACTCTGGCCGTCATAGCCCTGGCCGTCGTAACTCTGGCCGTCATAGCCCTGGCCGTCGTAGCCCTGGTCCTCGTAGTCCCGGCCGTCGTAGCCCTGGCCGTCGTACGCCTGCTCTTCGTAGCCGGTGTGGCCGCCGTACTCGTTGGCGCCGGCGTAACCGCTGGCCGCGCCGAAGTCGTCGTTCGGGGATTCCGGGCGGCCGTACTGGGTCCCGGGGCGGACAGCGGCCGCCGCACGGGGTGGGCCGGGCGGAGGTATAGGACCGGACGACATGGGACCGGACTGCGGCAGTGGACCCGACGAGTGCGGCCCCTGCGGAATCGGACCGGCCTGCATGGGACCGGCCTGCATGGGACCGGCCTGCATGGGACCGGCCTGCATCGGACCGGCCTGCATCGGACCGGGTGGGACTGAGGCGGCGGCGCGCGGTGGGCCGGGTGGGACTGAGGCGGCCGCCCGAGCAGGGCCTCCAGGGCCGGGCGGCGGGACAGCGGCGCCACCACGAGGGCGCGGAACCGGGCCGGGCGGCATGGTGTTCGGGCCGGGCCCGTTCATCGGCCCGCCGTGCAGAGGAGCCCCACTCATCGGAGCACCCGGCATGCGCGGGCCAGGGACAGGAGCGCCCGGGGGCGGGCCGGTTACCGCTGCTGAGCGGACCACCGAGGCGGAACCGGAAGGCACGGACGCCGATCCAGAGGGCACCGATCCAGAGGGCACCGAGGCCGAAGCACGGCCCGCGGGCGCGCCGCCGGGCATCCGGGCCGGAGAGACCGGACCGGCCGAGCCGGCCGCCGGGCCACGAGAACCGTATTCGCTCTGCTCGAAACCGTCGTAAGCCGGCACCTCGTCATAAGAACCGTCATAAGAGTCGTCATAAGACTGAGCACCGTCATAAGACTGAGCACCGTCATAAGACTGAGCACCGTCGTAAGACTGCCCATCGTCGTAGGACTGGACGGCACCGCCGTAGACCGGCCCAGCCTCAGACTCGTACCCGGAATTGTCATAAGCCGACTGCGGAGCGTAACCGGCATCCGGTGGGGTGACCGCGACCTGAGCTCGGCCGCCCGGATTGCGCGGGGTCAGCGGCGGGCGAGGCGCCTCCGAGACTGCCGGAGCCGCCGCATAGGCGGCGAATTCGGACCGCATCTGCTTGCGGAGGTTCTCCACCTCCTGGGCGACGCGGTCCTCGACATCCATCCTGAGCAGCACCGGATCAGCGCGGATCAGCACTGATGCGCCGACCAGCACCACGCTCACGGCGATCAGCAGCAGGGCGAAACGGATCGAGGTGTTGCCGCCACCGATCAGTACCACTGCGGCCGCCAGCGGCGCGAGGACCACTCCGCCCCAGAGGAGGCCACGGAGCAGCTTCGCGCTGGGTCCCGCTTGCGGGTCGCGTTCCGGCATGGGCGCAGATGTTACCGAGAGTGCGCCCCAATAAAAACGGCCGAGCAGTCGAACGGCACAAATGACCCATGACCACCGGGCGATCCGGCTGGTTTCCGTTTGGGCGGAAGCCAGCCGGAAGCACTACCGGGTGCCGCGCCAGCCGCCGAGGGTGGCGAGACCGATGATCCAGCCCACGAAGAGGCCGTAACTGGCGCCGGAACCGGCCGCCTGGAACGCGCCGAGCAGGGAGGGGTTGCTGAGGAACAGGGTGGTGAGGAGAGCGGCGAAACCGCCCGCGAAGATGTACGAGGCCCAGCCGGCGAAGAACTGGCTGATCGTGCCTCGGGCCCGGGCCAGCTGGGAGCCGGGCAGCAGGTAGAGGAAGAGCGCGGTCAGCACCACGAGCAGGATCGCCTTGAGGTCGCCGACGATCACGTCGCGCAGCGAGTCGTCGGTGTCGAAGCTCCAGTGCGGCCAGGCGAGCAGCCGGAGCCACCAGCCGCCTGCCGTGTCAGGGTTGGTGTTCTCCAGAGCCCAGTCGCTGTACCAGGGGCTACCGAAGACGAGGACGAGTATCAGCGCGGCGAGTGTGCCCGCACCCGGTGCGGTCTTGTATCGATTCCCGAGAGCCATGGCCCCGCTATTCCCAGCGGGGCCAGGCTCTCAAACGATGAACGTCACTTGCTCAGGTAGTCGATGAATGCGGCTCGCAGCAGCGGTTCCGCCTCGCCGAGGTCGCGGCCCTCGAACTCACGCCAGAGCGCGACCGCCTCGTCGACGGTCGGCCCGATCGAGTTGAGCGCGCCGTCCAGCGAGGCGGCCTCGTCGGCGTCCGGCAGGTGCCGCAGCACCGACCAGTAGAACTTGACGTCGTGGCGTTCCCGGGCGAGGGCGAAAGCCCGTTCCCTCAGCACCTCGGTAGGCAGGGCGTCCAGTTCAGCAAAGGTCGGCGAGGTCATGACCAACAGCATAATCAGCGCGTCTGACCCCACGGGCCGTCGTCCCAGCGGTCGCTGGGCGCCGGCTGCGGGTTGCCGGGCTGGTTCCAGGTCTCCGGCCGGTCCGGCGACCAGGTGCCGTTGCTGGCGGCGGCGTTCCACTCCTCGCCGGTGCCGGCCGGAAGCGGCCGGCCGTACGTCTCGACGAGCCGGGTGACGATCAGGCCGGCTGCGAAGACGCTCGCGGCGATCGCGAACAGCGCGATGTCGAGCTCGCGGAGGTCCTCGTAGTCGAGGAAGAGCGTCATTGCGGTCACCGCGAACAGCGTGCCGAAGATCCCGCCGCGCCGTCCGTACGCGCTGGTGCCGCCGAGCAGCGCCAGGCCGAGTCCGATGCCGGTCCACTCCAGGCCGGTGCCGGGTACGACCGGGTCGGCCGAGCCGGCGGCCAGGATCGAGCCGGCGCCGACCGCGAAGAGCGTGGAGAGCAGCAGCGCGATGACCACCGGAACCGCGGTCTTGGCGCTGCCACGGCGGGCCGCGTCGCCGTACGGCCGGAAGCCGCCGACCCAGCGCCGGATCGGGCCGATCGCGCCGAGGCCGCCGCCGAGCAGGGCCAGCAGCGCGAAGCCGCCGAAGAGGAGGAAGGCCTGCCCGGTGGGGTCCCAGTCGCCCTGCACCACGACCGGCGCGACGCGCAGCTGGGAGTAGACGATCACGCCGAGCGCGGCAGCAAGCGTCGCGGCCCAGCCGGGCACGTGCAGCGTGACGACGACGACCGCCACGATCAACGCGCCGGCCGCACCGATGATCAGCGCCGGGACCAGGGCCTGAAGCAGCCCCTTGTCACTGTTCTCGGCGAACTGGAACGCGGCGGCCAGCGCGATTGGGCCGATCGCGAGGTTCGGTACGCCGGCCCGGAGGCTGAGCCCCGCGCCGAGAGTGAGCAGACCGATCGCGGCGCCGGTGACGAGCAGCGAGTCGAGGGCCGGACGCTGGAGCGCGGCCGAGTCCTCGCGGAAGAGCAGGAAGCCGATGACCGCGGTGGCGACCAGCAGCACCACTTCCCAGCCGAGGTGGACGCCGAGACGGTCGCGACCGTCCTCCTCCACCGCGGCGAACGAGCCGGTGGTCACCGGTGCGCGCAGCGACTGGTCGAGCGTGTTGCCGGCCGTGTCGTCGTACTGCACCCGGCGCCGGTAGGCGGCCGGATCCGTCTCGGTCTGGTTGGTTTGTTGGCGGAACGTGGTCTCGTCGTAAGACATGTCCGCGCCTCCTTACGCC
This sequence comes from Actinoplanes sp. CA-015351, assembly GCF_050955685.1. Classification (NCBI taxonomy): domain Bacteria; kingdom Bacillati; phylum Actinomycetota; class Actinomycetes; order Micromonosporales; family Micromonosporaceae; genus Actinoplanes; species Actinoplanes sp. CA-015351. Next base: position 8,121,807 of record NZ_CP192102.1, read on the forward strand.
TCCGCGAGCGGTTCGAGGCGCACGCTACTCCGGCCAGAAGCCGCCCGCCGCAAAGCATACGGATACGACATGGCCTCAGTTCAGAGCCTATGTGGCGTTGATGGATGTCAACGCCGCTCGGTCGGCCGCCCGGAGTCGTCGTCCTCGCGATCGGGCTGTTCCGGCACCCGGCAGGACCGCTCCAGCCAGAGGGCCGCGCCGATCAGCGCGAGCGCCGCCACGAGCCCGCCGGCGGTGGCCGGGATGTCGTCGCGGGCCGCCTTCGTCGGTTCCAGCAGCAGCCAGGTGAGCAGACCGGCGGAGAAACCCGCGAAGATCGCGCCGACCAGAGAGGACGCTTTCGCCAGAGCGACGTACCGCGCCACGGCGAGCGGCTCGACCGGGAGCGCGCCGGGCTTGCGCTGGATGCGCGCGCCGGTGTTCTGCGCGAGCATCGCCTCGGCGACCGCGAGGACCGCCAGGATCAGCGCCGGCGTCCACGGCAGCGAGGGCAGACGCGAGTAGGAGAAGCTGAGCAGCAGCCAGCCCACGGCAGCGGCGGCCAGGCCGGCCACCACGAGAACCGAGATGCTCGTCGGTCGCAGGGACGGGTCGGGACGACGCCCGTCTTGGGGGTTGGCGCTCACTTCATCGACTCTAGCGAGTAATCGGGTCGCGGGCTCATCGCGGCGAGGTCGGCAGTGGTCTCCGGCGTGTCCAGCAATGCGGCGATCGGGCCGTGGCCGGGCAGCACGTCGTCCGGCCGCAGATCGAACCACGGCCGCAGCACGAAAGCACGCAGGTGGGCGCGCGGGTGCGGAAGCGTCAGCTCGGCGTCGTCGCTGATCACCGGGGTGCCGTCGTTCTGGCGTACCGCGATCACGTCGACGTCGAGCGTGCGCGGCCCGAATCGCCGCTCCGGGTCACGGACCCGGCCTTCGGCCGTCTCGCACGCCTGTGCCCGCTCCAGCCAGTCGCGCGCGGTCGCGCTCCGATCGTTCACGATCAACACCACATTGAGGTACGCGGGCTGCGCCGTGTCTCCCCACGGTGGTGTCTCGTAGACGCCGGAGATCGCCGTGACATGCGAGCCGAGCTGGTTCACGGCGGCCAGCAGGTGCGCCCGCCGATCGCCGAGGTTGCTGCCCAGCGAGAGGACCGCCTCGGTCACGAGCTGCTCCGGCTCAGGGTGACGCTGACGTCGGCGAACTCGTGCGGGATCGGCGCCTGCGGCTTGTGCACGGTCACCTCGGCGGCCAGCACCCGCTCGTCGGCGAGGCAGACGTCGAGCAGCCGGTCGGCAAGTCGTTCCAGCAGGTTGACCGGCTCACCGGTGAGCACCTCGACCAGCCGGCCGGCCAGCTCGCCGTAGTGAATGGTGTCGGCCACGTCGTCGGAACGGGCGGCCGGGCCGAGATCCAGGTCGAGACGCACGTCGACGACGAAGTCCTGTCCCTGCTCCCGCTCGAAGTCGTAGACGCCGTGGTTGCCCCGTGCGCGCAGTCCGGTCAGCGTGATCCGCCCGGTCATCGTTCCTCCGTACGCGTACCCATGAATGTCGGTGAGCCGGTGGCGCGCCAGACCGCGAGCGCGTCCGCGGTCGCGCCCACGTCGTGGACCCTGACCCCCCACGCGCCGGAAGCGACCGCCAGTAAAGAGGTGGCGAGAGTGGCCGCCTCGCGGCCACCGACCGGCCGGGGTGTGCCGTCCGGGCCGGCGAGCAGGCGGCCGAGGTAGGTCTTGCGGCTGGCCGCGAAAAGTACCGGGAAGCCGAGTCCGGTCAGCTCGCCGAGGTGCGCGGAGAGCGCCCAGTTGTGCTCCGGGAGCTTCGCGAAGCCGAGACCCGGGTCGAGGATGATCCGGCCCGGGTCGACGCCGGCCGCGATCGCGTCGTCGGCGCGCTCCCGTAGTTCGTCGCGGACCTCGGCCACCACGTCGGAATAGACCGCGAGCTTCTGCATCTCGCGGGAGTGGCCGCGCCAGTGCATCAGGATCCAGGGGCAGCCGGCCGCGGCGGCAACCGAGGCCATCCGCGGATCGGCGAGCCCGCCGGAGACGTCGTTGATCACCACGGCGCCGGCTTCGAGGGCCGCCTCGGCGACCGCGGCGCGCGAGGTGTCGATACTGACCGGTACGCCCTCGGCGAACAAGCTCCGGATCACCGGAACGACGCGAGCGATCTCGGTCGGCGCGTCCACACGCTCCGCTCCAGGCCGGGTCGACTCGCCACCGACGTCGATGACGTGTGCTCCTTCGCGAAAAAGGCACATGCCGTGTTGAACCGCGGCGTCGATGTCGGTGTATCTCCCACCGTCAGAGAAAGAGTCCGGCGTGACGTTGAGGACGCCCATCACTACCGGGTGATCCAGGCGGAGCAGTTCAGCACCTGTGAGCTGCGCGTCCAGCGGCGAAGTCGGCACATCAAGAGGGTACGGGGCAGCAGGTTTTCGAACAGGTGTACGATGCCACGTGACTGAAATTCACGCGCTCCTTCACCTTGGGTAACGAAACGGGCGCTTGTTGCTCGCAAGTACGAGCCGTACTCTTCGGATCTGGGCATCATGAAGTGACCGAAGAGAGCAGACGAGCATGGCAGTGCCCGAACGGCTCACTCGACGTGGTGAGCGCGAGGTAGCACCATATGGGCGTTGCCGTACGGCTTCACAACTGCAGCGTGTCCGTACCCCCCTTACCGGACACGGGGAGGTTTACCGATGATCGCCACCGAGCTCACCATCCTGGCGGCTGAGCCATCAGGCAGCATCAACACCGAAGGAATCGTCACCTTCTTCGCGAGCAACATCGCACCGATCCTGCTAGCGGTGCTCGGCGTGATCTTCATCGGCCGCGCCAGCCGCGGCGAGATCTCGAAGGTCCTCACCAGCTCGGCGATCGCGATCGTGGGCCTGGCGTTCATCGCCGGGGCGGCCACGCTCTTCTTCGTCGGCGAATCGATCATCAAGCTGATCTTCAACTGAGATGCGGCTCCGGACCGACGACGACATCTACCGGGCGCGCCTGGTCTATCTGGGCCCGCCCGGGTACACGCTGCCCATCCATCTTCCGTACGCGCAGTACGGGATGTTCGTCGCGCTGGTGCCGCTCTTCATGTTCCTCCACTACCTGATCACGCTCGACTTCGACCCGTTCCCGGCCTGGGAGATCGCCCTCGCCATGGTCACGACGTCGTACGTGTTCCGGCATGTCGACCCGGACCGGCCGGCCCGCGTCGTCATCCGCACCGCGCTCACCGACTGGCGCCGCACACGCGAGCCCGCCGTGGAGCAACGCGATCCGAGACTTGTCGCCACTCGCATCCGCGTCCGGGAGGAGTTGGTATGACCAGTTGGAGTGTTTGCGAACTACCGGCTGTCGCCGCCGCACGCACCACTTGGGTCGGCGCATGACCGGAACTCCTCCGCACGGGCATCCCCGCGCGGACGCCTCGCCCGCGAACAGGCAGAGTAACGGTGTGCACCCGGACAATTACTCCTCGCCCGATTCGCTGGACAACTCCGAGGAGCTCGTTGCGGCACCCGGGCACGGCGGCGTCGGCGTCTTCCAGGCGCCCCAGCCGGTCCGGCCGCGCAGCACCGGGGTCGACACCACCATGGACATCGACTCGCCCTTCCTCGACCTCTTCGGCGGAACAGCCACACCGGCGCGCACTGGGAGTACCCGTGCGAGTGATCTTTACGCGGAACCGCCGGATTCCGATCCGGACCGTGGCTTCGGGTTCAACGACCGGGCGGCCACTCCGGTTGCCCCGCCGGCCGAACAGCTGCCTCCAGCGGTAGAACCACTTCCGCCGGTGGACAAGCCGCAGATCGCACAGCCGCAGGTTGCTCGGCCGCCCGTTGCTCAGCCGTCTGTTGCTCAGCCGTCTGTTGCTCAGCCGTCTGTTGCTCAGCCGTCTGTTGCTCAGCCGTCTGTTGCTCGGCCGCCTGTCGCCATTCCGCTGCCGCCGGCTGTGGCGCCGGAGACGCCTGTCGCGATTCCGCTGCCGGCTGCCGAGACGCCGTCCGCGCCTGCCGTGGAGGAGACGCCGGGGTGGAGCGGCGCGCCGTTCACCAGGGCGCCGGCCGGGCCGGAACCCGACTACTACTCCGAGCCCGAGCCGGTCTCGCAGCCGTTCCCTCCATCGTTCGACCAGTCGTTCGATCAGTCGTTCGATCAGTCGTTCGAGCCTTCATTCGGGCCGTCGTTCGCGCAGGAGCCGGCCCAGCGGGCCGAGCCGGTGCCGGATGAGTTCGACTTCAGCGAGTTCGACAACTGGCCGCCGGCAACCGGGTCCACGGCTGCTCCGGCGGCCGTCACGCCCGCGCCGGAGGTGCCGCGTCCCGCGGCCGTGGAAGCGGTTCCCAGCCCGGCTTTCTGGCAGGCGGCCCCTCAGGCTCAGGTCGCGAGTTCTCTACCCGTACCCGTCCCTGAGAAGGCACCGGCCCGGCGCCCGGAAAAATCTCCCGCGAAGCGGGAGAAAACCGCGAATCCGGTCAGACAGCGCAAGGACGAGAAGGCAGCGGCGCTGCGTCCGCAGAAGCTGAAATTCAGCGACCGCGACCCGGCGATGGAGCTGGCGATCAGTGAGATCGCCGGGCATCTGACCTTCACCCAGAGCACCGTGACGGCGTGGTACTACCTGCCTGAGGTGCGCTGGGCCTTCCGGCCCGACGCGGAACGCGAGGCGCTGCTCAGCGCCATCTCCGAGCAGTACGCGGGACTCGCCGGCTTCCGTCTGCACCTGCGCCGGACCACCCGGCCATTCCCGGCGGACGAGTGGGCTCGCACTGTCGATTCGTTCACCGCGAAACCGCTGCCTGACGTGCACGGCGGCACCTCGTGGTCCGATCACCTGGTCGCGGCCCAGCGCCACCTGCTCTCGGTCAACCATGCCGAGGGGCAGACGTTCCTCGGCGTCACGTTCGCGCGCCGCTCGCTCGGCGACACGTTCTCCGAGCGCATCCTGCGGATGTTCGGCAAGGGCACCTCCGACGGCGAACGCCGCAAGCTGGGCCGGACCGTCGAGCAGTTCGACGAGGTGCTCAACGCGTTCGGCATGCGCGGGCGCCGGGTCACGCCGCAGGAGCTGGAGTGGCTGCTCTACCGCTCGGTGGCGCTCGGCATGGCCCCGCCCGGGTTGCTCTCCCCGGTGACCAACGGCCACTGGGAGACCGGCGACCTGCTCGCGCTCACCGAACAGGTCGAGCGTTACCGCACGCCGTACGGTTCGACGGTCAAGCTGGTCAACCGGATGACCGGCGAGGAACGGCATGTCGCCGTCCTCTCGGTCGGCCGGATGGAGCCGCTGGAGATCCCGGAGAAGCACGAGCCGTGGATGCACTTCCACGAGCGTCTGCCGTGGCCGATGGAACTCTCCTCGCGGATCGACATCCTCGGCTCGAACAGCTCCTTCAAGAACCTCGAACACCGGCTCCGGATGATCCGCTCGCAGCAGCTGGATTACGCCGAGCACGGCATCGACGCACCGCCCGAGCTGGAACGCCTCGCCAAGCGCGCCCTCGTGATCGGCGACGAGATGACCACCGGGCTGCCGGTCGAGTCGGCTCGTGCGCACGGCTGGCATCGGCTCGCGGTCAGCGGCGCCACTCGCGAGGAGTGCCTGGAACGCGCACGGCGGCTCATCCAGCTCTACTCCCGGGAACTGCGGATCTCGCTGCAGCACCCGAAGAGCCAGGACCAGCTCGCTCGCGAGTTCATCCCCGGCGAGCCGATCGCCAACACCGGTTATGTACGCCGGATGCCGGTGAAGCTGCTCGCGGCGGCCCTGCCACAAGCCGCTTCCAACGTCGGCGACCGGCGGGGTGACCTGATCGGGCGTACCGCGGGAACCTGCCGCCGGCCGGTCTTCCTCGACCTGCACTTCCCGATGGAGGTGCGGGAACGCTCCGGCCTCGGCGTGTTCGTCGCCGAACCCGGTGGTGGCAAGTCGACGCTGATGGGCGCGCTCGGCTACCTGAACGCCCGCCGTGGTGTCCAGGTGACCCTGCTCGACCCGTCCGGGCCGCTCGCCCGGCTGTGCCAGATGCCCGAGCTGCGACCGTACTCACGGGTGCTGAACCTGACCGGTTCCGAGCAGGGGACGCTGGCCCCATACGCCTTGATTCCGACCCCGATCCGCTCCGAGTTCCCGACCGGCCCGTCCGGCGACCGGGAATTCGAGATCGCCGTCTCCAACGCCCGGGCCGAGCGCCGCATGCTCGTCCAGGACATCTGCTCGATGCTGGTGCCGCCGCAGGTCGCCAAGGAAGCGTCCACCGCGACACTGCTGCGTCACGCCGTCCGGCAGGTGCCCGCCGAGGAGACTTCTACGCTTGACGACGTTGTGCGTACGCTCCAGAGCCTCGACGACGACGAGGGCAAGGAACTGGCAAACCTGCTCCTCGACACCGCCGAGATGCCGCTCGCGCTGCTCTTCTTCGGCCACCCGCCGCCCCACCTGCTCGGCGCCGACGCGGCACTCACCGTCATCACCATGGCCGGCCTCCGCCTCCCCGACCTCAAGATCGAGCGGGAGTACTGGTCGGCCGAGGAATCCCTGGCCCTGCCGATGCTGCACACCGCACACCGGCTCGCCGTCCGCCGCTGCTACGGCGGCTCCATGTCGTCGCGCAAGATGGTCGGCCTGGACGAGGCACACTTCATGGAAGGCTGGCGCTCCGGCCGATCCTTCCTGGTCCGCCTGGCCCGCGACTCCCGCAAGTGGAACCTGGCGGCCCTGGTCGCCTCACAGAACCCGCGGGACATCCTCGGACTCGACGTCCAAAACCTCGTCTCCACCGTCTTCGTCGGCCGAATCGCCGAAGACCAGGAGATCGCCTCCGAAGCACTCCGGCTCCTGCGGGTGCCGGTTCATGACGGGTACGAAGCGACACTCGCCTCGCTCTCCCAGGTGGACACCTCCTCCCAGCACCGTCTGGGCTTCCGCGAGTTCGTGATGCGGGATGTAGACGGGCGGGTCCAGAAGGTCAGAGTCGACGTGTCGTACGTCGAAGGGCTGCTTGAACATCTGGACACGACACCGGGGGTGGCACCCCAAGCGGTGGTGCCGCTCCCGTCCGACCTGGAGGTTTGAGATGGTGCGGCGGGGGTTGGCGCTGGTAACGGCGATGATTGTCGTCGCGGTGGCATCGATCGCTTGGGCAGTGGCGGCACCGGAGCGAGCGTTTGCGGCGCCAGCTAAAGCGCCGGGTGGCCTTTGCAGCACGGAGGAATGGCAGGGGAATTTCAGATCCTGCGTCAGCCGCCTTGCTGACGTCACTGGGGACCGTGCCGACTGCCTTCAGCCACCGACCCCTAACACGCCGGATTCAGGCCTTGCCGGCTGGTTCGCGGAACGCCCGGAGTCTTCAGACGGGCTCGGTTATGACGGTCTTTATAGCAAGTACGGATATGCGGGATATAATTACACGACTTATGATCTAGAAAATGGCTGCGCCTCAACTTTAATAGATCCTGAGTATAAAGTCGAAACTACGATCGCCAACGGCGAGTTTATGATCGCAACGGCGATCATTGGCGCCTCAAACGCACTCCGGGAGCGCGCCTGGGATCCGGCAAGCCTCTGGAGTTGGGCTGACACCCTAGTCGACGAAGCCACGCGAGCGGTGTACGAAAAAGTATTCTCCGTATTTGGCACCATCACACTCGCCATCATTGGCCTGTATCTAATCTGGCGTTCGCAGCAGGCAGACATGGGGGCAGCGACAACTACTGCCGGCTGGGCCATTCTAATCATGGTTGTCGTGACGGCCATTGCAGCATGGCCGGTTCGTTCTGCAAATATCGCCGATCAAACGCTGATCACTAGCCTAAGCGTAGTTCACGATGCGGTAGGACCACGTGCCCAGGAAGTGGATCCAAGCCAATGCGACGATCCCACCCCTGGCGCATGCGACGATGACCGTGCCCCCGCGGTGCGAGCAAGTGACACCGCGACCGAAACAATCCTGTATCGCAACTTCCTACGCGGACTATTGGGCTCAGCAGATACCGAGACCGCCAAGAAATATGGACTCGCCCTGTACGACGCCAAGTCGATTTCTTGGCAAGAAGCCGAGAAACTCCGACAAAACCCTCAGACGCGCGATGCATTGATCACTCAGAAGAAAGATCAGTGGAAAAAAGTAGCGGACCAGATCAAGCAGGAAGACCCTGAGGCATACCAATATTTGCAGGGGGTCAACGGCATGGATCGAATCGGGGCCGGATTTATTGCCGTCCTGGCCGCGATCATGTTCGCAATGTTCGATCTGACTGCATCTATTTTGGTCCTGCTAGGATTCCTTGTTTTCCGTTGGGCTGTCATCGCAGCTCCCGTTCTCGGAACCATCGGACTTTTACGACCTGCGAGCAGCGGAATCCGGCGACTCGGAAACGCGGTTGTCGCCTCGGTATTCAACATCGCGATTTTCGGCACCGGCGCAGCGATCTATCTATTCGCAGTAGACCTGATCATGAACACAGCCAGCCTCCCCGGCTGGCTTCAAGTTGTCTTGGTTTGGCTCTGCGGTGTCGTTGGATGGCTTCTTCTTCGCCCATACCGACGCGTCACGCAACTCGGCGGCAAGGACAGCGCCGCAGCGATCGCATCAGCAGGGTCCTGGCATCGCCGTTTCTTCCGTGATGTTCGTGAAGCCGCGAAACTCGACGTCGCCGAGGACGGTGGAACTCGGGAGCCGCTGTTCGGCAGAGACGGTCGAGCTATCTTTGCCGAACAGCAGCGCCTCCGCCCGGAAGCTCGACTCGAAGATCCGTCGCACTCGGCAGCGACACGCTCCGAGTCTGCCAGCGGCACTTCCACGAGTGTCGCCGTTCGTCCAGACGGCAGCGAAAGACTTTCCGACCAACTCGTCCCCGCGGAACGGACAAGTCGGAATATACCCACACCGACTCGATCGTCGCGTTCCGCGCCGGAGTGGACCGAGCCGGATGCTACAGAACGGCCTGCCTCGTATTCGATTTACCGGCCGGAGACGGGCTCGACCACCCAGGAGCCTGCTAGCCCGCGGATACGTTCCGAGGCTCGGTGAGTGGTGTGGCTGGGCTGATCGAACGCATCCTCACCGGGATCTTTCGGTCTCGATGGGGCGTAGCATTCGTTCTCATCACGATTGTTCTCGCGATAGTGGGTATCGGTCGCGTGTTTTCGGACGGGGACGACACATCGCCGTCATTGATCGGTGTTAGCCCTGCCCCTGCCATCAGCATCGACCCGGCCGAGGATGACAGCGTTGTCTCGTCTGAACCTCCCCCGACCCCTAAGAACACCCCGGGTCGGGCGCAGCCGGAAGCAGTGGCCTATGCCTTCGCCTCAGCATGGGTGAATCACGAATCGGTCAGTGCCCCAAAATGGCGTGACCGACTCCTGCCGAACTCAACCAAGAATCTATCGGATCAGCTCCGTGGCGTTGACCCGGCCGGGGTACCGGCCGAACGTGTGATCGGACGGCCTGAGTTGGTGGCGGTCAATGAGACCATGGTGAACGCGATTGTCACCATGGACACTGGAAAGCTGAGCCTCCGGCTGGTCTCACCGGAGGGGCACTGGCTGGTCGATGGCATCGACTGGGAGTCGGCGTGAGAGTTCCGCGGCCTCGCAAGATAGTCCTGCTGATCTCCTTGGTCGTGACATTCGTCCTGCTCTGCTGCGGCGGCACTGTGGCAGCTCTGCTGCTCGGTGGTGTCGGAGATGATGAGCAGAGCAGCTTGAACGCGGCGCTGGGCTGCGGCAAAGGCGGACCCGTCGATCCGGACTCAAAGCTGCCGCGGATCCGGCCCTATGGCGCTACTCAGATCCGCAACGCTGCCACGATCATTAATGTCGGTGCTGATCTTCAGATGCCGCCTCGAGCCTGGGTGATCGCGGTGGCTACCGCGATGCAGGAGTCTCGGCTTGTCAGCCTCGGCCATCTTGGTGCCCGGAATGACCACGACTCGCAGGGTCTCTTTCAGCAGCGGCCGAGTTCGGGTTGGGGTACGCCGGAGCAGGTGCGGGATCCGGTCTACGCGAGCACCAAGTTCTACGAGAAGCTGAAGACGGTCGAGGGCTGGGAGACGATGCCGCTCACCCGGGCTGCCCAGGCTGTGCAGATCAGCGCGTACCCGGACGCATATGCCAAGCATGAGCCGATCGCTACCCAGATCGTCAATATGCTCGCCGACGGTGCTGCTGCGGCGGTCGGCAGTTCGGTCACCATGATCTGCGCGGCGTCCGGTCAGATCGCGGCCTCGGGCTGGACGATTCCGCTTCGAGCCGGTGTCGGCTCCGGCTTCCGCAGTCCGGAGCGTCCGAACCACCAGGGCGTCGACTTGAGCGTCGATAAGTACACGCCGATCGCGGCGGTCGCTAGCGGCGTCGTTTCGATGGTGAAGTGCGATGAGGACTTCAAGGGACGCAAGAGCTGCAATGTGGATGGTTATCCCGGGAAGGGCGGGTGCGGCTGGATGGTCGAGATCCAGCACGCCGGGAACGTCATGACCCGTTACTGTCACATGGTGCAGAAGCCATTCGTACGGGAGAATCAGCAGGTCGCGGCCGGTGATGTGATCGGCCGGGTCGGCTCCAGCGGCAACTCTTCCGGGCCTCACCTGCACTTCGAGGTTCATCTGAACAATGACCGCTCCAGCTCTGGGGCCATTGATCCGGTGCGTTTCATGCGTGAGCAGGGGGCAGCGCTGGGCGGCGAGGGATGAGCGACGGATTTCCGGACCCGTTCGCCATGAATGCGGAATGGGCGTTGGACGCGCCTCGGCCTGTGGTTCCTACGCCGGCCACCATGGGTGGGCAGCTGCGGGGAAAGCGAGTCGTGATCGGTTCGCCCGGGCTTGGCTGGCGGGGTGATTTGCGCGCCGACGAGAAGGTGGTCCAGGGAAGCCGGACCTATGTTCCGGTGATGGCGGAGTCCGAGTGGTACCGCGCCGAGGCCGAACAGACTGAAGTGTTCGCCGCGCTGGTGCCGGTCGATCGGGTTTGGGTCGAGGAATACGGAGTGGCTGGCACTACACCGGCCTCACGCCCTAAGGAACCGCAAATGGTTTCCCTCGACGAGCCGCCTCGACGTCCACCAGTCGCGGCTACCGAGGCTGATTTCCTCACCGGCCGACGCGTCGCACGGCTGCTGGAGGATGGCGGCGAGCAGCGAGACGTTCGTGCGGTTACTGAGCTCTACACCAGCGACGACGGCGAGATCTGCGCGCGGATCACCGAGGAACTCGACTGGTACCGCTGGGGCTGGGACGGCCGCACGCCCAAGACCTTGGAAGTCCCAGCGCACCTCCTTTGGATCGAATAGACGTTACAAGGGCTTGGTGGCTCCGCAAACGCGCCAGGCGCCGTTTGTCTCAGTTGCTCGAAATATCCATTCCTCACTTCTACTGCTGTTGAGCTTTCCGCCTGAGGCGCTAGAAATTGTCAATTGAGTACCGACGTCCTCCTGGCCCGCGCCAATCGAGGTGCGAACTAACGCGCCCCAGCTGGCGGAAACAGTGACACCAAATTTTTGCTCCCGCTGGATCATCTCGTCGCGAAGCCTCGTGATGGATGCGAGATCTGGATTGTCACACGTATACAAGCGAACTTGCTGATCATCACGATTTACAAGAAATGCCAATAAAAAGCTATCTGTGACGGTGTCTGGGGCAGTCCGATCGATCTCCGTTGCGTCGTCGTATAAGACGAAGAAGATGCCGGCGCCGCCTAAGCACAACAACCCCAAAACCCCAGCCGTCAGCGCCAACAACAGCCGGGCCCGGCGGCTCCTCAGCCGTCCGCTCTTCAAGCCCGTCGCACCCGGCCGGCTTCCGTCAGATGTCACCACGGTCTCGGCCTCCCACCCTCAGACGGACCCGATCGCATACCCGCGACACTAATCCACCCCCAGAACGTGGAAGTCCACAGCGAACCCCCAAAACCTCTGGATCTCCACAATGGCGTTCTTCACGACGGCCAGCTCCTGCTCCGAGACTGCCACCGAGTCGTCCCACACCGGCGAAGGGGGCAGGTAGAAGCCGTACGAATGAAGGCCTCGATCCACTGGCAGGTGCATGACGTGGCCCAGGTACTCCACCCGCATCGTTTCCCGGTCGACGGTCCCCAGCACCACCCCGCTGTCAGTTCGCGCCGCCTGGCTGCGTAGCTCGTGAACTGCCATCTCACGCTCCGACCGGGTCGATGGTGGTGAGCCGGGTGGTTGCCGGGTTCTCGAACAGCGCCCGGCGCTCCACAGCGTTCCAGATGCCGTCGGCGCGCGGGTTGTGCGCGAACGCGGTCACCTCGCCCACCGCGGTTGACGCGTACCTCTCGGAGAGCCGGCTCCAGATGTCCCTGGCCTGCGTCTGCCGTACGGGTGACCCGTCCTCGAAGAGCCGGAGCCCGTCGAAGCCGGCGCCGCCCGGGGTTTTCTCCAGCGTCACTGACGTCACCCCGTCCGTGTTCTTCTCGGCGAATACCCGCATCGGCGTACCGTCACCGGCTCGTCCGGAGTAGAAAGTGGCGCCATTCGCCGGGCTGCGTACGTCGGCCTGCTCGACCTGGCGCATCAGCCGGTGGAATTCGGAGTTCTGCCCGAAGTGCCGGGCGAGCTGTCCGGCGTTGCGGGCGACGGCCGCGCTGCCGGCGTGCTGGAGCAGGTCCGCCGCACGGGTGAACATCTGCGCGATTTCGCCTTCGACCATCTGGAGCGAGCGATGGATGAGTTCGCGGCAGGCGAGCCGGGTGGCGGCGACGAAGACCGGAACTTCGGCGAGGGTGGCGCCGGCCGTGACGAACGCGGTGGCGACGGCCTGGCCGACCTGGAACGACAGGATGGTCAGCTGGGCGATGTACGCGGTCTTGAGCGCGACGGTCACGCCCGCCATGGCGATCAGCCCGGCGCCGATCAGCTCGACCGCGGTGGCGGCGTCGGTGAGGCGCCGGCCGGGACCTTCGCCGCCGTTCCACCACTGTTCGAACGCCTCGACGGAGGCGCCCTCGTTCTCCCTCCAGACCCGGCGCGCGGCGGCGTCGGCCTCGGCCAGGTGCGCCCGCAGCCGGGTGCCGTGTTCGATCCAGGCGAGCCCGTCGGCGTGCAGCCGGTCCTCGTCGGCCTGCGGCCAGCTCAGACCGATCAATTCCAGAGGCTCGACCAGCGAGGATGGCAGCTCGATGGTCATGTCACACCGGCCGAGATCTCAAAGGCAGAGGCCTGATCGGCCGACGCCACCGCATGCGCCTGCAGGGTCAGGCTGAGTGCGGCGTCACCCATCTGCTGTACGTACGACCCGAGCGCACCGAGCGCATGTCCGAGCACCGCCTGATACGCGATGGCGAACGTGCTGCCGCTCTCGTCATCCCCCCACGGGTTCCCGGAGCCGGCGACGGTGTTCTCCAGCACGGCCACGTCGTCGGCCATCCGCTGAGCGACGCCGGCGAGTGCGCTGCCGGCCGAGACCACCACATCGGTATCAAAAACGATCATGGCCGGTTCGCCCTCCGGGTGATGTCGTACAGCGCGGTGGAGAGCTCGGCGAACCGCCGCTCGGCCATCGCGGAAGCGTCCGCGACCTGATCCTCGAAGGCCCCACCACAAGAGAAGCCCAGATGCGACTGCGCACCCGAAAACGCCGCGATCAGCCCGTCCCGCAGCTCGGAAACCGGCAGAGCGGTCACTCCCGGATCGAGGAACAGGTCCCAGAGCCGCCCGTCCTCGGTCAGCTCGACCCGGATCCACCCGCCGGCCGCCTCGCCCGCAACGACGTAGTTCGCGTCCATTGCCGCCTCCACATGCACGTGACCCTGTGCAGGTGGATACCCCCGCGCCACGCTTCGAGTTCAATCGAACACGCAACGCGAAGGTCAAACCCGGCACGAAAACTGCGACCGGGTACGCAACGCGGCACTCGACCGGGCCTGGGATAGGTTTTAACCGCGGACAGGAGGTGGTGGCAGTGGCTGATTCGACTCTGCGGGTCCGGCAGGCCGCTGCTTTGCACCGGCAAGCGGTGGCGACAGTGGACGCGGCCGCTGCGGCGATGGAGGCTTACGCTCCCGCCGCGGCCGACCCACGGGAGCAGCACCGGATAGCCGATCGCCTGCGTGCGGTGGCGTCCCGGCTGGTGCCCGGCTGGCTCGGCGTGACGCTTGACGCGATGACGCCGCGAGGACCGCTGGGCGGCGAGCAGATTCCGCAGTTCGTCCGGGTCGGCATCGCCCAGCCGCTGGACGACGTCCGTTTCCCGGCTGTGGTGCCGCTGCTCGGCACCGGCCATCTGACCATCGACGCGACCGCCACCGACCCGCGGGTGTTCGCCCTGCTGCGGTCGCTGCTGGTCCGCCTGTTCGCTTCGGCCCCGGCCGGCTCGCTGCTGGTCCGCGCGGTCGACGGTGTCGGCGGCGGTTCGGTCTTCGCGCCTTTCGAGGAGCTCGCCGACGCCGGCCTGATGTCGCCACCGGCCACCGACCGCCAGGGCCTGCGGGACGTGCTGTCCGAGGCAGAGAAGTGGCTGCGTCCAGCACGAAGCAAAAGGGGCGACAACACCCGCCGCTCGCAGCGCGACCGGATGATGCTCGTGGTCATCGCCAGCCTGCCGGAACTGACCGAGGGCGAGGAACTGCGCCGGATCGCGGCTCTGGCGCAGCAGGGCCCGGATTCCGGGCTGCATCTGATCGTGGCCGGCTGGCCGCCTCCCCCGCTCACCGCTGAGACGACGCAGGCGCCGCTGCCACGGACCACCCCGATCTCGGTACGAAACCCGTTCGCGATCATCGGCGACCCGCCGGGCGGGACCTTCGGGTCGATTCCCGGTGCGCTGTGGCTGAACGCGCCGGTCTTCCTCGACGAGGAGCCGCCGGCCCGCCTGATCGACGCGGTCTGCCAGGAGCTCGCGGCCGACTCGGCGGAGGCGTCCCGGGTGACGCTCACCGACCTGCTCCCGGAGCCGTCCGAGGCGCTGTGGAGCGGTGACGCGGCGGCCGGCCTGGAGACCGTGGTGGGTCGTCATGGCGACGTGCCGCTGGTGCTGCGGTTCAACGACCTGACCCCGCACTGGATGGTCGGTGGCCGTTCCGGCGCCGGCAAGACGGCATTCCTGATCAACGTGCTGTACGGCCTCGGCGCTCGGTACAGCCCCGACGAGCTCGCTCTCTATCTGCTCGACTTCAAGGAGGGCGTCTCCTTCGCCGAGTTCGTGCCGACGCAGCGGGATCGCACCTGGCTGCCGCACGCCCGCGCGGTCGGCGTCGAGTCCGATCGGGAGTACGGCCTGGCCGTCCTGCGGGAACTGGACGCTGAGATGGGCCGGCGCTCTCTCGCGTACAAAAGGGCTGGGGTTTCGCGCTTCACCGATCTGCGGGTGGTCGCGGCCGAGGAGGGCCGCAGCCAGCCACTGCCGCGGGTGCTGTGTGTGATCGACGAGTTCCAGGTGCTGCTGGCAGGCAACGATCCGACGGCTGCCGAGGCGGTGACACTGCTGGAGTCGCTGGCGCGCAAGGGCCGGTCCTACGGCATTCACCTGGTGCTGGCGAGCCAGACCGTGCTCGGCGTCGAGGCGCTCTACGCGAAACGTGACTCGATCTTCGGCCAGTTCCCGGTGCGGATCGCGCTGCCGGGCGGCGGTGACGTGCTGGAGCCGACGAACGACTCGGCAGCCGGCCTGCCGCTGGGCAGCGCCGTGGTGAACACGGCAGGCGGCCTGGGCGGCCCGCGCGGCGCGACCCGCGGCCACGAGCGGGTGGTCCGGTTCCCCGATCCGCACGCCGATCAGGAACTGCTGAGCGACCTGCGGCACCGCCTGTGGGGTGCACGCGACCAGGAGGCGCAGCCACCGAAGGTCTTCGCCGGTTACGCGCACCAGCATCTCGCCGACGACCCGACGTACCGTGCGGCGCTGACCGGCCGGTCCTCGCGCCCGACCGCGCTGGTTGGCCGTGTGATCGACGTGAGCCTCTCCACTGCCGCGTTCCCACTGGACTCCTCGCCCGGTCGGCATCTGGCGATCCTCGGCTCGCACAGCGGCGGCGCGGAGGTGCTGGACGCGGCGGCGCGCAGTGTGGCTGCGTGCCACGCGCCGCGCTCCACCCGGTTCGTGATCGCTTCGCTGGTGGCCGAGGGCGACGCTCTGGCGGCCGCGCTGGCCACCGAGATCGGTCACCGTCAGGAAGTGGTGGTGGTCGACGCGGCCGGCCTCGCCGCCGAGCTGGACGCCGATCGTCCCGGTTACCGGGTGGTCTTCGGGATGGACGCGGCGCCTCCGGGCAGCCTTACCGGGCTGCGGCAACTGCTGCGCGAGGGACCGAGCCGGGGCGTACACCTGCTCTCCTGGTGGCGCGGCGTACGCCGGTTCAGCGAGGAGATCGGCGGCAGCATGGGCCGCGAGGACGTGGCCGGCCTGCTCTTCCTGAACGTGCCGCAGAGCGACGTGACGATGATGCTGAGCCGCCCGGTGGACTGGCACCCCCGGGCAAACAGGGTTCTGCTGCACGACCGGCACACCGACCGCACCGTGACAGTGGTCCCGTTCCTCGCTCCCGAGGAGGGTGACGCCCCATGACCGAGCAGGCCGAACAGGCCGAGCAGCGCGGTTTGGTGCCGGTACAGGCCGCCCCGCCGCAGGCTGTGCCACCGCAGGATGGCCCGTGGGCGGACTACCTCGCCGCCGCCCGCGATCTGGACGCCGTCCGCCGGGCCGCCAGCTCGATGGCGGGCGAGCACGCCGAGACGGTCACGGCCGCACGACAAGAGCTTTCTTCGGTACGCGCGAGGCTCTCCCCGCAACGAGCACGATTGACACGTGATTTCGGCGTACCCGATCTGGATCTGACGCCGCAGCCGGAAGACCAGGCTGTGGCAATGGCGAAGGTGGCCGGCGGGCCGGCCGCCGTGCTTGCCGCGCTGCGTGAAGCGCGCGTGACCGCCGACGCTGCGGATCATGCTTTCATCGGCCCGGCGCCGCTCGGCCCGCACCGGCCCTACGGTCGCAACCTGCTGGTCTACGGTCCGTTCGCCGCGGTGGTGCTGCTGGTGCAGGTGATTCTGTTCCTGCTGGTCGGCTCGCCGCCGGACTACGCGCTGGTGTGCGCGCTGAGCATGCCGCTGCTGGCGTTCGGGCTGGGGTGGGCCACGATCGGCTTCGTCTACGAGGACGAGGGTGTCAAAGTCGACCGCACCCCGGTGCTCGGCGTGATCGTGTGCCTCGTGCCGGTGCTGCTGACCTGCGCCGGCCAGGGACTACAGGCGCTCTTCAACTAAGAGATGGGCAGGAGCGATGGCTAGTGTCGAAGAGGTCAAGGTCAACGTCGCAGCTTCGGTGGACGGCGCTCAGCGGGCCGTCGCCGGCATCCAGCAGGCATCGGATCAGCTGGATCAGTCCCTGGTGCTGCTGCGGATGACAGCGGTGGGATCGTTCCACCCTGCCACCGCCACCGCCATCGCCAATCTCGAGCAGGCGAAAAGCAGGCTGGAGGAAGCGGTCGCGCTGACCGTGTCCGCGATGGACTCGGCCAACACGTTCCGCAGCCTTATCTAGCGTTTATCAAGGCCATTGCCTCGGCGCGGACCTTGCCGTCGGTCTGGAACGCGCCGCGCACCGCTGAGGTGACAGTGCGCGCGCCGACCTTGCGGATGCCGCGCATCTCCATGCAGAGGTGCTCGCACTCCAGGACCACGATGGCGCCGCGGGCACCGAGCTGCTGCATCAGCAGATCGGCTATCTGCGAGGTGAGCCGTTCCTGGACCTGCGGGCGGCGGGCGAAGACCTCGACGAGCCGGGCCAGTTTCGACAGGCCGGTGATGCGCCCGTCGGTGCCCGGGATGTAACCGATGTGCGCCACACCCTTGAACGGCAGCAGGTGGTGCTCACACATGCTCTGCACCTCGATGTCGCGGACCAGGACGAGTTCCTCGTGGTCCGCTTCGAAGGTGGTGGTGAGCACGGACGCCGGGTCGACCCGGAGGCCGGCGAAGAGTTCCGCGTAAGCACGGGCGACCCGGGCGGGCGTGCGTTCGAGACCGTTGCGGTCCGGATCCTCGCCGATCGCGATGAGGATCTCCCGGATCGCTTTCTCGATCCGCCCGAGGTCGACGGCCTGCTCGACCGGGGTTCCGGTGAGCTTGCCGTCGACCAGACGGGCGGCGAGATAGTCGAGTTCGTCGTGCGCGATGGCTAGTTGCTGCCTTCCGAACCATTCGCGTTCGGGTTGGTTCCGACCGCGATCTGACCGTCTGCCTCGGCCTGAGCCTTCAGCTTCTCCCGCTCGGCGGGAGTGAGCACCGGCGGCGCCTCGGACGGCAGACGCTTGCCGAAGCCGTTGAACGGCGACATCGGCGGGCGTTTCGCCACCCGGGCACAGATCCGGTTCATGTCGTCCTGGGTGATGGTCTCTTTCTCCATCAGCTCCAGGACCATGTTGTCCAGGACGTCGCGGTACTCGACCAGGATCTCCCAGGCCTCGTCGTGAGCGAGCTCGATGAGCGCGCGCACCTCCGCGTCGATGTCGGCGGCGACCGAGTCGGAGTAGTCCTTCTCGTGGCCCATGTTGCGGCCCATGAAGGGTTCGTCACCACTCGTGCCGTACTTCACCGCGCCCAGCTTGGAGCTCATGCCGTACTGCGTGACCATGGCACGGGCCAGGGCGGACGCCTTTTCGATGTCGTTGCCGGCGCCGGTGGTGGGCTCGTGG
Organism: Actinoplanes sp. CA-015351; assembly: GCF_050955685.1. Classification (NCBI taxonomy): domain Bacteria; kingdom Bacillati; phylum Actinomycetota; class Actinomycetes; order Micromonosporales; family Micromonosporaceae; genus Actinoplanes; species Actinoplanes sp. CA-015351. The sequence goes on from NZ_CP192102.1 coordinate 8,140,459, forward strand.
AAGACGAGCTCCTCGGCGGCCCGGCCACCCAGCGCGTACGCCAGGGTGTCGATCATCTCGGCACGGGTCTGTGTGTACTTGTCCTCGGTCGGCAGGACCAGGGTGTGCCCGAGTGAGCGGCCACGAGGAAGGATCGTCACCTTGTGCACCGGCGCGGAGTGCGGCAGTGCGTACGCCACCAGGGCGTGTCCGCCCTCGTGGTACGCGGTGATCTTCTTTTCCTTGTCGCTCATCGCCCGGGTCCGGCGCTCGGGGCCGGCGATGACCCGGTCGATCGCCTCTTCGAGGAACTCGTTGGAGATCGCCCGCTTCTCGTTACGGGCGGTCAGCAGCGCGGACTCGTTGATCACGTTGGCCAGGTCGGCGCCGGAGAAACCGGGCGTGCGGCGGGCCACCGCGTCGAGGTCGACGTCGGGCGTGAACGGCTTGCCCTTGGCGTGCACCCGCAGGATGGCCTTGCGACCCTCCATGTCCGGGTTGTCCACCGGGATCTGCCTGTCGAAACGGCCCGGGCGCAGCAGCGCCGGGTCGAGGATGTCGGGCCGGTTGGTGGCCGCGATCAGGATGACTCCACCCTTGGTGTCGAAGCCGTCCATCTCGACGAGCAGCTGGTTGAGCGTCTGCTCGCGCTCGTCGTGACCGCCACCCATGCCGGCGCCGCGGTGCCGGCCGACGGCGTCGATCTCGTCGACGAAGACGATCGCCGGAGCGTTCGACTTGGCCTGCTCGAAGAGGTCGCGGACACGGCTCGCGCCGACACCCACGAACATCTCCACGAAGTCCGAACCGGAGATCGAGTAGAACGGCACACCGGCCTCGCCGGCGACGGCGCGGGCCAGCAGCGTCTTACCGGTACCGGGCGAGCCGAAGAGCAGGACGCCCTTCGGGATCTTCGCGCCGAGAGCCTGGTATTTCGCCGGGTTCTGCAGGAAGTCCTTGATCTCGTGCAGCTCCTGGACGGCCTCGTCGGCGCCCGCCACGTCGGCGAACGTCGTCTTCGGCGTGTCCTTGGTGATCATCTTCGCTTTGGACTTGCCGAAGTTGAGCACCCGCGAGCCGCCACCCTGCATCTGCGACATGAACAGCAGCAGCAGGATCACGAGGATCGCGATCGGGAGAAGGTTGATCAGCAGGCTCAGCAGAATGTTGTCGCCGGAGACCTTGGCGTCGACCGTCCCGGTGATGCGTCCGGCGGCTTTCGCCTGCTGGATGTCATCCCAGATCTGCTCGGTCACCCCGTACGGGTACTGAGTCTCGATCTTGTCGGTGGTCTTGCCGTCGAATCGCTCGGCGGTGGCCAGCTCGATCTGGAGCGTCTGCTCCTTGTCCTTCTGGACGACCTTCTTGATGCCGGGCTGGTTGAGTCGCTCGAGGGCGACCGAAGTATCAACCCGCTGGTAGCTGGGACCACTGGTGAAGAATGAGCTCAGCGCGACTACGCCGATGATCACCAGAATGATCCAGACCACCGGGCGGCGGAAGAAACGCGTACGTTCCATACTGTTGTCGGGCGCCAAGCGCCCGGACCCTCCTGATCGGCCGTCCTGGTCACCTCAACGTCACCGCCCTCAGGCGGCCGCCGGGTTTCCGATCACCTCTTGTAGTGGTGGTGAATCGGGCCCGGCCCCTCCGGCACATGTGACACCACGCCATTGGTCACTCGACCGTACACCGTAGGTACCGGTTACGAACCCGTGAGCCCGGAGGGGCACCCCGCAGTACCCGCCGGTAAACATGGGCGGTATCGGTTCAAAACTGCCCATAATGACGCTTACTGTGAACACGCTGGGAAAGCGGTTCAGCTACGGGCGTACACCTCGGGCTTGAGCACCCCGACGTACGGCATCTCCCGGTAACGCTCAGCGAAGTCCAGGCCGTAACCGACCACGAACTCGTTCGGGATGTCGAAGCCGACGTACTTCGTCGGTACCTGCACCTTGACCGCGTCCGGCTTGCGGAAGAGGGCGACCACCTCGACGCTCGCCGGGGAGCGCGACTCCAGGTACTTCATCAGCCAGGAGAGTGTCAGCCCGGAGTCCACGATGTCCTCGACGACGAGCACGTGCCGATCGGTGATGTCCCGGTCCAGGTCCTTGAGGATGCGCACGACACCCGAGGAGGTCGTCCCCTGCCCGTACGACGAGACGGCCATGAACTCCATCTCGGTCGAGGGACCTTGCCGGCCGAGCGAGCGGGCGAAGTCGGCCATGAACATGACCGCGCCCTTCAGCACGCAGACCAGGAGGATGCCGTCCTTGACGTCCGCGTGGTCCGCGGCGACCTGTTTGGCCAGCTCATCGATCTTTTCTCGGATCTGCTCCTCCGAGATGATCACGTGGTCGATGTCGGTGTCGTACCAAGAACCATCAGCCATGGCCTAAGCCTGCCCCATGGAGGTTACCGATAGTCGAACGGGGCCGGATTCCGTTCTGCTTGTCTCACTTGATATGGGCCGGAACCACCCGAACGAGGTGATCGGACCGGCGCGCAACGGCGATGCCGTCGGGCAGGAACACCGGACCCTGGCCGTGCCAGTCGGCCACCAGTGCGTCCATCGCCACCACGTGCTTGTATGCCAGCGCGCCACCAGGCGCGCCCAGCTCCCGCGCCCACCGGTGCAGCACCCGCCCGCGGACCGCCCCGGAGAGCCCGGCCAGCGCCGCGACCGACAGCCCCTCGGGAGCGCGGACCATCTCCAGCGCCTCGCCGGCCAGCTCGTCCAGCGCCTCGTTGTCCGCCGCCACCAGCGAGGCGGTACGCGCCAGGTTGCTCACCACGGCCGGGCCGAGCGCGTCGACAAGCGCCGGCAGCACGGTGCCGCGGACACGCGATCGGGCGTACGCCGGATCGGTGTTGTGCGGGTCCTCCCAGGGCGCCAGCCCGAGGGCCGCGCACGCCTTGCGGGTGTCCGACCGGGCCACGTCGAGCAGCGGGCGACGGAACACCCCGCGCCGCCCCGGCATCCCGGACAGCCCGCGTGGGCCGGCGCCGCGGGCGAGCGCCAGCAGCACGGTCTCCGCCTGGTCGTCGCGGGTGTGCCCGAGCAGCACCGCGGCCGCGTCCAGCTCGGTGGCGGCGGCGGTCAGAGCTTCGTACCGGGCGGTACGCGCGGCCGCCTCCGGTCCACCGGTCAGCCCGGCCACCGAGACGGTATCGATGCGCACCGGATCGAACCCGGCGTCACGCGCCCAGGCGGCCACCGAGCGGGCCCGGCGGTCCGAGCCCTCCTGCAGGCCGTGGTCGACGGTGACCAGACCGACCCGGTCAAAGGCACCCTGCTGCTTCAAGAAGTGGGCAGCCGAGGCGAGCGCGAGCGAGTCGGCGCCACCCGAGCAGGCCACCAGGATCAGCGCGTCACCGGGCAGGTCGGCCAGGCCGCGGCGGACCGCGGTTCGCACCGCGGCGACCGGAGCCGGGATCCGGGCCATGTCAGCCGTGCACCCGGGCGACGTACGCGTCCGGGTCGGCCAGCTCCTCCAGCCGCGGCAGGGTCAGCGGCGACTCGAATGCCTTGTTGAACCCGGCCATCCCGACCCGCTCCACCACCCCGTGCACGAACTTGCGGCCCTCGGCGTACTGACGCATCTTCACGTCGAGGCCGAGCAGCCGGCGAACCGCCTTGTCCAGGGAACTGCCGCTTTCCCGGCGCCTGTTGAACTTGGCCCGGATCGAGTCGACAGTCGGGATGACCTCGGGGCCGACCCCGTCCATCACGAACTCGGCATGCCCCTCAAGGAGCGTCATCAGCGCCGTCAGCCGATCAAGCACGGCACTCTGCGCGGGTGTCTGCACGATGTCGAGCATCGAGACCCGGCTGTCCGGATCGCGGACCGCGTCGGAGAGTGTGGCGACACCCCGGCGCAGCCGCTCCAGGATGTGCTCGCCGCCCTGCGACGCGTCGACGAACGCCTGCACCTCGCCGAGGAAGTAGCCACGCATCCACGGCACCGCGGTGAACTGGGTGCGGTGTGTCACCTCGTGCAGGCAGACCCAGAGCCGGAAGTCGCGGGGATCCGCCTCGATCCGGCGCTCCACCTCGACGATGTTCGGAGCGTTCAGCAGGAGCTGGCCGGGCTCGCCGGAGAAGACCTCGTATTGCCCGAGGACGCGACCGGAGAGGTACGCCAAAATGCTGCCGGCCTGCACCCCGGTGACCCGGGAGCCGATCGCGTCGGCGAGCGGGCCGGGCGGCTTGTCACCGGCGATCCGGCTCACCAGCGGGCCGATCACCCGCTGAAGGCCGGCGATGTTCACCTTGGCCCAGTCACGCCTGTCCACCACACGGACCGGTGGGACCTCCACCTGCGAGGTCAGCCCGGTGTAGGCCGCCACGTGCCCGGCGGCCTCCTCGGTGAGCGCCCGCAGCTCGGAGACGACCTGTGTGGCCTCCTCGAGCGAGACCGCGGGGCCGGTCTTGGAGAGCGCGCCCGCGGTGGCGGCGGCCAGATCCCAGTCAACGAACTGCGCCATGCAGCCCACCGTACCCGTGCGGATCCAGGTGGCACTCCGGTGAAACCCCGGGTCTTGTCAGTCAGCAGCCGCACGCCACCAATCGCGCGGCGATCTTGTCGAGTCCGGCCCGAGCCGCGATCGCACTCGCCCCGCCGACCGCCATGATCGCGAAGACCAGCACCCGGCCGTCCTTGGTGATCAATACTCCGGCCAGGGTGTTCACCCCGCTCAGCGTCCCGGTCTTGGCCCGGACGATGCCTTGCGCCGACTGGTTCGGACTCGGCGTCACGAATCGGGTCCGCAGCGTGCCGGACCAGCCCGCCACCGGGAGGCCGTTGAAGAGCGCACTCAGGTCGGCGTTCGAGCCGTTCGCCGCCAGGGCGAGGGTCTGCACCAGCATGTTCGGGCTGATCCCGTTGTGCCGGGAGAGGCCGCTGCCGTCGTACAGATTGGCCTCCTCGGCCGGGAGGCCGAGCTCTTTCAGCTTCGCGATCATCGCCTCGGCGGTGCTGTCGAAGCTGGCGACCTTGCCGGCGGCGAGCGGAACCTGCCGCGCGACCGCCTCGGCCAGCACGTTGTCGCTCTGCTGAAGCATCCAGTCGACGATCTGCACGAGCGGCGGCGAGTCGACCTTGCCCAGCTCCTTGCCGGGCGTCCAGCCGGTCTCAGCGGGCGCCGACGCGCCCGGAGCAGCACTGGCCCCGGTGGATTCCGCGAGCTTCGGCGCGGTTCCGGCCTTCACCGACGCGGTGACACCGAGGTATTCCGCGAAAAGCTTGCCCGCCGCGTTCGCCGGGTTGGAGTACCGCGGGTCGCCACCGAAGTCGTTGTGCACCGGCTCGATCCGGCCACCGTTCGTCATGAACGGCTGGATCCGCGCCACCTGCCCGTCACCGATGTCACTCGAACCCCAGCCGGTCGCCGTCTCCGGACCCTCATAGAGCGACATGTCCACGAAGACCCGGGTCGCCGCGGTCCCACCGAGCGCGTTCTTGACCAGCTCGGCGAGCTTGTCCAGCCGCGCCGCACCGGGGAAGAGCTGGTTCTTGTCCACCGACATCGTCGGATCGCCCGCCCCGATGATCACAACCTCGCCCGGGTTCTCCCCGGCCACCACGCGGGTGGTCAGCCGATAGGCCGGCCCCCGGGCGGCGAGTGCGGCGGCCGCGGTCAGCAGCTTCGTCGTCGACGCCGGAGTGGTCGGCACTTCGGCGTTCTTGGCGTACAGCGAGGTCGACGTGGCCGCGTCCAGCACCGAGACGTGCACCTCGTTGCCCAGCACGCTCGAATTCACCAGCGGGTCGAGCGCCTCCTGCACCGCCGCGGTGTCCGGCGTCGCTCCTCCGGCCTCGGCCGCGGCAAGCACCGGCGTAGGCGTCGGGTCCGGCGACGGCGGCGCCACGCTGGGCGAACTCTCCGCCTCAGCGCCCAGCCATCCATCGACCGGCCCCGGCCGCACCACCAGACCCACTGCCGCCACCAGCGCCAAGAGGATCACAACCGAAAGAACAGAAACCAATTTGATACGGGATTTGCGCACCGGCGCCGCCTCGACCAAGCGATCACCGTCGCTGGTCGCGGCCGCTGCGCCGCCGCCGGGAGGACGCGCGTCTCCGCCCTCCCGTTTCCCGGCCTCGGGTGCGGGCGGGACCGGCCGGGTCATGTTGAGTGGCACGGAGGCCCGCCCGTAACTGCCACCCGAGGTCGGCTTGACCTCAGGCACACCGGCGGCCCCCGTACCGGCGTTGCTGATGTCGCTGGCGTTGCGGACGTTGCTGGCGTTACCGACATTTCTGACATTCGCGACAGGAGCAATGGCCGCTCCGGACGCCGCAGCGGCGTTCCGCACACCGGGGAACTGTGCGGTCGCGCCCGCGTCCGGCCGCGAAGCCGGGACGGGCGGAGTCTGCGGTACACCAGGGAACTGAGCCGTAGCGTCCGCTTCCGGCTGCGGGACGGGCTCGGCAGATCGCGGCGGGCCGGATCCCCACGGGCTACGCGGCGAATTCCACGACCCGACCGGCCCGGGACCGCTGGGCGGATACTCCCCGCTCCCACCGGTCGGCTCACCCTGCGCGGTAGGCGGCGGGTTCGCCCAGGTCGGCTCGGCCGGCCCCGGACTGGCCCAGCCCGGCTGCTCGGCCGGCGGGGAACTGGCCCAGCCCGGCTGCTCGATAGGCATCACGGGCTGCTGCCCCAGCACATTCCCACCAGCAGGCGGCCGCGACCAATCCACCGGCGGAACCGCAGCGTGCCCAGCAGACGGCAGAGCAGAAGCCTGACCGGCCGAAGCCGGAACCGCCGCGCCACCCGGACTGGCCTGCGGCGCTGCGGATTGCGGCGTCACGGCTTGCGGCGTCACGGACTGCGGCGTGACGGGAAGCGGCGCCACCGGCGGTGAGGCCGGAGGCGGCGTTACCGATCCGCGCCCCGGTTGTGGCGCCACCGGCGGCGAAGCGGGCGGCGGCGTCACCGACGCACGACCGGGACCGGATAACGGCACCGAAGGCGGCAGTGGGCTCTGCCCCGAAGCAGGCGGCGGCCCGCTCACGCGCCCCGGAACCTGCTGAGTGCTGCCCGCCCAGCCATAACCGGCCGACGGGTCCGAGATCGGTGAGCCGGGCCACGGCACCGTACCGGGCACGCTCGCACGCCCCGGAGTAGCCGGCGGCTGTTGCCCGGCCGAATACTGGCCCCCCGGGGCCGAATCTTGCTGCCAGGGGAAAGGCTGTCGATGTGACTCGGGCGACGGCGGCACCCCGGCACGCCCAGCAACCGGCTGCGCCGGGTTCACCTGCCCGGATTCGGCCTGGTCAGACCCGGGCACGCCGGACCGTCCAGTGGCCGCTTTACCCTGTTCGGCACCGGATTGCGAACTCGACACGCCGTCATTGGCCGCGTCGTCATGTGAATCTTGCCTCGTCACACGCCCCTCCTCGCCCGTGGCGTCAGACTTAGGGGAGACTAGCGACATCCGGCACACCGTTGCGCGCGGATCCTGCGGGCCCCTGTTCCATGCCCCGCTTCCCCGCCCGGCGAACCGGTCTCATCACGCGGGCAAGCAAAAGGGGAGCAAATAATGGATTTCGACGTCTTGGTTGAGATCCCCAAGGGGCAGCGCAACAAGTACGAGGTAGACCACAAAACAGGTCGTATCCGGCTCGACCGGACCCTCTTCACCGCGACACAGTATCCCGCGGACTACGGCTTCATCGAGGGCACCCTGGGCCAGGATGGCGACCCGCTGGACGCTCTGGTGCTGATCCAGGAGCCGACTTTCCCGGGCTGCCTGGTTCGTGCCCGCGCGATCGGCATGTTCCGGATGTCCGACGAGAAGGGCCGCGACGACAAGGTTCTCTGCGTGCCGTTCGAGGACCCGCGCCAGGAGCACCTGCGGGACATTCACCACCTGGGCGAGTTCGACCGGATGGAGATCCAGCACTTCTTCACGGTCTACAAGGACCTGGAGCCGGGCAAGTCGGTCGAGGGCGCAACCTGGGTGGGCCGCATCGAGGCCGAGAACGAGATCCGCGCCTCCTTCAAGCGCGCCGAGGTCGCCGAGGCCGAGGGCGACGGCGAGCACCACTGACCAACAGCTCCCGCCTGAACCGCTGACGACCGCACCTGCGTGCCCCAAAGCCCGCAGGTGCGGTCGCTCAACTATCGCCATCTGTGGACCGGTAGCGGTTTCGGGGCGTCGTGGCAGTTTCCCGGTGCAAGGTGGCGCTCGGAGATCTTGTGCGGTTCGGCCGGCCGATCGACCACGAGTGCACGACTTTGCGGGACGGCCACCCGTGCCGTTTCGACGTGGTGAGCGAGATGCTTCGCAGATCTTGTGGAGTTCGGCGCACCGCTTGCGCACAACTCCGCAAGATCGGCCAGGCCTCTTCGATCTTGCGGAGTTACGCGCACACGTGTACGGAGAAGTCCACAAGATCCAGCCGAGGCAGAGCGGCGCGCGGCAGAGCGGCGCGCGGCAGAGCGGCGCGCGGCAGAGCGGCGCGGGGCCAAGCGCGGCAGAGCGGCGCGCGGCAGAACGCGGCGGGGCGGCGCCGGGCGGAGCTGGGGTGGACCTCGGGTTCAGGGCAGGCCGGATAGGGCTGTGTAGAGGCCGGCCACCGCGCAGGCCAGCGGGATCACGGCGATCACGGTCAGGCCTTCCAGCAGGTCGGCGGCTCGGCTCAGGTACGGCGAGGGCGGCCGGTGGACGTACCGTGCGCCTGCTGTGACCGTGAGCGTTCCGATCAGCAGGACCGCTCCGATCAGGCCCGGCAGCAGGGTCTTGTCCCACGCCACGGTGAGCAGGAGATCGGCGCCGAGCGCGGCGAAGCCGCCGAGGCCGGCCGTCAGGAGCGGGATCCGCAGCCGTCCGGTCACGAAGAGCCGGGCACGCAGCAGCAGCGCCGTGGCGCAGACGCCGGTCAGGATCCGTGCCGAGAGGCCGCCTTCGAGCGCGAGCAGGACGAACGCCACCAGCGCGAGCAGTGCATGACCGAGCAACAAACCAGTCAAGATCTCATCGGTACGGTCGACCGCGGCGAACACGGCAACCCGGTCCGGCGGTTCGTCAGTCTCGGAGTCCGGGCGGCCCGGTCCACGGGCTGGAAGCGCCAGCGGTGGCAGCGGCATCCGGCCCAGCCGGACGGCGAGCACCGGCAGCGCGCCGAGACCGCAGACCAGCACCGAGATCAGTGCCGCCGCTGCGGCTCCCGGTGATGCCAGCGTCCCGAGCAGGGCGGTCAGGGCACCCAGCAGCCCAGTGGTCACACCGGCCGCGAAGATCCGCACCCCGGCGGTGATCGCCAGACTGCCGATGAACCCGGCCACCAGCAGCGCCAGCGACCCGGCAAGCGGATCCCAACCGCCGACCGATCCGGCGCCGCCGGCGAAGGCCGAGGCGGCACCGCCGAGGAAGGCGTAGGGCAGGGCGTATCCGCCGAGGGCCACGCCGGCCGTGGTCTGCCGGTGCCCCCGGGCGGCGATCGTCCCGGCGAGCAGAAGCAGTCCGGCCGCCCCCAGACCGATCAGGGCCGGATCACTGCCGCGGAGGCCCGGGCCCGCCGTGAACAGCGCCAGCAGTCCGAGGCCGAACGGCACCCCGGCGGCGGCCAGTGTGGCGGTCCGGGTGGTCACCGGTGTCCAGATCCCCCCGCGCCGGCGGGCGCCCTCGGCGACGGCTTCCACCACGTCGTCGTATTCGGCCTCCGGCCACTCGTCGTGTGCCGGGACCAGGTGGAGCACCTCGCCGTCGCGTACCCCCTGGGTTTGAAGACCTTGACCGGTCGCGAGAGCGACCCCGTCCGCGCGCCGGAGCACCCACCCACCGTGGTTCTCGCCCTGGTCGGCGAGATCTTCGCCGGCATGTCGCAGCACGTCGGGGAGCAGTTCGGCCAGGGGCACCCGCTCGGGCAGGGCGACGTCCACCCGGCGCTGCGGGGCGCTGATCGTCACGCGGGCGAGACCGGCGGCCATCAGGCACCTCCGCACTGTCCACAGGCGATGGTCCACAGGGGATATCGGAGTTGTCCACAGGCGTGAAATCAATGCTGCGGAACGCATCGAACTCTACCTAGCATCGTGATGACAAAGCTACGGAGAGCGATGAATCGGGGTCCGATGGGGACGGTGACGATCCGCCGGCCGCCGCGTCGCGCCGCACCCTCGATTCCGGCCGGCGAGCTCACCGTCGATCCGCCGCCGCGGATGCCGCCGCAACCGGCCGGTCGCTGGCACCAATGGCTGCTGGCACTGCCGATGCTCGGCGGCACCATCGCGATGGCGATGATGATGGGCCAGGGACAGAGCGGACCTTTTTCGTACGTTGTCGGTGGCCTGTTCGGGATCTCGTCCCTGGCGATGCTGACCATGTCGTTCAGCGCGTCCGGCTCGCCGCGCAAGGCCGAGATGATCGCCGCGCGGCGTGATTACCTGCGGCATCTGGCGAGCCTGCGGCGACGTGCCCGGGAGACTGCGCGAGCGCAGCGGACCGGCCTGTTCCATCGCCACCCCGATCCGGAACGACTCTGGTCCACAGTCGACAGCGGGCGGGTGTGGGAGCGACGCCCGGAGGATTCCGATTTCGGCGTGGTGCGGATCGGGCTGGGTCCGCAGCTGCTCGCCACCCCGCTGGTGCCGCCGGAGACCCGGCCGCCGGACGAGCTGGAGCCGATGACCGCGGGCGCGCTGCGGCGGTTCCTGGAGGCGTACTCGGTGGTGCCGGACCTTCCGGTGGCGATGTCGGTGCGCGGTTTCGCCCGGATCCTGATCCGCTCCGAGGGTGATCCAGACGCCGCCCGGGCACTGGTCCGGGCCGTGTTGACGCAGCTCGCGGTCTTTCACCCGCCGGATGATCTGATCATCGCGATCTGCGCGGGGCCGGGTGCTCGCGCGGCGTGGGAGTGGGTGAAATGGCTGCCGCACAACGGCCATCCGGACCGGTCCGACGCGCTCGGGCCGGTGCGCCTGATCGGCAGCCCGAACCTGCTGGACGGCCTGCGACCAGGTCCGCACCTGGTGATCGTCCAGGACGGCTGGGGCGTCCCGCTGAACCCGAGCCTCGACGGGGCAACCGTGCTGGACCTGGACACCACACCACCTAGGCTCCCGGATGAATCAACCCTGATAATGACAATTACCCAGAACGGAACACTCAGCACGTCCACTCTGGACCAACATGCCGAAGTTGGCCGCGCGGATCAGCTCGACGCCGCTCAAGCCGAGGCGACAGCCCGGCGACTGACCCCGCTGAGGCTTGACACCGGCACCGACCCCACCGAACAAACAGGACGGACAGCGGATCCAGGCCTCGCCGAACTGCTCGGCATCACCGACCCGGAAACCCACCGCTGGATCCCACGACCGAATCGTGAACGCCTCCGCGTCCCGATCGGCGTCGACCCCGCCGGCCGCCCGGTCGAGCTGGACCTGAAGGAGTCAGCACAGGACGGCATGGGCCCGCACGGACTGCTTGTCGGCGCGACCGGATCCGGCAAATCCGAACTCCTGCGCACCCTCGTGCTGGCCCTGGCCGCCACCCACTCGCCGGAGACCCTCAACCTCGTGCTCATCGACTTCAAGGGTGGCGCCACGTTCGCCTCGATGGACCGGCTGCCGCACACCGCCGCCCTGATCACGAACCTGGCGGACGCTCTGCCGATGGTCGACCGGATGGCCGACGCGCTCGACGGCGAACTGCTCCGGCGGCAGGAGCTGCTGCGCCGGTCCGGCAACTTCGCCGGGCTGCGCGAGTACGACCGGGCCCGTGCCGCCGGCGCGGTCCTGCCACCGCTGCCGTCGCTGCTGGTGATCTGCGACGAGTTCTCCGAGCTGCTGCAGCGCAAGCCGGAGTTCCTCGACCTGTTCCTCCAGATTGGACGGCTGGGCCGTTCGCTCGGCGTACATCTGCTGCTGTCCAGTCAGCGGCTCGAGGACGGGCGGCTGCGCGGGCTGGACACGCATCTGTCGTACCGGATCGGGTTGCGGACGTTCTCGGCGCTGGAGTCGCGGGCGGTGCTGGGTGTCGCGGACGCGTACGAGCTACCGCGCTCGCCCGGGCACGGGTTTCTGAAGTCCGGAACCGAGGCGCCGGCGCGGTTCCGTGGTGCGTACGCCTCCGGGCCGTCCCGCCGGCATCGCGCAGCCGGCACCGGCACACCGCGGATCCTGCCCTGGACCAGTGAACACATCCCGCTCACCGAGGCGCCGGCCGACGACGTCGCGGACCGCAGCCTGGCCGACGTGCTGGTCGGCCGCCTCGCCGGGAAAGGGCCGCCAGCGCACCGGGTGTGGCTGCCACCACTGGACACCTCCGCCACATTGGACGATCTGCTCGGCTCGGTTGTACCCGATCCGCACCGCGGCCTGACCGTGGCGAACCCGGCACTGCACGGCACGCTCCAGGTGCCGATCGCGCTCGTCGACAAGCCCCGTGAGCAGGTTCGTGACACGCTCTGGCTCCAGCTCGCCGGCTCGGCCGGGCACGTCGCGGTCGCCGGCGGCACCCGCAGCGGAAAATCATCGGTACTGCGCGCGCTCGTCTGCGGCCTCGCCCTTGCACACACCCCCGACGAGGTACGCGTCTACTGCCTCGACTTCGGCGGCGGAACCCTCGCCGGTCTGCGCGACCTGCCACACGTCGGCGGCGTCTTCGGCCGTCTCGAACCCGAGGGGGTACGCCGAACCGCCGGCGAGATGACGGCCCTGCTCGCCGGACGGGAACGGCACGCCGCCCCGTTCTGGTCGCACGTCTTCCTGGTCGTCGACGGGTGGGCGACGCTGCGCTCGGACTTCGAGGAGCTGGAGCCGGTGCTGACCGACCTGGCCACGCGCGGTCTCGCGTACGGAATCCATCTGGTCGCCGCCACATCGCGATGGACCGATTTCCGGCCGCCGATCCGCGATCTCTTCGGTTCCCGGGTGGAGCTGCGGCTCGGCGATCCCGCCGACTCCGCGGTGCACCGGAGGGCCGCCCTCGCCGTTCCGGAGGGCCGGCCCGGACGTGGTGTGACCGAGGATCCGGCCGATCGGGACCGGGGACTGCATCTGCTCACCGTCCGGCCGGAGGTGTCGACGCTTGGCGACACGGCGGCTCTGGTGAAGGCGGTGGCCGGGGCCTGGCGTGGACCGGTCGCTCCTCCGGTGCGGTTGTTGCCGGCCGTTGTGGCGTACACAAGACCGGAGAGCGATCCGGCAGGGAGCCTGCGCGTGCCGATCGGGATCGCCGAATCCGATCTGCTGCCGGTGGCGATCGATTTCGCGGCCGATCCGCATCTGCTGGCCCTCGGCGACGCGGAGTGCGGCAAATCGTCGCTGCTCCGCGCACTCGCCACCTCGGTGACCACCCTGTTCACGCCGGAGCAGGCCCGGATCATCCTGATCGACTACCGGCGCAGCCTGATGGATCTGCCCGTTTCGGAACACCGGATCGGGTACGGCGTGCAGGCTCAGCAGACCGCGGAGCTGATGCGTTCGGTGGCCGGTTACATGGAACGCCGGCTGCCCGGGCCGGACGTCACGACGGCCCAGTTGCGGGACCGTTCCTGGTGGACCGGCCCGGAGCTGTTCGTGCTCGTCGACGACTACGACCTGGTGGCGGCCGGGCCGGTCAACCCGCTCGCGCCGCTGCTGGAGCACCTGCCGCAGGCTCGCGACATCGGGCTGCATCTGGTGCTCACCCGGCGGGCCGGCGGCGCGGGGCGGGCGCTGTACGAGCCGGTGATCCAGCGGCTGCGGGAACTCTCCGCGCCCGGCCTGGTGATGTCCGGCTCCCCGGAGGAGGGTGTGTTGCTCGGCACGGTTCCGGCACGACCGATGCCACCAGGGCGTGGCCACCTGGTGACCCGTCGTGAGGGAACGCGGCTGATCCAGCTGGCGTACCTGCCACCGTTTCGGGATTCGGCAAAATCAACAGACTCCGAGTGCGATTAGGCGTCCCGGACCGGAGCAACACGCCGCCCGTTGGGAGTAATCTCCCTCCATCGACTGACCACCCGACCGTAGCGAAGGCGGTGTTCGTTGCTGAGTCTGTCGCGCCGGGTGGGAGCCGCCACACTGGCTGGCCTGATGTCGCTCGCCACCCCGGCCGCCGCGGCCTCGGCCTCGCCGCCGCTCACCGAGCCGGTGATCACCACCGATGACACGGTTCGTGCCGATCAGTGGCAGCTCCAGGCGCTCGACCTGGCCGGCGCCTGGGCGTACGCGGACGGCACCGGCGTGACGGTCGCGGTGATCGACTCCGGCGTCGACGGGAGCCACCCCGACCTCGCGGGTCAGGTGCTGCCCGGTCTCGACCTGGTCGACACGAAAGCGGAGAGCGTCACCGACCCGGTCGGTCACGGCACCACGGTCGCGGCGTTCATCGCCGGCCGCAACGACGACGACGACGGCGTGGTCGGCATCGCGCCGAAAGCCAAGATCCTCCCGATCCGCGTCCTCGACGAGGAGAACCGTTACGACGACGCGCTGATCGTGGCGAAGGGCGTGCGCTGGGCGGTCGACCACGGTGCCAAGGTGCTGAACCTGTCGCTCGGCGGCAGCGGCTCCAGCGCCACCCTGGCCGCCGCGCTCGACTACGCGTTCGCCAAGGACGTCGTGGTGATCGCCTGCACCGGCAACGCCAGCGCGTCATCCACTTCGGACAACAACAACGGCGTGTGGTACCCGGCTCGCGAGCCCGGCGTCGTGGCGGTCGCCGGCATGGAGCGCGACGGCACGACCCTGTGGTCGGGTGCCATCACCGGCAAGGAAACGGTGCTGACCGCGCCGGCCACCCAGCTGGTCGGCGCCCGCGGCCCGGACGATTACTGGCGGGTGCAGGGCACCAGCTTCGCCGCGCCGATGGTGTCCGGTGTCGCTGCCCTGATCCGTTCCCGCTGGCCGGACATGCCGGCCGGCGAGGTGATCAACCGGTTGATAAAGACCGCTGACGACCGCGGCGAGCCCGGCCGGGACGGCCAGTTCGGGTACGGCCTGGTCAATCCGACCGCCGCGCTCACCGCTGACGTCTCGTTCGTGACCGACAACCCGCTCGACACCACGCCGCCGCCCGGTGTTGCCCGGTTCGGCAGCGCACCCGTCCCCGGCCAGGCACAGTCCGCGCCGGAGGAGAGCAACCCGCCGTGGGTCGTCACCCAGGCCCCCACGACGAACTCGGGTGGCTGGGCCGCGCCGGCTCAGCCTGTCGACGACGGCAGCGGCCGGGCCCGGTGGATCGCGATCGCGCTTTTCCTGATCTCCGCGCTGGTGGCGGCGTTCACCGTCCGCCGGTTCGCCGGCAGCGCCGGCTGATCAAGCGCCGGACAACCGGCGGCTCGGGGCTGACTCAGACGCCGATTTCCCGGCGGGTCGGGCTGACTCAGACGCCGATTACCGGCGGCTCGGGTCGGCTCAGCCGCCGTTTACCGGCGGCTCGGGCTGGCGACTGGCTCAGGCGCACTCGCCGGTCTGCACGCCCTTCGTGCGGGTCTTGCCCGCCTCGGCGACCCCCGCCGCCTCGTCCGCGGTGAGGGCGAAACCGACGTTCTTGTCGTCGGCCGCGGCCGCGAAGATGACGCCGAGGACTCCGCCGCTCGGGTCGATCAGCGGGCCGCCCGAGTTACCGCTGCGGACCAGCGACTTGATCGTGTAGATCTCGCGGGTCACGTCACCCGAGTCGTAGATGTCCGGCCCGGTGATCCGGCTGACGTCCCGGACCCGTGCGGACTGAGCGTTGTACGGCCCGTCCTGCGGATAACCCAGCACGATCGCGCTGGCCCCGCTGGCGGCCTCCTTGCTGACGAATTTCATCACCGGCGCTTCAAGGCCTGGAACATGCAGCACGGCGAGGTCGCGTTTCGGGTCGTAGACCACGACGGTGCCCTCCAGCTGGCCGCGTGAGGTCTCCACCACGACCTCCTTGGTGCCGGCCACCACGTGCGCGTTTGTCATCACTCGCTCGTCGTCGTAGACGAACCCGGTGCCCTCGATCCGCCGGGAGCAGCTCGGCGCGGCGCCCAGCACCTTGAGCACCGACTTCTTCGACTCCTGCACGATCTTGGAGTTCTTCAGTTTCGGGTCCGGCTCGGCGACCTCTTTCGCCTGAGTACGCGCGAGACCGCCGAAGACGTCCGGGAAACCACTGGTGTCCAACGTGTCGCGCAGCGCCGACGAGAGAGCCTGCGCCTGCTCCGGCATGAGGCCGTTGATGCCGCCCAGGATCGCGCTGCTGCGGAATTCCCGGTTGATCGCCGGGAAGGGTGTCGATCCGAGCGGAACGGCCACCAGCCACGCGGCGAGCAGCAGCGCCACGACCGACACGACAGCCCCGCCCGCGTCGTCGATGTGCTGCAACGGCCTGCTGAAGATGCCCCGCCGCAGGTTGGTGCCGAGCCAACCGGCCAGGGTCTGACCGAGGACCGCGAAGGTGAGGATGACGGCCAGCGCCACGACCAGCCGCACCGTCCCGTCGGCGAACTGTTTCGCGATCAGCGGTCCGAGTTGGAGCCCGATCAGCACACCGCTGAAGAAGCCGCCCAGGGAGAACGCACCGATGACAAAGCCCTGCCGGTAACCGCTGACCGCGAACAGCAGCATCAGCACGACCAGAATCACATCGACCACGGGCACTCACTCAGCGTAGAAGGAGGAGGCCACGTCACGGCACCACCTCGTCGGGAGCACCACCACGAGCCGCCGGAACGGGCGCCGAGGCGTCGGGTAACTCGACCACACGATCCTGTGCCCAGGGCTGTGACCACCCGGCCATGTCGAGCAACGACGAGATCACCCCTGCCGTGAATCCCCAGACGAGCAGCCCCCGGACCTGGAAGGCAGGTCCGATCCAGCCGCTCGGATGACGCACCCGGATACGGTTCGCCGGGTCCGCGAGTTCACTGATCGGCAGACGTGCGACATGTGCGACCTCGGTGGCCTGCAGCGGATGCACCGGGTGCGGCGCCCGCCACCAGGCCAGAACCGGGGTCACGACGAAACTGCTGACCGGAATCCACAGGTCCGGCAGCAAGGCCAGCACCTCGGCGCTGCGGCGGTCGAGGCCGACCTCCTCGGAGGCCTCGCGCAGCGCGGTGTCCGGCGCGTCGAGGTCTTCCGGATCGGTGGCGCCGCCCGGGAAAGCCGGCTGCCCGGCGTGGTTGCGCATGGTCGCGGCGCGTTGCAGCACCAGCAGATCGGGGCCGCCCGGTGTGCCGGCGGCCGGCTCGCTCTCGCCGAGCAGCACCAGGACCGCACTGGCCCGGCCGTTGCCGCCGGCCGGCTGGCGCAGCGTGGTGAAGTCCTCGGTCCGGCAGGTGGCGACCCTGGTCAGCAGCGGCTCGAACCAGGACGGCAGGTCGTCCGGCCGGCCGAGCAACTGGCCCTGGCTCATCGGGTCACCGTCACGCCGGTGTGTTCCCCGACCAGTTTGATCAGCTCGTCGACGTCCAGGGCGTCGCGGTGGACGTAGATCGCGCCGTCGGCGTCGACGAAGACCGTGGCCGGCAACGCGGTGGCTTTGACCGCGATGGCGAATTTCTGATCAGGGTCGTAAAGGGTCGGCAAGCTCACGTCCTTGTCGGTCGCGAAAGAGGCGGACGCCTCACGCGGGTCGCGGCTGGCGACGCCGAGAACGGTGAGTTCTCCCTCGGTCCGGTCGGCCAGGCCCTGCATGATCGGCAGCTCCTCGCGGCACGGCGCGCACCAGGAGGCCCACACGTTGATCACCGCGGGGCCGCGCAGGCCGCTCATGGCGACCGGCTGCCCGCCGGTGAAGCACGGCAGCGACAGATCGGGTAGCTCGGTCTCGCTGCTGGAAACTGCGAAGTCACAGGCCGCGAACGGCGAGGGGGTCTCCGGTTCACTCGTCTCCACAGCCGCCGTACAGGCGGTGAGAAGACCCAGCGCCACGACTGCAGGCAGCGCCCGTGCGAACCGGATCACGGTTCCTCCGGGGCCAGGACCGCGGCGGCCGGCACGAGGTCGGGGTCGACCCCGACGGCTTCGGCGAGATCGCGGGCCCGGGGACCCTTCAGCAGTTTCGCAGCGGCGGCGGCCTCGGTCGGACCTGTCCCGTACGACGGGCAGACGCTCGCCAGCGTGCAGGCGCCGCAGGCCGGCTTGCGCGCGTGGCAGACCCGCCGCCCGTGGAAGATCACCCGGTGCGACAGCATGGTCCAGTCGCGTTTCTCGATGAGCTCGGCGACCAGGAACTCGATTTTCACCGGATCGTCCTCGGCGACCCAGCCGAATCGGTTGGTCAACCGGCGGAAGTGGGTGTCGACAGTGATGCCGGGCACCTCGAAAGCGTTGCCGAGGATCACGTTGGCGGTCTTGCGTCCGATGCCGGGCAGCGCGACCAGCTGATCGAGCTTGCGGGGCAGCTCGCCGTCGTATTTCTCGACAAGCATCTGACCGAGCTTGATCAGCGAGTCGGTTTTCGCCCGGAAGAAACCGGTCGGCCGCAGCAACGTCTCCATCTCGGCCCGGTCGGCGCCCGCGTAATCAGCGGCCGACCGGTAGAGCTTGAAGAGCGTCGGGGTCACCTGGTTGACCCGCACGTCGGTGGTCTGCGCCGAGAGGATCGTCGCGACGGCCAGCTCGAGCGGGGTGGTGAAGTCCAGCTCACAGTGCGCGTCGGGGTGGGTCTCGGCGAGGACCCGGGCCATCTTGCGGGCCCGGCGCTTGCGCCCGAGCAAGGTCTCACCCGCGTAGCGCGATGCGGAGACGGGTGCAGTCACCGGTAAAGAGTACGCCGAGCATGCGACATCGTCGGTCACGCCGAGGGCTTGATCGTCCCGTCGTCACCGATCGACGCCGCGGTGTCGTCGAAGTCAGAGGCGGAGAGATCGTTCACGAGCTCGCGGCCGCGTTCGTTCTTGGCGTCCCGGGTCGGCACCCCGGTGGTGTTCAGGTAGGTCGACAGGAACTTGCCGCCGGCGTACTCGCCCTCCTTGGTGAGCGAGACGTGCAGGATCCCCGCGTACTTCAGCACCCCGTTGCTGGAGAGCGTCTTGCCGCCACCGGCGAAGTTGCCGAGGCTGTACGCGATCAGCTTGCCCTTGTAGAACTCCATGCCCCGCAGAACGTGCGGGCCGTGCCCGACGACCAGGTCAGCGCCCGCGTCGATCACGGCGTGGCTGAACTTGATCGGGTCACCGCGGTTCTCGCCGAAGAAGAGCTCGTTACCCGGTTTCACGTGCTGCTTGTCGGAGCCCTCGGCGCCCATGTGCACCTGAATCACGACCAGGTCGGCCTCGGACTTGGCCTTCTCCACAATCGTCGAAGCAGCGTCGAGGTCGTTCAGGTTGTTCGCTCCCGCGTACGGAGAAAAGCCGATGACCGCGACCTTGACGCCCTTGATCTCCACGACGGTGATCTGGTCTTCCGCGCCGGTGTGCTTGAGCCCGGCGCTCTCCAGAGCCTCGACCGTGTTCTGATAACCGGCCGTGCCGTAGTCCTTGGAGTGGTTGTTCGCCGTGTTCAGCAGCTGGAATCCGGCTTCCACCAGGTGGTTGGCGTATTTCGGCGGCGAGCGGAAGGCGAAGCAGTTGGCCCGCGCCGGCGACCCGCACTTGGACGTGCCGGTGTCACCGGTCAGAGGCTGTTCCAGGTTGCCCATCACCAGATCGGAGGCGAGGCCCTTCTTCACCGAGTCGAAGAAGCCGTCGCCGTCGTTGGCGGGAAGTTTGTTCGGCGCGCTGCCCATGATGATGTCGCCAGTGGCGGAGAGGCTGATCGACTCGACCGCTGCGGACTCTTCGACGGGCTTGCCTGTTGCGGCAGCCGCAGGAGAACCGGACGCTGGAGCCTGCCACGATGCGGTGGGCGAATTGTCCCGCTTTGCCAGCGCGACACCGCCGAAAGCGAGGCCGGCGAGGACAGCCAGGACAATCGTGACAGTTAGGGCAGGGTGTCCGAAACGTGCCTGACGGTGGGACCGGGGGTGCGAATTCATCGACCGGGACGATACCGTCAGCTGGCAAGCGGGATCGACCGACGAATGGCCTGTCCTGATATGCCCGGACCGCTGATTTGTCACCGGCGGTAATGGCAAATCTGGTTACCGTCCAGTATCTGGATCAAGGGGTGGCCGCCCGTTTCCCGCCCGCGTGCGCCTAGACTGATCGAGCGCAGACGTTGCGCGTTTTCGGAGGTGCGGCGATGGATGAGGTACTGGCTCGCAGCGGGATCTTCCAGGGCGTTGACCCGGAAGCCGCAGAGGCGCTCGCCAAGGAGATGGACACGATCGAAGTCCGCAAGGGCGACGTGGTCTTCAACGAGGGCGAGGCCGGCGACAGCCTGTATATCGTTCTGTCCGGGAAGATCAAGCTAGGACGGCGGGCCGCGGACGGCCGGCAGAACCTGGTGTCGATCATGGGTCCGTCGGACATGCTCGGCGAGCTTTCCCTCTTCGACCCCGGTCCGCGGACGGCGACCGCCACCGCGGTGACGGACAGTCGTCTGGCCCGGTTGAAGAAGTCGTCGTTGCGGCCCTGGCTGAACAACCGGCCCGAGATCGCCGAGCAGTTGCTCCGGGTGCTGGCTCGTCGCCTGCGCCGGACCAACGACGCGCTCGCCGACCTGATCTTCACGGACGTTCCGGGGCGGGTGGCGAAAAACCTGCTCCAGATGGCCGGCCGGTTCGGCACCCGGGACGGCGGCGTTCTGCGGGTGACCCACGACCTCACCCAGGAGGAGCTGGCCCAGCTGGTCGGCGCGTCCCGGGAAACGGTCAACAAGGCTCTCGCCGACTTCGCGTCCCGCGCCTGGCTGCGGCTCGACGGCAAGAGCGTGATCATCCTGGACCCGGAGCGGCTCGCGCGGCGCGCCCGCGTCTGACCCGCCTCCCGATCGGGGCTGTCCTGGCGGGCAGCCCCTCCGCCGTGCCCCTGTCACCGTGTCGCACCCGCCAGGCCACTCGTTACGGAGGTGGCCGAGAGGCACCGGCGTGACAGGGAAGGGCGCGGCTTTGAACGCAGGTAGGGGCGGAGCGGGCATCGGGGTGTCTGCATGACCGTGCTCGACACCACGCTGAACCCGCGTGACCCCGCCTTCCTGGAGGGTCGCAGCACCACGCTGCAACTCCTCGCCGACCTCGAGGACGCGCTCGACGAGGCGCGTGCGGGCGGCGGCGAGAAGTGGGTGACCCGGCACCACGCCCGGGGGAAATTGCTCCCCCGGGAGCGCATCGAGATGCTGCTCGACCAGGACAGCCCGTTCCTTGAGCTGGCCCCGTCGGCAGCCTGGGGATCCGAGTACCCGGTCGGCGCCAGTGTGGTGACCGGCATCGGCGTGATCGAGGGCATCGAGTGCGTCGTCATCGCGAACGACCCGACCGTGGACGGCGGTGCGGTCAACCCGTACACCGCCGCGAAGATCCGCCGGGCCGCGCGGATCGCCTCGGTGAACCGGCTTCCGCTGGTCAACCTGGTCGAATCGGCAGGTACCGGTAATCCGGACGGCGGTATCGCCCGCGAGTTGAGCCGGCTCACCCCGGACCGGGTGCCGACCATCTGCGTGACATTTGGGCTGACCACCGGTGACGCTGCGTACCTGCCGGCGCTCTCCGATTACACGATCATGGTCCGTGGGCACGCCAAGGTCCTGACGATCCACCCGCAGCCGGTACGCAGCGCGGCCAACGGCGTCGAGGTACGCGCCACCCCGGTGGTGCCCGCCGGCCCGGCCGGACCCGCTGACCAGCTCGCCGAGGACGAACGGGACGGCCTGCGGCTCGCCCGGCAGTGCGTGCGGCGGCTCAACTGGCGCAAGCAGGGGCCGGCTCCGCGTACCCGGCAGCCGCTGCCACCCCGGCATGACCCGGACGATCTGCTCACCGTGGCCGCCAGCGATCCGGCCAAGTTCGAGCCACGCGAGGTGCTGGCCCGGATCCTCGACGACAGCGACTTCGACGAGTTCAAGCCCGGCCAGGCGGTCACCCTGCTGACCGGCTGGGGCGAACTGCACGGGTACCCGGTCGGCGTGGTCGCCACCCCGGCGACACCGTGCTCGGCCGCCGAGGCACAGAAGGCCGTGCACTTCCTGCACCTGGCGAACGCGACCGCCACACCGTTGCTCTTCCTGCGGCACACCGGCGCACCCGGCAGCGACGAGACGGAGACACCGGACACCCGGCACGACGCCCCGCTGGTGCACGCCGCGTCCCGGTCGACAGTGCCGCACCTGGTGCTCACCGCCGGGCCGGTCACCGAACACTCGCCGGACCGGGTCGGCGAGCCCCGCTTCACGTTCAGCTGGCCCGCGAAAGAGCGCACCTGCGCCGACGACGGCGTCATCGACCCCCGCGATACGCGTACGGTCCTCGGCCTTTGTCTCTCCGCGGTGCACAGCGCCACGGTGGAGGGTGCCGGCCAGATCGGCGTTTTCCGACCTTAAGCGGATTTTTCGAAGCTTGACCGGCCTTTTTCGACTTGAAGGGTAGTGCAGTGATTCGACGACTTCTGGTGGCCGACCGAGGAGAGGTCGCCCGCCGGGTGTTCGCCACCTGCCGGCTGGTCGGCATCGAGACGGTCGCCGTCTACTCCGACATCGACTCCTCGGCGCCGCACGTCGACGAGGCCGACTACGCGGTCCACCTGCCGGGGAGCACTCCGGCCAGTACTTATCTCCGTACCGAAGCGCTTCTCGCGGCCGCACAGCGGTCCGGTGCGAACGCCGTGCACCCGGGCGTCGGCATGCTCGCCGAGGACCCGGACTTCGCGGCTGCCGTCGTCGACGCCGGGATGATCTGGGTCGGGCCGACCCCGGCGACGCTGCGTGCTCTGAGCGTGAAGCCGGAGATGAAGCAGATGGTCGCTGAGGCCCGGGTTCCGGTGCTGCCGACCTTCACTGATCCGGAGTCGGTGCCCGGGTTTCCGGTACTGATCAAGCCGGCCACCGGCTCCGGCGGCATCGGGATGCGTGTGGTCCGGGACGCCTCCACGCTCGCCGAGGCGGTCGCCTCCACCCGTCGCGAGGTCGGCGGCGACGTCTACTGCGAGCCGTACGTCACCAACGTCCGCCACATCGAGGTGCCGATCCTCGCCGACGCGCAGGGCTCGGTGGTCCCGTTCGGTGAGCGCGAGTGCTCGGTCCAGCGCCGATACCAGAAGATCATCGAGGAGACCCCGTCGCCGGCGGTCGACGCCGCTCTGCGCGAGGACCTCTGCCGGGCCGCGATCGTGGTGGTCCGCGCCCTCGGTTATGTGGGCGCCGGCGCCGTCGAGTTCCTGCTCGACGAGGACGGCAAGTTCTGGTTCCTCGAACTCACCCCGACGCTGCAGGCCGACCACGCGGTCACCGAGTGCGTCTCCGGTTACGACCTGGTCCGCCTGCAACTGCTGGTGGCCGAGGGCGGCAGCCTGCCGATGCCCGGCCCGCCGCCAATCCGCGGGCACGCCATCGAAGTGCGCATCTGCGCCGAGGATCCGGCGTACGCCTGGTTGCCCGCCGCCGGCACTCTGCACCGGTTCGCCGTACCGGACATCGCCGGCACGTTCCGCCCGCTCGCCCAACCCGGCCTGCGCCTGGACGCCGGAGTCGCCGACGGCTCCACGATCGGCATGCACCACGACCCGATGCTGGCGAAACTGATCGCCTGGGCACCGAGCCGCCAGGAAGCCGCCCGGATGCTCGCGTCCGCGCTGGCCCGAGCCCAGATCCACGGCGTCGTGTCGAACCGCGACCTGCTGGTCCGCGCCCTGCGCCACCACTCGTTCCGCGCCGGCGACCTGGACACCGGCTTCCTCGACCGGCACCCCGAGGTCTTCGCACCCCTGCTCTCCTCGGTCGACGCGGTCCGCCTGTCCTGCCTGGCCGCGGCCCTGGCCGGAGCCGCGGCCCGCCGTGCAACCGCCCCGGTGCTGAACTCCCTGCCCTCAGGCTGGCGCAACGTCCCCTCCGGCTCACAGACCGCGGTCTACGACGGCCCGACCGGCCCGGTGGAGGTCGGTTACCGGATGAACCGGCACGGCGCGCTGGCCGGCTGGTGGGTCCGCGCGGTAGACCCGGAGGAGCTGGACCTGGCCGGTCTCGGTCAAGCCCCGGTAGCCGACGAACACCCACCCATCGTGATCGTCCAGGCCTCCGCGGACCGGGTGGTGCTCAACGTCCAGGGCATCCGCCTGGCCGTCCTGGTCAATCGCGTAGGCGACGTGTCATATGTGGACAGCCCCGAGGGCTCGGTAACCCTCCGCGAGATCTCCCGCTTCCCGCTCCCGGCCCCGGAGGCCACCGAGAGCTCCCTGATCGCCCCCCTCCCCGGCGCCGTCCGCCGGATCCTGGTGGTGCCCGGCCAACGCGTCCGAGCAGGCGAATTGCTGCTCACACTGGAAGCGATGAAGCTGGAACACCCGGTACACGCACCGTCCGCGGGAGTGGTCGCTTCCCTGCCGGTCCACCCAGGCTCCGAAGTAGACATGGGTGAACTACTAGCGGTCCTGGACCCCGAATAAAACCCCTCAAATGGTACGCGTCTCGTGGCTGGACAAACGCAGCCGACAACCCCCGTGCTTACACCGCGACGCCCGTGCCCACTCCCGGCCGCAGCGCGCCTCTCGCGCCACTGCATGGCCCAATCGGCCCGGCCGGAACGCCCACACCCTGTCCAAATTCGGTCAGCCCCACCGAGAGGCGGGCAGCCACCCCCGGCACCCAGTCACGGTGGGCGAGCGGTCCCGCAGCGCGAGAGTGATCGCGGTCAAGGGGCGGGGCCGGGAAGGACAGAAGCCGCCCAAGATCCCCAAAGAGGCGGAAGTTTTCACGGCCGGCGCTCGAGTCGTAGCCGCTCGCCAACCTGCGCAAAGGGCCCAGCCTGCCGATCTTGTTGACTCACACCACGCCGTCATCGCGGTACTCAACAAGATCGACGAACGGACGAACGGACGAACGGACGAACGAAGGAACGAAGGAACGAACGGACGGGCGAACGGACGGGCGAACGGACGGGCGAACGGACGGGCGAACGGACGGACGGGCGAACGGACGGGCGGATGGACGGGCGGACGGGCGGGCGTGCTGCCGACCACTGACCGCCGAGCGCCGAGCGCCGGTTTTTCCGGGTGGGTTGTGCTGGCTTTTCTCGATCTTGTTGAGTTTCCCGAGCACGCTGCCACTCAAGTCAACAAGATCGACGAGGGCTGTCCGATCTTGTGGAAAGCCCCGCAAACGGTTCGGGGAAGTCCACAAGATCTGTGAGGGAAACAGCGGGCGCGACCACGTGCGGCTGACGATCGCCAGCTGGCCCCCGATCGCCAGCTGGACCCCGATCGTGATGCACCCATGTCCATCGCGATCAACCCGCTGCCGAAACTGGCCACAAACCCCAGCCGACGCACGCAGAGCAACCATCCACTCACCGCAACCGATTCACGCAGCGTGCGCACCCACCCCTGGCACGCCAAGCGCAACCACCCACCAAGCGAGAGCATCACCACGTACGCCAACCCACCCCTGACACACCAAGCGCAACCACCCACCACGCACGCCAACCCACCCCTGGACCGGCCATGCAGTGGCGCGAGAGGCGCGCTGCGGCCTGGGGTGGGCACGGGCGTCGCGGTGTAGGCCCGGTCATCATCTGGTGCTTTTGGCCAGCCCCGAAACGCGTACCAAAGAAGGTTTTAGCTGAACCACCGGCTGAAGAAACCCTTGCGGCTGTTCTGATGCACGGTCGGGGTGTCGTCCTCGCGGGTCGGGGTGCTCGGGACGATCGGGCGGGGGCGTGGCGGGACGAAATTCTGGGTAGAGCGGTAAACCGTCGGCGGCGGGCCGGGGATGTTGGGGTCCAGTTGCAGGTTGTTCAGCAGGTCGCGGAGTTGTTCGGTGGTGGGGCGCGCGGCGGGATCGTTCGACATGCCGTAGCGCAGGACCTCGGTCAAAGCCCGCGGTACGCCCGGAATGTCCGGCAACGGCTGGGTGAACAGGTCCATCAGGGTGATCAGACTCGGACTGCGGTCGGTGGCCCAGCGGGGTGGGCGGCCGTTCATCACCGCGTAGAGAGTGGCGCAGAGCGCATAAACGTCGGCAGCGCCGGACGGGCTCTCGTGGCGGAACATCTCCGGGGGCGCGTACGCCGGCGTCAGCACCTCCAGCGTGACCGACGAATCGCGCATCTCGCCCAGGACGGCGAGGCCGAAGTCGGCCAGGACGGCGGCGTTGAACTGGGAGTACAGGATGTTCGCCGGCTTCACGTCGCGGTGCAGGACGCCGTTGGCGTGCGAGTGCACCAGCGCGTCGGCGATCTTGATGCCGACGTCGCGGGCCTCGGCCGGGGTCAGCGGGGAGACGCGCATGCGGTCGAGGTAGGAGCCGTCGCAGAGTTCCATGATCAGGTACGGGTGCTGGTCGACCGTGACGCCGACGTCGAAGAGGTCGACGACGTGCGGGTGGGACGACATGCGGCCGGCGGCCCGAGCCTCGCGCAGGAATCGGGCCTGGTCGCGGGCGTTGTCGAGGGTGCGGTTCTCCATTTTGATCGCTACTTCGCGACCGACCGAGTCCTGGGTGGCTCGGTAAACAGTTGCATAACCCCCGCGCGCCATGACCGACAATCCGGACATGCCCGGAACGTATGGTACGGGCAGGGCACCAGGCGGAGTCTCCGTCACGGAATAGAAAATACGCCAGGCCGAGGGAAGATCATCCCGGCACGTCAGACGCGTAGGCGACAGTTTCCGGTTCGATACCCGCGAGGGCCATCGTGTCGCGCAGTTCCTCGGCTGCGGAACGCTCGCTGACCTGCTCAGTCGAGTACGCCAGACGCACCGCTTCGTCGGCCGAGGCGCGTGCCTCGTCGAAGCGTTCGGCCGCCGCCAGAACCCTGGCGCGGACCATCGCGGCAAGCACGCTGCTGCGGACGTCCTCGGCCGGAACCTCACGGGCCCGCTCGATCCAGGTCATCGCGGACTCCACCCGGCCCTCGGCGAGCAGGGCTGACGCGTACGCCGCAAGCGCGTGCCGCCGCGAGAACAGCAGCGACGGCGTCGACGTGTCACTCGCGATCGGCGCCAACAGCCCGATCGCGGTACGCGCGTCCCCAGCCCGGGTACGCGCCTCGGCAAGCAGCACCCGAGGACCCACCTGCGCCGGGGCGAGCGGATTGTGCGGCTCGACCGCGATCATGACCCGCTGCGCGTCGGCCTCAGCGGTGGCCAGGTCACCACGCTGGAGCGCGACGAACCCGTGCAGCGTCCCGGCCATCCCGAGCAGCAGCGGGTGCCCGGTGCGATCGGCGTAACCGAGTGCGTCGGTGAGCAGATCGCTGGCGTGGTCCAGCTCGCCCAGCCCGCGGGCGATCGCACCCCGGACCACCAGGGCAAGACCGCGCCCCCAGTCGTCGGATACCTCGTTGAACTCCCGGTACGCCCGCCTGGCCTGCCCGTCGGCCGCACCCAGGTCGCCCAGCTCGGCCGCCGCGTACGCCTCAACGACGCGCAACGTGCCAACCGCCCAGCCCTCACCGACCCGGTCACCGAACGGCAGGAAGATCCGGGCCAGCCGGCGCGCTTCCTGGAGCCGGCCGGCCAGCAGCCGGGCGAACGCCGTGGTGCCGCGCAACCAGGCCCGCCCGACCTGGTCGCCCAGCTCGGCGAAGAGCCGTGCGGCCCGGCCCAGGACCGCGTCGGTGCCGGCGAAGTCACCTCGGGTAGTGGTCACCCAGGCCAGATTTTGCAGCGCCCAGGCCTGACCGTGCCGATCACCGGCCGCGAGCGTGACCTGGTACGCCGCTGCGAACCGGCTGCTCGCCTGGCTCAGCTTGCCGGCCAGGAAGTCGGCCATGCCGAGGCGGCGCATCGCGTTGGCCCGCTCCGGCAGCAGCTGCGCCTCGGTCGCCACTTCGAGCGCTTCCTGCCAGGCCGCCACGGCCTTGCCGGTGTCGCCGAGAGCCTCGTGCGCACGGCCGACCAGGATCATGCCCTCGGCCCGGCACAGCGGCTCCTCGGCCGAAGCCTCGGTGATGCTCACGCCGGCGGTCAGGGCTTCCTCGGCCCGGCCCAGACGCAACAGCGCCCGGGCGTGCACCAGTTGGTCGGCCAGCGGCAGACCGTCGTCCCGGGACAGTGCGCTGGCGCGTTCGGCGTACTCCAGGGCGGCGGCCGGCTCGATGTTGGCCAGTGACCGGCGGGCCATCCGGCCGAGCGCGGCGACACCGAGCGGCGCCACCTCGCGGGCCACCGCGTCCGGGCGCAGCCGCACGGCGTCGGCCAGCTCGACCGCGCACTCGGCGTGGCTCGCGATGAACGCGTCCCGATCATTTCCGGCCAGGTTCAGCCGGACCGCGCCGTCGTGGCCGGGCCGGCTCACCGCTTCCGGCGCCGCCCAGGTCGCCAGGTACGCGTGCCGCTCAGCAAGGTCGGCCTTGCCGATCCCGGCGTACGCCGCCTCGCGCATCAGCGGGGTGGTGAACCGGTAACCGCCGCGCGACCGGTGCAGCATGCGGCGCTGGAGCAGCTCGTCGATGGTGCGTTCCAGTTCGACAGTGGAGACCGCGCCGGGCCGGGACTCGGCCGCGCGGCGTTCCTGCAACGCTTCCAGCACCCCGCTCGGCACTGTCGCGCCGGCCACCGAGGCGTCCCGCAGGACCGCCCGTGGCTCCGCCGAGAGCGCGTCGATGCGGGCGGCGAGCACGGCCGCGAGGTCGCGGGAGAGCAGTTTGCTGTCCAGCGATCCGGCGGCGAGCTGCCATCGGCCGGCCGCGTTGGCGCCGACGGCCGGGATGAGCGCACCCCGTTCCATCAGCAGGGTCACCATCTCGGCCAGGTAGAACGGGTTGCCCTGCGCGGTGGCGAGCAGCCGGTCGTTGTCGGCCTGCGGCAGCTTGCCGCCGTTGAGGTACGACGTGAGCA
The DNA here is from genome assembly GCF_050955685.1 of Actinoplanes sp. CA-015351. Lineage (NCBI taxonomy): Bacteria > Bacillati > Actinomycetota > Actinomycetes > Micromonosporales > Micromonosporaceae > Actinoplanes > Actinoplanes sp. CA-015351. The sequence continues at coordinate 8,169,225 of NZ_CP192102.1, forward strand.
GCCGGGACGCGTCGGCGCCACGCAGCGGCGGCAGGGTGTGCACCTCGGCGTCGGCGATCCGGGTCATCACCCCGGCGGTGCGTACCAGCTCGGGGCGGCCGAGCAGCAGGACCACGACCGGGCCTTCGAGCTGGGACAGGGTGCTGCCGAGCGCGTCGACAGTGGTGGCGGTGGCGTCGTGCAGGTCGTCGACGATCACCATGAGCGGGGCTTCGGCGGCGAGCGCGTTGAGCACCCCGGCCACCGCGATCGAGATGGCCTCGGCGTCGACCCGTTTCGCGCTGGGCGGCCAGTCGGCTGGCGCGATCGGGCCGCCCGGGTTGGCCGGTGCTTCGCCGTAACCCAGCAGGACGAGCAGCCGGTCGGTGTCGAACTGGGCGCCGAGCCGGTTCGCCAGTTTGCGCAGGCGTTCCTCGACGACCGTGCGGCCGACCGTGGCGGTGACGTCCTTGGGCAGGCCGGCGGCCTTGCGGACCAGGTCGGCAAGGGGTGCGAAACGGCGGCGCTCGCCGAACGCGCGGCAGCGTACCCGCAGCACCCGGGCGCCGTGTCCCGAGTACGCGCCGCTGCCCACGTCGTATCCGGCGGCGAGCCGTTTCACCTCGCCGGCGAACCGGGACTTGCCGATGCCGGCCTCGGCGGTCATCACGATGATCCGCGAGGTGCTGGAGTCGATCGCCTCGGCGAGCCGGCCGGAGACCCGGCCCAGCTCGGTTTCCCGACCCACGAACGGCGCCTCGTCGCCGAGACCCGACCGGGTGCCCGGCGCATCGTGCAGGCCGAGCAGCTCATAGGCGGGAACCGGCTCGCGCTTTCCCTTGAGCCGCAGCGGGCGCAGCTGACGCCAGGACGCCACGTGCCGGGTGCCGCCGCTGGTCCGCTCGCCGGCGTAGACCGCGCCGACCGCGGCGGCGTCGGCCAGCCGGGCCGCCGTGTTCACCGTGTCGCCGATGACCGTGTATTCGATGCGGGCCTGCATGCCCGCGACCACCTCGCCGGTGTTGAGGCCGACGCGCAGGCCGAGCGGCGCGCCACCGCCACGCTCGTCGTCGAGCACCCGGCGGACCGCGCGCTGCATGCTCAGGGCGGCCCGGACGGCACGCTCGGCGTCGTCCTCGTGCGCCACCGGCGCGCCGAACACCGCCATGATCCCGTCGCCGGTGAGCTTGTCCACGTGCCCACCGAAGGTTTTCACCGCGCCGGCCAGGGCAGCGAGCACCCGGTCGGTGACCGCGCCGACCCGTTCCGGGTCGAGGTCTTCCGACCATGAGGTGAAGTCGGAGAGGTCGCCGAAGAGCACTGTCACGATGCGGCGCTCGGCAGCCGGCAGCGAGGCCGCGTCGGGCAGCGCGACATCAGGCAGGGCCGCACCGCAGTGGTGGCAGAAGCGGGCGCCGGGCACGGCGACGGTTCCGCAGACGGGGCAGGTCACAGCCGATCCAACCGGTCAGTACCGGTGCCGGATTCCCGCAAACCCTTGCCGGATTCCCGCAACAGGTGATCGATCTGCGCAGCAGCTGACCATTCCGCCGCAAAGCGGACAGCCGGGTCGATGTCCGGGTAGACCAGGTCGACCACCGCGGCCGGCGTCTCGGCTCCGGCCGCCATCGCGGCCGCCACCTGCGCCAGCCGCTCCCGCCGATGATCAAGATAGAAATTGGCGCGCTCGGCGGTATCGCTGCGGGCCGGTCCGTGGCCCGGCAGCATCAGGACATTCGGGTACGCACAAAGCAGCGCGAGACTCGACAGATAGGAACTCAGGTCGCCGTCGGGCCGGGCCACCACCGTGGTCCCGCGGCCCAGGATCGTGTCACCGGTGAAGACCACGCGATCGTCCCCGCACTCGACGAGAAAGCACACTGAATCACTCGTGTGCCCCGGAGTGTCCAGGACCGTTATTTCAAGACCGTTCCCACCGAGGTGCTCACGTGGGTCCAACGGCTCACCGTGCCGGCAGTGCGCCGGGTCGACGGCGAGTACCGGGGTGCCGCCGAGGATCCCGGAGAGACGCTCGGCGCCTTCCACATGATCGTGATGACCGTGCGTGATGAGAATGAATTGGAATGGGCCGTGCTCGGCGATCCGCCGCAGGTGACCCTCGTCCAACGGTCCGGGATCGATCACGGTCGCGTAATCCGAGCCTGGCGCGCGCAGGATCCAGGTGTTGGTGCCGTCCAGCGTCATCGGTCCCGGGTTGGGCGCTCGCAACAGCGTCACCCAACCCGGTAGCCGGTCGACCTGCGCCGACTCGGGCTCAGCACCCCCCATGACCCGAATCGTACGTCGGACGAGGGGCGGTAGCCGAGACACGATGTCCGTTCCCGTCACCTTCGGTCACCAAAAGGGGCCGAATCACCGCAAGATCACGCTACTTCGGCGATGACTTCCACCTCGACGGGCGCGTTCAGCGGCAGTTCGGCCACCCCGACGGCACTGCGCGCGTGCCGGCCCTGCTCGCCGAAAACCTCGCCGAAGAGGTTGGAGGCACCGTTGATCACGAGCGGCTGACCGGTGAAGCCCGGCGCGGACGCCACGAACCCGGTCAGCTTGACGATCTTCACGACCCGGCCGAGGCCGACGAGCGACTCGATCGCGGCGAGCGCGTTGAGACCGCAGATCTTCGCCAGCTCGGCGGCTTGCTCCGGGCTGACCTCGGCGCCGACCTTGCCGGCGTACGGCAGCTTGCCCTCGACAAGCGGAAGCTGGCCGGAGACGTAGACGTAGTTGCCGGACTGCACGGCCGGGACGTAGGACGCCAGCGGCGGCACCACGGTCGGCAGGGTCAGCCCGAGTTCGGCGAGCTTGGCGTACGCGTCGACGCCACCCTCACCGGCGACGGGGGCCGGGGCGGTCATGCTCGAGCCCCCTTTGGCATGCTCTCCTGGCCTTCGCCTGCGGCGTCGCTGCTCAGCGCGGCCGGGTGCCGCTCGGTGCAGTCGCTCATCCCTTCGGCCGCTTCAGGTAGGCCACCAGGTTGTCGGGGTTGGGGCCGGGCACGACCTGGACAAGCTCCCAGCCGTCCTCTCCCCAGTTGTCGAGGATCTGCTTGGTCGCGTGTACCAGCAGGGGCACGGTCACGTACTCCCACTTCTGCATGACTTGGCCTCTCCCTATAAGTCGGATACCGGCACAGCTTAGGGCCCGGGGATCATCCCGAGTGGCTAGCCTGTACTGGCACGACGCACGTAGAGCGACATTGCATTCACGAAGGGTGACCATGACCCAGAACGCCGACAGCGGGCTGCCGGTCGCCGGAGGCCCGCCACCGCCGGTGGGGGCGCATCGAGCCGAGCCGGACGCCACGGGAGAGCCGCCAGGCTTTCCTCAGCTCGACGCGACCGCTGAGCATCCGGTCTACGTGCCGGCGCCCGACGCGACCGAGGTGATACCGCACACGCTCGCGCAGAACTCCTGGCATGCCCAGCATGAGAAGCCCGGTGAATGGCAGCACTCGCCGCCGGAACACCTCTCCTTCCTGCACTCCCCCGCGCAGCCGGAGCCGATCTGGGCGGCGGGTCAGTCGGCCGGCCGGTCCTCGGGCCGGCGCTCGACCGTCTTCCTGTCCCTGGCCTTCGTGGCCACGCTGGTGCTCTGCGGCGGCGGGGCGGTCTCGGCGTACTTCCTGTTCCGGGACGCCGACAATCCCGGCTCGCCGGACCCGGCAACCGCGGTGAACCGGTTCCTGACCGCCGTCTACACGCAGCAGGACGCGACGGTCGCCGAGAACCTGGTGTGCCGCAAATCCCGCGACGACCAGAAACTCGCCGAGCGGGTGGACCAGATCGGCGCGTACGCCGAGAACTACGCCGGCGCCGTCTTCCGGTGGGACGACCCGGCCGTCTCCACCACCAGCGACGAGGAGGCCCAGGTCGCGGTCCGGGTCATGCTGTCGACCGAGGACGAGCGGACAGCCGCGCAGGACCTGGAGTTCACCGTCGTCCGCAAGGCCGGCTGGCTGGTCTGCGAAGTCTCCGGTTAGTCGTACCTTTAGAACATGGGCGAACACCGCAACTGGCCGGAGCGACTGCACGTGGTGACCGGCAAGGGTGGCACCGGGAAAACCAGTGTGGCCGCTGCCCTGGCTCTCGGCCTGGCCGCCGGCGGCAGGCGCACCCTGCTCGTCGAGGTGGAGGGCCGGCAGGGCATCGCGCAGCTGTTCGGCCTGGCTCCCTTGCCTTACACGGAGAAGCGGATCGCCACCACGACCGGTGGCGGCGAGGTCCGCGCGCTGGCGGTCGACCCCGAGGAAGCCCTCCTCGAATACCTGGACATGTTCTACAAGCTCGGCGCGGCCGGTCGTGCCCTGCGCAAGGTCGGCGCCATCGACTTCGCCACCACGATCGCCCCCGGCCTGCGTGACGTGCTGCTCACCGGCAAGGTGAAAGAGGCAACCACCCGGACCGAGAACGGCCGCCGGGTCTACGACGCGGTGATCCTGGACGCGCCGCCGACCGGCCGGGTCGGCCGGTTCCTGAACGTCACGGCGGAGACCGCCCGGCTCGCCAAGATGGGACCGATCAAGACGCAGAGCGACGGTGTCGCGTCGCTGCTGCGCTCACCGATGACCGCGGTGCATGTGGTGACGCTCCTCGAGGAGATGCCGGTGCAGGAGAGCCTGGACGCGATCACCGACCTCACAGCGCTGAACATCCCGGTCGGCCGGATCATCGTGAACGGCGCCCGGCCGGCGCTGCTGACCGGAGGCAAGGTGACCAAGGCGGAGGTCAAGCGAGGTCTGACCGCGGCCGGCCTGCCTGCCTCGGCGGCGACGGTGAGTCAACTCACCGTCCAGGCTCAGGCTCATCTGACGCGGCGGGAGCTGGAGGAGTCGCTGCGCATCGAGCTGGCCGAGCTGAACCGCCCGATGGTGGAGCTGCCGCTGCTGCCCGACGGGGTGAACATGAGCGGCCTGCAAGATCTCGCCGGCCGCCTTCTGAGAGCGTGAAGTGGGGTTCGTCCGATCAAGACGCACTACGCTTGAACGGTGGCTGACTTGACCGCTGCACGGCTAGACGTCGATGGCCTTCTCTCCGATCCGGCGATCCGCATCGTGGTGTGCTGCGGTGCGGGTGGCGTTGGCAAGACCACCACAGCCGCGGCTCTCGGCCTGCGCGCCGCCGAGGTGCACGGCCGCCGCACGGTGGTGCTCACCATCGACCCGGCTCGCCGGCTGGCGCAGTCGATGGGCCTCACCGAGCTGGACAACACGCCCCGGCAGGTGAAAGGCATCGACTCATCGACCGGCGGTGAGCTGCACGCCATGATGCTCGACATGAAGCGCACCTTCGACGAGGTGGTGGAGCAGCACACCAAGCCGGATCGCGCCGCCGAGATCTTCGCGAACCCGTTCTACCAGGCCATGAGCTCGACATTCGCCGGCACGCAGGAATACATGGCGATGGAGAAACTCGGCCAGCTGCGTGCCGCCGACGAGTGGGACCTGATCGTGGTGGACACCCCGCCGTCGCGGTCCGCGCTCGACTTCCTGGACGCGCCGGCCCGCCTGTCCCGGTTCCTCGACGGCCGCATGCTGCGGATGCTGCTCGCTCCGGCGCGGGCCGGCGGCAAAAGCATGTTCAGTTTGGTCACCGCGTCGTTCGGGCTGTTCTCCCGGGCCGTACAGAAAATTCTCGGCGCGCAACTGCTGACCGATCTCTCCGGTTTCGTCGCGGCGCTGGACTCGATGTTCGGCGGGTTCCGGGCCCGTGCCGACCAGACTTACCGGGTCCTGCAGGACCCGCAGACGGCGTTCCTGCTGGTCGCGGCGCCGGAACGAGACGCGGTCCGGGAGGCGGCGTACTTCGCGGAGCGGCTGGTGGCGGAACGGATGCCGCTGGGTGGGCTGGTCCTCAACCGGATGCACCAGGCCGAGCCCGCAGGCCTTACGCCGGAGCAGAGCGAGGCAGCGGCGGCCGAACTGGAATCCGCCGGCGATCAGACGGTCACCGCGGACGTGCTGCGCATTCACGCGGGTCTGCTGCGGCAGACCGAGCGAGAGGTACGCGTCGCCGCCACGTTCACCGACGCCTTCCCGCACGTCCCGACGACAGTTGTCGCGGCACAGCCCGCCGACGTTCATGACGTCGACGGGCTGCGAACGATCGGAACGCTGCTCGCGTGACCGGCTGCTTGATCACCCGAGCAACGCTCGCGGGATCAGCTGGAGACGAGCACCTTGTCGGCGCCCTTCTCCTTGAGTGCGGCCTCGAAAGTCTTCCGCCAGCTCGCCACGTGCGGGTGGCGGCGCAGGAGCGCCCGCCGCTCGCGTTCCGTCATGCCTCCCCAGACGCCGAACTCGATGCGGTTGTCCAGGGCGTCGGCGAGGCACTCGTAGCGGACCGGGCAGCTGCGGCAGATCCTTTTCGCCACGTTCTGCTCGGCACCCTGCACGAACAACGCGTCAGGGTCGCCACTCTGACACGCCGCCATGCTGGGCCAGTCGCTGATCATCCCCATCGGTAAACGTCCCCCCTTGTTTCCCCCCGACGCCCGCGGCCCATGTCCCCCATGCCACGCGGACGCCCTCTGCGATGTCTCGCCGGACCATCATGCTCCGTAGTTGGTCGATTACGCAACGTTGTCCCTCAAATACGTATAGCCCGGTAGTTCCGGGCATAGCGGCCAGGTGGAGGGGGCCGAACGGGGGCATCTTTGGTGCATAAGCCGAAAAACACTCCGCCAAGTGGGGTGACGGGTCACACTCATATCGGGCGGAGGGGGCCTTCTCGCCGGGCGGTCGCGTGCGGTGTTCGCGTACCCTGCTCGGGTGACCTCCTGGCTTCGCAGACGCGATCACAACATCTTCACCAACGCGACCTCGCTTTTGATATGCGGGCTGTTGGCCGGGGTCGTCGTGGCCGCGGCCGCTTTCCCCGCCGCCGCGATGACTGGACTCGCCGCGAAAGCGGGTGGTCAGACGTTCGCGAACCTGCCCAGTGAGCTCAAGGATTTCAGTTCACCGCAGATCACCCGGATCTATGCCTCCGACGGGCGCACCCAGATCTCGCAGTTCTACGACGAGTTCCGCAGCGACGTTCCGCTGAAGGACATCTCGAAGAACATGCAGAACGCGATCCTGGCCGCCGAGGACCGGAAGTTCTACGAGCACAACGGCGTCGACGTCAAGGGCGTCGCCCGTGCGTTCGTGGGCAACAGCCAAGGCGGCGCGCAGCAGGGCGCCTCGACCCTCACCATGCAGTACGTGCGGATGTCGCTGGCGTACTCGGCCACCAACCCGCAGGAGGTGATCGACGCGACGAAGGACAGCCCGAAGCGCAAGATCACCGAAATGAAGTACGCGCTCCAGGTCGAGAAGCAGCTCAGCAAAGACCAGATCATCGAGCGTTACCTGAACATCGCGCCCTTCGGCAACCAGGCGTACGGCGTCTTCGCCGCGAGCCAGGTCTACTTCAACAAGAAGCCGAAGGACCTGTCGGTCGCCGAGGCGGCCATGCTCGCCGGCATGGTCAAGGCCCCGAGCAGCTTCAACCCGACCACCCCGTCGGGGCACCAGCAGATCACCGAGCGCCGCGACAACTACATCATCCCCGGCATGGTCTCGCTGGGCATGATCACGCAGGCGCAGGCTGACGAGGCGAAGAAGTCCAAGGTTCCGGACAAGGTCAAGTCGGTCGGCAACGGTTGCGCCTGGGTGGCGAAAAACAACTGGGGCTTCTTCTGTGACTACTTCTACCGCTGGTGGCTGGGCCAGGAGGCCTTCGGCGCCACCGAGTACGACCGGGAGCGCCGCCTCAAGAGCGGTGGCTACCGAGTGGTCACCACGCTGGACCTGAAGGGTCAGGCCGGCGCCCGCAAACAGATCGTCGAGCGGCAGTCGGACAACAGCAAGAACGCCCTGCTGCTGGCCGGCATCCAGCCCGGCACCGGCAAGGTGCGGCTCCTCGCGACGAACCGTAAGTACAAGCTCGACAACCCGGACGACCCGCAGAACAAGATCTCGTCGGACCCGAAAAAGGCGGCCAAGGGCATCCGCGGCACGTACCCGAACACCACGAACCCGCTGCTGAGCGGTGGTGGCGACATCACCGGTTACCAGGCCGGCTCGGTGTTCAAGATCTTCCCGATCATCGCGGGTCTTGAGGCGGGTCTTCCGCTGGGCACGACGATCAAGGCGGAGAAACAGTACAAGTCGGGCTATATCGTCCAGCGCGGGTCACCTGCGGCCTGCGCGGGCACGCACTTCTACTGTCCGAAGAACTCGGGTGGTGGCGGCGCCGGCGTCTACACGATGTGGTCCGCCTTCGCGAAGTCGATCAACACGTACTTCATCCCGCTCCAGGAGCGGGTCGGCACCGACAAGGTGGTGGCTGTCGCCAAGCGCTTCGGCGTGCAGTTCCGCGAGCCGAACGACGCCTTCATGGCAACAAAGGAGGGCGGCGTCGAGCAGTGGGGCGCCTTCTCCCTGGGTGTCACCGCGTCCACGCCGCTGGACATGGCGAACGCGTACGCCACGCTCGCCGGTGACGGCATGTACTGCGAGCCGACCCCGGTCGAGCAGATCACCACGAAGGACAACGAGAAGATCGACGTCGGCAAGCCGCACTGCATCCGGGCCACCACGAAGGACGTGGCTCGCGCTGCTCTCGACGCGGCTCGCTGCCCGGTCGGCGACTCGGCCCAGATGGGCGCCTGCAACGGCGCGACCGCCGGCCCGACCAAGGGCATCGTCGGCCACCCGGTGTTCGGCAAGTCCGGCACCACCGACGCCGACAAGACCGCGTCGCTGATCGTCGGCACGACGTCGATCGTGGTCGCGGGCTACATGGTCAACCCGGACTATCCGGACCACAAGGACCACATGTCGCACCCGATCATCAACCCGGCCGTCCAGTACACGGTCGCGAACTACATGAAGGGCAAGCCGAAGGTCCAGTTCAAGAAGCCGGCCAGCACCAAGATCGCGTACGGCGACCAGAGGTCGATCGCCGACGTGACCTGTGACTCGGTCGGCGCCGCTCGCGACCGGCTGGAAGGCCAGGGCTTCTCGGTCTCGACCGGTTCGACCGTCGACTCGAAGTGCCCGGCCGGCACCGTGGCGGGCACCAACCCGTCCGGCCGGACCATCAAGGGCGGCGTCGTGGTCCTCGAGATCAGCAACGGCAAGAACGACAAGCCGGATCCCGCGGAAAGCGAAGCACCGGCAGCCCCCGGTAACAACAACGGCCCCGGCAACTAGCCGGGAGAAAAAGCGGGCGGGAGATCAACGATCTCCCGCCCGTTTCATTTGGTCCGTGTCAGACCAGCTGGCGCCGCACCTCTGCGGCAACCCGCCCGCCCTCCGCGCGTCCCGCCACGGCGCTCTGAGCAGCCTTCATGGCCGGGCCCATCTGCGCCTTACCGGTGATGCCGGCCGCCGCGAGCGCCTGCGTCACGATCTCGGCGATCTCCGCGTCGGTGAGCTGCTTCGGCAGGTACCGGTCCAGCACCTCGCCCTCGGCGACCTCCTTGGCGGCCTGCTCGGCCCGGCCCGCACCGGAGAACGCGGTAGCAGCCTCGCGGCGCTTCTTCGCCTCCTTGGTGAGCACGGCCAGCACCTCGTCGTCGGAGAGCGCGCGAACTGCGTCACCGGCCACCTCGGCGGTACGCACAGCGGACAGCGCCATCCGCAGCGTGGACGTGGTCAGCTCGTCCCGGGCCTTCATTGCCGTGTGCAGGTCATCGTTCAGGCGGTCTTTCAGCGTTCCCATGGCGGAGAAACTACCCTTGCCGTCATGCGCAAGCGCTCCCTTATTACCGCCGCCGCGGCGCTGACCGCTGTTGGCGGCGCGACGTTCGCCTATGCCTCCCTCATCGAGCGCAACCTCTTCACGCTGCGCCGCTTCGACGTACCGGTGCTCGAACCGGATGCGGAACCGCTGCGCATCCTGCACCTGTCGGACCTGCACATGATGCCCGAGCAGCGCCGCAAGCAGGACTGGGTGGCCGCGCTGATCGGCACCGACCCGGACCTGGTGATCACCACCGGCGACAACCTGTCCTCGCCGTACGCGGTCCCCGGGGTGCTGCGCGCCCTGGAGCCGTTCCTCGACCGGCCGGGCGCGTTCGTCTTCGGCTCCAACGACTACCGGGGCCCGGTCTTCAAGAACCCGCTGCGTTACGTCCTGCCCGGTGAGCGGGAATACGTGCAGGGTGTCGACCTGCCCACCGACGACCTGCGAGCCGCTCTGGTGGACGCGGGCTGGGCCGATCTGAACAACGCCCGCACTGTCCTGAAAGCCGGCGGCCGCTCGATCGAGCTGGCCGGCGTCGACGACCCGCACGTCGAGCGCGACGATTACGCCTCGGTGGCCGGCTCGATCAGCAGCGGTGCCGACCTGCACCTCGGTGTCACGCACACCCCGGCGTCCCGGGTCCTGAACGCGATGGCCGCGGACGGGTTCAGCCTGCTCCTGGCCGGGCACACGCACGGCGGTCAGGTCTGCGTGCCGTTCTACGGAGCACTCGCCACGAACTGCGACCTGCCCCAGTCGATGGCGAAAGGCCTGCATCGCTGGCCCGGCTCGGATTCCTGGCTGCACGTCTCCGCCGGCCTGGGCACCCACCCGACCGCCCCGATGCGATTCGCCTGCAAGCCGGAGGCCTCACTGCTCACTCTGATCCCACGCTGACCTGGCATTTCACGGGTGGGGGGTCCCGATTTCCGTGGCTGCGGGAGGGTCAGCTAGTATTTATCTCGCAGCTCGGGGTGTGGCGCAGCTTGGTAGCGCGCTTCGTTCGGGACGAAGAGGCCGTGGGTTCAAATCCCGCCACCCCGACCACGTAGTTGCAGGTAGGCCCGGCACACCGGATTGATTCGGTGAGCCGGGCCTACGGCTTTTTCCGTCCGGGACGCGCATCTGCCTTGTGGGCGTGCGCGCCCCCAGTTCTAGAGTGCGAGCTGCGGGCGGGCCGGCATGGTGCGGGGCGCCGCCTGCTGGGGCACCGCGTACGGGCCGATCATCTGCTCCACGGCGGGCGCGACCGACGGGCGGTCGCCGAGTTGCATGAGCCGGGTGGCGCGGGCCAGGGAGCCGGTCTCGCCGTCGCGGAAGCCCTCTCGGTAACCGCGCTCGTAGCGTTCGCCGCGGCCGAGGGCACGGCCCAGGGCAAAGCACGAGGAGCCGGCGAGAGCGAGCAGGAAGAGCATCGCGAAGGGTGTCACAGAACTATCCTTCCGGGGCATAAGCCACTAATTAGGCGAAAAGTACCCCAAAAGGACATATTTTGCGGTAAAGCATGGATCAAGTACCTGTACGGGTGACGAGAACGTGGGAAGCGGCATGTGACAAGCTGGGTCCTTGTGACTGACTCCGACCTTGCCCGGCAGGTTCGCAGCGTGAGCCGGCTAACCGGCGAATTCACCCTGCGCTCCGGCCGCACCGCGACCGAATACTTCGACAAGTACCAGTTCGAGGCCGACCCGGAACTCCTCGACAAGCTGGCCGAACAGCTGGCCGTGCTGATTCCGGAAGGCACCGAGGTCCTCGCCGGCCTGGAGATGGGCGGCATCGCGGTGGTCACCGCGCTGGCCCGGCACGCCAAGCTGCCCACCGCGTTCGTTCGCAAGGAAGCCAAGAAGTACGGCACCGCCCGGCTCGCCGAGGGCGCCGAGGTGGCCGGCCGGCGTGTTCTGATCGTCGAGGACGTGGTGACCTCGGGCGGGCAGGTTGTGCTCTCCACCAACGACCTGCGACGCCTCGGCGCACATGTGGACCACGCGGTCTGCGTGATCGACCGTCAGGAGGGCGGCTCACAGGCCCTCGCTGCCGAGGGCATCACCCTGCGCGCCCTGCTGACCCGAGCCGACCTGGACGCCGTCGCCTAACCCCCTCCAGCCTTCTCCAGCTCCCTCCAGCCCTCCGGCTCGCTCCAGCCCCCTGCGGCCCTCTCCGGCCCCCTCCTTGCGCGATCTTGTGGAGTTCCGCGGCACCGTTCCCGTGGAAGTTCACAAGATCGCGCTAGGAAGGGTGGCTAGGAGCGGGCTTTGGTCAGCTCAGCTGCCAGCAATTCGGCGATCTGGACCGTGTTCAGGGCTGCGCCCTTGCGCATGTTGTCGCCGGTGACGAAGAACGAGAGGGCTCGGGGGTCGTCCATCGCCCGGCGGATGCGGCCCACCCAGGACGGATCGGTGCCGACCGCGTCGATCGGCATCGGGAACTCGCCCGACTCCGGGTCGTCCACCACGATCACGCCTGGCGCGTTGCGCAGCACCTGCCGGGCCCCGTCGGCGGTCACCTCGGCCGCGAAAACGGCGTGCACGGCGATCGAGTGTCCGGTGACGACCGGTACGCGTACACAAGTGGCCGAGACCTTCAGCGCCGGAATCCCGAGGATCTTGCGCGACTCGTTGCGGAGCTTGAGCTCCTCGGAGGACCAGCCGAGCGCCTCCAGCTGCCCGGACCAGGGCACCACGTTGAGCGCGAGCGGCGCCGGGAACGGGCCAAGATCGTCGCCGACCGCCTGGCGGACGTTGCCCGGACGGGAACCGAGAAGCCTGTCGCCGGCCACCTTGGTGAGCTGGTCATGCAGGGTGTCGACGCCGACCTGACCGGCGCCGGATGCCGACTGGTACGACGCCAGGACCAGCTCACGCAGCCCGAATTCGTAGTGCAGCGGCGCCACCGCCATGATCATCGCAGCGGTGGTGCAGTTGGCGCTCGACACGATGCCCCGTGGTCGGTACTGGAGCACCTCGCGGTTCACCTCGGGCACCACGATCGGCACGTCCGGTTCCATCCGGAACGCGGCCGAGTTGTCGACCACGATGACGCCGCGCGCGTTCGCGATCGGCGCCCACTGCTCCGACACGTCGTCGGGCACGTCGAACATCGCCACGTCGACGCCGTCGAAGGCCTCGGCGGTCAGTTCCTGGACGGTCAGCTCCACTCCGCGGCAGGTCAGGACCTTGCCGCTGGAGCGGGCCGACGCGATCAGCCGGATCTCGCCCCAGACGTCGCGCCGGGACGAGAGCAGTTCGAGCATGACGGAACCGACGGAGCCGGTGGCTCCGACGACGGCGAGCGTGGGCTTCGCCATCAGCCGGGTTACCGGCCGGTGCCCGCGTAGACGACTGCCTCCTCGTTGCCACCGAGCTCGAACTGGTCGTGCACGGCGCGCACGGCGGTGTCGAGGTCGGTGTCACGGCAGACGACCGAGACCCGGATCTCCGACGTGGAGATCATCTCGATGTTCACCCCGGCGGCGCCGATGCAGGCGAAGAAAGCCGCCGCGACACCCGGGTGCGAGCGCATGCCGGCGCCGATCAGCGACACCTTGCCCACGTGGTCGTCGAAGAGCAGGCTCTTGAACTTGATCTGGTCCTTGATCTTGTCCAGGGCGGACATCGCGTTCGACCCGTCGGCCTTGGGCAGGGTGAACGAGATGTCGGTGCGACCGGTGCCCTCGGTGGAGACGTTCTGCACGATCATGTCGATGTTGATCTCGGCCTGGGCGACCGTCTCGAAGATGCGGCCCGCCGAGCCCGGCTCGTCCGGGACGCCGACGATCGTGATCTTGGCATCGCTGCGCTCGTGCGCGACCCCGGTGATCAATGCTTGCTCCACGTCAGGGTCCTCCATCGATCCGGTGACGAGCGTGCCTTCTTTATTCGAGTACGAAGAGCGTACGTGGATCGGCACCTTGAAACGGCGCGCGTATTCCACGCATCGCAACATCAGCACCTTTGCCCCGCCGGCCGCCAGCTCGAGCATCTCTTCGTACGTGATCTGCTTGATGTGCTTGGCGTTCGGCACGATCCGCGGGTCCGCGGTGAAGACGCCGTCCACGTCGGTGTAGATCTCACAGACGTCGGCGTGCAGCGCGGCGGCGAGCGCGACGGCGGTGGTGTCCGAGCCGCCCCGGCCCAGCGTGGTGATGTCCTTGGTGTCCTGCGAGACACCCTGGAAACCCGCGACGATGGCGATCGCGCCCTCGTCCAGCGCGGTACGCAACCGGCCCGGCGTGACATCGATGATGCGCGCCTTGCCGTGCGCCGAGGTGGTCAGCACGCCGGCTTGCGAGCCGGTGTACGACCGGGCTTCGTACCCCAGGTTGTGGATCGCCATGGCGAGCAGCGCCATCGAGATCCGTTCGCCGGAGGTGAGCAGCATGTCCAGCTCGCGGCCCGGCGGCAGGGGGCTGACCTGGTTTGCCAGGTCCATCAGCTCGTCGGTGGTGTCACCCATCGCGGAGACGACGACAACGACGTCGTCGCCGGCCTTGCGGGCGGCCACGATGCGCTCGGCCACGCGCTTGATGCGCTCGGCCGTCGCCACCGACGAACCACCGTACTTCTGCACCACTAGAGCCACGGCAAAACCATTCCTTCCAGGGCGGTCCTGACCACCCTAGCCGCGCTGGCACGACCGCTCGACAGGCGATCCCAGATTCCGGCCACCGTGCCGCGACACGCCGGGGGCGCTGGAGGGGCGTGTCGCACGGCCCGGCCAGAATGTCCCGATGCGGCTTTTCGCGTTTACCGTCACGCTGCTGGCGCTGAGTCTGACCGCTTGTTCCGGCGGCGAGACCCCGGCGCCGGCGCCCACCTCGGCGGCGCCCCCATCGGCGGACGGGGCTGCGGTGGAGGGGCCCGCGGGGGACGCCGGCAGCGCCCTCGCCGGTCTGGCCGCGCTGGCGCTGGACCGCCGATTTGCCGCGCTCTACACCTGGGACACCGGCGACGGCAGTCCCCGCGACGTGATCGCCATGGTGGCGAACGACGGCAGTTGGCGGGTCGACATCCCGCGCGGCGCGCTGGGCGGGACCGCCGACGTCGCGATCGTGCGTACGGCCGCCGGCGTGCACCAGTGCTCGCTCGGGGTCAGCGCCACCTGTGTCCTGGTCGCCGACCACGGTGAGAAGGTGCCCCGCAAGTACGACCCGAAGGTGCAGCGCCTGTTCCGGCAGTGGCTGCCCGCCTTCACCGACCGGCACGAGGCGCTCGCGGTCTCCGCGGTCCGGCCGCTCGACGGCGCGGAAGGCACCTGTTACTCCGTCGACTCGGTCGCGGCCGGCTTGGACGCGCCGGTCGACGTCGGCATCTACTGCTACTCGGCGGACGGCCTGCTCACTGCGGCCCGGGTCAACTTCGGGGTGTTGAAGCTGGTCAAGCAGGTGGCCGCGCCGGCGGCGGTTCAGCTGCCCGGCCCGGTGGTCACCGGGACGCCACTGGGGATGGATGCGCCGCCACCGGTGGTCGTCCCGTCCTCGGTGGTCGCACCGGGCTGACGGTCAGGTTTCCCACGATCCGGTCGTTCTATTAGCCACCTCGAAACTGATCACGTAACGTCGGTGACGACATGTGGCAGGTGAACCTTCTCCTTCGCTGCCGCGACGAGGCCCCATTCCAGGCCGGCACCTCGTCGCGGAGTTGAGTCGCGCCGCCTGCTCGTCTTTTTCCTGACTGGAGCAGTCACATGTCCGAGGCCTTCAAGACCCAGCGTCCGAGCGCGATGCCCTTCCAGCGCTACGAGTCGTACCAGAAGCAGTTCGCCGTTCCGCTGACCGACCGTCAGTGGCCCTCCCGCGTGGTCGAGGCCGCTCCCCGCTGGTGCGCGGTCGACCTGCGCGACGGTAATCAGGCCCTGATCGACCCGATGTCCCCGGAACGCAAGCGGCGCATGTTCATGCTGCTGGTGAAGATGGGTTACAAGGAGATCGAGGTCGGCTTCCCGGCCGCGAGCCAGACCGACTTCGATTTCGTACGCCAGCTGATCGAGCAGGACCTGATCCCGGACGACGTGACGATCCAGGTCCTGGTGCAGTGCCGTGAGCACCTGATCGACCGGACGTTCGAGTCGATCCGCGGCGCCAAGCGCGCCATCGTGCACTTCTACAACTCGACCTCGACGCTGCAGCGTCGTGTGGTGTTCGGCCTGGACAAGGACGGCATCACCGACATCGCGACGACCGGCGCCCGGCTCTGCCAGAAATACGCGGAGATCCACACCCCGGACACCGAGATCTTCTACGAGTACTCGCCGGAGTCCTACACCGGCACCGAGCTGGATTACGCGCTGGAGATCTGCTCCGCCGTGATCGACGTGATCGACCCCACGCCGGACCGGCCGCTGATCATCAACCTGCCGGCCACCGTCGAGATGGCAACCCCCAATGTGTACGCCGACTCGATCGAGTGGATGCATCGGAACCTGCCCCGCCGGGACAGCGTCGTGCTGAGCCTGCACCCGCACAACGACCGTGGCACCGCGGTGGCCGCCGCCGAGCTGGGCCTGCTGGCCGGTGCGGACCGCATCGAGGGCTGCCTGTTCGGCAACGGCGAGCGGACCGGCAACGTCGACCTGGTCACCCTGGGGCTGAACCTGTTCTCCCAGGGCATCGATCCGCAGGTGGACTTCTCCACCATCGACGAGATCAAGCGGACCGTCGAGTACTGCAACCAGCTGCCGGTGCACGAGCGCCACCCGTACGCGGGCGACCTGGTCTACACGGCGTTCTCCGGGTCGCACCAGGACGCGATCAAGAAGGGCTTCTCCGCCCTGCAGGCCGACGCGGACGCCGCCGGCACCCCGATCGACGACTTCACCTGGGGCGTGCCCTACCTGCCGATCGACCCGAGGGACGTCGGCCGCACCTACGAGGCGGTCATCCGGGTCAACTCGCAGTCCGGCAAGGGCGGCGTGGCGTACATCATGAAGGAAGAGCACAAGCTGGACCTGCCGCGACGGCTGCAGATCGAGTTCTCCGGCGTCGTGCAGCACCACACCGACGAGGAGGGCGGCGAGGTCGGCCCGCAGCAGATGTGGGACATCTTCGCCGGCGAGTACCTGGTGGAGCACCAGTCCACCCCGGCGTTCACCGTGGAGAATTACAGCACCGCGACGGTCGACGGCAAGGTCGAGATCGACGTCGAGGTCTTCCACCGGGGGGTCCGCCGCCCGCTGGCCGGTGTCGGCAACGGCCCGATCGCCGCGTTCGTGCAGGCCGTCGAACCACTGGGGATCAGCGCCCGGGTTCTGGACTACCAGGAGCACGCGCTCACCTCGGGCGGCGACGCGCAGGCGGCCGCGTACGTCGAGGTCCAGGTCGGTGACGTTTCGGTCTGGGGTGTCGGGATCGACGCCAACATCGTCAGCGCCTCCATCAAAGCGGTGACCAGCGCGATCAACCGCGCGCGTTGAGATTCATCCCCGCGTGCCGCCGAGGGGCGGCACGCGGGGATCACGCTTAGGCTGGCGTCGTGCCACGAAAAGCCCCCCGCTCGCTCCTGTTCCTGCTCACCGCCTCCCTCGCCCTGACCGGTTGCGAGGTCGTCGACGCCGGCGACCCGGGTCAGGATTCCGGTTCCGGTTCCGGCGCCTCTTCCACCTCGGCGGAAGAGGCGAAGGAGGCCAAGACCCAGCTGGACGCCTTGACCGTCGCCAAGGCCGCCACCATGAAGGGTTACTCCCGGGAGAAGTTCCCGCACTGGCGTGACGCCGGCTCGAACTGCGATGTCCGCGACACGGTTCTTGAGCGGGACGGCAAGAACGTCAAGCTCTCCGGCTGCAACGTGGTCGCCGGGACCTGGAACAGCATCTATGACGACCAGGTCATCGACTCGCCGACCAAGGTGGACATCGACCACATGGTCCCGCTGGCGGCCGCGTGGCGTTCCGGCGCTGCCAAGTGGGACGACGACAAGCGCGGCGACTTCGCCAACGACCTTGACCGTCCCCAGCTGATCGCGGTTTCGGCGACCTCCAACCGGTCAAAGGGTGACCAGGATCCGTCCACCTGGAAGCCTCCGGCGGAAAGCGTCTGGTGCGAATACGCTGTGGACTGGATCACAGTCAAGAGCTACTGGAAGCTGAGCGTCACCGACAAGGAGAAGTCGGCGCTCGACGACATGCTGAGGACCTGCTGATGACCGCACCGGAACAAAGCAAGGAACAGAGCACAGAACCGAGCACGGGACAGAGCAAGACCACCGACATCGTTCCCGGTCCGGGCGGCGTGATGACCGATGAGGTCGGCGTCGTGACCGGTGACCTGACCCTGCGTACCGAACTGGCCGGGTCCGACGTGGTGCTGCGCGTGCAGTACAAGGACGCCGACGAGTGGTACGCGGTGACCGGCGGCAAAGCGCCCCTGGCCGACCCGGCCGGCCTGGACACCGTGCACACCATCGCGGTGGGTCTGCTCAATCGCCCGGAGGGATGACGCAGGTCACAAAACCGCAGGACCTGAACCGGCATCCAACCTCATGTGTGGATTTCAGGTTCCCGTAAGCGCTGGCTGACGCGTGCCGGCGTCATGCTCCTCGCGACCATGACAGCCGGCGCGATCGGCGCACCCGCCATGGCGGCCTCCACCGGCGCGGCGTCGGTGTCCAGCACGACCGTCACCTACCAGGCCGGCCTGCGGAAGATCAACGCCGTCACCCTCACCCGTTCCGGCCGCACAGTCACCATCGACGACCGCGTCACGATCAAGGCCGGCAAGGGCTGCAAGAGGGTCAAGGGCAGGGTCGGTGCCGACGGCACGCACGGCGAGCCGGGCGAGGGCGATGTGATCGTCGGCCCGATCAGCCAGATCTTCGGCTCTCCGTCCGCCGACGTCCTGCACGCCACCGCGACCCACCACGCCGGTTACATCCACGGCGGCGCGGGCGATGACGAGTTCAGCGGCGACGGCGAGGTCGACCTTTACGGCGATGACGGCGCGGACCGCCTCACCGACGGCAACCTCCTGTTCGGCTCCGGCTCGTCCGACAGCGTCCCGCTCAAAGCCGGCAAAGGCTGCAAGCCGGGCAAGAGCGACAAGACCAAGGTCCGCTGCACCACCAAGAGGACGCCCACCCAGATCACCGCCCATCTCGGCGACAAGAACGACGTCCTCGCCAACAAGACCAAAATCAACTTCTTGGGGTACGCCGGAACGGGCGACGACAAGCTCTACGGCGGCACCGGCACGGACCCACAACCATGACGGGAAATCACATGTCACGTTCAACCTGGCTGACGCGTATCGGCGTCACGCTCCTCACCACGATCGCGGTCACCGCGGTGGGTGCGCCCGCCCTCGCCGCGTCAACCGGCGCCGCTTCGGTGTCCGGCACCTCAAAGGTCGTCTTCAAGGCAGGCAGCGGTAAGGCCAACTCGGTCAAGATCACCCGGTCCGGCCGTACGGTAACCATCGACGACCGGGTCGCGATCAAGGCCGGCAAGGGCTGCAAGAAGGTCAAGGGCGACAAGACCAAGGTCCGCTGCACCACCACGAAGAAGACCATCCTGATCACCGCGTACCTCGGCGACAAGAACGACGTCTTCGCCAGCAAGACCGGCACCGCGCTGAAGGTCTACGGCGGCTCGGGGAACGACAAGATCACCGGCGGCACCGGCAACAACACCCTCTCCGGTGGGAGCGGCGACGACCGGCTCTACGGATGGGTCGGCAACGACGTCATCTACGGCGGCTCGGGCAAGGACCGCATTCTCAGCGCGGCCGGCAATGACAAGGTCTACGCCGGCGACGGCAACGACACGATCCTCGATTACCGGGGGAACGACCGGCTCTACGGCGACGCCGGCGACGACGTCATCCAGGGCGGCGACGGCACCAGCCTCAAGATTTACGGCGGCAGCGGGAACGACAAGCTCACCGGTGGCGACGGCAACGACACTCTGGACGGCGGCGCCGGAAATGACTGGCTCGACGGCTCGAACGGCAACGACACCGTGATCGGCGGCGCCGGCAACGATCAGCTGTATGGCATCACCGGCGACGACACCCTGCAAGGCGGTGACGGCACCGACCTCTGCCGCATCGGCGAATCCGGCACCAAGCAGGACTGCGAGATCGAGTAAGCATTGATCCACCTCGGTACGGTCAGGCGGGTGCGTGTCACCCACCTGGCCGTCGCCGCGTTTCTGGCCCTTCCACTGGCCGTCACCACGGCCTCGGCCGGCCCCGGCCCGGCGCCGCTGCCGTTCTCGATCAGCAGCGTCCTCCCCGCTCCGGCCGAAGCGATTCCCGGGTCGGAGAGCTTCGGCCTCACCCGGGACACGGTGATCACTGCCGGCGGACCGGCCGCCCCGATCGCCGAGCAACTCGCCGCAGCCTGGCGACCGGCTACCGGCTTCGCACTACCGGTGGCTGCCGACCCCCAGAACAGCGCGATCAGAATCGGTCTCGACGCTCGGATGAGCGGCGAGGCATACCGGCTCGGCGTCGATCGGGACCAGGTCGAACTGACGGCCGGCTCCCTGAAAGGCCTCTTCAACGGCGTGCAGACGCTACGTCAGCTGCTCCCGCCGGAGATCGAGAGCGCCACTATCCAGAAGGGACCCTGGACGATCCCCGGTGGCGTGATCAACGACAAGCCACGTTTCGCCTATCGGGGCGCCATGCTCGACCTGGCCCGCCACTTCCACACACCGGACGAGGTCAAGCGGTACATCGACCAGATCAGCCGGTTCAAAATCAACTTTCTGCACCTGCATCTCTCCGACGACCAGGGCTGGCGGATCCAGATCGACAGCTGGCCCCGGCTCACCACCGTCGGCGGCGCGAAAGGCACCGGTGTTCGCGGCCTCGGTGGTGGGTTCCTCACCAAGAACGACTATCGCGATCTCGTCGATTACGCCGCCCAGCGGTACGTCACCATCGTCCCCGAGATCGACATGCCGGGTCACGTGAACGCGGCCCAGGTCGCGTACCCCGAACTGACCTGCGACGGGGTGGCGCCGAGGCCGCGAATCGACATCCGGGTCGGTTACAGCTCGCTCTGCGCCGGCAAGGAGATCACGTACCGGTTCGCCGAGGACGTGATCCGTGAACTCGCCGCGATGACGCCCGGACCGTTTCTGCACATCGGCGGCGACGAGGCGCATTCGACGCCGCACGCCGACTATCTGTCTTTTCAGCAACGGGTTCTGCCACTGGTCGGCAAATACCGAAAGACAGCGATCGGCTGGCAGGAGATCGCGGCCGTCAGAACAGATGCGATCGTTCAGTACTGGAACCACCAGGCGCCACTCGAAACCACGCAACGCGTCATCATGTCCCCGGCCGACAGAGCCTATCTGGACATGCAGTACGACCTACTCACCCCGGGCGGACTGCACTGGGCAGGGACGACCGAGGTACGCGACTCGTACTCCTGGGATCCCGGCACGCTTCTTTCCGGCGTACCGGAGGAATTGGTTTTTGGGGTTGAGGCGCCGCTCTGGTCGGAGACCTTGACCGATCTCGCGGAGATCGAGTTTCTGGCTTTTCCGCGGCTCGTGGCCATCGCGGATATCGGGTGGTCCCGGAAAAGCGACTGGGACTCGTTCAAGATGCGGCTGGGCGCATATGGCCCGCGGTGGACCCGGCAGGGAGTGCATTTCTACAGCTCGCCGCAGATCCCCTGGAGTTAGGGAATCCGCGGCGAGCGGCAGAAAATGATCAGGCGGACGCCGGCTGCGGGCGGCGGCCGGCCACGACCTCGTCCGAGACCACCGGGAAGTGGCACGCGGTGAGGTGCGACTGCGGGTCCTCCAGGCGGGTGACCAGCGGCGGTTCCTCGGTCGCGCAGATGTCCTGCGCCTTCCAGCAGCGGGTGCGGAATCGGCAGCCGGACGGCGGGTTGATCGGGCTCGGCACGTCGCCGGTGAGAAGCACGCGCTCGCGCTGCGCGCGATCACGCCGGACCGGGTCCGGCACCGGGACCGCCGACATCAGGGCGACCGTGTACGGGTGACGCGGGTTCTTGTAGAGATCGTCGCGATCGGCGATCTCCACCACCTTGCCGAGGTACATCACGGCGACCCGATCGGAGATGTGCCTGACCACCGAGAGGTCGTGCGCGATGAAGACGTAGGTGAGGTCGAACTCGTTCTGCAGGTCCTCCAGCAGGTTCACGACCTGGGCCTGAATCGACACGTCGAGAGCCGAGACCGGCTCGTCCGCGATGATCAGTTTCGGCCGGAGCGCGAGCGCCCGGGCGATGCCGATGCGCTGACGCTGACCGCCGGAGAACTCGTGCGGGTACCGGTTGTAGTGCTCCGGGTTGAGTCCGACGAGTTCCAGCAGCTCCTGCACGGCCTTCTTGAGGCCCTGCGGGGTCGGGATGTTCTGGATCTGCAGCGGCGCCGCGATGATCGATCCAACCGTGTGCCGCGGGTTCAGCGACGAGTACGGGTCCTGAAAGATCATCTGCACGTCGCGGCGGAGGGGCCGCATCTGGGTGACCGACTTGTGGGTGATGTCCTGACCCTCGAAGACGATCTTGCCGCCGGTCGGCTCCAGGATCCGGGTGAAGAGCCGGCCCAGCGTCGACTTGCCGCAACCGGACTCACCGACCAGACCCAGCGTCTCACCGGACCGCACGTCCAGGTCGATGCCGTCGACAGCGCGCACCGAACCGACCTGACGCCGGAACAGGCCCTTCGTGATCGGGAAGTGCTTCTGCACCCCGGTCGCCTCGAGCAGGTTCTCGCTCATCGTTCTATTACTCCCCGCTCAGAGGTTCGGAGCCACTTCTTCCTGGAAGATCTTGGTTCGCAGGTCGGGCGGCAGATGGCAGGCGACCGAATGGGTCCCGCCGATCAGCACCGGCACCTCTTTGAAGGACCGGTCACCGTTGCGGCCCGCGTAGGGGCAGCGCGGGTGGAAAGCACATCCGTCCGGCAGGTTGATCAGGCTGGGCGGCGATCCCTTGACCGGGTTGAGCCGGTCGCGCACCTCACGGTCGAGGCGCGGCATCGATCCGAGCAGACCCCATGTGTACGGGTGCTGCGGGCGCTGGAACAGGTCGATCGTCGGGCCACGCTCGATGACCTTGCCGCCGTACATCACCAGGACCTCGTCGGCGAGCTCGGCCACCACGCCGAGGTCGTGCGTGATCATGATGACCGCGGAGCCGAACTCTTCCTGCAGGTCGCGGATCAGGTCCAGGATCTGCGCCTGCACGGTCACGTCGAGTGCCGTGGTCGGCTCGTCGGCGATCAGCAGTTTCGGGTCGTTGACCAGCGCCATCGCGATCATCGCGCGCTGGCGCATACCGCCGGAGAACTGGTGCGCGTAATCGTGGAAGCGCCGCTCCGGCTGCGGGATGCCGACCCGGGCGAGCATGTCGATGGCCCGCTCGCGCGCGACCTTCTTGTTCGCCGCGGGGTGGTGCACCCGGTACGCCTCGACGATCTGCGACCCGACCGTGAAGTACGGATGCATAGCGCTCAGCGGGTCCTGGAAGATCATCGCCATCTTGCCGCCGCGAAGCTTACGAACCTCTTCGTCGGTGGCGGTGACCAGTTCCTTGTCGTCGAGCCAGATCTCCCCGCTGACCTTCGCGTTGCTGCGGGTGCGGTGCAGGCCCAGCAGTGCGAGCGACGTGACGCTCTTGCCGGAGCCGGACTCGCCAACGATGCCGAGCGTCTGGCCGGCCCGCAACGAGAAGTTCGACCCGGAGACGGCCTGCACGATGCCGTCGTCCGTCTCGAAGCGAACCGTGAGGTCTTTGACCTCGAGGAATGGGCGGTCGGTTGCCGAGTTGACGGACATCTTTCTCTCCCTCAGCTCAGCCGCACGCGCGGGTCGATGACGCCGTAGACGAGGTCCACGAGCAGGTTGGCGAAGACGATGAAGAACGCGGCGATCAGCGTGACGCCGAGGATCACCGGAAGGTCGTTGGCGCGGATCGCGTCGAGAGCCTGGTAACCGAGGCCGCGCAGGTTGAAGACGCTCTCGGTGAGCACCGCGCCGCCAAGCAGCGCGCCCAGGTCGAGACCGAAGACGGTGACGATCGGGGTGAGGCCGGAGCGCAGACCGTGCTTACCGATGACGGTCCGCTCCCGCAGGCCCTTGGCCCGAGCCGTACGAATGTAGTCCTCACCCAGGGTCTCCAACATGTTCGCCCTGGTCAGACGAGCGTAGGTCGCCGCGAAGAGGAATGCCAGCGTGATCCACGGCAACAACATCTGCACGAACCATTCGCCGGGATTCTCGGTGAACGGCACGTACTGGCCCTGTGGTAACCACTCCAGCCAGTAGATGAAGATCGCCGACGCGAGCAGGCCGGTGAAGTAGATGGGCAGCGAGACGCCGGCCAGGGCTCCCGTCATCACCGCCCGGTCGATCAACGTTCCTCTTCGGAGCGCCGAGATGACGCCCGCCGAGATGCCGATGATCAACCACAGGATCGCCGCGCCGATCGCCAGCGACAGCGTCACCGGGATGTCGGCGAGCAGCGTCGGCGTGACCAGCCGGTCGGTCTTGAACGAGTAACCGAGGCACGGGGCCGGGCAGTGAATGACGTCAGGTCCGCTGGAGTAGTCCCGGCCGACGGCCAGGCCCTTCAGGAACTTGCCGTACTGCACCAGGATCGGATCAGCGAGACCCATCTTCGTGCGGATGCCCTCGATCGACGCCGCGTCTGCCGTCTTGCCGATGTAAAGCAGTGCGGGGTCGCTGCCAGTGATCTTCGGGACGCCGAAGAAGATCCCGAAGGTCACAAGCGTGACCACGAGCAGCGTGATGACGGCATTGATCAACCGCCGGATGATGTAAGTCAGCACGTCGTTCGGCCGAAGGACGGGCGGGCACCGGTCTTGCGAACCGGTGCCCGCCCGCCGCGGGCGGCCTTCACCAACCCTTCGAATTACCCGTTGCCACTAAGGGCGTTGCCGACTGACTTACTTGCCGTCGCTGACGCCGACGGCCTGGAAGTCGACCATGCCGAACGCGTCGTGGATGTAGACGTTCGTCAGCCGCGGGTTGCGGTAGTTGAGCGCCTTGTCGACCACGAACGGCAGGTAGTAAGCGCCCTCCATGATCTTGTGGTTGATCTGGCTGTAGAGCTCAGCGGCCTTGGCCGGGTCGGTCTCGAGCTGCGCGTCGTCGTACAGCTTGTCGATCGCCGGGTCCTTGATCTCAGCCA
Source organism: Actinoplanes sp. CA-015351 (assembly GCF_050955685.1). Lineage (NCBI taxonomy): Bacteria > Bacillati > Actinomycetota > Actinomycetes > Micromonosporales > Micromonosporaceae > Actinoplanes > Actinoplanes sp. CA-015351. The sequence continues at coordinate 8,194,084 of NZ_CP192102.1, forward strand.
GGTTGTAGTTGCCGTTCTCCGGGATGAAGCGGCTGTCGGACAGCGGCTGCATGTAACCGGCGCCGGTCGGGTAGTCAGCACCCCAACCGCCGATGATGATGCCGTAGCCCTTGCGCTTCACGTTGTCGGGCGAACCGGTGATGGAAGCCTGCTGGGCGCCGTCGTACTGCTCGATCTTGGCGTTGATGCCGACGACCTTGAGGGCGGCCTGGAGGGCCTCGGAGGTCTTGACCTCGGCCTCACGGTTGTTACGAACCGCGATGGTGACGTCGAAGCCGGTCGGCTTGCCACAGGCGGTCAGAGCCTTCTTGGCCTCGTCGACCTGGGCCTTGCCCTGGAGCCGGTTGAACGGGTCGTACTTGGCGTCCGAGCCGGCGATGTTCGGCGGCAGCATGCTGGTGCCGATGTCGCCACCCGCGATCGGGCCACCACGAGCGGACTGCAGAGTGGTCGGGTCGGCCGCGTAGATGATGGCCTTACGGCACTCGATGTTGTCCAGCGGAGCGACCGAGGTCGCGAGGCCCGCGTACCGGAGGAAGCCGGTGGTGGGGGTGTCGGCGTTCGCCTTCAGGTTCGGGTCGGTAAGGAGCTTGGTCCGAGCCGCCGCCTGCACACCGGTCTGGCCGACGTCGAGGTCCGCGGTACCGGCGAGGAGCCGGCTGTCGAGGTCATCGGCGTTGGTGGTGATGGTGAGGTTGATCGCGTCCGGCAGCGCCTTGCGGATCGGGTCGGTCGCCTGGTCCCAGTTGGGGTTACGGACGAACGAGACACCCTTACCGGGCTGGATGCTGCCTTCCTTGAACATGTACGGGCCGGACGCGGCCGGCGCCGAGCCGTACTGCGCGCCGGTGTCACGCTTCTGCGGCACCGGGCCGGAACCCGGCATCGCCAGCAGGTAGATGAAGTCCGAGGACGGCTTCGCCAGCTTGAAGATGATCGTGGAGTCGTCCGGCGTGGTGACCGACTTCAGACCGAGCTTCTCAGCGTCGGTGTCCTTGTACGGGCCCGGGTAGTTCTGGCCCTGGTCGAGCAGCGCCGGCAGGTAGACCGGACCGCCGGAGATGGCGTCCGCGGCCCAGACCCGCTCGATGCCGTACTTGACGTCCTTCGACGTGATCGCCGCACCGTCGTCCCACTTCAGGCCGCTGCGCAGCTTGAAGGTGTAGGTGAGCTTGTCGTCGCTGATCGTCGGCAGCGCCTCGGCGAGGTCGGCCTGGAGCTCCAGACCCGCCTTGCCCGGGACGGCCGAGTACTCGACCAGCTTGCGGGTGTAGAGACGGTTGAGGTTCCAGACGAACGCGTAGTAGCCACGTGCCGGGTCCCACGAGTCCGCATCCTGCGAGCTCCACAGGTTCAGCGTGCCGCCCTTGGTCGTCGACGGGTTGACGACGTCCGTGATCGCGGCGTTGTATGCGGCCTTGCCACCAGAGGTGCTGGTGCTTCCGTTGTCGTCACTGTCCGAACCACCACACGCAGCGGTGGTCAGCCCCAGCACGACAGCGACACCTGCTGCCGCTATCGCCCTTGTCTTTCGAGACACCTGTTCTCCTACCTCCTCGAACAGCGGAGCCGAACGGTCCGCCAAACATGCGTGTTCTGCGTTGACCCCTGTATCAGCGGGCTTTGGGATCGAGCGCGTCGCGCAGGCCGTCACCGAAGAGGTTGAAGGCCAGCACAGTGATGAAGATCATTCCGCCCGGGATGATCATGAACATGGGGTCGATCGAGTAGAAGGTGACGGCGTCCGAAAGCATGCCGCCCCACGACGGGTTGGGCGGTGGGATACCGACGCCGAGGAAGCTGAGTGCGGCTTCCGTGAGGATGTTCGTCGGGATGATCAGCGTCGTGTAGACGAGGATCGGCGCCGCCAGGTTCGGCAGCAGTTCCCGGAAGAGGATGCGCGGCGATCGGGCCCCAAGGCTGCGAGCCGCTTCGACGAACTCCCGCTCGCGCAGGGAGAGCGTCTGGCCTCGCACGATCCGGCCGATGTACGGCCAGCCGAAGAAGCCGATCACCAGAACCAGCACGCTCACTCGCGACCAGCGGCTACCCAGTCCGAGGAACTCCTGCGGGAGCACCGAGACCAGCGCGATCGAGAACAGCAGCTGGGGGAACGCGAGCAGGAAGTCCATCACCCGGCTGATCATCGAGTCGACCCAGCCGCCGAGGAAGCCGGCCGCCGTGCCGAACAGCACGCCGAGAATGGTCGACAGGAACGCCGAGAGGAAAGCGACAGTCAGCGAGGTCTGCGCGCCGTAGACGATGCGGCTGAAGATGTCCCGGCCGGTCGTCGGCTCCACGCCGAAGATGAAGTCGCTGGTGATGCCGCCCCACGGGTGGATCGGGGTGGCGAACGTCGGATCGACCTGATCCGGGTGCCACTCGTCGATCGGGTGACCGAACAGCTTGGTCAGCACCGGGGCGAGGATCGCGATGAGGATGAGGAAGAGGACGACACCAGCGCCGCCGATGGCGACCTTGTCCTTCTTCAGGCGACGCCAGGCGATCTGCTTCAGCGATCGACCCGCGATCGCTGACTCGCCGGGGCTCCGCACCTCAGCCGCGTCGGCTGTCGGCGTCGTCGCTTCTTCAGTGATCGACGCTTCTGGGCCAAGCGACATCTATTCGCCGGTCCTCTCCCAGTCGCCGGGCGACGGGAGTCCACGGCCACAGTTCGAGGACACACGGAAGATCCCCCGAGCGGTGGCGATGGCCCACGCAGCTAACGGCAACCGATCGGTTATCGCATATGCCTCGAGTGCCGGACCCTCATAACGCCGACCGAGATCTGACCGGACACCACGAGGGCACTCGACGGCGGGTGTTGCCGCCATCGAGAGGAACATTCACCTAGTGAGTGCTCTGGGTCAAGTTCACGGACCGCACGCGGATGTTTCCGTGTCTCCCTCGTGATGTCACCGTGACCTAGAACGCCGACCAATCGGAAATTACCTTGTGGACGGCGGTTAAGTGGCGAATCGGGCGCAAACGCTCGCAGCCCGTTACGTCCCTGTTACGAGACGTAAAATTAAATCGCGCGCCGACCCTCGAAGGCCCGGCCCAAAGTGATCTCGTCCGCGTACTCGAGGTCGCCGCCGACGGGCAGACCGCTCGCGAGACGGGTCACCGCGATACCCATCGGCTTCACCAGAAGGCCGAGATAGGTCGCAGTGGCCTCACCCTCCGTGTTCGGATCGGTGGCCAGGATCAGCTCCTTGACCTCACCGGTACCGAGCCGGATCAACAGCTCACGGACCTTCAGATTGTCCGGGCCGATGCCTTCGAGCGGATTGATCGCCCCGCCGAGCACGTGGTACCGCCCGCGGAACTCACCGGTCCGCTCGATCGCGACGATGTCCTTGGGCTCCTCGACCACGCACAGCACCTCGTTGGTGCGGCGGGTGTCCCGGCAGACCCGGCACTGCTCCGACTCGGCCACGTTGAAACAGATCGTGCAGAAGCGGACCAGTTCCTTCACCTTGCGCAGCGCGCCGGCCAGCTTGTTCACGTCGGCCGGGTCCGCCGAGAGGACGTAGAACGCGATGCGCTGGGCCGATTTCGGGCCGACGCCCGGAAGCCGGCCCAGCTCATCGATCAAATCCTGGATAGCACCCTCGTACACGGGATCAGAACCCCGGCAGGGAGAAGCCGCCGGTGGCCGGTCCCATCTTCTTCTCGGCGAGCTCACGCTGCGACTCGGCCGCGTTGTGGATCGCCGCAAGAAGCAGGTCCTCGAGGGTCTCGACGTCGTCGGCGTCCACCGCCTTCGGGTCGATCTTCACAGCCTTGAACTCACCGAGACCGGTGATCGTCACCGTCACCAGGCCGCCGCCGGCCGTGCCGGTCAGCTCCGCCTCGGCCAGCTCGGCCTGTGCCTGCGCGACCTGCGCCTGCATCTTCTGCGCCTGCTTCATGATCTGCTGCATGTTCGGCTGTCCACCGGGGCGCATGGCACCGCTCCTCAACTGATTGATTTCGTGACCACCATCGACGGCACACAGCGGTCGAAAGTTCCGCCGCCAGCGTAGCCGCCACCAACCTCATGCCCGCCGACGCGCCAACGGACACCCCATCTTCGGTACGCGCGAAGAGCGCACCCACCGACGTCAGATTTCGGCGATCTTCTCGGCCCCGAAGGCATCGCGAAGCAGTTGCATCGCCAACTCCTCGCCACTCTGCCGCGCCGTCTTCTCATCAAGCACGTCGTCGAGCGGCTCATCCCCAGGGTCGAAGCCCTCGATCGTCGCCCCACCCCTGGGCTGGCCGACCCCCCGCGGCTGGCCGCCGGCACGGGGCGGGCCGTCGTACTCGGGGTCGTACGGCGCTTCCTCGGTGGGCGACCCGTCCGACCAGGCTCCGGGCTGCCCGCCGGCAGCGGGCTTGGCCGCCGCCGGGGCCGCACGCCCACCGCTGGAGACCGCGCCGCTGCCACCACGGGCGGCAGCCCGAGCAGCCTCCATCGCCGCCGACCGAGCCGGAGCGGCCTTGGGCGGAGCCGCGCTGACCGGAGCCGCGCTGGCCGGAGCGGCATTGACCGGAGCCGCGCTGACCGGAGCCGCATTGACCGGAGCCGCGCTGGCGGGCGGTGTCGCAGGGGCCGTTTGCGGAGGTGCCTCGATCGGTGCTGGAGCCACGGGCTGCGGGACGGGGATTGGCGGTGCGTTGTTCGCCGAACTGGTCACTACAGGGGCCGGTACCTCATCGACCGCCGAGCCACCGGGCCGTCCGGAAGGATCCGCGCTTGCCGGTCCCGGAGGCGATGCGTCGGCCTGCGGGCGGGTGAGCGCGCCGCCTCCCGGTTTGGCGGTCTCCGGCCATGCTTCTTCCACGGCGGGTTCGGCAACGGCCGGAACTGGCGGTCGCGGGCCGGCACTCCCCGGCCGAGCCGGCTCAGGCCAGTCGGTGTCACCCGCTGAGCCACTGTCGTCCTGCTGCCGGACCGCATCCGCCGGGCGGGCCGGTTCAGGCCAGTCGTCGTCGGAATCCGAAGTCGCCGGGCGCTGCGGGCGGGACGGGCGCGACTCGGTCCGCCCGGAATTGCGCTCCGGCGCCGACGTCCCGGTCACCGGCCGGTTCGGAGCCGCCGCTGACGCGGGCCGGCGGTCGGCCGGCTGGTCCCTGCTGCCTGCGGCCGGCCCGCTCGCGGCCGGGCTGCCTGCGGCCGGGCTGCCTGCGGCCGGGCCAGGTGCCGGTGCTGCGTCGCCCACGTCGCAGCGGATCTGCCACTGGCCGCCGAGCGCGCGCGCGAACGCTCCGGTGATCACGTCTTGATAGCCGCTGACCAGGCGTTCCGCGTATTTCGTCGAAGGCGCCCCGAACACCACGGTGTCACCCTCGACAGCGCGCAGGTCGATCCCGACCTTCTGCATCACGCCGACTTTGTCGTGCGAACGGCCAAGCTCCAGCCAAGCGGCCCGAACCTCGCCGAACCTGTCAACAACCGGCGCCGGAGCGAGCACCGCAGCCGGGGCCGGTTCGACCGGTTCCTCGTCCCACGGCGGCGGCTCTTCGTCGTGGCTGCCCTCGGCGACAGCGTTCCAATCGGCGGCCGCCTCGACAACCGGCGCCGAGACAGGCGCAGCTGAAACCGGGGCCGCTGAAGCGGGAGGCGCGGAAACGGGGGCTGCCACTGGCGCCGGAGAAACCGGGGCCGGAGAAACCGGCGTTACGCGGCCCGCGCCGGCCGGCTTGCCTTTCGCCGCTGCGGCAGCCGCGGCGGCCGCTGCCATCGCGGCGGCCTTTCCACCGCCGCCGCCACCGCCGCCACCGGCGGCACCGCCACCACTGGCGCCACCGGCGGCAGCAGGACCGGCGGCGGCCGGAGCGAACCCCGCCCCGCCGACCAAGTCCTGCGGTGCCATTGGAGGACGGGAGCCGTCACTGCCGGAGTCGCCAGGGGGCGTGTGGTCCGTGCGTACCGAAGAGGGGGTTGAAATGCCGCCTCGCTCGAGGCGCTCCAGGCGCTGGAGCAGCGCGCTGGAGGAATCGTCGGCGCCGGGCAGCAACATCCGGGCGGTGACCAGTTCGAGCAGGAGGCGGGGCGCGGTGGTGCCGCGCATCTCGACCAGGCCGTTGTGCACGATGTCGGCGCTGCGGGACAGCGTCGCCGGGCCGAGCTTCGTCGCCTGGCGGGCCATCGCTTCCAGCTGGTCGGCAGGGCCGTCGATCAAGCCTTTCGCGACGGCATCCGGCACCTGCTGGAGGATGATCAGGTCACGCAGGCGTTCGAGCAGGTCGGACGCGAAGCGGCGCGGGTCGTGGCCGGCCTCGGCGACACGGTCGATCGTCGCGTAGGCAGCGGCACCATCAGCGGACGCGATCGCCTCGCACATCTCGTCGATCAGGGCGGAGTCGGTGACGCCGAGGAGGGCGACCGCTCGCGCGTAGTCGACACCGCCCGGGCCGGCGCCAGCGATCAGCTGGTCAAGAATCGACAGCGAGTCCCGCGCGCTGCCGCCACCGGCCCGCACGACCAGCGGGAGAACGGTCGGGTCGACAGTGACGCCCTCGGTTTCGCAGAGTTTCTGCAGGTAGGGACGGAGCACCGCCGGCGGGATCAGCCGGAACGGGTAGTGGTGGGTCCGCGAGCGGATGGTGCCGAGCACCTTTTCCGGCTCGGTGGTCGCGAAGATGAACTTCACGAACTCGGGCGGCTCCTCGACGAGCTTGAGCAGCGCGTTGAAGCCGGCCGACGAGACCATGTGCGCCTCGTCGATGACGTAGATCTTGTATCGGCTCGCGGCGGGGGCGAAGAACGCCTTTTCCCGGATCTCGCGAGCGTCGTCGACACCACCGTGGCTGGCCGCGTCGATCTCGATGACGTCGATCGAGCCGGCACCGTCGTTGGCGAGCGATTTGCAGGACATGCAGACGCCGCACGGATCCGGTGTGGGTCCCTGCTCGCAGTTGAGCGAGCGGGCCAGGATCCGGGCGCTGGAGGTCTTGCCACAGCCGCGCGGGCCGGAGAAGAGGTAGGCGTGGTTGAGCCGGCCGCTCCGCAATGCCTGCGACAGCGGCTCGGTGACGTGCTCCTGACCGATGACCTCGGCGAAGGTCCGAGGACGGTACTTCCGATAGAGGGCGAGCGCCACTCCTGCCACCTCCTGACGACCGCGCCATTGTCCGCCGAGGGTCTGACAAGAACAAACAAGGTGCCCCAGAAGTGAAGGACCCCTCGTGCACCCGTCAGAGCCCGCTTATCCTTGCTGCCTTCCGGCCCTGGGGAGGTTCACGGGATACACGCCGCACGAGGGGCTACCGAGGAGCCTACCTGGCGGCTTCGAGCCACCGCCGACCCCCTCCCCCGCCTTCGGGGTGCCGGGAAACGTCTGTATTCTGGCGCACGGAGGATTCGCCTAGTGGCCTAGGGCGCACGCTTGGAAAGCGTGTTGGGGGAAACCCCTCACGAGTTCGAATCTCGTATCCTCCGCCAGCCCTGACCAGGGCAGACGCGACAAGGCCGGACCCGCTGGGTCCGGCCTTCTTGCTGTCGCCGTCTCAGTTGATCCTCGCCTGCGCGTCGGAAACCTCACGCGCGTCGATGCGAGTCCGGCCAACCACAGTGCCTCGCTCGCGTACGCGCGAATCATCGCGCCAACATGTAGAACTCAAGGTTCCCTGTAGCACGCTGTAGCACGTTCCTGTACAACGAGAGTGGTACACGAACGCTGAACGATCAGCGCCAAGTTGGCAGGTCGATGAGCACTCGGAGGACTCCATTAACGCTGACAGCATCATCGATCTCGTGAGCAGCCTCCGCAGCATCGGTAACGACACGTCGATCTGCGAAGTGAAGCGATCCCGCGGAGGGCTCCCCCCAAGCATCTGGGAGACGATCAGCGCCTTCGCGAATGCGGCCGGCGGTTGCATCCTGCTGGGGATCGACGAGAAAGACGACTTCCGGATCAGCGGCGTGGCAGACGCCGGCGCCCAGGAGTCGCAGTTGTCCGCAATCTGCTCCGAGATGGAGCCTCCGATACGGGCAGAGATTTATTCCGTCACCATCGATGACGCGATCGTGGTCGTCTGCGAGGTACCGCAACTACCCAGAGATCAGCGGCCATGTCATAAGCGCTCCCTCGGCCCGTGGGCAGGGTCCCGCATCCGGGTAAGCGACGGCGACCGGAAGCTCACCGACTACGAGGTCGGTGTGCTGCTGTCCAACCGACACGAGCAGAAGCACGACCTGTCGCCCGTCCCAGGCGCAAACGTTGACGATCTGGACTCGGAACTGGTGAACGCGTTTCTCCGACGGATCCGCGACACCAGGAGTGACATCTTCCGCAAGGTCGACGACGAACGTGCCCTGAGGATGCTCAACGTTCTGACCACGCAGGGGGATCAGGCCGTTCCCACCCTCGCCGGCTTGCTCGTGTTCGGCCTGTACCCACAAACCTTCGAGCCTCAGCTCGACATCACCTTCGTGGTCTATCCCTCCTCCGAAGCCGGACTTCTGGGGAACTCCGGCGAGCGCTTCACGGAGAACAGATCGATTGACGGCTCCATCCCCTTCATGGTCGCCGAATGCATCCGACTTTTGAAACGCAACATGCGACGACGCAGCATCGTATCCGGCATCTTCCGCACGGAGGAATGGGAGTATCCCGAAGAGGTTCTCCGAGAAGCCCTGGTCAACGCGATCGTCCACCGAGATTACTCGGAGTTTGCCAGGGGGACCCAGGTCCAGGTCGAGATGTACCCCGACCGCCTCCTGATCCGGAATCCCGGTGGCCTGTACGGTCCCGTCGATGTCCGGTCCCTGGGCGTCACCACGGTCACATCCTCTCGCAACAAAGCACTCTTGAAGATTCTGGAGGACACACCCTTCGGTGACGGTCACATGGTCTGTGAAAACCGTGGAACCGGCATTGCCCGGATGCTTCTGGCATTGACCGACGCAGGAATGGAGCCGCCCGGTTTCGCCGATGACATCGCCTCCTTCTCCGCCGAGTTTCCCAATCACACATTGCTGGACGAAGAGGCCCTGTACTGGCTGGGGTCCCTCGACGGGTACCCCCTGACGAGAGCCCAGATGACCGCACTGGTGATGATGCGCAACGGCATCGCTCTCAACAACAGCAGCTATCGCGCGTCGACCGGTGTTCGGGACAGCCGGGCGGCAAGCCGTGATCTCCGGGATCTGGTCGACCGTAGGTTGATCGAACAGTCCGGTACACGAGGGACAACCGTCTACCGCTTGATCGGAACCCGCGCTGAAGAAGCCAGCCTCTTCGACGGTCCGGCACCGGGCAAAGCGATGTCGTCGCCCATCGACCTGACCGCGAACGAGCGTGCGGTGCTGGAATTCGTCCGCCGAGCTGAAACATCCAGAGCCAGCGTCGAAGCAGCTACCGGACTCGCTTATCACCAGGTCGTCCGAGCACTTCAGAGCCTTCGCGAAAAGAATCTTGTCCAGATGAACGGCAAACATCGCTCGCGCTCGACGACGTGGTCCGCGACTTAACGAGTCCAGCTCGGGGTAGAACGTCTCAGTTCCCGTCCCGTTCGCCCGCGTTCACAGGGATACGCTCCTTGCTTGAACCGACACGCAAGCGCTGGTGGCAGGCAGCACTGGATCTTTGGAAAGCGTGTTGGGGGAAACAATCTCGTATTTTCCGCCAGCCCTTAGCAGAGCAGACGCGACAAGGCTGGGCCCCTGAGCGGCCGGTGACCGCCGAGCCCTTCCGGGTTTCCGGGCACACCCGATGCAGGGGGTCACCGGCCGGTCTCGTATCGTTCGTCCTGAAAACAGTGCAGGCGAGGGCCGGCCCCTGATCGGGGTCGGCCCTCGCCGTCTGTCACTTGATTTTCAGAGCCTTCGACGTGGCCTTGCCGTCGTAGTGCCCGGCCCGCTTGGCGATCACCACGACGGTCAGCTTCTTGCCCTTCCAGGCCTTCTTGAGCTTCAGCTTGGAAGCGGTCGCCCCCTTGATGACCTTGCCGTTCAGCCGCCACTCGTACCGGTAGGAACTCGCCGACGGTGACCAGGCGCCGGCCGCGGCCTTCACCGTCTTCCCGACCTTCACGGTCCCGGTGATCTTCGGCTTCGTGGTCGCCGCCGGCGCGATGCCCCAGCCCACCGTCACCCCGGCGGAGACCGCCGGGGAATTCACCCGGTTCGCACGCTTTGCGGTGACAGTCACGGTCAGGCGCTTCCCCCGCTGGGCGGCGGGGATTTGGTACGCGTAACCGACCGCCCCCTTGATCGCCACACCGTTGGCCGACCACTGATACGCGTACCCGGTAGCCGCCGGGCTCCACGACCCGGTGACCGCTTTGACGGTCGAGCCGACCCGTGCCGTGCCGCTGATCGACGGCGCTTTCGTCATCTTGAGCGCGGTAGCCCGTACCGTGACCGCCCCGGCGATCGTGGCCTGCCGACCGTCGTTCGCCGACCGGATGGTGACGTTCCACGACCCGGCCGCCGCGTTCGTCACGTCAGCGGTGACCGTGAGGGTGCCGTTGACGAAACTCCGCACGGCCGCCTTGATCGACGCCGAGCCGGAGCGGGTCAGCGTCACCGTGTTGGTGGCGGAGAAACCGTTGCCCCGCAGAGACAGGTTGACCGGACCGCTGTTGACGGCGCTGTTGGGCGAGACGGCTCCGAGCACGTACGGCACCGAGCACGGGCTGAAGTCGCAGGTGGTGTCGGCCTTGAACGGGTACGTTCCGCCCGGGGTCTCGGTCGCCAGCACCAGCAGCGCCGTGCCACTCGTGTACGGGTAGGGCGCGACTTCACAGCCACGGCCGCCCTCGGCCCAGGAGCAGCCGACGATCGCCGAACCCTTGGCTGGATTTCCGGAGGTGAGTGGGAAGTAATACGGCTCCGGCAACGCCTCCCCGCCCGCGGTGTTGGTCAGTTGGACCTTGAACTCGCTGCGGTTCTTGAAGGGGATCGCCACGCAGACCGCGGTCTTCTGGTCATTCAGCGTGCCAGCGATCGTTCCGAACCCGGGTACGCCGTACGCGGTCTGGCACTGCGTCGGCGGCTTGCCACCGACGCCGAGGTTCCAGGCGTCGAACCGGTATGGGACCGCTACGCCAGGTTTGGCCGACCAGACGAACACCTGATAACTCGTCGACCCGGTCACCCGGCACGGCACCACGTACCCGGAGCACAGGATGCCGCCGGCCGCGTTGCTGATCCAGTAACGGGCAGAGTCACCAGCGCTGCGCAGACCGAGCCAGAACGTGGTCGCCGTCGACGTGGTGACCCGGTAACAGTGCACCTCGTCCGGTGCGGTCACCGTGCCCGCGTTGCCGGGGCTACCGAGCACGGTGGACGCCGGCGTCTGGCACTTCGCGCTGATCGGGCTGGAGTCTCGCCGCGACACCCGGTATTGCACGTTCGCCGTGGACGCGACGATGACCGCCGTGTACGCCTTACCCGCCGCGAAGTCGCAGACGACCAGCTGGGATGCGTAGACCCAGTCGCCGCCACAGACCTGTTTGCCGGTCTCGTCGCGGACGGTGAGTGTTGCGGCGCCGGTCCCGCTCACCGGCGCGTACGAAAGGATCTCCGAGGTGGCACGCTGACTCGCCGGGATCGTGTAGCAGGTGGCGAACCGGTCGGCCGATAAAGCCGTGGTCACCGAGCCACCAGCACCGATGGCGGTCAGCGGCAGGCCGGTGCAGCCGGTGTATTGATCGGTCCGCTGCACGATGACTGCGTAGTCACCGGGTGCCGCCTCCTCCGGAGCGGAGAGCAGGATCCGGTACGGCGCCGGGCCGGTCAGCTCGCACGAGTAGTTCGCGCAGAGTTCCTCACCGCTCCCGTTGATCAGGGTCCAGTCGGTGCGCGCGGCGCCGGCCGCCCGAGCCGGCTTGAGCACGTCGATCGTCGTACCGGCCGGGCTGTCCACCTCTAGGCAGTCGGTCTCGCCGACGACCGCGAAGGACCCGCGGTACGCACCGCTGCTCAGGCCCTCATCGCCCACCGGCACACAGCCCGGTCCCCACGGTGCGGTGAACACGGTCACGTACGCCGACTCCGTGATGGCCGAGTCGGTGAGGACCAAGGTGTAGGTGCCGGCCTCGGGGAACTGGCAGAAGGAGCCGAGCTGGCAGAGCCGGTCGCCCGAGGCGTCGTAGATCCGCCCGTACCGCTCCCAGTTGTTCGCGCTCATCGTGCGGAGCAGGTAACGACCGGCGGCCGGAACGCTCAGCGAGCGGCACCGGATTCCGGCGTACGCGCCGGACGGTCCGGAGCCGTACGCGCCCGGAGTAATCGTGGGGCAGCCAACCGGCGACGAGAGCCGCCGGATCTGCATGGACAGCTCGCCGGCACCTGTTGTCCCGCCGAACGCGATCACCCGGTACGGCCCCGACCCGGGCAGCAGGCACCCGTCCTGCTCGTAATCCTGGTCGCAGATCCCGCTGCCGGTGCCGTCAGTGATCATCCCTACGCCGTAAACGATCACCCGCTCGCCCGGAGCAGCGGTGAACGGCTGGCAGTACACCGTGAGCGGTGTCGTCGGAAACGTGATCGTCGGCTGGTTCCACTCGGTGCCGACCGGCGCGGCGCAGCCCTCGGTCGTGCTCAGGCCGGTGATCACCGCCTGGTACTCCCGGACGGTCCAGTCCGTGTTGTGCAGCCAGAGCGTGTAGTCGCCGGCGGCCACTTCACAGCGTCCGTTGTTCTGATACTCGCCGCACACGATTCCGCTCGGCCCGGTCAGTTCCCATCTGACTTGGCCGCCGTCGCTGGTGCGTACCTCTTTGAACCCGGCCGCGAGGGTGACCGCGTAACAGTCGTAGCCGCCGTTGAGCGCCAGCTCGCCGGCCGCCACCTGGCTCTCCGAGAGCGAGCCGAAAGCCGCTTCCTTCAGCGGCTCGCAGCCGGTCACCACGTCGGTCCGGACGATGCGGAAGGTGTAATCGACGGCGTCGCCGTACATGTCGGCCAGGAAGATCGTGTGAATGCCGTCCGCGGCGAGCGTGCACTGACCGCCGCCGGACTGGAGGGTGCAGAGCCGCGTTCCGGCCGGATCCTCCATCCAGCCCCGGATGTCGGCGGTGCCGCGGGCGCCGGCGGCGGTCTGTGTCGTCTCGACGCTCAGGCGCATGCCAGCCCGGCCGTCGAAGCGGTAGCAGTCGCCCGCTGCGCCACGTGCCAGCTTTCCGGGCAGCTTCGGCCCGGTCACCGCGAAAGTATCCGGGTCGAGGGTGACGCACTTCGAAGGCGCATCCTGCGACTCGAGACCGATCGCGTAGGTCGCCGAGCCGGTGCCGTAGTAGAGAGAGACGTCGATGGTGTGCGTGCCGGCCTCGGGCACCACGCAGGTCCTGGAGTACGGCCCGAGGAAGCAGGAGTTCCCGTCGGCCAGGTTCAGCCGGGCCTGCATGGCATCGCCGGTTGCATGGAACTGGGTGAGCAGCCGCTCACCGTCGATCGTTGTCCGGACCGTGTAGGTGTGCTTCTGGGTGCCGGCGATCGACGCGCACGTGACCGGGCTGCCCAGGACGAGTTCCCCGCCACAACCAGCCGCCGCGGCAACCCGGCCCTGTTTGCTGGGCACAGCTGCCGGACTGGGCGCGGCCTCGCCGCTGGGCGCGGCCGAGGACGCGGCGAGCGAAGGCGTGGGCGACAAAACAGCAGGCGAGGGTACGCCCGACGAAGGCGCGGCCGCGGCCGACGATGTGGACACCGACGGCTCGGGTGTCGCCGCAAATGCGGCCCCCGGTGCCAGGACAGCGACGATGAGGCCGCTCAGCAGAGCACCGCTCCAACGTCTCACTTGACCTTCACCGCCGCCGAGGTGGCCCTGCCGTCGTAGTGCCCGGCTCGCTTGGCGATCACCACGACGGTCAGCTTCTTGCCCTTCCAGGCCTTCTTGATCTTCAGCGAGGAGGCGGTCGCCCCCTTGATGACCTTGCCGTTCAGCCGCCACTCGTACCGATAGGAGGTCGCCTTGGGCGACCAAGCACCCACCGTGACCTTCACTGTCTTCCCGGCCTTGACCGTCCCGGTGATCTTCGGCTTCTTGGTGACCTTCGGCGCCACGCCGTACCCGACGGTCACCGCTGCCGAGGCCACCGAGGTGTCGAGATACCCGGAAGCACGCGCGGTGACGATCACGGCGATGCGCTTGCCGCGCATCGAGGCCGGGATCGGGTACGCCGAACCGGTAGCCCCCTTGATCGCGACCCCGTTGGCCGTCCACTGGTAGCGAACCGAGGACGGCGCCGGGTTCCAGGTGCCGGCGTTCGCCCGGACGGTGAGCCCGACGGCTGCCTTGCCGGTGACCGCCGGCTTCGACCGAACCCCGAGCTTCGGCGTCGGCGCGACGTTGACCAGGTTGTTCAGCAGCGCGGTCCGCGACGCCGAGGAGGCCGACGTGACAGCGACGTTCCACTTGCCGGCCGCCGCCTTGGTCAGGTCGACCTCGGCGGTCATCGCACGGCGGTTCGCGGAGACCGAGCGCACCACGGCGTTGATCGAGGCGTGTCCGCTCCGGGTCAGCCGTACCGTGTCGCCCAGGTTCAGCGCCGAGCCGGTCAGGCTGATCGTCGCCTTGCGCCCGGCCGTAACGTTGATCTGGGTGACCGGGTAGAGCGAGTAGGTCTCCCCACCGCACAGCGGGGTCCTGCAGGTGGCCTCCGCGGAGTACGTGATCGGCGCGGTGTCACCGGTGGCGACCAGCGCGATCACCGATGTTCCCGTGGTCTGCCCGGTGGCGTACCGCGGAACACAGAGGTAGTAGCCGCCGCCCTGACCGTCACAGGCCTCGACCGCGCCCGAGGGGCTGAGGACGTAGGGCAGCGGGGCGAGTCCGGCCGCACCCTGCGCTTCAACCAGAAACTCGTCTCCGGGACGGGACGTGACCACCCGGCACCACGCGCGGTCGGCGGGGGTCAGTGTCCCGGTCACCGGCGCGAATCCATACGCGATCGACTCCGAGCTGCGCACGCAGTCCGAGGCCGATCCCAGCGACGGCCCGATGCCCCAGGTGTCCACCTTGTAGTCGACATCGTCGTACGAGGTCACGAAGACGTAGGAAGCGTTGATCAGGCAGGAGTAGTCCCAGCAGACCTGGAACTCTCCATCCGCGTCGAAGTATCGGACGTACGGCGCGTTCACCGCCGCGTGTACGCGTACCCAAGAAGGGCCGCCGGTGTGGTAGCAGTGGACCTCGCCGGGTTCGTCGAGCAGGCCGGTCGAGGGCGCGCCGCCGAAGGCCGTTGAGACCGCCTTCTGGCAGTTCGCGCCGGTCGCGTCCATCCGTTTGAGCTGGAACGTGCCGTTGGCGTACATCGCGTGTACCAGGACGGTGTAGGCACCACTGTCACTCAGCGCGCAACCGAAGAGCCGGCCGGTCGACCCTCCCGAGTCACCGCAGGCGGCGACGCCGTCCGGACGGAAGATCCGCAGGCTCGCGACGGTGTCGCCGGCGAGGCGGTCCAGCGCGAAAATCTCTCGCGCCGCATGTCCGGCCGGGACAGTGAAGCAGCTGACGAACCGGTCCGCGGTGAAGTCGAAGGTCGCCTTGCCCGCAGGCAGTTCGGCGCACCCGGTCGGCGCTGTCATCCGCTGCACCGCGACCGCATAATCGTCGGAGACCTGGTTGCCTTGCGTGGAGACGAGCATCCGGATTGGACCGCCGACGGCCACCTTGCAGCCGTCGCCGCTCATCAGATGGCCATTGCTGCAGTTGAGCGGCGCAGCCGGGCTGATCATGCGGAGGTACTGCCAGTTCTCGGCGGACGGACGCCCGGGCAGCGCAGCCTGGTAGAGGCCGGCACCGCCGGGCAGCTCCAGGCAGTCGATCTCGCCCGCCTGAGTCACCGACCCCCGGTACGCGTCAGCGCCGAAGCCCTGGTCGCTCACGGCCTCGCAGCCGGCAGCGTCGAACGGGATCAGTACCGTCGCGAACGGCACCGCGATCGCGGCGGCGACCAGGGTGTACATCCCGGCGGACGGCAGATTGCAGTTGGCGGTGCGGCAGACCTGGGCACCCGCCGCGTCGTAGACGGTGAATCCCCGTGAGACGTTCTGCGCGTCGACCACCTCGATCAGGTGGTAGCCGCCCTTCGGCACGGTGAGCCGGCGGCAGTCGCCTCCCTGGAGCGGGCCGGCGGGCGCGGCGCCGAACGTGCCCGGTCGCACCTCCGCGCAGCTGGCCGGATCAACGGCCGGAGCCGCGGTGGCCGGAGTCCCGGAACCGGAAAGGGCGACCGCCAGTGCGACCGCCACGGATACGAACAGGCGCTTCAATCGACTTCTCCCCGCGCAGAGCCTGGACTGCGCGGAGATCATTTCATCGACATGAACGTCGACCTATGCATGTTTCACTATTCGGGAAGTGCCAGCTCGATGAGGGGTATGCACCCGTATCGTCCTACATCCGGGCTGCCGCTATCGCGTCCTCGACCTCCGGGAAGATCGCGAAGTACCGGCTCAACCCGACGGTCTCCAGCAACTGCGCCATGAACGGGTCGGCGCCGGCGAAGCTCAGCCAGCCGCCCCTGGACACGATCACCTGCTTGCTGGTGATGAACGCGCTGAGGCCCACCGAGTCGCAGAACTTCAGCCCGCTGAGGTCCACCACGATCCGGGGCACCGGTCGTTCCAGCAGCTCCGCGAGCGTTTTGTACAGCCGGGCAGCCGAATCGGCGTCGAGTTCTCCGCACAGCTGGAGAACCACGACGTCGGATCGGTGCTCGATGACAATGGCGCGCATAAAAACAAACGCTAGATCCACATGTTCCGGGCACATCGGACAAGACGTGCGTCTGACTTCCCACGGGTAACAACACAAACGGGCCGGACCCCAAGGGTCCGACCCGATCGTGAAGGCTGGCCGAAAATAGTCAAGCAATGGCGGCACAGCCCAGGCTCCTGGCGCGACTTACAGTTCGCGCCACCGCCAGCGTGGACCTCGCCACGCGTCGGCCAGGATCATTGCTGATGCCCGGCCGGGACACTGCTGCACCTTGGACTTGCCCTCAGGGCCGCCCAGTTGGGCCTCGACCTCCCACATCTCGCCGTCGGTCCGGATGTAGACGTCACGACGCTGGAGACGGAGGTCGCCATTCCACCAGTGATGCTCAACTCTCACGTGTCAAATCTAGGACACACATCGACAGATCTGCGTAGGGCGATCCTCCGAATGTTGGTCGCCGCCCGGTCGGAACCACATTGTCTGATCCGGTGGATTTGACCCGCGTGACTTGCGCTACTCCCTACATCGCAGGGCCGTCCAAGATTCACTACGGTACGTAATCACGGCCTTGACGTGCAGCGAAACACCGCTGTTACACAGACAGGCACTGATCATGGGGAACGACCGAACGGATGAGTCGCCGCTCACATGGTCGGTGGATCCCGCCGAAGGCCACGGAGCGTAACAGCAGAGAGGGCGAAAATACAGAGAGCCCGGTCCCTCAAGAGGGACCAGGCTCTGCTGGTTGGCGGTGGCGGAGGGATTTGAACCCTCGGAGGGCGTTAACCCTCACACGCTTTCGAGGCGTGCTCCTTAGGCCGCTCGGACACGCCACCGGTACGTACGTTACCGGACGCCTGGGAGCGCTCGTCGCCGGGTCACCCATAACCCTGCCGGGCCGTGCTGACCTGGCAAGATCGAAGTCATGGACAAGCGAAGCGGAGAAACCTCATGAGCGTGCACATCGGCGGCAAGCCGGGCGACATCGCCGAGCGGGTGCTTCTGCCCGGCGACCCGATGCGGGCGAAATGGATCGCCGAGACGTTCCTGGAGGACGCGGTCTGTTACACCCAGGTCCGCGGGATGCTCGGTTTCACGGGCACCTGGAAGGGTCAGCGGGTCTCGGTGCAGGGCTCCGGCATGGGCATGCCGTCGGCCTCGATCTACACCCACGAGCTGATCAACGAGTACGGCGTGAAGTCCGTGATCCGGATCGGCTCCTGCGGCGCGCTCGCCATGGACCTGAACCTCGGTGACGTGATCGCCGCGATCGGCTCGGCGACCGACTCCAACATGAACCGGACCCGCTTCGACGGCCTGGTCGACTACGCGCCGGTGGCCGATTTCGGTCTGCTGCGTACCGCTGTCGACATCGCCGAGGAGCAGGGCGTCCCGATCCGGGTCGGCCCGATCCTGGCCGCCGACGCCTTCTACACCGACCGGCCCGACCTCTACGACTCGCTCGCCGACTACGGGGTGCTCGCGGTCGAGATGGAATCCGCCGCCATCTACACGATCGCGGCCCGTTACGGCGCCAAGGCGCTGACCATCCTGACCGTGAGCGACCACATCAAGCGCGGCGAGGCGATGGACTCCGCCCAGCGCGAGCAGGGCTTCAGCAACATGGTCAAGATCGGCCTGGACACCGCGATCAGCTGAGCTTGCCGGCTCCGTCCTGCGAATCAGGGCGGAGCCAAGCCGAGCTCATCGGAAGAAGTCACGCAGCATCTGGGCGCATTCGGGCTCCAGGACGCCCCCGTAAACCTCGGGGCGGTGGTTGATGCGGCTGTCGCGGACCACATCCCAAAGTGAGCCGACCGCACCGGTCTTCGGCTCCCAGGCGCCGAAGACCACCGTCGACACCCGGGCCAGCACCAGAGCACCGGCACACATGGTGCACGGCTCCAGCGTCACCACGAGCGTGCAGCCGTCCAGCCGCCAGCTGCCGAGTGCGGCAGCTGCCCGGCGGAGTACCAGCACCTCGGCGTGCGCCGTCGGGTCGCCGGTCAGCTCACGTTCGTTGCCGGCTGCCGCCAGCTCGGCGCCGTCCGGGCCGAGCAGGAGCGCACCGACCGGCACGTCATCGGGCGAGGCGGATGCGACGGCGAGAGCGCGCCGCATCCACTCCTCATGCTGCGAACGACGGTTCACGCGTCGCGCAGCTCCTCCATCTCGTCACCGCAGCCGATCCTCTGACAGATCTCCGCGGTGACGTCGGACGGCAACATCCCGTCCTTGCCACACAGCTCCAGCAGCCGCTGCGCGTTGACACCCAGGTCACCGAGCAGCTCGGCGTCACCGATCGGATCGGCGTCCGGCTCGGCCGCCGGGCGCTCCTCGTCATCGTCGCCGTCATCGACGCTCAGGTCGTCCACCCCGAGTGCCGGCGCCTCCACCTCACCGAGCAGCACCGATCCGATCCTGGACTCCTCGGCGAACGCCGAGTCGGACCCGAAGATCCGCAGGTCGTCACCCTCGTCCAGGCGCAGGATCGAGAGGTACTCGTCGTCGCTCTCGACGAACAACACCGCGAGATCGGCGTCCGGCTCCGCATCGCGCAGCGCGTCCACCACCTCGTCGATGTCGGCCAGGCCCGTCAGGTCCAGCTCCGACGCCGTCCACCCGTTCTTAGTGCGGCCGACGGCGGCAGCGAAAATCGACACGATTCCCCCAACACGACTCTTATCCTCAGCGCCTGACGGTAGCGGGTGGCGCGTCGGGCGCATCGCGCCACGCCTTGACCTGTGACGAAGTCAGTTCGCGGGGCGTCGGCGCGCGGCGATCAGCTCACGCAACCGCAGGCCACGCATCCGTTGGGTCGGGTCCGGCTCGCGGACCGTTTTCGCCTGTGCGAGGGCTGCCAGCAGCGCCTGTCGGCGGCGGCGGCGCTCGGGGTCGAGCCGCGGTGGGTCAAGCCGTTCTGGCGAGGGGGCCATGAAGCCGAGAGTGACCGGCCCTTCCGCGTTCGTCAAGGGTCGTTGAAGAGTTCGGCAGACCCGCTTCTCAGCGCGACGACGAGGGCACGAAAGGTGGCCGTTTCACCACAGCGGCCAGTCGTACGTGTCGGCCCATCGCAGCCCCACGAAAGTCATCGCGATCGACAGCCCGAGGCCGCTCGCTACCGCCACGCCGACAGCCGCGCCGCGGTCGCCGACCACAGCCAGCAGGAGGGCGACGAGCCAGGCGCTGACCGCCGCGGCGATGGTCCACCACGCGTACGACGCGAGGCCGCGCCCGAGGCTGCCGAAGAGAATGAGCCAGATGGCCGCGGCGGACAGGCCGCTGAGCACCGGGCCGGCCTTGACCGGGTGCGGCTCGCGGTAGACCGGCCGGGCCGGGTTGGGCGAGAGCCGGTGGTCCAGCGGCGACGGCATGTACCCGGGGGGCGGCGCGGACGTGCTCCAGAGGCCCTGCCGATCAGCCATCACGGTCCCCTTCCCACCCATCGTCACCCTCAGCGTATCCAGCTACCGGCCCGACTCGGAGTCACAGTGCGGAGTCAGCGGCGGGCGTGGCCTTCTGTCAGGATGGCTCGGTGCGCTTCCTCCGTACCCTCTCGGGCTTGACCGTCGCCGCCGCCTGCCTGGCCGGCTGCGGCAGCGTCGCCGGTGCGGGGTCGCCGGCGGCGACGCCGATCTTCGTGCAGCCGTCCGCCACACCCCAGTTCGGAGCGGCGCCGTCCGCGGGCGCAACCGTCGAGTCCGCCCCGCTGCCGACCGAGGCGACCACGACCAGCGCATCTCCTCCGGCCGCCGCGAGCAGCAGCGCACCGGCACCGGCCACGGTGAAATACGTTTTCCCGGTGGACGCGTCGAACGTCGACTTCCACACCACGCACTCGAAGTACCCGGCCACCGACATCTTCGTCGACTGCGGTGAGCGGTTCGTCGCCACCACCAGCGGCGTGGTCCTGGAGATCAGCCTCAAGGACAAGTACGTCAAGGGCAGCGCCGACGGACCCGACAACGGCGGCCTGTCGGTGTCGATCCTCGGTGACGACGGGGTGCGCTATTACGGCTCGCACCTGAGCAAGGTGCAGTCCGGCATCGAGGCGGGCGTGCGGGTCGAGGCCGGTCAGCTGCTCGGCAAGACCGGGAAGACGGGTAACGCCAACAACGTCTGCCACGTGCACTACGGCATCTCGCCGGCGTGCGCGAAAACCGGCGACTGGAAGGTGCGGCGCGGCGTGATCTGGCCGGCGACGTTCCTGAAGTCGTGGCGCAAGGGCGGGCAGAAGAGCCCGGTCTCGACCGTCGAGAGCTGGGAAAAGAAGAACGACTGCAAGGCATGAGGATCGCTGTCGCCGGTTTGGGCCTGATCGGCGGTTCGCTGCTGCGGGCGCTTGATGCCGCTGGGCACCAGGTGATCGGTTTCGACGCTGACCCGGCCACCCGGGACGCGGCGCGGGCCGCTGGTTTCCAGGTCGCCGAGTCGCTGGCCGAGGCTGCCTCGGGCTCGGAGTTGACTGCTTTGGGCGTACCCATGCCGGTCCTGCCGCAATTGATCACTGAGCTGGCGGGGTACGACGGCCTGGTGACCGATGTGACCTCGGTGAAAGGTCCCGTGAGGGACCTGATGAGGGCGCACGGCGTGGGCCGGTTCGTGGGTGGGCACCCGATGGCCGGCAAGGAAATCTCCGGGTTCGCGGCGTCCGAGAAGGATCTGTTCGCCGGCTGTGCCTGGGTGCTCTGCCTGGAGCCGGGCGAGACCGATCTCGATGATTGGCTGGCGCTGGCGCGCCTTTTCACCGGCATGGGCGCACGGGTGGTTCCGGCGACAGCGGGCGAGCACGACGCCGCAGTGGCCAAAATCAGTCATGTGCCGCACCTGTTCGCGGCGGTGCTGGCCGCGCAGATCTCGAATGACCCGCTGGCCGGGGCGCTCGGAGCGGGTTCTTTCCGGGACGGCACCCGGGTGGCCGCGACGCGCGCCGAGCTGACCGCGGCGATGTGCGGCGGCAACGCGGGCCCGGTCGGCCGGGAGCTTCGCCGGCTGATCGGTCAGTTGGAGGAGATCGCCGACGCGCTCGGCGCCGACGATCTTGTTCAGCTGCTCGAAGTCGACGAGCTTGTTCCGCTGCTCAAACCGGGTGAGCAGGCTCGCCGGGCCTGGCCGGCCACGGCGGGTGAGCCGTCGGCGATGGCAGTGGACGAGACCGCGCTGCTGGAGCTCGGCCGGTCCGGCGGATGGGTGACATCGGTGAATGCCAGCGACGTTGTCACATTGCGGCCAGAAACTGACCGCAACGACCCATAGCGTGGGGTGACAACGACGAAGGAGTCCCCATGCCCGGTCAGGCCGGTCCCATCGCCAACGAGCAGGATGGCTTGCTCGCCTATCTCACCCAGATGCGTTACGTGCTCAGGCTGACCGCGTACGGGCTCACCGATGAACAGTTACGGACAGCCGCCAGCGCGAGCCCGCTCACCGTCGGCGGGCTGATCAAACACTGCGCCTCCACCGAGGAGGGCTGGATGGCGACGGTTCGCGGCGAGAAGCAGCCGCTCGACTACGGCGCCTACGAGGCGAACTTCGCGCTGGCCGAGGGCGAGACCATCGACGACGTCCTGGCCCGGTACGACGTGGTCGCCCAGGCCACCGAGAAGACCGTGAAGGACCTCGCGAACCTCGACCACCAGGTCCCGATCGACCACTCGGTCCCGTGGAACCCGGCCGATCAGGACTTCTGGTCGCTGCGCTGGGTGCTGCTGCACCTGATCCAGGAGACCGCGCGGCACACCGGGCACGCGGACATCATCCGGGAGAGCGTGGACGGCGGCACCGCGTACCCGCTGATGGCCGCCGCCGAGGGCTGGCCGGAAACGGACTGGATGAAGCCCTGGAAGCCGGCTGTCTAAGGTTTCTCGCCGTGGTCCAGGCGGATCACGCGTCGGTCGGTGACGATCGCGGTCACCAGGTCGTGCGGGGTGATGTCGAAAGCCGGGTTCACCGCGTCGCCATAAGCGGTGACCTCGGCCGCACCCCGGTCCTCGATCTCGACCTGGTCGCCGCCGGGAGTGTCCAGGTCGACCGTCGACTCCGGCGCCACCACGAAGAACGGGATTCCGGCCCGCCGGGCGCCGAGCGCGTGCGAGTACGTCCCGATCTTGTTGATCACGTCGCCGTTCGCGCAGATCCGGTCGGCGCCGAGGATCACCGCGTCGATCTCGCCGCGGGCCATCAGGAACGGACCGGCCGAGTCCACTGCGACCCGGTGCTCGACTCCCCACTGGTTCAGCTCCCAGGAGGTCAGCCGGGCGCCCTGCAACAGCGGCCGGGTCTCGCTGGCGATCACTCCGCCCAGCCCGCCACGCCGGTGCAGCTCGCCGACCACGCCGAGCGCCGTACCGATGGTGACCGCCGCGAGGCCGCCGGTGTTGCAATGGGTGAGCAGCCGGGGCCGAGGCCCGCACAGCTCGGTGACCAGGTCGGCGCCGATGGCCGCCATGGCCTGCGACGCGACGATCTCCTCGTCCCGGATCACGCACGCCTCGAAGAGCACGGCGTCCGGGCCGTGCGGCAGGAGACGAGCGGCGCGCAACGCGCCGCGGGCCAGGTTCACCGCCGTCGGGCGCGCGGTCTCGATCTTTCGTACGGCTACCTCCAGCGCGACCGGGTCGTCGTGGTGGACCCGGGCTGCCAGCGCCACCCCGAACGCACCCGCGACACCGAGTGCCGGGGCACCCCGCACCGCCAGCGACTGGATCGCCGCAATCAGCTCGCCAACCGTGTGCAGCCGCAAAACGCGCAGCTCACCCGGGAGGGCGGTCTGATCGATGATCTCGACGGCCCCGTTCACCCAATCGATCGTCCGCATTCCGGTGAGCTTAAGCGCCTAATCTGACCTGATGGCATCCCGTGATCCGGTCGCCGATCTGCGGCGCATCGCGTTCCTGCTGGAACGGGCGAACGAGGCGACGTACCGGGTGAAGGCCTTCCGGTCGGCCGCCGCCGCGGTCGCGAAGCTCCCGGCGGAGGAGCTGGCCGAGCGCGCCGAGGCCGGCACCCTGGCGAAACTCCCCGGGGTCGGCGAGGTCACCGCCCGCTGCGTCACCGAGTCGCTGACCGGCGAGGAACCGGTCTACCTGCGCCGGATCACCGCGACCGAGGGCACCGATCTGCCGGCCGCGGCGCAGGCGTTGCGGTCGGCGCTGCGTGGCGACTGTCACGTGCACTCGGACTGGTCGGACGGCGGGTCACCGATCGAGGAGATGGCCCTGGCGGCGGCCGATCTGGGCCACGAGTACTTCGTGCTCACCGACCACTCGCCCCGGCTCACCGTGGCACACGGCCTGACCGCCGACCGGCTGCGCCGCCAGCTCGACCACGTGGCGAAACTCAACGAGGCGCTGCCCGAGGGCTTCCGCATCCTGACCGGCATCGAGGTGGACATTCTCGACGACGGCTCGCTGGACCAGGAGGACGAGCTGCTGGCCCGGCTCGACGTGGTGGTCGGCTCGGTGCACAACAAACTGCGTGACGAGCCGGCCCGGATGACCCGGCGGATGGTGAACGCGCTGGCCAACCCGCATCTGGACATCCTCGGGCACATGACCGGGCGCAAGGTGTCGGCGAAAGGTGAGGGCGACGCCGCGCACCGGACCGGGCGTACCCGGCCGCCGAGCACGTTCGACCTGGAGAAGGTGCTGGCCGCCGCGGTCGAGCATGGCAAGGCCATCGAGATCAACTCACGGCCGGATCGGCTCGACCCGCCGAAACGGATGCTCACCGTCGCGGTCGAGGCCGGTTGCCTGTTCAGCATCGACACCGACGCGCACGCGCCCGGCCAGCTCGACTGGCTGGGTTACGGCTGCGAGCGGGCCGCGCTCTGCGACGTGCCACCGGATCGGGTGGTCAACACCTGGACGGCCGATCGCCTGGTCGAGTGGACCCGGTCGCACGCGTGATTCCCGTAGGGTCGGCGAGGTGGGACGAATTGACGAACTCGCCAACCGCTACGTCGACGAGTGGGCCGCGCTCAACCCCACCGGGGCGACCGCGGTCGGCATTTCCGGGTACGACGACAAGACCGACGACCTCTCGCCGGAAGGTTTCGCCGCTCGGGCCGAACTGACCCGCCGCACCATCAACGACCTGGACGTGATCGAGGCCGAGCACGAGTCGGAGGAGGTCGCGAAGGACGCCATGATGGAGCGCCTCGGGCTGGAGGCGGCCCGGTACGACGCCGGCTACACCACCACCGAGGTCAGCGTCATCACCAGCGGCCTGCACGAGCTGCGGATGGTCTTCGACATGATGCCGTCCGAGGGCGAGGAGGCGATATCCAACATCGCCACCCGGCTGAACGCCATGCCGAAAGCCCTGGAGCAGTACCGCCGCACGCTGATCGAGGGCGCCGACGCCGGGCAGATCAGCGCTCGCGCCCAGCTGCTCGCGGTAGCCGAGCAGTGCGTCGCCTGGACCGATCCGGCACGCGACGACTTCTTCCACGGCCTCACCCGCCGGCTGCCGGCCTCCGGTGTGCTCGCCACCGAGCTGAACCGCGCCGCCGCGGCCGCGACCGAGGCCACCGCCGCGTTCGGCGTGTTCCTGCGCGACGAACTCGCCCCGCGCGGCCGGGAGAAAGAGGCCGCCGGCCCGGAGCGGTACGCCCTGGCGTCGCAGTACTTCCTCGGCGCCAAGGTCGACCAGGAGGAGACGTACCTCTGGGGTTTTGAGGAACTGCACCGCCTGGAGCAGGAGATGAACGCGGTCTCCGGTGCGATCGCCGGCCGCGGCGCCGGCGTCGACGAGGCCGTGGCCGTGCTCGACGCCGACCCGGCCCGCAGCATCGCCGGCAAGGAGGCGTTCCGGGACTGGATGCAGTCCCTTTCCGACCGGGCGATCACCGAGCTGAACGGCACCCACTTCGACATCGAGCCGCCGGCCCAGAAACTGGAGTGCTGTCTCACCCCGACCAGCGACGGCGGCATCTACTACACCGGGCCGAGCGAGGACTTCTCCCGTCCCGGCCGGATGTGGTGGGCCGTCCCGGAGGGCCAGGAGACGTTCTCCACCTGGCGTGAGGTCACCACCGTCTATCACGAGGGTGTTCCCGGTCACCATCTCCAGATGAGCCAGGTTCTGCTCCGGGCCGACTCGCTGAACCGCTGGCAGCGGCTGCTCTGCTGGTGCTCCGGGCACGGCGAGGGCTGGGCGCTGTACGCCGAACGCCTGATGGACGACCTGGGTTACCTGACCGATCCGGGCGACCGCCTCGGCATGCTCGACGCGCAGGCGCTGCGGGCCGCCCGGGTGATCGTCGACATCGGCATGCACCTGGAGCTGGAGATTCCCCGGGACAACCCGTTCCGCTTCCACCCGGGCGAGCGATGGACGCCGGAGCTCGGCTGGGAGTTCCTGCGGGCACACACCCGGATGCCCGAGGAGGTTCTGCGCTTCGAATGGAAGCGGTACCTGGGCTGGCCGGGGCAGGCGCCGTCATACAAGATCGGCGAGCGGATCTGGTTACAGGCACGTGACGAAGCAAAGCTGCGCAAAGGCAGTGATTTCGACCTCAAGACCTTCCATCGGGACGCCCTGAACCTCGGTGCGCTCGGCCTCGATCCACTCCGAAAAGCACTGACAAGGATTTAAGTCATTAGGGTCTCTCCGCACCGAATCGGGACGGAGGGACCCTTCTTTATGTGCACACGCCACTACCCTCCGTTAGTTGTTAGCCGAGAGCAATTGACTAAATACTTTCCGTGAAGGGCGACTAGGTAAGACGTAACAAATCCGAAGTAGAACTCATATTCACGTCCTGCCCAGGGTGCGGATACGATCTGCGCGGCGCTCGTCACTTGGATTCCAGGCCCCCGTGGACTGGGTGTTTTTTGAGCAACAGCCCCAGCATGGATGTCCGTACAACCGAGCCGACAGCGTCGCGTATCCCCCGATCAGCCGAGACAACTCTGACCCTTGGAAAGGGGTTTTCTGAGGTTTTCTCGGATAGATTGACCCAGATCGGTGCGCCCGCATGGCTACTCTCCGTAGTCAATTGATGGCCCATCGCGTGTGCATGGCGGAGGACAAAAGCAATGTCAGTCTCGGTGAACAGCCGGCGAGCCCGTTTACGCTCCGCCCTCGCGGTGGTGCTGACGGTTCTCGTGCTGCTGCCTGCCGCAGCCCTGTTCCTGCGTGTTCTGGATGACAACACCGAACACCGGGACCGGTTGACGCTCGAACAGCAGGGCGTCGAGTACCTGACCGCACTTTCACCGCTGGTCAGCGCGCTCGCGGAGTCTCAGTCGTCAGCATTGCAGGGTGTCTCTGCGGAGCCTGCATCGCTGACCGCGGCCGTGGCCCGGGTGCAAGGGGTCGACGAGCGCATCGGCGACGCCCTGGGCACCACGGACCGGTGGGCGAACCTGAAGGACAAGATCGGCAAGATGCCCGGTGTCACCGGCGACTCGGCCACGATCTACGAGGCCCACGTCGAGGTGTCCGACCTGACGCTCGCTCTCTACGACACGGTGCGGGAGAACTCCACGCTCAACCGTGACGAGGAGAGCGACATCTGGTTCCTGCAGGAGGCGGCGGGCGTCAACATGCCCGAGGCCGTCACCGCGGTGAGCCGGATGGGCGACACGGCGAACATGGTCGCCGCCGCGAAGTCGAAGACGAAGGCCGCGCTGAACGTGCAGTTCGGCTACCAGGCCCTCACCGTGCAGGAGGCCGGCGACAAGCTCACCGACAACCTCCAGGCCGCGGTGGAGAAGACGGAGAGCCCCACGCTCGCCGGCAACCTGGTCTCCAACCTGAACTCGTTCAAGCGCGGTATCGAGGACGCCAACCGTGGCGCCAACTTCGGCGGCGCGCCGAACGTCTCCGCGATGGTGACCGCCCAGAGCACCCTGCAGACCGCGCTCAACGCGCTCTCCGGTGTCGTGCTCAAGGAGATGGCCACCCTGCTCGATGACCGCGTCGACTCGCTGAACTACCGGCGTGCCGAGGCCTGGGTCCTGCTCGCGGTCGCAATCGCTCTGATCCTGGTCGCCACGTTCTGGACCCGGGCACGTGCCCGTCAGTCCGGCGACTCGCACGAGACCCCGCGCGACGTCTCGGTCCAGGGTGACCGTGGCGGTTACGGCGGCAACAACCCCTACGACCCCGCGCCGAACTACGGCGACACGTCCGGCTACGGCGACGGTGCTACGCGGCGGGAGCGTTCCGGTGCTCTTCGGTAAGTTCCGCATCCTGGGCAAGCTCGCCCTGCTGGTGCTCGTACCGCTGCTCGGGGTCGTCGGCCTCAGCATCCCGGTCATCTACGAGCGCATCGACGCAGCCCGCAGCGCCCAGGACATCTCGAACACGGTCACCCTCGCCACCGAGGTCAGCTCCGCGCTGACCGAGCTTCAGGAGGAACGACTGCTTGCGGTCGGCTTCCTCCTCGGCCAGGTCGACCGGCCCACCTACGTGGTGCAGAGCAGCGAGGCCATCGAGTCGCTGGCCTCGCTCGCCAGCGTCGACGACATGCCGCAGGCTCTGCGCCGCACCCTCTCGGGCGCCGCGAAACTCAACGTCACCCGGCAGAACGTTCTCAACAACGCGGTCGCCAACATCGGCGCCGTGGTGGAGGACTACAACGAGGTCATCACCCCGCTGATCGACGGCCTCGGCCTCGCGACCAGCGCCGACCTCACCACCGGCGTCGGCCGGCAGGTCTACGCCCTTGAGCGCGCCATGCGCTCCGACGACCTGATCGGTCAGGCGGGCTGTTACCTGGCCGCCGCGGTGGTCGCCGGCAAGGACCCGCAGGCGGCGAGCCTGCTGTTGAGCGCGTTCAGCGCGACCTTCAGCCAGATCGAGTCGATCATCACGAGCTCGAAGGTGTACTTCACCGACGCGCAGTACAAGCTCTACATCAACACCCAGGACGCGTTCGCGTCCCGCGTGGGCGACGAGTTCCAGACGGCGCTCAGCACCAACCCGACGCAGGCCCTCAGGGGCCTCGACATCGGCACGCTGTTCCCCTCGCTCCAGTCCGTCACGGTCCTCGGTAGCTTCGTCGAGAAGCGCGTGGCCAAGGACGTGGACATCATCACCAACACCAACCGGGAAAGCGCGCTCCGGCAGG
This sequence comes from Actinoplanes sp. CA-015351, assembly GCF_050955685.1. Classification (NCBI taxonomy): domain Bacteria; kingdom Bacillati; phylum Actinomycetota; class Actinomycetes; order Micromonosporales; family Micromonosporaceae; genus Actinoplanes; species Actinoplanes sp. CA-015351. The sequence goes on from NZ_CP192102.1 coordinate 8,222,824, forward strand.
CGTTCCTCATCGGTGGTGGCTCGTTCCTGCTGCTGATCCTGGTTATCACGCTCAGCATCTTCATGGCCCGCGCGGTCGCCCGGCCGCTGCGCCGCCTGACCGTCTCCGCCGACCGCATCGCCCGTGCCGCCGAGGCGGAACTCGAGCGCGTGGCCGACGACGAGGGTGAGGCCCAGGTACGCCCGATCCGCCTCGACGCGGTCGACGTGGAAGCCCGAGACGAGATCGGTGACCTGGCCCGAGCGTTCGACCGCGTGCAGACCACCGCCGCCCGGCTGGTGGAACGCCAGGTGGTCGGCCGTCGTAACGTCGCTCAGATGTTCGGCCACGTCGGTAGGCGTACGCAGAACCTGGTCGGCCGTCAGCTCTCGCTGATCGACAGCCTGGAGCGCAAGGAGACCGACAGCGACCGTCTCCGCGAGCTGTACCGCCTCGACCACATGTCCAGCCGTCTTCGCCGTAACGCGTCCGCGCTGGTCGTGCTCTCCGGTGGCGCCGGCGCGAACGAGCACATGGCGCCGCTGGCCCTCTCGGACGTGGTTCGTCTCGCCCTGGGTGAGATCGAGGACTACACCCGTGTCGAGGTCGACGTCCCGGAAGACATCGTGGTGGTCCCGGCCGTCCTGGCCGACCTCACGCTGCTCCTCGCCGAGCTGCTGGAGAACTCGACCTCGTTCTCCCCGCCGCACACCTCGGTCACCGTCTCCGCCGAGGAACTGCGTGGCGGCGCCCGTCTCGCGATCATCGACCACGGCCTGGGCCTCGCGCCCGAGCGTCTGGCCGAGGAAAACGCGCGACTGACCCGTCGTGAGCGTCTCGACCTGGCACCCACCGAGGTTCTCGGCCTCTTCGTGGTCGGCCGTCTGGCTCGCCGGCACGGCATCGAGGTCACCCTGACCGACACGCCTGACGGCGGTCTGACCGCGTGGGTCGACCTCAACCCGTCGCACCTGATCTCCCGGGTTGAGAACCTCACCATGACGCCGGCTCCGGCCTTCCCGGCTCCGGCCGCGGCGCCGCAGATCCAGGCTCCGGAGTACCAGAACGTGCCCGCGGCTCCGGCGTACTCCGGCGCGCTGCGTAGCAACACCACCGAGATGGCGATCACCAGTGCCGGCGGCCGTCAGGTGCCGGGCAGTGCCCAGCCGTTCGACCCGATCGTTCTGACCCGGGCCACGGCAACGCTGGAGACCGGCAACTCGTGGAACGCGTTCGCCCCGCAGCCGGTCTCGCCCGCCGCGACCACGCCGGCCGCTGACCCGTACGCGGGCCAGCCGGTTTACGACGCCGAGCCGATCTACACGCCTGGTATCGCGTACCAGGAGCCGGTCGCCCCGATCCACGCGGAGCCGATTCCGACATACGACATGGGCACCCCGGTCGCCGGCCGGGTTCCGGCGGCGCTTCCGGCGCTGCCGTCCGCCCCGTCGGCCGGCCCGGCCTGGAACACCGAACCCCCGACCCAGCCGAGCTGGAACGAAACACAGCCGAGCTGGAGCGAAGCACAGCCGGCGTGGAACGCTCCTGTTCCCGCCGTGGAGGCCCCGATGGCTTCTGCCATTCCCCCGCAGGCCCCGCAGCTTCCGCAGCAGCGCAATGTGGACAACTTCCACAACGCTCCGGCGCCGAGCTCCGAGCCCGCACGTAACGGCAATGGCAACGCCACGCCGCTGCGCCGCCGGGTTCCCGGTAGCCAGCTGCCGGCGGAAAGCGGCCCGCAGCAGCACGCCAAGGCGCCTTCTCAGGACGACGCCCTCGCTGCCCGTGCCGCGTTCGACGCCTTCGAAGCCGGTGTCAGCCAGGCGCAGTTCGACACCAGCGTCTCGATGCCGGCGCCTGAGGTCAGCCAGCCGCAATTCAACGGCCAGCCCCAGTTCAACGGCCAGCCCCAGTTCAACGGCCAGCCCCAGTTCAACGGCCAGCCCCAGTTCAACGGTCAGCCCGAGTGGAACACCCCGGCACCCTCTTGGGACACGCCGGCCCCGGCTGCCGCCAGCCCGTCGTGGAACGCACCGGTGGCCGATCCGGCACCGCCGGCACCGCCGACCACGCCCGGGAGCACCCCGCTGACTCGTCGCGTACCCGGCGCCACCCTGCCGGATGACGAGCCGCACCGTCCGACTCCGCCCCCGGCCCCGGCCCAGCTGGACCCGGATGCCGCGCGGGCTCTGATGGATCAGTTCGAGTACGGCGTCGCACTCGCGCTGAATGAAAGCCAGCCACAACACGAGGGACAACCGCGATGACTTCCCCCTATGCAGCTGCACAAAGCCAGCTCAGCGCTGAAGCCAAAACCTTCAACTGGCTGCTGGACTCCTTCACCTCCGGTACCGCGGGTGTGATCGAGGCCATCGCGGTCTCCTCGGACGGCCTCCTGATGGCCATGTCCGCGATCAAGGACCGGCCCAACGCCGAGCGCCTCGCGGCCGTGGTCTCCGGCCTGACCAGCCTCTCCGGCGGTGCCGCGAGCTGGTACCGGCTGGGTGCCCTGAACCGGGTCATCATCGACATGGCCGACGGATACCTCCTGGTCACCGCGATCAGCGCCGGCTCGGTGCTCGGCGTCATCGCGGACCGCAGTGCGAACCTGGGCACCCTGGCGTACGAGATGACTCTCTTCGCCACGCGTGCCGGTGGCGCCCTGAGCCCCCGCCTCATCGCCGAGCTGAAGAACGCCGTTCAGCAATGACCTACCCGGACCCCGACGAACCGGTACCTCCGGCGCGCCCTGGAGTCCGGCCCTTCCTGCAATCCGGTCCGCAGCACTCGACCGGCGGTTACACCCCCACAGGGGAGTACTCGTCGGTCGAGTCGTCGACCAACGCTCTACGCCCGTTCGTCATCACGTCCGGGCGGACCGATGGAGGAGACCCCGACATCGGTATGGAAACTCAGGTGACGGTGGTGCCTGGTGCACCGGCGTCGCGGCATTCTCCGGAAACCAGGGCGATCGTGTCTCTCTGCGAGGAGAGCCCGATCTCGGTCGCTGAGATCTCCGCTCGGTTGCGCCTGCACTTGGGCGTCACCCGAATTCTCGTCGGTGACCTTCGGGCCACCGGCCAGCTGGACGTCCACGTCCTGGAAAACGACACACCTGACCCCGAGACCATCATGCGAGTGATCCGTGGACTTCGATCCATCAGCTAACCGCGTCGTCGGCACCGCGCGCATACCGGGCGCACCCGCGCCCAAAAAGGCGCCGGTCCCGGTAAAGATCATCGTGGCCGGTGGCTTCGGTGTGGGCAAGACCACGACGGTCGGTGCCATCTCCGAGATCTCACCGCTGACCACCGAGGCCGAGATGACGTCGGAGTCCGTGGGCATCGACGATCCAGGTCAGGCGACCATGAAGACCGGCACCACGGTCGCCATGGACTTCGGTGTTCTCACCATCGATCAGACCCTCAAGCTCTACATCTTCGGTACGCCGGGTCAGACCCGGTTCGCCTTCATGTGGGACGACTTGGTCAAGGGTGCGCTCGGTGCCCTGGTTGTGGTAGATACCAACCGAATAGATGACTGTTATCCGGCAGTCGACTACTTCGAGCGCGCTGGTCTTCCGTTCGTCGTCGGCATCAACACCTTCAACGGGCAGATGAGCTACAGCATCGACGAGGTCCGTTGGGCGCTGGCAATCCGCGAAGACGTGCCGGTCGTCTCGTTCGACGCGCGTTTCCGCGCGTCCGTACGGGATGCCCTGCTGGTCGTCCTGGACCAGGCACTCGATAAGGCGATCAGGATGAAGACGTCGTAGTGTGTGCGCGGGTCGCCCGGTAACGGTTCCCAACCGCCCACAACAGGGGCACAGTTGGAGTACCGGGCGACCGCGTGAGGAAAATGAGGACGGTGACCGTGCGAGGCGGACTGGACGACGCGCTGGACAAGCTCGCCCGGCGTGACGAGCTGAGGCGCCGCGCCACCGGAGAGAACCCCAGCACTCCGCCGGCGGTGACCGAGCTGGTCGAGGCGATCGCGGGTGTGATCGCCCGCAATCCCCAGCTGGCGGTCACGGTCGGCGTCGAGGGCGCGGGCGATCCGGTGCTGCTCCACTTCGGTTTCGCCGACGGTGTCGTGCAGGTGAGCGCCGACAACTCGGTAGCGACCCGGGCCGCCGAGGCCGAGGCGAAACACGCCGACTTCGAGATCGATGTGGACCCCGAGCCGGTTTACGCCGAGCCGGTCTACACCGAGCCCGTTTATGCCGAGCCCGTTTATGCCGAGCCGGTCTACACCGAGCCGGCTTACTCCGAGCCTCCCCGGGCCACCCGCGACGATCAGGATCGCTTCGGTCCGACCGATTTTGATTACGAAGAGCCCCCGACGGCCGAGCGTCCGTTCGTCTCACCGTCCTCTTCGGAGGCTTACGAGCCAGCCCCGCACCCCTTCGCCGCGGCACCCCCACCGCCAGTTCCACCCCAAACCCCTCTTGGGTACGCGTCACCGCAGGCGTACGCCGAACCCCAGGCCTACGCCGAACCGCCGCAGCAGCAACAGCCGCCGCAACCGGCCGCGCAGTCCGGTTTCCCGCAGCCGCTGGCGAAACCGATCCCGCTCAAGGTGGAGCGCCCCGAGGAGACCGAGCAGGCCGCCCGCCGACTGGCCGCCCTCCTGCGTGACGACCCCACCCTGCTGGACGCGCCGCACGACTGATCGCATGGCCACGCGGCGGTTACCTAGAGTGACCTTTCCCCTTTGGCGCCGCCGAATCCCGGAATCTCACTCTCCGAAGTTGTATCCCTCCAGCGCGAGTTCAGTTCCCGTCCCCGCGAATCGGGCAAAACACGCCCGGTTTTCGCCAGGTCACGACGTGTGAGATGTCTGGGTTAGACCTTTTGGTCGGTATGCGGCGCCGTTCCTCTCATCGCTCTTGAGTCACGCTCGGTAGTTCCCTAATGTCCTATTACGTCCAAGAGAACGGCCCGCCGGGCTCGACGGACATCACGAACAGTGACTAGGACGAGAGGGGTGCGAGATGTCCTTGGCGAACAGCTGGCTCATCGCGATCACGGGATACGCCATCCTGCTGGCCTGGCCGATCTCCACGCTCGTCCTGGTCTGGTTCGCGGTCCGGTACAACGGAACGCACCGAGCAAAAGTCATAAACAAGGCCGTGGCCGGCGGCGACGGACGCCCCCAGCACTTCTGGGTGATCGTCCCGGCCCTCAACGAGGAAGCCGTCGTCGCCAACACTGTCAACGCGGCTCTGCGACTGCGTGGCCCGGCCGGAACCCTGGCCCGGGTCCTGGTCGTGGACGACGGCTCGGACGACCGGACCCCCGAGGTCCTGTCCGCTATCGATCATCCTCGGCTGAGCGTCATGCGGCGCGAGCTGCCCAACGCCCGGCAGGGCAAGGGCGAGGCGCTGAACGCCGCGTACCGCTTCATCTCGGAACGCACCGCGGAGGCCGGCGTCAGCCCGGAGCGTGTGGTCATCGGCATCATCGACGGCGACGGCCAGGGCAGCGAGAACATCCTGGTCGAGATCTCCCGGCTGATGCGCGACACCAAGGTCGGCGCGGTCCAGGTGCAGGTACGCATCCGCAACCGCAACAAGCTCCTCGGCGCCGTACAGGACCTGGAGTTCGGCGCGATCGTCGACGCCTGCCAGAACCTGCGCGACGTCCTGGACACGGTCGGTCTCGGCGGCAACGGCCAGTTCAGCCGACTCTCCACATTGCAGGCTCTGGGCAACGCTCCCTGGTCCAGCTGCCTCGTCGAGGACATGGAACTCGGCCTGCGGATGCACCTGGGCGGCGTCTCCATCCGATACACCTCCCGCTCCTCGGTGACCCAGCAGGCCGTGGTCGACGTCCGCCGGCTCACCCGGCAGCGGACCCGCTGGGCGCAGGGCAACATGCAGTGCGCCCAGTACCTGATGCGCCTCTTCTCGTCGCAGCGGATCGCCCGGACCGCGCTCGCCGAGATCCTGCACTACCTGCTCTCCCCGTGGGCGAACGCGATGGTCACCGTGATGATCATCGTGATGGGCGTGTCCGGCACGGTCGGCCTGCTGATCGGCCACCCGGTCCCGTTCCTGCCGACCTGGGCCGTGCTGGCCGAGAGCGGCGCCATCTGGATCGCCGTCACCACGTTCCCCGGCCTGCTCTGGGCGCTGGTGCATCGGAGCAAGCGCGGCGACGAGGTCCTGTCGCGAATGCTGATCGCCGCTCTCGCGTACCCGGCCTTTCTGGTTCTCGGTCTTGCCGCCACCTACCGCGCGCTGGGCCGGCAGGCCAGCGGCCGTCAGTCCTGGGCCAAGACCGAGCGCCTCGTGGAGGAGCCCATCCTCCAGCCCATCGCAGCCTGAACAACCCCCTCCCCGGCAAGAAGAGAAGGCTCCCCCATGTCTCTCATGCGTGAAGTTCACCTGATCGGCGGCACCCGCCCCGAGGCCGTCAAGCTCGCCCCCGTCGCCATCGCCATGCGGGAGGCCGGTCTGCTCCAGCCGGTCCTGCTCGCCAGCGGCCAGCACCCCACGATGGTCACCCAGGCGCTCGCCGCCTTCGGCCTCGAGCCGGACATCACCCTCCAGGTCGAGCGCTTCACCGGTACCCAGGCCGAGCTGCTCACCGCGATGGTCCGCGAGCTCGACGAGCTCTGGTCGGTACGCACCCCGGCCGCCGTGATCGTGCAGGGCGACACCACGACGAGCCTGGCCGGCGCGCTTGCCGCGTTCTGGCGCCGCATCCCGGTCGTCCACCTGGAAGCCGGTCTTCGCTCCGGCGACCTGGACTCGCCGTTCCCCGAGGAGGCGAACCGCCGCCTGGTCGCCCAGGTCGCCTCGCTGCACCTGGCGCCGACGCCGCTTGCCGCGATGAACCTGCTGGACGAGAAGATCGCCCACACCGACGTCCTGATCACCGGCAACACCGTGGTGGACGCGACCCTCGCGATGGCCGGCCGCAAGCTGCCGTTCGAGAACGCCGCCGTTGCGCAAGCCCGCGCCAACAGCAAGAACCGTCTGGTCCTGGTCACCGCGCACCGCCGCGAGTCGTGGGGCGAGCCCCTGAGGCGGATCCTCGCCGCGGTCAAGGAACTCATCGAGCGTTACGACGACATCGAGATCGTGCTGCCGAGCCACCCGAACCCGGCCGTCCGGGCCCAGGTGGACGCCGCGCTGGCCGGTGTCGAGCGGGTCACCATCACCGACCCGTTGCCGTACCCGGACCTGTCCCGGCTGCTCTCCGAGGCCTACCTGGTGCTCACCGACTCGGGCGGCATCCAGGAGGAGGCGCCGTCGTTCGGTGTTCCGGCACTGGTGCTGCGCGATGTCACCGAGCGCGTCGAGTCACTGACCGCGGGCTGCGCGAAGCTGGTCGGCTCGGACACCGCCCGGATCGTCGAGGAAGCGTCCGCACTGCTCGACAGCCGGGTCCGCCGGGACGCCATGACCGCCGGCGGAAATCCGTACGGTGACGGGCTTGCCGCCCGGCGTACCGCGCAGGCGACCGCCGCACTTCTGGGTCTCGCGCCCGCACCCGAAGCCATGCCCGTTTCGCAGAACGTCATCACCTCTGGAGTACTTGCCTGATGCGCGCCCCGAAGATCTCCCGCCGCACCCTTCTCGGCGCCGGCGCGGCCACGGCCGCGGCTGTCGCGGTCGGCGTCAACAGCATGGCCGCCGACGCAGCTCCCGCCACGACGACGAGTACGTCGAAGACCGGCAAGGCGGCGCCGGGCGCCGGCTCCGCGAAGACCCTCGTTCTGTACGACACCACGAACGACTACGGCTGGCTCGGTGAGGTCTACGCCACCCAGACCGCGAACCTGGCCTCGCACTTCGGCACCTGGACGGCCGCGCCCGTCGCGAAGTACAAGTCCGGCGACCTGAACGCGTACACCGCTGTCATCTATCTGGGTTCGACGTACGACGAGCCGCTGCCGGCCGCGTTCCTCACCGACGTGATGGCTACCAGCAAGCCGGTCGTCTGGGTCTACGACAACATCTGGCAGCTCGCGGCGAAGGACGGCTTCACCACGAAGTACGGCTTCGCCAGCGGCACCTTCGACCTTGCTTCCGTCACCGAGGTCGCCTACAAGGGCAAGAAGCTGACCCGCAGCTCGGACAACAACTCCGGCATCATGAACCTGCCGATCAGCGACACCGCAAAGGTCAGCACGCTGGCCACCGCGGTCCGCGCCGACGGCACCACGTTCCCGTGGGCGGTGAAATCGGGCAACCTCACCTACATCGGCGAGATCCCTTTCTCGTACGTCACCCACGACGACCGGTACCTGGTCTTCGCGGACCTGCTCTTCGACGCTCTGGGTGGCGGCACGACCGAGCGGCACCGCGCTCTGATCCGCCTCGAGGACGTCGGCCCGGATGCCGATCCCGACGACCTCAAGGCGATCGCCGATTACCTGGCCGCCGAGAAGGTGCCGTTCAGCGTCGCCGTCTACCCGCGGTACCGCGACCCGAAGGGCGTCAACAACAGCGGCAAGGCCCAGGACTACACCCTGGCGTCGAAGCCGAAGGTGGTCGCCGCGCTGAAGTACATGCAGTCCAAGGGCGGCACGCTGATCATGCACGGGTACACCCACCAGTACGGCGCGGTGGCCAACCCGTACGACGGCGTCAGCGCGAACGACTTCGAGTTCTACATGGCGCACGTCGACGCCAACGACAGCGTCATCTACGACGGCCCGGTCAAGGAGGACTCGGTCACCTGGGCGACGGCTCGGATGGTCTCCTCCGGAGCGGTGTTCGTGGCGACCGGCCTGGGCGCTCCGAAGATCTTCGAGTTCCCGCACTACGCGGCCAGCCCGGCCGATTACCAGGCGGTGAACTCCCTCTTCGGCAAGCGTTACGACCGGGGCCTCTACTTCCCGGGCGTGCTGACCGGCGCCAAGTACGACTACGCACGCCAGTTCGGGCAGTTCTTCCCGTACACGGTCCGCGATGTGTACGGCTCGGTCGTGGTGCCGGAGAACATCGGCAACGTCGAGCCGGAGGCGTTCAACAACCACCCGGTCCGGCTGCCCGCCGACCTGATCGCCTCGGCCGAGCGCAACCTGGTCGTGCGCGACGGCGTGGCGAGCTGCTTCTACCACCCCTACCTCGGCACCGACCATCTCAAGACCCTGGTCACCGGGGTCAAGGCCCTCGGGTACACGTTCGTCTCCGCCGACACCATGCTGAACGGCTGATCAGCCGTGGATGTCGTGGATTTCTGGGTCCAGTCGTGGACCGCCGACGACCTGCCGGCCGCTCGCCGCGTGCTCACACCTGATGTCGAGACCGAGTGGAACCTCGACGCCCCGGTGGACGACGAGGAGCTGCTCCAGGTCCTGCACCGGATCGCTGCCTTCTCGGATCGGGTCGATCTGATCGCGCGTACCGACGCGATCGACGGCGCCGCGCTCATGTACGACCTCGCCGGGCCTTTCGGCACGGCGAGGCTTGTCGAATTTCTCGCGGTCGAGGATGGCTTGATCAACGAGATAAGGCATGTGTACGACGTAGCGGCGATCGACCGTTTCTTCCCGGGCCTCTACGCCAATTAGGCCGTTTTCTGTCCTATCTCATGGGTAGGTTCGGGTCATGCCCTACGACTTGCAGATCGTCGTCGACAGCAGCGACCCGCACACACTCGCCGACTGGTGGGCGGAGACCCTCGACTGGCAGGTGGAGCCACAGGACGAGGCGTTCATCAAGGACATGGTCGACAAAGGCTTCGCGACCGGCGACGAGACGAAACTGCACAACGGCAAGCTGGTCTGGCGGATCGGCGGGGCGATCGTGCACCCGGACGGCGCCGGCCGCAGCCGGATCCTCTTCCAGGCGGTGCCGGAAGCGAAAACCGTGAAGAACCGGGTGCACGTCGACGTCCGGGTGGGCGAGGAGGACCGGGAGGCCGCGCGCGACAAGCTGATCGCGCGCGGCGCCGCTTTCGTCGAAGCCGGCCGGCAGGGGCCTTACTCGTGGTTCGTGATGACCGATCCCGAGGGTAACGAGTTCTGCCTCACCTGACCGGCAGTGTCCGTTCCAGCAGGGCGAACAGCGCTTCCCAGTGCCGCTGCTCGCCGGCCGGGTGGTGCATCGCGGTGTCGGCCATCGTGAAACCGTGCGGCGCGCCCTGGTAAAGCTCCGAGGTGTAGGTGACGCCTGCCTCCGAGAGGGCCGCCTCCAGCGCCTTGATGTTGTCCGGCGTCATCGAGCCGTCGTTGTCGGCGTGTCCGAAATAGACCTGGCCGGTGATCGTGCCGACATGCCGGTGCGGGCTGGCCGGGTCGTCGGTGACGACCTTCCCGGCGTGGAAGCTGCCGAGAGCCGCGAACCGGTCCGGCAATGCGGAGACCGCGATCAGCGCGTTCCGCCCGCCCATGCAGTACCCGACGATGCCGACCTGATCCCGGCCCAGGAATTCCAGGTAGACACGGGTGTCGGCGACCACCCGCTCCGCGGTGAGCTGCTGCATCATCGGCATGAGCCGGCCGAACGCGGCACCACGGCGCGCCTCGTCGACCAGGTCAGCCGGGTCGACGAGCGGACTGCGCGCGTTGCGGTAGAAGAGGTTCGGTGCGAGGACCGCGTACCCACGCTCGGCGATGCGGTTCGCCATCTCCATGATCTGCGGACGCAGACCGAACGCGTCCATGAAGAGCAGAACTCCCGGAAACGGCCCGTCGCCGTCCGGCGTGACCAGGTAGGCGTCGGCGACGCCGTCCGCCGTCGGGATATCGACCTGTCGCCGCATTTCGCTGACCTCCGGCACGTCTGATGATGATCGTCCGGACCGTAACATCGGATCTCCGTCTTTCCCTGTGAACGTCGTATCCTCATGCGCATGGCCACCCGGCTGCGTGCGGACGCCCGACGAAACCGAGCTGCGCTGCTCGCCGCCGCTCGTGAAGTCTTCGCCGAGCAGGGACTCGACGCGTCGCTGGACGAGATCGCCCGGCGCGCCGGCGTCGGCAACGCCACTCTCTATCGCCGATTCCCCAGCCGGCGGCACCTGATCGCCGAGGTCTTCGCGAGCTACATGACCGCGGCGGTACGCCTCGCCGAACTGTCCCTGGAACACCCCGACCCGTGGGCCGGCTTCGTCGGTTACCTCACCCGGGTGTGCGAGCTGCAGGCCACCGACCGTGGGCTCGCGGAACTGCTGGTCACGACGGCTTTTGACGACGACGAGCGGCTCGCCGCCCTGCGCGCCTCAGCGCAGCAGCGCGCCGTCGACGTGTACGTCCGCGCCCAGCGGGCCGGCCGGCTGCGCGCCGACTTCAGCCGGACGGACCTGGAGCTGCTGATGATGGCGAACGCCGGGGTGGCCCAGCACTCCGCCGATCCGCAGGCCTGGCGGCGTCAGCTGGCTCTGCTGCTCGGCGGCCTGGCGACCCGCATTTAGGGATCCTTTAAGCCGGAACGCGAGACTCGTTAAGCCGTACCGGACGAGAGTGATCATCCGTCGTCCTCTTCCGCGATCGGAGCTCACTCATGCAACGCAGCCGTCTGCGGCTCGCCATCTACGCCACGGCCGCGGTCCTCGCGGTCGGCGGCGGCATCGGCGCGGCGGTCGCTGCCACCTCGCCCGCGTCCTCGGGCAAGCTCACCGCCGCCTTCGTGAAGGACAGCGACTGGGGTACGGGTTACCAGGCGCACTACACGATCTCCAACGGCACCGGCGCGACAGTGAACGGCTGGGAGGTGGCCTTCGGTCTGCCCTCGACCGCGAAGCTGGGCAGCTCCTGGGACACCACGCTCACCGGATCCGGCGCCGTCAAGACGGCGAAGAACGCGGCCTGGAACGGGACCATCCCGGCCGGCTCGACCGCGTCGTTCGGCTTCATCGTCGCGGGTAGTGGCGCTCCGATCAGCTGCACCATCAACGGCGCGCCCTGCACCGGCGGGGCGACGGCGTCGGCTTCTCCCTCGGTGACCGCCACCGCCACCGCCACCGCGACTGCGACTGCCACTGCGACCGCGACTAAGACCGCCACCGCCTCGCCCAGCGCTAGCAAGACTGCCACGGCTTCGCCCAGCACCTCGGCCCCGGCGACCCCGACGAAGACCGCCACCACGACGGCGAGCCCGACCAGCACCTCCGGGACCAGCGGCAACGTCCTGGTCGCGCCGTACGTCGACATGGGCCTGCTCTCCAACGGCGCGACCACGCTCTCGTCGCTCGCCGCCGGCGGCAACGTCAAGTCGTTCAGCCTCGCGTTCGTGACCAGTTCCGGCTGCAAGGCGAGCTGGTTCGCCGCGTTCGATCCGCGGGCCAAGCAGTTCGCCGACCAGATCACCGCGGTACGCGCGGCCGGCGGCGACGTGAAGGTTTCGTTCGGTGGCGCGACCGGCACCGAGCTGGCCCAGGCGTGCACCAGCGTCGCCGCCCTCCAGGCCGAATATCAGGCCGTCGTCGACGCGTACGACCTGAACTACATCGACCTGGACATCGAGGGTGCGGCCGTCGCGGACAGCGCGTCGGTGGCCCGCCGCTCGACCGCACTGGCCGCGCTGCAGAAGGCCAACCCCGGCCTGAAGATCTCGCTGACCCTGCCGGTGCTGCCCGAGGGCCTCACCGCGGACGGCCTGAACGTGGTCAAGTCCGCCAGGACCGCCGGCGTCGACCTGGACCTCGTCAACATCATGGCGATGGACTACGGCCGCTCGACCCAGGATTACGGCGATCTGGCGATCCAGGCCGTCAAGTCCACGAAGGACCAGATCAAGTCGGTTTACGGAAACAGCGACGCGGCCGCCTTCAAGATGGTCGGCGTGACCCCGATGATCGGCGTGAACGACGACAACGGCACGTTCACCCAGTCGGACGCGAAGGACCTGGTCGCGTTCGCGAACGCCAACCACATCGGGTTCGTCTCGCTCTGGGAGATGCACCGTGACAAGAATGCCTGCTCGGGCGCCCTGTTCCAGTGCACCAACGTGACCCAGACGGCTTTCGAATTCACCCGGATCCTGGCAGGTTTCACCGGCTGACCCACGGGGTAATTCGATGAGCAGCGCTATTCCGGGTCCCCCCGTCCCGGAATAGCGCTTTTCGTTTGCCTGAGTCAGGTTTGCTTTGCTGGGGTCATGCGAAGCCTCGGCCTGCCTCGGCCAAGGACTCGCCGGCCAGCTCCCAGAACGTCGTGTCCGTCGGGTGCTCCAGCCAGACCGTCAACGAGACACGCAACGTCACCAGGAACGTGGCGGAGATGAGCCTCGCGCGTACCCCTCGGGGGTCGGAAGGACCCAGACGGCCGGAAACCTCCGCTGCGATCTCGCGCTCCATCGCTGCGAAACTCTGCATCTGTGCGGCGGCGAGCGACGGATGCCGGCGGATCAAGCGCGTGCGCGCCGTCCACTCCGGATCAAGATCGCCTCGCTCGCTGTAGAACTCCGCTGCGGCCGCGCTGAGCGCGGCCCACGGCGTCTCGTCCGCCGGACGGGCGCGGACCATTTCCGCCACCTGTCGCATCCGCAGGCGGTCGCCGTAGAAGAGCGCCTCCTCCTTGTTGGCGAAGTAATTCGAGAACGTACGCCGGGAGACGCCGGCCTCGTCCGCGATCGCCTCGACCGTGATCCGGTCCGGGCCGTGCTCCATCGCGAGACGGAAGGCCGCCTCGTACAGGGAGAGACGAGTAGCTGCCTTCTTTCGCTCGCGAAGGCCCGGCTCGGTGGTCGGCACGCTCATGGGGATGAGCATATCGGCGTGTGACTCAGTTCCCAATGGGAAAACTTGCGCAACGGGCAAGTTCGGGGAGATAGTTGTATGCAGCAACCATCACGGGAGGTGCCATGGAAAACGACAGCGGTTCGCACCGCTTGGTGGCGGCCTTGCAGGAGCTGCTCAAGGCGGTACGCCTGTTGAAGCAGAGCTCGGTCACCCCGGTCGGCACCGTCGGCGTCCTCACCGCGATTCGCCGCAGCGAGCCGCTCGGCTGCCACATGAAGGATCTCGCCGCCGAGCACGCGCTCGACCCGTCGACCATCAGCCGCACGATCGGCGCCCTGGTCCGCTCCGGCCTGGTGGCCCGCGCCGCCGACCCGGACGACGGTCGCGCCAGCACCCTTCGCCTCACCAGCGACGGCAACACCACGCTCGACGAGGTCATCGCGCATTACGACAAGCGGCTCGCCAGCGCCCTCTCCGAGTGGAGCCCTGAGGAGATCGCCGCCTTTGCGGCATCAGTGCAGCGCTTCGCCCAAGACCTGATCAACCAGCAATCCCCATTCGGCACGCCCAGCTTGGAGGCAGCGCGATGAGCGCCCCAACAACAACCCGGGCCGACCAGACCGCGATGACGCACCGCGAGATCATGGAGGCCCTCTCCGGGCTCCTGCTCGTGCTCTTCGTCGCGATGGCCAGCTCCACCATCGTCTCGACCGCGCTTCCGAAGATCATCGGTGATCTGAACGGCAGCCAGACCCAGTACACCTGGGTCGTCACGGCCACCCTGCTCACCGCCACCGCGAGCACACCGATCTGGGGCAAGCTCTCCGATCTCTACAGCAAGAAGATGCTGGTCCAGATCTCGATCGTCGTCTTCGTGCTGGGATCGCTGATCGCCGGCTTCACCCAGAACACCGAGCAGCTGATCGCGGCCCGCGCGTTCCAGGGCCTCGGCATGGGCGGCGTTCAGGCGCTGGTCCAGGTCGCGATCGCCGCGATGATCCCGCCGCGGGAGCGCGGCCGTTACAACGGTTACCTCGGCGGCGTGATGGCTCTCGCCACCGTCGGCGGCCCGCTGCTCGGCGGCCTGATCGTGGACACCGACGCGCTCGGATGGCGCTGGTGCTTCTTCATCGGCGCGCCGCTCGCCGTGATCGCTCTGATCGTCCTGCAGAAGACCCTGCACCTGCCGGTGATGCGCCGGGACAACGTGAAGATCGACTACCTCGGCGCCAGCCTGATCGCGGCAGGCGTCAGCGTGATCCTGGTCTGGGTCTCGTTCGTCGACAGCTCGTTCGCCTGGATGTCCTGGGAGACCTTCGCCATGGTCGGCGGCGGCCTGATCCTGCTCGCTCTCGCCGTCTGGGTGGAATCGCGGGTCAGTGAGCCGGTGGTCCCGCTGCAGATCGTCCGCCAGCGCACCACGGCACTCGCCATCATCGGCAGCCTCGCGGTCGGCATGGCGATGTTCGGCGGCTCGGTCTTCCTCGGCCAGTACTTCCAGATCGGCCGCGGGTACAGCCCGACCCAGGCCGGCCTGCTGATGATCCCGATGATGATCGGCATCCTGATCTCCTCGACCATCGCCGGTCGGATGATCACCAAGAGCGGCCAGATCAAGCCGTACATCGTGGCCGGCACGATCACCCTGGTCGCCGGTTTCGCCGGGCTCTCGATGCTCGACCACGACACCTCGCTCTGGTACGTCGGCGCCTCGATGGCTCTGGTCGGCATCGGTGTCGGCATGTCGATGCAGAACCTGGTCCTGGCGGTTCAGAACACCGTCTCGCTCAAGGACATCGGCGCGGCCAGCTCGACGATCGCCTTCTTCCGCTCGCTCGGTGGCACGATCGGCGTCTCGGTCCTCGGCGCGGTCCTGGCCCGCCGGGTGTCCGACTCGATGACCGAGCAGCTCGCCGCGGCGGGCCAGTCGGGCGGCAGCAGCGACGGCGTCAGCGCGCTCAACCTGAGCAGCCTGCCGGAGGCGGTCCAGCACATGGTCCGGGCCGCGTACGGCGACGCCACCGGGCACATCTTCCTGATCTCCGCCGCTGTCGCGGTGATCGGCGTGATCGCGGCGATCGCGATGAAGCCCGCGAAGCTGCGCAGCACTGTCGACATCGGCACCCCGCTGGTCGCCGACGTGAAGGAGCCGGCCCTCGCCAAGTAGATCCAACCGCGTCAACGACGCCCGCACTCACGATGAGTGCGGGCGTCGTCACATGTAGGAAATTGTCCGTTTACGCAGAGCTACCCTCGACGAACACAGCGCGAAATCATTCAGGCTTAGCAAGGCGCGGCCGATCGGAGCCCTCAGCAGGTGAGAGGAGAACCCGGGTGGACGAGCTCGTGAACAGCATCGAGGCACTGTCGGCCGCTCTCCTCAAGATCGAGGACGAGCGGTCCTGGAACGCGGCGGCCGAGCTGCAGAACGCCCTCGCGATCGAACAGGCCGCTCTCGCCCTCGGCGACGAGTCGCTGGTGGCCCGGGCACAGCTCTGCCAGGCCAACATGCTGCTGCGCTCCGGGGACGTGGCCGCCGCGTCGGCGCAGATCTGGCAGGTGCACCAGTGGGCGCTCAGCCACGACGACCGGCGGCTGATGGCGCGTACCCACCTGGTCTGGTCCTACATCCACCAGCACCTCAGCGACGCGGAGCAGGCGCTGGAGCAGGCGGTGCTCGCGGTCGAGCTGCTCGACGGCGACTCCACCACGCACATGCACATCTGGCACCGCACCAAGCTGGCCGACGCGCTCTGGGCGGCCGGCTCGATGGACGCGGCCCGGATCCGTTACCAGCAGGCCGAGCAACTGGCCGTCGAGACCGGCTCTCCGGCACTGCTCTGCCTGCTGAACAACTACGCGTACACCGAGTTCGACACCGGCAACCAGAAGCGTGCCGAGGAGGTCGCCGACCGGCTGCTGCGGCTCGCCGACGAGCGTGGCGAGAAGCTCGAGCCGGCATACCTGGACACCGTCGGCTGGATCCAGATCGGCAACGGCCGGTACGCCGATGCCGAGGCCACCATGCGCCAATGCATCGAGCGGCACGAGGAGGGCCGGTACGACGCCGCTGACGCGCTGGCGATGTACCTGCTCACGCTCGCCCGGGCGCAGCGTGGTCTCGGCGCGTACGCGCGGGCCCAGTCCACCCTCGACGCCTCCCGTGGCATGTGCCTGGAGCGCGACCTCGGCGACCTTTTGGTACGCGTTCACCAGGAGCAGGCCGAGCTACATGCCGCCCAGGGTGCTTTCGAGGAGGCGTTCGAGGCGCACAAGGTGTTTTTCAGCGCGTACCAAAGCAGGCACTCGCTGCAGCGGGAGGCACGGACCCGGACCCGGCAGGCGATGTTCGAGACCGACGAGGCTCGGCAGGAGGCACAGCGGTTCCGCGAGCAGGCTCGGCGCGACCAGCTGACCGGCCTGCACAACCGGAGGTTCGTCGACGAGAGGCTGCCGGAGCTGATCCAGAGCGACCCCGCACTCACCGTCGCCCTGGTTGATCTCGATCACTTCAAGCAGGTCAACGACCGGCTCTCGCACAGCGTCGGCGATCAGGTCCTGGTCGCGGTCGCCGACCTGCTGGCCCGCGGGGTCGCGGCCGCCTGTCCGGACGGTTTCGCGGCCCGGATCGGCGGCGAGGAGTTCCTGATCGTGCTGCCGAGCACGAACCCGCGCCGGGCCAGAACGATCCTGGACACCATCCGGCGGTCGGTCCGCGCCCACGATTGGGGACCGATCACTCACGGTCTGCCGGTCACGGTGAGCATTGGTGTCGCGGTCTCCGACGAGGTCCCGGCACCGACCCAGCCGACCCTACTGTCCACAGCAGACAGTCGCCTGTACGCTGCCAAGCACGCCGGACGTGACCGTGTCGTGTCCGCCACCGACCATCGGGGCGGCGCGAGAGGGCATGCCGAGCACGCCTCGGCAGCCTGAAGAACCGGCACATTCGGTAGCCGTATTCGGTCTCCGGGGGTTAAGTCGGTCAATCATTGCCGCTACCCTGGACGGACCGAGTTGATCGGCGACGGGGTCGTGGCGCAAGGAGGCGGTCGTGGACAAGGGCAGCAACGAGGTGGCCCCGCCCGGGGTCAATATCAACGTCCCGCACTCCGCTCGCATCTACGACTACTGGCTGGGCGGCAAGGACAACTTCGCCGTCGACCGCGCCGTCGGCGAGGCCATGATGAAAGCCATCCCCGGCATGCGTTACATGGCTGGGGAAAACCGCAAGTTCGTCCACCGGGTGGCTCGCGACCTGGTGGCGAAAGAGGGCATCAGCCAGTTCCTGGACGTCGGCACCGGCATCCCGACCAGGCCCAACCTTCACGAGATCGCCCAGGGGCTCAACAAAGAGGCCCGGGTCGTCTATGTGGACAACGACCCGATCGTGCTGGTCCACGCCCGCGCGCTGATGATCAGCACGCCGGAGGGCCGCAGTGAGTACATCTCGGCCGACATCCGCGACCCGCGGTCGATCCTCGACGACCCGGCGCTGCGCGAGACGCTGGACCTCACCAAACCGGTCGGTCTCACCCTGATCGCGATCCTGATGCTGCTCTCCGACGCCGACGACCCGTGGGCCACGGTCGACGCCCTGCGCGACGCTCTGCCGTCCGGCAGCCTGCTGGCGATCACCCACCCGACCGCCGACTTCAACCCCGACGAGGTGAACGCGGCCGTCTCCGCCGCCACCGGCGCCGGGATGACGCTTGTCGCGCGGACCGAGGCCGAGGTGGCCCGCTTCTTCGGCGACTGGGAGATGCTGGAGCCGGGCCTGGTCCCGGTGTCGAGCTGGCGGCCCGACGACGAGGTCGCCGACCCGAAAGCCGCGTATTACTGGTCCGGGGTCGCGCGCAAACCCTGAGACGTCTCAAGCATGTGAAAACCCCCGCCGGCTCGGCCCGGCGGGGGTTTTCCAGTAAAGCTGAATTTGTGAGTTTCCAAGACCGGATGGGCGGCCCAGCACGGGGAACCGGACCGTCCATCCGGCGTCAGACGGGTGCACTCCGTAACACCCGCAAGCGCGGACGCTTGCACGCCGGCGGGACGGGCAACCGCCCCGCCCGGATCAACATCTCCCGGACCTCGCCGGCGTGGCCGGCCCGGTCGACGACCACGCCTCGCACACCGAACCAGGTGTCACCGTCGTGCGGGATCGGCTTCGACCGGTCGACCCGCGTCACCCGGAGCCGGATCGAGCCCACGCCGTAGCAGTAATCCGCCTCGGCGAACTCGTACACCGGCCAGAGCGGGGTGCTCGGCCGCAACCGATCGTCACGGATCCGTGGCGCCGACACGCCCCACCTGCTGCGGGCGGGCCGCTGCCCGGCTGGCCGTGGCTGGCGGCAACGAATGAGGTCACTCGCGCGCGTCGGACTCACCTTCCTCGACAGGCGACCCGGTGGTGGTCCAACCACCGGGCCGGCTCAACGCGTACCTCACCCCGCCGAACCGGTGCGAGACCGTGCTGGCCCGCGAGTCCGCCGCGACAACTTCGCCGATGGCGGGCTCATCTCGGAACAGCAGCGCCGGATTCCCGCGGCGCGTCAAGTCGGGCACCGACGGACCCGACGGATCGGGATGTTCCGGGCCGATGTTGGGTATCGACACACTCGTCACCTCTCGCTCAGATCGCCCCCGCCAGGGGAGCCTCGCGCTGAGGCCGCAGACGTCGCTCCGCGACCGACCCATCACCTAAAGATGTCACCCTAAGTGACAACCATGGGGACCAGTACGTGCGTTATCATGCTCAAAATCACGTGACTACGCAAGGCCAGATGCACGTGCATCTGCATTCTCGGCCCGATTGGCACGTGACATCACCACCCCCGGATCGATCGGCGGTCCGGGGCTGACCAAGGGAGCTTGGAATGGCCTACATGGTCAACGGCATGCCAGCCGGCCAACTGCAGGGCGCTGTCTGGCAGAAGAGCCGTCGCAGCAACCCGAGTGGCAACTGTGTGGAGTGCGCTGTCCTGCCCGGTGGCGACGTCGCCGTGCGCAACTCCAGGGACCCCGAGGGTGCTGCGCTGATCTACACCCGCGCCGAGATCGAGGCCTTCCTCGGTGGCGTCCGCGACGGAGACTTCGACAACCTGGTCGCCTGAGACCGGATACCGAAACGGTCCGGTCGCCGCGCGACCGGACCGTGCTTTGTCCGAGATCTCCACGGTCCGCCTGCTCAGGCGGGCCGGCCAACCTCGTGCAGCAGCTTTCCGAGGATTTCGGGCGTGTGGTTCGGCGGCTCGGCGTCGATGCAGACCCGCTCCATCGCCATCGCGTAGTGGTCGACGTCCTCGCGCTTGTCCAGATAGATCGCGCTGGTCAGCTGCTCGACGTAGACCACGTCCGGCAGCTCCGGCTCTGGGAAGCGCAGGATCGCGAACGGGCCGCCGGCCGCGGCGTGCCCACCCGCGTGGAACGGGATGATCTGGAGCCGCACGCCCGGCATCTTCGAGGCCTCGATCAGCGCCTCGATCTGCTGACGCATCACCTCGACGCCGCCGATCGGCCGGCGCAGCACCGCCTCGTCGATCACGGCCCAGAGCTGCGGGCCACCCGAGCGAGTGAGAATCTGCTGCCGGTGGCGCCGGACCTCGACCCGCCGGTCGATCTCCGCGGCGCTCGCGCCCGCGTGACCCAGCATGATCACCGCGCGCGCGTAGTCCGGCGTCTGCAAAAGGCCCGGTACGAACTGAATCTCATAGGTACGAATGAGCGAGGCAGCCGCCTCCAGCCCGAGGTACGCCTGGAACCAGCCCGGAAGGACATCGCTGAAGTGGTGCCACCAGCCCGGGTTGTTGGCCTGCCGGGCGAGCCCGATCAATGCCTCGCGCTCGTCGCTGTCGACCACGCCGTACATGGTCAAGAGGTCGGTGACGTCACGTTCCTTGAAGCTGACCCGGCCCAGCTCCATCCGGCTGATCTTCGAGCCGGATGCGCGGATCTCGTAACCGGCCGCCTCACGGGTGATTCCCTTGGACTCTCGCAGCTTCCGGAGCTGGGAGCCGAGCAGAATGCGGAGGACGGTCGGGCCACCGCCCGGCGCCTCCTCCTGCGAACCCGCGCTCACCTGACTCCTCGTCGCCACGATGTGACTGCCCGGCACAGTCACAAGCATCCTAGAGCGGAGATCGTCCGCCGCGAAACCACGTCCGACAGTCGACCGGGCGCATCTGCGCGAAGCAGATGCACGTGCAGACGGCCTTGCGGACGCACTTGATGACGAGCATGATAGCTGACAGACACGTACCGACCGCTAACACAGCGTGCCGAAAAGTCAGACTGCTCGGACGATGTGTGGTCCCCGCCACCAGCCTCAGTGAGAAAAGTGGAGGCACGCACATGTCGAAGACGCACTTGTCGGACACGATGGCGTCCACGCCGACCGTCACGCCGCCGCATCGCGACCCGGCTGACGTGGCCCCGTCCGAGAGCTACCGCCCGGCGGATCCGGTGTGGGTCTACCGAGACGGCTGGCGGGCCGGCATCATCGAGGCGTCCTCCCCTCGCGCGGTCACGGTGACCTACCGGCCGGACAGCCACCGCGGCACCGGGGTCGACACGTTCACCGCGCCTTACGTGACGTCGCGCTTCGACAACGACCCGACGCTCGATCACCGCGGCCTGCGCCTGGTGCGCCGCACGCCGATGAACAGAGGCCCGCTTTCATGACCGGCGCCGTGACCGTCTCAGCCATAGTCGGACTGCTGAGCCTCTTTTCCGGAGTGGCCCTCGGGTGGTACCTCCGGCGTACCAATGACTGGTGCCCGACCTGCGGTGAGCAACTCACCTGCGGCGGTGTCTGCCAGCTGAGCCTGAGCCACCGGGCCGAGCAGCCCCTGCGCACCTGAGCCTGCGGTACTTTTGCATTCATGACGGTCGTGGGTCTGACGTGCGCCGAGCGTGACGCCGCCCTGTCCCGCGCATTCGAGTTCCTGGGCCGCAGGTGGAACGCCGCGGTGCTGGGCAAGCTGCAGGACGGGCCGGCCGGTTTCCGAGAGCTTTCCCGCCTCATCGACGGCATCAGCGACTCCGTCCTGTCGAACCGCCTGTCGTCACTGGCGGCTGCCGGCCTGATCGATCGCAGCGTCGACGAGGGGCCGCCGGTTTCGGTCACGTACTCACTGACCGGTTCCGGGCGAGCGCTGGTGCCGGCGCTGAATCAGGTCGCCCTCTGGGCCGACGAGCATCTTCCCTGATTCCTCGTGATCAGCTTCACGCGGCTTTCTGACCGCTTTTTCGTGACTGGCCGCTACTTTTTTAGAAGTGGATACTGTTTCTGAAGCGAGCCCTCGCCTGAGCGCTGACGGGCGCGCCCTGCTCTTCACTGACGCACGCACCGCATCGGCCTTCGCGCCAACCCCGGTCACCGACGAGGAACTCGCCGAAATCTGGGACCTGGCGAAATGGCCGCCGACCGCGGCGAACACTCAGCCGTTGCGGGTGCTGTTCGTGCGTACCCAAGAAGGTAAGAACCGATTGATCCCGCACCTCAACGAAGGCAACCGGGCGAAGTCGCAAAGCGCGCCGGCCGTTGCCGTGCTTGCCCTCGACACGTCGTTCCACGAGCACGTGCCGCAGATCTTCCCGCACAACCCGGGCCTCAGGGACGTGTACGAGGCGAACGAGGGACTGCGGATCACCAATGGCACGTTCAGCGCCGCGCTGCAGGTCGGATACTTCGTTCTGGCGGCCCGCGCGGTCGGCCTGGTCGCCGGCCCGATGACCGGTTTCGACAAGGCCGGCGTCGACGGCGAGTTCTTCCCGGACGGCCGGTTCAAGTCTCTGGCCGTGGTCAACCTCGGACACCCGGGTGAGAACCCGTGGCGCGACCGGCTGCCGCGGCTGGAGCCGGCGACGACGGTGCAGTGGGCTTGATCGTGTTGTTGGGGGCCCGGCGCTTCCCAGCCGGGCCCTTGTCGTTACTTCCAGGTGTCGCCGGTGAGCCGCTCGTAGACCTCGACATAGCGGTTCCGGGTCGCCTCAACCACCTCGTCGGGGATCTCCGGTCCGGGCGCGGTCCGATCCCAATCGGTCAGCTGGCCTGACCAGTCCCGCAGGAACTGCTTGTCCAGGTACCGCGGCACACTGCCCGGCTTCCACTCGTCGGCACTCCAGAAGCGCGACGAGTCAGGCGTCAGCACCTCGTCGCCGAGCTTCAGCGTCCCGTCTGCGGCCCTGCCAACCTCGATCTTGGTGTCCGCGATGATGATGCCCTTGGCTGCGGCGATCTCCGACCCACGCCGGTAGATCTCCAGCGTGACGCGGCGCAACTCCTCAGCCAGCTCCTTGCCGACCCGTTCCTCGGTCTGCTCGAACGTCAGCGGCTCGTCATGCCCGCCACCGACCGGCTCCTTGGTGCTGGGCGTGAAGATCGGCTCCGGAAGCCGCGACGACTCCACCAGCCCGTCCGGCAGCAGGTTGCCGGAGATCTTCCTCTCCCGCTCATAGTCCTTGAGCCCCGAGCCCGCCAGATAACCCCGGGCGATGCACTCCACCATGACCATCTCAAGGCGCTCACACCGAATGGCCCGCCCCTGAAACTCAGCCGGCACGTCGGTCGCCGAGATCACGTGGTTCGGCACGACGTCGGCGAGCTGCTCGAACCACCAGAGCGAGAACTGAGTGAGAATCTTGCCCTTGTCCGGAATCGGCGTGGGCAGGATGACGTCATAGATCGAAATCCGATCCGAGGTGACCAGGAGAAGGTCGCCTCGGTCGGCATAGACGTCCCGAACCTTGCCGGAGTGCAGCAGCTCCACGTGAGTGTTCCCCTTGGTCGCGGTGGTTACGGTGCGGGTCAACGCTATCGAGTTCAGCTCAGTGCTATGAACCCAACCTCCAAGACACGTCGGTTCACGTCTTGGCGTTACCGATGTTCTTCACTGCTGGGGGAACATATTGCGGTGGTATGCCAAGTTTTCCGAGCTGATCTCGTGGCCATCGACCAGGCTAAGTGATCCGAGGTTCGGGTAAGTCGAGATAATCCTAAAGTCGTCGCCCACTAGGACCTCCCCGTTATCAAAAAGAATGTGACAATTAGGGCACAGGCAGAGGAGGTTGTCCGCAGTATCTGTGCCGTCGTGCGGTCGGCCTACCGGCCGAATATGCGCTCCCTGCGCATAGCCGCGGCCGGCAACCGCCAGGCGGACTCCGCATAGTTGACATGTGAAGTCATGCAGCACCTTTATTGCACGAGACAGCGCGCGAACTCGTGCAATCTGACCAACAGTCGCCACTCTCCGGCCAGGCGTGATATTTCCCTGCGGGAGAACCACTTTGTCCACGATGGTCGCG
The DNA here is from genome assembly GCF_050955685.1 of Actinoplanes sp. CA-015351. Classification (NCBI taxonomy): domain Bacteria; kingdom Bacillati; phylum Actinomycetota; class Actinomycetes; order Micromonosporales; family Micromonosporaceae; genus Actinoplanes; species Actinoplanes sp. CA-015351. The sequence continues at coordinate 8,246,745 of NZ_CP192102.1, forward strand.
GCCGATTGCGCGACTTCTGAAACCTTCACTAGCCGATAACGGCACACGTTGAAGCCACTCTTTCCGCGCTCCTGCCAGAAGGACTCAACGTAGAACAGACCGTCGTATCGGTATCCACCTCCGCTCTTCGCGTCCAAGCCGCGGATCACCCGCACCGGCGCTTGGTTCACATGGCTGGTAACGAGTGCCGCATTGCCGGAACCTTCAAAGCTCTGATCCTTAATTTGCTTCCCCGTAGCGTGGTCTCGTCCGCCATGACCGGTATAAATGATGAGGTCATCGTAATCTTCATCATCTTCGTACCCGCCAGAGACGACAACTGACTCAGCCCCCCGCTCGCCGCTTCCGACGATTCCCGCTTGATGGTTAAGATGAACCTTACGATCCGCGAGTGCTGCCCGATTCTCAAACACTGTCCCCTCCGGCACGCCCGGAACTTCGCCAAATCCCGCAAATAACCCGAAGTATTCTCGGACGAGGCGTGCTTTAGGTTTCGGAAGGCCATCGAGCGCAATCTCCGCGAATTTATCGAAGTTGCCCTGCTCCGCAAGAGTTTCATAAGCGTCATCCGTCAACCCCATAAAGGGGTTCTGCTGATCGAAGAGAAGACCAGTCTGCGCAGCGGTACCAAATTCGTGCGGCGTTTCAAATACGAGGTCGATAATTGACGAGTCACCCAGCCGCAAGATTCCGGTGGCTACGGTTTCGCTACCGCCCTGCTCCCCCATTGCCGCGACGAGCTCGGTCAACTGGCTGCGGACATCGTGCCAAGCGGCCACCCGAGGTTCACCGGCGGCAGCACGCTGCGCCGCCCAGAGCAGAGTCGCTGACTGGTGAAGGGACTTCGGTCCGCGAGGCCGACCCTCACGAATCTGTTCGAGAGCAACCGCAATCTCGTCGAAGTCCACAACCACACCCCATGTCCGCTGTAACGCCAGCCGATGATCAACAGGTCAAGATCCGTGATCTTAAGACGTGGGCACTCTCGATGTGATCCGCCAGCAGCGCTCTAGTCCACATGAGACGAAGTTGCTACACCCGAGCTCCCGCAAATCCGGCACTCGACATGACCTCATGGCGCGTAAGCGGTGAGCCTTCTTTCGTTGACCTGGTAGAGCCTTCCGCCGCTGACGACCACATGCCCGCCAAACGTCGGCCCTGGGACGTTCCCGTTAAAAGCCGCCAGGACTTGGCCCCCTGCGTACAAAAGGCCCCCAGCTCGGACCGGCTGCCCTGCCTCAACCGCCATTGGGGTTTTCCAGACTCGCCGACCGGTCTGGCCATCCACTGCCTCGACCACCCTGCCGCTCGACCGGTAGACCCGTTGCCCGTCCACCGCGATCAGCGCGCTCGCCTTCCCCTTTGCCGTCCAGTGCACAGACCCATCCGTCTCGTCAACGGCGATCAAATTCCGTTGCTGGTCGGTCACGTAAAAGCTGCCGTCGAAAGCGGCCTCTGCCACCCAATTCTCCAACCGGCTCCACCTCAGCACCCCGTCCCGGACTGAGATCGCCGACGTCCCACCATCGGCCGCACCGAACCCGTCTGTCTTGCGCATCAGGATCACGCCGTTCGCCGACACACCCGACGACGACCAGCCCGGTTTGTCCCACAACCGCCTGCCGTCCGAGGCCCGGAAACCCGCCACCAGCTCCTCATCGGACTGGGACCAGCCGGAGATCACCACGACGCCCTGGTCCACCACCGCCGACCGGATCGGGACGTCCAACGGAAGCTTCCAGTGGACCTTCCCGTCTGCCAGATTCAGGGCCGTGAGCTGCCCGCTCTGGGAGTTGCAGTCGCCGTTGGCGGCGATCAGCAAACCGCCACTGACCGCCAAGGTCGGCGTTGAATTATCGGAAGGCCAATTCCAGTCGAAACGCCACCGGACAGCCCCGGAATCAGCGCCGTAAGCCGAGATCCCGAGCTTGTCGGTGACGATCACCTGACCGCCTGCGACCAGCGGCGGCGACCAGCCTGAGCAGCTCTCCGGGACATCCCGCAGCCGCACCGACCACTTCTTCGCGAGCCGTCCGACGCTGCCCGCGTTGATCACCGACTCGGCCGGGTTGTAGTGGCTGTCCTCAGCGTCGAAGCCGGGATGCTCCCAGCCGGGCGCCGGCGCCGCGGTGGCTGGGCTCGCTGCCGCGCCAGCGGCGATGACCAGGGACAAGACAACAGCATGGGTACGCACAAGAGCCTCCTAGAAGCTCCAACGCACGCAACCTATGCCCGGAAATGCCCGGCAAATGGGGAAACAGAGCGGCCCGCCGTTCCCCGGGCGGGCCGCTCTGTTTCCTAAGTGCTGAAGAAAGAACGTCAGCTGTTGAGCAGCTTCAGCATCTGCTGTACCTGGTCGGCACGGGACTGCTTGACCCGCTCCGCATAGGCCCGAGCCTGCTCGTTGCTGCCCTTGTCCAACTCCAGCGCGGCGAACTCGACCGCGTTGTGCTGGTGCGCGAGGAAGAGGTTGAGGAAGGCGGTCTCGAAGTCCGCCTTCTTGACCGTCTTCAGCGACGCGATCTCCTCGTCACCGGTGCTGGGCAGGCCACCGTGGTCGGCGTGCAGGCTCTGCCGCTCGTCGAGCTTGGTGGGCTTGTCCCATTCGGTGAGCCAGTTCTTCATCATCTCCAGCTCGTCGTTCTGGGTGAGCTCCACGGCCTTGGCCATGTCGATGACGTCCTGGCGCTTCGCCCGGTCGATGGCGATCTCCACCATCTGCTGGCCCTGCTCCTGGTTGTCCACAAGCATCTGCAGGAACATCACGTCGGTGTCGTTGAAGGTCGACCCGGCGGTGATCTCAGCGACCGTCTTGACGTTCTGCGTCGTGGCGGACTGCGTCTTACCGGAAGCCACCGGCTCCTTGGAGACCGCGGTACCGCACGCGCCGAGCAGGAACGGCGCGGTCAGAGCGAGAGCTACGAGCCGGCGCTTCACAGCGGGAGCCAGAGAGCGAGCGTGAAGATCGACGGCTCCCAGCTGCGGATCGACGAGTGGGCCTGGCGGCACTTGTACTTCACGCCCTGGTAGGTCACCACGTCATTGATCTTGTAGGACACGCCCGGCGCCCACTCGGTCCCGTTCGCCGGCGCGGAGGTCGCCGTCTTCGTGGGGGTCGCGGTTGCCGTCGCAGTCGCGGTCGCCGTCGCCGTCGGAGCCGCGGTGGTCGGCGCGGTCGTGGCCGGGGCGGTCGTGGCCGGGGCGGTCGTGGCCGGGGCGGTCGTGGCCGGGGCGGTCGTCGGGGAAGAGGTCGGCGCGGTGGTGGTCGGCGAACTGGTGGGCGTCGTCGAGGATCCGCCGCCACCGATGTTCAAGTCCACGCAGCTGTAGAAGGCGTTCGTAGTATCCCCGATGTTCCACACGGCGAGAACCGTGTGGTTGCCGGAGAACTTGCTCAGGTCCACCGTGTGCGACACCGTCGCCGCGGGGATCGCGTTGTTGTCGTTGAACGTGGCGACCTCGGTACCGTCGACCGAGTACACCCAGGTAGCGGTCCGGTGCCGGGCGGTCAGAACCCAGTTGAAGGTGACCGAGCTCCCGACGCTCTTGGCCGGCCAGGCCTTTGATTCGTCGTTGAGCTCCGCGAAGTTCGCGTTTCCACCGTTGCATTGCGATGACCCCTTCGGAGCCTCGACACTCTGCGGCTCGAACTGAATCGCGCCACAGCCCGTGACCGTTCCCGCGGCGCAGTTCGCCTGGCGGCTCGGGGGCGAGGAGACGTATCCGTGTGCCAGGGCCGGTGACGCGACAGCGACGGTCGAAGCAGCGACCATCCCGAGGGTAGCCAGCGGGTAGGCGATCTTCCTGCGCATGTCAGCTCTCCGAACATTTCGACCTGGCGGTTACGAGCCAGAACGTTAGGGAGTGCCGCCATAACGGATCCTTAAAGCGACCGAAAATCCTTACGAAACCGCGCGACGACGCCGCCGAGGCTGAGGTTCGGGCTCTTCGGGGGCGGCGTGGAGCAGGAGCCCGACGCGGGCGCCGCCCAGCGGGCTGCGGTCGATGACCAATTGCCCGCGCACAGTTTCCGCCGCACGGCGAACGATGTCCAGGCCCAGTCCGGTAGATCCGGCGCCGCTGAATCCGCGTTTCACCGCGTTCTCCGGATCCGGGATTCCGGGGCCGGCGTCGTCGACGAGCAGACCGCTGCTGGAGACGATGACGCGGAACGCGACACCGTCCGGCGTGTGCGAGAAGACGTTGCCGAGCATCGCGTCGACCACCAGGATCACATCGCTGCGCGACATCGGCACCATGACCGGCTCGTGCCCGCCGACCACTTCCCACGGCCGTTCCTGGTCCTCGGCCAGCACCGACCAGAACGCCAGCCGGTCGGCGAGCATCTCGACCAGGTCGCATTCCTCGGTGCCACGAGCTTCGACACTGCCCAGCCGGGCACCCGTGATGATCGCTTCGAGTTCCTCGTCGAGCAGGTCACAGGCCTGCTGCATCCGCTCCGCGATCGGCCCGGGCGGCATCGCTTCGACATCGAGGCGCAGGCCTGTCAGAGGCGTACGCAATCGGTGTGAAAGGTCTGCGGCCAGCTCGCGTTCGCGATCCAGAAGCCGGCGCAGATCATCGGCCATCGTGTTGAAGTCCCGGGCCGCGTCGCGCAGCTCGCGCGGCCCGGTCGGGGTGATCCGCTCGTTCAGTTCGCCGCCGCCGAGGCGGCGAGTGGCAGCAGCGAGTTGCCGGGTGGATTTGACCAGCTGGCTGCCGAGCCGGTCGGCGAGCAGCACCGAGCCGCCGACCAGGACGATCGCGAGTCCACCCAGGGCGAGCCACGCCGACGAGACCCCACGCCGGGTCTCCTCCTCCGGCACAAAGACCTCGACCACGACGGTACGGCCGTCGGTGAGCACCGTGGGCTGCAGGTACGCGATCCCGCCCGGTGCCTCGGCGGTGGCCGACCGGCGTTCCCGCGCGGCCCGGCTGACCGTCGCGTCGGTGAGGTGCGTGACGCCGATCGGGTCCAGCTCGGGCAGATGGATAGCCAGTCGTCCGGCACTACCGGCCGCAGTGCTGGCCACCGCGTTGGTGAGTTCGGTCAGATCGCTGTTCACGCCGAGCACTGTCACCATCGAGGTGGCCTGCTGACGTGCGTCGGAAATCGCTCGGTCGTACGCAATCTGCCTGGTCGCGACCGCGAGCGGAACCAAGAATGCCAGGGCGACCATCGACGTGATCGCCAGCGCCAGGCGGTTGAGGGCCCACCTCACCGTGTTCTCCTCATTGGGGATCGACCATCATGACGCCGACTCCTCGGACGGTGTGCAGGAAGCGCGGCTTCGCGGCGGTCTCACCCAGCTTGCGGCGCAGCCACGAGATGTGGACGTCGATGGTCTGCTCCTCGCCGATCCGCGCCTGCTGCCAGACCTGGTTCATCAGCTCACGCCGGCTGATCACCTGGCCCACCCGCTCGGCAAGGTACGCGAGAACGTCGAACTCCCGCCGGGTCAGCTGCAACGGCTCACCACGCAGCTCGACCCGCCGCTGCCGAGGCTTGATCACCAGTTCCCCGACGGTGATCGCGTTCGGCTGCTGCTGCTCGATCGTGCGCGCCCGGCGCAGCACCGCCGAGATCCGGGCCAGGATGTGCCCGCCGGAGAACGGCTTCGTCACGTAGTCGTCGGCGCCGGCCGACAGCAGTGCGATGATGTCCGCCTCGGACCGCCGCGCGGTGGCGACGATCACAGGAACATCAGAGACCGTACGCATCATCCGCAGCGCGTCCGTGCCGTCGATGTCAGGCAGCCCGAGGTCGAGAATCACCAGGTCAGGACGCTCCTGGGTGACGATCCGCAACGCCTGGGCAGCCTGACCGACCGGGCGCACCACATGCCCGGCATCGGTCAGCGCACGGGTCAGCGCAGCCGTGATGATGCGGTCGTCCTCGACCAACAGGATCATCGCCATGGCGTAAACCATAGGGCCAGGTGAGAGGATGCCGTTCGTGCGATCTACGAGGTGGGTGCCGATAGCCGGGTGGTGTCTTGCCACCGCGACCAGCATCGTGCTTTCCTCCTTCGCACTCTCTCCGGTTCTGAACGCGGCGAAGACCGACGTGGGAGCGTTACCGGATCTGGGACAGGTGCCTGCGGCCGAAGTGGCGGTTACCACAACGACCGAAGCACCGTCACCGACAGCGACCGAACCCTCGCTTCCGGAGGACGACGAATCAGCCGCCGCCTCGGCGACGCCGAGCCGGACATCCCGTAAGCCGACCTCGAAACCGGCCACCGCGGACCCGACCGCTCCCGCCACGACCAAGCCGACGGCGGCCGCCACCACGACCCGGCCGACGACCACGACCGAGGACGGCTGGACAGTCACCACCAGCGACGACGGCGTGAAGACGTACGTGAAGACGTTCACCACCGACGGCGGCCGCGCGGTCATCAAGATGATCAGCGACGGCACGGTGTACCTGGTGACGGCGACGCCGGCGGACGGTTACACCGTCCAGAAGAACGGTTCCGACGTCAACCTCGCTGTCTATTTCAACGAGACCGGCCACAGCTTCATCATTCACGCGCAGTGGTTCAACGGCGCGCCGTTCGTGGAGGTCAGCGAAGTCGGCGAATGAACGACGAGGGTTTTCCCTGATTCGGTGAAGTTCATCGATGCTTAGCGTCTGCGTCAACTTATCCCACGCCTGCCCGGACACCCCACGGGCGGTAAGGAGCACGCAGCGTGAAATCCCGTACCCCTGTCGTCATCGCCGTGACTGCCGCGACCGCGGCCGCCTCGGCGATGGTTTGGGTCACCGGCCCGGCGACCGCCCAGCCGGTGAGCCCGTCCGCAGCGGCCGAGACAGCAGCCGATTCCGCCGCCGACCTGGTTGCCGCCCAGCCTGCCACCCTGCAGGCCAGCGATGGCGAGGCCTACGTGCAACGTCCGGTGATCTCCACCGACAAACTCCAGTACGTGCCTTACGAGCGCACCTACAAGGGACTGAACGTGATCGGCGGCGACTTCGTCGTCGTCACCGACCACGCCGGCAACACCAAGTACACCTCGGTGGCGCAGAGCAGCCCGATCGGCGACCTCGCGGTCACGCCGAAGCTGACTGCCGCGGAGTCCCTCAAGATCGCCAAGAGTGAGCTGAAGACGGTGAAAGACGTCGAGAGCACCAAGCTCGTCGTCGTCACCACGACCGGTGACCCCGCACTGGCCTGGGAATCCACCATCAACGGTACGGGTGACGAGGGCGTCAGCCGGCTCACCGTCGACGTGGACGCGGCCACCGGCTCGGTCCTTCGCACGTACGAGCACGTGATGGACGTGGCCGGCACCGGCAACGGCTGGATCACCGGTTCGGTCGGCCTGGACACCACGCTGTCCGGCTCCACCTACAGCCTGCGTGACCCGTCGATCACGACCCTGAGCTGCCAGGATGCGTCGACCAACACGGTCTTCAGCGGCACCGACAACGCCTGGGGCAACGGCACCGGCACGGCCAAGGAGACCGGCTGCGTCGACGCCTTCTACTCGGCACAGAAGGAAAAGGGCATGCTGTCCAGCTGGCTGGGCCGTACCGGCTTCACCAGCAGTGGCGGCGCCTGGCCGATCCGGGTCGGTCTGAACGACCAGAACGCGTACTACGACGGCACCCAGATCCAGATCGGCAAGAACACCGCCGGTCAGTGGATCGCGTCCCCCGACGTGGTGGGCCACGAGGTCGGTCACGGCATCGACGACAACACCCCGGGCGGCATTTCCGGCAACGGCACCCAGGAGTTCGTCGGCGACGTCTTCGGTGCGGCCACCGAGGCGTTCGCGAACAACCCCAACGACCCGCCGGACTACCAGGTCGGCGAAGAGGTCAACCTGGTCGGCAGCGGCCCGATCCGGTACATGTACAACCCGTCGCTCGCCGGTGACGACAACTGCTACTCCAGCAGCACCCCGACCCAGGAGGTGCACGCCGCGGCCGGCCCCGGCAACCACTGGTTCTACCTGCTCGCCGAGGGCACCAACCCGACGAACGGCCAGCCCGCCAGCACCCGGTGCAGCGGCACCGGCGCGCTCACCGGCATCGGCATCCAGACCGCCACCAAGATCATGTACAACGCGATGCTGATGAAGACGTCCAGCTCGTCGTACCTGAAGTACCGCACCTGGACGCTGACCGCGGCGAAGGCCCTTGACACCACCTGTGGGCTGTTCAACAAGACGAAGGCCGCCTGGGACGCGGTGAGCGTTCCGGCGCAGACCGCCGACCCGACGTGCACCACGACGACGACCTCACCGAGCCCCTCGACGACTGTCTCGCCGAGCCCGACCACCTCGACGAGCACGCCGCCGGCCTCCTGCACCGGCACCAACGCGACCGACGTGTCCATTCCGGACGCCGGCGCCGCGGTCTACAGCAACATCACGCTCAGCTGTGCCCGCAACGCCTCGGCCACCTCGACGGTTGCGGTCAACATCGTTCACACGTACCGGGGTGACCTGCGGGTCGACCTGGTCGCGCCGGACGGTACGACCTACAACCTGAAGGCCACCTCCAGCTCGGACAGCGCGGACAACGTGAACACCACGTACACCGTGAACGTCTCCAGCGAGGCGGCGAACGGCATCTGGCGACTCAAGGCCCAGGATGTGTACTCGACTGACACCGGGTACATCAATACCTGGACGCTGACGGTCTGACCTGGACGGGCCGCCGGGTGCAAACCCGGCGGCCCCACAGGATCACCACAACATCACATTCGCACCCGGGCCCCTGCCGTTCCGAACGGCACGGGCTTACAGTGCGATCAAGATCTAGGTAGTGGAAGGACACGCGGTGGCGTACGGCATGGTGGTACCCGGTCGGCCTACAGGCGTTCTGGCTGATGTCTGGGGCCGCTCCGTCGTCCGCGACATGGTTCTCGTCCTCGGTGCCGCGAGCGCCGTCGGCCTGGCCGCACAGATCTCCATCCCGGTGCCCGGTTCGCCGGTCCCGATCACCGGCCAGACGTTCGCCGTGGTCCTCGCCGGCGCCGCGCTGGGCGCCTCTCGCGGCGCGGTGAGCATGCTGATTTACGCGATTGCCGGCGCGGCCGGCGTTCCCTGGTTCGCCGGCGGCACCGCGGGCTGGCCCGCCGCGACCGGTGGTTACCTGATCGGCTTCGTCCTCGCCGCCGCCCTCGCCGGTCAGCTGGCAGCACTCGGAGCGGACCGCCGCCCGGTGCACACCGTCGGCCTGATGGCTGCCGGTAACGCGCTGATCTATTTGATCGGGGTGCCCTGGCTCGCCTTCGCTACGGGCATGGGCCTCGCCGCCGCCCTCAGTGCCGGGCTCATTCCGTACCTGATCGGCGACGTGCTGAAGACGCTCCTGGCCGCAGCCCTGCTCCCGGGCGCCTGGAATTTGGTCGGAAGGCGCGCCAGCGCCGCACCCGACCGGCGCTTCTGACCCTTGCGCGGCGAAACCCACAGGCTGTGCACACAGGCTGTGGATAACTCGAACTGATGTTCGAATAGCCTGACCGACGTGCGGCGGAGTGGCGGAATCAGCACTGAGACCACCATCCGCCTCGTCGACCGTCAGATATCGAGGTTCTCCTCGATCCGCTTGAGCTGGTGCCGGGCCAGCGCCAGATTGGCGCGGTCCTTGTTCAGCGCGAGGTACAGGAACAGCCCCTGACCGGATCGGCCGGTCAACGGCCTGAGCAGGTGGTACTGCGAGTCCAGGGTCACCAGGATGTCCTCGACGTTTTCGCGCAGGCCGAGCATCTCCATCGTGCGCAGCTTCGCGCGGATCACCTCGGTGTTCACGGCCGCGGCCACTCCGAGGTCGAAATCCTTGCCCCCTCCGGCGATGCCCAGCGCCATCCCGCTGCCGCGGTCGACGAGTGCGGCCCCGATGGCGCCGTCGACCTGCATCGCGTCCTTGAGGGCTACGTCCATGTCCGGCATCTCAAGTCCTCCCACGTCCTTTGGTCTGACCGACACTGAGGGACGCGAGACGTATTCGATCGCACACAATGTCCGCTTCGGACAGACGGGCCCGTGAAAATGTCCATGTCGTCGAACGAGCGAGTTGCACATTTCTGCAACTCCGAAACTGCGAAAGAGCCGTAACCGGTCCGCGCCTGCCACGTTGTGCCCACGCGGGGTCTATGCGGAGGGACGCGACGTGTCAGTGCCGCTGTACCAGGCGAAGGCCGAGATGTTCCGTACCCTCGGCCATCCGGTGCGGATCCGGGTGCTCGAACTCCTCCAGGACGGCGCGAAACCGGTCCGCGACCTGCTCGCCGAAATCGACGTGGAAGCCTCGAACCTCTCGCAGCAACTCGCGGTCCTGCGCCGGGCCGGCATCGTGACGTCATTCCGCGACGGCGCCCTGGTGATGTACGCCCTCAGCACCCCGGACGTCGCCGACCTGCTGGCGGCAGGCCGGCGCATCCTCGGCGCGGTACTCACCGATCGCGACGGACTCCTGGTGGAGTTACGCGCTCACCGGAACACCTAGAAACTGGCGTAGTACGACGCGGCCATGTCCTCGTCACCGTGCCCCAGCTCAGCCGCTCGGCGGAACCGTTCCGCGCCGGCTTCGGCCACGTCCAGGCGTACCCCATGATCTCGGCCGGCATCGACGATGAGCCGCGCGTCCTTCTCGGCGGTGACCACCGCGAAGCTCGCAGGCGAAAGCCTGCCCTGAAGAATCGCGTCGCCCTTGGCGCGCAGATAACCCATGTCCAGCGGACCGCCGCTGATCAGACCGAAGAAGTCCTCCGGGTCGACGCCGAGCCCTTTCGCGAGTGCCAGCGCCTCACCGATGCCGTGCGTAGCCGCCAGCACCCAGCTGTTGGCGACCAGCTTCAGCCGCGTCGAGGATCCGGCCGAACCGTCCTCCCCGGTCCAGACGGTACGCGCGCCGACCGCCTGGAAAACCGGCTCCACCGCGATCCGATGCTCTGTGGGCCCGGCCGCGAGAACGGTGAGTTGCCCCGCCTCAGCTGGCTGCCGGGTACCGAGCACCGGCGCGTCGAAGAACACCACCCCTTGCTCTCCGGCAAACCTCGCCAGCTCCGCGACCGCCCCGAGGCTCGCCGTGGTCGACTGCACCCAGGAGGCCCCGGCCTGCAAACCCGGTGCCGCCTGCCGCATCACGTCGGCCACCGCGTCACCGTCATAGAGCATGGTCAGCACGACGTCAGCCTCACTCACCGCGTCAGCCGGGCTCGCGGCCAGATGCGCGCCGTCCTTTTCCAGCGGCGCGGCCTTGTCGGGGCTGCGGTTCCAGACGTGTACTGCATGTCCAGCTTTGACCAGGTTGCGGGCCATCGCGGCCCCCATGATCCCGGTGCCAAGAACACCAACAGTGAGTCCACTCATGCCCCCATCCTCTCCAACACCTCCCTTGGGTACGCCCAACACCCACGGCCGGCAGCAGACCATGCCCGCATCAGACGGGCAGGCCCCCGGGCAGCGGGTGACGGGCGGGCCGCCCAGGCAGCGGGTGACGAGCGGGCCGGCCCGCTTGCTGAGAGGGGGCAGCCCTGGCAGAGAGAGTGACGCGGTTGACCTTGTGAGTTTGTGGCTGCCGCGGCGGCGCAAACTCACAAGATCCGCGAACCGCGACAGCTCGGCAGCGCTCCACCCACCCGCCCACCGCGATCTTGTGAGCTTGTGGCCGGCACAACGGCACAAGTTCACAAGATCGCCCGGTTCCCCCGCGGTCCGCCCGGCCATCAGTCGTGGCCGCGCGCCCGCGCGCCCGCGCACCCGCGCACCCGCGCACCCGCGCACCCGCGCACCCGCCGGCAGCCAACCATGCCCGCATCAGGGGAGGACCGCCGCCGGGCAGAGAGGGTGGCGGGCGGCCCGGCTGCTGAGGCGGGCGGCCCGGCTGCTGAGGGAGGGGCGGGCAGCCCCGGCCGCTGAAAGGCGGGCAGCCCCGGCCGCTGGGAGAGGGTGGCCAGGGGGCGCTGGGAAATGGTGGCCAGGGCGCTGCGAGAGGCGGCCGGGGCGCGAGACGAGCCCGGGGCGCGCGAGTGCGGGCGTGACGACGACAGGCGGGTCTGCGGTCCGAACGCGAATGCACGAGTTTGCGGGACGGCCGTCCGTGGCATGTCGGTTTCGTAGGTTTGGCGTGCGTTTGTGGTGACGCTCGGCCACCACGGCAGGTTGGCGTGCCGGATCTTGGAGACTCGTGGGCTATGCCCTACTGGTCTCCAAGGTTCGGCCAAGGCGGTGGTTCACCGTTTCGACCGGTGAATGCGGTGCTTCACCGTTTCGGCGTGGTGGACGCGGTGCTTCACCGATCTTGTGGAGTTCGGCGAGCCGTTCGCGTGTAACTCCGCAAGATCGGCCAGGCTTGTTCGATCTTGTGGAGTTGTGCGGACACGTCTGCGGGGAAGTCCACAAGATCCACGCGGATCGGCTCGGCGCGGCTCGGCTCGGCGCGGCACGGCACGGCACGGCACGGCACGGCACGGCTCGGAGCGGCTCGGAGCGGCGCGGCTCGGCGCGACACAGCTCGGGGCGGGCCGACCGGGCGAGGCCGGGTCGACGGCCGGGCGGGTCGGCGGCCGGGCGGGTCGGCGGCCGGGCGGGTCGGCGAGGTGGGTGCGGCTTGGGAAGGTTTCAAATGTTGCGGACAGGGTTGGCTCAGGGTGGGGCCAGGGTCGGGGCCGAGGATCCGCCGCATGGTGAAGGTGCTGTACATCGTGGGCTGGGGTCGCAGCGGTACGACGATTGTCGACAACGTGCTCAACTCGTACCCGTCGGTCTTCTCCACCGGTGAGCTGTTCTATCTGTGGCGGCGTGGCCTTCTGCAGAAGCGCAAGTGCGGGTGTGGGGCACGGTTCGCCGCCTGTGCGCTGTGGCGGGAGATTCTCGACGTCGCCTACGGTGACCGGCAGCCCGACCCGAAGGCCGTCGACGAAATGCAGAAGCGGATCACTCGGGTACGGCACACCCCGTCGCTGCTGAGCGGACCGCTCTCGGACGAGGCTGAGGAGTACCGGCGGCTGCTGACCCGGCTCTATCACGCGATCGCCGAGGTCACCGGGGCGAAACTGATCGTGGACTCGTCGAAGGTGCCGTCCGGGGCGGCGCTGCTGCCGAGGATGCGGGGCGTTGAGCCGTACCTCCTGCACATGGTGCGGGATCCGCGGGCGGTGACGCATTCCTGGATGCGGGCCACGCCGCAGCTCGATCGGCCCAAGCCGCAGCTGATGCAGCAGCATCGGCCCGCCGACAGCACCATGCATTGGCTGGTCTGGAACGCGTTCGCCGAGCGGCTGTCCCGGGCCTATCCGAACCGGCACCGGCTGCTGCGGTACGAGGACTTCGCGGCCGCGCCGAGGGACGGTATCGAGAGCCTGCTGGAGTTCACCGGAACTGAAACCCAGCACGACACCGGACCGTTCCTCGACGGGTCGACCGTGCGGCTCGAACGGAACCACACGGTCTCCGGCAATCCGAGCCGATTCCGTACCGGTGAGGTCGCCCTTCGGGCTGACGACCGGTGGCGAGCGGACCAGCCGATCGGTCCCCGGCTCGCGGTGACCGCGCTGGCCCTGCCCATGCTGCACCGGTACGGATACAGCGTGTCAGTAGCCGCTTGACCTGGCCCACAGGTTGATCCCGGACTCGGTGGCGTACTCGTCGATCTCGGCCAAATCCGAAGAACTGAACGAGGCGAAGTCGAGGGCTGCCACGTTCGCCTCCAGCTGCGCGACACTGCTCGCGCCGAGGACCGTCGAGGTCATCCGCGGGTCGCGCAGCACCCAGGCGATCGCCATCTGCGCGAGGGTCTGGCCTCGTCGCTGGGCGATCGTGTTGAGTGCACGGACCTTGCCGAGGTTTTCCTCGGTCAGCCAGTCGGCGTGGAACGAGCCACGGGCGGGCTTGTTCGAGCCGTCCAGGTAACGGTCGGTGAGCAGGCCCTGTGCCAGCGGGGAGAACGCGATGCAGCCGGCGCCGTCGCGTTCCAGGGTGTCGAGCAGGTCGTCCTCGATCCAGCGGTTCAGCATCGAGTACGACGGCTGGTGGATCAGCAGCGGTGTGCCCAGGTCACGCAGGATCGCCGCGGCCTCGGCGGTCTTGGCGCCCGAGTACGACGAGATGCCCACGTACAGCGCTTTTCCGGCTCGGACGGCCGCGTCCAGGGCGCCCATTGTCTCTTCGAGCGGGGTTTCCGGGTCGAAGCGGTGCGAGTAGAAGATATCTACATAGTCCAGTTTCATCCGCTTCAGCGACTGATCCAGGGACGCGGTGAGATATTTGCGGGAACCCCACTCGCCGTACGGGCCGGGCCACATGTCGTAACCGGCCTTCGTGGAGATGATCAGCTCGTCGCGGTGGGCGGCGAAGTCCGAGGCCAGGACACGACCGAAGTTGGCCTCGGCCGAACCGTACGGCGGGCCGTAGTTGTTGGCCAGGTCGAAGTGGGTGATCCCGAGGTCGAAGGCGCGGCGCAGGATGGCCCGCTGGGTGTCCAGCGGACGGTCGTCGCCGAAGTTGTGCCAGAGGCCCAGCGAGACGGCCGGCAGTTTCAGGCCGCTTCGCCCGGAGCGGCGGTATTCCATGGTGTCGTAACGGGTCACCTGACGAGTTCATCAGATGAAGCGACCGGATGCTCACCGGACACGAGACCACCCCGCCCGTAGTCGCGCGAGCAGAGCAACCGCTCGCTTAGGGCGTACCAAAGCTGGTTGAGCAACGGGGACCGGCGGCGAGGCCGCGGGCCGCACCTGGCGCAACCGATCCGCGAAGGCCGCCATCGTGTCGACCGAGGGCGCCGGCGTGAGCGTCTCGTCGAGAAGCTGGGTCAGACCGGGCCAGGATTTGATGATCCGGTCGTCACCGTCCGGCCAGTGGCTGCCGGTGAGCGCGCGGAACAGCAGCGCCGCGAGGTTTGTCACGTCGTCACGAGGCGTCGCGTTGCTTCGCAGGGCGAAATCGTGCACGAGCGGGGCCCCGGCCGAAGTGATCAGGACGTGCGAGGCGCGCAAGCGACCGTGCGTCATCGACGTGTGTGCCGCAGCCAGCGCATCGGCAAGCGTGATGACCAGATCGATCGCATCGGCCGGGGCGGGCGGGTCATCGCGCAGGACCTCTTCGAAGGTGCGGCCCTCGATCAGGTCCAGCGCGAGCCACGGCCGGCCGGTGGCGGTGATTCCACCGGAACGCGCCGGGACGATCCCCGGATGGCGGCCGAGGCTGACGGCGGTGGCGCAGTACTCGGCGAAGGCGGCCTCCTCGGCCCGCCCGCGAGCGAACCGGTGATAAAGCCGCAGAACGACCGCCTTGGCGGCCCGCTCGTCCCAGGCTCGATAGAGATCGGCTTCGGCGCCGGTGCTGATCCGCTGCAAGCCGGTGTAACCGGCCGGGGTGTCGATCCCCGCCACCCTCGCACCCCCCGATGTCTCGGAATCAAGATCTCACCGGACCGGGCGGCGCCGGGCAACCTGTTCCTAGCCACCAAAAAGCGTAGCTTCGGAGGATGGCCTTCGACGAATTTCCTGCTGAGCACAGGCGGCCGTGGACAACGACAGGATCTCCCGGCCCGGACGCTGCCAGAGCTCCTCGTTCATGACCTCGACCTCGATCGGGCCGGTGTACCCGGCCTTCTCCACGGCGGCGTCGAACGCCGCGATGTCGACACAACCCTGGCCGGGCAGGCCGCGCCCGGTCAGCACGCCCGCCGGCAGCGGGGTGATCCAGTCGGCCAGCTGGTAGATCGCGATCCGGTCACCAGCCTGCTCGATCTTGTCGAGGACCGTGTCGTCCCACCACAGGTGATAGGTGTCGACAGTGACACCTACCTGGTCGGCGGGGAAAGCTGAGGCGATCGCCACGGCCTGGTCCCAGGTGTTGATCACGCAGCGGTCGGCGGCGTACATCGGGTGCAGGGGTTCGATCGCGAGAGTGACGCCGGCCGCGGCGGCATGCGGCACGAGCTGGGCGATCGCGTCGGCGACGTGCTGGCGGGCGCCTTTTATGTCTTTTGACCCGCTGGGAAGGCCTCCGGAAACGAGCACCAGAACGCCGGTGCCCAGAGCCGCCGCCTCGTCGATCGCGCGGCGGTTGTCGTCGAACCAGTCCGGCTCCTGGAAGAAGCCGCTGCGGCACAGCGTCGTGACTTCGAGCCCGGCATCCCGGACCAGGGCGGCGACGCGCTCAAGACCGTATTCGGCCACCGGCTCGCGCCACAGCGCCACCTTGTCGACATCCGCCTCGACCAGGCCTTTGACCAGGTCGACCAGGTCCCAGTGCTTCGCGGTGATCTGATTGAAGGAGAACCGGCTCATCCCACCGCCACCTTGAAGAAGCTGTTGGCCCGCGCGGCCGCGAGCTCCGGGTCGCCGATCAGGCCGGCCGCGTCGGCCAGCTCGATCAGCTTGGCGAAGTGCGGCACCGACCGGCCCGACTGAAGACCGCCGACCATGGTGAAGTGGTCCTGGTGACCGGCGAGCCAGGCCAGGAAGACGATGCCGGTCTTGTAGTAGAACGTCGGCTTTTCGAAGATGTGCCGGGAGAGCGGGACGGTCGGGGCGAAGATCCGGTCGTACTCGGCCAGGTCGCCTCGGTCCAGCGCGGCCAGCGCGGCGGACGCGGCCGGGGCGATCGCCGCGAAGATGCCGAGCAGCGCGTCGGAGTAACCCCGCTCGTCGCCGCGGATCAGGTCCGGATAGTTGAAGTCGTCGCCGGTGTAGAGGCGGACACCCTCGGGCAGCCGCCGCCGCAACCGGATCTCGTGGTCGGCATCGAGCAGCGAGATCTTGACGCCGTCCACTTTGGCCGGATTTCCGGCGATCAACTGAAGGACTGTTTCGGTGGCTTTGTCGACATCGGCCGAGCCCCAGTAGCCTTCGAGCGCCGGATCGAACGCGGTGCCGAGCCAGTGCAGCACGACCGGCTTATCGGATTTTTCCAGCAGGTCGCGATAAATGCCGAGATAGTCGTCGGCATCCCTCGCGACCGCCGCCAGATGGCGGCTGCACATCAACACCGGCACGGCGCCGGCTTCTGCCACATCACCCAACTGCCTTTGGTACGCGTAACGCACCTGCTCCAGCGTCGCCTGCCCCGGAGCCAAGTCGTCAGTGGCGACGCCGGCCACGATCTTCCCGCCGACACTGCGAGCCTCAGCCGCGCTACGCCGGATGAGTTCCCTGGTCGCGGCGTAATCGAGGCCCATGCCCCGCTGAGCGGTGTCCATCGCCTCGGCCACACCCAGACCGTGCTGCCACAGGTGATGGCGGAACTTCAGCGTGGTGTCCCAGTCGACGACAGCCGGTGCGCCGGGCGCGTTCCCGGCTCTCGGGTCGGCGACGACGTGCGCGGCTGCGTACGCAATGCGGCTTTCGATTAAATTTTTGGAATTTTCCCAGGCGGGGTGGCTTCTTAACACCAATTTCCGGCCGTCGGGCAGGTTAACCGTGGCCATGTCAGGCGCTTCCCAGCTCGATGCGGCGGCCCTCGCTCGCTGACTGAAGACCCGCCTCGGCCAGCCGCACGCCCCGGGCGCCGGACTCGAAGTCCCAGTGGAACTCCTCGCCGGCCACCACGTGCCGCAGGAACGCTTCCCACTGGACCTTGAATCCGTTGTCGAACTCGTCGTTGTCCGGCACCTCGGACCACTGGTCGCGGAACGACTCGGTGACCGGCAGGTCCGGGTTCCAGACCGGTTTCGGCGTGGTGGCCCGGTGCTGGATCCGGCAGCCGCGCAGACCGGCGACGGCACTGCCCTCGACGCCGTCCACCTGGAACTCGACAAGCTCGTCGCGGTAGACGCGGACCGCCCAGGACGAGTTGAGCTGTGCGACGATCCCGCCTTCCAGCTCGAAGATCGCGTACGCGGCGTCGTCGGCGTCGGCCTGGTACGTTTCGCCGCGCTCGTCGACCCGGCTCTCGATGTGCGTGACCGTTGTGCACTGCACCGCACGGACCGCGCCGAAGAGTTCTTCGAGGACGTAGTTCCAGTGCGGGAACATGTCCATCACGATGCCGCCGCCGTCGGCCAGCCGGTAATTCCACGAGGGGCGTTGTGCGGTCTGCCAGTCACCTTCGAAGACCCAGTAGCCGAACTCTCCGCGTACCGAAAGGATCTTGCCGAAGAAGCCGCCATCGATCAGCCGCTTGAGTTTGCGCAGGCCGGGCAGGAAGAGTTTGTCCTGCACCACGCCGCTGCGGATGCCGGCGGCGGCGGCCAGCTCGGCGAGCTCCTCGGCGGCGCCCGAGCTCTCCGCGAGAGGCTTCTCGGTGTAGATGTGCTTGCCGGCCGCGATGGCCTGCCGGATCGCCTTCTCCCGCTGGGCCGTCACCTGCGCGTCGAAATAGATCTCCACATCCGGCCGGGACAGCGCGGCGTCGAGGTCGGTGGTCCACTCGGTCAGGCCGTGCCGGGCCGCGATCGAGGCGAGTTTGTCCGGGTCGCGGCCGACCAGGGTCAGCTCGGGCCAGATGTGCCCACCGCCGGCCAGCGGCACGCCGCCCTGCTCACGGATGGCGAGGAGGGATCGCACCAGGTGCTGGCGATATCCCATCCGGCCGGTGACACCGTTGATGACGATCCCGATCGATCTGCGCGCTGCCATGCGGGGGTTCCCTTCGAGGACGGGGAGGAAAGCGCTTTCCTGCTGCTCGTAGCGTAGGCCGCCAGTCCCGTCCGGTACAAGGCCTCGTTCCCGGGCCGGCCGGGGTCTTCATTCTTCTAATTGACGCGAGAAGCCAATGGCGGAAATGATTCTTTCCGTTGACGGGGGCGCGTTTCCGCTGGTGAAGCGGTTCTCAGAAAAAGTGATATGTGTGCGGCGCCATTATGACCGCGCGTTGACAGGCGCTGTTCGGGATATTTAATCTCGGTCCGCTTTTCCATCCACGTCTGGAGGCGGCGATGAGCAGGATCGGCGATCTCGTCGCTGCGGCGCAGAGCGGCGACCGGAGGGCGCGGGAGGAGTTCGCGCGCGCCTACCTGCCGCTCGTCTACAACGTGGTGGGCCGGGCGCTCGGCGGGCACCCGGACTTCGAGGACGTGGTTCAGGAGACGATGCTGCTGGTCCTGCGGGATCTGCCGGCACTGCGGCAGCCGCAGAGTGTGCGGGCCTGGGTTCTGGCGATCGCCATGCACCAGATCGGCGTGCACCGGCAGCGGGCCGAGAGCGCGGCCGCTCATATGGCGGTGGTTCCCGCGGTGCCCGGGCGGGCTTCGTCCGACTTCGAGGAGCTGGCGATCCTGCGGCTGCGGCTCACCGGGGAGCGCCGGCAGGTGGCTGAGGCGAGCCGGTGGCTTGATGACGAGGACCGGGTGGTACTCGCGCTCTGGTGGCAGGAGGCCGCCGGTGAACTGAGCCGGGCCGAGGTGGCGGGCGCGCTGGAGACGACGGTTGCCTATGCGGCGGTACGGATCCAGCGGATGCGTGGGCAGCTTGATCGCAGTCGTGCGCTGGTCGCGGCGCTGGAGAGCCGGCCGCGCTGTGCCGAGCTGGAGGCTGTTGTCGCGGCGTGGGATGGGCAACCCAGTCCACTGTGGCGCAAGCGGATCGATCGGCACGTGCGGGATTGCCGGATGTGTGCTGGCAGGTCTGCTGGGGAGGTCGCGGTGGAGCGGCTTCTCGTCGGGTGTGCGTTGCTGCCGGTGCCAGCCGCGGTGACGGCAGCGGTGGGTGCCGCCACCCCCAAAAGCACTGGCTCCACTCCAGCCTTTGTGGGGATCGCGGCCACGGCTTTGGTTGCCGTGGTGGTGGGCACTTATGCGTACGTCTCGAAGCCGGAACGGCCGGAACCGGCCGCTCAGAGTGCCGTTGTGGCACCCAGCGTGAGTGTCGTTGATTCACCAAGCGCTTCGAAGAAGATCGCGCCCAGCAAGATTGAGAAACCCAGCGCGAGCCCGACGCCGACGGCGCCGACGGCGCTGGCGAGCCGCTGGGCGAGCTGGCCGGTGCCCGGCCCGGCACGAAAAGCGAGCTACAAAAATCTGGGAAACGGCACGGTTCGTGACAACGTCACCGGACTGGAGTGGCAGCGCGAGGCCGCGGCGAAGACCTATACGTTCACCCAGGCCAAGTCCTATTGCGATGGGCTCGGTACCGACGGCGGCGGATGGCATCTGCCAACCCGGATCGAGCTCACCTCGATCGTCGACCACTCCCGTTCCGCTCCGGCGATCGACACGAAGGCGTTCCCTGGCACGCCGGCTCAGTTCTTCTGGACCGCCACGCCCTGGGCGGTGACCAAGACGCCGCTGCGCGCCTGGATCATCAACTTCTACGAGGGTCTGGCCAGTAACGGAGCGTTCCAGGACGGTTCGTTCCAGGTCCGATGTGTACGCTCAGTGACCGGCACCGGCAAGCCCGCCTATCAGATCTCCGGCGGACAGGTGACCGACCCGCAGACCGGGCTTATCTGGCGACGGGCCACCTCGAAGGAGATGTCCGCGACCGAGGCGACAGCGTTCTGCGACGGCCTCGGCGACGGCTGGCGCCTGCCGACCGTGCGGGAGCTGTCCACCACTGTCGACGACTCGCGGGTCGCGCCGGCGATCAGCACGAAGGCGTTCCCGGACACGCCGAAATTCGGCTGGTACTGGACCTCGGACAAGGCCGATCCGGAACCGGGCAAGCGGTGGGCGCTCAACTACGACGACGGCTACACGAACTACCGCAAGATCGAGAGCGGATTCGCACGCTGCGTACGGCAGTGAGCGGCGTCACATAAGCGGCGGCGCAACCAATTCACCGTCCCGGACCACCTCTGGACTGTCCGGGGCGCCCCCACGCCCCCTCATCCCCGCCGCGGTACGGCGCGGGACCGAAAGGGAGCACATGAAGAAGCGGAACATCTACATCGCAGCCGGGATGGCCGCGGTGGTGACCGGAATCGGCGCGCTCGCGACGGTCTCGTTCGCCGGCACCGAAGCCGCCACGGCCGCGGGTTTCAGCGACGACTTCGCGGACGGCGACACCGCGGGCTGGAGCAAGTCGGGTGGCACCTGGGCCGTCACCGGTGCGGCGCTGCGACAGACCAAGACCGGCGCGACGCTCTCCCGGCAGTTCGCCGGGCTGACCGACTGGGCCGACTACACCGTTTCGGCGAAGGTGCAGCCGCTGTCCGTGGCGGCCGGCGGGTACGCCGCCCTCGTGGCACGTTCCACCAGCTCGACCAGCTTCTACCGGCTGGCGCTGACCGGCGCGAACAAGGTGCGACTGGAGTCGGTCAAGTCGGGCAACGCCACGGTTCTGAGCGAGGCGGCGCTGACCGTTTCGGCCAGCAGCTCGTACACCCTGGGCCTGACCGTCAAAGGGAACACACTCACCGGATCGGTGAACGGGGCTTCGATCCTGACCGCTTCGGCGTCGACGTTCGGCACCGGACGGATCGGGCTGCAGACGTACAACGCGACCGCGTCGTTCGACGATGTGAGCGTGAAGACGACAGTGGCGTCTCCCACCACCTCGGCCGCGGCTTCTTCCCCGGCGGCTTCTTCCCCGGCCGCGACCGCGACCGCGTCGCCCACAAAGACCGCGACCGCGTCGCCTACAAAGACCGCCAGCGCGTCGCCGACGGCGACCGCGTCATCGTCGCCTTCGGCCGCCACCGGGAAGTTCGAGACCAGCCCGATCGGGTTCGGCGCGGGCACGACCGGCGGCGCCGGCGGCTCGACCGTGAAGATCACCTCGCTGGACCAGCTGATCACTGAGGCCGCCTCCGACGGCGCCAAGATCCTGCAGATCTCCACGATCCTCACGGGCAGCGGCACCGACCAGGTCGTCGTCTCCTCGAACAAGACCCTCGTGGGCGTCGGCTCGAACGCGGGTCTGACCGGTGCCGGCATCTACATCAAGAAGGCCGACAATGTCATCGTCCGCAACCTGAAGATCTCGTTCGCGCAGGCGCCGGTCGACCTGATCGCCGCGCAGAAGTCCACCAAGATCTGGATCGACCACAACGAGCTCTTCAACGACACGAGCCACGACAAGGACTTCTACGACGGCATGGTCGACCTGACCCACGCCACCGACCTTGTCACGGTCTCCTGGAACTACCTGCACGACCACTCGAAGGGCTCGCTGCTCGGCCACAGCGACAGCAACGCCGCCGAGGACACCGGCAAGCTGCACGTCACGTACGCCCACAACTGGTTCGACAACGTGGCCTCCCGGCTGCCGCGCCTGCGCTTCGGCACCGTGCACCTTTACAACAACCTCTTCACCAACGCGAAGACCAGCGGCATCCACTGCCTGATGGAGTCGCAGTGCCTGGTGCAGAACAACGTGTTCGTCAACGTGAAGCTGCCGGTCTGGACGACCGAGGACTCCGATCTGGACGGTTTCGCCGTCATCTCCGGCAACGACTTCGGTGGTGAGGCGCCGGTGATCACCCAGACCGGCACGTTCACCTCGGCGCCGTACTCGGTGACCCTGGATGCCACCTCCTCGGTGTCCGCGCTGGTCAAGGCCGGTGCAGGAGCCGGCAAGATCTGAGCAGTCGCTCACCCGCATCAATGACGTCGGCGGCGGTCCACTCCAGGGCCGCCGCCGCGATCGTCATCTCGGTCATCGCGACATCCGGCACCGGCGTGTCCTGCCCGACTCCGCAAAACCAGATCGACTCCTTCGCAGCGAGTTCACTCACGGCCGCGTTCAAAACCCTTGCCGGGTACGGGATAAAAAGCCGGAACTGATGCGTATGCGGCGGTTCGGGCTGCACCCGGACACCTGGCAACGCAGTGAGCGCGTCGGCGACGACCCGGGCGTGCCGTACGTAATCCGGGATCCGCGGCAGTTCCCGGTCGAGCCCCGCGAGGGCGGTCAGCACTGCCGGCCACTGCTGGAAGATGTTGCCGCCGTGCCGGTGGCGCCAGGCTCGCGCGTACCGGGCCAGGTCGGCGGTGCCGGCCAGCGCAGCGCCGCTGATCCCGCCCAGCGTCTTGTAGAACGAGACGTAGACGCTGTCGGCCTGCTCCGCGATCTCGACGAGCGACCGGCCCAGATAGGGCGTCGACTCCCAGATCCGGGCGCCGTCGAAGTGCACCCGGGCGCCGATGTTCACCGCCTCCTCGCAGGCCTCGGTCAGCTCGTCCCAGGTCGGCAGCGTGAAGCCGGCGTCGCGTAACGGCAGCTCGAAGACGACAGTACCGACCCGCTCGTCCAGCTCGGCGAGGTCGGCGGCGGTCGGGTTGCGGGGTGCGGTCGTCGAGGTGACGGCTCGCAGTCCGGTCAGGCTCGCGTACGCGTCCCGCTCGTGAACCAGCTGGTGGCCGAGCGGATGCAGGGCCACCGCGTCGGATTCGGTGGCGCCGTACCGCAGCGCGACCTGCTGAGCCATCGTCCCGGTGGGAAACCAGACGGCCGCCTCGGTGCCGAGCAGGTTCGCCACCCGCTGTTCGAGGACTGTCACCGGGCCGTCGCCGTAGAAGTCCGGCAGTTCGTCCAGGTCAGCGCCGGCTGACAGATCGGTCAGCCGCTCCCGCATGGTCGCTGGGCGTACGCCGGAAAGGATCCGATCGCAGGCTCGCATGACCGTCTGGCGGTGGCGCATCGAGTTTTCCGGCATCGCCGGATGGTCGCAGACCGTTCCCGGTTTTGTCGTACCGTCTCGCTAACGTGCCGGCCATGGAAACCCTCCCCGAGCCCTGGCACCGGCATCGGCATCCGCGTCGCGGCAGCGCCGGGGTGACCCCTTTCGTCCCCGACGCGAAAGCTCGCGCCGTGGTCCAGGAGGAGATCGGCCGCCGCCCCGGCCTGGTCAACAAGATCCTCGCCGCGCCGACCACCGAAAAGTCGACGGCCCTCGCCGCGCGCGCCTGGATCGAGAGCAAGCCCGGTGCGTCGCCGCTCGGTGCCGCGGCGGTCGCGGCGATCACCGCGCTGGGCAACTTCTCGCCCCGGCCACAGCTCGCCACCTGGGCCGATCTGCTGATCGCCTCGCACGGTCTGAGTTTCGCCGCCGAAACCGCCGTCATCCTGAACGCGTTGATCATCATCGACGACGGCCCAGGGCGTGACGACCTTGGCGTGCGGCACCTGCGCTCCGGCGAAAACCGGCAGGGCTGGCAGATCGACACCCCGCTGCTGGTTCTGCTGCGCGTGCGCCGTGCGCTCGCCACGGCGAGCGACGCCCAGCACGACGCGGTGGTCCAGGCCCTGCTTCCCTACCGGTCCTTCCATGCGTACGCACGAGCGGCCACCTCCATCCTCGCCCCGTCCCGGCATGACTGGGTGGAGCAGGACGTGCTGGCCGCGGTGGCCGACTCCGACTCGTACCGCGCTGCCGCCCTGACCACCGCGGTCGCGACCGGCACGCAGCTGGACGCGCTCGTCCTGGTCGCCAACACCTGGACCGTGGTCGGCTCCACGGCCATGATCGCCACGATCGTCGACGGCGTCGGCCCGGCCGCCGCGCCGGCGCTCTTCCATTGGTTCGACGAGGGCTACGGCAACGTCGACGTGCAGAAACGCCTGCTCGCCACCCTCGCCTCCCTCCCCGGCGACGACGCGATGCGTGGGCTGATCGCCAGGGTCGACGCGAAATACGTGGGGGCCACGCTGACCGACGCCGCCGCGGACAACCCGGCGCGGGCCCTGCGGCTCTTCGCCGAGGGCGCGGCGAAACAGCAGGTCGCCGACCTCCTGCGCGGCCACGTGCTGACCCACCCCGAGCTGATCGACGAGGTGGTGCCAAGCCTCGACCCGGCCGCTGCCGAGCAGATTCGGCGAATCGCCGACGAGTCGCGTTCGCTGGTGACCGCCCCGGCCTCGGCAATCCCGCCGATCCTGGTCAACCCACCCTGGCTGATCCGCTCCAAGCCCGCTCGGCCGGTCGTGATCAGTGGCCTGACCTGCGCCGACCCAGCCGCCGCACGCTGGCTTCCGGGCGAGCGCGATCAGTGGGCCGACCCGGCCGGTCTGCCCCGAGCCTTCACGTCGAAACTGTCCTGGATCCAGGTCGCCGAACGGCTGCTGACCGGCCGCGGTCAGTGGAGCGAGGCGGCCGGCTTCTTCACCCGCGCACCCACGATCGTCGCCCGCCCGATCATGCGGCAGTGGCGTCCGCAACATGGCTGGGAGGCCGGTCCGTGGATGCGAGTCGCCGCCGCCCGATTCGAGGTCGACGCCCTGCCGTCCCTGCTCCACCTGGCCAGGCACGGTTCGGCCGACACGGCGGCGCTGCTCATGCCATTCACGTCACCCGAGGTCGCCACGGTGATGGCCGACTGGCTGGCCCGGCTCAAGAGCCTGCGCCGCCCCGCACTCGCCTGGCTGCTCCGGCACCCGGCCGAGGCCGCGGCCGCCCTGATCCCGGCCGCGCTGGGCAAGGCCGGCCCGGCTCGCCGCCAGGCCGAGGGTGCGCTTCTCGCCCTGCACACGCACGGCCTGGGCGAGACGGTCCAGACTGCCGCACATCGGTACGGGCGAGACGCCGCCGCCGCGATCGAAACTCTGCTCACCACCGACCCGCTCGCCGTGCTGCCTGCGAAAATGCCGCCGCTCCCGGGCTGGGCCGTGCCCGGTCTGCTCCCGCCGGTGCGTTTGCGGGACGGCTCCGGCGCGCTGCCGCCCGAGTCGATCGGTCACCTCGTGACGATTCTGGCGCTGTCCAAGCTCGACAGTGCGTACCCAGGCCTGGAGATCGTCAAGGACGCGTGCGACCCGGGTGACCTCGCCGAGTTCGCCTGGGGTGCCTTCCACCGCTGGCAGTCGGCCGGCGCCGAGTCGAGGGAGAACTGGGCACTCGACGCACTGGGCCTGCTCGGCAACGACGAGACCGTCCGCCGCCTCACCCCGCTGATCCTGGCCTGGCCCGGCGACGGCGGCCATCAGAAAGCGGTCACCGGTGTCACCGTGCTCTCCACCATCGGCACCGACGTGGCCCTCATGCACCTGCACGGCATCTCCCAGCGAGCCAAGTTCAAGGGGTTGAAAGCGGCCGCACAGACCCGGATGGCCGAGGTGGCGGAAACACTCGGGCTGACCACCGAGCAACTGGCCGACCGGCTGGTCCCCGACTTTGGCCTGGCCCCGGACGGCAGCCTGCGACTCGACTACGGCCCCCGGCAGTTCGTCGTCGGCTTCGACGAGCAGCTCCGCCCGTTCGCAGCGGACACGAGCGGCAAACGACTCAAAACACTGCCCAAGCCGGGCACCCGGGACGACCCGGACCTCGCCCCGGCCGCGTGGAAACAATTCGCCGCGCTGAAAAAGGACGTCCGCACCATCGCGACCGATCAGGTACGCCGCCTCGAACAGGCAATGGTCCACGGCCGCCGCTGGACACTCCTCGAATTCCAGCAGTTCTTCGTCGAGCACCCCCTGGTCTGGCACATCGCCCGCCGCCTGGTCTGGCGGCTCGACGCGGTGCGGGCTCCCCGGCTCGACTCGGGGCAGGCTCCGCAGCTCGACTCGGGGACTGCTTCCCGGCCCGACTCGGGCACTGCTTTCCGGATCGCCGAGGACCGCACGTTCTCCACGGTCGCCGACGATCCGCTGATCCCGCCCGAGCACAGTGTTGTCGGGGTGGCGCATCCATTGCACCTTGGCGACTCGCTGAGCGCCTGGGCCGAACTCTTCGACGACTACGAGATCATCCAGCCGTTCCCGCAGCTCAACAGGCCGACCTTCAGCGTGGAGGCGGCCGGCGAGGTGCTGTCCCGGGTCCAGGGATCCACCCTCCCGACAACAAAGGTGCTGGGCCTGGAACGCCGCGGCTGGCGTCGCGAGCAACCCCAGGACGCCGGCATGCAGAGCCGCATGGAGCTGCCGATCGCCCCGGGTCTGGAGTTCGCACTGGACATCGACCCCGGCATAGCGATCGGCTCAGTCGACTATTTCCCGGAGCAAAAGGTGACAGGCGCCTACCTGCACGACGGCACCGGCTCCCGCTGGCGCCACAACACCGAGGGCGAGGTCCCGTTCTCCACCCTGGACGCTGTGACGACATCCGAGCTGCTACGCGACCTGACCGACCTGACAACCTGACCACCCGCCCGTAACGCTTGGCGCGGCCACCGCCCTCAGCCGCCCGACCACCAGAGCGCCGCACGCGCTGCTGTCAGTAAGCAGTCGCTCACCCCCCCAACCGCGATCTGTAGCGCTTTCACAGACGGAGTTCGATCCATAGCCGCTCGCTGATGTCCACCACGGTCTTGCATGCCGATTTCCTTGACCCGCATCGCGCATCGCGCATCGCGCATCGCGCATCGCGCATCGCGCATCGCGCATCGCGCATCGCAGGATTCAACAAGATCGACGGCCGAGGCAGCGGTCGAGCGAGCGGTCGAGCGAGCGGTCGAGCGGCGCGCCGGCTGTCGAGCGCCGGACCTGCCGGGTCGGTGGCGGCTGACTTTCTTCAATCTTGTCGAGTTTCCCGAACACGCTGCTGCTTAGGTCCGCAAGATCGACGAAGACTTCCCGATCTTGTGGTCTTCCCCGCAAACGGTTCGGAAAAGTCCACAAGATCCGGAGCGGAGGGCGCGCGGCGGCGGGCGGTTGGCGGCGGGCGGCGGGCGGGCGGCGGGTGGGGGGGGTGGCGGGCGGGGGTTTGTCAGGCGGCTGTGGGGATGTCTTCGGGCCAGGCTGTGCCCAGCTCGGTGAAGATGGCCCCGTTGAAGGCGAACGCCTGGCGGGCCTCGGCGAGGATTACCTCTAGGCGCTCCTCCGGCAGGTCGAGCGCGTCCAGCTGCTGGCGGTACGCCGTCTTGTAGGCCTTCGCGTCGGGGATCTGCTCGAAGCGGTAGAAGTTTGTTGCCGCCGGCGGGAGGCCGTACTTGTCGCTCAGGGTGCGGCCGATCAGCTGGCCGCCGCTCAAATCTCCCAGGTAACGGACGTAGTGGTGGGCGATGAAGTGCTCCGGGGAGGTGCGGCACTTCTCACGGAGCCGCTGCGCGTACCGCTGGGTGGCCTCGACCGGGACGACCGCGGACTCCCAGCCGGCGCCCTGCAGGTGGGCGAGGTCCGCTTCCAGGGCCGGCACCCGGAACAGGGCCGGGTCGGCGAAGGCGCCCGCGATCGGGTCGTTGCGCATCGCCTCGGCGGCCGCTTCCAGCTCGCGGTAGATCACCAGGTACTGGGTGGTGAGTTCGGCGAAGCCGGCCACCGGGATGGTGCCCGCCATCAGACGGGAGATGAAGGTCCTGGTCTCGGCCTCACGGTGTTCGACCATGGTGGCGCGGCGGATACGGGCTGCGAAACCGGTCATCTCGGCTCGTCCTTCCTGATCTGCGGAGCAGCAGCGATTCGCGGAGCGGCGATGCTGAGCGAATGCGGTGTGGAAGCCATACCGAGCTTCCAGTATCGGGGTTCCGGAGCGGTCCTCATTAGGCGGTTACCGGATTCGGAACGGCACGAGCGCGCCGGGAGCGCACTCGACGGCGGACAAGCCGGACAATAACGTATAGAAGGGCGGAACCGAGCAAAGCCACGAGGGCCCAGGGCCAGGCCCAGACTCCGGTGCCGCGGGAGACGGCCGGCAGCTGCTCGTCGAAGGTCGCAGGTACGACGCTGACCTCGGCGGCTAGACGCACCGTGGGCTGCACACCAGTGACCTTCTCAGTGATCGTGATCGAGCCGCCAGGTAGCAGTTCGGGTATCTCCATAGCGCCGGTGCGGGCGAGCTCCCAGCCGAACGGGCCGGTCACCCGTACCGACCCGATGCCGGTGAGCCGCAGGTTGCCGGTGTTGCGGACGAGGTAGCGGACGGTCATCACGCCGCCGTCGGCCGGGTTCGTGGCTTGGCTGTACTCCAGGCGTACCGAATCGATCTTGACCGTGGGCGCGACCGCGCCTGCGACGGTGAGGTAGACGCGCGCCGCGATGCGGCGATCCACGAGGACCTTCTGGCCACTGGCGTCGATCTGCTCCTCGGCGATCGAGGCGATCACTCCGCCGGCGTGGTCGCCGGGCGTCGCGTTGTCCGGAACGGTGATCGAGAAGGGCACGTCGAGCCGGGTGTTCGGCGGGACCGTGTACTGCTTGGCACCGAGACCGATCCACGAGCCGATGTCGGTGGGCTGCTGCGCGGCGGCGAGCAGCGCGAACGAGCCGTCGTCGGTGGTGTACGCGTCAGTGCCGTAAACCTGGAACGTCTGCGTCTTGGCAGTGAGGTTGGTGATGCCGACGTAATCGGTGATCCGCTCGCCGGGCGAAGCGCGCCGGATGATGAAGTCCCGCCCGTCGGGGCCCTTGGCGCTCGACGGCTGCACGGACCAGCGCACACCGGAGTCACCGGGTGCCGCCGAGGCCGGAGCGGGGATCGACACCACGATCACAACGGCGGCCAGAAGGCCCCGGACGAACATGTTGCTCCTTACGATGGGGCCGGGCCGGCCGGGAATAATTGCGGTATTCCCGGCCGGTTCCCTCGCCCAGTGAAAATCAGGCGAGCGTCAGGGTGAGAACGGCGCTGTACTCACCAGCTGCGCTGGACTCGGGGATACCGAGCTCCAGAGCGGCGCCACAGGTGGAGCTGCCGAGGCTGCTCCCGGTCTCCGCGCTGCACAGAGTGCGGCTGGCACCGAGGCCGGTGCCGGGCGCGACCGGGTTACCGGCCGCCACCTTGTTGCTGACGCCGGCGGCGTCCACAAGCGAGCTGTCGACCACCGCGGCGGTCGGCTTCCAGCCGAGGTTGGCCGCGGGGATCTTGCCGCCACCGGTCGACGAGAACTCGGTGACCTGACCGACCAGGTCCCAGCCGGCGTTGGTGCCACGCAGGTCGCTCACGGTGACCGAGTTGAGCGCACCGGTCGCGGTCTGGCCCGGCGTCGCGGCGGAGAGCGCCACGTTGGAGCCGGCCGACGTGAGGGTCAGCGCACCACCGGTGACCGCCGCCTTGATCGTCTGCGACGCGGAGCCATTACCGGGCTCCGGGTCGGTCGGGTCCGTCGGGTCCGTCGGGTCCGTCGGGTCCGTCGGGTCCGTCGGGTCCGTCGGCTCCGTGGTGTCCTCGGCCGACGCGCTCGCCGTGATCGGGTCCAGGTCGCTGCCCGCGGCGTAGAAGCCGGCGAACGCGGCAGCACCCGACGCGGTGAGGGTGGAGGCGAGCTTCGAGAACGAGATGTCCCCGTCGGTGACCGTGGGGGCGGTGGTCACCACCGAGGCGACCTCGGCCTGCTCGAGGTCGGAAGCGACAGCCCCGCCGTTGACGAGTTCCACGTCGGCCAGCAGCGAACCGGTGCCGTCGCCGTCGACCACGAGGGTCGGGTTGGCGAGCGTGATCTGGAAGAAGTGCGCCGGGTACGAGAAAACCACGGTGCCCTTGTAGTTGACCGTGGCGGTGCCGGCGGCCGAGTCGTACGTGCCACCCTTCGCGGTGAAGTCGAAGGTGCCGTCACTGTTGCGGGTCGCACCATCGCTCACAGCGATCGGCGGGGTGCCGTTACCGGTGCCGATGTAAGCCCGGAACGACGCCTTGAAACCCCAGTCCAGGGTGCCACCGGCCACGTTGACCGGTGCCGCCAGGGCCGGGCTGACCCCGGTCAGCGCCGTGGCGGCGCCGATCGCGATCGCACCAGCGAACAGTGCGACCCGATGCGGGCCCTTGGTATTGCCCATGCTCGTTTTCCTTCCGATGAGGGCAGACGCTCGCTGATGCGAGCGAAGTTAGGCTAGCCTCACCTAAACTCATGATCAAAAGCAAGATCATGTGAGCTGGGAAATCCCTGGAGGACAACGGTGCGCATCGGCCGGACAGCCGCGGTCGCGGCCCTGGC
Source organism: Actinoplanes sp. CA-015351 (assembly GCF_050955685.1). Classification (NCBI taxonomy): domain Bacteria; kingdom Bacillati; phylum Actinomycetota; class Actinomycetes; order Micromonosporales; family Micromonosporaceae; genus Actinoplanes; species Actinoplanes sp. CA-015351. The sequence goes on from NZ_CP192102.1 coordinate 8,277,397, forward strand.
GCTGATCGTGGTGACAGCGGGCGGTACACCCGCGCACGCCGCGAAGCGTCTCACGGTCTCCAAGACAAAAGGGCTGGACCGGGCCGGTGAGACCGTCACCGTGACCGGCAAGGGATACGACGTGGAGAAGGGCATCTACGTCGCGTTTTGCCTGGACAACGGTGCCGGCGTGCTGCCGTCACCATGTGGTGGCGGCGCGGACATGTCGGGCGGCTCCGGCGCGTCCGTGTGGATCTCCAACAATCCACCGTCCTATGCCGAGGGACTCACCCAGCCGTACGGCAAGGGTGGCTCGTTCACGGTGTCCCTCAAGGTCAGTCAGATGATCGGCGACATTGACTGCGCCGTCCGGGGCTGCGCGATCGTGACCAGGGCAGACCACACCAGGACGAGTGATCGGTCCCAGGACGTCCGCATTCCGGTGCGTTTCGCGGCTGCTGCGGGTGTGGCGTCCGCAACCCCACAGAACGCCGCAACCCCACAGAACGCCGCAACCCCACAGAACGCCGCCGCACCGCAGAAAACCGCCACCGCCGCTAAGCCGAACGGCAGCAAGACCCCGGTCGGCCCGCCCACTGGACGCCTCGCCACGGCCGCGCCCCCGGCCGCGACAACACCCGCCGCGGTCGCTGTCGCCGAGCCGATGCTGAGCCGTACCAGCACCGCCACCCCGATGGGGCACTGGTGGGCGATCGGCGGCGCGTTCCTGGTCGGCATTCTCGCCACCACCGTGATGGGCCGGATTCGGCGCCGCAAGCAGGAGAAAGCATGAAGATCCGCCACGTCGCCACGGTGCTGGTGACGACCGCCCTGCTGACCGGGGGCTGCACCTCGGTGAGTGAGATCGGACCCGAGGCCGAGGCCGCCTCGGCGAACGGCTGCGGTGTCACCACCGCGAAGCTCGCCAGCGAGGACATCACTCCGCTCGACGCCGCGCCCGCGCCGAAGCTGCCGGTCACCGTGGACTCGGCGGACAAGCGCAAGGTCACCGTGAAGAGCGCCGACCGGATCCTCGCGGTGAATCTGTACGGCTCACTCGGCGAGATCGTCTTCAGCCTCGGCCTCGGCGACCGGGTTGTCGGCCGGGACACGTCCACCACGTTCCCGGCCGCCGCGAAACTTCCGCTTGTCACACCGCAGGGTCACGACCTGTCGGCCGAGGCGATCCTCAAGCTGAACCCGACGGTCCTGCTCGCCGACGACAGCATCGGCCCGCCGTCCGTGCTCAACCAGATCCGTGCGGCCGGCATCCCGGTCGTGATCATCGACGACACGCAGACCCTGGCCTCGGTGCCCGAGCACATCCGGGCCGTCGCGGCCGCGCTCGGCGTACCCGAGGCCGGTGAGCAGCTGGTCCAGCGGGTGCAGTCGGAGATCGACGCGGCTCGCAGGACCGCGCCGACGGGTGGCACGCCGCCGCGGATCGCGTTCCTCTACGTCCGTGGCACGGCCGGCGTGTTCCTGATCGGCGGCGAGGGCGCCGGCTCGGACTCGATGATCGAGGCGATCGGCGCTGTCGACGCGGGCAGCGAGATCGGGCTCAAGAAATTCCGCCCACTGACCAGCGAAGGTCTGATCAACGCGGCGCCGGACGTGATCCTGGTGATGACCGAGGGCCTGAACTCGGTCGATGGCGTGGACGGGCTGCTCAAGCTGCCCGGTGTTGCGCAGACTCCGGCCGGGATCAACCGGCGGATCGTGGACATGGACGACGGCATCCTGCTGAACTTCGGCGCTCGGACCGGCAAGGCGGTCGAGGCTCTGGCCAAGGCGGTTTACGGCCCGTGCAGCTGACTGAAGAACGAACCACGCTTTACGCGTACAAAAAAGCGGGCTTGATCTTGGGGTTGGCAGTGACCCTGGTGATCGTTTGCCTGGTCGCGGCGGGCAAGGGGCAGGTGCCGATCTCGCCGGGCGAGGTGGCGGGGTCGCTGCTGCATCGCCTCGGGCTCGACATCGGGCCGATGCCCTCGGCAGTGCAGGGTGAGAACGCGCTCTGGCTGGTGCGGTTCCCGCGCGTGGTGCTCGCCGTGATCGTCGGTGCGTCGCTGGGCTGCGCCGGAGCCCTCATGCAGGGCGTTTTCGGCAATCCGCTGGCCGAGCCGGGCGTCGTGGGTGTCTCCTCCGGCGCGGCGGTGGGCGCGGCTGCGGCGATCGTCAGCGGCATCACGATCTTCGGGGCCTGGAGCACCGCGGCCGCCGCCTTCGCCGGCGGCATGATCACAACCCTTCTTGTGTACGCGATGTCGCGCGCCGCCGGCCGCACCGAGGTCGTGACGCTTGTCCTCACTGGCGTGGCGGTCAACGCGACCGCGGGCGCCCTGCTCGGCCTGCTGATGTTCCTGACCGACGACGACGGTGTCCGGGCCATCGCGTTCTGGCAGCTCGGAAGCCTGGCCCAGGCCACCTGGGGCGCGGTCGCGGTCGCCGGTCCGTGCATGATCGCGGGTCTGGTGGTGGCAGCGGTCTGCTCTCGCAAGCTCGACCTGCTGGCCCTCGGCGAACGTCCGGCCCGGCACCTGGGCGTCGACACCGAGCGACTGCGGATCATCGCGATCGTCGCAACCGCCCTGCTCACCGCGTCGGCCGTGGCGTTCACCGGGATCATCAGCTTCGTCGGTCTGGTCGTGCCGCACCTGATCCGCATGATCGCCGGGCCAGGACACCGGGTGTTGATCCCGGCCAGCGCGCTGGGTGGCGCGGTGATCGTGGTGACCGGTGACCTGATTGCCCGGACCGCCATCGATTACCAGGAATTACCGCTCGGGGTGCTCACCGCCGTGGTCGGCGGGCCGGCCTTCTTCTGGCTGCTGCGGCGTACCCGGGCAAGGGCCGGAGGCTGGGGATGAGAGCGACCGGGGTATCGGTCAAGCTGGGCGGCCGTTTCGTCGTATCCGAGGTTGACTTCCACGTCGATCCGGGTGAGTTGGTGGCGCTGGTCGGCCCGAACGGTGCCGGCAAGTCGACGCTGCTCGCGGCGCTGGCCGGGGACGTCGAGTATTCCGGAGAAATCGTGATCGGTGGCCGCGACCTCACCGCCTACAAGGCTGGCGAACTCGCCCGCCAGCGCTCGATGCTGCCGCAGAAGGCGACGCTCTCGTTCCCGTTCAATGCCGGCGAGGTGATCCGGATGGGCCGGGCACCGTGGAACGGGCAGCCCGAGGCCACCGACGACGAGGACGCCGTCGCCGAGGCGATGAAGTGGACCGAGACGAGCGCGTTCGATCAGCGCCCGTTCCCGGCGCTCTCCGGCGGCGAGCAGGCTCGGGTCGCTCTGGCCCGGGTGCTGGCGCAGCGAACCCCGGTGCTGCTGCTCGACGAGCCGACCGCGGCACTCGACCTGCGCCATCAGGAGCTGGTCATGACCGCGGCACGCGCCCGCGCCGCGGACGGCGCCGCGGTGGCGGTCGTTCTGCACGATCTGGGGCTTGCTGCCGCGTACGCGAATCGGGCATATGTGCTGGCCGCAGGGAAGGTTCGCCGTTCCGGGCCGCCCGCCGAGGTGTTCACCGCGGAGTTGCTCAGCGAGGTGTACCAGCACCGGGTCGAGGTGATCAACCACCCGCGCACCGGGATTCCCCTTATCGTTCCGCATCGATCCTGAAACAGGGGATGCACGACGGTACGGTCACGTCCTATCATCCATCCATGTCATGGTCGTCCCGGATGCCCATTGTGGTGGGTGCCGCGCTGCTCACCGGTCTGTCCGCCACCCTTGTCGGTTCGCCGGCGCAGGCCGCCACCCCCGCCACCGCGAAGGTCTCCGGCCGGACGGTGTTGTACACCGCGGCCAAGGGCCAGCAGAACAAGGTCGTGGTGACCGTCTCAGGCCGGACCGTCACGATCGACGACCGGGTCGCGATCAAGGCCGGTAAGGGCTGCAAGAAGGTCAAGGGCGACAAGACGAAGGTCCGCTGCACCACGAAGAAGGCCCCGACCTGGCTGGACATCTACACCGGCACCCGCAACGACTCGATCGTCAACAAGACCGGGATCAGGATGACCGCCGACGGCGGCAGCGGGAACGACTCGATCACCGGTGGCTCGGCGGCCGACTATCTCTCCGGTGGGACCGGCAACGACAAGATCTGGGGCCAGGGCGGCAACGACTACGTCACCGGCAACAGCGGCAACGACCGGCTCAGCGGCGGCAACGGCAACGACACGGTGTTCGGCAACACCGGCCACGACGGGGTGAACGGTGACAACGGGCGCGACCTGCTCGGCGGCGGCGCGGGCAACGACCGGTTCAGCGGCGGAGCCGGCGACGACGTCATCGGCTGGGACGACACCGATGTCAGTGGCGCGGACAACGACGTGTACTCCGGCGGGACCGGGTTCGATCTCCTCGACGCGTACAAGTACTACAAGCACGCGGTGCGGATCGACATCGACGGCGGCGCCGACGACGGCAAGTCCGGTGAGAAGGACAACGTCCGGACCGACATCGAGAACATCCTCGGCAGCCCGAAGAACGACCGCATCTACGGCAGCAACCGCGGCGAGTACCTCGACGGTGGCGCCGGTAACGACACCATCTACGGCAACGGTGGCGTCGACCAGATCTCGGGCAGCCGCGGCGCCGACACCCTCGACGGCGGTGCCGGGAACGACGAACTCATCGGCGACTTCCCGCCTGACGGGGTGGGCGCTGACGTGCTGCGCGGTGGCGCCGGCACCGACCTGGTCAACTACACCGGTTACACCAAGCCGGTCACCGTCGACCTCGACGGCGCCGCTCGTGACGACGGCCAGGCCGGCGAGGGCGACACCGTCGGCACCGACGTGGAGAACATCTACGGCGGCGAGGGCAACGACCGGCTGACCGGCAACGCCGCCGCCAACTACATCCTCGGCGGGTACGGCAAGGACACGATCTTCGGCGGCACCGGCAACGACGAGCTGAGCGGCGACGGCGGCAACGACTACATCTACGGCGAGGCCGGTGACGACTACCTGGACGGCACCGACTTCGGCTCCTCAGCCGAACCGGACCGGCTCGACGGCGGCGCCCTCGGCGACGACCTTTGCCGCCCGTGGCCGGACGACGTGATGGTCAGCTGCGAGAGCGTCGTATAAAACATTTTTTCACACGGGGGATTCCACATGCTACATATCGCTCGAACCACCGCTATATCCGCAACAGCCCTGGTCACGCTCGGCCTTTTCGCCGCGCCGGCACAGGCCGCCACCACCGGAACCGCCTCGGTTTCCGGGACGAAGGTGGTCTACAAGGCCGCCAAGGGCAAGCAGAACAAGGTCGTCGTGACCAGGTCCGGCAACACGATCACGGTTGACGACCGGGTCGCGGTCAAGGCCGGCAAGGGCTGCAAGAAGGTCGCCGGTGACAAGACCCGGGTGCGTTGCACGACGCCGAAGACGCCGACGAGGGTGCGGGTCTACACCTACGACCGGAACGACTCGATCGTCAACAAGAGCGGCATCACGATCTCCGCTTACGGCGGTAGCGCGAACGACTCGATCACCGGCGGGCCGCGAGCTGACTACCTCGAAGGCGGCACCGGCAAAGACAAGATCTGGGGCCTGGGCGGCAACGACGGGATCGACGGGCTCACCGGCAACGACTGGATCAGCGGCGGTGACGGCAACGACGGCATCGACAGCGGCGATGGCCATGACGTCGCCTACGGCAACAACGGCAATGACCAGGTAAGCGGCGGGTACGGCAACGACCGCCTGAACGGCGGCGCCGGAGACGACGACCTGGGTTGGTCGGACAACGACGCCGAAGGCGCGGACGCCGACATTCTCTCGGGTGGGAGCGGATCCGACTCGGTCACGTACGCGAACTGGGATCATCCCATCCGGGCGGACGCCGACGGTGTCGCCGACGACGGCAAGTCCGGCGAGAAGGACAACATCAAGCCCGACGTCGAGCGGATCATCGGCGGGCCCAAGAACGACCGCCTGTACGGGACGAGCCGAGCAGACTCCCTGCAGGGCGGCTTCGGTAACGACACCATCTACGGTTACGGCGGCAACGACGAACTGGGTGGCGGCGCCGGGACGGATTTCCTGGACGGCGGGTCCGGCAACGACCGCATCGAGGGTGACGACCCCACCTATTACGCCGCGAGCGCGGACGTGATCCGTGGCGGCTCCGGTCGAGACCTCGTCGACTACGGCTTCTACTCAAAGCCGATCACGGTCGACCTCGACGGCGCTGCTCGCGATGACGGCCAGGCCGGCGAGAAGGACAGCGTGGGCGCTGACGTCGAGGACATCATCGGTGGCGCCGGCAACGACCGTCTGACCGGCAACGCGGCCGCCAACGAGATCATCGGCTACGAGGGCAACGATGTGATCCGCGGTGGTGCGGGCAACGACGTCCTGGACGGACTGGCCGGTCGCGACACCCTCTACGGCGAGGCCGGCGACGACGATCTGCAGGGCTGGAGCTGGCTCGGCGACAGCACCCCGGATCGCCTCGACGGCGGCGCGAACGGTACCGCTGCCGGTGACCTGTGCCGGCCCGAGACGATCGACACCGCGATCAGCTGCGAACGGCTCCTTTGATCCAGAGCTTTTCGGTACGCACGGCGCCCTTCTCCACCTTCGGCGGCTTGAGAGTCACCTGCCGCCATTCTTCAAGCGCCTCGTTGTAAAGCGCGTTGTCGTACCCACTGAGGACGACAGGGCCGGCATGACGGCGGAGCACGTCGAGCATCTCGATGTGCTCCGCCGTTGTCATCTCCTGGCCGTACATCCGCTGCGTACGTACCTCCGGCAGATATGGCGGATCCGCGTAGATCAGGCAGTCCACCGCCGAGAACCGCAGCATCACCTCGATCGCCGGCCGGTTCTCGATCTCCGCCTCGGCGAGCCGCCACGCCATCGACCGCAGTTCGTCGGGTACCCGGCTCCATCGGTCGGACATGCCGCGTGCCCGCTGGCGTACCCCTCGGGTCTTCCATCCGGTCTTTTTGGCGAGGTCGCTGGCGTGGGCTTGCCAGACCCGGACGACGAACCGGCGGGCGTCCTCCAGTGGGTCGTCGGTGACCACGTCGGAGATCGTGTACTCGTCCCGGGACCAGGGCGTCGTCTCCAGCGCCCAGCACAGGTCCTCGGTGCGATCACGCAGCATCCGGAACAGGTTGACGACCGCGCCATTGGTGTCATTGATCAATTCGTGCGGTGACGGTTCCTTGGTGAAGAAGACCGCGCCACTGCCGAAATACGGCTCAAGATAGTGATAGTGGCTTCCGAAATGCGCGGCCACTGCGCCGGCGATGGACCACTTCGCGCCGGGGTAACGCAGCGCGGCTGACCTGCGCGAAAGCACCGGCACCATCTCTCCACTGGTGTCCACCCGGTATTGATATGGTGGACAAGTGCATGTCTAGTGCCAATTAGCAGGGTGAAAAGGCAAATAACATCTTTTCATCCCCCGGGATTACCGATGGTGATCCTTACGCGGGGGTCTCGGACCGCCAGCCGGGACCCCCGGGTACGCAGAAACGGCGGCGCCCCCTTCACAGGAGGCGCCGCCGTCTGGCGTTTCGTGGCGTGTCAGTTCACCTTGACGGCGTCGGTGGCAGCCGCGGCGACCTTGGTGCCGCTACCGGCGTAGACGACCTTCCAGGTGCCGGTCTTCGTCGCGGTGAACTTCTTGCTGAAGACGCCCTTGCTGTTGGTCGTCGTGGTGGCCTTCAGGGAGTAGGACGTCGCGCCCTTCTTCTTGAAGTAGATCTTCACCTTGGCGCCGGCCAGCACCTTGCCGTCGACCTTCAGGGTGCCCTTCGCGGTGATCTTCTTGCCCTTCTTCACCGGCTCGGGGGCAGCGTTCAGGGTGACCTTCGACGGCCGCTTGATCGTCAGCGTCTTGGTGACGACGTTGGTGATCTCGACGTTCTCGTTCTTGTCGAGCACAGCGCCATAGATCAGGGCGGAGTACTTGCCCGGCGCGTACTTGCCGCAGACCTGGAAGGCGCCCTTGTAGGTGTTTGTGGTGCCGACCCGCTTCAATTCGGCGTCGGCCACCGACTTGTCGACGTTCGCGGCGACCACGAGGTCGATGCCCACGCCGCTGTAGACGCCATCCCCGGTCGGGAGCGGCGCGCTCAGCGTCGCCGTCGCGCTGACGTTGGTGCAGCCGGCCTTGGCGGACAGCACGAACGCGTTCTTGCTGATCGAGGCGGACTTGACGGTGACGTTCAGCGCGGCCTGCGCGGGCGCGGCGCCAACCAGGAGGCCGGCGGCGGGAACGGTGGCGAGCAGCGCGGCGAGGGCGCGGATACGTACAGAAGTCATGACAATCCCAAGATCAGAAGAAGGGGTCGTCGGAGTATAGGACGGTACGGTAACGACGCAACCCCGCCGTTTGGGCAGATCACAGTGGGAGATCCAGGGTGACCAGTTCGGTGATGCGGCGCTCACGGAGAAAGGCCGCCACCCGGTTTCCCCGGTGGCGGCCTTTCCGTCAGCTCTTTTACTTACTTACTGGCAATGCGCCACAGGCGGGCCTTGTCGTCGTCGCCGGCGGTGATCAGGCGTTTGCCGTCCAGGGTGATTCGCAGCGCCCAGACCGGGCCCTTGTGCCCGGTCAGCGGCTTGCCTTCGAGGCTGCCGGTCTTGGTGTCCCACAACCGCACGGTGCCGTCGTCGCTGCCGGTGGCCAGGCGATCGCCGCTCGGGCTGAACCGCAGGGCGCGTACCGGCCCGGCGTGGCCGGTGAGCGGTTCGGTGGCCGGCCGGCGGGTCGCCGTGTCCCACAGCTGCACGGTGTTGTCACCGCCGGACGAGGTGGCCAGGAGATCGCCGTCGGGGCTGAACGTGAGGGCGAGGACCGGCCCGGCGCTGCTGGTGAGCGGCTTGCCCGCGGGCTTGCCGGTGGCGGGATCCCAGAGGCGGACGACGTCGCCGGCGTCGGAGGTGGCCAGCAGACGTCCGTCGGGGCTGAAGCTGATCGCGTAGATCGGGGCGGTGCTCGCGGTCAGCGGCGCACCGATCGGCCGGCCGGTGCTGGTCGCCCAAAGCCGGACGGTGCTGTCTTTGGTGCTCTTGTCACTGCTGACCGCGGTGCTCTGGTCGCCGCCGCTGCCGGTGGTGGTGCTCTGGTCGCCGTCGGCCGTGGTGCTCTTGTCGCCGCCTGCTGTCACGAGGCTTTTGCCGTCCGGGCTGAACACGACCGAACGTACCGTGCCGGTGTGGCCTGTGAGAGTGCGTACCGAACGCCCGGTGACCGAATTCCACAGCCGAACCGTGCCGTCGTCACCGGCGGTGGCAACGAGTTTCCCGCTGGGGCTGAAGGCGACCGAGCGCACCGGCCCTTCGTGCCCGACCAGCGGCGACCCGAACCGTTCCCCGGTGGCGGATTCCCACAGCGCCACTGCACGCTCACCGGCAACGGCGAGCAGTTTGCCGTTGGGGCTGAACCCGACGGAGTGAACGGTCCCGGCATCGGCGGCGAACGGCGTACCGATCCGGCGCCCGTTCACGGTGCTCCACTGCCTGACCATCCCCTTGCTGACAGTGGCGAACGCTTTCCCGTCGGGGCGTACGGCGATGATGCCGTCCGCACCAGGCATGACGCTACGAAATCTCGCCGCGGCAGCCGTGCCGGCCGCGCCGGCGGCCGCGACCAACGTGGTTTGCGGACTGGTGTGGGCAGCAGTGGCGGCAGTGGCAGCAACAGTGGGTGCGAGCAGCCCGATCATGGCCGCGGCAACGACCCTGCCGGCACGTCGCCGGAGGCCGCCAAACGAGGAGTCACTGAAAGCGCCTGCGCGATAGCTCTCGGTAGTCACCCCCGCACCGTAGCGATCACGCCAACCGATTGTTCGGCTCTCGCCCGGCAGTCATCCAGCCGAGTACGGCGTTCTCCGCCTCATCGGAACCACGTCACCGGCACTGCGGCGGCCATCGCGGCCATACCGGCGGCGTTCGGGTGCAGGTGGTCGCCGCTGTCGTAGGCCGGGTTGAGCCGCTGCGGGTCCGCCGGATCGCCCATGGCGCGGTCGAAGTCGATAACCCCGTCGTACTCCCCGGAGCTGCGGATCCATCGATTCAGCGCTGACCGCTTACGCTCGTTCTCCGGGGTGTAGAAGCCGAGCGTGTCACCCTTGAACGGCAGAATCGTCCCGCCGAAAACTCGCAGGCCGGCCTGGTGCGCCCGGCTGATCAGCTGGCGATGCCCGAAGATCAGGTCATCGGCCGAGACCACTTCCGACAGCGGCGCGACCGTGCCGGGATGACCGAGATCGTTCACACCGAGCAGCACAACCAGGTACTCCCGGCCAGGCTGGGCGAGCACGTCCCGGTCGAACCGGCGCAGCCCGCTCACCCCGAAGTAGTTGGCGAACGCCTCGGCGCCACTTCCCGCAGGCGGGTTCGGGTCGTGCAGCAGCCGGTTGCCGGAGACACCGACGTTTGCCACGCCGCGGTCGAGCCCGGCGGCACGCAGCCGCGCGGCGAACAGGTCCGGCCAGCGCTGATTGAGGTTCGCCTCGGTGTTCGCGCCGTTGGTGATCGAGTCCCCGAGGGTCACCACGGCCGACCCCCGAGCCCGCACCGCGACGCCGGAGAGGAAGAGATCCTGCGCCACGGTGATGACCGGGGCGACGGTACGGGCGGCGGCCACGTCACCGTTCGCGATCACGTTCTCCTGAAAGGCGAAGGCGGCGAGCGTGGTCACCGGTGTGCGATCCGGCAGATAGAGACTGATCACGAGGTCCCCGCCGGGCGCAAGCCGCAGCCGCACCGGGTCGCTGACCAGGGGCGACCCGGCCGGAATGGTGACATCGCCCCGCCCGCCGAAAGTGACACGCCGGTCGGTGCCGGCCACTGCGTCGGTGCTCGCGCCGGAGCCGGCACGTAGCGCGACGTGCACCGCACCGACGTGCAGCGGAGTTTCCCCGAACTCATTGGTGAGCCGGATCCGCAGCTCATCACCGCCGATGCTGCCGTGCACGACATGCCGGACGGTCTGGTTGCTGAGGACGGTGGGCTCCCCGGGAGGAACGGTGGTCGGCACAGCCGCCCAGCTGGCAACCCAGCCCTGGGCCCTGGAGGCGTGGGCCGAGCCGGGAAGAGCGACCCCGGCCGCTGCGGCAGCACCGCCCACAGCGAACAACTGACGTCGGGTAGCCATGAGAGATCTCCTTGTCAGCCACGGCCGAAAGTTCCGGACTCACCTCGGTAACTCCGTCGTAACGTATAGCCGCTTATCTATGCGGTCAAGGAGGCCGGAAATGGCGCCCGGCCGACGTCCGGCGACGGACAGGATGCCGAGCAGACCGGCGATGGTGGCCGCGAACGCGGGCGGGTGACCCCAGGAGATCAGGGCAGCGACAAGCAGCACGGTGTAGGCGCTGATCGCGGCGGTGTGCGCAGTGAACCCGGCGGTGAGCAGCCAGAAAGTACGGTCCGCCAGTGCGGTCCGGACCGTGCGGGCGCCCGGAGTGCTGTGCTGCGCCGCATGCCGTCCGGCGTTAGGCGCGGGACGGACGGCCAGGGCGTGCAGGGGAATGGTCACGGCGTGGATGCCGGCGAGTACGAGCAGGGCAGTGCGCCAGCCGTGCTGGTCGGTGAGCCAGCCGGCCAGCGGCAGGAAGATGGTGCTGGCGAAGCCGGCGACGACGGTCAGGGCGAGTAACGCCGCGGACCGCTGCTGCGGCCGGTGCCAGGCGATGACGACGGCGAAGGCGGCTTCGTAAAGGCTTGCTGCCGAGGCGGCGCCGAGCCCGATCTGGATCGCATAGAGCTGCCACAGCTCGCCGACCTGTGACCACGCCAGCAGCAATCCGGTGCCGAGCAAGGAGCCGACGGTCATCAACGCTCGGCCGCCATGCCGGTCCAGCCAGCGGCCGATCGGCACGGCAAGCACTGCCGACGTCAGGACGGAGGCGGTGAATGCGCCGGTGACGGCCGTGGTGGAGGTGTGCAAATCAACGGCCATCGGTACGAGTAACACGGCGAAGGCGTAGTAGAGGACGCCGTAACCAATGGTCTGGGTGATCGCCAGTGCGGCGACCAGCCGAGCGTTGCCCGGTGGTGAAGGCTGGTGCCCGCCGACCTGCGGGTCGGCGGGCACCGGTGCGCCGGTGGAGCGGGTCACGAGCAGCAGCTGCCGCCGGACGAGGAGGTCAGGCTGATCAAGCCGGTGACGCTGGGCAGCGCGTCCGGGCCTTCGGCAAGGGCAGCGATCTGCAAGGCGGTGTCCTGGTCGAGGCCGATCTTGTCGGCGGCGGCCCGGATCGCGTCCTCGGTGCTGGCGGCGGTGGGCAGCAGGGCCTCGGTCATGGTGGCCAGGTTGATCGGGACGTCCGGGGTGAGACCGAACCGGGCCGAGATCTGTCGGGCGGCCTGCTCGGCGACCAGGTTGACGCTGCACACGCCAGTTTCGGGCAGGTCGAGCTGTACGTCGTCGGCGGCATCGAAATCGCCGGCGAGGACGGCGGCGATCGAGCGGACCTGTTCGTAACCGGTTGCCATCAGGAACGTCGGCGCACGTCCGTAGGACTTCATGCCGACGGCGTAGTAGTTCGGTTCCGGCTGGCCGAGTTCGCGGTATCCGTGCGGGGTGACAGTGCCGCACGAGTGTTCGTTCGGGTCGATCAGGTCGGCGAGGGTGCGGGTGCAGCCCAGGATGGGGTCGAGGTCGAGGCGCAGCTCACTGCCGAGGCCGTGGTCGGGGCGAAAGCCCGTGGCCGAGACGACGCGGTGGGCGGTCAGCGTGCGCCCGTCGGCGGCGACCAGGGTGATGCCGTCGGCATCGGTACGGACTGAGTGCACGCCGAAACCGGTTACCAGAGTGAGTTTGCCGGTGTCGACAAGGGAATGCAGGCCGGAGCCGAGCGCGCCGCGAGCCGGGAGTTCGTCGGCGTCCTCCCCGCCGAACGCCCGCTGGGCGGAACCGCCACGGACGACCCAGGTGATTGTGGTGCCGGGTTCGGTCTCGGCGAGCCGGGCCAGGTCGAGCAGGGTGTTGGCGGCGGAGTGTCCGGAGCCGACCACGATGATGTTCTTGCCGGCGTGCTGCTCACGAGCAGTGCCGAGGACGTCCGGCAGGGCGTGGTCGATCATGGCGGCGGCCTCGTGTTCGCCGTACGCGGGCAGGCCGTTGGCGCCGAGCGGATTGGGAGTGCGCCAGGTGCCGGACGCGTCGATGATCGCGCTGGCAGTGATCTCGGTGCCGTCGGCGAGACGGATCACGAAGGGCAGGTCGGCGCGGCCGGCGGTGCGGACCCGGTCGGCTCCGAGGCGGCTGATCGCGGTCACCCGGGCGCCCAGGCGCAGGCGCGGTGCGATGGCCGGCACCTTGGACAAGGGTTGCAGGTAGCCCTCGACGAGTTCGGCGCCGGTGGGCAGGGCCTCGTCATCGGGTGCGGCCCAGCCTGCGGCGTCGAGCAGGCGGCGGGCGGCGGCGTCGATGTCGTATCGCCACGGACTGAACAGCCCGACATGCGCCCACTGCCGCACCGAGGCGCCGGCCTGGTCACCGGCTTCCAGCACCAGGAACGGGACACCCTGTTCGTGCAGGTGCGCAGCGGCGGCCAGCCCCACCGGACCGGCACCGATCACCACGACCGGCAGCTCACCGGCGTGGTCACTGGTGGCCGGGGATCGCAGCGCGGCCGGGGTGGGAAGCAGTTCCACACTGCTGACCGTGGTCGCCGGGCCGCAGCAGCCGGCGTCCTCGGCGATCGCGTCCGCCTTCGCCGCGGGTGCGCAACAGGCGTCGGCTTGGGTGGCCTGTTCGGCGGTACCGCAGCACGGGTCCTGCCCGGCTGCCGGGACAGTGGTCGAAGCGTCGCTACTCATCGCGGTTACTCCTCGTTGAGGTCATGGTCGGGCACGGCAGCGGATCCATCACCACCCACCGTACGCGGATTCGAGAACCGTCGAATCCGATGAGTGTCGAAGCCACGCTTGCAGATGGGTTCGACATCTGTCAACCTCGACACATGTCGAAACCATCGGTCGTGTCAGCCGTCGCCGAAGACACTCCGTGCTGCCCGCCGATGACCCAGGCGCGCATCGCCCCCGAGGTGTCCAGCTCGCTCGCCCAGGCATTCAAAGCGCTCGGCGACCCGATCCGGCTGCAGCTGATGTCGATGATCGCGTCCGCGCCGGACGGCGAGATCTGCGTCTGCGACCTCACCCCGGCGTTCACCATCTCCGGTACGACAATCTCGCATCACCTGAAGGTGCTGCGCGAAGCCGGCCTGGTCGACGCCGAACGTCGCGCCAGCTGGGTCTACTACCGGCCGCGCCCCGGGCTGATGCGGCAGCTCTCCGCACTCCTCGCGGTCGACGAGCCCGTCACGGCCTGACCCCGGTGGAACCCCGATCCGGGCATCCCCGGAAAGAGGCTGGCCGGGAGCTTGTCACGCCCCGGTAGCGCGGGGGGCGTACATGATGATGGCGACGCCGATCAGGCAGATGCCGGCGCCGAGGAGGTCCCACCGGTCGGGCCGGAAGCCATCGATGACCATGCCCCAGATCAGGGATCCGGCGACGAAGACGCCGCCGTAGGCGGCCAGGATCCGGCCGAAGTTCGCATCCGGCTGCAATGTGGCGACGAACCCGTAGGCGCCGAGCGCGACCACACCGGCGGCGATCCACCACAGGCCGCGGTTCTCACGCCAGCCCTGCCATATCAGCCAGGCTCCGCCAATCTCGGCGACGGCGGCCAGGGCGAACAGCAGCAGAGAACGCAGTACGGTCACGCCCGGCACCGTATCCGGCCGACACCGGCGTCGACGGCCACGGCCGCCCGCAGGGTCGCGGCGATCACCTGCAGGTCGTCAATTTTCTGCTGCACCTCGGCCAGCGTGGCCTGCGCCCGGACGTGCAGGCCGCTGTCAGCGGCGGCGTGCCGGCGCCCGCCGGCCTCGAGGAGGTCGGCGACCTCGTCGAGGGTGAACCCGAGCCGCTGCGCCGCCTTGATCACCTTCAGCACGGTGACCGCCTCGACCGGGTAGAGCCGGTGGCCGCCCACTGCGATCCGGCTCGGTAAGCAGGTTGCCATCCAAAAATGCCTCAGCCATGATTGAGTCAATGAACGCTGAATCTTCTTCGCTGGCGGTGCGCGCCCGGGTCCATGCCGCCCTTGGTGACCCCGCCCGCCTCGCCATCGTTGACGCGCTCACCCTCGGCGACGCCTCCCCCGGCGAAATCTCGGTGAACCTGGGCATGCCGACGAACCTGGTCGCCCACCATGTGAAGGTGCTGCAGGACGCCGGCCTGCTGGTGCGGACCCGGTCCGAAGGCGACCGGCGCCGCACCTACCTGCGCCTGGTCCCCGGAGTGCTGTCCACGCTTACCGCACCGCGCCTGGACACCGCGGAACGCGTGGTGTTCGTCTGCACCCACAACTCCGCCCGCTCCCAGCTCGCCGCCGCCCTCTGGCGCGACCGCATCGGCGGGAGCGTCACCTCGGCCGGCACCCATCCCGCCCCGCGAGTGCATCCCCGCGCGGTCCGGGTGGCGCACGAGCACGGTCTCGCTCTCGACCCGGCCGGCACCAACCACGTCGACGACGTGGTCGGCGACGGCGACCTGATCATCGCGGTCTGCGACAACGCCCACGAAGACCTCACCGGCCCCGCCCGGCCCGACCTGCACTGGTCGGTGCCGGACCCGGCCCGCGTCGACACCGACGAGGCGTTCGAGGCCGCCTACACCGACCTGGCCGACCGCATCGAGCGGATCGCCACCCCGGCCGGCTGACCAACCGCCCCGCCCACGATCCCGGAGTCACATCCTCATGCACCAGAACACCCTGTGGCGGCGACTGCTCGCCGAGTTCCTCGGCACCGCGCTGCTGGTCACTGCCGTCGTCGGCTCCGGCATCATGGCCACCACGCTGTCCCCGAACGATGTCGGCCTGCAGCTGCTCGAAAACTCGGTCGCCACCGCGTTCGCGCTCGGCGCGCTGATCCTGACCTTCGGCCCGGTCTCCGGCGCCCACTTCAACCCCGTCGTCTCCGCAGCCGACTGGTTCCTCGGACGCCGCACCAGAACCGGGCTCACCCTGAAGGACCTGGGCGGATACGGACTCGCGCAAGCTTTCGGGGCGATCGCCGGCTCCATCCTGGCGAACCTGATGTTCGACCTGGCCCCGGTCACGTTTTCGACCAAGGAGCGCGCTGCCGGGAATCTGTGGCTCGCCGAGAGCGTCGCGGTCGTCGGCCTGCTCCTGCTGATCTTCGCCCTCGCCAGGTCAGGGCGCGCCGCGGTCGCCCCGGCCGCTGTCGGCGCGTACATCGGCGCCGCCTACTGGTTCACCAGCAGCACCAGCTTCGCGAACCCGGCCGTCACCATCGGGCGGGCCTTCACCGACACCTTCGCCGGCATCGCCCCGGCCTCCGTACCCGGCTTCATCATCGCCCAACTCGCCGGCCTGATCGTCGGTGTCGGCTTACTCCTGGCGCTCTACCCCACCGTCGGTCAGACCGCGGACCAGGTCGTTGTCGAACACCCGGCTGACGACGCCCGCACCGCCTGACCTCTCCACCCGCCATCACCCAGCCTTGCGAAGGAAGACCGAGCTCATGAGCGACACCAAGCCCAGCGTCCTGTTCGTCTGCGTCCACAACGCCGGCCGCTCCCAGATGGCCGCCGGCTGGCTGCGCCACCTCGCCGGCGACAAGGTCGAGGTCCGCTCGGCCGGCTCCGAACCCGGCGACAAGATCAACCCGTCCGCCGTCGAGGCCATGCGCGAGGTCGGCATCGACATCACCGGCCAGACCCCCAAGAAACTGGAGTGGGAGACCGCCCAGTCCTCCGACGTCATCATCACCATGGGCTGCGGTGACGCCTGCCCGATCTTCCCCGGCAAGCGGTACGAGGACTGGAAACTCGAAGATCCGGCCGGCAAGGGCGTCGAATCGGTCCGTCCGATCCGCGACGAGATCAAGACCCGCATCGAGGTGCTGCTCGCCGACCTCATCCCCGCTGGTTCGGTTTCCACGAGGTCTTTCACGCCCTGACCATCGCAGCGTTCGCCGCCCACTGCATCGGCATAGCCATCGCGCTGCGCACCACCGCCGCCTGAACAGCCGCTCAGCCGGTGGTACGTCCGGCCAGGGGAACACGCGCCATGCGAAACGGTCCTTCTCATGATCGGAGAAGGACCGTGCAGGAGATCGGCTCAGGCGGCTTCCGCCTGCTGTCGGTGCGGTTGGCTCCGGTTGCGTTGAAGAGCTTCCTGGAGCTGGTCCTCAAGGACGACGATCCGGCAGGCAGCTTCCAGTGCGACGCCTTGGCCGACCATCTCGCGGACGCGTGCGGCGAGAAGCAGGTGGTAACGCGAGTAGCGGCGGTGACCTCCGGCCGACCGGGACGGGGTGAATAGTCTCGCCTTCTCCAGGCGGCGCAGGAAATCCTGCGAGGCGCCGGTCATCTCCGCGGCGCGGCCCATCGTGTAGGCGGGGTAGTGCTCGTCGTCAAGCACGTCATCGGGTTGGGCCATCCACACGCACCTTCCTATGACGAGGGCCCCGGCGCGGGAAGCGCCGGGGCCCAGGGTTATGGGTTCACAACACCATCTACCGACGTGTTCGTCGGCTTGCCTTTTCCGCACCTGCCGCCTGTCGCGGATTGCGGTGCGAGGATCGCATAAGCGTGACCGGAGACCACCTCACGTTCGATGGAGACTGCGGTGTCCACCACAGAACCAGAGAACAGTTCTGACGGCGGGCGATCCAACGGTGCTCGTCCCTCCCTTTCCTCTGCTTCCATTTCCTGTGGTGCTGTCGTACTAGCTGCCGGTGTCGGAGCCCCACGCAAACTTCACGGCCCCGCACACGTACGGCGGATCTTCCTGCATCAGGTCGAGCCCTGAACCTGCCTCGGCCCCACCTGCGTCTGCCCTGACCTGGAATTACGTCAAGGTCTTGTCGTGCAACTGCCTTACTGAAATGCATGCGGTGATGCTGTGCCACCGCCGTGCCGAGCGAGCCACGAAAAGGATCCGGGCCCTGCTTGACGCTCGGTCTTCGTCTGCGTCTTCAACGATCTCTGCTGTCAACGAGAGAAACACTAACCGGCCCTCGCAAGAATGTCTAGTCCCGTCACCATAGATTTTCTCGGCGAGCAATGAAGGCTTCGGCCGTGTCACCGAAGATCGGCCGAATCTGCAGGTCCCGACCATCAAGCCCTCCGCAGAGCCGAACGCCCGCCGCGCCATCAACACCCCGCCAGCCGACGGGCCCGGGTGAAGCGGCGAACATAGGTGGCGCTCCTGGCCGCCCTCAGCTGTTCGTGCTCGCGGGGCATCACGCCCCTTGCCGCGGCGTGCCGCACGATGCAGTCAGGGAAGCGGGCGTGACCTTTCACCCGCGCCTTCACTGACAGGTCAACCCACTCCCGGCCGTACCAGGAAAGGTCCGCACATGAGCGCCACCGCCACCGCCACCGGCACCGGCATCGCCGAAACACTCAACCGCGCATTCGACGAACCCACCATGACGATGACGATCCTGCTCGCGGAGGTCATCCCCGCTCTGGCGGAGTACGACCAGGACGCCACGACCGCGGCCGACCCCGAGGGCTATCGCGACCGGATCGTCCTGCACGACGGCAGCATCATCCTCTATGACAGCCGCATCGAACGGTGGACCGTCAGCAGCACCGAGGAAGTCGCCGCATCCGACCGCCGCCGGACCACATCGGACTGAACGCTCTGCGTGGCCTGCGCCGTGGTGAGGTCTGCGGCCTGCGATGGGCGGCCGTCGACCTCGACCGGGGGCTGCTGTTCGTCGAACGCCAGCGCACCGTCGTCGAAGGCGACCCACAAACGCCGCCGGGCGCAGCGTCCCGAGCCCGCCGACACTCGCATTGTCACGGAAAGTGATGACACCCTCGTGACACCCAACGCCCACAAAGGCCGGACAACAAGAAGGGCCTGACCCGCGTTTCCGCAGTTCAGACCCGACTAAATCCTGTGCGCCCTAAGGGACTCGAACCCCTAACCTTCTGATCCGTAGTCAGGCGCCTAGTGGTCACCATTACACTCTGCTACCCCCGGGCTCAGAGCCGTACCAAAGACGAACTACCAGCTCAGAGCAGCTTTGCGTTTCTGCCGGTCGGGGCCGAGTGCATATTTGACGTGCCTCGCACGCCGATGGCCGCAGGCTCCGCGTGCTGATTCAGTCGCGCCCATGCTGAAACGGTCGCCGACATCCGATCACCACAGGATCACCACGCGACGCCATCACACAGCGTAGACCCCGCTCCAATCAGCGCCGCTCAGGGCAAAGAGCCAACGGCACACTGGAGCGGGACACCGTGTCGCAACACCCCTGACAGCTGGGCGGTCACCGACGGACCAACGTCCTCAACGCTGTCCAGGCCCCTCTACCATGACCCGGCACCGAAGCGTGTGAACGCGTGAAGAACGCATCTAATCCGTATCTTCATTTAGACTCGAGCCGTCGGCGTTTGGTATTTCCAGAGTTAACATCCCTGGCTTTACGGGCGAGCCAAGCACGAAAATCCGGATAAGCCAGTAGGTGCTCATATCCGTCTTGGGCGAACCGATATTCTAACGCTGTGAACATTTCATGCGGCGACCTGCCGGCAGAATCCCGGAGAATTCCCCCAATTTTTCCATTTATTCTTTGCTCTAACTTCTGCGCAGTTTGCGGATCACCGGCAACGTCTTGAAGGACAGTCCTCAAGACTTCTGTATTCGTGCGCTGATCGCCGTCCAACTTCGGCATATCCGCGACCTCATAGAGGCGATACCAGGAAACCCGCCGCCCGTTTAATTCGACAACTCCGAAATCCAGCGCATCACCCCGAAGGTCGGCACGGTTCGTCGCATAGTCCAGGACGTTTGTCCCTGGGGTACAAACCAGTCGATCATTTTCCGGCCCGTGGACGATGAAGACCCACCCCGCAAAGAGGTTACGCCGCAGTCCGAGGACTGTGGCAATGGCACTCAGCCCTGCCGCCTGCGACTCATTCAGGAGTGAATCCATATCCTGGCCATGAGTACGCAAAAGATGTCCGACCCACCGGTCCGGAAGCATAACTCCGCCGGCGAAGATGTCGGCTTGTTCTTCTTGGCCGTACGAAGGGAGTCCAACAACGTCGTAGGCTGGTTGACATGCGTCGGAGCCGACGTGCCAGGGGATCAGGATATGCCCGAGCTCGTGCGCCATGGTGAAGAGTTGGCGACGACGATGCGCTTCTCGTCGAAGAAAAACGCGAGGACGAGAACCGCTTCCGATACCGCTAACCAAGGCATCCACACTGGAGTACGGCCATGAGGTCTCGATTACTTCAGCATATTCTTGAAGCATCCTCCTGATATCCACAGGCGGAACGAGATCTTTCTTTTCGACAAGTCGCGCAGCAAGACGTCGGGCAGCCAAGTCTGGAGCCGTATAACGGCTAGACATCTATCGGCCTATCCTCAATTGTTAGGGGTCATCTGACCTGAATCGACCAGCCATCGAACAACTTTAGCGAGTTCGTCCTGGTCGCTCGAAGATCGAGCCGCGAGAGCAAGCTCTGATTTTCCGGCCAGAAGCGCACTCACATCAATCCCACGCCGGTGCGCGGTAATGATGAAGCGCAAAGAACGAGGCTGCTCAACCCACAAGGAATACTCGGCCTTGTTCATCCCCAGGTAGTCACGCAACGGCACGGCACTTCCGTTGGGCGCCCCGTCATGGTCATGCCAAGCATCTACCCAGTCGTCAATTTCATCTTCGAACGCTTCCCCCGAAAGGCAGGCCGTCACGAAGTCACGGCGTGGCGCGTTAGACATCGATCCTCCTTCCAGGTACTGCATCACCAATAGTTCGCCCAGTTTGTGCATCCAGAACACCTACGTGGCGACCTCGCTTGCTGTACGCCTCGACATGCCCGTGGAGCCGATCATATTCGTAAATACGGCTGCCATCTTCGTTACGCCATCTCGCGTTTCCAGACCAGGCCACCTTTACGCAGGTATCCAAAAAGTCCGGCCGCTGTCGCGCGACGTACGTCACACCATCTCCGACTTCGCAGCCCTGTCCAGTTGGTTGCTCCGCTCTCCCACGAGTGTCGCACAGTCGTCCCTTTAAGCAGAAGCTGAAGCGCCTGCGGCCAGCAATTTTAGTCGAATTTAGTGTATTTTGTCGTCCTGAGCATAGTCTCGGAAGGCGGATGAGGGCGTTTGGCTGACGTTGGTAGCAACGGGACCTGGTGCCTCTTGGGCTGATTATCATGCTGAGCCTCTTCCTCCTGCATAGCGGTTGGCTTCGACGTGGTGCAGAACGATGGCCGACTCCCTCCCACGTACGCGGGGTGCCAAATTTCGATGAGCCTGACGCGAGGCACTCCACGCTCGAATCCGGCGTCGATCGATCTCAGTTGACCGTTGGACCCGGGGGTTCCGGCATGGCGAACGACGATGGACCGCAACCGCACCGAGAGGGCCGGCCGGTGGCCTGGGATGGGTACTGCGGCGAGCCGGTCGCCTGATTGACGGTCGGCGAACCCGTCCTCGGCACCTTGTACGGCGGCTCGGGCCCGATCGCTTACACCCACCTCCTGACCGTTGAGGAAGCCGTCGAGGTTTACGGGCCGGTCAGCGAATGGGTTGTCGGCCCGCAAGGCGGCTTCCGCCGGGTGTGTTTCGGCGAGACGGTGTTCTCCAGCGCCGAACTCGGTCGCGGCTTCAACACGCGGACGCTGCCGCAAGGCATCGTGACCGTTGAGGATCCGGACCTGGACTGGCCGTGCCTGCAGTGCGGTGCCGCACCGGATGACCGCTGCAGTGGAGCGTCCAAGCGTCGGGTCCGTCGCGCCCGCGGCGAGGAGTACCAGCGTCTTCAGAACGAGATGAGCCAGCTCCGGGAGACCATCGCGAAGCTGCGCAAGCAGAACGAACTGCTCGACGAACAGGTCCACGCCTTTCGGCGCGAGCAACGCAAACGAGTGCCGATCTGTAGCAGGCCCACCCGGGCGGGGCAACCGTGCCAGGCCGACGCGATCAACTATCCGACGCCGATCGAGTCGTGCCGTATCCATCTCACGCCCGAGGAGAAGACCATGCTCGCCGCCGCCGAGGCTGAACCGCGGGCCGAGTTCACAATCCGCCCTACCGGGGACTGAGCCAGCCGGCTGGACCCAGGCGGCCGGACGGCACTGCGAAGCTAGCGGCCTTCCCGGCACAGCGGTGGATCGAGAATCGCCGTTCGCCTTCAGGGGTTCGCCAGCGACGGCTTGTCGAGGTGTGGTGTGGGTGCGCTGAGAGGGAGCGGCCGTGGCAGATGACTGCCTACCAGTGGCGGCGCCGGTAGACCTCGACTTCGCGTACGGGTATCTCGCAGACGCACGGTAGATCGCCGGTACGACACTTCGGGCGCGCACGGTGGGCTGCCAGCCGGTCGCCGGCCACCGCGGAGGGCGGGAACCTGCAGTATTAGCACTCGATGTGCCAACAAAGACGATCAGGTTCCGGCCGTAACGCCGCAACCGCCGCGGATGGCAGGATGCTCCCTGGAGAGTGGCAAGCATCTATTTGTGATCGTGATGTGTGAACCCTCGGAGGATCGCTGCCGATGCCGTTCGTGAAGGCCCACACCCGCAAAGACGGAACAAAGGTCAAGAGCCACTACCGGCTCAACTCCATCTGGAACTTCTGGTTCGGCTTCCTGCTCCTGCTGTTGTTCTTCGCCGTCATACGCTGACACGTCAGCTTCGACCGCCCTCCACGACGAGATCGGCGGCGGCCCAATTGGGTGCGGCCTTTCGACGCCGGTGGCTGCCGAGAAGGCAACAGACCACTGGCACTACCGAGTCCGGCCACACCGCAGCTGGGAAGAGTGGGCATTCGCGGGCTCGTTCGGCCTGAACCAGGCCTCAATCACAGAACGCCCCGACGCTAACTCAGCTCAGCCGTACGGCTGAGGTAGCGATAGACGAATCGCGTGCTTACCCTTGGCGACGCTTTGCCGCTGCCGTGGTGTGATGTCTGATCCAATGAGTTGTGGGCATCGAAGCGGGCGGAAGGCAAGTCTTGGACGCGTTCGAGGTTCATCGTCGGCTGATCGAGGATTACCGCACCTTCAGCGAGGGCTTCGTAGACATCCACGACGGGCGGATCCGGGCTCGCGTGGAAGAAGAGAGCGCGCGGGGTGCGCAGTGGCCCGCGCCGTGGTCGTCGTTGAATCCGTCTTTCGAGTCCGGAGGCCGTGTTGACGACCTCGTTCGTGAGGGCTTGCTGCACCAGGAGTGCGCACGGATCTTCCGGGTGAAAAAGGCCCCGGACGACACGGGTCTTGCGCCGATCACCTTGCATCGGCATCAGAGTGACGCGGTGCGCGTAGCCAGTACTGGGTCGTCATATGTGCTGACCACCGGCACTGGATCAGGTAAGTCGCTGGCGTACATGTTGCCGATCGTGGATCGGGTCCTGCGGGAGGGATCCGGGCAGGGCGTCCGGGCGATCGTGGTGTACCCGATGAACGCGCTGGCGAACAGTCAGCGGGAGGAGATGCGCAAGTTCCTGGAGTTCGGGTACGACGCCCGGCCGCCGGTCACGTTCGCCAGGTACACCGGCCAAGAGACCGAGGATGAGCGTAGAGCGATCCTGCGGAACCCACCGGACATCCTGCTCACGAACTACGTGATGCTGGAACTCGTGCTGACCCGGCCGGATGAACGGCGCCCGCTGGTCGAGGCGGCACACGGCCTGCGGTTTCTGGTACTGGACGAGTTGCACACCTATCGGGGCCGGCAGGGCGCGGACGTGGCGATGCTGGTCCGCCGGGTACGTGATGCGTGCGGTGCAGGGCAGTCATTGCAGTGCGTGGGGACGTCGGCGACGATGGCCAACGCGGACACGGTTGCCCAGCAGCAGGTCGAGGTGGCCGACGTGGCATCCCGGATCTTCGGAACGCCGGTCATCCCGGATCATGTGATCACTGAGACGTTGGTGAGGGCGACCACCACCCGCAACGCGTCGCCGGAGGCACTGGCGGCAGCGGTTGCCACTCGCGGCGATGCCGAGTCCGACGATCCGGTGTTACACGCCGGGTACGAGCGGCTCGGTTCGGATCCCCTGGCGTCGTGGATCGAGGACAACTTCGGGGTACGGCCTGAGCCGGAGAGCGGTCGTCTGGTACGGCAGACGCCGATGAAGGTGAACGATGCGGCGACGGAGCTTGCCGGACTCACCGACCGTCCGGATTCCGAGTGCGCCACCGCTATCCGGGCGACGCTCCTGGCGGGGTCGCGGGCGCGGGACGAGGACACTGGCCGGCCGTTGTTCGCTTTCCGGTTGCATCAGTTCCTGTCCAAGGGCGGCACGGTGTACTCCACCCTGGAGTCTGTCGCGTCCAGGGAGATCGAGACGACGTTCCAGGTCGTGTTGCCCGGCAGTCCGGAGCGGCGGTTGTATCCGTTGGCGTTCTGCCGTGAGTGCGGCCAGGAGTATCTGATTGTCCGGCGGCAGAGTCAGTTGAAGACGGCGGTGTTCAGGGCCCGGCACGGCTTGCGGATCACCGACCGCGATGACGGCTATCTGTTCGTGTCGGCGGATCGGGAGTGGCCGGCCGATCCGGTGGCGGCGGGCCGTCTGCCGGCGTCGTGGCTGGGGGCTGATGGCACCGGGCACGAGATCGTGCCGGCGAGGCGGCGTGACATGCCGATCCGGTATCGGGCGGCAGCCGACGGCACCGCTGAGCTGGCGGATGCCGCCGGTGAGGCCGACGGGGTGATCGCGGCGTGGATGCCGGGTGCGTTCCGGTTCTGCCTGCGCTGTGGGGTGTCGTACGAGCAGGTCCGCAGCAACGAGTTCGGCAAGCTCGTCACCCTTGATCGGGAGGGCCGCAGCAGCGCGATGACGGTGGTGGCCGCCAGCGTCGTGCGGGCGCTGCGGGGGCAGCCGGAAGCCGCGCTGGGTATGGACGCCCGCAAGCTGCTGACGTTCGTCGACAACCGCCAGGATGCCAGCTTGCAGGCGGGGCACTTCAACGATTTCGCGCTGGTGGTGCAGTTGCGTGCGGCGCTGTATCGGGCTGCGGCAGCCAGCGAAGACGGTCTGGACCCGCTCGACATCGGCGTCGAGGTAA
This sequence comes from Actinoplanes sp. CA-015351, assembly GCF_050955685.1. Taxonomy (NCBI): domain Bacteria; kingdom Bacillati; phylum Actinomycetota; class Actinomycetes; order Micromonosporales; family Micromonosporaceae; genus Actinoplanes; species Actinoplanes sp. CA-015351. Next base: position 8,302,434 of record NZ_CP192102.1, read on the forward strand.
CCCGGCGGCTGGGGTTGCACCCGTCTGACTTCGCGTTGGCGCCGAAGTCGCTGGATCTGCGTACTGCGCAACGCGCCCTGCGCGCGGTGGTCGAGTTCCGGGTGCTGCGCGACATCCAGCGCGGCTGGCGGGTTACGTTGCCTAACCTGGAGCAGTCGGGTCTGCTCGTGATCGATTACCCGTTGCTGGCGCCGCTGTCCGAGATTGACGAGGAGTGGGACGGCACGCACAAGCTGCTGGTCGAGGCAGAGCCGGGCCAGCGGTACGAGGTCATGCGGGTGCTGCTTGACGAGATGCGGCGGGTGCTGGCCGTTGATGCGGAGGCACTGACGCCGGAGTTCGTGGACCGGCTGCGCAGGTTGAGCCGCGAGCACCTGACCGGGCTGTGGACCGTGCCTGAGACCGAACCGGATCCGGTGATCGGGCTGGCCATCCCAGGCAGGGGCGGGCAGTACCGGCCCCGCCATTCCCTGTTCCTGTCGGGGCTGGGCAGCTTTGGCCGGTGGCTGAGGCATAAGGACAGGTTCGGGCAGCAGTTGTCGCCGGCGGTGGCCGATGACGTCATCGCGGCCCTGATGAAGCTGCTGGAGAAGCACGGGGTGCTAACGAAGATCGTCGAACGGGGTGAGACGGCGTACCGGATGAAGTCGTCGGCGATGCTGTTGCGGGCCGGTGACGGCACGGCGGGCGCTCCGGACCCTGTTCGGCGCCGGTTCGAGGCCGATCAACGCCCGAGGGTGGTGCCGTTCTTCCGCGACCTCTACCTAGATGTGGGTTCACAGCTCGCTGGGCTACGGGCGGCCGAGCACACCGCGCAGGTGCGTCAGGAGGTTCGGGAGGAACGGGAGCAGCAGTTCCGGGAAGGGACAGCGCTGCCGCTGCTGTTCTGCTCGCCGACGATGGAACTCGGTGTCGACATCTCGTCGCTGAACGCGGTCGGGATGCGCAACGTGCCGCCCACGCCCGCCAATTATGCGCAGCGCAGCGGCCGGGCGGGGCGGTCGGGGCAGCCAGCGCTGGTCGTCACATACTGTGCCAGCGGCAACAGCCACGACTCGTACTATTTCGAGCGTTCCCATCTGATGGTGTCCGGGCAAGTCCAAGCGCCCCGACTGGACCTGGCAAACGAGGACCTGATCCGCTCCCACGTGCACGCTGTGTGGATGGCCGAGACCGGCGTGCGGTTGGACCGGTCGATGGCTGAGGTACTGGCACTGGACCTGCCGCGACAGCCGGTCCGCCCGGAACTGGCTGCGAAGCTGCGGCTGCCGGAGGTTGCGACGGCGGCCCGGCATTCCGCGCAGGAGTTGCTGCGTCCGCTCCACCCGGCGCTCGAGGAGTCTGCCTGGTGGTCGGCGGACTGGGTCGGTGAGGTGATCGACGCAGCGTTCGACACCTTCGACGCGGCGTGCGGCCGGTGGCGGGATCTTTACACCACGGCCGATGCCGAACGGCAGGCGGCGACGGAGTTGGCCGCCGATGCGACGGTCTCCCGGCAGGTCCGTGAAGACGCCGACCAGCGCTATCGGGAGGCACGTCAGCGTATCGAGCTGCTATTGAATCAATCCGACGACGCCGGGCAGAGCGACTTCTACACCTACCGATACCTCGCGTCGGAGGGATTCCTGCCCGGGTATTCGTTCCCGCGGCTGCCGCTTGCGGCGTACGTGCCCGGTAACCGCGGCCGAGGAAACACCTGGTTGCAACGGCCCCGGTTCCTCGCAGTCTCCGAGTTCGGGCCGGGGGCGCTGATCTATCACGAAGGCGCCCGCTATCAGGTGACCAGGATCAGCCTGCCACGCGGTGGCGACGATCAAGGCAGCGGCGAGGTCGTCCGCACCTCGGCCCGGGTGTGTGACGCGTGCGGCTATCACCATCCCCGCCAGGTCGGTGTCGACGTCTGCGAGAGCTGCGGGCAGCGGCTCGGCACCACGTGGCGGGATCTGTTGCAGATGCAGACGGTGATCACCCGGCGGCGGGAACGGATCAGCGCGGACGAGGAGGAACGCAACCGGATCGGGTTCGAGTTGCGGACCACCTACCGGTTCATGCCGCGCGGCGGGCGGCCAGGACGACTCGTGGCCGAAGTGCTCACCGCCGACATGATGCCGGTGGCGTCGATGGCGTACGGCGACGCCGCCGAGATCCGGGTGACCAACCTCGGCCGCCGCGCCCGCAAGAACAAGGACACCCACGGTTTCTGGCTCGATCTGGTGAAAGGGCGCTGGCTTTCGGAGAAGGAAGGCACCGCCGAGGCCGACCCGTCCGATGAGGAAATGGAAGCCGGCTTCGAGGACGTCAACCGCAAAGCACTTATCACGCCGTACGTGGAGGATCGCCGCAACATCATGGTGCTGCGGTGGGCCGAGCCGGTCAGCGACGAGGAAGCAATCACCTTGCAGTACGCCGTCGAGCGGGGCATCGAGGCGGTATTCCAGTTGGAGGACGTCGAGCTGTCTAGCGAGCTGCTGCCGGACGCCGACGACCGTGGCCGGGTTTTGCTGGTCGAGGCGGCCGAGGGCGGCGCCGGGGTGCTGCGCAGGTTGCAATCGGAACCGGACGCTCTGCGGCGTATCGCCGTCGAGGCCTTGCAGATCATCCACGTCGACCCCGCCACTGGGGCCGAGAAAGGCGATGCTTGTGTACGTGGTTGCTACCGATGCCTGCTGTCGTACGGCAACCAGCTCGTACACGAGCAGATCGACCGTCGGCTCATCGTCTCGGCCCTGCAACGCCTCGCTGAAGCGAGCACCCACCCGGTTGACGAACGCCCGTCCGCCGGACGAGCCGCAGACGTCCCCGAGGCACATGCGGACGAGTCCGGGACGCGCGGCAGACTGCTGCTCCTGCTACGCGAGCACGGTTATGTGATGCCCAGCCAGACCGACGTGGAGATCGAAGGCATCAAGGCCGATTGGGTCTACCCGAACGCCGCCGTGCCCACCGTTGTCCTCGTCGACTATGAGGGACACAGCAGCCGGGACACCGAACCCCTGATCTTCGGAGGCTGGAACGTGATCCACATCAACGCGAACGACGATGTACTCGGCGTCGTACGCGCAAACCCGGGCGTCTTCGGCGAGCCCACCCAATGACCGCCACCTCCCTGCCCGCGCAGCACAGCTTCCCGATCGGCTCGCTAGTCAGCGCCCGCGGCCGGGAGTGGGTGGTGCTGCCCGGCAGCGACACCGACTTTCTGATCCTGAGGCCGCTCGCCGGGGGTGACGCCGACATCGCGGGAGTGTTCGTCGAAGAAGGCATCACGCACGCCACCTTCTCGACACCGGACGCCACCGATCTCGGCGACGACCGCAGCGCCCGCCTGCTTCGCGATGCGCTGCGGATCGGATTCCGGGCCAGCGGTGGCCCGTTCCGCAGCATCGCCTCGCTCGCGGTAGACCCGCGCCCGTACCAGCTCGTGCCGTTGCTGCTCGCGTTGCGGCAGGAGACCACCCGGCTGCTGATCGCCGACGACGTCGGCATCGGAAAAACCGTGGAGGCTGCCCTGGTCGCCGCCGAACTCGTCGCGCAGGGCAGCGCCCGCCGGATGACCGTGCTGTGCCCACCCAGCCTCGCCGAGCAGTGGCAGTCGGAGTTGCAGGCGAAGTTCGGGATCGCGGCCGAGCCGGTGTTGCCCGGCACCGTCCGCCGCCTGGAACGCGGCCTGGAGTACGGGCAGTCAATCTTCGAGCGATATCCCTACACGATCGTTTCCACCGACTACATCAAATCGGACATGCGCCGCGACGACTTCCTGCGAGCCGCACCGGAACTGGTCATCGTGGACGAGGCACACGCCTGCGTCAGCGACGAGACCGGGGCCGGAGGCCGGGGCCGCACCCAGCGGTACCGGCTGCTGAAAGATCTCGCCGCCGACGCTCACCGCCACCTGATTCTGGTAACGGCGACCCCGCATAGCGGCAAGGAAGAAACGTTCCGCAACCTGATCGGGCTACTCGACCCCGCCCTGCGCGACATCGATCTGGCCGGCGAGACCGGCCGGCGCGTTCTGGCGTCCCGCATGGTGCAGCGCCGCCGCGCTGACATCCGCGAATACCTCGGCGCCGACACGAAATTTCCCTCGGACCGGGCCACCGACGAACGCACCTACGAGCTGTCGCCGCAATACCGCACCCTGCTTGACAACGTCCTCGGCTACGTCCAGGGACAGATTACCGACCACAGCGGCAGCCGCGTGCAGCAACGCATCCGATGGTGGTCCGCCCTGTCGCTGCTGCGCGCGCTCGCCTCCTCACCCGCCGCGGCGGCGGCCACCCTCACCACCCGGGCCGCGTCCGCCGGCGCCAGCACGGAACAGGCGGCTGACGCCACCGGTGCCGCCCTGGTGCTCGACCTGATGAACGATGACGCGCTCGACGTCGCCGACGCTATACCCGGAGCAGTCGTCGACGACAGCCCCGGCAGTGCCGGCAGTACCGCGGACCGGCTGAACGACCTGCGCAGCCAGGCCCTGGCCATCGCGCAGGAGCCCGACGCCGAACGGCGTAACAGCCTGGACACCAAACTGGCGCTGGTCACCGTCACCGTGAAACGGCTACTGAAGGACAGTTTCCACCCGATCGTGTTCTGCCGGTTTATCCCGACCGCCCATTACCTCGCTGACCACCTCAAGGAGGCATTCCCGAAAGCCGTCGTCGAGGTGGTCACCGGTGAGCTGCCCCCGGAGGACCGCGCCGCCCGGGTCCGGGACCTCGCCGACCGGGCCGGCACCGCCAACAAGATCCTCGTCGCCACCGACTGCCTCTCCGAGGGTGTCAACCTGCAACACGACTTCCAGGCCGTGGTCCACTACGACCTGGCCTGGAACCCGACCCGCCACGAACAGCGCGAAGGCCGCGTCGACCGGTTCGGCCAGCCTCGCGACATCGTCCGCGCGGTCACGCTCTACGGCGCCGACAACGTCATCGACCGACTCGTCATGGAAGTCCTGATCCGCAAGCACGAGGCGATCCGCCGCGACCTCGGAATCAGCGTCCCTGTCCCGGCCACCAGTGACCAGGTCCTCACCGCACTGCTGGACGGGGTCATGAAACGCGGCGCCACCTACGTCCAGGAGACCCTCGAATTCGACGTGCCCGAAACCCGGCAACTCGAATTCGACTGGCAGAGCAGCGCCGAGGCAGAACGCCGCAGTCGCAGCCGCTACGCCCACCACACCATCCGCCCCGACGAAGTACGCCGCGAGGTCGAGGCCATGCGGGCCGCCCTCGGCAGCCCCGACGACGTAGCCGGGTTCGTCGCCACCGCCCTACAGGAGTGCGGCGGCATCCTCACCCGCGAGCCGTACGGATTCACTGTCGAACCCACCGGCCTGACCGTCGGCCTGCGCGACGCCCTCGGCCAACCCGCCAAGGCGATGCCGTTCCACCGGGACCTTCCCGCCCCTCGGGGCGCTGCCGTCCTGGCTCGCACCGACAGCACTTCGGCCGGCATCGCCCGCTACGTCCTCGACGCCGCGCTCGATTCCGCTCTGCCGGCCGACGCGCGGCCTGCCCGGCGGTGTGGGGTGATCGTCACCGATGCCGTCACCATCCCGACTGTGCTGCTACTGACCCGCGTACGCGCCAACCTCACCCTTCCTGGCCGCTACGGTCCGCACACCCAGGTCGCCGAGGAAGCCCGCCCACTCGCCTTCACCGGCACGCCATCGAAACCCCACTGGCTCACTCCTCAGGCCGTCGAAACCCTGCTCGCCGCCCGCCCCGACCACAACCTCAGCCCCGACATCGCCCGCAACATCATGACCGGAATCCTCTCCGCCCTGCCCGCCATCACGGGCCACCTCGACCAGATCGCCCACGACCTCGCCGATTCTCTACGAGACGCACACGTCCGGGTCCGCACCGCCGCCCGAGGCGACCGCGCCGGAGCGCTCGGTATCCGGGGCCTCGCCGTCGAACCCCAACTGCCGGTCGACATCCTCGGCGTCTACCTCTACCGACCGGCACCCACGAAGACGGGAGCAACCGCGTGAGCAGTCCCGGACTCCAGGCCATCCATACCGTCGGCGGTGTCGTCCCACCGGGCCTACTCGCCCGCATCCAAGCCGGAGAACTCAAGAATCCGGCCGGCCTCACCCCGGCCTCCTACCACCTCATCGGACGAGAGACCGTCCGCGACGCCGCCAGCCGCGCCTGGTCCTACCTGCGCAGCGCCTGGACCGCCTGGCGCGAACACACCGCCACCCAGGCACCCGGAGCCCACGGCACGACCGCCGCCCAGCAACGATGGCTGCTCGTTCTGCTCCGCGAACTCGGCTACGGCCAGGTCCCCGCCCTCCCCAGCGGCTACACCATCGACGACCGCAACTACCCGGTCAGTCACGCCTGGCAACACGTGCCCATTCACCTGCTCGGCCCCACCGCCGACCTCAACCACCGCAACCCCGACCTGCCCGGCGCAGCCCGCGCCCCACAGGCCATGCTGCAAGAGCTACTCAACCGCAGCGACGACCACCTGTGGGGCGTCCTGTCCAACGGGCTACGCCTGCGACTGCTGCGCGACTCCACCGCCCTCGCCGGATCCGCCTACCTCGAATTCGACCTAGAAACCATTTTCGACGGCGAGCTGTACCCGGAATTCCTGCTGCTCTGGCAGCTCTGCCACGTCTCCCGCCTCGAGCAACGCCCCGACGACACCGGTACCACCACACCGGCAGGCTGCTGGCTCGAAATCTGGCGCGGCGAAGCCGCCGACGCCGGCACCCGGCTACTCGAACGGCTCCGCGATGGCGTCGCCGACGCCATCGCCGCACTCGGCACCGGCTTCATCCGCCACCCCGCCAACCAGCCGCTGACCACCGCCCTCCGCGACGGAAACCTCAGCACCGCCCAATACCACCGCGCGCTGCTACGCCTCGTCTACCGGCTGCTGTTCTGCTTCGTCGCCGAAGACCGAAACGCCCTCCTGCACCCCGACGCCGCCACCCAAGCCCGCGACCGATACCAGCAATACTTCTCCACCGCCCGCCTGCGCCGGCTGTCCCGCAGCCGCGCCGGCAGCCCTCATCTCGACCTCTGGCACGCCCAGCGCCTCGTGCTTCGGGCCCTCGGCGGCGATGGGCACCCCGGCCTCGGACTACCCGCCCTCGCCGGCCTGTTCGACCCCGACCCGCACCTGCCCACCCTCAACGGCCTGGCCGTCGACCCGCTGCTCAGCTGCGAACTCACCAACGAAGATCTGCTCACTGCCATCCGCAAACTCGCTTGGGTTGCGCTGCCCGGACAACGAATCCAACCCGTCGACTATCGCAACCTCGGCGCCGAGGAACTCGGCAGCGTCTACGAATCGCTGCTCGAACTCGTCCCTCGCCTCGACCTCACCGACCGCGCGTTCCGACTCGTCACCATTTCCGGCAACGACCGCAAGACCACCGGCTCCTACTACACTCCGCCCAGCCTCGTCTCCGCCCTGCTCGACACTGCCCTCGACCCGCTGCTCGACGAGGCCGTCACCGGCGCAGCCAATCCCGCCGACGCGGAAACCCGGCTGCTCGCCCTGACCGTCTGCGATCCCGCCTGCGGCTCCGGACACTTCCTCGTCGCCGCAGCTCGCCGCATCGCCCGCAGGCTCGCCCAGGTCCGCTCCGGCGACGACGAACCCACGCCCGCCCAGGTCCAGCACGCGCTACGCGAAGTCGCCGGCAAATGCATCTACGGCGTCGACCTCAACGACCTCGCGGCCGAACTCGCCAAAGTCTCGCTCTGGATGGAAGCCCTCGAACCAGGCAAGCCTCTTGGCTTCCTTGACGCCCGCATCCGCATCGGCAACTCCCTGCTCGGCGCCACCCCGGCTCTCCTGCACGGAGATGTTCCCGACGGCGCTTTCAAAGAGCTCGAAGGCGACGACAAGGCGACCGCCGCCGCCGTCCGCAAGAACAACAAGGCGCAAGCCACCGTCACAGTCTCCATCCAGCCCGGCACCGCACGCGGCTACGCTCAGGACGCCTTCGTCTTCAGCAACGGGCCGGACGTCTCGAACGCCGAACTCGCCGCGCAACGAGCCGCGCTGCTCGACCTGCCCGATGACGTCAACGCGATCCGCGCCCAAGCCGCCCGCTGGGAGAAGCACGAACAGTCAGACGCCTACCAGGCCAAACACCGCCACGCCGACGCCTGGTGCGCCGCATTCGTCTGGCCGATGCCCGCCCGTGTCCCCGGCACCGACTACCCGGTGCCCGAACCACCCACCAACGCAGTCATGCGCGCTATCGCCGCCAGCCCTCTCGACACGACCAACGACCAATTCACCGGGTACGCCCAGCACCTCGCCGCGCAGTACCGGTTCTTCCACTGGCACCTCGAATTCCCCGAGATCTTCCAGGTCGACCAGACCACCATCGAGACCACTGCGCGGGGCTGGGACGGCGGGTTCTCCTGCATCCTCGGTAACCCGCCCTGGGAACGGATCAAGCTTCAGGAGAAGGAGTTCTTCGCCGCCCGCCACCCCGGCATCGCCGCCGCCGCCACCGCTGCGGCCCGCAAGAAACTCATCGCCGCACTGCGCACCTCCGACAGCACCGCCGACCAGACGCTCCACCAGGAATGGACCGCGGCCCTGCGAACCTCCGACGGGGCCAGCGCCCTAATCCGCGAGTCGGGCCGTTACCCGCTGACCGCCACCGGCGACATCAACACCTACGCGATCTTCGCCGAATCCGCGCGCGCCGTCATGAACCCCCGCGGCCGACTCGGCATCATCGTCCCCACCGGCATCGCCACCGACTCGACCACCCAGCGGTATTTCCGCGACATCATCGAGCAACGCAGCCTCGTCACTCTGTACGACTTCGAAAACGAAGACAAAGTCTTCCCGAGCGTGCACAACCAGTACCGATTCGCGCTGCTCGCACTCTCCGGCAGGCCGTCCGGGCAGGCAACGCTCGCATTCCGGGCGCGGCATGCCGCCCAGATCCCCGAACGCTCATACGTCATGACACCCGACGAGATCATGCTCCTGAACCCGAACACCGGCACCTGTCCTGTCTTCGTATCCCGCCGCGACGCCGAGATCACCATCGACATCTACCGGCGCACCCCCGTGCTCTGGAAGACCGGCGAAGACGAGGACAACCCCTGGGAACTGTCGTTCATGGCGATGCTGCATATGTCCAACGACTCGAAACACTTCATCGACGACGAGAAGGCAGAAGCGGACGGCTGGCAGCGCACAGGAAACCGCTGGCAGCGCGGCCACGAAACCCTGCTACCGCTCTACGAAGCCAAGATGGCTCACCACTACGACCACCGATTCTCTACCTACGACGGCGCCACACAGGAACAGCTAAACAAGGGCACCTTGCCACGACTCGACGACGCCGCACACAACGACTCGTCCCTCGGCGCCCAACCCCGTTACTGGGTACCCGAATCCCTGGTTGAAGAGAAGCTCGCCGGCGACCCCGAGCGAGCAAAACCCGGTTGGCCGTACGACTGGCTTCTCGGCTGGCGCGACATCGCCCGCAGCGTCGACGAACGCACCCTCATCACAACTGTGATTCCTCGCACTGCGGTGAATAACAAGTACTTGCTCGCGCTGTCACGCGTCAATCCTGTCTCTGGGCTTCAAGCCAATATGAGTTCGTTCGTCCTCGACTTCGTTGCCCGGCAGAAGCTCTCCGGCGCCGGCATGGGCTACTTCATCGTCAAGCAGTTGCCGGTGCTGCCCCCAGAGACATACGAACGGGACACCCCATGGTCAGGTCCAGTCAGCCTGACCCAATGGATCACGCCTCGGGTCCTGGAACTGAGCTACACCGCATACGACATGGAAGGCTATGCCGTCGAGCTAGGTGACGACGGGCCGCCGTTCGTGTGGGATCGTGCCCGGCGGACCACGCTGCGGGCGGAGCTTGACGCCGCATACTTCCACCTCTACGCCGTAACCCGTGACGACGTCGACTACATCATGAACACCTTCAAGGTGGTGCGCGAGCGCGACGAGAAGGCGTACGGCGAATACCGCACCAAACGCATGATCCTGGAGATCTTCGACGCCATGCAGGAGGCCACCGTGACCGGCGTTCCGTACGTCACGACCCTTGATCCGCCACCCGGCGCCGGTATCCGCCACCCGGCCCGGAAGGAAACGCTCGGATGAGCGAGCCTGGGCTGATTACGCCGGCGCGGCCGGACGACCTTGTCCGCAAGGTCGGGCGGGAGCTGCTGGAGTTAGGCCTGCTCCAGGGCCGGTCGTTGTTCACCCCGGATCGGCGAGTCTGGAACGCAGAGACCACGGCCGAATTACACTGCCACTACAACGAGCGACCCGACGCGAGCAAGGATCAGTTCCTGGCTAAGCTCCGCCGTCAGCTCGACGGCGCGCCTGACAATGCCATCCAGCTCGCGGCGGAACTACTCACACTGCAAGGGTTACCGCTGCTCAACCTGACCGCCGCGACACTGCACGGACGGGTCGTCGAGGTGCTGAGCTGGATGCGTGAGCCTGTCAGCATCCCGGAGCATGTGCGGGCTGCGTTCGCCCAGGGCACCTGGAACGGCGGCACCGGCGCACACACCATGCTGTGGAAGTGGCTGGTCGACGCGGTCAACTTCCTTGGCAACTGGTGGCAGATGCCGCAACCGCAGCAAACCGATGCGCTTGCCGACCCGTGGACCTGGCAAGACGCCGTCTACCAGCACCGTTTCATGCCATCACTACGCGAGGAACTGCTGTATCTCGCGTTCCCGACACACTTCCTGCCGATCCTGAGCATCGCCGACAAGAAGGCAATCCGAGACACCTTCCTCGGCCAGGGCGAACGGTCCTCCGGTGACCTCAACCGGGACCTGTTCGCCATCACGACCCGGATCGAGCAGGAGACGGGACAGCCGGTCGACTACTACCGACCGCCGTTCGCCGCGCAATGGCGGAAGCAGGCTGATCGGCCGCCCGGGGAACGCCGGGCGTGGCTGGTACGGCCTCGGCAAGGCGGCTCTGACCTGGTGGGCAGATGGCGAGCGGAGTCGTTTGTTTCGCTGGCCGCGACCCACCTGGGCGAGATGACACCCGGCGCGTCCCGCGCCGAGGTCCGGGCCGCGGTGGAAGCCGGTTATCAGCACCTGGACTACGCCCAGCGGATGAGCCTGGCTACCGAGTACCACGCATTCCTATCGCAGATGGCCGCCGATGACATCGTGGTCACTCTGCTCGACGATCACCTGTACGGCGCGATCCTCGACGGCGACGCGGAGTACAGCCCGGACGACAGCGGCGCTCGCCTACGCAGATCCGCGGCATGGCTGACCCACGACCCGATCAGCGTAGAGACGCTGCCCGCACCACTTCCCGCCGAACTGGACCAGCAAGGCACCGTGGTCGACCTGACCGGCGCTCTGGACGTTCTCACCACTCTGATCGGCGCCGACGCCGACAGCGAGACCACGCCGGAACCGGACACGGCCGCGCGTTCGCAGCCGGCACCGCTCACCGTGCCGAAACTGACCGCGGCGACCGAGGCGCTCGCCGCCCGGCTGCACATCGACCGACCCTGGCTACAGGACCTGATCGAGATATGGCAGGACCGATCCCAGATCGTCCTCTATGGCCCCCCAGGCACCGGCAAGACCTACCTCGCGCGAGCACTCGCGGCCCACGTCGCCGACCGCGACGCAGTGCGCCTGGTGCAGTTCCACCCCTCGTACGCGTACGAGGACTTCTTCGAAGGTTTCCGCCCGGTCGAAGGCGCTGACCCCGGCACGGTCAGCTTCGCCAAGACACCCGGCCCGCTACGCGAGATCGCCGCCGAAGCCCGCAACAACCCCGACCAGTCATACGTCCTGATCGTCGACGAGATCAACCGGGCGAACCTGGCCAAAGTCTTCGGTGAGCTGTACTTCCTGCTGGAGTACCGCCACGCCACCGTACGGCTGCAATACTCCCCGTCCGAGGCATTCAACCTTCCGCCCAACGTGTTCATCATCGGCACCATGAACACCGCCGACCGGTCGATCTCCCTGGTGGACGCCGCGATCCGGCGCCGGTTCGCCTTCATCGAGCTCCACCCCGACGAACCCCCGGTCCGCAACGTCCTCAGCAACTGGCTAACCGCCAACGACCGGCACGACGACCAACGCGCCGCGCTGCTCGCCGCCCTCAACGACAGCATCGACGACGAACAGGACCACGACTTCAAAATCGGCCCGTCCTACCTGATGCGGCCCGGCCTCGACACCGACGCCGCCCTCGAACGCGTCTGGCGATACGACTTGATGCCGCTGCTGGAGGAGCATTACTACGGCCGGCTCAACCGCGCCCAGATCCGCAACCGGTTCGGACTGGCCGCCATCCGGGCCCGCATCACACCAATACCCCCACCAGCCGACCCGCCCGAGCCCGCACCATGAGCGAACCGCCCATCGTCCTCGACGAACTCGACAGCAGGGGGACACGGCGGCGTCTCGACGACGGAATCGCCGCCGCGCTCAGCAGCACCGGGCTCGTCGAGGTTCGCCCCGAAGGCGACGACTGGTGGCACCTGCTGCCCACCGGCAAGGTCGGCGCCGTCCGCATCGGTGGCCTCGACGTCCACGTACGACCCAAGACCGGCATCACCCGGCTGCTGTTCCTGCTCGGCTACGCCCTCGACCCGGGATTTCGCCCTGAGGACGTCACCGCCACCGCAGAACCGGACCTGTGGCCGGCCCTGGCCGAATCACTGATCCGGCAGGCCGAACGTGCCCTGGCCCCCGGTGTCCTACAAGGCTACGTCTCCGTCGACGAGGCGCTACCTCTGGTCCGAGGCCGCATCCGGTTCGCCGACCAGTTCACCCGCCGCCCCGGCATGCTCCTGCCCATCGAGGTTCGCTACGACGAATACGCCACGGACATCGCCGAGAACCGGATCCTCCGAACCGCCCTACGCCGGATGGCAACCGTGCCTCGGCTGCCCTCCGGCGCGCTCGCACGAATCAATCACCTCGACGGCCGGCTCGATGGTGTCCACATCCTCCCCGCCGGGACGCCGCTGCCGTCATGGCGACCCAGCCGGCTCAACGAGCGCTACACCGCCGCGCTGCGCCTCGCCCAGATCATCCTGCTATACCAGTCCGCCGAACCCGGCCCTGGCGACCTCACGATCGCGGCTTTCGTGGTCAACATGGCCAAAGTGTTTGAAGACTTCGTTACTACCGCGCTACGCGAAGCCCTCGCCCCGTACCCCGGTCACAGCGCTGGCCAGTACCAGGATCACCTCGACATCGACCGCAGCATCCCGATCAGGCCCGACGTCGTCCACCTCGTCAACCAGCGACCGGTCGCGGTCTTCGACGCCAAGTACAAGCTCGAAGGACCCAGCTCGCGATACCCCAACGCCGATGCTTACCAGATGCTTGCCTATTGCACGGCGCTCGATCTCCCCACCGGCTGGCTCATCTACGCCCAAGGCAAGGCACCGTCACGTCATCGGATCCGCCATACCAGCATCGACGTAGTCCACCACCCGCTGGACCTGACCCGAGAGCCTCGGTCGATCCTCAATGACTTAGCCAAGATTGCTCACACCGGGTTCCACGCTCAGCCCTGCTAAGACATCTCCGCGATGCGCATGAGCTCAGCGCGTCCGATCTGAACGCTGAGGCGAGGCCGTAACCCGAGGCGCTGGTCTCGAGCCGAGGACGATGTCATGCGTCCAGCCACCCCGACCGCTGGGGGTCCGCTTCGGGCATGTCTCTGCGTAGCACCGCCAGTACCAGTTCCCGTTGCGTCGTCGACGCAGGTCGACTTTAGAACTTCCGCATGCACCGCATGGCGGCTGGCGGGAGAAGTCGGCGGAGTGCTCGTGCTCGAGGAGCTTCCGAGCGAAGTGCGCACCACGCATCGCCACCATTACCTCGCGGGTCCAGCTCTGCGACAGCACGTTGAGGCTGCCAAGTAGCGTTGTCTGTTCATCGATGACGACGATCTTCTGGTGCATGACGTTGACTTCGATAACCGTGTGAAGGACGGCGCGGAGGTCGGCCAGAAACTTCTGATGCTTTGGCTCGCGCTGCGTCTTGTCGCCTGGGTCACGGACGAAAAGGGTGATGTGCACGCCCCGGTCGACGGCGGCTTGCAGCAGCGGCAAGACGGACTTGACCCGGTTGGTGGTCCAAGGCGCCCATAGCCAGATCGACTGGCGTGCGGAGGCAATGTGATCAGCAAAAACATCAAAGAACGTCCGCTCGTCGTGAATGTCCTCGACACGGACATGCTGGGCCAGCAGCTCGGCCAACTCGCCAGTGAAGGATCCCGCAAGGTGCGCCAGATCGTCGTCTGGGGTCGACGTCGGAGCGACCAGATGATTGGCGTGAATGACCCGGGCGCGCTTCGTCCGGATGAGTTCAGCGATGTACCCGAAAGGCGTTCCCGCTGCAGCGTCCTCGATGCGTTTCCAGCTCCCGATCAGGTAGAGCCGGTGTTGCGTTCGAGTGATCGCGACATTGAACAACCGGATGCCGTCCCGCAGGAAGAGGCTCTTAGTGAGGCTGGCCTCGGCCATCCAACGACTGTCGTATTCGTCTTCAACCATGTCAAAAATGACAATCGGGAACTCGCGGCCTTGGAAACGGTGGGCTGTACCTACCTCGGTGACAAGTGAGCCCCCGGTCTCGTGATCCCTGAGCGCCTCAAGTGTTGCCTCGACCTGCCGCCCGTACGGCGTCACGATGCCCGTTCGCTCCCCGCGGCTTTGGTGGAAGTCGGCCAACACACGAGCAAGGAGTGCGCCGGCGGGCCACCATCCCTTGAAGGGCCCATCGCTTCGTACACGTCCTATCTCCCCAAGACCGTCGACATTCACCAGCAAGATCTCCGGGTCGCTCTCGACATGCGGCCGGACGGACTTGCCAGCTTTGAGGCGGCCATCGTAGGCAACCGCGTTGGCCAGCCCCATGATCTGTGGTCCGAAGCGATGCTGCACATCGAGCATGGTGCAGCCGGGATGCCGGTCGGCGTCGTTCGCGGATGTGATTCCGCAGTGTGTGAACACGTCCGGAATCAGCCACTTCTGTACGTCGGATCGGTCCGTCTTGCTGACCTCCCTGTTGTCGATGATGGCGCCGAGCTGCATGAAATCGCCGAAGAGAACGGCTGCCTGGCCCGCACGAGATACCGCGAGCAGCACCTCGGGAAGGTTCGCGGCGCCGACCTCGTCCACCAGCACGACGTCGTACGGTCCGTCCATGAGCGGTTTACTAATCCGGAGCCGGGCAAGGGTGGTCGCGACCAGGCGGGCGCTACGGATGATTTCGCCTTCAGCATCTCGGCTAAGCCGTGTGAATTGCTCCTGCACCTTGGCGTACTGAGCTTCGAGGCGCCCCCAGTCACCTTCGGAGGCGTTGAGCCGGGTGCGCAAGACACGCATCTGCGCATCGAGAGTCACCAGATTTCGGCGGTCTGCGTCGGCGACGAATGCGCGCTGTGCGTCGGTCGGTGATGCGGCCTCTGCGGCGAGGAGACGCTGCTGGGCGATGTCGCGACTCTCGGTGATCTCATTGACCAACGTGGCCGACTGTTCCAATTCCCGACGTGCCCTCAACAACGCCGACTGAGCATCTCGGATGTCCGAGCGGCTGCAACCGGCCTTGGTCGTCAGCTGCTCCTTTCGGACCTCGAACCGGCGCTGTTGGCGATCCACTAGATCTTTCGCCTCACGCGCCCGCAGAGTGGCTTCCTGCGCCCGCGCCGTGGCCTGTTCCTGGTCGGCTGCCAGCTTTTTCAGTCGACCGCGATCACGTAGCCGCGGAAAACGACGAGTGCCTACGAGATCACGGATTTCGGTGTCGATCAGGTCCGCCACATGGCTGGCTTGCAGTGAGCGAGCAGCTTGGCCGTCAGCGGCCGCAACGAGTTCCTCAATTTCTCGCCGGAGGTGGTCGATCTCCGAATAAGCCTGGCGAGCCTGCTCGAGAGCAAGCCACCGAGTCTCTGCATCGTCGTGAGCCGCTGTTGCGTCCGCTAACTGGATCTGCGCGACACGACGAGCCTCCTCACTCTTCGACAGGTCAGATGCCAGCTGAGGAACCGAGGCAGCGGCGGCCGCAGCGCGCCTCGCACCGTGGTAGGCGTCTGGATCGAAGCCAGCAAGGTCTCGCTCCAGGCGAGCCAGTTCGCCGCGCTCCTTTCGGATCTCCACCAAGCGTTGCTCGATGCCGGCGCGTTCCTGGCTGACCGCCGTCAGCCGCTGCTCCACCAGCACCGGCAAACAAACCTCGGGATGTTCGAGAACTTCCGGATGATGCGGTGGGCCGACCCGGAGGAGGTGGCCTTGACGATGTCGTTTGCTTTTCACCGCGCCGAGCAGAGCGTTGTCCACGGCGATGTTGGTCGCGGAAACGAGCAGGACCCTTTTGCCGTCGCGGACCAGTGCATCTATCGCCTCGGTGAGTACGCGGGTCTTCCCGGTCCCGGGTGGGCCCCACACGAGATGGACTCCGCGACCGCGACACGCCGAGAGAGCCGCGTCCTGGGAAGGAGTGAAGTCACTGACGTGCGGCGGATGACTGGGAGCCGGAGTAAGCCGCCCTGCTGCGAGCTCATGCGCCAGGCCGGCCTCTTTCAGCCCAGCGATGCCTTCCTTGAGCTTGACGAGCAGCCGGGTGGGCGGCTGTTTGCTCTGCCAAAGCTGCGGCTCGGGCAGGTCGATGAACTCGGGAACCCGGAACCGAACCGTCTCGCCTTCTTGCACAGCCTCAAGAACTGCGTACGACGGTCCGGTCTCAAGGCCGTCTGGGCCGGCCAGCCGAAGTGACTCGATCTGATCGATGCCGGTAAACCGCAGGCCCCGCAGATCTACTGAGAACCAACCAGGTTCCGTTGGGCGAGCTCGGCCGAGCCGCAGCGGTCTTCCTGCCCTGTTCGGCCCGCCCTCAGCGTTGATCCAAAATTCCAGTGCACTGCACACAAAGTCACGCCAGTCCGGCAAGAACCGACCCCCATCGCCTCTACGCCACCCGTCGCGACACTACCTGGCGTAACCGGATGAGCACTAGCACATATCGATGGAAGCGACAGTCAGACGGCCGCACCAGCACCGCGGGTCAACTCACGGACCCGGAGTCGTCCGGATTAGCGCGCGTGGCCACCTCGACGATTCCTTCGGCTTCTTCGACGACGCCGGCTGCGGCTTCGTACTCGGCAGCCCGCGCGTGTAGCGCCGCGAGGCGACGGGCGGCTTGATGAAGTCGCTCGGCTTCAAGGGTGAGCGCAGGGCTGAGGTCCGCATCCTCGATGTGCTCCGAAACGATTTCATTGTCAAAGTCGAGGGGCACTACCTCTGTTGGCGTGGTCAGAGAGCCCGAGATCCAGGTCAGCAATTCCACCTGGGCCGCCAAGGCATTCACCAACTCGCCGCCTGCCAGAGCTTCCTCGGCGCGTTGTTGTGCTGGCTGGGGCACGGTCACGAACGGCGGCCTGACGGCATTCCGGCTCATGACGACCGCTCCGAGCTGCACAGCTGGTGCGAACGCCGGGTATTCGTTGCCCGTATCGTCGACGACGGTCGTGTCCGCCACGGCAATCGGAACCACCTCGGCAAGCGTGACTATGTGTTGATCAGCGTCTTGACGCCGACTGGGATCGATCCGTGTGGTCCCAACGATGATCACAGGAGTGTCAGCAGGCAGTCGGGCCAGGGCCGCTGCGAGATGGCCAGCGTTGTTGACCATGATCCGGCGCTCGCCGAGACCTTTCGTAACCGCCGCGAACGCTTCGCCGGCTTGGCGCTGGAAGTCTTCCCATCGGATTTCCACAATGCTCCTTCGGATTTTCGGCTTTACCTCTTGTTGTCGCGGTCGGTGACAGCAGTCGACGGCTGGCTCGAAGCAGCGACCCGCCTCCGATCGGCCAATTCGCCGCCAAGCTCGGCCCATCGCCGCGGGGCGGATTGTGTCCAACGGCCCCGGTGTCCTGGGCCGTACGGGCCAGGGCCAGCCGCTGCGGTGGCTATGGCTTGGATACCAGCGATTCGGGCGTGTTGACAGCCAGCACGCTGAGCTTGGCCAGGGATGTACGGCCCTCTCCGTCTCCAGCGATCGCCCACACCGCTTCTGCTGGGGGCTGCCCGCGGAGCGCCGCATGATCTCGTGCGCCGGTCGCCATCGGTATCACTGAAGGCAGTGCAGCGAGCCGGGTCCGGAAGTTGCGCTCACGGGCTGCGGAGTGCAGCCAGAACAGCACCGGCCATGCTCGCCCGATCTCGGCGAACAGCTTGCGGTAGCCGACGAGTTTGCCAATCAAGACGCCGAGTTGTTCGGCCCCAGTGTCGTACTCGAGGAAGAACGGAACGACCTTGTCGTCTTCCTCCCAGACGCCGTAGCCGTCTGGGCGTACACGGGGCTGGTAGGCGCGGATCAGGACGGGATCGTCCGGTTCGGCGAAGGTACCGGCACGTTGGCAGGCCGCCTCTGGCAACCACTTTCGCAGCGAACCGTGCGGGTGGGTGCGGTCGTGGCCAGCAAGGTCGGTGAAGAACTGGTTGACGCCGAGTCGGTGGCTGAGTGTCTGGGTGGAGGTCCAGCGGCGGCGTTCCAAGCGGGCGTGGTCGCGGCGGGGCGGCCGTTCGTCGCGAGCCGCGGCGACGACTTCAGCGCCGAGTTGGTCGATGAGCCAGTGGTACGGGTATGAGCCGCCGTCGGCGCGTTGAGGGCGGAACCGGGCGATCAGCCGCAGCTGGTAGAGGGCGCGAAGGCGACGCTGGCAGAAGTCCAGCGACGAGAACAGAGCGTTGGCGACCTGGAAGGTGGTGAGGACGCCGTGGTCGTAGAGCCAGCCCAGCAGGATCCGGTCGCGGGCGGTGAGCTGGGACTGCACCCGCAGGACGGGATCATCCATGGCGTCCCCCCGGGGAGACCCGAACGATTGCAGGGTCTGTCGGAGTACATGTCCCTGGTAGCCGCAGCCGCCCTGACCTGCACTGTGAGGCGGTCGTGGGGGTCGGTTCGGGGGTCCGGTTGAAGACTGACGTCAACACTGACGGCAAGGCTGACATCCGCACTGACGCGCGAACCGTCGTCGGTGGCGAGTACGAGGACTGCACAGAGATCTCCTCGATCTTCGAGAGGTGATGGGGGCGGTGGCGGCCGTCCGGAACATCTGCACCGTCGGGCCGGCCTGGTGTTGGCGAGAATCGGCGGGCACGGATGGCGGTCCAGCGGCAGACGCCATTGCGTTCGGTTGACGGCCGCGGGTGAGGCCGGCGTCGGTCCTGACGCCTGGGGTGCTAGCGGAGGGTGCGGCCTTCGGGAGGCCGGCGCGAGCGTTGTCCGGCCGGTCGCCTGTGCGCCGCGCGTGCCGGCGACGTCATCCTCAAAACGGGGTTTGTCAGCTCCGGCGAACACTCTCCGGTCTAACAGTTTTCTGACAGGCCGCTGAGGATGTCTGACAGTGCAGGTCAGCGGCATCCCGACAGGATTCGGCGCGGAGCGTCAGCATGATCGCTCGCGCTGTCAGTCGGTTGTACACAACCGACTGACAGCGCGTTCCGCAAGTCGCCGTGCCGGTCTGTCAGAGTCTCGGCCTCCACTGTCGATCAAGCCGCTGAGCTGCACTGTCAGACTTTCGTCAGGCGCTGTCAGAACTCTGTTAGAAATCTGTTAGATCGACGAGTGTTCGCCGGAGCTGACAAGAGCCGGTTTGAGAGTGCCAGCGCATCCCGCCCGCGCCGGCGGCCGACACGGGATGCGCCCGGCGTAGGCCCGTCTCTTGCGACAGGAGCACTCTCACCATGAACGCCACCCCGAACCCGAGCTTCTCTACCGTCCACCGCGACGGTGTGTGGACCGCAGACCGCATCCGTGCCCTGGCGCCGTCACCGACCTACCCACCCCGCGCGGATCTTCGGCCTCGGCCGGTCCCTGGCCTACGACCTCGCCCGCACCGACGAGTTCCCGGCACCGGTCATCCGCGCCGGCACCCGCTACCGCGTACCGGTCGCCGGAATCCTCACCGCCCTCGGCATCCCGCCCGGCGGCGACTTGACGCCGTCGGCGATGCGAAGCGTGGATCACCACGACGGAATCAGAACGCCCGCCGTCGACGACCACGTTCAGCAGGGAGAACCGTGACCAGCGAAGGATCCATCACCAAACGGTGCGGTTGCAAAGACGCCACCACCGGGAAACGACTCAACAGCGGCTGCCCGAAACTGCGCCGACCCGGCGGCTCGTGGAGCACCACCCACGGCGTCTGGGGCTACCAACTCGAACTCCCCACCGCACTCGGACGCGGACGGCGGTTGTTACGCCGCAGCGGCTTCGACGACCGCGATGCCACCCGCGCCGAACTCGACCACGCCCGCTCGCTGCTCGCCCTGGCCGGCGACGACACCGGCCTCGCCGTACAGATCGGGGACCTGCTGCAGGCGTGCAGGAACGGTATCCCGCTACCGGACCGGGACACCGTCGCCGACCGTGTCCGCGCCGGAGTCCCCGCCGCCGTCTCGACCACCACAGGCGAATACCTCTTCCACTGGCTGGCCGGACGGCGCGGGCTTTCACCCAAGACGATCCGCGGGTACGGCGACCACATCCGCTCCTACCTAATCCCGCACCTCGGCGACATCCCACTTCAGAGCCTGCGAACCAGCCACATCCAAGTCATGTTCACCGCACTCGACACCCGCAACGAACAGATCCGCGCCGCACGAACCAACACCGATCCGGTCGTACGTCAGAAATTTCGTGGCGTCCGGCCGATGGGCGCATCCAGCATGGTCCGGCTGTACGCCACCGTGCGGGTAGCGCTCAACGACGCCGTCCGCCGCGCCCGCCTCATCCCCACCAACCCAGCCCTCGGCATCGAACTCGAATCCGGCACCCGCCCGAAGGCACGCGTCTGGACACCGAAGGCGATCGAACTGTGGAAGGCCACCGGCGAACGGCCCAGCCCGGTGATGGTGTGGCGGCCCGAACAGGCCGGACAGTTCCTCGACTACGCCCAACGCCACGACGCCGTGCTCTACCCACTGTTCGAACTGATCCTGCACCGCGGCCTACGCCGCGGCGAAGCCATCGGACTCCGCGACTACGACGTCGACCTCAACGAGGCCTACCTCAGCATCGTCCAACAGATCACCACCGTCGGATACGCCCCCATCACCCGCAAGGTCAAGAGCGACGCCGGCGACCGGATCGTTCCCCTCGGGCCGACCACTATCGCCGGGCTCACCGCCTACCTCAACATGCGCGGTCGCTGGCAGCAGGTCAGCGGCGCCAGTTGGCCGGATACCGGGCTGTTCTTCGTACGTCCCGACGGCCAGCCGTGGCATCCACAGGCCATCAGCGACCGCTTCGACCACCTCGTCACCAAGAGCGGCCTACCACCGGTCAGGTTGCACGACCTCCGCCATTGCGCCGCCACCTACCTACGCCACGGCGGCGCCGACATGAAAGAGATCCAGGAAGTCCTCGGCCACTCCACCATCGGCCTCACCTCCGACACCTATACCTCGGTCATCCTCGAGCTACGACGCCCGAACGCCGACGCAGCCGCCAATCTCATCCCCCGCGAAGCCGCATAGCGGTCAGTCCGACAGGCCGGTCCACAGCAACATGGTGGGCCGGCCTTCGTTCCATCGAAGGCCGGCACGACACCGGCCGAACGCCACGTGCCGGACCTCCCTCATCGGGAGGCCCGGCGGCGCTGCCATAGCGACGGCCACCGGGCCGACCGCCGTGGTACCGGTCTGGTTGCGTAGCCACCTGACCAGGTGCACGAACGATCGCGTGACTCTTCGGAATGGTCAAGTGCTCTCTGACCAGGACGTGAGCCGCGACCGCACCAACTCATGTCACCGTCCGGCTTCCTCGTTCACCCCGCTCAAGTCTGCCGGCGACAAACCCTGCCCATGGCTCCGGGCTTGCACCTGCAAGCCGGGAGATCGTCGCATTCCTTCGATTTCGATGAATGGATGCGATCAACGTAGCCATCGTCCTACCCTGAGCCTTCCGAGCGGGGAGGGCGGGGATGGCTTCCATCGACACACTCTGGTGGAATTCGGCCACCCACGAGGGGCAGCCGTTATCTGAAATCTTGGCCCGCCACGAGTTCGGCAAGGTGTTCGCGTTCCTGCGGGCTCGGGGCTGGAGCGTCGGCGCGATATCAGCCCGCACCGGCATCGACGGCTAACGCATTCGCGAATACATCAAGGGAAGTCGGAAGATCTAGAAGCACAGCACCATCGAACGCGTGGCCGATGGGCTGGAGATTGATCGACGGCTCTGCCGCGTCGGTGACCTGTCACTAGACGAGCTGACTCTCGAGGCGATGCCATCAGCGGATGACGGCGCAACCGTGCTCCGAGATCTACTGGGCCGAGCGAAGAGGCTCAACGACGCTGGGCTGACCCTGCTAGGCGACCAACTTAATCAGATCCGCAAGGTTGATCGAAGTCTCGGTTCTCAGGTGACTGACCTGCAGCTTCTTGCCTATATGGGCACCTTGGCGGAACTCCGTTCCTTCAGCCTCCTCCCGGGTAGGCGGGAACGGCTGGCCGACCTCTTCTGTGACGCAGCCGCCCTGGCAGGCTGGGTAGCCCTCGACCTAGGTGACGTGGCTGCCTCATGGCGGCATCACGAGTCTGCCAAAGAAGCCGGGCGGGAAACCGGCTCTCCCATCGCACTGACGCATGCCCTGGCTCAGCAGGCTTACGTCCTCCTCGATATCGGCGACACCGTGCAAGCGGTTCAGCTCGCCGAGTACGCGCTCACTGTGGCGGACCGTGCCGTGCCTGCCGTGCTCCTGGCCTGGTTGTGGGCGGTCCTCGGAGAGATGCAGGCAATCATCGGTGCCGACCAGTTGAGCCGCAACGCATCCGAACGCGCGGAACGCCTTCTTCCGGCGAACCCAGCGGATCCGGCGGTGCCTTACATCATGCTCAACGAGTTTCACCTTGCTCGCTGGCGCGGAGCCGCCTTCGCGCGTCTCGGCGATGAGTCGGCTATCGACGAGATGCATTTCGCGCTCACCGGCACGGACTCATCGTGGGCGCGAGCGAAGGCACAGCTTCACGTGGATCTTGCCTATTCGCTGGTAACTGCCAAACATGAGGACCAAGCGGTTCGCCAGCTCGACCACGCTCGTGATCTCGCCATAGGAATCGGCTCGCGACGGCAGAAGCGTCGGATCCGAGACCTGGAGCTATTGCTCCAGCAGACCCGATGAAAGAACCCCGAGAAGCCCGACGAGTGATCCCGACCCAAGTACCTCGCCGTTCTTTATCAGCGAGGTGACGCTGTCGAGTGGTACCCAGTCGACGATGCCGGCCTCTTCAAGGTCGGTCGGTTCGCCGACGAGTTCGGCGCCCTTGGCGAAGTAGACCTCATGCGGGGTGTCGACCATGCCCGGCATCGGCTGAAACCGGGCGACGAGCTGCGGTGATCCCAGCGGCTTCCAGCCAGTCTCTTCCTCGACCTCACGCATGGCTGCGTCGGCTCCCGATTCGCCCTGGCCGACTATGCCGCCCGGCAACTCCCAGCCGATCTCCTGGGTAGCCCAACGATGACGGCGAAGCATCAGAACGCGATTCTGCTCATCCACGACGACGGCCGCCGCAACAGTCTGCAGGCGCACAACGTGGTGCCAGAAGCGTCGGCCATCCGGCGGCTCGATGTCGACCTGGACGAGCCGTACCCACGGATTGTCATAGATCGTGCGCTCGCCGAAGACCTTGGTCAGGGGTACGTCAGCAGATGAGTCGGTCACGTCGTGAGCGTACGTGGGCGTCGACCAGACCGCTCACGGTGAGCGCTCACGATGAGCCTCCCGAATGAGGGATGACACATCGACATTAGTGAGCGTGATTCGACATAGCGAAGACGTCGCCACCTCGGCAAATGCGATGGCAACCGTACCAACGATCACCAACCCCGCCGGGGCAGTTGAAACTTGTGGAGACGCCTGGTCCGCGGCAGCCCTTCAAGCGCTGCTGCGCGATCCGTCACCACTTGCCGACGACCGATGGCGCCGATGGTGCGCCGAACTCCTGCGTACGGACCGTCTCGGGCCTCAGGAGTTACTCGAGTGGTGGCGGGCTGCCGCCGAGTTCGATCCGATCCTGGCCGAGTACGGCGGTCGACTCATCCCCGTGCCCGAGCGCACCGTCGTCGTCGCCGGCAGCGGCAAGGAGCAGTTCAAGACCTTCAACATCAGCACCGCCGCGGCGATCCTCGCCGCGGCAACCGGCGTTTCCGTCGTCAAAGGCGTCTCCCGTTCCGTGTCCGCCGTGTCCGGTGCTTCCGACATCCTCGATGTTCTGGGTATTAAGCCGGTGCTCAATCCAGAGGCCATCCCGCAAAGTCTGGAACGGCACGGCATCGCCTTCGTCTCGTATCCGCAGTTCTGCCCTCGCTATGCGGCTCGCTACGACGGTGTCTTCGCCACGCTGAATCCGGCCAGCTTCTTCATGCCTATCGCCGCGTTGGGAGTGGAGGCCTGCGGCTATCTGTTCGGTCTGGCGCACAGCGACGTCACCCTCGCCGCCGCCACACTGCGCCAGATCAGGCCTGACCTCACCAGCGGGGTCGTCGTCTCCACCGAACTCACCGTCGGCGAAACCGTCGACGAATACGCCGACGTCGGCGTAGCCAGGCTCGCCCGACTGACCGACGGGGTGATCACCGGCGGCCTTCGTCGAGGGGCGAAATCCACCTCTTCCTGGCGACGAGCAGTCGCGCACCGGCCCACCCACGGCGGCAATGCGGCACTCGTTGTCGAGGCACTGACCGCGCACGCGGACACCCCCGCCACCAGGTTGGTCGAGATGAACGCTGCCCTCGTGCTCAGCGTGAGCAACGTCGGCCAAGGCCTCAACGACGCCACCAATCAAGTCCGGTGCGCGCGCCGGGCCGGTCGCGCCGAAAGCCTTCTGGCCTCCCTCATCACCGCTCGGTAAGGAGACTCGCATGCCTGCCAACCCGTTCGATCCGAATACTGCCGCTGAGGTCGCCGAACATCTCGGCCCCACCGCGGTCCGATTCACCCACCTCGACGATGCGCTCGCCGTACTGGATCCCGCGAACCGTGACTCCCTGGCCATCGTGACCGGATTCGGTCCCACCAACGCCCCAACGGCCGGCACCTTGTCGGTCATGCTGGGCGCGATCGAACTCCAACGCCAGCTCAAGGCACCGATGACCGTCGTACTTTCCGATCTAGGAGCGTGGAACTCTCGTAACCTTCCCTGGGCAGCCTTGGTTCAAATCCGCGACCAGATGGCGGCATTCTTCGTGGCACTCGGCCTCGACCCGAACACGGCTGGGCTGCGCAGCCACCTCGACCACGCCAACCTTGTCCGAGCCGGCCGTGTTGCCCGATACCTGTCTCGCGCCGATTTCCAGCAACATCGCGAAAGCCTGTTGGAGCTCTATGCCGATCATGGCCTGCTCGGTAGTGAGATCGGGGTCGTGGTCGACTCGCTGTACACCGTCGCCGATGTCCTCGGCCCGTTCGAAGTGGGCGCCTCCAACGTCCTCATGGTGTCCGGTATGGAGGAGGCCTACTTCACCGACCTGGCTCGGCTGGTCTTGAGCCGGCAAGCTGAAGCCGGCGCGTTGAGCATGGGTTGGAGCGGACAGATCGGTGCCCTTTATTTCCGTGTCCTCGAAGGACTCGCGGGCTACCCGAAAATGTCCAAGAGCATCCCCGCCTCGAGCATCCATCTCAATATGGCCCCCGATGAGATCACCGCCCGGGTCCTGAACGATGACGACGCCGGGCAGGCAGCGCTGTTGTCGGCCATCGAGCTGAGTAGCGGCTGGGATATGAAAGCCGTCGCCGCCGCCCGTCAGGCATTCGCTGACCGTATTGAACGGCCACGGCCGTGGAGCGATGTCCGCCATGAGTACTGCCACTCTTTCAACACCTTCGCCAAGATCTGGCGGAGGTGTTGGCCCTGATGAAATCAGTCATCATCCTTGGAGCATCGGGACGACTCGGGCGACCGACACTCCAGCGGTTCGTCGCTGCAGGCTTCGACGTCATTGCCGTCGGCCGCACCCGGCCGAAGTTCCTCATCCGAGGCCACTGGATCACGGCGGACCTGACCAACGAGCACGACCGGCATCGACTGGTGACGACGGCACGAGTCCTGACCGTCGCGTCGAGCCGTGTCTGGGTGGTGGACTGTGTTCTCGACCGCAGCGGGGTCGAAGCAATGCGCCGAAGCATTCAGGGTGCTACCCGCACCGTGGTGCAGCTCAGCCGCTCGCTTGCCGATAGCGGCCGACCCTGTGTTCTGGTGGCAGCGAGCACCACCGCAATCGTGGCCCCGAAACTCCTTCAAACGCCATACGGAATGGCCAAACAGCGCCAGGCGATCTCGTACGCCCGCTTGGGTGTGCCCGGCCTCGGGTTACTTCTTCCCTTGCTCACGGCCCCTGCTGAGGAAGACCGCTCGGGCTGTTCGTTCGATGACGCCGCGCAGCGAATGGTGGAAGCCGCAGGGGCCCTGCGAGCAGATCTAGGCTTCGTGTGCCACGTGCCGGCGCTACCGAGTCGACAGATCGAACTCGGAATGATGCGACCATGGCTCCTTCGTCTTGCTGCGGCAGTCCGCCTGAACAGCCGCGATTCCATGCAAGCGCACCGTACGGTCTCCCGTAGCCGGCTCAGCCTTGCGTCGCGGCGGATACGCGTTCGCATCGACCACCACGTCGCGCCCCCGCAGTTACTACGCCGCTTTGCCGGACGCCATCGCATCCCTGTCACCGACGGCCGTGCCTCCGCACCGGCCCGGGCCAACAACGGGAGCGGACGTGGCTAGGAAAGAAGTCGATGTCCTCGTGGTCGGAGCAGGCTTTTGCGGCCTCGCCATCGCGATAGCCGCAGCACGCCGCGGCCTCGCCGTCCGATGCGTCGGTGACGGCCGACCAGGTGCCTCGCTGGCCAACTTCGGGCAACTGCACTCCGGCGCCGTCTACGCCCCCGTCCTACCTGACGTGGCACAAGCGTGCTGGCAATACCGAGATCGGTGGCATGACCTCGCTGGTCCGGCCCGCATCGGCATGCCTCACGGCTACGCACTATTCGACTCGGTTGACTCCGTCGAGCGCTATCAGGCCGCGTGGCAGCGACTCAGCATCACTGCAACAGAAATCGATCCACGAATTGTGGGCTCGGCGCTCCCTGCAGCTGCCGCCTTCAGCATTCCCGACTACAGCGTCCACCTACCGACTCTGCACCACCGCCTCGCCGACTTAGCCAGGGCCAGCGGTGTAGTGACGGAACACGACCAACCGATCTACCTACCAGGCGACCTCACCACGACGCCGGCCACGGTCGTACTGGCCACCGGCGCGCACACGCCAGTCCTATTGTCCGCCATGGGGCTGGCCCACGATCTGCGCAGCCGCCGCATCGTATGGGGACAGCTCCCGCAGGGTGGTGGCCGCGATCTGACCTACTGGTTGGACGGCGACCTCCTGGCCCTGAGCCCCGATCGGGAGGGAATCCGAGCCGGCCTTCCTAGCAACGCCGGCCAGTACGGAGCCGCCGACACCGAACGCCACCGTCTTCAAGTCGCCTTGGCCCGTCGCGGGCTTTCCACCACCGACAATTCCCTCAGAGTGCTGTCGAGCACCGTTTGTGAGCCAGCAGAGACAACGGTCGCTCCCTCGACACGGGTCATCGACCTACGCGACCCACCGACCGGGTGGATCAGGACCAACAACCTCATCGTCGCACTGCCCGGTAAATGGACGACTGCCTGGCAGTGCGCCGATCAAGTGGTCGAAGCGCTCACCCGCTCGCCGGCAAGCTAGCCGATCCCGATGGCGTCACGCACCTGCTCCAGCAACGGCCGGGTCTGCTTGCGCGCCTTGTCAGCACCGTGAACCAACAAATCATCCAGCTCACTGCCCGGAGCCATCAACGTCTCGTATCGCTCGCGCAGCGGCGCGAAACGAGCAATCAGGGCATCCGTCAGCCGGGCCTTTACCTCGCCCCACCCGACTCCGCCCGCGACCAGCCCGGCCCGGGTCTCCGCCACCACATCCGGGGTGCCGAAGCGTTCCAGAAGGGTGAACACCACCGCTGAGTCTGGATCTTTGGGCGCCTCGACGGGCACGCTGTCAGTCGGAATCCGTCGAATGACCTTGCGCAGGGCGGCGTCGGCCGCGAACAGGGGAATCGTGTTTCCGTAAGACTTGCTCATCTTCCGCCCATCGGTGCCGGGCAGCGTGTGCGCCGAACCCTCATCCGGCACGATCGGCTTAGGAACCTTGAACGAGAAACGGTCACCGTAGAGCGCGTTGAACGCCCCAGCGATATCGGCCGCATACTCGACGTGCTGGAGCTGGTCACGGCCCACCGGAACCACATCGGCATCCATGAGAAGAATGTCGACCGCCATCAAAACCGGGTAATTGAACAAACCCATGTTGACCCCGGCGTCGAGGTCTTCCTTGCCGGCCTCCCGGTTACGGTCGCGGAACGCCTTGTAAGCGTGCGCCCGGTTCATCAGCCCTTTGCCCGTCACGCAGGACAGCACCCAGGTCAACTCGAAAGTCTCCGGGATGTCCGACTGTCGGTAGAACGTCGTCCGGTCCGGGTCGAGACCTGCGGCCAGCCACGAAGCCGCCACCGATCGCGTGTAGTGCCGCAGTAGATCACGATCACGGATCGTCGTCAGCGCGTGATAGTCCGCAATGAAGTAGACCGATTCATAGCTGTCGGCCAAGCTCAGTGCCGGCAGGATCGCACCGATGTAATTGCCCAGATGCGGCTCGCCGGTCGGCTTGATGCCGGTGAGCGAGACCTTACGCGCCGTCGAACTCATGGGCCGACTCTACCGTGGATACCAGCGCCCGCTTCGACCGATATTGTCAGGGATACTCGGCGTGCCGCAATGACAACGGTCAGAGACCGAGCAATGCCGGCAACTCCGTCATGCTGCTGAACGAACCAGCAGACGGCGGGCCAACGCGGCGCTCCTGCTCGAACTGGAGGACACGCATCCCCGCGGCCCGTGCAGCGGCAACACCGGGCTCGCTGTCTTCGACGACGACACACCGCTCGGGTTTCGCTCCCATACTCGCTGCAGCGAACAGGAACAGATCCGGAGCCGGCTTACCTCGTGACACCTGGTGCGAGGTGAAGATCCGGTCCTCGAAGTAGCCGGCCAGCCCAGTGACGGCCAGCGTCAATGCAACCTTCTCGGGACGACCGTTGGACGCGACGCAGAAGGGCACATCAAGCCGAGCGAGAACAGACTGCACTCCCGGAACCGGGCGCACCTGGATGCGTAGCGCTGCATCAACCGCCCGGGTGAGTTCATCGAACCAGCCCGCAGGAATCGGCGCGCCTAACCGATCGGCGATGCGGGCGGCCGTGACGTCTTGAGTCAGCCCGGTGAAGTCCCGACCGCATTCCGCGTCGGTGATGCCGACGCCGAGCTGCCGCATCTGCTCACCCAAAACGCCGAGAACGATCGGCTCGCTATCCACCAGAACGCCGTCGCAGTCGAAGATGACCAACTGAGAAGGACAGCCTATTCGCAAGATCGCCTTTCAAGGGTCGCCTCAGCGTCGCCTGCAGCGCCGATTCCTTCTGAACCCGATCGGCTGGCATGTACGCGGCTGGGATGCCGATCTGCCGATCATCCGGAAGGCTTTGAAGGTACAGAGCGGCCGCGAGGTGGACGACGTGGACTCCATCATCGCGCTGCGGAATCTCGTTCGGGCTGTGGCCGGCGACAAGCCTGCGCCGAACCAAGCGGAGACGGAGGCCTGATCCACTACGAATCGACAGTCTTTCGACACGCGATCACCACCGGATCACCACGGTCCCACCAGGCGGGATTTCGAAGCTTGAAACCGGGAAACGAAAAGACCGCAACCTGCGTATCCGCAGGTCACGGCCTAATCAAGATGTGCGCCCGAAGGGACTCGAACCCCTAACCTTCTGATCCGTAGTCAGATGCTCTATCCATTGAGCTACGGGCGCTCCCTCACTTGCTAAGTCAGCCTACAACACCGACTTTCGCGCGGAGACTCCGGGATTCGAACCCGGGATGGGCGGTTAACCCAAACCGCATTAGCAGTGCGGCGCCATAGACCAGACTAGGCGAAGTCTCCCCGGTGCCCCGAAGGTCACCGAGGCTTGACAATACCGGACCCCTGGGACGCCGCACAAAGAGGGCCACATCCGGCACGCCACGGATCTCCGTAAGGGGTCGCCAACAGGCGAAACGTCGCGTCAGCGGCTAGGCTGCGTCGATGGAGGAGAACACCCGCCGCCAGTCGCCGTTCACCGCCCCGAAGCAAGCACCGGAGCAAGCACCAGAGCAGGCACCGGAACACCCGGCCCCGGCCGAGCAGCGCGCGGCCCGCCGCGGCGCGCCGCCGGCGGTCACGTTCCAACCCCCGCGTCCCGGCCCAGGTGCTGAAGGTCACCCTTCCGAGCCTTCCCCGGGTACGCCCAAAGCCCCCGCCGTCTCACCGAACACCCCAGCCCCGCCGGCCGGCACTCGCAGGCCCGCCCGGAAGGCAGCGCCCCGGCCGCCCGCCTCCACGGTCCCGGCCCAGCAGACCCGGGCAGAAGACCCGCCCGCCAAAAAGGCTGCCACACCAAAAGCCACGAAAAAGGTAACCCCGGTAAGCAAGGCCACCGCCCCGGCGAAAAAGGCCGCCCCCGTCAAGAAAGCAACCCCGGCCAAGCGAACCCCCACCGCAAAGCCGCCCATCCCGATCGCGGAAACAACACTCCCGCCGGAACCCACCCCGGCACCCCCGGCACCCCCGGCCCCCACGGCACCCCCGGCCCCCACGGCCCCCACGGCACCCACGGCACCCACGGCCGAGCAGACCGCTGACCTTCTCTCCCAGCTGCTCGCCGACCCCGCCAACGCCCCGAAAACCCTGGCCCTGACGGCTGTCCAAACCCTCGGCCCCCGCGCCCGCGACCACGTCGCCAACTTGCGCGCGATCTACCCCACGGCCAGCACCGAGGGCCTGACCCGCCTGACGACGCAGACGTTCGCCCGGGCAGCCGTACTCCGTGGCTCGTTGACGGCGATCACCGGCCCGTCCACCGCGATCGCCGCCATCGGCATCACGCATGCCGAGCTGGTGCTCCACCTGGCAGCGATCCACGGGCTGGACCCCACCGATACCCAGCGAGCAGAAGACATCCTGGCCTGTGCCCCACTGGAGCAGCCGGCCAAGACCCTCGCCGCCTACGCCGCGATCAGATACATCAACCGCGCGCTTCCCGGCACCAGCCTGCTCAGCACGATCCTGGCCGGCCACAACACCATCGCGGCAACCGCGACCAAGGCCCGCAAGCTTTACACCCGGAGCCAGTCCAGCCAGTTGTCCGGCAGCAGCTGATATCCGACGAACGCGGTGATGTCGAGCAGGGCGTGCGCCACGATCAGCGGCATCACCCGCTTCGTCTTGATGAAGAACAGCGCGAACACCACGCCCATCACCGCGTTCCCGATGAAGGCGCCGAACCCCTGATAAAGGTGGTACGACCCGCGCACCACTGCTGAGATAGCGACGATCCACGCGATCGACAGGTTCATGGTCCGCAGCCGAGTGACCAGGTACCCCACAACGATCACTTCTTCGAGGATCGAGTTCTGCAGCGCCGACAGGACCAGCACCGGCACGGTCCACCAGTACGGCGCCAGAGCCGACGGGACGATCTGTGCGTTGATTCCGAGCTGCAGTGACGCGTACACAAGAAGGAGCCCGGGGATCCCGATGGCCGCGGCCAAACCGAAACCCCAGCCGAGATCGAAGCGGGGTCTGCGGTAATCGATGCCGAGCTCGCGGCTCGGTGAGATGCGGTCGCGCAGCAGCAGGAAGAGTACGAGGGCGACCGGGATCAGCTCGAAGAAGATGCCGAGCAGCTGCCGGGTCAGGTCCAGGTATGGCCGCGCCGACTGGGGTGCGTTGAGAACCGCGGTCTGCTGGGCCAGCGGCGCGGCAGCGGTGAGTTTCGCCGCCAGCGACACGATGGCGTAAGCGGCCGACTGCCCGAGCGACAGCAGCAGCACGATGGCGATCTCAACGGAATACCCCGGGCGGGTGGCCTGCTGCCGGTCTTCGAGAGTCACCGGGCAACTTTACGGCAGGCACAAACGGCCCTATTTCATCAAGCGACGCGCCGGACTCCGTGACGAGTCGCACTTTTGGTGCGTCGTGTTCCTGACTGTGCTGACCACCCTGAATGGCATGGGAGACCTCGCACGCTTGCTCAAGGAGAGCTGGAGCCTCGTCGAGGAACATCAGGACAAGGTGGCCGGCTACTTCTACGCGCGCATTTTCCTGTCGTACCCGGACCTGCGGGAGCTCTTCCCCGTGCACATGGACGTGCAGCGAACCCGTCTGCTGAACGCGATCGTCACCGCGGTGCAGACGCTTGAGGATCCGGAGAAGTTCGACGACTACCTGCGCGGTCTGGGGCGGGACCACCGCAAGTTCCACGTGGAACCGGAGCACTACGAGGTTGTGGGCGGAGCGTTGATCGAGGCGATGCGTGCCTTTGCGGGTGAGCAGTGGGGTGTCGAGTACGACCAGGCGTGGGCGGACGCGTACGCCGTGATCGCCTCGAAGATGCTGGCCGGCGCGGATGCCGACCCGAATCCGCCGTACTGGTACGCCGAGGTGGTGGCGCACGAGCGCCGCGCCAAGGACATCGCGGTCTTCACGGCCCTGCCGATGCAGCCGCTGGAATTCCGCGCCGGCCAGTACCTGAGCATCGAGTGCTCGAAGTACCAGCCGCGCCTCTGGCGCACCTACTCACCAGCGAACGCGCCACGGCGCGACAACACCCTCGAGTTCCATGTCCGTGCGGTTGGCGCCGGCTGGGTTTCCAGCGCTTTGGTACGCCGCCTCCAGGTCGGCGACATGATCAAAGTGGCCGCCCCGATGGGCACTATGACGCTGGACCGCCGTTCCACCCGGGACGCGGTGTTCGTGGCCGGCGGCACCGGCCTGGCCCCGATCAAGTCCCTGCTGGAAGAGCTGACCCGGTACAACCGGACCCGCTGGGTGCACGTCTTCTTCGGCGCGAAGACCCGCGAGGACCTGTACGACCTGGCCGACCTGAACCGGCTCGCCGCGCGGTACCCCTGGCTGTCGGTGGTGACCGCGTGCAGCGACGACCCGACC
This sequence comes from Actinoplanes sp. CA-015351, assembly GCF_050955685.1. NCBI lineage: Bacteria > Bacillati > Actinomycetota > Actinomycetes > Micromonosporales > Micromonosporaceae > Actinoplanes > Actinoplanes sp. CA-015351. The sequence goes on from NZ_CP192102.1 coordinate 8,335,544, forward strand.
TTCCCCGGCGAGCAGGGTGACATCTCGGACGTGGTGGCCCGGTACGGACCGTGGCAGGAGCACGACTTCTTCGTCTCCGGCTCCGGCAAGATGGTCAAATCCACCCTGAAGAAGCTGGCCGAGCTCCAGGTCCCGTCAGTGCGGATAAAGTACGACAGCTTCACCGAGCAATAGGAGCGGCTAGTAATCCCACGGCCGGCCGGTCTGCTGGTACTGCGCCACCGGCACCAGTTTCGCGTCGTGCGTCATCCGGTCCACGTAGAGCCGGCCTTCCAGATGGTCGATCTCGTGGCTGATCAGCCGGGCCAGCGCCCTGTCGAACGTGGTGACCACCCTGGTCCCGTCGAACCGGGCGTGCTCCACGTCGATCCGCAGCGGCCGGGTGACAAGGCCCCGGTAATCGAAGAACGACAGGCAGCCTTCGTACTGGTCGTCGCACTCGGTGGACTCTCCGACGATCCGTGGGTTGAGCAGGACCACCGGCTGGGTGTCGTACTCCGGGGGCTGGACCACCGCGGCCGCGACCGGCACCCCGATCTGGGTGGCGGCCAGGCCGACCCCTTTGCTGAACTCGTGCAGGTCCTGGAGCCGGCCGAGGGACGTGAGCAGCCGGGTCACGGTCTCCTGGGCGGCACCGCCCTCGCGGGGGAGCTGGAAGTGACGGGCCCGCTGCCGCAGCAGGTCGGATCCGCGCTGGATGATGCCGATGCCCCGCATCCGGTGCGAGGCGCGCGGCAGGGTCGGCTCCGGCGGCCCCAATTCGTCGTAGATCGGAGCATCGGCGCCGCGGTACCGCCATTCAAGGCGGTACCTGGCGTTGAGCAGGGGCGCGTCGGTTGACCACTCGAAGATGGCACGACCTCCCTCGGTGCGGCGTTCCAACGGGGTACGGACGGGCACCTCAGCGGCGAGGGACGCCTCCACACCCCAGACCTGGGGCTCGAAATTCTCCGGGAAGTTCAGCCGGACGGTCAGCGATCGGGTCGGTAGCCGGACGGCGCGCTGGAACCACTGCCCCCATTTCTCCTCGCCGACCGTGTACGCGTACTCGATCGTGGTCCGCTCGCCGGGATAGAGCGGGAACTGGCCGTGCTCGTTCGCGAACAGCAGCCAGATCTCCTTGGCCGCGTCCCGGTCGAGCTTGACCCGCCACTGCATCGGCTCAGCGGCGGTGCCCTCGCCGGCGAAGGCGTGCACGTCCATCTCGTCGAAGCTGAGCGGGTGGTCGCGATGGTGCCGGTTGGAGCCGGGCGGGTCGTGCGGGTACCGATCCACCGCGATCTTCACCAGATAGCGGGTAACCGGCTCGACTCCGGCGTTGTAGAGCGACCGGCGCACGCGACAGCGGTAGGCTCCGTCGGTGTACGCCAACTCGGCGATCTCCTGCTCGACGACCAGCCCGGTCCCCGGTGGCAGCCACTGGACCGGCACCGGCGGGTCACGGTGCAGGGACGAGCCGCGGGCGTGCCGGAGTTCGTCGTACTCCTGGAAGCGTTGCCAGATCATGCCGCCGGCGCCGAGCACCGCCTCGGCTCGGCGGGCGAAGTCCTCGGTGGGCTTGTGGCGCCGCCCCTCGACGTGGCTGACATAGGAGGGATCGAAGCCCATACGCGCAGCGAGCTGCTTCTTGGTCATTCCGCGCTCGACCCGCCATTGCGCAAGCGCCGTAACGAACTGCTCTGCGGCCCGTTCAATGGGCGAGGTGGTCATCACGGATGTCCCCTTCGCGACGGCACGTTAAGTGTCGCTGGCTCTCCGTGTCCGCAAGGTGCTAGTAGCGCGTTGCCGACAGATACCTTGACGAACCCGCCAGCCCGGCAACGCTACGTAAAGTAATTATCGCCGAGGGTATTCGTCCGAAAGATCCCGCTCCCAGGTGTGGTTAGGCTACCCTTAACGGAGTACGGTGGGTCGCCTCAGACCTCTTGAAGTACCCCCTGGCGAGGAGGCAGGCGTCCGTGACCAGCACCACCCTGGAACTGTCCCGGTCGCGCCGCGCCGATCAGCCACTCGCCCCGGTGACGACCACTCTCCGTGCGATGTTCGGCACCAGCACCGAGATTCCCGGCCTCGCTCCCGATCTCGTGGTGCCCGACCTCGCCGGCTGGATGCCCGCCGCGCGCCTCACCGACGCCCACCTTGAGACTCTCCTCGGCAACGCTTCCCGCCGCTGGAACGCGCAGCCCCACGCGGCCGCCGCGCTCGCCTGGAAGGCGTACACCTACTGGCTCACCCTCCCGGCCGTTCTCGGCTGGGCCTCCGCGCGCCGCGTCCCGCTGCTCACCGCCACCGACGCGGTCGTGCACTTCACCGACCCGCGCCCGCTGGTCACCCTCGGCCTTCGGCCGGACACCCCCGTCGCGGTCCTGCCAGGCGACCCCCTCGCGCTCACCAACCACCCTGGGGTACGCGTAGTCGCCGACGAAAACGCCCTGCTGGCCGAGTTCCGCAGATCCGTCTTCGACGAGCATCTCGGCCCTCTGCTGGACGCGATCCACGCGAAGGTACGGCTCGGCAAGCGCACACTGCTCGGCTCGCTCGCCTCCGGTGTGGCGTACGGAGTGCTGCGGTCGGCCGACGCCCTGCCCGGCTCGTCCGCAGAGAGCATCGACAAGCTGCTCGGCAGCCTGGGCGTCCGCGACCTGGTCGAGCTGTACCCGAGCCACCACGGCAAACTGGACGTCCGCCGCAAGACCTGCTGCCTGGCCTTCACCCTGCCAAATCCCAAGGTCTGCCCCGGCTGCTGCATCAAGTAAGAACGCCAGAAGGCGGGCCATCGGCCCGCCTTCTCTATGTATTACCCGGCTCTTACTTCATGCCGATGGCGGTGACTTTGGCGTCCGGATTGTCGACCAGGGCGCGCACGTCCCACATCCACACGCCGCCGGTCCAGGTCGGACGGAAGCCGATCAGCTCGGAGAACGTCCGCAGCATCTCGATGTCTCGGGGCTGCGGTGTCAGCACCACCACACCGGCCTGCCAGAAGCGCAGGTCGGCCAAGGCCATCTCGCGCCGGGTGTCGTCGATCTCCGGGATCGGGTTGCCCTGCCGGACCGAGGTGATCAGGCCGCTGGTGGGCCGCCACGGCGGCGAGAAGATCGCGGTCCGGTCATCCGGGTTGCGCGGGTCCTGGTTCGGCAACAGTGCGTACGCGCCGGCGATGCGCATCTCGTGCCCGGTGAACGCGGTCCAGCGCAGCGGGTCCGGGTAACTCGAGTCAGGCAGCGGCAGCGCGACCACGGTGTGGTCCTCGTCGGCGAACTGCTTCCAGGCGCCGGACGTGACGAACTCGGGGACCGGGTCCATCAGCGTCGTCTGCAGCGGGGTCGGCACGAGCGGCACGAGCGCCATCGCCACCGCGGTGATCATGGCGACCCGGACCGGGCCACGGGACTGCGGCTGGCTGCGGACCATGTCGAAGGCCCGCTGCACGCCCAGAGCCAGCACGATGCCGACCATCGGGGCGATCGCCATGGCCCACCGGGTCGGCACGGCCGAATCGAGAACCGGAACGCTGTGCAGGATCGACCAGATGCCGGGCACGCCGGTGTTCACACCGTTGAGGTAGATGCGCGGGCCGAGCGACATCGCCGCGAAGAAGACCGCGATGCCACCGAGGATGACCACCGCGGCGCTCCGGCGCATCCACAGGATCAGTCCGAAGAAGAGGACGACCATGCCCCAGCCGAAGAACGCGTTCTCCTCCGCCGGGTTCTGCGAGAGGCCGGCCGCCACCGCGCTGTTGCCGGCCACCGACCGGCTCGCGTACGCGGTGAACGACCCGAGGTCGGCGCCGAAGTTCCGGACGAACTCGGCGAGGCCCGCGTAACTCTGCGGACCGAAGAACTGCACGCTCAACGGGTACGCCAGCGCGGCCAGGGTGGCCGCCGCTGTCACACCGAGGGCGCGGACGAACGTCAGCACCTCACCGCGGTGCGTCTTACGCCGGATGACCGCCATGAACACGCAGAAGATGCCGAGCCCGACCGCGGTCATGAAGAGGATCTCGAGGTTGATGAACGCCTGCCAGATCAGCAGCCCGGCGAGGATCAGCCCGTTGCGCATCGCCCGGCGCGGCGTACGCAGTTCGAGGGTGCGCCAGATGATCAGCGGAACGAGGAATTGGGAGACGATGTTCGGATGGCCGCCGGCGTGCGAGATCATGCTCGGCGCGAACGTGCAGAAGAGAGCGCCGACCCAGGCCGCCAGCCGAGACGCGACGAACCGGCGCGACAGCACGAGGTACCACGAAGTACCTGTTAATGCCAATGCTCCGGTAAGAAATACGTTGAACGACACATGCGGACCGAACAGAAGAGTGATGGGCGTCAGTGGCAAGGAAACTGCCAAGACTGACGTGTTGGCCATCATGTTCACCCCGTCGGGGTAATTCATGCGGTCCGAGAAGAACGGATAGACGCCATCCGTGAGCACTCGGGCACCGTGCGCCAGCATCCACTCGAAGAATGCTTGATCCTGTGGATCATCACGCAACTCATGATCAAGATTGAGCCACAAGGGTGCCGTGACGAAGAGGGCGACGGCGAGGAAGCTGCCGATCGCGCACACGTCGCGCCAGGAGAGCGCACGCCATGGAAGGCGGCGTCGAGCAGGGCGTATCTCCTGCTCATCGGCGGTCTCCACGGTCGGAGTAACAGCGGCCGGCGCACGCACCCCGACGTCGCCCTCAAGGGCGATCAGCTCCGCGTCCAGGTCGACGTCGGCGGTCGCTTGGCGCGGCGGAAGAACGTTCTCACCGGTCGACTGGCCTGTCGAGTCAAAACCCGTAATCGTCATAGCATCGGCGAGCCTAACCGAGGTTCCGAAGAGTTCAGCGATGAGCGCCCGATGCGTGATAGAGCCGATATGTACGCGTGTTTTCCGCGTGTCCTGCGATGGTGCACTCTCAGCGGGCTTTCAGCGCGTAACCCATACGAGTACCTGACCTACCTATGTCTCAATCAGGCCAAAAAATCAGTTCGTACCGGCGCTCAACTTTCGGATAGTCGCTTCAGATGGTTAACTTCTCCGGTCCCGCTGTCAGCTCAGATCGGCAAGATGAGGGAACCTCACCTATGGCAGACATCACTGGAGACCAGCGGATCCAGTCCGAAGTGCTCGAAGGCCTCGCCACGGCTGTGAACCACCGCAGGTGGTTCGTCGAGCTCGCGCTCCCGTACCTCGGCGATAATCCGATCGAGATCGGTAGCGGCCTCGGTGATTACGCTATCGAGTGGTCCGAGCACCTCCCGCGGTTCACCGCGACCGAGGCCGACCCGGACCGTCTTGTGCTGCTCAAAGAGCGGATGGCGGACTACCCGACCATCGACGTGAAGCAGATGCTCCTGCCCGCGCCGGAGGCGAACGGGCAGTACAGCGCCGCGGTGTCCTACAACGTTCTTGAGCACATCGAGGACCACGTGGGCGCACTGAGCAGCATGAAGGATCTGGTCCGCCCCGGCGGCGCCGTGATCATCATCGTGCCGGCCTTCATGTTCGCGATGAGCCAGGTCGACATCGCCACCGGCCACATCCGGCGGTACACGAAGAAGACCCTTGCCGCCGCCTTCACCGAGGCCGGCCTGGAGATCGAGAAGATTCACTACGCGAACGCCCTCGGCCTCCTCGGCTACTACACGGCGACCAGCATCTTCAAGCTGGCGCCGAAAGAGGGCCCGATGGTCAAGATCTACGACTCGGTCGTGCTGCCGGTGACCAAGGCCGCCGAGCGGGTCGTGCGGCCGCCGTTCGGCCAGTCGGTCTTCTGCGTGGCACGAGCGCCTCGCTAAGGCGTACCCAAGCAAGAAGCGCAAGCAATCGAAAAGCCGCCGGCAAGCCGGCGGCTTTTTCGTTTGGAGAACTTGTCAGCCCCGGACCTGGAACGTCGGGCGCAGGGTGGCCCGGGCCAGGGTGTGGAACGCGAGGTTGAAACCGACGTAGGCGGGGGACGCGTCGGGCGTCACCTCGAGAGCGTCGACGTCGATCGCGTGCACAGCGAAAACGTATCGGTGCGCGCGGTCACCGGGCGGCGGCGCGGAACCGCCGTAATTGCGCTCGCCGTAATCGTTGCGGACGCAGAAGGCGCCGTCCGGCAACGGATCGACGCCACGGTCCAGAGCGGTGACCGACACCGGCAGGTTTACCGCGACCCAGTGCCAGAAACCACTGCCGGTCGGGGCGTCCGGGTCGTAACAGGTCACCACGAAAGCGCGCGTCTCGTCCGGGAAGCCGGACCAGGAAAGCTGCGGCGACAGGTTTTTCCCGCCGACGCTGGTGTGCGCGAACAGCTCGTCGAGCGGCTGCCCGTCCGTCACGTCCGTGCTGGTCACCGTGAATGACGGGACCGGCGGCAGCAGATCGTACGGGTCGGGAGCCAGGGCACGGTCAAGACTCATGAAGGCCTCCGGCGGCGTGGTGAGTAACTGATCAGGTTTTCCCACGATGGGCCGAGGTTAACCGGCCCAGGTCACGAGCGCCTTTCGCCCGTATTGCGGCACGCTGTCACTCGATTGGGTAAACGCACAGGTGGTGCGCATGCCCGGCGGCATGCTCGGGGATGCTTCTGTCAGACATCCGACCGGGTGCGTGCGGCAGAGATCCCCGCGCCCGGTTGCGGTCGAGCGAGTGGGCACCCGTCTTCCGGCGGGTGCCCGCTGCTTGTCCAGGGGTCATCTGCCTCTCGGCAGGGTCATTTCCCCACGCGCGCCACTCGCAGACCGCGGTAGACCTTGCGGTACACCACCCCGGTTCGGCTGTTGCCGGCGTCGATCATCATGCCGCGACCCATGTAGATGCCGACGTGCCCGGGACCGACCACCAGATCGCCAGGACGGGCCTGAGAGCGGTCGACGGTACGCGCGCGGCGTGCCTGCGCCCCCGACGAGTGCGGCAGGCTCACGCCGGCCCGTGCGTAGGCGCGCTTCGTGAAGCCGGAGCAGTCGAATCCGCCCGGCCCTTCACCGCCACGGACGTACCGCTTGCCGACCTGGGACCGGGCGAACGCCAGGACCGCACGCATGTCCCGGCCGGCACCGGCCCGCAGACGACGGATCGCGGTGCTGCGGGTCGTTGTGCGTACCGAGACGGCACCGCGCTTCGCAACGGTCACCCGCTTGCGCTGGACGGCGACTTTCTGGGCCTTCTGGGCTTTCTGGGCCTTTTGTGCGGTCGCGACCCGGCTCTGCGGAGCTACGGCCCGCTTCGGGGGGATTGCTCGGACCATCCGGCCGGGTGTTGTGCCCACTGGACGCCGGAATACCGGAGAGCCCACCGGGCGAACGTTCGGAACAGAGCGGATCCCGGGCCGGCGCGGCATCGAACGGGACGCCCGCGTCTGGGCCGTCATCCGCTCCTGCAGCAGACCCGTGGTGAAATCCGGGATTCCAGTCCGGATCGGGGAGTCGGGAACTTCCGGTACGGCCGGCAGGGGCGCGGGTTTCGCTTCCGCGGCGTGCTCGGCGGGATCTAGCGCCGGTGCGATGACGGCGAGCGCAAGCGCGCCAGCGGTCAGCACCCGGCGGGTGGACGAACCGTGCAGTGTTGCCTCCGAAATAGGCCCGGGGCACTCACGCGAATCCCATCAGCGCGGCGGAACTGCTTGCCGCGCTTTTGCCTCCGTTGAAGGTGAGCAATGGGAACCCGGACAACCATGCGTATTCCGTGGACCATGCCAACACAACATCGATTGAGCCGGGGCAGGATTCAGCTAATTGATCCCCCCGATCTCGGAAAGATAAACGTGCTGCGGTCACCCGGCCGGTGGGAGAGTGATGCGCACCCCCGGTGTCGACAAGGCGCCGTGCACCGAGACCTCGACGAGCTCAACGTCGGTAGGCACGTCGAAAGGAAGCACGCCGGTAACCGTCGCGCCGGGCGCGATTTCGTTCAGCAGCGTCGAGCTGTGATCGTTGAGAAAGACCGCGGCCTGATCCGCGGCGGCGTACGCTACGCCGTTTTTGTCGTAAACCCGCTGCGAGCCGCTGTCGAACAGTTCCGGTTCGGTGCCGGCGTTCTTCACCGATACATCGAGCAGACAGAAATGGCCTGTCGCTCGCTGTTCCATGCCGTCCGGGCCGACCGAGTCGAGGCCGCATCGGACGCCGTCGACGGCGAATTCGAAGTGGCCGGCCATAGCTCCTCCCGGCACGTTCGTGGTGACCGCGGTGGGACGGTGATCGGCGGTCACCACGGCCCAGACGCCGAACGAGATCAGCGCGACGACCGCGATGATGCCGCCGGCTATCCAGAGCTTCGCCCGCAACACGGATGTGCCGGGTTCCAGCCAGAAGTCGTCCTCGACGTCCCCCACATCCTCGACGAGGGGCGGTGCGGAACGGTGCGGTGCGTACGTCACGAAGTCCCCCAGCGGTCGGATACGCAGCGCGACCAACGGACGCGCTGTCCGTCCATGCTGGGGTTGAACGTGGCGAAACGCGGTCACGACTCGCCGCATATCCAACTTTATCGGACATATGCGTCTGGAATACTTCCTCCTAACGAGTGATCAAGTCGCCATCGGCGGGTTGTCGGCCGGTTGTCGGCGGGCTGTCTGCGGGCTGTCGGCGGGTGGTCGACGGGCTGGTGGCGGGTGGTTGACGGGCTGTCGGCGGGTGGTTGACGGGCTGTCGGCGGGTTGTCGACGGGGTTTTCAACGCTGCAGGACGATCTTTCCGAGGTGATCGCTTGACTCCATCAGCCGCTGCGCCTCGGCCGCCTCAGCGAGCGGAAACGTGCTGTGGATGATCGGCTTGACGAGCCCCGCAGCGATCAGCGGCCACACCTGATCACGCACGCCGGCCACGATCCGTGCTTTGTCCTCGGTGGGCCGCGCTCGCAGCGACGTCGACGAGATGCGGCCGCGTTTCGCCATCAGGGCGCCCAGATCGAGCTCCGCGGTGCGGCCGCCCTGCATCCCGATCACGGTGATCCGGCCGTCCGGAGCGAGCGCCTCGATGTTGCGGGCCAGATATTTCGCCCCGACGATGTCCAGGATCACGTCGGCGCCACGATCCTTGGTGAAGTCGTGCACCGCGCGTACGAAATCGTCGTTTTTGTAGTCGACCGCGAGCGACGCGCCCAGCGCGAGCAACCGCTCGTGCTTCTCCGCCCGCGCCGTCACGATCACGGTGGCGCCCAGCGCCACGCCGAGCTGGATCGCGAACGTGCCGATGCCGCTGCCGCCGCCGTGCACCAGCAGCGTCTCACCGGTGCGCAGGCGGTCACGGTCAACCACGTTGGACCAGACCGTGCAGGCCACCTCGGGCAGGGTCGCGGCCTCAACCAGCGACAATCCGGCCGGGACCGGCAGCAGCTGCCCCGCCGGAACGGCCACCCGCTCCGCATAACCCCCGCCGGAAAGCAGCGCACACACCCGCTCGCCGCGATGACGACCGGTCACACCGGGCCCGATCGCGCTGATCACCCCCGAGCACTCAAGCCCCGGATAATCCGGCGCGCCCGGCGGCGGAGGATAAAAACCCTGCCGCTGCAGCACGTCAGCCCGGTTCACCGCGGAGGCGGTCACGTCGACGACGACCTCGCCATCCCGCGGCTCCGGGTCAGCCACCTCAGCCCACACCAACCGCTTGTCCTCGATCACGATCGCGCGCATGAAGCCGACTCTGCCCCACCGGTACGACAAGAAACTCGGGCGGGTGGCAAACTGATGCAGCAACACGGGAGGACTCGCCTAGTGGCCGATGGCGCCGGTCTTGAAAACCGGTAAGGGGAAACTCTTCGTGGGTTCGAATCCCACGTCCTCCGCTTTTTAGTTCGTACGGGGTGAGCGCTGAGGTCCCACCTCGTCAAACGCGCCGCACCCGGTCGGCCCAGGCCGTCCGGGTGCGTCACTGCTGCCGGTGCCAGGCGCGGGTGCGGGTGCGGGTGCGGGTGCGGGCCGTCCGGCGGCCATCGCTGTCGGCGTGGGGTGATTGTGCCGGCCCTTCGGCGGCTTCCCGCACGATCCATCTGCGCTGTGGCCGCCCGGCGTCGTTGCTGCCGGAGCACGGCCGGGCTCGCAATCACGTGCGCGCGGGCCGTCCAGCGACTTTCCCCGCGCGGGCCGTTCGGCGGCCTCCCGCACGATCCACCTGCGCTGTGGCCGCCCGGCGTCGTTGCTGCCGGAGCACGGCCGGGCTCGCAATCACGTGCGCGCGGGCCGTCCGACGGCTTTCCGCGCGGGCCGTCCGACGGCTTTCCGCGCGGGCCGTCCGGCGGCTTTCCGCGCGGGCCGTCCGGCGGCTTTCCGCGCGGGCCGTCCGGCGGCTTTCCGCGCGGGCCGTCCGGCGGCTTTCCGCGCGGGCCGTCCGGCGGCTTTCCGCGCGGGCCGTCCGGCGGCTTTCCGCGCGGGGTTGGGACACCAGCGCCCGCCCGACGTGGCGTGGTGGCCCGGGTCGTCACGCCGGTCCGGGCGGGCGAGGCGTTGCGCCCGCGAACAGCGGCCCGGCGAGGTCGTCCCGCGGGTCTCGACCAAAGCGACCCAGCCCGCACCCACATTCGTCACGCCGGGTGCGCTTGACGCCGGCAAGGCCCGCGCGCGGTGGATCAGGTCGCACGGAACGCCAACGTGTGCCCGCATCAACGCCCTGGCCGTGATGAAGTCGCACGGAACGCAACCGTGTGCCCCCATCCACACCAATCCGAGCGATCGTGTGCCCCCGTCCCTGCTCCGCGCCCGACTCCCCATCCCAGGGCCCACCGTGTGCTCCCGAACCCGCCCTGCCGCCCCGCACTCGGTCCGGCCCCAAAGCCCACCGTGTGCTCCCGGTCCGCGATTCAAGCCCTCAACCGTGTGCCCGGCCCGCGGCTCGAGCCCCCAACCGGCGCAACCGGCCGTGACCACAACCGGCCGCCGCTGGCGATCGACCGCCACGCTTACCGCGTACGAAAATCAGTCGCCCGGCGGATTGAGCACCATCTGCGGACCGGCGCCCCGACCGGCCAACCTGTCGCTCGGATTGACGAGCTTGCATCGCTGCAGCGAGAGGCACCCGCACCCGATGCACCCGGTCAACTGATCGCGGAGCCGCTCCAGCACGGAAATCCGCTCCTCCAGGCGGTGCCTCCACCGCGCCGACAAACGTGACCAATCGCCCTTGGTCGGCGTGCGGTTCTCGGGCAGCGACGCCAGTGCCTCGCGGATCTCGTCCAGCGACACGCCGACCTGCTGGGCGATCTTGATGAACGCCACTCTTCGCAGCTCAGCGCGGTCGTACCTTCGCTGGTTGCCGCCCGTTCGGCTGGCGTGGATCAGGCCCTCGCGCTCGTAGAAACGCAGGGCGGAAGCTGCCACACCACTACGAACAGCCAACTCGCCGATGGTTAGCGATTCCATCCTGGCACTCCCGAAAAGCTTGAGCTGAAGTGAACTTCAACCTGCAGCCTAGACACATGACCGCCACCAGCGCACCTATCAATCCGTTGCACACGCTTCTGAGCCGGATCACCGGTGACGCGAAGCACGCGCCCAGTGCGCACTCCACATTGGATGTGCTCTGGGTGCTCTACGACCGGGTGCTGAGAATCAGCCCGGAGACCGTCGACGAGCCGGACCGGGATCGGTTCCTGTTGTCGAAGGGGCACGGGCCGGCTGCCTATTACGCGGTGCTCGCCGCCAAGGGTTTCATCCCCGAAGAGTGGCTCGACGACCTCGGCAGCTGGGACAGCCCGCTCGGGCACCATCCGGACCGCGTGCTGATCCCGGGCGTCGAGGTCGGCACCGGGTCGCTCGGGCACGGGCTCGGCCTCGCTGTCGGCACGGCGCTCGGGCTGCGGGCGCAGGGCTTCGACCGTACGCGGACGTTTGTGCTGGTCGGCGACGCCGAGTTGGACGAGGGATCGAATCATGAAGCCATCGCGTACGCCGCTGCCGTCCAGCTGCCGATGACCGTGATCGTCATCGACAACCAGTCCTCGACACACGGCTGGGCCGGTGGCATTCACACCAGATTCCCGGGCTGGAGTTTCGACGGGGTCAACGGGCGCGATCACGACGCCATCGAAACCGCCCTGCGAAAGCACGAAAAAACACCACACCTCGTCGTTGCCACCGTCGAGCAGAAGTGAGGTTGAAGATCATGCGTGAAGCATTCGTCGCCACCACCACCGCGATCCTCGATGAGGACCCGCGTACCGCACTCGTCATCGCGGACATCTCCGGGGACGCGTTCGCGACCGCGCTGGAAAGCCACCCCGATCGCGTCTTCAACGTCGGCATCCGCGAGCAACTGATGGCCGGTGTCGGCGGCGGGCTGGCGCTGACCGGGATGCGGCCGTTCCTGCACTCGTACGCCCCATTCCTGATCGACCGGGCCTACGAACAGATCAAGCTGGACCTGGGACACCAGGACGCCGGCGCGGTGCTGGTCAGCATCGGGGCGTCGTTCGACGCGGCAGCCGAGGGATACACGCATCAGTCGCCGGGCGACGTGGCGCTGCTGGACACCCTTGGAGGCTGGACAGTGCACGTGCCGGGTCACCGCGACGAGGTGCCGGGGCTGCTGCGTGCGGCGGCCCGGCACGACGACCGGGTCTACGTACGCCTGTCCGCGCAGGAGAACCGGCGGGCGTACGCGAACGGCAGCGTACTGAAACGGGGTAGGACCCTGGTCGTCGCGGTCGGGCCGATGCTCGATCCGGTGATGGAGGCGACCGACGGCCTCGACGTGACAGTGCTCTACCTGAATACGCCGAGGCCGTGGAGCATCGACAGCGACCTGACAAATCAGGAAATAGTGGTTGTCGAGCCCTACCTAGCGGGAACCAGCGCCGCCAAAGTCAACGGAAGATCCCTGCACCTCGGAGTCGGAGCCACCGAGGTACGCCGTTACGGCACCTGGCGCGACCACGCCCGCGAACACGGCTTGGATCCGACCGGCCTGCGCCGATCAATCACCGAATTTCTGTAAGAGTCAGGCGAAAGCGGAGACACGAGTTTCTGTAAGCGTCAGGCGAAAGCGGAGACACGAGCGAGAGCCGGCGCCGGCTCAATCCGCCGACCGTGGAAACTCTGCCGCAGCAAATCCTCGACACGCCACACCGTCTCGGTGTCGACGAGCCGCAGCCGAAGCCGCTCACGCACCCCGTCCACCGCCGTGGCAGCCAGCTCGATGCCCGGTTTGGAGGTCTCCAGGCGCCACGTCACATTGCTCAGGTGGCGCAGGTTCGCGTTGAGATGCAGGCGCTGGCGGTGCAGCGCCCGGGTCTCCTGGATGACCACCAGTCGGCGGTGGGTCAGCAGCAGGAAGTAGTCGCCGGAGAGCGGCGCGCCCGGCCGGGCGCAGCGGGCCACCAGCACGGCGGCGTCGTCCTGATCGACACAACTACGGAAGATCGTCATGTGCCGGTTCGCGGCCGGACTGGCCGATCCGGCAACTGCGGCTTGGTGGAACGTACTGGCGAACACGTCCATGTGCTGATTAACGCCGTATGAACGGATGAGGAGTCGGGGGACCCCGCTGAATATCGAATTACACCCGCACGGCGACTGTGGTGCCGATCATTCTGTGACGCGCTGACATAGTTGTCAGATGCAATGGCGCGTCAAGCCGGTCCTCCCGGTCACGAAGCTGATGGGCGCGGTCGCCGCGCTGGTTCTGGCGGCCGCGTTCGCCGAGGGCGACACCGTCCGATGGGTCCTCGCCGGCGCGGTCGCGGTCGTCGTCACCGGGTGGGCGCTGCGCGATCTGCTGGTTCCGGTCCGCCTCACGGCGGACTCGGAAGGCGTCACGGTGGTCACCGGAATCGCCCGCCGCCAGCACCTGCCCTGGTCAAAGATCGAGAGGGTACGCGTGGACAGCACCGTCCGTCGTGGACTGCGATCCGAGATGCTCGAAATCGACGCGGGTGACGCCCTGTACCTGTACAGCGCGAACGACCTGGGAGCCCTTCCGGAGGACGTGGTGACCCAGCTGGCCGACCTGCGGACCTAGGACAAAGGCTCTAGCTCAGCAGGCTCTGGGTGCGGACCACCGCGGCGATCACGAGCACCAGCAGGATCGCCGCGCACCCGATCGCCTGTTTCACCGCACGGTTCGGCTGGTTCGCGTACACCAGGGCGGCGCTCGCGGCGGCGCCCGCCACCAGACCACCGAGGTGGCCGGCGATCGAGATGCCCGGCACGGTGAAGGTGAAGATCAGGTTGATAACCAGCAGTGGCACTAGCTGGCTGGAGTCGCGCATCATCCGCCGATTGACCACGATGACCGCGATGACCAGGCCGAACGTCGCGGTCGAGGCACCTGCGGAGGGCTGGTTCGGCGCCTGGAACAGGTACGCCGCGACGTTGCCCCCGAAGCCGGCGAGCAGGTAGAGCGCGGCGAACCGCAGCGGGCCGAGCTGCGCTTCGAGGTAACGGCCGAGCTGCAGCACCAGCATCATGTTGAGCAGCAGGTGCAGCACGCCGTAGTGCAGGAACATGCCGGTGACCAGGCGGTACCACTCGCCGTTGGCGATGCCGTGCAGCTGGCCGTCGGGGTACAGCGCGAGGCCGAGGACCTCACCCCAGTCGGTCACCGAGGTGCCGGAGCCGAGCAGGCCGAACCACTGGCTTGAACCCGCGATCGCCCCCACGCCGCCGATGACCGCGGACGCGACCATCACCAGTGAGTTGATCACGATGATCGAGATCGTCACGTAGCCGAGCTGGCCGGCACGGCTCCCCCCGAAGGCGGTGCGTGCCGGCCGCTGGCCGCGACGTCCTTCTTTGACGCACTCCGGACATTGATGCCCAACAGACGCGTCATTCATGCAACTGGTACAGATCGGACGTTCGCACCGGCTGCACTTGATCAGCGTCTCCCGCGACGGATGGAGATAGCACGTCGGAGCCGTCGAGGGAGCCTCACTCATGGCACCAAAGGTACCTTGAGCGTCAGGAGCGCTCGATCTCCACGCGCTCGATGACGACGTCCTCGCGGGGCCGGTCGCCCGGTCCGGTCGGCGTCGTCGCGATCGAGTCCACGACCTTCGCGGACTGCTCGTCGGCAACCTGACCGAAGATCGAGTGGCGACGGTTCAGGTGCGGGGTCGGCGCCACCGTGATGAAGAACTGTGATCCGTTCGTGCCCGGGCCGGCGTTCGCCATGGCGAGCAGGTACGGCCGGTCGAAGCTGAGCTCCGGGTGGAACTCGTCACCGAACTGGAAGCCCGGGCCGCCGCGACCGGTACCGGTCGGGTCACCCATCTGGACCATGAAGCCGGCGATGACCCGGTGCGAGACGGTGCCGTCGTAGTACGGCCCGGTGCCCGGCTGACCGGTACGCGGGTCCTTGTACTCCTTGGTTCCCTCGGCCAGCTCCACGAAGTTGCGGACGGTCGCGGGGGCGTGATCCGGGAACAGCTGAATCCGGATCGGGCCGTGATTGGTGTGCAGGGTGGCGTAAATGTTCTCTGCCACGGGTACTCCCGTCTGCGTGATGGAACTGCTCTCGTGCAATTCGGATCCTCCCCCATGTCGGGGATCCGGCCGCGCGGGGGTACCCGAGAAGGCAACATGGCCTGGGAGACGACCACAGGAGGTGGGCACCGGTGTTCGCAACATTGCGTCGTAGGAACCGCAAGGCCAAGATGCGGAACGAGCTCGGCCAGAGCGTGGATCATTTCAAGCGCGCTGCGTCGATCGCCGCGAGCGAGACGAGCGCAACCGTCGCGCCAAAGATCAATGCGGCTCGCGACAGGGTCCAGCCGGCGGCCAGCAAGGCCAAGGGCGCCGCGACCGACAGCTGGGACACCGCGCTCGCCGCGCTGACCCCGCTGGTCACGGCGGCCACGGACAATGTCCGGCAGGCTGGCAAGACCACCAAGAAGCAGACGAAGAAGCAGCTCAAGGCGGAACGCAAGAACGTCGAGAAGCTGCGTAAGAAGGCGGAGAAGGCCACCGGCCGCACGAAGAGCCGTAAGGGCAAGCTCGCCGGTTACGCGCTGCTCGGCACCGCTGTCGGCCTCGGCGCCGCGTACGTGGCTCGTCGTCGCAGCGAGTCCCAGTGGGACGAGTACGAGCCGGCGCCCGCGTCGCGCCCGTCCGACGACGCCGCTTTCGAGCCGGTGGAGCCGATCGTCTACACCACGGCGAACGGCACCGTCAGCGACCCGACCAAGCAGAACCCCCGGTAAGCATTAGGCCGTCAGGCTCGGCCGGCCCGGACAGGATCCAGGGCCGGCCCGGCCGGCAGCTGTGCGAGAAACCGCTCCGGCACTCGGAGCGGTGTGACTCCCGCGTACCCCAGCTTGCCCAGCAGGTCAGCTCCGGCCAGCTCGAAGCGCTGTCCCGAATCGGTCACGAGGTGAATCTCGTCACCGTTCGACGAGACGAGCGCCCCCTTGCCCCTCGGCACGTGCACAGCGCCTGACCGGAACGTGGCGTTCACGCGTACCCCGGCCTGGGTCTGATCACCCGCAAGGGTGACGCACGCACTTGCTGGAGCGTCGCTTGGCCGGGGATTTCCGGCCGGATGGCCGGGCGCGGCAGGGATCGCGCCGAGCCAGTCCTCGGGCACCGGCCAGGCCGCCAGATTCGGCTCATTATCGGTCAGGGCATAGCTGCGACCTTCAAAGATCATTTGGGTACGCCCAGCGGCCCGCACCACAAGCCCACCGGTCAGCGGCAGACCGCCGGACGGGGCCTCGCCGACCAGCAGAGTCGTCGCCCGGCCGGCCGTGCAGAGCGACCACGGCCCGGTCAGAAGGTCGCCGGCAGCCGGCAGCGCATCGGGCGCGCCAGGGATGCCGAGCGGCTCACCCAGCGGCACCTCCGCCAGTTTCGCCGCGCCGATCGTGCGCAACTCAGGTGTATCACCGCTGGTCAGCAGCAGACCGGACGTGTAGTTGAGCACCGGGTGCAACCGGCCGTCGGACGGCAGATAGACGTAACGCGTGCCGGTACGCCGCTCCAGCAGGATCGCGCCTGGATCGGTCGCCTCCGTCCGGCTGTGCCCGGTGAACAGGCCATATGCGGCAGCGGCACCGAGCGCGACCGCCGCCACGAGCAGACCGGCAAGCGCGCTCACACCACCGCGGCGCAACGGCGGCCGCGGCGGATCGGGGTCGTGGGTGACCACCGCGGCGACAACACGTTGCACCGAGAACCGGTACGAGTGCAGCTCATGCACCCGTCGATTATCGCTACAACCAGCCGTTGCGGCGGAACGCGCGATAGAGCAGGACCGTGATGAGCGAAAGGATCGCGACCAGGCCGGGATATCCGTACTTCCAGCCGAGCTCGGGCATGTATTCGAAGTTCATGCCGTAGATGCCGGCGAACGCGGTCCAGACCGTGGCGATACCGGCCCATGCGGCGATCTTGCGCATGTCGTTGTTCTGGTCGACGGTCACCTGCGCGAGCCTGGCCTGCAGGATCGAGTTGAGCAGGTCGTCGTAGGAGGACACCTGCTCCACCGTGCGGGTCAGGTGATCCTGCACGTCCCGGAAGTAACGCCGGATCTCCTTCGGCACCACGCCGTGGCTGGACGTGATCGCGGCGAGCGGGCGCTGAAGCGGCACCACAGCGCGGCGGAACTCCACGAGCTCACGCTTCAACTGGTAGATCTGCTGGATCGGGGCGGTCCGGTCCCGGGAGAACACGCCCTCCTCGATGATGTCCAGGTCAGCCTCGACCTGGTCGGCGACCTCGAGGTAGTGGTCGACCACGCGGTCGGTCACCGCGTACGCGACTGCCCAGGGACCCTGCTCCAGCAGCGCGGCCCGGCGGGTCTCCAGGTCGGCCCGGACCGGCGCCATCTCGGACGCGTCACCGTGCCGGACCGTGATGACGAACCGCTCCCCGATGAAAATCATCATCTGGCCGGTCTCGACCACCTGCGAACTCTCGGTGAGCTCCTGGTGAGGCACGTACCGGGCGGTACGCAGCACCAGGAAGTGCACCTCGCCGAACTGCTCCAGTTTCGGCCGCTGCTCCGCCTTGACCGCGTCCTCCACGGCCAGTTCGTGCAGGCCGTACGTCCGGGCGATCGCCGCCATCTCGTAGTCGCTCGGGTGATGCAGCCCGAGCCAGACGAAACCGTCCTTGCGGGATGCCTCGATCAGCGCCTGGTCCGGGGTGAAGTCACCGGGCAGCCGCTGGCCGGCCACGTAGACGCCGCAGTCCACCACCGCGGTGGTGGCACCCGGGTTATCCGGGTGATCCGGGTGATCCGAGCCGTTGGTGAGGAACGGGTTGATCGCCCGCATCCGTTCGGCCCAGAGTTTCCCGAGGGGCCGGCCACGTGTCCAAGCTCCCTGTTCCCGCTCAGCCATGCCAACCTCCCCCGGTCGCGGCGATGTCCGCCAAACCCGTCGAGGCTACCCGTTCGGGTCCGGGCCGGTCCGGGTTGTCCCGGACCGGCGCGGCGAAGCTCAGCCGGGTTGTCCCCAGCCGCCGTGGCGAAACTCAGTCGCGGACCTCTTCGATGGCCTCGGCGATGCGCCGCACACCCTCGTCGATCTGGTCGACGGTGACCGCCGAGTACGCCAGACGCAGCGAGTTCTTACCGCCCTCAAGCAGGAAGTCACTGCCCTTGACGACGGCGACACCCTTCTTCATGGCGGCCGGGAAGAGCTTGTCCACGTTCACGTCGGCGGGCAGGTCGACCCAGAGGAAGTAACCACCGTCCGGCTCGGTGAAGGTAGCGCCGGGGATGTGCTTGCGGATCGACTCGGCCAGCACCCGGGCCCGCTCGCCCAGCGCCGCGCTGACCGTCTGCACCGACTTCTCGATGTCGCCGGAGACGCAGAACTGGTGAACGATCGCCTCGGAGACCATGCCCGGGGAGATGTAGAGGTTGGTCGCCTTCTTCGCGATCGCGTCGATCAGCGCGGCCGGGCCGACCAGGTAACCCACCCGGACACCCGGGCAGACCGTCTTGGTGAAGCTGGAGGCGTGCACAACCGTGTTGTCCGAGTCCATCGACAGCATCGAGGGCAGCGGCTCGCCCCGGAAGCGGATGTCGACGTACGGGTCGTCCTCGAAGATGATGAATTCGTACTCGGCGGCGAGGGCGAGCAGCGCCTGCCGCTTCTCCAGCGAGAGCGTGAGGCCAGCCGGGTTCTGGTAATTCGGGATGATGTGCGCGAGCTTCGGCCGCACGCCGGACTCGAGCAGGCCGCGCAGCTCGTCGATGTCGATGCCGTCTTCGCGCAGCGTC
The DNA here is from genome assembly GCF_050955685.1 of Actinoplanes sp. CA-015351. Classification (NCBI taxonomy): domain Bacteria; kingdom Bacillati; phylum Actinomycetota; class Actinomycetes; order Micromonosporales; family Micromonosporaceae; genus Actinoplanes; species Actinoplanes sp. CA-015351. The sequence goes on from NZ_CP192102.1 coordinate 8,354,680, forward strand.
ACCTGGTGCACCTTGGCGCCGAGGTTCTGCAGGTTGAGCAGGGTGCGGTCGTAGGTGGGCTTCTCCACGACCACATCGTCACCGGGCTGCACCAGGTGGCCGAAGAGGAACGCGTCCGCCTGGAGTGAACCGTTCGTCACGATGACCTGGTCGGCGGAGACGTTGTGCTTGTCGGCGATCCACTTCCGCAGCGGGAGGTAACCGACGGAGGTGCCGTAGGCGGTCACACCGGCCGGGTCGGCGTCGAAAGCGCGTGCGGCGGCGGCTTTCAGGCCCTCCACGTCGACGATGTCCAGCGACGGAGCGCCACGGGCAAAGGAGATCAGCTGCTCAGCGGTCATGGTCCCCAGCTTAGAAGCTGGGTCTATACCATTTTCTGGGTGGTCCTTGCGAGTACGGCTATCCTCGCTGGGCACCTTCACACCATATTTTGGAAGGAACCACCCCATGATCGGTTTGGTACTCGCTGCCGGCGCTGGGCGCAGGCTGCGCCCGTACACGGACACGCTGCCGAAAGCGCTGGTCCCCGTGGACGGCGAAACCACGATCATGGATATCTCGCTGCGCAACCTCGCAGCCGCGGGGCTGACCGACGTGACGATCGTCGTCGGCTACCGCGCCGAGGCCGTCGAGGTCCGAGTCGACGCTTTCCAGCAGAAGTACGGCGTAAAGATCTCCCTCGTGCACAACGACAAGGCCGAGGAGTGGAACAACGCGTACTCCCTGTGGCTCGCCCGGGACCATTTCGCCCAGGGCGCGCTCATGGTGAACGGTGACACCGTCCACCCGGTGAGCGTGGAGCACACGCTGCTCGCGAACCGTGGCCCGAGCATTCTTCTCGCTGTCGACACTGTGAAGAAGCTCGCCGACGAGGAGATGAAGACCGTCTTCAATGAAGATGGACAGCTCACCAAGATTACGAAGCTGATGGAGCCCTCCGAGGCCTACGGCGAGTACATCGGCGCCAACATCATCGAGGCGTCCGCGGCCGGCAAGCTGGCCGACGCGCTCAAGGCCACCTGGGAAGCCAACCCGGACCAGTACTACGAGGACGGCTTCCAGGTGTACGCGGACCGCGGTGGCGAAGTCCGTGCCGCCCCGATCGGCGACCTGTCCTGGGTCGAGGTCGACAACCACGACGACCTGGCGAAGGCCCGGGAAATCGCATGCCGCTACTAGCCCGTAGCGTCCAGACCCCGCTGCACATCGAAGTGCGGCGGGGCGCGGTCGCTGACCTCGGCAAAATCCTCGTGGACGGCCGGATCTCCTCCGGCGGCGAGGTTGCCGTGGTGGTCGGTCCGGGCCTCGGCGAGCAGGTCGTCGACCTGCTCCGCCCGTCGCTCAAATCGGCCGAGATCTTCGTCACCGGCGGTGGCACCCTCGACGCCGCGCTGGAGCTCTCCAACGAGCTGCGGTCCGGCCACTACGACGCGGTGGTCGGCATCGGCGGCGGCAAGACCGTCGACACGGCGAAGTACGCGGCCAGCCGCTGGGGCCTGCCGATGGTGTCGGTGGCGACCAGCCTCGCCAACGACGGCATCGCCTCCCCGGTGGCAAGCCTGGTGAACGACGGCATCAAAGGCTCGTACGGCGTGCACATCCCGTTCGGCGTGATCGTCGACCTGGACTTCGTGGAAAACGGTCCGGACCTGGTCAACCGGGCCGGCATCGGCGACGTGATCAGCAACATCAGCGCCCTGGCCGACTGGGAGCTCGCCCGCGAGGTCCGCGGCGAACCGGTCGACGGCCTGGCCGCCTCGCTGGCCCGGATGGGCGCCGAAGCGGTACTGACAATGCCCGGCGACATGACTGACGACGCGTTCGTCACCGTGCTGGCCGAGGCGCTGATCTCCAGCGGCCTGGCGATGGCGGTCTGCGGCAGCAGCCGGCCGTCCAGCGGTGGCTGCCACGAAATCATGCACGCCATCGACTCGCTTTTCCCGGAAACCGCGTCGCACGGCGAACTGGCCGGGCTGGGCGCGCTCTTCTGCACGTTCCTGCGCGGCGACGAGCGGCGCTTCGCTCAGATGGCGGACTGTCTCGCACGGCACCAGCTGCCGCGTACGCCGTCCGACGTCGGGCTGAACGCCGACCAGTTCGTCCGCGCCGTCGAATTCGCCCCCCGGACCCGTCCCGATCGCTACACGATCCTGGAGCACCTCGCGATGTCCCCCGAGGAGATCCACCGAAAGCTGACTCAATATGACGACGCCGTCGCAGCCCGCTGACACCCGGCCGACCGCCGCCGACTACTACGCGGTGAACCGGGGTGGTGGCCTCTTCAGCGAGGCCGTCAGCCAGCGGATCGGCGCACGGATCGCGGTGCAGGCACACAAACACCACCTGTCGCCGACCGTCATGACCGTTTTCAACCTGGGCCTCGGCGTACTCACGTCGTTCCTGGTGATCGCGGCAGCCGGCCCGGTCGCCGACGGCAGCGTCTGGGCCGCGCCGATCGGCTTGCTCGCGCTCATCGGCTGGCAACTCGCGTACGCGTTCGACTGCTCGGATGGTCAGCTCGCGCGTGTCACCGGCCAGTCCAGCCCGGCCGGGGCACGGCTCGACGTGCTCTGCGACGTAGCGGTGCAGTCGTCGCTGGTGGCGGCGCTGGCCGCTACGGCGAAAGCGCAGGAGCCGGATACACCGGCCTGGTTGCTGGCCGCCTTCGCAGCGACCTGGATGGTCAACCTGGTCACGTCGGTGATGCAGGGTGGGGACCAGGCATCGAGCATGGTGTCCAGCCGGGCGCTGCCGGTACGGGCGGCCAAGCTGATCCGCGATTACGGCGCTGTGGTGGCGCTCGCGGGTGTGGTTTTGACGGTAGCGCCACAGTGGACGGTGTGGTTCGTCGCGCTGTTCACGCTGATCAACGGCGGTTTCTTGGCGGCGAGCATCGCGTTTACGGGGCGAGCAGCCCTACGCGGCTGACGCTCGGCCAGCCGGCGGGCGCCGCACTGGGCCGCCGCCGCGCCGGCCGGCGTCGCGTCAGCTGGCCACGCACTGGGCCGCCGTCGCGCTGACCGGCGTTCCGCGGCTTACCGTTCACAGATCTCGGCAAGTTCGGGTCGCTCGGGTTTCGCCATGTGTGGAGCGGTAGCGGGTTCGGGGTGGCGCGACGGTGTCTCGGTGTCTCGGTGTGGCGGTGTGGCGGCTTCTCGGTGTGGCGGCTTCTCGGTGTCTCGGTGTCTCGGTGCGAGGCGCCGCTCGGAGATCTTGTGCGGTTTGGCCGACCGATCGACCACGAGTGCACGAGTTTGCGGGACGGCCGTCCGCGGCATGTCGATTTCGGGTGGTTTGGGAGCGTTATGGTGATGCTCTGCTACCACAGCAGGTGAACAGCGCCAGATCTTGGAGACTCGTGGGTGTTCTATGCGCTGTTTTATGCCCACCGTTCCAAGGTTCGGCGTGGCGAACCCGGAGCTTCACCGATCTTGTGGACTTCGGCGAACCGTTTGCGTGTAACTCCGCAAGATCGACCAGGCCCTATTCGATCTTGCGGAGCTACGCGTACACGTCTGCGGAGAAGTCCACAAGATCCAGGCCGAGCGGCGCCGCGCGGAACCAGGCGAGGCGGCGCAGAGCGGGGCGGCGCGGGGCAGAGCGCGGGCGGCGCAGCGCAGAGCGGGGCGGCGCGGCGAAGAGCGGCGCGGCGCGGAACCAGGCGAGGCGGCGCAGAGCGCGGGGTGGGGTGCCCGCGACGGAGGGCATCAGCGCCCGGCATGACAGTGAACCTAGCGCCGTGACTACTCGCGGTCCGTATCGAAAACCCCGTCAGCCTGGCGGATCCACAGACCCACCAGTCGTTACGCGACCAGCCCGGTCACCTCCCGGCGGGACCGCAAGTGGCGAAAATCCAGGGCTCGAAATACAGGCCCAACGTGCCAACACCGCAATCTTGCGCCGCCGAACTCACCAAACTCCCCGCCCAACTCACCCCCCCGCGTACGCCATATCCACATAAATCCCAATGAGCCGCTTAGTAAGTACATCCGGCTGGAAATGCCGCAGATACCGCTCCCGAGCCGCCACCGCCGCCCCGGCCGCCCCGGCCCTCGCCGCCGGCAACACCGCGGCAAGCGCCCCCGGCTCAGGCTGCGCCAACCACCCGGCAGCCTCCGCACCCTCACCCACCATGTACGGAATCCCGCCCACAGCAGTCCCGAGCACCGCCCGCCCCGCCGACATCGCCTCCAGAATCACCGTAGGAAGCACGTCCTCCCAGGTAGGCGCAGCAATCACAACAGCCGACGCGTTCCGAGCGGCATTCATCTCAGCTCGATCCAGCGGCCCCAGATAAATCACGTCACCCCGCTCGGCGGCCGCCTGCTCGGCAAGCGGCCGCAGCTCGCCGTCCCCGGCGATCCGCAGCACCCCGAGCGAACCGTCCGGATGCCGCCGCCAGGCCTCCAGCAGCAGGTGGAGCCCTTTCTCCGGGCTGAGCCGCGCGCCGTACAGAAACCCATCACCCAATGGCGCCGGCTGGCCCGGATCCGGCAGCCCGTTCGGCTTGATCACGATGTGCTCGGGCGGCACCCCGTAATCCACCAGGTGCGCGGCGATCTTGTCGGTGAGCGCGATGTACCGATCCACCGAGCGCCAGGTCGGCCGGTGCACCGCGAGCGTGGTAGCCATGATCGCGCTCTGCGCCGCCGAGCCGCGGTAACACCGGTGCTTGATCGCCGGCCAGCCGAGAACCTTGCCGCGGCAGTCCCGGCAGTTGTGCCCGTCCCGGAAGTAGAGCCCGGACGAGCAGACCTGCCGATAGTTGTGCACGGTCTGCACGACGGGCACACCGTGAGCATGCGCGGTCCGGATCACCCACGGCGAGAGCAGTGGGTACGGGTTGTGCAGGTGCAACACATCCGGCTTCTCCGACTTGAGCAGATTCCTCAAATCTTCCTGCGCTGATGCCCCATAGATCGGGGAGATCGGCAGCAGCGCCTTCTGCACAGCCGGCATCTCCGCGATCGAGTCGGAACTTCGCTGGAACGGCACCACGGCAATCCCGGCCTCCCGCAGCTGACCGATCTCCGTGTCGACGATGACGTTCTCGCCGGACGGAATGGCCTCGCGATACCGGTTGTGCGCAACCACCACCTTCATGGCCGGAGCCTACTGGTCGCGAACTGCGGGACTCGCTGCGCTCACTCCTCGCCCGCGACAGCGCCTACCGGTCACGAACTGCGGGGCTCGCTGCGCTCACTCCTCGCCCGCGACAGAAAACGCTACCGTGAGGGAGTGCCCGAACTCCCTGAGGTCGAGGCGCTCGCGGCGTACCTTCGCGAGCGCGCGGTCGGCCACACCGTGGAACGCTTCGAAGTGGCCTCGTTCAGCGCGCTGAAGACGTACGATCCAGCGCCCACCGCCCTCGCCGGCCTCCCGATCACCGATGCCGGCCGGCACGGCAAGTTCCTCGACGTCAGCCTCGGCGAGAACCTGCACCTCGTCGTCCATCTGGCCCGCGCCGGCTGGCTACACTACCGGGACGCGTTCAAGTCACCGGCGCCGCTCAAGCCGGGCAGCGGCCCGATCGCGGTCCGGCTCCGGCTCGACGACGGCTCCGGTTTCGACCTGACCGAGGCGGGCACCCAGAAATCGCTCGCCGTCTACCTGGTCCGCGACCCCGCCGAGGTGCCCGGCGTGTCCCGGCTCGGCCCGGACGCGCTTGCCGTCTCCCGCGACGAGTTCGCCGAGCGGCTCCGAGCCCAAAAGGGCCAGATCAAGGGCATCCTGACAAATCAGGAAATAATTGCAGGGATCGGCAACGCGTACTCCGACGAAATCCTGCACGTGGCGAAGATGTCGCCCTTCGCACTGACCGGCAAGCTCACCGACGACCAGATCACCTCGTTGTACGAAGCGATGCGTGAAGTGGAGACGGACGCCGTCGAGCGTTCGGTCGGGCAGAAAGCGGCCGAGCTCAAGGGCGAGAAGCGTGCCGGCATGCGGGTGCATGCCCGGACAGGGCTGCCCTGTCCGATCTGTGGCGACACAGTGCGGGAGGTCTCGTTCGCCGACAAGAGCCTTCAGTACTGCCCGACCTGCCAGACCGGCGGCAAGCCGCTCGCCGACCGGCGGCTCTCCAAGCTGGTGCGATAAAAGGTGAAACTGCCACCGCACCGTCACGCAGGGTATGCATTGGGATTGCTGCCACAACGTCACCTTCTCTCCGGCCGATCCATCGGTATAGTGGCCCGGTCCCTGGCAACCGTTATGACGCGAACGGGTATCGGCGGACCCGCCGACGACCCAGAGGCCGTGGCGGTGCGTAATCTTTTTCCGGATGCGGGAGGACGTAGGCGAAGTGACGACTAGCCTGCATCGCCCAACAACCGACAGCAGCCGGAGCCAGCCCGTGGGGTACGAAAGCTTCGAGTGGCAGGAAACTCCGCCACCGAGCAATGGCGTACCCAGATCTGCCTGGACCCGGCAGCGCCGAGTCTCTCGCTGGCACCGGCCCTACACCTTCGCCCTGGTGATCGTCGACCTGCTCTCCGCCCTGGTGGCGAGCTACATCGCCGACACCCTGCTGGAGAAGTCGAAGAGCGGTTTCATCAACCGCTCCTGGGGCCTCTTCGACGGCATCGAGCTGTTCAACTTCTTCGCGTACATCGTGCTCCCCCTCGGCTGGCTGCTCCTGCTCTGGACGGCCGGCACCTACGACCGGCGTTACCTCGGTCTGGGCAGCGAGGAATTCAAGCGGGTCGTGCGTTGCTCGGTCACTGTTGTCGCAACCGTCTCCCTGCTCGCGTTCGCCACCAAGACCGACCTGTCCCGCGGCACTGTCGCTACGGTGTCGCTGAGCGCGCTGGTGTTGATTCTGGTCAACCGCGCGATGGCCCGGCAGATTCTGCACTACTCCCGGCGTCGCACCGGTTACGGCGCGCACCGGATGGTCCTGGTCGGCACGCTGCCCGAGGCGATCGAGGTCTACACCCACGTCACCCGGAGCCCGGCCGCCGGCCTGATCCCGGTCGCGATCCACCTGACCGACGGCATCTCGGCCGCCCGCGGAATAGAGACTCCGGTCCCGGTTTTCGCCGGTCGTGACGTGCTCACCCTGGTCCGCGAGGTCGGCGCCGACACGATCGCGGTCTGCGGCTCGGCCAGCGCCGAGCCCGGCGAGCTACGCCGTCTGGCCTGGCAACTGGAGGGCACCGGCGTCGACCTGGTGGTCGCACCGCAGCTCACCGACATCGCCGGTCCCCGCGTGCACATCCGCCCCATCGAGGGCCTGCCCCTGCTGCACGTCGAGGAGCCGACCCTCTCCGGCCCCGGCTGGCTGATCAAGAACCTGATGGACCGGGTCGCGGCCGCTCTCGGCCTGCTGCTGATCAGCCCGATCCTCGCAGTCATCGCGATCGGCATCAGCCTGTCCGACCCGGGTCCGGTCTTCTTCCGCCAGACCCGCGTCGGCCACGACGGCCGCACGTTCCGGGTGTGGAAATTCCGGACGATGTACCAGGACGCCGAGGAACGCAAAGCCACTCTCGAAGAGCTCAACGAGTCCGACGGCATGCTCTTCAAGATGAAGCACGACCCGCGAATCTTCGCGTTCGGCCAGAAGCTGCGAGCCACCTCCCTGGACGAGCTCCCCCAGCTGATCAACGTGCTCAAGGGCGAGATGTCCCTGGTCGGCCCCCGCCCCCTCCCCGCCGACGACGGCGACTACCTCGGCGACGTCCGCCGCCGCCTGCTGGTCCGCCCCGGCATCACCGGCCTCTGGCAGGTTTCCGGCCGCTCCGACCTCTCCTGGGACGAGGCGGTCCGCCTGGACCTCTACTACGTCGACAACTGGTCACTCACCTACGACCTCTCCATCCTTTGGCGCACCATCTGGGTCGTCCTGAAGCGCAAGGGCGCTTACTAAAAAAGATCAACCCCCTCTCGCAGCGGGGCGGTGAGTACAGACCGCAGCTCCCGCCGAGGGCCCGGCACAGGCCGCTGGCCGCTACGCGTCCAAACCGCAGCCATGCACCGCGCGACCTGCGCAATTGGCCGCGCCCTTCTCCTATCACCCCCGCCCCCACAAAAGGCATCCCAAGCGAACCGCCACCAACTCCCCGCGCACGAGACCCACGGCACCAAGAGCCCACCGTGCGCCCCCACCGAGGGTCGTCCCGTGACCCCAGCCCGCACGCACGAGCCCACCGTGCGCCCCCACCCACGGCCGCCACGAGCCCACCGTGCGCCCCCACCCACGCCCGCCAAGAGCCCACCGTGCGCCCCCACCCACGCCCGCCAAGAGCCCACCGTGCGCCCCCACCCACGCCCGCCAAGAGCCCACCGTGCGCCCCCACCCACGCCCGCCAAGAGCCCACCGTGCGCCCTCACCCACGCCAAGGGCTGTTCCGTGACCCCAGCCCGCGCGCGAGCCCACCGTGTGCTCTCGCGCCGTCTCGGCGGCCGGCAACGGAGACCAGGGCGCACAGAACTGCTGCGTGCAGCCTCATCCACGCCATAGCAATGACCCGGGCACACGCAACGCCAACGTGCGACCTCATCCCGCCGAATCGCCGCCAACGTGCGACCTCACCCACCCGGTTCGGTAGAAGGCCACCGTGAACCCTCAACTCGGCGCGACAAGAAACCACCGTGGGCTCTCAGCCCGGACGGACCCGCAACCACCGTGTGCCCTCAGCTCGGGTGGACCCGCAACCACCGTGTGCCCTCAGCTCGGGTGGACCCGCAACCACCGTGGGCCCTCAGCTCGGGTGGACCCGCAACCACCGTGTGCCCTCAGCTCGGGTGGACCCGCAACCACCGTGTGCCCTCACCCCGGACGGACCCGCAACCACCGTGGGCCCTCAGCCCCGGGTAGGGATGGTGTTTCGGGGCGGGACACGCGACTATCTGCTGCGTGGCGGGACAGGTCGGCAGTGCTCTCTCGATTCTTGCTGTGCTCGCCGCGCTAGCCGCCGCCGTAGTCGCAGCCCTACGGCTTCGGGCACGGCGGGGGATTGCCACCGCGATGCAGCGAGCCACCTACGACGTGCTGCACACCGCCGCCCTGGCCGCCGAGCCGCTGCGGGCCGGGCTCACCCCGGCGACCGCGGGCAAGGCGGTAAAACACCTGCGGACCCTGGTCGGCGCGGTCGGGATGGCGATCACCGACGGGCAGCGGTGCCTTGGGTACGACGGACGGGGCGCCCACCACACCGAACAACTCACCGCCGCCGCGCGCCGGGCCACGAGTACCCAGCGTTCCGTCGTACTCAATGGGTCTGATCTTCCTTGTGACCGCGTGGATTGTGTGGTTCGGGGAGCGGTGATCGCGCCGCTGAGCGGGCCGGACGATCAGACGACGGCCGCGCTGGTGGCGGTGGCTGATGATCAACCGGCGCCGGGGCTGGTGCAGGCGACGCTGGAGGCCGCGCGGTGGGCCGGTTCGCAGCTGGCGCTCGCCGAGCTGGAGTCGTCGCGGGAGCGGCTGGCCCGGGCCGAGGTGCGGGCGCTGAGAGCTCAGATCAGCCCGCATTTCATCTATAACGCGCTTACCGCGATCGCCTCGTTCGTCCGCACCGATCCGGAGCGGGCGCGGGAGCTGATTCTGGAGTTCGCCGAGTTCACCAGGTACTCGTTCCGGGCGCACGGCGAGTTCACCACGCTCGCCGAGGAGCTCCGGTCGATCGATCGTTATCTGACGATCGAGCGCGCCCGGTTCGGTGACCGGCTTCAGGTACGCCTCCAGATCGCCCCCGAAGTCCTCCCGGTGAACGTGCCGTTCCTGTGCCTGCAACCGCTCGTGGAGAACGCCGTCCGGCACGGCCTGTCCCGTAAGCCGGGCGTCGGTATGGTGAGCATCGAAGCTCGTGACGCCGGAGCCGAGTGTCACATCACCGTGGAGGACGACGGCGTGGGCATGGATCCGGTGGTCTTCTCCTTGAAAAACGATGACACCGATGACGGCCAGCACGTCGGTCTGGTGAATGTGGACGAACGGCTTCGTTCGGTCTTCGGCGATCACCACGGCCTGGTCGTCGAGACAGCGCCCGGTGCGGGAACGAAAGTGAGCATGCGCGTGCCGAAATTCCATCCCCAAGCACGAGCATGAGCCTCGTCGTCCTGGCCGTCGACGACGAGCCACCCGCCCTGGACGAACTCGCCTACCTGCTCAACGCGGACGGCCGGGTCGCACACGTGCACCGCGCCGGCGACGCCACCGAGGCCCTGCGGGTTCTCCGCGACACCGAGGTGGACGCGGTCTTCCTGGACATCCGGATGCCGGGCCTGGACGGCATGGAGCTGGCTCGGATCCTGCGCCGGTTCGCGCAGCCGCCGGCGATCGTGTTCGTGACGGCGTACGACGACGGGGCTGTGGACGCGTTCGACCTGGGCGTCACCGACTATGTGCGCAAGCCGGTCCGGGCGGAACGACTGGGTGAATCCCTGCGCCGGGTGGCCGGCCTGCGCGCGGCGCCCTCACCGGCGACGACCCCTGACGAACCGGCCATCCCGGTGGAGCTGGCCGGCACCACGAAGATGCTGCCCCGGTCGTCGGTGCGCTGGGTGGAAGCGCAGGGCGATTACGCCCGGCTGCACACCGGAGAAGCCTCCCACCTGGTACGCGTCTCGCTCGCTACCCTCGCCGAACGCTGGGCCAACGCCGGTTTCGTGCGAATACACCGGTCCTTCCTCGTGCAGCTGCGCCTGGTCACCGAGCTGCGCCTGACCAACTCGGGGTATGTCGTATCGGTCGACGGCGTGGAATTGCCGGTGAGCCGCCGGCACACCCGAGACCTGAAAGATCGTCTGATTCGGGCCGCAAAACACGACTGGACCCGATAATCCACACGGTTGTCCACAGCCTCACAGACTTCTCCACAGAGTTATCCACAGGCTGACCCCCCGTTTTCTTAAGTCCCGGATCGTCTCCACAGATCCTTTACAAGTCCACCGCCCCCTCTCCGCAGCCGGTTTATAAGCTGCTGACCCATCGGCCGGTGAGTCACGGGGGCGCACCGGCCGCTGCAAGCAGAAAAAAGCCGAGCAGCAGAGAAGCCGAGCAGCAGAGAAGCCGGGGACCGAAAATGGAAACGATCGAGCGGCGAGTCCTCGTGGTCGAGGACGAGCGGGTCATCGCCGACGCCGTGGCCGCCCGGCTGCGCGCCGAGGGTTTCCAGGTCCACCTGGCCGGTGACGGCCCGGCAGCCGTCGAGGCAGCTCGCACGCTCCGGCCGGACGTCGTGGTGCTGGACGTGATGCTGCCCGGATTCGACGGCCTCGAGGTGTGCCGCCGGATCCAGGCGGAGCGGCCAGTTCCGGTGCTCATGCTGACCGCCCGGGGTGACGAGACCGATCTGCTGGTCGGTCTCGCGGTCGGCGCCGACGACTACATGGCCAAGCCGTTCTCGATGCGGGAACTCGCGGCCCGGGTGCACGCCCTGCTGCGGCGCGCGGAGAAGAACCAGGTCCAGCCGGACAGCACCATCGCGCGAGGCGATCTGGAGATCAATTCGTCCGAGCGGCGCGTCACCCGCGCCGGAGTGGAGATCCACCTCACCCCGACGGAGTTCGACCTGCTGGTTCACCTGGCTGGACGTCCGCGCACGGTCGTTCCCCGGGAACGGCTGCTGGCCGAGGTCTGGGGCTGGGCCGACGCTTCCGGGACACGAACCGTCGATTCCCACATCAAGGCCCTGCGGCGCAAGCTGGGTGCGGACCTGATCCGCACGGTTCACGGCATCGGGTACGCCCTTGAGGTCGACCGATGACCCCAGAATTCATGCAGTTCGTCCACAATGTCGTCGCTCGACTCTTCGGCTGGCTTCCCACCCCACTCGACCCGGTCCGCTCGATCAAGGCGAAGCTCTCGCTGGCGCTGGGATTCGCGGGCGGAGTGGGCCTGCTGGTCTTCCTCTGGAGCATCGACTTCTATCGGGTCGACCTGCTCTGGATCGCGATCGCCGCCGCGCTCGGCCTGGTGACGTTGCAGGTCATGGCGCATGGAGCAACAGTTCCACTGCGCGAGATGACGGTTGCCGCCCGGGCGATGGCCCGCGGCGACTACACCCGGCGGATCCGCACCCGCTCGCAGGACGAGGTGGGCGAGCTGGCCTCGGCGTTCAATCAGATGGCCGCGGACCTCGCGGCCGCGGACCGCCAGCGGCGCGAGCTGATCGCGAATGTCTCGCACGAGTTGCGTACGCCCATCACGGCACTTCAAGGCCTGTTGGAGAACATCGTCGACGGCGTGGCCGCGGCCGAGCCCGAGACGATGAGCACCGCCCTGGCGCAGACCCAGCGCCTGAGCCGGCTCGTCACCGACCTGCTCGATCTGTCCCGTTTGGACGCCGGCGTGGTGCCGCTGCGCCGCGACGTGATCGACGTGCCGGCGTTCCTGCACGACGCGGTGCGGGAAGCCACCATGAACGCCGGCGACGGCGTGCGGTTCGAGGTCTCCGCACCTCAGATGTCGATCTCCGGTGACCGGGAGCGGCTGCACCAGGTCCTGGCGAATCTGCTGGACAACGCGGCCCGGCACAGCCCGGCCGGCGGCACTGTCACGGTCCGCGCCGAGCGCCGCGACGAGCATCTGCTGCTCGCCGTGGTGGATCAGGGCATCGGCATCCCGGCCGACGAGCGGGAACGGGTCTTCGAACGCTTCACCCGTGGTGAGCGGGCCACCGGCGGCGGTACCGGCCTCGGCCTGGCGATCGCCCGCTGGGTGGTCCAGATGCACCGGGGTTCCATCGCCGTGGTCGAGCCGGACGGCGACCACGGCTGCCACATCCAGGTAAAAATCCCGCTTCACACCGCCTGACGAAAGGCGAAGCCATCATGCCCACGGCACCTCCAGCTCTACAGACCGGACAAAAGGGAGATTTGCACGGGCCTTGGCCGCCCGCTCGCCGCGACGGCGTGCTCTGGCCCGGCCCCGGCGCCCCGGCCTCCGCACCAACACTGCTGGCGCTGGCCGGCGCCGCGATCGTGGCGGCCCTGACCGTGCCGCTCGACCGGCCCGGCGTCGGCTGGCTGGTCACCGCGATCGCCGGCACAGCGGCGCTGATCGTCGCCCGGATCGTGCCGGGCCGGCCGGGCATACCCCCGTTGGTGCAACGCCCGCAAAAGAAGGGGACGCCGGACCGCTATGTGTGGGCCGTAGCCACGGTCGCCCTGCTGGCCGTCGGCACAATCCGCTCGGCCGACTGGCTCTTCGCGCTCTGTGTGCTGACCGGCACCGTCACCGGCGCGATCGCGATCAGTTCCGGACGTTCACTGAGGGCCATCGCTGTGGCGTACCTCAGTGTCCCGGTCGCAACCGTGCGCAGCCTTCCCTGGATCTCGCGCGGTCTGTCGCGGGTGCGTAGCAGCAGCAGCGGCTCACCGGTACGCATCCTCGGCACCGCCGTGGTCTCGATCGTGCTGCTCGCCGTCTTCGGAGCGCTCTTCGCCTCGGCCGACGCCGCGTTCGCCCGGGTGTTCGAGGCGGCGATTCCGGACATCCGCGGTGACGTGGTGGCCCGCTGGATCTTCGTGGGCGGCTTCACGTTCCTGCTGCTCGCCGGTGCCGCGTTCCTGCGTGCCGCGCCGCCGTCGGTCGGGAAGCTGGACCGCACCGAGGGCCGCAAGGTCGGCTGGCTGGAGTGGGCCGTCCCGCTCGGCCTGCTCGTCCTGCTCTTCGCCGCGTTCGTCGCGATTCAGCTGACCGTGCTCTTCGGCGGCGTCCGATACGTGGTGGAGACCGACGGCCTGACCTACGCCGAGTACGCCCGCGGTGGCTTCTGGCAGCTCTGCGCCGTCACCGTCCTCACCCTCGTGGTGCTGGCCGGCGCGGCCCGATGGGCGCCCCGGCGAACCCCGGCCGACCGGGTCCTGCTGCGTACCGTGCTGGGCAGCCTCGCCGCTCTCACCCTGGTGATCGTCGCCTCCGCGCTGCACCGGATGAACGTCTACACCGACACCTACGGGCTGACCCGGCTGCGGTTGCTCGTCGCTTGCTGCGAGGCGTGGTTCGGTGTGGTGCTGGCGATGGTGTTGATAGCCGGGATCCGGATCCGGGCGCCCTGGCTGCCCCGGGTGGCGATCGCCGCGGGCGTGCTGGCCCTGCTCGGCCTGGCCGTGGCGAACCCGGACCGGATGATCGCCGAGAACAACGTCAGCCGGTTCGAGCGTACGCAGCGCATCGACATGGCCTACCTGGCCGGACTCTCGCCGGACGCGGTGCCGGCACTCGCCGAGATCGCCGACGAGGAGAAGCGCCGCTGTCTGGTGTGGGCGATCAATGATCGTATGTCGCCCGACGACTGGCGCGGCTGGAACCTCGGCCGGCAAACCGCCCGCGAGATCCTCGGAACGTCAAAGCCGGGCCAGGACTGCTGGGAGCTCATCCACCGGCCTTGACATTTCGGCCGGGCCGGACAGACTGCCGGACATGGCCGCCGATCAGCCCACGTCCGCGCCGGACACCACCAGCAGGACCCGGGTCGTGCTGGCCGAGGCGGCGGCCCGGCGCAGCGCCACCGACCCGGCCGGCATCGATCTCACCGAGCAGACCCCGGTCGGTGAGGCGCTGGTGAAAGGGCTGGTCCGGGCACAGCTGGCCCTGGCGCTGCGGCTCTCACTGGTGGTCGTGGCCGGCCTCGGAACCCTGCCGCTGCTGTTCGTGGCGGCGCCCGCGGCCGGCTCGTTCCGGGTCGCCGGGGTGCCGCTGCCGTGGCTGCTGCTCGGCCTGCTGTCGTTCCCGTTCCTGGTCGGCGTCGGTGCTGCGTACGTGCGCTGGGCCGAACGCAACGAGCAGGACTTCGCCGCGCTGATCCGGAGGCCGGAGCGGTGAACCCCTACCTCGGTCCCGGCCTGATCGTGGTGGTGCTGCTGACCGTGGCGATCGGGGCTTACGGCCTGCGGTTCGCGCGTACCACCTCGGACTTCCTGGTGGCTTCCCGATCGGTGAGCCCGACCTGGAACGCGGCGGCGATCAGCGGGGAGTACCTGTCGGCCGCGTCGTTCCTCGGCGTCGCGGGACTGATCCTCTGCTACGGCGTCGACATGCTCTGGTACCCGGTGGGGTTCGCCGCCGGATACCTCGCGCTGCTGCTGTTCGTGGCGGCGCCGCTGCGCCGGTCCGGTGCGTTCACCCTGCCGGACTTCTGCGAGGTGCGGCTACGGTCCCGCACGCTGCGCCGGCTGGCGACCGGGTTCGTGCTCTTCATCGGCTGTCTCTACCTGCTGCCGCAGTTGCAGGGCGCCGGGCTGACCTTCGCCACGATCACCGGCGGGTCGTACGTCTGGGGTGCCCTGCTGGTCGGCGTCGTGGTCACCGCGAACGTGGCTTTCGGCGGGATGCGGGCGATCACCTTCGTGCAGGCGTTCCAGTACTGGCTGAAACTGACCGCGCTGGCCGTACCCATGATCTTTTTGATCCTGCAGTGGCAGTCCGACGGGCGCCCGGCAGCGACGCCGCCGGAAGGCGCGGTCTTCCCGGCCGCCACCACCGTGGTGATCGAGCAGGACGCGATCATCAATGCGAACCAGCCGGTGAAAGCCGGCGAGACCCTGGAGTTCGCGGCCGGCGATCCGGTGCCGCGGATCAGCACTGTCGACGCCGGCTTCGGCGCGGACTGGCTGCTGCCCAGCGGCGACCAGGAGCTGTTCGCGACATATTCGCTGATCCTCGCGACGTTCCTGGGCACGATGGGTCTGCCGCACGTGCTTGTCCGCTTCTACACGAACCCGGACGGCGCCTCGGCCCGGCGCACCACCCTCGTGGTGCTCGCCATGGTCGGGCTCTTCTATCTGCTGCCCACCCTGTACGGCGTGCTCGGCCGGATCTACACACCGCAGCTGCTGATGACCGGCCACACCGACGCGGTGGTGCTGCTGCTGCCGGAGGCCGCACTCGGTGGCGGTCATCTGGGCCGGCTGCTCGGCGCGCTTGTCGCCGCGGGTGCGCTCGCCGCGTTCCTCTCCACCTCGTCCGGCCTGCTCACCAGCATCGCCGGGGTGATCTTCACGGACATCCTGCGGTCCGGCCGCAGCGGCTCGATCCGCGAGTTCCGGCTGGCCACCGTGCTTGCCGCGATGGTTCCGACCGGGTTCGCGCTCTACGTGTCCGACATGGACGTATCGAAGGTGGTCGGCCTTGCCTTCGCCGTCGCGGCGTCCAGTTTCTGCCCGTTGCTGGTGCTCGGCATCTGGTGGCGCGGCCTGACAGATGCCGGCGCCATCGCCGGGATCATCGCCGGTGGCGGCGCGTCGGTGGCCGCCGTGCTGGTCACCGTGCTCGGCCCGCCGCTCTCCGGATGGGTCGCCACGGTGGTGGAACAGCCCGCCGCATGGACCGTTCCGCTGGCTTTCCTGGTGATGGTCGGCGGCTCTTTACTGACCAGCCGGCGGATTCCGGCCGACGTTGGGGCGACCATGCTCCGGCTGCACGCACCGGAGTCACTGAGGGTGTGACCGGTTCCGCCGCAGCGGTTCGGACCGATACGTTCGTCTTATGACCATCCCGGCACAGCGCCTGCCGACCGAACACCCCAGTGCCGCGATGTCGCTGCGGGGACTCGTGAAGAACTTCGACACCCGGCTCGCCGTCTCCGGTGTCAGCCTGGAGGTGCCCGCCGGCTCGTTCTACGGCCTGCTCGGCCCCAACGGGGCCGGAAAAACCACGACCCTCTCCATGGCCGTCGGCCTGTTGCGGCCCGACGCCGGTCAGGCTTTCCTTCTTGGGTACGACGTATGGCGCTCACCTCACGAAGCGAAAGCCCTGGTCGGAGTGCTTCCCGACGGCGTCCGGATGTTCGACAGGCTGAGCGGCCCGGAGCTGCTGGCGTACCACGGGCTGCTCCGCGGCATGCCCGCCGACGTGGTCGACCAGCGTGCCCGTGACCTGCTCGACGTCCTCGAACTCGGCGTCGACAACCGCACCTTGGTGGTCGACTACTCGGCCGGGATGAAAAAGAAGATCGGCCTGGCCTGCGCACTGTTGCACGCGCCCCGGCTGCTCGTGCTGGACGAGCCGTTCGAGGCGGTCGACCCGGTCTCGGCCGCGCTGATCCGCGACATCCTCCAGCGGTACGTGACCGGCGGCGGCACCGTGGTCTTCTCCAGCCACGTCCTGGAGGTGGTGGAACGCCTCTGCTCACACGTCGCGATCCTGTCCGACGGGGTGCTGCGCCTGCACGGCACACTCGCCGAGGTCCAGGCCGATCGACCGTTGCAGGACGTGTTCGTGCAGGTAGTCGGTGGCCGGGTGGCGACCGGCTCGGAGCTGGCGTGGCTGTGACCCCCTGGTCGTTCGTCCGCCTGAAGCTCCGGATCACCGGCAACGGCCTGCGCGGCCGCACCGCCAGGATCGTGGTCTTCGTCCTCGGCGCGGTCGCCGCCGGGTTCGCCGCGGTCGTCGGATACTCGGTCTTCGCGGTTCCCGGCCTGCTCGACAACCCGCGCGCCGCCGGTCTGCTCTTCCCGTTCGGTGGCGCGCTGCTCGTCCTCGGCTGGTTCTTCCTGCCACTGCTCTTCTTCGGTGTCGACGACTCGCTCGACCCGGCGCAGTTCGCGCTTCTGCCGCTGCCCCGCCGCACGTTGATCACCGGCCTCGCTGCCGCCGCGCTGGCCGGCATCCCGGCGCTGGCCACCCTCGCGGCCACGGCCGGAACTGTCGATTCCGCAGCCCGGCTCGGCGGGCCCGGCGCTGCGTTCGCCCAGGTGCTCGGCATCATTTCCGGGCTGGTCCTGTGCGTGGTGATCAGCCGGGCGCTGACCAGCGCGTTCGCCAGCGCGCTGCGGTCGCGCCGGGCCCGCGATCTGGCGACCATTCTGCTGGCCGTGGTGGCCGCATCGATCGGACCGGCCCAGCTGCTGCTGCTCGGGCTGGTGAACCGGGCCGACTGGGACAGCGCCGCCTCGATCGCCTCGATCGTCGGCTGGACCCCGCTCGCCGCCCCCTACACGCTGGGTCTCGATGTCGCGGCGGGACGGGTCTGGGCCGTACCCCTGAAGCTTTTGATCGTGCTCGTGATGATCGCCGCCATGCTCTGGTGGTGGAGCCGCACGATCGAAGCCGCGATGTCCGGCACCGCCGGCAGCCGAGCCATCGGCCGCGCCACCAGGAAGAACGACAATCGTGATCCGGTCGCGCGGCTGCTTCCCCGGTGGGCGCCGCGATCCCGGTTCGGCGCGCTGACGGCACGGGAGACCAGGTACTGGTGGCGCGAGACCCGGCGGCGGGCCGCGCTCATCACCCTCGCGGTCGCCGGGGTCTTCCTGCCGCTCTCCACCGTCTTCGGCACGGGCGGCGCGGGCGCCGGGGGACTCGCGGTTCTGGTGGGCGCGATCGCGCCCATCGGTTTGGCCAACCAGTTCGGGTACGAGGGAAGCGCGAACGCCACCAACCTGGCAACCGGAATCCCGGGCCGGCTGGAGGTGCACTCCCGAGCCGCCGCGCACGCCCTGTTCACCGTGCCGATGCTGCTGCTCGTCGCGATCGTCACCGGGTTCGCGGCGGGCGGACCGGGCGGCGTCCCGGCACGGGTCGGCATGCTGCTGGCGGTGTACGGATTCGGTCTCGCACTGGTGCTGCCGATCTCGGTGCGGTTCGCGTACGCCCTGCCGGATCCGACGACGCCGTTCGCGCTCTCCTCCGGCGGCGGCATCAGCAAGGCACTGCCCAGCCTGGGTGCGATGGTGGGCGCGCTGATCGGCGCGATCCCGGTGCTGATCGGCGCCTATCTGCTCGGCCCGGTCTGGACGTGGGTAGGTCTGCCGCTCGGTGCTGGGTACGGCCTGGGCGCGTACCTGATCGGAGCGAATCTGGCGGGATCCATGCTGGACCGGCGGATGCCGGAGGTGGTGGCCGCGGTGACGACGCGTTAGCGAATCTTGCGCAGCCCGTCGCGTTTCACGAAGATGACCCGTCGCTCAGTGGCGTCACCGGACGGGCCCAGCACGTAACCGTCGATCCAGAGCCAGCCGTCGTAGGTGATCCGCTGATCGACCCGGATCACCCGGAAGGTCAGGGATCGGGCTCCGGCGAACTGGACACTGGCCGCACCACCCACGTAAAGCACGTCCCCGGCCTGGGGCAACGCTTCACTCATAGGCGGGCCGCCTCCCGTCATCACCGCGATCGACATTACCCAAATCGGGTGATCGGATGACAGGTCGGCAACCGTCCACTTTCGAGTGCTGTCAGGGCCGCCCGGCCGTACGCGACTCGGGGCCGACCAGGCCGTCCTGGCGTACGAAGATCCGCCGCCGCTGCAGCGCGTTGCCGGCCGGACCGAGGACGTAGCCCTCCAGCCAGATCCAGCCGTCGTAGGTGACCCGCGGGTCGACCCTGATGATGCGGAATGTCAGCGCCCGATCGCCCGAGAACTGGACGCTCGCTTCGGCACCGACCATGACGATGTCGCCCGGTCGCAGCACCACTCGACGTCTCCCTCCGTGGACCAGCCGACTACAAAATAGTTCCTGATCAATTAAATGGGATAGCGGCATGCACAATCTGTAATAGGGAGAATGATCGGATGAACACCGACGAACCGGGCGGCCGAATTCACTCATCCGATCCGTTCGCCGTACCGGACTCGGAAAAATCGGCCGTACGCCGCCTCCGAGGCCGGTTCGCCGCGCCCGTCACGATCTGGACCACGCCCGGACCGGGCGGTCTCACCGTCTCGTCCACCGTGGTCGCCGACGGCGACCCGGGCCGGATCCTCGGCCTGATCGACGAGGAGAGCGACTTCTGGGACGCGGCCGCTCAGTCCGGGCGCTTCGCGGTCGTCACGCTGACCTCCGCCGACCGGCAGCTGGCCGACCGGTTCGCCGGCCTGATGCCGTCGCCGGGCGGTCTCTTCGCCATCGGCGACTGGCAGGACACCCCGTACGGCCCGGTTCCGGCCGGCACCGCCACCTGGGCCGGCTGCCGCCTGGAGAGCAGCCGCGAGTGCGGGTGGGCGCTGCTGGTCGAAGGGGTGATCGAATCGATGAGCGTTTCTGATCTCGGGACCCCGCTGGTCCACTATCGGGGGCGGTACACCGGGCTCGCCTGACTACCACTGGGCGCAATCAGACCACCACTGGGCGCAGACGACGACCGGCGGGCGGTGACCTGGCACACACCTTCGTACGGTGCCGGGACAAGACCGAGCCCGAAGGTGGTGAATCCCCGTGCCTGCTTCAGCCGATAGATACCTCGAAGTCCAGCGCTCCGAGGAGTTCGCTCAGCTCCGCCACAAGCTGCGCAGCTTCATCTTCCCGACGACGATCGCATTCATCGTCTGGTACGCCCTCTATGTACTGCTCTCCGCGTACGCGCGGGACTTCATGAGCATCAAGCTGATCGGCAACATCAACATCGCCCTGGTGTTCGGCATCCTCCAGTTCGTGTCGACGTTCGGGATCGCCTGGTTCTACGCCCGGTACGCGGCGAAGGAGCTGGACCCGCGCGCCGACGCCGTCTACAACGAGCTGGAGAACACCCCCGAGGCCGCCGCCACCACGCCTGAGGGGAGTGCCAGCTGATGGACTTCCTCTTCGCAGCAGAGGCGAGCACCAGCACCTCGCGCACCCTGACCATCACCCTCTTCCTGGTCTTCGTCGCGATCACGCTCGGCATCACGATCTGGGCCAGCCGCCAGACGAAGACCGCCACCGACTTCTACGCCGGCGGCCGGCAGTTCTCCGGCTTCCAGAACGGCATGGCGATCGGTGGCGACTACATGTCGGCCGCGTCGTTCCTCGGCATCGCCGGCCTGATCGCCCTCTACGGGTACGACGGCTTCCTCTACTCGATCGGCTTCCTGGTCGCCTGGCTCGTCGCGCTCCTGCTGGTCGCCGAGTTCCTGCGCAACTCCGGCAGGTACACGATGGCCGACGTGCTGGCGTTCCGGATGCGCCAGCGGCCGGTACGCACCGCGGCCAGCGTCTCCACCATCGTCGTGTCGATCTTCTACCTGATCGCGCAGATGGTCGGCGCGGGCGCGCTCGTCTCGCTGCTGCTCGGGATCAAGCCGGACACCACGTTCCTCGGCATGGACGCGAGCACCGCCAAGGTCGCCACGATCATCCTGGTCGGCGCGCTGATGATCGTCTACGTGACGGTCGGCGGCATGAAGGGCACCACGTACGTCCAGATCGTCAAGGCGTTCATGCTGATGAGCGGCGCGCTGATCATGGTGCTGCTGGTGCTGGCGCACTACAAGTTCAACCTGTCCGCCCTGCTCGGCGACGCGGCCGCGCAGTCCGGCAAGGGCGACGCCTTCCTGGAACCCGGCCTGCGGTACGGCATCGAGTCGGCGAGCGCCTCGGCCACGTTCTACAGCAAGATGGACCTGCTCTCGCTCGGCCTCGCGCTGGTCCTGGGCACGGCCGGCCTGCCGCACATCCTGACCCGGTTCTACACCGTGCCGACCAGCCGGATCGCGCGTAAGAGCGTGCTTTGGGCGATCGGCATCATCGGCACCTTCTACCTCTTCACCCTGGCCCTCGGCTTCGGTGCGGCGGCCCTGGTCGGTGGCGCGAACATCACGGCGCAGGACAAGGCCGGCAACACCGCCGCGCCGCAGCTCGCTCAGGTGCTCGGCATCGAATATCTGGGCGGCGAAACCGGCGGCGCGATCATGCTGGCGGTCATCGCGGCGGTCGCGTTCGCCACCATCCTGGCTGTTGTGGCGGGACTCACACTGGCCTCCTCGTCGAGCCTCGCGCACGACTTCTACGCCAGCGTGATCAAGCGAGGCAACGCCTCCGAGCGTGACGAGGTACGCGTCGCCCGATTCGCGGCCCTCGGCATCGGCGCGGTCGCGATCGCCCTGTCGATCTTCGCGCAGAGCCTGAACGTCGCCTTCCTGGTAGCGCTCGCGTTCGCGGTGGCGGCGTCGGCGAACCTGCCGGCGATCCTCTACAGCCTCTTCTGGCGCCGGTTCAACACGGCGGGCGCGCTCTGGTCCATCTACGGTGGCCTGGGCTCCGCGGTGCTCCTGGTGTTCTTCTCACCGGTCGTGTCCGGTTCACCGACGGCCATGTTCCCGGACCAGGACTGGCACTTCTTCCCGCTGTCCAACCCGGGCATCATCTCGATCCCGCTCGGCTTCCTCTTCGGCTGGCTCGGCACGATCATCTCCAAGGAGACCGACCCGGAGAAGTACGCGGAACTCGAGGTCCGGTCGCTGACCGGCCACGGGGCACACTGACTCGACACCTAGCACGGGCCGGCGAGTCGCCACGCCGGCCCGTGTGTCGAATCTCATAACCGGAGAAAATCTCCTACCTTCGTGCCGAAGCGAGCGGCGGGTCCAGATCCTTCGCCTTGACTACGTAATCTGGATCCATGTCAGCCACCTCCTCCCCTAGCGGCTACCCCTCCGGACGGGCGTCCGTGCCCGCTTATGGGGGCCGGGCTCAGGCCCGTCCCTCGGGAGGCACGCGCGACGACTACGACAACTACGACGACTACGCGCCGTCCGACCGGCCTCCGAGCGGGCCTGGCGGCCCCGGCGGTCCCGGTGGACCTGGCGGTCCCGGGCGCTCCTTCAAGGGACGCCGCCCGCGTCCGCGCTGGAAACGGATCGCGCTGGTGGTGGGCATCGTCCTGCTGATCCTGGCCGTGATCGCCGGCGTCTCGGCGTACGGATACTTCAATGGCCTGGACAACAACCTCAAGCGCACCGACGCGTTCTCCGAGATCACCGCTGAGCGGCCGGCCAAGACCGTCGAGGGCGCGTTCAACATCCTGCTGGTCGGCAGCGACTCGCGGGACCCGGACGCGAAACAGGACACCAAGAACGCCTGGCGCGCCGACACGCTGATGGTCATGCACGTCCCGGCCGACCACAAGTCCGCTCAGCTCGTCTCGATCCCTCGTGACCTCTGGGTGCAGATCCCGGCCGGCAACAACGACGCCTGCACCTCGGGCAGCCGGGCGAAAATCAACGCGGCCTTCGCGTTCGGCGGCATCCCCCGCGCCGTGCGGACCGTCGAGTGCATGACCGACGTGCGCATCGACCACGTCATGGCGATCGACTTCGGCGGCTTCAAAGAGGTCACTGACGCGATCGGCGGCGTCGACCTCAAGGTGGACCAGAGCATCACGTCGATCCACAAGCCGTACCGGAAGTTCACCAAGGGCATGATGCACATGGACGGCGCCCAGGCGCTGGACTGGGTGCGTCAGCGCAAGCAGTTCGCCCGCGGCGACTTCGCCCGCATGCAGCACCAGCAGGAGTTCCTCAAAGCCGTCATGGACAAGGCCGCGAGCGGCGGCACCCTGTCCAGCCCGACCAAGCTGGACGCCTTCCTCGACTCGGTCTCGGCGGCGGTCACGGTCGACGAGACGTTCTCGCTGAAGGACATGGCACTGCAGTTCCGCAGCCTGCGCGGGGAGAACCTGACGTTCATGACCAGCCCCAACAAGGGCAGCGACACCATCAGCGGCCAGTCCGTCGTGGTGTCCGACCGGGAGAAGGCAATCGCCCTCTACAAGGCGATGGCCGACGACAAGATGGCCGAGTACATGGCCGCAAATCCGGTCAAGAAGTAACTTCCGGCCGCAGGTGGGACGGCTTCTTCAGATTGAAACTTGGTAGATCTTCAGTTGTACGCAGGGTGTCCGTAAGGTTATGCAGCCCATCCTCCCACCCCCTTGGAGAGCTGCATGACCGTCACGGCCGACCGTCCGACGCCGTCATCGGATCTTGCCGCTCTGCTCGACCCCGACGCGCCTGACGGGCCACGGGAGATCCGGTCCCGCAAGGCGAAAAAGGTTCGCTCGCCGCTCTGGGCCCGGATCACCACATCGGTCGGTGTCGTGCTGCTGGTGGCGAGCGCGGGCGGGCTGGTCGGCGGCAAGGTTCTGATCAGCAAGACGACCGACAGCATCGCGCTCGAGAACCTGACCGGCGACGCCAAGAAGACCGAGGCCGAGGGCGGCGGCGCCACCCTCGATGGACCGATCGACATGCTGCTGATGGGCGTGGACGCCCGGGAGCGGTGGGCCGCCGACGAGCTGCGGTCCGACACGATCATCGTTCTGCACATCCCGGCCAGCCACGACCAGGCGTACCTGATCTCGATCCCGCGCGACACCGAGGTCACCGCTCCGGCGTTCGAGCCGAGCAAATACTCCGGCGGCACCGTCAAGGCCACCGAGGCGTTCTTCTTCGGCGCGCAGAACGGCGGCGGCTGGACCGGCGGCGCCCAGCTGCTCTCGAAGACCCTGAAAGCCGAGACCGGGATCAGCTTCGACGGCGCCGGCATCATCAACTTCGGCGGCTTCAAGCAGGTCATCGACGAGCTAGGCGGCGTCAAGATGTGCGTCGACCAGCAGGTCACCTCGAAACACATGAAGCTGGTCGGCGGCGAGCCGATGTGGCTGGCCGAGGCCCGCAAGACCGGCAAGCCGATGAAGGACGTCGTGCACGAGGTCGGCTGCAAGCAGATGGAGGGCTGGGAGGCGCTCGATTACGCCCGCCAGCGCTACGGCCTCAAGAACGGCGACTACGACCGCCAGCGCCACCAGCAGCAGCTGATCAAGGCGATGGCGAAGAAGGCCTCCAGCAGCGGCACTCTCACCAACCCGCTCAAGGTCAGCTCGATCATCAAGTCGGCGGGCGAGGCGCTCGTCCTGGACATCGGCGACATCCAGCTCACCGACTTCGTCCTCGGCCTCTCCGGCGTCGCGGCGAACGACATGGTGTTGCTCCGGACGAACAACGGGACCTTCTCCGGCAACGGCAACGGCCGCGAGGTCTTCAACGACACGAGCAAGGCCATGTTCCAGGCGGTCAAAGAGGACAAGCTGGCCGAGTTCGTACTCGACAACCCGGACGTCGTCGCAACCGAGAAGTGACGCCGTAATCTGTTCCCGTGTTCGGACCACACGTACCCAGCATCACCTCTGACGAGGTTCAGCCCGGCGCCTTCCTCCTCGACGTTCGCGAACCCGACGAGTGGACCGCCGGGCACGCGCCCGGTGCCCACCACCTGCCGATGATGGAGGTCCCGGCCCGGATGGCCGAGGTGCCGACGGACGGCGACGTGGTGGTGGTCTGCCGGGCCGGTGGACGCTCCGGTCAGGTCGTCGCCTATCTGATCAACCAGGGGTGGGACAACCTCCGCAACCTCGACGGCGGCATGCAGGCCTGGGCCGCCGCCGGGCGCGATGTAGTGAGTGAGGACGGACAGCCGGCCCGCGTGATCTGAAAGTCCCAGGGACATGCCCGCCGACAACTACCGTCCGCTCGTCTTCGCCCATCGTGGCGGGGCGGACGCATTGCCCGAGCACACGCTCGGGGCGTACCTGCGCGCGCTGGACGAGGGCGCGGACGGCCTTGAGTGCGACGTGCGCCTGACCCGTGACGGCCATCTGGTCTGCGTGCACGACGGGCGCCTGGAACGGACCAGCAACGGCCGGGGACGGGTCAGCGCCAAGACCCTGGCCGACCTGGAGACGCTGAACTTCGGCTCCTGGCACCCCGGGTACCCGGTGGAGGAGGAGCTGCCGGACCTGTCCCGGCTGCTCACCCTGGAACGGTTGCTGGAAGCGCTGCTCTCCTCCGGCCGGCGGGTCCGCCTGCTGATCGAGACGAAACACCCGTCCCGGTACGGCGCCGAGGTGGAACGCCGGCTCGTGCGGATGCTCCGTCACTACGGACTGGCCGACCCGAAGCCGGACGACCGCGTACAGGTCACCGTGATGTCCTTCGCGGCGCTCGCGCTGCGACGCATCCGCGCCCAGGCGCCAGGCGTACCGCGGGTCTTCCTCATGGAGTTCGTCCCGCCCGGCCTCGGCCGCGGACGGCTGCCCTTCGGCGCGCACGCCGCCGGACCCGGCGTCGAAGTGATCCGGGCACGGCCCGGGCTGCTGCCGGCGATCCGCGCGGCCGGACACCAGACGTACGTCTGGACCGTGAACGAACCGGCGGATCTCGAGCTGGTCCTGGCACACCGGGTGGATGGTGTGATCACCGATCGTCCCCGGTTCGTGCTGGACCAACTCGACAGAGTGTGACCTACGACACTCAACGGCCACGAGCTGCAGGATCCGCTTAGGTTCATCTGCCCAAAACCCGGCGGGCGAGGCACACTCGCAGACATGCCGGACCGCCGTCCCGACTACGTGACACTGACCCGGGGTCAGATCGCGGCGCTCGACCGCGTCAACACGGGTGAGCCGGGCCTGTCCGTGCTCCAGCAGTTCGTCCGTCTCGCGCAGGACGTGCTCGGCGCACGCGGCGCGGGCTTCGCGGAGTACGCGACGGGCCACGCCCGGATCATCTCGGCCACCGGCGTCTGCGAGCCGGCGCTCGGCCGCCGTGTGGAGCGGCCGGGCAACCCGTCGCTGCTGCCTCTCGACTCGGTGAACAGCGCGTTCGCCGGCAAGATCGAGGGTGGCGAGCTGCGCCACATGCTCGGCGCGCGTTGCGAGATGAACCGCGTGGTGGTCGGTTCCCTGCACGTCTACTTCGGCGATGACGACGGTGACCCCGGCCCCGAGCACCACGCCGTCATGGAGCTGATCGCCGGCCACCTGGGCCGTCTCTACGGGCGGCAGGCCGGGCTCCCGGTGCACCCGGAGCCGGCCCCCGAGCAGGCCCTGCGCCAGGAGGACCGCGACCTCTGGGTTGCGGTCACCAGCCACGAGCTGCGTACGCCGGTCACCGTCATCAAGGGGTACGCGGACACCCTCACCAACCACTGGGAGACGCTCGGCGAGCCGGGGCGCAGGGAGGCCGTCCGGGTCATCGGCACCCGCGCCGGCGAGCTGGCCCGTCTGCTGGACCGTCTGCTCTCGGCCACCACCGACGACGGCTCGGTCGGCACGTCACCGGCCGGCCCGTTCGACCTGGCCGAGGCGTTGCGTGAGGCGGCCGGCGAACTGCCCGGCGCCCTGCGGGGACGGATCCGCTTCGGCGAGCTGCCGGCCGGCCTGCCGAAGGCGTACGGAAACCGCGACTCGATCGCCACGATCCTGACCGAGCTGGCCACCAACGCCGAGCGCAACTCGGAACCGGACACCCCGATCGAGGTCTGTGCCGGCACCGACGACGACACGCTGCGGTTCCGCGTCTCCGACCAGGGCGTCGGCATCGCTCCGGAAAACGTGGAACGTGCCTTCGAGCGTTACTGGCGGGCCGGCGACAACGGCCGCCGGCCCGGCGCCGGCCTGGGCCTTTACCTGGTCCGCCGGTTGATAGAGCGCCAGAACGGCTGGGTCTCGCTGCGCCCGAGGGACAGCGGCGGCACGGTCGCCGAAGTACGCCTTCCGCGTGCCTGAATCCTGCCATTTCCGGACACGGGGTGGCCCACGTCACGGGTTCCGAGTAACAACCGCCTACGCTGTTTCCTCGTGAGCAAGCGTCGGAAGTCCCGCGAAACCGCCCCGAAGACCAAGCAGCGCGACATTTTCGTCGCCCGCCCCTTCGAGGGCCTGGCTGATGAGCCGGAGTGGGTCGCGCTGCGCGAGCTGGTCCCGGCGGCCTCCGCGCCGCTGACTCTCAAGCCCGAGGTCGTCGAGGAGTTCGGCGACCGCCCGGTCACCCTCTCCACCGTGCTGCCGATGGCCTGGCCGGCGATGACCCGCAGCGACGGCCGTGTCTTCATCGGCCTTCAGCGGCACGTCCAGTCCGGTGACGTCTCCCGCGACCTGGCCGTGGCGATCATCAGCGCGCTGCAGACCAAGCCCGGTGACACGGTCGCCGTCCCGGCGCTGCCCGGCGAGGGCCCGCGCCTGCAGGATCTCCTGGTCGATGGCCCGCTCGACATCACCATGCACGACGGCTTCGAGTACTGGCTGGACGCCGACCAGATCCAGGACTCCAACGTGCGGGCGTCGCTTGAGCGGGCGAACGCCTCCATCTACCCGACGGTCCGGCTCGCCGCCGCGAAGGCCGCGTACTGGTGCCGGGTCGCCCCGGAAAAGAGCCACATCCGCTGGGTGCTCCCGGAGGCCGAGGACCAGGCTCTGGACGCGCTGGCCCGGCTCTCCGCCGCGGGCGAGCTGCTGCTCGGCGAGAACACCAAGTTCGCCGGCATGTTCCGCGCCCACGGCGTGCTCGTCCCGGTCTGGGACGTACCCGGCGAGCCGGAGGGCACCGACTTCGAGGCCCCGCTCGCCGACTTCGCCAAGCGGTACGCCGACACTCTCGCCGTCAACGCGCCCCTCGACGCCGCTGCCCGCCGCGCCAAGCAGGGCCTGATCGGCCGCCAGCTCACGCTGCGCTGACCCGTTATGGGCTAGTTAGCGGATCGCGGGTAATCGGGCAGCTCATGCACCTTGGGCCGCCCCGGCCGCTGCCCAGCTCGGAACCGCTGATCCGGATCACTTCGATCCCGGCGCGTTCCAGCTGGGCGTTCGTCTCGACGTTGCGCTCGTAAGCGACACAGAGCCGAGGGGCGAGCGCCAGCGTGTTGTTTCCGTCGTCCCACTGCTCCCGCTCGGCGGTCACCGGGTCGAGGCCGGTGTCGATCACCCGAAGATGGTCGATGCCCATCGCCTCGGCGGCCGCTTCCAGGAACGGGCGTGGCGCGCGGACCAGCAGGTCGTCCTCGAGCCCCGTGGTCACGGTCCAGGCAACGAGCGAGCCGGCGACGTTGGGGTACATCACCACGGCGTCGACGTCGACCATCGTGCAGACGGTGTCGAGGTGCATCGTGGCGCGTTCCTGGGCGATCGGCACGGCCAGCACGGTGTGCGCGAGGCCGGCGGACAGCACCCGGCGAGCGAGCCGTTCGGCGCCGGCCGGGGTGGTGCGCTCGCCGACGCCGATGGCGAGCACGCCGGGCGCCAGGACCAGCACGTCACCGCCTTCGACGTGTTCCAGCGCCGGGTCGTACAGCAGTGGCGCCGCGGCGAAGCGCGGGTGATAGCGATAGATCGCCTGGGTCAGCGTGGTTTCCCGGCGGCGAGCCGGCATGGCCAGGCTGGTGACCGCCACCCGGTCGCCCACCCAGACCGACGAGTCGCGGGTGAAGAGCAGGTTCGGCAGGGGGTCGATCACGAAGTCGTACCGGTCCATCATTTCGTAGACCAGGCCGCCGGCGCCGGGCTTGATCTCCTCGTGCGCCAGGCCCGCCATCAGGACACCGGCCAGGCGCGCCGGTTCCAGATCGCGAAGGTACGACGTGACGACCGCCCGCAACGAGTCGCCGAGCCGTGGATCGGTCAGCACACCCGCGGTCAACTCCTCGCGGGCCTGCTCCACGGCAAGGGTCTCGGTCAGCAACGTTTCGAGGTACAGCACCTCGACGCCGCGGGACCGTAAGGCCTCGGCAAACGAGTCATGTTCCTCTTGGGCCCTGCCGACCCACGGAATAGCGTCGAAGAGCAGGGAGTCGTTGTTACGTGGCGTCAGCCGAGCCAGCTCAGCACCGGGCCGGTGCAGCAGGACGGTGCGCAGGGTGCTCACTTCACTGTCGACGTACACATGGCCGACGTTAGCGGGTACCGAGTGCGATCAGGTCGTGACGTTCTGACTAGATCTTGGGACGACCATGCATCCCACGGACGGTGGCGATAACTTGTCAGGGTGCGACGAGACTGCGGCACTCAGGCGTACACATGCACCATCCGAAAGAAGATGTTGTCCGTGAATGCGGCATTCATCCATAGTCCTTCACCTTTCTTTCCTCTCTCCAGACCTGTTCCGTAGGCACACGAGCACGTACGGTAGTTGGAAAAGAGAGCCCGACTGACCTTTTGCCGGAGGTCGCAGTGACTGTCTTCCCCGCCCGCCCCGCTCTTCCCGTCCCGACCAGGGCACTCACGCCCGCTGACCAACACCATTCAGGGCCATCCGCCCTGGAGCCTCCTCGTCTCACGCCCGTCGAGTGGGCGCGGCGTCGTCGCGCCGACCGCGACGCACGGCGTCTCGAGGCCGCCGGGGCTCGCGCGCTGACGCGACTCGACCGCCTCGGGCCCAACTGGCACATCGTCGACTGGCCTCGCACGGACGTCATGCAGGCGTACGCCGAGCCGGATCCCGCCGACGAGCGCGCCGGGTTCCTCGCCATCGGTCCCGGTGGCGTCTATGCGGTCACCGTCGCCGACCACGGCCGGTCCCGCGTCCTGATCGCAGGCGACGTCGTGCAGATCAACGGAAAGCGCCCGCAGTACATCGCGGAGGCTCGCCGGGACGCACGCCGGGCCGCCAAGGCACTCTCCGCCGCCGTCGGGATGAATGTGCCGGTGACAGCCGTGCTGGCGTTCGTCGGATCGGGCGTCATCAGCGTCCACGGTCTGCCGAAAGACTGCCTCGTCGCCACCGACAAAGAGCTCGACCGCTTGCTGATCGCCGGGGGCGCGAAAATCTCCCCGGCTACCGCCAGCAAACTCTCAGCCGTGGCACACCACCCGGGAACCTGGGCAAATGCGCCCTATCGGCCCGCTGGTGACTACCGTTGGTACAGCAACGGACAGACGGCCGCTGACAAGCGGCCGACCCGCCGGTAACGTTCCTTCCTGACGCCGTCGACGGCCGGCGCCGTGATCGAGTGATCGATCGCCGCGCCGGCGGTCGCCGCGATGGATACGAGGAGGAGCGGGTGGCGCATGTTGAGCTCTCCCTCTCGGGAGCGTTCGTACCCCAGGCCCGGACACCGGCCGAAGCCGAGTTCGTCACCAGCGTGGAGCGCTGGAGCGCGGCGGTGGCGATCGCCGAGGAGCCGTGTCTGGTCATCGACAACAGCGGTCTGATCCTGGCCGTCTCACCCTCGTGCAGCGAGCTACTCGGCCTGGGCAAGCCCGCTGAGGCGCTGGGCCAGCGGCTGAACGCCGCACTGCAGCTGATCGACTTCACCGCCGGCGCGGGCCGGCTGGAGGAGCCCGAGGCAGACAAGATTCCGCCGCTGCTCGCTGTGAGCAGCGAGCGTCTCGCGCGCGGGCTGCTGCGGGTGGCGGGCGACCCTCCGCTGACCGTCGACGCCGTCTCCACGCCGCTGCTGGCGGGTGATCGGGTGGCCGGTTCGCTGACCTTCCTATCCCCAGTACGGTACTGACGTCCGCTTTGTCCTCGAAGGTGTGGCGTTTGCCGCAGCTGAGGGGCATTGGTCGTTACACGCCCGCAACGTAGTCTGCCCTCATGCTGGATCTAGACCTGTTACCAGGTGAGTACGCGGTGTGCCGGTTGCCTGCCGGTTCGACCCTGCCCGCCTCCCTCACGACGGGTCCGGACGACAAGAGCGTCATCTCGGTGACCTGGGGTGTCGACGAGCTCTCGATCATCTGTCCGCAGCACCGGGCTCCGGCCGACGCGATCGCCGACACGGCATGGCGATGTCTGCGCGTGACCGGCCTGGATCTGAACCTCACCATGACCGGCGTGCTCGCCTCGCTGGTCGGCCCGCTCGCCGAGGCCCGCGTCAACATCGTGACCTTCTCGACGTACGACACGGATTACCTGCTGGTCCCGTCGGTACGCCTCACCGAGGCGGTAAACACGCTGACTTCGGCCGGCCACCGTATCGCCGGATGACGTCACGGCTCCTACGATGAGCCGGTGTCCCCCCGCACACGCCGTTTTCTCCCGGCCGCAGGTCTCCTGCTGATGGCCGGCTGCGGTGCGCCGCCCCCCGCGGCCCCCGCGTACACCGCTGCACCCGCGGTCAGCGCCCCCAGCGTGGCAGCCATCCCGTCGCTGCCGCCTGTCACGTTCGTTCCGCTGGACCCGACGACGACCGCGCCCCCGATAGCAACACTTCCGACGACATATCCGACGTATCCGACGTATCCGACGGCGACCGTGCCTACGACTTCGCCGGTGACCACCACCTCGCCGACGCCGTCGCCCACGCCGTCGCATGCGAAGAAGTGCACCGGTGAACCGACCGGCAAACAGATCCTCGCCCTGCTCAAGGGCAACCCCGCCGTTCCGGACGCTACGTTGAAGGTCGACGAGGGCCCGTTCTGCTCTGGCGTCTGGTCGTTCACCACGGTGAAGCTGGCCAGCGGCGACGCCGAGACCCTCTCCGTGGTCACCACCGGCAAGGGCAGCACCCTCACCCTGGTCACCGCGGGCACCGACGTCTGCAACCCCCGGGTGCAGGCCGAGGCACCGGTCGGCATCCGCGTACTGGCCTGCGGCTACTGAACCGGCTGAACACATAGACTGGCCCGATGCCCGGTACGCCGCCCACACGATTCGCCTACCTCGGTCCGGAGGGCACCTTCACCGAGGCCGCTCTGCGTACCCTCCCGGCCGCCGAGCGTGGGCTACGCACCCCGGCCCGCAGCGTCCCGGAGGCCCTCGAAGCGGTGCGTTCGGGTGAGGCGGACGCCGCCCTGGTCCCGCTGGAGAACTCGGTCGGCGGGGCCATCCCGGTCACCCTCGACGAGCTGATCACCGGCAGCCCGCTGATGATCACGCGGGAGGTGCTGCTGCCTGTCGAGTTCGTGCTGGCCGCGCGTACCCTCACGCCGCTCGCCGAGCTGCGGACGATCGCAGCGCACCCGCAAGCGTCCGCGCAGTGCCGGCACTGGCTCCAGGCGAACGTGCCGGACGCGGTCGTGGTCGACGTGCTCTCCAACGCCACCGCGGCGATCAGCGCGGCCGCCGGGGAGTACGACGCGGCCCTCTGCGCCCCGATCGGCGTACCCCGCAACAATCTGGCCGTGCTCGCTGAGAAAGTGGCGGACCGAGCCGAGGCGGTGACCCGTTTCGCGCTGCTCACCCGCCCGGGCGCACCGGCCGCTCCGACCGGCGACGACGTGACGTCACTGGCCGTCTCGATCCGGCACGACCAGGTGGGCGCGCTGCTCGCGGTGCTCACCGAGCTGGCGGTGCGAGGCATCAACCTGTCCCGCATCGAGTCCCGCCCGACCGGCGAGCAGCTCGGGACGTACGTCTTCTTCCTGGACTGCACCGGGCACGTGGCCGAGGCCCGGCTCGGCGAGGCCCTGCAGGGCCTGCGCCGGATCTGCGCCGAGGTGCGGTTCCTGGGCAGTTACCCCAAGCACCGGCTCCAGCCGGAGTCGCCGGTGGCGCCGCCACGCGGCCTCTCCGACACCGACTTCGCCGATTCGGCCGCCTGGCTGGAACAGCTGCGCAACCCGCTCTAGTCGTCGAAGAGGTTGTCCAGGATGCCGCCGCCTCCGCTGGATTTCGACGAGCCGTTGGCGGCGCCGGCCAGGCCGCCCGGCGGCTCCTCGGACGGCTGCACGATCACGAAGCCGTGGCCGCTGAAGCTCATCGTGAACCGCTCACCGGTGCTGCGGCCCAGCAGCGTGCCGAGGCTGAACTGCTCGGCCCGGTGAAACCCGGTCTGCAACGAGGCCGACCAGGCAATCGCGGCCTGCGGGTCGACATATGTCGGCGCGTCGACGTTGAGCACCACGGGCGTGCCGTTCGTCATCACGGCGATCCGCCCGGCGCCGGTGAAGACGCAGTTGAACAGACCGGCGCTGGACATCATCCCGGCGCCACCGACGACCTTGATGTCGTAGTTGAGCGTCGAGTCGAAGGCCAGCACGTTCGACCCGTTGATGGAGAGGGCGTCGCCCGGTTCCAGGTCGATGAGGTGGATGTCGGCGGCGCGCTCGGCCAGGAAGACGTCGCCGTGGCCGCGTACCCGCATGAGCGGCACACCCTCGCCGGTCAATTTCTGCTTGAGGAACTTGCCGAGGCCGCCCGAGCCGAGCGCCTCGAACTGCACCTGACCCTGGTACGCCACCATCGACCCGGTCCGGGCCATGAATTCGCCGTTCAGCTCAGCCTTGAGCAGCTTGGAGTTCTGGAGCCGCAGCCCGGGCTGAGCCGATTCCTTCTCGAGGTTTTCCGCTGAGAAAAGTTCGCTGCGCATGATCCCAGAGTAGAAACCGGGAGCAATTATCCCCAGCCGAGGTCGTGGAGTCGCTGGTCGTCGATCCCGAAATGGTGAGCGATCTCGTGCACCACGGTGATCGCGACCTCGTCGACCACGTCCTGCTCGCTGTCGCAGACCTGCAGCGTGGGATTGCGGTAGATGGTGATCCGATCGGGGAGCGTCCCTGCGTAATCCCAGCCTCGATCGGTGAGCGCCGTGCCCTCGTAGAGGCCGAGCAGGTCGTCCCCGCCGTCCGGCGGGGCGTCCTCGACCAGGAAGACCACGTTGTTCATGAGGGAGAGCAACTCGTTGGGCACCTCGTCCAAAGCGTCTCCGACGAGTTCTTCGAACCGTTCACGACTCATGTTCACCGGCACGGTCGTAATTGTGCCCGGAATACAGCGTTCGATGGGAAACCGGCGCGGCCGGAACCGCGCCGGCTCCAAAAAAGATCTAGGCGAGCTTCGCGACCAGGGTGATCGGAGCACCCGGCGAGAGAAGCTTGGAGATCGGGCAGTTCTCCTTCGCGCCCTCGGCGATCTTCTGGAAGGTCGCGTCGTCGATGCCCGGGACGTCGCCGACGGTCTCCAGTTCGATGCCGGTGACACCGAAGCCGCCGTCGACCTTGTCCATCCGGACCTTCGCGACGGTCTCCACCGACGTCGGCGTGAAGCCCGCGTCGGCGAGGCCCTTCGAGAACGCCATCGAGAAACAGCCGGAGTGCGCGGCCGCGATGAGCTCCTCGGGGTTGGTCCCCTCGCCCTCCTCGAAACGCGACTTGAAGGAGTAGTTCCCCTGCAAGCCGCCCTTACCGGTCTTGACAGTGCCGGAACCCTCGGTGAGGTTCCCTTCCCAGCGAGCTGAAGCAGTACGAATAGGCATGACCAGAACGCTAGCCCATCCGACGGCCGCTGGTCCGTAGTCGACGCAAGGGGCCATTATGGAGCGCATGTCCTCCGATTCCGAGTCAGTGATCGAGTTCGGTGCGCCCGAGGCCGCGGAAAAACCCCGCCGTTTCCCGTACCTTCGCGACCTCGGTTCGGACCGGCGGCTCCCGGCCCTGGTCGCCGGGATCGGCGGGGTCGCGGCCTTCGCCTCGTTGATCTCCGAGTGGCAGGTCACGACGATGGACAACATCGCCTTCGTCGACGGCGAGCCGGTCCAGTCGGAAATGTTCCCGGCCAACCTGATCGATCTGGGTGGGGCCGGCGGTGCGTACCTTGGTGGTCTGTTTTTGCTGGTGGCCACGGTTGTGCTGACCCTTTTCGGTCCGGTGGCCGGCCGGCGTTACACCCGGCTGGCCGGTCTGAGCGTCGGCGGCATGCAGATCGCTCTGCTCCTCGCGGTGATCCAGATGCTCGGCTCCCAGTCGCTGCTGGTCTCCCGGTTCCTGAGCGTGCAGATCAACGACGACCCGCCGGTGGTGGAGTACGGCCGAGGCATCTGGTGCGCCCTGGCCGGCGTGGCGGCCGCGCTGGTCGCCCTCTGGATCTCGGACCGGGCGCCGGACCCGGACGACAAAGAACGCCGCGTGATCACCCGGACGAACGACGAGGAACTGATGCCGGACACACCGCTGGAGCTGAGCATCACCCCGTCAGCGCCGTTCGCCCAGTTCCCCGGTGACCGCGATCAGCCGCACCGGCTCTAGCCGATCGGGACGCCGGGGGATATCCGGGTGCTGATCGGACCGAGGCCCCGGTAGGCTCGACAACCGTGATTGACCTGCGTCTGCTCCGGGATGACCCCGAACTGATCCGCGCCAGCCAGCGAACGCGCGGCGAGTCCACCGAGGTGGTCGACACGCTGCTGCGCGCCGACGAGGAGCGTCGAGCCGCCACTCAGCGGTTCGAGGCGGTCCGGGGCGAGCAGCGGTCCATCGGCAAGGACGTCGCCAAGGCTTCCGGGGACGAGCGGGTCGCGCTTCTCTCGCGTACCAAGGAATTGGCGCAACAGGTGAAAGCGGCGGAAGCCGCGGCAGGCGAGGCCGAGCAGGCACTGCGTCGCGCGCACCTGGCCGTGCCCAACGTCGTCGAGCCGGGAGTGCCGGCCGGTGGCGAGGATGATTTCGTGGTGCTGCGCGAGGTCGGAGTGAAGCCGGAGATCGCCAATCCCAAGGACCACCTGGAGATCGGTGAGGCGCTGCGCGCGATCGACACCGAGCGTGGTGCGAAGGTGTCCGGTTCGCGGTTCTACTTCCTCACCGGCGTCGGCGCGTTGCTGCAGCTCGGCATGCTGCAGCTCGCGATCCAGCAGGCGGTCGAGCACGGGTTCATCCCGGCGATCACGCCGACCCTGGTGCGGCCGGAGTCGATGGAGGGCACCGGGTTCCTCGGCGCGCACGCCAGCGAGATCTACCGGCTGGAGGCGGACGACCTCTACCTGGTCGGCACCTCGGAGGTGGCCCTCGCGTCCTACCACTCGAACGAGATCCTCGATCTGAACGACGGTCCGGAACGGTTCGCCGGCTGGTCGACCTGTTACCGGCGCGAGGCCGGCTCGCACGGCAAGGACGTGCGCGGCATCCTGCGGGTTCACCAGTTCGACAAGGTCGAGATGTTCTCGTTCTGCAAGCCGGAGAACGCGATCGCCGAGCACCAGCGACTGCTCGCCATGGAAGAGGAGATGCTGGCCAAGGTCGAGATCCCCTATCGGGTGATCGACGTGGCGGCCGGTGACCTGGGCAGCAGCGCGGCCCGCAAGTACGACTGCGAGGCCTGGGTGCCGTCGCAGGGCCGGTACCGCGAGGTCACCTCGACGTCGAACTGCACCACGTTCCAGGCTCGGCGGCTCAACGTCCGATACCGGGACGAGAACGGCAAGTCGCAGACCGCCGCGACGCTGAACGGGACGCTCGCCACCACCCGGTGGCTGATCCCGATCCTGGAGAACCACCAGCAGCCTGACGGCTCGGTCCGGGTGCCGAAGGCGCTCCAGCCGTTCCTCGGCCGCGAGGTGCTCGAACCCGTCAAGTGATCGCAACCGGCCGGCTACCAATTGTCATGGCAGCTGGTAGCCGAGCCGGTGTAGCGTTCTCCTTCCGCCCTCCGCGGGGGTTTCACCAAACCCTCGGAGGTCACGATGCTCAAGCCCGGTCTCCCCAAACTGATCGCCACGGACCTCGACGGCACCCTCGTCCGCTCGGATGACACCGTTTCGGCTTACACCCACGAGGTGCTGGACCGGGTTCGCGCGGCGGGCATCCGCATCGTCGCGGCGACCGGCCGCGGGCCGCGCCTCACCTCACTGGTTCGCAACGACATCCGCGTCGCCGACTTCCTCGTGCTGGCGCAGGGTGGCTGGGTGCTCGACCAGGCCGAGTCGCGGTACCTCCGCCAGGCCCGGCTTCCCGGCGAGGCCCTCGGACAGGCCCTCGCCTCGATGGAGTCCGCGATCGGCAGCCCGCTCTCGGTGATGTTCGAGGCACTGGAGCACGACGAGTCCCCGCTCTGGGGTGACTACGACCCGACCTGGCGTTACCCGGTGACGGTCGAGACGCGTACCCGGGCCGAGTGCCTCACCGGCGAGGTGATCAAGGCGTTCGCCCGGTCGTTCGATCACCACGTCGACGAGCTGCTCGCGGTTGCCCGGCGGGTCGTTCCGGCGGACCTCGCGACGGTTACCCAGGCCGGCCTCGACTACGTGGAGATCTGCCCGGCCGGCGTCGACAAGGGCACCGGCTTGGCCGTCGTCGCCGAGACGGTCGGCGTCGACCCGGCGGACGTGCTCGTCTTCGGCGACATGCCGAACGACCTCCCGATGTTCGCCTGGGCCGGCTGGGGCCGGGTCGCGGTGGCGAACGCCCACCCGGAGCTGCTCGCACAGGCCGACGCCGTGACGCTGACCAATGATCAGGACGGTGTGGCGGTGTTCTTGGACGAGCTATTGTCGAGGTGATGAGCTTTCGCCTGGTAGCCACGGACATCGACGGCACTCTGATCAATAACGAGCGGGTTCTCACCAGGCGCACTCTTGACGTTCTGGCCCAGGTTCCGGTCCCGGTCATCCTGGTGACCGGCCGCCCGTTGCGCTGGCTCGACCAGCTCCAGGACCAGCTGCCGCACCCGCTGCCGGCGGTCTGCGCGAACGGCGCGGTGATCTACGACCCGCACACCGACGAGGTGCTGCGCGCCGACTCGATGCCCGTCGACGTCCTGCTCGACGTGACAAAACGCCTGCGCGACGCCGTCCCCGACATCGTCCTGGCCGTCGAGGTCGACGACGGCCGCTCGTTCCTGCACGAGGAGGCCTGGCCGATCCGCTGGGCCGGCGACCACAAGATCCAGGTGATCGGTTCCCCGTCGGAACTGACGTCGGCGCCGGCGGTCAAGCTACTGGCCCGCTCCGCCTCAGCCGACCCCGACGACTTCCTGGCGCTGGTCAGCAGCACCCTGGGCGGCATCGCCGAAGCCACCCGCTCCTCCTCGTCAGCCCTGGTCGAGATCTCCGCCGCCGGCGTGACAAAAGCCGCCGGCCTGGCCTGGCTCTGCGAACGCGACGGCATCACCGCCGACCAGGTCCTGGCCTTCGGCGACATGCCCAACGACATCCCGATGCTGACGTGGGCAGGCCGAGCGGTGGCGGTCGGCAACGCCCACCCAGCCCTGCAGGCGGTGGCCGACGAGATCTGCGACACCAACGACAACGACGGCGTAGCCCGCTACCTGCAAAAAACCTTCAACCTTTAACCCTTTTCAGTACGCCCAACCCGAGGTCCCGCAGTCCCGAGGCACCTGACGTCCATGCCCCGGCGCGACCCGCCGCCGGCTCCGGCGCGACCCACCGCCGGCCCCGGCTCCGGCGCCACCGGCCCCGGCGCGACCCGCCGCCACCGCCGCCGGCTCCGGCGCCACCCCCCCAGCCCCAACCGCCCGCCGCGGCCCCGGCGCCCCCAAACCCAAACCGCCCCGCGACCGGCCCCGCGACCGCTCCCGGCCCCGCGACCGCTCCCGGCTCCCGGCCCGGCCCGGCATTCAGATCAACCCAAGCGCGACACGCACAAGGAGCGCCGGCCCACGTCGCGCCGAATTCGGGCGGACACGGACGCGGGTGGGAGTCACGGCGGAGACGCCAGCCACGGCGCGGGCGCCAGACGCGTCGCGGGCGCCAGACGCGTCGTGGGGTCGCGCCTCAAGTCGACACAGAGCAGCGATTCCCAGCAGGCGTGGCCCGAGCGTGTGGAGTTCGGGTGCGGAGCGCACCACAAAACAACGCAGCCGAACGACCCCGAGGCGTGCGTGTGGATTTGAGGTGCGAAACGTACCCAAAGTCGACACAGAGCAGCGACTCCCAGCGGACGCGCCCCGAGCGTGTCGAGTTTGGGTGCTGTACCTGCGGAGCCGCACCGAAGTCGACACGCACGAGCGGCTTCAGGCGTGCCGTTGGCGACGGACGGGTGCGGGTACCGGTGCGGCTGCCGCTGATCTTGTGCGGTTTCGGCGGTGGATCGACCGCAACGTCACTTGATTGCCTGCGGGCTTTGGCCGAGCTTGGCATGCCCCGCTCCGGCTCGTTCCCGTGGTCGTTTCAAGGCCCGTAGAACAGCCGTGAGAGCGAGCCGGACCAGGGCTCGGAGCCCGGCGCAGCGCCGTTGATTCGCAGCCCTGCTTGCCCCGAACTCCCGACGCCGCATAAGGGGACGCCGCCTGAGGAAACGCCGCGCGAGGCCACGCCACGTGACGGCACGCCACGTGACGGCACGCCACGTGACGGCACGCCACGTGACGGCACGCCACGTGAGGGGCCGCCGGGTGAGGGGCCGCCGGGTGAGGGACCGCCGGGGGTGGCGCCCTTGGGCGCCGGCGGGAGGGACGCCAGTTGTCTCGGGCTGACGGCACCCCCGTGGCTGCGGTTGTCCAAGCCGTTTTTCGTACCAAATATGCGCTTTAAACCGGCCCCACCGTCGTCGGCGTCTCCACTAAGCGCGACAAAACCACCATGCTTCGCGTAGACGTCACGAACGACTCGGCGCGCAGCTTCTCCAGCGCCTGCTCCAAATGACCGATATCAGCTGCCCGGAGATGCACCAACGCGTCCGCCTGGCCGGAGACCGTGTACGCCGCAACCACCTCAGGATGCCGCCGAGCAGCCACCGTGATCTGGGCCGGCGTGGTCCGCCCCGTACAAAACAGCTCCACGAACGCCTCGGTGGTCCAGCCCACCGCGGCCGGCTCGATCACCGCCGTGAATCCCTTGATCACGCCGCTGGACCGCAGCCTGTCGACCCGGCGTTTCACGGCCGGGGCGGAGAGGGAGACCTTGGCGCCGACCTCGGCGTATGAGGCGCGGGCGTCGGCCACCAGCAACGCAATGATTCGCTGGTCAATCGCGTCCATCTGCAACGATTCGCCTCCGAGGAGCAAGATTTCTAGCTGTTTGCTGCACCGCAGCCTACCTACCCTTTAGTTTCATGAGCTACATCGAGCGATCGCCGCGAAACAGGACATATCTCATGTGTCCGCCGGAGCATTTCACGGTGGAGTACGCCATCAACCCGTGGATGGACACCAAGATCCCGGTCGACGGCGCGCTGGCGCTCAAGCAGTGGGAGTCGCTCCGCAACACTCTCACCGATCTTGGTCATCTGGTGCACGTGCTCGACGCGCGGCCCGGCCTGCCCGACATGGTCTACTCCGCGAATGGCGCGTTCTCCGTCGACGGCACGGTCTACGGCGCCCGGTTCAAATACCCGCAGCGCGCCGACGAGGCCGCCGCCCATCAAGCGTTCTACTCCGAAAAACCCGACAAGTGGCGATTTTTCGCCCCCGAGCAAGTAAATGAGGGTGAAGGCGACTTCGCCTACCTCCCCGCTGCCCACGGCGGCATCGTCCTGGCCGGATACGGCTTCCGCACCGATCCCGCCGCCCACGCCGAGGCGCAGGAGGTTCTCGGTCGCCCGGTCATCTCACTCAAGCTGGTCGACCCGGCGTTCTACCACCTGGACACCGCCCTCGCGGTCCTCGACGACCGGCACGTCACCTATTACCCCGACGCGTTCTCACCGGCCTCCCAGCGAGTGCTGGCCCAGCTCTTCCCGGACGCGCTGCTCGCCGACCGCTCCGACGCCGAAGCCTTCGGCCTCAACCTGGTCAGCGACGGCCGGCACGTGATCCTCAACACCGAGGCCACCGCGATGGGTCACAAGGTGCGCGCCGCCGGATATCTCCCGGTCCACGTGAATCTTTCCGAGCTGAAACTCGGCGGCGGAAGTGTCAAGTGCGCCGTGGCGGAGTTGCGGGCGTAACGCCACGAGATCGGGTGCGCAAAGATAGAACCATGACCGACGACACCCGCACCACTGAGCACTCCGAAGACGGCTCCGTCATCGTCGTGGGCCCGGACGGCCGTCCGATCGGCACATTCCAGGAGGACGGCTCGCTGACTCCGGAGGAACCGGGCAACCTCATCGAGCAGCCCGCGAAGGTCATGCGCATCGGCAGCATGGTCAAGCAACTGCTCGAAGAGGTGCGCGCCGCCCCGCTCGACGAGGCCAGCCGCGGCCGCCTGCGGGAAATCCACCAGCGCTCGATCAAGGAGCTGGAGGACGGCCTCGCACCCGAGCTCCGCGAAGAACTGGAACGCCTCTCGCTGCCGTTCGAGGGCGACACCCCGCCGAGCGAGGCCGAGCTGCGCATCGCTCAGGCCCAGCTGGTCGGCTGGCTGGAAGGCCTCTTCCACGGCATCCAGGCCGCATTGGTCGCCCAGCAGATGGCCGCCCGGCTCCAGCTCGAATCCATGCGCGGCGGCAGCGGCCGCCCAGCCCTCCCGGTCGGCGGCAGCCTCATCCCCGGCCGCCAGGCACCTGGCGAAACCCCCGGCAACACAGGCCAATACCTTTAGTACGCACAACGCAAGCGCCCGCAATTCCGAGGCGACTGACGCCCCTC
Organism: Actinoplanes sp. CA-015351; assembly: GCF_050955685.1. Lineage (NCBI taxonomy): Bacteria > Bacillati > Actinomycetota > Actinomycetes > Micromonosporales > Micromonosporaceae > Actinoplanes > Actinoplanes sp. CA-015351. Next base: position 8,396,301 of record NZ_CP192102.1, read on the forward strand.
CCGCCGGCGCGCTCCGCCGCCGGCACCGGCGTCCCCTCACGCTCGGCCCACCGCGATCTAGGCAAGTTCGGCCCACATGGGAGACCGGGACTTGCCTAGATCGGCGGTCAGCTGACGGCTAGAGGTACATCCCGGGGCGGTGCTCGTCGGACGGGCGGTCCTTGGCCGGCACCGGCTTGTCGCCCTCGCCGAAGAAGCGCTTGCCGCCGAACTCACCGTGCAGCCGGTCGTCCAGCTCATCGGCGAGGCCCGTCATCACCTGCACGGCCAGCATGAGGTGGATGGCCTGGAAGTTGCGGCCGAACACCGGGATGGACGCCCACACCGTGTCCTGCGCGACGTACAGCCGACCGATCGGCATCCGGTTGGTCAGCTCGGAGAGCTTCACGTAAAGCTGCTCGGTCGGCTCGATCTCGGTCAGCACCGGCGAGAAGACGTCGACCAGGGGCGGGTTGTCACGCACCCGCACGAAGACCATCGCCGAGCCGGCCCGGATGCCGATGTCGCCGTCGGCGTCCACCTGCAGCTGGTCGACAGTGGTCTTCGACATGGTGGCGACGACCGTGCGGACGCGCTCCTCCAGCGGCACCACGTCGACATCCACGTTCGCGAGGGCGGCCTCCAGGGCCGCGTCGTCCTCAAGCCCGCCCAGGTCGGCCTCGCCACCGATGGACGGCTCGTGCCGGGCCGTTCCGAGCGGGGCCGACTCGATCGGCTCGTCCTGCTCGTCGTGGACCAGGTAGACCAGGAACGCCGGGTGCGGAGCGCCGTACACGTCGCGCAACGTGCGGGAGACCACGGTGGCGAGCTGGCTCGCCGTCTCCTGTGAGCTCCGCACGCCGAACGAGTCGCCCGAGCCCGGCAGCACGCCGGGCGGAGACCAGCCGAGCGCGACCATGTCGGCCACCGCGGTGCGGTTCATCCGGTAATCCGTGGGGAGTTCGGCGTTACCCACCGCTAGAGCCTCGACGACACCGTCCTGGAGAACCCGCAGACTCACCGAGTAGACGGCGGTGCCGGTCCCGGACGCGGTCGGGTCCAGGGTGATGTCGACGTGAGCATCCGGCGGCAGCGCCGGCAGCAGCGCGGCGAGCGCGGCGGCGAACTCCCGCCATGCGTCAGTGACCTTCGCTCGCAGGTCTGCCGTGGTCGGCTCCTCGAGCAGAATGCTTTCGTCCGGCGTCATGATCGCCACCTCCGTTCCCGTCACCCTATCGAGCGGCGGCGGGGCGTGAACGCCCTCCTGGGAGGTATGTCCGGCGTCAGCTTTGATCTTTGCGATCGCCCCAGGTCAGCGACCGGGCACTGATCTTGCGAGCCACTTCCGCCGGGTCCGCTCCGCGGCCCACGGCAAGACCCATGAGGTACGCGGTGACCGGCGCACCCGGCCGAAGCACGTTGTGCGCGACATCGCGTGCCACGTCGAGCAGCTCATCGGTCGGCACCTCGTCGGGCCGGACACCGAGTTCGGGCCCGATGACCGCGAGCCAGTCGTCCAGCTCTTTCATCTACCGGGCCCATTCCTCGGCGGTGCGCAGGTCGTCGTCGGTGTCGCAGTCGAACCACGGCGGCGGACCGGGACGGCGCCAGGAGACCTCGGCGACCCGTACCTTGTCCAGCAGCGACCGCACCGAAGCGCCGTGCAGGTCACCGCGCTCCTCGGCGAGCCGGTCCAGCGCCGCACGCAGCGATTTCGTACGCCACACACCGCACAGCACCTGAAGATGGCCCTCGGCGTCCCGATAGACAGCGCCCTCCATCGGCGCCGACTCCATCGTCAGCCGCAGCACGTCGATCGCCTCGCCGGTCAGGAACGGCAGGTCGGCGGCGAGCAGAGCGGTGAACGCGATCGTGTCGGGGACCAGCGCCAGCCCGGCCGCGGCGGCCGCGACGGGCCCGCCACCGGGCGGCTCCTCGCGGGTCACGTGCACCGAGACCGGCAGGTCGGACGGCACGCGGCCGACCACAACCCGGGGGTCGGCGTCATGAACTGCGGCCAGGACACGGGTCAGCATCGACTGGCCGGCAACCGGCAGAGTCGGCTTGTCCGCACCGCCCATCCGCCGTGCCGCACCACCGGCCAGGACCACCGCCGCAAATCCCCCCACGTGAGTACCGTATCCCGACCACGTGCCGGACGTGACCGCGCGCTCACTTCAACGCCGTGTGGTGGACGTCGCCGTACGCTTCTCACATGGGTAGGAACGTGACGCGGCGCACCGTGGTCAGCGTCGACCTGGGCGCGTCGCCGCCCACCCGGCGGCGGCCTGACGAGCTCGCCGCCGAGGAACCGCTCGAGATCCGGGTGCGGAAAAAACCGCTCGCTGTGACCATGCGCACTCCCGGCCACGACATCGATCTCGCGATGGGATTCCTGCTGAGCGAGGGCGTCATCGGCAAGGCCGATGACGTGCTGACCGCGCAGCTCTGCGCCGGCACCGACACCCCGAACACGTACAACGTGGTCGACGTGGTGCTCGACCCGCACGTGCCGCCGCCGGTCACCGACCCGAGCCGGAACTTCTACACGACCAGCTCGTGCGGGGTCTGCGGCAAGGCCAGCATCGACGCGATCCGCACCCGGTCGAAATTCGAGGTGGCCGGCGACCCGCTGGAGATGCCGGCACGCGTCCTGGCCGAGCTGCCGGAGACGTTGCGCGCGTCGCAGCGGACCTTCGACCGGACCGGCGGGCTGCACGCGGCCGGTCTCTTCACCGCCGCCGGCGACCTGCTGGTGCTGCGCGAGGACGTCGGCCGGCACAACGCTGTCGACAAGGTGCTCGGCTGGGCGCTGCGGGAGGGCCGGCTGCCACTGGCCGGGCATGTGCTGATGGTCTCCGGCCGGGCCAGCTTCGAGCTGACCCAGAAGGCGTGGATGGCCGGGCTTCCGCTGCTCGCGGCCGTTTCGGCGCCCAGCACGCTCGCGGCGGAGCTGGCCGACGAGGCCGGGATGACGCTGGTCGGCTTCCTGCGCGGCCAGCGCATGAACATCTACACCGGAGCGCAGCGCGTAACGTTCTGACCACGTGACGTTCGGACGACGGTAAAGCCGCCAAGTCAGTCACATTCATCTATGCGAAACAGGCTGCGGTCATGTCTGTTTCGCGCAGAACACTCCTGTTGACCACCGCCGGCGCGGCCACCGTCATCCCGCTCACCGGCGCCGCGGCGCCCTATCGCGGGCCGCTGCGGGCCGATCCGTTCACCCTGGGAGTCGCATCCGGTGATCCGGATCCGGACGGCTTCGTGCTCTGGACCAGGCTCGCCCCGGTCCCGCTCGCCGCGGACGGCCTCGGCGGCATGCCGTACCGCAGCGTGCCGGTGGCCTGGGAACTCGCCGCCGACGAGAGGTTCCGCAAGGTGATCCGCCGCGGCGTGGCCGTGGCCCGTCCCGACCGCGGGCACAGCGTCCACGTCGAGTTGGACGGCCTGTCGCCGGGGCGGGAGTTCTTCTACCGCTTCCGCGCGGAGCGGTTCACGTCACCGGTCGGCCGGACCCGTACCGCTCCGGCCCGCTCGGCCCGGGTGGCCGCGCTCGCCATGTCGTTCGTCTCCTGCTCCCAGTACGAGCACGGCTATTTCACCGCGTACCGCCGGCTGGCCGAGGACGAGCCGGAGCTGATCCTGCACCTCGGCGACTACCAGTACGAGTACGCACCGGACACCTACAACATCCCGGGCGGGAACCCGCGCGACCACGAGGGGCCGGAGACCGTCACGCTGGCCAATTACCGGCAGCGGCACGCCCAGTACAAGACCGACCCCGACCTGCAGGCCGCGCATGCAGTGGCGCCCTGGGCCGTGGTCTGGGACGACCACGAGACCGAGAACAACTGGGCCGACGAGGTACCCGAACAGCCCGACCCGAACTTCCTGGCCCGCCGGACCGCCGCGTTCCAGGCGTACTACGAGAACATGCCGCTGCGCCGTACCTCGGTGCCGCGTGGGATCGACCTCCAGCTGTACCGGCGTCTGCACTGGGGCCGGCTCGCCACGTTCCACATGCTCGACACCCGTCAGTACCGCGACGACCAGGGCTGCGGCGACGGATACAAGGACTGCCCGGCCGCGTACGACCCGGCGCGCAGCATCACCGGCCCCGAACAGGAGAAGTGGCTGCTCGACGGCTTCCGGCGGTCCACGGCTCGCTGGGACGTGCTCGGCCAGCAGGTCTTCTTCGGCCAGCGGGACAACAACTCGGGCCCGTCGAAGGTGCTCAGCATGGACTCCTGGGACGGATACCAGGCTTCCCGGGAGCGGATCACCCGCGGCTGGGTCGACGCGGGCGTCCGCAACCCGATCGTGCTCACCGGCGACGTGCACGCGCACTGGGCCGACGAGCTGAAGCTTGACTACGACGACCCGACCTCGAAGACCGTCGGCACCGAACTCGTCTGCTCCTCGATCACCTCGGGCGGCAACGGCGCCGACGTGGCGAGCGGCAACCACCCGTGGGCCGCCTGGAACCCGCACCTGCGCTTCTACAACAACCAGCGAGGGTACGTCCGGACCACGATCACCCAGGACTCGCTGACCGCTGATTTCGTGGTTCTTCCGTACGTGACGACCGCTGGGGCGCCGGCGCACACGCGGGCCACCTTCGTCGTCGAGGACCGGGTACCGGGACTGCACCAGGTGGCGGACAACCCGGCCCCGGCCACGTCGCTGCGAGCCGGAAACGATCTCGGCGAGCAGACCGTCCAGCAGGAGACCGACCGTCCCTGACCTCGGTCACCGGGCCTGTCTCGGTCACCGGGCCTGTCTCGGTCATCGGGCCCGCCTCGTGCGGCGGGCCCGGTCCGGGCGTGCCGCCGAGCCGACCATGTGCGGCGACAGCCCGAACCCGAGCACCTGATGCAACAGACCCGCCAGCTGATGCTGTGGCTCGACGGCGAGGGCGCGGTCCACCGCCACCCGCGCCAGAGCGCCGTTCCCAGCACGCCAGGCGGTGAAGCCGAGCAGGCAGGCCGGCGCCGGTACGTAGACCGGCTCGACCCGGCGCAGCACGTCGGTCCAGAGCTGGATCCGCCACTCCTGCGGCCGGATCCGGTCCAGCGCGTAGTCCTCCACGGCACGGTCCACCAGCAACGCGCCGAGCCAGGCCAGCTCGTCCGGGTCGAGCGGGCGGGACGAGCGATATCGGGACTCCGCCTGCCGGACCGCGATCTGGCCGGCGCGGCAGATCCGGCGGGCGTACTGTTTCGCGCCCAGGTCGTCGGCGAGCAGCTCGGCGAACCGTTTCCGGGCCCGCTCGGTGGCGGCCGACATGGCCTCCCGTTCATCGCCCTCCACCGGCGCCACCCGGGCGACCAGGTCACGTCGGCTGGGCAGCGCTACCTGCCCCCGGTACGTCGCCTCGGCCGCGATCACACTGTCCGGCGGCAGGCACGGCGTCCCGTCGTCCGGACAGCAGCCCAGATCCGCACAGAAGTACGACCACCAGCGTCCTTCGGTCACCCGGAGTGCGTCGTTGAGGCGTACCCCAGAGGAGCTCAAGGCGACCGCCAAGCGCGACACCGCGGGGTCGACTTGGGCCGCAGGCCCGAAGCCGACCACGACGAGTGACTGGATCTGCTGGCGGGCCACCGTCGCGGCCACCGTTCGCGCGAGTTCCTGGGCTTCACCGTCGTCGCAGTCCGGTGGAGGCAGTTCGTAGCAGGCGCCGAAATTCACGTCGTGCCCGTTGAGGCCGATCACGATGACGCTGTTGGCCGGGTGGTAGCCGAGCACGAACGGCACGATCGCGATCAGGTCGGACGGGGTGCGGACGATGAGCGGGCAGTCGGTTGTCATGCCCGGCAGAATTGCGGCAATTTCAGGGCGGCCGCGTGCCTCGTTCGTTTCCTGTGGACAAAGTGTCCACAGCCTCTAGCTTTTGAAAGGCAGCTCGTGGAGCTGGAGGCCTTCCTCGTGCCAGGCGTTGCTGTGCCGGTCCAGGTTCATGGTCAGCTCGATCGAGGAGACCACGTCGTAACCGGCCGCGTGCAGGCTGCGGATTGCGTCGACGTTGCGTGACTCGGGGGAGATGGTCAGCGACGTCATGTTCCGGTTCTTTGCCTCGTCCGCGACGTGCTGCAGCAGCAGCCGGCCGACGCCCTTGTGCCGGTGCGTCGCGGTGACGACCACCGGCTCGACCTCACCGGCCCGGCCCCGCATGATCAGCCCGACCATCCCGATGACCCCGTCGTCGGCGTGGTCGGCGACCCAGAGCCCGGAGAGATCGAGCCTCGTCAGGTACTCCTCGAAGCCTGCTCCGCCGTCGTCGGCGGTCTCCCCGTACATCTCGTTGTGCTGACGAGTGAGCTCCGCCCACAGGTGCCTGCCCGCCGAGTGATCGCTCGGGCGATAAGAACGCACAGCGACAGGGGTCATGCCGCCCATCATGCCTTCGAATTGGGATGTTCGTCACCAGAAGCGCAAGATAAGCGGGTGGACATGGCGTACCTGCGCGCGCATCCCCAGCACCTCCCGACATTTCTCACTCATCAACGGATCCGGGAGACGCCGGTGGGGGCGGGTGTGTGCGTCGCGCGGCGGTTGACGCTTGATGACGGAACGTCGCTTTTCGCTAAGAACTGGCCTTCCGATCCCGCGCCGCCGGGGCTGTTCACCGCTGAGTCGTCGTCACTCGGGTGGCTTCGAGACGCCGGTGCGGTGCCCGTACCCGAGGTGATCGTCGCGCTGCCGGACCTTCTCGCCCTGGAGTGGGTCTCGCCGGGGTCTGCTTCCGCTTCGGCGGCGGCTGCGTTTGGGCGTCAGCTGGCGGTGCTGCATCGCAGTGGCGCGTCGTCGTTCGGCGCTGGCTGGCCGGGCTGGATCGGGCCGCTGCCGCTGGACAACTCCCCTCCTACCTCTACTCCCTCCACTCCCTTTGCTCCCTTTGCTCCCTTTGCTCCCGGCGATTGGGGGTCCTGGTTCGCGGAACGCCGCCTGCTGCCGTACCTCCGGCTTTCAGCCGATCGCGGCGCGCTCTCCAGCGAGGACGTCACGGCCGTCGACAAGATCATCAACGCTATTCATCGGTACGGGGGGTCGGAGGCGCCCGCTCGCATCCACGGAGATCTGTGGCCGGGCAATCTGCTCTGGGGTGCTGATGGGCGGGGTTGGCTGGTGGATCCGGCTGCTCATGGGGGTCACCGAGAGACGGATCTCGCCACGCTGCGGCTCTTCGGCGGGGTGGCGTTCTTCGACCTGATTCTCGGGAGTTATCAGGAGGAATGGCCGCTAGCTGACGGGTGGCAGGAGCGAGTGCCCTTGCACCAGTTGCATCTTTTGCTGGTCCACGCGGCGGCGTTCGGAAATGGGTATCGCAGTGCGGTGATGGGCGCGGTGGACGCGCTTATGCGGGCTTGAACGGGTGCTTACCATCGCTTCTGCGTGTGAGCTTCTGGCGGCTTTCTCGACTTCTGCCCATACAGCGATATGCGTAACGGCGATTCGGTCCTGGAGCGGCTAGATTCGATGTTGTGAGCCTCTTCCAGAGATCAGCACCCGTTCGCGTCCGGTGGCGTCCGTGACCGTGCTCGCCGACCGGTTCGGCCGCATCGCGACCGACCTGCGTGTCTCACTCACCGACCGGTGCAACCTGCGGTGCACATATTGCATGCCCGCAGAGGGTCTGGCCTGGATGCCTCAGCCCGACCAGCTCACTGACGACGAGGTCAGCCGGCTGGTGCGGATCGCGGTCGAGCAGCTCGGTGTCACCGAGGTCCGATTCACCGGCGGCGAACCGCTCATCCGCCGCGGCCTGGTCGGCATCATCGCGGCCGCCGCGAAACTCACGCCCAAGCCGAAACTGTCGGTGACGACGAACGGCATCGGCCTGGACCGGACCGCGATCGCCCTGAAAGAGGCCGGCCTGGACCGGGTGAACGTCTCACTCGACACCATGGACCCGGCCCGCTTCCACACCCTGACCCTCCGCGACCGGCACTCCGACGTACTGGCCGGCCTGCGCGCCGCCGCCGACGCGGGCCTGACCCCGGTGAAAATCAATACTGTGCTGATGCGCGGGGTCAACGACGACGAGGCCCCGGCTCTGCTGCGCTTCGCTCTGGACCACGGTTACCAGCTTCGCTTCATCGAGCAGATGCCGCTTGACGCGCAACACCAGTGGGACCGGCACGTCATGGTCACCGCCGAGGAGATCCTGGCAGCCCTGGAACCGTTCGCCCTGCAGCCTGACGATGTTTCACGTGGAACGGCGCCGGCCGAGACCTGGCTCATCCCGGGCTACACCGACGCCGCCGGCCAACCGGCCCGAGTCGGCGTGATCGCCAGCGTGACCAGGCCGTTCTGTGGGGACTGCGACCGTACCCGCCTCACTGCCGACGGCCAGGTCCGCAACTGCCTCTTCGCCACCGACGAGAGCGACCTCCGCAAACTGCTCCGCGGCGGCGCCACCGACGACCACATCGCCGATGCGTGGCGAGCCGCAATGTGGGGCAAGCGAGCCGGCCACGGCATCGACGACCCCACATTCCTCCAGCCCGCCCGCCCGATGTCCGCAATCGGAGGCTGACCCAGTGCTGACCGTGCGCTATTCGGAGGCTGACCCAGTGCTGACCGGGCACCGTTCGGAGATTGACCCAGTGCTGACCGGGCGCCGTGCAGAGATTGACCCAGTGCTGACCGGGCACCGTTCGGAGGCTGACCAGTGCTGACCGTGCGCTATTTCGCCGGTGCCCGAGCCGCGGCCGGCGGGGTGTCCTCAGAGCCCGCTGAAGCCGCAACGGTGAACGAGCTGACGCAGCTGCTGACCGACCGCCACGGCGAACGGCTGGCCCTGGTCATGAAGGCAGCCAGCTTCCTGGTCAACGGCCTGGCCTGCCACGACCGCGCCGCCGAGCTCCCAGCCGGCGCAACGGTGGACGTACTACCCCCGTTCGCCGGCGGCTGATCAGTCCTGGCCGAGCAGGTGGTCACACAGATCTCGTCGCTTTCGACGTCGGCCAGCGCTTGCAGGCAGGTGCCCGCGTTCGCGACAGCAGCCGACCGCCGGCGGCCGGACAGGACGCTCGTCGTCACGCTTCCCAACAAGCGACTTCCTCAATAGACCGCCAGGTCGGCACTGGCACACAGCCGAACCCGCATCTAAGCAGCCGAGGCACACAAAAGCTCACCGTGCGCCCCCGCCCCGGCCGAGCGAGCCCAACCGTGCGCCCCTGTCCCGTGGCAATCGGTCACGTCCGCTGGCGTGGTGTAAGAGGCGGCCAGCGCTGATCCGTGTGTGTTGATCTTATGCGGCGATCGCGGTGGTTTCGACGATTTCGGTGTCGTGTTGCTCGGTATCGATGCTGGTCAGGCGTGCTTTACGGAGAACATCAAGGCCCATGTAGCGGCGTCCTTCGACCCATTCGTCGGTTTGCTCGGCCAGGACCGCGCCGACGAGGCGGATGATCGCGGCCCGGTTCGGGAAGATCCCGACAACGTCGGTGCGGCGCCGGATCTCCTTGTTCAAGCGTTCTTGCGGATTGTTCGACCAGATCTGACGCCACAGCTCCCGCGGGAACCCGGTGAAGGCGAGCAGGTCACCGCGGGCGTCGTCGAGGTGCTCGGCCGCGTCGGGGAACTTCGCGGCGATCGTGTCGAGAACCCGCTCGAACTGCGCCCGGACAGCGTCGGCGTCGGGCTGGTCGAAAATCGTACGGACCAGCGTCGCGACCCACGGCTGTGCGCTCTTCGGGACCTTCGCGAGCAAATTACGCAGGTAGTGGGTGCGGCAGCGCTGCCACTGCGCCCCCGGCAGCGCGGCGCCGATCGCGTTGACCAGACCACGGTGAGCGTCGGAGACGACCAGACGGACCCCGGACAGCCCACGGGCGGTCAACGAGCGCAGGAACGCCAGCCAGCCGGCACCGTCCTCGTCGGACGTGACGTCGAGACCCAGTACCTCACGGCCGCCGTCACCGTTGACACCGACCGCGACCAGGGCGTGCACGTTCACCGTCCGGCCGTTCTCCCGCACCTTGATGACCAGGGCATCGACCCACACAAACGTGTACGGGCCGGCGTCCAGAGGCCGGTTACGGAACGCCTCGACCTGGACATCGAGGTGGCGGGCCATCTCCGAGACCTGCGACTTCGACAGAGACTTGACGCCGAGCTGCTCGACAAGTTTCTCCACCCGCCGTGTCGACACACCAAGCAGATACGACGTCGCGACCACACTGACCAGGGCCTGTTCAGCCCGGCGCCGGTGTTCGAGCAGCCAGTCCGGAAAGTATGAACCCGTGCGCAGTTTCGGGATCGCCAGCTCGACCGTGCCGGCCCGGGTGTCCCACTCCCGCTGGCGGTATCCGTTACGCGAGTTGGTGCGCTCGTCGCTGCGTTCGCCGTAGCCGGCCCCGCACAGGGCGTCGGCCTCAGCAGACATCAACGCGTCCGCGAAAGTTTTCACCATCACCCGCAGTACATCAGGGCTCGCCGATTCCAGATGCTGGCCCAGCAGCTCAGTGACGTTCAAACTCTCTGTTGCGGCCATCGCAGGTCTCTCCTTCGTGATCTTCAAGCAATCCGAAGGATCTGCGGTGGCCGCCTCTTACGTCCTGGAAAGTCCAGGTCGTACACCACTTCGGTGGACGTGACCGTGCAATCGAAGCCCCACTGTGTGCCCCCATCTCGCCCGAGTGAGAGCTCACCGTGTGCCCTGGTCTCGCCCGGCGCCCGAAAAGGTCCACTTCGTCACCACTCAACCAGGATCCCCCTGCGATCTTGAGCGTTCTCGCACCCTGGAAAGTCGAAAATCGCTCAAGATCTGCGGGGTGCCTCGGTTGCAGAAGCGCTTCGGCCCATGCGTGGGCACAAAGACTTCGACCGGACGAATGCGTCCAAACCTCGCCGCAAGCAGTGAGCGCAGGAGCCGCCATGACCGCGGAATAAGGCAAGCGCGCCACAAGTCCGGCGCGCCACAAGCCCGGCGCGCCACAAGCCCAGCCCATAACAATCCCGACGCGCCACAAGCCCGACCCGCCACAACCCAGCCCACAACAACCCCGACGCACCACAAAGCCCAACGCACCACAACCCAGCACGCATCAAGACAGACTCACTCAAACCGTGCGCACGCCCACCAACACCCACCCCCGACCCCCGACTGAGAGGGACCTCACCCGCGCCCCACCACACGTCGGCGACACTGATTCCGGCAAGCTGAACAAGCACGGGCACCGAAAGGAAACCCCAGTTGATCTTCAACACGCTGGTCGTGATCAGCATTGTGGCGATCCACTGGTACCTCTGGAAACGCCTCGTCCAAGACACAACCCACCAGGGCCTGCCCCGCCGCATCGGCACAGCAATCGTCATCGCCCTGGGGATTTCAATGCCGATGACCCTCTTCGGCGTCCGCGACGGCTACTTCCCGTGGCTCTACTGGCCCGGATACATCTGGGTAGCGGTCATGTTCTACCTACTAGTCACCCTCTCCATCCTCGAAATCCCGCGATGGATTCGAAGGCGCAAAACACTGACCCGCACCCCGCAAACAACCCCTGAAAAACCAAACGAAGACCGACGGCTCCTTCTGGCGCGCGGCACCGCCATCTTCGCGGGCCTCACGGCCGCGAGCATCACAGGGTACGGAGTAAAAACCGCAGCCGGCCCACCAAGAATCAACCGCTTCCACATGCCGATGACCAAGCTGCCAAGACGCATGGACGGCATCCGCCTGGCAGTCGTCTCGGACATCCACATCGGCCCGACAACCGGCGCAGAGCACGCGCGACGCGTCACCCAGGTGATCAATTCGGTGAACGCGGACATCGTCTGCGTCGTCGGCGATCTGGTCGACGGCACGGTGGCGCAGATCGGCCCATTCGTCGCGCCGCTAGCCGGAATTCAATCGAAAAAAGGCACCTACTTCGTAACCGGTAACCACGAGTACTACACCGATTACACCGAGTGGATCGACGAGGTGGCCGAGTTCGGAATGCGGCCCCTGCGCAACGAACGGGTGGAACTCGACGGCCTGGATCTGGCCGGCGTCAACGATCTGGACGGGGAAATGTACGGCGACCCCGCCGATTTCGCACTAGCTCTCGGTAACCGGGACATGACCCGTCCGGTGGTCCTGATGGCACACCAGCCGGTGGCCGCCGAGAAGGCCGCGCCCTACGGCGTGGATCTCCAGGTCTCCGGTCACACCCACGGCGGCCAGATGGTGCCGTTCAACCTGCTCGTCCGGCTGTCGCAGCCGGTAGTCTCCGGCTTCGGGAACGTGGACGGCGTGCCGATCTTCGTGACCAACGGCGCCGGTTCGTGGGGCCCGCCGGTTCGGGTCGGCGCCCCTCCGCAAGTCACCGTCATCGAACTGCGTTCGGCGTGACCAATCAAGATCGGTAAGTGTGTTTGAGCGTGGCGATTCGTGGCGGCACCGAGGGCCGTGACAGGATGCGGGACGTGGAGGTCACCGCGGGAACTTACGTCGCGGACCTTCACATTCACTCGCGATACTCGCGTGCCTGCAGCCGTGATCTGACGTTGCCCAACCTGGCGTGGTGGGCCCGGCGCAAGGGCATCGCCCTTCTCGGCACCGGCGACTTCACCCACCCGGCCTGGTTCGAGCATCTCAGGGAGAGCCTCGAGCCGGCCGAGCCCGGACTGTTCCGCCTGACCAAAGACGACGAGACCCAGGTGACCAAACGCCTGCCCGGCTCGCTCAGCGGCACGGCTCCGGCCCGGTTCATGCTCAGCGTCGAGATCTCGACGATCTACAAACGGGACGATCGGACGCGCAAGGTCCACCACCTTTTGTACGCACCGGACTTCGCCAGCGTCGAAAAGATCAACACTGCCCTGGCGCGGATCGGCAACCTGACCGCGGACGGCCGGCCCATCCTCGGCCTGGACTCGCGCGACCTGCTCGAGATCACCCTGGAGTCCGGCGGATACCTGATCCCGGCGCACATCTGGACGCCCTGGTTCTCGGCGCTCGGCTCCAAGTCCGGCTTCGACGCGATCGCCGACTGCTACGCCGACCTGGCCGAGCACATCACCGCGGTGGAAACAGGCCTCTCGTCGGACCCGGCGATGAACTGGCGTGTCTCCAGCCTCGACAAGTACCGCCTCGTCTCGAACTCGGACGCGCACTCACCGGCCGCGCTGGCTCGTGAGGCCACGCTCTTCTCCGGCACCCCCGATTACTTCGCGGTGAAGGACGGCATCGGCCTGGCCGGCACGCTCGAATTCTTCCCGGAAGAGGGCAAGTACCACGCGGACGGGCACCGAGCCTGCGGCGTGAACTGGGATCCGGCGAAGACCCGTGAGACGCAGGGCCGCTGCCCCGAGTGTGGCCGGCCGCTGACCATCGGCGTCCTGAGCCGGGTCGAGGACCTGGCCGACCGGCCGGTGGGCTTCCAGAAGCAGCAGCACGTCGAGCACCTGATCCAGCTGCACGAGATCATCGGCGAGATCCACGGTGTCGGCCCGAAGTCGAAGACCGTCGAGGCCCAGCTGAACCACCTGGTCGCGACGCTCGGCCCGGAACTGGACATCCTGCGCAACGTTCCGGTCGACGACATCGGCAAGGCGGGCGGCGAGGAGCTGCGCGAGGCGATCACCCGGCTGCGGCGCGGCGACGTCCGGCGGGTCTCGGGCTACGACGGCGAGTACGGCGTGATCACCTTGTTCGAACCGGGTGAGCTGCGGAACCGCAACAGCGCACCGCAGGTGGAGACGCTGTTCGACATCTCGCCGGTTGACAAGCCGCTCGACAAACCGCGCAAGCCGGAGCCGGCCGCCAAGCCGAAGAGCCACAAATCGACCCGAGAACGCCCGGCCTCCCCGCCCCTCGCGCCCCCGCCCAGCCCGCACGAGCCGTTCGAGCCGATGCTTGCCGGCATGGAAGAGGTCGGCACCGGCCTGCTGGACCGCCTCGACGCCATGCAGCGGGTGGCCGCGTCCGCACCGGGTGGTCCACTGCTGATCGTGGCGGGCCCCGGCACCGGCAAGACCCGCACGCTGACGCACCGCATCGCGTACCTCTGCGCTGAACTGGGCGTCTTCCCCGAACGGTGTCTGGCCATCACGTTCACCCGGCGGGCCGCCGCCGAGCTGAAGGAACGCCTGGACACGCTGCTCGGTGACGTGGCCGAGGACATCACTGTCGGCACGTTCCACTCGCTCGGCTTGACCGTGCTGAAGGAGAACGCCAAGGCTGCCGGTCTCGGCGCGAACTGGCGGATCGCCGACGAGAAGGAACAGGCACAGGCCCGGGAGCAGGCCGGTGTCGACGATGCCGCGTACCGAAAGCTGCTCCGCCAGCAGGACCTCGTCGACCTGGACGACCTGATCAGCCTGCCGGTGTCGCTGCTGCGCGACGACCAGGCGCTTGTCGAGCGGTACCGCAAGCGCTGGCAGTGGATCTTCGTGGACGAGTACCAGGACGTCGACGAGCTGCAGTACGAGCTGCTGCGCCTGCTCAGCCCGCCGGACGGCAACCTGTGCGCGATCGGCGACCCGGACCAGGCGATCTACTCGTTCCGTGGCGCCGACGTGCGGTACTTCCTGCGCTTCAACAGCGACTTCGTCGACGCCCGCCTGGTACGCCTGACCCGCAACTACCGCTCCTCGGCACCGATCCTGGCCGCCGCGGTCCAGGCCATCGCACCGTCCTCGCTGGTCAGCGGCCGCCGGCTGGACCCAGCCCGGCTTGACCCGGAGTCACCGTTGGTCGGCCGTTACCCGGCGCGCAGCGTCGCCGACGAGGCCGACTTCGTGGTCCGGACCATCGACGAGCTGGTCGGCGGCCTCTCCCACCGATCGCTGGACTCCGGCCGGGTCGACTCCCGCGCCACGGTCACCGGAACCCTGTCGTTCTCCGACGTCGCGGTGCTGTACCGCACCGATGCGCAGTCCGGCCCGATCCTCGATGCGCTCTCCCGGGCCGGCGTGCCGGTGCAGAAGCGCTCGCACAACCGGCTGCGCGACCGGCCCGGTGTCCAGGTCATCGCCCGCGAGCTTCGCCACGCGGGCGGGCTGGGTGGTTCGCTCGCGGCGCGGGTCAAGCTCGCTGCTCAGGTCCTTGCCCAGCGGTACGCGGCACCGACCCTGGACGGCGAACAACTGGCCCCCGAGGACGTCTGGTCGGCCGCGGACCTGCTGATCCCGCTGGCTCTGCGGGTCGGCGACGACCTGCCGCTGTTCCTGCAGCAGCTGGAGACCGGCGCCGAGGTGGACGCGCTGGACCCGCGCGCCGAAGCGGTCAACCTGCTCACCCTGCACGCCGCGAAGGGCCTTGAGTTCCCGGTGGTCTTCCTGGTCGGCTGCGAGGACGGCCTGCTGCCGCTGCGCTGGCCGGGTTCGACCCCGACGGACGACGAGATCGCCGAGGAGCGCCGGCTGTTCTTCGTCGGTCTGACCCGGGCACAGGACCGGCTCTACGTGAGCTACTCGGCGAAGCGATTCCGGCACGGCAGCGAGCGCGAGCAGTCGCCGACGCCGTTCCTGGACGTTATCGATTCGGGGCTGTTCGAGCGGCTGGGCGAGGCCGCGCCCTCAAAGCCGAAGGATCGCCAGCTCCGCCTGCTCTGAAATCAGCCTGCGAACAGGCCCGTGAATAGGTCTGCGAACAGGCCTGCGAAAAATGCCCGCGATTCCGGCAACGTCCGGATCCGTGCCGCGCGCTACCGTGGCAGGCAGCGAATTCCGCTTCTGGAGGAACCCCGATGTCGCAGAACGGGCCGTTCCCTGGCCAGCCGTGGCCTGGCCGGCACACCGAGGAGCCGTACTCGGAACCGTCCGACCCCTGGGGCGAGCACGAGCCGTCGCAGCCGTGGAGCCCACCACCGGCCCCGCCGATCCCGCAGCAGCAGCCGTACGCAGCGCCGCAGTGGAACCAGCCGCTGCCGCCGCCCAAGCGCGGGTTCGCGATGGGCGCCCTGGTCGCGGTGCTCAGCGTGCTCGTCGGCGGCGGGATCGCGACGGCGGCCTGGTTCGTGGTGAACCGCGACGACGACAAGGCCGCGCCGGTCGCCACTGAAACGACCGCGCCGGTCGGCACCGGCCCGCGCCCGCAGGCCAGCGAGGACGCCAGGTTCGCGGCAAAGGGTCAGTGCGTCCGCAACGACGGCACCAACCTGGAACCGAAACTGCGCGTCGTGGCGTGCGCGGCGAACACGTACGAGGTGCTGAAACGCGTTGACGGCCGGACCACCGGCGACAAGGACGCGATGGGCAAATGCGCCAAGGTCGAGGGGTACACCAAGTGGTACTACTACGACACCGAGTACGACGACGTCGACGTCGTTCTCTGCCTACGCGAGTATGGGAAGGTCTAGCAAATTCGCTAGATACCTCTAGAGGCCGGTCGAGAGTGAATTCGAGCGGACTCTAGCGTTCACACTAGACAGCCCGATACTGTGCTACGCCATGGATCCCGTGCGGAACCCGTACGCTCCCGGCGCCGGCCAGCGCCCACCAGAGCTGGCCGGGCGAGGCCGTGAGCTGGACGTCTTCGACATCGTGCTGGAGCGGGTCGCCCGCGGCCGGCCGGAGCGCAGCCTGGTCCTGACCGGCCTGCGCGGCGTCGGCAAGACGGTGCTGCTCAACACTTTGCGGTCGGCGGCGATCGGCCGCCTCTGGGGCACCGGCAAGATCGAGGCCCGGCCGGACCAATCGCTGCGCCGCCCGGTCTCCGGCGCGCTGCACATGGCGATCCGCGAGCTGGCGCCACACCACCGCGACCCGGACCGGGTGGACGAGGTGCTCGGCGTGCTGAAGGCGTTCGCGCTGCGGTCAAACGACGGGAACGCGAAGCTGCGGGACCGCTGGGCGCCCGGCATCGACGTGCCACCGGCCCGCGGTCGGGCTGACTCCGGCGACATCGAGATCGATCTGGTCGAGCTCTTCACTGACGCGGCCTCGCTCGCCACCGACGTCGGCACCGGGATCGCCCTCTTCATCGACGAGATGCAGGACCTCAGCGCCACCGACGTGTCGGCGCTCTGCGCGGCCTGCCACGAGTTGTCGCAGCTCGGCGCGCCACTGATCGTGGTCGGCGCCGGCCTGCCGCACCTGCCGGCCGTGCTGTCCGCCGCGAAGTCGTACTCCGAGCGCCTCTTCCGGTACGCCCGGATCGACCGCCTGGACCGCGACGCCGCCGACCTGGCCCTGGGTGTGCCGGCCGACCGTGAGGGCGTCGAGTACGAGCAGGAGGCCCTCGACCTGCTCTACGAGAAGTCCGGCGGCTATCCGTACTTCGTCCAGGCGTACGGGAAAGCGACCTGGGACCACGCGCCGCAGACCCCGATCACGGCCAACGACGTACAGGTCGCGGCGCCCGAGGCGGAGGGTGAGCTGGCGGTCGGCTTCTTCGGCTCCCGGTTCGAGCGGGCCACCCCGGCCGAGCGGGAGTACATGCGGGCCATGGCCGTGCTCTCCAGTGATCCGGGCAACGACATGGACGCCGCCGTGCCGACCTCGGACATCGCAACCTCGCTCGGGCGGAAACCGGCCAGCCTGTCCCCGGCCCGGGACGCGCTGATCAAAAAAGGACTCATCTACTCCGGCGAGCGCGGCACGGTCGCCTTCACCGTCCCGCACTTCGGCCGCTACCTCAGAACGCAGCCGGTATGACACCGCCACTGCGGGTATAACGAAGTTCATGAAGCCCGTTCGCAGCGCCGCCCGAGCCATGCTCGCCTCGATCTTCGTGATCAGCGGGGCCCGCGTACTGATCCAGCCCGGTGAGGGCCGGATCGCAGCGGCCCGGCGGGTCACCGACCCGATCACTCCCCTCCTGGAGAAGGCGGATCCGCGCCTGCCCACCGACCCCGCGACGCTGGTCCGGGTCAAGGCCGCCGCCGACATCGTGGCCGGGCTCGCGCTCGCCACCGGTCGTTTCACCCGCCCGGCCGCCGCGGTGCTCGCCGCCGGCCTGGTGCCGACCACTCTGGCGGGCCACCCGTTCTGGGCCGCGGCGAAAGAGGATCGGGCCAACCAGCAGATCCACTTCCTGAAGAACCTGGGCCTGCTCGGCGGTCTGCTGCTCGCGGCCGCGGACACCGAGGGCAAGCCCGGCCTGCGCTACCGGACCAGCCACGCCGTCGACCGGTCACAGCGTCAGGTCAAGCGCGCTGTGCGTACCGCCAAGCGCGAGGCACGCATCGCCGCGCTCTCCGCCTCGGCCGCGCGCAAGATTCCTGGCTGATCTTGAAACCACTCGTCCGGCTGATCCCGCCACTTAGATTGTCCTGATAACAACCTCTAAGCGGCCTTTGCGTTAAAGCGGACGAGGGGCCGCACGGTCGGTCTGCGCCTTCTAAGCTCACTTCCGCCCGGCTACAAACCTGCCGCCCACTCTCACCTGGTTTGCCCATTTCTGGGACCGGCCGAGAGAGGGCGACAGCCGTGCCGTGCCCGGAGGACGAGACGGGGGTCGCTCCATGCCGGCAATCGAGAAGGGTGCGCGCCGCGCTGCGCGCAGGCGTTCAGCGTTCCTGACGCTGGGCGGTCTGCTCACGCTCCTGCTCATCACCATCTGCATTCATGGGTACGCGTTAAGCACCCTGGAAGTCCAGTTGGCGGCAATCCGCTCCTGGATAATCGGGGACGGAATCTATACGTACCGTGAGGACGGCACCCCGTTCGGCGCCGCGCTCTCCCCAGTCCTGGCCCTGATGCTGGCGCCCCTCGTGGTTCTACCGTTGCCGGTGGCCGGCTGGCTGCTCGCGCTGACCAGCCTGGCCGCGCTGATGCTGGCCCTGATGGTGCTGGCCGGCCCGGCCGCCCGCGAGCACGGCCGCAGCCGCACCGGGATCGTCCTGGCCCTGACCGCCCTAGCCCTGCTGGCCGGCCCGGTACGCGCCACGATCGGCCTGGGCCGTGTCGACCTGATCCTGTTCGGCCTGGTGGCGGCGGACCTGGTGGCCCTGCGCCGGGCGACGCTGGCCCGGCAACGCTGGTGGCGCAGTCGTTCCGCCACCGGTGACCGATCGCCCGCCGCACGGCTGCGCCGCGTCTGGTTCACCGGCGGCTGGGCCGGCGTCGGCATCGGCCTGGCCGGCGCGATCGCCGCCGGCCCGCTCCTGCTGATCGGATACCTGCTGGTCAGCAAACAGCGCCGGGCCGCACTGACCGCCCTGATCACCGCCACCACGGTCTCGCTGTGCGCGCTGATCGCCGCACCCTCGGAGACCCTGACCTGGTACCGCACCACCCTCTGGGAGATCGACCGCGCCGCGCCGCTCAGCGATTCGGGCAACCAGTCGCTGGCCGGTGTGCTGGCCCGCCTGTACGGCGACTCCGCGCCACCGGTGCTGGTCTGGATCTCGTTCGGCGTGCTTCTTTTGGCGGTCGGCCTGATCCGGGCCCGCTCGGCACACGCCGACGGCGACGAGACCGCGGCGTTCACCCTGGTGGCCCTGGCCGGAGCGGCGGCCGGACCTGTCACGTCGCCCGGCGAGGCGATCTGGCTGCTCCCGGCAGTGCTGATCCTGGCCGACGAAGCGATCCGCCGCCGGTTGGGCACCCGGCTGCCGCGCTCCCGTTTCACCGGCGTCGGCTTCGCGGCGGCCGGCCTGGCCGGTTACGCCCTGATGGTGCTCGACCCGCTCGCCGCCCAAACCTGGAACGGTTACGCCCTGGCCCTGATCTTGCTGGTCAACGCCCTGCCGTGGCGGCACGACAGCATGCCGGCCGCACCGGTTCGCCGGCCGATCCGGCGCGCTGCCGCGATTCCCGGGCCCCGCGGGGGCTGAGCCCCAGGGTCTAGGGGCAGTTCACCCACTCCTCGGTGCCGTCCTGGAAGACCTGGCGCTTCCAGATCGGCAGCCGGGCTTTCGCCTCGTCCACGAGCCGCGCGCACGCCTCGAACGCGGCCGCCCGGTGGGCGGTGCTGACCGCGGCGACAAGCGCAACGTCGCCGATCTTCAGGGTGCCGACCCGGTGTGAGACGGCCACCGCGTAAACCGCCGGGTCGGCGGCGATCTCGTCGGCCACCTCCCGGAGGATCGCGGCGGCGGTCGGGTGGCCCTCGTATTCCAGCAGGGTCACGCCTCGCCCGTGGTCGTGGTCGCGCACCACGCCCTGGAAGGAGACCACCGCACCGGCCCGCACGTCGGCCACCGCGGCCTCGTGCGCGGCCAGATCCAGCGGTTCGTCGACAACCTCGGCGTGTGTCACCACGCCAGCCATGACAGTCACTCAGCGCTCCCCGGGCAGCAGTGGAAGGGGCAGGAAGGGCACCAGGTCGCCGGCCTGCGCCTGAGTTTCGGGGCGGACCACGACGAACCCGTGCGAGTTGGCCAGGCCGCGCAGCATCGCGGAGCCGACGTGCCCGACCGGTGTCGCGGTGCGCCCGGCCGGATCGAGCGCGGCCAGAGCCAAGTGGGTGAAACCGCCCCGGCCGGGCACGGCAGTGCCGGCCTCGACCTGCGGCAGCGGCGGCAACGGACGGCCACGCAGACCGGCCAGCAGCGGCGCGACGAGCGTGACCAGGGCGATCACCGCGGACTGCGGATTGCCGGGCAGGCCGGCGAGGAACCGCGGACGGTCGCCGGGCACCCGGGCCAGCAGCATCGGGAACCCGGGGCGGACCGCCACCGTGTTCACGATGTACTCCGCACCGAGCTCGGCCAGTGCGGGGTGCAGGTGGTCGACCGGGCCGTGCATGGTGCCGCCGGTGGTGCAGATCAGGTCGGCCTCGTCGAGCCCGGCCCGGATCGCATCGAGATGAGCGGACAGGGTGTCCTTGACCGGCCCGGTCACGCCGGTGACGGTCGCGCCGTAACGGCGCAGCCAGCCGGGGACCTGCGGGCCGAGCGAGTCACGGACCCGGCCGGCGCCGGGTGGGCCCTCGGTCAGCAGCTCGTCGCCGAAGACCAGCATCGCGGCGCGCGGCTCCGGATAGACCGCGAGGTCCTGGTAACCGCAGGTGGCCGCGACTCCGATGACCGCCGGGTCGACAGCTGTCCCGGCCGCCAGCAGCTCCTCGCCACGGCTCGCTTCCTCGCCCGGCAGACGCCAGTCCGGGATCTGGCCCCGGCGCGGCTCACCGGAGACCCGGCCGTCCGCACCGGTCGTCGAGTCCTCAATCCGGACCAGAGCGGTCGCGCCCTCCGGCACCATCGCGCCGGTGGCGATCTCGACGCAGGCGCCGTCGCTGCGCAGCGGCAGCGGTGTGCCGCCGGCCAGCACCCGGCCCTCGGGAAGCCACGGCCCGGGGCCGCGCACCGCCCAGCCGTCGATGCTGGAGGTGGGGAACGCGGGCAGGTCGGTGAGCGCTCGCAGCGGCTCGGCGAGGGTCCGGCCGTCCGCGGCGGCGAGCGGGATCCGCTCGGCGTCACCGGCCGCTGCCAGGCCCGCCGCATATGCCAGAGCCCGCGCCTGCTCCCAGTCGACTGGGCCCTCGGTCACACCGGTCGTGTCGGTCACCCCGTGAGCCTATCGCCGAGACATCAATGATCTCCGCCGCGGATCTGGTCGACGGTGTGTTTCAGGATCGGCCCGAGCACGGCCAGCCCGTCCTTGGCCCCGCCCGTCGATCCGGGCAGGTTGACGATCAGGGTGCGGCCGGCCACACCGGCGAGGCCACGGGAGAGCGCCGCCGCCGGCACCCGATCCCGGCTGTACGCGCGAACCGCCTCGGCGATGCCCGGGATCTCGAAGTCGAGCAGTCCCCGGGTC
Organism: Actinoplanes sp. CA-015351; assembly: GCF_050955685.1. Lineage (NCBI taxonomy): Bacteria > Bacillati > Actinomycetota > Actinomycetes > Micromonosporales > Micromonosporaceae > Actinoplanes > Actinoplanes sp. CA-015351. The sequence goes on from NZ_CP192102.1 coordinate 8,417,925, forward strand.
GCCTCCGGCGTGCGGTCGGTCGGGGTCACGCCGGTGCCGCCGCTGGTCAGCACCACGTCGAACCCCTCGTCGAGGGCGGCTTTCAGCGCCTCGGTGACCGGGTCGCCGTCCGGCACGACCACCGGGTCATCAACCTCGCAGCCGAGCTCGCGTAATCCGCTGACGAGGCGCGGGCCGCTGGTGTCGGCGTAGACGCCGGCCGCCGCGCGGTTCGAGGCGACGATCACCCGCGCTCTCACGGGCGGTCCTCCGGGCGTACCCAATCTCCGGTCTTGCCGCCCTCTTTGCGCAGGACGCGGACGGCCTCGAGGCTCGCGGCCGGGTCCACCGCCTTGATCATGTCGATCATCGCGAGGCCGGCCGTGGCGACCGCGGTGAGTGCTTCCATCTCGACGCCGGTGCGGTCGGCGGTCTTCGTGGTCGCGGTGATCTCCACTGTGGTGTCACCCGGTGTCAACTCCACGGTGACACCGTGCAGTCCGATCGGGTGACACAGCGGGATCAGATCCGGGGTGCGCTTGGCGCCCATGATGCCCGCGAGGCGGGCCACCGCGAGGGCGTCTCCCTTGGGCAGGCCGTCGCGGCGCAACAGGTCGATCACCTCGGCCGTGGTGCGAACCCGGCCTGCGGCGACGGCACGGCGGTTGCTGACCGCCTTGGCCGACACGTCGACCATCCGGGCAGCGCCGGTCTCGTCGACATGAGTCAGCTGGAATTCCTGGGGCATACCGGGAGCTTATAGAGCGCCGGCGGTCATCGCGTTCGCATCACTGCCGTATTGGCTTCACACTTTGTCCATACCGGGAGGTCATGCTTCCGGCACTGGTCAGGGCGGGCGCGGACACGGACGAAAATGAATTTCGGAATGCGATTGTCATTGCATTGAGTCGCCATTCCGAAACTGTCGGTGACGAAGTTGCGATCTATTCTCGCATTCTGCGCATAGTTACACGATCCACTTGAAACCGACATGCTCAGGACCCTAAGTTCTGTCCTGTCGCGACAGACAAGTGCCAGATCCCCGTCACCGGAGCACCTTTCCGGCGGCGCCCGCCCAAAATGAGGAGAAAGCCATGCGCGGCAGCAACGACTGGAGCTGAGGACGGCAGTGCGCGACAAGGCGTGCATGAATAGCCTGATGGCCTGGAGCGACGAGGCGATTGCGCTCGGCAACGAGGCGACATGACTGAGACCAGCACTAACGACGACGCGACCGATCGGCGGCTACGGCTGCTCATCGGTCTCGTCGTCGTTGCGGCGTTGATCACGACGGCCGGCTGGGTGCTCTACCTTCTGCACAACCCCGGGCCGCTTCCGGCGCCGTGGGCGTTGGCCCTGCTCAGCGTGGCGGTGGTGGCCGCCAACCGGCTCAAGGTCTCAGTCCGCATCCGGTCCAGCTTGGACGGCACGACCTGGGGCGAGGTCCCGGTCCTGGTCGGCCTGGTCCTGTTCCCGGCACCGTGGGTGGTCCTCTGCTCGGTCGCCGGCGTCACGGCCCTCAAGATCTTCGCCCGTCAGGGTTCCCTCAAGACGGTGTTCGCGGCCGCCAAGGAAGCGCTGACCGCGAGCGCGGCCGGCCTGGTCTTCCTGGTGGCGGGCGTCCGGCCGGACATGCTCGAACCGTCCTTCGCGCCACTCGCCATCGTGGCCGCCCTGGCCGCGTTCACCCTTGTCGACAACGTCGTCTTCGTGCCGGTCATGGCGGTGAACACGCAGACGAGCGTCCGGCTCGCCGCGCTGAAGAACAGCAAGCGCAAGCTCCTCGGCTTCCTCGGCCAGCTCGCCGCCAGCCTCCTGGTGGCCGGTCTGCTCGCCGCCGAGGCGAACATGCTGCTCCTGCTGGTCGTCCCACTCGTTGTGGCTTGCATGCACCTCTGGCAGTCCCGCAGCGCCCGCACCCGCGAGGAACGCGAGTCGTGGCAGCGTCTGGCGAAAGCGACCGACGAGCTGAACGCGGTCGACCTCACGCAGGTGCTGCACGCGGCGACCACCCGTGCGGCGCAGATCTTCTCAGCGGCCGAGGCCACGATCGACGTGACCGCAGGCGGCGCCCGGCGCACCGTGCGCGCCACCGAGTCACACGTGCTCACCGACGGACCGCTGCTCACGGCGCCGCCGCAGCGGGACGAGAAATCGGTCGACCTGGTCGCGCACGACGGTGGCATGCGTGTCGGCGTCCTGCGGCTCGGCTTCGGCGGCGCGGTCCGCCTCACCGAGGTCGAGCAGTACAAACTGCGCACTTTCGCCTCCGCGGTCTGCACCGCCATCCGCAACGCTCAGGCGTACGCGGAGCTCGCCCGGATCGCCGCGGAGAACGAGTACGCCGCCACCCACGACCCGCTCACCGGCTTGGCGAACCGGCGCCGGCTCTACGAGCACGCCGGTGACCTCTACCAGAGCACCGATCAAGCCGGCCTCTTCGCGCTGCTGCTGATCGACCTGAACCACTTCAAAGAAGTGAACGACACCCTCGGGCACGCCGCCGGCGACGACGTCCTGCGCGAGGTCGCCGGCCGGCTCAGCGACGCGGCCGCCGAGGGTGACCTGGTGGCCCGGCTCGGCGGTGACGAGTTCGCGGTGCTGATGACCGGCCTGCCGACACCGGCGCTGGCCACCCACCGCGCCACCTCGATGCTCACGTCGCTGGACGCCAGCATCGAGGTCGAGGGCATGCAGATCACAGTGGACGCTGCCGGCGGCATCGCCCTGGCGGCCGGCAGCGGCGGTGTCGAGGAGCTGATGCGCCGCGCCGACATCGCGATGTACCAGGCGAAACGCACCGGTGAGCCGACTGCCATCTACGTGCATGCCCGGGACACCGCCGATCTGGAACGGCTCATGCTCACCGGCGACCTGCGGCGAGCCGTCGCCGAGCACGAGTTCGCCGTCGAGTTCCAGCCGATCGTCGACCTGGGCAGCGGCGAGGTCGTCTCCGCCGAGGCGCTGGCCCGCTGGCGGCACCCGGCGCAGGGCAGCCTCACCCCGGTCCAGTTCCTGGAAACGGTGGAACGCTCCGGTCAGCTGCCCGCGTTCGCCGACGCGGTGCTGGAGCAGTCACTGATCGCCATGCAGACCTGGCGGGAGGCCGGCTTCGACCTTCCGGTGGCGGTGAACGTGTCGCCGCGCAGCCTGCTCGACCCGAAATTCCCGGCCACCGTGCTGGCCCGGCTGGCCCGCCACGACGTACCGGCCAACAGGCTCACCCTGGAACTCGCCGAGACACTCACCATCAGCCAGCTCGACGTGGTCGAACGCGCGCTGGCCGAGTTGCGCAACGCCGGCGTCCGGCTGGCGATCGACGACTTCGGCACCGGCGTCTCGTCGCTCTCGGTGCTCTCCCGGATCCCGGTGCACCAACTCAAGATCGACCGCGAGTTCGTGGCGGCCGTGGAGACGTCGGCGGAAGCGTCAGCGGTCATCCGGACCACCGTCGACCTGGCGCGCAACCTGCACCTCACGGTCGTGGCCGAGGGGGTGGAGAGCGAACCGCAGCGTCGCGCCCTCTGGGAACTGGGCTGCCTCGCCGGGCAGGGCCACCTCTTCGCCCGGCCGTACTCGGCGGCCCGCTTCCTCGCGGCGCTGCAACGCGGGTCCGGTGGCCGTCCCGGTGTGCTCGCGGCGGCCCTGCACGACGCCGGCGCCGTGGTGCGGATGCCGGTGCGCCGAGCAGGCGGCACCGGGAGATCGTCTCTGCCACACTTGCCCGCGTGACCGACCTGCCCAAAACGACCGGCCTGCTCAGACGTGTGGACCGGGCTGGCGGTGGGCTCGTTGCCGACCTCGTGCTCTACGTGTTGTCCGCCGCGTTCGCACTGATCACCGCGCTCACCTCGACGTTGCTCCCGCATCGCGCGTGGGGCTCGGTGGCGGCGTGGGGTTACGGGGCGGCTGCTCTGGTTGTGGTGGTGCAGCTCTTTCGGCGTACCCAAGGGTCTCGGTCCGGTCTGGATTTTTCCGCGGGCCGTGCGGTCGTCGCGTGGGCGACCTGGGCCGCTGTCGCGCTGTTACCGATGATCATTCAGGCGGTGCAGCGAGCCGGCGGGCGCACCGATCGCGCGCAGGAAGAGGTGGTGGTCGTCGAGCACATGGGCGAGTCGCTGGTGCACACCGGCACGCCCTTTCTGAGCCGCGCCGAGATCGCCGCGCTCCCGCTCGACGAACGTCTGCTCGGTTATCGGCCCTACCAGCCCGGCATGTCCATTTTCGGTCTTCCGCGGGCCATTGCCGGTGATCATTGGTGGACCGACGCGCGGATCTGGTTCGCGATCTTGACGGTGGCCGCGCTCGCCGCGGCCGTCACCCTTCTGCGTTCCCACCCCCATCGGGTACGCGCGATCCAGGCGGCCACCGTCCTCCCGGTGACCGCGCTGACCCTGGCGACCGGTGGCGACGACATTCCGGTCCTGGCCCTCTGCCTGCTCGCGCTGGCCCTGGCCGCGACCGGCCGGTTCGGCTGGTCGGGCGTCGCGGTGGGAGCGGCCGCCGCCTGCAAGCTCTTCGCCCTGCCGGTGGTCGCCGTGCTGGCGGTGCTGGCCGTGGTGACCGGTCATTGGCGCCGGTTCCTGCCGGCCGCGATCGGTCTGCCGCTGCTGGCGCTGATCCCGCCGCTGCTGGTGAACGCGGACTCGCTGATCGAGAACGTGCTGCGGTTCCCGCTCGGGCACGGCCTGGTCACCAGTCCGGCGCAGTCGCCGTTCCCCGGTTATCTGATCTCGCAGATCCAGCCCGGCGGGCGTTACATCGCCATGGCCCTGCTGGTCACGGCGGCTGCGGGCATCGGACTGCGGCTGATCCGGCGGCCGCCGCGAACGGCCGCCGCGGCGGCGTTGTTCTGCGGCTGGGGGCTGCTCGCCGCGATCCTGCTGATGCCGACCACCCGTTTCGGGTACGTCCTGTACCCGGCGGCGTTGCTGACGTGGGTTTCTTGTTTGCCAGGCCCTGTGCTGTCCGGGGCCGGACACAGCCAAGACACAGGTACAACGGCTGCATCGGATGACACAGCCTTGTACCGTCAATGAAATGATGACCTGTCCCAAGTGTCATGGCGAGATGCGGGTCTACGAGCGCAGCGGCGTGACGATCGACCAGTGCGGCGAGTGCCGCGGGATCTTCCTGGACCGCGGCGAGCTTGAGAAGCTCTTCGCCGCCGAGGCGTCGTTCAACGCCCGGCCGGCAGGCCCGGGGCAAGCTCCGCCGCCCCAGGCGCCGGCTCCGCATCACCAGAGCCACCAGCCCGGTTACCCGCCGCCTCCGCCGCCCCCGCCGGCTTACGGCGCTCCGGGTTACCCGCCGCCCGCTCCGGCGTACGGTCGCCCGGCCGCCTACGGCCACCACGGGCACTACCGTCAGCAGCACCACGGGCACTACCGGCGCCGGAGTTTCCTCCACAACCTGTTCGACTGAGCCGTCAGGTTCGTCGTTCGTCAGGGCCGATCGGGCCGCGACCTGTTTCCGGGTCGTGGCTGGGTCGGCCCTTGCTTTTTGCCCTGTCCACGCTTTGGGAAATTCTGTTCCCGGTCCCCACATGAGGGCTCTCCGGCGCGTCCACGCTGAGTGATGACGCCTATTCCTTTTTTGGCATTCGCGGTGCCATTGATCACTGTCGGTGACCACCAAGCGGAGTCGGCCCGTCACTTAAGAGCGAACTATTTCGATAAGGCTCTCTTTTCGTGTGCGTTACGAAGTTACAGAAATACGCAACGTCGCGGATCTTGGGTATTGTCACGTCGCCCCCTCTTGCGGTGAACGGAGGAAGAACCGTGACTGAAACCCTGCGGACCGACCTCGAAGACGTGTACGGACGATACGAAGAATTACGCTCCGGAGTGGACGAACTGCAACGCAGCATCGCCACGATGCAGGTGAGTTCCGAGTCCGAGGACGGCGCTGTTCGCGCCACTGTGGACGCCGACGGCCGCCTCATCAATCTGACGCTGAACCCGGACGCGTACCGGGAATGGGACGCCAACACGCTGGCCCGTGTGATCGTCCAGACCGTGCAGAACGCCTCGGCCGACAAGTACGACCAGATCGAGAACCTGGTGACAAACCACCGGCCGGCCGAGACCGAAGCCTGACGACGTTCGCCCCGGGTGGGGGCCGCGGCGTCTGCGCCGCGACCCGGGTCTTGTCGTTTTGAACAGCTATGTGGTTCAGATGGCTGCTTTAGATGGCTGCCTCAGATGGCTGCTTTAGATGGCTGCCTCAGATGGCTGCTTTAGGTGGCTGCTTTAGATGGCCATGTCCACGAACCGCGACAGGTGCAGCTGCGCCGCCACGGTGACCGTGTCCGTCGGGCCGTTACGGTGCTTGGCCACGATGAAGTCGGCCTCGCCGGCTCGCGGTGACTCCTTGTCGTAGTAGTCGTCGCGGTGCAGCAGGATCACGACGTCGGCGTCCTGCTCGATCGAGCCGGACTCACGCAGGTCGGACAGCTGCGGCCGCTTGTCGGTCCGCTGCTCGGGACCACGGTTCAGCTGGCTCACCGCGATCACCGGGCACTCGATCTCCTTGGCCAGCAGTTTCAGGCCACGGGAGAGCTCCGAGACCTCCTGCTGACGGCTCTCGGTCTTTTTCGGTGAGGACATCAGCTGGAGATAGTCGATGACGAGCAGGCGCAGGTTGTGGCGCTGCTTGAGTCGCCGCGCTTTCGCTCGGATCTCCATGAGGTTCATGTTGGGCGTGTCGTCCACGAAGATCGGCGCCTGACTGATCTCGCCCATCCGGCGAGCCAGTTTCGTCCAGTCGTCGTCGGAGAGCTGCCCCGACCTCAGGTTGTGCAGCGGCACCCGAGCCTCGGCGGAGAGCAGACGCATCACCATCTCGATCTTGCTCATTTCGAGCGAGAAGATGGCGCTGGCGTGGCCGTGCTGGATCGCCGCGTTGCGGGCGAAGTCCATGCTCGCCGTCGACTTACCGAGACCGGGACGGCCGGCCACGATGATCAGCTGGCCGGCATGCAGACCGTTCAGTAGACGGTCGAGGTCCTGGAAGCCGGTCGGGACGCCGGTCATCATGCCGCCGGACGCGCCGACCGCCTCGATCTCGTCGAGGGTGGGCTGGAGCATGTCGCCGAGGGCCGCGAAGTCCTCGCTGACGCGTTTCTCGGTGACGTCGTAGATGGCCTGCTGGGCCAGGTCGACGATGTCGTCGACGTCGCGGCCACCGTTGCCACCGGTGCCGTAACCGAGCTGCACGATCTTCGTACCGGCCTCGACCAGGCGGCGCAGGATCGCGCGCTCCGAGACGATGCGGGCGTAATAGGCGGCGTTGGCCGCGGTCGGCACGCTCTCGATCAGCGTGTGCAGGTAGGGCACCCCGCCGATCCGCCCGAGGTCGCCGGAGTCCGCCAGGGCCGCCGACACGGTCAGGGCGTCGGCGGGCTCACCCCGCCCGTAAAGATCAAGGACGACGTCGTAGATCGTCGAGTGCACCGGACGGTAGAAGTCGGTGGTCTTGAGGATCTCGACGACATCAGCGATCGCGTCCTTGGAGAGCAGCATGCCGCCCAGCACGCCCTGCTCGGCCGCGACATCCTGCGGTGGAGCCTTGTCGTAACCGCCGCCGCCGCCACCACCGCCCGAGCCGTTGCCGCCCTTGCCCCCCGAACCCCCGCCGGCTTGCGACGGTGGACGAGACTCCGGCCTTGCGTCATCGGTGATCGACACCCGGAGACTCCTTCCGCTGGCAATGCCTGGTTGTCACACCCACTTGTCACGCCCGCTTGTCACGATCGAACAACCTGGGTACGACACTTTCGGCTGAACCTCGGGCCGAGTTCAGAGAAAGTCTCCGATCAAAAACGGCACCCGGGGCTGGACCACTGTACGAATCCGGCCCCCACCTGCCCAACTACGTCGGTGGACGAGCCTCGGGACAACCTCGGGACAACCTGTGGACATCTGCCTTTTGCCTGTGCACAGCATGTGGACAACTCTTGGGGATGTGAGCGGCACCCCTCGCCCTAGCAGGAGTTTTGTCATCCCCACCTGTGGAGGGCAGAAAAGGTTCCGGATCAGGGGAAATACCGTCTCGGGTGAGCAAACCGTCGCGCTGAGGCGTTGCGGTTCCGTCCTGAGCACGTCACCCTTTGCACGTGGACCAACGGGAGTGGGACTACGGCGCCCGCATGTCGCGCGAGAGGCGCGCTGCGGAGGCTTGGCCCACCCGGGAACCGGAACCTGATCCGGAACCCAGATGGGCCTCGCTCACTGACACCGGCAGCATGGCGCCGAGTGACGAGGCGCTCACGTGGCAGCGCCGGGCTGACGCCTGGGCGCAGAACGCCGACGTCGAGGTTTACGACGGCGGTGGCGGTCACGCTGTGGAACCGGCCGATAACCGCTGGTCCGATGTTGCCTCCACGGGGCGTACCGCCCTTCCCGCCGACGGCACCGGCTGGCGCACCGAGACGGCCGAGTGGCGGGCCACTGGCGCACGCTGGCGACAGACCACCGAGTGGCGCTCGTCAACCGGCTCCCACGTGTGGCGATCCACCACCGAGGCCTGGGAGTCCGACGAAGAACTCGCCCGGGCCAACGAGCAACCCGCCATCTCCGGCACTGCCTGGCCCACACCCGCGCAGGAGGAGAGCAGCGGCGACAGCCCCGCCTCCTGGCAACGCCGGGCCACCACGCCGGTCGAACAGACACCATCGTGGCAGCAGCCGTCCACCTCCACCCCGTCGTGGCAGCAGCCGGCCTCTTCTTCGGCTCCCTCGTGGCAGCAGCCGGCCTCTTCTTCGGCTCCCTCGTGGCAGCAGCCGGCCTCTTCTTCTTCGGCTCCCTCGTGGCAGCGCTCCAGTGGGTCGTGGGACAACCGCGTACCCGAGCAGCAACAGCCCGGCCCGGGCGAGAACACGACCGGCCTGGCCCGCTGGGAGCGCACCGACGCTCCCGGCTGGCAGACGTCACCCGTCGAGGACGCGCAGCACCTGGTTCGTGAGGACGATCGGGCTGCTTGGCGGCGCGATTCGGCGTCCCGGGACGAGCCGCCGCGACGAGGCCGCCGCCGCGCCCCCGAACCCGACTCGGCGCCCTCCGGCGGCACCGGCTGGTCAACAGGATCAGAATCGGACACCTGGGAAAGCCACACGGACACCGGCAGTATCCCCGCCTGGGGTGCTGAACCCTCCACCAAGGGTGGACAGCCGCGCCGCTACAACAAGGGCGGCGGCGACTGGCGTGAGGACACCTCTTCCTGGAGCGCCGAGCCGGACACCAGCAACTGGACCCGCGACCCGGACACCGGCCAGTGGAGCCGCGCCGAGGACGACCCGCGCGTGCTCGCCTGGCGCGCCGAGGCGGCCCGCCGCGAGTCGGTGAAGGGCGACGAGGCCCCGGACGAGTCCCTGCCCACCCGCACCGGCAGACGCTCCCGCCGCGACGACTTCAGCGGCGCCGGCGGCGCTGGTGGCGCTGGTGCTCCTGGCGGCGTTGGTGCTCCTGGCGGCGTTGGTGGCTCTATTGGTGCTGGTGGTCCCGGCGGCGTTGGTGGCGCGCGTTCTGGTGGCCCTGGTGATGGGCGCTCGCGTGGTTCTGGCCGGGGGGCTGGTAACCCGCGTGGCGGCGTTCCGGGGGGTCCGCTACCGAGCAGCGGGGTGCCTTCTCCGGACGCGGCGTGGCCGACCAGTTCCGTGCCCGTCGACCCGCCACAGACCGGCTCACGCGGCACCGCGATGCTGCCGGCCCCGCGAAGCGGCATGCCGAGCAGCCGCCCGCGAAGCGCACTTCCCGCCTCGAACGGCGCAGCTCCCGGCAGCGCCCCGTGGACCGGCGCCTCCGCACCTGGCGCTTCCATGCCGGGTAGTTCCATGCCGGGTAGTTCCATGCCGGGTGGGTCGGCGCCGGGTGGTTACGACACGGGCCAGCTCCGTCCCAGTGACACGGGCCAGCTCCGCCGCGATGACAGTGGCCGCTTGCGCCCCGGCGACACCGGCCAGTTCCGCCGTGATGACAACGGTCGGCTCCGCCCGGGAGACACGGGCCAGCTGCGCCGCGACGACAGCGGCCGCCTCCGGCCCGGCGACACAGGCCAATTCCGCGGCGACGACAGCAGCCGCGTCCGCCCAGGCGATAGCGGACAAATCCGCCCTGGTGACACCGGCCAGTTCCGGTCCGGGGATTCCGGCCAGTTCCGGTCCGGCGGGTTCCCGGCTGACGAGCGTCGGGGCCGCGAGGAACGAGGCGCCGATGGCTATGCGGCGACTCCGCCCGGCGGCGGCCGTCGCCGGGCCCAGGAACCCGACCCTGGCACGGAGCCCTGGCAGATCCGCCGCGACGCCGAACGCCCCGGCCCGCTGCCCCCACGCCGCGAACTACCCGCCGGCGGCTCGCAGCAACCCATCCCGGAGCAGCAGCGCCGCCCCTACGGCGACCAGTCACCACAGTGGGCACTGCCCAGCGCCCCGCTGCGCCCCATCGACCAGCGCCCCATCGACCAGCGCCCGACCGATCAGCGCCCGACCGATCAGCGCCCGACCGATCAGCGCCCGACCGGCCAGGGCCGCCAGGACGACCGCTGGGACACCTCCCGCGAGCCGTCGGCCCCCGACCGCGCCTGGCCCGGCACCACCCGCCCAGACGCTGCCCGCCCAGACGCTGCTCGCCCGGACACTGCCCGTCCGGTGAGCGGCCCCGCCTGGCGCGACGGCACCCGCCCAGATCTGGCCCGGCCCGATCTGGGCGGACCGTCCAGCGGAGCCTCATGGCAGGACACCTCGCGCGGCCCGGCCCGGCCCGACGACACGCGTGGCACTCCCGGCTGGCGTGACTCGGCCCGTGACGACACACGTGGCGCGGCGTCCGCTCCTTCGTGGCAGGACACTTCGCGTACCGACCCGGCCCGGCCGGTAAGCGGCCCCGCCTGGCGCGACGGCACCCGCAACGACCCGGCACGCCCCGCGAGCGCCCCCGCCTGGCAGGACGGCGGCAGCGGCGCATCCTGGTCCGACTCCGCCACCGGCCGGCCCGGCTCGACCCGCGGCGACCAGCGCGGCCCCGGCCCGAACCCCAGCTGGCAGGACGACCGACGCGGCCCCAGCGTGCAGGACGATCAGCGCGGCCCCAGCGCGGCCCCTAGCTGGCGAGACGACCAGCGCGGCCTGTCCGAGCGCGACGCGGGCGGACGCCCTTCTTGGCAGGACACCTCAGGCGATGTGCGCGGCGCTGCCGGCGGCCGGCCCTCGTGGCAGGACACCTCCGGCGACACCCGCGGCACCCGCCAGTCATGGCAGGAGACGTCCGGCGACACCCGTGGTGCCCGCCCCTCGTGGCAGGACGCCTCGGGCGACGTCCGGGACAACGGCGGACGCCCCTCCTGGCAGGACGCCGGCCGCGACGGGTCCCGCGGCGGCTCTTCCTGGCAAGAACCTCCCCGCGACGAACCCCGCCGCCCGGGCTCTTCCTGGCAGGAACCTTCCCGCGACGAACCCCGAGGCCCCGGCCCCTCCTGGCAGGAACGCGGCCCGAGCGCACCCTCCTGGCAGGATTCAGGCCGAGGAACTGGCGGCAGCCCTTCGTGGCAAGACGACCGTGGCGACGGCCCGTCATGGCAGGACGACCGCAGAGCCGGTGGACCCTCCTGGCAGGGTGAGCGCAGTTCCGAGCAGGCCGCGCGGCCGACCTACAACGCCCCCCTCGCGCTTCCACCAGGCCGCGAACTCCCCCCGGGCCGTGAGCTGCCCCCCGGGCGCGAACCCCAGGCCGGCAACCGCTGGAACGACGCCCCCCGCGACAACCCGGGACGCCCCGGATACGGAGCACCCCGCGACGAGCCGGCGCGACCTGGCTACGGCGCGGCCCGCGCGCTGCCCGCCGGCCCTTCCTCCTGGCAGCAGCCGACGCAGGAACCCGCGCGGGAGCCGTGGGACGAAGGGCGGAAGCCGGCTTACGGCACGCCCGGCCCCTCGCGGGAGCTGCCCGCCGGCGCTTGGCCGGACCCTCTGAGCAACCCGCCGCGACGGGCGAGCGTTCCGGGATACGGCTCCGCCGACCCGTGGAACCCGCGCGGCCCGGTCGCCGAGCCGCCGCCCGGCAACGGGTACGGCGAAGCCGGTGAAACCGCCGACTGGCTCGCGGCCGAACGTGCCGCTGGCGGTCGCCGGACTGCTGACTATCGCGACGGCGCCGGTGAGGGTGGTGAGACCGACTGGCGCCAGTCGTTAGCACCTCAGAGCGACGTTGCCGAGGGTGAATCCCGGCGATATGACACGTCGGACTTTCCCCCCTTTCGGCCCAGTGGGTCCGCAACGGTCGACGGAGCGGCGAATCTGGCCCTGAGTGCCACGTCCGTCATCTCGACTGTCCCGGACGGTGCCCCGCCAGGCGCAATCCCGACAAATCCGGCAGCACTGGCAACCGGCCCGGCACGACCGACAGCAGCGCCCGGCACAGCACGAACGCCGGCGGCAGCGCCTGGCATAGCACGAACGCCGGCGGCAGCGCCTGGCATAGCACGAACGGCGACGGCGCCCGGCACGACACGAATGGCACCGGCTACGGCCGGCGCAGCGCGAACGGCTCCAGCGACCGCCGGCGGCGCAGCGAGCTGGGCGACGGCAGGTAACCCCGCCGGGGCGGTAGCCGAGGACGAACTCGACACCTCGTGGCCGCCGCGCCGCAGCACGGGCGCGTTCCAGGGCACCGGCTCCTATGAGCGGCGCCCGATGACGAGCGGTCTCGTCGCGAGCCGCAGCACCGACCTGCTCGACCCGGACGACGACGAAGAAGACGAAGAGGCAGCCGGCGGTCCACTGGCCGCCGTCGGTTACACGGTGGTCTGGTACGGCGTACCCGTGGTCCTGTTTGTAGGCGGCATGTTCCTGCTCAACAGCGGGCAGCGCAGCCACGCCCTGGACACCCTGGCGAACGCGGCACCCGAGTTCGCGATCTCGCTGTTCATCAGCGTGCTCGTGGCAGTCGGCCTGCGCAAAGCCACAACCGCCTGGAAAGCCGCAAGCATCGGCCTGGCCGCCGCAGTGGTGGGCGGCGGCATAGCCACCGTCCTGAGCTCCGCCATCACCGGCAACAGCCTCAGCTAACCGCACCCACCACCGCGACCCCGGTGGTGGCCGATCCCGGCAAGCCCGCCGCCGGCACCGCTCCCCCCGCCCTGCACCGCTCGGCACCGCTCGGCACCGCTCGGCACCGCTCGGCCTGGATCTTGTGGACTTCCCCGCAGACGTCTCCACACAACTCCACAAGATCGAACAGGCCTAGCCGATCTTGCGGAGTTACGCGCAAACGGCTCGCCGAACTCCACAAGATCCGTAAAGCAACGCCTTCACCACGTCGAACCGTGAGACACCGCGTTCACCACGGCGGAACTGTGTTCACCACGGCGAACCTCTGAAGCTCCGCGTACCCGAAACCGACATGCCACGGACGCCCGTCCCGCAAACTCGTGCACTCGTGGTCGATCAGCCGGCCAAACCGCACAAGATCTCCGAGCAGCACCCGGCACCTCACACCGAGAAACCGCCCACGCCGCCACGCCGCCACGCCGCCACGCCGCCACGCCGCCACGCCGCCACAACACCCCGAACCCGCCATCGGACCACAAATGGCGAAACCCGAACGACCCGACGCGCCAAGATCGCGAATCCTTGGGCGCCACCGCACCCTCACCACCGGCTTTACCCGCGCAACCACACCCATCACCGCATCCGCATGGACAGCAAAAAGCGCGCCAAGCCGAAGCCCAGCGCGCTCTCTGATGCAGCCTGATTACTTGGCGGCGACGACGTTCACCGGGAACGTCGCGGTCACCTCGGGGTGCAGCTTGACCGACACGTTGTACGAGCCCGTGGTCTTGATGTGACCCGGGAGCTCGAGACGACGACGGTCCAGAGCCGGACCGCCGGCGGCCTTGACCGCGTCGACGATCTCGGCCGGGGTGATCGAGCCGAACAGGCGGCCACCGTTGCCGGAGCGCGCGTTCAGCGTGACCTTGAGGCCGGACAGCTGGCCCTTGACCTCGGTCGCCTGGCCCAGGTCACGGATCTCACGAGCCTCGCGGGCCCGCTTGATGACCACGACCTGCTTCTCAGCGCCCTTGGTCCACTGGATGGCGAAGCCCTGCGGCAGGAGGTAGTTACGGCCGTAGCCGTTCTTCACCTCGACGATGTCGCCGGGCGTGCCGAGACCGGACACTTCCTGAGTGAGGATGATCTTCATCTGGGTGTCCTCTCTCAGCGCGCCGTGGCCGTGTACGGCAGGAGCGCCATCTCGCGGGCGTTCTTGACCGCGCGGGCGATCTGCCGCTGCTGCTGGGAGGTCACACCGGTGACGCGGCGGGCACGAATCTTGCCGCGGTCGGAGATGAACTTCCGCAGAAGCGCGGTGTCCTTGTAGTCGATGTAGGTGATCCCGTCCTTGTCGAGCGGGTTCACCTTCTTCTTCGGCTTGCGAAGCGCAGCAGCCTTAGCCATTGCTCTTACTCCTGAACTCAAGAAAGCCCGAGGGCTTAGAAGGGAGGCTCATCGTCGAACGAGGAGTTGCCGCCGCCGGAGCGGCCGCCACCACCAGTGGAGGCGGCAGGTGCAGCCGTGGCCCAGGGGTCGTCGAAGTCGCGGTTTCCGCCGCCGCCTCCGCCGTTGTTTCCACTGGGCTGCCGGTTGCCACCACCGGAGGCGCCGAAGCCGCCGCCCCCGCCGCCGCCGGACCGGCTTGCCTTCTGCACTTTCGCCGTGGCGTAGCGCAGAGACGGGCCGATCTCGTCGACCTCGAGCTCATAGACGGTGCGCTTCTCGCCCTCACGCGTCTCATACGACCTCTGGCGCAGGCGGCCCTGCACGATCACCCGAGCGCCACGCTGCAGCGACTCGGCGACGTGCTCAGCAGCGTCACGCCAGATGTTGCACGCGAGGAAGAGTGGCTCGCCGTCTTTCCATTCGCCCGACTGCCGGTCCAAGGTCCGCGGCGTGGAAGCGATGCGGAACTTGGCGACTGCCGCACCCGAAGGGGTGAAGCGCAGCTCAGGGTCGTCGGTAAGGTTCCCGACGACCGTGATGGTGGTTTCTCCTGCCATGACTTCTCCTCGCCGCTTTCAGTCGTTAGAGGCAAAGGGTCTCAGGACCCCCTGACAAAAACGCCTCAGCGGGTCTCGGGACGGATGACCTTGGTACGGAGGATGGACTCGTTCAGCCGGAGCTGACGGTCCAGCTCGGCGACGGCCTCAGGGGTCGCCTGAAGGTCGACGACGGCGTAGATGCCCTCGGCCTTCTTGTTGATCTCGAACGAGAGCCGGCGACGGCCCCAGACGTCGAGCTTCTCCACCGAGCCACCCGCGGTCCTGATGACGTTCAGGTACTGGTCGAGCGACGGTGCGACGGTGCGCTCCTCGAGCGAAGGATCGAGGATCACCATGAGTTCGTAATGACGCAAGACATTCACCTCCTGTGGGCTATACGGCCACGGTCTCTCCGTGGCAGGAGGTCTTGTGTCGCACGCAGACGAAAGCCGTGGGTATCGAGCGCCCACGGCGAACACACTGCGAACCGAGCCAGCATACCCAGCCAAGGCCTTTAGCCCAAAAAACGATGACCCCGTCAGGTGACGAGGTCATCGCTTCATGAAGCCGCGGGGCGTCCGGTCCGATTCGTTGGGTGGGACCTGGGGAGGAACGACCACACCGATGAGGTTGGACGCGTCCGCCCCGCGGAGCTTTCAGGAGAGAGCTTACGCCACATTCGTACGAGATGCACGTTGTGACACGATTGCCCGAATTGCAGCGATAGAGACGCCGAGGACGCAGACCAGCGCGGTCATCCCGAGCAGCCCGATCGGCTTGCCCTCGCGAATCGGCCCGACCGCGGCTACCGGATCCGTCGCCGCAACGGCCGACGGTTCCTCGGCGTCCAGCACCGGTACGGCGAAGTCGTCGGAGATCGAGGGGATGACCGAATCGGTGGCCGGGGCCGTCTTCTTGGACATCGGCTTGCCGGGCGGCATACCGGCGAATGCGGGTGCGCCTACTCCGCCCGTACCCCTGACTGGTTTTGCTCGCAGACGCTGGCTGACGGCGCCCTGCGGCATGGCCGCGGCGGAGGCCGCGCTGCTCGCCGAGGCTGGGGGACGATCGGTTGCGGTCCAGCGTGAATCGGTACGCGAGGAGTCCGGACGCTTCGCGGCCGCGACCGATTTGGAAGAGCCGGCATGGGTACGCGCAGGCGAGCCCGACCCGGACGGCTTGGAAAGCGTGGCAGCGCCACCCTGTGGCCGAGGACTCAGGTTCGGCCGGCCAGACGTGGCCGAGGGTTCGGCCGTGACGATCATCGGGACGACATCCTCGCCGTGATCACACTCCGGCGTGAGCATCACCGACGTGGTGCCGCGACGGAACACCAGATCAGCTGAGCCGTCCTCCGGAATCGTGCCCTTCTCGACGTTGCCGAGCTTGAGCCGCGCATCGTGGCCGGTCCGATTTCGCACCTGGATGACGCTGTCGGCGGGAACCTTCATCGACTCGACGCTCGGCTTCGACTCGCAGGTCAGGCCGAGCACCCCGTCACCGTTGAAGCTCACCCGGCGATCGTTCGAGTCGAGCTGCTCGGCGCGCGCCGTCCCGCTGGCGAGCAGTGGCGCGCCGAAGATCAGCCCGCATAGAAACACTGCCGCCACCCGGTATCGAACTCGCCGCGACATGCACCACTCCCCAAGTTCGCCACCGGACACGCCGGTATCAAGTCAAAACGTAACCAATACGGACAACGAGGACGGAACGACCGCGTGACGCAAGAGGAAAGCGTCGGACCCTCGTCGTACGCTCGACCCATGCGCATCGGAGCCCACGTCGATTCCGCCGAACCGCTGGTCGAGGCCGCCGCTCGCGGCGCCGACGCGGTGCAGTTCTTCCTCACCGACCCGCAGGGTTACAAATCCCCCAAACCACGCGAGGACGCAGAGCAGCTGCGAGCCTCCGAGGTGGATGTCTACGTCCACGCGCCGTACATCGTGAACGTCGCCTCGCCGAACAATCGGATCCGCATCCCCAGCCGCAAACTGCTCGTCGCGCACGCCAAGGCGGCCGCTGAGATCGGGGCAAAAGGCCTGATCGTGCACGGCGGCCACGTCGGCTCGGGCGCCGACCTCGCCGACGGCTTCGCGAATTGGCGCAAGGCCTTCGAGTACGCGGAAAAGGACGGCGGCCTCCCCCTCCCGATCCTGATCGAGAACACCGCGGGCGGCGACAACGCGTGTGCCCGCCGCTTCGACGACCTGGCCCGCCTCTGGGACGCGGTCGGCGAGTTCGGCGCCGGCTTCTGCCTGGACACCTGCCACGCCTTCGCCGGTGGAGAGGACCTGACCGGCATCGTCGACCGGCTCAAGGCCATCACTGGCCGCATCGATCTGATCCATGCAAACGATTCAAAGGGTGGATTCGACTCGGGCCAGGACCGTCACGACAACCTCGGGAGTGGGAAGATCGACCCCGAGTTGGTGGTGGCCGCGATCCGCGCCGCTGGTGCTCCGGCGATCGTGGAGACCCCGGGCGGAGCGGATGGTCAGTCCGCCGACATCGCCCTTCTGCGCGAGCGGGCGGGCGGCTGACAGGCACCGCGGCACTGGAGGGTCATGACCGAGCAGCAGCAACCAAACGCCGGGGCGGCGGTCAAGCCCCGGCGCTGGCTCAGGCCATTGCTCGGAAAGTCCGGGACAAAACCTGAGGCAAAACCTGAGGCGAAAGCCGAGGTAAAGGCCGGGGCGAAACCTGAGGTAAAAGCCGAGGCCGCGCCGAAGATCCCGGAGCAGCGCAAACCGGCGGAAAGCTCTAAACCGGAAAGCCCGAAAGCGGAGCCTGAGCGCACACCCCTGCCCTCGGCCCGCCCGCCCGGCGCCCCGCCCGACCCGTGGACCGTCTTCGCGACCACCCCCGAGCAGCCACCCGGCCGGATCCGCCGCGGCCTGGCCGCCACCGGCCGCACCTTCATCCACGAGTACGCCCTGGCCGCGTACGCAAGTGTGGTGATCGCCGTCCTGATGACCTGGCCGGCCATTCGCTACCCGCTGCACACCCTGCCGCAGGACCTCGGCGATCCCTCTCGTCAGGCCTGGCAGCTCGCCTGGGCCGGGCACATCCTGATCACCGATCCGAAACTGTTGTGGCATGCGAACGCGTACTTCCCGCTGACCGACAGCTACGCGTTCGGCGACAGCCTGCTCGGTTACGCGCCGCTCGCGATGCTCGGCACCGGGCCGGTCACCGCGGTCCTGCTCTACAACCTGCTGTTCATCGCGGCACACGCGCTGCTCGTCTTCGGGGCGTACGCGCTGGTTCGTCAGCTCGGTTCCCGGCCGATCGGTGCGGCCGTCGCCGCGATGGCGTTCGCGTACGCGCCGTGGCGGCTGGCGCAGGAGGGCCACCTCGACATCATTTCGGCGGGCGGCATCCCGTTGGCCCTGGCCATGCTGGCCCGGGGCCACGGCTGGTCGATGCGGTACGGCCTGCGCCCGTCTCGTCGGCACGCCGGGTGGGCGGCCGCCGGGTGGCTGGTCGCGGCCTGGCAGATCAGCCTCGGGTTCGCACTGGGCATCCCGTTCGCGTACGTCCTGGGTTTGATTTTGATCGTCCTGGTGATCGGATCGCTCGCCCGCCGGGTCCGGAAACCTGAGTTCCGCGCGCTG
The DNA here is from genome assembly GCF_050955685.1 of Actinoplanes sp. CA-015351. Taxonomy (NCBI): domain Bacteria; kingdom Bacillati; phylum Actinomycetota; class Actinomycetes; order Micromonosporales; family Micromonosporaceae; genus Actinoplanes; species Actinoplanes sp. CA-015351. The sequence continues at coordinate 8,436,548 of NZ_CP192102.1, forward strand.
GCCCGGTTCCTGCGCAAGCCACCGGTGCCGCTGCTCGGCTGGCGGCTGGCGATCACCGACACGCTCGGCGCCCTGATCTTCGCCGGGGTCGCGCTGCTCATCGCCGTGCCGTACACCCGGGTCGCGGACAGCCCGACCCGTACCGATGAGATCGAGTTCTTCTCGCCGCCGCTGCGCAGCCTGCTGATCGGGCCGGCCGAGTCGCGGATCTGGGGTGCCGCGCACGAGGTCCCGCGCGCCTCGCTGGGCTGGGCCGCCGAAATGTCGCTGCTACCCGGCTTCGTGCTCTACGCGCTCGCCCTCGCCGGCCTCGGGTTCTCGATCTGGCGGCTGCGGCACCGGATGGTGCTCATGGTCGCCATCACGTTCGCGGTGGTGCTGACCATGGGCACGAACTACCTCGGCGGGCGCTTCACCTACCTGCCGCTCTTCGGCCACTACGGCGCCTCGTTCGACCAGCGCATTCCCGGCCGGCTGACGCTCTGGGTGACGTTGCTGCTGGCGATCCTCGCGGCCGGCGCGGTCGACGACTTCGTCCGCCGAGCCGAGCATCTGGCCGCGCAGCGGGTGCCGGCGTGGCCCGGACCGTGGCTGCGCCTCGCCATGCTCACACCGCTGATCCTGGTCGCCCTGGAAGGGTGGAACAGCACGGCGCATCCGGTGGTCCCGGATCAGCCTGCGGCGATGCGTACCGTCGCCGGCCCGATGCTGGTGCTGCCGACGGCCGAGCTCTCCGATCAGACCGTGCAGCTCTGGTCGACCTCGGAATTCCAGGCGATCGCGAACGGTGGCGGCACGTTCGCCGCTGCCCGGCAGAGCGAGCTACGCAGCCGTGTGGCGTCGTTCCCGGACGCCGCCAGCATCGAATACCTTCGGTCGATCGGTGTCGGCACCGTGCTGCTGCTGCGCGATCAGGTGGCCGGCACGTCGTGGGAACGTGCCGGCGACATCCCGGTGGACTCGCTGAACATCAAGCGCGAGGACCTGACCGACGCGGTGGTGTTCCGCCTCAACTAGCGCCTCAACCAAAGCCTCAACTAACGCCTCAACTGACGGCTGGTGCCTTGTCGACCGGCTCCGGCAGCTCGACGGGGATCGCTTCCGGGGACGGCCCGAAACCGAACGCCCGCCGGAACGAGGTGGCCCACGGCGCCTCCGGGCCGTCCAACGGACCGGCCTCCGGGTCGGCGCCGTCGTACGACTGCCGGACGTCGTCCAGCTCCGGCCGCCAGATCTCACGCGCCACCAGGGCGAAGAGCAGTCCCACAGTGACCAGTCGTGCGGTCGAGGCGAGCACGAAAGTGCCCTCCGGGATGACCGACTTGCCGCCGGCGCCGATCAGCTCGGCGTAGAACGCGGCGAGGTACCCGACCTCGGCGATGCTCCACGCGACGATCGCGCCCCACTTCGGCCGGGCCAGCACGATCAGCGGCAGGAGCCAGAGAACGTACTGCTGCGACCACACCTTGCTGGAGATCAGGAACGCCGCGACGACCAGGAACATCACCTGCGACAGGCGTGGCCGGCGCGGGGCGAGCAGGCCGAGGAGCAGGATGCCGAGACAGATGAGGGCGAAGAATCCGTACGACACGTAGTTGAGCGTCGGAACGTTGTTGCTCAGCCACTGGAACGGGCCCTGGTCACCCTCGGTGCCGGCTGCCCACTTGCCGTCCAGGTACCGGCCGACGTACCAGAACGTGCCCCAGTCGATCGGCCGCTCCGAGTTGAGCCGGAAGAACCGCAGCCAGCTCTCGTGGTACCAGTAGAAGACCGGGAAGTTGACCGCCGCCCAGGTGACGGCCGTGGCGATGAACGAGCTGACAAACGGGCGCAATCGTCCGGTGCGCAACGCGAGGATCAGGATCGGCCCGAGGATGAACAGCGGCCACAGTTTCGCCGCGGCGCCCAGTCCGAAGAAGACCCCGGCCCAGACCGGCTTGCGCTTCGTCCAGAGGTAAAGCCCGTACGCGGCCAGGCCGATCGCCAGGAAGTCCCAGTTGATCGTCGCGGTGAGCAGCAGGATCGGCGAGAGCGCGAAGATCGCCGCATCCCATGGCCGGCGCCGGCGCAACGCCAGGATGATCCCGACGGTGGCGACGGCGAACAGGGACAGCACCAGAGCATTGGCGTTGTAGAACCAGCTGCCCTGGTTGATGTCCGGGTGATCCTGGCCGTACCAGTGCACCGGCAGGCCGAGCGCGCCCATGAAGTAACCGGTGACGACCGGGTACTCCACCGGGTGGTCGACGTAAGGGACCTTGCCCTCGTTGAGGCCCTCGGCGTAGTACAGCGCCAGCACATCGGTGTAGCAGTACCGGGTGTACTGGACGTTCTTCTGCCAGTTCCCGTCCATGCAGGGCGACTTCTGCACCCAGGACAACGCCAGGACCAGGCAGGTCAGCGCGAGGACGATCCGTGGCGCGTTCCAGAACCGGCCGGGTCGCGAGTCGGGTCGCACCGCGTGCGAGCCGAGCGGGCCGCCGATGAACTGGGAGAGCCCCCGCACGAAACCGTCCGAGGTCGCTTCTGAGACGTCCGGCTGTTCGGTGGACGGTTTCGCGCTCATGACTTGGCATCATGCCGCATCAGCCGCCGTTAGCGGTGACAGGCCGCGGTGCCACACCGATCTTCATGGAACTCTTCCCAGAACGAGAACGGCGCCCGCCTCCAGCCGGAGGCGAGCGCCGTCAATGCATCAAGGGGCGTCAATCCCCGTCGTCGGTGTTCCCATTGCCGTTCCCATTACCGTTGCCCGTACCGGCGTTGCCGGTGTTGTTCTCCTGGCCCTGGCACAGGATCGGGAACTGCTGGCAGACCTGGCTCTGGTTCGGGTCCTCGGTCGGAGTCACGACAGGCGGCGGGTCCTGGCCGTTCGCGTACTCGCTGTCGGGGTTACCCGTCTCGATCCGGTCCGGGAACTCTTCCTTCTCCCACTTGAGTTCATCGGCAACGGTCTCGATGAACTTTTCCCAGATCTTGGCGGGCGTGCCGGAGCCGAACATCTTGCCCCCGCCGCTCTCCTTCAGCTCGACCTTGTCCTTGGCGCCACCGACCCAGACGGTCACCGCCATCTGGGGAATGCCACCGACGTACCAGGTGTCGCCGTTGCCCTTCTTGTACTCCCAGGTGCCGGACTTGGCGACCGACTCACGGCCGTCCGAGATCTGGTGGTTCTGCGACTTCGGAATCTCTTGCATGACACCGAGCAGGTTGGACATCTGCGCGGCGTCGAAGACCTGCGTGCCCTTCAGGTTCTCGCTCTTGACCGTCGTCTGCTTGCCGGTGTTCGAGTCGCGCTTCTTCACCGTCTTGATGAAGTGCACGTCGTGCCGGACACCGCCGTTGACGATGGTGGCGACACCCTGTGCGTGGTCGAGAGGCACCACGCGGTACTGGCCGAACGCGACCTCGTTGTCGAAGTAGCCGCTGCTCTTCCAGGTGGCGGCCTTCGTCTTGGTCAGGTCGACCATCTTGCCCTGGTCGGTCCACATGTACTTGATGCCGGCGTCCCGGGCGGCCTCGATGACCTTGTCCCGGCCGATGCTGTCAGCGATCCAGTAGAACGGGAAGTTGTACGACTTGACCGTCGCCCGCTCCAGGTCGCAGTACTTGATCTTGCCACCACAGACCGAGCCGGGATCGGCGCCGGCGTTGCTGATCTTGGTCCCGTTCGGACGCAGGAGCGAGCCGTCCCAGGTCGTCTTGAACGAGATGTCCTCCTTGAGCCCTGCGGCCAAGGTGTAGATCTTGAACGTCGAGCCCGGCGACTGGCCGCCGTAGTCGAGAACGCCACTGCCGTCGCCGGCCATGTAGCCGCCGTAGTCGGTGCCGTTCGGGTCATCGCCGGCGTAGTAACCGAGCACCCGGCCGGTGTCCGGGTCGATGCCGATCACCGACGACTGGTAGGTCTTCGGCCGGCCGTTCAGCGGTGACGTCTTGCTCTTGCGCGAGCCGGCAGCCTCGGCGGCAGCCTGGACCTTCGGGTTGATCGTGGTGGTGATCGTGTAACCACCCTGGTTGTACTCGTCCTCGGTGATGCCCATCTGCGCCAGCTCGTACTTCACGTGCCGCATGACCATGCCGACCGGCTTGCCCTCGGCACAGGTCTTGCAGGTGGTGCTCTTGCTGATCGGGTTCACCTTCGGGTACGCCCGCTTGTCGTACTGCTCCTGGGTCATCCAACCCATTTCGAGCATGTTCGCCAGCGTGTACTCCCACCGGTCTTTGGCATCGGTGAGGTTGTAGTTCGGGTCGTAACCCTTGTGCGCGGTGTTCGGGTAGGGCTGCTTGATGATCGAAGCGATGACCGCCGCCTGGTAGACGTTGATCTCGTTCTTCGTGCCCTTGACGACCGAGGCGTTGAAGTAACCGTTCGCCGCGGCCTCCGCGCCGTACCGGCCCTCGCCGAGGTCGATGTAGTTCAGGTACATGCCCATGATCTGGGGCTTGTCGTACTTCGACTCGAGCTTGCGGGCGATGACCGCCTCACGCAGTTTCCGGCTGTAGCTGATCTCCTTGAGCTCAGCGACGTGCCGGGCGTACTGCTGGGTGATGGTCGAGGCGCCCTGCTTGTCGCCACCGGTGAAGTTGTTCCACGCGGCGCGGGCGATGCCCTTCATGTCGATGCCGTTGTGCTTGTAGAAGTTCTTGTCCTCAGCGGCGGCGACGGCGTTCTGCATCACTTCGCTGATGTTCTGGTAGGGGACGTTGATACGCGGCGAACCATCTTTCGCCAGCGTGTTCCCCTTCACGTCGGTGATGACGTTCATCTGCGCCTCGGCCTCAGGCGTGGGCAGCTCGACGTCGTCGAAGAAGTACGTGCCACCGACGATGCCGACACCGAGCATGATCACCAGAACGGCAGCCGCGGCGGTGAGGATGTTCGCACGGCGATGCTTCTTGTCCGCCTTGCTCCGCCCACCCCGGCCTGGGCCACCACCACCGGGGCCGCCGAAGCCGGGGCCACCCGGTCCGCCAGGACCGCCTGGCCCACCACCACCGGGCGGGACTGGCCGCACCGCGGCCCGGGCGACGGAGGCTCGGCCACCAACTGGTGGCACAGCGGCGCCGGCCCGAGCCGGGCCGACCGAAGCCGAACCGACCGAGGCGCGCCCAGCTGGGCCACCAACCGAGGCGGAACCGACCGAGGCCGAACCCACTGATGCCCGGCCTGCTGAAGCGCCGCCCACCGACGCACGCCCGGCCTGACCGGCCACTGACGCAGAACCCGGGGAATGTCCCCCGTACTCGTCGTCAGGCGTGGAAGCAGCGGACGGCCCGGGCACTCGGGCCCGGGCTCGTGCGGACTGCGGATCGCCGTACCCGTTCATGTGTTCACACCTACCGGTCGCGGGGGCGGAACAGGCCGACCCGGCGGGGCCGTCCTGTCTATGCGCCTCGAGCGGACGTTTTCAGCTGCGATGGCGGCTGTCTTGTCAAATCCTGGAAGTAACAGAAACTCGGTCCCAAACCTGTACACGGTAACGAGATCGAACCGGTTCACCGACGCCCCTCCCCACCGTGTGATGCAAGCGGCGCATCGGTATCGGATTCAACGAGGCCATCCCGGCCGAGCACGTAGCGCTCGATCAGGTGGTTCCACGCACAGGAGCGGCACACCTCGACCACGAAGACCTGAAACTCACGCAGCGTCATCGCGAGAACCGGCAGCTCTGCCAGTTTCCGCGCCTGGCCGGCGGAGTTCTTGAGCTCTTCGCCATAGACGTAGTGCACAAGTGTCAGGTTGTCGCGGCGGCAGATCGGGCAACGCTCGTCGGTCGGCTCGCCGTGGTACGTCGCCGCGTTTCTCAAGTAAGGAGACGCGTCACACACCTCAAGTGCGCCGACCTGGCCGTTCCGCACGTCGCGCAGGACTGCTCGCCTCTGAAGCGAGTAGTCGATGACCTGCCGCTGCGTGCGCATGGCGAAGAGAGTACGCGGTTGCCGCATCCCCGGCGACAGTCATCACGCAGCGTGGCGACTCAACTCCGGAACAGTGTCCGAGTTGCGCACTTGGCAGGGCCGATCTACGGTGACGATGTATCGGGCCGATACATCGGGACGGACTGCGAGGAGGGTCGAGTGCTGGAACTGGCGATTCTCGGTCTCCTCCAGGAGGCTCCGATGCACGGTTACGAACTCCGCAAGGAACTCGCGACCAAGCTCGGCACGCTCCGGGCCGCCATCAGTTACGGCACGCTGTACCCGACGCTGAAGCGGTTGAAGCTGGCCGGCTGGATCGGCGAGGCCGAGATGACCGAGACCAGCGACATCATTCCCCCGATGACCAGCAAACGGGGACGCGTTGTCTACAAGATCACGGCCGAGGGCAAGGAACGCTTCGCGGACCTGCTGACCCAGACCGGCCCGGAGACGTACGACGACACCGGCTTCGGCGTCCACTTCACGTTCTTTTCGCGCACCGACCGGGCCACCCGCCTCCGCATTCTGGAAGGCCGCCGCCGCCGGGTCGAAGAACGACGCGAAGGACTTCGTGAAGTTTTGGCTCGTGCTGCCGATCGTCTGGACGCGTACACCCTTGAACTTCAACGCCACGGGCTCGACGCGTGCGAACGCGAAGTCCGCTGGCTGGAAGAACTGATCACCAATGAGCGCTCCGGTCAGACCCCCGGTCGCGGCCGTTTCGGCCCGGTCGGAGGACCTACCGGAGTGCAACCGGCCGCCACACCGGCGGCCGGCTCGGAAACACCCCCGGAACCACCGCGTCCGCATCTGGACCGGCCGTGATGAACAAGGAGGCAAACGCGATGGGCTCCGTCCGCGTCGCCATCGTCGGTGTGGGTAACTGCGCCTCGTCCCTCGTGCAGGGCGTGGAGTACTACAAGAACGCCGACCCCAACGACCGCGTCCCGGGTCTCATGCACGTAACCTTCGGCGACTACCACGTCTCGGACGTGAAGTTCGTCGCGGCGTTCGATGTGGACGCCAAGAAGGTCGGCATGGACCTGAGCGACGCGATCGTCGCCAGCGAGAACAACACGATCAAGCTGACCGACGTGCCGCCGACCGGCGTCACCGTGCAGCGCGGCCCGACCCACGACGGTCTGGGCACGTACTACCGCGAGATGATCGAGGAGTCCTCGGCCGAGACCGTCGACGTCGTGCAGGCTCTGCGCGATGCCGAGGTCGACGTGGTCGTCTCCTACCTCCCGGTGGGCTCCGAGGTCGCCGACAAGTTCTACGCGCAGGCCGCGATCGACGCCGGTTGCGCGTTCGTCAACGCTCTGCCGGTCTTCATCGCCTCGAACCCGGAGTGGGCGCAGAAGTTCACCGACGCCGGTCTCCCGATCGTCGGCGACGACATCAAGAGCCAGGTCGGCGCCACCATCGTGCACCGCGCGCTGGCGAAGCTGTTCGAAGACCGCGGTGTCGAGCTGCTGCGCACGTACCAGCTCAACTTCGGCGGCAACATGGACTTCATGAACATGCTGGAGCGCAACCGCCTGGTCTCGAAGAAGATCTCGAAGACCCAGTCGGTCACCTCGCAGATCCCGCACGAGATGGTCAAGAGCGACGTCCACATCGGCCCGTCGGACCACGTGCCGTGGCTCGACGACCGCAAGTGGGCGTACATCCGCCTCGAGGGCCGTTCCTTCGGTGACACCCCGCTCAACGCCGAGCTCAAGCTCGAGGTGTGGGACTCCCCGAACTCGGCCGGCGTGATCATCGACGCGGTCCGCGCCGCGAAGATCGCCCTCGACCGTGGCGTCGGCGGCCCGATCCTCTCGGCCTCGTCGTACTTCATGAAGTCCCCGCCGGTGCAGTACAGCGACCACGACGCCCACGCGGCCGTCGAGGCGTTCATCAAGGGCGACATCGAGCGCTAAGCATCACCTGAGCGAAACTCAAGCTCAGCGATAAGGCCGGCCCACATCGTGGGCCGGCCTCTTTCACAACCCCGATTCGGTACGCCTTGACCGCCCACCCGGTCCACCCGGCCGGCTGGCGTCCGTCCCCCCGGCGCGCTCCGCCGCCGGCCCCGGCGTCGCCTAACTCCACGATCTGGTCAACGCCACCCGCGCCTCCAACTCCAGCAGCTTGCGTTTGCGATCCAGGCCGCCGCCGAAGCCGACCATCTTGCCGCCCGCGCCGACCACCCGATGACACGGCACGATGACCGGGATCGGGTTGCGATTGCAGGCGGTGCCCACGGCCCGAGCCGCTCCCGGATCACCCAGTGCGGTGGCGATCGCCCCATAAGTGATCATCTCGCCATAAGGGATCTTGGCGATCTCGCCCCAGACGGCCCGCTCGAACTCGGAGCCGCCACGCATCTCGACCGGCACGGTGAAATCGGTCAGCTCACCCGCGAAATAGTCGCTGAGCTGCCTCGCGGCAGGATGCTCGGCGACCGGGCCGGGCTGCGCGCCGAAGCGCACACTCACCACGACGTCACCCTCGGCATGAACACCCAGCGGTCCGATCAGGGAATCGACGACGAACATGCCTGCGATTCTCCCTCGCGGGTCTGACAACTTCGTGCAAAGTTCCCGGACCGAACGGCGTACTTCTATCCGGGAGGTGACCGTGACGTTGTCGAACGAGGCGGAGTTCACCGCGTTCGTCGTCGATCGGGCGCCGGCGCTGGTTCGTGTCGCGTACGCGCTCACCGGCGACCAGCAGACGGCCGAGGACCTGGTCCAGTCGGCGCTGGCGAAGGCATTCGCCCGATGGTCGCGGATCAGCGGTGACCCCGAGCCGTACGTGCGCCGGATCATCTACAACGACCGGGTCTCCGGCTGGCGCCGCCAGGGCCGTCGTCCCGAGCTGCTGATGGCCGAGCTTCCGGAAGCGGGTCCGGCGTACCGGCACGACCAGGACACCGCGCTGCGGCTGACGCTTCGGCAGGCTCTCCTCTCTCTACCTCCCCGGCAGCGTGCCGTGCTGGTCCTGCGATATCTGGAGGACCGCTCGGTCGAGCAGACCGCCGAGGTGCTGGGCTGCCGGCCCGGCACTGTTGCCAGCCAGGCTGCCCGCGCGCTGAAGAAGCTGCGCGAACTGGTGCCCGAACTGGACGACGCGACCGCCGTGGAGGTGCTGCGATGATCGACGACCTGCTCCGAGCAACCGTCCGTGATCTCGCGGACGAGTCCGGCACCCCGCACGGCCTGGCCGCCCGGGCACTGGCCGACGGTCAACGGATCCGCCGCAACCGCCGCACCGCCGCGGTGTCCACCGCCCTCGCCGCCGTGCTGGCGGTGACCATCCCGTTCGTGACCCTGCTCGGCCGCTCCGACGAGAGCCGGCCATTGCCGGCCGCCACGGTCACCGTGGCCCCGGCGCCGGCCTTCAAGCCGACGGAGGTGTTCACCGGACCCGGCGGCGTACTCCTGCTCGGCATCCAGGAACGCACGAGGAGCTTCGCGCTGTACCCGGAAACCGGCCAGTACCGGCAGTTCCCGGACGGTATCGGCCTTGTCGAGCCGTCTCCGGACGGGCGTTATGCCGTGATCTGGCGGGACGATTCGGAGAATATCCGGATCTTCAACCTGCGCACCGGCGAGTACTGGCAGCCGCCGATTCCCGCGGCGTCCTACACCAGTTGGTCGGCGGACGGCTCACGGCTGCTGGTCTCACACGTCAAGGGATACTCGATCGTGGATCCGGCTCGGCGGCGGAGCACCGACCACAAGGTCGACTTCGGACAGATGCCCTGCCTGGAGTACTGCCAATTCACCTGGTTCGACGGTGACACCCGGGTCGCACTGCCGCAGGCCTGGACGCGCGGCGAGGAGGAGACCCGGCTCACCGGTATCGCCATCTTCGAGGCGAGCAGCGGCAAGGTGTCCGAACACCTGCCGATCAAGGCGATGCCGATCGGCGAGCACTCCACGTCTCCGGACGGGCGTCTCATGCTCGTGCGGCAGACCAGGTCACCGGAGCAGCTGACGGTCGTCGACATCGTCACGCGCCAGGAGACCGCCCACTTCAGCGCTTCCTGGTCCCGATTCCTCGCCGACGGCTCCATCCTGGCCCAGAACGGAGGCGTTCTGACCAGGTACGCCGGAAACGGCACGGTTCTGGAGAAGATGGAGTTGCCGCTGGAGCTGACCGGCCGGAATCTGACGTTCGGTTTCTGAGAGAACATGCAAGCTTTCCGATCGGTCATGCGTCTGACCTCGTGGAGGTGACCGGTGAAGCAGTCGCTCGAAGACGAGTTCACCGCGTTCGTCGCGGAACGAGGGCAGTCGTTGCTCCGGATCGCGCACGCTATGACGGGGGATCGGGATGCCGCGCAGGACCTGGTGCAGGGTGCGCTGGCCAAGGCGTACTCGCACTGGCCACGCATACACGGGGACGCGGAGGCGTACGTCCGCAAGATCTTGTACAACGACCGGGTGTCCGCGTGGCGCAAGGCGGGCACCCGCAACGAGGTGACCGTGGCCGACGTGCCGGACCGGGCGAACCGGGAACGGCACGACGACGACGTGGCGGAGCGCCTCGCGCTGCGTGCGGCGCTGCTCTCGCTCCCCGCACGTCAGCGTGCGGTGCTGGTGATGCGTTACCTCGAGGACCGTTCCGTGGAGGAGACCGCCGAGGCGCTCGGTTGCCGGCCCGGAACGGTGGTCAGTCAGGCCTCCCGTGCCCTGGTCAAACTTCGCGCCCTGGTCGGCCGTGTCACGCCGTTGGAGGCATCCCGATGAGAGATCTGGAGGACAACCTGCGCGACGCGGTTCTCGACCTCGCCGACGATGCTCCTCGGCCGCTCGATCTCGTGGCCGCCGCGCGTACCAAAGGTCGCCGGATCCGGCGGCGGCGCCATGTCGCCTTCGGCGCGGTCGCGGTGGCGCTGGTCGCGGTCACCGTGACGCCGTACACCGTGCTCCGCAAGGACGCGTCCGAGCCGCTGCCCGCGACCACGGTGAGCCCGAGCCCGAGCCTTCGGCCTTCGGAAGAGGCGACGCCGGCCACCGTTTCGCTGCCCGCTTTCGACGCCGGAAAGCCGTATCAGCTGCTCGGCGGCGCGGTCGTCACCGCACTGAGCCGCACCATGAACAAGGTGGACGTGAACGCCGAGGATGAAACCCACCACGTGCTGCTCGACCGGAAAACCGGCCGATACAGCGAGCTGACCGGGGATTACCGGTCGGTGGTGCCCGGTCCGGCCGGCCTGATCGCGGCCTACGACGGCTCATCGGCGCCGACGACCACCCGGATCGTCACCGCGTCAGGCGACGTGCGCAACCTCATCTACTACCGGCCGATCGGCGGTGACCCGGATCCTGAGTGGTCGCCGGACGGTTCCCACCTGCTCATCCCGACCGACGAGGGTTTCACCATCTCCGACGTGACGGGAGACGACGACGTCAAGACCGGTGCGCTCGCCAACTGCCCGGACTGGTGCTCGCTGTCCTGGCTGCCGGGCGGCAGGGAGTTCGCCGTGACGCAACGCGACTCCACCCAGCCGCGCTCCGAGGCGATCCGGGAAAGGGTCGGATCACTCGACATCTACTCGGCCGGTACCGGCAAGCCGGTGCGATCGATCAAGATGACCGGCCGGCCGCTCGGCACCCGGGCCTGGTCCCCCGACGGCCGGCATGTCCTGGTCCGCCCCGAGAGCGGCTCGATCGTGCTCACCGACGCCGAAGACGGATCACCGATCGCCGACCTGATCGGCTCGGACGCCCTCTACCTGAAGGACGGCCGGATCCTCACCGTCGACGACGAGTTCGTGATGCTCTACGACGCCAAGGGCCGCGCCTTGGAGCAGGCCGCCCTGCCCAGGGAGTTCCAGGGCCTGGCCGTGAAAGCGGGACTGCCATGAGCCACCCCGAAGGATCTCGTGCATTCGCGGTCGTGGCACAGCGGCCCGAGCTCACAAGCTTCAAGGCGCCGCTCGGAGATCTTGTGCGGCTCGGCCGGCCGAGCAACCACGAGTGCACGAGTTCGCGCGACGGCCGTCCGTGTTCTATGCCCCACTGGTCTCCAAGGTTCGGCGAACGCGCTGCTTCACAGGGCTGACGTGGCGAAACGCGCTGCCTCACAGGGCCGACGTGGCTAACGCGCTGCTTCACGGTTCCGACGTGGCGAATCGCGCTGCCGCACAGTTCCGACGTGGTGACGCGGTGCTTCACAGTGCCGACGTGGTGAGCGGGGTGCTTCGCCGATCTTGTGGACTTCGGCGAACCGTTTGCGCGTAACTCCGCAAGATCGGCCAGGCCCGTTCGATCTTGTGGAGTTACGCGGACACGTCTGCGGGGAAGTCAACAAGATCCAGGCCGACCTGAAGCGGGGCGGGGCCCTAGGAAACGTGTCCCTGCTCGCGGGCCCATTTGAACAGCTCCGCCTCGGCCTCGTCGCGATCCAGCGGCCCCCGGTCGAGGCGTAGCTCTTTCAGGAACCGCCACGCCTGACCGACGATCGGGCCCGGCGGCACACCGAGAAGCTCCATGATCGCGTTGCCGTCCAGGTCGGGGCGGACCTTGGCCAGGTCCTCCTCGGCCTCTATCCGGGCGATCCGCTCCTCCAGCGCGTCATAATCCGTCGCCAGCTGCGAGGCCTTGCGACGGTTACGGGTGGTGACGTCGGACCTGGTGAGCTTGTGCAGACGAGAGAGCAGCGGACCGGCGTCGGTGACGTAACGGCGCACTGCCGAGTCGGTCCACTCGCCTCTCCCGTACCCATAGAAGCGCAGGTGGAGGGCGACGAGCCCGACCACCTCGGAGATCACGTCCTTGGGGTATTTCATGGCTTTCATGCGCTGCTTGGTGAGCCGTGCGCCAACCACCTCGTGGTGGTGGAAGCTGACCCGGCCGTCGCGGCCGACCGCCTTGGTCGCCGGCTTGCCGATGTCGTGCATGAGGGAGGCCATCCGGAGGACGAAGTCCGGGCCTTCGTCGCCCTCGAGCCGCATCGCGTTCGTCACGACGATCAGCGTGTGCTCGTAGACGTCCTTGTGCTGGGCATGCTCGTCGATCTCCAGCTTGAGCCCGGAGACCTCGGGGAGGAACCGGTCGGCCAGCCCGGTGTCGACAAGCAGGCGCAGGCCACCGATCGGGTCGGCGGCGGTCATCAGCTTGGTGAACTCGTCCCGGATACGTTCCGCGGTGATTCGGTCGAGATCAGGTGCCATATCCCGCATAGCGGAAATGACCGGCTCGTCCACTGTGAACCCGAGCTTCGCCGCGAACCGCGCGGCCCGCAGCATCCGAAGTGGATCATCGCCGAACGACGACTGCGGTGCGGCGGGCGTCCGGATGAGCTGCCGGGAAAGGTCCTCGAGCCCGCCGAACGGGTCGGTGAACTCGTGCCCCGGCACCGAGACGGCCATCGCGTTGATCGTGAAGTCCCGCCGGGACAGGTCCTCCAGCAGCGAGTCGCCGTAGGAGACGATCGGGTTGCGGGTCACCCCGTCGTACGCCTCGGCGCGGAACGTGGTGATCTCGATCCGCAGACCGTTTTTCTGGATGCCGATCGTGCCGAACTCCCGGCCGGTCTCCCAGATCGCGTCGGCCCACCCGTGCACCGCCGAGAGCGTCTGCTCCGGCCGCGCATCGGTGCAGAAGTCGAGGTCGTCGCCGAGGCTGCCGAGCAGCGCGTCACGGACCGAGCCGCCGACGAGGTGGAGCTCATGGCCTGCGGCGGCGAACCGGCGGCCTAACTCGTCGGCGACGGGGGACACGCGGAGCAGCTCGGCTACCGCTTTCTGCTGGGCGGAATTCAAAACAGACATGGGGTGACCAGCTTATAGGCTTTGGCAGTCGGTCAAGTCGCCGGGCAGGATGGCTGCGTGCCCGTTTCTGAGGCGCTGCTTCCCCTGACCCAGGACCCCGGGTTCTGGACGGGACAGATCAGCGAAACCGACGACCTCCCACCGCAGCTCCGCGTGTCGTTTCCGGTGGTGGACGGCTATTCGCTGGTCCTCGACATCGAGCTTCCCTCGGGTGATCGCGCCCTCGGCCTGCGCCGTCCCGCGTCGAGCGAACCGGTCCAGCTGGGCTGGGCGCCGGCCGCCGGCCCGTACCCCGCCGCGCTGCACTGGTGGGAGCTGGAGTCATTCGCACGGGTGATCGCTCTGGAAGATCCGCTGCTGCCCCATCCCGGTCTGGTGGTGGCCCTGCTGTCCCCGTTCGCCCCGGCGACCGCCGACGACGATCTGGCGGCGATCGCGGCGGTGCGTGAGGCCGCGTACCGATCGCTGCGCCGGGAGGTGCCGCCCGCGCTCCCTTCCGGCCCGGAACAGACCCCGCTGCCGCTTTTCGCCGACGAACGCTGGTGGCCGGCCCCGCCGGCTCTCTCACCCCAGGTTCTCGACGAGGCCGCTGTCGCGGCCCTGAGCGCCCCGGCCTGGGCGACACTCCAGGTCCGTGCCGGGAGTCGCTTTCCGCACGAGGACATCCTCGATCTGGTACGCCGAACCGGCGCGCGCCTGCGCCACATGCCCGAACAGCATTGGTACGCGCAAACCCGCACCCTGGCCCGCCGGATCACCGACTCCGGTGACCTGGCCCTGGTGCCGGCGCTGCTCGGCGCGCTGACTGAAGCGGGGTGCGACCACCCGACCGTTCTGGATGCGCTGAGTGAGCCCTTGGTTCCTCTGGAGGCATGCTGGATGGTGGAAACCCTGGCCGGAGCAGATCCCGGCACCCTCCTGCGTCACCACCTGTGACCGTCACCCTTATGGTGACTTCAATATCGGCACGTGTGTAGGAGGAGACTCGGGTGAACGGCGGTCTCTACCGGAGCACGCACGCGACGCCAGATGATCAGCAACCACTGGCGGAGGACGGCGTCACCGTGATCTCGGTGGATGCCGAGATCCCCGGCGGCGACCAGGCACTGCCGCCCGAGGAGGTGCCGCCGGCCGAGACCACTGGTGACGGCGGCACGGCCGGGCAGAGCGCGATCATGGCGATCGGCAGCCTGGTCAGCCGGGTCATCGGCTTCGTCCGGAACGCTCTGATCGGCATGACTCTCGGCGCGGCCGGCGTGGGTGACGCGTACACGAGCGCCCAGTTCCTTCCCGGCCAGATCTATGAGCTCCTGCTCGGCGGCATCCTCTCCAGCGTGCTCATCCCGCTGCTGGTCCGGCGGCGCAAGGCCGACCCGGATGGCGGCCAGGAATTCACCCAGAAACTGCTCACCTTCGCGGTCACCTCGCTGGCGATCGCTACGGCACTGGTCGTGATCGCCGCGCCGGTGATCACGGCGTTGCAGGCCAGCGACGGGAACACCGAGGCCTACTCCGGACTGGTCACCAGCTTCGCGTACCTGATCCTGCCGATCATTTTCTTCACCGGCCTGTCCGCGCTGATCGCCGCGGTGCTGAACGTGCGCGGCCACTTCGCCGCGCCGATGTGGGCGCCGATCCTCAACAACATCGTGGTGATCGCGACCTGTGGTGTGTTCGTGCTCGCCTTCGGCACCGACGGCGGGCTCACCCCGGAGAGCATCACTCCGGCCCAGATCCTGCTGATCGGCGGCGGCACCCTGCTCGGCATGGTGGTGCAGGCGGCCGGCCTGCTGCCGGCCCTGCGCAAGGTCGGCTTCCGCTGGAAGTGGCGCTGGAGCCCGCGCGAGCTCGGCCTGCGCGAGATCGGCAACCTGGCCGGCTGGATGCTCTGTTACGTCGCGGCGAACCAGGTCGCGGTCTTCGTCGTGGTCCGCATCCTCAACGAGGTGGCCGGCAAGGGCAGCGCCAGCGTCCTGGCCTTCAACAACGTCTTCCTGCTGACCATGATGGCGCACGGCATCATCGGCGTGTCGGTGATGACCGCCCTGCTGCCGAAGATGAGCGCCGCCGCGGCCGACGGCCGGTACGACGAGGTCAGCGCCGACCTGACCCGGGGCATCAAGCTGGTCAGCGCCGCGCTCGCGCCGATCGCGGTGGTCTACGGCGTGCTCGGCGACCCGCTCGCCGTCTTCCTCTTCCAGGGCGGCAACTTCGACAACGACGCGGCGCTGGACACCGGCACCGTGCTGACCGTGTCGGCGTTCGCCGTGCTGCCGCTGTCGATCAGCTACCTCTGCACCTATGCCTTCTATTCGCTTCAGGGCAACAAGACGGTCGCGCTGATCAACATCCCGGTGGTCGCGGTCCGGATCGGCGCGTACTTCGCACTCGCCGCGATCCTCAGCGAGTCGCTCTCGGCGGCCGGCATGACCGCCGCGAACGCGGTGTCGTACCTCGTCTCCGCAGTGATCTCGCTGACCGTGCTGCGCCGCAAGATCGGCCGGCTGAACCTCGGCTCGGTCGCGGTGTCGCTGATCAAGGTGATCGTGGCGGCCGCGGTCGCCGCCGGACTCGGGCTGCTGGTCGTCAGCCTGCTGCCCGGCGCCGGCGAGCCGGACGGCCGGATCGAGGCGCTCGTCCAGCTGCTCGCGGGCGGCGCGGTGATCCTCGTCGCCTATCTGGCCGCGGCGCTCGGCCTGCGCGTCCAGGAGATCAGCCAGGTCGTCGGGATGGTCCGCCGCAAACTGGGTCGTTGATCAAGCGCAAGCCCGTCCTGATCAGGAGTTTCTGATTCAGCTCCGCCCGGATTGTCCCGTTTGATGACGGCACGATGCGATGCCGCGCCGGGGGGACGACCTGCCAGACCCTGGCCCTGTACGGGTATGGTCGGTGAGCATGTGCGCGGGAGCACGTTGTCCTGAGCGCCGAGTCATGTACCACCCAGGAATGCACCACCCGAGGGAGGACTGGTGACCCAGGTCGGCGAAGGCCACGAGACCGCGGCCGACGAGGCCGGACCGGTCTTGACCTTCGGTGCGCCCACCGCCGGGGAGATTCTGGCTGAGCGTTACCAGCTGGAACAGCATGTCAACAACGACAGCGCGGGCCGTCAGGTCTGGCGCGGCATCGACGTCGTTCTCCGGCGCCCGGTCGCCGTCGTTCTTCGACACCCCGGCGGCGCCTCCGCCACCGAGATGCTCCAGGCCGCGGTCGCCGCGAGCCGGGTGATCCACCCCAACCTGGTCGGCGTCTACGACGCGATCGACGAGCAGGAGCGGGCGTACGTCGTTCGCGAGTGGGTCGAGGGCGAGTCGCTGCGTGACCTGGTCGGCGCCGAGGGTCCGCTCGACCCGGCGCGGGCCATCGCCATCGCGCACTCTGTTGCTGACGCGCTCACGTCGGTGCACGCCACCGGCATGATCCACGGCAACGTGCACCCCGGCACCACGCTGATCGGCGACGACGGCCGGGTCGTGCTGGCCGACGCCCGGGCCGACTCGGCGGACAGCGTCGAGTTGGACATCCGCGCGGTCGGCGGCCTTCTGTACTTCGCGCTCACCGGCCACTGGCCGCACAACGAGATCAGCAGCTCCGCGCTCCCTGACGCGAATCGCGACAGTTCCGGCAACCCGGCGGCGCCGCGGCAAATCCGGGCCGGCGTCCCGGCGTACCTGGACGACCTGACCATGGACCTGCTGGACAGGCGGGTCGCCGCACCGGCGGCCGATGCGCTCACGGCCGAGCTGGGCCGTCTGGATGCCGCCGCCGAGGACGAGGAGTACGAGGACGTCGGTCCGCTGCGCTTCGTCCAGGGCACCTCGTCGTCGAGCGAGCCGATCAAGAGCACTCCGAAAATCATGCTTGGCGTCGGCGCGCTCGTGATCATCGCGATCGTCGGCCTGATCTTCGGCATCCGGGCGATCACCAGCTCCAGCAGCACCGACACCGAGGCCAACCCGCCGGTCTCAGCCGGCGTCGGCCCGGACGCGGAAACACCCGCTGGCGGCGAGACCGCAGCTCCCGAGCCGAAAAAGATCGCACTCACCGCCGACCAGGTCCGCATCGTCGACGCACCGCCCGGTTCCCGGACCGACTCCGGCGAGGCGGAGTACGTCGTCGACGGCGATCAGGACACCGCCTGGACCACCTCGAGCTACAAGGGCTCGCCCAAGTTCGGCAACCTGAAAGAGGGCATGGGCGTCCTGATCAACCTGGGCAGCCCGCGCTCTCTCGCCGAGGTCCGGGTGGCGACCTCAGCCCCCGGCGTCACCATGGACGTCCGTTACGGGACGAGCGACCCGGGTGACAGCCAGAGCGGCGACGGCAAGATCCTCAAGGACTACAAAAAGCTCGGCGACGGCGACGCGGAGAAGAGCACCGGCACCAACTGGGCCTTCTCCGGCTTCGAGCCGGACCAGAAATACCAGTACGTGCTGGTGTTCCTGACCGAGCTCCCGCCGAACGAGGACGGCGACGGTTTCAAGGTCAGCGTCAACGAGATCGAGTTGTACGGGTTCTGACAGCCCCTCCCGAGAGCCGCGGTGGACTACATTGCTGGCGTGACTTCCCGGGACGTTTCTGCCGGTGTGCCCGGTGCGGGCGAATCCGCGCCGAGTGATGCCGAGCTGATCCGTGCCCACGTGGCAGGCGAGCCGGACGCTTTCGCCGAACTGGTTCGCCGCCACCGGGACCGCCTCTGGGCGGTGGCGCTGCGCACTGTCGGCGAGCGCGAAGAGGCCGCCGACGCGCTGCAGGACGCGCTGCTGAACGCGCATCGCAACGCGGCCCGGTTCCGCGGCGACTCGGCAGTGACCACCTGGCTGCACCGGATCGTGGTGAACGCCTGCCTGGACCGCCTGCGCCGGCGCCAGGCCCACCCGACCGTCCCGCTGCCCGACGGCAACCGTGACCAGGATCGCCCGTCCGCTCCGGAACCGGCCGCTCCCGCCCCCGACCACGACACCGCGCTCGTCGTCCGCGATGCCCTTGCCGCTCTTCCGGTCGATCAGCGGGCCGCGATCGTCCTTGTCGACGTGCAGGGATACCCGGTCGCCGAGGCGGCCGAGATGCTCGGTGTGGCGGAGGGCACAGTCAAGAGCAGGTGCGCCCGTGGCCGAGCCAGGATGGCGGTGACCCTCGGCTTCCTGCGGGGCGAAGGGAACCGTCCGGGCGGTGGCAACGTCGGATCCGGGTCGGGGCCGGTGACTTCTCTGCCGGCCGGGCACGATCGGAGGGATCAGCGGTGACGGGCGCCGAGTTCGAGGGGGTCGACCTCGATCTGCTTGCCGATTTCATCGGCGGCGCTCTGATCGGCACGCCCGACGACGAGCGGGTGAGCGCCCTGGTCGCCGACGACCCGGTGTGGCGGGAGGCCTACCAGCGCCTCGCTCCGGGGATGGCGACGGTCAGCACGATGCTTCGTGACCTGCCTCCCGAGCCGATGCCGACTGATCTTGCCGGGCGGCTGGACGCGCTGTTCACCCCGGTTTCCACTGTCACTGTGCCTTCGCCGGAGCAGGCCGCTGATTCCGTACCCGGGAAGGTCTTGGATCTTGCGGAGGCGCAGCGTGAGCGCGCCGCTGGAGCCCGGCCACGACGCAGGCTGCGCTGGGCCGCACCCGTCTCGATCGCGGCCGGGGTGATCGCTTTCGCGGGGTTCGGGCTGAGCCAGATCTCCGGCGGCGACGCGACCGACTCCGGTGCGAGTTCGAGCGAGGCGCAGAGCGCCGCGGACCCTGACGCGCCGATGGTCGCGATGGCACCGGCGGTGGGCACGGTCCTGCAGTCCGGCTTCGACTACGACGCCGCGTCGCTGCTCCAGGAACCCGCGGCGCTGATGGGCAGCCGATCGGCCTCCTCAGCGGCGGTCTCCTCCAGCGATGTCGACGAGTCCGCGGCGAAAGATCCGCTCAGCCGGCTGCTCGATCCGGGCGCGCTGGCCGATTGTCTGGACGCGATCGCCAGGGAAAACGGCGGCGGACCGCTGACTGTCGACTCGGTGGACTACGCCTTCTACACCGGTGCTCCGGCACTTATCGTCCGGTTCATGGGGGCAAACGGCGGGTGGGTGTGGGCGGTCGGCGCGGCCTGCGGCACGCCCATCGGTGACGCCGACGCCCTGCAGAAACTGCCGGTACGCTGACCGAACCCCGGTGAGGTCCGACACGGCCGGAACCTGGGGAATGGCGGATGCCTAGCATGACGTTCTAGCGTGCAGTGTCGCCGGCGTTTCGGTACGGCGACAAACAGACTGAGGAGTCGGCAGTGGACGAGGTCCGAAATCTGATCATCATCGGTTCGGGGCCGTCCGGCTACACCGCGGCGCTCTATGCGGCCCGTGCGAACCTCAAGCCTCTGGTGATCGAGGGCGTCCAGTCCGGCGGTGCTCTGATGACCACCACCGAGGTGGAGAACTTCCCGGGTCACCGCGACGGCATCATGGGCCCCGAGCTCATGGACAACATGCGCGCGCAGGCCGAGAAGTTCGGCGCCGAGTTCATCACCGACGACGTGACCCGCGTCGAGCTCGGCGACAAGCCGACCGAGCCGGGCACCGAGGGCCTCAAGACCGTCTGGGTCGGCGACAAGGAATACTTCGCTCGCGCCGTGATCCTGGCGACCGGCTCCGCGTGGCGCCCGATCGGCGTGCCCGGCGAGCAGGAGCTGCTCGGCCGCGGCGTCTCGTCGTGTGCCACCTGTGACGGCTTCTTCTTCCGCAACCAGCACATCGTCGTGGTCGGCGGTGGCGACTCCGCGATGGAGGAGGCCACCTTCCTCACCCGGTTCGCCGAGACCGTGACGATCGTGCACCGGCGTGACTCCTTCCGGGCCAGCAAGGTCATGCAGAAACGTGCCCTGGACAACCCGAAGATCAAGGTCGAGTGGAACTCGGTCGTCGAAGAGGTCCTCGGCGACGACGGCAAGGTGGCCGGTGTCCGGCTGCGTGACGTCAACTCCGGCGAGACCAAGGTTCTCGACGTCACCGGTGTCTTCGTGGCGATCGGCCACGACCCGCGCAGCGAACTCTTCAAGGGCCAGGTCGAGCTCGACGACGAGGGCTACGTGAAAGTCCAGTCGCCCAGTACCCGGACCAACGTCGTCGGCGTCTTCGCCGCCGGTGACCTGGTCGACCACACGTACCGGCAGGCCATCACCGCGTCCGGCACCGGCTGTGCCGCGGCGCTGGACGCCGAACGCTTCATCGCTTCATTCGTAGAGCTGTAAGACCGGGAGGGTCCTTGTGAAGGTCGTCACCGAACAGACATTCGCCGCCGACGTGCTGCAGTCCGACAAGCCTGTGCTTGTCGACTTCTGGGCCGAGTGGTGTGTGCCGTGCAAGAAGGTGGACCCGCTGCTCGCCGAGATCGCCGACTCGGAGCTGGGCTCGCAGGTGGAGATCGTCAAGGTCAACATCGACGAGAACCCGCAGATCGCGATGCAGTACCAGGTGATGTCGGTTCCGACGCTGACCATCTTCAAGGGCGGCGAGCGAGTCAACTCGGTGGCCGGCGCGAAGCCGAAAAGCTTCCTGGTCAACTTCATCGAATCGGCTCTCTGACGACCGTTCGTACGCCCCGCGCCGTTCTGGTACGCGGGGCGTACGCTCGTCAAGGTTCGTCCTTCCTCGCCCCTAGGGAGTCGTGAGTGCGGTCCATCCGACGCGGAGACACCGGTCCTGCCGTTTCTGAAATCCGGTCGATCCTGGCCGGTCTGGAGCTGATCTCCGCAGACGAGCCGGATGTGTTCGACGAGGCGGTCGAGGACGCGGTTCGCGCGTTCCAGCAGGGCCGAGGGCTCGGTGTCGACGGTCTGGTCGGCGACGAGACCTGGGGCGCTCTGGACGCGGCCCGCTGGCGTCTCGGCTCGCGGACTCTCTTCCACTCGGTCCCCGACGCGCTCGTTGGTGAGGACGTGCGGGCGCTTCAGGAGCGTCTGCTGGAGATGGGTTACGACACCGGCCGGCCTGATGCGATCTACGGAGCGCGTACCGCCCGGGCGGTGGCGCAGTTCCAGCGTGAGGTCGGCCTGGCGCCGGACGGCTCCTGCGGCCCGCAGACCATGAAGGCGTTGCGCCGGCTCGGCCGCAAGGTCGTCGGTGGCCGCCCGCAGTGGCTGCGTGAGGCCGAGGCCTTCCGCCAGTCCGGTCCCAACCTGGTCGGCAAGACCATCGTGATCGACCCGGGTCACGGCGGTGGTGACGACACCGGCGTCGTGGTGCCCGACGGTCCGCTCCGGTGGAACGAAGCGGACCTCGTCTTCGACCTGGCCACCCGGCTCGAGGGCCGGCTCGCTGCAGCCGGCATGCGGGTGCATCTGACCCGTGGCCCGTCGCCGGCCGGCCCGATGAGCGGCGCCGAGCGCGCGGCTCTGGCCAACAGCCTCGGCGCGGACCTGCTGATCTCGCTGCACCTCGACGGGCAGGACACCGAAACCGCCCAGGGCGTCGCGACGTACCACTACGGCACCGGCAACGGTCTGAGTTCCACGGTCGGCGAGCGTCTGGCGGCTCTGGTGCAGCGCGAGATCGTGGTCCGGACCGGGATGCACGACTGCCGCACCCACGCGAAGACCTGGGACCTGCTCCGCCTGACCCGGATGCCGACGGTACGCGTCGACCTCGGTTACCTGACCTCGCCGCACGACCGCGAGCACCTGATCGACCCGGCGTTCCGTGAGCAGATCGTCGAGGCGCTGCTCGCCGCCGTCCAGCGGATGTATTTCCCGGTGGAGCGGGACGTGCCGACCGGCTCGATCGACGTCCGCCAGCTGCGACTCGCCCTGGCCGATCGCGCCTAGTTGTCCGCGGAGCTGGTGGCCGGCATCGGCCGCAGCAGCTTTTCCGGGCTCATCGAGCCGAGCAGCTTTTCCAAGGCGTACTCGACGTCGGACTTCCAGGACAGGGCCGTCCGCAGCTCCAGCCGCAGTCGCGGGTAACGGAAGTGCGGGCGGACCGTTTTGAAGCCCACCGACAGGAAGAAGTCGACTGGCGCCAGGCACGTGCCGTCGCGCTTTTCCTCGTCGTCGGGCTCGCCGGCTTTCGCGTCGCCGAACGCCTCGATCGCCTTGATCCCGCGTTTCGTCAAATCGCGCGCCACGCCCTGCACCAGCATCCGGCCCAGGCCGCCGCCGGCGAACGCGGGCACCACCTTGGCCGTGGTGAGCAGTGCGGCGTCCGCGCTGACCGGGGACGTGGGGAATGCCATCGAGCGGGGGACGTAGGCCGGTGGCGCGTACATCACGAAGCCTGCAGGCATGCCGTCGACGTACGCCAGCTTGCCGCAGGAGCCCCACTCCAGAAGCGTCTGTGAGACCCAGGCTTCTTTTTCCAGCCCGGGGTCGCCGCTGGCGCATGCTCGCTCCGCGCTGACCGGGTCGAGCTCCCAGTGGACGCACTGCCGACAGGGCCGGGGCAGGTCCTCAAGGGTGTCAAGAGTGAGATTGACCAGGCGCCGCGACATGGCAAACTCCCTGCACAGAACCGGGACAGATCGGAAACGCTCTTCCGCGCCCCCCGCCGAATCCTACGCCGGAATCACCATGAACGGGACCAGGTCGGGCAACAGCCTAATGGGACGACCGGTCTCAGCGGCGCTTTCCCCGTTTACTATCGATGGCGTCTGCACCACCGATTCAGCGAGGTGAGAGCCGCATGACCGGCACAACTCAGGATGATTACACCGATCGGTACGCCCGACGTGTTCGCGGGATGACCACGTCCGAGATCCGGGCACTGTTCGCCGTCACGAGCCGCCCCGAGGTGGTGTCGCTGGCCGGCGGCTCGCCGTACATCGCGGCCCTCCCGCTCGACGCGGTCGGCGAGATGCTGAACCGTCTCGGTTCCGAGCAGGGCACCACCAGCCTTCAGTACGGCATCGGCCAGGGCACGATCGAACTGCGCGAACGCATCTGCGACGTGATGACTCTGTCCGGCATCCACAACGCGTCCCCGGACGACGTGGTGGTCACCGTCGGTGGCCAGCAGGCCCTCGATCTCCTGGCCCGGCTCTTCCTCGACCCGGGCGACGTGGTGCTCGCCGAGGGGCCGACGTACGTCGGCGCACTCGGCGTCTTCCAGGCCGCCCAGGCACAGGTGAAGCATGTGGTCATGGACGCAGACGGCCTGATCCCGGCAGCACTCGAAGAAGCCATCGCGGAAACCGAGAGAGCAGGCCGCAAGGCCAAGTTCCTCTACACGATCCCGACCTTCCAGAACCCGGCCGGCGTCACCCTCTCGGAGGAGCGGCGCGAGCAGGTGCTCGACATCTGCGAGCGCGCCGGTCTGCTAGTGATCGAGGACGACCCGTACGGAATGTTGTCCTTCGAGGGTGAGGCGCCGCTTCCGTTGCGCGCCCGCCGCCGCGACGGCGTCTTCTACGTCAGCACCTTCTCCAAGACGTTCGCGCCGGGCCTGCGGGTCGGCTGGATCCTCGCGCCGCACGCCGTCCGGGAAAAGCTCGTCATGATGAGCGAGGCCAACGTGCTCTGCCCGAGCGCGTTCGCCCAGGGCGCCGTGACGCAATACCTGACGGCGATGCCCTGGCAGGAGCAGATCAAGGTCTACCGCGAGATCTATCGCGAGCGCCGCGACACCCTGCTCGAAGCCCTCGCGGCGCAGATGCCGGAAGGCACCACCTGGACCCGCCCGGCCGGCGGCCTCTTCGTCTGGGCCACCCTCCCCGAGGGTCTCGACTCCAAGGCCATGATGCCCAGGGCCATCGCCGCGCGCGTCGCCTACGTTCCCGGAACGGGTTTCTACGCCGACGGGACGGGCAGGGGGAACATGCGGCTCAACTTCTCGTTCTCGTCGCCTGAGCGGCTTCGTGAGGGCGTGCGGCGCCTGTCCGGGGTGATGGAGAAGGAGCTGGAGATGCGCGCCGTCTTCGGTGGCTCCGCAGCGCTGGCTCACCAGCGCCGTCGTGGTCCGGCCGCTGCCGACACCCCCGGCCACGAGTTGGCATGATCACCCCTATGGGTACGCGTGACGAACTGCGGATTTTGGTGCTGGCCGGTGGACTCTCCTACGAACGGGACGTGTCCTTGCGGTCGGGCCGCCGCGTCCTGGACGCTCTTCGTTCGGCCGGCCTGACCCCCGAGCTGCACGACGCGGACGTCTCGCTGCTCCCGGCGCTGCAGGCCGACCCGCCGGACGCCGCGTTCATCGCGCTGCACGGCGCCACGGGCGAGGACGGCTCCCTGCGCGGCGTCCTGGATCTGTGCGGCGTCCCGTACGTGGGTGCCGACGCCCGCACGGCCCGCCTCGCGTGGGACAAGCCGTCGGCGAAATCGATGCTGCGCGAAGCAGGCATCCCGACACCGGACTGGGTGGCGCTGCCGCACGACCGCTTCTCCGAGCTCGGCGCCGTGGCAGTGCTGGACCGCATCGTCAACCGCTTGGGTCTGCCTCTGATGGTGAAACCGGCACAGGGCGGCTCAGGCCTGGGCGCAGCGGTGGTCCGAGACGCCGCCGATCTGCCGGCGGCGATGGTGGGCTGCTTCGCGTACGACTCGACGGCACTTGTCGAACAGTTCGTCGCCGGCACCAACGTGGCCGTCTCGATCGTCGACCGGGGCAACGGCCCGGAAGCCCTGCCGATCGTCGAGATAGTCCCCCGCGACGGCGTGTACGACTACGCGGCTCGATACTCGGCGGGTCTGACGACGTGGCACGTGCCGGCCCGGTTGTCGGCGTCGGTTGCCGCGCAGGTGTCGGAGGCGGCGCTGGCGGCGTACAAAGCTCTGGGTCTGCGCGACCTGTCCCGCATCGACGTGATCGTCGGCGAGGACGGGGCGGTGCAGGTGCTGGGTTGCAACGTGTCCCCCGGGATGACAGAGACCTCGCTGCTGCCACTGGCGGTCCAGGCCGCCGGGGTGGATCTGGGTGAGGTCCTGAGCGGGCTGGTGGAGCAGGCAGTGGGCCGCACCGCCTGAGTTTCGGCGGGGTGGTTCGGGGCGAAGCCCGGTCGTCGTTGGTGACGCCGGGCTTTTCGCTTACCCGGGGGATACCCGTCCTCGTGCCGCGTCCTGGTCGGCCTGCGCAGTCCGATGTTTCCCGTGAAACGTTCCGTCGGCGATGCGGTCTACGACTGTGACGGGGGTGCGGCTGCGGCGGGCACTTCGGGTGCCGGGGCCTGCCCCTCGGGTGCCGGGGCCTGCCCCTCGGGTGCCGGGGCCTGCCCCTCGGGTGCCGGGGCCTGCCCCTCGGGTGCCGGGGCCTGCCCCTCGGGTGCCGGGGCCTGCCCCTCGGGTGCCGGGGCGGGTACTTCGGGTGCCGGGGCGGGTCGAGAGCTGGGCTCTGGTTCGATGTTCGACGCCGGGTGACCTTGTGGGAACGTCGGGCCTGCGGCTCTTTGCGGGATGTCCGAGGACGCCTCGGTTATGCGTACCCCAGAATCAGCCGCCGGCGAGGCGGCCTCGATGTCGCCCAGGGTTTGTGGCCGACGGGTGCTGTCGGTCTCCGTGTCCGGCGCTGCGGCTGGATTTGTGCTCGTAGGAGTGGGGACCGCGAAAGTCCCGGCGGACTCCCACTGGATGTGAGCCGGCTCGGCGTTCGCCTTCCCGCCGAAGTCGGCGAGCCACGCGGCGACGTGGGCGAGGTTCTCACGCCACTGGGACTCCGGGATGACCGGCAGGAGATCATCCCAGAGCGAGAGGAACGTGCCGCGGAGCTGCAGCCGCCCATAGGGCCTAGCGAGGAACCACATGTGGAGATGCGCGGAACCATCACCCCATCGGTTGACGTGCACCCGTGCGACGCCGTCGAGCGAGCGGATGGCCCGCTCAAGCCGGACGGTCATGACGCCGAGCTCCGCGGCCAGCATGTTGGGCAGGTCGCCGATGTCGAAGTGGGAACGGCACTCCAGGATCAAAACCATCGGCAAGCCAGTCGGGCGGTCCATCGCCCGGACCCGCCATCGCTCACTGACCCAGATGTACGCGTCATCGGGCGTGCCGCAGGCCACACAGTCCGACGCATCCTCACCGCTTCGCGGCGGCTCAACCTCCACGGGAGGCGCGAGCTTTTTGACCCGCATGTCCCCCTCAAAGGGGAACGACGGCCAACGTGTGAAGTCAGGCAGGGGGGCGGTGTTCTCGGACACGACGTGACCTTAGCCCAGCTCAGGAGGGGCTGTCCTGGGTCAATTTCGCACGACGGAGGGACGCCTTTACACCCGCCCGAGCGGGGTTGGCATTTAGACAGGCGTAACGCTGCCGCTCTCCACAGAACCGCCCCCAAGTTATCCACAGAAGTTATCCACAGGCTGCCCCGTTTCACGTGAAACGCGACGTAGAACGCTTGTGGATCCTGTGGATAGAGCGGTGGACGAAGGTGACGGCATCGGCGTTGTTTCACGTGAAACGGGTGGGACGGGTTCGTCAACAGGCTCCGCGCACAGGTTGTGGATAGTGGTGTTTGCATATGCACGGAGAGGGACGAGCGTCACTCTCAGGGCTCGCTACGAAGCGCGGTGGCCGGGGTGGGGCTTGGTTGCGGGTGATCCACCGTTCGGAGGTCGCTCGACGGTGGGAGACCTGTTTCACGTGAAACGGGTGGGGCATCGGTGTGTCGCTAAATCCGGGCTCGTCGTGGCCTCTGTGATGGTGAGGGTGAGTGAGTCTTGGGTCCGGCTGACCCCGCGTGCCAGTCGATTAATGCGGGTCCCAGCTGATGTGTTTCACGTGAAACGCGAGGGTGACTTGCGTCACGTGGGGTTGGGGCTGGAACGCAAGCCAGGCGAGGGCCAACGGCGGGCGCTACATCAATCGGCGGACACGGACGGCTTGCCCATGCCTTCTCGACTGCTGCCTGGTTCTCGCGGCTCGTTCAGTTACATGGCCGTGCGGCCCCGCTTTGGCGTAGCAACTTCATCTCGGCTGGACCAGGCGAGTATCAGGCTGGGCCAGGCCACGCTCGGCTGGCAGCGCTCCCAGCCACCGGGTGAGCCGGGTAAGCCGGATGAGCCGGGTGAGCCGGATGAGCCGGGTGAGCCGGATGAGCCGGGTGAGCCGGGTGTGCCGGCCCTCAGCCAGGACTTCTATCGTGAACGGATTCAGCCGCCCTGCCGGCGTCTCGCACAATCGCTGTCTTGGGTTACTTCAGTTAGCCACCCACACGTGCTCAAGCCTCTTAGTCCCTCTTAGCGCCAGACGAATCGCATCGGCATGATCGGCGGCCCCAACCGATGAACACTCGGGACGGCAGGGCTCAGCGACAACCCGCCGCCCGCCGTTCCGAGCCCCACTTGTCCGTAGCGCTGCACGACCAAGCTGATCTCAGCTCCACGGGTCGACCGCCGACCCTTGAGTCGACTCAAGCACCCGTGCGCCGCACCTGAATGGGACGGTCCGCCAGTCGACGAACTCGCTAGGCACCACCAAACTGGTCGCAGGCGCCGAGCTGGACTGTCGACGGCAGCTTTACCCCAAGCGACGTCTCCCGCCTAGCGATGGCTCTCCGCTCAAGGGCGGACAAGGCCGCTGCCACGTTCCCCGCCCCTGCCGACATGCGCGCCGGCGCCAGCCTTACCGTTCGTCCACTCAATCTCCCTGACTACGGGACGGCGCACTCCGATCGCTTCCAGAAGCCCGGCCATAAGAGCGAGACGCTGCCGATAACCCCGAAGCAGTCGCCGCCCAGCAGAGCCACGAAGCCAAGCTGCCATTCACCGCTCCGGGCCTTCCCGACCGCGCACCCAGCCCTAGCCCGAGCCCTGCAGGGGTCGGTTCACGCAAGCGCAATCACCCACCGCGACGGAAGTATTGGCGGCGAAGGCACCTCTCCAGAACCCGCCAACGGCGACCGTGGTCCCCCGTATTTAGTCGGGGCCCCATCGGCCCGTCGC
Source organism: Actinoplanes sp. CA-015351 (assembly GCF_050955685.1). NCBI lineage: Bacteria > Bacillati > Actinomycetota > Actinomycetes > Micromonosporales > Micromonosporaceae > Actinoplanes > Actinoplanes sp. CA-015351. The sequence continues at coordinate 8,465,081 of NZ_CP192102.1, forward strand.
CCAACGCCTCGATTCACAACACAGCCACCCAGTCACCATGTGGCTGGGCCGGGCAGCACCGCCAGGCGCGACCATGAAGTCCGGACGACGCTGGTAATTGATCGGCGCGTGTCCAGCCACCTGGGACGGCGGTGTTCAGTACGGCGCGTTCTAACGACCTGCTGAGGAATCTCGAGGCGCGCAGGCATGCCACTGGTGTTTTATTGCGATAGACCCACGGCGTTTCACGAGCCCCATGTTTCACGTGAAACAGACCCGCGAAGGCAACGACCCGAAGGTCGAGACCCAATCCTGCGCGTCGTCCTGCGCGTCGTCCTGCGCGTCGTCCTGCGCGTCGTCCTGCGCCTTGTCCTGCGTCGTCCTGCGCCTTGTCCTGCGTCGTCCTGCGCCTCGTCGTGCGCCTCGTCCTCTGCCAGCGTTATCCGCCTGCGTTATCCGCCTGCGCACCCAACGCCCACGCGTCCGTCCGCAGATGCACCCCCGCACTGGGCCTTCACGCCTCGCTCGTGTCCCGCCCAAGACCTCCGTCCGGCCCATCCAGTCGCCAGAGCGGTGTACCCCACCGCCGCGAGGACCCGCACATCGCCGCCACCGTAAGGGCACGGCGGCTGCGTCGGACCGATGCGATGCAGCAGCCATCAAGAGCCACCGTGAGATAGAAGCTGCTGCCGTGCCCACCTGGCCGACCCTAAAAGCTGACTCGCCGGCACACGTTGTCGTCACCAGAATGACCGAGGGGCCTGGCAACGCCAGCCTGAAGACACCGAGCACCCACTCCGAGCAGTCAAGCTCCCGCCAACGGGTGGCGCCAAATCACCGATCCTCTGCGGCCGCTGCGAACTGCCAGACGTCCGTCCGACGCGAGTCCGTCCTCACATGCAGCCAGGCGAAGTCAACTCGCGACACTAGCCCACTCATCAACTGCGAAGGCCTCACATGGCACCCAGCAGGTCGTCGGCTTTCCTGAGGTCAACAACCCGGATAGACCAGACGGCTGAAGTCGCGACCCAACCGCGACGTGGGCCTGCTCCTACATCACGCCGCACACCCGAGTCGCCCGCCGTATGCCGCACGCCCCGAGTCGCCCGCCGCTCGCCACACGCCCCGGTCGCTCGCCGTGCGCCACGTGCCGCACGCCGCACGCCGCTCGCCACACGCCCCGGTCGCTCGCCGCACGCCACGTGCTGCACGCCGCTCGCCACACGCCCCGGTCGCTCGCCGCACGCCACGTGCCGCACGCCGCTCGCCACACGCCCCGGTCGCTCGCCGCACGCCACGTGCCGCACGCCACGTGCCGCACGCCGCACGCCGCATGCCGCACGCCGCGGGTCAGGGGTAGCGGGGCGCTCGCCCTTGGCGCACGGAGCACGCCCGTCCAGCGCGCCGCGCACCGCCGGCCGTTAGCTGCGCCCCCCGCACGGTCCTAAATCTCTTCCCTGACTTCTCGTACTCCCGGCTTGCCGCACGCGGTCGAATGGCCTACGTCTTCATTCGAAGCATTAGCCAACGCTCAAAGTAGAAACCAGCCGCAGCCGAGACCCTGCGATCGTCACGCCCACCAACGGCAACCCGATATCGACCACCAGGCGCCAAGCGATAACTGCGAGACGCCACCTGCAGGCCGGGCCGTCTTCTGCCATCAAGCCAAGATGGGCACCGCCGGCACAATCAACCTACGCCCCGCCCGAGAGTCGATCTCTCGCCAAGCGCCACCCACGTTTCACGTGAAACATGACGAGCCGTCAGCTCAAGCGCCGAGCACCCAGCGACACGGGAAGGAGCGATCTTGGGGACCTCGGTCAACACGGCCTCGATCAGAAAGGAGGCAAGATCGACGGCCGCCCGGCCCCGCCCAACCCTGCCCGGCCCCGCGCAGCGCAGCGCAGCGCAGCGCAACGCAACGCAGCCTGAATCTTGTGGACTTCCCTGGAGACGCACCCGCACAACTCCGCAAGATCGAACAGGCTTAGTCGATCTTGCGGAGCTACGCGCAAACAGTTCGCCGAACTCCACAAGATCGATGAAGCACCGCGTCCGCTACGTCGAAACTGTGAAGCACCGCCTGGCCGAACCTTGGAACCTGTAGGGGCCGGGCATAGAACGCCCACACTTCGCCAAGAACCGGCACGTCCCCCCGCTGCCGCGGCAGAGCGTCAGCGCAACGTACGCCGGCCAACCGAAACCGACATGCCAGGGACGGGGGCCGTCCCGCAAACTCGTGCACTCTCGGGCGATCAGCCGACCAAACCGCACAAGATCTCTGAGCGGCACCTCGGACCGAGCGACCTCTCCGCAGCCGCCCCGCCGCCCCGCCGCCACACCGCCCCGCCGCCACCGCCCCGCACCCGCGACCGCCCCAATCCGCCACAGCCCCACAAATGGCGAACCCGAGATCTACTGCGATTCGAGATCTCTAACCGCGTCAGCCGCCGACGCCCTCCGCATAACGCCGGCCGCCATTCGAAGACCGAGCCCCGACTCTGCCTTAGACAAGCACTGTGGCTCTCTCACACCGCGACATACGAGACCGCGTGCCCCACCGCCCGGATTGATGCGCTCAAAGGACCGCCACCGTCACCGACAACAGACCCAGACCGCTCTTGAGGAGAGAGAGAGAGAGAGAGAGAGAGAGAGCCGACCCCGCCCGTCCGACTTCCCAACGGACCAACGCCACCTAGAACACCCCACCGCTCAACGTCCGCAGCGAGACCGTCCTTGCGTGAATCGCACGCCGTCTCATGGAACACAACTAAAGGAAGACAGCTAGAGGTATGACCTACGACAGTCATGCCTCATCAGTCATCCTCGGCCAAGTCACTTCGCCCACCCTGTTGCAGAACCCTGACCATCACCAATCACCACCAACCACGAAGATCATTCAGAGAAACCGACCAAGCCCCCAAAAGCCACAATCAGAACTCCCCAAACGATCAACCCCACCCACCCCAAAACCCCAGGAGAATCGTTCTGACAGAAGCCCTTGAAGCCTTCCTCACCTTCAAAAACCCCAAGAAAAAGGCGCGCACCAAACTCGGCACGCGCCCAACAAGACCCAAACTCAGCTCAACTCAAGCCCAAAACCAAAGCGAAAACCCAAGACCCAAACCCAAACGAAAACCCAAGACCCAAACCGAAACGAAACCCGAAAGCTACTCGCCCGACTCTTCCCCGCGAGCACCCTCATCCTCGACACCGATCATGCCGACTATCCGCTCCAAATCATCCACCGTAGCGAACTCGATCGTGATCTTGCCCTTGTTCCGGCCGATATCAACCTTCACCCGAGTATCGAACCGATCCGACAGCCGCTCAGCCAAATCATTCAGCGCCGGCGCATGCACCTTCGCCCGCCGAGCCGGCGCGGTCTTCTTGACCGGTCCGTCCGCAACAGCAAGCTGCACTAGCTCCTCGGTAGCCCGAACCGACAGCCCTTCAGCCACGATCCGCAGCGCAAGCTTCTCCTGCGCTTCGCTGTCGTCCAACCCGAGCAACGCCCGAGCATGCCCGGCCGACAGCACCCCAGCAGCAACCCGCCGCTGCACAGGCGCCGGCAAGTTCATGAGCCTTATGGTGTTGGAGATCTGCGGCCGACTACGTCCGATCCGCCGAGCCAGCTCCTCATGGGTCGCCCCGAATTCTTCAAGGAGCTGCTGATAGGCAGCCGCCTCTTCAAGCGGGTTCAGGTTCGCCCGGTGGATGTTCTCCAGCAGAGCGTCACGGAGCATCGCGTCATCAGGCGTGCTCCGAATGATCGCCGGAATCGTTTCCTTGCCAACGGCCTGAGCGGCCCGCCACCGACGCTCACCCATGACGAGCTCGAACCGGCCATCGCCGACGTCACGCACCACGATCGGCTGAAGGAAGCCGACCTCCTGAATGGAGGTCTTGAGCTCCTCCAGCGCTTCCTCGTCGAAAACATGCCGCGGCTGCTTCGCGTTGGGCTCAATCGAGGTGACCGGAAGCTCCGCAAACCGGGCACCAGGCACCGGCGCCAACTCGACGTCCGAAACACCCGAGCCACCCGAGCCACCGGAGCCACCCGAAACCGCCGACGAAGAAGCACCGGAAGCCGGAGGAGTAGCAGGACCACCAGCGCCAGAAGGACCACCAGCGCCAGACCCCGAAGGAACCGCAGCCGGCGTCGAAACCGCCACCGATTCAGGAACCGCCACATCCACAGAGCCAGTTGCCGCCACCGGTTCAGCAGCGGGCGCCGTGGGGATCAACGCACCCAGGCCACGGCCTAGGCCACCCCGCGGACGGTTCTTCATGCCGTGCCTCCTGTGTTGACCCCACGCACTGCGATCTCAAGGGCGGCCTCGAAATAGCTGGTCGCACCCCGTGATCCCGGATCGTAGGTCATCACAGACTGCCCGTAGCTGGGAGCCTCCGAGACTCGCACGTTTCGGGGAATGACTGCGTTCAAAACCTTCGTCCCAAAGTGGTTGCGGACGTCCTGCTCCACCGCGTCAGCCAGCCGGGTCCGGCGGTCGTACATCGTCAAGAGGATGGTCGAAACGTCGAGCGTCGGGTTCAGGTGCTGCCGAACCAGGTTGATGTTGTTGATCAGCTGGTTGAGGCCCTCCAGCGCGTAGTACTCGCACTGAATCGGGATCAGCACCTCCTGCGCGGCACACAACGCGTTGACCGTCAGCAGGCCGAGCGAGGGCGGGCAGTCGATGAAGACGTAGTCGAACTTCTCCGGGTGCCCCGCGATCGCCCGAGCGAGGCGGGACTCACGAGCCACCACCGAGACAAGCTCGATCTCCGCACCAGCGAGGTCGATCGTCGCCGGCACACAGAACAGGTTCGGGATGCCCTCGACCGGCTGCGCGACCTCGGCCAGCGGCACGTTGTCGATCAAACAGTCGTACACGTCCGGCACGCCGGCGTGGTGGGGCACGTTCAAACCGGTGGAGGCGTTGCCCTGCGGGTCAAGGTCCACCACCAGGACGCGGTTGCCGTGCAGGGCGAGCGCCACTGCCAGGTTCACCGTCGTGGTCGTCTTCCCGACGCCGCCCTTCTGGTTGGCGACGCAAATCACCCTCGGGTGGTCTGGGCGCGGCATGATGATCTCGCCGCTCGGGTTGAGGATCTGCACAGCTCGCAACGCTTCCATGGCAAGGGGCGGATCGTCCTCATCCCCGCCCGGCGTTTCACGTGAAACATGCTCGTCCGGCTGAACGGGAACACCAGGAAGTGGAGCGCCAGGGGTAAGCGCAGCCGAGACGGAGGGTGGAACGCCGTAGTCATACGGCGCAGGTGGGCCGTATCCCCCCGCCCGAGGCTGCGGAACGTTTTGGTCGCCAGCGTGCGGTCCGCCCACGCTCACTCCCGACGGCCTGTCGAGAGGCGACTCGGTTTCACGTGAAACACCGTACTCATGCACCGCTATATCCCTGTTGGTTAGGAACGGGTTGGCCGGCAGAACGTGGGCCCCGGCGCCAGAAATCCGGTCCACACTATCGACGCTCAGCCAGCCTACGGGTGTCGGGCAGGTGTTGCCATGGTCCGAAGTCTGATGAGTCGAGCACAACGTCGCACCATCACCTACCGAACGGAAGACCATCGCCCCGGGCACGAGCCGCAACAACCCTCCAACATCGCCGCCGGCTTCCTGCAACGCCGGCTTCAAATCCCTGTTGGTACGCGTAACCGATCGCCACAACCGCATCGCAGCACTAACGCCAGCCCCAGGCTCGCCGTCCGCCCCGAAAACGTCGGCACCTACACGGCGCCCGATCGACACCACTTCGGGCGCCACAGTGGCACTCAGGCCCCTCAGATGACCGCCGGCACGTGAGCCCTCAGTGGCCACGGCCCCCTGAACCAATTCGACCACCGCTCCAGACGACGGTCCGGCGGATTCCTGGAGAACCTCATCCACAGCAGGCCACATCAGAAACCCGCACACGACACGAGGGCCGGCCGACAGTTCAGTTTCGGTCAGGAGGACCTCCCGCTCAACGTCGACGAGGTCACCCGAAGGCGCGGCCGAGACGCTCGAAAGAGGGGAATCAACCGATGGCGCGGGGTGCGGCTTCCGAAAAGGACGAAAAGCACGCTTCCGTGCACCCCGCTTGGCCATCTATCTCCTCCGCGTCTTCTTCCGCCCACCACCGCGCTCAGCGGCCTGAGAGTTACCACCCCGCGCCCGAACCGGTGACGCCTGGCGCTCTTTCACCACGTCCACCACCGTCGCGGGCGATTCGATCAGCCCCACCCCGCAGAGCCGGACGGTCACTTCACCGCCGCCCAGCTCGGACAGCGCCTGCCCGTGCTCAGCGACCTCGTCAGCCGCCGAAGCGCCCTTGAGTGCCAGTAGCCGGCCGCCAACCTTCGCGACCGGCAGGCACCAGCCGGCCAGCTTGTCGAGGGCGGCGACAGCGCGAGCCGTGACGATGTCTGCTTCGAGGTGGCCGGCGACCTCTTCGGCGCGGCCACGGATGACCGAGACGTTGTCGAGGCCGAGGTTAGTGACTGCCTCGTCGAGGAACGCGGTGCGCCGAGCCAGCGGTTCAACCAGCGTGATCGCAAGATCAGGTCGGGCCACTGCGAGCACGATACCGGGCAAACCCGCACCAGAGCCGATGTCAACCACCGAAGCGCCTAAAGGGATTATCTCCGACATAACGCCACAGTTGATCAGGTGACGTTCCCAGAGACGCGGCGTCTCCCGCGGACCGATGAGCCCTCGGATCACCCCGTCGGTGCCGAGTAGCTCCGCATAGCGAACAGCCACCGGGAGCCGGTCACCGAAAACCTCTTCCGCAGCGCCTCTCAACTCATCAGGCGGAAGCGGAAAACCCGGAGGGAGATCAACGTCAGAAGGCGAAGAAGAAGATCGCGGGAAAGACGACGGCCCGGGCGAATCGATGCCCGGGCCGTGGTCACCCGCGCCGTAGCGTGGGTTCGTCATGATCAGTCCGCCACGCGCACCACGATGCGGCGGTTGGGCTCGACACCCTCGGACTCGCTTTGCACACCCGGGATCGCGTTGACCACGTCGTGCACGCACTTGCGCTCGAACGCCGACATCGGCTCAAGGCGTACCGGGTCGCCGTGCTCCTTGACCTTCTCCACCGCGTTGCGGCCAACCGCGGCCAGTTCCTTGCGGCGGGCGGCGCGGTATCCGCCGATGTCCAGCAGAAGCCGGCTGGGAGAACCGGTGGCCCGGAAGATCGCCAGCCGGGTGAGCTCCTGCATAGCTTCGAGCGTGGCGCCACGCTGGCCGACGAGCGGCTGAAGCCGGTCACCGACCACCTCGACCATCGGCCGGCCGGCCGAGACCAGCTCGTCGATGTCACCGTCGTAGTCGAGGATGTCCAGCAGCCCCTCGACGTAGTCCGCAGCGATCTCACTCTGACGGAACAGGTCGCTGTCCGAGGCGACGCTCTCCGACTTCTTCGCCTCGGCCGGGGCCTCGGATTTCTCGTCGGCGGTGGCCACGACGGCCTCGGCCGGCTCGACGGAAGGGGGAGTGCTGGTGTCGGTCACGGTCTCATCTCCGTTGTTTCCGATGTTTCCCGCAGAGCGGGCAGGTCTGTGGCGGTAAGGGGAGCGGTCCAGGCCCTGGTCAGGGCCTGGATCAGCGATCATCCCTTGGGTTTGTTCGCCGGCCGGGTGCCCTTCTTCGGATTCACCGGTTTGGCGCCGGGCTTGGGGGCCAAAGCCTTGGTCTCGGCGACCGGAGAAACCGGCTCGGGCGCGGACTTACGTCCGAAGAGCCCACCGGTACGCGCGGGCTGCACCGGGCTGGCGGCACCGTTACGCGAACCCGAACCAGCCGGACGGGCCGACGACGTGGCCGCAGCACCCTTGTTCATCTGGATTGGCGGGAACTTCCGGAGCACCCACTGCTGCTGGGCGAGGGTGAACAGGTTGTTCGTGACCCAGTAGATGACAACACCGATCGGGAACAGCGAACCGGAGATCAGCAGCGAGAACGGGATGCCGTAGAGCATCAGCCGCTGGATCATCTTCTGCTGCGGGTCCTCGGCCCAGCCGGTCTTCAGAATCATCTGACGGCTGGTGAGGAAGGTCGTCGCCATCATGATCAGGACCAGGACGCCGGCCAGAACCTTCACGGTCATGGCGTCGGCGCCCACGGCGGCGAGCTCCGTGGCAGTCGAGCCGAACTTCGCGCTGATCGGCGCGTTGAACAGGTGCGCGTTGGCAGCGCTGTCGAACTGCTCGAGCGACCATCCGTACAGAAGCTTGTACTTCTCGGAGATGCTCGGGTCGAGGTGCTGGAGCACGTGGAAGAGGCCGAAGAAGACCGGGATCTGCAGGAACATGGGAAGGCAGCCCATCAGCGGGTTGGCCTTCTCGGTCCGGTACAGCTCCATCATTTCTTTCTGGAGCGTCTCCCGGTCACCCTTGTGCTTCTCCTGGAGAGCCTTGACCTTCGGCTGCAGCGCCTGAATCGCGCGCTGGCTCTTGATCTGCTTCACGAAGACGGGGAACAGGATGATCCGCAGCGTCACGACCAGGAAAATGATCGCCAGGATCCAGGCCCAGTTGGTGCCGAGCACGCGGCCGTCGGGGATGCCGATGGCGTCCCACAGGGCATGCCACCGTAGGAGGATCCACGAGATGGCGTTGTAGATCCAGTCGAGACTCAATCTAAGCTCCAGTCACATCGGCAGGACGGTGACGGATCCGCTCAGGCACCGGGTCGTACCCGCCAGGGTGGAAAGGGTGGCAGCGCAGGAGCCGCCAGATCGCCAGGCCCGTCCCTCGCAACGCACCGTGCCGCGCCAGAGCCTCCTGGGCGTACGCGCTGCATGAGGGATAGAACCGACAGCGTGCCGGCAGCACCGGACTCAAGTATCGACGGTACGCGACGACCGCTGCGGTCAGGAGCCGGGCAATGACGCTCATCGCGGCCGCCGGGGTCTGCGCGCCGTTGCGATCGCCCCCTCCAGATCCGAGGCAAGGGTGGCGTACTCCGCCTCGGCGGAAGGCGGCAAAGCGCGAACCACCAGGGAAGCACCCTCGGGAAGCTCAGCGAGATGCGACCGAACCAGATGACGCAGACGTCGGCGAACCTTGTTGCGGGTCACCGCGTTGCCCACCGCTTTGGAAACGACGAAGCCGGCGCGCGCCGTAGAGGCGAACGCCGGCTCCTCGATAAGCAGATGAACGACCAGAGTCCCGCGGCCAGCACGGCGGCCACCACGAATCGCTGCGGCGAAGTCTGTGCTACGTCGCAGTCTCTGTGCCGCGGCTAGCACGATTATCCGGTCATTCAGGCCTGCGCCAAGCGGTCGGATCAGGCCGACAGCTTGTCGCGGCCCTTGGTCCGGCGGGACGACAGGATCGCGCGGCCTGCACGGGTGCGCATGCGCAGCCGGAAGCCGTGGGTCTTGGCACGCCGGCGGTTGTTCGGCTGGTAGGTGCGCTTGCTCACGTCAGAACTCCGTCTTCGTACTACGTCCAGGGGGCATCGGGCTGCAAGACGCCACTTTAGCAGAACGCGGCGGAGCAACCGCCCAACCCTACGGAGAGGCCATCTCACGGTCAACCATATCCTTGGTCGGCACGCCGACATGCGGGTCTGAACGACGGCCACCAGGTCTTTCCGCGCACAAAGTGAATCTTTTCCTGCAATCGGGCGCCGCACGGTCCGATCTGCGGTTGTCGTCCACCTGTCAGCGCTGTTAGCGTGCGCGGTTGCTGGTCTCATCGGGGCCGTTCGCAGACCGTGAAGCGGCGGCCAAAACCGGACAAGCAGGTGGATCGTTCGCCACGGTGAGCCTGTTTTCAGCCCGCGCCACTACAGGCTCCGGTAAATCTGCCGACCAATCCGGCCGGGAGCGGCCATCAGCAACGCCACGGGTTGTGGATAACCTGTGGATAGCAGGTGGCGCCGTGCGTGTTCAGCACGTTAGCTGGACACGGGTTGGGGGGCCGACGGATGCCTGCGAGGGCGCCCGTCGGGCACAGGCGGAAGGCCGGACACAAGGTCCACCGGGGGTCGGTGGCGATGGGGGTGGCGCGGCG